>NZ_JAGYJN010000001.1 GCF_018402035.1 Roseicyclus sp.
AGATCAAGGATGCCTACCCGCGAAGGGTAGGGAACAAGAAAATCACCATGTCCATTGGTTTCGATCTCGTCTTCGAGGGCGACGACAATGGCGATGGGGCGGGCCGGCTCGGCGCGTAGATTGTTGAGAAACACCTCAAAGCTTGCGCGTGACACCGAGATTTCGGCGCGCATGATCGGTCGATTGAGGGGGATTTCCACATGCCCGATGGTTGCGCGTCCCATGATGTCGACCGGAATAAGCCTGATCTGACAATTGCTGCGCGCGATATTCGTCAATTCGCAGCTTAGCTCGATCTCGGCCCGTGCCTCGGCCCCGATCAGCCGCAATTCGGCACTTTGCAAAAACATCTGGAGGCAAGACAGCCGTTCACGCGATGCGCTAGGATCAAGCCCCATATTTTTTCCTCAGTCCTGTGTATCGCCTGTCAGCTCTGCCAAGCGGTGTCGCAAGGTGCTGATCGCGGCTTTCTTGATCTGCGAGATACGGCCGGTGGTCACTTCAAGGATTTCAGCGATTTCGTAGATGTTGCATTCTTCGACATAATAAAGCTGGATGACCAGCGCCTCGCGCTCGCTCAGGCTTTCGAGCGCCTTGCGCAAGGCGGCGCGCAGCTCGGTTTTGTTGATCTCGTCTTCGGGATTACCCGCGTCGCTGAAGAACCAGACCGAAAACTCGTCATGGACCTCTTCGATTGATTGCAGCGTGTTGGCCTGAAATGCTTGGCGCCAATGCTCATATTCTTCGACCGTCATTTCCAGCTCTTCGGCGATCTCGACCGATGTGGGGCGGCGCTGTAGGCGGCGTTCCAATGCAAGCGTGGCGCGATTGACCTTTTGGCGGTTGATGATCGTTGTGCGGCACAGGTTCGAGGCGCGCCGCAAATGGTCGGCGATAGACCCTCGGATCTTTATCCCGGCATAGGCGGCGAATGTCGCACCTTCTTGGCGTTCATATTTCTGCGCGGCATTCACTAGCCCAATATACCCCGCTTGGATCAGATCCTCGACCTCAACTGCGCCACGCACCCGCCCATGGAAATGATAGGCGATTTTGCGCACTTGCTCCATCTGACCGGCGATCAAATCATGCGGTGATGGCCGCTGCTCGGGATAATGGGCGCGTAACATCAGCTTTCTTTCTCCATGGTGTCCAAGAAGAAACGGATCCCGCTCGATTTGTTCACGGGCGCTTTTAGCAGTTTCTGCGCAATCGACCGAAATGCCTCTGCCTCGACGCCTTTGGCATCTGCGGGATTGGCCATAAGGGGGCGGCGGGCCACGACCGAGCGGCGCAGTGGTAAAGACATGGGCAAATGCCCCAAATAGGTCAACTCAACATCGAGAAACCGAAGCGCGATGGCCAAAAAATGATCGAAATGGCGCTGTGCCTCTTGGGCACTACTTGCCATGTTGACAACAACCGAGAAGCTACGCACCCCATGTTCAAGATGCGCCGCCTTCACGATGGTATAGGCATCCATGAAACTTGTGGGCTCGCCAACAACAACAAGCACGACACGATCAGCCGCAGCAACGAACGAAAGCGTCGCGTCACTTGCACCTGCGGGCGTATCGACAATCAGGTAATCTGTCTCATCGCTCAGGGATTCAAGATTACGGATCAGTTGCAGCCGTTCGTTTTTCTTGAGGTCCAGCAGATCAAGCGCCGCAGAGCCCCCTGACAAGATATTGACCCCATGCGCGCTGGTTGAAAGCGCGTCATTGGCTGACCCATCGGCCAGCAAGGTCTTGTCGATCCGTGGGCGCAGGTTTTGGCCCATCAAGATATGGGCATTGGCCGTGCCGAAATCCGCATCAAGCAGCGTCACCCGTGAACCGAGTTGCCGCAAGACAAGTGCAAGATTGACAGAAATGCTGGTTTTTCCGACCCCGCCTTTGCCGCTTGCGATTGCGATGGATTGCGCCATTTGGTTCCTTTCGCGCGAGCTGCGCCTTGGGCCTGTCAATTACCGTCTGCAAGCAGGCCGGTCAGGAACTCGGTCATCATCTCTTCGGTCGCTGGTGCCATTGTCTCGATCAGCGCGCATGTCCCCGAGAGCCATGCGATTTCCGTGCCACATTCAGCTATAGTAGAAGCCTCCGCTGGCGACAATTCGCATTCATCGAGCTTTGTCAAAGCGATCTTTGGGTCAAGGTCTTTGTATTGCGCAAGCTGGGCGCGCACGCGCGCAGGGCTGCTCCCAACGGGCAGCGCGATAATTACCGCAACCTCTGCATGCCCGATCTGCGCGCGCAACTCAGCCAGCTTTTGGCGCAATGTTTCGGGCTCAAGGTTCGTGTCGATGACACGCGTGCCATGCGATTTCAAAATTTGGCTGGGCGTGAATTGCTCGGGCTGCCAGTTTTCATGGCCGACAGACAGCATCCGGGCATAAATCGACAACGGCGCATTGGCGAATGATGGCGTTTCCGAAAGCGAGATAAGCGCCACGTCACGGCTTGTTTCGGTCTCGCGCATGAGGGCCGCGATCTTGCCAGCAAGAACGGTCTTTCCCGCGCCGCTTGGCCCCACAACCACCACGACCGGCGCGCGAAGGCTGGCAAGCGGGTCGGGTGCCACCAAGGTTTTGGTCATCGCGGTCACAAATTGTGACATCCGCTCAGGTGCGGTGCGGCTTGGCGCAAGGCGATCAATGATTGCCGCCGAAAAGCCAGCTTGCTCAAACGGATCGCGCGCGCCTTCGCCTTGGTGTTGCTGGGGTGTCACCCGCGCTTCAAGCCGGGCCAAACGCTCTGCGATGTCGTGCAACACCGGGTGCAGCGCCGCATTTGGTTCTGCGGCGGGGGTGGGGGGTGTCTGCGGTACCGGCGTGGCATCGATGCTGATCGCGTCAAGTTGCAGACGCTCGAAAAGGCTGGTGCCGATACTATTCCCGCCCGCGTCGTTGATCGGGTCGTCCGCCGATGTGGCTTGCGGCGACCGGACGCGCGTTTGCGGCATGGTCACGATGGTCGCGCTGTGGCTTGGTCCTAGATCAGAGGTGCTTTTCTGCGGTGTTTCGTCATCCACGCGCGCGGGTGGAAAAAGCGATGTCGCCCCGCCGGCTTGCATGAACTGCTCAGAGATTGCATCGGCAAAACTGACAGTTGTGGTGCGTTTGCGCTGTGGCAAGATCTGTGCGGGTTCGTTGGTCGCCAAAATCTCGACTTGGCCATCGCGTGTGTGCGTCGCAACGATATAGGCGTTGTCGCCCAGTTGCCGGATCACTTCATCCATTGCAAGGGCGCTATCGGGCGCCAACACAGTAACGGTGGGCATGTCAGTTCACCTTTTCTTTTTCAAGGTTTTGGCCTGACGGAAGGCCATTAAAGTCACCAATGGTCGCCACCACTTCAACGGTGCGGTTTTCGGGAAGTTCGGTAAACCCAAGGATCACCACCTGTGGGACATGCACGCGCACGAAATCGGCCAAGTGACGGCGGATCGGTGGGGCAACAACCAAGATGCTGGGGCGGTTTTCATTGACCAAGCGCTCACTAATCTCGTTGAGCGACTGCAAAAGCGTCTTGGCAAGGCCGCCGTCCAGCACCAGCCCGTCATCACCGCTTTGGCGCAAGGTGCGTAGCATAAGCTGCTCGAAATCAGGCGACAGGGTGATCACGGGCATCGTCTGACCAAGTGAGGTCAATTGTTGGATCAAGAGCGGCACCAGACTTGGGCGCAGGGCCTCGGACATCGCGACGGGGCTTTTGACATTCGCGACCATGCCGGAAAGACCTTCAAGGATCTTTCGCAAATCGGCGATTGGGATGCGCTCAACAAGCAAAAGGCGCAACACCTCGGTCAGCACATGCAAAGGCACCAGTTTCGGCACGATGGATTGCACCAGCTGCGGATTGCGCTTGGCCAGATTGTCGAGCATGGCCTGAACGTCATCTTGGCCGATCAGGTCGGCGGCGTGCTTTGTCAGCAATTGGCTCATATGGGTCGCAATGACCGAGATCGGCTCAATCACCACATAATCATTCGCCTCGGCCTGTGATTGCTGCGCGGGGCGGATCCAGATCGCTTCGACCCCGAAAGAGGGATCGCGCACCTTGATCCCGTCAAGATCGACGGTCGAGCCTTCGCCGGGCAAAGCAAGCTTGCGGTCAGGATAAACGATATCCTCGCCCACGATCGTATGGCCGATACGGATGCGATATTGGTTTGGCGGCAGCGCAAGATCGTCGCGAATACGCACGCTTGGCACGACAAAACCCAGCGCCTTGGACACTTCGCGCCGGATCGAGGTGATGCGCGACACAAGCGGTCCGGCCTTGTCCTCATCAACAAGCGAGATCAACCCATAGCCCAGTTGCAAGGACACCGGCGAATAATCGGTGACATCCTCAAGGGTGACGACATCGCCCGAAATTGGTGCGGCGGTATCTTCCTCGGCCTCGGTTTCATCCGCCTCATTCGTTTCCGATCTGATCGCGAAATAGGCCGCAGCCGCTGCACCAGCAGCAAACATGAGAAACAGCTCATTGGGCATGCCGGGCACCAGACCCAAAACGCCCAACACGGCGGCGGTTGGGATCCATGCGCGCGACAAATGCACCTGCCGCGAGATGTGCTGGGCCATATTGCTCTTGGATGATACCCGCGTCACGATGATGGCGGTGGCAATCGACAACAGCAAAGAGGGGATCTGTGCGACAAGCCCATCGCCGATGGACAAAAGAATATAGGCCTGCGCCGCATCGGCGACCGCCATATTGTGCTGCACGATCCCAATGATCAGCCCGCCCACGATATTGATCGCAAGGATCAAGATACCGGCAATCGCATCGCCTTTGACGAATTTCGAGGCACCATCCATCGAGCCGTAAAAATCGGCCTCCTCTGCGACCTCGCGCCGCCGGAGCGTGGCTTCCTCGGCGCTTAAGACCCCGGCGTTCAGATCGGCATCGATGGCCATCTGCTTGCCCGGCATAGCGTCAAGGGTAAAGCGGGCGGCAACCTCTGACACACGGCCAGCACCTTTGGTAATCACGACCAGGTTGATGATCGTCAGAATGATAAAGACGAAGATACCAACCGCGTAATTGCCCGCGACCACGAATTCCCCAAAGGCCTTGATGATCTGACCGGCAGCGTCAGGCCCGGTATGGCCTTCGCTCAGAACGATCCGGGTCGAGGCCACATTCAATGCCAACCGCAGAACCGTGGCAATCAGCAATAGGTTCGGAAAAGACGAGAAATCCAGCGGCCGATACGTGTGCATCGTCACCATCAAGATCAAAAGCGACAAAAGAATATTCAGCACAAAGAAACTGTCGAGCAAGAAAACCGGCAATGGCAAAACCATCATCGCGACCAGTACAAGAATACCGATCGGCAAAACCGAACCGCCTAATGCGTCGCGTGCACCCGTCAATAAACGGGCGGGCGATGTCAGATCCATGACGCTGTCTCCGCGTCAAAAGGCTGACTTTGGGCCGTTTGTCCAAGGCCGAAAGTCGCATTCTTAACTGCGTTTTCGGCGATCAGTGCGGTTTTCATGCGGGCCAAGCCTCTCGTATGGGCATGATTGCTGCACAAACAAAGCAAGACTCGTGCCAAACGGAATTCTCAGTGCTTTGGCGCGGGATGGCATGATCTGTGCAAACCCCGCTGGGCAATCTGCGGCTGGGTACAATGCTTGGTCCATGATCCTCATTTTCGCGACAGGAGGCCCTATTCGTGACTTTGTTTTCCCGGCCGCTGATGGCTCATCTGGTCATCGTCGTGTCCATACTGACGCTTGCGTCATGCGACACGATCCAACGGGTCACAGGCCAGCCGGTCTCTGGCCAACAAGTCCCCGGACCCGGCGCGATGTCGACCGTGCCTACGCCTCCGTCCAGCGCCGCGGCGACAACCCGTGAGCTTGCGACCGTTGAACAGGTGCTCGACAATCTAGATCAGGTGCGCATCGAGGTGCCGTCAATCCGCGGGATGGGCTATGCCGTGGTTTCGGCGCAGCCCGGCAATAACCTGAACCACCGCCGCCTGAACGCCATTCGCGTCGCGCGGATGGAGGCGATGCGCAATCTGACCGAACAGATCCACGGTGTGCGCATCGATGCTGTTACGACAATCGGCGAGGCCGTTTTGCAAAGCGACACGATGCGCAGCAGCGTGACCGGCATGTTGCGCGGTGCGCGCACGGTGCATATCCAGCCAAGGGGCTCGGACACCTATGAGGTCTTGCTCGAGGTTGATCGCGATATGATCGACCAGATGCTCAAGGCCGCGCGGCGCGGAGCGTGAGGGGCAGGGTGATGCGTGTCTTGGCTCTGATCGGATCTGTGGCCTTTGCGTTCTGCCTTGGGGCAGGGGCCTCGACGGCCTTAGCCCAGAATATGACGGTCGAGGTCACGGGACAGGCCGCCGAAAGCGGGCTAGGGCGGGCGACAACCCGGTTGCGCGCCCTTGAAGCTGCCTTGGTCGAGGCCGCAATCATGGGCGGCGCTGATGTCACCGGCTACTCGGCCGCCTCCAATGGCATCTTGGTATCCGACCGGCTGATTTTACGTCCTGCATCACGCATCCTTGATTATACGATCCTGTCGGAAACAGAGGTGGGTGGCTTTTACCGCGTGCAGCTGCGCGCGGTGGTCGGCGATCCGCCGGTGGCCATCGTCGATAGTTGCGCGCGCAGGTCTGAGCTTGACATCATCACCTATCCGCTTCGGCTTCGGATCGACCCGATGACCCCAGCTTGGGTCGAGACTTTGGGCCCAGAACTGCGCGATAGCATCGATGCCGCAATCAGGTCGCGGCCAAGCGTCAGCCTGACCCGGTCCAATGATACGGGCACCATGCCGGGGCGCAGCGCGCAGGTTGGCCTTGATATGGATTATGCCGCGCTCACCAGCGGGGCCACCGCCAGCCAGCGCGCACCGGCCGGTTCCTTGGCCTATCATGCCGATATCGCGCTGCGGATGCAGGGGCAAAATGCGCTGACGCTGGTGCTTGGCTCACGGCTGATTGACACCGGCACAAATACCGAGCGTGCGCGCAGCACCTATGAGCAAACCGTCCGCCTCAGCGCGGGCTTGCCACTGCGCGCGCTGAACGTTTTGGCGTCGCGTGATCGCAGCGCGATTGTCCAAAAACTCCTCGATGGGATCGATGCGCATATCGCGGGCATGATCGATACTTATGCCTGCCGCCCGCTGGAAGGTGTTTTGGCGCTGTCCGGTGATCGGCTGACACTTCCTTTCGGTGCCAAGGACGGCCTGACGCGGCATCATCTTGCCTTCTCCGAAGGGCAGGCCACACCCTACATCTTGTTCGAGATCGAAAGCCTTGCCGATCATTCGGCGGTACTGCGCCCGATTGACCGAAACCGCACGGCACGCGCATTGGCTGGAACGCGGGTTAGCTTTATGCAGGTGGCGAAATGACCCGTGCGCTGATGACATTCATATTTGTCATGCTGCTTGGCGGCCCGGTGCAGGCCGATCAGCCCGCGCCCCTGACGGGGGCCGAGATTGCCGCCCGCGTGCGCGCGACCTTGATCGAAAACGGCCAAGAGGGCGTGCCGATTTTGGCCGAACAGCGCCGCTATTACCCCTGCGAAGTCGATCTTACCATTGGGCCACGACGCGAAGGCAGATGGGACGCCGTCGATGTCGCCTGTCCGGGCCAGGTTCCATGGTCAATTGTTGTGCGCACCTCGGCAGAAGTGCCCGCAGGTTTCAGCTTTGGTGGGCGCGAAACCAGTAGCGAAACGACAAGCGTGGTGGTATTCACGCGGACCGTGCGCCGCGACGAGGTGATCACGGCTGATAAACTTGAGGTGATCGAGATGGTGCGCACGCCAGCATCGGGAACCTTCGCTGAGATCGCGCCCTTGGTCGGGCGCAGGATGGTGCAAACGCTTGGTGCAGGTGTCCCTGTGCGCGAGCGGCATCTTGAAATGGAATGGGCTGTGCGCGAAGGTGAGCCTGTTGTGATTGAGTCGGTATCAGGCGAGATGGTCATTTCCATGGCCGGTATCGCGCTTGAAGACGGGCAAATCGGTGATTTCATCGAGGTGCAAAACCTCCGGTCCCGCAAAACTTTGAATGGGATCGTGGGCGACGGAAAAAAAATTGTCGTTTCCCCTAACATGAACTGAACCTGCGTCGTTAGTAGACATGTCAGGAGGCTGTCATGATTGATTTCATCAATAACTCGGTTAGACCGAAAGTCCCAGTCGGGGGGTCGCAAGGCGGCACTTCGGCATCACAGGCAAAGCCACCACAAGCGGCGCTGCCGACCCAAGTGAGCACGGATGCTGAGGTAAATGTCCTCGGCGCTAAATCCATGGTCGCAGACCTTGCCAAATCGCCGCCAATCGATCTTGAGGCGGTGGGCAAGATCAAGGAAGCCATTTCGCGCGGGGCCTACCCTGTCGATCTCGACAAGGTGGCTGAGAAACTCATGGAAAGTTTCATCGCTTCGCGGGGATGAGCAGACCATGAATGCAGATTTGAACCATGGCCAGACCACGGCCCAAGAGATCCTCAAGACGCTACAAAGCAGCTTGTCGGAAATCTTGGAAAACCTTGGGGATCCGGGTGCATTAGCCCCGGTCATGAGCAAGCTGACAGAGCTTGTTGATGAGGTCTTGCCACGCCTTTCGGGGCTGGAAATGGGGCCAGAAGAAAAGGCCCAGATGGTTCAGATGCAAATGCAGATTGCCGAGATGGAACGCCACCTACAAATGCGTGGAAGCATTTTATCGGGCTTTTCGCTCCATTTGAAGGACATGGTCCAAGGCTAAAGGCGGTTTGCGCAAAGCCAATTGGCGCGCGTGTCGGACAAATTTATGCTGTTCTTCTAGCTGCTTTCGGGCGGCTCGTTTTCGTTTTGTGGCGTCATGTTTTCTTATGCTGTTGCGCCGCGACGGGGCGCGTAACAGCATCACTGCCTTACATGTGGTTTGCCGCCTGCATGGTTCAAATTATCGGCCCCGATTTACTGGCTTTGCGCCGCCTCAGGCATGCTATGTCCCGCCGGTGCCAACGCGAAGGGTAGCCCTGCAAAGGTATCGGCCGCTTCGATCTGAACATCGATCAGATCTTCGGGTTCGATCTCGCCGGCCATGCTGTCGCGGCCCTCGCCACAGCGGTTTTCCCCTAATGCGTAGCAGATGGAAAACCAAATATAGGCCAAACGCGTATCAGGCTCAGCCATCAGTTCCGCATAGACCCGCGCCAGTTTGCGAGGGGCATCGCGCTCACCATCGGCGGCTTGCGCGGAAAGGCGGTCAAGCAGGCGCGCAATAACCGCCTCACGCGCGCCAAGCGGTAGGCTGTCCATCAGCTCTGCCACCATATCTTGCGCATAGGCACCGTCAGATAGCAGCGCCAGCGCACTCCAATAAAGCGCCTCGACATGGTTTTGTGGCCGACCACGGCCCTGGCGCAATAACACCGCAAGGTTGAACTGCGCGTCTGGGATATCAGCCTCGGCAAGGGGTTCAAAGAGCGCAATGGCAAGGCCAAAGTCGCGGTCGCGCACGGCCTGTGTCGCGGCGTCAAATTGCGCGTCTTCGTCAATACCCTGTGCTATTGCGGCACCGGCTGTCAGGCAAAACACGACAAAGGCGGCAGCAAGCCTGCTCATTTCCCCGCCATCATGACGAGTTGCAGGTAAAGCACCCGTATCCGGAACTTGGATTTCGGCTGGCTTTCGAACACGATGATCTTGGGCCGATCCTTAGAGCCCTTGTCGAGCTCGATCGCCATATTGTCGGGCAAAAACACCCCTGCTTGCTCAAGGGTCTTTTTCGGGTCTGTTGCAAAGGCGTCCCCGAAAGATTGGTCAATCCACATCCGCGCCAGCGCGCGCCCGAGGATATCGGGAAGGTATTTGCGCACCTCTTCGCGGTCATGCAGATGGACATCGTCGCGCACAAGCCGCAGCGGATCGGTGATCGTGGTATTTTTGCGCGCGATGGCCACTTCGCCACGCGAAACGGGCACCAATGCGGTCGATGTACTTCCCGCCATCTCGGCTTACCTTGCTCTGTGCGGTTTCACACCGCGGTTTGGCTGCTCTAATGCATCAACGGTTGTCACCCGCGATTGTTTATGCCCGCGCGTTGTATTCGGTCTCATAGTTGCCCCGCCGATGAGCTATCGCGCACCAAACGCACCATCATCCGTTGTGACGGAAAGAACCGACCATAGCGATCCCCCGTCATGAAACTGACAGTCCAAATGTTCTTAGGCGACCAAAAATTCTTTTCTCCGGTCCAGTATGGCTCTGACATGGTGTTTGGAAATAGCTGAACGTCAATTTTTGGCGGCGCGCATTCGGCACAGACCAGGCTTTCAAGCTCTTCAAGCTTAGGTAGGCGCCAGCCATCCCCAAGTTGCGCGATGGCCTGTTCAATGACTTCTGCAATTTCGTCGTGGTTAAGGCGAACGGCTTCACCCCAACATGTCTTTTGTTCTTCGTCCCAACGTTGCCCAACGCTGCAACGCATCCACTCGATCCGTAGCGAGAGATCCTTTACAAGATGCTCGCGCTCATAATATTGTGCGATGGCAAACGGTGATGCAATCAACGTAATGACCGTCGCCGCCCATACCCGGCCGATGATACGTCTAAACATAGAATCGTCCCTCAGTAGCTATCATAATTGTTCCAGAACCGCATAGGTGGGTCAATCGGGCCTTTCGACCTCGCTGATCGCAGATGGAAACACGAGCGCGCTAAAAAATCTTAGACCATGCAGGATTATCGCCCCAGATGGTACGGTTCTTGAAAAGGAAACGGTAGTCCCAAGTCGTTTCAAAAGGGTACACTGAATGGAACTCGGTTCATTGATCGGCCTCATTGGGGCAATTGGCATGATTGTCGGCGCCATGATTTCAGGCGGTGGCATCGGCCCATTTATTGATATTCCCTCCATTTTGATCGTTTTTGGCGGGACATTTTTTGCCGCGATGTACACCGCACCGCTTGGCACCTATTTGGGCAGCTTTGGCGCAATGGCCAAGGCCTTCTTGCCGCCGATCAAGAAAATGGACCAGCTCATCACCCGCATGGTCGAGCTTGCCGCCGTCGCGCGCAAGGATGGCATGATGGCGCTAGAAGGGCAGCAGGTTCCCGACAAATTCTTTGAAAAAGGCCTGCAAATGTTGGTGGACGGGGCCGATGAAAACAAGCTCGTCAGCCAGTTGAACCAAGAGATCAAATCGATGAAGGTCCGGCACGAAGCCAACCAGGGCTGCGTGAAGGCATGGATCGATATTGCGCCCGCGATGGGTATGATCGGCACGTTGATCGGCCTCGTGCTCATGCTGGGCAATATGGCTGACCCCAAAGCGATTGGTCCGGCGATGGCGGTGGCCTTGTTGACGACTCTTTATGGCGCGTTCATCGCCAACGTGCTGTTCATGCCGATGCTGACCAAGCTTGAGAATTTCACCGCCTATGAGGTCCGGTATCGCGAAATGGTGATCACGGGGCTTCGTGGCATCGCCCGCAGTGAAAGCCCGCGCAACATCCAAGATCAGATGGCGGCAAACCTACCGCCAAAGATGCAGGCAAAGCTAGACGCAGCCTAAGATCAGGGTTTGCGCCGCACGGGGATTTGAAACATGGCCGAAGCAATCGTTGCGGTTGAAGAGCCGGAGGAAGAGGAATGCCCAAAGTGTCCACCCGTGGGCGCGCCGGCATGGATGTCGACATTTGCTGACATGGCAACGCTATTGATGGCGTTCTTCGTGCTCATCTTGTCGTTTGCTGAATTCAACACCCCGAAATTCAAGCAGATCTCCGGCTCGTTGAACAATGCCTTTGGCGTGCAGCGCGTTATTCCTGTGGTCGAACAGCCCAAGGGAACGACCGTCATCTCGATGGAGTTCAGCCCATCGCCAAGCCCGTCTGTCACCAATGAGATGACCCAGCAAACCACCGAGCTTGAACGCCCCGAGCTTGAGGTCAAAACCGAAGAAGAAGTCGCACCAGAGGGTGGCGATGACGGGCAGGACGGCACGTCCGAAGGCTCGGGTGGCCAGCAAGAGACCACCCCCGAAGAGCAATCCGGCGCGCAATCTGATACGCTTGATGCCACGGAACTGGCCCGCGCCCTTGATCAGGCAATCCAATCCGGCGAAGTCTCGGTCGAGATGGCAGGCGAGAATGTCGTGATTAACTTCCCCTCCGAAGACACAGCCCAGAAAGATCTGCCCAGCTTGATCGAGGAAACATTGCAAGCGCTGGCCGAGGCGCGCCAAGCCAGTGGCAAGGCCGACAGCGAGGTTCTGTTCGGAGGGCTTGAACAACAGCTCGCCGAACTTGCAGCTGCCGCGCAACAACCTGACACCAGCCTTGGCCAAGCCGAGCTTGAGCGGCTTGAACAGCAACAGGCCGAAGCGCAGGCCAGTGCAGAAAGGGCCTCGATTGCCAAGGACATGCTCACCGTCGCCCTGCGTCAAGAGCTTGGCGAAGGGTTGGTCGAGGTCGAACAGGTCGAGGGCAAGGTTGTGGTCACGGTTGGTGCAGGCGGGGCTTTCCCCTCCGGTTCCGCTGATCTGACGGCGGCAGCGCGCGATATCATGAGCCGCATCGCCTTTGCCGCGATGGACGATGAAAGCACCATCGTCGTGGCTGGCCATACCGACGATGTGCCGATCAGCGGCGTTTTCCGCGATAATTGGGATCTTGCCGCCGCGCGTTCGGCCAGCGTGGTGCAATCGATAGAAGCCACGGGGTTGGTGCAACCCGGGCGGATGCAAGCCGTCAGCTTTGGCGAAACCCAGCCCGTAGACACCAATGACACCGCCGAGGGCCGTGAACGCAATCGCCGGATCGAGATTTCGATCGAATACTGACATGCGCTTGCCGGTAACAATGCACCGCTCTGTGTCGTTTAGGGAAGTAGGCCTGCAAAAGGAAAAAGGCGGATGGCGGTAGATTATCTCAGCACGCTGAACAGCCAAGGGTCGGGGCTGAACATCACCCAGCTGGTGCAAAGCTTGACTGCCGCCGAGATTGAGCCCAAACGCGCCCAGCTATCGTCCCAGAAAGAAGAGATCGAATTGTCGATTTCCGAGATGGGCAAATTGCAAGCGGGCATGGAGACATTGCGCAGCGCGCTCTCGGTGGAGTCTGCCGGTCTTGCCTTTGATGTCGCGTCTTCCTCCGCCGCTGTGGGGGTCGAAATCTCGGACATCGACGCGCTCGAAAACCGCACCGCCTCGGTCGAGGTCACAGCGCTTGCGCAGGGGCAGGTGCTTGAATTCACGAATTTTTCAACCGCCGACCAAATCCTTGGTGCCGGCAGCCTTGAGATTGATTTTGGAAGCTGGTCTGATGTTCCGGCCTTCACCGCATCAAGCCGCACTGCCGTGACGATCACGCTTTCGGCGACCGACGGACTTGATGATCTTGCCACTAAACTCTCGGCGGTGACAGGTCTTTCGGCGCAGGTCATCGCAAAGGGTGATGGTAAATTTTCACTGGCTGTCTTGACAGATACCGGGGCCGCGAGTGCGATACTCATCACGGCCAGCGATCCACTTGATGATTTCGACACGACGAATAACGCCAACCAGATCGTCGCGGCAAGCGATGCAGCGCTCAGTGTCGATGGCATCGCTGTCACGCGGAGCTCAAACACCATCGATGATCTTTTGCCGGGGCTGACCCTGTCGCTCACGGCAACAACCGCAAGCCCGGTCACAGTTGTGGCGCTTGAAGATCCCGACCTTGCCGAGGCAGAGATGCGCGCCTTTGTCGATGCGCTCAATACCACCGGGGCAATGTTGCGCGAGGCGTCCAAACGCGGGATCAACGGCGCAAGCAGCGGGCCGCTTGTCTCAGACCCAACCGTGGCGGCCCTCAAGCGAAGCTTTGCGGCCTTGACAACGACACCGCTTGACGGGTTCGGTGATGACGCAATCTACCTATCCAACCTCGGCGTCCGGACCGAGCGCGACGGCTCTCTCTCGCTTGATAGCGATGTGTTTCAAGCTGTGATGGCCAGCGATCCCGCCCAATACCGAGCGATCTTTCAATCCTTGAACCAATCCTCGTCCGAGGGGGTAAGCGTAAATCTTGCAAGCTTTGCCGCGCCGCCGGCGGGCGCATATGCTTTTGAATTCACCGATGCCAATACAGCAACGCTCAATGGCGAAACGCTTATTCAACGCACAGTTGATGGCGTGCCTGAGTTCTACAAGATCACTGGCGATTTCGCGGGGGTAAGCTTGCGCGTGACCGATAGCAGCCCGATGAGCGCGATGGTCTATTTCGGTGAAAGCCTGATCGATCGGGTCCGCGATTTCGTTGAACAAAGCCTTGCTACGGATGGTGACATCGCCCTGCGCACAAGCCGGTTTGAGACAGATATGCGCGACAAGGAAGAATCGCTCGACGATCTCGTCCTTAGCGAAACCCGGATCAACGACCGCTACATGGTCAAGTTCGGCGCGATGGAAAGCATTGTGACACAGCTCAAGAGTACCGGCAGTTACCTGACCTCGATGCTTGATGCATGGAACAAGGCGGGCGAATAAGCGCGCGTTAGCCCAAGTTTGGCCGTTCAATCATCAGCTTCTTCATCTTCTCGATCAAGGTCGTCCGGCGGAGCTTCAACGCGTCGGCGGCGTGACTGACCAGCCCATCCTTGGCGGCAAGGGCCGCTTCGATCAACACAACCTCGACATCGCGGATGAAGCCGCGCAAATCGATCTCGTCATTATGGCGAAACCACAAGCGGAAGTCCTCAGGGCTGGGGAGTGCGGCTTGGGTGATCGTCTCGGGCAATTCCGCAACCTCACCGCCAAAAGTTGCCGCCGCCTCCCATAGTGCGTCATTCTCTGCTTGTGCGTTTGCCTCGGGCAGGCGCAAGCGCAGCAAGTTTTCGACCACATTGCGCCCCGAGATCTCTTGGCCAGCAAACAAAACAAAGGCACGTTCAAGAACATTGCGTAATTCGCGGACATTTCCGGGCCATTCATGACCCTTGAGCGCTTCGACCGCCGCCGGGCTAAAGCGCGGGGCCAAAGCGCCCGGCTGTCGCTCTAGATAGCTCACCATCAGCGCTTCAAGCAGAGCGGGGATATCCTCGCGCCGCTCTGACAAAGGCGGCACTTTGATTGGAAAGGTTGCCAAACGATAGTAAAGATCGGCGCGAAAGCGGCCATCTTCGACCATCCGTTCAACATTTTGATGCGTGGCGCAGATCAGCCGCAGATCAAGCTTGATCTCGCGGTTGCCCCCGATGCGCTGGATGCAGTGGTTTTCAAGTGTGCGCAGCAGTTTTGATTGCAGCGCCAAAGGCATATCACCGATCTCGTCAAGAAACAGTGTGCCGCCGTTCGACATCTCAAAGCGACCCATGCGCGCACGATCTGCGCCGGTAAATGCACCTTTCTCGTAGCCAAACAACTCGGATTCCAAAAGCTCGGCAGGAATGGCAGCGCAGTTGATTGCCACAAAGGGGCCGGAGCGTAAGCTTTGACGGTGGATATCTTGCGCAACAATATCTTTGCCCACGCCCGTCTCACCGCTCAACATCACGGTGGCCAGCGACGGGCCCACGATTTTAACCAGCCGTTTGAGTTCAACCATGCGCGGTGAATCGCCAATGATCAAACTCACCAAAGGCTGCGCATTGCTGCGCGAAGAAGATGCCGTGTCGTTCACAACGGTTTCAAATCTCATCTTACCTCGCCGCCCCGGTTGTCCGGCCGTTAAATACACCGTTCACGCTCGGGTGTGATTTTCGTGATGTCACGTAAATACCGAAATTATGTTAGGTCATGGTATGAAAAATCAATGACGAACAGCAGAATAGTCGCGAGCGCTCATCTGCTGCGCCGAAATAACCTAGATTAATTCTCGAAAAGATAATTTACCAACTAAGGATATAATCTATATTCGTTAGATTGATTTTAGCGTGATGCTTGCGCCGACTGCTCCCATTATGCCCGAATTGGCTCAAAATAGAATTTGACCCAGGGCTGCGCAGTTAAGCGTGATTACACACATAACTGGCGATGTGGATTAGCGCCAAAGTGCGATAAGAAGATGCGGTTGACTCATCATTCCGACCGCAAGGTTGCGCTCCGTCATTGGTCGCGCAGCACCTCACCGGCGTGGACATCAACACAGCGCTGCACGGGTGTGGCAAGGGGCAGGGGCGTTGCTCATCGGCGGAAATCTGTCCCGCGTGACCGCCGCTTCGCGGTGGAATTGATCGGTGATTGACCCTTGAAGCCGGGTCTTTTACCACATGATCAAAGAGCTTGTTTCGCACCACCTTGCCGTGCAGCATGCTGTGGCAAGATAAGCCGATACTGCCGACTGATCCAAAGGGAGACGATCAATGACTTCATTTCTGACGACCGCGCCGCGCCGCTTGATGGTGTCTGCGCTTGCGCTGACGCTTGTTGCCAGTGCCAGCCATGCCGAAACCCTTCGTTGGGCCCGCGTGGCCGACGCGCTGACGCTTGACCCGCATAGCCAGAACGAGGGGCCGACCTCGACCCTTCTGCACCACATGTACGAGACGCTGGTGCGCCGCGATACCGATGGCTCGCTCAAGCCGCGTCTGGCGACCGAATGGTCGATCCATGCCGATGATCCGACGATTTGGGTCTTGAAGCTGCGCGAAGGCGTGACCTTCCACGACGGCAGCGCCTTCACCGCCGAGGATGTGGTCTTCTCGATGGACCGCGTGCGCCATGAAAGCTCGGGCTTCCGCGCGCTGCATTCCGCCGTGACCGGTGCGACTGCGATCGACGACTACACCGTGCATATCCAGATGGCAGGCCCTTCGCCGCTTTATGTACAAAACCTGACCAACTTCTTCATCATGGATAGCGGCTGGGCCGCCGCCAATGCTGTGGAAGTGCCGCAGAATTTCGCCGCAGGCGAAGAGAATTTCGCCGTGCGCAACGCCAATGGCACAGGCCCTTACCGCCTTGTGTCGCGCGACCCCGAAGTGCGCACGGTGCTGGCGCATTTTGACGGCCATTGGGATGCAGACCCGCAAGTGACCGAGATCATCTATACCCCGATCGCCGAGGCCGCGACCCGTGTGGCCGCGCTTTTGTCGGGCGAGGTGGATGTGGTCCAAGACGTGCCTGTGCAAGATATCGCGCGTCTGGAACAGACAGCGGGCATCACGGTGGCCACCGGCCCGGAAAACCGCAATATCTTCTTCAGCTATGATCAGGCATCGCCCAAGCTGATCAGCGCCAATGTCGAAGATAACCCCTTCTCGCACCCCGAAATCCGCGAAGCCATGTCACTGGCCCTTGATCGCGACGCGATCCAGCAGGTGGTGATGCGCGGCCAGTCGCAGCCCTCGGCCGCGCCGCTTCCGCCCTTCGTCAACGGCTGGCGCGAGGATCTGCACGCCTATGGCGCGCCTGATTACGACCGGGCCAACACGCTTGTGCGCGGCATCTATCCCGATGGTTTCTCGGTCGATCTGCATTGCCCCAACGACCGCTACCTCAACGACGAAGCGATCTGTCAGGCTTTCGTCGGCATGCTGGGCAGGATCGGCATTAGCGCCAACCTGATCTCGCAGACCCGCTCGCAGCATTTCCCGCTGATCGAGCGTTGGGAGACCGACTTCTACCTGCTCGGCTGGGGTGTGCCGACCTTTGACAGCGCCTATGTCTTCAACTTCCTCGTGCATGGCCGCGAAGAAGGCTACGGCAGCTACAATGGCGCGCGCTACGACAACCCCGAGGTCAACGCGATGATCGAGTCGCTGGCCACCATGACCGATCTGGAGGCCCGCGATGCCACTATCGCGCAAATCTGGGACAAGGTGATGGAAGATCGCGTTTTCCTGAACGTGCATAACCAGCTTTTGGCCTATGCCGTGCGCGATGGCATCAACCTGCCGGTTCATCCCGAGAACCAGCCGTCGATGGCCGATGTGACCTTCACGCGCTGATCTGGCGCCAAACTTGCGGCCCGCATGGGAACCCCCATGCGGGCCGTTTTCTTCACACACAGGCCATCAACAGGGGCATCGCATGCTTGCCTATATCATCCGCCGGATCGTGCAGTCGGTCCTTGTGATGCTGGCCGTGGCGCTCGTGTCTTTCGCGCTGTTTCGCTATGTGGGCGATCCGATCTATGCGATGGTCGGCCAAGAAACATCGCTCGAGGATCGTGCCGCGCTGCGCGAAAACCTTGGCCTGAATGATCCTTTTGTTGTCCAATTCGCCCGTTTCGTGGGCAATGCCGCGCAAGGCGAGTTTGGCATTTCCTACCGTCTGCAACAGCCGGTGATGGAGTTGATCCTGTCGCGCCTGCCTGCGACGTTGGAATTGGCGCTGATCTCGGGGTTGGCGGCCTTTGTCTTCGGGGTAGGGGCAGGGGTCTATACCGCGCTTCATCGGCGTGGTGCGCTGTCGACGGCGATCATGACCGTGTCCCTCATCGGTGTGTCGCTGCCCACCTTTCTGATCGGTGTGCTTTTGATCTGGATTTTCGCGGTCGAGTTGCAATGGCTGCCCTCATTCGGGCGGGGTGACACGGTGGCGTTGCCTTGGGGCTGGGAAACCGGGTTTTTGACGCAATCGGGCCGTGCTTCGCTCATCTTGCCCGCGATCACGCTGGGGCTTTACCAGATGACGCTGATCATGCGTCTGGTGCGCGCCGAAATGCTCGAGGTTTTGCGCACCGACTATATCAAATTCGCCCGCGCGCGTGGCCTCAGCAACCGCGCGGTGCATTTCGGCCATGCGCTCAAAAACACCATGGTGCCCGTGATCACCATCACCGGGCTGCAACTGGGCTCGATCATCGCTTTCGCCATCATCACCGAGACCGTGTTTCAATGGCCGGGCGTCGGTGCCTTGTTCATCAACTCCGTGCGTGTCGTCGATGTGCCGGTGATGTCGGCCTATCTGGTGCTGATCGCGCTGATTTTCGTCATCATCAACCTGATCGTCGATCTGCTATATTATGCGGTCGATCCCCGCCTGCGCGTCGAGCGCGGCGGTGTGCGGCACTGAGGGGGGCGTTATGCAAGATACCAAGCCACGCGGCCGCCTTTTCCGCATCTGGGACAGCGATGTCGCGGCCTCGTTCCGCCGCTCGCCGGTGGCGATCATCTCGGGTCTTGTGGCGCTGGTGATCGTGCTGGCGGCCATTTTTGCGCCGTGGATCGCGCCCACCAACCCTTATGACCCCTCCAGCCTGAACCTGATGGATGGCTTCACGCCCCCGATGCAGCCCAACGCCTTTACCGGCAGCACCTATCTGATGGGCACCGACAATCAGGGCCGCGATGTGTTCTCGACCATCCTTTACGGTGCGCGCATTTCGCTTTTCGTGGGGGTCTCTGCGGTGCTCTTGGCGATGGTCTTGGGCATCAGCGCGGGTCTGGTGGCGGGTTATCGCGGCGGTTGGGTCGATGCGGTCTTGATGCGGGTTGCCGATGTGCAGCTCTCCTTCCCCTCGATCCTGATCGCGCTTTTGATCTTTGGCGTGGCGCGCGGCATCATCCCCCCCACCCAGCGCGAGGCGATGGCGATCTGGGTCTTGATCGTGGCCATCGGGCTCAGTGATTGGGTGCAATTCGCGCGCGTCGTGCGCGGTGCGACCATGGTGGAAAAGGGCAAGGAATATGTCCAAGCCGCCCGCGTGATCGGTGTCACGCCCCTTGCGCATCTTGATCCGCCACATCTTGCCCAATGTGATGGGCCCGGTGCTGGTGATTGCCACGATCAGCGTGGCGCTTGCCATCATCGCCGAGGCGACGCTGTCCTTTCTTGGCGTGGGCGTGCCGCCGACCCAGCCCAGCCTTGGCACGCTGATCCGCATCGGCCAGCAATTCCTGTTCTCGGGCGAATGGTGGATCTTGCTGTTCCCTGCGTTGACGCTGTTGGCGCTGGCCTTGTCGGTCAACATGCTCGGCGATTGGCTGCGCGATGCGCTGAACCCGAGGTTGCGCTGATGACCAAGCCATTGCTGTCCGTCCGTGATCTTGTTGTCGAATTCCCCACAAGGCGCGGCACACTGCGCGCGCTTGATGGGGTGTCGTTTGACATCGCCCCTGGCGAGGTTTTGGGGATGGTGGGCGAGATCCGGGGCGGGCAAATCCATCACCGGGGCCGCCATCATCGGCCTGATCGAGCCGCCCGGTCGCATCGCGGGGGGCGAGGTCTGGCTCGGGGATGATGCGTATCGACCAGCTTTCGCCCGAAGCCATGCGCCGTGTGCGCGGCCGCCGGATCGGCATGGTGTTCCAAGACCCGCTGACCAGCCTCAACCCGCTCTACACCATCGCCCAGCAACTGACCGAGACGATCCGTACCCATATGGATGTCTCCGAGAAAGAAGCGCGCGCGCGCGCCATCGCACTCTTGGATCGGGTGGGCATTCCCGCCGCCGCGCGCCGGATCGATGATTACCCGCATCATTTCTCCGGCGGTATGCGCCAGCGCGTGGTGATTGCCTTGGCCCTCGCCGCCGAGCCGGAACTGGTCATCGCCGATGAGCCGACGACAGCGCTTGATGTCTCGGTGCAGGCGCAGATTATCGATGTGCTGAAAGAGATCTGCGCCGAACGGGGGGCTGCAGTGATGCTGATCACCCATGATATGGGCGTGATCGCGGAAACCGCCGACCGTGTCGCGGTGCTTTACGCGGGCCGCATGGCCGAGATCGGGCCGGTGCGCGATGTAATTCTGCACGCGCGCCACCCCTATACCGCTGGGCTGATGGGCTCGATCCCGACGCTGGAACAGATGTCCGACCGCTTGGTGCAGATCCCCGGTGCCATGCCGCGTTTGGATGCGATCCCTGCGGGCTGCGCCTTCAACCCGCGCTGCATGCAGGTCATGGATCGCTGCTTGCGCGACCGCCCCGGCCTCACGCCCGTCGCCCCGCAGCACGAAGCCGCCTGTTGGCTGTTGGAGACGGAACAGCACCATGGCTGAACCCTTTTTGACGGTCACGGGCCTGACCCGCCGCTTCGATGTCTCCAAACCTTGGCTGAACCGCGTGCTAGAGCGTGAAGAGCGTCAATTCCTGACCGCCACGGCGGATGTCAGCTTTGCCATCAACAAGGGCGAGACCTTTGCCTTGGTGGGCGAGTCCGGTTCTGGCAAATCGACCATCGCCAAGATGATCGTGGGGCTATTGACCCCAAGCGCGGGCCAGATCGCGATTGAGGGGCAGGCGATGGACCCCGCCGACCCCATCGCCATGCGCGCGCTGCGCCGTCGGATGCAGATGATCTTTCAAGACCCCTTCGCCAGCCTCAACCCCCGTTGGCGCGTGGGCGATATCATCGCGGAACCGATCCGCACCTTGGGCCTGATGCCACGGGGCGATGTGGGCCGCGAGGTGGCGACGGCTGTTGGATCTGGTGGGGCTGTCAGCCGCCGATGCCGGCAAATTCCCGCACGAATTTTCGGGCGGCCAGCGCCAGCGCATCGCGATTGCCCGCGCACTGTCCTCACGGCCCGAATTCATCGTCTGTGACGAGCCGACATCCGCGCTCGATGTCTCGGTGCAGGCGCAAATCCTCAACCTGATGCGCGATCTGCAAGATGAGTTCAAACTGACCTATCTGCTGATCTCGCATGATCTGTCGGTGGTGCGGCACATGTCGAACCGGATCGGCGTGCTTTATCTGGGCCGCTTGGTCGAGGTGGCCGATGCCAAGCGGCTGTTTCACGAACCCCAGCACCCCTATACGCGGATGCTGCTTGATGCGGTGCCCGATCTGGCGCTCTCGGGGCGTCGGCGTACATCGGTCAGCGGTGAAATCCCGAACCCGATCTCGCCCCCTGCGGGCTGTGCCTTTCACCCGCGCTGCCCATTGGTCAGGGCTGAGTGCAAACTCGCGGTGCCCGTGCTGCGCGCCACGCCGACAGGGCAGGCGGCCTGTATCTTGGCCGGTATGACGCAGGTCGTGTCGTAAACGTTGGCCCTTTGTGCCGCGCCGCGCGCTACGCCCATCCTGCCCATGGCGTGCAACGCCGGTTCCATCAAACCGCGCGCAAATCGCAAGATCGCCTTGCGCCTAGAGTGGATGTCATTATCCTAAGTGCGTGATCTGTCGAAAGACAAGGATCATGGTTCCCAAGTGATGATGGCGTGATGGAAATTAATCTTACCTTCGAGCGCCCCGAGGATGGGCCCAGCTCTGGGCCGGTATCCGTGGGTTGGTTTTTGACCAGCGATAAGCAGGCCGTGCTCTATGACCCGCCCGAGCGTGTATCGTTTCGCCAAACCAATCGCGCCCATGCCAAATCTGCGGGTCGCTGCCCCGGTGTGGTGCAGCTTGAAAGCCGCTATTTCATGGTGAAATGCCCCTTTGACCTGCACCTTGGCTTTTCGCGCGATGCCGATGGCAAGGCGCGGCTGGTCAACCGGGCGGGCAATACAAGCACGATCCGCGCCAACAAGCTTGCCGATGCCGTGGTCTTGGTGAACGAGGCCGAGTGGCGCTTTCCCGACCGCCCGACCCTCCAGCTTGTGCTGCCATACTGCTTCATCGCCGATGAGATGGTCTATCTCACCCAGCTGTCCCCCTTCCTCCACTACCGCAAAGAGCCATTGCCCGGCACAATCTTTGGCGGTCGCTTTCCGATCAATATCTGGCCACGCGCCTTGATGTGGGGCTTTGAATGGCATGAGCCGCAAAAGGATATCATCCTGCGCCGTGGCGAGCCGCTGTTTTATTGCCAGTTCGAAACCAATGATCCCGCCCGCCCCATCCAACTGGTCGCAGCCGAGCGCACACCAGAGCTGAAGACATATCTCGAGCAGATCGGCGGCGTGGTGAATTACGTCAACCAGACCTTCGGCCTTTTCGACGCCGCCGAGGCGCTGCGCCCCAAGCGCTTGCTTCAGCGCAAAGAGCCTAAGGGTTGATCACAGCGCGCGGATCTTGTCCAAGGTTGCCACGCTGACCGCCACGCCCATGGTCTGGGCGCGCGCGCGCGCCTTGGCGCGTCCATCACCGGGGAGCCTTGCCCCGGCCATGCCCCGGATCTCGCCGGTCAGCCGTGCGATGCGCGCGGCAAAGGCCCCGCCCGAGCTGGTTTCCGCATCAATCGCGATAAAAACTTGGCCCGTGCGCGGTGGCCCACCCGCCGTGCCGGAAAAGGGGCTTGCATCCATGCCAAGATTTGCCCCGGTCATGGCCGCAGCCATGGTTTCGACCAAAAGCGCAAGGCCCACACCCTTGTAGCCGCCCGATGGTGCCATCGAACCCTTCAGCGCAACCTCCGGATCGGTGGTGGGGTTGCCATCCGCATCCAGCCCCCATCCTTCGGGGATGGGGCGGCCCTCTCGGGCATGTTTCATGATCTCGGATTTGGCGATGGTGCTGGCACTTTGGTCGATCAAGAGCGCCGCGCCACCCGCCCCGTCGGGTGCGGCAAGCGAGATCGGATTGGTCCCGACCACGGGGCGCGTGCCCCCCGATGGCGCAATGGAGGCAGGCGCATTGGTAAAGCCAAGCGCCAAGAACCCCGCATGGGCCAGCGTCAGCGTATGCACCCCCAAGACCCCGCAGTTATAGGAATTCGACACGGCAAGTGCCGCGATACCTTGAGCGCGCGCTGCAGGGATCAAGGCCTCAAAACCCGCCGCGATTGCAACATGGGCAAAGCCCGTGGCCGCATCGGCCAGTACAAGCCCCGGTTTGGGCTGGGTGATGATCGGGCGCGCGGTGCCATCGACCTTGCCGCAGCGCAGATGCTCGCAATAGATCGGGATATAGGCCAGACCGTGGCTGGCGACGCCATCGGCCTCGGTCTGGGCGGTGGCGCGCGCGAGGGCGGTTGCCGCTTTCCCATTGGCACCTGCACGGGTCAAAGCGCGGTAGGCGAGCGCTTCGATCTCGCCCAAGCTCAATGTCTCGGTCTGGCCCATGTGTCTTATCCTTCTGTCTTTGGTCTTGCTGCGTCTGGGCTGGGCTTTGCCTCGCCCGCGCCTGACAATCGGCGCGCCTCGGTCTCGGGGGCAAAGGTGCGCTCAGCAAGCCGGTTCAGGCTTGCATAGGCTGATAATGGGCAATGCGCGCGGTGCGGCTGTAAGGCCGCGGCGGCATGCTCTGTGTCGCTTGGCCCCCATGCTACCCAATCGGCCAGCCTTTGCGCGGGGGCAGGGACGTTATGTGCATCAAGCGCCCCTCTTGCCGTCAGGGCAAACCGGCTTTCGCCCCATGTCACGGCGTAACCTTGCCGATGGCGGCGCGCGATATCGGCCAGATAGGGCAGTAAAAGCAGCGGGGCCAAGACAGGGCCGATGCGCCCCATCGCGCCCGGCGCATTTGCATGGTCAGACAGCGCGGTCCCAAGCGCGATGGGGCAAAGAGGTGCCGCGCCGTGATGGACCAAGCCCCCCTTTTCTTCCCATGCCGGGGCCAGGGCCGCATCCGCCATGCCGTCTGTTTGGGCCAAGAGATCGGCGGCCAATGCCATCGCGGCCAAGCCTGACCCCTCCAGCCAGCGCAGGGCGCGGCCAAATTCCTCGGCCATGCCCCACGTCCGCCCGGCACCGCGCGCGGCCTTGCGCAGCAAAGCCTCGGCCTCGCCCAGCGATAATGCGATCACGCCGATGCCTCGCGCGGCGGATAGGCCCAATCATCCTCGGGCAGATCATGCAATTCATGCGGGAAAGGCGCGCCGCGAAACATGTTGATCCGCACCCAGCGATCCGAGCGGGGATCGAAATAGCCCGCGCCGAAAAACGACAGCTTGGCGCGCAGCATGTCGATGGGCATCAGATTGGCCCCGATGGTGTTGTCGCGGATTTCGGCATAGGAGTGGCGTGCGGCGATCTGGGCGCGTCTGACGCTATGACGATGTTCGGGATGGGCCAGCAAGACCCCCGCGATAGGCGCATCCTCGGGTAGATCGCGCAAGGCCACCTCGAGGCGCATCGCATCGCGCCCGGGGGCAAGCGGCTGTTCATAAGCGCTTAAATCCTCGTGCAATGTCTCACCCAAGCGCGGCTCTTGCTTTGCGGCCGAAACATACCATGTGCGCGCCTGCGCCTCGGCCGCCTGCCAATCAAGATCGCGCGCCCAGCCATAGACATCGCCCAAGATCGCGCGCAGCCGGCCCACCGACATCGCGCCGTCGATGGTGAAACCCGCGTCCTCGTCGGCGGCCATGCAGCAGGCCAGCCCATCGACCAGATCGCCATGCGGCTCCAGCAAGAGCGAAACCAACATTTCCTGCCCTTCCTCGTGCAGATGCGCAGCGCCCCAGCGCCACAGCGCGTCCCAGCCCAGCGGTGTGGCCAGATCGGCGCCCTCCAGATGCGCGGCCAAGCGCCCCAGATCCTCGGTCAGATCGGCCAGTCGCGCGATCTGGACCGGATGGTCCGACTGCCACAGCGCCACGGCGCGCCGCGCGCGCGCAAGAATGGCAGAAAAGCGGGCGATGCGGGCCGGGTCGGGCAGGGCGATGGCGCGCACGCGGGCCAATGCCTCTTCTCGGGCCATGATCCAATTGTTGAACAAGATCGGATGGCTGATCAAGAAAGGCGCCATGCCAAGCCCAGTGGAATTGCCAATCCCGATCATGCGGCGCAGATCAGGCGCAATCACGGTCGCAGTCTTGGGCGCGCGTTTACGGGCCATTTCCTCGACCAGATCCAGCACGAAGGCACGGATCAGCCAAACGGTCAGCATTTCGACCTGAAAGGGCGGGGTGAACTCGGGTCGCATCGCAATCGTCTCGCGGTCGGCGGCCCCAAGCTTGCCCGAGCCATAAACCGCCGTGGTGCGCATCACATAGCCCACGCCCGCGACCAGATCGGCATCGGGCTGATGCCCTGCCGCCAGCGCCGTAACAACATGATCGAATAGCCGCACCGAGCGGTTGGCGCGCGAGACCGACAATTCGCGCGCGCTGACACGGCCCGCTTCCTGCAGCGGGATTTCTGCGCCCAGCCGGGCGATATCGGACGCCTCGGGGATGCCGTCGAACAGGGTAAAGGTCGCATCCCATGCGGTGGCGATGACCCGGTCGCTGCGCGCTTCGGGTGGCAGATCATGACCAAAAGCAACAAGGCTATAGGCGCGGTCGGGGCCATGCATCGTATAGACCGCCACCCCCACGCCGCGCGCGTCGATGTCGAAGTGCCGCCGCTCATAGCGCCAGCCCTCTTGGCGCAGGCGGCGCAAGAGCACGCGCATGAACGAGAGCCGCGATTGATGGAACGAGCCCAAGCGCGACAGCCGCATCACCGTCTCGGGCGCGCGGCGGGCGATTGTGACCTCTGGTGTGGTGGCTGTCTCCATCATGATGCGCCTACCCCCCAATGGGCCCGAAGCTGTCATCGAAGAACCGCAGCCAATTGCCGCCCATCAGCGCGTCAACCTCGGCGCTGTCGAAACCCGTCTCGCGCAAGCCTTTCGCCAGCCCCGGAAAATCGCGGTTGTCGCAGAACCATGTGGGTTGCGGCGGAAAGCCGGGGGCGCTGGCGCTGCCTTCGCCGTAATCCACGCCCTTGGTCCAGCGGCCCGTGCGCATCCATTCCACCACGCGGTCAGGCTGGTTCTGGCACAAATCTGAGCCGATGCCGAAATGCGCGATGCCATAGGTCTCGACCATACGCGCGATCATGGTGCAGAAATCGGCCAAGCTGCAATCGCTGCCGCCCTTCAGGTGATGAGGGTAGAGCGAAAAGCCCATCATGCCGCCCGCTTCGGTCACCGCGCGGATCACCGGGTCGCGCTTGTTGCGCAGCGCGGGGTGCCAGTCATGCGGGTTGGCATGCGTGATGGCGATGGGGCGGGTGGAATGTGCGGCGGCCTCGATGGTCGAGCGGTCGGCTGAATGGCTCATGTCGACGACCATGCCCAGGCGGTTCATCTCGGCGATGACTTCGCGGCCCATGCGGGTCAGCCCGGCATCCTCGGCCTCATAGCAACCCGTCGCCAGCAGCGATTGGTTGTTGTAGCTGAGTTGCATGAAGCGCAGGCCCAGCCGGTGCCAGATCTCGACCAGCCCTATGTCATCCTCGATCGGGCTTGGGTTTTGCGCACCGAAAAAGATCGCCGTACGCCCCTCGGCGCGGGCGCGGCGCACATCATCGCCGGTCATGCCCTGAAAGATCAGATCGGGGTGATCGGCAAACCAGCGGTTCCAGCGTTCGAGGTTCAAAATCGTTTCGCGGAATGTCTCGTGATAGGCGATGGTGACATGAATGGCGTCAAGCCCGCCCTCGCGCATCTGGCGAAAGATCTCGGGCGACCAGTTGGCATATTGCAGACAGTCGATGCGATAGCTCATAGCCCGCAGTTTGGGCGAGAGGGGCCGCCACCGCAAGGCCGTTGTCGCGACCCCGCTAGCGGCTTCTGGGCTTGGTCGCGGGATCGTAGGACAGGGCGGTGATGGGGCGCACGGTGCTGGCATGCGGGCCGATCACGCTGTCATCGCCGCCCACGACAAGGGCCACCTTGTCATGCAGGCGCAGATCGCCGAACGCGCCGTCCACAAGGCTGTTCTTGTGAAAATAGATCAAGCGGTTGTCGGTGGCGAGGATCTGGCCGAACTCGCGCGCCAGATCAAGTTGCACGATCTCGCCTTGCAAGGTGGCGCCATGAGATTTGACCTCGCCCTTGGCGGTGTCTTTCCAATGCCGCAGCGCCACCTCCATTGCGGCGAAGGCCTCGCGCAGCGTGACGCGCAGATGCTCGTGGCGCGCGGCCTTGTCTTGACCGCGGCGCACCACCAGCGCCCGGCCCGGCACGCGCAGTTCGATGGTGACGGAAAACAGATTGCCCGTCTGGTGGCGCTGATGGGGTGCGCGGATCTGGACATGGGCGCTGATGATCCCGTCGTAGATTTTTTCGAGATGGGCGATCTTGTCGGCGATCAGATCCTTGATCTCGTCGCTGGGGGCGACATGGGTGAAGGCGATTTCAAGCGGTATCTGCACGGGCGGGCCTGCCGAGTCTGGTGGCGTCTGTCGGCCCCAAGATGGGCGGGCGCGCCGAGATCCGCCTTGACGCCGCGCAAGATCGGCGCGCGCGCGACTTGCCACGGATCACGCTCTGGCGGCATAAGGCATCATGCCCTGCACGAACGCCAAGCCAAGACGCATCGCCGCCACCCTGCGCAGGGCTTTGGCAGGCCTTGCCCTGTTCTTGGCCGCAACCGCGCCCTTGGGGGCCGAAACCGGCCCGGTGCATCTGTTCGCCGCAGCCAGCCTGACCACGGCGCTGGCCGAGATCGAACCGGGTTTCGAGGCCGCGACGGGGCATGATCTGGTCCTTTCGCTTGCCGGGTCATCGGCGCTGGCCCAACAGATCCGCCAAGGCGCGCCTGCCGATATCTTCATCTCGGCCAGCACCGATTGGATGGATCTCATCGCGGCCGAGGGGCTGATCGAACCCGGTGGGCGTTTTGATCTTTTGGGCAACACGCTTGTGCTGATCGCCCATGGCCGTGCGGCCGCCCCGGTCGAGATCGGGCCGGGCTTTGATCTGGCCGCGCGTCTTGGTGATGGGCGTTTGGCGATGGCACTGGTCGATGCGGTGCCTGCGGGTATCTATGGCAAGGCCGCGCTGGAACACTTCGGCCTGTGGGACGGGGTCGCTGACCGCGTGGCACAAACCGACAATGTGCGCGCGGCTTTGGCGCTGGTCGCCTTGGGTGAGGCCCCCTATGGTATCGTCTATGCCACCGATGCAAATGCTGCGGACAATGTCACCATCATCGCCACCTTTCCCCCCGAAAGTCACCCGGCCATCGTCTATCCGTTGGCCCGTCTGGCCGGGCGCGACGGCACGGGCGTGGCGGCCTTAGTGGCCTATCTGCAAGGCGATGCGGCGCGCGCGGCCTTTGTGCGGCAAGGTTTTGCCGTCTTGGGCGATTAGATCATGACCGATTGGCTTGGCCCCGCCGAATGGCAAGCCGTCGCGCTGTCGCTGCGCGTGTCGCTTTGGGCAACGCTGTGCAGCCTACCATTTGGCATCTTCGTGGCCTATGCGCTGGCGCGCTGGTCCTTTCCGGGCAAGCAGATCATCAACGGGCTGGTGCATCTGCCCTTGATCTTGCCGCCCGTGGTCACGGGATACCTGCTGTTGTTGAGTTTCGGCACGCGCGGGCCAATCGGGTCTTTCTTGGCTGATTGGGGGATCGTCTTTGCCTTTCGCTGGTCAGGCGCGGCGCTGGCCGCGGCGATCATGGCCTTTCCCTTGATGGTGCGCGCCATCCGCCTGTCGATCGAGGCAGTAGATCCCAAGCTGGAACAAGCCGCCGCCACCTTGGGCGCGGCACCGGCTTGGGTTTTCTTGACTGTCACCTTGCCAATGGCGCTGCCCGGTATCGTGGCAGGCACGATCCTCGCCTTTGCCAAGGCGATGGGAGAGTTCGGGGCGACGATCACTTTCGTTTCCAACATCCCCGGCGAGACACGGACCATCCCCTCGGCGATCTACGCCTTCTTGCAGGTTCCCGGCGGCGAGGGGGCGGCCACGCGGCTTGTCATCGTGGCGGTGGTGCTGGCGATGGCCGCACTTGTCGTCTCGGAATGGCTGGCGCGGCGGGTCGCGCGACGGGTCGGGGGGGCGTGATGCTGTCGGTATCGCTTGGGCATGATTTCGGGGGCTTCGGGCTTGATGTGCAGTTTCAGGCGCCCCCGGGTGTGACGGTGCTGTTCGGGCGCTCGGGTTCGGGCAAGACCAGCATCGTGAACGCGGTGGCGGGGTTGCTTGCGCCCGACCGGGGGCGGATCGCGCTGGGCGATTGGGTGCTGCTTGACACGGCCCAAGCCATCCGCTTGCGCCCCCACAAGCGCCGCTTGGGCTATATCTTTCAAGAAGGGCGACTGTTTCCGCACCTCAGCGTGCGCCAGAACCTTGCCTATGGCGCATGGTTTGCCCCCCGATCCGCCCCGCGCGTCGATCAGGGGCGCATCGTCGAGATGCTGGGGATCGGCCCCCTTCTCGACCGGCGGCCCGGTGCGCTTTCCGGGGGTGAAAAGCAGCGCGTGGCCATCGGGCGGGCGCTTTTGTCGGCACCAAAGCTCATCTTGGCAGATGAGCCGCTGGCCGCGCTGGACGAGGCGCGCAAGGCCGAGATCTTGCCCTATCTCGAACGGCTGCGCGATGAGGTGAATATCCCCATCCTTTACGTCAGCCATTCCGCCTCCGAGGTGGCGCGGCTGGCCAGTAGCGTGGTCGCCATCGCGGCAGGTCGCGTGGTGGCGCAAGGCCCGGCAGAGCAGGTCTTGGGCGATCCCGCGATCCTGCCCGCCGGTGCGCGCGAGGCGGGCGCGCTGATCACTGCGCGCGTGGTGCGCCATCATGATGATGGGCTGAGCGAGCTTGAGGCCAATGGCATCGCGCTTTTCTTGCCGCAATTGGCCCATACCCCCGGCACGCAACTGCGTCTGCGGATCGCCGCGCATGATGTGATCTTGTCGCGTAACCGCCCCGAGGGGTTGTCGGCGCTCAATATCTTACCGGGTCTTGTGCAAGACATCCGTGCGGGCACGGGGCCGGGGGCGATCGTGGCGATTGATACCGCCGCCGGTCGCGTGTTGGCGCGCGTCACGCGCCGTTCTGCTACGGCCCTTGGGCTTGCCCCCGGCGTGGGGGTGCATGCCATCGTAAAATCGGTCTCGGTTGCGCCTGCCGATGTTGGGGGAACGGCGGGCAACTAGGCTGGCCGCCCAGCTTTGCCCTTAAGGTTTGCCTTTGCCGCCACCCTTGCCACCGCGTGCAGGCGGACCACCGGGACCAGTGCGGCCCGCGGGCTTGCCGCTGCGCGGTTTGCCGGGGCCGCCGGGCTTGCCACCGGGGCGGCTCATGCGCTGCGAAGGGTCGGCGGCATTGGGCCGCGCGCGCGGCGTGCTAGGTCCATCCGCTGCCGCAGGCTTGGCATCCCCGCGATAGGGTTTGCCCGCGCCCGGCTTGGACCAAGGTTTATCTCCGGGCTTACCATTGGGCTTACCACTGGGCTTGCCGCCGGGTTTCCCCTCGGTTCTGCCACCCGGTTTCCCATCGGGCTTGCCGCCGGGTTTGCCAAAGCGCTTTGCCGGGTCGGATGCGCCCTGCCTTGGGCCAGCTTTGTCGTCACCGCGATAGGGCTTGCCACCACTGGGCTTGCCGCCGGGTTTACCGCTGCGCGGCTTGCCTTCGTTGGGCTTGTCCATGCGGGGGGCCGCGTCACGCGGCGCATCACGCGGGGCTGCCCGCTTTGCGGGCGCGCGGTCGGGATCATATTTTGGTTTCTGCGCGGGCTTTGCATCCGGCACAGCGACATCAGCCGGTTTGGGTGCTGCCGGCGCGATCACCGGTTCCAGCGCTTGGGTCGGGCGTGGTGCAACGGGTTCAGCCACAGATGTGCTGTCCGCCTCTACAGCTGGCCGTGCCGCTTTGGGCGCGGCTGCACGCACGGGGCGGTTTTGCGGCGCGCCACCTTGCTGTTTGGCGGTAATGCCATCTTCCAGCATCCCATCCGCGCCAAGACGCGCCGTAAGGCCCGCAGCGGCAGCCTCGGCGATTTCGACCAAAGTTTGGTCTTCTTCGACCCGGATCTTGCCGATCTGCGCCTTGTCGAGATTGCCCGCCCGACACAAAAGCGGCAAAAGCCAGCGCGCCTCGGCGCGCTGGGCGCGGCCGACGGACAGCGCGAACCAGACCGAGGGGCCGAAGGCCTGACGCTCAGGCCGCGCGCCCGGTGCGGCAGGTGCGCCCAGATCCTCGGGCGCGGACAACCCGGCGCGGTAAAGCCGCAAACAGGCGGCTGCGATCTGTTCCGGGCTATGCGTCGCCATCAGCTTGGCGGCAAAGGCCGCTTCATTCTCGTTCGGCGCATTGGTCCAAAGCGGATTATCCAAAAGCCGCGTCTCGTCCAGCGCCAAGATCTCGTCCGCCGTGGGGGCGAAGGTCCATTCCGCTTGGATCTTGGCCCATTTGAGCAGCCGCGAGGCCTTGTTGGTCATCTTGTCGGGCACGATCATCGCCGAGATGCCCTTGCGCCCCGCGCGCCCCGTGCGCCCCGAGCGGTGCAAAAGCGCCTCGGTATTGGTGGGCAGATCGGCATGGATCACCAGATCAAGCTTGGGCAGGTCGATACCACGCGCCGCCACATCGGTGGCCACGCAAACCCGCGCGCGCCCATCGCGCATCGCTTGCAAGGCATGGCTGCGCTCATCTTGGCTCAACTCACCCGAGAGGCTCACGACCGACAGCCCGCGATTGGCAAAGCGCGCGGCCAAACGCGCGACCGTGGCGCGGGTATTGGCGAACACGATGGCGGTCGGCGCATCGTGAAAGCGCAGCAGGTTGATGATCCCGTTCTCGGCATCTTGGGCCGCGACTTGGACCACCTGATAGCTGATGTCGGCATGCTGGCTGCCGCGCGACAGCGTGGTGACGCGCACCGCGTCGCGCTGGAACTGCTTGGCAAGCTCGGCAATCGCGGGCGGCACAGTGGCCGAGAACAAGAGCGTGCGCCGCTCGGATGGGGCGGCCCCCAGCATGAATTCCAGATCTTCGCGAAAGCCCAAATCGAGCATCTCGTCGGCCTCATCCAGCACGATGGCGCGGATATCGGACAGATCAAGCACCCGGCGCATGATATGGTCGCGCAAGCGCCCCGGCGTGCCGACGACGATATGCGCGCCACGTTCCAGCGCGCGGCGTTCTTCGCGGGCATCCATGCCGCCGATGCACGAGACAACCCGCGCGCCTGCCTTGCCGTAAAGCCAAGCCAATTCGCGCTGCACCTGCATCGCCAATTCGCGCGTCGGTGCGATCACCAGCGCCAAGGGTGCTGCGGGCGGGCCAAGGCGGCTTTCCTCGCCCATCAGCGTCGGTGCGATGGCAAGGCCAAAGCCGACCGTCTTGCCCGAACCCGTCTGCGCCGAGACCAACAGGTCGGCCTCCGCCAATTCTGGGGCGGTAACGGCTTGCTGGACATCTGTCAGCACGTCGAACCCGCGTTCGGCGAGGGCTTCGGTCAGGGTCGTGATCATCAGGAGGAGGTCCGTTCGGAAATTCACGCAAAAGGCGTGGGTCGCGCCCCCGTTAGGCGATCTGCGCGCCCATGTCGAGGATTTGCTGCATCATTTGCCATGCGTCCTGTGCAAGAACGCATTGACCGCATCGAAGAGCGCGGGCGCGCGGGTCTCGGCATTGATGAAATGCGTGCCGCCCGCGATCTCGACGTAAGTGCGGTCAGCCGCCCCCAGCCTGTCGAACAGCGCCAAGCTGTCGCTGCGGGTCGCGGTCGGGTCTTGCGCGCCCCGGATCAATAGCGTGGGGCAGGTGATGGCGGCAGGGTCATGGATGGGCCGCCCGTTGAAGCATTCCCACAGATCGAGAAATGTGCCGTTCGGCACCCGGAAATGATCGCCCACGCCGCCATCATCGGCGATGGAGGAGGCGACCATCGCGCGCAGAACCGCCTCATCGCGCCAATCGGCACCTTGGGGCAGCTGCGCATCCCAGCGCGCCCTTGTGTCGGCCAGATCGACATGGCGATAAGGGCCGAAATCGCGGTGGCGGGTCCGATCCGTGGGATCGGCCATAACGGCGATCCAGTCGTCGTTCACCTCGGCATAGATGGGGGCGTAAAGCGCCAGCGCGCTGACCTTGCCTGCGCCGGGGCCAATGACATAGCGCGAGGTCGTCAGCGTCCCCCAAGACCAGCCGACCACCGCCACCTGTGCGCCCCCGTGGCGCGCGGCGATCCAATCGACCGCATCCCCGATATCGGCGATGGCTTCATCGCCTGTGGCGTAAGCCCGCCCCTCGGGAAAGGCGTCGGGCTTGGACAGCCCATAGCCGCGAATGTCGATGGCATAGGCGGAGAACCCTGCATCGGCGGCCACCTGCAACCAGTTTAGCCCGGGATAGGGGATATCGAACAGCCGCCCCGAGAAGGTCGCGCCATGCACGAACAAGACCGGCGGGCCGTGGTCGCCGCGCTGGCGCAACACCAGCTCAAGGCCCGGCGTCCCGCGTGAGGCGATACGATGCCGGGCCGAGATGTCATGGGCGCGCCAATCGCTCATGCACCGGCGACCTTTAGGATGATCTTGCCGATATTGGCGGCGCTCTCCATCCGTGCGTGGGCCTTTGCCGCATCGGCAAGGTCAAAGGTGCTGTCCATCACCGGCGCAATCGCGCCGTTTTCCAGATGCGGCCAGACCTCGGCCTCCAAAGCGCGCGCGATGGTGGCCTTGGCTTCATGGGATTGCGGCCGCAGTGTCGAGCCGGTGATCGTCAAGCGCCGTGTCATCACCTGCATCATGTCGAGCGTGACCTTGGAACCTTGCAGATAGGCGATCTGCACCAGCCGCCCATCCATCGCCAAAGCATCAAGGTTACGCGCGATATAGTCGCCGCCGACCATGTCGAGGATCAGATCGGCCCCGCCTTCGGCACGCATGGCGGCGACGAAATCTGTTTCGCGGTAGTCAAAGGCTTTCTCGGCCCCCAGCCTTTCGCAAGCCGCGCATTTCACGGGGTTGCCAGCCGTTGCAAAGACGCGCGCACCGCGCAGGCGGGCCAGTTGGATCGCGGTCGTCCCGATCCCCGAGGCACCGCCATGCACCAAGAAGCGCTCGCCCGCTTTCAGCCCGCCGCGCATGAAGACATTGGTCCAGACGGTGTAGAAGGTCTCGCACAGGCCCGCCGCTGCCTCCAGCGTCATGCCCTTTGGCACGGGCAGCGCGTGATCGGCGGCGGTGACGGCATATTCGGCATAGCCCCCACCCGGCAACAGCGCGCAGACCGCATCGCCGACTTTCCAGCGTGTGACATTGGCACCCACGGCTGCGACATGGCCCGATGCCTCAAGCCCGGGCAGGGGCGAGGCGTCTTTGGGCGGTGCGTAATTGCCCGCGCGCTGCAAGGCGTCGGGGCGGTTCACACCGGCATAGGCGATCTGGATCAGGATTTGATCATCCCCCGGTACCGGCACAGGTGCGGTCGCGGGGACCAGAACTTCGGGTCCACCAAATCGCGAGATCTCGACCACGGTCATTTTGCTGGGCAGGGTCATATCTTTCTCATCCATTCCGTCATTTCCTGAGGCAAGGGCCGGCGAACCGGCCCTTGCTGTGTTTGCTCTTACGCCCTGCGATCAGGCGCGGCCAGTGGTGCGCAGGAACTCGTGCAGCATCTCGCCCAATCGACCGCAATAGGTCGGGTCTTGTGCCGAGAAATCATCGACGACCGACAGCGATGCCGTACGCAATGCAGCCAGTGCATCATCATCGATGGTGACCAATTCGCCGCCACGTGCATTGACGAATTCTTGCTTGAAGGTCAGGTCGCGATAGAGGAAATGCGCCGCCGCCTCGGCCGAGGTTGCGCGCACGATCTCGGACACGGTGGCGCGGATATCCTCGCCCACCGCATTCCAAGCATCAAGCCCAACCATGACTTCGCCGTTCAGATGGCCAAGCAGATCGGGTTCCATGATGTATTTACACACTTCTTGGAAGTTCATGCCCCAAGCCGTCGAGGTCGAGCCCCAATGCGCGCCATCCACAACGCCGGACTGAAGCGCTTGGTAAAGTTCGCCGCCGGGGATGGCGACGGGCGATGCGCCCATCTTGGCCAGCACAAGACCAGCCGCACCCGTCGAGCGCACGGGCCAGCCCGCGAAATCGGCGGTGGTGCGCAGCGGGCGGTTGCCCCACAGCGTCAGACCCGAATAAGAGACGGGGCCAACCTGATAGACACCCTGCTCGGCATAGGCTTCGCGGATGATGTCGAGGCCGCCCATCTCGTAGTAGAAGATGTCTTGCTCTTCGTGGCGGTCCCAGACGCCGATATGGCCGTTCAGGTGACCAGCGGCAGGCACGCGCCCGATCCAGTAGGCGGGGTAGATGAAGGCGCTTTCCAACAGCCCGCGACGCACGGCGTTGAGCACCTCGCCCGTCGGCACAAGGCTTTCGGGGGCATGCGGCTCGACGGTCAATTCGCCGCCTGTGGCCGCTGTGATGCGGTTACAGAACTTTACGAAGACATCTTCGTAATACCAGTTGCCGGTGGGCCAATGCGTCTGCATCCGCCAAACCGTTTTGGTTTGCGCAATCGCCGCCGGTGCCGCGAGTGTTACCCCCGCCGCAGCGCCAGCCGACGCGGCGAAAAAGCCGCGGCGTGAAAGTGGTTGGATCTTCTTGGTCATGGTCTTCTCCTCCTCTGGTGGATAGTCCCCCCGGCGCCTCAACGCGCGGGGATGGCGGTGAAGCTGGTCACAAGCTCGGGGAACAGGAAAAGCGCAGCCCCCGTGGCCAGCATCAGGAAAAAGAACGGAAAGATCGCCTTGTAGATTTCAAGGATCGGCGTCTCCGGGCTGAGTGTCTTGAGATAGAATAGGTTGTAGCCAAAGGGCGGCGAGATATAGCCGATGCACAGGTTCAGCTGGAACAAGATGCAAAACCAGATCGGGTCGTAGCCCAGTGTCATGACGATCGGGAAAAAGATCGGCAGCACCAAAAGGATGATCCCGACCGGATCAAGGAACATCCCCAAGACCAGCGTGATCAGCTGCATCAGCAAGATCATCATCCAAGGTTCGATCTCGAGCCCAAGCAAAAAGCTTTGCATAAAGCGCGTGCCACCGCCGCCGCCATAGACCGCGACAAAGGCCGATGCGCCAAACACGATCCAGATCACCATCCCCGTCATCGCGGCGGTGTCGTGGCTGACCTTGCGCATATAGGCCAAAGTCAACTCGCCCCGGATCGCGACCGAGATCACGACGGCCAGCGCGCCCACGGCTGCGGCCTCGGTCGGTGTGGCGATGCCCGCGAAGATCGAGACCAGCACAGACAGAATGACCATCAGTGGCAAGATCACCGCACGCAGTGATTTCAGCCGCTCGCGCATCGGTGCGGTCTGGGCGGCGGGCGGGGCCAATTCGGGGCGCATGCGGCTTCGGATCGCGATATAGGCCATGAACATTGCCAAAAGCAGCAAGCCTGCGGCCAGACCGCCCATGAATAGCCGACCGACCGATTGGCCTGTCTGCATCCCGATCAAGATCAGCGTGATCGAGGGCGGGATCAAAATCCCCAAAGTTCCCGAGGCACCGATGGTGCCAAGCACGAACCGCCGATCATAGCCGCGCTGCGCCATGGCGGGCATGCCCACAAGGCCCGTGGTCACGGTCGAGGCCGCACAGCTTCCCGTCATCGCCGACAGCGTCGCGGCAAAGCCCGAGGTGCCGATCAGCAAGCCGCCGGGCATCCGCCCCGACCACAGATAAAAGGATTGATAAAGGTCTTCGGCGATCTTTGAGCGCGCAAGCGCCACACCGATGAAGACGAAAAGCGGGATGGCCGACAAAAGGATCGACCACATCGAGCCGAACATGGTCGACACGATGGTGAACATGCCATTTGGCCCGAACATCAACAGCCCGAACACCACCGCCGTACCGCCAAGCGCAAAGGACAACGACACGCCCAGCAAGATTGCCACCAATAGCATGCCGAACATGCCGATTGTCAAAAGCTCAGGGGTCATTGTGCAGCGCTCCCCAGGGTGGCGGCACGGCCCAGATCGGCCGCTGGATTGATGAACAGGATGAGCGAGCGGATCATCTCGATGACGCCTTGCAAGGTAATGAGTGCAACACCGACGAACATGGCCAGCTTGATTGGCCACATCGGATGGCGCAGCGCGCTTTCATCGACCTCGTTAAAGCGCCAGCTATCTTCAAAGAACCAGAACGCCTCCCAACTTAGCACCGCGCCCCAGATCACCAGAAAGGCGAAATTGACGAAGTCGAGTGCTGCGCGCCGCCGTGGCCCGCCGGTGTTGAGCAACAGATCGACGCGCACATGGTCGCCCCGGATCAGCGTGTAGGCACCCACCAGCACGAAATAGGCACCGAAGATGCGCTGGGTATAACCATGCGCCCAAAGCGTGGGCTGGCCAAAGATGTAGCGCGCGACCACCTCGTAGCAGAGCACGACGATGCCTGCCCAGATCAAAAGGCTGACGGCCTTTCCGACGCCGGTGTTCAGCGTATCGACCGCTTTGAAAAGCAGCTTCATCTTCCCCTCCCTGAAATGTCTTGTGCCGCGATGACCTCGCCTGCGCGTGCAGCGAAGCGCTGGGCCAGTGGCCCCAGCGTTGCGGCCTCCGCCGAGGCGGCTGAGCCTGCCCTTGCGCGGTCGGCAATGCCCACGAAGATCACCGCAAAGCGAAACAGCGCAAAGGCGATGTGAAAAGGCAAAAGCGGCCCAGTCGGTGCGGCATGGGCGAAATACTCTGCCACAAAGCCATCGCGCGTCGGAATGCCCGCCGCCTGCCAATCGCTGCCCAAAAGCCCCGCATATTCATCGGTGCTTGAGTGCCACGGGATCGCGCAAAACCCCAAATCGGCCAGCGGATGGCCAAGCGTCGACAATTCCCAATCCAAGACGCCGATCACGCGCGGCTCGGTCTTGTGCCACATCATGTTGCCGATGCGGAAATCGCCATGCGCGATGGACACCGCCCCATCCTCGGGCGGCATATGGGCGGGTAGCCATTCAACCAGATGATCAAGTGCGGCGATACGCGGACCGGGCGAGTCCACATATTGCTTGGTCCAGCGCGCGATCTGGCGGGCGAAATAGTTGCCGGGCTTGCCGAAATCGGACAGCCCCACAGCCTCGGGCCGCACCGCATGCAGTCGCGCCAGAACGCGGGCCATATCCAGATACATCGCGCGGCGATCGGCCGGCGTCACGCCGGGCAGAGCGGTGTCGGAAAACACCCGCCCCTCCAACCGCTCCATAACGTAGAAGGGTGTGCCAAGGATGGTTGCATCCTCTTCCAACCACAGCACCCGCGGGACGGGGACATCGGTGTCCCACAGCGCGCGCATGACGCGAAACTCGCGCTCCACGGCATGGGCGCCCGGCAGGATCGGGCCATCGGGTTTTTTGCGCAGCACCAAGCGCGCGCTCCCCCAATCGACGAACCATGTCGGGTTCGATTGCCCACCGCCGATCCGTGTCAGATGCGGTGCTGTTGGGCCGGGCAGCCGGGCCTTGAGCCAGCCGGTCAACGCGGCGACATCGATCTCGGGGTTGGGTTGCGTCATACGCCCCCCTCGGCTGCAAGGGTTTTGGCCGCAGTTTCACGCAGCATGAACTTCTGGATCTTGCCCGTCGCCGTGCGGGGCAGGGGGGCAAAGACAAAGCGCCGGGGGCGTTTGTATCCTGCAAGGTTTTCCTTGCAGAAATCGGCCAACGCGTCGGCGGTCAGTTCGACACCTTGGCGCGGCTCGACAAAGGCCCAAGGCGTTTCGCCCCATTTCGGATCGGGGGCAGCAACGACAGCGGCCAACAGCACATCGGGGTGGCGGTGCAGCACCGTTTCCACCTCAAGGCTCGAGACATTCTCGCCGCCGGTGATGATGATATCCTTGGCGCGGTCGCGGATCTGGATCTGACCGTCGGGATGGACCACGGCCAGATCGCCCGAGCGGAACATGCCGCCCGCAAAGGCCGCTTCGGTCGCCTCCGCGTTGCGGAAATAGCCCGCCATGATGGTGTTTCCGGCCAGAACGATCTCGCCCATCGTCCCGCCATCAGCAGGCACATCTTGGCCGTTCTCATCGACCACGCGCGCGCGCCCCGCCGTGGGGTGGCGACGCCCTTGGCGCGCCATCAGCGCCGCGCGCGTGTCGATATCGGCCGCAGGGTCGCTTGGGTCGTTGATCGTGGCGGGGCCATAGCTTTCGGTCAGCCCATACATATGGCTGAGGTCAAAGCCGAGCTTAGACAACCCCGACAAGAGCGCGGGCGTGGGCGCGGCCCCACCGGTCGTGACCTTGACCCGCACAGGCGGCGGTTCCTTGGCATGGTCAAGCAGCATGTAAAGCACCACGGGCGCGCAGCTGAGATGCGTGACCGCATGGCGGCTGATTTCCGACAAGATTAGCGCCGGATCGACCCGGTCAAGACAGACATGAAGCCCACCCGCCGCCGTGACGGCCCAAGCCTGACACCAGCCGTTGCAGTGAAACAGCGGCAAGGCCCACAGGTAGCGGCTGTCGGCGGTCAGGCCCAGCGCCAGCACATTGCCCATCGCATTCAGATATGCGCCGCGATGGGTATAGACGACGCCCTTGGGCTTGCCGGTCGTGCCGGAGGTATAGTTGAGCGTGATCGCCTGCGCCTCATCCGTGATGGCGGCGGTCAGGTCCAGATCGGGGATAGGCCCGGTGAACCAATCTATCCCGTCGCCCGCGCCGGGCGCGCTACACAGCACCATTTGGGGCAGGGGCGCATCAGCGGGATCGGGCAGATAGGCGGCCTCGGCCACCAACAGCTTGGCCCCCGCATGGTCGAGGATATAGCCCAGCTCACCGCTTGCCAGCCGGATGTTGAGCGTGTTCAGCACCGCCCCCAGCGCAGGTACCGCGAAATGGGCGGCCAGCATTTCAGGCCGGTTGCCCAACGCGACCGAGACGACATCGCCGGGGCCGATCCCTTGGGCGCGCAACGCCCCCGCCATGCGGGCAACGATTGCGCCGAATTCAGCGTAAGACCAAACATGTTCGCGCCACGCCACAGCCGGGCGTGCCCCGTGGCATTCCAGCGTCCGGTCGAGTAGGTCAAGCGGCGTCAGCGGCCGGAAATTCGCCGCGCGCGGTGCAAGATGCGGATCGCTGAACATGGCTACCTCCCCTTGCCCTGTTCTCAATCCGCCGCGACGGGCCAGCGCCAGAAATCATGGCGCTCGTCGGCGAGATGGCGGTTTAGCACCATCTGGTGGACCTCATCCGCGCCATCGACAAGGCGGGCTTGGCGGGCGTAGCGATAGATCCATTCCAGCACGGTATCTTGCGAATAGCCGCGCGCGCCGTTGATCTGGATCGCCACATCGGCGGCCTTGTGCAAAAGGTTGGCGACATGGATTTTCGCCATCGAGACCTCTTTCTTGGCAAAGCCGCCGCGATCCAGTTCCCACGCGGCTTTCATCACCAAAAGCCGCCCGATCTCGATCCCCATCGCCAGATCGCCCAGCTTGATCTGGATGCTTTCGCGGTCGGCCAGCCGCACGCCAAAGCCGTGGCGGTTCTCGGCATAGTCGCGCGCGATCTCGGTGCAGCGCTTGGCAAGCCCCAGCCAGCGCATGCAATGCGTCAGACGCGCAGGGCCAAGGCGGATTTGCGTGACCTTCAGCCCCAGACCCTCGCCCATCAGCACGCGGTCAGCGGGCAGTTCGAGGCCGTCGAACACCAATTCGCAATGCCCGCCATGCTCCTCCGGGCCCATGATCGGGATGCGGCGCTCGATATGCCAGCCGGGCTCGTCGCGGTCGAACAAGAACGCGGTCAACCCCCGGCGCGGATCGTCCGAGGTGCGCGCCATCAAGATGAAATGCTGCGCCTCTGCCGCCCCGGTGATGTACCATTTGCGGCCATGGATGACATAGCTGTCGCCCTTTTTTGTCGCCGTGGTCAGCATCATGCCGGGGTCTGACCCGCCGCCCGGATGCGGCTCGGTCATGGCGAAAGCCGAGCGCACATCGCCCGCCACGATGGGGGCGAGCCAACGGGCCTTTTGTGCCTCGGTCCCGATCTTTTCCAGCACCATCATATTGCCATCATCAGGTGCGGCCGAGTTGAAGACGACAGGCCCAAAGATCGAGCGGTTCATCTCCTCATAACAGACGGCCATGCCCATCTTGCCCAAGCCCTGACCGCCCGTCTCTGGGGCCAGTTGCAGGCACCACAGACCTTCGGCCTTGGCCTTTTGGCGCAGCGCGTCCAAGGGCGCGTGGGCGATATTGTCATGCGCGTCCCAATTGGCGCGATCCGCCTCCACAGGCATCACCGCGTCATCGACGAAACGCGCGATCCTTGCGCGGAAATCTTCGATGCGTGGGGAAATGGTGAAATCCATGGGGCGTCCTTTAGAGTGATGAAATCAAATGGCCGCCATCGACCACGATCTCGGTTCCGGTCATGAAACCGCTGAGGTCCGAGGCCAGCAGCAAAAACGCGCCATCCAGATCGGCGGGCTGGCCGATCCGGCGCTGTGGCACGCGGCGGATCAAGGTTTGGCCTGCCTCGGTCGAAAAGAAATCGCGGTTAATCTCGGTCTCGATATAGCCGGGGCAGAGCGCATTCACGCGGATGCCATGACGCGCCCATTCCAACGCCAAACTGCGGCTGAGTTGCACCAGCCCCGCCTTGGATGCGGCATAGGCCGCGACTTGGCCCGCGACGCGAAAGCCCAAGATCGAGGCGATGTTGATGATCGTGCCGGGGCGCCCGGCATCGGCCATAGCCTGCGCCGTTGCGCGTGCAACAAAAAAGGGGCCCTTAAGGTTGGTGTCGATCACCCGGTCAATGGTGGCATCATCATGCGCCAGTGCCGTGGCCGTGGCTGCCGTGCCTGCATTATTGACGACGATATCGAAAACTTGGCCCGACAGCTTGGCCGCCACATCCGCGCCGTCTGCCACATCCAGCGCCAGCGCATGGGCCACACCGCCCGCATCCGTGATCTCGGCACAAAGCGCTGCGACCTTATCACTGCGCCGCGCGGCCAGTGTGACCGTGACACCTTGGGCGGCCAAAAGTCGCGCGAAATGGGCCCCAAGCCCCGAGGATGCGCCGGTCACAAGCGCTGTTTTTCCGGACAATCCCGGCCATAGGGGTAGGGGTGAAGCGGTCACGTTCGTCAAGGCCTCCCATCCTTATCGAGCGAGCGTTCGGTAGATATTGGTAGACAGCGACCGCGATTATGGCAACAGATTCCTGAACCGCGGAGATGGAAAGATGACCAACCCGACCCAAAGGGCCGCACAACTGGCCAGCGCCCCGATCTGGCCGCCGATGACCGACCAGATGCCCACGGTCGCGCAACTGTGCCAATCCATCCTTGCCCGCCACCAAGATACGATCAGCGTGCGCAAGCCCAGTATCGCCCTGCCGCGCCTGCAAAGGATATTGGAGGCGGCGATTGATTTGTCCAACAAGGGCGGGTTTCAGGCCATGTCGCTGCGCGATCTCTCGCGTGAGACGGGAATGTCGGCAGGCGGGCTTTATGCCTATTTCGACAGCAAGACGACGCTGTTGAAAATGATCTTGGCCGAGGTGGCCGATCTGGTGCAGCGCATCCTGTCGAACCCGCCCGCGGATGTGACGCGTGACCCCGTCACCCATCTGCGCTGGTTGATCGACACCCATCTGCGCATGACGGAGGCGCTTTTGGCGTGGTTCACCTTTGCCTTTATGGAGGCAAAGAATTTCCCCCCCGCCGAGCGCCGCATGGCGGTGGATAGCGAGATGCTGACCGAAAGCTTTTTCTCGGCCGTGATCCTGCGCGGTATTGAAGGCGGTGCATTTCGCCCCGATACCTCGCCGCTTTTGCCCGCGCTGATCAAGCCGCTCTTGCAGGAGTGGTATGTCAAACGCGCCAAGTATCGCCGCCGGGGGATCACGCTCGATGCCTACAGCGCGGAGGTGCAGCAGGTTGTGCTGCGCGCCTGCCTGCCCGAGCGGGGTGGGGCAGCCCTTGCGCCGATGACACGCGCGCCGATTGGCTGAACCTTCTACCGCCCGCCCGAGATATCGACGATGGTGCCGGTGACATAGCTTGCGCGTGCCGACAAAAGCCACAGCACCGTATCGGCGACCTCATCCGCCGTGCCGATGCGTGCCAAAGGCACCTCGCCGCGTTTCTGGACCAGCCTGTCGCCTAAACCCGCTGCGGCGTGGATCTCTGTGTCGATCAAGCCCGGCGCCACGGCGTTCACCCGGATGCCCTTCGGCCCTAATTCGCGCGCCAAACCCTTTGTCATCGCGTTGATCGCCCCCTTGGAGGCTGCGTAATGCACCCATTCGCCGCCGCCGCCCAGTTCCGCCGCCCGGCTCGACATCAGCACCATCGCGCTGCCTGTGCCCATCCGCCGCGCGCCTTCTTGCACGGTCAGGAAGCTGCCGATCAGATTGGTGTCGATCACGCGGATCAGATCGGCGAGCGATAGATCGGTGATCTTGCTTGCAGGCCCGGTGATGCCCGCATTGGCGAAAAGCCCCGTCGCGGGGCCAAAGGCGGCTTGGCAAAGATCGAAGAGCCGGGCAGGGGTCGCGGGATCGGTGACATCGGCGCATAGCGCGCGAACCTGCCCACCGAGTTCCGCGCAAAGCGCATCGGCGGCGGCTGTGTTGCTGGCATAGGAAAACACCACCGGCCGGCCCAAAGCGACAAGCGCGCGCACGGTTGCCGCCCCGATCCCCCGGCTGCCACCCGTGACGATGACCGGCCCAAGATCAGAAGGCGACACCATCCGCCCCCTTCAGATCAAGCATCTGGCGCGCCTCATCCGGGCTTGCGACCTCAAGGCTGAGCCCGGCAAGGATCTCGCGCACCTTGCGGACTTGGTCGGCATTGCTTTCGGCCAATTGCCCCGGCCCGATCCAAAGCGAATCCTCAAGCCCGACGCGCACATTGCCCCCTTGGGCTGCGGCCTGTGCGGCAACCGGCATTTGGTTGCGCCCAGCACCCAAGACCGACCAGACGTAGGCATCGCCAAATAGCCTGTCGGCGGTGCGCTTCATATGCGCCACATCTTCGGGATGTGCACCGATCCCGCCCAACAGGCCAAAGACCGTCTGCACCAAGAATGGCGCCTTGACGAGCCCACGATCCACGAAATGCGCAAGGTTATAGAGATGGCTCGTGTCGTAGCATTCGAACTCGAACCTTGTGTGGTTGGCGTTCCCGATGCGCAGAATATGCTCGATATCGGCAAAGGTGTTTTTGAAGACCAGATCGCGGCTGTTTTCCAGATGCGCGCGTTCCCAGTCGTGGCGAAACTCCTTGAAGCGGTCGAGCATCGGGTAAAGACCGAAATTCATCGACCCCATGTTGAGCGAGGCGACTTCGGGCTTGAGTTCCGCCGCAGGCCGCATGCGCTCGGCCACGGTCATATGCGGTGAGCCGCCGGTGGTCAGGTTCAACACCGCGCCGGTCGCTTGCTTGAGTTGCGGCAGAAAGGCGCGAAAGGCGTCGGGGTCTTGCGTGGGCCGCCCGGTTTCGGGGTCGCGCGCATGCAGATGCAGGATGGTGGCGCCCGCCTCGGCGGCCTTCAGCCCATCGGCGATGATCTCTTGCGGTGTCACCGGCAGATGCGGTGACATTGAGGGCGTGTGGATCGCGCCTGTCACGGCGCAAGAGATGATGACTTTGCGGGTCTTTGCGGCCATGTCTTGGTCCCTTTCGGCGGGTCAATCTTGCGGTGTTTCGCGGCGGAAATGCGCCATGAGCGCCATCAGGCGGCGGTCGCGACGGGTCTGCGCCTTGGGCAGATCGGCCAGCGGCAGGGCGGCACGGCGCGCGGCCTCGACCCGATCCAGCGTCTCACCCTCCCAATCGGGCAGGGTGGTCTGGCCCGCACCGATGATGCGATACATCGGCCCATAGCGCGCCACGTAATCGCGCACACCGCCCGGCGCGTTCAGATCGATCGCCTCGAACGGGCCGCAGAGCGACCAGCGCGGGGCGAGGCCGTCGCGGATGCCGGTATCGATATCCTCAGGGGTCGCGATCCCATCGGCCACAAGGCGCATCGCCTCTTGCAAGAGCGCGCCTTGCAAGCGGTTCATGATAAAGCCGTCGATTTCGCGCGCCATGCGGATGGGTTTTTGCCCGATCCCCGCCATGGTGGCGGCGCAGCGGTCCATCGCTTGCGCATCGGTCCATGGAGCAGGCACGATTTCCACCGCGGGGATCAGGCTGGGCGGGTTGATCGGATGGGCAACCAAACAGCGCGCGCGGCCTGTCAGCGTTTCGGTAAAGCTGGAGGGCAAAAGCGCCGAAGTAGAGCTTGCCAAGATCGCATCAGGCAAGGAGGCCGCATCAAGCGCGGCAAAGACCGCGCGCTTGACATCGACATTTTCTGACACGTTTTCTTGAATATGCAGCGCGTCCTTCACGCAAGACTTTAAGTCCGGGGTAAGCGTCACCCGCCCCGCCACCTGTGCGGGTGTTTGCCCGTCCAAAAGCCCCGCAGCCTGCATATCGGTGGCGATCTCGCTCACGCGGGCAAGGGCTGCTTGCGCGGCGCGCGCATCTTGATCCCAGAGCGTCACGCGATGGCCCGCGCGGGCAAAACCAAAGGCCCAAGCCGATCCGATCAGCCCCGCGCCGATCACCGCGATGGGGGTATTCTCCATCACAATGCCTCCACACCGGCGCAGACGCTCAGCGCCTGACCCGTGATATTTGCCCCGCCGGGCGACGAAAGAAACAAGCACATCGCTGCGATATCTTCGGGCGCGACCATCCGGCGAAGGGCGACTTTCTCAAGGTTCTGCTTTTCGGTCTCAGCATAGCTTTGGCCAATCTGCTGGGCGCGCGCGGCGATCACGCGCTCGATCCGGGGGCCTTTGACGATGCCGGGCAAGATCGCGTTGGCGCGGACGCCCTGCGGCCCAAGCTCGACCGCAAGGCTTTTGATCAGGCCAACGACACCCCATTTCGAGGCTGCATAGGGGCTGCGCAGGGCAAAACCCAAGCGCCCCGCGACCGAGGAGAGGGCGATAAAGCTGCCCCGGCTTGCGATCAGATCGGGGGCAGCGTAGCGCGCGGCGAGATAGACGCCACGCAAATTCACCTCGAGCGTGCGGTCCCAAGCGGCCTCGTCCACATCATTGATGCTGGCCGTCGGACCAGCGATCCCGGCATTGGCGATCACCACATCGCACCCGCCCATATCGGCGCGCGCGGCATCGAAAAAGGCGCGCGATTGCTCGGGGTCGGCGGCATCGCATAGCATGGCCGCAAACCCCGCCGCGCGTGCCGCATCAACAGCGGCCGGGTCGATATCACAAAGATGGACATGCGCGCCTGCCTGATGGAAGCCGGTGGCGATGACCTTTCCGATCCCTGCGGCACCTGCGGTAATCACTACGCGGAGCCCTTTGGGCGGTGTCAGCGATTGCAAGATGGTCATAAGCCGGCCTCATATCTTGGGTGTGTGGTTGCGGTCTGCCCCGCGCGCGCGATCAGGGCCGCGCGGATATCCGGTGCGGCATTGGCGATGATTGCATCGTCCGCCACGACCGCATCACGCATCGCGTTGGACAAGCCCCATGGTCAGGATGATCAGACATCTGCGATCAGACCGGCTAGCAGCCGGTCATCGATCTGCTGTTGCAGGCTGTCGCGCTGAAGCGGCGGCCTCTGCGCCATCTCGGCCATGACGAGGTTGTCGTGCATATCCCCCTCGGAGCGTCACCTTTGATCTGCGCTCGCAGTAAGGGTCAGCCTATAACCTCTGTCAACGCCGATTACCGCGCGACGCAGTGCGACATCTGACCAGAACCGGCGGCGCTGCAGATATAGCTGCCCTGGCCGGGTGCGGCGGTTGCGCGGTGCGCGGGTTGGCTGCTGGCGGCGGGCGTCGCGCGTTTTGCTCGCCAATCAAACCGCATGGGGGCCGTTGTCGGCACCTGCGGCACGGCTGGTGCAGCGCGCGCTGCTTGTTGTGTGACGATCTGGGGTGAATGGGCCGCCAAGGGAGGTGTCACAATGGCCAAGGCCAAGCTGAAACTGGCGGCACCGATGGCGCTGCGCATAAGTTTTATCATGATGATCGACCCCTTTCCCCAATCTCGCGCCATGGTCACGGCGCGGGGGGGCAAGGCCCGCTGCGCGACCAGCGCAGGGCAAAATTGGGTATTGCATTGACGCGGGTCAATACAGGGGTCGTTGGGGTTATGTGGCGACTGTGGACAGGCTAAGCACAACACGCACAATCGCAGCCCAGATCAAGACCTTAGATTGAACGCACCTATCGGCAGGAAGCCGCCAATGGCGATGTCAGCTTGCGATTGTCACCACCCGGTCACCAATCCGCCAATCGGGGCGACCGAACCCTTGTGGCCAGTCATAGACCTCGGGGTAGTTGAAATAGACCACGCCGACCAAGGCCGGGAACTGTGCCGCAAGGCTGCGCACCTGATTGTCCCAATCCGCGACATAGGCCGCATCACCGCTATAGCCCAGTTCCGCCACCACGATGGGCTTGCCAAAGCCGACCGCGCCGTCATAGCGGGGGGCGAAAACCTCGGCAAAGCTGCGGTCACGGTTATAGTAGGCGCGGTCCCATGCCTGAAGGCCAAAGACGCTTAGCCCCGTCAGATCGACATAGTCATCGCCGGGGTAATAGGCGGTCATCCCTTCATGACCCAAGGGCGACCACATCAGGTTGATCCCAGGCACCGTGTCGCGTGCGATACCCATCATCCGGCGATAAGCGGCGATAAAGTCTTGGGGTTGCCAGCCGGCCCAGATGAACTGACCATCATTATCATCCATCTCTTGGCCCCAGCGCAGGGTCACGGGGCTTTCCAATGCGGCCAGCACCTCGCAGACAGAGCGCATCGTGGCATCATAATCGCCCGCCGCGATCCCAGCGCGCAACGCGCCCGGGGTGTTGCGCTCGCTGCGCGACCATGTCCAAGGCTCAAGCGTCACCAAAAGCGCGCGGTCACGTGCCAGCGCATAGCGGTCAGCATCGAAAAGCGAATTTATGGCCACATCCTCCCACGGCAAAAAGATGTGTTCGATGTTGAAATCCGTCTCATTGGCGAAATCGCCTGCCGGATCATAGGCCCCAAAGGGGATCAGCCCCGGCGGCACCGAACCGGGCGAGGGGCGCAGCGCCACGGCCATGCCAGCACCGGCGGCCAACATGCCCATCACGACCGTGCGGCGTTGGAGAGAGAACGGCATCATGCGAGGGGGAAGCATTTCGTAACTCCTTTTATGGTAAAAGTGGTTTGTTCCACAGATCCGGTGCAACAAAACGAATGCGCGCGGCGCCCACTGCGCTCCCGCTGGCCGCACCCGAGACGATGAACTCGGCCCGCGTCAGCGCATTCAGATCGGTGCCAAGTGTCAGCGCATGCACAGACTGTGGTCCGCGGAGCACGACGGCGAAGATCAGCAGAACAGCACCCAGCCCCGCGGTGCCCAGATGCGGCCGCATCTCGCGCCACCAAGGCTGTTTTGCGCGGGCTTGCCCGTTTTCGCGGATATGGCCTATCACGGCGATCCACAGGATGGCGGCATAGAAAAACCCGTTTAGCGCTGATAACAGGTAGAACCCCGCCGCTTGGCTGACCTGTCCAAAGATCAGCACCGGCGACACGGCCCCCAGTAACAGCACGGCATAGACCGCGATCACCTTGTAGGGCAGGGGTGCCGCCGCTGCCTCACCCTTGGGTGTGATACGAAAATCGACGAAACGCCCGGTGATCCGGTCGCGGACAGCCATCAGGCATCCCCATGCGACCCAAGGCCATTGCACCAGCAAGAACAGCGCCTTTTCCCATGCGATCACGCGCGCATCATGGGGCCGGAAAAACCCATCGCGCCGCATGGCCCATGCGAAAGCCGTGATCGCGCCCACCGTCGGCAGGGCATGGCCCAAGAATTGTGCATAGGTGACATCGGCATAGGGCTGATCGAACCACAGCGCCGCGATGGGCAGCACGTAGATCAGCGCCGCACTCAGCGCCATCATCGGGTAAAGCCCTTGGCAAAACAGGAATTGAAACCGTAGCCGCCACGGCAAGGCACGCAGGTAGCGCGGCGTATGGGTCAAGAGCAGCGCCACAAGGCTACGTGACCATTGGAATTCCTGCGTCACCATATCGGTCAGCGTGCGCGGCCCGTCGCCGATGGCGATCGCCTCCATCGCATGCACGCCGCGCCAGCCGCCCGCGTTCAAGATCATCGAGGTGGAATGATCCTCGGCCAGTTCCGGGCCAAGCCCGCCGACCGCCTTTAGCGCTTTGGTGCGCACTGCGTAATGCGAGCCGATGCACATGGGCGCAAGCTGGCCGGTATAGCCAAGCTGAAACACACCATGAAACGCCGCCTCTGATTGCAGGCGCGCGCGCGCGGCCCAGCTCTTGTCGGCATTGGCCGCACAGATCGAGGGCGCGCTGACATAGCCAACGGCTGGGTCGGCAAAGGGGCGGACCATCTCGCGCAGATAGCCCGGTTGCGGCACATGATCGGCGTCGAGCTGCGCCACAACGTCGTAATCGCGATAGCCCCAGTGGTCGTAGAAATAGGCAAGGTTGCCTTCCTTGCAACGGGTCCGGCGCGGCCAGGCGGCATTGTGGTAGCGCGCATCATCCTTGCGGGTTGAGATCTTGACCCCATGGCGCGCGCACCAAGCGCGTGTCAGATCGTCGGGGTCTTCATCGGCCAGCCATGTGTCATGCGGGTAATCTTGCGCCAGCATGGCGTTCAAAGTGGGGATGAGTACCGACAAGGGTTCCGACGGTGTCTTGGTCACCACCATGGCCACCCGGAAAGCGCATGGTTTGGGGTCGGGGGCGGCGCTGCGCTTGGCCCCCAAGAACACCGCGACAAAGTAAAGCTGCAAGCCATAGATCCAGCCCAAAGCCAGCGTCGACAGCGCATAGCCTGTGGGGCTGGCTACATGGGTTGGATCAAGCCACCATAGCCAGAACCACGCCACACATGCCCCCCACAGCCCTGTAAGGCCCAAGTAACGCGCCCGCATCCCCCCGCTCAGCACCGGGGCAAGCATCGTAGGGTCAAGCCGTCGCTGCATGGCGCACCTCATGGCCGAACCAAGGGGCGGCATGGGCGATGATCGTGTCGATCTCGCTTTGCCGCGTGACAAAGCCCAATCGCGCCGCCGCAAGCCTTGGGTCGGCAACAAGGGCCGCCGGATCGCCCGCCCGGCGCGGCGCGGTCACATAGGGGACCGCGCGCCCGGTCACGCGCTGGACCGCGCTCATCACCTCAAGCACCGAAGTTCCGCGCCCGCTGCCCAGATTGAGGGTCAAGGGCGCCCCCGCGTGCAACACATGGCGCAAGGCCATGACATGGGCGCGGGCCAGATCATCGACATGGATGTAGTCGCGGATGCAGCTCCCATCAGGCGTGTCGTAATCCGTGCCAAAGATCGACAACGGCGCGCCGTGTCCCGCCGCCGCCATCAAGGCCAGCGGGATAAGATGTGTCTCGGGGCTATGGACCTCGCCCAGATCGCCATCGGGGTCGGCACCGGCGGCGTTGAAGTAGCGCAAGATCGCGCGGCGCAGCCCATAGGCTGTGGCTTGTTCGATCAGCATCCGCTCGCCGACCAGCTTGGTGAAGCCGTAAGGGTTGATCGGGGCTTGCGGCGCATCCTCGCGGATCGGCGCGGCGCTGGCCGTGCCATAGGTGGCGCAGCTTGAAGAAAACACCACCGCCTTGATGCTATTTTTGCGGCACGCATCAAGCAAAGCGATCATGCCGCCGATATTATTGTCGTGATAGCTGCCCGGGTCGGTGACGGATTGCCCGACATAGGCCGAGGCCGCGAAGTGCATCACCGCCGCGATCTCATGTTGCGCCATCGCCGCGCCAAGTGCTGCACGGTCGCGCAGATCGGCAAAAATCGCCGGACCCCAGCGCACATGCGCCGCGTGCCCGGTTGAAAGGTTGTCATAAACCACGGGGCGAAACCCCGCCGCGGCCAGTGCCTTGCAGCAATGCGCGCCGATGAACCCGGCCCCACCTGTGACAAGGATCGCAGGCCCACTCATGACAGGGCCGTTGCGCGCTGTTGCTCAGGGGCTTGCGCGAAATGCGCGATCATCCGGTCGAGCCCGTCATGCAAGCTGACCGTCGGCTGCCAGCCCAAAAGCGTATGGGCCAAGGTGATGTCGGGGCGGCGCTGCTTGGGGTCATCTTGCAGCGCATCAAGGAACCGCAACCGCGAGGGCGAGCCCGTCTTGTCCAGCACCATCTCGGCCAGTTCCAGCACGGTGAATTCGCGCGGATTGCCGAGATTGACCGGACCATTGATCCCGTCATCGCTGTTCATCAGCCGGATCAGCCCATCGATCAGATCATCGACATAGCAAAATGACCGCGTCTGCCGCCCTGTGCCATAGACGGTGATATCGTCCCCCGCGAGCGCTTGGACCACGAAATTCGACACCACGCGCCCGTCTTGCGCATCCATGCGTGGCCCATAGGTGTTGAAAATCCGCGCGATCCGCGTCTCTAGCCCATGCGCCCTTGCGTATTCATAAAACAGCGTTTCTGCGCCGCGCTTGCCCTCGTCATAGCAGGCGCGTGGCCCATAGGTGTTGACCGCGCCGAAATAGCTTTCGGGTTGCGGCGACATCTCGGGGTCGCCGTAAACCTCTGAGGTGGAGGCTTGCAAAATCCGCGCTGTTTTCCGCTTGGCCAATTCCAGCATGTTATGCGCCCCGTCGATCGAGGTGCGGAACGTATGAACAGGATCAATCTGGTACTTCGGCGGCGAGGCAGGGCAGGCGAGATTATAGATCGCGCTCACATCTTCGCTGATCTCGATGGGCATGATGATGTCATGTTCGATCAAGCTAAAGCGCCCCGTGGCGTGCAGATGCGCGACATTTGCTCGGTTGCCTGTCGAGAGATTGTCGATGGCGATCACGCGCGCGCCACCTGCGATCAGCCGGGTGCACAGATGCGAACCGAGAAATCCCGCCCCCCCCGTCACGATTGTGACGGCATCGGGCGCGCGCGCCATGAAGGCCGGTAGGTTCATGGGTGCGGCCGTGACGGTCATCGGCAATATTGACATCGCGTGTCTCCTGACATTCTGGGCCTTGGGCCGTTTGATCATGCCTGCCTTGGCTTTGGCCAAAGCGAGGCCAAACGCGCTTTTGGGGGCGCGGATCGTAACCTGACTGGGATTGGACAAAGGCAGCAGAACTCTCAGCCTATGGTGGCGAAGTGGGGCGGCGATTCATTGACGGTGGTCATCTTATTGATCTGTCGCCTGTGGCGGGCGGATTGAGAGGCCAAAAACGGGATCAAGCCATTGAAAGAAAGTTACTATCTAAAGTTTTGGCGACTCGAGATCATCGCTCAAAGGTTGTGCCAAGGAACTGGACGGGGCGTGATCGGCCCGCTAGCCTGCACGCAAATGGGAAGGGATACGACGATGAATCATGCCGATACCCGCGCCGATCTGGCGGCTGCGTTTCGCCTCACTGCACGCGAGGGGATGCATGAGGGGGTGGCCAATCATTTCTCGATGGCGGTCAATGATGAGGGGACGCAATTCCTGATCAATCCGCGGCGTCATTTCAGCCGCATCCGCGCCTCGGACCTCTGGGTGATCGACGCCAATAATCCCGAAAGCGCCAAGGGCGAGGATGCGCCCGATCCCACCGCTTGGGGGCTGCATGCCAGCCTGCACCGCCATGTGCCGCATGCGCGCTGCGCGATGCATGTGCATTCCACCTACGCCACGGTTCTGGCCAGCCTTGCCGATAGCCGCCTGCCACCCATCGATCAAAGTTCGGCGATGTTTTTCAACCGTATCGTGATCGACGAGAATTATGGCGGCCTTGCGATGGAGGAGGAGGGAACGCGCTGCGCGCGCATGTTCCAAGACCCCTCGATCCGCACCATGGTGATGGGCAACCACGGCGTGCTTTTCATCGGTGAAACGGTCGCCGAAACCTTTATGCGGATGTATTATTTCGAGCGGGCGGCGCGCACCTACATCATCGCGCTGTCCACGGGGCGGGACTTGCGCGAGCTCTCACCCGAGGTGGCCGAGATCACTGCCCGCCAGCAAGAGGGCGACCCGCAGGCCGAGGCCGATTTCATGCGTGGCATGCGTATGGTGCTGGATGCCGAAAACCCCGATTACAAGCATTAACGCTGTTCCATCGCGTTTTCCCACTCCGCCAGAAAGGTGCGCCGGTTGAGCGGATCAAGGTAGACCATCAGCGCGGGACCAAGCCGGATCGGGCTGAACCCCGCCCCATCGGCCCCGCCCGTCTCGCCCAAGGGCGGCAGGGGCCAGTCATCCGCCGTGGCGCGCACGCCCGTTTCCAACAGCAGATCGATTAGCGCGCCTGCGGCCTCGACCTGCTCGGCGTTGCGCGGGATGATCGCGGTGCGCAGCATGATGTTCTCAAAATCCTCCATCCGCAGGATTTGCACCCGCCCACCGGAATCGCGCGCCAAACGCTCGGCGGCGTAGCTGCCCAAGACGTTATAGGCCATAGCCAGCCGCCCCGCCGCCACATCGTCGATCATCTGCCCCGAGCAGCAATATAGCTTTGGGTCAAGCCGCCCCATCACTTCGACCAGCCGCCAATAGACATCGGTTGAACGTGTCTCTTTGGTGGCAAAAAGATAGCCCAGACCGCTTTCGCGGACATCATAGGTACCCACAGCCCCGTGGAACCGCGCGGGGTTGTCGCGCAACAGCGCGATCAGCTCTTGCCGTGTTGCAGGCAGTGGCAGCCCTGCGATCCGCTCGCCATTGACCACGACCACCGCGCGTTCGGCGCTGAAGGCAAAGATCAAATCGCGCCAGCGCGCCCAATCGGGCAGATCGGCGGTCATAGCCGAGCGATAGCTGCGCGCAAAGCCGTCATTGGCCAGTTGAAATTGCAAATCCATCGCCGAGGACAAGGCCAGATCAAAGGGCGCGCCATCGCGGATCGCGGCATATAGATCGGTCGATGAGGTGACGGTATAGGCGATGCTGATGTCGGGGCGCTGGGTCTGAAAAGCTCGCAAATATGGCTCGAATACGGCCAAGTCGGCGGTCGAGATGACGCGCAACACCACTGGCCCGGTGCCGGGGTAGAAACGCTCCTCCTCGACCTCATAGGCGAGAATGGCCCCAGTCCATGACAGGATCACGCCAAGGGCAAAACCAAGGATACGCATGCACCCCTCCCGTTCTCTGCATGTTGTAATGCCAGATGCCCGCCATGGGCTGCGACCACATCACGCGCGATGGTCAACCCCAGACCCGAGCCCACGATGCCGCCGGTATTGGCCCCACGCCGAAAGCGTTCGGTCAAGGCTTCGACAGGGCCATCGCCAAGGCCCGGCCCCTGATCTGTGATGGTGATCTGGCCCATGGCCCCCAGCTTGGACACCGTGATGCTGACGGTCGTATCCTCGGGCGAGTATTTGATCGCATTATCCAAAACATTGCGCAGTGCGCTATCGAGCAGCACCGCATCCCCCGCCACCTTTGCGGGTGCAAGGTTGAGCTGCAGATGGATATCGCGCAAGGCGGCTGTCGCCTCGAGCGTGGCGGCGGTTTGGCGGGCAAGATCTGCCAGATCGATGGGATCGCGCGCCAGATCGTCGGCGCGAAAGGCGACCGTGGCATGATCCAGCAATTGCCCCGCCGAGCGCGAGCTTTCATCGACGGCCCGGATAATGCCGCGTAGGCGCTGGCGCTCGGTCTCGTCGCTGACGCTGTGCAGCGCGATCTCGGCTTGGGTGCGCACGGTGGCCAAGGGCGTGCGCACGCGGTGTGCTGCCTCGGCGATGAAATCCTCGGACCGGCGGATGGATTGGCCCAAACGGTCCATCAAGCGGTTGAGCGCGGTCATCAAGGGGGCAAGCTCGGCCGGTGCCGCACGGCGCAGAGGGCGCAGATCGGATGGCCCGCGCCGCGAGACGGCGGCCGCGATCTCGTTCAATGGGCGGAGCGAAGTGCGCGCGGCAATCGCCGACAGCGCCACAGCCACGACGAAGAACGCGACCGACAAAACGGCGGCCAGCCGCGACAACTCGGCGGCGATTTGATCCACGCCTTGGCGTGTCTGGGCGACGGTGACGATCACCGGTATGGGCTGCGCACCCGCCAAGACCACCCGCAGGACCGAGGCCATGCGGATCACCTCGTCCGAATAAAGGCCGGTGGCGAAATCGACCTGACCCGGTGCCAAACCCTGATCGGGGGGCGGCAGATCGGCATAGCCTGTCAACAAGTCACCCGCCGCCGTCACGCGGTAAAACACCCGGTCCTCGCCGATGGCGTCGAGCATGGAAAAGGCGGAGTAGGGTAGTTCCAGCCGCACCTCGCCCTGTTCGCTGCGCAAGGTCTCGGCGATGGTGATGGCCGAGGCGGCCAAGACATTGTCCTGGGTCCGTTCGGCCGCTTGGCGTGCCAGCCCGGTGACCATCCCCCAACTGAGCAGCGACAACAGCGCCGCAACCCCCGCCAGAAGCAGGGTCAATCGCCGCCCGATGGAGCCGCGTGGGATCACGGCGCACCCGTCTCGATTCGGTAGCCCAAGCCGCGCACCGTCTCGATCTTCAGGCCGACTGTTTCGATCCGGCGGCGCAACCTGCCCACATAAACCTCGATGGCGTTTTCGGTCACAGCGGCGTCATAGGAAAACAGCCGATCCATCAGATGCGCCTTGGACAAGATCTGGCCGGGATGGCGGGCGAAAACCTCAAGCATGCGGATCTCGCGGTTTTTCAGCTCCAACACCATCTCGCCGCGCGACAGCGTGCCAGAGAGCGGATCGAACTGACAGCCACCGAGCGTGATCTGGTTGCGCGCGGCCCCGCCGCGACGGCGCAGCACCGCGCGGCAACGCGCCTCTAACTCTGAGAAATCAAAAGGTTTCGTGATGTAATCATCGGCCCCTTGATCGAGCGCGCCGACCCTGTCCGAGACTTGGCTGCGCGCGGTCAGCACGATCACGGGAGTTTCGATTTTTGTGCGGCTGCGCGCGAGGAATTCGCGGCCATCCCCATCGGGCAGCATCACATCGAGCAAGATCAGGTCGTAAAGGGCTGCGGCCAAACAATCCTCGGCCTCGGCCAATGTTGCGGCGTGATCGACGGCATGGCCATCCAGCACAAGGCGGCTGATCAGCGCCTCGGCCAGTTCCAGATTATCCTCGACCAACAGGTAGCGCATCGCCGCCCGAACCCCCATTTGCCCCCATCGCCCAAGCTGTCAGGCTTCTGTCAGCTTTTCGTGTTGGATTGGCACCATGGGCGGCGGAGGACCGCCTGTCAAACGGGAGGATGACCATGAACACCTATGGGTGGACGCGCCGCGCCATGTTGGCCGCGGCAACCGCAACGCTGGCCTTTTCGGGCATGGCGAAAGCAGATCAAATGATGGGCCAAGTGCATTTCCTGATCCCCGGCGGTGCCGGTGGCGGTTGGGATGGCACCGCGCGCGGCACGGGCGAGGCATTGGTCAATGCCGGTCTGATCGGCAGCGCAACCTATGAAAACCTGTCGGGTGGTGGCGGCGGCGTGGCGATTGCCAGCCTGATCGAAAACGCCGCATCGAGCGATGGCACCTTGATGGTCAACTCGACCCCCATCGTAATCCGCGCGCTGACCGGCGAGATTTCGCAAAGCTTCCGTGACCTGACGCCTGTGGCAGGCACCGTTGGCGATTATGCGGCAATTGTCGTGAAGGCCGATAGCCCCATCACCTCAATGGCCGATGCGCTGGCCATGTACCGCGCTGACGGGATGGATTTCGCCATCGGCGGTGGCTCGGTTCCCGGTGGCATGGATCACCTTGTCGCGGCTATCGTGATGCAGGCCGCAGGCGAAGATCCGACCGCCTTCAACTACATCGGCTATGACGCTGGTGGCGAGGCGATGGCCGGTCTGTTGTCGGGTGAGATCGACGCGCTCTCGACCGGCTTCTCCGAGGCGATCGCGCTGTCTGATCAGGGTGTCGTGCGCATCCTTGGCGTGACCGCGCCCGAGCGTGTGCCGGCCTCGGCTGACACCCCCACTTTCGCCGAGCAGGGGATCGACGCGCAATTCGTGAACTGGCGCGGGTTCTTTGCCGCACCGGGCATGGATGGTGCAAAGGTGCAGGCCTATCAGGATTTGCTGGCCGCGATGATGGAAACCCCCGAGTGGGAAACCGTGCGCGCCAGCATGGGTCTGGTCAATATCTACCGTCCCGGCGCGGAATTCACGGAATTCCTCGAAGCACAGGAAACGCAGCTTGGCGATCTGATGCGCGAGCTGGGCTTTCTCTAAGCACGCCGCCGCCAGCGTGATTGCGCGGGCGGCATGATCAAGGACCAGAGCGCACCCATTGCGCGCTCTGGTCAATCGATCCCATAAATGACCAAAAATCGGGGAGTGACGACCATGGCGCTTGATCGATGGATCGCGCTGGCCTTTATCACGCTGTGTTGCGTCTATGGCTATGCTGCGTTCTTTACCATGGATGACAGCTTGCCGCCGATTTTGCGGCGCAATCCGATATGGCCCTCGACATTCCCCAAGATGCTGGCGGTCGCTGGCATCATCGTTGGTTTGATGGTGCTGTTTGGCCCCAAGACCGTCAAAGCCGACAGCCCGGCCAAACCGGCCGATGGCACGATGGATATCGCGAAGCTGCGCGAGTACCAGATTATCCCTGCACTTGCACTTGTTGGGCTGATGCTGGCCTATGCGATGGCGCTCAGGCCTTTGGGCTTTCTTGGATCAACAACATTGTTCCTGATGCTGGGCGCGATGATCTTGGGTGAGCGCAAGCTTTATATCCTGATCCCCGTCTCCGCGCTCGCCGCTTGGTCGATTTGGTATCTGGTACAAGAGGTGTTGGGGATTTTCCTGCGCCCTTGGCCGGCGTTCATGGCCTGAGGAGGGTGGAAGATGATTGAAGGTCTCCTGTTAGGGCTTGCTGCGGCGGTCACGCCCTTCAACCTGATGATGGTGGTGATGGGCTGTGTCATCGGCACGCTCATCGGCATGTTGCCCGGTCTTGGGCCGATGTCGATCATTGCGATCATGATCCCCATCGCGATCAGCATCGGCGATCCGGCCTCGGCGCTGATCTTGCTCTCGGGCGTCTATTACGGCGCGATTTTCGGCGGCTCGACGTCCTCCATCCTGCTCAACGCGCCGGGGGTCGCGGGCACGGTCGCCACCAGCTTCGATGGCTACCCCATGGCGCGCAAGGGGATGGCGGGCAAAGCGCTGACCATTGCCGCTGTCGCCAGCTTCGCGGGCGGCACGATCGGCACGATCTTGTTGATGATTTTTGCGCCCGCGCTGTCGTCGGTGGCGCTTTTGTTCCATTCGGCCGAATATTTCGCGCTGATGGTGGTTGGGCTTTCGGCCATCGCGGCCTTTGCGGGCACGGGTCAGGTGGGCAAGGCGCTGATGATGACGATCTTGGGCCTGATGATGGGCACGGTGGGCGAGGGGGCGTTGTCTAACATGCCGCGCTTCACCTTCGGGATCATGGAGCTGCAATCGGGCTTTTCCTTCATCACGCTGGCCATGGCGATGTTTGCCCTGCCCGAAGCGCTGTTTTTGGTGATGAACCCCGGCCGGGCCGCAACCGGGGCGGGCGGCAAGATCACCAATCTGCGCATCAGCCGGGCCGAGGCGCGCACCATCGCCCCCGTCATCGGGCGGCAATCGATCCAAGGCTTTTTCATCGGCGTTCTGCCCGGTGCAGGTGCGACCATCGCGTCTTTCCTTGGCTATGCGGTCGAGCGCAACCTTGCCAAGGGCAAGGAGCAGGAGGAATTCGGCCATGGCTCGATCAAGGGGTTGGCGGCACCGGAATCGGCCAATAACGCGGCTTGCTCGGGTTCGTTCGTTCCGCTTCTGACCTTGGGCATTCCCGGCTCTGGTACGACTGCAATCTTGCTTGGCGCGCTTTTGGCGCTGAGCGTGACACCCGGACCGCGCCTGATGATCGATGAGCCCGACGTCTTTTGGGCGGTCATCATCTCGATGTATATCGGCAATCTGGTGTTGTTGATGCTGAACCTGCCGCTCATCCCCTATATCGCGAAAATCCTCACGATCCCAAGGCAGTATCTTATTCCCTTCATCTTGTTCTTCACTCTGATGGGAAGCTATATCGGGCAAAACAATTCAACCGAGCTGCTCATCCTTGTGGGCTTCGGCGTGATCGCCACGATCCTGCGCTTTGCCGATTATCCTTTGGCACCGCTTTTGATCGGCTTCATCCTTGGCACGATGATGGAGGATAATTTCGCCCGCGCCATGCAGCTTTATCGCGGTTTCGACTTTATCCTTGAAAGGCCCATGACCTTGGCGCTGTTGGTGCTGGCCGCGATCCTCGTGGTGTTGCCAAGCTACCGCGCGCGGCGGGCAAGGTTGCGCGCCGCTGTGGTGGCTGATGGCGACTGAGGCCACGGCCCCCTTGCGGGGCGTGCGGGTTCTCGATCTGACCAATGTGCTGGCGGGCCCATTTGCCTGCCAGCAACTTGCCCATCTTGGCGCCGAGGTGGTCAAGATCGAGGCGGTGGGCCGGGGCGATCTGGCCCGCAATCTGGGTGCCGATCCCGATCTCTCGGCGCGCGGCATGGGGATCAGCTTTCTGGCGCAAAATGCGGGCAAAACCTCGCTGACGCTGAACCTCAAGGATACGCGGGGGCGCGCGATCCTTGAGCGGCTTGTTAAAGATGCCGATGTGCTGGTCGAAAACTTCCGCCCCGGCGTGATGGATCGCTTGGGCGTTGGCCCTGATCACCTGCGCAGCCTTAACCCCCGGCTCATCTATTGCGCGATTTCCGGCTTTGGCCAGACCGGCCCATGGGCCGACCGCCCAGCCTATGACCAGATCGTGCAGGGGGCGGCAGGTGTGATGTCAATCACGGGTGATGCGGGCAGCGCGCCCCTGCGCGTGGGATATCCCTTGGCCGATACGATCGGCGGGCTGACGGCGGCCATGGCGATTGGCGCAGCACTCAACGCCCAGCCGCGCGGGGCTTTTATCGATGTCTCGATGCTTGAGGCTGTGCTCGCGACGATGGGATGGGTGGTGTCGAACCATCTGGTAGGGGGCGTGGAGCCTGAGCCACAGGGCAATGAAAACCCGACCTCCGCCCCCTCGGGTACCTTTCAATGCAGTGACGCGCCGATCAACATCGCCGCCAATACCGATGATCAATGGCTGGCGCTGGCAGGGCATCTGGGCCGCGCTGATCTCTGCGCGCACCCCGATTTCGCCACGCGCGAGGATCGCAAGTTGAACCGCCATAGGTTGCGCGCCGAATTGGAAACCGTGCTCACCACGCGCCCGGCCGAGATCTGGGCCGAGGAATTGGCCACCATCGGCGTGCCGGCAGGGGCGGTGATGCGCGTACCCGCGATCTTGGCCCATCCGCAGATTACAGGCCGCGATTTCATCGGTCGGTTCGACGCTGTGCCGGGGGTGGGCCGCCCTGTCGATCTGGTGCGGCTGGGGGCCATGATCGACGGCATGCGCCCTAGCGTCACCACCCCGCCGCCCGCCCTTGGCCAGCACAGCGATGACATTTTGCAAGCGCTTGGCTACGATCTGGCCGCGATCCAATCCCTGCGCGCGGAGGGCGTGATTTGACCGACAAAACCGATGTGGCCGATTGGTGGCGCACCGCCATCATCGAGATGGAACCGGGGCGGATCAGCTTGCGTGGTCATCTTATACAAGATCTGATCGGCAATATCGGCTTTGCGCCGATGATCTGGCTGATGGTCATGGGGCAAAAGATCGAGGGCCCGCGCGCGGCGCTGTTCGAGGCGGCGCTGGTCTCGGCTGTCGATCACGGGCCGCAAGCCCCCTCGATTGCCGCCGCGCGCATGGCCGCCACCTGTGGCGTGGGGCTGCAATCGGCAATGGCCACGGGTCTCAATATGCTGGGCGATGTGCATGGCGGCGCGGGTGAACAGGCTGTGGCACTTTATCACGCTGTCGCCGATGCCGATGATCTGGGCCGCGCGCTGGATGATTGGCGGGCCGCGCACGGCCCCTACCTCCCCGGATTTGGCCATAGGTTCCATAAACCCGTCGATCCCCGCGCGCCGCGGCTTTTGGCGCTGGTCGATGAGGCCGCCGCAGCGGGGGCGGTGTCGGGCCGTTTCGCCGATATCGCGCGTGCTATCGGCGCGCATCTGGCGGCTGAGCGCGGCAAGCCCATCGCGCTTAACATCGATGGGGCCACGGCGGTGATCTATGCCGAGCTTGGTTGCCCCGCACCCTTGGCGCGCGGGTTTTTTGGCCTGTCGCGTTCGGTCGGCATCTTGGCCCATGTGTGGGAACAAACAGAGCAGGGCGGGCGCAACAAAGGCCCGACCCCGCCCGCTTATCGCTGGACATTTGACCCCAGCTGATCCGGTCCTCTTGACAAGATTGAGGCCCACGATAATGGTCCGCATTGTGACAGGGGCGTCCGGGCAACCGCTTGGGCTGAGAAGCACCCTTTGAACCTGAACCAGATCATGCTGGCGTAGGGAGTCCGTGACCGGGTGCATCTGGGCCAAAGGCCTGTCGTGACCCGCCATCGGCCTCCCCCACGCTGCGGGAGGATGTGATGAACGACACCGGCCAGTATTTGCACCAAATGCGCGCCACCGCGCCCTTGGTCCACAACATCACCAATTACGTCGCCATGAACATCATGGCCAATGTGCTGCTTGCCGCCGGGGCTTCGCCCGCCATGGTCCATGCCCGCGAGGAGGTGGCGGAGTTTGCGGGGCTGTCGCAAGCGCTGAGCGTGAATATCGGCACGCTCGATGCCCCATGGGCCGAGGCGATGGAGATGGCCGCCGCTGTCATGGCGGGGGCAGGGCGGCCTTGGGTGCTAGACCCCGTGGGGGTCGGGGCCACGCGCTATCGTCAGGAGGTCTGCGCGCGGCTGCTCCATCTGCGCCCAAGCGTGATCCGGGGCAATGCGTCGGAGGTTCTGGCGCTTGCGGGGTTGGGGGCCAAGGGGCGCGGTGCCGATGCCGCCGACCCGGTCGAGGCGGCCGAGGCTGCGGCGCGCGATCTGGCCCGCGCCACGGGCGGTGTCGTCGCGGTCTCGGGGGCGGTCGATTACATCACCGATGGCACGGCGGCCTATCGTGTCGCCAACGGCCATGATTTGATGCCGCGCGTCACTGCCTTGGGCTGTTCGCTCAACGGCGTGATCGCGGCGTTTCTGGTGGGCCAAGCGGCATTGCCCGCGACGGTGGCTGCCATGGCCTATTACGGGCTGGCAGGCGAGATTGCCGCGCAAGGCGCGCGCGGCCCCGGCGGGTTTCAATCGGCGTTCCTTGATGCGCTCTACACGATCACGCCCGAGGATCTGAGCGCGGGCGCACGGATCACCCAAGCATGATTGGCCCGCTTTACGTCGTAACCGACGCGCAAGCCCCGCTGCCCGTGCCCGATCAGGTGCGCGCGGCGGCCAAGGGTGGGGCGCGCATCATCCAGATCCGCGACAAGACAGCCTCTGACGCCGAGATCGCGGCGCTTTTGCGCGCGATCTTGCCCGAGATGGAAGCGATGGGTGTGTGCCTGATCGTCAATGACCGGGTCGAGGTGGCGCTTTCGGTAGGCGCGCATGGGCTCCATATCGGGCAAGGCGATGGTGATCCGCTGGCAATCCGTCGGCGTCTGCCACCGGGGATGATCCTTGGCCTGTCGGTCGAGACCGAAGATCAGGCCCGCCTTGTGCCGCCCTGCGTCGATTATGCCGGTGTCGGTCCGGTGCGCGCCACGGCGACCAAGCCCGACCATGCCGCCCCCACGGGCTTTGCGGGGCTCGCCCGGATAACGGCGCTTTTGCCCATGCCAAGCTACGCCATCGGCGGGCTGAAACCCGGCGATGCGGGCGCCGTGCGCGGGGCGGGGGCGGTCGGCATGGCGGTCGTCAGTGCCGTAACCCGCGCCCCTGACCCCGTGGCTGCCACCCGTGCGCTGATTGCAGAATGGAAGGCCGCATGATCCCCAATATCCTCTCCATCGCTGGTTCTGATCCTTCGGGGGGCGCGGGTATTCAGGCCGATCTCAAGGCGATCTCGGCCAATGGCGGCTATGCCATGGCCGTGATCACGGCGCTGACGGCGCAGAACACCCAAGGCGTGCGCGCCGTGCAGATGATCGAGCCGGAGATGGTCGCGGCACAGATCGCCGCGATCCGCGAAGATATCGCCATTCACGCGGTTAAGATCGGCATGCTGGGCACAGCACCCATCATTCGGGCCGTCATGGGGGCGCTTGGTGGGCTGGACGCGCCGATCGTGCTTGACCCGGTCATGGTCGCCAAAAGCGGCGACCGCTTGCTGTTGGAAGACGCCGTGGCGGCGTTGCGCGCGAGTTTGGCGCATGCCACGGTCATCACCCCGAACCTGCCCGAAGCAGCGGATTTGTTGGGTGCGCACGAGGCCACCAGCCGCGCGGAAATGGCAGCGCAGGCGCAGGCGCTTTTGACCTTGGGGCCGAAAGCCGTGCTGCTCAAGGGCGGGCATCTGCCGGGTGGCGATTGCCCCGATATTTTGGCGGGGTCAAACGGGCTCACATGGCTGCCCGGCCCGCGCCAGATCACCCGCAAGACCCATGGCACGGGCTGCACGCTATCATCGGCGCTGGCCTGTTTTCTGGGCCACGGCCTGCCCCTCGATCAGGCGGCGGCGCGCGCCAAAGACTATGTCGCGCGCGCCATCGCAGGGGCCGATGCGCTGAACGTGGGCCAAGGCCATGGGCCCACCCATCATTTCCACGCTTTCCCACAGGAGTTGCTGCCATGACGCGCGCGCTTTCCGATCAGACCGTTCTTGTCACCGGCGCGGGGCGCGGCCTTGGCGCCGCCATCGCGCGCGCCTTTGCTCGCGAGGGTGCAAAGGTCGCGATCAACTATCGCAACAGCCGCGAAGGGGCTGAGGCCTTGGCGGCAGAGCTTGGCCTCCGCGCCGCCGCCTTTCAGGGCGATGTGACCGATCCTGTCTCGGTCGCGGCGATGGTGGACCAGATCACCACGCAGTTCGGCGCGCCCGATGTGCTGGTGCACAACGCCTTGGCCGATTTTGCCTTCAACGGCGATGCGCGCCACAGCCTCGACCAGATGGCATGGGCCGAGATCGCGGCGCAGGCCGAGACGGCGGTGGGCGGCGCGCTTCATTGCATCACGGCGCTGCGGCCCCATTTCGCGGCCCAAGGCTATGGGCGCGTCATCACCATTGGCACGAACCTGATGCAAAACCCGGTCGTGCCCTATCACGACTACACCGCCGCCAAGGGCGCGCTTTTGGCGCTGACACGGACAGCGGCGAAAGAGCTTGGGCCATTGGGCGTGACGGTCAACATGGTCTCGGGCGGATTGCTTCGCACCACCGATGCAAGTGCCGCCACGCCCGAATTCGTGTTCGACATCGTGGCCAGCCAAACGCCGCTTGGCCATGTCACCACACCGGCCGAGATGGCCGATGCGGTGCTGTTTTTCGCCTCACCTTGGAGCCGGGCAGTGACAGGGCAGAACCTGATCGTAGATGGTGGCTTGGTCTTTGGGTGATCAGGTCAAACGAGCCGGAAAGCCCTCGGCCCTCAGATCGGTGCCGAGCGCATCCTCGAGCAGTTTGACGATCTGGGTCGATTGCGCCTCGCCGCCATAGGCGGCCTTGCCCTTGACGAAGGTCTGGTTGGTCATGCCCGCCAGATCGAGCGGCACGCCAAACTCGCGGCCAAAGCCCATGGCAAAGCCCAGATCCTTGAGCGCCAAATCCATCGAAAACGCGATGTCGTAGCTGCCGTTCAGGATCAGCTGCCCCTCGGTCTCATGGACAAAGGAGCTGCCCGAGGAGGCGGTGATCGCCTCCCACGCGGTTTTGAGGTCAAGCCCGCCGCGCTTGGCCAGCATGAGCGCTTCGCCATCGGCCACCAGATGGATGAAGGCCAGCATGTTGGTGATCACCTTGATGATCGCGGCACTGCCCAAGGGGCCCATATGGAACAGCTTGTTGCCGATCACCTCAAGCGCGGGGCGGTGAAGTGCCACGAGATCAGCGTCGCCGCCCGCAAGCACCGTGATCTCGCCGCGCGCGGCCAGATGCACGCCGCCTGTCACGGGTGCCTCGAGCAAGCGGATACCGGCGGCTTCGGCAATCGCACCCAGCCGCACGATGTCGTCGCGCCCAAGGGTGGAGTTCTCGATCCATGTCGCGCCCGGCTTCATCTTGGGCAGGATCTCGGCCAGCACCAGTTCGGAAACAGCGGGTGAGGGCAGGCAGGTGAAGACGTGATCGGTGGCGGCTGCAACCTCGGCGGCACTTCCCGCGACCGTCGCCCCCATTTCGGACAGCCGCAGCGCAAGGCTGGGGTCGCGGTCATAGACCGTCACCTGATGGCCCGCGCGGATCAGGCTTGCCGCGATATGCCCGCCCAGATTGCCCAAACCGATATAGCCGTAATTCATGATCCGTATCCCACCAGTGCCTTGATTTCGCAAAAGTCGTGAATGCCCCAATCGGCATATTCCCGGCCATTGCCCGATTGCTTGTAGCCGCCGAAGGGGGCGAAGGTATCCCAATCGGGGCCGTTGATATTGACCTGTCCCGCGCGCAGCCGCCGCGCGACCTTGCGCGCTTCTTCCAATGGGCCGGAGACATAGGCGGCAAGGCCGTAAACCGTGTCATTGGCCATGGTGACGGCGTGATCCACGCTGTCATAGCCGATGATCGACAGGACAGGCCCAAAGATTTCCTCGCGCGCGATGGTCATCTCATGGGTGACATGGCCAAAGACTGTGGGGCGCACGAACCAGCCGTGGTTGATGCCATCGGGGCGGCCAAGGCCGCCTGCGGCAAGTGTTGCGCCTTCGGCGATGCCGGTCTGGATTAGCCCTTGCACCTTGTCCCATTGCGCGCCCGAGATGAGCGGCCCCATGGTGACGCTTGGGTCGGCTGGGTCGCCCAAGATCACGGTGTCAGTGGCCGCCCGCGCGGCGGCAAGGGCCGCCTCCATCTTGTTCATCGGCACAAACATGCGCGTCGGCGCATCGCAGCTTTGGCCTGTATTGCCGAAACAGGCGAGTGTTCCGGCCGCGACGGCTGTCGACAGATCTGCCTCGGGCAGGATGATATTGGCTGATTTTCCGCCCAGCTCTTGCGCTACACGCTTGACCGTCGGCGCGGCGGCCTGGGCGACCGCAACACCGGCGCGCGTCGATCCAGTGAAGGAGACCATATCGACCTGAGGGTGGGCGGCCAGATGCGCGCCGACATCTGCGCCTGTGCCGTTCACAAGGTTGAACACGCCGGGGGGCACACCCGCCTCATCGCATAGCTCGGCAAAAAGCAGCGCCGACAAAGGCGCCAGTTCCGAGGGTTTCAGCACCATAGTGCAGCCTGCCGCAAGCGCAGGCGCGACCTTGCACACGATCTGGTTCATCGGCCAGTTCCACGGCGTGATCAGCGCGCAAACGCCGATCCCCTCGCGGATGATGCGGGTTGACCCGCGCTGTTCTTCCCAATGAAAATCGCGGGCGGCTTGGATGGTGGTTTCCAGATGGATCTGGCCCGCCCAAGCCTGAGCGTCACGCGCTTGGGTGATGGGGGCGCCCATCTCGGTCGACATGGCCTGTGCGATCTCGTCATAGCGGGCTTTGTAGGCCGCCAAGATCGCCTCGAGCAGCGCGATCCGATCTGCCACGGGCCAGCTTGAAAACCCCTCGAACGCCCCGCGCGCGGCCATCACCGCGCGGTCTGCATCTAGGGCATTGCCCACGGCCAGTTCCCCCAGAACCGCCCCCGTGGCGGGCGTAGCAAAGGGCAGCGTCGCGCGGGCAATGGGTGCTTGCCACGCCCCCGCGACGTAATGCTGGGAAAGCCGATGCAGCATCGGCTCTTACCGGAAATAGATGTTGAAGCGCGCGCGGATGGCTGTGTCGATCTCGGGCGAGACCTGACAGCCCGCGCTGGCCAAGATCGCGTTCTTGCGCGCAATGGCGGTATCAAGCAGCAAGGGTTGGCCCGCTTCGACCCATTCCTTGGGGCTCATCCGGTTGCCGACCTTGGGATAGATGTATTCCGTCTGCATCAGCCCTAGCGTCTGATCGGTCCCGAGGTAATGGCCGGGGCCACCCAGGCACACCTGCTTCATTGCGTCGATCGCGGTGCTGTCCTCGGTCACATCGATGCCGCGCACCAGCCGCATGGCCTGACCCAAAAGGTCGTCGCCCAAGACCAGGCTTTCCAGACAGAACCCCAAAAGCGAGGCATGCATGCCCACCGCCTCGTAGCACATGTTCAGCCCCGAAAGCCCCGCCAACGCATTGGTGATGCCCTGTTCCCAGCCCGCCTGCATATCGGGCAGCTTGCTGTCGGAAATCCCCGAGGCCGCCCCACCGGGTAGGTCGTAGAAGCGGTGCATCTGCGCGCAGCCTGCCGTGAGCAATGCCTGTTCCGCCGATCCGCCCGACATCGCGCCCGTGCGCAGATCGCTGACAAAGGGCCAAGTGCCGAAAATCGCAGGCGCACCCTTCTTGATCGCGTTGACATAGACCACACCCGCGAGGCACTCGGCCACCGCCTGCACAATCGCCAGTGCGATGGGGGCAGGGGCCGTGGCGCCCGCTTGACCGGCAGAGAGCAAAAGCATCGGCATGCCACGACGGATGCAATCCTCCATCGTGATGCAGCTTTCCTCGGCGAATTTCATCGGTGGCACGACGAAGCAGTTGGAATTGCTGACAAAGGGGCGTTCAAGCCACTTCTCTTCGCCGCCCGCCACCATATGCAGCATCTCGAAGCAATCGGCCACATGGGCGGGGTCGCTGAAGGATGTGCCGACATGTTTCTTCGTGCCGGCAAGGCAGCCGTAAAGCGTGTTCAGGTCCATCTCGCGATTGTCCTTCACATCGCGGCAGACCATCGTGCGCTGGTAGAAATGGATATTGTCGAGATTATCGACGAGGCGGGCAGCATCATAGAGGTCTTGCGCGGTCGACTCGCGATACTCATGCGTGACCGGATCGACGATATGCACCGCCGCCCCCGCCGTGCCGAAATGCACGTTGGTACCAGACAGATGCATGTCAAACTTGGGGTCGCGCGCATGCAGTGTGATGTTGCGGGCCGCGACAGTCAGCATGTCCTCGACTAGCGCACGGGGAAAGCGGATGCGCCCGTCATCGCCCAAGATCGCGCCTGCACCCGTCAGGATCTCGACACCAGAGGGCGGCGCATCGGCCAGGCCGATCACCTCCAAAGCTTCCAGCGCGCTTTGGTGGATTTTCTGCACCCCTGCATCGCTGATCGGGCGGTACTGGCCGCCCGCCATGCCGGGGCGCACGGGGCGCATATCCTCGGATAAGGGGGCCGCGCGCAGGGCGACGCGGGCCGCACGCCCACCTGAGCGCCGCGCGCGTGCGGGTTCGCAGGTTTCGCCGATTTCCAGCATTTCATCATTTGCCATTTGACTGCCCGTTCCTGTTGCCGGTGCCCTCAGCGGGTCGCGCGCGGCGGTTACATTCTCACCCGCGCCGAGGCGGGGTCATACATCGGCGCAAGCGACGCCACGGCCTTGTGCCGCACGCCTGCCACCTCGATCTCGTAGGTTGAGGCCAAAACATCCTCGGCACTCTGACCGGGGCAGGGCACATAGCCCATCCCGATCGCACCGCCCAAGGCATGGCCGTAATTGCCGCTGGTCACCGGCCCCACGATCTTGCCATCGCGCAAGATCGCCTCGTTATGGAACAAGAGCGGTTCGGGGTTTTCGAGCCGGAACTGCAGCATCATCCGCGCAAGCCCCTGATCTTGCTTGTGCAGCACCGCGTCGCGGCCGATGAAGTCGCCCTTGGTGGTCTTGACCGCAAAGCCCAAGCCCGCCTCCAGCACATGATCCTCATCTGTGATGTCATGGCCGAAATGGCGATAGGCTTTCTCGATCCGGCAGCTATCAAGCGTGTGTAGCCCGCAAAGCTTCAGCCCGTGATCGGCACCTGCCGAATGTAAGGACTCAAAGACATGTGCGGCCATATCGGTCGACACGTAAAGCTCCCACCCCAGTTCGCCGACGTACGAGATGCGATGCGCCCGCGCGATGCCCAGACCAATCTCGATCTCGCGCGCGGTGCCAAAGGCAAAGCCTTTGTGACTCAGATCATCGGGGCTGACCGCCGACAAAAGATCGCGCGCTTTCGGCCCCATGACGCAAAACACCGCTTCCGCCGCTGTCATATCGATGATGGCGACCGCATCATCGCCTTGATGGCGGCGCAGCCATGCCAGATCGCGTTGAAGCGTCGCCCCCGGCACCACCAACAGATAGGCGGTTTCCGATAGGCGCGTGACGGTTAGATCGCTTTCGATCCCACCGCGCGGGTTGAGCATTTGGGTATAGACCACGCGGCCCACACCCACATCGACCTGATTGGCGCAGACGCGGTTGAGAAAGGCGCAAGCCGCGCGCCCCTCGACCCGGATCTTGCCGAAAGAGGTCATGTCGAACAGGCCCACGGCCTCGCGTACCGCCATATGTTCGCGGCGCTGGTTTTGATGCCAGTTCTGGCGGCCCCAGCTATAACGGTATTCCCGTTCTTGCCCCGGATCGGCGAACCAATTGGCGCGTTCCCAGCCAGCAACCTCGCCGAACACGGCACCTTCGGCTTTCAGATGCTCGTGGATGGGCGAGCGGCGCACACCGCGCGCGGTTTCCACCTGACGATAGGGCCAGTGATCGGCGTAAAGCAGGCCCAAGGTCTCGGTCACGCGTTCCTTGAGGTAGCGGCGATTGCGCTGGAAGGGTTGGGCGCGGCGGATATCGACCTCCCAGAGATCAAAGGGCGGCTCGCCTTCGGTGATCCAATGGGCTAGCGCCATGCCTGCGCCGCCAGACGACACGATCCCGATGGAGTTGTAACCCGCCGCGATCCAGTAACCCTTCAGTTCCGGCGCCTCGCCCAAATAGTAGCGGTCATCGGGGGTAAAGCTTTCGGGACCGTTGAAGAAGGTGTGGATGCCCGCGGTCTGGAACATCGGCATGCGCTTGGTTGCCATTTCAAGGATCGGCTCGAAATGCTCGAAATCTTCCGGAAGGGCGTCGAAACAGAAATCCTCGGGGATACCGCCCATGCCCCATGGCTTGGCCTTGGGCTCGAATGCGCCGAGCATCATCTTACCCGCATCGGATTTGTAATAGGCGCATTCATCAGGCACCCGCAGAACCGGCAAATGGCCAAGCCCCTCAATAGGTTCGGTGACGAGGTAAAAGTGCTCGCAGGCATGCAGCGGCAAGGTGACGCCCGACTGGGCGGCAAGATCGCGGCCCCACATGCCGCCGCAGTTGATCACCACATCGGCGGCGATATGGCCCTGTTCGCTGCCATTGTCCCAGTTCACGCCGGTCGCACGCGCGCCATCATCGGTGACAGAAGTGACCTTGACCCCTTCGATGATCGTGGCGCCCGCCATCCGTGCGCCCTTGGCCAGCGCCATCGCGATATTGGCCGGGTCGCATTGCCCGTCGAGCGGCAGATGCACGGCACAGGTGACATCGCCGATTTCCACATGCGGATACATGGCGCGCACTTCGGCGGTGGTGATCTCATGCACCTCGACGCCGAAGGTGCGGGCAACGGTCGCTTGGCGCAGCAATTCCTCGCGCCGGTCGGCGGTTAGCCCCAGCGAGATGGAGCCGACCTGTCGCATGCCGGTGGCAACGCCGGTTTCCGCCTCCAGCTTGGTGTAAAGCTCGGCAGAGTATTTGGCCAAGCGCGTCATGTTCTGGCTGCCGCGCAGCTGGCCCACCAGCCCCGCCGCGTGCCATGTGGTGCCGCAGGTCAGCTGTTTGCGCTCGAGCAGCACGATATCAGTCCAGCCAAGCTTGGCCAGATGATAGGCGACCGAACAGCCAGAGACGCCGCCGCCGATAATCACCGCGCGGGCGTGCGTTGGGGGTTTTGCCATGATCAAGCCCTCAGCCTTGTGTTGTCAGCATCCCAAAGCGGGCGATCTTCCTGCACCACGGCGGCACAGCGCTGGCCGTAGATATCGACCTCGATCTTGGTGCCGGGCACGGCCAGATCGGCGCGCAGCATGCCAAGCGCGATGGACCCGTCCACGCGGTAACCCCAAGCGCCGGATGTGGTTTCGCCAACAACCTGACCCTCGTGCCACAGCGTCGACATATAGGGCGCATCCGCCGCGCCCGCATCGACGCGCAAGGTGACGAAGCGTTTGGCCACACCCGCCTGTTTCTCGGCCAAAAGGGCCTGTTTGCCGGGGAAGTCTTGGGGTTTGTCAAAGCGGATAAAACGATCAAGACCGCCCTGCAACAGGCTGTAATCCGTGGACAAATCGCCCTTCCACGCGCGGTAGCCCTTCTCAATCCGCAAGGAATTCAGCGCAAACATGCCAAAGGGCTTGACGCCTTGCTTGAGGATCGCATCGTAAATATCTGGCATATAATCGTTTTCGGCATGAACTTCCCAGCCCAGCTCACCCGCGAAGGACACGCGTGCCAGCCAGCAAGGTTGGCCCGCAAGCTGCGCCGTCTGATGGGTCAGCCATGGCAGGGTCAGGTCGGCATCGGTGCCGATGGCGGCCAGCAAGTCACGCGATCTGGGGCCGGTCACGATCAGCGTGCCGATCTCGCGGCTTTGGTCTGCCAAGGACAGACCGGGGGGCAGATCACGCTCCAGCCATTCGCGGTCATGCCATTGCGCAACTGCCGCCGTGATCAGCGTGTAGTCATCCGGCCCGTGACAAGCGACCGACATTTCGGTCACGATGCGCCCGCGCGTGTCGGGGAAATAGGCAAGGCCCAGCCGCCCCGGTTTTGGCAAACCACCCGATATCTTGCCCAAAAGCCATTCACCCGCGCCATCCCCCGTCAGGCGGAAGCGCGAAAATCCGGGCAGGTCGAGAACCCCCACATCATCGCGCACTGCCTCGCATTCCTCGCGGATGCGCGCTTCCCACGGGCCTGCGCGGTTCCATGTCTGGGTCGCTTCCTCCGAGATATCGTCGCCCGGTTGCGCGAACCAATTGGCGCGTTCCCAGCCGCCATAAGCGCCCATCTGCCCGCCAAGCGCCTTGACCCTGTCATGGATGGGCGAGGTCTTGCGGTCGGGGGCGGCGGGCCAGCGGTGCCATGGGAAATGCATGGCGTATTCGTGGCCGTAAACCTCCATGCCCTTTTGCACGCAATAATCGTGATCGGTGTAATCGGTGAAACGGCGCGGATCGCAGGACCACATATCCCATTCGGTCGCCCCTTGGGTGATCCATTCGGACAGTACCTTGCCCGCGCCACCGCCTTGCGCGATGCCAAAGGTAAAAACACAAGCCTCGAACGCATTTGGCACGCCCGGCATTGGCCCGATCAGCGGGTTGCCATCGGGCGTATAGGGGATGGGGCCGTTGATCACGCGGGCAAGCCCGGCCTCGGCCAACAGCGGCACGCGCGCCATCGAATCTTCGATCTGGAAGGACAGCCGCTCCAGATCGTCGGGGTAGAGCTGAAAGCTGAAATCCTCGGGCATGGGATCGGCGGGGTCGGCCCAATGCGCGCGGCAGGGCCGCTCATAGGGGCCAAGGTTGAAGCCGTTCTTTTCTTGCCGCAGGTAATAAGAGCTATCGACATCGCGCAAAAGCGGCAGCTTGTGACCGGCCGCCTGCGCCCAATCGCGGATTTCCGGCACCTCGTCAAAGACCATGTATTGATGGCTCATCACCATCATCGGCACGGTGCGCCCGCCATAGGGCTTGAACCATTCGCCGACACGCTGGGCATAATAGCCTGCCGCATTGACGACGATCTCGCAGCGGATGTCGCCCTTGTCGGTATGCACGATCCATTCGTCGTTCTCGCGGCTGACGCCCGTGGCGGGGCAAAACCGCGCGATGGTCGCCCCCATGTCGCGCGCGCCCTTGGCCAGCGCTTGGGTCAACTGTGCAGGGTCGATATCGCCATCGGCCGGGTCGTAGAGCGCGCCTTTCAGATCATGGGTCTCGATGAAAGGGTATTTGGCCTTGATCTCATCAGGGCTGAGGATCTCTAGCTTCATGCCCTGATAAAGCCCCATGGCCCGTGCGCGGGCAAATTCCTGCATCCGCTCATCTGAATGGCCAAGGCGGATCGAGCCCGTGACATGGTAGTTCATCGGGTAATCGACCGCTTGCCCAAGCCCGCGATAAAGCTCGGTCGAGTAGCGCTGCATATTCATCAGCGACCACGAGGTCGAAAAGGTGGGCACATTGCCCGCCGCATGCCATGTCGAGCCTGCAGTCAGTTCGTTTTTCTCAAGCAAAACACAGTCGGTCCAGCCTGCACGCGCCAGATGATAAAGCGCCGAGACACCGACGACACCACCGCCAATGATCACAACGCGCGCATGACCCGGTAGATCCGACATGTGCTGTCCCCCCTTTATTTCACCTGACAGTATTCCCCCAGCAAGACACGAGTTCAATTCGCCACAGAGATGTGTATTGATCGGATAAACCGATTAGGATTGGCCATGACCCTCGAGCAGATCGAAACCTTTCTCGACTTGTGCGAAACCCGCAGCTTCAATCGCACGGCCAACCGTCTGGGGGTGACGCAATCGACCATCTCGGGCCGGGTGCAGGCGCTCGAGGCGGCCTTGGGCTGCAAGCTTTTGGAACGGAGCCGCGCAGGCACGGAACTCACCACCGAAGGGCTGCGCTTCGAGCCGCATGCCCGCGGCTTGCGCAATGGCTGGACGGCGGCGGGCCAAGCGGTGCGCGGCGCGGGCAATGCCGCTATGGCGATGCGGATCGGCATCCAGCATGATCTGCTGGGCGATCAAGTGGCCGACTGGGTCAAGGCGGTGCAAGGGGCGGTGCCCGATACCGCGCTTTACGTCGAGGCCGATTACTCGGCCCAGATGTGCGCCGATGTGCGCGATGGTCAGCTTGATCTGGCCATTCACTACACACCCAAGCCCCATCCCGATCTGCATTTCGAGACCTTGGGCGAGGTGGGCTATGTCATGGTCTCGACCGAGGCCGAGGATCTCGGCGATATCCGGCCCGAAAGCTACATCTTGCCCAATTACGCCCCGGCCTTTTCCGCAACGCACTCTGCGCTGTTGCCCATGCTTTCGGTTGGCATCGTCTCAAGCGGGCAAAACGCGGTGATCCGGGGGCTTTTGACAGCGCTTGGCGGCAGCACCTATGTGCTGCGTGCCACGGCGCTTGATCTCGAGCGCGCGGGGCTGGCCCGGCGCGTGGCGCGCGCGCCCAAGATCGAACAGCCAGTCTATGCCGCGATCCATCTGCGCAACCGTCACAGGGGCGCGCATCGCCGTATTTTGCGCGCGCTCAAGGCGCATCTGACCGCGCGCAGCCTGTGACGCTCAGCGCAGGCGCGCTTGCGCGACTAACCAGTTGACGCAGGCCACGATCTCGGGGCGGTGATGATTGCCGGTATGGGGCAGCACGATGTAATGGCCCAGTCGCTCGGGCAGGATGGCCGCGCAGGCCGGGACCAGATCACCGCGCGCAAGATAGGGGGCGGCAAGCGTGTCAGCGATCAAGGCAAAACCTTGCCCGCTTTTGGCCAATTCCAGCGCGACCAGCGATTGATCGACCACATAGACCGGGTCGGGCAGGGTGGCCGCGGGAGCATGTTCTTGCTGGAACTGCGCCCAAGTGTCGATCGCGCCGGTGACCTCGATCAGCGGCCCTTGCAGCACGGTGGCGATAGGTCCGGCGAGTTGCGGGGCGCATACAGGCACGACATCGCCCTTGCACAGGCTGACGACCGCACCATCGGGCCAAGTGCCATCGCCGTAGCGGATATCGATATCAATCGGGTCGCGCCCGCCGGATTCCGACCAAGAGGCTGACAAGATCCGCAGGTTGATCTCGGGGTGGGCCTGCCTGAACGCCCCGATGCGCGGCATGAGCCACAGCACATTGAACGAGCTTAAGCCGCGCAGCGTCAGGGTCGCGGGGTTGTGCTTGCCGAAAATCCCCGCTGTGCCCGTCTCGATCACCGAGAATGCCTTGGTCACCACAGGCAGGTAGTTTTGCCCCGGAAGCGTCAGCACCAGCATCCGGCGCTGGCGGGCGAATAATTTGCGGCCCAGCTCTGCCTCAAGCGCGCGCACCTGATAGCTGACCGCCGATGGCGTCAGGCCCAGTTCCTCGGCCGCGCGGGTGAAATTGCCCAGCCGCGCGCTGGCCTCGAAGGCGCGCAACCATGGCAGGGGGGGGAGATGCGTAAACATGGCCGCAATCTACGAATTTTTTCGACGTTGTCGCGAAATATTTTTCGCTGTGTGGCGGCGCGCGGTCAGCGCATTGTGCAGCGGGTGGGTCGGAGAAAAACAAACCATGCAAAGTCATGATTACGTGATCGTCGGCGGCGGCTCGGCGGGCTGTGTGCTGGCCGAACGCCTTTCGGCCTCTGGGCGCTATTCCGTGCTTTTGCTCGAGGCGGGCGGCAGCAATTGGTCGCCTTGGATCGGGCTGCCGCTGGGCTATGGCAAGCTGTTTTACCATCCCCGCATGAACTGGCAGTTGCAGACCGAGGCAGATGCCGCACTGGATGGGCGCAAGGGCTATTGGCCGCGCGGCAAGGTCTTGGGCGGGTCGGGCTCGATCAACGCGATGGTCTATGCCCGTGGCCTTCCGCATGATTTCGACGATTGGGAGGGGGCAGGCGCTACCGGCTGGGGCTGGGAGAATGTCGAAAAAACCTATCAAGCGATGGAAACCCATGTCGGCACCGATGGCCGCGAGGTCGGGTCGGGGCCGGTGCATGTGCAAGACATCTCGGACCAGATCCACCCGGTGAACCGCCACTTCTTTGCCGCCGCCGAAGAAGCGGGCCATCCCGTTTGCGATGATTTCAACAGCCCATCGGCCGAGGGGGCCGCGACCTACCGCATCAATACCCATCGTGGGCGGCGCGACAGCTCGGCGCGGGCCTATCTTGCACGGGCGCGGGGGCGGGCAAACCTCAGGATCGTGACCCATGCCCATGTCGCGCGCATCGGCTTTGAGGGCGCGCGCGCTGTCTCGGTCACTTACCACAGGCGCGGGCGCGCGGTAACAGTGCGTGCGGGCCGCGAGATTATTCTGTCGGCGGGTTCCATCGCCTCCCCACAGATCTTGCAGCGCTCGGGATTGGGGGCAGCATCGCTGTTGCAACAGGCAGGGATCACGCCGCTGTTTAATCTGCCGCAGGTGGGCGAGAACCTGCAAGATCATCTGGCGGTCAGCTATTTCTTCCGTGCGACCGAGCCGACGCTGAACAACGATCTTGCACCGCTTTGGGGCAAGATCCGCGCCGCGATCCGCTACGCGCTGACGCGCAAAGGGCCGCTTGCCTTGTCGGTCAATCAATGCGGCGGGTATTTCCGCTCTGACCCCGGGCTGAACCGGCCCGATCAGCAGCTGTATTTCAACCCCGTCACCTATACCACGCGGGTGGTCGAGGGGCGGCGGACAGTGATCAACCCCGACCCTTTCCCGGGCTTCATCATCTGCCACCAGCCGTGCCGCCCCACCAGCCGGGGCAAGATCGCGATCGCAGGCGCCGATCCCATGGCCGCACCGCTGATCATGCCAAATTCGCTGGCCACAGAAGAAGATCGCGCCGCGGTGATCGCAGGCGGGCGGCTGTGCCAAGATCTGGTGCGCAGCAAGGCGCTGAGCGGGTTGATCGCCTCTAGCATGGACCCGACCGATCTGCGCGAGATGGATGATGATACGATCTTGGCCGATTTCCGCGCGCGCGCGGCGACGGTCTATCACCCGACCGGCACCTGTCGCATGGGGCAAGATGCGGGCAACTCGGTCGTCGATCCGTCATGCCGGGTGCATGGTGTATCGGGGCTGCGCGTCATCGACGCCTCGGTCTTTCCCAATGTCACCTCGGCCAATACCAATGCGCCGACGATGATGGTGGCCAACCGCGCGGCCGATCTGATCTTGGAGAGCGCATGAGCATTCCCTATTCCGCATCGGGCGCGGTCCCGCTGTCCTCCCCCCGCGGGCTAGAGGATACCGGCCCGCGTATCACCCGGATCGAGACCTTCGCCACGCCGCTGATCGGTTTCGTGCGGGTCACGACCGCCGATGGCGCGCAGGGCTGGGGGCAGGTCTCGACCTATAACAGCGACATCACGGCGCAGATCCTGCATCGCCAAGTCGCCCCTTGGGCGCTGGGGCGCGGTGTAGACGCGCTCGAGGATGTGATCGCCGAGATCCCGCTGCGCGAACATAAATACCCCGGCACCTACCTATGCCGCGCGATGGCGGGTCTGGATACCGCCGTTTGGGATTTACGGGGCAAGGTGGCGGGCAAGCCGGTCGCGGCGCTTTTGGGTGGCTCGGCGGGCAGGGTCCGCGCCTATGCCTCTTCCATGCGGCGCGACATCACCTCCGAGGTTGAGACCGCGCGGCTGATCGGCTTGCGCGACGCACATGGGTTCGACGCCTTCAAGGTGCGGGTGGGCGCGGAATGTGGCCAAGACCGCGATGAATGGCCGGGCCGCACCGAGGCGATCATCCCCGCCATCCGGCGCGCTTTGGGCGATGATGCGGCGCTTTTGGTCGATGGCAATTCCGGTTTCTCGCCAAAGCGCGCCATTGAGGTGGGCCATCTTCTACAAGATCACGGCTACGAGCATTTCGAGGAACCTTGCCCCTATTGGGAGCTGGAGCAAACCGCCGAAGTGAGCGCTGCACTCCGCATGGATGTGGCGGGCGGCGAGCAGGATTGGGATTTACAGAATTGGCGGCGCATGATCGCGCTGAAATCGGTCGATATCGTGCAGCCCGATGTGCTGTATGTCGGCGGCATGATCCGCGCGATGCAGGTGGCGCAGATGGGCCATGCCGCTGGCCTGCCGTGTACGCCCCATGCGGCGAACCTGTCGATGGTGACGATCTTCACCATGCATCTGCTGCGCGCCGTGCCGAACCCGGGTCGCTATCTGGAACTCTCGATCGAGGGCGACGACTATTACCCATGGCAACGTGACTTGTTCGTGAGCGATCCCTACCGGGTTGAAAACGGCCATGTCACCGTGACCGATGCGCCCGGCTGGGGGGTGGAGGTCAGCCCCGACTGGCTGGCAAAATCAGCCTATATGATCAGCGCGGCATAGGGGCGGGGGCGCGCATCGCGCGGGGGCTGAGGCCAAAGGCGCTGCGAAAGCTGCGCGTCATGGCCGATGCATCGGCATAGCCCACGCGCCCCGCAATCTCGGCCACCGACAGCGCGGTATCTTGTACAAGCCGCCGGGCCTCGGACATGCGGATGAGCGTATAAAGGCTTTGCGGCGCGCGCCCGGCGGCCGCATGACAGCGTTGCTCAAGCCCACGCTGGCTCAGGCCCAAACGCCGTGCGATCTCGGGGATGGGCAAGGGCTGTTCCAGATGACGCCGCATCAGGGCGGCGGCAGCGCGCACCACCCGGTCACCCGCCACGCCGGGCAAATGCGGCCCCGTGCCGGGACGCTCGCCATGCATAAACAGCGCGCCGACATCGAGGCTGAGCATCGGCCCGTGATGCTGGGCGATCACCTCCAACATCAGCTCCATCGTGGTGGTGGCCCCCCCACAACTCAGCCGGTCACGGTCGATGACGAAACGGTCGCGCACCACCGTCACCTCGGGATAGCTTTCCTCGAATTCGGTCAGCACATCCCAATGCGAGGTGGCGCGATAGCCATCCATCAGCCCGGCGGCGGCCAAAACGAGGCTGCCTGTATCAAGGCCCACAAGTGCGCCTGACCGCCCCGCCGCCGCGCGCAGGCGGCGCAAATGGGCCGCGCGGGTGAAGTCGCGATGCCCATAGCTGGGCATGACGCAAAGGTAATCGGTGTGCGTCAGGTCAGATAACGTCATCGCCGGTGTCACGGGCAGGCCGCTGGACGACAACACCGGCCCCGTATCCAGCCCCAGAAAATGCCATTGATACAATGTCTTGCGCGACAGCGTATTGGCTGCGCGCAAAGGCTCGACGGCATTGGCAAGGCAGAGGTTGGAAAAGTTCGGAAAGAGCAAGATCGCGATCTGGCGTATCATCGGAAAATTTCGAACCCTGCATGATTTTTGACAAACTCAGCATGATAGAGAAAGCCGCGCCTTTCTAGCGTTTTTCATCGGATACCGAAGGGGGGGCGCCATGGATTTCGGCCTAAGCGCAGAACAGCAGATGATCGTCGACACGGTGCGCAGCTTTGTCGAGACCGAGATCTACCCGCATGAGGCCGCGGTCGAGAAATCCGGTATCGTGCCCCCGGAACTCGCCGCCGACCTGCGCGCCAAGGTCGTTGAGATGGGCTTTTGGGCCTGTAACTTTCCGACTGAGATCGGGGGCGGGGGGCTTAACCATCTGGATTTCACCCTTGTCGAGCGCGAGCTTGGGCGCGGTTCCATGGCGCTCACGCATTTCTTTGGACGGCCGCAGAACATCCTCATGGCCTGCGAAGGCGAACAGCGCGAGCGCTACCTGTTGCCTGCCGTGCGCGGTGAGCGGATGGATGCGCTCGCCATGACCGAACCGGATGCAGGCTCGGATGTGCGGGGCATGAAATGCGCGGCTGTCCGCCAAGGTGGCGACTGGGTCGTCAACGGCACCAAGCATTTCATCTCGGGTGCCGATCATGCGGATTTCTTCATCGTCTTTGTCGCAACCGGCGTCGATGACACGCCCCATGGGCCGAAAAAGCGCATCACCTGTTTTTTGGTCGATCGCGGCCATCCCGGTTTCACCGTGCGCGATGGCTATAATTCCGTCAGCCACCGGGGCTATAAGAACTGCATCCTTGAGTTTGACGATTGCCGCTTGCCCGCTGCCCAAGTGCTGGGCGCGGTCGATGGCGGGTTTGATGTGATGAACACTTGGCTTTACGCCACGCGGCTGACGGTTGCGGCGTTCTCTGTTGGCCGTGCGCGCCGGTGCTTTGATCATGCCGTCGATTACGCGGCCCAGCGTTGGCAGTTCGGCCAACAGATCGCCAAGTTCCAAGGCGTGAGTTTCCAGATCGCTGACATGATCACCGAGATTGATGCCGCCGATCTGATGACGCTTTCGGCGGCATGGCGGCTGGATCAAGGCCTGCCCGCCAACCGCGAGATTGCCAGCGCTAAGCTTTACGCCACCGAGATGCTGGCGCGCGTGACCGATACGACGCTGCAAATCCATGGCGGCATGGGGTTGATGGATGATCTGCCTATCGAACGCTTCTGGCGCGATGCGCGGGTCGAACGCATCTGGGACGGCACAAGCGAGATCCAACGCCACATCATTGGGCGCGAGATCTTCCGCCCCAAAGGTGCCTGAAATGGAGCCGCTCTCGCGCCTGTTGCGGCCATCCTCCATCGCTGTCATCGGCGGCGGGGCTTGGTGCGCCAATGTCATCGCGGAATGTCGCAAGATCGGCTTTGCCGGGCCTGTCTGGCCGGTGCATCCAACCAAGACCGAGATCGCGGGGCTGCGCGCCTATCCCACCATCGCCGATCTGCCCGAAGCACCTGATGCCAGTTTCATCGGGGTGAACCGTGAGGCCAGCATCGACACGCTGCGCGCGTTGGCTGCACGGGGCGCAGGCGGCGCTGTCTGTTTCGCCTCTGGCTTTCGCGAGGCGGCGGCGGAGACCGGCGATGGGGCCGCGCTTGAGGCCGCATTGGTTCAAGCGGCGGGGCCGATGCGCATTTTGGGGCCGAACTGCTACGGGTTTTTGAACCTGCTCGATGGCGCGGCGCTCTGGCCTGATCAGCACGGTGCGCTGCGCGTGGAACGCGGCGTGGCGCTGATCACCCAATCCTCCAACATCGCGATCAACCTGACGATGCAGACCCGTAGCCTACCCATCGCCTATGTGGTGACGGCGGGCAATCAGGCCCAGACGGGCATGGCCGAGATTGCCAGCGCGCTGCTTGATGATCCGCGCGTCACCGCCCTTGGGCTGCATATCGAGGGGATCGGCGATCTGGCGGGCTTTGCCGCGATGGTTGCGCGCGCGCGCGATTTGGGCAAGCCCATCGTAGCGGTCAAGGCCGGTGCCTCCGATCAGGCGCGCGTTGCCGCCGTTTCCCACACAGGCTCGCTTGCGGGGAGCGATGCGGGGGCGGACGCACTGTTTGCCCGGCTTGGCATTGCGCGGATGAGTGGCTTGGCGGAACTGCTTGAAACGTTAAAAATCCTGCATGTCGTGGGGAAGCTGGATGGGCCCGATATCGCCTCCCTGTCGTGTTCCGGGGGCGAGGCGGGGCTGATGGCCGATCTGGGCGCACGCGCAGGGCTGATCTATCCAGCCCTGACCCCGCGCCAGTATGACGATCTGCGCGCGGCGCTTGGCCCCAAGGTGGCGCTTGCCAACCCCTTGGATTATCATACTTATATCTGGGGCGATGAGGCCGCGATCACGCGCGCCTTCAGCGCGATGATGGCCCCTCATCTGGCCATGGGGGTGGTGGTGCTGGATTTCCCGCGCCCTGACCGCTGCGATGGTGCGGCATGGGATCTGGTCGTCAACGCGGTCGCGGCGACGCGCGCGGCAACGGGGCGGCCCATGGCGATCTTGGCCAGCCTGCCCGAGACGATGCCCGAACCCGTCGCCGCCGACATGATCGCGCGCGGGATTGTCCCCTTAGCCGGAATGGCCGAGGGTTTGGCCGCAATTGCCGCTTGCGCCCGCATCGGCGCGCATCAACCCAACCCGGTGCCCCTGACGCTCCCCGGATCAGAACCGCAAACGCCGCGCCTTTTGACCGAGGCCGAGGGCAAGACCCTGCTTGCCGCCCATGGCGTGCCTGTCCCAAAAGGTGTTCTGGCCAAAACCCCGCAAGCAGCCGCCGAGGTAGCGGTAAGCCTTGGCTTTCCCGTCGTGTTGAAAGGGCTGGGGCATGCTCATAAAACCGAAGCCGGTGCCGTCGCGCTGAACCTTACCAGCGCCGAGGCGGTGGCCGATGCCGCGACCCGCATGGGCGGGCAAGCTTTTCTTATAGAAGAAATGATGAGCGGCGCTGTGGCCGAGATTCTTGTGGGTGTCATCCGCGACCCGGCGCATGGATTCGTGCTGACCTTGGGGGCGGGGGGCGTGCTGACTGAGATCATGGCCGACACCCAATCGCTGCTCTTGCCCGCAAGCGCACAGGATATCGCCGACGCCCTTGATCGCCTTCGCATCGCGCCGCTGTTGCGGGGCTATCGCGGCAAGCCGCCTGCCGATCTGGGCGCTCTGGTCGCGGCCATCATGGCTGTGCAGGATTGCGCCATCGCCCATGCGGGCGCATTGATCGAGCTGGAGATCAACCCGCTCATCGCCACGCCAGACCGCGCAATTGCGGTCGATGCCTTGATCAGATTGGGAGAAAGACCATGACCGACACACCCATCAAGATCACGCGCCGGGGCGCGGTGCTGGAGGTCACGCTCGATCGACCCAAGGCCAACGCGATTGATGCCGCCACCAGCCGTATCATGGGCGATGTTTTTACCGAGTTCCGCGATGACCCCGATCTGCGCGTCGCGATCCTGACAGGGGCGGGCGAGAAACTCTTTTGCCCCGGCTGGGATCTGAAAGCTGCCGCAACCGGCGAAGCGCCTGACAGCGATTACGGCAAGGGCGGCTTTGGCGGGCTGCAGGAATTGCGCGGGCTGAACAAGCCGGTGATTGCCGCCATCAACGGGATTTGCTGCGGCGGCGGGCTGGAATTGGCGCTCTCTTGCGACATGATCCTGGCGGCGGAACATGCCAGTTTTGCGTTACCGGAGATCCGCTCGGGCACGGTGGCCGATGCGGCCTCGATCAAGCTGCCCAAGCGCATGCCCTATCACATTGCGATGGAGTTGCTCCTTACCGGGCGTTGGATGGATGCCGAGGAGGCTGCGCGCTGGGGGCTGGTAAACCGTGTGGTGCCCGCAGCCGATTTGATGGCAACAGCCCGCGCCTTGGCCGATGATCTGGCCGCAGGCCCGCCGCTCGTCTTTGCCGCGATCAAGGAGATCGTGCGCGAGGCCGAAGGGATGCGCTTTCAGGACGCGATGAACCGCGTGACGAAAAGCCAGTTCGAAACCGTCGAACGGCTTTACCGCTCGGAGGATCAAAAAGAGGGTGCGCGCGCCTTTGCCGAGAAACGCGACCCTGTCTGGACAGGGCGCTGACGGATTTTCGTACGAAAATCCGCAAGTTCGATTTTTCGTACGAAAAATCGGGAAAGGAAGGAAACGATATGCCATTGACCATCAGCCGCGAGGTCTTCATCACCTGCGCCGTCACCGGATCGGGGGCCACCCAAGACCGAAGCCCTCATGTGCCGCGCAGCCCGAAAGAGATTGCCGAAAGCGCCATCGCCGCTGCCCGCGCGGGCGCAGCCATCGTGCATTGCCATGTGCGCGATCCCGACACTGGCACGCCCTCCCGTCGGGTCGATCTTTACCGCGAAGTGACTGACCGCATCCGGGATGCCGAGGTGGATGTGATCTTGAACCTGACCGCTGGCATGGGCGGCGATATCGTTTTTGGCCCGACCGATGCGCCATTGCCCCTCAATCCCAAAGGCACCGACATGGCCGGGGCCGAGGAACGCGTCGCCCATGTGGCCGCATGTCTGCCCGAGATCTGTACGCTTGATTGCGGCACGATGAATTTCGCCGAGGCCGATTATGTCATGACCAACACGCCCGGCATGCTGCGCGCCATGGGGCGGATGATGACCGATCTGGGCGTGAAGCCCGAGATCGAGGCGTTTGACACCGGCCATCTGTGGTTCGCCAAGGAACTGGTCAAGGAAGGCGTGCTTGATAGCCCCGCCTTGGTGCAGCTGTGCATGGGCGTGCCGTGGGGGGCGCCTGATGATCTGAACACCTTCATGGCGATGGTCAACAACGTCCCGCAGGATTGGACCTTTTCCGCCTTTTCGCTCGGGCGCAACCAGATGGCCTATGCGGCGGCTGCCGTTCTGGCGGGCGGTCATGTGCGGGTGGGGCTGGAGGATAATCTCTGGCTCGACAAAGGCGTGCTTGCCACCAATGCGCAGCTGGTTGAGCGCGCCGTCGGTGTGGTTGAGGGGATGGGCGCGCGGATCATGACACCCGCCGAAGTGCGCACGAAATTGGGCCTTGTGAAACGGGCCCCACGATGAGCCGACGGGTCGTCATCACGGCGGGGGCAAGCGGGCTTGGCCTTGCCATGGCACGCGCCTTTGCCGATGCGGGCGACAAGGTCGTGGTTTGCGATGTCGATGGGGCGGCGGTGGCGGCTTTGCCTGCAGGCATAAGGGGCGTTCAGGCCGATGTGACGGATGAAAGCGCGATGGCGGCCTTTCTTGCCGGGGTCGAGGCCGATTGGGGTGGGGCGGATATCGTCATCTCCAACGCGGGCATCGGCGGGCCGGCGGGGCCAATCGAGGAGTTGGATTTCGCCGATTGGCAGCGCTGCCTTTCGGTCAATCTCGATGGTGCTTTCCTGACCTGTCGCTGGGCGGCGCGCGTGATGCGGGCGCAAGGATCAGGGCTGATCTTGCTGACCAGCTCTGTCTCGGGGCTATTCGGCTTTCCGTGGCGCACGCCTTATGTGGCGGCAAAATGGGGGATCGTCGGGCTGACCAAGGCGCTCGCCTCGGAACTGGGGCCAGCGGGGGTGCGGGTCAATGCGATCTGTCCCGGTGCGGTCGAGGGGCCGCGCATGGACCGTGTCGTCGCGATGGAGGCCGAGGCGCGCGGCATCACCGAGGCGGAAGTGCGCGCGGGCTTTGCCGAGGGCGTCGCGCTACGCCGCTTCGTGACCGCCGAAGAGGTTGCGGCGATGGCGCTTTTTCTGGCGTCACCCGGCGCGGCATCGATCAGCGGTCAGGCCATGGCCGTTGATGGACATAACGAAAGGACGACATGATGGGACGGAAGGCGGCAATCATCGGGGGTGGCGTGATCGGCGGCGGCTGGGCCGCGCGCTTCTTGCTCAATGGCTGGGATGTGGCGGTTTTTGATCCCGACCCAGAAGCGGAGCGCAAGATCGACGCGGTGCTGGCCAATGCGCGCCGATCCTTGCCCGGCCTTTACGAGCGCGCGCTGCCGCCCGAGGGCAAGCTCAGCTACCATACCGAGCTGGCGGCGGCTGTGGTAGGCGCGACCTGGGTGCAGGAAAGCGTGCCGGAGCGGCTCGATATCAAGCACAAGGTCTTGGCGCAGATCATGGCGGCCGCGCCCGAAACAGCGGTTTTAGGCAGTTCAACATCGGGCTTCAAACCATCGGAATTGAACGAGAAAGGCGCGCGCGCGGTCGTCGCGCACCCGTTCAACCCCGTCTATCTTTTGCCGCTGATCGAATTGGTGGGCGATGCGGCTGCTTGCGAGAAAGCCGCCCAGATCCTGCGCGAGATCGGGATGTATCCGTTGCTGGTCCGAAAGGAGATCGACGCCCATATCGCCGATCGTTTCCTCGAGGCCGTCTGGCGCGAGGCGCTCTGGCTGGTCAAAGATGGGATTGCGACAACCGAAGAAATCGATCAGGCGATCCGCATGGGCTTTGGCCTCCGCTGGGCGCAGATGGGCCTGTTCGAAACCTACCGCATTGCGGGCGGCGAGGCGGGGATGCGCCATTTCCTCGCGCAATTCGGCCCTTGCCTGACATGGCCTTGGACGAAGCTCATGGATGTGCCGGATTTCACCGATGAGTTGGTCGATCTGATCGCGGGGCAATCTGATGCGCAATCGGGCCATCGCTCGATCCGCGAGTTGGAACGTCTGCGCGATGACAATCTTGTGGGCATCATGCGCGCGCTCAAGCGCACGGGCAGCGGGGCGGGCGGCGTGATCACCGCGCATGAGGCGATGCTGCCGCGCCGCGCGACGGGGCCAGACGGTCTGCCCGTGACGGTCGAGATGCAGGTGCCGACGACATTCGTCGATTATAACGGCCATATGAACGAGGCCCCCTATCTCGAGGTCTCGGCCCGCGCCTCGGACCGGTTCATGGAGATGATCGGGGCCGATGCCGCCTATATCGCCGGGGGCTTGAGCTATTTCACAGCCGAGAACCATGTGCGCTATTTCGCGGAAATCGACATCGGGGCGCAGATCATGGTGACGACGCAAGCCTTGGGCGGCGATGGGCGCAAGCTGCATCTTCTCAACAAGATTTGGGCGGGTGGCGATACACCTGCGGCCACGGTCGAGACGCTGCTTCTTCATGTCGATCTGTCCACACGCCGTGTTATGGCGCCCACGGGTGTGGTGGCCGAGCGCGCAGCGGCATTCGTGAGCGATCACGCCGATCACCCCAAGCCGGATCGGTTGGTGTTGAACCAGCCGCGTGCCTAAGTCCCCATGGCGGCGCGGCTGTTGGCCAACAGCCGCGTCAGCCAGTCTGGGTCCATTTCCGGCACGGATGACAGCAACAACTCGGTATAGGGCTCATGCGGGGGTGTGAACATCTGGGCCTTGGGGCCTTGTTCGATCACGCGGCCCCTTTGCATCACGACCACATCATCGGCAATCGCGCGCACGGTGGCCAGATCATGCGTGATGAACATGTAGGCGAGGCCAAATTCATCTTGCAGCCTGTTCAAAAGCTTCAAGATGCCCTCTTGCACGATCTGGTCGAGCGCTGATGTCACCTCGTCGCAGATGATGATCTTTGGCTCGGCGGCCAGCGCGCGGGCGATGCCGATGCGCTGCTTCTGGCCACCTGACAATTCGCCGGGCAGGCGGTCGATATAGGTGTCGGGGTCCAATTCGATCAGGTCTAGCAGATCGCGGATTCGCGTCTCGAGTGCCTTGCCTTGTAGGCCCAGATACATCTGCGCCGGCCGCCCGATCAATTCGCGCAACTTCAGCTTGGGGTTCAGCGCGGTATCGGCCATCTGGTAGATCATCTGCACCTGCCGCAGCTGATCGCGCGTCCGCCCCTTAAGGGCCGGGGGCAGGGGTTTGCCATCAAACATGACCGTCCCGCTGCTGGGCGGCAAAAGCCCGGTAATCACGCGCGCGGCGGTCGATTTGCCCGACCCGCTTTCGCCCACCACGGCAATCGTACGCCCGGCATGGATGTCGAAACTCACATCGTCCAACACCGGCACTTTGCCATAGGCGGCGCTGACATTTTGCACCGACAAGATCGGGGCATCCGTCGCGGGGGGCTGTTCGGCGCGCGCGAAACTGCGCACGGCCCAAAGCGATTTCGTGTAATCCTCGCGCGGGGCGTCAAGCATCTGGCGCGTCTCGGCCTCTTCGACCTCATCCCCGCGCAACAGCACCTTGATGCGGTCGGCGGCTTGGGCCACCACGGCCAGATCATGGGTGATATAGATCGCGGCGGTGCCCGACTGGCGCACGATATCGCGGATCGCGGCCAAAACCTCGATCTGAGTGGTCACATCGAGTGCGGTTGTCGGCTCGTCGAAAATGATCAGATCGGGGCGGCAGGCCATCGCCATCGCGGTCATCGCGCGCTGCAATTGCCCGCCCGAGACCTGATGGGGGTAGCGAAAGCCGATCCCCTCTGGGTCGGGCAACTGCATCCGGCGATAAAGGTCTGTGGCGTCTTTCTCGGCCTGCTCGCGCGACATCACACCATGGATCACAGGTGTTTCGCAGTACTGGTCGATGAGTTTATGGGCCGGGTTGAAACTGGCCGCCGCCGATTGCGCCACATAGGCGATGCGCTTGCCGCGCAGGGCGCGCCGCTCGGCCTCGGGGGCTTGGCGCAGGTCGATGCCATCGAACAGGATGCTGCCGCCGGTGATGCGGCAACCGTCGCGCGCAAAGCCCATGGCGGCCAGCCCTACCGTGGATTTGCCCGCGCCGGATTCGCCGATCAGCCCCAGCACCTCGCCCTTGTGCAGCGTCAGGTCGATGCCCTTGACGATCTCGGTCCAACCCTCGCCGGCGCGCCCCTCGATCCGCAGGCCTTCGATCTTCAGCAATACTTCGCGGCCCATGCTCATTGCTCCTTCAGGCCCGAGGCGCGGTGTAGTTGCCAATCGACGACGAAGTTTACCGCCACGGTGAGCAGCGCGATGCATCCCGCGGGAAGGAGCGGCGTGACATCGCCAAAGGTGATGAGCGTCGCATTGTCCTTGACCATGCTGCCCCAATCCGCCGTTGGCGGCTGGATGCCCAGCCCAAGGAATGAGAGCGAGGAGATTGCCAAGAAGACAAAGCAAAACCTGAGCCCGAACTCGGCCACCAAGGGCGCCATGGCGTTTGGCAAGATCTCGCGCCGGATCAAGAACCATGAGCCTTCGCCGCGCAGCTTCGCGGCTTCGATATAGTCCATCACCACGATCCCTTGGGCCACGGCGCGCGCAAGGCGAAAGACGCGCGTGGCGTCAACGGCGGCGATGACCAAGATCAGCGTCAGAACCGAGGTGCCAAAGATCGTGAGCAGCAAAAGCGAAAAGATCAGCGCGGGGATCGCCATCAACGCATCGACGAAACGCGACAGCGCTTGGTCAAGCCAGCCCCCCACAAGAGCCGCCCAAAGCCCAAGGATGGCCCCCACCACAAAGGCCAGCGCCGTGGTGGCAAAGGCGATGCCCACGGTGTTGCGCGCCCCATAAATGAGCCGCGACAGCATATCGCGCCCGATCCGGTCGGTGCCCAGCGGATGCGCGGCGGACCATGCCTGAAACTGCCCACCTACGATCTCGCGCTCGGGGAAGGGGGCAAGGATAGGGGCGGCAATCGCAACAAAGGTATAGATCGCGATGACCAAAAGGCCGAAACTGGCGGTCAGCGGAATATCATGGGCAAGGCTGCGCGCCTGACCCGAGAATGTGGCCCGCGCGCCCGTACGCAGCGCCCAAGCGATCGCAAAAAGTGCGGCAAGCCCAAAGATGACAGAGGCGGCGAATCCCATGGCGCTACCTCCGATGCATTAGGCGGGGGTTGGTGATGGTCGAAAGCACATCCGCCAACAGGTTCAGCGCCACATAGGCCGCAGCAAAAATCAGCGCCACGGCTTGGACAACCGCGATGTCGCGGTTCGACACGGCATCGACCATCAACTGCCCAAGGCCGGGATAGACAAAGACCACCTCAACCACCACGACGCCGGTGATGAGATAGGCAAGGTTCAGCGCGATGACGTTGATGATCGGCGCCAGCGCATTGGGCAGCGCATGGCGCAGCACGATGCGCAAGGGCGACATGCCCTTTAGCCGCGCCATCTCGATATAGGGGCTGGCCATCAGGTTGATGATCGCGGCGCGCGTCATGCGCATCATATGTGCCGTGACGACCAGCATCAGCGTCAGCGCCGGCAGAAAGGTCATGTAGACCCTGTCGCCAAAGGTGGTGGTCGGGTTGATCCGCACCATCGAGGGGAAAAGCCCGGTCTGTGCCAGCCACAACACAAGAATATAGGCGACAAAGAATTCAGGGAATGAAATCGCGGTCAGCGCACCGGCATTGGCCATGCGGTCAAAGATCGAATTGCGCCAAAGGGCCGCCAAAATGCCAAGGATCAGCGAGATCGGCACCGACAGGGCAGCTGCGTAAAGCGCAAGGAAAACGGTATTTCCAAGCCGCGCGCCGATCAGCTCGGAAATCGGGCGGCCATTGGCCAGCGACACGCCAAAATCACCCGTCAGCGCGCCGGTCAGCCAGTTCCAATAGCGCACAGGCGCAGGGTCATTCAGCCCCAGTTGTTCGCGCAGTGCCGCCAGCGTTTCAGGCGTGGCCGACTGGCCCAAAAGCTCGTTGGCCAAATCGCCGGGCAATAATTCGGTGGCACCGAAAATGACCAAAGAGACGATGAAAAGTAGTCCGACCCCCAGCGCGATGCGCAAGGCGATCATCCGAATGACACTAGACAGTGACCCGTCCTCCCCGGTTGAACGGATGCGATGAGGCCCCCGGCGCAAGCAGCGCCAGGGGCCGAAGCGGGATCAGGCCATCGACCAACGCTCGACGCAGCGGAAGCCGTCGAAGTTCCAATTGGCCGAGATCTGCTCGGGCGTGGCGATCTTGTTGGCCACGGCCATCACGTAGTTGTTGTACATCGGGATGATGGTCGAGCCCTCAAAGGACACAAGCTGCTGCATCTCGTGATACATCTCGCGGCGCAGATCCTCATTCACCTCAGAGCGGGCGGTGACGAGCAACTCGTTGAAGCGATCATTGCTCCAGAAGCTTTCGTTCCAATCCGCACCCGCGGCATAGGCCGTGGTGAACATGTGATCCTCGACCGCGCGACCGCCCCAATAGGTGGCACAGAACGGCGTATTGCCATTGGGGTTCAGCCAGACATTCGACCAGTAGCCATCGTTTGGCACACGATCCACGGACATGTTGATGCCCGCTGCACGCGCTGTTTCCGAGAACATCGCGCCCGCATCGACCGCACCCGAGAAGGCCGCATCAGCCACCGAGATGGTGACATCAAGGCTCGAAAGCCCGGCCTGCTGCAGGTAGTAGCGCGCCTTGTCGGGATCATAGGTCTTGGCTTCCATTTCCGCATGGAAATAGCGGTTCGCCGGGCCGATCGGGTTGTCGTTGGCCACCGCACCATGACCGCCCAAGATCACATCGACCATCGCCTGACGGTCGAGCGCGTATTTCAGCGCAAGGCGGACATTGTTGTCGCTATAGGGCGCTTGGCGGCTGTCCATCGGAAAGCCGTAATGCGCATTGCCGGGGATCGACAGGATGCGCGCCACACCACGGCTTTCGAGCATGCCGATGGTGGCGGGATCGACCTGGTCGATCAGGTCGACCTCGCCGGTGATCAGCGCGTTCAGACGCGCCGCCGGGTCAAGGATCGAGACCAGTTCGATGCGGTCAAACCATGCGCGGTCCGATTTCCAGTAGTTGGGGTTGCGGTTCAGCGTGGCCTGCACGCCATGCTCGTAGCTTTCGACGATATAGCCGCCGCAGCCATCGGTGGTGTTGGCATCCACCTTGCCATCGGCCGAAGGAAGGACCGGGACATGGTAATCGGTCATCAGATAGGGAAGGTCGCCATTGGGCGCTTCCAGCGTGACCACCACGTTGTTGCCATCGGCGCGCACATCGGTGATCGCCGCCAAGAGCGGTTTGACGACCGAGGTCGAATCATCGCCGCGGTGATGGTTGATCGAGGCGACCACATCGGCCGCTGTCACGGGCTTGCCGGAGTGGAAGCTGACGCCCTGACGGATGGGGAAAACCCATGTCTGGCCATCGCTGCTCGACCAGCTTTCCGCAATCTCGGGGACCAGCTGCCCATCGGCACCAACCTCGATCAGGTAGTTGTGGCGCGCAGAGCCGAAGGTCTGCACATACAGATGTTCCCACAGGCCCGGATCAAGGCTGTCGGTGGTCGAGCCATGGCCGATCCCGATGCGGAAGGTGCCGCCGCGTGTCTGAGCGGCCGCGCTTGTGGTGGTATGGGGCAGGATCAAGCCTGCCGCGCCGATGGCAGCGGCACCTTTCAGCACGCCACGACGGCTTGGGGCAAATGTTTTGCCCGTCATGTCGAAATTGTTCATCAGTCGACTCCCTTTGGTCCATGCCACATGTTGTTTCATGCGGCTTTCATATTGCGCGGGCGATGGGGGCGCCGGTTCCTGCCCGCATCCGCCGTGTGTGTCTGAGCGCAGCGCTTGATCACGCCGACTCTGGTTTTATCATACTGACCCGTAAGCCTACGCCTTGTCACCATCTTCGTTCTCGCAACGGCAAAGTGACAATGGCTGATGATAAACGCATAACAAAAAATTCTTCGCGATGATGACGAAAATATTCGCAGGTGCGCGAAATTTTTTCTTATGGCCGCCTTGGCTGGGCTGATCGTGATCAAAGCCGTTAAAAGCCGCTTCATTGACCGGAAAAGAATGGCTTAGGCGGCCGCATATCCTTGAACACGCGGGTGAATCGTTTAGCGTGAACGCCACACATGGGAGGTGTGGATCATGACAATGATGATGCGCGACGGGGCCGGGCTGAAGGCGCCGGAAATGATCTTTGTCGATGGTGCATGGGTTGCGCCCACTTCGGGGCGGATGATCGATGTGATCTCGCCCATGACCGAGGAAAAACTACTCTCTTACCCCGAAGCAGGCACCGCCGATATCGACCGCGCGGTGGCCGCAGCGCGCGCCGCCTTCGATCATGGCCCGTGGCCGCGCATGGCGCCCGCCGAGCGGGGCGCCTATCTCAAGCGGATCGCCAGCCTGATCGAGGGGCGGCTGGACGACATCGCGTGGGCTTGGACCAAGCAGGTGGGCGCGCCAATCAGCCTAACTAAGAAGCTGGTGGGGCAGAACGCGACGCTGTTTCGCTATTACGGCGAATTGATCGAAACCTACCCCTTCCGCGATGACCGCACGCGCGACGATGGCGGGGCCGTGCGCATCCTGCGCGAGCCTGTGGGGGTTTGCGCCGCCATCTCGCCGTGGAACGCGCCGATGGTTTTGCTCAGCTACAAGATCGCGGCGGGCTTGGCGGCGGGCTGCACCATGGTGGCCAAGCCCAGCCCCGAAACCCCGCTCGAGGCCTATATCATGGCCGAATGTATCGAGGCCGCTGGCCTGCCAAAGGGCGTATTCAACCTTGTGCCCGCAGGACGCGAAGGGGGCGATCACTTGATCCGCCATCCCGGTATCGACAAGGTGGCCTTTACCGGCTCGACCGAGGTGGGCAAGCATATCATGCGCGTCTGTGCCGACCGGCTGGCGCGGGTGTCGCTGGAATTGGGCGGCAAATCGGCCGCCGTGCTTTTGCCCGATGCCGATTTCGCGCGCGCCATGCCCAGCCTGATGACCTATTCCATGCCGATCACGGGTCAGGTCTGTTTCTCGCTCACGCGGCTTTTGGTGCCCAATGCCCGCAAGGCCGAGTTTCTGGATATGTTCTTGTCGGGGGTGCGTGGGCTGAAACTGGGCGATCCGTCTGATCCGGCAACACAGATGGGCCCACTTGCCATGGCGCGTCAGCGCGAGCGGGTCGAGGGCTATATCGCCGCCGGGCGCGCAGGTGGGGCGACGGTCGCTTGTGGCGGTGGGCGGCCACGCGGGCTTGATCGTGGGTTCTTCGTTGAGCCGACTGTGCTGACCGATGTAACGCCGGATATGAAGGTGGCCCAAGAAGAGATCTTTGGCCCCGTCGTCTCGGTCATCGGCTATGACGATGAAAACGATGCCGCAGCCAAGGCGAATGCCACGGTCTTTGGCCTGAACGGCGCGGTCTATAGCCAAGATGTCGAGCGCGCCTATGCCTTTGCCAAGCGGATGCGCACCGGCGGGCTGACCATCAACGGGTTGATCGTCGATCCCAAGCACCCCTTCGGCGGCTATCGCCAATCGGGCATGGGCCGTGAAGGCGGGCCAGAGGGTCTGGACAATTACCTTGAGGTCAAGACGATCCACATTGCCTGACCGCCAAATCCCGAAACGATAAAGGGGAGGCGCAAGCCTCCCCTTTTTCCTGTCATGCGTGAATGGATCACTCGTCGCGGCGGCGGCGGCGATCCTTGCGGTCCATGGTGCCATCGCGGATTTCGTCGCCGATCTGGTCCAGTACACGGTGCAGGTTCGGCGCATGAACCGCCTGTTCCAGCACGGAATCGAGCGCCTGCAAGATCGCGCCGCGCGAGCCCTCGACGCTGCCCACTTGCGTGATGTCGATCTTGCCGATCTTTTCCATGGGCTTGACCATCTCGGCCACGATCTTGGGCATCGATTCAAGCCGGGCCAATTCCACCTCATGGGCCAATGTCGCCTCAGAGCGGGTGTTTTGCGCCGCGATATGGGCCGCCATCGCGGTGGTCTCGGCCGTGCGTGCGGCCAGCATCGCCTCGGCGTCGAATTTCGCGGTCTCAACCCGGTCCTTGGCCACCTTGCGCGCGGTCTCGGCTGCGATCTCGGCGCGGCGTGCTGTTGCGGCGGCCTCGCTTTCGGCGGCGATCCTGGCCAGATCGCGCTTGCGCTCGGCCTCGGCGCCAGCGCGCGCGCTTTCGATGGCCTCATGCGCGCGAACCGCTTCGGCACGCGCCAGATCGGCCTCGGCCTGTGCGCGGCTTTCCTCTTGGCTTTTGGCCAGCACTTGCACGCTGCGATCTTGTTCGGCCATTTCCAGCGTCTTGGCGCGCAGGATCTCGGCCTCGCGGATCGCCTGTTCCCGGGCGATATCAGCGGCTTGGATCTCGCGTTCCATATGGATGCGGGCCTCGGCTGCGGCGCGTTCGGCCTCGGCCTTGGCGCGGGCGATCTCGGCCAGTTGTGCCGACATCAGCGCTTCGACCTGCTGAGCCTGTGCAATCTCGGCGCGGCGTTCTTCCAGATCGATTTCCATCTTGCGGCGCGCGGCCTCCATCGCGGCGCGGCGCACGCTGACTTGGGTTTCCCCTTCGATCTCGGCGCGCTCGCGCTTGGACAGCGCGATGACCTCGGCCAGCTTGCGCAGACCCACGGCGTTGAAGGCGTTGTTTTCATCCAGTGCCGAAAACGGCGTCTGGTCCAGCGCTGTCAGCGACACGCTATCAAGCGACAGCCCATAGCGCTCCACAACGGGCGACAGGGCCGTGCGGATCTCGGCCACGAATTCGGCGCGGTTCTCATGCAATTCATCCATGCTGTGGCGGGCTGCGACCGCGCGCAGGGCATCGACGAACATCCCCTCGATCAACAGGCGCAAATCCTCGGGCTGAAAGCTGCGCTTGCCCAGCGATTGCGCCGCACGGGTGACGGATGCAGCGGTGGGCGGAACCGACAGATAGAACTCCGCCCCCACATCGACGCGCAGCTTGTCACGCGTGATCAGCGATTGATCGGCGGCGCGCCGCACCTCAAGCCGCATGGTCTGCATATTGACGCGCGCCACCTCGTGAAACCACGGCAGCGCGATAAAGCCACCATCGATGGCGACGCGCCGCCCGCCGATGCCGGTGCGCACAAGGCTGACCGCGTTCGAGCTACGCTGGTAGAAGCTCGCGGCCAAGACCACGAGGATCGCCAGAATGACGATCAGCGCGATTGTCCAGAAGATGGTATTCATCGCAGGTTCCTTTCCCGGTGCTCACAGCCCCTCAAGGCTTGTTTGGGTCTCGGCAGATAGGCCGCCATCGGCGGCAAGCGCTGCCCCGGTGATACCGGCGGCAAGCGCGGAGAGTAGAAATACGGCCGTCTGGGCCGCCTGTGTCTGGCCCATGCCCGCATCAAGCCCGCGCGCAGCACTGATGCGGCCGGGCAGGCTGCCATCGGGGCTGGCGGCGACAAGGCACGCGGTGCGTGGGCCAAGCGGTCCCCAAGCATTGGCGTGCTTCATGGCCCAAGCCTCCATCGCCCATGCGGTCAGCTTGGGCACCAAATGGGGTTCGGCGATCAAACCCCAGCGCTGGCCAAAGCCCAAAGCCGTCTCGGGGCGCAGCGCAAGGGCCGCGCGGATCAGCGCAAGATGCTGGGCGCGCGCGGGGTCGAACGCCGCCCCTTGCGTGATGATCGCGGCCCCCTGCGCCATGCGCGGCGCCATCTGTTCCGCTAGGCGTTTTGGTCCCATCACGCCACGCATCAGCGCCAGATCGGGGGCGTCAGATGCATCATGGGCGGGAAACAGGCAAAGCCCATCCAACCCCTCGGGCAAGGCGGCAGCCAGCCGGTCAATGGCCCCCAGATCGCTGGGGTCGAGATGGTAGAACTCGGCCACATGATCAAAGCCCGTGACCGCGTCGATGCCGATGAGCTCGGCCCCGGCCTCGGTCGCGGCCCGTGCGACCGCCAGCCCAAGCCCACGCGCCGATCCAAGGATCGCGACGCGTTTACCGGGCAAAAGGGCGGGCATTGCTTGCATCAAAACACCGGCGGATAGGGGCGACCGCCCCGGTCTAGCGTGATCCAGCGGGTCTCGGTGAAGGTCTCGATCGACCAGCGCCCACCGTGCCGCCCAAGCCCCGAGGCCTTGGAGCCGCCGAAAGGCACATGGGGTTCGTCATTCACGGATGAGCAATTGACATGGCACATGCCGGTTTCAAGCCGCCGCGCGATATCCAGCGCGCGCGCCTCGTTCGCGGTGAATACCCCCGCCGACAGCCCATATTCTGTGTCGTTGTTGATCGCGATGGCCTCCTCGTCGGTGGCAAAGGGGATCACGGGAACCACGGGGCCAAAGGTCTCGTCGCGGTAGACCAGCATATCGGGGGTGACATCGGCCAGAATGGTGGGTTCCACAAAGCGGCCATTGATGCCGCCGCCCACGATGACGCGCGCGCCCTTGGCGATGGCATCATCTAGCTGGGCTTTCACGCGCGCCACTTGGCGGTCGTTGATCAAGGGGCCGATCACGTTGGATTTATCAGCCGTGTCGCCCACTTTCAGCCGGGCCGCGCGTTCCGCGAAACGGGCAAGAAACTCGGTATAGATGCTTTGATGGACCAGCACCTTTTCCACGCTCATGCAAATCTGGCCTTGGTGCATGAAACTCCCGAAATTGGCGGCTTGGGTGGCGCGCTCCATCTCGGCGTCCTCGAGGATGATCAGGCTGTCCTTGCCGCCCAGTTCCACGCAGGCCTTTTTCAGATGCGCCCCGGCCTTGGCCGCGATCGACCGGCCCACGGGGGTCGATCCGGTGAACGAGATGCCCTTCACATAGGGATGCTCGATCATCTCGTCGCCCATCGCGGCCACATTCTCGCGCGAGCAGGTGATGACGTTGAACACGCCCGGCGGAAAGCCCGCCTCGTGCAGGATTTCCGCGAAATACAGCCCGCCGCTATAGGGCGTATCCTCGGACGGCTTCAGCACGATGGTATTGCCTGCGGCGAGTGCAAAGGCAAAGCCGCGCGAGGTCAAGATGCCTTGGAAGTTCCACGGGCTGATGACCGAGATCACGCCCATCGGATAGCGCACGGCGGTCGAGAATTTCCCGTATTCCGAGGGCAGGATTTCACCAAGGTTGTGGTAGCAGGCAGCAGCGGCCGAGCGGAACACCTCGGCCACATAATGGGCCTCGAACGCGCCCTTGCCGACCCATCCGCCACCCTCGGCCTGTGCGGCGGCGATGTAATCGGGGGTGCGGCGTTCCCAGATATCGGCGGCTTTCAAAAGCAGATGCGCGCGCTGGGTATATTTCATCGCGGCCCAAGCTTTGAACGCGCCATGCGCGGCTTCAATCGCCATACGGGCTTCGGGGCGGGCACCATCGGGGGCTTCGGCATAAAGCGCGCCGGTTGAGGGGTTGATATCGGCAAAGCTGCGCGCGGTCTGGACCCATTGGCCACCGATATACATGCCGCGAATGGTTTGGGTCTGGGTCATCTCAGATATCCCTCCGGTCGAACTGTGACGCGCCGGGACGGCGGGTGTAATGGGTGATCGGGCCGCCGCTGGGCTGGCCCATGGGCTGACTGGGCGCGGGCATGACGGGTGCCGCTGCCGTGGGCTGTGGCGTTGCGGGCCGCGCGGTCGGGCGCAAGGGGGGCAGGGTGCTTGCCTCACGCCGCCCCTCCATCGCGCAGCGCGCGGCCTGTTCCATGCTGGTCATCATCTGTGCCAAGGCCGCGTCTTGGGTCGCGGCAAGCGCCGGGGGTAGGGTGGCCATGGGGCGTGACAGCGTCGGGCGCGCGCTGGTATTGCTCTCGACGGCCTGACGCCCGGCGGCGGCCACGACCGCGTCGATATCCACGCCCGAGATTTGGCTGGCCGACAGCGCCATGCTGGGCTGTGGGCGCACCGCAAAGGGTTTTGGCGGGGCGTCCATCGCGGCCATAGGCTTGCGCATCGGGGCAGGGGCGGCGCTGCGATGGCCAGCCGCACCGCCCAGATAAGCCGCCTGCACCGCGGGATCGTTCTTCAAGATATCGGCGCGATCCTCGCGCGCGATCTGGCCGTTCTCGAGCAAATAGCCGCGATCGGCGATCCCAAGCGAGAGTTTGGCGTTCTGCTCCACCAGCAAGATGCCCAGACCCGCCGCGCGCACCGCTTTGAGGCTTTGAAACAGATCCTTGGACAAAAGCGGCGACAGGCCAAGCGAGGGCTCATCAAGCATCAAGATCGTGGGGTTCGACATCATGGCGCGCCCGATGGCGACCATCTGTTGCTCGCCGCCCGACATGGTCGAAACCGTCTGCCCCGCACGGTCGGCAAGTTTCGGGAAAAGCCGGATCAGCCGGTCGTAATTGCCCTCGGCCTCATCACGGGCGCGGGCGGGGTTGGCACCCAGCATCAAGTTTTCTTTGACGGTCAATTCACCGAAAACGCCGCGCCCTTCGGGGACCAAAGCGATGCCCTGTTCCACGACCTTATGCGCGGGCAGGCCCAAAAGCGGCTCACCGCCCATGCTGACCGCGCCCGAGGAATGCCCCTCGCAAATCCCCGCGATGGCCTTGAGCAGCGTGGATTTCCCCGCACCATTGGCCCCAAGGATCACGACGATCTCGCCGGGCCTGACGCTGAGCGAGACACCGCCAAGTGCGCGGTGCTTGCCGTAGCCGACCGCCAGATCGCTGACCTCAAGCATCCTCATCCTCCCCCAGATAGGCGCGGATCACTTCCGCGTCCGAGAGCACCTCGGCGGGTGTGCCTTCGGCGATCTTGGCACCGGACGACATGACGACGCAGCGGTCACAGAGGCTACGGATCGCATCCATCACATGCTCGACCAGAATGATCGTGCGCCCCTCATCGCGCAGGCTGCGCACCAGATCAATGCCGGTGGCAAGCTCGGTCGGGTTTAGCCCCGCCAGCCATTCATCAAGCAAGAGCACCTCGGGATCGCCCGCCAAAGCGCGCGCCAGCTCCACCCGCTTGGTGTCGATATAGGTGAGCGAGGAAATCGGCAGACCTATGGACGCGCCCAAGCCCACACGCTCCAAAAGCTGTCTTGCATGTGCCTCGGCGGGTTTGCCCCAACGGCGGCGATGGCCAAAGACCGCACCCGCGACGACGTTTTCCACCACGCTGAGTTCCGGCAAGAGGCGCACAAGCTGAAAGGTGCGCCCAACGCCCTTGCGCGCGGTCTTGTGCGCGGGCAGCCCCGCAAGCTCGGCCCCTTTCAGGCGGATCGACCCCTCGCTTGGCGGGAAAAGCCCCGAGATCATGTTGATCATCGTCGATTTGCCCGAGCCATTGGGGCCGATGATGCCCATCACCTCATGCTCGGTGACATCAAAGCGCATGTCGCGCACGGCGACCAAGCCGCCAAAGCGCTTGGTGACACCCTGCACCTCAAGGACCGTCCGGCTCATGCACCGCCCCCCTGATGAAAGCGACGCCGGATGCGCGCCCACAGGCCCACAAAGCCGCCGGGCAGCACATAGACGATCAGCAAAAACACGATACCAAGCAGGAGGAGTGTCTGATTGGGTGCCTGCCGCGTGATGAACTCCCACAAGAGCGTGAAGGGAATGACGCCCGCCAATGGCCCCCATAGCCGACCCGTGCCGCCCAAGAGCGCCATGATCACGACCTGAAAGGACAAAAGCGGCGCAAAGGCGGTCGAGGGTTCGATATAGATGTAGCGCGGTGCAAGGATTGCGCCCACGGCGGCGGCCGCCATGCCGGGAATGGTGAACAGCGCGACCTTTGCCAGCGCCGTGTCGATGCCCACATGGCGCGCGACGGTCTCATCATTCCCGATGATGCGCAGCGCAAAGCCCAGTTTCGAGCGCCCGATCAACCAGCCCGCCAGATAGACCAGCGCCGCCAGCCCTAAGAGCATCCAATAGATGTCCCGCTCGGTGATCGAGGTCAGCACATACATGCCGCGCTGGCCGGTCTGGTTTTGCACCCATGTCACGAGTTGGCGGACAAGTTCTGCCAGACCCAGCGTGAAGATCACGAAATAGACCCCCGACAGCCGCAGTGTGACCATGCCGACGAGTGCGGCCAAGATGCCCCCCAATGCGGCGGCGATCAGCGGCAACATCCAGAAGGGGAGCGTTTGGAACCCCAAGCCCGTCACAAAGGTGCCAACACCGAAAAACGCCGCTGTGGCCAGCGAGATGTAATGCGTCGGCCCCGAGAACAGCGCCCACGAGGTCGCCAGCACCACGAACATCGCCATTGTTGTGGCCATGCTCAGCCAATAGGGGCTGAACACGACGGGCACGAAAGCTGCGGCCAAAAGCAACAGCGCCCAAGGGATAACTTTTCCGATCTCCTGCGCGTTCATGTCGGCTTCTTCCCGAACAAGCCCTGCGGGCGGAACAGCAAGATGCCCAGAAACAGCACATAGGCGGCGGCCAGCGTCAGACCCGGATCAATGAGCCGCGCAACGGCTGTCTCGCAAATGCCAAGGATCATGGCGGCCACGATGGTGCCGCGAATATCGCCCACGCCGCCCATGATCACGATGATCAGCGCCTTCATGGTGAACAAAATGCCGACCGAGGCGTCGAGCGTGAAAAACATCGAGATGAGCGCGCCACCCACCGCCGTGATCGCGCCCCCGAGCGCAAAGGCTTGGGCCGAGGCCGCGCGCGTGTCGATGCCCACCAGCCGGGCCGAGGCAGGATTGACCGCCAAAGCCCGTAGGCGCAGCCCCGCGCGTGTATAGCTGAGCCAAAGCCACAGCCCCAGACCAATGAGCGCGGCCAGCACAAAGGCCACCAACCGGTTTTGCGCGTAGGACGAGCCAAAGATATCGACCGGCTGCGCCAGATAGGCGTAGTTGAAATAACCGCCACCAAACAGCGCGGTCATGATGCCCACCAGCGCGAATGACATGCCAAAGGTGGCAAGGATGCTATCAACCTCCAAAGCGCCACGGCTTTTGGCGCGGCTGACAAGCGGTTGCAGCATGATCCGGTAGATCAGCCAATTCACCGCAAATGCGATAGGGGCCACAAGAACAAGGGCCGCCACAGGGCTGACTTGCGCCGCCGTATAGGCCCAAAAGGCCGCGAACCCGCCCGCCACCAACAACTCGCCATTGGCGAGGTTCATGATGCGCGCGACGCCGTATTGCAGGTTCAGCCCCAGCGCAATGAGGGCATAGGTGCCCCCCAGCAAAAGGCCGGTGATCAAGATGAACATATTGCGCCCTGTTCCCGAAAGACACGGGCGGCAGGCATTGGCCCACCGCCCGGATCAGGTCAGTTAGTTCCAGCCGTCAAACAGCTGTACATCAACGGCACCGTCACGTCCGCGTGCCGAGACACCGCGGAACACGCCGTTTTGCCACTGGCCCACGGTCCAATAACGCTCGTTGTCGTTATTCTCGTTGAAGTCGACCGGCCCAAGGATCGTCTCGTAGCTATTGGCGCGATCCTGCAGATGCGCCAAAACCGCTGCGCGGTCAGCCGAACCCACAGCCTCGATCGCTTGGCCCAAAACTTCGAGCGTGGCGTAGGTTGCCGCAGAGGCCCAGAAATCGGGGCCTTGACCGGCGAGTTCAGTATGAGCTGCGGAAAAGGCTTGGAAGGCCGGATCATCGGCATTCACGCCACCCATGCCCAACACGCCTTCGATCTGTTCGCCAAAGCGGCCCGCATAGGCCGGGAAAGCGGTGGCCACAGCGGTGAAGAAGACGCTGGGCGCAAAGCCCTGTACGATGGCCTGATCGGTCAGCGCAAAAGTGTCGCCGGGATAGGACCACGCGATAAAGGCGTCAGCCTCGGCCGATTTCGCGCCATCGATGATCGGTGCCAAATCCTGTGTGCCCAACGGGTAGGAGGATTGATAGACGATCTCAAAGCCCGCGCCTTCTAGTACGGCCTTGGAAATGCCCGCCATCTCGATGCCGAAAGCGTCGGCCACATTGACCAAAGCCACGCGGTTGCCGATGGAACCGGCTTCGCGCAGATCAACCAAGACCTTTGCGGTATCTTCGGCCATGACGCCTGTGCGGCCCAACAGGAAGAACATGTTGGGGAATTGCGCGGCCAATTCGGGCTGCTGGTTGGTCACGGCGGTGCCGGTGATCTGCGGATAGCCGAGTTGTGCAAAGATCGGAGCGGCGGCAAGGTTTAGACCCGTGGAATAGGGTGCAACCATGAAATCGACCTGATCTTGGGTGGCCAAACGCTGGGCCGCTTGGATCGCCTGCTGCGGATTGGTCTGGTCGTCATATTCGACCAGCTCGATCAGCGCCTTGCCACTGGCAAGCTGCAAGCCGCCGGCCGCGTTGGTCTGTTGCACCCAAAGGCGCACGGCGGGCCAATGGGTCACGGCTGCACCACCGGCCAGCGGGCCAGACTGCGGCGCAGCGGCGCCAAGGCGAATCGTCTCTTGCGCCGATGCGGCGCCAAGACCTGCCACGGCCAAGGCCATGGCGGCGGTCGCGGTCATAAGTGTTCTGCGGAACATGTTTCCCTCCCGATCTGGGGCATGCACGGTGCAATTGCATGCAGCATCACGCCCCGGTTCCCTTTTGCGTTCGCTTTGGTCAGGGGCAGAATTGGCAGCCAACCCCTTTATTTCTTGACCTTGCGATGCTTGTCGTCCTCCACGCCAAGCCACGCTGTCTTTCTAGGATGTATACAGTTCGATATTCAAGCGTTCTATAGATTGGCCACGAATTTTAATCCCAAGGTTGTAGCGCGCAAAAAGAAAGCCGCGCGGTGGCGCGGCTGTCGGGTCATGCGTTGATCGCTTTGGGCTCAAACGACTTTGACGGTCAGATCGCCCACACCTGCGACATGACCCGCCATCACATCGCCGCGTGTGATGGGGCCGACCCCTGCGGGTGTGCCAGTCATGATCACATCGCCGGGCGCGAGTGTGAAGTAACGCGACAGCGTCGCAATCATCTCGGGCACTTTCCAGATCATCTGGTTCAGATCGCCCTCTTGCTTGATCTCGTCATTGACCTTGAGCCAGATTGCGCCGTGATCCGGATGGCCGATCTGGCTTGCGGGAACCAAGGGGCCGCAGGGGGCGGATTTCTCGAAGGATTTGCCAATCTCCCATGGTCGGCCCAACGTTTTGGCCTCGCCCTGAAGATCGCGCCGCGTCATGTCGAGACCAACGGCATAGCCAAAAACATGATCAAGCGCGTCTGCGACCGCGATATCGGTGCCACCCTTGTGCAGCGCCACGACCAATTCGATCTCGAAATGCACATCATCGCTTTGGACCGGATAGGGGAAATCGCCAAAGGTGATGTTGTCGGGGTTTTTCTGGAAGAAAAAGGGCGGCTCTTTCTCCGGGTCAAAGCCCATTTCGATGGCATGGGCGGCATAGTTGCGCCCGATGCAATAGACGCGCCGCACAGGGAACGTCTGGTCCGATCCCGCGATGGGAAAGCGTGTCACCGGGGTAGCGGCGAAAAGGTCATTGGCGTTTGTCATCTGTCGATTATCCTTGGCGGTCTTGCTGGGCGCTGTGATGCCGCGCGCAAGCGGGCAGGGCAACGGGCAATCGCGTCGCGCAATGGCTTAGGCTTGCCGCAGGAGGCTGACCCCTTCGATCAGGTGGCGCAGTCCTAGCCAACCACCCAGCCAGATCATCGCGGCCACAACAGGGGCGTGAAACGACAAGAGTGACAGCGCGCCCAGCCCTTGACCGACCGAACAGCCCGCCGCCAGCACTGCACCCACCCCCATCAGCACCGCGCCCCCCATTTGCCGCTTTAATTCGCGCGGGTCATCGCAGGCCTCCCAGCGGAAACCGTCGCGGATCAAGGTGCCGAGAAAGGCACCAATCACCACGCCCAAAACCGAGCCGATGGCGAAATCAGGCTCAAGCCCCGAGGTGAACATCGTGTAGCGGATCGTATCGCCCACTGATGCGGTGAAGGTATGCGATTGCACCGCCCATGGCGCAAACCCATTGGCCGCGACCCATGCGGTGCCGACAAAGCCCGATGTGATCGCAAATCCCGCCACGCAGGCCCAAAAGATCTCGGCCAAGCGCTTGGCCCGGATCAGCGCCAATACCGCCGCCCCGGCCAGCAATAAGCCAACAAACCCCGCGACAACCCCGGCCGGTAGCCCAAAACTCGCGCCAATCAGATGCGCCCAGCCCTGCTCCGTCCCGGGGAATGGATCAATCGGGAAAAGCCTTGCGCGCAATGCTGCCAACGGCCCTGACAGCGTGACATAGGCCGCGATCCCCATCACGAGGGCGATCACCATCGCACGAAGATCGCCGCCGCCCAAACGCGCCAACATGCCGTAGCCGCAATTGCCCGCATGCGCCATGCCATAGCCAAACAACAGCCCACCCAATGCGGCACCAATCAAGCTGTAATCGTTGCGCAGATAGATGGTGTCGCTAAGCCGGATCAGACCGGCGGCTTCGGCTGCGAAATTGCCCAAGATCGCCACACCCAGCGCCAGCGCCCACATCCATAGACGCGCGCGGTCATTGCCGTAATGGGCATCCTCGATCATGCCAAGTGTGCAAAACCGCCCCAAGCGGGCGGCAAGGCCAAGCAATACACCACCGGCCAAGCCGATCAGCGCGATCAGCCATGATTCTTCGATATAGGCGAGCATGTTCCCTCCCTTGCACGCCGGCCCGCGCCGGTCTGGTGGCAGGGGTCAGGTGCAGAACAACTCGTAGACACGTTCGATGATCATCCGCGCGCGGTCATCTGTCAAACTGTAATAAATCTGCTTGCCCTCGCGGCGCGCCGTCACCAACCCCTCAAGCCGCAGCCGCGAGAGTTGTTGCGACACCGCCGCTTGCCGTGAGGCGAGCATATTCTCGATCTCGGTCACTGATTTTTCGCCATTGGCCAGCGAGCAGAGGATCATCAGCCGCCCCTCGTGGCTAATCGCCTTAAGGAAATCGGATGCGGTCTGCGCATTATCGCGCAACCGGCGCCACGTGGCTTCGTCGATTTGTTCGTCGATCCGGGGCAGGATCGATGCATCATCATCCATGGCTTCGTCCGATAACATGGCCGAAAATTCAGGGTGAAGGTTCATTACATGTTCCTCCAGCGCCGGAGATTGCGCAAAGCGGGGAAAGTTTCAACAAAAAACCGAAATCCACCATCAGCCATCCACCGGCAGGCTTGCCCAATCGGCGTCGCCTTGGGCAAGTAAGTGGCCAAGCAGACCCCAAAAGAAATCCTCGCCCGGATAGCCTTCGATGCGGCCGATCTCTTGGTCGTCGCGGGTCAGGATGAAGGTTGGGGTAAACACGGGGCGGCGGGCGAGGCTCAGATCATCGGGCAGGGCGCGCAGATCAACTACGCGCAGCGGCGCAAAGCGGCCCTCTGGTGTGATCGGATACTCGGGGCCGACATCGGCGTGCCAACGGATGCAATAGACACAGCCACGCTGTTCGATCATCACCAATTCCCAGCCGCTCTGTGCTGGGGCGGGGCTGGCATGCAGCGACATGGCAAGGGTCAGCGCGCCGATCAAGGTAACAACCCAGCGGCGAGCACGTTCTTGCATATGCAACGTTGACGAAACTTCCATGACGTTATTAATATGAATTTTTGAATGTGATGTCCACGGCGAGGCAAGGCGATGTTCGATATTTCGATGACGGGTGCCTTTCTTGCCGGTCTTTTATCATTTCTTTCGCCCTGCATCCTACCGATGGTGCCGTTTTACTTGAGTTATCTGGGCGGCATGAGTGCCGCAGAGCTGGCGCAGGGCGGGGCGGTCACACGCGCCACGCGGCTGCGCGCGGTGCTAGGGGCAATGGTTTTCGCCGCCGGTGTGCTGACCGTCTTTGTGGCGCTGGGGGCCTCGGCCTCACTCTTTGGGCAGGTGTTGCGCGACTGGTTCGATGTGCTGCGTTATCTTGCGGCGGCGATGATCATCGCGATGGGTCTGCATTTTCTGGGCGTGATCCGCATCGGCTTTCTCAATCGCAGCTTGCGCGCTGAACCGGGCGACACTGCCAATCTGGGTCTTGGCGGGGCTTATCTGATCGGGCTGGCCTTTGCCTTTGGCTGGACACCTTGCGTGGGCCCGGTGCTCGCCGCGATTTTGTTCATGGCGGGCACGACCGACACGGCGGGCCAAGGAATGGCGCTTTTGACCGCCTACGGGGTGGGTATGACGCTGCCCTTTGTGCTGGCGGCTGGCTTTGTCGGGCCGTTCATGAAGCTGATGGGGCGGTTCCGGCGGCATCTGGGCAAGATCGAGAAAATCATGGGCGGCGCGCTGATTGTGTTCGGCATTTTGATCGCCACCAATGCGCTTTTGTATATCGGTGAATGGATGATCAACGAGTTCTCGGTGTTCCAAACCATCGGGTAGGGCGCACCACCACAGCCACGGGCAGGAGGAGGCCCAACGCCATGTTCACACGACTGACAGGATGGATCACCGCCGCAGCCTTTGCGCTGGCCACCCCCGCGCTGGCCGAGATCGGCGATGACGGGCTGCATATCGCACCTTGGATCAACGATAGCTTTCTCGATCTGCGCGAGGATTTGGCCGATGCCAATGCCCAAGGGCGCAGGCTGGTTGTCATCATCGAACAGCGTGGCTGCATCTATTGCTCAAAAATGCATGAAGAGGTTTGGGTTGTGCCCGATATCCTCCAGATGCTTGAAGAAGACTTCTATTTCGTCCGCATCAATATGCATGGCTCGACCGAAGTCACCGATTTCGACGGCGAGATGATGGAAGAACGCCAGATCGCGCGGCGCTGGCGCAATTTGTTCACGCCGACGATCTTGTTTTTTCCCGAAGAAGTCCCCGAAGATGTGACGGGAATCGAGGCGGCGGCCGTCGTCATGCCCGGTGCTTTCGGGCGCTGGACGACCTTCAACATGCTCAACTGGGTTTTGGAGAAGGGCTATGCGGGCGAGGAAGATTTCCAACGATATCATGCCCGTATGTTTGCCCAGCAAGCCGCGGCGGGGGCGGTCGATTGACCTGCGGGGAGCAAAAAATAGTGCTCACATGCAGAAAATCAAATGTGTTGTTGCAATCTTTGCGCGAGTAAGCCTACGGTATACCACGGCCTACTGACTCGGCCAAAGGGAGGGAATCGAAGTGAAGCGCCAGATCATGCTGGCGGCAGGGCTCATGCTTGCCGCAACCAGCCTTCAAGCCGATGTTGTTGCCCCGAATGATGTGGTGGCAAATGAATACGGTGAAATTGCAATGTCCCTGACGGGCCAGCCCGGTGACCCCACGCGCGGTGCCGAGATCATGGCCAGCCGTGGGGCCGGAAACTGCCTTGCCTGCCACCAGGTAAGCGCACTGGACCAATACAAATGGCATGGTGAGGTCGGACCCTCGCTTGACGGTGTGGCCACACGCTGGGACGAGGCCGGGTTGCGCGGGTTGATCGTCAATGCCGATGTGATGTTCCCCCAGTCGATCATGCCGTCCTTCTACCGCATCTCGGGCTATACCCGTCCGGGCAATGCCTATACCGGCAAAGCAGCCGAAGGCGAGCTTTCACCACTTTTGGCGGCGCAAGACATCGAAGATGTCGTCGCCTATCTGATGACCCTGACCGACTACTGAGCCGGTCAGTTTTCGAACAAGATTTCAAGGAGAATAGTCTCATGACCCAGACACGCAGGCAATTCGTCGGCAACGGTTTGGCGATTGCGGCGGCCTTTTTCGGTCTTCCGCATATCGCAAACGCCGCAACGCTCGAAGAGGCCATCGCTACCTTCACCGGTGGTTCTGACGCAGCTTCGGACGGGATCACCCTGATCGCGCCCGAGATTGCCGAGAACGGCAATACCGTTCCAATCGAGGTTGATGCACCCGGTGCTGCCGCGATTATTTTGTTTGCCGCCGGCAACCCCAACCCCGACGTTTGCACCGTCAATTTCGGCCCTGCATCCGGATCGCAAATGGTTTCGACCCGCGTTCGTCTTGCCGGTGAGCAAGAAGTTGTGGCGATCGCACGCATGGCTGACGGTAGCTTTAAGCAGGCGCGCCAGAATGTGCGCGTCACCATCGGCGGCTGCGGCGGCTGAACCAGTTAGGACAAGGAGATAAGACAATGGCAGAGAATGTTGTTCCCCGCGTCCGCGTTCCGCGTGATGCAAAAGCTGGCGATAGCGTGTCCGTGCGCACCCTGATCAGCCACCCGATGGAAAGCGGCATGCGTCGTGGCAGCGATGGCAATTTGATCCCGCGCCAGATCATCAATCGCTTCACCTGTGCCTTCAACGGCGCAACGGTGGTTGATGTCGAGATCCATGCAGGTGTCGCCACAAACCCCTATTTCCAATTCGATGCCAAGGTGGACCAGAGCGGCAGCTTTGAATTCACTTGGTATGATGATGACGGTTCGGTCTACACCGAAACGGCAGAAATCGCGGTCGCCTGACGGCGGCGACAAGACCAGACCGAGCCGTCGCAAGGGAGGATTGACGACCATGACTAGAAAAACGCTTCTTGGTGGCGTCGCGGCGGCAGGGCTTGCCGTCGGGGTGGCCGGTGTCGGCTTTGCCGATATCCGGACGGGTGACAGCCTGGTGATCAATGGCGATCTCGCCATGATCACCGAGGCACCGGCGCCAGAGTTTCTGCAAGATCGTGTCAGTACGATCTATTCAGGCTGGGTGTTCCGCACCGACGAAACCCGCGCGATGCAGGAAGATGATTTCGACAACCCGGCCATGCTTTATGCCGAGCAGGGTTTGACGGCCTTTGAGACCGCAATGGGCAGCGAAGGCAAAAGCTGCGCGAGCTGTCATGAAAATGCCGAAAGCCTTGCCGATGTGCGGGCCAGCTATCCCAAGTGGGATGCCGAGCATGGCGCGGTGCAGACGGTTGAAATGCAAATCATCGAATGCCAGACGGAACGGATGGGCGTTGCTGAACCCTATAAGTACGACAGCCAAGCCATGCGCAACATGGCCTCGCTGATCGCATCTGTTGGGCGCGGACAGACGGTCAATGTCGCCATCGACGGCCCCGCGGCCGAGACATGGGCCTTGGGTGAAGAGATCTATTACACCCAGTACGGTCAGCTCGAACTTAGCTGTGCAGATTGCCATGAAAACAACTATGGCAACCTGATCCGCGCCGACCATCTGAGCCAAGGCCAGATCAACGGCTTTCCCACCTACCGTTTGAAGAACGCCAATGTGAACTCGGTCCATGGTCGCTTCCGCGGTTGTATCCGTGATACCCGCGCCGAGACCTTCGCTGTGGGAAGCCCGGAATTCGTGGCGCTTGAGCTTTACGTCGCCTCGCGCGGCAATGGCTTGACGGTCGAAGGACCGTCCGTGCGCAACTAAACCATCGTAAACACCGCCCCGGACACAGTCTGGGGCGGCGTCTGCGCTCAAACATTCAGTTTTTGGAATAATATCAGAGGTTGCACCCATGATTTCGCGTCGCCATTTCGTGCAGGCCGCATTGGCCACTTCGGCCCTTTACGGGGCCTCGGGCTTTGGCAACTGGGCGCGGCTGGCCGCGCAGCAAACGCTGTCCCAAGACGATCTGATCGGCGCAGGCGGCCCCGGCAATGTGACCTTGATCCATATCACCGATATGCATGCCCAAACCCAGCCGATCTATTTCCGCGAGCCGGAATTCAACATCGGCGTGGGCATCCATGCAGGCCAGCCCCCCCATCTGGTGGGGGCGGAGTTCCGCGCGCGTTTCGGCATCACGCAGGGCTCGGCGATGGATTACGCGCTGACCTATACCGATTTCGAAGCCATGGCGCGCGGCTATGGCCGCATGGGCGGGCTCGACCGTATCTCGACCGTGGTCAAGGCGATCCGTGCGCAAGCGCCGCATGCGCTTTTGCTCGATGGTGGCGATACATGGCAGGGCTCGCTGCCCTCGCTTCGCACACGCGGTATGGACATGGTCCAACTGATGAACGCGCTCGGCGTCGAGGCGATGACCTCGCATTGGGAATTCACGCTTGGTTCGGAACGCGTCAATGAGTTGATCGAGAACCATGTCAACCCGGCCTTCCTTGGTGCGAATATCTTCGATATTGAATGGGACGAGCCGGTCTATGACGACTACAAGATCTTTGAGCGCAATGGCACATCCATTGCCGTGATCGGCCAAGCCTTCCCCTATATGCCCATCGCCAACCCCGGTTGGATGTTCCCTGAATTGAGTTTCGGTTTGCGCCGCGATCGGATCGCCGAGGTGGTGCAAGAGGTCCGTGACGCGGGCGCCGAGGTTGTTGTTCTTCTCTCCCACAACGGCTTCGACGTGGACCGTCAATTCGCCCGCGATATTGCGGGCATCGATGTGATCCTCACGGGCCATACTCATGACGCGCTGCCCGAACCGGTGCAGGTCGGCAATACCTTCCTGATCGCAAGCGGCAGCCATGGCAAATTCGTCAGCCGTGTCGATCTCGAGGTTGAGAATGGCGCGATGAAGGGGATCAGCCACCGCTTGATCCCGATCTTCTCGGATGTCATTGCACCCGATCCCGAGATGACCGCCTTGGTCACCGAGACACGCGCGCCCTATGCCGCCGAAATGTCGGAAGTGATCGGCCAGTCGGGATCGCTCCTTTATCGGCGCGGCAATTTCAACGGCACTTGGGATGATGTGATCTGTGACGCGCTGATTTCTCAGCGTGACGCGCAGATCGCGCTGTCGCCGGGTTTCCGCTGGGGTGCGGCTGTCCTGCCCGGTCAGGACATCACGCGCGAAGATATCTACAACGTCACCGCCATGACCTATCCCGCCGCCTACCGGATGGAGATGTCGGGCGCGACGCTGCATACGATCATGGAAGATGTGGCCGCCAACATCTTCAACCCCGATGCTTATTACCAACAGGGCGGCGATATGGTGCGGGTGGGTGGCCTTGGCTACCGCATCGACACCATGCAACCACAAGGCAGCCGGATCACCGAGATGACGCTGTTGTCGACCGGCGAACGGCTGGTTGCCGATCAGAACTACGTCGTGGCCGGTTGGGCCAGCGTAAACGAAGGCACCGAAGGCCCGCCGATCTGGGATGTGGTTGAAAACCATATCCGCGCCCAAGGCACCGTGACCCTTGAACCCAATAACACCGTCGATGTGGTGGGCGGCTAAAGCCCCGCCAAAGAAATAGAGGTATCGCAAACATGACCGACACCCCCAAACATTCACCCTCGCGCCGCCAGTTTTTGGCCGGTGCCGCCGTGGCGACTGGCGCTGCGGCGACAGGCAAGCTCGTGCATGCACAAGCTGCCGGTCCCGACCCGCTGATCACCGAATTGCAGCCTTGGCAGCAATATCTGGGCGACGGCGTCGATGTGCGCCCCTACGGCGTCCCCTCAAAGCATGAGGCGCATGTGGTGCGCCGCACGGTGCCTTGGCTGACGGCCGATGCCGTATCGTCGATCAACTTCACGCCGCTGCACGAGTTGGAGGGGATCATCACCCCCAATGGTCTGTGTTTTGAGCGTCATCACTCGGGCGTGGCCGATATCGCATGGGGCGATCATCGCTTGATGATCAACGGGTTGGTCGACAACCAGATGGTCTTTACGATGGATGATCTCATGCGCTTCCCGCGTGAGAACCGGACCTATTTCCTTGAGTGTGCGGCCAATACCGGCATGGAATGGCGCGGTTCGCAGCTCAACGGTTGCCAGTTCACCCATGGGATGATCCACAACGTTGTCTATACCGGCGTGCCGCTGCGGCTGCTTTTGGAAGAGGCGGGGCTTAAGACTTCGGGCACTTGGCTTTTGGCTGAAGGTGCCGATGCCAGCGGCATGACGCGCTCGATCCCGATGGAAAAGGCGCTCGATGACTGTTTGGTTGCCACCCATATGAACGGCGAGCGCCTGCGCGCCGAACAGGGATACCCCGTGCGCCTCGTCGTGCCGGGTTGGGAAGGCAATATGTGGGTCAAGTGGCTGCGCCGCCTCGAGATCGGCGATGCGCCTTGGCATCACCGCGAGGAAACGTCGAAGTACACCGACCTTCTGGCCAATGGCGATGCACGCCGCTTCACATGGGAGATGGACGCCAAATCCGTCATCACCAACCCCAGCCCGCAAGCGCCCATCACCCATGGCCCCGGCCCAACGGTTCTGACAGGCGTTGCATGGTCGGGTCGCGGCACCATCCCGCGCGTGGATGTCACCATCGATGGTGGCATCACCTGGCATCAGGCGCGCATGTCCGGCCCCAGCTTGGACAAGTCGATGCACCGCTTCTACTATGAGTTCGATTGGGACGGGCGGCCGCTGTTGCTGCAAAGCCGTGCGCATGACAGCACCGGCTATGTTCAGCCCACCAAGGACCAGCTGCGCGTCGTGCGCGGGTTCAATTCGATCTACCACAATAACGGCATCCAGACATGGGCCATCAATGAAGCAGGCGAGGCTGAAAATGTCGAAATCGGCTAAGATGATGAAAAACCTCACCCTTTCGACCGCACTTGTCGTGCTTGGCGCGGGTTTCGCTGTGGCGGAAACGCCCGCCCCCTCGCGCGAAGGTGGTTTCGGTCTGGGCCGTGCAGCGCTCCCCGAGGAAATCGCCGCATGGGATATCGATATCCGCCCCGATGGCCTTGGCCTTCCGGTTGGGTCGGGTGACGTCTATACGGGCGAAGAGCTCTACATTGATTTGTGCTCGGCCTGTCACGGCGATTTCGGCGAGGCGGTTGGCCGCTGGCCGGTGCTTGCCGGTGGGCGCGGCACGCTCGATGGCGAAGATCCGCATAAGACGATCGGCTCGTACTGGCCCTACCTTTCGACCGTGTGGGACTATGTCCATCGCGCCATGCCCTATGGTGCGGCGCAATCGCTCAGCGATGACGAAGTCTATGCAATCACCGCTTACCTGATGTATCTCAATGACATGGTCGATGATGATTTCGAACTGTCGAACGAGAACTTCCTCGAGGTGGCGATGCCCAACGAGACGGCGTTTTTCATGGATGATCGGGCTACGACCGAGCTGACCGCCTTTTCGGTCGAGCCCTGCATGGAAAACTGTGCCGACAGCGTGTCGATTACCGCGCGTGCGACGGTCTTGTCGGTGACACCGGAACAAGAAGCCGCTGCAGCAACAGCCGCAGCCGCAACAGCCGCAGCCGCCCCAACACCCGCCGCCGTCGTCGAGGAGGTGGCTGCACCGGCGGCCGCAGCCGCACCCGATCCGGCGCTTGTCGCCGCAGGCGAGGGGTTGTTCCGTCAATGTGCCTCGTGCCACCAGATCGGTGAGGGCGCTGTGAACCGCACCGGCCCACAGCTCAACAACACCTATGGCGCGCCCGTCGGCAGCCATGATGGTTTCCGCTACTCGCCCGCCTTCCAACAGGCCGGTGAAAGCGGGATGGTCTGGGATGATGAAACGCTGACGGCCTTCTTGCTTGATCCGCGTGGCTATATCCAAGGCAACCGGATGGCCTTCCGTGGTCTGCGTTCCGAGGAAGACGCCGCCGCAATGGTCGCCTATATCCGGGCGGCCGGGGGTGAGGCCAAATGAGATCAGCGCGCGCCCTCATCAGCGCGCTGGTTCTGGCGGCTTCGGCAGCAACGTCCTCCCCGTTGCTGGCCGAAGGAGACCCGGCACAGGGCGAAGTTCTGTATCGCCCGTGCCGGGCATGCCACATGATCGGCGATGGTGCGGTCCATCGTGTTGGCCCGCATCTTAATGGTATCATCGATCGCGTGATCGGGGCTGTGCCGGGGTATGATTTCTCGGATGATCTGGTCAATGCCGGGGCCGATGGTCGGGTCTGGGACGCAGACGCCCTTGACCGCTTTATGGCAGGTCCGCGCGACTATTTCCCGCGCACGCGCATGGTTTTTCGCGGTGTGCGCGATGAACAAGACCGGCTTGATCTGATCGCCTATATGCTGGCCGAAGGTGGGCGCAGTGATAGCGCGGTCATGGATGCCGCGAATATCGCAATTGATCCCGAGGTCGCCACGATCCTCGCGATTGCGGGCGATGTGCCCTACGGCGAATATCTCTCGTCGGAATGCACCGCCTGTCATCGTGACAGTGGCGGCTCGGATATTCCGACGATCCGTGGGCTTGCGCCTGCGTCGTTCATCGCCGGAATGGTTGATTATCGCAACGGAACACGCGAACATCAGGTGATGAATACGGTGGCACGCAGGCTGGGCGATGAAGAATTAGCCGCGCTTGCCGCTTATTTCGCGCGCACCGAGTAACGTATCGGTGCAGACGGGACAGCGCCACCGGACCGGCGCTTGGAAGAGAAGCCCGAGAACGGGTGGAAAAGGGAGAAAGACATGACCATAAACAGACGCGCCTTTTTGGGCACATCCGCCGCGCTAACGGCGGCGCTTGCCACGCCCATGATCGCCCGCGCGCAGGCCACGCCGCGCGTGGTTGTCGTCGGCGGCGGCTCGGGCGGGGCTACGGCTGCGCGCTACATCGCACGCGATAGCGCAGGTGCCATCGACGTCACGCTGATCGAACCGCAGCGGGTTTATCACACCTGCTATTTCGGCAACCTCTATCTTGGTGGCTTTGTCGCCTATGACGATCTGGGCCATGGCTATCAGGGTTTGGCGGCCAATTACGGGATCAACGTGGTCCATGACTGGGCCGTGGGCGTCGACCGCGATGCCAAGACCGTGACCCTCGCCAGCGGTGCTTCGGTGCCTTACGACCGCCTCGTGCTGAGTCCCGGCATCGATTTCGTCGATGGCAGCGTGCAGGGCTGGTCTGTCTCGGCCCAAGGGCGCATGCCGCATGCCTATAAGGGCGGCACGCAGGTCGAGTTGTTGAAGGCACAGATCGCGGCCATGCCGCAGGGCGGCACCTTTGCCATGATCGCCCCCCCGAACCCCTATCGCTGCCCGCCCGGCCCCTATGAGCGGATCTCGATGGTGGCCCACCACCTACGCGAGAATAACCCGACCGCCAAGATCTTGCTGGTCGATCCCAAGGAAAGCTTCTCCAAGCAGGGCTTGTTCGAGGATGGCTGGAACCGCCACTACAGCGGCATGATTACCCGCATCGGCCCCGATATGGGCGGCGCGGTGGTCGAGGTTGATCCGACAGCGATGACCGTCACCATCGACGGTGTCGTGGAAAAGGTCGATGTCTGCAACGTCATCCCCGGCCAGCGCGCGGGCCAGATCGCCTTTGCCGCCGGGATCACCGATGGCAATTGGGCGCCTGTCTCGGCCTATGACATGACCAGCAAGATCGACTCCAATATCACCGTCTTGGGTGATGCGGCGGCACAGGGCGCGATGCCCAAATCCGGCTTCTCGGCCAATAGCCAAGCCAAGGTTGCGGCCAATGCCATCGTGGCGGCGCTGACCGGATCGCGGGCCTTCCCGGCGCGCTATTCGAACACCTGCTGGTCGCTTCTCGATACCGATGATGGCATCAAGGTCGGCGCGACCTATGAAGCGTCGGCCGAGGGCATCGTCAGCATCGACAGCTTCGTCAGCCAAGTGGGCGAAACCGCCGATGTGCGCGCGGCCACCTATCGCGAAAGCCTTGATTGGTATGAGGCGATCACCAGCGACATGTTCGTATGATCTCACAGGCTGCGGGGTGGTTTTCCCGCCCCGCAGCCCCATTCACCGGAGGCGGTACCCATGATGCGATCCTTAGCTTTTGGCCTGACATTGGCCCTTACACCAATGGCCGCTGTGGCACAGGACGCTATTACCTATCCCTTCGATGGCAGTTTCGAGGATGCGAGTTTCGCCATTGAGAACGCGATTATCGATCGCGGTCTCGTGATCGATTTCACCAGCCATGTCGGCGATATGCTGAACCGGACCGGGGCCGATGTTGGCTCGAACCTGGCCATTTTCGACAATGCGCAGATTTTCCTTTTTTGCTCGGCGGCTGTGTCGCGCCGTGTGATGGAGGCCGATCCGATGAACATCATGCATTGCCCCTATGGAATTTTCGTGGCCGAACGCGAGGGCGAGGTGATGATCGGTCATCGCGATTACCCCGATGGGCCGATGCAAGAGGTCGAGGCGCTGCTTGACGCCATCATTCTCGAGGCGACAGCACAGTGACCGACCAAAACCGCTATGACCGCTTCTTCAACGACGAGCTTGATGCGCTGAAGCAGGCGGGCAATTACCGCTACTTCGCCGATCTCGAACGCCGCCGTGGCCAGTTTCCCGCCGCGGTGAACCGTCATGCGGGCGGCGCGCGCGACATCACCGTGTGGTGTTCGAATGACTATTTGGGAATGGGTCAGCACGCGGATGTGCTGGCGGCGATGCACGCGGCCATCGATACGATGGGCGCAGGCGCGGGCGGCACGCGCAATATTTCCGGCACGACGCATGCCCATGTGGCGCTTGAGGCCGAGTTGGCGGATCTTCACAACAAGGAATCTGCGCTGGTCTTTACCTCGGGCTATGTGTCGAACTGGGCCAGCCTTGGGACATTGGCCGCGCGCCTGCCGGGTTGCGTGGTCTTGTCTGACGCGGGCAATCACGCCTCGATGATCGAAGGGATCCGCCATTCCCGCGCCGAGCGCGTGATATGGAAACACAATGATCTCAATGATCTGGAAGCGAAACTGAAAGCGATACCCGAAGATCGCCCCAAGATCGTGGCCTTTGAATCCGTCTATTCGATGGATGGCGATATCGCCCCCATCGCCGCGATCTGCGATCTTGCGGAGCGCTATGGCGCGCTGACCTATCTCGACGAGGTGCATGCCGTGGGTCTTTACGGGCCGCGCGGCGGTGGCATCGCCGAGCGCGAGGGTCTGATGGACCGGCTCGATGTGATCCAAGGCACGCTGGGCAAGGCCTATGGCGTGGTGGGCGGCTATATCGCGGGATCGACCGTGTTGATCGACTTCGTGCGCAGTTTCGCCAGCGGCTTTATCTTTACCACCGCGTTGCCGCCTGCGGTGGCGGCGGGCGCTGCGGCGGCGGTACGTCATCTGAAAACCAGCAGCGCCGAGCGCGCCGCCCATCAAGCCCGCGTGGCCGAGGTGCGCGCCGAGCTTGACGCGCGCGCTATCCCGCATCTGGCCAATGACAGCCACATCATCCCCGTGATGGTGGGCGATCCGGTGAAATGTCGCTGGATTTCCGACCAGCTGATGGAACGTCACGGCATCTATATTCAGCCGATCAACTACCCCACCGTGCCAAAAGGGACCGAGCGGTTGCGCATCACGCCATCGCCTGTCCATTCCGCCGCCGATATCGCGCGGCTGGTCGGCGCGTTGGGGGAATTGTGGTCGCAATGCCAACTCGCGCGCCAACCGATAGCCGCGCAATAGGCATTTGATCCAAGTCAAAGCGGCCAGCCCAAGGGGTGCCTAGATCCCTTTGCAAACGGGGATGACCACCATGCTGGAAGAGCTATTGATCGCCCAAGGCGAGCCGCTTGTGCTGGCCACTGCCGGTGTCTTGACGGGGTTGGTGTTTGGCTTTGCTGCGCAGCGCTCGCGCTTTTGCCTGCGCGCGGCCACAGCCGAGGTGGCGGGCGGGCAGTTTGGACCGAAACTCGCCATTTGGCTCGTCGCCTTCTTTGCCGCCATGGCCCTGACGCAAGCTGGGCTTGCCTTGGGCCTGTTCGATGTGTCGAGCACGCGGCAATTGGCGGCCGAGGGGTCGGTATCGGGCGCGCTGATCGGCGGGCTGATGTTCGGCATTGGCATGATCTTGGCGCGCGGCTGTGCCTCGCGGCTTTTGGTCTTGTCGGCCACAGGCAATCTGCGCGCGCTGATCACGGGGCTGGTCGTGACGTTGGTGGCGCAGGCGGCCTTTACCGGGGTTTTGGCACCTTTGCGCGAATGGATCGCGGCACTTTGGACGGTGCAAGGTGGGGCGGGGCGCAGCCTTTTGGCCAATCTGGGGCTGGGTAATGGCGCTGCGGCGATTGTGGCCTTCGGTGCCTTGGCAGGCGCGCTTGCATTTGGGCGGCGGCGTGATTTGTCCACAGGCGTCTTGCTGGGTGCGCTTGTGGTCGGGGGTGCGGTGGCGATGGGCTGGGCCGCAACCGCGCTGATCGCGGCCAACAGCTTTGCCTTGGTGCCCATCGGCTCGATCACTTTTACCGGGCCTGCGACCGACACGCTGATGGCTTTGGTGGCCGAGCGGCGCGTCGCGCTGTCCTTTGGCATCGGGCTCGTGCCGGGGGTGTTCATCGGGGCAGGGGTGGCCGCGCTGGCTTCCGGTGAATGGCAGCTCGCGCGCTTTGGCGCGGACACGCCGATGGAGCGTTACCTGATCGGCGCGGTCTTGATGGGCTTTGGTGCGATGCTGGCGGGCGGCTGCGCCGTAGGGGCGGGGGTCTCGGGCGGGGCGGTGTTCTCGACCACGGCCATTCTGGCGGTGTTTGCCATGTGGGTGGGCGCGATGACGACCGCGCGCCTGATGACTTGGCGCGCGGGCAGTGCTCAGACGGTGTAGTTCAGCCCCAAGCGCCCACCATCGACATAGATCGTCTCGCCGGTGACATAGCTGGATTTGGGCGAACACAAGAAAGCCACGACATTGCCGATCTCATCGGCGCTGCCGACCCGGCCGATGGGGGTGCGCGAGAGCACGCGCGCAAAGGCCTCGGGGCTGGCGTTTACGCCCGCCATCATCTCGGTATCGATGGAACCCGGACCAACTGCATTGACGCGGATACCATGCGGGGCCAGCGCGAGTGCTGACGCCTTGGTCAATTGCTGCACACCCCCCTTGGAGGCGCAATAGGCCGGGATCGCGGGGATCGCCACCACCGCGTTGATCGACGACATATTGACGATCGCCCCCTTGATGCCCGCCTTGATCATGCCCTTGGCCGCGCGCTGGGTCGCGGCAAAAACCGCGCGCAGGTTCAGCCCGATCACCGCATCGAAATCGGCCAGATCATAGCTGAGGAAATCACCCGGTTTGGCGATGCCTGCATTGTTGACGAGCGCGGCAATCGGCCCTTCTTCGGCCTCGATTTGGTCGAACAGGGCCAAAAGCGCGTCGGTGTCGGCCACATCGCAGACAAAACCGCGCCCGCCGATGGTGGTGGCGGCCTCCGACACGCTGTCTTTTACATCCACGAGCATCACGCGGTAGCCATCATCGGCCAGTGCCCGCCCGCAAGCCAGCCCGATGCCCTGCGCGCCGCCGGTGACCAAGGCAATGGGATGATCGGTCATGTGCAGTCCTTTCGTCGCGTGATGTGCCCTGAGCCTGCTTTGCGCTTTGGGCGGTGTCAATTCGCTAGCTGATAGGGCCGAGAATTGACAGTGCCATCCGGTCCTGCGCAGTCTGCGCGCAAAGGCGCGGTTTCGCGTGCGAAAAGAGGTGCGGCGGCATGGCGGAGGGGCGAACTTGATCGGGGTTGCAATCATCGGGGCGGGGATCGGGCGCGAGCATTTGGCCGGATACCGCGCGCTTCCTGACCAATTCACCGTGCGCTGGTTGATCGATCTTGATACCGCCCGCGCGGCCGAGGTCGCCTTGGGCGATCCATCCATCGCGATTGCCGCCGATATCGCCACGGCCTTGGCTGATCCGGGCGTCGATCTGGTCGATGTATGCTTGCCGCCGCATCTGCATGTGCCGGTCGCGGTGCAGGCTTTGCAGGCGGGCCGCCATGTGGTGCTGGAAAAGCCTATCGCGCCTTCGCTTGCCGCGTGCGATATCCTAGAGCAAGCAGCTCAGGCCGCCGGGCGGCAGGTCTTTCCGGTGTTTCAATATCGCTACGGCCCGGCCACAGCCGCGCTTGATGCGCTGATTGCCGCGGGTCTTGCGGGCCAGCCGCAGGTGGCCGCACTTGAGACTCATTGGAACCGTGGCCCCGATTACTATGCCGTGCCTTGGCGCGGCACTTGGGCGGGTGAGCGCGGTGGCGCGGTTTTGGGCCATGCGATCCATAATCACGATCTCTTATGTCGCTATCTCGGCGCGCCTGCGGCGGTCAGCGCGACCTTGGCCACCCGCGTGAACCCGATTGAGACCGAGGATTGCGCGGCAATCGCCATCCGCTTTGCAAATGGCGCATTGGCAAGCTCATCGGTCACTTTGGGTGCGGCGGGCGATCAAACGCGGCTTCGGTTCGTTTTTTCCCAGATGACCGCCACATCGGGCGATTTGCCCTATGCACCGGCCATGGGGCAATGGCACTTCGTCGCGCGCGATCCCGCTGGCCAACCCGCGATTGACGCTGTTTTGGCGCAGGTCGCGGCACCGCATGCTGGTTTTGCCGGATACTTCGCGGCGATTGCGCGCGCGCTTGCCGCCGCGCCGGGTGATGAGGTGACGCTTTTGGATGGGCGGCGCTCGATCGAATTGGTGACAGCGATTTATGCCGCCGCGCGCAGCGGCACAGAGGTGGCTTTGCCGCTGACGGTCGGGTCGGAACTTTATGCAAGCTGGCTACCCCCCAAAGATCGGTAAGACAGGCGGCGCAGAGCGGCGATCTCGATGCCCCTTGGCGTAAAGTTTATTGCGACTAATTCGCAACTAACTTGACTTTTTGCGAATGCGTCGCAATATCCAGTACTGACGGCACGGACCGCGCCCGCCCGCGCGCTTGCAACAGGTGCAACAGATGCTAACCCGACGTATTGTTTTGTCTTTTGCCACGGCTTTTGCGCTGGCACTTCCCGCTATCGCGCAAGATCGCCTGACGGTCGTGGCCACCACCGGGATGATCGCCGATGCGGCCCGCCAAGTGGGCGGTGATTTGGTCGATGTGACCGCCTTGATGGGGCCGGGGATCGATCCGCATGCCTATCGCCAGACGCGCAGCGATATTGTCGCCACCGCGCAGGCCGATCTGGTCTTGTGGAACGGCCTATACCTTGAAGCGCAGCTTGAGGAATTCTTGCAAGAGCTGGACGAAACCCGCCCGGTTGTTGCCTTGGCCGAGGCGATCCCCCAAACCCAGCTCATCGGGTCCGAAGATTACGAGGGCCGTTTTGATCCGCATGTTTGGATGAACCCCAATCTGTGGTCGCGCGTGGTTCTGGCCGCGCGCGATGCGATGATCGCACTCGCCCCTGATCACGCCGAAGTCTTCTCCGCCAATGCGGCGACCCATCTGGCCGAGATTTCGAACCTTGCAATCTATTCCCAGACCGTGCTTGCCTCGATACCGGCAGAAAGCCGGGTTCTGATCACAGCGCATGACGCCTTCAACTATTTCGGCGCGGCCTATGGTTTCGAGGTGGTGGGCATTCAAGGCATCTCCACCGAAAGCGAGGCGGGTCTCAGCCGCATCGCAGAGCTGGTCGATATGCTGGTCGCGCGCGATATTCGGGCGGTCTTCGTCGAAAGCTCGGTCTCTGATCGCAATATCCGCGCCTTGATCGAAGGGGCGGCGGCGCGTGGCCACGCGGTCGTGATTGGGGGCGAGCTTTTCTCTGACGCGATGGGTGCGCCGGGCAGCTATGAAGGAACCTATCTGGGCATGATTGATCATAATGTCACCACCATCGCCCGCGCGCTTGGGGGCCAAGCACCCGAACGCGGGCGCATCGATGCATTGGCCATGAATTGAGTGATCCCATGCCAGAGCGACTGCGACTTGCCGCCGATGATGGGGCGATGTTGAGCGATCACGCCGATGTCGCGCGCGCGGCGCTATCGGTGCGCGGCATGACGGTCAGCTATGGCGAAAAGCCCGCGCTTTTTTCGGTTGATGCGACATTCCCCGTGGGGGCGATGTCGGCGATCATCGGGCCGAATGGCGCGGGCAAATCGACCTTTCTCAAGGCCGCACTTGGGCTTGTGCCCATGGTCTCCGGCGAGGTGCAGTTTTTCGGCCAAAGCTTGGCGCAGGCGCGCGCGCGCATCGCCTATGTGCCGCAGCGCGCCAGCGTTGATTGGGATTTCCCGACCACGGTGATCGATGTCGTCTTGATGGGGCGTTACCGCAGCCTTGGGCTTTTGCGCCGCATTGGCCGGGCCGAGATGGCGCTGGCGCAAGAGGCGCTCGCGCGTGTGGGGATGGAGGGTTTTGCCAATCGCCAAATTGGCCAGCTATCAGGCGGCCAGCAACAGCGCGTCTTTCTTGCGCGCGCCTTGGCGCAACAGGCCGATCTTTACCTGCTGGATGAGCCCTTTGCCGGGGTCGATGCCGCCACCGAACGCGCGATTATCGCCGTGTTGAAAGACCTCAACGCTGCGGGCAAATCGGTGATCGCGGTGCATCATGATCTGTCCACCGTGGTGGATTATTTCGATCATGTTTTCATGGTCAATGTGCGCGCCATGGCGCAAGGCCCGGTTGCCAGTGCCTTTACCACCACAGCGCTCAGCCAGACCTATGGCGGGCGGTTGGGCGCGGGCCAGTTGGACCAGTTACACCCGGCGGGAAGCTAGGCGCGCATGGCGGGATTTCTTGACGCGGTGTTGTTGCAAGCGGGCTATAACGCGGCGCTGGTGACGATTGGCGCCACGTTGCTTGGCATTGCGGCTGGCACGTCCGGGACATTCTTGTTCTTGCGCAAACGCGCGCTTGTCTCGGATGCCATGGCGCATGCAACCTTGCCGGGGATCGCCTTGGCCTTTCTTGTGATGGTGGGGTTTGGCGGCGATGGGCGCAATCTGGCCGGGCTTTTGCTCGGTGCGGGGGCAAGCGCGCTGATCGGGCTATACCTTGTCGATTGGATCGTGCGGCACACAAGGCTGGCCGAAGATGCGGCGATTGGGGCCGTCTTGTCGGTGTTTTTCGGCTTTGGCGTGGTGCTTTTGACGGTGATCCAGTCGCTTGACCGGGGGCGTCAAGCAGGGCTTGAGGATTTCTTGCTCGGTGCCACCGCAGGCATGCTGATGCAAGATGCCGTGCTGATCGCTGTGGGTGGCGCTTTGGTTGTGGCATTGATCGTGATCTTGCGGCGGCCCATGACGCTGGTGGCTTTCGACCCCGGCCATGCGGCGGCGCTGGGGCTGCCGGTAGGGCGGATCGATCTGGCGATGATGGGGCTGGTCTTGGCGATTACGGTGATTGGGCTGACCTTGGTCGGGCTGATTTTGATCATCGCGCTTTTGATTATCCCGCCTGTGACCGCGCGGTTCTGGACCGACCGGGTCGCGCGGATGTTGCTGATTGCGGGCTGTGTCGGCGGGGCCGCGGGCTATCTTGGCGCGGCCCTATCGGCGACGGCCCCCGATTTGCCCACGGGGCCGATCATCGTGTTGATCGCTGCGGGGCTATTCACCCTGTCGCTGTTTTTCGCGCCGCGCCGTGGGGTATTGGCGGCCGTTTTGGCGCGGCGGCGCTTTCAGGCGCGGGTGCATTGGCGCCAAGGGCTGTTGTCGCTGGCGCGCGCGGAACCGATCCATGATCCGCTGACGCTACGCATCTTGCGCGCGGCGGGGGCCATCCGCCCCGATGGGGTTGCCACCGACAAGGGGCGGGCGCTGGCAGCCAAATCGCTGCGCGATGAACGCCGCTGGGATATCGCGCGCGCGATCCATCAGGATACGGCGTTGACCGGGCGCTATGACGGGCTGACCCCGATTGAAGAGGTGTTCACCGCCGACCAAATCGCCGATTTTGACGCGCGGATCGGCGCGCCCCAACCGGTGGGGGCCGCGTGATGGGGGCGGAATTCGTGCAATTCTCGCTTACGCCGATGCTGATCGGGGTTTTGGCCGCGATCGCCTGTGCGCTGCCCGGCAATTTCTTGATCTTGCGCCGGCAAGCTTTGATCGGTGACGCGATTTCCCATGTGGTTTTGCCGGGCATTGTCGTGGCCTTTTTGGTCACGGGAACGGTGGCGACCATGCCGATGCTGATCGGGGCGGGGGGGGCGGCGCTGGTGGCCGTGGTGTTGATCGAGGCGATCCGCCGCCTTGGCCGGATCGAGCCGGGGGCCGCGATGGGCGTGGTCTTTACTGCACTTTTCGCGGGCGGTGTGCTTTTGCTTGAGCAATCCGACACAAGCCGGGTGCATCTTGATGTGGATCACGCGCTCATGGGCAATCTGGAGACGCTGATCTGGCTACGCGCAAGCGGTTGGGCAAGCGTGATCGACCCTGTGGCACTTGCCCATCTGCCGCCCGAATTGCCGCGCATCGCTATTGTGGCGGCGTTGATGGCAGCACTGACGGTAATCTTTTGGCGGCCCCTGAAGCTTGCAACCTTTGACGAGGGGTTTGCCCGCGCCATCGGCCTGCCGGTCTCGGCCATCGGTCTGGCGCTGGTGATTGCCGCCGCCGTTGCCGCCGTGGCGGCCTTTGATGCGGTGGGATCGATTATCGTGATCGCGATGTTCATCTGCCCGCCCGCAACCGCGCGGCTGATGACCGACCGGCTTGCGACACAGGTTTGGCTTTCGCTCGCCGTCGCTGCGGTTTCGGCAATCCTTGGCTATGTGCTGGCGGGCTATGGGCCGATCTGGCTGGGTTTTGACAGCTCGGTCAGCGCGGCGGGCATGATTGCTACGATATCCGGCGTGATGCTGGCCATCGCTTGCCTTTGGGGGCGCGCGCGGGGCAGGGTGACACCTGTCGCGTGACCCTGACCGAAAGCTTGCCATGACCGATGCCTATGATCCCGCCAAAGACGGTGCCACCATGTCCTATGCGCGCGAGATGAGCTATGGCGACTACCTCGCGCTGGATGGGCTGCTTGATGGGCAAAAGCCGCTTTCCGATGCGCATGATGAAATGCTGTTTATCATCCAGCACCAGACATCTGAACTGTGGATGCGATTGGCGATTCACGAGTTGACCGCCGCGCGCGCGGGGCTTGCGGCGGGCGACGTGCGCGCCGTGTTCAAGATGCTGACCCGCGTGGCGCGTATTTTTGAACAGCTCAATGGCGCATGGGATGTGCTGCGCACCATGACGCCCTCGGAATACAGCGATTTTCGCGATGATCTGGGGAAATCTTCGGGGTTTCAATCGCACCAGTATCGCCGGATCGAGTTTATGCTGGGCAATCGCAACCAAGCCATGCTCAAGGTGCATGAACACCGCCCCGCGCTGCATGCAGCCTTGCTGGCCGAGCTGGGTCAACAATCGCTCTACCATGTGGCGCTTGACCAGCTTGGGGCCGCGCTTGGCCAAGATTTCAGCGCGTCTTACCAGTTGACCGCACCCCATAGCGCCCAAGAGGCGATCCGCGATGCATGGGCGCGGGTCTACCGCGACCCACAGGCGCATTGGGCGCTTTACGAGCTTGCCGAAAAGCTCGTCGATCTTGAGGATTACTTTCGCCGCTGGCGCTTTAACCATGTCACCACGGTCGAACGCATCATCGGCTTCAAACGCGGCACGGGGGGCACATCGGGGGTGCAATATCTGCGCCGCATGCTCGAGGTGGAGCTTTTCCCCGAGCTTTGGCAAGTCAGGGGGCAATTATGAGCATCTTGCGCAAACATCTGTTCGATCTGCCCGAGGGGGTGATCTATCTCGACGGCAATTCGCTGGGGCCTCTGCCCAAATCCGTGCCCGCCCGCGTGGCGCAGGCGGTGACGGGGCAATGGGGCGCGCATCTGATCAAGGGCTGGAATATCGATGGCTGGATGGCCCAGCCCTCGCAAGTGGGCGACCGGGTGGGGCGTCTGATTGGGGCCGCACCCGGATCGGTGGTGATGGGCGACACACTCTCGATCAAGGTCTATCAGGCGTTGTCTGCGGCCCTGCAAATGCGGCCCGACCGGCGGGTGATCTTGTCCGACAGCGGCAATTTCCCGACTGATCTCTATATGGCCGAGGGGTTGATCCGCCATTTGGGTGGCACCCACCGCTTGCATACTGTCAGCCCCGAGGCGGTGATGGCCAACATCACCAACGAGGTGGCCGCCGTCATGCTGACCCAAGTCGATTACCGCACGGGGCGGCTGCATGATATGGCGGCGATCACCAAAGCGGCCCATGCCGCGGGTGCCGTGATGATCTGGGATCTGGCCCATAGCGCCGGGGCGCTGCCCGTCGATCTGGCCGGATCAGGCGCGGAATTCGCCGTGGGATGCAGCTATAAATACCTCAACGGCGGCCCCGGCGCGCCCGCGTTTATCTATGTGCGCCCCGATATCGCGGACCGGATCGACCCGGCGCTGGCGGGCTGGTTGGGCCATGCCGCCCCCTTTGCCTTCGATCTTGATTACCGCCCCGCACCGGGGGTAGAGCGGATGCGCGTGGGCACCCCGCCCGTGTTGCAGATGACAGCGCTCGATGCCGCCCTTGATGTTTGGGAGGGGGTGGATATGGCCGCGCTGCGCGAAGCCTCCATCGCGCTTTCTGACCGCTTCATCGCAGAGGTAGAGGCGCGCTGCCCCGATCTGGTCTTGGCCAGCCCCCGCGACGCGCAGCAGCGCGGCAGCCAAGTTTCGTTCCATTTTGCCCATGGTTATGCCGCGATGCAGGCTTTGATCGCCCATGGCGTGATCGGCGATTTCCGCGCGCCCGATATCATGCGCTTTGGCTTTACCCCGCTTTATATCGATGCGGGCGATGTCACCCGTGCCGCCGAAATCCTTGCGCGGATCATCGGCGAAAGGCTGTGGGACAACCCCGCCTATCACGCCCGCCAAGCCGTGACCTGAACTGCGGCCCTAGCGCAGCAAGAACAAGGTGATCCCCGGAAAGGCCACAAGGATCGCGACGCGGATCAGGTCGGATGTCACAAACCACATCACCGCGCGATAGGTGGCGGTGATCGGCGTCGCGCGGTCAAGCGCGTTGATGATGAACAGGTTCATCCCCACAGGCGGGGTGATCAGCCCCACCTCGACCACGATCAAGACCAAGATCCCGAACCAGATCGCGGTGAGGGTGGTGTTGAAATCGGCATGCATAGCTTGCGTCACCGGGCGAAGGCCCAGCGCGCGGAACTCGTCGCGCGCCAGCGGCACGCCCTCGGCCAGTTTGGTCTGCGCGGCGGCCAAAAGATCGGGGGCCATCGCCACGCCATCCGCGATCCCTTGGGCCAGCCTTGCCGCTTGCATGTCAAGAAGCGAGATGAGCCCGAAATCCAGCCCCGCCATCACCGGCCAAAAGATCGGGATGGTCAAAAGGATCATCGACAGGCTGTCCATCAAACAGCCCATCAAAAGGTAGAAGACCAAGATCAAGATCAGCACGGTCAATGGCGCATAGCCTTGGCTGACCACCCAAAGCGACAATTCCTGCGGCATTTGGGTGAGTGCCAAAAAGGAATTATAAAGTTTCGCGCCCAAGATGATGAAAAAGATCATCGCGCTCGAAATCGCGGTGGCGATAATGCTTTGCTGGAAAAGCGCCCATGTCATGTTGCCCCGCACAAGCGCCAATAGACCGGTGCCAGCGGCCCCCACCGCCGCCCCTTCGGTCGGTGTGAACCAGCCCGCGTAGATGCCGCCGACCACAAGGCCAAAGACCGCGATCACCGGCCAGATCTCGACCAACGCGCGCAACCGCTCAGCATAGGGCACGCGCGCTTTGACCCCTGCGCTGGTGGGGTTGACGCGCACATAGATGGCGATGGTCAGCATATAGCCGATAGCAGCCAGTATCCCCGGCACAAAGGCCGCCAAGAACAGCGAGGCGATGTTTTGCTCGGTCAAGATCGCATAGATCACCAAGATCACCGATGGCGGGATCAAGATGCCGAGCGTGCCGCCCGCCGCCAGCGTGGCGGTCGCAAACCCGCCCGAATAGCCGTAGCGCCGTAGTTCGGGCAGCGCCACGCGCCCCATGGTGGCCGCCGTCGCCAGCGATGAGCCGCAGATCGCCCCAAACCCCGCACAAGCCCCGACCGAGGCCATGGCGACGCCCCCCTTACGATGGCCAAGCCAGCCTTCGGCCGCGCGAAACAGCGATGTGGACATCCCCGACAGCGTCGCGAATTGCCCCATCAGCAAAAACATCGGGATGATCGACAGCGAATAGCTGGAAAAGGTGGAATAACTCTCGCCCTTGAGCAGGTTCAGCGCCATATCAGGGCTGCCTGTGATCAGCCACAGCCCGCCCATTCCCATCAAAAACATCGCCGCCCCAATCGGCGCGCGCAGAAAGATCAGCGCCAAAAGCACCGGGAAAGACCATAGCCCGATGGCAAAGGCGCTCAAAGCTCTGCCCCTTCGCCCGTCGGCAGATGGGGCTTACCTGTCGGCACCTCGTGCAGGCGCATCAGCGCGCAATAGACCCCAACCAGCCCCGCGACCAAGGCCGCCAGAAAACTCGCCCCATAGGCCCACCACACTGGCATTTGCAGCAAAAAGGTCGTCTGACCGTTATCGAGTTTCTCAAGAAATCCAAGAGAGAGCCGCCAGCCGATCACGATGATGATCGCGGCCAATACCCCTTCCCAGAAGGCGGTCAAGATGCGGTTAAGGCGCGCGGGCAAGGCCGCGGCGATCAGATCGACCCGCGCATGGCCCGCCTTGAGTTGGCAGATCGGTAAAAAGGCGAAAATGGCGAAAGCGATCCCTGCCTCGATCAATTCATAGTCGCCCTTGACCGAGCCGGTATGGGCGGCAAGCCAAAGGCCCAGCGCGCCCAGCATGCCACCATGTCCGACGGTGTTGAGCGCGCGGCCAAGGATACTGATACAGGTCATGCCCACCAACAGGCACAGCACCAACCCGCCAAGCAAGGCCATCACCTGCGCGCTGCGCGTGATCACGATTTGCATGGCAAGCACCTCGCACAGCCTTTGGGCTTCATCGCCCATGGGCGCGATATAGCGGGCGATGGCGGGGCGCGCCACCGCCCTTGGGCTTTAGTTCGCGGGCTGGTTCTCGGCGATCAATGCACGCGCGCGATCAACGAGCGCTGCCCCATCGATGCCCGAGGCGGTCAAATCGGCCACCCATGTCTGGATCGTGGGCGCGGCGGCGGCGCGCCAAGCGGCCACTTGGGTCTCATCAAGCGTGATGATCATGTTGCCCTGATCCTCGGCCATTTCGCGGCCGGGCGCGTCATAGCTTTGCTGCACGCGCCCTGCATTGGCCGAGAATTCCAGCCCGGAATGGGCGTCGATAATGGCGCGTAGATCATCGGGAAGGGCGGCATAGCTTGCGGGGTTCATCGCAAGGATGAAGGTCGCGGCATAAAGCGCCTCGCCGCCGAATTCGGTGTGATAGTCCACCAACTCCGCCACGCGCAGCGATGTCGACACCTCCCATGGGATGACGGTCGCATCGATCACCCCTTGCGATAGCGCCTCGGGCACGGCTGGAACCGGCATGCCAATGGCGGTGGCCCCGAGCGCCGAGAGCATCATGTTCGTCGTGCGCGTCGGCGCGCGAAGCTTGACGCCTGCCAGATCGGCGACATCAGTGATGGGTGTCTTGGAATGGATCACGCCCGGCCCATGAACCCAAAGCCCCAGCACATGCAGATCGGCGAAATCGGTGTCCATCATCGTCTCTTCGGCCAATTGCCAAAAGGCGCGGCTTGCGGCCTCGGCATTGCCGCCTGCGATGATGAAGGGCAGCTCGAACACCTCGGTGCGCGGGAAGCGGCCCGGCGTGTAGCCCGGCAGCGTCCAGACGATATCGACCGTGCCGTCGATGGCTTGGTCGATCAGCTGCGGCGGCGTGCCACCCAACTGCATCGAGGGAAAGCGCGCGATCTCGATCCGCCCGCCTGATGCCGCCTCGATCGCATCGGCCCAGGGATCAAGGATATGGGCAGGCACCGCGGATTGCGGCGGCAAGAATTGATGCAGGCGCAGCGTCACCTCCTGCGCGCAGGCAATCCCCGCACCGAAGGTAAATGCCAAAACCGCGCCGTTAAAGCGCAATGCCACTCTTCTCGCCATGTGCCGATCCCTCCACATGATGGGCGACAATCACGTGCCGCCCGAATCCAGCCGACACTATCCGAGGGGCAGGGCCGCTCCAAGCGATCTTGTGACGGTGCGCGGGGGCCATGGACCTTTGGCCCGACAAGGCGCAAGATCGTGCCAAAGACGCGCGGGGGGCAGCATGGCGCAGATAAAAATCGCATGTATCGGCGAATGCATGGTCGAATTGTCGGCACTTGCCTTTGACGCGGGGCGTGCGCGGCTGGGGGTTGCGGGTGATACGCTCAACACCGCCGTCTATTTGCGGCGCAGCCTGCCCGAAGATACAGGGCAGGTCAGCTATGTCACCGCCTTGGGCGATGATCCGATCTCACACCAGATGGTCGATATCATCGCCGCACATGGGATTGAGACTGGCCTGATCGCGCGCTGCGCAGGGGCGCTGCCGGGGATCTATGCAATCGATCTGACCCCGCAGGGTGAGCGCAGCTTTCACTATTGGCGCAGCGCATCGGCCGCGCGCAGCATGTTTGGCGATGGTGGCATCGCGTTATCGCGGCTGACCGATTTCGGGGTGATTTATCTATCTGGTATCAGCTTGGCGATCTTGCCCGCCGCTGATCGCGACGCGCTAATAGCCCAGCTTGCCGCGCATAAGGCGCAAGGCGGGCAGGTGGTCTTTGACAGCAATTACCGCCCCCGGCTTTGGCCTGATATCGCCACGGCCCAAGCTGCGATGGCCGCGATCTGGAGGGTTTGCACCTGCGCGCTGCCCTCGGCCGATGATGAGGCGGCCCTGTGGGGCGACGCGGATGATGCGGCGATCATCGCGCGGATCGCGGCGGCAGGTGTGCCCGAGATCGCGCTCAAGCGCGGTGCGCGCGGCCCGATCTTATGGTGCGACGGGCGGTTGATCGAAAACAGCTACCCCGCTGCAAAGACCTTGCGCGATACCACGGCTGCGGGCGATGCCTTTAACGGTGCCTATCTCGCCGCAAGGCTGGCGGGGCATGACCCAGAGGTCGCCGCGCGCCGTGGCCATGATCTGGCCTGTCATGTGATTGGCCAGCCCGGTGCCATCGTCGATCTACCGCCTCGCCCGGCCTGATAAAGCGCTTGACGCCCGCGCGCGATCCGCCGCCATTGACCCAGCAAGACCCGCAAGAAACGGAAACATCCCATGACATTCACGACCCGCCCCGAGATCACCGGCACATTCGGGGTTGCCACCTCGACCCATTGGATCGCCTCTGCCGTGGGGATGAAGATCCTTGAACAAGGCGGCAATGCTTTTGATGCCGCCGCCGCCATGGGCTTTGTCCTTCAGGTGGTCGAGCCGCATCTGAACGGCCCCTTGGGCGATATGCCCTTGATGCTGCGCACTGCCGATGCCGATGCGCCGGTGATGATCTGTGGTCAAGGCACGGCACCCGCAGGGGCCACGATCGACCACTATAAATCCGTTGGTTTGACCATCGTGCCGGGGTCCGGCCTATTGGCCACCGTCATTCCCGGCGCGTTCGGCGCATGGATGCTGATGCTGCGCGATCACGGCAGCTTGCCCCTGCGCGAGATTTTGGCGCCTGCGATCTATTATGCGCGCCATGGCCACCCGATCTTGCCGCGTGTGGCCAATACCATCGCAAGCCTGCATGACTTCTTTCGCGATGAATGGCCCACATCCTATGCAACTTGGTTGCCGGGGGGCGTGGCCCCGGTTGCGGGGCGGTTGTTCAAAAACCCCGATCTGGCCGATACATGGGAGCGTGTCTTGGCCGAGGCTGAGGCCGCGCAAGGCCATGCCGCCCAGATCGAGGCCGCGCGCCGCGCATTCTACGAGGGATTTATCGCCGAAGGGATCGACGACTACCTGCGCGAGGCTTGCGTCATGGATGCCGAGGGCGCGCGCCGCAAGGGCGTGTTGACCGGCCAAGACATGGCTGATTGGCAGGCGAGTTATGAGGCACCGCTCAGTGTCGATTACCACGGCTGGCGCGTCTGGAAGCCCGGCGTCTGGACCCAAGGGCCGACATTGCTGCAATCGCTGATGACGCTCTCGGGCTTTGACATCGGCGCGATGGACCCGCGCGGGGCCGATTTCGTCCATCATGTGACCGAGGCGATGAAGCTATCATTCGCCGACCGCGAGGCCTATTACGGCGATCCGGCTTTTGCCGATATCCCGGTCGAGACGCTGCTCTCACGCGATTACGCCGCAACGCGCAGCCCACTTGTCGGCCCCAAAGCCTCGCGCTTGCAGCGCCCCGGCCATATCGCGGGATACGAGGCATGGGCCAAGGCCGCGATCGCGCGGGCGGGCCAAGACCACGCCGAAGGGCCGGGGATGGGCGCAGGCGAGCCGACGATGGCGCATCTGACCGAAAAGCGCGGCGATACCGTGCATATCGATGTGATCGATCAATGGGGCAACATGGTCTCGACCACGCCCTCGGGGGGCTGGCTGCAATCCTCGCCGATCATTCCGGGGCTAGGGATGCCGCTCAATAGCCGGGCGCAGATGTTCTGGCTGGAAGAGGGGCTTGCCACCTCGCTGGCGCCCGGACGGCGGCCGCGCACGACGCTCTCGCCCTCGATGGCCGAGACTGATGGGCGCAAGCTGGCCTTCGGCACGCCCGGCGGCGATCAGCAAGACCAGTGGCAACTGATCTTGTTCCTGCGGCTGGTGCATGGGGGCATGAACCTGCAAGAGGGGATCGATGCGCCCCTGTTTCACACGGCGCATTTCCAATCCTCCTTCTATCCGCGCGGCACAAAGCCCGGTCATCTGATGGTCGAGCCTGCATTTGGTGAGGCCGTGCTGGCCGATCTGCGCGCGCGCGGCCATGATCTGGAGGTGTCCGAGCCTTGGGCCGTGGGGCGTCTAACCGCCGCCTCGCGCGATGATGATGGCATGCTCAAGGCCGCCGCCACACCGCGCCTGATGCAAGCCTATGCCATCGGTCGGTAAGTTCGCTTAAGGCGCGATGGCGGGGCTTGATGGCCCTAAGACGCGCGCAGGGGCGGCATTGCCGTTGCCGGCCAACGCCATGCTGGGCTGCTGGCTTTCATCGGCCAGCGGCAGGCGCATTGTGACCTGAAGCCCGGCGCGCGATGCGGCGCTTGGGGCGATGTCAAGCTGGCCGCCATGTGTCGCGACGACGGCGGCGGTGATCGATAGGCCAAGCCCCGATCCTTCGGTGGTGCCAACTTGCCCAAAGCGCGCAAGGGCCAGCGGCACCTCGTCAGGGCTAAGGCCACGGCCATCATCGCGCACGCTCAGCTGCGCATGGCCATCCATGACCGCCAATCCGATGTTGATATGCCGCAGATTTGGTCCGCCATGGCGCAGCGCATTGTCGATCAGGTTCAACACCGCTTCGCGCAGCATCAAGCGATCGGCCATGACCACGGCCTGTGCCTTTCCCAGATCCAGCACCAGATCGACCGCTTGCGCCACAGCCCGCGCTTGCTGATCGCGCGCGATCTCGGTCAGCAATGCGCCAAGCGCGACCCTTTCGCGGGCCTGTCCTGCCGCACTCGCGCGCTCGAGCGTCAGTAACCTGTTGGCCAAATCGCGCACTTGTCGGGCTGAGCTCAGCAATTCACCCGCCCGCGCGCGGGTATCTTCGGGGGTGGGGGCGCGGCGCACCGCCTCGGCCATGGCCAAGACGCCCGCGATTGGGTTGCGCAGTTGATGGGCGGCGTTCGACACGAAACTGGCCTGGGCTTGGATCGTCGCCTCGACCTGTTCGAACAGCGCGTTGAGCCGCAGCACAAGCCCGCGCGCCTCAGGCGGTACACGCCGCCGGATCGGGCTGAGGTCATCTGAATTACGCCGCGAAATCGCATCTTCAAGATCAAGCAGCGGCCGCAGACCCAGATTAACCCCGAACCACACCACCAATGCCACAGTGCCGATCAGCACGCCCATCACCACCATGACCTGCCAGGCCAGATCGCGCGCCAAGGCGTCAAGAACCGCGCGCTCTTGCCAGACGGTATAGGTATAGGTGCCTGAAATGCCACTGACCGTATTGACCTGTCGCAGGCGCAGCGCGCGCACCGGGCTGCCAAAATAGGTGGAATCGTAAAAGCCGTAAAACGCGTCGCCAATGGCCGCGACCGCCTCGGGCGGGCGGGCCGGGGGGGTCGCATAGCCCGTTACATAAACGCCTGAGGGCGCGAAAGCATGGTAATAGACCTGACCGCCGGATGTGTCATTCAACAGATCGCGCGTCTCAAGCGACAGCGCGTCACCGCCCGAGCGCGCCACATCGGCGGCGATGGCAAGCCCGGTGCTGAGTAGTGAGCGGTCAAAGAGCCCCTCGGCCTTTTGGCGGGTATAGTCGAGCTGCCAGATACCCAAGGCCAGCGCGATCAACAACAATGGCACCAAGATGATCGCCGTGAGCCTGACCCGAAGCGACGTCGCGGGTTTTGCAATCTGATAGGATTGCCGGGTGATCATGCGCTTTTCCCCAAAACCACAAGCGCATAGCCAAGGCCGCGCGCCACGCGAATTTCCAGCCCGTAGGGTTTCAGCCGCTTGCGTAACCGCGAGATATGCACCTCGATCGCGCTCTCCTCGATATCGGCACCAGTGCCGTAAAGATGGTCGATCAGATCGCTCTTGCTGACGGTGCGGCCCTGCGCGCTCATCAAAATCTCCATCACGCTGACCTCGCGCCTTGGCAGCGCAAGGGGGATGCCCGCGCCGCTGACCTCGCGCGCATCGAGATCAAGGATAACATCGCCTGCAGTGATCTTGCGCCGCAGCGGGTTGGGCTGACGCCGGGCGAGCGCGCGGACGCGCGCCTCCAACTCGTCCATCTCGAAGGGTTTGACGAGATAATCATCCGCCCCCGCATCAAGCCCGCGCACCCGGTCATGGGTTTCGGCGCGTGCTGTCAGCAAGAGCACGGGCCGCCCATCGCCACGTTGGCGCATCGCGCGCAGGATCGACAGACCATCAAGCCCCGGCAAGCTGATATCAAGAATGACCAGATCGCCGCCACCCATGCGCAAATGCTGATCAGCCGCCAACCCATCCGAGATTACATCGACCGAATGGCCCAAATCCTCCATCCGGTAACAGATGCCCTTGGCGACGCTGTCATGGTCTTCGACCAAAACGATCCGCATGGCTGGTCTCTCCCCTTGGTTTAATCAGCCTGTGTTGCACGCTCTTTGGAGCGATGCCCCATAAATCCGTTGCAAGCGATAAAAAAGGCGCTCACGTAAGCTTGGCGAAAGCTTCGCAAGTCAAGAACACCACATCAAGGGTGGTAAAACGCCTTGAATTTTGCCGTGTGACCCAGAATGAGCCGCACGGACCTAGGGAGGAAGACATGACCAAAATCAATACACCGCGCGTCAGCGCGGCAATTCTTGCGGCCTCTGCCGCAGCTTTCAGCTTTGCTGCCCCCGTCGCGGCACAGGATTTGGCGGGCAAAACCGTCGAGTTCGTGATCCCCTTCTCAGAATCGGGTGGCTCGGCGCGTTGGGCGAACTTCTTTGCGCCGCTCCTGGCCGAAGCGCTGCCTGGCAATCCGACCGCGATCGTAGGCTACCGTCCCGGCGGCGGCTCGACCACGGGCGCCAACTGGTTCCAGGAACAGACCACCGCCGATGGCACGCTGATCTTCGGCACCTCGGGCTCGACCCAGTTCCCCTATCTCTTGGGCGATCCGCGCGTGCGTTATGAATACCGTGATTGGCAGCCGGTTCTGGCATCCGGCACGGGCGGCGTCGTTTACCTGCCCGGCGATCTGGGCGCGCGTTTCGATGGTGATATGGATGATCTGCAGGGTGAGTTCTTCATCTTCGGCAGCCAAGGTGCCACCACGCTCGACCTCGTGCCGCTTTTGGCCTTCAAGATGCTTGGCCTTCAGGTCGAGCCCGTCTTCGGGATCGAGGGTCGCGGCGACGGCCGCCTGATGTTCGAACGCGGCGAGGCCAATATCGATTACCAAACCTCGTCGGCCTATCTCAAGAATGTTGTTCCGCTCGTCGAACAGGGCTTGGCGGTTCCGGTGATGAGCTGGGGCATCTTGGATGACGCGGGCAATGTTGTGCGCGATCCGACCTTCCCCGATATCCCGACTTTCGCCGAGATTTGCGAGGCGACCGCTGGTTGCGAAACCTCGGGCGTGGCTTGGGACGCATGGCGCGCCTTCTTCGTGTCGGGCTTTGCGGCGCAAAAGCTGGTCTATCTGCCCGGCAATGCATCGGCTGACGTTGTTGGCATGTATAGCGACGCCTTTGCAGAGATTCTGGCGCGCCCCGACTTTGCCGCTTTGTCTGAGAGCCAGTTGGGCGTCTATCCCCAGATGATCGGCCCGGCGGCCCGCGTTGCGCACGAGGCGGCGATCACCGTGTCCGATGAAGCGCGTGAATACGTGCTGTCGTGGCTGGCCGAGGCTTACGGCGTCACGATGCAGTAAACCGCTGCACGGGTCCGGCGACAATTTATACGTCGCCGGACCTATTTTCTCTCGCAAGATACGACAAGCCGTGCGTGCCGTGCGGAACAAATAACCACGCGTGTTCGGGCGGCCGATCATGGGTGAGGGGAGGGCGCCGCCATGGATATCTTGACTGTCGCGCTACCGGCGCTGGGTGACGCGTTTTTGACCGTGATCCAGCCTCAGCACATGATGTACATGATTGCGGGGGTGCTTTTGGGCCTGTCGATTGGGGTTCTGCCTGGGCTGGGTGGTATCGCCGGACTGTCGCTTGTTCTGCCCTTCATGTTCGGGATGGACCCGATCTCGGGTCTGGCGCTGATGGTGGGTTTGATCGCGGTGATCCCCACATCCGATACGTTTTCTTCTGTTTTGCTCGGAATTCCCGGCAGTTCGGCCAGCCAAGCCACCGTGCTTGACGGCTTTCCATTAGCGCGCAAGGGCCAGGCGGCGCGCGCGCTGTCCGCGGCCTTTGTCTCATCGCTTTATGGCGGTATTCTGGGGGCCATGGTGTTGACGATGATCATCTTCGTCGCGCGGCCCCTGATCTTGGCCTTCGGCCTGCCCGAGATGCTGATGATCACGATCCTTGGCATGTCGATGGTCGCGATCTTGGCGGGGCGCATCCCGCTCAAGGGTGTGGTCGCGGCTGGTTTGGGCATCTTGGTGGGCACGATCGGTACGGCGCCTGCTGGCGGCTCGCTGCGCATGGCCACTTATGATTTCCCCTATTTGGTCGATGGGTTGCAATTGGTGATCATCGGCCTTGGTATCTACGCGATCCCCGAAGTCGTCTCGCTTTTGCGGCAAGACACATCCATCTCGAAATCAGGCCAATTGGGGGCGGGCTGGTCGCAAGGTCTGCGTGATTGGTGGGCCAATCGGTGGCTTTCGACGAAATGCGCGGGCATCGGTGTGATTGTGGGCGTGATCCCCGGGCTTGGCGGCTCGGTCGTGGATTGGATCGCCTATGGCTACGCGGTCCAAAGCACGAAGGATCGCGACCAGTTTGGCCAAGGCGATATTCGCGGCGTGATCGCGCCCGAAAGCTCCAACAACGCCAAGGAGGGGGGCGGGCTGGTGCCCACGCTCATCTTCGGCATCCCCGGCTCAGGCTCGATGGCGGTTTTCTTGGGCGGCTTGGCGCTTTTGGGCATGTCGCCGGGGCCCGCGATGATCCGGCAAGACCTTGATATCACCTACACCATCGTCTGGTCGCTGGCGTTGGCCAATGTCGTGGGCGCCGGGCTTTGCGTGCTTTTGTCGGGCCAGATCGCGCGGTTGACCACGATCCGCTTCACGCTTTTGGCGCCCTTCTTGTTCATGATGATCGCCTTTGCCGCGTTTCAGTCGCGCATGTCCTTTGGCGATCTGATCGCGCTGGTTTTTGTTGGCGTCATCGGCATTCTGCTTCGCCGCTTCGATTATTCGCGGCCGGCTTTCCTGATCGGCTTTGTTCTGTCGACGCAGGCCGAGCAATTCGTCAATATGGCCACCCAGATCGGTGCAGCCCGTTTCCGGCGCAGTTTCGAGGCGGGGATCGATTACCTCGTCTCACCCATCACGGTGTCGCTGTTGATCCTGACGGTGTTGTCCATCGTGATCGGTATCCGCCAATCCAAGAACATCCGCGAGAATATCACTACCTATACAGGCACCAAGCGCGCGCCGATGCTGTTTTTGGGCGCGATCACGGTTTATGTCGCCATCGCCACCATCGATGCGGCTACGGTGACGCGCTTTGGTGACAAGGTCTTTCCGCTGACAGTCGGCATCGTGACGCTTTTGGGCTGTCTGGCGCTGATGGCGCGGATGATCTTGCGGCCTGAGACGGACGACGTCTTCATCGATATGGAAACCGGCGGCGATGATGGTGAGGCACCTCATTCCCTTTGGGGAACCTTGGCATGGTTCTTTGGGCTGTTGGTGCTAACCGGGCTTTTTGGCTTTATCATCGCTTTGGCGCTGTTTTTCGTGGGCTTCTTCCGGCTTCGCGCGGGGCTGTCTTGGGCAATGGCGCTGGTGTTCGCGTCGGTGGGGCTTGGCTTTATCTTGTTCTTCGCCGATCTCTTGAACCGCGATTTCCCGCCCGGTTTGTTGCAAAGCTATTTCGACCTGCCTTGGCCCTTCACCTGAGACATCAACATGACCAACCCCCTCTACCAAGATGCGATCCCGTTTTTGTTCATGCGCGGCGGCACCTCGCGCGGGCCGTATTTGAACCGTGCCGATCTGCCCCAAGATCGCGACGCGCTGGCGCGCGTTCTTGTGGCCATCGTGGGCGCTGGCCATCCGCAGAATATCGATGGTTTGGGCGGCGGCGTGGCGGTCACGACCAAGGTCGCCATGCTGTCGAAATCCGATGAGCCGGGGATCGATGTGGATTACTTCTTCGGCCAAGTCGCCGTGGAAGAGGCCTTGGTCGATTTCAAACCCACCTGCGGCAATATCCTTGTGGGCGTTGGCCCCGCTGCGCTTGAGATGGGGCTGGTGGAAGCCCAAGATGGCGTGACCACCGTGCGCATCCGCGCGGTCAATACCGGTGCCACGGTCGAGGCGCGTGTGCAAACACCCGGCGGGCGCGTGAGTTATGAGGGGACAACCGCGATTGATGGCGTGCCGGGCACGGCCGCCCCCGTGGGCCTGCAATTTCTGGATGTCGTCGGCTCGTCTTGCGGGGCTTTCTTGCCCACCGGCAAGCCCCGTGATGTGATCGACGGGGTTGAGGTCACATTGATGGATGTGGCCATGCCGATGATGATCGGGCGGGCCGCCGATTTCGGCCTGACCGGGTATGAGACCGCCGAAGAACTCGACGCCAACCGCGACCTTTACGCCAAGATGGAACCCATGCGGCTTGAGGCTGGGCGGCGCATGGGCCTTGGCGATGTGACGAAATCCGTCATGCCCAAGATCGGGCTTTTGTCCGCCCCCCGCCACGGCGGCGCAATCTCGGCGCGCTATTTCATGCCGTGGAATTGCCACCCCTCGATGGCGGTGACGGGCAGCCAATGCCTTGCCGCGTGCACGCTTACCCCCGGCACGGTCGCCGATGGTTTGGGCGTCATCCCCAACGAGGTGCCGGCCTTGATGAAGATCGAGCATCCGATGGGCATCATCGAGGTGACGGTGGATTATGATCAAACCGCCGCGGGCTTTGTGATGAAATCGGCGGGGCTGGTGCGCACCGCGCGGATGATCGCGCGGGGCGAGGTGATGGTGCCCCCCGGTCTTTTGCAAGGCTGAGGCGCAAGATGGGGCTGCACGCCTTCGACATGCTGGCCGATGTGGCCGCACAGGAAAACCCCGGCGCGTGTTTCGCGCTTTTGGGCGATGCCAACATGAACTTTGCCACCCGTCTGGCCGAGGCGGGTTGCCCGATGATCTATGTCCGGCACGAGCATTGCGCGGTGGCCGCTGCGATGGCGCATGCGCGCAAAACGGGCGGCGTGGGCTTTGCCACCGTCACCTGTGGCCCCGGCCTGACACAATTGACCACGGCCCTGCCTGCGGCAGTGCGCGCGCGCATTCCGCTGGTGGTGCTGGCGGGCGAGGCGCCGCTGAAATCGGCATGGTATAACCAGATGATCGATCAGGCGCCTTTTGTCACGGCAACGGGGGCCGCATACCGCGCGTTGCATCATCCCGCCCGTCTTGCCGAGGGGCTGCGCGATGCGTTTCTCGAGGCGCGGATGACGCGCGGCCCGGTGGTGGTTGGCATTCCCTTCGACCTGCAAAACGCGGTCTTGAGCGGGGCTGTGGCATTGCCCGCGCCGTCGGCAAGCCTGATGCCCGTAATCTCGCCCATGCCGCCCAATACCGATGATCTGGCGCGCGTGCTGGCAATTGTGGCAAATGCCGGGCGCGTCGTCGTCATGGCAGGACTTGGCGCGGCAGAGGCGGGGGCAGGGCCGGCATGTGCCGCCTTGGCCGACCGATTGGGCGCGCTCCTCGCCACCACGCTGCCGGCGCGGGGGCTCTTCGCGGGGCATCCCTTCAACCTCAATGTCGCGGGTGGGTTCTCGACCGAAACCGCGCGCGATTGCTTTACCGAGGCGGATTTGATCATCGCGGTCGGCACCTCGCTTAGCCATCACAATGCCGATGGGGGCAAGCTGTGGCCCAAGGCGCGCGTTCTTCAAATCGACACCGAACCTACGACTCTGGCGCAAGGACGGATCGCGGCCCATGACCATCTGCGCGCCGATGCGCGGTTAGGGGTGGAGGCGGTCTTGGCCGCTACGCCCGCGCGGGGCCAAGGCTGGCGGTCTGATGCGCTGGCCCATCGTATTGCAACAGCACCCGCCGACAGTACCCATTTCGCGCCCATCCCCGGCCTGCATGATCCGCGCGATGTGGTGGCGGCTTTGGAAACCCATCTGCCGCAGGGATGGGAGATGGTGAATTCCTCGGGCCATTGTTCCTATTTCGTGGCGCAAATGCCGTCGCGTAGCCAAGAGCGGTTCCTGACGATCCGCGAGTTCGGGGCCATCGGCAATGGTCTGGCCTTTGCCATGGGCGTGGCTGCGGCGCGGCCTGACCAGCCAACGGTGCTGTTTGATGGCGACGGTAGCTTGCTCATGCATGTGCAAGAGTTGGAGACCATCGCGCGGCACGGGTTGAACATCTTGATCGTGGCGCTGAATGATGGGGCTTACGGCTCGGAGATTCACAAGCTCAGGGCCGAGGGGCTGTCGGATGCGGGGGCCGTGTTCGGGCATACCGATCTTGCCGCCATCGCGCGGGGCTTTGGGATCAAGGGCGCGCGGGTGAATGATTTGGCCACTTTGCCGGGGCTGATTGCGGCGTTTGGCACTGATGGGGTTGCGATGCTTTTGGATATCCCGATCTCGGATCAGGTCGCATCCCCGGTCATCCGGCGCGCGCACCCGCCCAAAGCGTGATCTGGCCCGCCATAGGATAGCCCAATGTTTGAACATCTCACCACCTTGCCCGAGGGGCTAAGCCAACTGGCGTTTTGGGTCTTGGTTGTCATGAGCTTTGTGGGCTCCTTCATCACCGCCGCCTTGGGGATCGGGGGCGGTGCACTTTTGCTGGTGTTCATGGCGACATTGATGCCGCCTGCAGCAATCATCCCGGTCCATGGTGTCGTTCAGCTTGGCTCCAATGCGGGCCGCGCGGCAATGCTTTATCGCTATTTGCACCGGCCTGCCTTGGGTGGCTTTGTGCTGGGCTCGGTCATCGGGGCGTCGCTTGGCGGCATGGTGGTGGTCGATCTGCCGCCCAATGCCGTGCAGATCGGCCTTGGTGTTTTCATCATCTGGTCGGTCTTGGCCAAGCCGCCCGCGTGGTTGACGCAGCTGCCGTGGATGGCGGGGGGGATTTCCAGCTTTCTAACCATGTTTTTTGGGGCAACGGGTGTCTTCGTGGCCAATTACACCAAATCCTTTAAGCTTGATCGCCATGCCCATGTGGCGACCCATGCGACCTTGATGACGGTGCAGCACGGGCTGAAGGTGGTGATTTTCGGTTTCTTGGGCTTTGCCTTCGGCGCATGGGCGGGGGTGATCATCGCGTTGATCGTGGCGGGGTTGATCGGCACTTATGCGGGCAAGCTAGTCTTGAACCGCATGACGGATGTGAATTTCAAGCGCGCGCTTGATGTCTTGCTGATCTTGATCTCGCTGCGGCTGATCTATCAGGGCGTGACGGGCTGACGGGCTGGCCCCGGAAAGACCATGCCATCCATCAGCTTGCGCGCGGTACGCAGCGTGCCTGCGGCAGTGATCCTACCCTGATCATCGCGCGTCAGCACCACTTCAGCCGCACCCGTGGGGTGTTCGATGCGAAACACGCCGTCACCGGGCAGGTGCGCGCGCTTTGCGGCAGGCCCTTTGGGCAGCACACAGGCCGCCGCCACGCTCACTGCAGCGAAAACGCCAATGGTGGCGTGGCAGCGATGGGGAATGAAGCTGCGCGTGGAGATCGCGCCGCCCGCCACCGCCGGTGAGACCAGCGTCATCTTGGGCACGCTTTTCAAACTGACATCGCCCAAGCCCATCATCCGCCCCGCGATCAGCCGGATCGCGTCGATCTTTGCTTTGAGGTCGGCATCGGCATCAAGCGCCTCGCGGCTTTCCTGACCCGTCAGCCCAAAATCAGCGGCATCCATCACCACGATGGGCATCCCCATGTCGATCAAGGTACAATCGACGCCTGCGATCTGGTCAACGTCATGGCCCGTGGGCAGCATCACGCCGCCCGTCATCGACCCGGCCAGCCCGGAAAACATCAGCGGAATGGCAGCACTGCTGCCCGGCACGCCGTCGATACGGGCTGTGCCCTCATAGCTGACCACGCCCCCCGGCGTGGCGACATGGGCCACGGACACTTCGCCGGTGTTGACCATATGGATGCTGACGGGTGTTTCATCCGCGCGCGCGGCGACAAGCCCACGCTCGATAGCGGCGGGGCCGACACCGGCCAAGATATTCCCGCAGCCCTGCGCATCGCTGACCAGCGCCTGATCAACGAAAACCTGCAAGAACAGATAATCCACATCGGCATCCGCGCGCGTCGATGGTGACAAGATGGCCACCTTGGAGGTTAGCGGATCGGCCCCCCCGATCCCGTCGATCTGGCGGGCATCTGGGCTGCCCATGATCCTGAGCAAGATATCATCGATCGCCGCGCGGCCTGCGGGCAGATCGCTTGCCAGAAAATAGGCCCCCTTAGAGGTGCCCCCCCGCATCCAAAGGCAGGGGATGCCCTTATTCATAGCGCAGGCCCTTTTTGGCCAAAACCTCGCGCATGGCATAGATATCAAGGCCCAGTTCACCTGCGGCAAGGCGTTGGCGCTTGACCTCTTCGGCGGCGAGCCGCTTCTCGGCTGCGGCCAGCACACCTGCCGCCTCGGTGCAGCGCACAATGCAAACCCCATCATCATCGGCCACGACCACATCGCCGGGCTGAACGGCCGCACCCGCGCAAACGATGGGGATATTCACCGATCCTAGCGTTTCCTTGACCGTGCCTTGCGCGCTGACAGACGTTGACCAGACGGGAAAGCCCATCGCGCGCAAATCGCGCAGATCGCGCACGCCTGCATCGATCACAAGGCCAGCACAGCCCCGTGCCATCGCAGAGGTTGCTAAAAGATCGCCGAAATAGCCATTGTCGCAGGGGCTTGTTGGCGCAAGCACCAAGATATCGCCCGGTTGCAACTGTTCGATGGCGACATGCAGCATCCAATTATCGCCGGGGGGTGCGCTGATTGTCACGGCACTTCCCGCGATGGCGACACCATCCTGAATGGGCCGCATCTTGGCGCCCATCAGCCCCTTGCGTCCCTGCGCCTCATGCACGGTGGCGACACCTGCTTTTGCCAGCCCTGCGATGACCTGCGCATCGGCGCGGGGGATGTTCTGGACCACCACGCCGCTCATAGTGCATCCACCGTGCGCGGGAAGATCGACTGAAACCCTTCGGCATATTTGCAATCGCGCCCGCCCGCTTGACCGCCGGAATTGCGCTTGAAGTGATTGGCGCGTTGCTGGGCCACCCGGGTGTAGTATTCCCACAGATGCGCTTGGCCGTTCATCTGCTCCATCGCGGCGCGCTTTTTGTCCCAAACCGGCGTGATGTCGAGGAACACATCGGGCTTCCAGCCCATCTGTTCGGTCTGGTGCGGCTCGAACAGGTAAAGCTGCGGCGCGCCCAGCACTTTTTGCCCCGGATTATGGCCCCAAGCCTGCGCGATCATCCGTGCCTCAAGCGCGATTTGCGTCATGTACATGTGGTCGGTGTTATAGGGGTCGTATTGGCTATGGCTCATCATCCAGGCGGGCTGCACCCGGCGGATCAGATCGACCAGCGCGTATTTATCCTCGCGCTCCATATGCAGCGGGTAATCGCCCAGATCGAAACAGACAAGCTCATGCACGCCCAGCACATTGGCCGCTGCTTCAGCCTCGGCGCGGCGGATGGCTTTGACTTCATCAAGGGTCTTGCCCTCTTTCCATAGCTTGGCGCTTTCGCCGCGTTCACCGAAGGACAGGCAGGCCACCGTGACGCGGATGCCCATCTGTGCATGCAGCGCGATGGCCCCGCCGCAGCGCCAGACGAAATCAGCAGCATGGGCGGAAATGATGAGTGCGGTTGGTTGGTCGGTCATGATGGTCTGGTGCCCCTTTGCAAGCCATGTCCCATCATCGGGCAGGCGCGTGGCAGTGGCAAATCCGAACCGTGGTTCGCATCATAAGATTTAGCTTCTTTATATCGACAGAGGCGCGCGCCCATGCAAGCGTCGCGGGGAGAGAACAGCCATATCGACAAAGGAACAAGGCCGATGACCGCAAAGATCGCCATGATTGGTTTCGGAGAGGCGGCAACAGCCTTTGTCAGCGGATGGGCGTTGGATGATCCGGCCCGTATCACCGCCTTTGATGTGAAATCGACCATGCCCGAGCACAAGTTGGCGATGGCGGCACGGCAGGCTGCCCTCGGCGTGACGGGCGTGCCCGACCTTACCCAAGCGCTGACACATGCCGATCTGGTGTTTTGCCTGATCACCGCAGACCGCGCCGCCGAAGCGGCCGAGGCCGCGGCTGCCACGGGTGCGCTCAGACCCGGCGCGCTGTGGTGCGATGGCAATTCCTGTGCACCGGATACCAAACGTCAAGCTGCCCGCGCGATCGAAGGGGCAGGGGCGCATTACATTGATATGGCGATCATGGCCCCCGTATATCCCAAGAAACATCTGGTGCCGATCAAGCTGGCGGGCGCGATGGCCGATGCCGCCGCTTTGGCACTTGCCAGCTTGGGCATGCGGCCCGAGGTGGTGGGCGATCAGGTCGGCGATGCCTCGACCATCAAGATGCTGCGCTCGGTCATGATCAAGGGGCTGGAGGCGCTGGTGGCCGAGTGTTTCCTTTCGGCCCGGCGCGCGGGCGTCGAGCAACAGGTGATCGCCTCGCTTGAGGCATCGGACCCCGATATCGCGTGGCGCAAGCGCGGGGCCTATAACATCGAGCGGATGATGGTGCATGGCGCACGCCGCGCGGCCGAGATGCGCGAAGTGGCCAAGACGGTCGAGGGTTTGGGGCTGTCCCCCGGCCTCAGCCAAGCCACGGCAGCGTGGCAAGATATCGTCGCCGCCACCCATGCCGATCCGGGTGAGTATGATCTGATCGCGCGGCTGGATCGGGTCTTGGCGCGGTTGTGAGCGGGGGGCTCGCCGACAATCTGCGCCATTTGCGGCTGTTTTTGGCCCTGAGCGATGAGGGCAGCCTATCGGCGGCGGCGGCGCAAATGGGCGTCTCGCAGCCAGCGGCCAGCCAAGCCTTGGCCGCGCTGGAGCGCCGCGCAGGTGGGGGATTGGTCGCGCGCCGCATGGGTGGGGCATTGACCGCGCGGGGGCTGGCCCTGCATCCGCGCGTGGCGCGCGCCTTTGCGATTTTGGATCACGGCTTTGCCGATCTTGCGCCGCGCCTGAGCCTGACAACCAGCCATGCCCAATTGCGTGCGCTGATCGCCACTGTCGAGAGCGGCAGCTTTGCCTTGGCCGCCGCGCGCTTGGGGCTAAAGCCGCCCAGCGTGCAACGCGCCATCGCCACACTCGAGGCCGAGGCAGGCCGCACCCTGTTTACCCGCACTGCCCAAGGCATGCGCGCCAGCCGCGCGGCGCAATCCTTGAGCCGCGCAGCACGGCTGGCGCTTGCGGAGCTTGCACAGGCCGAGGCGGAATTGGCCGCAATCGACGGTGTCGCGGTCGGGCCGATCCGCGTGGGGGCGTTGCCCTTGGCACGGGCGGCGTGGTTGCCCGCAGCCCTTGCCGCGTTCCGGCGGCGCTGTCCGGGGCATGCAGTGTCGATCATCGACGGTGCTTATGGCGCCCTTATCGGGGCATTGCAGCGCACCGAGATTGACCTGATGCTGGGCGCGTTGCGCGCACCTGCACCTTATGATGATATCTGTGAAGCGCGCGTGTTCGACGACCGTTTAGCCTTGGTTGCGGCCCCCGGCCATCCCGCCTTGGGTGGCCACACCGCTGATCTGGCAGCATTGGCGCGCGCCGATTGGGTGGTGCCGCGCAGCGGTGCGCCGGGGCGGGCCCAATTCAACGCGCTTTTTGAGGCGGCAGGGCTATCGCCGCCCAGTGATGTGGTCGAGACGGGATCGGTCGTGATCTTGCGGGAACTCGCGGTCGAGGCAGGCTATCTTGGCTGCATATCAGGCGCGCAGCTTACCCCCGAATTGCGGCGCGGCCAGCTGGTGCAGCTTCCCATCGCGGGCGATCTTCCGGCGCGCCCCATCGGGATTTCAACGCGGGCGGGCTGGGTGCCGACACGGGCGCAAGCGGTGCTGCTTGATTGCTTACTTGGCGCGGCACCCGATGGGCGGGTGCAACCCTGAGGTTGGGGGCCTAAAGGACCGCGTCAAAGAGCAGCTTCAGCGCGATCATCCCTAAAAGCGCCAAGATGATCTTGTCGAAGCTTTCTTTCGAGATGCGGCGCGCGAGCCATGCACCGATGGGCATGCCACCCAAAAGCGGCACCATCGCCGCCCCGCTCAGCGCTGCGATTTGTGGGGTCAAGATGCCCAAGCCGACCAATGCCGGGATCTGCACCAGCGACATGGCGCAGAAAAACACCGAGATGGTGGCGATGAATTGACCACGCTCCAACCGCATCGCGTTGAGAAAGGTGACAGAGACAGGGGCCGAGATGCCACCGGCCCCTTGCATCATCCCGCCGATCAAGCCCACGGGCGCGCAAAGCCTGTCGGCCAAGGGCCGTGCCAGATGCCAGTTCGGGCGCATCAGCCGAAAGGCGATGTAAAGCAGCACGACGCCAGCCACGACGCCCATCAAGACCTCGCCGGGCAAGAAGGCCAACAAGAGCGAGCCGATGCCCGCACCAAGTGCACCGGCACCGGCAAAGATCAGCGTAAAGCGCCGCGAGATCTGGTGTTTGCGGAATTGCCAGCCTTGCCAAAGATTGGTCAACAGGTTGGGGACGGTGAAGATCGCAACCGCCATCGGCACGTTGAAAATCACGGCCAGCACCGGCACACCGATCACCGGCGCGCCAGCCCCGGTTGCGCCTTTCAAGATGCCACCAAGGCCAAGCCCGATCAGGGCCAACAGAATATCGCTACTGCTCATGATCCGATCCTTGTCGTCGCGGCACGTGCGGGCAAAGGGTAATCCGCGCTTTGTCGCGCGCTTGGTCGAGATTGGTATTGCGAATTTGACAGTTCGGGCTAACCTGCCCGCAAATCTCAATTATTGGGATTTTGATCTTGTTGCAACAGAGCTTTGGGCAGAGGCGGATATATGCGGTTCATCTGCGGGTTTTTGCACCAATATGGGGCCGCGTTTGCCCCATTTGCGGGGCGACGATGACCAGCACGTCGGGCAGCGGCGAGCGGATCTTGGCGATCCTTGATCTGTTTACGCCGGATCGGCGCGAATGGTCGCCTGATGCGATGATGGCGGCTTTGGGCTATTCGCGCCCGACGCTGTATCGCTATCTCAAAACGCTGAAAAGCGCAGGTTATCTGGTGTCGTCGCCCAGCGACGGGCTGACCTTGGGGCCGCGCGTGACCGAGTTAGATTTTCTGATGCAACGCTCGGACCCGCTGATCGCGGCGGCGGCCCCATTTATCAAGCTTCTTGCCGCGCGCTACCCCGGTGTGGCCCTGATTACCCGCTGGTATGGCAGCAAGATCCTTTGTGTCGCGAGCGAAGGCGCGCCTGATGCGCCGGTGTCGAGCTATCCGCGCGGCCAGCCCATGCCGATTGCACGCGGCGGGATTTCGCGTGTCATCATGGCCAATCTGCCGCGCCGCGAGCAAGATCGGCTCATCAAAACCCAGCACGATATGTTGGCCGGGCCGAATACCACCGCTGATGCGCTGCGCGAGACCTACCGTAGCGTGCGCCGCATGGGCTATTGCACCGCTTGGGGTGAGGTGACGCCGGGTGTGGTGGGCGTGGCTGGCCCGATCCTTGCGGCCGAGCGTATGCCAATCGGTGCAATCAGTATCACCAGCGATGCTGCATCCATGACCGACACCCGCCTTGCCGCGATCGAGCGCGATATCCGCGACAGCGCGGCGGCCATCTCGGGTATGTTCTGCGCCAGAGGTGGCGCGCCGCTGCGTGATGTTAGGCCCGCGATCCAAGCGATAACTGACAAAGATTTTTCCGCGACAGACCAACAGCCTAGGAGGCACCGCTTATGACCATCCATCCCGCAGCGCATTTCATCGGCGGCGATTGGGTCGCCGAAGGGCCGCTTGGCGATAGCCTAAACCCTGCCGATGGAACCCGCGTGGGCCAGTATCACAGTGGCAGCGCCGATCTAGCCAATGCTGCGGCCAGTGCGGCGCGCGCGGCGTTTTTCGGCACCCCTTGGGCGCAAGCCCCCCGGCTACGCGCGCAGGTCCTATTAGAAATCGCCGAAAGGCTAGAGGCCGCCAAGGCCGAGATCGCTGATCTGGTGGTGCTGGAAAACGGCAAGCTCAGGGCCGAGGCGATGGGTGAAACCATGGCCGCAATTTCTGAGACGCGCTATTACGCGGGGCTTGCGCGTAATATCCGCGGCACGATGCAAGAAATCGCGCCCGGCACGCTGTCGCTTTTTCACCGCGAGGCGGCAGGGGTGGCCGGTGTCATCGTGCCATGGAACGCGCCCGTGACGCTGCTGATGCGTTCGCTTGCCCCTGCGTTGGCGGCGGGCTGCACGGCGGTGATCAAGCCTGCGATCCAGACGCCCTTGGTGCATGCGCGCATCATGGCAGCCATTGCAGGGGCGCCAAGCCTGCCCAAGGGTGTGATCAATTCGGTTAATGAAAACGGCATCGCCGTAGGTCAAGCTATGGTCGCCTCGCCCGATGTCGATGTGATCTCCTTCACCGGCTCCAGCCGGACGGGGGCCGCGATCATGGCCGCCGCCGCGCCGACGCTCAAGCGTGTTGGCTTGGAGTTGGGCGGCAAAGCACCCGCCGTGATTTTCGACGATGCCGATCTTGATCATGCGGTGCATGAGCTGACCCATGGATCGCTGGCGATGGCGGGCCAGATCTGTGTCGCGGCTGCGCGGTTCTTGGTCCATGCGCCGGTTGCCGCCGCATTCGAGGAAAAGATCACCCATGCTTTTCGCAATATCCGCACAGGGCCGGGCAGCGATCCGGCCAGCGAAATGGGCGCGCTCATCGATACCGAGAACCAAGCCCGTGTGCTGCGCCTGATCGAACAGGCGGGTGATGAGGGGCAAATGATTCTCAAGGGTGGGGTTCTGGGGAATGGTGCGTTCCTGACGCCGACGCTGTTTCGCATCGATAATCTGCAATCGGCGCTGGTGCAGGAGGAGTTGTTCGGCCCCATCGTCTCGGTCGAGGTGTTCCATGACGAGGCCGAGGCCGTGGCGCGCGCCAATGCCACCCCCTACGGCCTTGCCGCATCGGTGTTTTCGCGCGATCTGGCGCGTGCGACCCGCGTGGCGCGCGCGATCCGGGCGGGCACCGTCTGGCTCAATTCCCATCTCAAGCTCTTCGCTGAGGCCGAGACGGGGGGCTATGGCAAATCTGGCCTTGGGCGGCTGCATGGCCCCGAAGGGCTTTATGATTTCCTTGAGACAAAGCATATTTACATGGAACAGGGTGTGATCGGCGCATGAGCAATTTTGACGTTCTCATCGCGGGCGGTGGCCCTGTCGGCATGGGGTTGGCCATCGAGTTGGGCCAGCGCGGCATCAAGGTGGCCGTGGTCGAGCGCTACCCGACGCCGCAACCAATTCCAAAGGGGCAAAACCTTACCCAGCGCACTGCTGAGCATTTTGCGGCTTGGGGCTGTGAGGCGGAATTGCGCACGGCGTTTCCGCTGCCGCCCGGTTCGGGCATCGGCGGCTTGACCACCTATGGCACGCTGTTGTCCGAGCATCATTACGATTGGCTGAACCGCGCCCATGTGCGCGATTTCTATCGCTGCGCCAATGCCCGCTTGCCGCAGTACGCGACTGAATCTGTGCTCCGTGCGCGCGCCGCCCAGATCGCGGAGATCACCATTTTCTATGGCTGGTCTGGTGTCGAATTCACCCAAGATAACAACGGATTGCGGGTCGAAGTTGAACAAGCCACGGATGGCGCGCGTCAGGTCTTGACCGCGGCTTATGCGGTGGGCTGCGATGGAAGCCGCTCATTCCTGCGCGCGGCGGCGGGGATCGCAGAAACCTTGTCCGATCATAACCGGGTCATGGCGCTGTTAGTATTTCGCTCGCCCGAGCTACACGAATTGTTAAAACGCTATCCTGGCAAGGCCTTCTACAACGTTCTTCATCCGGATTTCGAAGGCTATTGGCAGTTCTTCGGCCGCGTCGATCACGGGGTCAGCTGGTTTTTCCATGCCCCAGTGCCGGTTGGCACGACCCGCGACAATCATGATTTCGCGGCGATGCTGACCCGCGCCGTGGGCCAGCCCTTCGCGCTTGAGCTTGATTATGTGGGCCTTTGGGATCTGCGGGTCGCGATTGCCAATGATTACCGCAAAGGCCGCGCTTTTGTCGCGGGGGACGCGGCGCATAGCCATCCGCCCTATGGCGGCTACGGGATCAACACAGGCTTTGAGGATGCGCGCAATCTTGGCTGGAAGCTTGCCGCCGTGATCCAAGGCTGGGGGGATGAGGCGCTTCTCGACAGCTATGATGCCGAACGCCGCCCGGTGTTTGCCTCGACCGCCCGCGATTTCATCGAGCGTTTCATTACCGAAGATCGCGCCTTTCTCGAGACCTACAACCCCGACCGCGACCGCGCCGCGTTCGAGGCTGCGTGGCATAGCCGCAACCTTGACGCTGATGAGGTGATGGCCTTCGCGCCGCATTACGAAGGCTCGCCCCTGATCGGGGGGGCGGGTGCGCCCGGTGCCAAGGGCAACCACAGCCACAAAGCTCGCCCCGGTCATCATCTGTCGCCCCGCGATCTGCCCGATGGGGCGAATAGCTATGATCATCTTGGGGCGGGTTTCACGCTTTTTGTCGAGGATGCAGCACTAGGGGCCGCATTCGCCGCTTGCGCGGATCAGATGTGCCTGCCGCTTGCGATTGTCCCGGTGGCAAAGGGTGGTCTGACCGAAGCCTATGACAGCCCCGTCATCTTGGTGCGCCCCGATCACTTCGTGGCATGGGTGGCCGATGGCACAGCACCACAGGCGGTCTTGCAGCGCGTCATCGGGCAGGGGGCATAGATGCGGGTTCTGATCACCGGGGCGGCGCATGGGATCGGGGCGGCTAGCGCCGCGCGGCTTTTGGCCATGGGCGCGCGGATCGTGGCGGTCGATATGGTCGAACCCGCGTTTGATTGCGATTGGCACCGCGCCGATCTGTCCGATCCCGCCAGCATCGATGCGCTTTTGCTGAGTGGCGGCTTTGACGCGCTGGTCAATGCCGCTGGCCTGCCGCCGCGTGCGGGCGCGCAGGAGGCTGTGCTGGCCGTCAATTACCACGGGCTGGTCCGCTTGACCGAGGCCGCGCTGCCGCTGATGCCCAAGGGTGGGGCGATTGTCAGCCTTGCGTCCAAGGCAGGCGCGCGTTGGCGTGAGAATATCGCGCAGGTGCAGCGCTTTACGGCGCTGGCGCGCGGCGAGGTCGCGGATTTCGTGGCGATGGAGGGGATCGACCCGGTGCGCGCCTATGATCTGTCGAAAGAGGCGGTGATTTACTGGACCAAATCCAACACCGCGCGGCTTTTGGCCATGGGGTTGCGCGCCAATACGGTCAGCCCGGCGGCGATTGCTACCCGGATCTTGCCCGATTTCGAAGCAGCCTTTGGCGACCGCGCGGCGCGCGGCATCGCGCTGTCGGGCCGTGCTGGAACGGCTGACGAAGTCGCCGAAGCCGTAGCCTTTCTGGCAAGCTCTGCGTCCGCTTGGGTGCGCGGCGTGAACCTCGAGGTGGATGGCGGTCTTGCCGCCCAGCTTGAGATCGCAGCGCTGGCTGATTAACCCTTTGCCGCTTTCTTGAAACTCTCCACGACGCGGTCGAGCGCCTGGCCTTCGGGGTCTTTCAGCGCCGCAAGCCGCGCTTGCAGCACCCCATCGGCCAAAAGCGCTGCAGGCAGGCGGCCATCAAGGCAAGGCGTGATCATCTCGCCCGCGATCAGCCGCCAATTTCGCATGCCGCGTGTATAGGTCGATCCATAGCCGCGCACGATCTTGGCGGTCTCGGCAATCTCGACCGCCGCCTCGGGCGCGATATCAAGCGTGCGGGTGATGTGATCAAGCCAGCTTGCGAGCCACGCCATTTCATGGGCATGGCGCAGATTGCCGCGCCGCCAGCGCTTGGTCGCCGCTAAAAGGCGCAGCCTTATAAAACCGGAAAAGCGCGTGGTCTTGACCTGCATCGGGAAAGACAGCTTGCCCCAACCACGCCGCTCGGACATTGACATCAGCTTTGCCCCAAGCATGCGGGGCAGCATGCCAAAAATCTCCTCCGGTCCCGGTTTCATGTATTCGGCCACATCGACGATATCGCCGGGGCGCGCGCGGGCTTCGGCGGTCACGCGCGCCATGCGGGCGCTGCGTAGCTTGAGTTCCGCCACGCGGTGCGTGTCCTCATAGCTCATGCGCAGCGCCATGTGGCGCGCGAGTGCGGCCAGCAGTGTTGGGGTGGCCGCAGGATGGGCCGCGATGCGCTTGAGATGGCCAAGATACTCGGCGGCATAGGCGGTATCTTGGTAGTCGGTCAGCCGGCGCATCCCTTCGGCAGCAAGGCCCGCGGCCTCGGGCGGTAGGAATGAAGTCTCGGGGCTGGGTGGCAGCAGGGCCGCTGTCGCCTCTAGCGGGGTCGGCTTGGCCTTCGCGCCGCCCAGATCGGGCACCGTCCCACGATCTTGGGTCATCTTCAGCCCGGCCTCGAACCCCCGGCCATTGGCGTCGGAGGCGCGCTTGCCCCCCTCCATCGCGCGGCGGATGCACTCGACGGGCAGGGGCAGGGTGCCTGATCCGGCCAAAACCCCCAAGACCACGGAATTCAGATGACACCCCTCGCGCAATGCGATGGCTGACAGATCGTCGATTATGGCGGTTTTGGCGAAATCGCGGCAAGATGCGATCATTGGCGCGGGGTCCATCCGCCCATCGGCCATCGCGCTTTTCTCATCGACGGTATAGGTGCGATGGGTCGATGCGATCAGCTTGGTGCGGTCAGGCGTGACAAAGCCAAGATTGACCATCCGTACCGCTTCCAACAGTTCCGTGGCCACCAGTACATCGACACGCCCCGGTGCGGGATGCAGCGCCATGATGGGGCGCGTCGGGCCGGTTTTGGGCAGAAACTCAAGGTAATAGGTCGTGGCACCCGTTCGCTGCGCCACACCGGGGACCGAGGTGCGTTGGACCCATAGCCCTGCATCAAGGGCCGCTTCGGTCAGCCATCCGGCCAGCACACCGCCACCTTCGCCACCCATTGCGGCGATCAACAGGCGTGTCGGGCGGGTTTTCGTCTCTGTCTTGATCGGGGCGTTCATTCTGCGGGCACCCCTTGGGCGGTGGGCGCGCGGGCAGGGCGGCCCTGCGTCTCACCGCCGAACAGTTTGATCAACAAGTCCGACAGCCCACGCCGCGCGCGGTCCCATGCTGTGGGGTTCTGGATGATGTCGATGCGCGCGAAAGACGGGCAAAGCTGGGCCGCGTGGCTCACCTCGCCACACAGGCCACAGCCCACGCAATCATTGTTCACATGCGCCACGGGATCGGTGCGCAGCGGATCGGGGTTGGGCTTGATCGTCAAGGACGGGCAACCCGATAGGCGGATACAGCTATGATCGCCGGTGCAGGTATCTTCATCCACCCAAAACCGCGTGCGCATCACCCGCTCGCCTGCAGCGACCGCCTTTGCCATTGCGGGCTTGATGCGGCGCTGGCGGGCCAATTGGCATTCGCCATCGGCCAAAATGACTTTCAGCCCCTTCTCCTTGGTCAGCCGTGCATCGCGCAGCACATTGACTAGATTGGCGACGCGGTAGTTATCGACCCGCTTGATCCAAGTGACGCCCATCGCGCGCAGCGCCTTTTCCATATCAAGGCCACGGCCACGCCCGCTTTCTTTGGGCTTGCTGGAGGGAAGATCCTGCGCCCCTGTGGCGCTGGAGTAGCCATTGTTCATCACCACCAAAACGCTGTCATCTTGGTTGAACACCGAACCCGCAACGCCCGTCAGAAGCCCGTTATGCCAAAAGCCGCCATCGCCCATCACGGTGAAGGGGCGCTTGACCTGCGTGCCTGATACAGCCGAGGCTGCGGCCAGCGACAGCCCATAGCCGATGATCGAATGGCCTTGGCTAAAGGGGGGGAAGGTCGCCAGCGCATGACAGCCGATATCGACCGAGACATGCATCGGGCCTGTCTCTTCCTTGACCAGCTTCATCGCCGTGAACACGGGACGCTCGGGGCAGCCGGTGCAGAATGTCGGCGGGCGCGGCGGCAGGGCGGGTGCATCGCGCGCTGTCAGTGCCGCGCGGTTGGTATCGACAGCGTCAAGCCATTGGCCCAACTCACCCGGATCGACGCCATATTGCGTGAGGAATTTTGCCAAACCACGCCCGACCACAGCGGCGGTGTATTCGCCCGCCATGGGCAGCATATCCTTGCCATGAATGGCCGTTTGCAGATCGGCTTGACGCAGGATCTTGCCGACGGAGAGTTCGATATATTCAGGTGCGCCCTCCTCGACGATCAGCACGGCCTTTTTGCCGCGCGCGAAATCGACGATCTGGTCGGGCAACAGCGGATGGGTGACGTTCAGGACAAGGGCTGGGATTTTCAGATCACCATAGGCATCCGACAGCCCCGCATCTGCAAGCCGATCATTCAGCCCGTTGAACAGCCCGCCTTGGGTAATGATCCCGATCTCGCCCGCTTCTGGCCCCATGAATTCGTTGAGACCCTCGCGTGCGATGAAGTCGCGGGCCAAGGGTAGGCGGCGGTTCACCTTGTCGCCCTCTTGCAAGAAGGTGACGGGGGGATGGGCCAGCCGCGCATAGTCGAAGGGGGCGGGTTCGGCGAATTTCTCGCGGGTCGATTTCGGGGCGGCGACATTATCCTTGGTCTCGAAACTCCCGAACACATGGCAGGCGCGGATACGCAGCTCCATCATCACGGGGGTATTGCTTGCCTCGGACAGCTCAAAGCTTTTCTCGACCATTTTCACGATCATCGGCAGATCAGGGCGCGGATCAAGAAGCCAGATCGAGGATTTCATCGCAAAGGCATGGCTGCGTTCCTGAATGACGCTGGCCCCTTCGCCATAATCCTCGCCCACCACGATGAGCGTGCCGCCGATCACACCGGGCGAGGCGAGGTTCGACAGCGCGTCAGCCGCCACATTGGTGCCGACGATGGATTTCCATGTCACGCAGCCGCGCAGCGGGTACTGCACCGAGGCCGCCAACATGGCGGCGGCCGCCGCCTCGTTCGTGCAGGTTTCCAGATGGATGCCAAGCTCGGCCAAGATATCCTCGGATTGCACCAGCACATCGAGCAGATGGCTGACCGGCGCGCCCTGATAGCCGCCCACATAGGCCACGCCCGATTGCAACAGCGCCTTGGTGACGGCCAAAATCCCCTCACCATGAAAGGTATCGCCTTCGCCCAGTTTCAGGCTTTGGATTTCCTTGTGGAATGAAACTTCCATTGGGTCTTCTCCTTTGCCCTTGCGGGCCTTCAGGCAAAGCGTGCCTTGACCGCGTCAGGCACGGGTCGGCCCTTGATCTTGTCGGGGTCATCGGGGTGACGGCCGACCCAGACGCGGGTTTCCCACGCCGCGATGGCAAGCGCGTCACCCTTGAAAACGCGGTGTTCCACATCGAAGCTAGAACCGCGCCATTGCGCGATTTGGCTTTCGATGGTGATGGTCTCGCCCCAGCGGGACGGGATGGTGAATTTCGCCCGCGTATCGACCATCGGGATGCCCACGATGTCGTAGGTTTTCACCATCTCATGCTTGGGCAGGCCCGCGGCCGCGAAAAGCGCCACGGTGGCATTGTCGAAGAACACGAAATAGCGCGGGTAATAGACAATGCCCGCCGGGTCGCAATCACCCCATTCGATGAAGACGTCCCGGCGGTTGACCAATCCCATCTCAGCGCCCCAGCATCGTATCGGGCAAGAACAGCGCGATATCGGGGAAGGCGACAAGCATGATCACGCAGACGCCCATGGCCAGCCAAAAGGGCAAGATGCCGGCATAGATCTGGCCCAGCGGCACATTGGGCGCCACCCCTTTCACCACGAAGACATTCATCCCCACAGGCGGGCTGATCAGCCCCATCTCCAGCACCAAGACCATGATGATGCCAAACCAGATCGGATCGTAACCCAGCGTGGTGATGATGGGCAGCACGATAGGCACAGTCAGCACCATCATCGCGAACCCCTCCATGAAGGTGCCAAGCGCGATATAGACCAAGATGATTACGGCTAAGATCGCAAGCGCGGGGATGGCCAGATCGCCGATGGCATCGGCTAGGTTCACGGGGATGCGCGTCAGTGCCAGAAAGGGCGCAAAGAAATGCGCGCCGATCAAGATGAAGAACACCATCGCGGTGGTCTTGATCGTATCAAGGATCGCCTCGAGGAATTTCGGCAGGTTCAGCTTTCCCGACCAAAGCGCATGCATGAAGGTGAGAAATGCGCCAACAGCTGCCGCCTCGGTCACGGTAAAGATGCCCGCATAGATGCCGCCCAGCACGATAATGACCACAAAGATCAGCGCGCCCGAGTTCATCAAGACCTTGAAGCGTTCGCCCATCGGCACACGCTCGCCGGGTGGGCCAGCCTCGGGGTTCATCATCGACACGATGAACACGGTCGCCACGAAAAGTGCGGTTAGCAAGAGGCCCGGCAAAACACCGGCCAGAAACAAGCGCCCCACCGATTGCTCGGTCAACAGCGCATAGACGATCAACACGGTCGAGGGGGGGATCAAGATGCCCAGCGTGCCGCCCGCCGCGATCGAGCCGGTGGCAAGCTTGGGGCTGTAGCGATAGCGCTCCATCTCGGGCAGGGCCACTTTGCCCATGGTTGCGGCCGATGCGATGGACGAGCCGGAAAGCGCAGCAAAACCCGCACAGGCCAAAATGGTCGCCGCCGCCAAGCCGCCGCGCTTGTGGCCCACCCAAGCATGGGCCGCGCGGTACATATCCGCCCCCATCCCCGAGACATTGGCAAATGCGCCCATCAGCACGAATAGCGGGATCACGCTCAGCGTAAAGACCGCCGAGTATGAGAAGGCAAAAGAGCCCATGATATTGAGCGCCGCGGTGGTGGAGTTCAGCACGGCGATCCCCACCGCACCCACCAGCATCATCGCAAGCCCGATGGGCATGCGCAGCGCCAGCAACAAGAACAGGGCAATGAAGCCCGCGATCCCGGCAAGTGTCGGTGTCATGTCTTGGCCTTTTCGGTGGTGTGTTTGGGATAGACGACCCGGATCGCCTCGAGCATCAAGACGATGGCAAAGAGCCCGGTCGAGATGGCCACAGCGAACTGAAAGGGCGATTTGGGGATTTTCATCATGTTCGAGACATCGCCATAGGCATGGCTGCGTAGGGCATACTCGACGCTTTCCCATGACAAGACGGCCAGCAACGCCGCCCCAAGCACATGGACGATGAAATTCAGCCAGCGAAAGGCGGGCTTGTCGAAAATGCCTGATAACAGATCGACCGACACATGCCCCCGCATGATGGCCGTATAGGGCAAGCCACAGGCCACGATGACCGACATGGCAAGCTCGGTGATCTCATAGCCGCCCCGAAAGGGGCGACCAAAGAAGTACCGCATGCAGATCTCATAGACCACAAGCAGCACCAAGCCCGCGAGCACCAGGCCGCCGGCATAAGCCAGCAGCCTGAGCGCCCGTTCGAACCCGCGTTCAAACGCGTTCAGCATCACTTAGTTTACGCTGATGCCAGCGAAGGCAAGCATCGCGGCACCATCGATACCTTGTGCGGCCATCGCCTCGATCCACTGGCCGTAGATCGGAGCCAGGACGTCGCGGATGCGGGCCTGTTCCTCGGCCGAGAACTCGATCACTTCCTTGCCGGAGGCATTGCGCACGAACTCAATCGCTTCTGCGGCGCGGTCGAGATAGGCCTGCGTCGCCTTGCGGCTAAGCTCTTCGCCTGTCAGCCGGTCGATGATCGCCTGATGCTCAGCCGAGAGGTTGTTGTAGCTGTTCTCGTTCATCACCACGGTGAATTGCGAACGGCCAAAGATCGGGCCAGTGATGGTGAAGTAATTGGCAACCTCATGCATGCGGAAGTCGAGGATGGTGGTAAAGGGCACCATCGCGCCATCGATCACGCCGCGCTCGAGCTGTGGGTAAAGCTCGGGGATCGGCAGGGCCACGGGCGTGCCGCCCATCGCTTCGATCTGACCGGCTTGTGCGGCTGAGGGCGAGCGCAAGAGCATGCCAGCAACATCATCAAGCGAGCGGATCGGCTTGTCACGGGTGTAGAGGCCCGCATCGTCAGCGGCCCAGAGTGCCAGAACCTTGAGCCCGTCATACTCGGGGTCAAGATAGCCGCCCTCAAGCAAGTCCCACATCAGTTCGGTCGTGGCCATGCCATCTGCGCGCAGGCTGGGCAGTTCGATCATCTGGGTGCGCGGGAACTGCGCCGAGGTGTAGCCGGGCAAGCTGAACGACATGTCGACAGTGCCTTCGGCGGCCTGACGGATCAGCTCGGGAGCGCCGCCGCCCAACTGCATCGACGGGTAAAGCGTCAGCGTGAGCGTGCCATTTGATTCCGCCGCGATCTGCTCGGCCAAGGGCACAAGGATCGTGGTGTAAATGATATGGCCCGGCGGCACGAAGGTGTGCAGACGCAGCTCTGTTTGCGCCTGTGCGGCGGTCATGCCGAATGTCGCGCAAAGACCGAAGACGGTCGATGCGAATGCGGCCTTCATGGTTCTTGAGTGTAGCATGTTTTCCTCCCTTTGTTTCGTGGTGCCCCGTCAGTCGACGCAGCGTCAGGCTGTTTGCTTGGTGTCAAACCGCAAGTGGCGGCTCGCGCAGTCCCCAGCCAATGGGACTATGTCGTGTAGTGATCATGCGCATGTATTCACTGGCGCGTCACCTTGAGTTTCGTTTTCAGATCGGTTCGGCAAAATGCATGCAGGAAACAGGTGCGTTCCGACACATCGAGCATGTCGCGCGCGACATCGTCACTTTCCGTTGTCTGCAAATGCACATGGGTTTCGACCGGATCAGCGCTGCCCGCGCGGCGCGTGCCGCCGGATGCGCCGCCGAGCGAGAAATGCGTATCTTGCACCACCGCGTAATGCGACAGGTCGAGCTTTTCCATCGTCGCCATGCGCCCGAACTGCGTCATGAAGCAAAAGGCGATACCCGCCGAGATGTAGCTGACCGCATCGGGGGCGCGGCCTTGTCCATGGGGCGGTGCCTCTTCGCTGAGATAGCGAAAGATCGAGCCATGCGGGCTATAGAGGTGCTGTTCAATCTCCTTGATCCCATCTTCGCGTAGCGTGCAGATGGCGGCGGGGTTCAGCGTGCGGTCCTGCTCATCGGTCAAGCTGGTTGCCGCACCCGCCGTTCCTTTGGTCACGGATTTCTGCGGTGACAGGCCCAAGCGTTCGATCAGCGTGAGATCGGTGTCGGCGGGAACCGGGGCCGCGCCCTTTGGCCCGCCCACGACCGGATGATCCAGCGCGGTGGCGGCTCCCGTGGGGATCTGCGCGCCATTGCGGCTAAGTGTGAACAGGCTGGGCAATACGCCCCGCATCAAGCCATTGAGCGGCGAGGCATGGACCGCGCCCATCAACATCTCGTTCAGGGCTGCATCGGACAGATCGCAATCAACCTCGACCTCCAATTCGACCGGAAGCGCGCCACCTGTCATGGTGCGCTTCATCATCGAGCCCTTCATGGTATAGAAATTGTTTTGAATAAGCCGCAGATGGCGCAGCTTGACCCCATCACGCGCCGCCAGCGCCATGATCTCGTTCATATAGCTCGAGATCATGCCGACGGTCAGAAATGACAAGGGGCAGGGGGCGGCGTCATGGCCGTTGAGATAACCCCCTTCATCCGACACCAGCCGCCACATCGCGCCCGTGCGGGTTGACAGCACCAACGCCTCTTTCTGGAAGCCGGCCAAAGCGCTGACCCATGTGCGCACCGCATCGCCATGGCGCAGCGGCGCGGGGGCCATTCCTACCGCATCGGGGTTGGCCACGCGAAAGAACGGCGCGATCCCGCTTTCCCCGATGATGTTGGCGGCTTGTTTCATATGCTGCGCTCCGTTGATTTGGCGGCTTTCGCATCATCACTTGCGTCACTCGTTCTGCCACTGGCGCGGGCGGCAAAAGCCGCACTCGCATCAATCCCGCCAAGCGGGAACAGATGGATCTGTGCGATCAGGCTTTCCGGATCGCGCGCCAATCCTGCGGCCAGATCGGCGATCAGCGTGTCAGGCTCAAAGGGCAGTAGCAATTTGGTGACATCGCGGGCGCGCTTTTGCAAGACCGAGAGCGAGGGGCCGACGCCACATGCGATGGCGAATTTCAAAAGCGTCTGGAGCTTTGCAGGCCCAGCCACACCGAGATGGATGGGCAGCGTGACACCAAGCGCGCGCAAACGGCGCTCCCATGCCAGCACGCCTTCGGCCTCAAAGGCGAATTGGGTGACGATTGCCATCTCAACGCCCGTGCGTGCGCTGTAATCTTGTTTCCACAAAAGCGCCTGATCAACGGTGGCCGTGCCACCATCGGGGTCGATGTCGCGATTGCCCTCAGGGTGGCCCGCCACATGCAGGCGGGTATAGCCCGCTTCTTCAAAATAGCCCGTTTCGAGCAATTGCATGGAACTATCGAAGGCACCCACGGGGGTTTTCGGCCCACCTGCCAGCACCAGCGCCTCAGTCACATCGGCCTCAAGCCGGTAGCGGGTGATCCAGTGGTTTAACTCATCGGGGCCCGCGATGATGCGCGCGGGAAAATGCGGCATGACGCTAAAGCCCTCGGACCGTAGGCGGCGGGCGGTGGCGATCATGTCGTCGATGGGTGTGCCCTCAAGATGGGCGATATAGATCCGGGTGCCTTGTGGCAGCAGCGGGCGAAAATCGACGATCTTGGCCGCCGTGCGTGGCATCACCTCGATCGAGAAGCCAGCCATGAGCCGGGCGGCATCCACGCCCAATCCATCGCGCAGATGGGTCTGGCGGAAGGGCAGGATGGGCATGGCATCTCCTTTCATGTTCGGCGCATGCGCCGTGGTTGGCCGCGCCCCGATGCGGTCGGGGCGCGGCCTTGGTCTTTAGGATTTCGCGCGCCAGCTATCGACAGCGTAGCCTTCGCGCACTTCGCGCGCATAGGGCGTGGGGGCCACGCGCACGCGGATCTCGGTCTGGCGGTGCTTTTCGGTCGAGGTCTTGGCGGTGGTTTCCGGCTCGCCCCACTTCAGCGTCAAGATCTCGTCTTCTTTCACATCTTGATGGACAACACCCAAGGACAGCACGCGGCGTTCATTGTAGCTGTAGCCGTTGAACATCGACATGCCGACCATCTTGCCGTCGCGCATCACCATATCTGCCGAAGACGAGGCATAGTTGGGCTGGGGGAAGTCGATCCACTTATAGGGTGTGCCTTCCTCGAAGGCCGAGGCGATGACCTTGACCACATCCTCGGGGTTCCACTCGAAGGTAACTTTTTTGCGGTTCGACGGCGCATCCTTCAGCTTGGTGAGTGCCGCCTTGCCGATAAAGTCATCCTTTTTCCAGCCGATGTAGAAGCCATAGCCCAGCTCGAACGGGTTGACGTAGTAATCCTCGATATTGTCGGAGACAAAGCTGCCGCCGATGGCGCCTGCGGCCTCGTAGCTGTCTGCGCCCAGCCAATCGCGATAATCTTTCAGCATGCCGTCGCCGGTGTAGATGCCCGGAAGCGGCGAGGGGATCCAACCCGATTCCAGCGTATTGGTCGAATAGGCGCGGCTGCCGCATTGCACCAGATTGACGCCCGCATCACGCGCCGCCTGAAGGATGGTGGAGTGGATGTAATCCTTGTCCTTGTAGGGGCCCCAGATCTCAAGACCCGGCGCGCCCGACATGCCGTGACGCAGCGCTTGGACCTTTTTGGAGCCGATATTGATCCAATCGACGTGGAAGAATTTGATGTCGGGGATCGGGCCGCCATTCATCTTTTCAAAGATCTTTGGCGCATCGGGGCCTTGGATCTGGTAGCGGTAATGCTCGCGTAGCACGCGCTCACCCTCGGGGCGCGACGGCGAACGGGGGTCATAGCGCAAGCGCACATTCCAGTTGCCATATGCGGCGCAGAACATCAGCCAGTTCGAGGTCGGCGCGCGACCCACGAGAATGAATTTATCGGTGCGCTCGCGGAAGATGATGTGATCGCCGATGACATGGCCATTGGGCGTGACCGGCACATAATGCTTGGCGCGGTTCAGGTCGAAATTGTTGAAGGCGTTGATGCCGTGATGAGACAAGAATTCCTCGGCCTGTGGGCCTTCGACGATGATCTCATCCATGTGGTGCGATTGATCGAACAAGACGGCGGTATCACGCCAAGCGGCTTGTTCATTGCGCCAGTTCTGGAATTCAGGGGCCACCACCGGGTAAACATACATCCCGATCTGAGAATTGCGCAGCATTTGCAAAGGGTTGCCGGATTTGGCCATGACGTCGTTTAGGCTAGGCATCGTTTTTCGTCTCCTTGTTTGAATTAGCGTGATGAGACCAGCGCAAGGCCGGGCAGGCGCGCGGCAAGCTTGCGGTCGCTGCTCATCACATGTTCGAGGTTTTCACGGGCAAGGCGGGCATGTTCGCGCGCCAAGCTTTCGGCGCGCGCACCCTCGCGGGCGCGGATCGCGGCAATGATCGCCTTGTGCTGATGTTGCGCGCGCAAAAGCGAGGTTTGGAAATCGCGGATCAAGGCTTGTTCTTGCAAGAAAGCAGATGGTGAGGCCAAAGGCAGGCGCATCACCCGCTCAACCTCGCGCGTGATGACGGGGCTTTGGGCCAGCAGGGCCAAACGTTCGTGAAACTGTGCATTGGCTGCGACATAGGCATCGAAATCAATGCCACCTTGACAATGCAGCGCCTCGTCGATGCGGGTCAAAAGCGCGTCGCACTGGGCCAGATCGCTCTCTGCCGCGCCGCGTTCGGCGGCCAGACGCGCAGCCGTGCCCTCGATCACGCCGCGAATTTCGATCGCGTCCAAGATATCGGTAATGCTCAGGCTTGCGACACGACATCCGCCGGTCTCAATGCGTTCCAGCAAGCCTTCGGCGGTCAAGCGGTCCATCGCTTGGCGGATCGGTGTACGTGAAATGCCCAATCGCTCGGACAAGGCCACCTCGGCCACACGGGCCGAAGGTTCCAACTCGCCTGACATGATCATGCTGCGCAAGGCGATGATCGCCTTGTCCACCAGCGACATACGGTCTTGTTCGCCCATTATTCCTCCCCTCGCCGAGTCGGGCTGAATTGCCTCGGCTGAGAAACGTTAGACTGTATACAATCTTACGTCAATCCTTATGAAAAGGCTGCAACTATGGCCGTTCGTGCCATTTTATGTATGCAATCACGCAATTGCCGACGCCCACTTGCCTGTTTCCTTGGGTGGCTATCTATCCGGTCGGCTTTTCTTCTGATGCGATGGTTGGGATGTCGGTGCGGTCCTCGACCGCAGCGCCGCACAATAGATCAACCGCCCGGTCGGCGGCATCTTGGAAGGGCTCAAGAACCAAATCGGCCCCGGCTTGCTCCAACAGTGCGGTCTCCTCGGCACTATGCGATGTCACCGTGATTTGGCCGCGAAAGCCCGTTGCGCGGGTCAATTGGATCAAGGTCAAGCGTGTATCCTCATGACTAAGCCCCGTGGGGTGGATCGGGACGGTCAGGACGATGCGCTCTGCCCCTGCCAACGGCAAATCCGCAACGAACTCGGGATCGGTCGCGTCGCCAAAGGCGGTCTCTAGCCCCAAGCTGCGCCATCGTTTTATGGCTTGCGGGTTGAAATCAACGCCCAGCACGGCAATGCCGCGCTTATGCAGGCGTATCCCGATGGCCGTGCCAAGCCGCCCCAGACCGAAAATGATCACACGATAGCGATGCTTTGGGTGGCTGTCGGCTTCGCTTGCCTCGCGCGGGGTGCCGCGCCGCTCGAACAGGCCGAGATAGGGGCCGAAGACTGCATAAAGCTGATGCGAATAGGTGATCATATAGGTCGAGGCCGCGATGGTCACGAGGCCCACCATCGTCACCAAACCCAGCGCATCCTCGGGCACATGGCCAAGCGACACACCCATGGCGATGAAGATCAGCGAAAACTCACTGATCTGTGCCACCGTCAGCCCGGCCAGAAACCCCGTGCGCTTGCGGTAGCCCAAGGCCCCCATAATCAAAAGCACGATCAGCGGATTGCCGATCAACACGAAGAGCGAGAACACGATCGCGCCTGTGACATGGCTGCCCAAAAGCGACAGATCGAGGGCCGCGCCAAGTGCAATGAAGAAAAACAGCAACAAGAAATCGCGCAAAGGTGCCAGCCGCGCGGCAATCGTCTCGCGGTAGGGGGTTGATGCAAGCGCCACACCGGCCAAAAGCCCGCCCACCTCTTTGCCAAGCCCAACAAGATGGCCGATGGCCGCAAACATCGCGGCCATGGCGATGGCGAAAATCACCAAAAGCTCGGGCGCGCGCGCTAGGCGTTCGGTCAGCGGCGTGGCGGCGTAGCGGACAAACAAGATCACAAGCCCCACCATCGCCATGCCCGACAACAGCACCATGACGACCGAGCCGCCACCATGCGCGTCATCGCCGGCACCGATCCCGATGGCCGACAACACGATCATTGCCAACACCACCACCAGATCTTGCACGATCAGAAAGCCTAGCGCGATCTGCCCATGCAGGCTGTCGATCTCGCGCTTGTCGGACAGCAGCTTGACGATAATGATGGTCGAGGAAAACGTCAGCGCCACGGCGACATAGAGGCTGGTGATCGGATCAAGCCCCAATGCCAGCCCAATCAGAAACCCAAAGACCGAGGTAAAGGCGACCTGCCCAAGCCCTGTCATCAAAGACACAGCGCCGAGCGAGCGGATCAGCTTTACATCAAGCTTGATGCCCACAAGGAACAGCAGCACCGCGATGCCCAGCTCTGAAAGAAAGTCGATCTGCGCATCCGCGCGCACGATATCAAGCGCCGATGGCCCGGCCAAAAGACCCACCGCGATGAAGCTGACGATCAAGGGCTGGCGCAGCATCACGCCGACAAAGCCGATGACGGCGGCCATGACCAAAAGCACGGCAATTTCGACAAAGGGCGATTGGATGAAGGCGGCGATCATGCTTGGGCCTTCCCAAGGCGTGTGAACAAATCGCCGCAGCACAAGCCGCTATTGTCGTCAAAAGATGTCATTGCACGCCTCGCATCGTTACTGGTCCCGTCATCGCCTGTGTTACAGGCATTTTTGATGATCTGGATCAATTACCAGTGATTTTGCGCATCGGTCGATCCGCGCAGTGATGGGCGGGCCTTGGGTGGCGCATCCGATGTGGCTTGCGTATGCTTGGCCCTACCTCTCTATTCGATAATCGGCTTTCGGGAGACTGCTGCATGACCGAAACCCCAGCCAGCAAAGCTGCACGCCTGAGCGTTGCACCCATGATGGACTGGACTGATCGCCACTGTCGGTTTTTCCACCGGCAGATGTCGGCGCACGCGTTGCTCTATACCGAGATGGTGACAGCGCCCGCGGTGATCCATGGGGATCGCGACCGGCTTTTGGGTTTTGACGCGGCCGAGCATCCGGTCGCGCTGCAACTTGGTGGCTCGGACCCTGCGGAATTGGCGCAAGCTGTGCGGATTGCGGCGGATTATGGTTATGATGAGATTAACCTCAATGTTGGTTGCCCGTCTGACCGGGTGCAATCGGGGTGTTTTGGTGCGGTGCTGATGGAGCGGCCCAAGCTGGTGGCCGATTGCGTCGCCGCCATGATCGCGGCCAGCCCGGTTGAGGTGACGGTGAAATGCCGCATCGGTGTGGATGAGCAAGTGCCCGAGCAGGCTTTGCCGTTATTCCTTGATACCGTCGCTGCAGCGGGTGTGACGCGCTTTACCATTCATGCGCGCAAGGCGTGGCTTAAGGGGCTTAGCCCCAAGGAAAACCGCGATATCCCGCCGCTTGATTACGGCTTGGTCTATGCGATGAAGCGAAATTTCCCCGATCTGCATCTGTCGATCAATGGCGGGGTCACCAGCTTGGCCGAGGCGCAGACACATCTTGATGCAGGCATGGATGGGGTGATGATTGGGCGCGCGGCCTATCAAACGCCGGCCGCCATCTTGCGTGAGGCGGGCCGCGTGATCTTTGGCGATCCGCGCCCGCCCCAAACCGCGCATGAGATTGTCATGCGGATGCTGCCCTATATCGCGGCGCATCTGGCCGGTGGTGGGCGGCTTCATCAGGTCACGCGCCATATGCTTGGGCTTTTCGCGGGCCAGCCCGGCGCGCGCGGTTGGCGGCGCTATTTGTCCGAAGAAGCGCATCGCGACGGTGCCGATACGCAAACGGTCATGCGCGCATTGGATGCGATGGGCGCACATGCTGCGTGAGCTTGGCTGTATTGCCCCCAAGATACTCCGAAAAGGTGAGAAGCAATGAGTTGGCTTGATCGCGGCTTTGGGGTTTTCCCGCGCGAAGATGCGGTTGCTGATTGGGCAAAAGCGGCGATGCAACCCGCCTTGGCCGCGATCCGTGATCCGGTGATGCGCGCGGCATGGCTACGCCACGGCGGCACTTGGTTTGCCGGTGTCGATCTGCTCGACAATGATGAGGCGGGCAGGGTGGATGGCGGCCCGCCGCTGACCGGACGCGCGCTTGCGGCGGCACAGGCGGTTTGCGGCCCCTTGGCGCTGCACCGCGCGCAGCTTTCGGTGACATATCCCCGCTATCCTGCTCGCGACGCAGGCGACAGTGACGCGGCCCATCGCTACCGGCTAACGCGCGATGCCGCCCATCTTGACGGGCTTTTGCCCGAAGGGCCCGACAAACGCCGCCATCTGCGCGAGCCGCATGGCTATATCCTTGGGGTGGCGCTGACCGGCGCGGGGGCGGGGGCTTCGCCGCTTGTGGTTTATGAGGGGTCACATCATGTGATGCGCGCGGCATTTTCTGAATTTTTTTCGGCCTATGCGCCCAAGGATTGGGGCGATCTTGATGTCACGGATTCTTATCAGACAGCGCGGCGGCATTGTTTTGAGCACTGCGCGCGGGTCGAGATCACCTTGGACGCGGGGCAAAGCGTGCTTGTGCACCGGATGGCGCTGCATGGCATCGCGCCCTGGACCGAGGGGGTTCAAGCCGGGCCAGATGGGCGCATCATGGCCTATCTGCGCCCCGTGCTGCCCGATATCGGGGATTGGCTGACGCTGCCCTAGTTTTCAGCACCGCGCGCAAGCCGTGCGGCACGGCCGCCGCGCCGCACCGAAAGGGCCGCGCGCCGCTCGGGCAGGGTGGCCATCACCGCGCGGCGCGCATCGGGGCTCATCCGCGACCAAGACGAGATTTCGTCGATGGTGCGCCAGCAGCCGGTACAGGTGCGGGTTTCGGGATGGACCACGCAAATCTTGACACAGGGGCTTTCGATCTCGTCGCGCTGCCAGATGTTATCGGTCATGGTGATCTGCCCGCAAATGCCTGAGCCGGTCGAGGGCCCCTTGCAAGATATAGCCTGCGGCGACGGCATCGATCACCTCTGCGCGACGTTTTCGTGACGTATCCGCCTCGAGCAGTGCCCTTTCTGCCGCAACCGTGCTGAGCCGCTCATCCCAAAAACCGATCGGCATGTGTTTGAAGGCGTCGCTTTGGGCCAAGTTGCGGGCGAATCCGCGCACGGATTGGGCGCGCGGCCCTTCGCTGCCATCCATATTGGCGGGCAGGCCGATGATCATGCCGCCGATCTCGCGGTGGGTGGCGATCTCGGCCAAGCGTGCGGCATCAAGGGTGAATTTGAGCCGCTTCACGGTTTCCAAGGGCGTGGCCGCCGACAAAAGCCGGTCAGAGACGGCGACGCCGATGGTTTTCGTGCCGGGATCAAGCCCCATCAAGGCGCGGCCCGATGGGAGGGCCGCGGCAAATGCAGCGATATCGTCGAAGATCACGGTGCGCGCCCGGCAAGCGGGGCAACAGCCGCCGCGATCAGCGCCAAGGCATCGGGCAGATCGGCAAAGGTGACGCGCGCCTCCTCGGCGATCATCATCGCCTCGTCGGTGCGGCCCAGTACGATCTGTGCCCCAATGAGCCGCGCCCATTCCTCGGGCGGGCCACCATCCGTGGCGAGCCGTGCGGCAAGACCTGCCACCATGCTTTCGATCATCGCGGCTTGATCTTGGGCCGACATATCTTGTGCGGCGGCAATATCGGCGGCACTTGGCCCCCGCGGCGCGGTGGGCTGTGGCAACTCGGCCAGGGTGACATTCACCCCTGCGAGAAAGGCCACCTCTTCGATCTGGAGCCGGATCGCCTCCAACCACGGCGCATCTGCGGACGATTCGGCCAAGAGGTTGCGCCAGATCGGAAAGGCCAGATCGGGGCGGCCCTGCTGGGCATACATCAGCCCGATGTAATAGCGCGCCGTGCCGTTGCGCGGCGCCAACTCTAGCCCGCGCAAGAGCGCCTGTTCCGCCTCGGGGCTGACATAGCCGCCTGCGGCAAGGATCATCATCTCGGCCAGATCGATATATTCCAAGCCTGTCACCGCATCGCCCAACACCGCGATCAGGCGCGCTTGTGCCAAATGACCCGCGCGGAAATTGCCCAGCGCCGCCTCGTTTTGGGCCAGAAGGGCCAAGCCCTGCGGCTCATCGGGGCGGTTTTCCATCACTTGGCGTAGCTGGATCACCAGCGCTTCGCGGCGCGGATCGGCGGGCCGGCTCTCGCGGAAGGGGACTTGCGCCTCGGCGGTGTCTTGATCGGGGCGGCCGGCGCGTGCGGTTTCGACCTGATCAAGGCGCGCGGCAATCGGCAAATCGGGGTAGCCCGGTGCGCCGATCTGAAGATAGATCGCAAAGCTGCCTGCAACCGTCGCGGCAAGGGCCGTGCCGATGATCAGCCGGTCATAACGACCCGTGGTTTGCATGGCCGTGCCAGAGGCATGCAAGGCGCGATCAGCCTCGAGCAGGCGGCGCGAGACCTCGGCGCGGGTGCGGGTGGCCTCCTCCTCGGTCAAGACGCCGCGGGCGATGTCGCGCGCCACCTCTTTGAGTTGGTCGCGATAGACCTGCAGATCATAGGCGGCCGCAGGCGTTGTGGCCCTTTGCGGGCGCGAGGCCGCCAAAAGCAGCAACACCACAACCAGCCCCGAGAATAGCCCCGTCGCAATCCAAAATCCCATGCGCTACGCACCCTTGTTCTAAACCGTCGCGCTACACATAAGGCCAGATGATCGGACAGAAAACTGGGCGTCGGGCCGCAGGGGGGCAAGATTGTGCGGCTGCGTCGCATTTCGCGATAAACTGGTCGCGCGCAGTATGATGTTTGTGCCGCGCCTGCGACACAGCTTGCAGGCAGTTCGAGGGAGCCGTGACATGCGCCGCTATTCCGCCTTTGCCATCGCCCGAGAGGCCATGCGCCATCATTTGGGCTGGGAGCGTGCTTGGAAAAGCCCTGCACCCAAAAGCCGCTATGATGTGATCATCGTGGGCGCGGGTGGGCATGGTCTGGCCACGGCCTATTACCTTGGCAAGAACCACGGCATCCGCAATGTGGCGGTGATCGAGAAGGGCTGGCTTGGCGGCGGCAATACCGGGCGCAATACGACGATCATCCGGTCGAACTACCTCCAAGATCCGTCGGCGGCGATCTATGAAAAGGCGCGCTCGTTATACGAAACGCTGAGCCAAGACCTGAACTACAACGTGATGTTCAGCCCCCGTGGCGTGATGATGCTGGCGCAGACCGAGCATGAGATCCGCGGCTATCAGCGCACGGCCCATGCCAATGCGCTGCAAGGGGTCACGACCGAGTTCATCAGCCGAGCCCGGGTCAAAGAGCTGTGCCCGATCATCAATATCGACGGGCCGCGCTACCCTGTCTTGGGCGCGCTGTGGCAGCCGCGCGGCGGCACCGCGCGCCATGATGCGGTGGCTTGGGGCTATGCGCGCGCTTGTTCGGATATGGGGATGGACATCATCCAGCAGACCGAGGTGACGGGCGTGAAGCGCGAGGGTGGCCGGGTCGTTGGTGTCGAGACAACCAAGGGCGACATCGATTGCGACAAGCTGGGCATCGTGGTGGCGGGTCATTCCGGCGTCATGGCCGAGCGCGCGGGCTTTCGCCTGCCCATCGAAAGCGTGGCACTGCAGGCGTTGGTATCGGAGCCCATCAAGCCGATCATGGATGTGGTCGTGATGGCCAATACCGTGCATGGCTACATGAGCCAATCCGACAAGGGCGAGATGGTGATCGGCGGCGGGGCGGACAATTACAACAACTACACCCAACGCGGATCGTTCCAGCATGTCGAGGAAACGGTGCGTGCGCTGATCGAGACCTTCCCCATCATCTCGCGGCTCAAGATGCTGCGCTGGTGGGGGGGAATCGTCGATATGACCGGCGACCGCTCGCCCATCATCTCGAAAACGCCGGTGGATGGCGTCTTCGTCAACTGCGGCTGGGGGACAGGCGGGTTCAAGGCCATTCCGGGCTCGGGCTGGGCCATGGCGGAGTTGATGGCCAAGGGGCATTCGCCACTGGCCGATGCGTTTTCCTTGGGCCGGTTCCGCGAAGGGCGTTTCATCGACGAAAGCGTGGCGGCGGGGGTGGCGCATTGATGGGCCGGGATTTGATGGCGGGCAAAATAGGGGGGCTGTCTGCCCCCCTCCTGGCCTTTGGCCAGTTCACCCCCCGAGGATATTTGGAAAACGAAGAAGTGGTGCGGTCATGCTGACATTCCAATGCCCCTATTGCGGCGTGCAGGCTTGCGAGACCGAACTGGCCGCAGGCGGCGAGGCGCATCTCAAGCGCTTTGGCCCCGGTTCATCGGATGATGATTTCGAGGGCTATTTGTTCCTGCGCCCCAATGTGAAGGGCGTGCATTTCGAGCGCTGGCGCCATGCGATGGGCTGCGGCAAGTGGTTCTTGGCCGCGCGTTGCACCGCGACGCTGGAGGTCTTCGGCACATATCCGGCCCAGACGACCGAGCCCCCCGCAGACATCATCGCCGCCATCAAAGCAAGCCGCCCCGATTGGAGCCTGACATGAGCATCCGCCTTGCCACTGGCGGCCGGTTGATCGACCGCAGCCGCAAGATTGGGTTTTCCTTCAACGGCAAGCGGATGAGCGCGCATCCCGGCGATACGCTGGCCGCGGCCTTGATGGCCAATGGTCAGATGATCATGGGGCGGTCGTTCAAATATCACCGCCCGCGCGGCGTGGTGGCCAGCGGCGCGGAAGAGCCCAACGCGCTGGTCAATCTGGGGGTTGGCGCGCGCCATGAGCCAAACCAACGCGCGACGCTGACCGAGGTGTTCGATGGGTTGCAGGCCACGAGCCAAAACCATTGGCCAAGCCTGAACTGGGATATCGGCGAGGTGAATGCGCTGATCCCAAAGCTGTTGCCAGCGGGCTTTTACTACAAGACCTTCATCCATCCGCGCCCCTTTTGGAAACATGTCTTTGAGCCGTTTATCCGCCAATCAGCGGGTTTGGGCCGTGCGCCTGACCCCAAGCATTCTGACCCCGACCGCTATGAGCAATTCTATGCTCATGTCGATCTGGTGATCGCGGGCGGTGGGATTGCGGGGCTTCAGGCGGCGCTTGAGGCTGGGCGCGCGGGCCTACGCGTGATCTTGTGCGAGCAAGCCGCCCATTGGGGTGGGCGCGCGCCGGTCGATGAGGTTGAGATCGATGGCCAGAGTGCGGCAGACTGGGTTGCTAATGCCGTGCAAGCGCTTGAGCAAATGCCGAATGTCGATCTGCGCCTACGTTGCATGGCGGCAGGTGTCTATGATCATGGCTATGTCATTGCCTACGAACGGCTGGCCGATCACGCGCCGGGCGAAGATGGGCCGCGCCATCGTTTGTGGCGCATCCGCACGGGGCGGGTGATTGCCGCGACGGGTGCGCTGGAGCGGCCCTTGAGCTTTGCAGGCAATGACAAGCCCGGCGTGATGCTGGCCGCCGCGATGCGGGATTATGTGGTCAACTGGGGTGTGGCACCGGGCCAGCGCACCGTGGTGGTGACCAACAATGATGATGCCTATCGCACGGCGCTGGTGCTGCATCAGGCGGGGCTGGATGTGGCATGCATCGTCGATGCCCGCCCCGAGGCCGATGGCCCCTTGGTGCAAGAGGCGCGCGCGCGTGGCCTGCGGGTTTTGACCGGCATGGGGATCGCATCTGTCAAAGGGTTGCGCGGCGTGGTTGCGGTGCAGCTTTGCGCGCAAGATGGCAAGGGTGAGGTGATCGAGGATGTGGTGTGCGACGCGGTCGCCATGTCGGGCGGTTGGTCGCCAGTGGTGCATCTGTGGTCGCATTGCGGTGGCAAGCTGATCTGGGACCGCGAGGGCGCGTTCTTCCGCCCCGATCACGCGCGCCCGCCCACCGATCAGAGGGGCCAAGGTTTCGTGATCTGCGCCGGTGCTGCCGATGGGGCGCTTTTGGCCGCTGATACTATGGCGAACGCATCATCTTCGGTCGGTAAGGTTCTGGCTGAGAATGGAAAAGCTGCAACCAACACACCAGTGGCCTATTCGGTTGCAGAAGCACCGATGCGGCCGGTTTGGGTTATGCCCGAAGGCGCCGGGGTCAAGAAACGCGCCAAGATGTGGCTGGATTTCCAAAACGACGTAAAGGTCTCGGATGTGCAGCTGGCCGCGCGCGAGGGCTATGAAAGCGTCGAGCACACCAAGCGCTACACCACGCTGGGCATGGCGACGGATCAGGGTAAGTTAAGCAATATTAACGGCTTGGCTGTGCTTGCTCAGGCGTTGGATGAAGATATTCCGCGCGTGGGTACCACCACCTTCCGCCCGCCCTATACGCCCATCTCGATGGGGGCGATTGGCGGCGAGGCGCGCGGTGCGATCTTCCAACCGCTGCGCCGCACCCCGATCCAAGACTGGCACGAGGCCAATGGCGCGCATTTCGAACCTGTGGGCTATTGGCGCAGGCCCTATTGCTTTGCGAAAAAGGGCGAAAGCCATCGCGATGCGGTCAATCGTGAGATCTTGGCCACGCGCAATGGTTTGGGCCTGCTTGATGCTTCGACCTTGGGCAAGATCATCGTCAAGGGGCCGGATGCGGGCCGTTTCCTCGATATGCTTTACACAAATATGATGAGCAGCCTTGCACCGGGCAAATGCCGCTATGGGCTGATGTGCAGCGAGAACGGTTTCTTGATGGATGATGGCGTTGTCGCGCGCCTGTCGGACGATAGCTTCGTTGTTCATACCACCACCGGCGGGGCGGATCGTATCCATGCGCATATGGAGGATTGGCTGCAATGCGAATGGTGGGATTGGCAGGTTTATACCGCCAATGTGACCGAGCAATGGGCGCAGATCGCGGTGGTGGGCCCAAAATCCCGGGCGGTTTTGGAAAAGCTTGGGGCGGATTTCGACCTGTCTAATGACGCTCTGCCTTTCATGGGCTGGGCCGAGGGGCAGATCGGCGGCATTCCGGCGCGCGCGTTCCGTATCTCTTTCTCGGGCGAGTTGTCCTTCGAGATCGCTGTTCCCGCCTCCCATGGCCGTGCCTTTTGGGATGCGCTTCTTGCCGCCGGTGCCGAGTTCGGAATTACCCCTTACGGCACCGAGGCGTTGCATGTGATGCGGGCCGAGAAGGGCTTCATCATGATCGGCGATGAGACCGACGGCACGGTGATCCCTCAGGATCTGGGCCTTGATTGGGCGATTTCGAAAAAGAAATCGGATTATCTGGGCAAGCGTGCGCAGGACCGTAGCCACATGACCGACCCCAACCGCTGGAAGCTTGTGGGGCTGGAAACGCTTGATGGTTCTGTCTTGCCTGATGGTTGCTACGCGCTTGCAGAGGGGCTGAACACCAATGGCCAGCGCAATACGCAAGGGCGCGTGACCTCGACCTATTTCTCGCCCACGCTGGGGCGGGGTATCGCGATGGGGCTTGTGTTGCACGGGCCTGACCGCATGGGCGAGGTGATCAGTTTCAACACCACCAAGAAGGACGCCAAGGGCGAGATGCGCACGATCAATGCGCGCATCGTCAACCCGGTGTTTTTTGATCCTGCGGGAGAGAAACAGAATGTCTGATGCCATGTTGAGCGCACTGGATGGTGCGCAGGCCCAAGGCTTGATCGGCATTCGCGAGATGGGGTTGCAAGGCATGATCACCTTGCGTGCCGATCAGGCAAAGGCCGCGAAAGCGGTGGAAAAGGTCACGGGTGTCGCGATGCCCGCGCGCCGCATGATCAGCGCCGGGCAGGGCAATCAGATCGCGTGGATGTCGCCCGATGAGGTGATGATCTTATGTGATCACGCCAAGGCCGATGGGCTGGTTGCTGATCTTGGCGGCATTGGCGGGGCAGCATCATCTTGTGGTCAATGTCTCTGATGCACGCGCGATGTTTTCCTTGACGGGTGAGGCTGGCGCGCTGCGCGATGTGTTGGCCAAGATCACGCCCGCCGATATCGCGGGCCTGCCCTTGGGCGAGATGCGGCGCACGCGGTTACAACAGGTGGCAGCCGCGCTCTGGTTTGAAACCCAGACCGAGGCACGGGTGATCTGTTTCCGCTCGGTCGCGCGCTATGTGTTTGACCTCATGGCTGTATCAGCGCATCCGAGTGGTGCGGTCGATTATCACTAAGGCGGGGGAAACCCCGGGGTTTCCCGACCGAAAGCCCGTGTTTTTCGGCGCGCGCACCGGGGGCGGGGTTGACGCCCCCCCACCGCGCACTCCATCTGTCACCCAGACCATATGCAACACCAAGGGGGGCCCCTTATGGCTTTTACACTTCCCGATCTTCCCTATGCCCATGATGCGCTGGCCGGTCACGGCATGAGCCGCGAGACACTGGAATATCACCATGACCTGCATCACAAGGCTTATGTCGACAATGGCAACAAGCTGATCGCTGGCACCGAGTGGGAAAACAAATCCCTCGAGGAGATCGTCATCGGCACCTATCAGGCCGGTGCGGTTGCCCAGAATGGCATCTTCAACAACGCGTCGCAGCATTGGAACCACAACCAGTTTTGGGAAATGATGGGCCCGGGCGAGGGCGGTATGCCCGGCGAGTTGGAAAAGGCCATCGCTGAGTCCTTTGGCTCGGTCGATCAGTTCAAAGCTGATTTCGCCGCCGCAGGCGCGGGTCAGTTCGGGTCGGGCTGGTGCTGGCTCGTCAAGGACAAGGATGGGTCGCTCAAGGTCACAAAGACCGAGAATGGCGTGAACCCGCTCTGCTTTGGCCAGACAGCACTTTTGGGCTGTGATGTGTGGGAACATTCCTACTACATCGATTTCCGCAACAAGCGCCCCGCATATTTGGAAAACTTCCTGAGCAAGCTGGTCAATTGGGAAAACGTGGCCGCCCGTCTGGTCGGCTGATCGCTGCTTAATGATTGATTGCGGCCCGCCATGTGCGGGCCGTTTTCATGTCAACCCGCAGGTGCGGAAAGTGCCGCGAGCTTGGCCATCAAACCCTCAACATCACCCACTGTTTCGATGAAGCCTTTGATATTGTCCTCGGCAAAGCCTTGCGCGATCACATGGTCGAGCAGCGCGATGAGCGGCTGCCAATAGCCCGCGATATCAAGCAGGTAGATGGGTTTTTGGTGCAGGCCGAGCTGTCGCCATGTCAGCACCTCGAAAAACTCATCAAGCGACCCCGCGCCGCCGGGCAGAACCACCACCGCATCGGCATTCATGAACATCACCTTTTTGCGCTCATGCATGGTTTCAGTGACGATAAAGGTGGTCAGGTCACGCTTGCCCACCTCCCATGCCATCAGATGCGCGGGGATCACGCCGAATGTCTGCCCGCGCGCCGATTGGGCGGCGCGTGCAACCGCCCCCATGATGCCAACATCGCCCGCGCCATAGACAAGGCGCATATCCGCCTCGGCCAATGCGCGGCCCAGATCGGTCGCGGCCGCCATATAGGCAGGATCGACACCGGGGCGCGCGCCACAATAGACACAAACTGACAGAGTTTTCATCGCGATCCCTTGCACTTGCCCGAGGTTTCCCCCCTGATAGGCCGATCCGGTGAGGGTCTCAAGCGGCATGGGGGCCGTGATCTTCACGACGGAAAGCGATACAGAGGGTCTGGGCCTTCGCGTTTAGGGGACGAACAAGCCATGGCGACACCTACGTCGGGCGCAACAGGTGCAAGCAATCGTGCGATCCTGTGGGCTGGAATTCTTGGGTCAGTGGTGTTTGCGGGTGTTGTTGCCTTCGTCACGATGCGCGATGTCCCAGAGACGGTGCCACCTGTGGCAGAGGTTGCGCCTTTGATTGAAGCTGCGACGCCGGTCGTCGAAACGGCCCCAGTTGCAGCAAGCGAGCAAGTGTCCGCCCCCACGACCGCCGAGGGAGCGCCCGTCACAGAGCCAGTGCCGGACGAAGCAGCGCCTGTGCCTGTGGCGCCAGTGCTCGATGTGGTACGCGTCGACGCCGAAGGCAACGCCGTGATCGCTGGCCGTGCCGCCCCGCAGGCCACTGTGGTTTTGCGTCTCGATGGTGAGCTGCTTGAGACTGTGGCAGCCGATACTGCCGGGAATTTTGTCGCTTTGGTGGTAATTTCGCCCTCTGATCGAGCGCGCGTCTTGAGCCTTGAGGCGATTGGTGCGGATGGTGTGGTGATCGCCGGTGCCGATAGCGTGCTGATTGCGCCCTTTGCCGGTGCTGTCGCGCAAGTCGTAGACGATCTGGCCGCTGACGCGGCTGTCGCCGAGGCAGAGGTTGCGCCGACTGAACTCCCGGCTCGCGATACAGCCGCCATGCAATCGGCCCAAGCAGCCGTTGAAACGACGCCGCCGCTTGCGCGCCAAACCGACGACGTCACGCCTGATGCTCCGTCGCCCGCAACGCCCCCAGCCGCAGCGGCACCGGCTGCCGTCGCCACCAGCCAAGCTGAGGTGGCCGAGGGGACAGCGCCTGCCGCTTCGCCTGTGCAACCAAGCGCCGCGCAAACGGTAGATGTCGCAACTGCCCCCACGCAAGCCACCGCTGCGCAACCGCAAGCGCCTGCCGTCGTGATCGCTGGCCAAGATGGGGTTCGTGTCGTCCAAGGGGCCGAGACGCAGGACAGTACCAAAGTTCAGCTTGATGCCATCACCTATGATGATGCGGGCAATGTCACGCTGGCCGGGCGCGGGCCAGCCCAAGCGCCGCTACGGATCACGCTCGACAACACAACCGTGAGCACGAGCGCGGTTGGTGAGAGTGGCCAATGGAGCGTGCCTTTGTCCGAGGTCGCACCGGGCACCTATACGCTGCGCATCGAACAGCTTGACGCCAGCGGTGCAGTATCTTCGTCGGTCGAAACGCCATTTATGCGCGAAGATCCCGCCCGTATCCGCGACAATCCGATGCTGGCCGAACCGGGAAGTTCGGTGATCACCGTGCAACGTGGCTTTACGCTTTGGGGGATAGCCGAGGCGAATTTTGGCAATGGCATCTTGTATGTGCAGATTTTCCAAGAAAATCGGGCCGATATCCGCGATCCTGACTTGATTTATCCGGGTCAGATCTTTGCCTTGCCTGATCTGCCGCGCGCAGATAGCGCGCCCTGATCACTCTGGCCATTTGCCGGGCGGAGACTTAGGTAGGGCGCAAGATCGCCCGCTAGGATTATTCCATGCAAGCCAAGACCAGCGCCGCAGGCCCAAGGCCCGCGGCCCATCAACCAAGCCCCGCCCCCGAGAGTGAGGGCGCGCGCGAACGCCGCTCAAGCTGGCGCACCTTGCGCAAGGTGGCACCCTATCTTTGGCCCGCAGATAAGCCTTGGGTGAAAAACCGCGTCTTGGCCGCATTGGGCTTTTTGCTTTTGGCCAAGCTCGTGGGTGTCGGCACACCCTTTGTCTACAAGGCCGCCGTTGATGTCTTGACCGGTGAGGCGGCAAGCCCTGCTTGGTTGTTGGGGATGGGGGCCGTGGGCATCACGGTCGCTTACGGTGTGGCGCGCGCGGCCAATGTGGGCTTTCAGCAATTGCGCGATGCGGTCTTTGCGCGCGTGGCGCAGGCGGCCCTGAGGCAATTGGCGCTTGAGACATTCCAGCATATCCATGCGCTCTCGCTGCGCTATCACATCACGCGCAAGACCGGGGGCCTTAGCCGGATCATCGAGCGCGGCGTGAAGGGCGTCGATTTCTTACTGCGCTTCATGCTGTTCTCTGTCGGCCCATTGGTGCTGGAGCTTTTGCTGACCGGCATCATCTTGGCGCTGGTCTTTGATATCAGCTATTTGATCGTGCTGGTTGTCACCATCGGGCTTTATGTTTGGTTCACCTTTACGGTGACCGAATGGCGGGTGAAAATCCGCAAGGAAATGAACGAGCAAGACACCGACGCCAATCAAAAGGCGATCGACAGCCTGCTCAATTACGAGACGGTGAAATATTTCGGTGCCGAAAAGCGCGAGGCCGCGCGCTATGATGGCGCGATGGAAGGTTATGAGCGCGCGGCGATCAAAACCTCGCTTTCCTTGGCCTTTCTCAATTTCGGGCAAGCGGTGATTATCACGGCAGGGCTCGTGATCGTCATGGTCATGGCCGCCATCGGCGTGCAGGCGGGTGAATTGACCACAGGTGATTTCGTCATGGTCAACGCCTTCATGATCCAGATCACCATCCCGCTGAATTTTCTGGGCACGGTCTATCGCGAGATCCGCCAAGCGCTGGTCGATATGGGCGAGATGTTCGATCTTTTGGAACAACCGCAGGAGGTTTGCGACAAGCCCGGCGCGCCAGCGCTGGCGGTCTCGGGCGGGGCGGTGGTGTTTGAAGATGTGCGCTTTTCCTACGAACCCGCGCGGTCCATCCTCAAAGGGTTGAGTTTCACACTCAACCCCGGCGAGACGGTGGCCCTTGTCGGCCCCTCCGGGTCGGGAAAATCGACCATCGGAAAGCTCTTGTTCAGGTTCTACGATGTGACGGGTGGCGCGATCCGTATCGATGGTCAGGATTTGCGCGATGTGACGCAAGAAAGCGTGCATGCGCAGATCGGCGTGGTCCCGCAAGACACGGTGCTGTTTAACGACACGATCCGCTACAATATCGGCTATGGCCGGGCAGGGGCGAGCCAAGACGAGATCGAGGCGGCAGCGCGCGCCGCAAGCATCCATGACTTCATCGCGGCCCTGCCCGAAGGCTATGACACGCCTGTAGGCGAGCGCGGTCTGAAACTCTCGGGTGGTGAGAAGCAACGCGTGGGCATTGCGCGCACGCTGCTCAAGGATCCGCCGATCTTGTTGCTCGATGAGGCGACAAGCGCACTCGACAGCGAGACCGAGCGTGATATCCAAGCCGAGTTGAAAATGATGGGCGAGGGGCGGTCGGTCATCACCATCGCGCATCGGCTTTCAACGGTGGTTGATGCAGATCAGATCATCGTGCTTGAGGCTGGTGAAATCGTCGAGCGCGGCACCCATGACGCCCTGATCGCCAAGGGCGGGCGCTATGCGACCATGTGGGCGCGCCAACAAGCCGAGGAAGAAGAAACATCCTAAGGGCGGGGCTGCGATTATTCGTACGAATAATCGCATCATCGCGTTGCACGTCATCGGTGTGGGTGTGGCGATGCCCTTGTGGGCAAAGGTGACGTACGGGGCAAGGTGGATTGACCTTTGCCGCCAATGCATGCCAGTGAAGGGCCGAATGCGGCCGCAGGGACGGAAGTTTCATGAAGGTCATCATCTGCGGCGCGGGTCAAGTTGGCTGGCAGATTGCGCGCCATCTGGCCGGCGAAAAGAACGACGTCACGGTTGTTGATAGCAACCCAGATCTCGTGCGTCGCGCGACCGACACGCTCGATGTGCAGGGTTTGACGGGGTTTGCCTCCTATCCAGATGTGTTGGAGCGCGCAGGCGCGCGCGATGCCGATATGATTATCGCCGCGACCTTCTCGGACGAGGTGAATATGGTGACCTGTCAGGTCGCCCATTCCGTTTTCGCCGTGCCGCGCAAGATCGCGCGCCTGCGTGCGCGCAGCTATCTTGATGCGATCTATTCCGATCTTTACCGGCGCGACCACCTGCCTATCGATGTGGTGATTTCGCCCGAGGAAGAGGTGGCGCAAGCGGCCCTTGCGCGCATCCGCTCGCCTGCGACCTTCGACACGGAGGATTTTCTGTCAGGCGATGCCAAGCTTTTGGGCATCCAGCTTGATGCCGATTGCCCGGTGCTGGAGACCCCGCTCAAGCAGTTGTCGGAACTTTTCTCGACACTGCGCGCCATTGTTGTGGGTATCCGCCGCGCGGGGAGCTTGTTTGTGCCGGAACCCGGCGATCAACTTTTCGCGGGCGATCAGATCTATGTTTTTTCCCATACGGTCGATGCGGGCCGTGCGCTTGAGATTTTCGGCAAGACCGCGCGCCTGCCCGAACGGGTCTTGATCGTGGGCGGCGGCAATGTGGGGCTGACGGTCGCGCGCGCATTGGAGGCAGGACCAGAGCGCATGCGGGTGCGCGTGATCGAGAAGTCGCGCGCGCGCGCCGAAGTGGCCGCCGATGCGCTGGAGCGCACCATCGTTTTGCATGGCGACGGGCTCGATGCCGAAATCCTGCGCGAGGCGGGGGTGGACCGCGTCGATGCGGTGCTGTGCGTGACCGATGACGACAAGACCAACCTTTTGGCCTCGGTCCGGGCCAAGACGGCGGGTGCGACGCTGTCGATTGCGCTGATCAATGATCCGACATTGGTCACGTTGATGCAGCCCTTGGGGATTGATGCCTATATCAACCCGCGCGCGACCACGGTCAGCTCGATCTTGCGCCATATCCGCCATGGCCGCGTGCGCGGTGTCTATTCGGTGGGCGACAGCGAGGCAGAGGTGATCGAGGCGCAGGTTCTGTCGACCTCGGCCATTGCCGGACGCCAGATCCGCGATATCGATTTTCCCGAAGGCGTGCTTGTGGGTGCGGTGCAAAAGGGCGGCAAGGTGGTGCGGGCCTCGGGCTCGACCCGGATCGACGAGGGCGATGTGATCGTTCTATTCGTGCTTGCCGCGGATGTGCCTGCGGTCGAGACGCTCCTTCAGGTCTCGATCGACTTTTTCTGACGTCATGGCGCGCCCTGACCGCAGCCCACCGATTTTCGTCAGCCTGCTGATCGCGGCCGCGCTGGCAAGCTTGGTGCCATCCTTCTACGGGGCGGCGGTCGGTGATTTCGACAATGCACGGGTGTTTTTCTATAGCGGTCTTTTGTTTGCGATTGCGGCGGGGTTCATCGGCATTGCCGTGGCCACAACGCCGCGCAACCGGACCGAGCATCGCTATTTGCTTGGGCTGGTGTTGTCTTACTTTTGGTTGCCGGCGGTTCTGGCCCTGCCGATGGTGCAGGCGACCGATGATCTGCGCGTGATCGATATCTATTTCGATATGGCCTCGGCGCTGACGACGACGGGCGCGCCGATCTTTGCGCCCTCGCAATTGGCCGAGACGCTGCATCTGTGGCGCGCCACCGTGGGGTGGTTTGGGGGCTTGCTGATTTGGATCACAGCGCTGGCGGTTTTCGCGCCACTCAACCTTGGTGGCTTCGAAGTCGCGTCAGAGGCGCGCCCCGGCACGCAAGTTGCCAGCTTGCGGGGGCAATTGGCCATGATCACAGCGGCGGGTCGGTTGCGCCGGGCGGCGGCGCTGTTGATCCCCATCTATGCCGGTTTAACCGTGATCCTTGCGCTGGCGCTGACCATCGCGGGTGAGCGGCCTTTGTTTGCCGTCATGCATGCGATGTCGACGCTCTCCACCTCGGGGATCAGCGCGGTGCGTGGTCCGCAAGATGGCGATGCGGGTCTGATCGGCGAGGTGTTGATCGCGCTCTTCTTTGTTTTTGCGCTGACGCGGCGCAGTTTCGTAAACGGGATCACCGCCGCGTGGCCGGGTGTGATCTTGCGCGACCGCGAGCTGCGTTTGGCGATCTTTGTCGCGGTGGTATTGCCGAGTTTCTTGTTCCTGCGGCATTGGCTGGCAGCTTTCGAGGGCAATGAGCTTGATGATATTGCCGGTGCCTTTGCCGCCTTATGGGGGGCGTTTTTTACGGTTTTGTCTTTTTTGACCACCACGGGCTTTGTCTCGGACAGCTGGGCGCAAGCGCGCAGCTGGTCGGGCTTGCCCACGCCGGGGCTGATTCTGGCTGGGTTGGTGATCATGGGGGGCGGTGTGGCCACGACCGCCGGCGGGCTCAAGCTGCTGCGTATCTATGCGCTCTACAAACACGGCACGCGCGAGATTGAGCGGTTGATCCATCCCCATTCCGTCGCCGGTGCCGGGCGTTTGGGGCGGCGCATCCATAGCGAGGGGGCATTCATCGCTTGGGTGTTTTTCATGTTGCTGCTGATCACCTTGGGTGCGGTAACCTTGGCCTTGGGCATGACGGGGCTGGATTTCGAGCAAGCCTTGATCTTGGCGCTCTCCGCCATTTCCACAGCCGGGCCTTTGGCCAGTGTTGCCGGAGAAGTGCCAATTTCCTACATTGACCTTGGTGATATTGCCAAACTCATCTTGGTCCTGGCCATGATCATCGGTCGGATGGAGACCTTGGTTTTCATCGCCGTGTTAAACCCGGTCTTTTGGCGCACATAGTTGCGTGACGCGACAAGATGCGGCAGTGGGTTGATCTTTTGGGTGAATTACCTGCACACAAGAGTCGACATTCGGTTTGGACGGTTGCAAACTGATCCGTGACACGCCAGCCCAGCACAAGAAGGCGCACATAAGATGGCCGAGACGAAACAAAATCTGCAAGACGCGTTCCTTAACCATGTCCGCAAGACAAAGGTTCCCGTGACGATCTTCTTGATCAACGGGGTCAAGTTGCAGGGCGTGATCACATGGTTTGATAATTTCTGCGTGCTGTTGCGCCGCGACGGCCAAAGCCAGCTTGTGTACAAGCATGCAATCTCGACCGTGATGCCCGCGCAACCCATCAGCCTTTATGATGGAGAAGAGTGACGCGCGATCCAGAGTTAGGTCGCGGTGATGACGCGCAGGGCAAGGGGCCCATGCGGGCGCTTGTTCTTCATCCTGATCTGAAATCTGACCGTCACCGCCGCGACCCCGGACCCGCGCTGGAAGAGGCTGTGGCGCTTGCCGCCGCACTTCCCGATCTTTTGGTGGTGGGTGCCGAGATCGTGCGCTTGCCGCGCGCCCAGCCGGGGCTGTTGTTTGGCAAGGGCAAGATTGCCGAGATCAAGGAACGGATCGCCGATCTTGAGGTGGGGCTTGTTTTGATCGATGGGCCGGTGACGCCCGTGCAACAGCGCAATCTTGAAAAGGCGTGGGGTGTTAAGCTTTTGGATCGCACCGGGCTGATCCTTGAGATTTTCGCCGACCGCGCCGCCACCCGCGAGGGCGTGTTGCAGGTCGAGTTGGCCGCGCTGAGCTATCAGCGCACGCGGCTTGTGCGGGCATGGACCCATCTTGAGCGCCAGCGCGGCGGCTTGGGCTTTGTGGGCGGTCCCGGTGAAACCCAGATCGAGGCTGACCGCCGCGCCATCGACGAGGCGGTGACACGCATCCGCCGCCAACTGGCCAGTGTCGTGAAGACCCGCGAATTGCACCGTAAGGCGCGCAAGAAGGTGCCTTATCCGATTGTCGCATTGGTGGGCTATACTAATGCGGGCAAATCGACGCTGTTCAACCGGCTAACCGGGGCCGAGGTTTTGGCCAAGGATATGCTGTTTGCCACGCTCGACCCTACGATGCGTGCGGTGCGCTTGCCCGACGGCACAGATATCATTTTGTCCGATACGGTGGGCTTTATCTCGGAGCTGCCGACCGAGTTGGTCGCGGCCTTTCGCGCCACGCTGGAAGAGGTGCTTGATGCCGATCTGATTTGCCATGTGCGCGATATCAGCCATGCCGAGACCGAGGAACAGGCAGCCGATGTTGCTGCGATCTTGCGCAGCCTTGGCGTGTCCGAGACCGCGCCGATGATCGAGGTCTGGAACAAGATCGACCGTTTGCCTGACGCACAGGCCGAAGCCCTGAGCGCCATGGCGGATCGGCGCGAGCGTGTTTTTGCAGTCTCGGCGCTGACAGGCGCGGGGCTGACGCCCATGTTAGCCGCCATCGCCGAAACCCTTTCACCGCCGCGCAGCTTGGCCGAGGTGACGCTTGGCCATGATGATGGACGCAGGCGTGCTTGGCTTTACGCCCAAGGCGTGGTCGAGGCAGAGCAGGCAACCGAGGATGAGACGCGCTTGCGCGTCAACTGGACCGCGCGTCAGGAACACTCTTTTCGCAATCTCTAAGCCTGCGCGATCTATCGGCGCAAACGGCGGGGTTAAAGCGCGGTGCGGCGCTTGCGGACGGGGGCCGGGCGCACCTTGCGTTCAATCGCATCATAAAGCAGGGCGGCGATATTTTTGCCGGTGGTCAGCTCGATCCCCTCAAGCCCGGGTGAGGAGTTCACTTCCAACACCTTGGGCCCGTCATGGGCGCGCAACAGGTCAACCCCCGCTAGCCCAAGGTTGAAAACGCGCGCAGCGCGCAGTGCGGTGTCGCGTTCCTCTCGCGTGATGCGGACGGGTGTAGCGCTGCCGCCGCGATGCAGGTTCGAGCGGAAATCATCGCCTGCGGCGCTGCGCTTCATCGCGGCCACCACCTTGCCATCCACCACGAGGCAGCGAACATCCTCGCCTGCCGCCTCTTTGACGAAGCTTTGCACAAGGAAATTGGCGCGCAAACCGCGGAAAGCGTCGATCACCGATTGCGCGGCCTTGCGGGTTTCGGCAAGCACCACACCCTTGCCTTGGGTCGATTCAAGCAGTTTCACCACCAAGGGGCCGCTGCCCACCAGCGCGATCAAATTATCCGTGTCCTTGGGGCTCGCGGCAAATGCGGTGCGCGGCATGCCGATGCCGCGCGCGGCCAAAAGCTGATGGGCATGTAGCTTATCGCGGCTGGCGGTGATGCCCGCGCTGCCGTTCACGCAATAGGTGCCGAGCGATTCGAACTGTCGCAGAACAGCGGTCCCATAGGCGGTGATCGAGGTGCCGATGCGCGGGATCACGGCGTCATAGCGGGGCAGGCGGGTGCCATCGTAATGCACCTCGGGGGCGAGCGTGTTGATCGCCATGTAGCAGCGGGTGGTGTCGATGACCTCGATGGTATGGCCGCGTTCCTCGCCCTCGGTCACCAGCCGCCTTGTGGAATGGTTTTCCTCACGGCTGAGCACGGCGATCCGCAAGGAACGCGGCGGCGCGGCCAGCTTGACCTCGGCGCTATGGTAGATGTCATAGGTCATGCGCGGCTGGCAAAAGCTGGCGGTGGGGCTGATGCGCCATTCAGGCTGGATCGCTTGGCGCCCAATCAGCATGCGGTAAGCCATGTTCGTACGATCAGACAGCGTGACCTCGACCGGCACCTCGGCCTCGCCGATGCGCAGGGCGGTTTCGATAACATAGCGCAGCTCGCTTTCGCCATTTGACGATGTCACCTCGCGCCGGTCGCGGATCGTGGCGGAACATGCAATGGTCAGGTCCGTGCGCCCCGGCACCGGGTGGACGGCAAAGCGCAGCTTAGGCCGCCCGGCGGGGCCGAAAGGCTCGATATCGAAGGCATGCAACGCCGAGGTGCGCGCGCCGGTATCGACCTTGGCCTTGAGCGCGGGCAGGCCGAGGCCGGGCAGGGCCACCCATTCTTCCCATCCCAGCGTCAGCGGGCGGTGTTGCATGACCATCGGCGCGCTCCTTGGCATCGCGGGGGAATCGGGGCATGACCTGCGGGGTTTCGCAGGCACACACAAGGATGACCATGGGCGAAGTGTTCGACTTTCATGTGACAGCGACATCGGGCAAGGCGCGTGTGGGCGTGATCGACACACCGCGCGGCCAGATCCGCACGCCCGCCTTCATGCCGGTGGGCACGGCGGCGACCGTCAAGGCGATGCTGCCAGACAGCGTGGCGGCGACGGGGGCCGATATCTTGCTTGGCAACACCTATCACCTGATGCTGCGGCCCACGGCCGAACGCATCGCGCGGCTGGGTGGGCTGCATCGGTTCATGAATTGGGACAAGCCGATTTTGACCGACTCGGGCGGGTTTCAGGTGATGAGCTTGGCCGAGCTGCGCAAGCTGACCGAGGATGGCGTTGAGTTTCGCAGCCATATCGACGGTTCGAAACATTTCCTCAGCCCCGAGCGGTCGATGGAGATACAAAAGCTTTTGGGCTCTGACATCGTGATGTGCTTCGATGAATGCCCCGCGCTGCCTGCTGATCGCGGGCGGATTGCCGAAAGCATGCAGCTTTCGATGCGGTGGGCCGAACGTTCCAAGGCGGCCTTTGGCGACAGACCGGGACATGCGCTTTTCGGCATCCAGCAAGGCGGGCTTGAGCGTGATCTACGCGAAGAATCGGCCAAAGCGTTGAAGGATATCGGCTTTGATGGCTACGCGGTGGGAGGCCTTGCCGTGGGCGAGGGGCAAGAGGCGATGTTTGGCGTGCTCGACTACGCCCCCGACATGCTGCCCGCCGACAAGCCGCGCTACCTGATGGGGGTGGGCAAGCCCGATGATATCGTGGGCGCGGTCGCGCGTGGCATCGACATGATGGATTGCGTGCTGCCGTCGCGCTCGGGTCGTACCGGGCAGGCATGGACGCGGATGGGCCAGATCAATATCAAGAACGCCCGCCATGCCGACGACCCGCGCCCCTTGGACGAGGATTGCACCTGCCCGGCCTGTCGCGGCTATAGCCGCGCCTATCTGCACCATGTCTTCCGCGCGGGCGAGATGATCTCGGGCATGCTGCTGACATGGCACAACCTGCATTACTATCAGGAACTCATGGCCGGCATGCGCGCCGCCATCGCAGAGGACCGTTTTGCCACCTTCGCGGCTGATTTCCATGCGCGCCGTGCTGAGGGTGATATCGCGCCGATCTAAGCGGCTTTCCACAGCATTTTGTGGCCCCCATGGGCCAATGATACCAAACCTCTCTTGCACCGCGCCGCGTGCGGGCGCACGATGTGGCTGCGGCGCGTTGGCTATGGTGGTTGAAACTGATCGCGCGCTGCACCAGATTAGCATCCTGACCGGACCGGGTCCGCGCGGCTGCCCAGACAGAGCCGGCACCGGTGCCAAGACCAAGGAAGGCGATTTCCAAGTGACCCAAGATACATTCCCCGTACTGCCGCTGCGCGATATCGTCGTTTTTCCGCATATGATCGTGCCGCTCTTTGTGGGGCGCGAGAAATCGGTGCGCGCACTCGAAGAGGTGATGCAAGACGATAAGCAAATCTTGCTTTCGAGCCAGATCGACCCCGCCGTCGATGACCCCGACAGTGACGGTATTTATCGTACGGGCGTTTTGGCCAATGTGTTGCAATTGCTCAAACTTCCCGATGGCACCGTCAAGGTGCTGGTCGAGGGGCGCAGCCGCGTGCTGATCGAAGAGTTTCTGGCAAATGACAGCCATTTCGAAGCGCGCATCTCCCACCTCGCGGAATCCCCCGGCGATGCGGCCTCGGTGCGTGCCATGATCGGCGCGGTGGCCGAAGAGTTCGAGAAATACGCCAAGGTCAAAAAGAATATTCCCGAAGATGCGCTGACCTCGGTCGCAGAGGCGGGCGATCCAGCCAAGCTGGCCGATCTTGTCTCGGGGCACTTGGGGATTCAGGTCAGCCAAAAGCAGGAGCTTTTGGAAACTCTCGACGTCGCCGAGCGTTTGGAAAAGGTCTATGGCCTAATGCAGGGCGAAATGTCGGTTTTGCAGGTCGAGAAAAAGATCAAGAGCCGCGTCAAGAACCAGATGGAGCGCACGCAGCGCGAGTATTACCTGAACGAACAGATGAAGGCGATCCAGCGCGAGTTGGGCGATGGCGACGAGGGCGGCGAAGTGGCCGAGCTTGAAGATCGCATCAACGCCACCAAGCTGTCCAAAGAAGCGCGCGAAAAAGCCGAGGCAGAGCTGAAAAAGCTCAAGAACATGTCGCCCATGTCGGCCGAGGCGACGGTGGTACGCAATTACCTCGACTGGATATTGTCGATCCCATGGGGCGTGAAAAGCCGCGTCAAGAAAGATCTTGGTCGCGCCGAGGCGGTGTTGGATGCCGATCACTATGGCCTTGAAAAGGTCAAGGAACGCATCGTCGAATACCTTGCCGTGCAAGCGCGCAGCGCCAAGCTCAAGGGGCCGATCCTATGCCTTGTCGGCCCGCCGGGCGTGGGCAAGACCAGCCTTGGCAAATCAGTGGCCAAGGCCACGGGGCGCGAGTTTATCCGTATTTCGCTCGGCGGTGTGCGCGATGAGAGTGAGATCCGTGGCCACCGGCGGACCTATATCGGCTCGATGCCGGGCAAGATCATTCAGGCTTTGAAAAAAGCCAAAACCACCAACCCTCTGATCTTGCTCGATGAGATCGACAAGATGGGCCAAGATTTCCGTGGCGATCCGGCCAGCGCCATGCTCGAGGTGCTCGACCCCGAGCAGAACGCGACCTTTATGGATCACTATCTGGAGGTTGAATACGATCTCTCCAACGTGATGTTTTTGACCACCGCGAACTCCTACAACATGCCGGGGCCGCTTTTGGACCGGATGGAGATCATTCCGCTGGCAGGCTACACCGAGGATGAAAAGCGCGAGATCGCCAAGCAACATCTGGTCGAAAAGCAGATGAAAAACCATGGGCTGCGGTCCAAGGAATTCTCACTCTCAGATGCGGCGCTGACCGATATCATCCGCTACTACACCCGCGAGGCAGGCGTGCGGAACCTTGAGCGCGAGATTGCAAAGCTCTGCCGTAAGGCGGTCACGACCATCGTCAAGAAAGAGGCCGACAAGGTGTCTTTGACGCCTGAAAAGCTTGAAAAGATGTTGGGCGTCAAACGCTTCAAATTCGGCTTGGCCGAGCGTGAGGATCAGATCGGCGTGGTCACTGGGCTGGCATGGACCAGCGTCGGCGGTGACCTTTTGGCAATCGAGGCGCTGCGCCTGCCCGGTAAGGGCCGGATGAAGACAACCGGCAAGCTTGGCGATGTGATGAAGGAATCGATTGAAGCGGCGGCAAGCTATGTCCGCTCGATCGCGCCCAAGATCGGGGTCAAGCCGCCCCGGCTCGACAGTTGGGATATCCATGTCCATGTGCCTGAAGGTGCAACGCCCAAGGATGGTCCAAGTGCGGGCATCGCGATGGTGACCTCCATCGTCTCGGTGCTGACCCAAATCCCCGTGCGTCGCGATATCGCCATGACCGGCGAAGTCACATTGCGTGGTAATGTTTTGCCCATCGGCGGCTTGAAGGAAAAGCTATTGGCGGCGTTGCGCGGTGGGATCACCACTGTGATGATCCCGGCCGATAATGAAAAAGACCTTCCCGAGATCCCCGATAATGTGAAGCAGGGGCTCAACATCATTCCGGTCTCTCATGTGACCGAGGTTTTGGCGCGGGCCTTGGTGCGCCAGCCCGAGGCGATCGACTGGGATGAAGAGGCCGAGGCTGCGGCTGCAGCCGCGCGGGTTGTCGGCAACAATAACGAGACAGCGACTGCGCATTGATCAAAGGCGCAACAGATCAAAAACGCCGCGCCTAAAGCGCGGCGTTTTTGCTTCTCTGGCCGTGATCGTTGAAAATTCCCTTTGACACGGCAGGTTTACTGGCTCTTCCATGCACATCGTTAGGGGCGATTTGGGTTATGTCGATGGACCGTTTCACATCGCGGCGCGGTGTCTTGTGTGGTGGGCTTGCGCTTGGGGTGGGCGCGTTCCTGCCGGGTGCTGTCTTTGCCCAAAGCGGCCATCGCGGCGACATGCGGTTGGGCGACTTCCCGGTCGCAGGCAATGGCGAAGTTCTCGACCAAATTCGCCATGTGGCAACCGCTGAGCGTGTCATCGCCATGACCTTTGATGATGGTCCGCACCAGATATTAACGCCGCAGGTCTTGGACATTCTGGCTGCCCGTCAGATCAAGGCAAGCTTCTTTGTTATTGGCAATCGTGTGGCCCAAATGCCCGCTCTTGTCGCGCGCATCGCACAAGAGGGCCATGAGATCGGCAATCATTCATGGTCACATCCGCATATGGGCCAGCTGCCCGATCACGCGGTGTTGAACCAGATCGATAGAACTGTCGATGCGGTCATGACCGCCACAGGCCATCGCCCGGTGTTGATGCGTCCGCCATATGGCGACTTCACGATGCCGCAAAGCCGGATGGTGCGTCTGGCACGCAATATGCCCACGATCATGTGGTCGGTCGATCCACAAGATTGGCGGCGACCCGGCGGTTTCGCGATTGCCGATCACATCATCCGCCATGCCGCGCCCGGTTCAATTGTCTTGGCCCATGACACGGTCAATGACACCATCCGCAACCTGCCTCATGCGCTCGATACGCTGCTGGCGCAGGGGTACCGCTTTGTCACCATCTCCGAACTGATCGGTTTTCCTGCATCGACGTATCGCGCAGCCGCGCGCGCCACGTAACCGCGGGTGCGTCTTCTCTAATAGCCAATGGTTGTAACTTTCGATAAGATGTAGGCCGAGTCAGTCACGCGCCGCGAGCAATGAAACTTAGGCGCAATATCAGAGGTCAGGCCATGGCGCGTAACGAGAAACCCGCAACACCCCCCAAAACGACAAAAGCACGGGCCACCCCGGCAGGCCCCAAAAGCCGCAGCAAGACCAAAGCGGTCGACAGCGGCGATGTTGTGGTCAGCGTGTCTGATGCGGCCACGCCGCGCGCGGCCCATCTGCGCGCTATCACCGCAGCCGAGACAGGCGATGCCGCCGCCGCCCAGCCGGTCGAAGACGCCGGGGCCGCAGATACGCGGTTCAAGCGCCAAGCCCTGCTCGAGGCTGTCTGCGCCAGAACCCCGATGAAGCGCGGCGAGGTCAAAACATTGGTTGAGCTGGTCCTTGAAGAATTGGGTCGCGCCATCGACGCGCATGATGAGTTGGCCTTGCCACCCTTGGGCAAGCTTTCGGTCAAGCGGCGCAATAGCGAGGGCAGCGGCGGGGATAATCTGAGCATCAAGCTCAAGCGGGCAAAAGACGCCGCCGATGCAGGCGATGAAACCCCCCTTGCAGCCGCGGGCGAGGATGGCTAAAGACCTGCCACCCGGCGGGTGATTAGCTCAGTGGTAGAGCGCTTCGTTCACATCGAAGATGTCGGGGGTTCAAATCCCTCATCACCCACCATTTTCTTTTCGATCTTTGGCATATGATCCGCTTTGCGGCTCTTGCCCTGTCGCGCCGTGCAGGCTATCAGGCGCGGGCTTTGGGTGGTTAGCTCAGTTGGTAGAGCGCTTCGTTTACACCGAAGATGTCGGGGGTTCGAGTCCCTCACCACCCACCATCCATCCCTGTCGCGCGGTTGTCGGTGAAAACGCCCAGTGAGCGCTTGCTATGGCTAACCACGCAAGCGTTATTCTGACCCTAGGCAAGATGACAAAGGCTACAAGCATGAGATTGCGCCCGATGACGCCAACCTGATGACGGCGGGCCATGGCATCACCCATTCCGGGCGGGTCGATGACCAGATGGAGTCGTGGTCAGCATTGCGGGCCATTGGTCCGCACCGGGGCGGCTGATGGTGTTTCCCCGGACTTGATAAAGAGTTTCTGCCCTTGCCGCCGCGCTGAATAAGACCGCTTGCCGGCCCGTATGTTCCGGTCCAACGTCGGATCATGCAAATGTGCCGCGCCAATTCCGTTGATATCTCTGCCATCGTGCCGTCGCCTGCGGCCAAAGGGGCGTTGACGCGATCATGAGCACCGCCTTGCGCGCGATTATGTTCATCTTGCTGGGTGTTTTATGCGGATCGCTCAATGATGTGGGGATCAAGCTTTTGTCGGGCGAGTACCCGCTGCACCAGATGATCTTTGTCCGCTCGGTGATCGGGGTGGCGATCAGCTTTGCCTTGGTCCAGATGGAAGGCGGGATTGCGCTGTTGCGTAGCGATCGGCCGGGTCTGCACCTGTTGCGCGCATTGCTGGTGGTCTTTTCCAACATGCTGTTTTTTTCGGCCTTGGCGGTGATGCCACTTGGCGCGGCCACGGCGCTGTTTTTCGTCGCGCCGCTTTTCATCACGATTTTAGCCATTCCCATTCTGGGCGAGACGGTGGGCCGTCACCGGATCGCTGCGGTGCTGATCGGCCTGCTGGGCGTCGGCGTCATGATGGCGCCGGGCGTTGATTGGGGCGGGATTGGGCGGGCCAGTCTGCTTTTGCCTGTGGCGGCGGCATGTTGCTATGCGGGCATGCAGGTTTTGACCCGCAAGCTTGGCGCCGACACAGCCGCCTCAGCCTTGGGCTTTTATATCCAGCTAACCTTTCTCTGTGTCTCGGCCTTGTTCTTCCTCGTCGCCGGTGATGGACGTTTCGCCGAAGGGTTAAGCCACCCATCGGCGGTCTTTTTGCTGCGCGCATGGGTCTGGCCCGCAGCGCAGGATATCTGGGTCTTTGGCGTGATTGGCTGCATGTCAGCCGCCATCGGCTATTGCATGGGCATGGCCTATAAGCTTGGGACTGCATCGGTGGTGGCGTCGTATGAGTATGCCGCACTTCCCTTGGCGCTTTTGTGGGGTTGGTTGATCTTTGGCGAGGTGCCGCGCAATGTCGTGTGGATCGGTATCGCGCTGATCGCTGGTGCTGGGCTTTACGTCTTTGCCCGTGAGCGCGCGCGCGACCGCGTGCTGGCAGCAAGCCCGCCATTGCGCCACCCCTAGAAAAAAGCGCGCGTGCCCTGTGATGGCGCTTGACGGGGCAGGCGGCGCACAATAGGCAGCGCAACACGCGGTTGTAGCTCAGTTGGTTAGAGTACCGGCCTGTCACGCCGGGGGTCGCGGGTTCGAGCCCCGTCAACCGCGCCAATTTCCCCCAAATTATTTGTGACGTTGCGCATGGTCCAACCATGCGCGGCGTTTTCTGCGCGTCTGTGATGGCTCTTGCGTATTCTCGCGAAAAAGCCAGCCTGATGGCATTGACGCCGCTTTTGCGATTGCCTAAACGATCCCTCACGCGCGGTTGTAGCTCAGTTGGTTAGAGTACCGGCCTGTCACGCCGGGGGTCGCGGGTTCGAGCCCCGTCAACCGCGCCACTTTCCCCCAAAACCAAGATTTTTATGATGGCCGCAGCCATCAGCGCTTGTGGATCCAGCCGCCACCCAAGACGCGGCTGCCTGCGGCGTCATAGAAAACACATGCTTGGCCGGGGCTGACGCCTTCTTCGGGGGTGATCAGCTCGACGGTGGCTGTGTGATCTGACAGGGGGCGAATGACCGCTGGGCGCGGCGGGCGGGTGGAGCGGATCTTGACTTCCACCTCCCATTCGGCGCGCGAGGTGAGGGGCGTATCGCCCAGCCAGTTGATCTCGCGCAGCGGCACGATGCGGGTCGATAGATGCTCTTTTGGTCCTACCACGACTTGCCGCGTCACGGGGTCGAGTTTCACGACATAAAGCGGATCGGCCAGACCACCGATGCCAAGGCCGCGCCGCTGACCGATCGTGTAATGGATCACGCCGCGATGTTCGCCCAACACTGTGCCATCCATATCCACGATCTGGCCCGGATCGGCGGCACCGGGGCGCAGCTTCTCGATCACGGCGGCGTAATCGCCATTCGGCACGAAACAGATATCTTGGCTATCGGGCTTGTCGGCAACACTCAGCCCGTATTTGGCGGCCAAGGCCCGCGTTTCGGCCTTAGAGGTCAGATGCCCCAAGGGAAAACGCAGGAAATCAAGCTGGGCTTGCGTGGTCGAGAACAAGAAATAGGATTGATCGCGGGCGCTATCGGCGGCGCAATGCAGCTCGGCCTTTTGCGGGCCCATCTTGCGCTGGATATAGTGGCCCGTCGCCATGCAATCGGCGTCAAGGTCTTTGGCCGTTTCCAACAAATCTTTGAATTTTACCCGCTCATTGCAGCGGATGCAGGGGACGGGCGTCGCACCGGCCAGATAGCTATCGGCAAACTCATCGATCACCGCCGCGCGAAAGGTGTTCTCGTAATCCAGCACGTAATGCGGAAAGCCCATGGTTTCGGCCACGCGCCGTGCATCATGGATATCGCGGCCCGCGCAGCATGCGCCCTTTTTCGCAAGCGCCGCCCCATGATCGTAAAGCTGGAGCGTCACGCCCACCACATCATAGCCTTGTTCGGCCAGAACCGCAGCGACAACCGAGCTATCGACGCCGCCCGACATGGCGACGACAACGCGGGTTTGCGATGGGGCCTTGGGCAGGCCAAGCGAATTGAGCATCCCGGGCTGATCCAGCGCCATGGGCGATCCTGACATAATGGCAAGGAAGGGGTCGTTTTGTGCAATATAAGAAAAACGCGCGAAAGCTCAACCGTCACGGTTACGTCGCTTTAAGCATATTCAGGCCATCCTCTCGCGCAGTTCGCACCAATAGAGGGGAGAGGCGATGTATATTCGCAAGATACCGGGGCCGCATACGGTCACATTACCCAGTGGCCGCGCCATGACACGCGCCGATTTACCCCCAGCAGGGACACAGCGCTGGGTGGCCAGCCGAAAAGCCGCTGTGGTGCAAGCCGTCGATGCCGGGTTGATCACCGCAGACGAGGCGCTGTCGCTGTGGTCACTCTCGCATGAAGAGCTTGAAAGCTGGCGCGGTGCCGTGCTGCGACATGGGGTTGCCGCCCTGCGGGCCACGGCGCTACAGCAATATCGGGATCTAACTTAAGTTGATAAATGCCAACTTAAGTAACAAGTAATTAACCTTTCGCGCTGATTCTCTTGATATCAGTGAGAGATTCGGAGCGGATAGATGCGTGTTTTGCTTGTCGAGGACGACCCCACCACATCGCGTAGCATCGAAATGATGTTACGGCATGCAAATCTCAATGTCTATGCGACTGATCTTGGGGAAGAGGGGATCGATCTGGCCAAGCTCTATGATTACGACATCATTTTGCTTGATCTGAACCTACCCGATATTCACGGCCATGATGTGTTGCGCCAGTTACGCACCGCGCGGGTCGATACGCCGATCTTGATCCTCTCGGGGCTTGATGACCCCGAAAGCAAGCTTAAGGGTTTTGGCTTCGGTGCCGATGATTATTTGACCAAACCCTTCCACCGGGAGGAATTGGTGGCGCGTATCCATGCGATTATCCGCCGTTCCAAGGGGCATGCGCAATCCATCATCAAAACCGGCATGATTGCCGTCAATCTTGATGCCAAAACAGTTGAGGTGGATCACCAAACCGTCCATCTGACAGGCAAAGAATATCAGATGTTGGAACTTCTTAGCCTGCGAAAGGGCACGACGCTGACCAAGGAGATGTTCTTGAACCATCTTTACGGCGGCATGGATGAGCCGGAACTCAAGATCATCGATGTCTTTATCTGCAAGCTGCGCAAGAAACTCTCGGTGGCGACGGGTGGGGCCAATTACATCGAAACCGTCTGGGGGCGGGGCTATGTGCTGCGCGATCCGGTGCCGGGGCGGGCAGCGGTCGAGATGGCGATGAACGGATAAGCCGCCCAAGCGCGCGCATGCTCTGGAATTCATGCGCGCATCCCCCTAAACCCTATTTCAGCGGCATGTAGGGGTTGGGCATGGTCGAGAATGGCAAAGCGGCAACAGGCCAAGATATCGCAGGTCTGGATGAGGCCGCAGCGCGCGCCCGGTTGAGCCAGCTTGCCACGCAGATTGCGGCCGCAAACAGCGCCTATTTCCAGAACGATTCCCCGATCATGTCGGATGCGGCATTTGATGCGCTCAAACGCGAAAACGCCGTGATCGAGGCGCGCTTTCCCCATCTCAAGCGCCAAGATAGCCCCAGCGAACTGGTCGGGGCCGAGCTTGGCGAAGGCTTCTCCAAGATCACCCATGCCGAGCGGATGCTGTCGCTGGCCAATGCCTTTGACGCCGCCGATGTGGCCGATTTCGTGGCCGGTATCCGCAGATATCTGGGGCTCGCCCCAGACGCGCCATTGGCCTTTACCGCCGAGCCCAAGATCGACGGTTTGTCGCTCTCACTGCGCTACGAGAATGGTCACCTGATCAGCGCGGCAACACGCGGCGATGGTGAGACGGGTGAAAACGTCACCGCCAATGCCCGCACCATCGCCGATATCCCGCAAAGGCTTGGCCAGGCCCCCGCAATCTTGGAGGTGCGCGGCGAGGTTTACATGGGCCATGACGATTTCGCAGCGCTCAACGCGCGCCAAGCGGCCCTTGGTGGCAAGATCTTCGCCAACCCGCGCAATGCCGCCGCCGGATCATTGCGCCAACTCGACGCCGCGATCACCCGTGCGCGCCCTTTGCGGTTTTTCGCCTATGCATGGGGCGCGCTTTCCGCGCCTTTGGCCGCGAACCAAAGCGGTGCTATCGCGCGGCTGGCTGACATGGGCTTTGCGACCAATCCCTTGACGCAGCTTTGCCCGGATCTCGACGCGATGCTCGCCCATTACGCGCGGATCGAGGCGCAGCGCGCGACGCTTGGCTATGATATCGATGGTGTTGTCTACAAGCTCGATGATCTGGGGCTGCAAGCGCGCCTTGGGCTGCGCTCAACCACGCCACGCTGGGCGATTGCGCATAAATTCCCCGCCGAACTGGCTTGGACCCGGCTAGAGGCGATTGATATCCAAGTGGGCCGCACCGGCGCGCTCAGCCCGGTTGCGCGTCTCACGCCCGTCACGGTCGGCGGGGTGGTCGTGTCCAACGCAACCTTGCATAATGAGGATTACATCGCTGGTCGCGATGCGCGTGGCGGCGCAATCCGGGGCGGCAAAGACATCCGTATCGGCGATTGGGTACAGGTTTACCGCGCGGGCGATGTGATCCCCAAGATCGCCGATGTCGATCTCGCCAAACGCCCCGATGATGCGCGGCCTTTTGTATTTCCAACCCATTGCCCCGAATGCGGCTCCGAGGCGCTGCGCGAAGAGGGTGACGCGGTGCGCCGCTGCACCGGCGGGCTGATCTGCCCGGCGCAGGCGGTGGAAAAGCTCAAGCATTTCGTCAGCCGCGCGGCGTTCGACATCGAGGGCTTGGGCGCCAAGCAGGTCGAGACATTCTATACCGATGGTTGGATCAAGGAACCCGCCGATATATTTGATCTCAAATCGCAATACGGCTCGGGCCTGCAACAGCTGAAGAACAAGGAGGGCTGGGGCGAGAAGAGCGCGGCAAATCTTTTTGACGCGATCGACGAGCGGCGGCGCATCGGCCTTGGGCGGGTGATTTTCGCCCTCGGTATCCGCCATGTGGGCGAGGTTGCGGCCAATGATCTGGCGCGCCATTTCGGCAGTTGGGCGCAGTTCATCGATTGCGTGGACCGCGCTTCACAAGAGCCCGCCGCCAACGCCCCCGATGCGCGCGCGCGCAAAGCGGTCTTGGCGCAAAGCCCCGCTTGGGCCGAGATTACTGGCATTGACGGCATTGGCGAGGCGGTGGCACTGGCGCTCACCACGACGCTCAGCCAAGGGGCCGAGCGTGCCTCTGTTGATCGGCTGGTGGCGCATCTGGATATTCAGGCACCCGTTGCGCGTGCGAACGCCGATAGCCCGGTCGCAGGCAAGACCGTCGTCTTCACCGGCACGCTTGAGAAAATGACCCGCGCCGAGGCCAAGGCGCGCGCTGAGGCGCTTGGGGCCAAGGTCGCGGGCAGCGTCTCGGCCAAGACCGATCTGCTGATCGCAGGCCCCGGCGCGGGCTCTAAGGCCAGCAAGGCCGCCGAACTTGGGGTCGAGATCATCGATGAGGATGGATGGCTGGCCTTGATTGCCGGGGCCGGCGATGGCTGAGGTCCACATCCCGATGGATCGGCCAGATTACCTTTGGCCGCTCTTTGCCGGGCTGGAAACGCTCGATGGGGTTGGGCCGAAAACAGCCAAGCATTACAAAGCTCTCGGGGTTGAAACGCCCAAAGATCTGATCCTGACATTGCCGGTGGGTGGGGTGGATCGCACAAGGTCAGATTCAATCCGTGATGTGCCGCTGCCGGGGATGGCGACAGTGTCCGTGGTCATCGGTCGCCACCGCCCCCCCGTCAGCCGGGGCAGACCCTACCGGATCGAGGTGGAGGATGCCAAAACTAGCTTTCAACTCGTGTTTTTCCACGGCAAATCCGACTATCTGTCGCGTATCTTGCCCACGGGCGCGCGGCGCGTCGTGTCTGGCAAGGTCGAGCTGTTCGATGGGGTTGCGCAAATGCCCCATCCCGATCACATCCTCAGCCCCGATGAGGCGGGTGATATCCCGGCTTTTGAGCCCATCTATCCCTTGGCCGCAGGCCTGACGCAAAAGGGGCTACGCCGTGCAATGACAGCGGCATTGGCCGAGGTGCCGAACTTGGGCGAATGGATCGACCTGCCACTTTTGGATCAAAGGGGCTGGCCCGTTTGGCATGACGCCATCGCCATGGCACATGCGCCGAAAGGGCCACATGATCTGGCCGCCAGCGCGCTGGCGCGGGAGCGTTTGGCCTTTGACGAATTATTTGCCCATCAGTTGACGCTTGCCTTGGCCCGAGCCTCCAATCGCAAGGGCAAAGGGCGCGTGACGCAAGGCAATGGGCGTTTGCGGCAAAAAGTGTTGGAAAGCCTGCCCTTCAAGCCTACAGGCGCGCAAATGCGCGCCATCGACGAGATCGCCACCGATATGGCAACGCCCGCGCGGATGAACCGCTTGCTGCAAGGCGATGTGGGGGCGGGCAAGACACTCGTCGCGCTGATGGCGCTTCTCGTTGCGGTCGAGGCAGGCGGGCAAGGCGTGATGATGGCCCCCACCACGATCTTGGCAGGGCAGCATTACGCCAATCTCAAACCCTTGGCCGAGGCGGCAGGCGTGGTGATCGAGATGCTCAGCGGCCAAGACAAGGGCGCAGAGCGGCGCGCGAAACTGGCCGCACTCAAGCGCGGCGATATTCAGATATTGGTCGGCACCCATGCGGTCTTTGTCGAGGATGTGGCTTTTGCCGACCTCAGGCTGGCCATCGTCGATGAGCAACATCGCTTTGGCGTGCGTCAGCGCATCAAGCTGGGCCAAAAGGGGCAGGGAGCGGATGTGCTGGTGATGACGGCCACGCCGATTCCGCGCACCCTCAGCCTTGCGCAATATGGCGATATGGATGTGAGCGTGCTGGATGAAAAGCCGCCCGGCCGCACGCCTGTGGCAACCGCGCTGGTTTCGACCGCCCGGATGGATGAGGTCATCGACCATTTGCGCAAAGCCGTGGCCGAGGGGCGGCAGGCCTATTGGGTCTGCCCGCTGGTCGAAGAGAGCGAGAGTTTTGACGCCACAGCCGCCGAGGAACGGGCCAAGCTTTTGCGCGCGGCCTTTGGTGAAGGGGTGGTGGGGCTGGTGCATGGGCAATTGCCGCCCGATCAGAAAACCGCCGCCATGGCTGATTTTGCCAGCGGAAAGACCCGTGTTTTGGTGGCCACCACGGTGATCGAGGTGGGGGTGGATGTGCCCAATGCCTCGATCATGGTGATCGAACAGGCCGAGATCTTCGGTTTGGCGCAGCTTCACCAACTCCGCGGCCGGGTGGGGCGTGGGGCGGCTGCTTCGACCTGCTTGCTGATGTATCGGCCACCTTTGGGCGAAACGGCAAAGCGGCGTTTGATGGTGCTGCGGGACACAGAGGATGGGTTTGTCATCGCTGAAGAGGATTTGGCGATCCGCGGTGCGGGCGATGTCATCGGCACGGCGCAATCGGGTTTGCCACAGTTTCGGATCGCCGATCTTGAGACGCAGACGGGGCTGATGGCCTTGGCGCAATCGGCGGCACGCACGCTGTTGGTGCGCGACCCAAAGCTGATCGGGCCGCAGGGGCAATCGGCGCGTATCCTTCTGATTTTGCTCGAACAAGAGAAGGCGATCCGGCTGATCTCGGCAGGATGATCTGTTTTGTTCACAAATGTTCTTAAAAAGTTCTTTACAGGCCGCACAAGAAATGAGAACAAAGCGACAACACGCTTATCTCAGGAGGCCATGACATGACCCGGATCGCTGAAATTTTGACCCATTCGCGCGAGACTTTCATCAGCGACGCGGTCGGGGTGATCGCGCTTGCGATGTTCACCTATGGGCTTTTGTATCTTCCCGGCTTGATCTGATTGCGATTTCTGCCTGCGGTCTGGCCATGCGGGTTTTTGGGTTTGCCCCTCTGTCCCGCCCAAACCTTTCCCGTGTCATGACGGGCATGCATCGGCCCCAGATACGCTGACTGCCGCCGCCCTCGGCCCCGAGGTGCGGCGGTTTTTTATGATGATCTCGGTATTTTGATCAGGCGCTTTGCGCTTGCGCTGCGGCATCCATCGCCTCAACCGTCGTGTCGAGCGATAGCATGATCGAGGCGTGGCGATTGCGGTAATCGCGCGCCGGCGTCAGCACCTCATAGCCCGCAAAGGGTGCCCCGGGCGGGGTGCCCCCCTCGGTCAGCATGGCGCGCAGTGCGTCGCGGGCGCATGCCACCTCATCGCGGCTGCGCCCGATGATGGCGGCCCCCATCAAGGCTGCGGCCGCTTGCCCCAAGGCGCAGGCTTTCACATCTTGGGCAAAGCGGGTGATCCGGCCATCCGCGATATCGAGATCGACCGTCACGGTCGAGCCGCATAGCGGCGCGCGCTTGCGCAAGCTGGCCTGCGGCGCGTCGAGCCGGCCATGATGCGGAATATCGGCCGCCAAGGCGAGAATACGCTGGGAATAAAGTTTGATCAGATCGCTGTCGCCGGACATGGGTTCCGCCTGTCTTGTCATGGCCTTATAGGTAGCGCTGTTGCCCGGTTTTGCAAAGAGGTGGCCCATGGCCCAGTTCGACCCCAACACGCTGCGTTTTGACGCGCAAGGCTTGATCCCATGCATCGCCCAGGACGCCGTGAGTGGAGCTGTTTTGATGATGGCATGGATGAATGCAGCGGCCGTTGCGCGCACGCTGGCCACGGGCCGCGTGACCTATTGGTCGCGCTCACGGCAAGATTTCTGGGTCAAAGGCGAAAGCTCGGGGCATGTTCAGGAATTGGTCGAGCTGCGCATCGATTGCGACCGCGATTGCCTTTTGGCGCTGGTGCGGCAAACCGGGCCTGCCTGCCATACCAATCGTGCGGTGTGTTTCTATACCGCCCTGCGCGATGGGGCCGAGGTGGAGCTGATGGCACCCGAAGATTAGGGGGCGCTGCCCCCATCGCCTTTGGCGATTCCCCCGGGATATTTTTGAAACAGAGAAGGCTCAGAGGCCGACCATGCGGCGGATGTCTTGCGGCGCGGCGCCGTCCGCGCGGTAACTGTGGATGGCACGGGCATCGTCGCGCTTGGCCAGCCGCTTGCCCTGCTCGTCGCGGATCAGGCGGTGGTGGTGATACTGCGGCGTTGGCATGCCGAGCAGGCCTTGGAGCAAGACATGGATCGGGGTGGCGGCGAAAAGATCTTGGCCACGGATCACATGGGTAATGGCTTGGGCCGCATCATCGACCGCAACCGAAAGGTGATAGGACGCGCCCATTGCCGGGCGGGCCAGAACGACGTCGCCGATGGTGGCGATCATGGCCGCAGCGGGGATAGGGTGATGGCCCAAATGTGCGGGGCCGGTTTCGTCAAAGCCGCGCGTGGTGTCGTGGCGGGCCATGGCCTTGGCCATATCGAGACGGATCGCATCGCCCGGGCCCATCGCGGCCATGGCGCGGTGGCGGCAGGTGCCGGGATAGACCAGCCCATCTGGCCCGGTGAGCGGCTCTCCGCCCTCTTGCGGGGCGTTTGCCGCCTCGCGGATATCGCGCCTTGAGCAGCGGCAAGGATAGATCAGCCCCATCTGGCCCAGCCTGTCGATGGGGGCGCGGTAAGCCGGCAGGTGATCGGATTGACGGCGCGGCGGGGCGTCCCATGTCAGCCCCAGCCACGCCAGATCGGTGTAAATCTGCGCCTCCCACGCGGGGCGCGCGCGCGATTGGTCAATATCATCGATCCTGAGCAGGAAATCACCGCCAGCGGCGCGGGCCATGTCATGGGCAAGAATGGCGGAATAGGCATGGCCCAGATGCAGCGGGCCAGTGGGTGACGGGGCAAAGCGGGTGCGAAAGCGCATCTCAGCCCCTTTGGAATTGGCCCAATGCCTCTTCAAGCGGCATCGGCGCGGGCCTCGCCCAACCAGCCCAGCCATGCCGCTTTCGCGCGGTCGGTATAGGCTTTGTAGCGGTCCTTGCGGCCGCGGCGTCCGGCTTTCAGCCCCTCGACCGAGGGGAAAAGGCCGAAATTCACGTTCATCGGCTGAAAGGTCTTTGCCTCGGCCCCGCCGGTGATGTGATGCACCAGCGCGCCCATGGCGGTGTCTTGCGGCACGGGGGCAAGCGCCTTCCCGCAAAGCTCGGCCACGGCGAGCCGACCGGCCAAAAGCCCCATGGCTGCGGATTCGACATACCCCTCAACCCCGGTAATTTGGCCCGCAAAGCGGATATTGGGGCGCGAGCGTAGCCGCATCTGCGCATCCAGAAGGCGTGGCGAATTGATGAAGGTGTTGCGATGGATACCGCCTAGGCGCGCGAAGCTGGCATCTTGCAAGCCGGGGATCATCTTGAAAACAGAGGTTTGCGCGCCGTACTTCATCTTGGTCTGGAAACCCACGATGTTGTAGAGCGTGCCAAGCGCATTGTCGCGGCGCAGCTGCACAACGGCCCAAGGCTTGACCGTTGGGTCATGCGGGTTGGTCAGCCCCACGGGCTTCATCGGGCCGTGGCGCAGCGTTTCGCGGCCGCGTTCGGCCATCACCTCGATGGGTAGGCAGCCGTCGAAATAGCCCGCGGTCTCGCCCTCGTGGAACTCGGTCTTATCGGCAGCAAGCAATGCGTCAATGAAGGCGTCGTATTCGTCGCGCGTCATGGGGCAGTTGATATAGGCGCGCTGTTCGGCCTCGGTCTCGCCCTTGTCATAGCGCGACTGTTCCCATGCCACGGACATATCGATGGTGTCGGCATAGACGATGGGGGCAATGGCGTCGAAAAAGGCCAGCGCATCCTGTCCTGTCTCGGCTGCGATGGCATTGGCGAGCGCGCCTGATGTCAGCGGCCCTGTGGCGATGATCGCGGGGCCATCGGGCAGGGCGGTGATCTCGCCCGCCACCACGGTGATATTGGGATGGGCGCGCAGCTTGGCGGTCACCGCCTCGGCAAAGGGGTCGCGGTCAACAGCCAGCGCGCCACCCGCAGGCAGGCGGTGGTCATAGGCGGTATCCATGATAATCGAGCCCGCCGCGCGCATTTCCCAATGCAAAAGCCCCACGGCGTTTTGCTCATCATCATCCGAGCGAAAGGAGTTGGAGCAGACCATTTCCGCAAGCGAGCCGGTGCGATGGGCAAAGGTGCCGACAGCAGGGCGCATTTCGTGCAGCACGACCTTGATGCCCGCTGTTGCCGCTTGCCAAGCGGCCTCGGACCCGGCCATGCCGCCACCAATGATCTGCAGTGTCTTCTCGGTCATGCCGGGCATCTCGCGCCTAAAGGATCGGTTGCAAAGGGCCGCTTAGCCCTCTGCGGCGGGTGTATCGACGACGATCGCGGCGTCATCGCCATCTTCATCGCCCTGATCGGCAATCCAAGCGACAGAGACGACCTCTTCGCCCTTGGCGGTGTTCAAGACCTTGACCCCGCCCGCGCTGCGCGAGCGGAACGAGATACCCTGAACCGGCACGCGGATCGATTGGCCGGTGGAAGTGGCGAGCATGATCTGGTCACTCAACTCGACTGGGAAGCTTGCCACCAGCGTGCCGCCGCGCATCGCCTTATCCATGGCCATCACGCCTTGGCCGCCGCGCCCGCGCACCGGGTAGTCATGGCTGGACGAAAGCTTGCCCGAGCCGCTGGCGGTAATGGTCAGGATCAAATCCTCGGCGGCTGACATTTCGGCATATCGCTCTGGCGACAATTGGCCCACGGCGACGGTTTCCTCGTCCTCGTCGGTCTCGATCTCCTCCTCGGGGGCGCCCGCCATCAGGCGGCGTTGCTTGAGATAGGCAGCGCGCGCCTCGGCCTCGGCCTCGAAATGGCGGATAATGGCCATCGAGACGACGCTGTCACCAGCGGCCAAGCGGATGCCGCGCACGCCCGTCGAATCGCGGCCCTTGAACACGCGCACATCGGTGGTGGGAAAGCGGATCGCGCGGCCCAAGGCCGTGACCAGCATCACATCATCGGCTTCCGAACAGATCCGGGCATTGACCAAGCTGACCGAGCCATCCTCGGGCAGTTTCATCGCGATCTTGCCGTTGCGCATGACATTGGTGAAATCCGACAAGGCGTTACGGCGCACCTCACCTTCGGAGGTGGCGAAAAGGATCTGCAACTCGTCCCAATGCGCCTCGTCGCGGTCGACGGGCATGACGGCGGCGATGCCTGTGCCGATGGGGATGGGCAAGATATTGACGATGGCCTTGCCGCGCGAGGCGCGCGAGCCTTGCGGCAGGCGCCAAGTCTTGAGCTTGTAAACCATCCCATTGGTTGTAAAGAACAAAAGCGGGGTGTGGGTATTGGCTACAAAGAGCGATGTGACAACGTCATCTTCCTTGAGCGCGCCACCAGACAGGCCTTTGCCGCCGCGTTTTTGGGCGCGGAATTCGCCCAAGGGCGTGCGCTTGATATAGCCGCCTTGGGTGATGGTGACGACCATATCCTCGCGTTCGATCAGGTCTTCGTCATCCATGTCGCCCGACCAATCGGTGATCTCGGTCCGGCGGGGGACGGCGAATTTCTCGCGCACTTCGGCGAGTTCGGCGGCGATGATCTCGAGGATACGCTCGCGCGAGGCGAGGATGGCGAGGTAATCCTTGATCTTGCCTGCCAGCTCTTCCAGTTCGTCGGTGACTTCTTTGACGCCCAGCTGCGTCAGGCGTTGCAGCCGCAGATCGAGGATGGCGCGCGCCTGTGTTTCGGACAGGTTATAGGTGCCATCTTCGTTGGCGGTATGGGTCGGATCATCGATCAGCTTGATAAAAGGCAGAATTTCGGCCGCGGGCCAACGCCGCGCCATCAGCTTTTCACGTGCCTCCGCCGCATCGCTTGAGGCGCGGATGGTGCGCACCACCTCATCGACATTGGAGACCGCGACAGCCAAACCGCACAGCACATGCGCCCGGTCGCGCGCTTTGCGCAATTCGAACGCCGTACGCCGCGCCACGACTTCTTCGCGGAAATCGAGGAACGCGGTCAAAAAGCCCCGCAGCGTCAGCTGTTCAGGCCGTCCGCCATTCAGCGCCAGCATGTTGCAGCCAAAATGCGTCTGCATCTGTGTAAAGCGGAAGAGTTGGTTCAGCACCACCTCGGGCGTTGCGTCGCGCTTAAGCTCGATCACCACGCGCACACCGATGCGGTCGCTTTCGTCGGCCACGCCCGAAATCCCTTCGAGCTTTTTCTCACGCACCAGATCGGCGATCCGCTCGATCATCGACGCCTTGTTCACCTGATAGGGGATCTCGTCGATGACGATGGCAAAGCGATCTTTGCGGATTTCCTCGATATGGGTTTTGGCGCGGATGATGACGCTGCCGCGCCCCTCAAGATAGGCTTTGCGCGCGCCCGAGCGGCCAAGGATAAGACCGCCGGTCGGAAAATCGGGTGCGGGGATATATTCGATCAGCTCTTCAGAACTGAGATCCGGCTCTTTGATCAGCGCTTGGCAGGCATCGATCACCTCGCCCAGATTATGGGGCGGAATATTCGTCGCCATGCCGACGGCGATGCCGCCCGCGCCATTGACCAACATATTGGGAAAGCGCGCAGGCAGAACCGTGGGTTCTTGCTGCTTGCCATCGTAATTGTCTTGGAAATCGACGGTATCCTTGTCGATATCGGCCAAAAGATACGCGGCAGGTGCTGCCATGCGCACTTCGGTATAACGCATGGCGGCCGGGTTATCGCCATCCATCGAGCCGAAATTGCCCTGACCGTCCAAAAGCGGCAGCGACATGGAAAAGGGCTGCGCCATACGCACAAGCGCGTCATAGATCGCCGAGTCGCCATGTGGGTGGTACTGGCCCATCACATCGCCCACGGGGCGGGCCGATTTGCGATAGGCTTTTTCGTGGGTATTGCCGGTCTCGTACATGGCGAACAAGATGCGCCGATGCACGGGCTTCAGCCCATCGCGCAGATCGGGGATCGCGCGGGAGATGATCACCGACATCGCATAGTCGATGAAGGAGGTCTTCATCTCAGAGGCGATATCGATCGACGGCCCATCATGAGGGTGCCGCTCGATCACGTTTTCCTGTTCGTTTTCAGGGCTTTCGGTTGTATCACTCACGTCGCGCGCCTGTTCTGCCAGTGGCATCTATATTTAGTTGACCCGCAGTATAAGCCCGCCGAATATAGGGTGCAATGGCGCATCCCCACTTGGTTTAGCAGCCAGGCCATATGGGTGATAACAAATTGTTTTCATTGATTTTTAAATCGACTGCGGCAAGTTTGCTCCACGGGTTTTCAACAAATGGAGGATCGCATGGTGAAATCCGAGGTCGCATTGATGTTGAAGGGCTATGGCCTGACCACCGCGGAAATGATCTATCGCATGCCTGATCATCGCAATGTGTTGAACAGCTTCGTGTGGCAAGATTACGATCTGGCCCCCGATTACCCGCGATTATTCGACTTCATCGCCTATTGGCATGACGCGATCGAGGGGCCGCTGCATTCGGTTCGCTTTGTGCATCGCAAGCTGATCGCACCGGGTGAATGGCGCAATGTGACGGGTGAGTTTACCTATCACTAGACGCGCGCGCCGCTGCGATCCACAGGCCCATCAGCGCAAGACTGGCGATGCCGTTCCACGACGCCATCGACAGGCCAAGCATCGACCACGCCACCTCGGTGCATAAGACAATCGCCTCGCCGATGGTCGGATCGAGCAGGGTGGCCATATCCATCGCGCCCAAATCCTCGCCCGCGCCGGTGCAACTGAGGTTGAGCGTCCACCACGCGCGCTCGACCCCGGTATGGAGGAGCGCGATCCCGGCATTGACCAACATGCTCAACGCGCCCGCTAACGCCAATAGCCGATGTGGCACCACAACACCCAGCGCGCCGATGGCGACAGCCACCGCATGCGGCCAGCGCTGCCAGAGGCACATGGTGCAAGGGGCAAGCCCGCCGATGTATTGAAAACCGAAGGCACCAAGCAGCATTGCCGCCGATCCCGCGCCCGCCAGCGCCATGAGAGACTTGCGTTTCATCACCCTTACCCTCCGATCCATGCCATGATCAGGCTTACCGCGGTCGCCCCTGCGACAAGCAAGGTGCCGATCCATGCCACGCCAAGGATAAGGCCGAGAAGCACTAAAATGCCGTCGCGCTGTAACAAGCCGATGGCAATAATCGCCACTGCGATGCCGGGAACGGTATTCGTACCGGGAACCGGAACAAGGATCGCGGCACTGAAGACCAAGAGCGCCAGCCCCACCAATTGATCAAACGGCCGCCGCGTGAGCGCCGCAAGTCTGGGGCGGCTCACCGCCTCGATCCGCCTGAGCCAAGGGTCAGAGCGCCGGGCCAGCGCCGCAAGGCTCGCGGTTGCCACCTGCCGCTCTCCCAGCTTTTGCGGCAACCAAGGTTTGCCCCAGCCCAGCACCATTTGCCCCGCGATAAACAAGAGCGGCAAGGCCACAACCTGCGGAACGCCGTAAAGAAAAGGGATGCAGCAGGGCAGGGCCAAGATCAAAAGGAACAGTCCAAAGGCGCGCTCGTGCAATTGATCCAGCACCCAAGCAAGCGTGACCATCTCGCCCTCGGCATCCGCGACCAGTCGGCTAAAGCGCTGTGAGATCGTCATTGGCGAATCGACAGGGTCTGCCATGCGTCGGTCTCCTTGTGGCGGGGCGGCACGCGGGCCAGCGGTTGCGGCTTGCAGGTTTAGGTAACAAACCGCAAGCAGGCATGCCAGCAGGCCGTGGTCACAAACGGGCGATACGGGCAGAACCGCCGGCTGTATGGATTGGGGCTAGACGAAACCGCGCCACTGCGCTATCGCAACCGCCGTGCCCGAGTGGTGGAATTGGTAGACGCAGCGGATTCAAAATCCGCCGCCGAGAGGCTTGTCGGTTCGAGTCCGACCTCGGGCACCATCTCTTCGAATCAGTCGATGGATTGGTCCCCGTTCTTATGAACGGGTTGCGTGATTTATCCGCAAATGCGCGGTTTTTGATCTCATTGAATTGTGACCGGCACGTGTCACGCCTTTGGCTGTTTCCAAAGGTGAAAATATTTGTCGCATCAACAATCTGGCCCATCAGCGGCGTGTTGGCTTTCATTTTTGCGCAGACAATGCAGGCGTGGGGCGGCCGCCCGGCGAGGTAATAAATTGAAATCACGTTATTTTTTGCAAAATGTTTCATTTAGGATCATGCCATCATCGTGCCGCGCTCTGACGCGAATGGGGTTCTTTCAGGTCGGAAAGCGCTGGATATTGCCATGATCGCAAAATTTTCGCTTCAGATTATGGTGCAGAGCGCCTATCTTTCGATTGTCCGACTGGGGGGCGATGTCTGTTTCGGCCACGGGGGCGGTCACACGACCTGCGTTTGATCCGCGGGAGAGGTGTGCGCCGCGCACAGGTCAGCTTGACCGCTTTCGGCGCAGCGCTGTGTAGCCAGCGGCGACAGATGTCGCAGGATGCTGGTGCAACGGCCCCTCTCACGGCAGGCGATGCAAGTGCGGACCGCTCAGGGGCCGGCACCATCGCTAAGCGGTCGGGGCATCAGGCGGCACGAAGGCCGAATTGGCGCAAGGTTGAGCTAAGCGTAAAGGGTGATGAGATGATTTTTGGCTTCAAAGAAGCAACGGATACATGGTCCACTCACGTCGCTCGGCGCGTGGGTGATGTCATCACACAAAGCGTCAAGACTGCCCCGCATCATGGCCTGACGGATGCGCCCATCTGCCCCTGCTTTACCCCTGGCACAATGATCGCAACACCGCGCGGCGAAGTGCGTGTTGAAACACTGCGTGAAGGCGACCAGATCGTCACCCGTGACAATGGACTTCAAGAGATAAGATGGCTTGGTCAACAAACCCTCAGCCGTGATGTTTTGGCGCGCGATCATACCATCAAGCCGATCTTGATCATGGCAGGCAGCCTTGGTGACAACCTGCCTGAACGCAATATGGTCGTCTCGCCCCAGCATCGCGTCCTGATCACCGGGGAACCGGCACAGCGTCATTTCGATGAGGCAGAAGTTTTTGTAGCCGCCACGCATTTGACCAATGCAACCGGGATCAAACCGCTTGAGACGTTGCGGGTGACCTATCTCCACTTCATGTTTGACCAACATCAGGTGGTGATGTCCGATGGCGCTTGGACGGAAAGCTTTCAACCCGCCGACAATACGCTGGGCGCCCTTGGGCAAGCGGCGCATGATGAGATTATGGCGCTTTTCCCCGCGCTTGCGACGCCTGATGGCGTTGCCAGCTATGTTGCCGCACGGCGGACGTTGACCGTCGACGAGGCACAGCTTCTACAACTGTAATGCTTTTGTCCGCAGGGGCGCGCAAAAGCCATTGATAGATCAGGGGGGCCGTGAGGGGCCGCCCTTTCATGTGGTCGGGCTGCGTTTGGCGTGCCACGCGGCCCAATCCTCGGGCGTGTCAAGATCGACCGTGGCGCGCGCATCGGCCAGCGGCAAAAGGGTGACGCGCGCGGCCTGTTTAGCCAGAACGGCCTTGGCACCTTGGTCGCCGCGCAACTGCGACAGCTCTGGCAAGAGATCGGCGGGGAAAAGCACGGGGTGGCCGGGCATACCCGCCGGGCTTGCGGCCTGCAATATCGCTGTCGGTGCATGCGCGCCGAGCGAGACCATCAGATAAAGATCTTGCGCAGTGATCTCTGGCATATCGGCCAAAACAACGAGCACCGGCCCCGTGAGCCCCGCAACACCAGCCCGGATCGAGGCGGCCATGCCATCGCCCTGCGTGGCCGTGACGATGTCGACCGAAAGATCCGCAAGTGCCGCTTGGCGGGCGGCTTGGTCAGGGCCGAGAACCACCCGCACCGCCACACCCGCCTTGCAGGCGCGCCCAGCCATCAGCCGCAACAGCGGCTGGCCGTCGATCTCTTCCAAGAGTTTGTCGCGGCCCCGCATCCGCGACGATTGCCCCGCGGCGAGTAGCAAGATGGTTATTGTCATTGCACCACTGAGGCTGAAGGATCATCGGCGGTCAAGCTGCCGCACAGGAATGGCGCGCTGCCCATCATGCGCGCATGCGCGGATCATCCCACAAGGGCGCTGTCACGACGCGGGCCTTGCGCATCTCGCCCAAGATCTCGATCTCGACTTCCAACCCCTCGGTGATGCGATCTGCGGGCAAAAAGCCGGTCGCAACCGATTGCCCCGTCCAATGCGAGTATCCGCCCGAAGTGCAGAACCCAACCACCGCGCCATCAAGCCAGATCGGCTCATAGGCCACCACATCGGCATCGGCGGCATCGACGACGAAATGGGCCAGCTTGCGGGCAGGGGGGCTTGCGCGCTCGGCCTCGGCCAAGCTTCGTCCGATGAAATCGGTGTTTTTCTTGAACTGGATAAAACGATCAAGCCCGGTTTCAGCGGCGGTATAATCGGGCGAAAATTCTCGCATCCACGAGCCGAAGAACCGATCAAGCCTGAGCGACATCATCGCGCGCATCCCGAAGGCCGTGATCCCAAAGGCCTGACCCTTGTCCCAAAGCGCCTGCCACAGCGCGCGCTGCTCAAGCGCATCGACAAAGATCTCAAAGCCCAGATCGCCGGTATAGCTCACGCGCTGCACGATGGCGTCCGATAGCCCGACCACCATGCGCTTTACATCCATGAAGCGGAAAGCCTCGGCCGAGACATCGGCGCTTGTCACGGCGGCCAACAGATCGCGCGCGCGTGGCCCGGCGATCTGGAACCCCGTTCGCCTGTCCGAGACATTCACCACCTGCACATCGCCCGCCAGATGCGTATCGAACCAGCGCATATGCATGTCTTGCGCGCCATAGCTTGCGGTCAGCTGGAATTCCGTATCCGACAGGCAGGACACGGTGAAATCGCCAATGATCTTGCCCTTTTCCGACAGCATCGGCGTCAGCGACAGCCGCCCCGGTGCGGGGATGCGGCCCGCCATGATCCGGTCAAGCCATGCGCGCGCATCGCGGCCCGTGACCGCGTATTTGCCGAAATTCTGCAATTCGTTGATGCCGACCGCTTGGCGCACGCCCATAACCTCGCGCGCTGTTGCCTCCCATGCGTTGGAGCGGCGGAAGCTTGGCGTCTCATAGCGCACCTCGCCGGGTTGGGCGAAGTAGTTGACCACTTCCAGCCCGTATTGCGCGCCCCAAACTGCCCCCATCGCGTCGAATGTGTCATACATCGGCGTCGTGCGGTGCGGCCTTGCGGCGGGAAGCTCTTGATTGGGATAGACCACCGAAAAGCGGGTTTGGTAGTTCTCGATCACCTTGGGCAGGGTGTAGCCCGGCCCGATCCAGCGGCCAAAGCGGGCGACATCCATCGCGCTGACATCGCGCTCGGCCTCGCCCGCGATCATCCATTGGGCCAGCATCAGGCCCACGCCGCCCCCTTGGGAAAAGCCCGCCATCACGCCGCAGGCCGACCAGTAATTGCGCAGGCCCGGCACGGGGCCGACCAGCGGGTTGCCATCAGGCGCAAAGGTGAAGGGGCCGTGGATCACCGATTTCACGCCCGCGCGTTCCAGCACCGGAAAGCGCTTATAGGCAAAGGCGATGCTTTCCTCGATCTTGTCGAAATCATCGGCCAAAAGCTCGTGGCCGAAATCCCATGAGGTGCCATTAACCGCCCATGGGCGGCATTTTTGTTCGTAAAAACCGATGCAAAGCCCGCGCCCTTCTTGGCGTAGGTAACTTTCGCCCGAGGGATCCATGACATGGGGATGCTCGCCGCCCGCGTCGAGCATGGCCATGATCTCGGGCACCTCGTCGGTGACGATATATTGATGCTCCATCGGGTGCAGCGGCAGGTAGCAGCCCGCCATCGCCGCCACTTCGCGCGCCCAAAGCCCGGCTGCATTGACCAGATGCTCGGCATGGATCGTGCCCTTGTCGGTCACCACATTCCATGTGCCGTCAGCGCGCGGGGTGGTGGCGATCACCTTGGTATGCAAAACGATTTCCGCCCCGCCCATCTTGGCCGCCCGCGCATAGGCATGGGTGGTGCCAGAGGGGTCGAGATGGCCATCAAGCGGGTCGTAAAGCCCGCCCAAGACGCCGTCGACATTGGTGATCGGGGACAGTTTCTTGATTTCATCGGGGCCGATAATCTCGGTATCCATGCCCATGTAGCGATGCTTGGCGCGCTCGGCCTTGAGCATATCGAGCCGCTCGGGCGTATCGGCCAGTGTCACACCGCCCACATGGTGCAGGCCGCAAGACATGCCTGTCAGCGCTTCCAACTCGCGGTACAGGCGGATGGTGTAGCCCTGAAGCGCCGCCATATTGGTATCGCCGTTGAGCGTATGAAAGCCGCCCGCCGCGTGCCATGTCGAGCCAGAGGTCAGTTCCGACCGCTCCAATAGCATCACATCCGACCAACCCAGCTTGGTCAGGTGGTAGGCGACCGAGCAGCCGACGACGCCACCGCCGATAATGCAGACGCGCGTGGTGGTTTTCATGTGATCCTCCGACAATATGTGGACGCATCAAATGCAGGGCGCGCGGGCCGTCGCATGTCAAAAAGCGACAAAAGCTTGCCCGCCCGCACCGCCGCGTCAGCCGAGCTTGCGGACCTTGAGCTTGGTCAGGCGGTTGCGCTCACGCTCGGCCACCTCGAAGCGGAAGCCATGGAAGCTAAAGCACTGGCCAACCGCCGGAATAGTCTGCGCCTCGTGGATCACCAGACCCGCGACGGTATTGGCCTCCTCATCGGGGAGTTGGAATTCGGTCGCGCGGTTGAAGTCGCGAATCGTCATCGCACCGTCGATCACGAAATTCCCATCGGCGGCAGGTGCCAGCATCGGCGCATCGGGGATATCGAACTCATCGGTGATCTCGCCCACAATCTCTTCGAGGATATCTTCGAGGGTGATCAAACCGCGCAAAGCGCCGTATTCATCGACAACCAGTGCGAAATGGGTGTGGCGCTTGAGAAACTGCTTGAGTTGATCGTCAAGCGTGGTCGTCTCGGGGATGAAATAGGGTTTGACCGCCACATCCGTGATCTTGAAGCCCTTGATCCCTGCGATACCCTGTGCGTCCGGGCCGCGCACAAGCTGGTCGATGGCGCGCAGCAGGTCTTTGGCATGGACCACGCCTACGATATTCTCTTGCTCGCCGCGATAGACGGGCAGGCGGGTATGCGGTGATTTCAAAGCTTGGCTCAGAATATCCTCAGGATCGGCATTGGCATCGATCATCTCGATGCCTGAGCGGTGCAGCATGATCTCTTCCACGGTGCGCTCATGCAGGTCGAGCGCGCCCAAAAGCCTGTCGCGCTGTTCTTTGCCCACGCGCCCCTCGGAATGGCCAAGCGAGAGCGCGCCCATGATCTCTTCATGGACGGAAAGCATATTGGCACCCGCATCGATGCGCACACCAAAGACCGCCAAGACCGCGCGCACAACGTAGCGCACAAGCGTCACGACGGGGGCCATGACCGCGATCACCAGCGCCACCGGGCGCGCGACACGCGCAGCGGTGCGTTCGGGATCGTTGATGGCATAGGTCTTGGGCAAAACCTCGGCAAAGATCAGCACAAGGGCTGTCATCACCAGCGTGGCCAGCGCAATGCCGCCCTCGCCAAAAAGCGTGGTCAGAAGGGCGGTGGCAAGCGAGGTGGCAAGGATGTTGACCAGGTTATTGCCCAAGAGAATGCCGCCGATCAGCCGCTCACTATCTTCTTTCAGCAACAGCGCTTTTTCAGCACCTTGTTGGCCCAAATCCTCCCGGTCGGCCATCGAGCGCAGCTTACCGCGCGAGGCGGCTGTCAAGGCCGTCTCTGAGCCCGAGAAAAACGCCGAGCAAAACAGTAAAAGCACGATCACCGCAGCGGTGATCCATGTGGTTGGGTCGGACAGGCCGGTGAAGCTGTCGGTCAGGGTGTTTTCCATGGCGCGGTTATGGGGGTTGCGCGGCTTTGCTTCAAGTGGCGGCGCGCAAGGGGTGTGGCGCTGTTGCAATCACGGCGCTTCGCATTGCTCTTGTTTGGGGGGCTCTGCCCCCGGTCGCCCTTGGCGACCGCCCCCGGAGTATTTTTGAAGCAAAGATGGGTTGGTCAATCCTTGGCAAGCGGGTGGCGGTCGAGCACGAGGCGCTTGAGGCGTTCGTCAAGGATATGGGTGTAGATCTCGGTCGTGGCGATATCGGCATGGCCCAGAAGCATTTGGATCGCGCGCAGATCGGCCCCATTATGCAACAGATGGGTGGCGAAGGCATGGCGCATGCTGTGGGGCGTAATGCCCGCAGGATCGAGGCCAGCAGCAATAGCCAATTCCTTGATCAAGGTGAAAAAGCGGACCCGCGTCATATGCCCCGCGGCCCCGTGCGAGGGAAAGAGGAAGGGAGAGGGTTTCGCGCCACTTTCCTGTTTGCGCGCCTCTTGCGCGGCATCGCGATGGGCAAGCCAGGCCGTGATTGCCGCGCGGGCAGGGCGCGAGAGCGGCACAAGGCGTTCCTTGTTCCCCTTGCCGCGCACCAAAAGCATCTGTGGATCGCCACGCACCGCCGCAACCGTTAGGCTCACCAATTCCGACACACGCAGGCCCGTGGCATAAAGCAATTGCATCAAGCAGCAATTGCGCGCCCGATCCGCGGCGGTTTTGCCATATGTTTCGCTTGCTTCCAAAAGCGCATCGACATCGGCCATGCTGAGCGCATCGGGCAGGCTGGCGCGCTTGGTCGGCCCTTTGATCTGCAAGGCGGGATTGTCGCTGCGCCAACCTTCTTCATGGGCGAAGCGGTAAAGCTGTTTGACGGCCGAAAGGCGGCGCGCGCGGGTGGCAGGGGCAAGGCCCGCCGCATCCATCTGGATCAAATAGGCCTCGAGCATGGCGCGATCGGCTTGCGCAAAGCCTGTGCCGTGTCGAACGAGATAGGCCTGCACATCATTCAGGTCACGCCCATAGGCCAATTGCGTGTTGCGCGCGGCCCCTTGCTCGGCGGCTTTTGCGGCGAGAAAACTGGCAATCCAGCGCGTATCGGCAGTGGTCATTGGCTGGGTGCCGTGGTCAGCAAAAGCAGTTGTAGCGCGCTGCGCCGTGCCAAATCTTCAAGCCCGATACTGCGCAAAAGGGCCAGCGCATCGGTGATATCGCCCGGATCGCGCGCCTTGTCTGAGAGCACGAAGGTTGCACGCAACACCGCCTCGCCCAAGCGGTCATTGTTCAAAAACCACTCATAGCGATGCACAGGGGCGGGATCGGCAAAGGCCGCCGCCACCGCGCGTGTGGTCAGATCTGCCCCCTCGGGCGGAGAGGCCGCTTGGCCGCGTGCAATGGCGAAATGAAACGCCTCTTCGCGGCTTTGGGGCAGGGCCGATTGCGCGACGGTCTCATAAAGCGGCGACAACAGGCCGATCCGGCGCGCCAAAAGGCCGGTTTCGCCCACCAAGGGCAGGCGCAAAAGGCGTTCTGCGTAAACCTCGGCAAAGGCTGTCTCAAGACCCGCGGCCTGCATCGCGGCAAAGGCAGCGGCCAAGCGCGCGCCCGCCTGTAGCGGATCGCCCGCCAAAATTGCGGCATCAAAGCGTTGTAGCGCGCCGACCCTGTCCCAGACCCCGCCCGAGGCCGATGGCACGAGCGATGTGTAGATCGCAAGCCATTGCCCGGCCGAGATCGCACCCGCGCGCATCAGCCGCTCGCTGGCATCAAGCTGGGCATGCCATCCGGCCAGATCGGACAGATCGGCATGCGCAAAGATCAGCGGCAAGCCCGTGGTTGCCGGGCGCTCACCAATGGCCATGCGCATTTGGAAATCGAGCGGTGTCATCGCTGCATCGGGGGGCAGGGGCGGGGCCCCTTCGAATAATTCAGGGTCAAGGAAGCGCGCGATCAGCTCTGCCTCGGCCTCGGTCATCCGGCCCAAGGCAAAGCCCGTATCAAGGCTGAGTGCCGCCGCCGCCCAATCGCCCGCCCGCGCAAGACACAAGATGCGCGCAGGCAGGGTGGGCGCGATATCGGGGTTGGCGGCCATCGCCTGACAGGCGCGGTCGGCATGCCCGGTCATCAGCGAGACATCGAACCAGCGGCGGAATACCTCTGGGTTGGTGGGGCCCGCGCGTTCGATCAACGCTTGGGCCTGATCGAGTGCGCCGCGCGCCAGGAGCATATCGATCCGCGCCAAAAACAGCATGGCCGCGTCACTTGCCTCTTGGCGGGGCGGATCAAGCTCGGCCAAGGCAAGTGTTTGGGTAAAGCTTCGGATCGCGGGCAACCCCTCGATCGGTTGGGCGCGTAGCAGCCGCGCCAAGGTTTCCGGGTCAGACATGCCCCAAAGACCCGGCGGCAAGCCCGTGATGCTGGGCGGCAAAAGCCCCACCGCCTCAAGCGAGAGCGCGCCAAGCGGCATCACGCTGATGCTGGGGGCGACAATCGCCGTTGCGACATTGCCATGCGGCCGGGTCACGGTGTCGGACAACCAGTCAGGCGCTGTGATGACCGGCAAGGATGGCAAGACCGGGGGCATGGCGGTGGCGCTGTCTTGCGGCGATGTTTGAGCGTAGCAAGGGGCGGCGATCGTGAGTGCCACGCCCAAGCCACACAGCCTGCGTCTAATCGACATTGAGCTGCACCGGTTCTGTCACGCTTTGCTGCGCGGGCAGCAGATATCCCGAATAAGAATAGCCGATCAAACCAAGCACCCCCAAAAGGATGATCAAAACCAGCAATCTGATCACGCGCCACATGCTCTTTGCCTTTACCTTGTTGTTTGCCCGCATGCCTTTCGCAGAAAGGTCGCGGATCGGCGTTTGCCGCCGTTTCGATTTGCTTATAAGCCATGAGAGGCGAAATTGCGCCACTCACAGAAGAATTTTTTGAGCACCATGACCGAAACGACCACAAATTTGCGTGATGCGCCCGCGGGCCGGTTGGTACGCAGTGTTGTTTTGGTGGGCATGATGGGTGCAGGCAAGACCGCCGTGGGCCGGGTTTTGGCGGGGCAGCTTGATGCAGAGATCCGCGATTCGGATGCCGAGATCGAGGCCTCGGCCCAGCTTTCGATCGCCGAGATATTCGAACGCTATGGCGAGCCGTTCTTTCGCGAAAAGGAGAGTGCCGTCATCGCGCGGCTCTTGGCGGGGCCGCCGTGCATCTTGTCGACAGGCGGCGGGGCCTGGATGTCGCAGGCCAATCGCGATCTGCTGATGGCGCATGCGGCAGTCCTTTGGCTGAAGGCGGATTTGGAGCTTTTATGGCAAAGGGTGCGCCACAAGAACACGCGGCCGTTGCTGCGCACTGCTGATCCGCGCGCAAGCCTGTGCGCACTTTATGAGCAGCGCGCGCCGGTTTATGCATTGGCCCCGTACCAGGTCACAGTCGCGCCGGAATGGTCGGTGGAAGAGACGACAGAGCATGTTTTGGCAGCGCTCGTTGAGGCAGGCGCGGTAGAGGGGTACCCGACATGATGCAGACGGTGCATGTGGCTCTCGGTGAGCGGGCCTATGATGTGCACATCGGCGCGGGATTAATCGCGCAGGCGGGCGCCCAGGTCGCGCCGCTTTTGCGCAGGCCCAAGCTGTGGATTGTCACCGAAACCAATGTTGCCGCCTTGCATCTGGACGCGCTGCAAGATGGGCTCCGGCAAGCGGGACTGATGAGCGAGGCACTGATCCTGCCAGCCGGTGAGGGCACGAAAAGCTGGCCCTATTTGATCCAAGTGGTCGAATGGCTTTTGGCCGAAAAGGTCGAGCGCCGGGATGTGGTCATCGCCTTTGGTGGCGGGGTGATCGGTGATCTGGTCGGCTTTGCCTGCGCCATCTTGCGGCGCGGCGTGCGCTTTGTGCAGCTGCCCACCTCGCTCTTGGCGCAGGTCGATAGCTCGGTCGGGGGCAAAACCGGGATCAATACGGCGCATGGCAAGAACCTTGTCGGCGCATTTCACCAGCCCAGCCTTGTCTTGGCCGATATCGACGTGCTGGGCACGCTGGCCCCGCGCGATTTTCTGGCGGGCTATGGTGAGGTGGTGAAATACGGGCTTTTGGGCGATGCGGGCTTTTTCGATTGGCTGGAGCAAAACGGCCCAGCCCTTGCCGGAGGTGATGCCGGCCTGCGCGCCGAGGCGGTCCGCCACTCGGTTCAGATGAAGGCCGATATCGTGGTACGCGATGAAACCGAACAGGGCGACCGCGCATTGCTCAATCTTGGACATACATTTGGCCATGCGCTCGAGGCGGCGACCGGCTACTCTGATCGTCTATTGCATGGCGAGGGGGTGGCGATCGGCTGCGCGCTGGCCTTCGCACTCTCGGCGCGGCTGGGGCTTTGCGCGCAAGAAGAACCAAGCCGGGTGCGGGCGCATTTGTCGAAGATGAAGATGAAGCTTGATCTATCTGATATCGCTGGCGATTTGCCGGATACGGATGGGCTTTTGGCGCTAATGGGGCAAGATAAGAAGGTGGTCGATGGCCAACTGCGCTTTATTCTTGCGCGCGGGATCGGGCAGGCCTTTGTCGCAGCGGATGTGCCGCGTGATGTGGTGCGCGATGTCTTGCACGACGCGCTAGGCGTAAGGAGCTGAATTTTCGTACGAAAATTCAGCTTATGCGAAAATTCGTACGAATTTTCTGTACCATCAATCCTTGCCGCGATAGGGCTCGACATATTGCAGCGCCATATCCCATGGAAAGAAAATCCATGTGTCTTGGCTGACGCCAGTGATGAAGGTATCGACCAGCGGTTCACCTTTGGGTTTGGCGTAAACCGTCGCAAAATGCGCCTTGGGATAAAGGCCGCGCACCACCTCGAGCGTTTTGCCCGTATCGACCAGATCGTCGATGACCAAAATCCCCGTGCCATCGCCCATCATCGCATCATCAGGACGGTTCAGCACGACAGGTTCGGCCTGTGATTGGTGATCATAGCTTTTGACGCTGATCGTATCGACCAAGCGGATACCCAACTCGCGTGCCACGATCATCGCAGGTGCCATGCCTCCGCGTGTAATCGCGATCACTGCGCGCCAGTTCCCATCTTCGCCCGGGCCGCGCTTATCCAGCCGCCAAGCCAAGGCGCGCGCATCGCGGTGGATCTGATCCCAGCTGACATGGAAGCCTTTTTCATGGGGCAGCGGCGTGATCATGGCTTAGTCTTCCTTCTTGTCGAGGCTCAGATCCGGGGCTTCGGGGTTTTTCATGCCGATCACATGATAGCCCGCGTCGACATGCAACACCTCGCCTGTCACCGCGCTGGACATATCGGACAACAGGTAAAGCGCCGATTGGCCAACCTCGTCTTGCGTCACAGTGCGCCGGAGGGGGGAATTGTACTCGTTCCACTTCAAGATATAGCGGAAATCGCCGATGCCCGAGGCGGCCAGCGTCTTGATCGTGCCCGCGCTGATCGCGTTCACGCGGATACCGTCGCGGCCCAGATCTTCGGCCAGATACATCACCGATGCCTCGAGCGCGGCCTTGGCGACGCCCATGACATTATAATGAGGCATGACTTTTTCCGCCCCGTAATAGGTCAGGGTCAGCAAGCTGCCGCCATTGGGCATCATCTTTTCGGCACGCTGGCACACGGCTGTAAAGGAATAGACCGAAATATTCATCGTCATGGCAAAATTCGCGGGCGAGGTTTCGACATAGCGGCCGCGCAGCTCGTTCTTGTCGGAAAAGCCGATGGCATGGACCACGAAATCAAGACTGCCCCACGCGGCCTGAAGCTGGTCGAACAACGCATCAAGCGAGGCTTCGTCGCCGACATCGCAAGGAATCATCACGCTTGAGCCAAGGCTTGCCGCAAGCGGTTGCACGCGCTTGAGAAGGGCGTCGCCCTGATAGGAAAAGGCGAGTTCCGCCCCTTCGGCCGCGAGTGCTTTCGCGATGCCCCATGCGATGGATTTGTCATTGGCCAGCCCCATGATGAGCCCGCGCTTCCCTGTCATCAAACCCATTTCTGTCCCCATATGCCTGTCTTGCACTGCGGTTCTGGTACGCCATCACCTGAGATGCTTCAAGAGAGGCAGACTTGCAGCCGGGTGGGGCGGGCGCTAGCTGATGACGCAGGGACACGGACAAGGTCAGCAAAGGACGGTTGAGATGAGCGAGCGGACAGGGATTTTCGCGGGCGATGACCCGTTCATCATCGCCCAAGAGTGGTTGGCAGCTGCCGAACAGACCGAGCCGAACGATCCAAACGCAATTGCCTTGGCCACGGTCAATGCTGATGGGCTACCCAATGTGCGAATGGTCTTGCTGAAACAGATCGAGGCGAATGGTGCAGGGCAGGGCGGTTTTGTCTTTTTCACCAATTACGAGAGTGTGAAGGGGGGAGAACTTATCAGCGCGGGCAAAGCGGCCTTTGTGTTGCATTCCAAGACGCAGCGCCGCCAGCTTCGGGTGCGCGGGCTGGTCAGCCGCGAAGATGGGCCAGCGGCGGACGAATATTATGCCTCGCGCTCGCTCAAAAGCCGCTTGGGTGCATGGGCGTCAAAGCAATCACAGCCGCTGGACAACCGGGCAAGCCTGATGGCCGATGTGGCGCGTGTGACGGCGCAATATGGCACGAATCCACCACGGCCGCCCTTTTGGGGTGGGTTTCGGATCGTGCCGCTTGAGATCGAGTTTTGGGCCGATGGTGCCTTTCGCCTGCATGACCGCTTTCGGTGGCAAAGGGCCAGCCCTGCGGCGGATTGGCATATTCAGCGGCTCAATCCTTGAGCCGAAAATTGTTTGTAAATGTTGACAATTTCGCGATTTCACGACGCGCGAAACTGCAAATCACTGGGTAAACGCCAAATTTTTGTCTTGTATCCAGTGGTTTTGGTCACCAAAACGTAACGTAAGGGTCACCGCCCGACACGGGCAATTTACGGGATAGGCCAGTATGGCGGACGAAATTATGGATGAGTCGCTCGTCGTCGAGGGGCGCGTAAAGTGGTTTGATGTGGGTAAAGGATTTGGTTTCATCGTGTCAGATGATCCCGGACCCGACATCTTGTTGCATGCAAATGTGTTGCGCAATTTCGGCCAAGGCTCGGTTGCCGAAGAAGCGCGCATCACCGTGCGGGTGCAAGTGACACCGCGCGGCGTGCAAGCCAGCGAGGTTTTAGCAATCTCGGCCGCGGCAGGCCCGGATGGCGAGGAATTTGACACCACCGAGGATTTGGCGCCGGGCGTGCCCTTCGTGCCAGCACGGGTCAAATGGTTCGACAAGGCAAAAGGCTTTGGCTTTGCCAATGTTTTTGGTAACGCTGAGGATGTCTTCGTGCATGCCGAGGTGTTGCGCCGTTGCGGGTTGGCCGATCTCCTGCCGGGTGAGGCCGTGGCGATGAAGGTCGTCGAAGGCCCGCGTGGCAATATGGCCGCCGAGGTCCGGAGCTGGGATTTCGTCTGACGGAGGTGCGCATGCGCCCGTTTATTCTGGGCGCGGCGTCCGCGCTGATGATGTTGCTGATGGGGGCGCAACAGGTTTGGGCCTGTAGCGCCGACCAGATTGCGCTGCGCGGTGATTTCGGAACGGTCAGATTTCGGGTGGAGGTGGCCGATACCCCCGCCACGCGCGCCCAAGGTCTGATGTTTGTCAGCGATCTGCCACAGATGTCTGGCATGCTTTTTGTCTATGAGCGGCCCCAGAGCGTCAGCTTTTGGATGGAAAACACACTCATCCCGCTTGATATGGTTTTTGCCGATGAAACCGGCACGGTGCAGCGGGTCCATGCCAATGCAATCCCCCGAGATCGCACACCGATCCCCGGCGGTGAGGGCATTCAATATGTGCTTGAGATCAATGGCGGCTTGGCCGCGCGGTTCGGGATCAAGCCGGGCGATCAGATGCGCCATCCTGCGATTGCCCAAAACCTTGCGGCTTGGCCGTGCAGCACCCCGTGATCGCCGGGTCTTTCCAAGTCGATCAATGCCCTTTAAAGGGAAGTCAGTCGGGGCGTAGCGCAGCCTGGTAGCGCGTCTGTTTTGGGTACAGAAGGTCGTGAGTTCGATTCTCGCCGCCCCGACCATTTCACAACTTTAGATACTAAATATGGTGTCACTTGCGTGGCGCGACAACATCATGTGGGTCGTCGCGCGGCGTTTTGTGACTTTTCCACAATATCTTGTGCGAGGTTTCTGGGGGGCGATCACTCCTGCTGCGCCGCCGCGAGGGCCAGCCGTGCCTTGATGTGACAGTTCAAGGATATGCCCTAAACCCCAATGATCAATGCCGTTCTCGTTGCAATGCGTGATTTGCAGGCGCGAAAGGGAATCGGGTGGCACCCGGGGCAGAAAATTCGAGCGCCATTATTCAACCTGTTTTTGCGTGTTGAAGCCGTAAAAAAGTGATTGACCAGATAGCCCCCCCTACGTCAGTTTGTGTAGGTCGGGGTAAGCCAACACTAGATATGGTGGTCTCGACGGGGACGGGGAAATACCCCAGCACATCTGCGCAGATCCGTTGGACGGGTCGAGCATCGGAAGGCCGCGAGGCTCGCCGTGGGCAGGATATGTGTTCGTTCCCCATACGGTCAGAGCGCAACGACGCTGGCAGACCATGCTGATGGGATCAAAGTGCTAAAAGAGGCAGCCAGATGAAAATTGAACGCAGATTTACCAAAGCCGGCGCGGATGTTTATGCCGATCTCGAGTTTACGACCACCACATCAGAGATCCGGAACCCCGACGGGACAGTCGTGTTCAAATTGGATAATGTCGAAGTGCCCGCCGGCTGGAGCCAGGTCGCCTCGGATGTGATCGCACAGAAATATTTCCGCAAAGCGGGCGTTCCGGCGCGGCTGAAGCCCGTCAAGGAAAAGGGCGTGCCCGAATTCCTGTGGCGTCAGGTCGCCGATGATGAAGCGCTGGCCGCTTTGCCCGCAGAAGACCGCATGGGCGGTGAGACCTCGGCACGCCAAGTGTTCCGTCGTCTGGCAGGTGCTTGGGCCTATTGGGGCTGGAAGGGTGGCTATTTCACCACCGAGTCCGATGCGCGCGCCTATTTCGAAGAGATGCAGCTGATGTTGGCGCGCCAGATGGCAGCACCCAACAGCCCGCAGTGGTTTAATACGGGCCTGCATTGGGCCTATGGTATCGATGGTCCGGCGCAGGGTCACTATTATGTCGACTACAAAACCGGCAAGCTGACCAAATCCGCCTCGAGCTATGAGCACCCACAGCCGCACGCCTGCTTTATCCAAGGCGTCAGGGATGACCTCGTCAACGAGGGTGGCATCATGGATCTTTGGGTGCGCGAGGCACGGCTGTTCAAATATGGTTCGGGCACCGGCACGAACTTCAGCCATCTGCGTGGCGCGGGCGAAAAGCTTTCGGGCGGCGGTAAATCCTCTGGCCTGATGGGCTTCCTCAAGATCGGCGACCGCGCGGCTGGCGCGATCAAATCGGGCGGCACAACGCGGCGCGCAGCCAAGATGGTCATCGTCGATGCTGACCACCCCGATATCGAGGCTTTCATCGACTGGAAGGTGATCGAAGAGCAAAAGGTTGCAAGCCTTGTCGCGGGCTCCAAGACTCATGAGAAAATGCTCAATGCGATCTTCACTGCCATCGGCGGCTGGGATGGATCGGTTGATGATGCTGTCGATCCCACCAAGAACGACACGCTGAAAAAAGCGATCCGCGCGGCCAAATCCGCGTCGATCCCGGAAACCTACATCAAGCGCGTTCTCGATTATGCGCGTCAGGGCTACACCGCGATCGAGTTCCCGACCTATGACACGGATTGGGACAGCGAGGCTTATTCCAGCGTTTCGGGCCAGAACTCCAATAACTCGATCCGTGTTACCGATGCCTTCCTCAAGGCGGTTGAGACTGATGGTGATTGGTCGCTGATCAACCGCGTCGGCGGCAAGGTATCCAAAACGATCAAGGCGCGTGATCTGTGGGAAAAAGTGGGTCACGCCGCTTGGGCCTGTGCCGATCCGGGGATTCAGTTCCACGACACCGTCAACGCATGGCACACCTGCCCCGAGGATGGGGCGATCCGTGGATCGAACCCTTGCTCGGAATACATGTTCCTTGACGATACGGCCTGTAACTTGGCCTCGATGAACCTGTTGACCTTCCAACATGCCGGTCAGTTCGACGCCGAGGGCTACATCCACGCCTGCCGTTTGTGGACGCTGACGCTCGAGATCAGCGTGATGATGGCACAGTTCCCCTCCAAGGAGATCGCGCAGCAAAGCTATGATTTCCGCACGCTGGGTCTGGGCTATGCCAATATCGGCGGCTTGTTGATGAACATGGGCCTTGGCTACGACAGCGACGAAGGGCGGGCCATGTGTGGCGCGCTGACCGCGATCATGACCGGCGTGGCCTATGCCACATCTGCCGAGATTGCAGCCGAGCTTGGCCCCTTTGCCGGCTTTGCGCGCAACCGCGAGCACATGCTGCGGGTAATGCGCAACCACCGTGCCGCCGCTTACGGCAAAACCGATGGCTATGAGCAGCTCAACGTGACCCCCGTGCCGCTCGATCATGCCAACTGCCCCGATCAGCGCCTTGTCGCGCTGGCGCGTCAAGCATGGGACGAGGCGATCACCCTTGGCGAGGCGCATGGCTACCGCAACGCGCAATCCACCGTGATCGCGCCGACCGGCACCATCGGCCTTGTCATGGATTGCGATACCACCGGGATCGAGCCTGACTTTGCCTTGGTGAAGTTCAAGAAACTGGCCGGTGGCGGCTATTTCAAGATCATCAACCAATCGGTGCCGGGTGCGCTGGAAACGCTGGGCTACCCCAGCCACCAGATCGAAGAGATCATCGCCTATGCGGTGGGTCATGGCACGCTGGGTCAGGCACCCGGCATCAACCATACCGCGCTGATCGGCCATGGTTTCGGCCCCGCCGAGATCGAAAAGATTGAGGCGGCACTGCCTTCGGCCTTTGATATCCGCTTCGTCTTCAACCAGTGGACGCTCGGGGCCGATTTCTGCACCAAGACCTTGGGCATCCCGACCGAAAAGCTGAATGATCCCACCTTCGACATGCTGCGCCACTTGGGCTTTACCAAAGCCGATGTGGACGCCGCCAATGACCATGTCTGTGGGACCATGACGCTCGAGGGCGCGCCCTACCTCAAGCTTGAGCATTACTCTGTCTTCGATTGCGCCAACCCCTGCGGGAAAAAGGGCAAGCGCTATCTGGGTGTCGACAGCCATATCTACATGATGGCGGCAGCGCAGAGCTTTATCTCGGGCGCAATCTCCAAGACGATCAACATGCCCAACTCGGCCACGATCGAAGACTGCCAGAAAGCCTATGAGCTGTCTTGGTCGCTGGGTGTGAAAGCCAATGCGCTTTACCGTGACGGCTCCAAGCTGTCGCAGCCCTTGGCCTCGGCCCTCGTGGAAGATGACGAGGAAGCCCAAGAGATCCTCGAGAGCGGCACCACGATGGAAAAGGCGCAAGTCATCGCCGAAAAGATCGTGGAAAAGATCGTCATCAAAGAGATCATCAAGGCGCATCGCGAAAAGCTGCCCGAGCGGCGCAAGGGCTATACCCAAAAGGCCATCGTCGGCGGTCACAAGGTCTATCTGCGCACCGGCGAATACAAGGACGGCACGCTGGGCGAGATTTTCATCGACATGCACAAAGAAGGTGCTGGCTTCCGCGCGATGATGAACAACTTCGCCATCGCGGTGTCGGTCGGCCTGCAATACGGTGTGCCACTGGAAGAATTCGTGGACGCCTTCACCTTCACCAAGTTCGAGCCCTCGGGCATGGTGAAGGGCAACGACTCGATCAAGAACGCGACCTCGATCCTCGACTACATCTTCCGCGAATTGGCTGTCTCTTATCTGGACCGCACCGATCTGGCGCATGTCCAGCCGCAAGGCACCAGCTTTGACGATGTTGGCCGTGGTGCGGAGGAAGGTGTGTCCAACATCCGCGAAGTGCCCGAAAGCCGCGCCTCGACGCCTATCGAAGTGCTCAAGCAGGTGGCATCGACCGGCTATCTGCGCAAGCGCGCGCCGCAGGAGTTGCTGGTGTTCAGGGGCGGTGCCGATGCCGTGGCCACCTTGGAAACCCTCATCCCCGAGGTGCGTGGCACTTCCGCCATCGCCGCTGTCGCCACGACAACGGCTGTGACGACCGGCACGGTGTCGATGGATGCCGCGACGCGTGCCAAGATGCAGGGCTACGAGGGCGAGGCCTGCGGCGAGTGCGGCAACTACACGCTGGTGCGCAACGGCACCTGCATGAAGTGCAACACCTGCGGCGGGACGAGCGGCTGTAGCTGAATGTGATCGGGCACCCCGCTGGTCGGGGTGCCTGTCATCCGGGGCGGGTGCGCTCGCCCTAGACGCGGATCAGGCCGCAGGCAGAAACTTCGGGCAGCAATTCAGAGCCTGATACGCGAACCTCGGGGGGGCCATCAGCCCCCCCTTTTTCATGCGCTCTTCGCCGGTTGGGCGGGGTTACAGGGCGGGCTGAAAGATAAAGCCGCCATCTGCTTGCGTCACACGCCCGATCCCGCCGCCTGGCAGGTGGAAGCCGATCACGGCCATATCTTCTGCCGTGATCTGCGCGAATAGCGTGGCACGCGTTGCCGCCGCCATCTCAGGGTCTTGGTCCGAGCCCGACGTCCATTCCGGCCTTGCAAAAGCGATATGGCCATTGCCGATCGCATCGCCCAGCACCATCACCGCATCCGCCCCTTGCCCGATGACAAAGGCCATATGCCCCGGTGTATGGCCGGGTGTGAGCTGTGCGCGCACATCGGGCAGTACCATCTCACCATCATGAAACAGCACCATATCATCGGCCAGAACCTCCAGCCGCCGCTTGGCCCCCACAGCGAAACTGGCGCGTTCCTCGCCAATACTCTCGACGGTGGCGTCATCCATCCAATAGTCGAACTCGGTCTGGCCCATCATATGGGTCGCATTGGCAAAAAGCGCCTCGTCGAAATCATCAAGCGCGCCCCAAAGGTGGTCGGGGTGGCCATGGGTAAAGATCACATGGGTGATGTCCAACGGATCGATCCCGGCCGCCGCCAAGGCATCGGGTAGCGCGCCGACGCTGGATTGAAACCCGGTGCCCGATCCCGCATCGAACAGGGCCAATGTATCGCCATGGCGCATCAGCGTGATATTGCAGGGTGGGGTCAGCGGTGCGCTTGGGTCCATGTCAAAGCGCGCCAAGATCGTGGCCAACTCATCTTTCGGCATCGGGCCAAAGATGAAATCGGCGGGCAGGGTCAGGTTGCCGTCCGATAGGGTCAAGATCTCGACCCCGCCAGCCAGTTGCAGCCGCGTCTCAGTCCAGCCGCGTCGGGGCAGGGTGGTCGACACAAGTGCGGCCCCGCTGGTGGCAAGCAAGCTGCGGCGGGTGATGTTCATGATTTAATCCTCCCATTCTGGTGGCGGCGTCCTGCCGACCTTTGGGAAAGATGTATTCACAAAAATCTATATGTGTCACGGCGGAACTTTGGACCGGGACGGATCAAGCGGCGGCATGCGGCATGGGGCGGGTTTTGTCGCCCTAGATTTTCCGCCTTCTCAGGCGGCGCAGACCAAGGCCGCCACCAATCACCACCGCAAGCAAAGCCGCGACGCCCAACACGACCGCGCCATGCGACAGATCCGACAGCCAATGCCCAACACCACCCGCCGCCTCATGGCCGGGATGGGCCAAGGCCGATGTCGCCAGCAGTGAAAGGGCCAAGGGCGTTGCAAATTTGGTCATGTCATCCTCATCCGTCATGGCGGTGAAAGCCTGCACACCATGGCTAAAGGCGCGCGTTTACGCCGACAAGCTTTAGGCAGCGCCACGCGGCGGCCCCTCAGATTTCGCCTAGATTCTAGGCGTTTCTAGGCGCCATTGCCCTTGAGCAGGGCAGTGGCGTGACAGTAGCTTGATCACGCTTGATCGGGGATGGTGATCACCGGCTCCATCCGGGCCAAGATATCTTCGGCCAAATGGCATTTGATTTCATGGCCTTCCGCCATGCGGCGCATCGGCGGGATCTGGGTTTCGCACAGATTGCCCGGCACCTCTGCCTTCCAGCCACAGCGCGTCTGGAAGGGGCAGCCCGGCGGCGGGTTCATCGCCGAGGGGATATCACCCTCAAGCACGATATGCTTTTTCGTGACCTTGGTATCGGCGATGGGAACAGCCGACAAAAGCGCCTCGGTATAGGGGTGGTAGGGCGGGCTGAACACCTGATCGGTGGTGCCGATCTCGACCACATGGCCCAGATACATCACCATCACCCGGTCGCTCAGATAGCGCACGATGGACAGGTCATGGCTGATGAAGAGGAGCGTCGTCTTTTCGCGGCGCTGGATTTCCATCAACAGATCAGTCACCGCCGCCTGCACGCTGACATCAAGCGCCGAGACAGGCTCATCCGCCACCACAATGCGCGCGCCACCCGCAAAGGCGCGTGCGATGCCAACGCGCTGCTTTTGCCCGCCGGATAGCTGGCGCGGCATGCGGTCGGCAAAGGCCCGCGGCAGCTTGACCAGATCGAGCAGTTCCAACATGCGCGCGCGCCGCGCGGCGTCGGAGGTGCCGATCCCAAAAACTTCAAGCGCACGCATGATCTGGCGGCCCACGCTCATCGAGGGGTTGAGCGTGTCGAAGGGATTTTGAAACACCATCTGGATCGACGACACCGTGCGCGTGTCGCGCTTTTCGATGGCGATATCTTGGATCTCGCGCCCATCGAGAAGTACGGTGCCCTCAGTCGCCGTTTCCAACCCCATCAGCACCTTGGCCAAGGTGGATTTGCCACAGCCCGACTCGCCCACAATGGCCAATGTCTCGCTTTCGCGCGCCTCGAAGCTGAGGCTTTCATTGGCTTTCACCACCCGCTTTTCGCCGCGCCCGAACAAGGCGCTGGCCGCAACCTCGTAGTATTTCTTGAGGTTGTCGACCTTGAGGACGACATCGCCTTTGACCGTGGCCTGTTGTTCCTCGCGCAAAGCCATGGGCGCGTCCCAGTCGATTTCGTCCAGCCGCAAACAGCGGCTTTGATGGCGGTCGCCATGCGCGATATCGGCCATAGCGATATGGCCGGCGTCGCAGCGCCCCGCTTCGAAATAATCGCAGCGCGGCCCGAAATTGCAGCCCGGCGGGCGTTCATGCGGCAGCGGGAAATTGCCGGGGATCGCACGCAGGGGCCGTGTCGTCTTATCCGCACCGGGAAGCGGGATAGAGCGGAACAGCGCTTGCGTATAAGGGTGGCGCATCTCGTCAAAGACATCCGAGATGGCGCCTGTCTCGACCGCCTCGCCCGAATACATCACGCAAATCCGGTCGCAGGTTTCCAGCACAAGCCCAAGGTTGTGGCTGATAAACAGCATCGATGTGCCGTATTTCCGGCCCAGATCTTTGACCAGATCGACCACTGCCGCCTCGACCGTCACATCCAGCGCGGTGGTGGGCTCATCAAGGATCAAGAGAGAGGGTTTCGACATCAAGGCCATGGCGATCACGATGCGCTGCTGCTGGCCGCCCGAAAGCTGATGCGGGTAGGAGCGCAGCATCCGCTCGGGGTCGGGCAGGCGGACATCGCTGACCATCTCAAGCGCGCGCGCCCACGCCTCTTTCTCCGAGATCCCTTCGTGGATCATCGGCACTTCCATCAACTGTTGACCGATCCGCATGGCCGGGTTGAGCGAGGCCATGGGTTCTTGATAGATCATCGCGATCTCACGGCCGCGAATGGCGCGCAACTCCTCTGCGCTCATCGCGTTCAGATCACGGCCTTTGTATTTGATCGTGCCACCGACCACGCGGCCATTGACGCCCAGATCCTGCATCACGCCCAATGCGACGGTGGATTTGCCACATCCAGACTCGCCCACCAGCCCCATCGCCTCACCCGGCATGACGGCGCAGGAGAAATCCATCACGGCGGGGATTTCACGCAGCCGCGTGAAAAAGGAAATCGACAAATTGGCGATTTCAAGGATGGGGCCATCATAGGTATCAGGCACAATCGCCGTAGCCTCTGGGGTCTGGTCAAGCATTCTTGCGCTCCTCCAAGGGGCGGCAACAAATCTTCGTACGAAGATTTGTCGCTGTGCGAACTTTCGTACGAAAATTCGGCATCATCAGTCCTTCAGGCTTTCTTCGCGCAAGCCATCAGCGAGTAGGTTGAGGCCAAGCACAAGGCTCATCAGGGCAAGGGCAGGGGGCAGCGCTGGATGGGGGTAAATCGTCAAAAGCCGCCGCCCCTCATTGATGGTCGACCCCCAGTCGGGGCTTTCGGGGCTGACGCCCAGACCGAAAAAGCCCAAGGTGCCGAGCAGGATGGTCGTATAGCCGATGCGCAGGCAGAAATCGACGATCAGCGGCCCGCGCGCATTGGGCAAGATCTCCCATAGCATGATGTACCACGGGCCTTCGCCACGGGTTTGCGCGGCGGCAACATAATCGCGGGTTTTGATATCGAGGACCATGCCGCGCACGATCCGAAACACCGTCGGGCTGTTGACGAAAACGACCGAGACAAAGACGATCAGCAAGTTCCCCGGCACATCGAACAGGTCCAGCGCCTTGGGCCAGAGGCGGAACAGGCGGGGCAAATCCGGGTCGGATGCATCCGAGATCAATGACATATAGGCGATCCCGCCCACACCGACGCAGATCGCCACGATGATATTTCGCAGGCCGGGCTGGGTGCGATAGCGCGAATTGAACAAGATCACCAAGAACAAGATCGGGAATAAGAACAATACCATCGACAGGTAGTTGGGGATGCCTGCCGCCACGATCTCGGGCGTGACAAGAAGGTAGAACAGCAAGATCACCGGGAATGCCAAGACCAGATTGGCGAGGAAGGTCACACCGATATCAAGCTTGCCGCCGAAATAGCCCGCAGGCACCCCAAGGGTGATGCCGACCATGAAGGCAAACAAGGTCGCAAGTGGCGCGATCTTCAGCACCTCGAAGGCACCATAGATCATGCGACTAAACACGCAGCGCCCCAGATTGTCACCGCCAAGCAGGTAATAGACATATTGCCCCTCGCGCGGGGCGGGCAACACACTGCCCGGAAGTTCGTTGCGCATTTGGCTGATGACATCGATGGGCCCATGCGGCGCGATGCTTTGCACGAAGACCGCCGCAAAAACCCAAAACATCACCAGTCCGAAACCGGTCATGCCGATGGGGCTGTCGAAAAGCTTACCATATAGCCCAAGGCGACGCTTGAAGCTGATCGAAAGCGCAAAAAGCACCACAAGCCCGATCCAGACAGGGGTGAGCCGCGCGGCCATGGCGCCGATGATCCCCGATCTTTGCGGATCGTTCAAAACAACGCCGCCGATGATATGGCCGATAAAGACCAGCAAGACCACCAGCACCGCATAGCGCATCGTCATCAGCGAATAATCGACTGGTCCGCGCCGGAGGGTAAGCGAATGATCGGCATTGATCACCATCTCGCCGGGGCGCATGCCGCCCAAGCTGAGCGCGATATTGACCACGAAGGCGGCCATAAACACGACCACCGCCGCAAGCAGGATCGGGTTGAGCAAGAGACCGATTTCGCCGGACCATGACAGGGGTTCCATCTGTCCGTCCTCCTCAGGATATGCGGATACGCGGGTTCAGATAGACATAGCCGATATCCGAGATCAGCTGTGTCACCAAAACCACGAAGACGGCCACGACCGAACAGGCCAGCAGCAATTCAATGTCATTGTTCGACGCGGCCTGAACCAAGGTCCAGCCAAAGCCGTTATAGTTGAACAATGTCTCGACGATCACCACACCGGTCAAAAGCCATGGGAATTGCAGCATGATGACCGTAAAAGGCGCGATCAGCGCGTTTCTGAGCGCATGCTTGAGCACGATATTGCGAAAGCTGACCCCTTTGAGACGGGCCGTGCGAATATATTGCGCTGTCATCACCTCGGCCATGGAGGCGCGCGTCATCCGCGCGATATAGCCCATGCCGTAAAAGGCGATGGTCATCACCGGCAAGGTGAAGTTCCAGAAATTCGGCCCATCCATCGCGCTGCGCGCCGAGCCAAGAAACAAGGTGCCGCTTTCAAGCCATCCCCATTGCACCAGCAAGGGCGAAATCCCCGTCTGGGACGAGGCCAAAAGCACGATGAAAATCACCCCTGATACATATTCCGGCGTCGCCGTCGTGCCGATGGAGAAGGTGGACAAGACACGATCCGTTCGGCTGCCCTCGCGCATGCCGGCCAGAACGCCGACCAAAAGCGCCGATGGCACGATCACGGCAAAGGCCCAGAACATCAACACGCCGGTCAACGCCAAGCGGCCACCGATGATATTGGCCACTTCGTCATCCGAAACGGTGGAATGGCCCAGATCGCCTTGCAAAAGCCCGCAATAGCGCGGCGCATCCTCGGGCGATCCGCCTTTCTCGAAGCAACGGCCGCGCCATTCCTGCGCCAGCTCGTCATAGCGCACCCAGCCCGGCACCACGCCCAGCCATTCGCCGTAGCGCATCACCAAGGGCCCGCCATAGCCGTTGCGATCAAGCCACGAGATCACCTCGGCATCGCTCATGCGGGCGTTGCCTTGGGTCTTGGCCAATTTCTCAAGATTTGGGGCAAGATTGGTAAGAAAAAACACCACAAACGTCAGGCAAAGCGCCGTCAAGATCATGACGCCAAAGCGGCGCAGGATGAAAAATGCCATTCGTCGCTGTGTCCTTGCCGAGAGGGTCGCCAGATCGCGCCGCGCGCGGCTGGACGGTCCCACATATGGGTTGGTTCAGGCAGCCGGGGCCGAGGACCGGGGCGACCTTTGGGCCGCCCCGGCAATTCAGGTGCAGATCAGGAGGCAAGCCCCAGATGATGCACGTTGATCTCGAACTTGGGATGCATATCGGCGTTCAAGACACCCTCGCGATAGTGGCGGAACAGCGAGCGCCAGAACGGGATGAAGGTCACCGCTTCTTCTTGCATGATCTGCTGCAAGCGGGCCGTCACCACGCGGCGGGCATCGGCATCCTGAATGCCGTTTGCCTGAACGAGAAGGCTGTCGAACTCGGCATTCGAAAAGCCGGTCTCGTTCCATGCCACGCCTGAGCGATAGGCAAGGTTGAGGATCTGCACACCCAGCTCGCGATGGTTCCACTCGGTCGCCGAGAAGGGATAGTTCAGCCAGTCGTTCCAGAAGGTCGAGCCGGGTAGAACTTCGCGCGTGACGGTCATGCCGGCATCGCGCATCTGTGCCGCGATCGCGTCACAGGTGAAGCGACCCAAACCATCGTCGAGCGACACAAGCGTGAACTCATGATCAGCATGACCCGCTGCAGCAAGGCGTGCCTTGGCTGCGGCCTTATCGACCACCATGGGGGGCAGTTCGGCATATTCCGGGTGGATCGGGCAGACATGGTGGTTTTCGCCGACCGTGCCTTGACCGTTGATGCCCAGCTCCAGCACCGCCGACAGATCAACCGCTTCCAGCATAGCGCGGCGTACCTCGACATTGTCGTAGGGGGCGTTCAGCTGGTTGGGGCGGACGACGATGGTGGCACCTGTGGTGACGTCGGACTGGTTCCAGCCCACGGCCGAGAACAGGTCGACGAATTCGCCGACCGTTTGATAGGTCATGTCGAATTCACCCGCCTCGGCGCTGGCAAACCATGCCGCCGGGTCGGTCCCCAGATCGACGAAGGTGACCTCGTCGAGATAGGCATTGCCCCAATAGGCGTGATCGGTATTGCGCTCCAGACGGCACGAAATGCCGACTTGGTAGTCGGCGATCTTGTAGGCACCCGTGCCCACGCCGTGATCAAGCGGGTTGGTGCCGATCAAATCGCGGTGCTGGATCGCGCCGGGATAGTCGGCCATGCCGGGCACCAGCGTGATGTCGGGGGCGGGCAGGTTGATCTGCACGGTCAGCGGGTCGACGACGACCACGCCGCCATCGCGCGCCTTGCCGGTGTTGGCATCGACCAGACCGCCCATGCGCGCGGCCATCGAATTGCCCTCGACCGTGCTGTCGCACCAACCGACGAAGTTGGCGGCCACATCCTCGGCGGTGAAATCATCGCCATTGTTCCACTTGACGCCCGGACGCACGCGCAGCGTGTACTGGGTCGCATCGGCATTGGCCTCCCAGCTTTCGAGCAGAACGCCCGAGAACGACCCGTCGCGATTGTATTCGATCAGGTATTCCAACAGGCCCCGGGTGACATTGCCCAATTCGGACCAATCGAAGGTGCGCGGATCTTTCAGTGCCAACACGCCTTGCTGGATGCGCAGCTTACCGCCCATGGGCGGGGTGGCACGCTGTGCCATGGCAGGCTTGAGCCCGATCATGGAATAGGCCGCTGCCGCTGAAACACCCAGCGCCGTCGCGCGCACCAGGAATTCGCGCCGGTTCATTTGACCCGCTTTGTATTCGCGGGCGTACATTTCCGCGACCGGATGTGTCGTCCGCGTTCCGCCGGAATGGTCAATCATATGTCTTCTCCCTGTGTCGTTTCTCTGGCTGGCTAAGATGCCGCCCATTTTGCCCGCGGCGACACCAAATATGTCAGCCATCGGATACCCGCATTCCGCGGTTTTTCTTGCGTTGCGTCAATCACAAGTTGTGATCAACCTTGGGCCGTTCCCGACCCAGCCCTGATCAAAAACGACATGGACCCTGATCGCAACCCCTTGTTCACTTTTTTTTCAACAGATCGAGTCGCACGGAGGCTTGGCCTCAGCTGCCTTGGCGATATGTGATTGGGGTTTTGCCCGTCGCTTGCTGAAAGGCGCGGGTGAAATAGGGCGCCGATGAAAAGCCCAATGTTTGGGCAATCTCGCGGGCGGGCATATCGGTGTCACGCAAGAGCCGCCGCGCCTCGTGAATGATCCGCTCATTGAGCAGCGCAAGCGCTGGCCGTCCGGCGGCATCGCGACACACACGCGACAGATGGGTGGGCGTCACGCCCAGCGTTTGGGCATAATCGGCCACGCCAGCGCCGCTACGAAACCGCGCCTCGACCGCATCGGCAAAGGCTTCGGCCAAGCGATGTGACCCTTCGCGCAGCGCCAAACCATTGTCACCTTGCGTCTCGCGCGTCATCCATGCCGAGATCAGCAGCCCATAACCCATCAAGGCGCGATCCATGGCCAGGGCTTGCGCGTTCAACTCGCGCTCGGCCCTTTCCAGATGGCCGGTCAGGCTGGCCTGTCCCTCGATTGTCGCGACGCGCCGCTGAAACGGGGTTTGCGGCATGCCAAGCCCGTTCTCCGCCGGAAGGGCGAATTCGATCCCCTGCAGCTGCGCTGGAAGCTCAATCGCCATTTGCGTGCCTGCGGGCAGAAAGATTGCCGTGTTCGGCCCATAGCCGCGCGTGATGCCACGGATCGTGACCCGGCCTTGTCCCCGCGTGATCCAATAGAGGCGATGGAGCGGCTGGCTATGCAGCAGCTCGAGCCGCCACGCATCCTTCATGCGCAGCTTGCCAAGCGAGGTGATGCGAAAGCCATGGGCTGAGTCGGTCATGCCGAAAGGCTGGGCTGGATGTCTGATTTATGCAACCCGTCAGGGGGCCAGCCCTTTGATTGCGCGAAAGGTGTCGGTTTTGTGAAATCGTCACACCACACTGGGATCGATGCCACGCCACGCCCCCATCCGCGCACGAAACCATGTGCGCTGACGCTTGGCATATTGGCGTGACGCGGTGATGGCCGCATCGCGGGCTGCATCAAGACTGCACTCACCGCGCAGATGGGCGATCAGTTCGGGCGCGCCAATGGCCCGCATCGACGGTAAGGCTGGCGTCCAATGGGGCAGGTTGGCCGCGACCTCGTCAAGCGCGCCATTTGCGAGCATCAGATCGAAACGCTGTGCGATGCGCGTATTCAGCCATTCAACCGGCGCATCCAGCACAAGCGCCCTGCAGCTTGCAAGCGGCAGCAGCGGTGCTGGCGTCTCGGCCTGCCATGCGGCAAGCCCTTTTCCTGTGGCGTGCCACACCTCCCATGCGCGCTGCACGCGGGCGCGATTGTTGAGGTCGATCCCTTGGGCGGTTGCGGGATCAAGCGCCGCGATCATTTCGGCCAGTGACAAGCGATCAGCGGTGGCGCGGATATCGGTCGGGGTGGGCGGGATATCGGCCAAACCTTCGGTCAACGCGCGAAAATAAAGCCCCGTGCCGCCCACGATGATCAGGCGCGGCCCGCCCATCAGCGCCGCCACTTCACGCAGCCAGTGGCCCACGGAATAGGGCGCGTCCCATGCGACATGGCCATAAAGGTGATGCGGAGTTGCCGCTAGATCGGCGTTATCGGGGCGCGCGGTCAAGACGCGCCAATTTTCATAGACCTGCAAGGCGTCGGCATTCACGATGATCCCACCTTGCGCCTGCGCGATGCGAAGCGCCAAGGCGGATTTGCCCGAAGCGGTCGGACCCGCGATCAAGACCGGGCGATCATCAGGGATGGTTTTCAAGTCAATCAATGTGTTGCTCTGTGACGTTCATGTTCGCGTCATGGTGACGTTAGGTGCGTGTGGTCTGTGTCGTGGCTGTAAGGGGCGTTGAACCCTGTCCGATTTTAGACCATGGTGCGCCGCGCGCAATGCGCTGTGGTCTATGTCCCATATCAAGGAGCCCTCCCATGTCCGATAGCCCAACCGCACCGGCCGATGCCCGCTATAGTCGGGTGATGTTGAAAATATCGGGCGAGGCGTTGATGGGCGATCAGGGATACGGCCTGCATCCGCCGACGGTCGAGCGCATCGCGCGCGAGGTGAAATCGGTCCATGATCTGGGCGTTGAGATCTGCATGGTGATCGGCGGCGGCAACATCTTTCGCGGCCTGCAAGGCAGCGCGCAAGGCATGGAGCGGACCACCGCCGACTACATGGGGATGCTTGCGACCGTGATGAATGCGCTGGCGATGCAATCCTCTCTGGAATCAATCGGTGTCTTCACCCGCGTGATCAGCGCCATCACCATGAACGAGGTGGCCGAGCCTTATATTCGCCGCCGCGCGATCCGCCATCTTGAGAAAAAGCGCGTCTGCATCTTTGCCGCCGGCACCGGTAACCCTTATTTCACCACCGATACGGCCGCCACCTTGCGCGCATCCGAGATGGATTGTCAGGCGATCTTCAAGGGCACCAAGGTCGATGGTGTCTATGACAAAGACCCCAAGAAACACCCCGATGCCAAGCGTTACGAAACCGTGACCTATGATGAGGTTTTAGCCCAGCACCTTGGGGTGATGGATGCCTCGGCCATTGCGCTGGCGCGCGAGAACAGCCTGCCTATCATCGTGTTCAGCCTTGATGAGCCGGGCGGGTTCAAGGGGATCTTGGCCGGGCGCGGCACATATACAAAAGTGTCTTGAACGCCACCGCGGGCGATTGACTTGGCATGACTGGCACTTGGGTTCTGGAAAACGCGCACAGCTTTGGGTAAGAGCGTCGCCAACAGGAGCGATAAAGGGCCGAGCAGATGGCAGAAGACGAACTTGACATCGACCTTGATGATCTGGCGCGGCGTATGGATGGCGCATTGGCGGCCTTGCGCACGGAATTTGCCTCGCTCAGGACTGGGCGCGCATCGGCCAGCATGTTGGAACCTGTCATGGTCGATGCCTATGGGCAGATGACGCCGATCAATCAGGTGGGCACCGTCAACGTGCCGGAACCACGCATGGTCACGATCAATGTCTGGGATCGGGGCCTTGTCGGCAAGGTCGAGAAAGCCATTCGTGACAGCGGCCTTGGCATCAACCCGCAGCTCAACGGCACGATCATCATGTTGCCGATCCCCGAGTTGAACGAAGAGCGCCGCCGCGAATTGACCAAGGTCGCCGCGCAATATGCCGAGCACGCCCGCGTGGCCGTGCGCAATGTCCGCCGCGACGGCATGGACCAGATCAAAAAAGCCAAGACCAAGGGCATGTCCGAGGATGATGTGAAGCTTTGGGAGGAAGAGGTGCAGGAATTGACCAATGGCCATATCGCCAAGGTCGATGCAGCCCTTGAGACAAAACAGGCCGAGATCATGCAGGTCTGATCAAATGGCCCTAAATGGGCCATTTTCTTATCGTTCTGTTTGTCTTTCCGGTATTAGGATTTTCACAAATGTCGCAGGCCGCCAAACATCCGCATCACGTGGCCATCATCATGGATGGCAATGGCCGTTGGGCGCAGATGCGTGGGCGGCCCCGCTTGCTTGGCCATCATGCAGGTGCGCGCCGGGTCAAGGAAATCGTGCGCGCCTGTCCTGATCTGGGTGTGCGTTACCTGACGATCTTTGCCTTTTCGACCGAGAACTGGAAGCGCACCCAGACCGAGGTGGCCGGTCTGATGCGACTGTTCAAGCGCTATATCCGGCGCGAGGCCAAGGCGCTGTTCGAAGAAAATGTGCGCGTGCGCTTCATCGGTGATCGGGTGCGGCTTGAACCTGCGCTTGTCGATCTGATGGATGGGCTGGAGTTGATGACGGCGGGCAATACCGGCACCAATCTGACCATCGCGCTCAACTATGGTGGCCGTGATGAGGTGACACGCGCCGCACGGCGATTGGCGCATGATGTGGCGATGGGCAAGCTTGATCCACGCGCCATCTGTGATGAAACCTTTCCGCGCTATCTTGATACTTATGTGCTGCCTGATCCCGATCTGGTGATCCGCACCTCGGGCGAGGCGCGGATTTCCAATTTCTTGCTCTGGCAATCCGCTTATGCGGAATATGAGTTTATCGACACGCTCTGGCCCGATTTCACCCCGGCTGTCTTTGCCCAAGTCATCGGCCGCTTTGGCCAGCGCGAACGCCGCTTTGGCGCGGTCATGGCCTGAGGATAGATTGGCCTTCGCCCGCGATAGCTTTTCCGATTTGGCCACGCGCATGGTCACGGGTGGCGTGCTGGCTTTGGTCGGTCTTGCGGCGGTCTGGGCCGGGGGCTGGTGGTTTACCGCGCTTGTCGTGATCTTGGTCGCCACCTTGGTCTGGGAACTTGTCCGGATGCTGGGTGGTGCGGGGCAGGGCGCGGTGATGCTGGGCCTGCTTGCTGGTGCGGCGATCTTGGCGACCAAGCTTGCACCGCTTGCCATTGCGCTGATCTTGGCACTCTGCGTGCCTTTGGCGGCGATGGTCATGCTGGCGCGCCACAGGCGGTTATTCGTGTTGACCATCGTGATGATCCTGATGGCCGGGGTCGGGTTGATCATTCATCGCGACAGCTTTGGCCTGACATGGATGATGTGGCTGGTGCTGGTGGTCGTCGTGACCGATATCTTGGGCTATTTCGCGGGGCGCTTGATCGGTGGGTCCAAGTTCTGGCCAGCGGTCAGCCCCAAGAAAACATGGTCGGGCACCATCGCCGGTTGGATTGGGGCGGCCATTGTCGGCTGGGTCTTCATGGCGGTGACAGGTGTCGGGGCTGAACTGGTCGTGATTTCGGTCGCGTTGAGTGTGGCCAGCCAAATGGGCGATATCGCGGAATCCGCGCTCAAGCGACATATGGGCGTCAAGGACAGTTCCAACCTTTTGCCCGGCCATGGTGGCGTCTATGATCGTTTTGACGGGCTGCTTGGGGCGGCCTTTGTTTTGGTGATTGTCGAGACTGTGACCGCGTTTCCGCCGCCCCTGCTTTGATTGCCCAGCGAATGAAAAGAAGGGGCCTATGCGCAGCATTTCTATTTTCGGCGCGACCGGATCGATTGGGCAAAACACCGTCGATCTGATCGCGCGCGCGCCGGATGCCTACCGGGTGGTGGCCCTCACGGGTGGGGCCAATATCGCCAAGTTGGCCCAAGATGCGATCCGGCTAAGGGCCGAGGTTGCCGTCACCGCCCATGCCGACCGCTTGGAGGATTTGCGCGCGGCCTTGGCCGGTACCGGCATCATGGCCACCGCCGGAGAGGCCGCCTTGATCGAGGCCGCCGACCGCCCCGTCGATTGGGTGATGTCAGCCATCGTGGGGGCCGCAGGGCTTGCGCCGGGGTTTCGCGCGCTGCGCCATGGTGGGACACTTGCTTTGGCCAACAAGGAAAGCCTTGTGACCGCAGGCCCGCTTTTACTGGCCGAGGCGCGCGCGCATGGCGCCACGATCCTGCCCGTCGATAGCGAACATTCAGCCGTGTTTCAGGCGCTGGTGGGCGAAGATATCGCCGCGGTTGAGCGGATCATCATCACCGCCTCGGGCGGGGGTTTGCGCGATTGGCCGCTCGCGGCTTTGGCATCGGCCACGGTCGCGGATGCAGGGGCGCATCCCAATTGGGCAATGGGCCAACGCATCACCATCGACAGCGCGTCCATGTTCAACAAGGGGATGGAGCTGATCGAGACGCGCGAGTTTTTCGGGGTAGAGCCTGCGCGCATCGAAACGGTGATCCATCCGCAATCGCTGATCCATGCGCTTGTGGGGTTCAATGACGGGGCGCTGATGGCCCATCTGGGCGCGCCCGATATGCGCCATGCGATTGGCTATGCGCTCAACTGGCCGGACCGGCGCCATTTGCCTGTCGCGCGCCTCGATCTGGCGCAGATCGCGACATTGGAGTTCCGCGCCCCCGATCCCCAACGCTATCCCGCTTTGGCAATTGCGCGCGCTGTCATGGAAACGCGTGGGCGCGCAGGGGCCGTGTTCAACGCCGCCAAGGAGGTGGCGCTTGATGGTTTCATCGCCGGACGGATCGGCTTTATGGATATGGCAACGGTCGTGGAACAGACGCTTGACGAAATAACGTCGCAGCTTCGCCTCGGTTCTTCCATGTCGACCCTTGAGGATGTGGCGATGACCGACCACATGTCACGACAGGTGGCATGGGCACAGATCACAAAGATGGAGCGTTAAGCACCCGATGGAATTCATTCCCCAGTTCGGCAATCTTGCCTTTACGATTGCGGCCTTTATCGCGGCCCTGTCCATCATCGTCGCAATCCATGAATATGGGCATTACATCGTGGGCCGCTGGTCGGGCATCCATGCCGAGGTGTTCTCGATCGGCTTTGGCCCGATTTTGCTCAGCCGCACGGATCGGCACGGCACGCGCTGGCAAATCGCGGCGCTGCCATTCGGGGGCTATGTGAAATTCTTGGGCGATGCCGATGCCGCCAGCGGCAAGGATGGCGCAGCGATTGATGCGCTGGATATGGCCGAGCGGCGGCGCTCGATGCATGGCGCGCCGCTATGGGCGCGCGCGGCCACCGTGGCGGCGGGGCCGGTGTTCAACTTTATTTTCTCGATCTTGATCTTTGCGGCTGTCTTGTTTGTCAGCGGACGGCCCGCCGAGGCACCGCGCGTGGGCGCGCTGACACCGCTGCCGTCCGAGATGGCGCAGCTTGAACAAGGCGATCTGATCTTGGCCCTTGATGGCCAGCCGGTAAGCGAATTTGGGGATGTCTTTACCATTGCCCAAGACCTCGCGCCGCAGCCAAGCCTGATTTATACTGTCGCGCGAAATGGGCGCGAGATGCAGGTCGAGGCGGCCTTTCCCCTGATCCCGCTGGTCGCATCCGTTGCGCCGCAATCGGCGGCCTTTGCGGCTGGTTTGTTGCAAGGCGATGTGATCCGCGCGATTGACGGCGCGCCCATCTATGCCTTTCGCCAGTTGCGCGATGCAGTCGCCCAAGCCGAGGGCACGCCGCTCACGCTGTCGATCTGGCGCGCGGGCGAAGAGATTGCCGTCACGCTCGTGCCGCGCCGCACCGACCTGCCGCTGGCCGAAGGCGGGTTCGAGACACGTTGGCTGATCGGCGTGACGGGTGGCTTCAGCTTTGAGCCCGAGCGCGAGGCTGTTGGGCCGTTTGCCGCCATTGGATATGGTGCCGAGCAAACCTTGTTTGTCGTGCGTTCATCGCTTTCGGGGCTGTGGCACATGATCACCGGGGCGATTTCATCTTGTAACCTGCAAGGACCAATCGGCATTGCCGAAACCTCTGGTGCGGCGGCAAGCCAAGGGATCGATAATTTCATCTGGTTTATCGCGGTGCTGTCCACGGCGGTGGGGCTGTTGAACCTGTTCCCGATCCCTGTGCTTGATGGGGGGCATCTGGTGTTTCACGCCTATGAGGGTGTCACGGGCAAGCCGCCTTCGGACAAGGCGATGCGGGTTTTCATGACCATGGGGCTCACACTTTTGTTGTCCTTGATGCTCTTTGCCCTGACCAACGACATTTTCTGCCCCTGACGCGCAGCGCGCAGGGAGTGTCGTTGGTTTTCCCTCGCGCTGCCCCAGCATTGCCATAATGCAGGGCGAGGGTTGTTCCATCGTTCAACATGGAGCATGCCATGAAACTGCTGATGGAAGGCACACGCAGCATGTCGTTGCTGGTCTTGTTGAACACCGACCGTTTTGTGATGCCGATCTTGATCATGACAGCGCTGTTTGTGGCAGGCGCACTATTTGACTACCCCAAGGATTTTTGAGCGATAGGTTGCGCAGTCTGACCAATCTTGGGGCCAATGGGCCCTGTTTTTAGCTGACCCCTTTATGTGTTCGTTTTGACAACCAACCGACCCTCCGCTAGGCAAGATAGGTCTGCTGGGAAATTTGGGGTTGGATGAGATGAGTCGGCATGTCCTGTTTTCGCCGTCGCCTGTGATGCGTCAGTTCATCGGCGCTTTGCGATTTCGATCCCTATCCGCACTGTTTGCCGTGCTTTTGATCATCTCAGGCAGTTTGATCGTGGCCTCGGCCAGCGCCCAGACATTCAGCTTTTCCCGCTTCGATGTGGTGGGCAATGCCCGCATCAGCGATTCTGCCGTTCTGACCTACGCGGCGATCACACCCGGCAGCACGGTCTCGGGTGCGCAGGTCAATGACGCGCTGCAACGGTTGCAAAACACCGGCCTGTTCGAGACGGTCGAGATCACGCCGCGCGGCAATACGCTGGTCATCAGCGTGCAAGAATACCCCACGATCAATATCATCTCGATTGAGGGCAATGAACGGCTTGATGACGATGCGCTTTTGCCGGTGATCAGTTCGACGCCGCGTCGCACCTATTCGCCCAGCGTGGCCGAGCAAGACGCCAACGCCATCGCCGAGGCTTACCGCCTGTCAGGTCGCCTGACCGCCACGGTGACGCCGCGCATCATTCGGCTGGCCGACAACCGCGTCAATCTGGTCTTCGAGATTGCCGAGGGCCGCGTGGTCGAAACCGAGCGGATCAGCTTTGTGGGCAACCGCGCCTATTCTGATCGCCGCCTGCGCCGTGTGCTGGAAAGCACGCAAGCCGGGCTTTTGCGCCAGATCATTCGCCGCGACACCTTTATCGCCGAGCGGATCGCGCTTGATCGTCAGCTTTTGTCCGATTTCTACCTTGATCGCGGCTATGTCGATTTTCAAATCCTGAGCGTGACACCGGAACTGGCGCGCGGACGCGATGCCTATTTCGTCACCTTCAACATGCGCGAGGGCCAAAGCTTTTCCTTGGGCGCGGTGTCGACCACCTCTGAGATCCCCGAGGCGGATGCCGCCCAATATCAAGAGATCATCCGCATCCGGTCGGGCCAGACCTATAGCCCGCGCCTGATTGAGACGACGATCAGCCGGATGGAGGCGCTGGCCACCCAGCAAGGCTTGCGCTTTGTCCGGATCGAGCCGCGCATCACCCGCAACGACGAGGCGCGCACGCTGGATGTGGAGTTTTTGATCCGTCGCGGTGAACGCGTCTTTGTTGAACGCATCGATATCGAGGGCAATGTGACGACGCTCGATAGCGTGATCCGGCGGCAGTTCACCACGGTCGAGGGCGACCCGTTTGATCCGCGCGCGATCCGGCAAGCCGCCGAGCGTATCCGCGCCACCGGCTTTTTTGCCGATGTCGATGTCGAATCCCGCCCCGGCACATCGGCTGATCAAATCATTGTCGATGTCGATGTCGAAGAGCAACCGACCGGCACCTTGGGCTTTTCGGCCAGCTTCTCGACCGATACCGGGCCGGGCCTTGCGGTGAACTTTGCCGAGGCGAATTTCCTTGGCCGCGGTCAGTCGTTGGATTTCGGCTTTAACACAACCGATGGCAGTCGCGCTTTCAACCTATCCTTCACCGAGCCTGCTTTCTTGTCGCGCGATCTCGAGCTGGGGCTGAGTGCCTTTTACACCGAGACCACCGATCAAAACCGCGATTTCGACACGCTGGATATCGGCCTGCGCACCAGCCTTGGTTTTCCCGTCAGCACCTTTGGCCGGGTAAACACCTATTTCGGCGTTCAACAAAACGAGATTTCGGGATTGGTGGCTGGACGCAGCTCTCCCATCTTGTTTGCCGAACAAGGTGATCGCGCTTTGGCCTTTGTAGGCATGCAATATGCCTATGACACGCGCGATGGAGGTCTTGATCCCACGCGCGGTGTGCGGCTGCAATTCGGCGTGGAATATGCTGGTTTGGGGGGCGACACCGACTATCTACGCGCCACATTCCTTGGCATCGCCGAGCAAAAGATCCTGCGCGAGGATGTGACCCTGCGCGCGAGCTTTGAGGGCGGCGCGCTTGAGATGCTGGGCGGCACGAACCGCTTGTCTGATCGCTTCTTCCTGTCTAGCCGCCAGATGCGGGGCTTTGATGCATTCGGGATCGGTCCGCGCGATATTGCTGCCACCAACCAAGATGCGCTTGGCGGTAATTTCTTCTCGGTCGCACGTTTCGAGGCGGCATTTCCATTGGGCCTTCCTGACGAATACGGCATCTCGGGCGGCATGTTCTATGATGTCGGCACGGTCTGGGGCCTTGATAACAAAGCCGGGGCGTCAACCGTGGATGATGGTCAGCATTTGCGCTCATCTGTCGGTGTGTCGATTTTCTGGGATACGGCCATCGGGCCTTTGCGCTTCAATTTCTCTCGCGCGCTTGATTTCGAAAGCTACGACCGGACCCGCGATTTCGATCTGACCGTCGAGACGCGGTTCTAAGGGCGCGATATGCGCAGCCGCTCCTTTATCGGCACCTGTCTGGCGCTGGTGCTTTACGTGGTGCCGCCGGTCGCGATTGCGCAGTCCGAGGGTACATCAGCGGCACCATCTGATGGGGTTTCGAACCCCATCGCGATCATCGATCAAGACCGGCTCTTGAGCGGGTCGCGCTATGGCCAACGGATGGGGCAAGAGATCGAAGCAGCAGGCGCAGCCCTTGTTGCCGAGAACCGGCGCATCGAAGGGCAGTTGACCGAGGAAGAACTGCGCCTAACGGCACAGCGCGCAAACATGGATGCCGACGCGTTCCGCCCCTTGGCCGAAGAGTTTGATGCCCGTGTCGAAAGCATCCGTGCCGCACAAGAAGCTAAAAGTCGCGCCCTCCAAGCACAGGCCGAGGCGGCGCGTGCCGCTTTTTTCGAATTGGTCTTTCCGATCCTTGTCGATCTGATGCGGATGCGCGGTGCGGCGGTCTTGATGGACAATCGCGCGGTGCTGCTGTCGGCCGAAGGGATCGACATCACCGATGCCGCGATTGCGCGGATTGATCGCGAAATCGAGGACGGCGGTGATGCGCCGCTGATCGATCTTGATGGCACCACACGGCTGCCCCCTCAGACCGAGGGAACAGCGCCATGACCCGGTCGCTTGCCGCATGGGCGGCAAGTTGATACCAACCTCCAAAGCCTGCATTCAATACCCGAGGACACATGACGGCAGATACGCCCACAACCGCCGATATCGCGCTGATCCAGCGGATCATCCCGCATCGCTATCCGTTTCTCTTGGTGGATCGCGTGCGCGATATCGTGCCTTTTCAATCGGCGGTCGGGATCAAGAACGTCACGATGAACGAGCCGCATTTTCAGGGCCATTTCCCCGGCGCGCCGATCATGCCCGGCGTCACCATCGTCGAGGCGATGGCGCAAACCGCCGCGGTGATGATCGGGGTGTCCGCCGATTTGGCCGATAAGAACCTGCTCGTCTATTTCATGGGCATTGATGGCTGTAAATTCCGCCGCAAGGTGGTGCCGGGCGATATCGTCGAGATGCATCTCACCACGCTGCGCGGCAAGCCCGGTGGCAAGGTGTGGAAGTTCGGTGGACAGGCTTTTGTCGAGGGTGACTTGGCCGCAGAGGCCGAATTTACCGCGATGATGGACCTAGGTGCAGCGCAAGGGGCCGCATGATGGGGATCGATCCCAGCGCAGTTATCCATCCCATGGCCGTGGTCGAGGCAGGGGCCAGTATCGGCCCCGGTTGCGTGATCGGGCCGTTTTGCGTGGTTGGGGCCGAGGCGCGCTTGGCCGCCGATGTGACGCTCAAATCCCATGCGGTCGTGACCGGCTGGACCGAGATCGGCCAAGGCACCGTGATCTTTCCCTTCGCCAATATCGGAGATGTGCCGCAAGACCTGAAATATAGCGGTGAGAAAACCCGGCTGATCGTGGGCAAGCGCAATCGCATCCGCGAGGGTGTGACGATGAACACTGGCACCGAAGGCGGCGGTGGCATCACCCGTGTCGGCGATGACGGGCTGTTCATGGCAGGTGCGCATGTCGCCCATGACGCGCAGGTGGGTGATCGGGTGATCATGGCCAATAATGCCGCTGTGGCGGGCCATTGCATCATATCCGATGACGTCATCATCGGGGGGCTGTCAGGCGTGCATCAATTCGTGCGCATCGGCAAGGGTGCCATCATCGGTGCCGTCACCATGGTGACCAATGATGTCATCCCCTATGGTTTGGTGCAGGGGCCGCGCGGCATGCTTGATGGTCTGAACCTCGTGGGGCTCAAGCGGCGCGGTGTGGCGCGCGAGGATATCATGGCGCTGCGCGCCGCCTTTCAAGCCTTGGCGCAGGGGGATGGCGCGTTTCAAGATCGCGCCAAGCGGCTGCTCGATGATGTGGCCGGGCAATCGCGCTATGTGCGCGATATCGTCGATTTCGTGCTGGGCGAGAGCGACCGATCCTTTCTCACGCCGGGCTAGAGGATCATGGGCAGGCGCGCCATCATCGCGGGGGCAGGGGCGCTGCCCTTGCTGGTTGCCGCGGCCGGGCCTGCGATGGTCGTACGCTTCGCGGATGCGCCGGGCGGCACGGAGGGGGCTGATCTGGTCGCACGGTTCGAGCGATTGGGCGCGCTGTTCACCGATCTCAAATCACATGGTGTGGATGAGCTCTGCCTTGCCGGTGCCATGCGGCGGGTTGGCTTTGACCAAGCACGCTTAGACGCTGAGACCAAAGCGCTCTTGCCAAGATTGGCCGATGCGATGGGGCAAGGCGATGATGCGCTGTTGCGCAGCATTGTGGCGATCTTCGAGGAGCAGGGTTTTACCATTCGCGGCGCGCATGAATTGCGCCCCGATCTGGTCGCGCGTGCGGGCAATCTGTGCGGACAGGCCATCGCAAGCGCCGATGCAGCGCGCGCGCGCGCCGTCCTTGCCGCCATTGGTCCGCTTGATGTGGGGCAGGCGGCGGTGGCAGCCAAGGGCCAAATCCTTGGGATCGAGACCTTGCAAGGCACCGATGCGCTGTTGCGCTTTGTGGGCGACACAATGCCAGCATCGGGCGGCATCTTGGTCAAGCGCGCCAAGCCGGGACAAGATCTGCGCGTCGATATGCCGGCCATTGGCCCTGACACGGTCGCGCTTTGCGCGCAGGCGGGGCTGAAGGGGATCGAGTTGCAGGCAGGTCACGTTCTGTTGCTTGACGCCGATGCGGTGCGCGCAGCATGTCTAACGCACGACATCAACCTATGGGCGGTGCCATGACGCTGCGGCTTTTCTTGGTGGCGGGTGAGCCCTCGGGCGACAGGCTAGGGGCCGCGCTGATGGCTGGGATCAAGGCACTGACCCAAGGCCCGGTCAGCTTTCACGGCATCGGTGGCCCCTTGATGCAGGCCGAGGGTTTACAGACGCTTTTCCCGATGGAGGAGTTGTCGGTCATGGGGCTGACCGAGATCTTGGCCAATTACCACCGCCTATCGCGCCGCGTGGATGAGACCGCTGCCGCGGTGCAGGCCATGGCCCCTGACGCGCTGATCACGATTGATATCCCAGAGTTTTCCTTGCGCGTTGCCGCGCGCGTCAAGGCGGCTCTGCCTGATCTGCGCACCATCCATTACGTCGCCCCCACGGTCTGGGCATGGCGGCCGGGACGGGCCAAGAAAATGGCCAAATCCGTCGATCATGTGCTTGCCCTTTTGCCCTTCGAGCCGCCCTATATGGAAGCCGCTGGCATGAGTTGCGATTTCGTGGGCCACCCGGTTGTGACCGAAGAACAGGCCACCGAGGGCGAGATTGCGGCGTTTCGGGCCAAGTATCTGCGGGACGAGGGGCCGGTGATCCTTGTGCTTCCCGGCTCGCGCCGCTCTGAGGTCGAGCGCTTGATGCCGATCTTCGGCGCGGCGCTGCGCGATGTTTTGGACCGTCACCCAGATGCGCGCATCGTACTGCCAGCGGCACCTGCCGTGGCGGGAATTGTCGCCGCACGTATCAAGGATTGGCCGGGCAATCCCATCATCCTCGACCCACGCGGGGTGGCGCTTGATGATTTCGCCGCCGAGAAACGCGCGGGTTTTGCCGTGGCCGATATCGCGTTGGCCGCTTCTGGCACTGTCAGCCTCGAGCTTGCCGCAAGCGACACGCCGATGGTTGTCGCCTATAAGATGAGTTGGCTCAGCCAAAAGCTGATCGGCGCATTGCTGCGGGTCGATACCGTGACGCTGGTCAATCTGGTGACCGATAGCCGAACGATCCCCGAATTTCTTTCTGAGAACTGCCGCCCCGCGCCGATTGCGGCGGCGATGAACCATCTGATGGAAGATGAGCGCGCGCGCCTTGATCAGCTTGACGCCATGGCGCAGACGATGCGGCGCTTGGGTCGCGGGGGCGAGGCACCTTGGCTGCGCGCGGCGCGGTCGGTGCTGGCGCAGATCGGCGCGCTCTAGCGGGTGAAATCGGCCAAGATCGCGCCGGACAGTTCCAGCAAACGCTGGGGCGCGATGCCAAAGACATGGCGCGGCGTGCCAGCGGCCGCATAGACCAGATCGAAATCCAACAGCCGCCGGTCGAACCATGCCCGGATCGGGATCAGATGCCCAACGGGGGCCACACCGCCGATGGCAAAGCCCGTTTGCGCCCGGATCAGATCGGCATCCGCCTTGCCCAAAGCCTCGCCCGCCAGCGCGCTGGCCTTGGCGGTATCGACCTGATTGCCGCCCGCCGTGATGAAAAGCACAGCGTCGCCTGTCGCCTCGGCGCGGAAAATGATGGATTTGGCGATCTGGTCCACGCCGCAACGGGCCGCGCGCGCCGCATCCTCGGCGGTGCGGGTGCCCTCGGCCATTTCGACGATTTGGCTTTCGACATCGGCTGCGCGCAGCGCATCCGCGACCCGTTTCAGACTTTTCGACATATCGGCACGTTCCCCTGTTGCCCCTTGATCTCAGGGCCGCGCGCAATGTGCAAGCCGTTGACCACGGGGGGCAAGCGGGCCTATTTCGGGCCATGAGCTTTGCATCGCGCCTGACCCGCCATCCCATCCCCTTTAGCACCGCCCGCGGTGAGGAGGGCTGGGCCATGCTTGACGGTGTCGATGCGGCCTTGCACCCGCTTATCACGGGCACGGCAGGTTCATCGCCGTATTTGTCGGGGCTGATCCTGCGCGAGGCGGCTTGGCTGTCTGAAGCTTTGAACGCCGCACCCGAAGACAGCATCGCCGCGCTGATCGTTGAGGCCGCGCGCCTTGATCACACCACGCTTGATCACGGGTTACGCCAGCTCAAACGGCGCGCGGCGCTGGTGGTGGCGCTGGCCGATCTGGGCGGGCTCTGGCCCTTGCACCAGGTGACGCAGGCCTGGACCGATTTTGCCGATGCTTGCCTAAATGCGGCGCTGATCACCCATGTCGGGCTTGAGGCACGGCGCGGCAAGATCCCCGGCATGACCGAGGATGATGCCCATCGCTTTGGCGCGGGCATGGTCGCGCTGGCGATGGGCAAGATGGGCGCGGGGGAGTTGAATTATTCCTCTGATATCGATCTGATCTGTTTCTTTGATGATGATCGTTTCGATCCCGCCGATGCGATGGAGGCGCGCGCGGCCTTTATCCGCGCAACCCGCCGCATGGCGGCGTCCCTCTCGGATACGACCGATGAGGGTTATGTGTTTCGTACCGACCTGCGGCTGCGCCCTGATGCGAGCGTGACGCCGGTTTGTATCTCGCTCACGGCGGCGGAACGCTATTACGAGGCCGAAGGGCGCAGTTGGGAACGCTCGGCCTATATCAAGGCGCGGCCAGCGGCGGGTGACATTGCAGCGGGCGCAAGGTTTCTGGACACGCTTACCCCCTTTGTCTGGCGCAGGCATCTGGATTTCTCGATGGTGCAAGACACGATCGACATGCGGCAGAAAATACGTGATCATAAAGGGTTGCACGGCAATCTTAAACTCGAAGGTCACAATATGAAACTCGGCGCGGGCGGCATCCGCGAGATCGAGTTTTTCGCCCAAACCCGCCAACTTGTCGCCGGCGGCCGTGATCTGAGCTTGCGCAAGCGGCGCACGGTCGACGCGCTTGGCGCGCTTGCCGCGGCGGGTTGGATCGGAGCGGATGTGGCGGAAGAATTGACCGATCACTACACCCATCACCGCGAGATCGAGCATCGCATCCAGATGATCGACGATGCGCAAACCCATGATTTGCCCAAATCCGCCGAAGGTTTTGCCCGCCTTGCCCATCTGTGCGGGACGGATGATATCACGGCCTTCCGCGCGGGGCTTGCGCAGCGCTTGGCCCGCGTGGAGGAGATGTGCGGCGACCTGTTCCAACCGGGCAAAGCGGGTGGCGGCGATGTGGCAGTGCCGCCTGAACAGGCCGAGATTGTGGCCCGTTGGCCCACATATCCTGCGCTACGCTCCGAGCGGGGGCATGCGATCTTTGCCCGCCTTAAGCCAGAGCTTTTGCGCCGGTTTCAGCGCGCCGCGCGCCCCGATGAGGCGCTGCTGAACTTTGATAGCTTTCTCAAGGGGCTACCCGCTGGTGTGCAACTGTTTTCGCTGTTCGAGGCGAACCCCAGCCTTGTTGATCTGATTGTCGATATCTGCGCCACAGCGCCCGGTCTGTCGCTTTACCTGTCGCGCCACGCAAGCGTGTTGGATGCGGTGCTGGATGGGCGTTTCTTTGCACCTTGGCCGGGAACACAGTCGCTTCAGGCCGAACTTGCGGCGGTTTTGGCGGGCTCTGGATTTGAGGGCCAGCTTGATCAGGCGCGGCGTTGGCAGAAGGAATGGCATTTCCGGATCGGCGTGCATCAGCTCCGCGCGCTGATCGACGAAGAGGCCGCGATGGCGCAATATACCGATCTGGCCCAAGCCGTGCTTGGCGCGCTCTGGCCTGTGGTTTGTGACGAGATCGCGCGCCGTCACGGCCCGCCGCCGGGGCATGGCGGCGTGGTCTTGGGCATGGGCAGTTTGGGTGCCGGGCGGATGAGCGCGGGCTCTGATCTTGATCTGATCGTGATCTATGACCCTGCCGATGTCGAACAAAGTGCAGGGCCACGCCCCCTTGATCCGCGCGGCTGGTATGCCAAGGCGACCAAAACACTGATCACAGCGCTGTCTGCACCCACCGCTGCGGGCACGCTTTACGCGGTCGATATGCGGCTGCGCCCGTCGGGGCGACAAGGGCCGGTGGCCACGGCGATCACGGCGTTTGCGCATTATCAGCGCACCGAGGCATGGACATGGGAGCATATGGCGCTGACACGCGCGCGTACCATGGCGGGCCCAGCCGATCTTTGCGACCGGGTGGAAGAGGTTCGCCGCGCGGTCATTGCCGACAAGGCCGATCCGGCCAAGGTGCGGGCGGATGCGGCCGAAATGCGCGCGCGCCTTGCCGCCGCCGGGCGCGCGGGCAGCACATGGGCGATCAAAGAGGGGCAGGGCGGGCTGCAAGATATCGAATTGCTGGGTCAGGCCGTCGCCTTGGCCAGCGGATCGGATGCGCGCGCTACGGCCGCACAATTGGCCCATGCGCCTGATCTGGGCTGGCTTGATGCCGAACAGTCCACCGCGTTGATCGCCGCGCATGGGCTTTTCGCCCGCGTGCAGGCGGCAACCCGGCTTTTGACGGATAGCGCGGTTGACCCAAGCGCCATCGGCGAAGGGGGGCGCGAATTCTTGGCGCGTGTCGCGGATGCGCCCTCGGCTGACGCGCTTGCAGTGGCATTGGACGAAAAGCGCGCCTATATCGCCAAGATGATCGACGCCGTGCTTGGCGCCGCCCCGCGCAAGGAACCGTGATGTCGCCTGAAAAACCCGCCGCCGACCCGATTGATCCCAAGGGTCTGATCCGCGAATCTTTTCGGATCGATGGGATCACCGATGGGGAATGCCGCTCGATCTTTGTGGATTGGGCGCTCAGCGTGTCGGGCGCTGACCCGCGCGAGGCGATTACAGCGCTGCTTGCGCGCTATGCGGATGCCCCCGCCGCCCATCCGATGCTTGCCGTTCTGCGCGCAGGGTTGGATGCCAGCCCCAAGGGTGGTCGGCGTGGCGGGCGCGCGGCGCGTGTCGCTCAGGGTTAATCGCGCGGCTTGCTGCCATGGGTGCCACGCTCACGATAGGGCGTGGTGGCGTAATGGGCGCGGTAGCATTTCGAGAAATGCGAGGGTGAGGCAAAACCGCAAGCCAGCGCGACATTGATCACGCTCATATCGGTTTGCATCAGCAGGTTGCGCGCCTTGCCCAGCCGCAATTCCATGTAATAACGCTTGGGGCTGCGGTTGAGATAGCGGCGAAACAGCCGCTCAAGCTGGCGGGTCGACATATCGACATCGCGCGCCAGTGTCGCGGGGCTGATCGGTTCTTCGATGTTTTGCTCCATCATCCGGATCACTTGGCCAAGCTTGGGGTGGCGCACGCCGATCCGCGTCGGGATCGAGAGGCGCTGTGTGTCCTGATCGGTGCGGATCGAGGTATAGATCAGCTGATCGGCCACCAGATTGGCCAGATCCTCGCCATGATCATCGGCGATGATCTTGAGCATCAGATCGATCGAGGCGGTGCCGCCCGCCGTGGTAATGCGGTTGCCGTCAATAACAAAGACGGATTTCGTCAGCGTCACATCCTCGAATTCTTCGATGAAGCTGTCTTGGTTTTCCCAATGGATCGTGGCGCGCTTGCCATCGAGAAGCCCGGCCTTGGCCAGCGTGTAGCCTGCCGTGCAAAGCCCGCCAATCGTGGCCCCTTTGCGCGCCTCGCGGCGCAGCCAGTTGAGCATCTTTTTCGAGGTGGCCGAGGCCACATCGATACCGCCGCACACAAGCACCGTGTCATCGCGGTTGATCTCGGGGAGGTCGCAATCAAGCTTAAAACCGATGCCCGCCGAGCACCACGCCACATCGCCACCTTCACCAGCCAATGTCCATGTATAGAGTTGCTTGCCAGACATGCGATTGGCGATCCGCAACGCCTCGACGGCGCTGGAAAAGCATAGCATGGTGAATTGGTCCAACAATATGAAGACATATTGCTTGGGGCCGATTTGATCTGGCATTTGCGGTCTCGTCTTGGCACGGCTCATGTCGCGCGGTTGCGCGGACGTCGTGAGCGAAAGCAGCTTTTTTGCCCATGCGCAATCCCCGCTCGCTTTGATTTAAGGCATTGGAAGACAAGCCAAGCCAGCCTATAACCCGCCCGCGTGAACAGACGACAGGAGATGCATAGCCATGACCCGAACGACCGGACAGGCTTGGACCAAAACCGATTGGCGCGCCAAGCCGCGCGTGCAGATGCCTGTTTATCCTGATGCAGATGCGCTTCACAGCGCCGAGGCGCAGCTGTCGAAATACCCGCCCTTGGTCTTTGCGGGCGAGGCAAGGAAGCTGAAAAAGCAGCTTGCCGCCGCCGCGCGCGGTGACGCCTTCTTGCTTCAGGGGGGCGATTGCGCCGAAAGTTTCGCGGAATTCTCTGCCGACAATATCCGCGATACTTTCAAGGTCATGCTGCAAATGGCGATGGTGCTGACCTATGGCGCCAAGGTTCCCGTGATCAAGGTGGGCCGCGTCGCCGGACAATTTGCCAAGCCGCGTTCGGCACCGACCGAAATGGTCAATGGCGTTGAGATGGATAGCTATAAGGGCGACATCATCAATGATATCGCCCCCACACCCGAGGCGCGTATCCCCGACCCGGCGCGGATGTTGCAGGCCTATACACAGGCCGCGGCCTCGCTCAACTTGCTGCGCGCATTCTCGACGGGCGGTTTTGCCGATATCCACCGCGTGCATAGCTGGACGCTGGGTTTTACCGATCACGAAGACGCCGACAAATACCGCGACATGGCAAACCGCATCCAAGACAGCCTTGATTTCATGGCGGCCGCTGGCCTGTCGGGCGCGACGAACCATGAGCTGAGCACGGTCGATTTCTACACCAGCCACGAAGCACTGCTGTTGGAATATGAAGAGGCGCTGTGCCGCGTCGATAGCACCACTGGCAAATGGCTGGCGGGCTCTGGCCACATGATCTGGATCGGCGACCGCACCCGCCAGCCCGATGGCGCGCATGTGGAATTCTGCCGCGGTGTGCAAAACCCCATCGGCCTGAAATGCGGCCCCAGCACCAAGGAAGAAGACCTCAAGGTCTTGATGGCCAAGCTCAACCCCGAGAATGAGCCGGGGCGCTTGACGCTGATCGCGCGCTTTGGTGCGGGCAATGTTGGGGATCACTTGCCGCGCCTGATCCGCACGGTGCAGGCCGAGGGGGCCAATGTGCTTTGGTCCTGCGATCCGATGCATGGCAATGTGATCAAATCCTCGACCGGCTACAAAACCCGTCCCTTTGACGCGATCTTGCGCGAAGTGCAGGATTTTTTCGCCATCCACCGCGCCGAAGGAACCGTGCCGGGTGGTGTGCATATCGAAATGACAGGCAAGGATGTGACCGAGTGCACCGGTGGCATCCGCGCGGTCAGCGACGAGGATTTGTCCTCGCGCTACCACACGGCCTGCGATCCGCGCTTGAATGCGTCGCAATCGCTGGAACTGGCGTTCTTGGTGGCCGAAGAGCTCCAGCAAAGCCGCGCGGCGCTGCGGGCTGCGGTGTGAGCATATCTTGCGGTGGGCGGCTTAACACCGCCCGCCGGCGACCAGCCGATGCGCCGCTGCTCTGGGTTGCGCTTGACTGAGCGGGATTAAACTCGCGTGGCTGATCTCAAAGCGCACAGGCGCCTTGACCGCGCGGGCGCCTTCTTCATCCAAGCAGATCAGGGCGCGCGTGGTCTGATCGTGATGATCACGCAGAGGCAGCATCACCATGCTGAGATGAACAGGCGCTGCGCGGTATTGCGCGGCTGTGGTCACGTTCATGCGCAGAAGGGCTGGGGCATGAAACACATGCTGGGCCAAATCATGCAGACGCGCCCGCGCACCCGGCGCAAAAAGGCTGCGCAGCGGCATACCGCGCGCCTCGGCCCCTAATAAGGCGCGCAATCCCTGTCCGCCGACGCGAAAGCGCAGCGCTCCGTCAGGGCCGTGCTCGACCAACCCGGCCATGGCAAGCCACGGTGCCAAGGCATTGGGATCAAGATCTGCGCGCGCGGGTACGCCTTGACCACGGCGCAACGCCTGCCAATAGCCGATCAGCGCCGCCAAACCGGTGCTGTCCGGTCGCAGCGGGCCGAAGGGAATGATATTGTTCATCTGGTAACGCAGTCTCGAGTTGGTTAGCCAAAGCTTAATAGCTGTGTGCAGTCGCAGAGGGCAGGGGGAGAATTCATCATTGGTTAACGCAGCACCGACCGGGGTGATCGCCTCGATGACAGGCTATGCCACACGCGAGGGGGCGGATGGCAATGGGCAAAGCTGGAGTTGGGAACTGCGCGCCGTCAATGCGCGCGGTCTTGATCTGCGGTTTCGGCTGCCCGATGGCTTGGGTGCGCTGGACGCACCCTTGCGGCGCGCCTTGGGGGCTGCGCTGTCGCGTGGCGCGGTAAGTTTATCCTTACGGCTGGGCCGCGATGGGGGCGTGGCTGGTGCTGGCATTGATGCCGCCCGCCTTGAACACGCGCTGACGCAGATGTTGCAGATCGAGGCGGCGGCAAACGCCATGGGCCTTACGCTCCGCCCGGCCAGCCCGGCCGAGATCATGGGGCTGCGCGGCTTGCTTGATGGGGCCGATTTGGGCTTGCCCGACCCCGAGGTGCTATTGGCCGATATCGACCAGCTTTTGGCCGAGTTCACCGCAATGCGGCAGGCCGAGGGGGCAGCACTTGCCGCAATCTTGCAAAGCCAGATCGACCGCATCGCCGGACTTGTCGAACAGGCCGAAACCCTCGCCCATGCCCGCGCCCAGCCACAGGCAGAACGCTTGCGCATGGCCGCCCAAAGCCTGCTCGACAGCACAGAGATCGACGAGGCGCGGCTGTTACAAGAAATCGCGGCGCTGGCGCTTAAAACAGATGTGACCGAAGAGATCGACCGCTTGCGCGCTCATGTGGCAGCAGCGCGCGCGCTTTTGGCGCAAGGGGGGGCTGTTGGGCGCAAGCTGGATTTCTTGATGCAAGAGTTCAACCGCGAGGCCAATACGCTGTGTTCCAAAAGCCAAGATCACGCGCTCACTTCTGTGGGGCTTGACCTTAAACTGACCATCGACCAGACCCGCGAACAGGTTCAAAACGTGGAGTGATCATGACCGCCACCGACCCGATGGCCCGCCGTGGTCTGTTGATCATCCTGTCTTCGCCCTCGGGCGCGGGCAAATCCACCTTGGCCAAGATGCTGATGGGCTGGGATCCGTCGCTGCGCTTTTCCGTCTCGGCCACAACGCGCGCCGCAAGACCGGGCGAGGTTGATGGCGAACATTACCATTTCATGGCCGAGGCCGCGTTCAAATCGCTGGTCGCCAAGGGCGCGATGCTGGAACACGCCCATGTCTTTGGCCATTTCTACGGCTCACCCATGGCACCGGTTGCCACTGCGATCGAGGCCGGGCGCGATGTGCTGTTCGATATCGACTGGCAAGGTGCGCAACAGATCCGCAATTCGGCGCTGGGGCGGCATACGCTGTCGATCTTTATCTTGCCGCCATCGATCCCCGAATTGCGCCGCCGTCTGGAAAGCCGTGGTCAAGATGGCAGCGATGTGATCGCCAAGCGCATGCAAAAAAGCTGGGACGAGATCAGCCATTGGGATGGCTATGACTATGTCTTGATCAACGACGATCTTGAGACGAGCTTTGCGCGCCTCAAGACCATCATCACCGCCGAACGGCTGCGCCGCGCACAACAGCCGGGGCTGGCCGATCATGTTCGCAAATTACACGCCCAGTTTGAGGAGGGTCAGCCATGATCTATGCATGGGAGGGGATCACCCCCGTTGTCGATGCCGATAGCTGGGTCGCCCCCGGCGCGCATGTGATGGGGCGCGTGGTGCTTTGCGCGGGCGCGAGCGTCTGGTTCGGCGCGACCTTGCGCGGCGACAACGAAGAAATTCGCATCGGCGAAGGCTCCAACGTGCAAGAGGGCTGCATTTTCCATACCGATATGGGCTATCCGCTGACGGTCGGGCGCGATTGCACCATCGGGCACAACGCGATCTTGCATGGCTGCACCATTGGCGACGGATCGCTGGTGGGCATGGGGGCCACGGTGTTGAACGGGGCCGTCATCGGGCGGGGCTGTCTGATCGGGGCGGGGGCGCTTATCCCCGAGGGGAAAATCATTCCCGATGGCAGCCTTGTGATGGGCATGCCCGGAAAAGTCGTGCGCGAACTGGATGGCCCGGCGCAGGAAAAGCTGCTGCAATCGGCGCGCAATTATGCCGACAAGATGCGCCGCTTTCGGTCGGGATTGGTGGCGCTGTAAACACTCATGCGGTGGCGATGATCAGCCCATCATCACCCGCAACGAAGTTCAGCGTCAGATCGAACAGCGACAGTGTGGCATGAAGCGCTGCAAACTGTGCCTCGCAAGCCTTGAGCGGGCGCGCGGCGGCGTTCATGCCGAAATGCAGCACTGACCAAAGGGCCGGGTCAAGCGTGACGCGGCTGGCCTTGGCACTAAGCCGCAGGTGGCCGCCGGGCGCTTGCGCAATGGTCACATCACCCCCCATGGGCAGCGCGGTCTCGGCGCATAAAAGCATCAGATACCCGATCTTGACCCGATGGCGCGGCAAATCCTCGGCCACGGCCCAGCTGACATGCAGCCGCGCACCTTGCCATGGGCCTTGGGCTGTTGCCTTGGCCTCGCGCGTGGAAAGGATCTGGGTGGGGGCGGCCGCGCCAAAGGCGATGCGCAAAAAGCGCACCCTTGCCTGTGCATCGCGCACCGCGTCGCGGATCAAGGCCATTTCCGGGCCGCGCACCGCCCCCGTCATCTCGATCAATTCGACCCCGTTGCCGATTGCGCCCAGCGGGTTTACGAGGTCATGGCAAAGCCGCGAGGCAATGAGTTCAGCAAGGCTTTGATGCCCTGAAGGCGTTTGATCATTCATGAGGCGGACCTTTTGATGCACGATGATTTGAGCACGATCCTAGAGCCGGGCATGTTCGTGCGCGCGCCCGATACCCCGGACTGGGGGCTGGGGCAGGTGCAGTCGAATATTGGCGGCAAGATCACGGTCAATTTCGAGAATGAGGGCAAGCTGGTGCTGGACGCGCGCCATATCCGCCTCAACATCGTATACCTCGACTGAACCATTCTATCCTCACCGGATCGTGCGCCCTAGGCTAAGGGCCACCGGTTAATACCAGTTTAACGCAACACCCCATCAACCTTGCAGCGCCATGGCTGGTTTGCAAGCGGGGTTGCGCCTGCTAAAGCCATCGCCACAGGGGTTACGCGCGACGAACATGCAGATCGATGATCGCCATTTCGAGCTTTGCTTGGCGCAAGATCGCGCCGATCTGCATGCCGCGCAGCGCTTGCGCTATGATGTTTTCGTGGCCGAACTGGGCGCTGACGGGCCAATGGTCGATCATGATGCCCGCCGCGAGATCGACCGCTTCGATGCCCATGTCGATCACCTGTTGCTGCGCGATACCCGTCGGCCCGCTGATGATCAGGTGGTGGGTGTCTATCGGCTTTTGACCGAACAGGGCGCGGTTGCGGCGGGTCAATTCTATTCCGAGGATGAATACGACCTCACCGCGCTCAAGCGCAGTGGCCGGCGCTTGCTGGAATTGGGGCGGTCTTGCCTGCACCGCGACTATCGCGGCGGCACCGCGATGATGCATCTTTGGGCCGGGCTTGCGGGCTATATCGCCGCCCGCGAGGTCGAGGTGTTGTTCGGCGTGGCCAGTTTTCACGGCTGCGATCCCGCGCCTTTGGCCGGGCCCTTGTCGCTGCTGCATCACCGGCATCTGGCCCCGCCCGACCTGCGCCCTGTGGCGCGCGCAAGCGGCTATCAGCGGATGGATTTGATCGCCGAGGCCGATCTTGATCGCCCAGCGGCGATCCGCGCCGTGCCTGCCTTGATCAAGGCCTATCTGCGCTTGGGCGGCGTTGTGGGGCAGGGGGCCTATCTTGATCATGCCTTTAACTGTCTCGATGTCTGCCTTGTCATGGATGTCGCGCGCATCCCCGAGACATCGCGCGCGATCTATCAGCGGGGCGCCTTGGCATGAGCCAAACATGGTATGGGCCGGCCGCGCCTGAACCGCGCGCGCTTGGGTGGGCCGATTGGCTACGCATCGGTTTGCGCGGCGCGCCCTTGTTGATCTTGTTGATCTTGTGTTTTCCGCTTTTGCTGCTCTTGCGTTGGCCCGAGCGGGTGATCTTTGGCCAAGCGCGCCCAATCACGCCTTTCATCACGCAATTTGTCTGTATCGCGGCCTGCCGTATCTTGGGGCTGGGCCGGGTGATCCATGGCAGGCCCATGATCGGGGCGGGGGCCTATGTGGCCAATCATGTGGGTTGGCTGGATATTTTCGTGCTGAGTGCAAGCAAGCGGCTTTATTTCGTCGCCAAATCCGAAGTGGCGGGCTGGCCCGGTATCGGCTGGCTTGCGCGTGGCACGGGTACGGTGTTCATCGCGCGCGATCGCCGCCATGCCGCCGCACAAACGCAGCTGTTCGAGGATCGGCTGCGCGCGGGCCAAAGGCTGTTGTTCTTTCCCGAAGGAACCTCCAGCGATGGGCGGCGGGTTTTGCCGTTCAAAACCACGCTTTTCCAAGCTTTCCACAATGAGCGGCTCAGTGCGATCTTGCAGATCCAGCCCGTGACGCTGATCTATCAGGCACCACTGGGCGAAGACGCATGTTTTTACGGCTGGTGGGGGGATATGGCGCTTGGCCCTGCAATCTTATCCGTTCTCGCCGCACCCCGCCAAGGCCGTGTGACGGTGGTGTATCACCCCCCCCTCAAGGTGAGCGATTATCCAGACCGCAAAACGCTGGCCGCAACTGCCGAAGCGGCGGTGCGCGCGGGTCTGCCACCCGAGATGCGCGATTAAAGTGCGGTCCAGCCGCCATCGACGCTGATCGTGGTGCCGGTGATCTGGGCCGCCGCATCCGAACACAAAAACACCGCCGTGCCGCCCATTTGTTCCACGGTCGCGAAATCGCGCGAGGGTTGGCGTGCCAACATGACTTCGCGCACCACGGTGTCGCGGTCCATATTGTGGGTTTTCATCTGATCGGGGATCTGCGCCTCGACCAAGGGCGTCAGCACATAGCCGGGGCAAATCGCATTGGCGGTGATGGGTTCCTCGGCGGTTTCCAGTGCCGTGACCTTGGTCAGCCCGACGATGCCGTGCTTGGCCGCGACATAGGCCGATTTGAACGGGCTTGCGGTCAAGCCATGGGCCGAGGCGATGTTGATCACGCGCCCCCAACCAGCCGCCCGCATCAGGGGCAGGGCAGCGGCCGTTGTGTGAAAGGCCGACGAGAGGTTGATCGCGATGATCGCATCCCATTTCTCAGGGGCGAAATCGGGAATGGGGGCGACATGCTGGATGCCCGCATTATTGATCAAGATATCGCAGCGCCCCGCCTGCGTGATCAGATCGCGGCAGGCTGCGGCCTTGGACATATCGGCGGCGATGTAGCGCGCGCTGACCCCGTATGCGGCACCAAGCGATTCGGCCAAGGCGTGATCTTCCGCCCGGTCGGTGAAGGAATTGAGCACGATATCGGCACCGGCGCGCGCCAGTTCATGGGCGATGCCAAGGCCAATGCCAGAGTTCGAGCCGGTGATAACCGCGGTCTTTCCGGAAAGATCGGTGGTGATGGCCATGGTCGCTTGGTCCTTTGTGCCGCCTTATGTTTGGCGCAACACTAGCGCTTTGACGCGCGCGGCAACAGGGCATGGCATGTCGCGGCAAGGCGAAAAAAAACGCCGGCACAAGGCCGGCGTTCAGTTATTGAGGCAGGTTTCATACAGGCAAGAAACCTATCGAGCAGTGATCCCTTTATATGCAAAGGCATGCCTCTTGTCCAATCGAAAAGTTTGCAGTGTCCGCCCAGCATCGATAGCCTTGTGCCAATCTGCATTGAGGCAAAAGGATTGTTCGCGCATGAGAACGCAGTGTTTCACGAAAATGCTCGGTGTCGCGGCTGTGTCGATGATGGCTGTATTGGGCCTGTCAGGGGCAGGTATCGCGCAGCCGATGCATGGGATCGCAATGTATGGTGAGCCAGCCCTTGGGCCGGATTTCACCCATCTGCCCTATGCCAATCCCGACGCGCCCACGGGCGGGCGGATCGTGACCGGTGAAACCGGCAGCTTCGATAGCCTCAACCCGCATATCCGCGCAGGCTCGGTGCCATGGCAGTTGCGGCTTTTGGCTTACGAATCGCTTTTGGGCCGGTCATGGGATGAACCCTTTACGCTTTACGGGCTTTTGGCCGAATCGGTCGAGGTCGCCCCTGATCATGCATGGGTGGAGTTCATCCTCCGCCCCGAGGCGCGCTTTTCGGATGGCAGCCCGGTCACGGTCGAGGACGTCATCTGGTCTTATGAGACACTCGGCACCATCGGCCATCCGCGCTATCTGAACGCTTGGACGCGTGTCTCGGGCATCGAAGCGGTGGGTGAGCGCGGTGTGCGGATCAGCTTTTCTGAACCCGACCGCGAATTGGCGATGATCATGGGCCTTCGCCCGATCCTGAAGGCTGCGCAATGGGAAGGGCGCGATTTCACGCAATCGGGCCTTGATGTCGTGCCTATCGCCACGGCCCCTTACGTCGTCGATGCATTCGAGGCGGGGCGCTTTGTCAGCCTCAAGCGTAACCCTGATTACTGGGGCCGCGATCTTGCATTCCGGCGCGGCACCAATGTGATCGACGAGGTGCGGATGGAGTTTTTCTTAGACGGAACCGCCATGTTCGAGGCCTTTACCGCCGGGATTCTTTCGACCATGCGCGAGACATCGGCGCAGGCTTGGGCCACGAATTACGATTTCCCCCGTGTCCGTTCCGGCGAGGTTGTGCTGGCCGAGGTCACGCATCAGCGCCCATCAGGCATGACTGGCCTTGTGATGAACACGCGGCGCACAGATTTCGCCGATTGGCGGGTGCGTGAGGCGATGATCCAGGCCTTTCCGGCCGAATTCATCAACCAGACGATGAATGGCGGCGTTGATCCGCGCATCACCTCCTACTTCGCCAACTCACCCTTGGCGATGCAGGCAGGCCCAGCAACGGGCCGGGTGGCCGAATTTCTGGCCCCCTTTGCCGCCGATCTTTTGCCCGGCGCGCGCGAGGGCTATGTGATGCCCGTCTCTGACGGATCGGAGCGCAATCGCGCAGGCATTGCGGCGGCCCTCGCTGCAATGGAGGACGCGGGCTATACCGTGCAAAACGGTATGATGACCAAACCCGATGGCACGCCCTTTACCTTTGATATCTTGCTGCAGACCGGGTCGGCCGAGAATGACGCGATCATCAATATCTATACCGAGGCGCTGACCCGTCTGGGGATCAATGTCACCGTCAGCCGCGTGGATGCGGCCCAGTTCCGCGAACGCCGCGATGTCTTTGATTTCGACATGGTCTATGAGCGCTACGGCCTGTCGCTCAGCCCCGGCAATGAGCAATACAGCTATTGGGGCTGCGCCAGCCGCGACACCCAAGGCGCGCGCAATTTGATGGGCGCATGCCACCCCGCGATCGAGGCGATGGTGGGCAGGATGCTCAATTCCGAAAGCCAAGATGATTATGTTGCCGCCGTGCGCGCGCTTGATCGTGTCCTGACGTCCGAGCGCTATGTCGTGCCGTTCTGGCACAACCCGGTCAGCCGCATCGCCCATAATGCCGAGCTGCGCTTTCCCGATGTGATCCCGATCTATGGCGATTGGATCGGCTGGCAGCCCGACGTGTGGTGGGTCGCACCCTAAAGGGCCGCGCCCAACACCCAACACAACGGCGCCCTCGGGCGCCGTTGTCTATTTGGGGCGGATCGCCTGAAAACGGCAATGGCCCATGTCGCATCCAAACGCGACCGGGCGTGCTTTGCGGCGGCAGATGGGCGCAAGAACCATCATGCAGGAAATCACATGCGCTACGGAACTGGTGTGGGGCTTGTGATTGGCGCGGCGCTGTTGTGGTCCTTGCAAGGGTTGATATTCCGTCAAATCGACATGGCCGAGCCTTGGGCGATCTTGTTCTGGCGCTCATTGGGGATGATCCCGGTGATCGCGATCTTCATCACTTGGCAAGACCGGCAGCATGGGCTGCGCGGGCTTTGGCATGTGGGATTTGCGGGGGTGATTGGCGCGCTTGGGCTGATCTTTGCCTTTGGCGGGGCCATCTATGCGATCCAATCCACCACCATCGCCAATGCGGTTTTCCTCTTTTCCGCCTCGCCATTTATCACGGCGCTGTTGGGCTGGGCCGTGCTTGGCGAAAAGGTGCGTGGGCGCACTTGGGCCGCCATCGGGGTCGCGGCCATCGGGATCGGCGTGATGGTGCAAGGCGGGCTTGATCGCGGCGCTTTGCCCGGCAATATCGCAGCGCTTTCCAGCGCGGCTGGCTTTGCAATCTTTACCGTCACCCTCCGCCGGAGCGGCGCATCGGCCATGCCCATCGTCTTGCTGGGCGGTATCTTCAGCCTGATCGCAGGGGCAGGGGGCGCATGGTTCAGCCTGACGCCCTTGTCGGTGCCCTTGGCCGATCTGGGTTGGTCGATCGGCATGGGGGCGGGAACGCTGGCCTTTGGCATGGTGCTTTACAGCTTGGGCAGTCGCGTGGTCCCGGCGGCCGAGTTAACGCTCATCTCGCTGCTCGAAGTGATGTTGGCACCGCTTTTGGTGTGGGTGGTGATCGGCGAAACGGCCAGCCAAGCCACCATGCTGGGGGGCATATTCGTGCTAGGGGCGGTGTTACTCAACGCCACAGGGCGCGCGCGCAAGCAGACGGCGTTGGCCGAGAGCGCTTGACACTGAATGGGATAGAACGCGGCACGCGCGTAGAGCTATTCTGCCGCTTCGGGCAAACTGCCCTTTGCATCGGTTTTCACACCACCATCGCCATTGGGATAAACCAAGCCCGCCGAGATGATCAGCTTGGCCGCATCCTCGACCGACATATCCAGCACGATCACCTCTTTGCGCGGCAAAAACAGCAAAAAGCCCGATGTCGGGTTGGGCGTCGTCGGCATAAAGACCGAGACCATCTCTTCTGGCCCGTGGCGGCGCGCAATCTCGCCCTTGGCGGTGGTCGAGATAAAGGCAATCGCCCAAACCCCTTTGCGCGGATGCTCGATCAGACAGGCTTTCTCAAAATTCTGCTGGCCTTGTTGCAGCACCGTCTCGACGATTTGCTTCAACCCCGAGTAGAGCGAGCGGATCAGCGGGATCGACAAAACAAGGCTTTCGGCCCAGCGGATCAGCGACCGCCCGATCAACCCTTTCGCGACCCAGCCCACCAAAATGGTAAAGATCAAGAAAGTGGCCACGCCAATGCCGCGAATATCGACCTCAAGGCCGGTATAAAGCCGGATCAGATAGGCCGGGTTATAGGCATTGGGGATCAGCGGCAAAACCCAGCTATCAATCCAGCCAAACAGCGACCAGATCAGCCAAACGGTGATCCCAATCGGCGCGATCACGATCAGCCCGGTGAAAAAGCTCGACCGGAGTGATGCGAACAGGCCACGGCGTGGCGGCGGGGGTGGGGGTGGCAGTTGCATGGCTCTCATGGGGTCTGGCGCCTTGGCGGGGCTGCGTTGGGCCGCGTTCACCGCATATGTAGGCCGCGCACGGATTTCACACAAGCGTCGCGCAGTTAACCCTTGGCCATCGCCTTGGCAATTTCGGCCCCAAGGCGTGCATTGTTCAACACCAGCGCAATATTGGCCGAAAGGCTGCGCCCTTTTGTCAGCGAAAACAGCCGGTCGAGCAGAAATGGCGTCACGGCCTTGCCGGTTATCCCCTGCGCGCTGGCCTCGGCCTGTGCCATGGCGATCAGCGGCGCCAGATCGGTACTGGGAATTTCATCGACCACAGGGATCGGATTGGCGATCAACTGCCCACCGGGCAGACCAAGGGCCGCGCGCATGCGGTGGGCGGCGGCGATCATTGCAGGGTCATCCATGCGCAGCGGTGCGCGCAGCCCGCTGTCGCGGCTCCAAAAGGCGGGGAAAGCGTCTTGGCCATAGGCGATGACCGGCACGCCAAGGGTTTCCAGCACCTCAAGCGTTTTGGGCAGATCAAGGATCGCCTTGGCCCCAGCCGCCACCACTGTGACAGCTGTTTGCGCCAATTCATGCAGATCGGCCGAGATATCGAAACTTTCTTCCGCGCCGCGATGCACACCGCCGATCCCACCCGTGGCAAAGACCGCGATCCCCGCTTTGGCGGCACAGATCATCGTCGCGGCCACCGTCGTGGCCCCCGTGCCACCCTGCGCAAGACAAGCGGCCAAATCTGCCCGGCTCAGCTTGGCCACACCGCGCGCTTGCCCCAGATCGCGCAACACTGCGCCATCCAGCCCAACATGGATCTCACCCGCCAAAACCGCGATGGTCGCAGGCACGGCCCCTGCGGCACGCACGGCATCCTCCACCGCTTGGGCGGTCTCGACATTCTGCGGCCAAGGCATGCCATGGGTGATGATGGTTGATTCGAGCGCGACGATGGGGGCCGCTGCTGCACGGGCTGCCGCGACCTCGGCACCAAAACGCATTGGAAGGGTAAAGGGCATCTCAGGATCTTTCCGAACTGACATAGTCTGCCGCTGCCGCAATCGCTTGGGCCAGCGCCGCTTGCCCAGTGATCCCGGCAAACTCGGCGGCAATATGGGCCGCCATAAAGGTATCGCCCGCACCCGTAACGCGCCGCGCGGTGATCGCGGGCGGCTTGGCCACCAGCCGCTGGTCCGCTTGCGCTGCAACCGCCAAGGCTGGCCCGTCAGTCACCAGCACCCGCCGCGCGCCTGCATTGATCAAGTGATCAGCGGCCGCCATCGCATCGCTGGGGGTGGTCCCGGTCAACAGCCCGGCCTCCTCGCAATTGACGTAAAGCGTTGCGCGCGGATGATTTAACAGTGGGCGCAACCGCACGGCCTTGCCCGGCGAGGCAGGCGCGATGCGCAGATCGGCCTCGGCGAACTGCGGGCTTTCGGCAATCTCTTCCAAGAGCGCCTCGGTCAGATTGCCATCAAGCGCGACGATCCCGGACCAAGGCGAAACTGCACTGGCCAAGCGCCCGTCATGCAAAGGGGCCAAGATGCGCGCGCCGGCAGCCTCGAGCGAATGGGCATCGGCCAAGGCCGCCAAAAGGCCGCCTTGCGCCTCGATCGCCATATATTGATCGGTCGGCAGATCGGGATCGACCAAGACCGCATCGCAATCCAGCCCCATCGCGCGACATGTCGCCAAAAGCGCATGACCTTCCGCATCATCACCCACCACCGACAAAAGCGCAGAGGTCAAGCCAAACCCCCTGATCGTCATTGCGATGTTCAGCGCCACGCCCCCCGGCAGGCGGGTGATCCGCCCTGGCTTGTCATTGCCGGGTGCCATGGCATGATCGGTGCGCCCGATAATGTCCCAAAGGACCGAGCCGATGCACAAGATATCCGGTGCCTTCCCCATCTTCTTGCTCTAACCTTGCGCCTTGCGCGCGTCTATCGGCTTCTTCGTTTCATAAATATCCCGGGGGGGTCGCGGCACGCGACGGGGGCAGCGCCCCCATTCTTTCGCGCCCCTTCCCACCCTCCAAGCCGGCCCGGTCATAATTGCTTCAAACCCATGGGGCAGGGGTTGCCATTCCCCCCGAAACCCCGTAATCGCACGCTCACTTCACAGGCGGAGGCGGGCCTACGGGGGAGACATCCCCGTTGGGTCCACCGGTTGGGGAAACCCTGAACCTTCGCCCTAGGCGCAAACCGGAAAGGAACACGACATGGCGCTTCCCGATTTTTCCGTGCGTCAGCTGCTTGAGGCTGGCGTTCACTTTGGTCACCAGACACAGCGCTGGAACCCCCGTATGGCCCCGTATATCTACGGCGAGCGTAACGGTATCCACATTCTCGATCTGACGCAGACGGTTGAATTGCTCGACCAAGCGCTCAAGGTCGTGCGCGAGACCGTGGCCAAGGGTGGCCGCATCTTGTTTGTTGGCACCAAGCGTCAGGCACAAAAGCCGGTCGCAGATGCCGCTGAACGCTGCGCGCAATACTACATGAACCACCGTTGGCTGGGCGGCACGCTCACCAACTGGAAAACCGTCTCGAACTCGATCTCGCGCCTCAAGGAGATCGACGCGCTGATGGGTGCCGGTGTCGAGGGTCTGACCAAGAAAGAACGTCTTGGGATGGAACGCGATCACATCAAGCTTCAGGCCTCGCTTGGCGGGATCAGCGAAATGGGCGGCCTGCCTGATTTGCTGTTCGTCATCGACGTCAACAAGGAAAGCCTCGCCATCGCCGAAGCGCGCAAGCTGGGTATTCCCGTGGTGGCTGTGGTCGATACCAACTGCCCGCCCGATGGCGTCGACTATGTCATCCCCGGCAATGACGATGCCGCCCGTGCGATCGCGCTCTATTGCGACCTGATCAGCCGCGCCGCACTTGACGGGATGTCCGCACAGCTCCAGACCGCCGGTGTCGATCTTGGTTCGCTGGAAGAGGGCACACTCGAAGAGGCCTTGGCCGATGAGAGCGCCGTCGAGGAAACAACCGAAGCCTGAGGCTTTCGTCATCCAAATGATACGCGCGCGGGGCATGCCTCGCGCGCAGACCTAATTTCAGGAGAACGCTCATGGCGATTACCGCTGCAATGGTAAAGGAACTGCGCGAAGCAACAGGCGCAGGCATGATGGATGCCAAGAAGGCATTGACCGAAACCGATGGTGATTTCGAAGCCGCCATTGATTGGCTGCGCACCAAAGGTCTGGCAAAGGCTGCCAAGAAATCGGGCCGCACCGCCGCCGAGGGCCTCGTTGCTGTCGCCGTCGCGCATGGCTCCGGCGTCGCGGTCGAGGTGAATTCCGAGACCGATTTCGTGGCCAAGAATGCAGAGTTTCAAGGCATGGCAGCCGCCATCGCCGAGGCGGCACTTGGTGCGGCTGATCTTGCCGCACTCAACGCGACCGCGATCAATGGCACCCCCGTCGAGACCGTCATCACCGATGCCATCGCCAAGATCGGCGAAAACATGGCGCTGCGCCGCATGACCAAGCTGACCGGCCAGACCGTTGTCAGCTATGTCCATAACGCGGCCGCACCCGGCATGGGCAAGATCGGCGTTCTGGTTGCCATCAACGGCACGGATGAGGGCTTTGCCCGTCAGGTCGCGATGCATGTCGCAGCCGTCAACCCGGCCGCGCTGAACGAAGATGCCGTCGACCCCGAAATGGTCGCCAAGGAGCGTCAGGTTCAGATCGATATCGCACGCGAGTCGGGCAAGCCCGACGCCGTGATCGAGAAGATGATTGATGGCCGGATGAAGAAATTCCTCGCCGATATCACGCTGGTCAACCAAGCTTTCGTCATCAACCCCGATCTGACGGTTGGTGCGGCCGCCAAGGAAGCTGGCGTGGAAATCACCGGCTTCGTGCGTTTGGAAGTTGGCGAAGGCATTGAGAAAAAAGAAGAAAATTTCGCTGAGGAAGTGGCCAAGGTCGCCAAGGGCTAAGCCCGTTTCTCAAGCCTGATTTTGAACGGGGCAGGGCATCGCACTGCCCCGTTTTCTTTGGCTTATCCGCGCGTCAGATGCCCCTTGATCGCATCAAGCGCCAAGATGTAGCCACGCGCGCCAAACCCTTGGATCACCCCAACACAGACCGGCGCAATCAGCGAGATATGGCGAAACGCCTCGCGCGCATGGGTGTTTGACAGATGCAACTCGACCACCGGCAAGGCAATTGCGCTAATCGCATCACGCAGCGCGACGGATGTATGGGTATAGGCACCGGCATTGATGATCACACCCGACATCGTGCCGCGTGCGGCATGCAGGTGATCAATCAAACTGCCTTCGCAATTTGATTGCGCACAGTTGACCGTCAGCCCGATGGATGCGCCATGGGCAACGCAATCAGCCTCGATATCGGCAAGCGTGGTTGCGCCGTAAATCTCGGGCTCGCGCGTACCAAGCAGGTTCAGGTTCGGGCCGTTCAGCACCAGTATTTGCATCATGTCATCCTCCGGTGCGCAGTATAGGGGATTTGCAATGCGGCGGAAGAGGCAAGTAAAGGCAACGATTTCTCAAGATTTACCGTTTAAAAACAAGTATCTGTCAAAGGTGTTGAAAGTATCACCCGAGGTTGCGACACAATCGGGTTGATATTTATTTAACATAATACTGATTATAGGATAAATGGACGACGCCGCAGAATAAAGCCCGACGCCGCCCCACCTATCCCAGCGCGTAGCCCGCCCCGCGCACGGTTCTGATCGGGTCACCATGCGCGCCGGCCTTCAGCGCCTTGCGCAAACGGCCCACATGCACATCGACCGTCCGGCTGTCGACATAGATATCGCGCCCCCATACCCGGTCGAGCAATTGCTCGCGGCTCCAGACACGGCCTGGGCGTTCCATAAATGCGGTCAGTAGCCGGAACTCGGTCGGGCCAAGCCGCAGCTGTTCACCTTGGCGATAGACGCGATGCTCGGCCAGATCGATCATGATATCTTCATAGTCGAGCCGCTCACCCACTGTCGCGGGCCGAACGCGGCGCAGCTGGGTGCGCAGCCGGGCAAGCAATTCAGCCACGGAATATGGCTTGGTCATGTAATCATCGGCACCGGTTTCCAGCCCGCGGATCTTATCCACCTCTTCGGATCGGGCCGAAAGCATGATGACCGGAATGCGCGCGGTTGCCGGGCTTGTCTTGAGCTGGCGGCAGACTTCGATCCCGGAGACATTCGGCAGCATCCAGTCCAGAACGATCACATCGGGCGGTGTTTCGCGCACGATGATCAGCGCCTCATCACCGGCTTCGGCGGAAACCACCTGATAGCCTTCAGCCTGAATATTATAGCTCAAAACCTCACGCTGAGCCGGTTCATCCTCGACGATCAAGATCAGCGGTTCGCCAGCCATGCCCCTGCCCCTTACAAGCCATGCCCCGCGTCAAGCGCGGTGCCATCTTGCTTGGGCCGGTCGTCATCGGGCAATTCGCCGGTCACAAGATAGATGACCTGCTCAGCGATGGAGGTGACATGGTCGCCCATCCGCTCGATATTCTTGGCCATGAAATGCAAATGCATGCAGGTCGTGATATTGCGCGGATCTTCCATCATGAAGGTCAGATATTCGCGAAACAGCGCCGAATACATCTGATCGACATCACGGTCACGGGCGCGCACATCCGCGGCCAATACCGCGTCGCGCTGGATATAGGCATCCAGCACATCCTTGAGCATCAACTCCACCTGACGGGCCATCCGGCGCAAGGACGCAGCCGTGCCATTGACCGGCGGGCTGTCGATGATAGTTTCCGTGCGCTTTGCGATGTTCTTGGCATAATCGCCGATCCGCTCAAGATTGGTCGAGACGCGGAATACGGTCAGAACCGTGCGCAGGTCAGTCGCAATGGGCTGGCGCTGCGCGATGATGCGCGCGGCTTCCTCATTCACTTGCTCTTCCAGCGCGTCGATCGCGCTGTCGCCGGCACGCACGGCACGCGCCTGTTCGACATCGCGTGTCTCAAGCGCCTCGGTGGCGCGTGAAATGGCTTCTTCGACAAGGCCGCCCATGCGCATGATCTGCGCCTGAATGGCCTCGAGGTCGCGGTCAAAGCTCGATACGATATGCTCAGATGATGGCATGGTTATCCCCCCTGCCCTATACGATAAAGCCTCAACCGATCCGGCCCGTGATGTAACTTTCGGTCCGCGGATCGTCGGGATTGGTGAAAATCTTCGAAGTATTGCCGTATTCCACCAGATTGCCGAGGTGGAAGAAGGCGGTTTTTTGGCTGACGCGCGCGGCTTGCTGCATCGAGTGGGTCACGATCACGACCGAGAATTTCTCGCGCAGCTCGTCGATCAACTCCTCGACCTGTGCGGTTGCGATCGGATCAAGCGCGGAACAAGGCTCATCCATCAACAAGACTTCGGGGCCGGTGGCGATGGCGCGCGCGATGCAAAGGCGCTGCTGCTGACCACCCGAGAGGCCAGTGCCCGATTCCTTCAGCCGGTCCTTAACCTCATTCCAAAGCGCCGCCTTGCGCAGGCTTTCTTCGACAATCCCGTCGAGATCGGCCTTGGTGCGGGCCAAGCCGTGGATCTTTGGCCCATATGCGACGTTGTCATAGATCGATTTGGGGAAAGGATTGGGCTTTTGAAACACCATCCCCACCTTGGCACGCAGCTGAACAGGGTCAACGCGGCTGTCATAGATGTCTTCGCCATCGATGCGAATATCACCCTCGACCCGCGCGATGGCGACCGTGTCGTTCATCCGGTTCAAGCAGCGCAGAAAGGTGGATTTGCCACAGCCAGAGGGGCCGATGAAGGCCGTGACCGTATTGGTCAGGATATCGACATCGACGTCTTTCAGCGCATGCTTTTCGCCGTAATACACCTGCACGCCGCGGGCGGTGATCTTGATGTCCTGCGCGTCCACAAGTCTTTCCGTCATGAGTTGATCGTCCATGTTCCGTTCCTTACCAGCGCCGCTCGAACCGGCGACGTAGCACAATGGCCAAGATGTTCATGATCAGCAAAAAGGCCAACAATACGATGATTGCCCCTGCCGACCGCTCGATAAAGGCCGGGTCGGCCCGCGAAGCCCAGGAATAGACCTGAACCGGAAGCGCCGTTGCCGGATCCAAGATGCCGCCGTCAAACGGCCCTGCGGGGTAATTGGCCACAAAGGCCACCATCCCGATCAGCAACAAAGGTGCCGTTTCACCCAATGCCGACGCCAGCCCCAAGATCGTGCCAGTCAAAATGCCCGGCGCTGCCAAGGGCAGAACATGGTGAAACACCACCTGCATTTTGGACGCCCCTACCCCCATCGCCGCATCCCGGATCGAGGGGGGGACGGCACGAATGGCCGCGCGCGTGGCGATGATGATCGTGGGCAATGTCATCAGCGTTAGCACCAGCGCCCCGACAAGTGGCGAGGATTGCGGGAACTGCGCAAAGTTAATGAAGATCGCAAGGCCAAGAATACCATAAACAATCGACGGAACCGCCGCGAGGTTCGAGATATTCACCTCGATCAAATCGGTCCAACGGTTCTTGGGCGCGAATTCTTCAAGATAGATCGAGGCAGACACGCCAAGCGGCAGCACCATGATCGCCACCAAGAGCATCATATAGGCCGACCCGATCATCGCCACGCCCAACCCCGAGGCTTCTGGGCGCTGGTCCGAGGCATCGGGGTTGGTCAAAAAGCCCCAGTTGAACTTGAGCGACAAAAGCCCATCATCCACCATGCGGTCGGCAAGGTCGAGTTGAGCCACAGAGATATTGACGTCAAGCAAGGCGATTTCGCGCGTCACCCGACCCTTCAGATAGCCGTCGATGCGCCCCGTGGCATATCCCTCGAACCGGATGGTTTGGCCCAAAAGCGACGGGTCTGCGATGACCATATGACGAAGCCGTGCGGGCGTGTCGCGCGAAATGAAGGCCGCGATTTCCTTGTCGGTCACACCTTCGGTCGAGATGCCACGCTCGCCCAGATAGGCGATCAAATTGTCATTCAACAAACCGGTATAACCAATGGTCGTCACGCGCATCATTTCATCGCGCTGGCGGTTTCCATCGGGGTCAAGCCGTTCGGCATCAAGCGTGACCGTGAAAGAAAACGTTGCTTGCCGAAATGCAGACAGACCGTCGGAAAAGATCGTCCAAAGCATGATGAACAGCACCGAAAGGCTGACACAGATCGCGACGATGCCATAGTATTTAAACCGTGCCTCGGCGGCATTACGCTGCTTCATCCGGTCTGTTTGTTTCAACAAGGAGGATGACGGCTTAGCCGGGTTCTGCGGAGGATTGGCTGCTGCTGCGTCGGTCATTCATACTGCTCCCGGTACCTGCGCACGACCCAAAGCGCGAAAACATTTAGCCCCAAGGTGATCACGAACAGCGTGATCCCCAGCGCAAAGGCCACGAGCGTTTCAGGCGAATTGAATTCCAGATCGCCCGTCAATTGGCTCACGATCTTCACGGTGATCGTTGTCATCGCCTCGAACGGGTTAAGGTCGAGCTTGGCCGATGCACCCGCACCCATGGTCACGATCATCGTCTCACCAATGGCGCGGCTGGCAGCTAGCAAGATCGCACCAACGATCCCCGGTAATGCAGCGGGCAAGATGACCTGACGCACGGTTTCCGATTTCGTGGCGCCCAAGCCATACGACCCATCGCGCAATGATTGCGGCACGGCATTCATGATGTCGTCGGTCAGAGATGAGATGAATGGCACCTGAAGAATGCCAATCACGATACCCGCGGTCATGACCGACGACCCAGAGGTGCCAAGCCCGGTCGGCTCGGCAATCCATTCGCGCAGGAACGGACCCACGGTCACCAGCGCAAAAAGCCCGAAAACCACGGTGGGGATCCCTGCGATCACCTCGATCAGCGGCTTGACGACGGAGCGCACGCGCGGGCTGGCATATTCGGCCAAGTAAATAGCTGTGAAAATGCCCGTCGGCACAGCGACAACCATCGCCACAAAGCTGATGTAGAATGTTCCCCACAACAGTGGCAAAAGCCCGAGCTGGCTATTGCCCTGAAAGGTTGGCGCCCACGTCAGGCCAAAGAGGAAGTCAGCGAAAGGATACATGGTCGAAAAACGGATCGTTTCCGACAACATCGACAAAATGATCCCAACGGTAGTCAAAATCGCGATGGTCGAGGCCAACATCAACATCCCCAACGCCACGGCCTCAACCCGATTACGCGCACGAAAATCCGCCTGCGTGATCTTGATGGCATAGGCCAAACAGCCCAAGGCGATTAAGATCGTAAAGATGGATCGAAACAAACCGCCTGTGCTTGCCAATTCGCGGTAACTCTGCGCCGCTTGTAGCACCTCAGCTGTGACGGCAGAGCCAAGCGCCACGCCCACTTCGGCCAAGCGCGCGCGAACATCATCATCTGCAATATTCAGCGCAATCGCCTGATCTGGCGTCAACGCGCCTGCGACCACAGCACTGTCGATGCCCTGCGCGACGCGGCGCACATCGGCCATCAACAAAATACGGTCGGTTTCATTCTCAAATTGCTCGGCGGGAAAAAAGCCCGCCAGCTGCCGCTCAATCAACAAAGGCTGGGCAATGGACCAGAGCGTCAGGAAAAACAAAGCCGGCAGAAAGGCCATAATGGCGCCATGCCAACCGTAAAAATTGGGTAGGGAATGCAACCGGCGCATGTCGCCTTGCGAAGCAGCCATTGCACGGGCGCGGCCAAGAAAAAATCCGACAGCGCCAAGGGCGAGCAAGAGCAAAATGAGCACAGTGACGGTCATCTAACGAACCTTGCAGCGGTGAAAGAAATAGCACCCCAGGACAACCCCGGGGTGCCATAATCACTTTAGATTAGTTCAGCGGGCCCATGGCGACGCGGTTGCGCACCATGTCCTGAGTTGCGGCCAGCGCCGGGTCGGACACGAGGCCATACTGGGCCAGCGGGCCGTTCGGGCCAGCCATGTCGTCGGAGACGAAGAACTCAACATAGTCCTGCAGGCCGGGGATCACGTCGAGATGCGCCATCTTCACGTAGAAGAACAGCGGACGCGAGATCGGATATTCGCCCGAGGCAACGCTTTCGGTCGAGGGGACAACGCCGTTCATCGTTGCGACGCGCAGCTTGTCGGTGTTGTTGGTGTAGAAGGACAGACCGAAAACGCCGATTGCGTTGCGGTCGTTCTCGAGGCGCTGAAGCGTCTCGGTGTAGTCGCCGTCGATGTCGACGTTGCGGCCATTATCGGTGCGCACGGCCATGCATGCGTCCTCGGCATCGTCTTCCGACATGCCGCCAGCGACCATCGCAGCCATTGCGCCGGTCTCTTCGCAGCCAGCGATCAACACGCGCTCGTCAAAGACTTCGCGGGTGCCGTGCTTGGTGCCGGGCGACAGGACGAGGATGTCCTGGGCGGGCAGGCTTGCGTTGAATTCCGACCACTGGCTGTAGGCGTTGTCGACGAGCGCGCCGTTGACCAAGACCTTTGCGCCGATGGCATTGTACAGATCGCCGGGGGTGAAAGCGAAAGCCGGGCCGTTGATGTCCGACGCGAAGACGATGCCGTCATAGCCGAAACGCACTTCCATCACCTCGGTCACGCCGTTCGAGGCACAACGGTCGAGGTCGGACTGCTTGATGCGCGAGGACGAGTTCGCGATGTCGATGGTGGTCTCACCAACGCCTTCGCACATCATTGCGCGGCCAGCGCCCGAGCCACCGCCCTGAACGACGGGGGTCGGGAAGTCAAAGTTTTCACCGAAAGCTTCTGCAACGATGGTTGCATAGGGCAGAACGGTCGAAGAACCGGCAATCTGCACGTTGTCACGGCTCTGCGCGAAGGCGCCAGTTGCGGAAACGGCGGCGATTGCCAAAACCGAAACGGAAAGTTTTGCGAGCGACATGGAAGAGATCTCCTAATTTAGTCATACATCCGAACGCGCCCGAATGCGCATCCTTGAGCGACCGCCTATCGGTCCCATGCAATGCTTTTGTGACGCTTAGGTAACAGCTTTATGACACTCATCGACGCGCAGGCTTATTTCCATGACGCCCCGCAAATCCGGTCAATCGCGCGGCAAGATCACCGTGAAAACGCTGCCCTCACCTTGGCGCGATTCGATGCGCAGACGACCGCGATGGCGGTTGATAATATGCTTGACGATGGCCAAGCCCAGCCCCGTGCCGCCCATCGCCCGGCTGCGATGCGTATCCACACGGTAAAACCGTTCGGTCAAACGCGGGATGTGCAAAGGGTCGATCCCATCGCCTTGATCGGTGACATCGGCCACGATCAAGGGGCCGGGCATCGCGCCCATCCCCTGTTGCCAACCAATCCCGATGGTGACGGTTTTCCCACGCCCACCATATTTCAGCGCATTCTCCGTCAGGTTCAAAAACACCTGCATCAACTGATCACGGTCGCCCTTGAGGCGAAACACATCTGCGGCTGTGTCAAGCGCAAGCTCTGGCGCGGCGGGCCGGATATCGAGCACCAGTTCACAGGCTTGTTCCTCGGCGGCGGGACGCAATGCGGCGATCACACCGCGAAGAACGGCACCAAGATCGACATCATCCGAAGGGCGCTGGCGCTCTTGCGACTCGACCCGGCTCAGCGACAATAGATCCGAGACCAAGCGGTTCATGCGCCGCGCCTCGCCCTCCATGATCCCCAAGAATCGTTCACGCGCGGTGACATCATCGCGCGCCGGTCCACGGAGCGTTTCGATGAAACCCATCACGGCGGTCAGGGGCGTGCGCAATTCGTGGCTGACATTGGCCACGAAATCACGCCGCATCTCCTCGGCTTCGCGCAGATGGGTGATATCGGTGAAATAAAGCGCCAGATCATGCTGGCCGCGCGCATCGGGCGGGCCAATCGGCGTGATCTTGACCCGGTATTGCGTCTCACCCGTGCGTTCGGTGCGTTGCAGCCGCGCCTCGCCCGGCTGACCATCGGCAAAAGCCGCTTCGATCCGGCCTAGAAGCGACGGCTGGCGCAAGACCGAGGCATAGCTGCGCCCTTCGATCCAATTGCCCAAAAGCGTGCGTGCGGCACTGTTTGCGCGCAACACTTGCCCGCCTTGTGACAGGTGCAGCATCGGCTCGGGCACCGCCTCCATCAATTCACTCAGAAGCGCGTCGCTCATCATGGCCCCATGGTTTTCGCGGTTGCCGTATGTGGCACGGCGCTAGGCGTGGCGCGATTCCCATCGCTTGGCAATGGTTGCGAAATTCTTATCATCTGCATTTGTTATCTTTGACAAAGAAATTTTCTCGCTATACTGACAACCCTGATGGCAAACTTGGCTGTCGTATCGCTGGCTGCGCCGGATCGGTCAGGCGGCGGTGCCATGCCACACCATCGTTGAAAATAAGGTGCCAAAGATGGATGGAAGAGACAGGCAAGCCCTTTCTCGCGCCCGTCAAGAAGGGCCCGAGGAACAATGCGCCGAACGCCCCGTGCTTGCGGTCGAGATCGCATGTGACGTCGTGTCGGCCTTGCCGCCGAACTTGGTGCAACCCGGCGCGCTGATCCGCTCGGTCGCGCTTGACCATTTGGCAGATATCCCGCTTGTCGGACAGGCAGCACCCATCTTGGTGCTCTCGCGCCTTGTGACGCCGGAATTCGACGCGCTCGATCTGGCGCGGATGCTGGCGCAGTATGGCTATCGTGGGCGCTATTTGGCGCTGGTTGACAGGTTACCTGATGCAAGGCTGGTCCGCCGCGAGGTTGCGGCCCAATCGCCCGGCATCAATTTCGATGTCATCATCCTTGATGGAACATCGCCGCTCCATTCGCTTTAAAGCGTGTCGCGTTCTATTGCATTCACCGCAACAGGCGAACGATCAAACGCAACACGCTTTAGATTGCCGCAAGCCCAGCTTCGAAATCGGCAATCAGCAAATCGACATCTTCGATCCCGACCGAGATCCGGAAGAACCCATCCGTAATGCCGAGTGCTGCGCGCCCCTCAGCCGTCAGGCCGCGATGGGAGGATGAGGGCGGATGGCTCAGCGTGGTGCCAACATCGCCCAAGGTCGGCGCAAAGGCCATCTCCGGCATCGCCTCGACCATGCGGTTGGCGGCTGCCGCATCGCCATCGATCATGATCGAGAGCATATTGCCATAACGCCCAGCCAAAAGCGCCTTAGCTTGCGCATGGTCAGGGTGATCGGTGCGGCCGGGGTAAAGCACGCGCGCCACCTTGGGTTGATCCGCGAACCAATCGGCGAGACGGGCGGCATTTGCCTCGGCCCGGTCAAAGCGCAGCGGAAAGGTATAAAGCCCGCGCTCGGCCAGCCAGCACTCATAGGGGCTGGGTGTCAGCCCTGTGGTCACCGCGAAATCATAGATTTTCTTGCTGTCGGCCGGATCGCGCGCTGCGACATAACCCAGCGTCACATCGGAATGGCCGGCCAAAAGCTTGGTCACCGAATGGATGACGATATCGGCCCCATGATCGAATGGGCGGTAACCAATGGGCGTGGTAAAGGTATTGTCGACCGCCACGCGCACCCCCGCCGCTTTCGCCACAGCGATGATGCCCGCCATATCGGCGACCCGCAGGGTTGGGTTCGACACCACCTCAAGCAAGATCATCTTGGTCTCGGGCCGGATCGCGGCGCGCAGCGCCTCGGGGTTGGTGGGATCAACGAGGCTGGTGGCAATGCCAAACCGCGCAAGGTCTTGATGCATCAATCGCAGCGAGCGACCATAGAGCTGATCAGCCCCGATGATATGGTCCCCTGCCCCCAGTATCCCCATGATCGCGGCGGTAACGGCCGCCATGCCCGAACCTGTTACAAGGCCGTTCTCAGCCCCTTCGAGCATATCGATTTTCTGCGCCAGAAGTGTCGCGTTGGGATGGCCTTCACGCGCATAGGTATAGCCCTGCGCGCGGCCCTCATATTGGGCATGCAGCATGTCGATGGAGGGAGAGGCATAAACCACCGAAGGTTGGATCGGCGTGACCACGGCCCGGCTGACCCCTTCCTTCAAAGGATGGCGGCGAACCAAGGTCTGGGGGCGGTCATTGCGGCGGTCGGTCATTTTTGCTCCATTGGGTGGGTTGCCCCGAATTTTCGTACGAAAATTCGGGTAAAAAAATCCTTTTAAGGATTTTTTTCAAGGCCGGATCGTCCCGTCGCCGGTAACGAGATATTTGAACGAGGTCAGCTGCTCTGCCCCCACAGGACCGCGCGCATGCAGCTTGCCGGTGGCAATCCCGATCTCGGCGCCCATACCGAACTCACCCCCATCGGCAAATTGGGTCGAGGCGTTGTGCATCACGATCGCGCTGTCGATTTGGGCGAAAAACTGTGCGGCCGCACTGTCATCTTCGGTCAGAATGCTTTCGGTATGCTGCGAGCCAAATTGGCGGATATGGGCGATCGCCGCGTCGATATCATCGACCACGCGCGCGGCGATGATATGATCGAGAAATTCTTTGCCCCAATCATCGGCTTTCGCGGCCACAACACCCGGCAGGCTTTGCAAGGCGGTGTCACCGCGCACTTCGACGCCCGCCGCGACCAGAGCCGCGATCACATCGCGCCCAATGGTATCGGCCACATCACGATGGATCAGCAAGCATTCCGCCGCGCCACAAATTCCCGTGCGCCGTGTCTTGGCGTTGAGCGTGACGCGCACGGATTTCTCCGGATCGGCGCTGGCATCGATGTAGATGTGACAGATCCCTTCGAGATGGGCAAAGACAGGCACGCGCGCCTCGGCTTGTACAAGGCCAACAAGCCCTTTGCCACCACGCGGCACGATGACATCGACGAAATCGGTCATGGTGAGTAAGGCGCGCACCGCCGCACGGTCGCGCGTCGGCACAAGCTGCACCGCATCTTGGGGCAAACCCGCCGCCTTGAGGCCCGCGCGCAGGCAATCGACCAAGGCACCCGAGGAATGCAGGCTTTCCGATCCCCCACGCAAGATCACCGCATTGCCGGATTTGAGGCATAGCGCACCTGCATCGGCGGTGACATTGGGCCGGCTTTCATAGATCACACCGATCACACCCAAGGGGGTGCGCACCCGCGCGATATGCAGCCCATTGGGCCTGTCCCATTCCGCGATCACCGCCCCGACAGGGTCATCTTGGGCCGCGACCGCACGCAGGCCCGCTGCGATGGCGTCAAGCCGGGCCGGTGTCAGTTCAAGCCGGTCCAGCATGGCCTCTGACAGCCCTTTATCACGGCCAAAGGCCATGTCTTGCGCATTGGCGGCCAGAATATCCGCCGCGCGCGCACCGATCAGGCGCGCCGCCTCTTCAAGCGCGCGGCGCTTATTGTCGGCGCTGGCCGTGGCAAGGATTGCAGCGGCAGCCTTTGCGCGCGCGCCGATATCCGCCATCAAGCTTGCAATCTCATCAGTGCTGTCGCGGGTCAGATCTTGCATCGCTTTGGCCTTTTGCGCAGGGATCACAGCTGAGGATAGGCGTATTTTCGGAAAGGTGAAACCCAAGCTTTGGTACGATCAGTGGCTCGGTGCCTCGGCCCGCTCGGTCAAGCTGTAGTCGCGGTTGATCGCAAAGATACGCAGATCACGCGCGCCTTGCGCCATGGCGTGGTGGGCCAGATCCAAAGCCTCGGTCCGGCTGCGATCACCGGCCAAGGCCACGCATTGGCCGGGATGATTGACGCTTTCATAGAGCCGCGCACCGGGCAACGTGAGGCCGCCATCGCCATAGGCCACGACCAAAAGCCGTGCATCGGGAATCTGATCATGAGGGGCGGGCAAATCTTGGGTCAGATGCAGCACCATCTCACCCACGCGGATGCGGTAGCCATCGAAATGGATGCGCCGCCCTGCGGCTTGGCTGGCGCGATGGGTGCTTTCGGCCCGCCATGCCGCGATGGCTTGCTCATCGGCCCAAAGCTGATGCGACAACAGCGCGCCCGCATCATCGCGCGGCTGGTAACGGTCGAGAAACATCAGCCCCGCATGTTTCGCCAAGATCGGCTTGAGCCGGTTCACATGGTCGAAATAATGGGGCATATGCCCCGGCTTGGGTTGCACATCGAAGAAAAGCCCATGCATGCCTTGTCCCCCCTTAGACGGCCATATCATCACGATGAACCAAGGCCGCGCGTCCGGGATAGCCCAAAATCCGCGCGATCTCGTCTGAGCGATGACCCGCGATGGCGCGCGTCTCCTCGGCGGTGTAGCGGCATAGGCCCAGACCTAGCCTTGCGCCATCCGGCCCTTCCAGCGCGACGGGATCGCCGCGTTGGAAATCGCCCATCACCTCGGACACACCGGCGGGTAGAAGCGAGCTTCCTCGCGCGAGCGCTGCGGCTGCACCTTGGTCAAGTCGCAGCGTGCCCTTGGGCTTCATCGCAGAAATCCAACGTTTGCGCGCGGTTTGTGGATCAAGCGTGGCGGTAAACCATGTCACCCGCGCCCCATCGGCAATCGCGGCAAGCGGGTTCATCCCCGCACCTTGCGCAATCGCCATGGCACAGCCCGATGCGGTGGCGGTCCGCGCGGCCATCAGCTTGGTCTTCATCCCGCCCTTGGATAGGCCCGTGCCCGCATCACCCGCCATCGCCGCGATCTCCGGGGTGATGCTTTCGACCACGGGTAAATGCTGCGCGCGCGCATCCTCGCGCGGGTTGGCGGTGTAGAGCCCGTCGATATCGGACAACAGCACACAGATATCTGCGCCCGCCATTACCGCGACATTGGCGGCTAAACGGTCGTTATCACCATAGCGGATCTCATCGGTGGCGATGGTATCATTCTCATTCACGATGGGCACTGCCCCCCGCGCAAGCAGCGCCGCAAAGGTCGCACGCATGTTGAGATAGCGCCGCCTGTCGGCGCTATCGTCAAGGGTGAGCAAGATCTGGGCGGCCACGATCCCATGCGGGGCCAGTGCCGCCTCATAGGCGCGCGCAAGCCGGATCTGGCCCACGGCCGCCGCCGCCTGCGCCTCGTCCAGCGATAGCGCGCCTTGGCCCAAGGCAAGCGCCCCGCGCCCCAAGGCGATGGAGCCGGATGAGACCAAGATCACATCCATGCCGCGTGCCTTCAGCGTCGCGACATCGGCGGCCAGCGCATGCAACCACGCCTCGCGCAGCGCGCCAGTCTCTTGATCGACCAATAGCGCCGAGCCGATCTTCACAACAAGCCTGCGCGCCTGACCAAGCATGGGCAGGCCCGGCTGGGTCAGGGGCGCCAAGGTGCTACCTCCTCCAGCCCGGCGCGCATGCGCAACCGTCCCGCATCAATTTGCGCACGCAAGGCGCGCAGCGCTTCGGTCACGCCGGTGCGCGCAACGCCCGAAATCAGCATCACATCGCCACCTGATGCCTCTCTGAGTGCCGCCGATTTTTCGGCAATTTCTTCATCGCTGAGCGCGTCGATCTTGTTGAGTGCGGTAATCCGGGGCTTGTCGGCCAATTCGCCGCCATAAGCCTCCAACTCGCCGATGATCACATCGTAATCCGCAGCGACATCCTCGGAGGTGCCATCGACCAGATGCAACAGCACCGCGCAGCGCTCCACATGGCCGAGGAACATGTCGCCCAACCCCCGCCCCTCATGCGCACCCTCGATCAGACCGGGGATATCGGCGATGACGAACTCGACATTGTCCACGCCCACGACACCCAGATTGGGATGCAATGTCGTAAAGGGGTAATCGGCGATCTTGGGCCGCGCATTGGAGGTTGCGGCCAAGAATGTGGACTTGCCCGCATTGGGCAGGCCCAAAAGCCCCACATCGGCGATCAGCTTGAGCCGAAGCCAGATCGTGCGCTCCACCCCTTCTTGGCCGGGATTGGCCCGGCGGGGGGCTTGGTTCGTCGCGGTCTTGAAGCGCAGATTGCCCCAGCCGCCATTGCCGCCCTTGGCCAAAAGCACCTTTTGGCCAACCTCGGTCAGATCGGCGATCACCGTCTCTTCATCCTCATCAAGGATCTCGGTGCCCGCAGGCACGCGCAAAACGATATCGTCGCCATCCGCGCCCGAGCGTTGCCGCCCCATGCCCGGCACACCGTTCTTTGCAAAGAAGTGCTGCTGATAGCGAAAATCGATCAGCGTGTTCAGCCCATCGACCGCCTCGGCCCAGACATCGCCGCCGCAACCGCCATCGCCACCATCAGGGCCACCATGCTCAACGAATTTCTCGCGCCGAAAGGACACACAGCCCCCCCCGCCCGAACCGGAACGGATATAAACCTTGGCGAGGTCCAGGAATTTCATAGCATCACCGACCGCGCCGGTTCACCCGGTCCGCGCCTTCTCTGTTTCATAAATATCCTGCGGGGGTCCGGGGGTGCAAAACCCCCGGGCTTGCGCCGCAAGCCTGTCTTACGCTGTCAGGCGAGACGTTTCAAATAGGTCCATGTCGCAACCTTTGCCCCGCGCGCGACCGAGAACGCTTCTGCATCGCCAAGGTAGTCGAAACCAGCATTGGTCAGCACCCGTGCCGAGCCGGGATTATCTTGGAACACGCTGGCAAAGATCGTTTGGCTGGCCAGCGGATTGGCCGCGATGAGCGCGCGCACCGCCTCGGAGGCAAAGCCCGTGTTCCACATGGTCGGCGCGACCCAAAAGGCGATCTCGGTCTGGTCACGGTCCAGCTGGTGCAGCGTGATCAGTCCAAGAAACTCCGCGCCGCCCGCTTCAGAGCCATCCATTGCCCAAGTAAAGACATCACGATCCGCGCGCATCGCCTGCGCGATCAAGGTCTCTGCCGCGCCGGGCGGATAGGGGTGGGGAATATGGGTGGTCATCTCGGCCACGCGCCTGTCACCGGCATAAAGCCGCATCAGACCCGCATCGGCATTGCGCAAAGGGCGCAGAAGCATCCGTGGCGTCTCGATCACGGGTTGCGCGATAATCGTTTCTTGTTTCATCCCCGTTGGCCCTCTCCCAAAATGCTCACCCGTGCCCCACCGCGTTTAGGTGGGATCTGTGGCGCAATCGCACAAGACTATGACTGAAACGCGAAGGGGCCGGCGAACGCGCCGGCCCCTCGAAACTTTTCCCGTCTCGGGATGCGGCGCTACTCTGCGGCCTCGGCCACCGGCAGCACGGAGACAAAGGTGCGGCCCTTCAGCCCTTTGGCGAAAGAAACATGACCTTCGACGACCGCGAAGATCGTGTGATCCTTGCCAAGGCCAACACCAGCACCGGGGTGCCATTTGGTGCCGCGCTGACGCAGGATGATATTGCCCGGAATGACGGCCTCGCCACCGAACTTCTTCACGCCCAGACGCCGACCCGCGCTATCGCGACCGTTGCGGGAGCTACCACCAGCTTTTTTATGTGCCATTTCGTCTCTCTCCTCAGCCTGCGATCAGCGCTTTGGCTTGATCGACCCAGCCTTCACGTTCGATCCGGCCTTTGAAGTTCAGCTTTTCGTCGAAAGCGGCGATATCATCATCACCCCAAGCGGCGATCTGCGCGAAGCTGGTCACACCAGCCTCATGCAGCTTCTTCTCAAGCGCAGGGCCAACGCCCGACAGCTTCTTGAGGTCATCGCCACCGGCGGCGGCGACTGCTGCCTTGGCGGCTTTCGGCGCTGCAGGCTTGGCTGCGGCTGCCACGGCCACCTTGGGCGCGGCACCCTTGTTCGAGGCAGGCGCCATCGCGGCTTTCTCAGCTGCCGAGAGCGAACCGGTGCCGATTGCAGCTTTGACGCCGGTCTTGTCTGCGCCCGAGGCCAAGATCTCGGTCACGCGGATCAGCGTCAGCTTTTGACGATGGCCCTTGGTGCGCTGCGACGAGTGCTTGCGGCGGCGCTTGACGTAGTGAATGAGTTTTTCGCCCTTGATCTGGTCGATCACGGTGGCCTGAACGGCCGCGCCCGTGATCATCGGGCTGCCAACGCTGGGCGTATCGCCGCCGAGCATCAGAATATCGTTGAATTGGACGGTTTCACCCGCCTCTGCTGCCAGCCTTTCAACGCGCACGACGTCACCCGCCTGCACCTTGTATTGCTTGCCGCCTGTCTTGAGGACTGCGAACATCGCAATCGGTTCCTTCTTGTTTCCCGCGCCCTGTGGCCCCTGTCGTAACAGGTGTTTTTGGGGTTTCCCCGCCTCGGGCAGCGCGCCCCGCTTGGGGCGTGTGTCATCAAAAATCCAAAACCGCCCTGTTGGGGGCGGTGTCGGAGGCCTGCATTTGCCCCAAAGCGCGTGACGTGTCAAGCGGCCAAGGCCATTGGCGGCTTAGGTATCTTCACCTGCAATAAACCCCGCCGCGGCACGCCCCAGATCATGGCTAATGGCGTTAAAGACCGTGTCGAAAGCGGCAAACAGGCTGGCGTTGATCGCTTGGCCCGCAGCCGAGCGCGAGAAATCGATATAGGCCTGAAGATCAGCATCCGACAAATCCTCATAGGCAAGCGTCTGATAGGCCAAAAGCCATTGCACAGTATCGGCGCGGATCGCGGGCTCTTGGCCCCATACTTCGGCCAGCATCATCTCTTCGGGGATGGGCGTAGCAAAGGCGCCACCATCCGACAGACCCCGGTAAAAGGCGAAATTGGCATTGAGCGCGCCCGAGACGTTCCGCTCGACCAGATCATTGACGATGTTGAACGTGGTCAGCTGCGCGATGCGCGGATGGTTCTGCGCCGCGCGCTCATTGGCCAGATCGGTGGCGATCTGCTCAAGGGCCGGATCAAGAAACGCTTGCCGCGCCGCGATCTCGCCTGCCGCGATGCGTGCGCCCAGATCGCTTTCGAAAAATCCGCGCAAGGCTGCGATATCTGCGTCTGACAAGCGCTCCAAGGGCAGCGCCGCCTCGAAAGCGGCGGTCATCTTGTCAGTGGCGTAAATGCTTGCCGCGACGGCCATCCATGCCGCCCCGCCCTGCCCCGGGAACATATCGGCCGCGATATCGGGCGCAGACTCGCGCCCCTCGGCGGCCATGATCGCCAGAATATCATATAGGCCCATCGCTGCGAGCAATGCGCGCAATTCCGCCGCGCGTGGCCCCAGCGGATCATCGGGTGCGATCACCTGCGCCTGCATCGCGGGCGGCGCGCTTTGGGCAAAGCCCGCATGGCCCGACAGCGACAAGGTCGCGATGGCAAAAGCAATCAAAGGTCGACGCAGCATCGCAAATCTCCGGCTTGGGGGCGCTGTCCTTTTAGATGTGCGCATCATGACAGAATTTCCACTACCATCGCGATGATTTGCCCATGGCTTTGCATATTCGCGCCCGACGGTAGCAGGGATACGCCCATTGCCCCCTTGCGCACCCTCGCTATGCCAGCTAAATGCCCGCCCACTGACCCTGACCCAAAGCGCGGAGAGGTGCCGGAGTGGTCGAACGGGGCGGTCTCGAAAACCGTTGTGGGGGTGACTCCACCCAGGGTTCGAATCCCTGTCTCTCCGCCACTTTACTTATGTCATTGCGTTGACGCCGAAAGGCGCTTTTGATCATTACATTGGCACTTTCGCGCGGTGGTCATTGCTTTTGATCAATGTTGGGGCCTTCAGCCTGCCCTATGCGTGGTTAAGGTTTGTTTTTGAAAGCCCGTACCAGTGCATGACCCCTTTGGGATCGCATGCGTGATAAGATGCGCTTTCGCGCACCAAGCGCCCTTTTGGGTGAAATCAGCGGCGAAGGATAAGTTTAAGCATTCAACCAAATCAGCAAGAACACAGCATGCTCGTTTTGATCCTCGATCCAGCGATGACAGTGGCTTTCGTATCTGCGGATGCGGCGCTAGATTTCGCCCCTGCGCAAAACGCGATCACAAAGCCCATCGCGGACTGCGCGGGTTTGCTTGATGCCGATCCTGCGCTTTTAGACGATTGCCGCATGGTCTTGGCCACGAAAGAGCCCAAAGCGCTTCGCCTGCGGTCGGCCAATGGTGCAGGGATCTTGCGCAAGATCGCCCTGCGCGAGACTGCGCATCAGCCACCAGAGCTGATCATCACTTATGAATACGCAGCCGATCTTCACAACGCCGCAGCGCAAAGCATCGGGGCCGGTGGCAACGACCTCGCGCAAGAGCTGCGCCGCCGCGATGCGGCGATCACCGCGACGGGCGATGGGCTTTGCATCACCGATGACCGGGGCGTGATCATTGATGTCAATCCGGCGCTCACACGCATGTTGGGCCATGATCGGCCGAGCGATTTGATTGGCGTATCATGGTGTGCAGTTTTCGCCGATGCCTCGCTCAGCGCATTGCGCGCCATTGATCTTGATGCGCTGCATGATGCAGAAACATGGCACGGTCCCGCCCTGATGCGCTGCAAAAAGGGCCGCGATCTTGAGGTTGAACTCAGCCTGACCAAGATACAAGACAATGCCGTGATCTGGATCTGCCGCGATGTCACCGCGCGCAACGAGACACAGCGCCAGCTGCTTGCAGCACACGCAAATATCCAACGCGCCCAACGCCAAGAAATCGTCAACCTGATCGCGGCGGGATTCACCCATGATCTGACCAATCTGGTGGCCTTGATCTCGCATCTCTCTGACCCGGCGCTGCGCGGCCATTTCGCGCAAAACAAAGATGTCTTGGAAGAAATCCATTGCGCCGCGCGGCAAATGGTGGCGCTGCTTGAGCCGATAAAGCAGCTAGGCCGCCGCCAGTCGGCGCGCATGCGCCTTGATCTTGGGGCATTACTGGCCGAAGCGGCGGGGATCTTGCGCATTTCCGCACCGCGCGGCTTACAGATCACCACCAAGATTGCCGACGAACCCCTCGTTGTCGATGGCGACCGGATGCAGCTGATGCAAGTGCTGCTCAATCTTGGGCTGAACGCGCGCGAGGCGCTGGATGAGGGCGCGCAGACCATCACCCTATCGCTTAAACGCGCCACCGCCCTGCCAAGAGGTGTGAAGCTGGAAACAGGTGTTATCCCCCCTGCCCCCTTTGCGCTTTTCGCAATCACCGATACCGGGCCGGGGATGAGTGCCGCCACGCGGGCCAAGATCTGGGAGCCATATTTTACCACCAAAACCCTCAGCGGATCCGGTCTTGGCCTCTTTGTTGTGGCCGATATCGTGCGGGGCGTGGGTGGCGGCATCGCGCTGACAACAGCGCCGGGAAAAGGCACGACCTTTTATATTGCATGGCCACTGGACCAAGGGGCTTGAGCAGACCGCCCTTGGCTGTCACTCTTTCGACGGGCGCGATTGCGCTTTTGGCATGGCTTGCAAGGAATACCCCGTGATGCTTGAGAATGCGGCCCGCGATACGGCGGTCAATCTGGCCCGTGAGCTTGCCGGCGACGATGGGTTTCGTGCGGCCTTGGCCGATCTCATCGCCTTTCCGACCGATGCCAGCAACCCAGATGCGCCGCTACAAGACTATCTTTCGCATGTTGCCCAAGGCTTTGCTGCGATGGGCTTCACGACCGAGGGTTTTCGCGCCGATGGCCACCCCTTCTTGCTCATCAGCCGGATCGAAGGCGATGATCGCCCAACCATTCTCGGCTATGCCCATGGCGACACGGTCCCCGGCATGGCCGGGCGCTGGGCCGAGGGGCGCGATCCTTGGGTCTTGAGCGTCGATGCCACCGCCGGGCGGTGGTATGGGCGCGGCATTGCCGACAACAAGGGCCAGATGCTCGTCAATATGACCGCGATGCAGGCCGTGATCGCCGCGCGCGGGTCACTAGGCTTTAACGCCCATATCTTGATCGAGATGGGCGAAGAGATCGGCTCACCTGGGCTGCGCAAGCTCTGCGAAAAGCTGAAATCCCGCCTCAAGGCCGATCTGCTGATTGCCTCGGATGGGCCGCGCATCGATGCGATGACACCCACGCTGTTCTTGGGCGCGCGGGGCGGTGCCAGCTTTCGGCTGACGCTGCGCCGTCGCACGGGCGGGCGTCATTCGGGCAATTTCGGCGGTGCGTTGAAAAATCCCGCGCTTGAACTGGCCCATGCGCTGGCCAGCATCACCGATGTACAAGGCGCGCTGCAGGTGAAAGGCTGGCTGCCCGAAACTATCCCCGACGCCGCCCGCAACGCCTTGGCCGGGTTGACACCAGCGGGTGGCGAGGTCGATGCCGATTGGGGGGCCGTTGGCCTCACACCGGCCGAGCGGATCCATTCTTGGAACAGCGCCGAGATCTTGGCCTTTTCGGCAGGCGATATTGCCCATCCGGTCAATGCCATCCCCGATATGGCCGAAGCGTTGGTGCAACTGCGCTATGTGCCGGGAATTGACGATGACGATCTGGGGGCCGCATTGCGCGCCCATCTCGACGCGCATGGGCATGGCGATGTCATCATGACAGAACTTGGCCCCCGGTTTCGCGCCTCGGCCACGCCGGTCGATCACCCTTCGGTCGGTTTTGCCGCCGCATCGCTTGCGCGCACCCATGGCGCGCCGCCCGTGGTGCTGCCCTCGCTTGGCGGATCGCTGCCCAATGATATCTTTACCGAAGTGCTAGGCATCCCCACGATCTGGGTGCCCCATTCCTATCCGGGCTGTTCGCAACACGCCCCCGATGAGCATTTGCCCTCGGCCCTTTTTCCGCAGGCGACGGGGCTGATGGCCGGGCTTTACTGGGATCTTGGGACAGCCTCGACATCGGCATTGGGCCTCGGCTGATCTACACCTGCCCGCCAAGCTGAAAGCGCCGGGTTGGCGGCGATCGGGTCGCGTGGGGGCGGCACATCTGCCCTGCCCCTTGTGATGATGCGCCCGGCACGGCGCGCCAGATTTGGTGCGCGCATATAATGTAACTCACGCGCCCCGAAATAAAAGCTGACAACCGCCCCAAGTAGCCACCACAGCGGCTCAGGCACCAAGGACAGCCCCACCATTCGCGCCCCGAACCCCACAGGGTCGACCATCGCAAAGATGAACAGCCCCAAGGTGCCAAGCGCCAGCATCGGGCGCGGCAAGCGGTTCAACCCGTTGATGGCCGCGTCAAACCAAGTGCGGCCCGCATATTGGAACTCGGCCGTGGCGGTCTCCAACGTGGCGCGATGGATCGCGGCATCCAACTCGATGGCGCGTGTCGCGTTGGGCACAAAGACCTCCGATACACCTTCGGCCGCAGCGCCAAGCGCCTCGGCCGCGCGTGCGACCCCCATAGCCCGCCCGATCAACCCCATGACGCTACCCTTTCGCGATGTGCCGCTTCGCTCAAATGCCAACGCGGCGAGATGAATTCTTCGGCCCGCGTGATCCAGCCGCCTTTGCCACCATCGCGGCGACGCGCGAACTTGCGGCTGGCGGGGCGGCGGTCGGCCAAGCGGTAGTAGTAGTTGCGCCGCGCGATCCCGTAAGCATCGACCAGATGATCCGGGGCTTGCGCCATCGCATCATGGGCCGCGCGCGCCGTCAGCGGCCCGATCCTGCCATCGACCGCCACATCATGGCCCATCTCGCGCAAAAGCCGCTGCAAGATCCGAACGGCATTGGAACCGGCATTCACATACATGTCGAAAATGCTGGGCTGAAAGGCCGGTGGCAGCCGCCCGATCCCGGGACGCGCAAAATAATGCTCGATAAAAATCGCGACCGCTTGCGCGCGCGTGATCAGCTTCACATCGCTGGCATCGACATCACCGTCACCGTCCAAATCCAGCCCCAAGGCGCGCATTGTGTGGATGGTTACGCCGAAATTCGTAGGCCCACCCGGATCATCGGGATCGTCCACAAAACCCCCTTCGCGGGTCACGATATCTTCTGCAATGGCTCGAACCGACAGCATGGGTTCGCCCCTCCATGCTCGGTTGATCACATAGGCAGCCTCGCAGAACGCCATGAAGATTGCGTTAACGCGACAGGCTTCTTCGTTTCAAAAATATCCCGGGGGAACGGCCAAAGGCCGTGGGGGCAGCGCACCCCCTATTCCGCCGCCTGTGCCACGGCGGTTTTGCCTGATGCCAAGCGCTGCAAAATCTCCGCGCGCCGCAGCGCGGCTTTCGCGGCATTGGCTTCTTTCACCGGGCCGAAACCACGGATCGACAAGGGCAATTCGGCCAGCGCGACCAAGGCATCGCGATCGACGGACCCCACCTTGGGCAGCCATGCCGCCATATCGGCCTCAAACTGTGCAATCAAAGCCCGCTCCATCCGCCGTTCGGCGGTATAGCCGAATGGGTTCAAAGGCGTGCCGCGCAACAGCTTGAGCCGTGCGAGCATGGGATAGAGCCGCGCAATCCATGCGCCAAACTCACGTTTCTTGGGCCGACCCGCCCCATCGCGCCCGGGCAGTAAGGGCGGCGCAAGGTGATAGCTGATCTTGAAATCCCCATCGAACTGCGCGCGCGCCTTGGCCTCTGTCTCCAGATGCAGCCGGGCCACTTCGAATTCATCCTTGTAAGACAAAAGCTTATGATAGCCTTTTGCCACTGCTTCACGCAGCACAGGGTCGGTGACGCGGTCCAGCATACGCATGTACTGCCGCGCCAAGCCTGCGTTTTGGTAAGCGGTCAAATGCGCCGCACGATAGGCGATCTTTTCATCCAGCGACTTGGGCTTTTCCACAACCTCCGCCGCGATCAGGCGCGCGACAGCATCAGGGTTCACGATGGCCCACCGCCCCATATCGAAGGCCGTCATGTTCGGCGCAACCGCCGCACCATTGAGCGCGATGGCCTGCATAATCGCCGCGTGGCTCAGCGGGATCAGCCCCATCTGCCATGCCGCGCCAAAGACCATCATGTTGGAATAGATCGAATCACCCAACAGCACGCGCGACAATTCGGTGGCGTCGAAAAGGGCCAAGCGATCTTGCAGCTTTGCCTTTATCGCGACCTCCAAATCATTCTTTGGAATGGTGAATTCCGTATTGCGGGTGAAGTCACCGGTGATAATTTCATGCGAATTGACCACGCCGCCCGTTTGGCCCGCGCGCATTAGCGACAGGCTTTTGGCCCCGCCACTGACCACCAGATCGCCGCCAATCACGGCATGCGCCTCACCCAAGGCAAGGCGAATGGCCGAGATCTCGGCGGGTGTTTCGGCAATCCGCAGATGAATCCAAACAGCGCCACCCTTTTGGGCAAGCCCCGCCATCTCGATCATGCCGACGCCTTTGCCGTCGATCTGGGCCGCTTGCGCCATGACCGCGCCGATGGTGACAACGCCCGTGCCGCCCACGCCTGTGACAAGCACGTTATGCGTGCCATGGATCGCGGGCAGAACGGGATCGGGCAGGCCCGACAGATCAACCTCGGCTGTGGCCTGTTTGCGGATCTTGGCCCCCTCGAGCGTCACGAAGCTGGGACAAAACCCTTTGAGGCAGCTAAAATCCTTGTTGCAGCTGGATTGATCGATGGCGCGCTTGCGGCCAAGCTCGGTTTCCACCGGCACGATCGAGACGCAGTTCGATTGCACCCCGCAATCGCCACATCCCTCGCAGACATCGGTATTGATAAAGACCCGCCGATCCGGGTCGGGAAAGCGCCCGCGCTTGCGGCGGCGGCGCTTTTCGGCGGCACAGGTCTGGACATAGACGATGGCCGAAACGCCCGCGATTTGTTGAAACCGTTCCTGCACCGTCATCAGATCGTCGCGGGGGTGTTTCTCGATCCCCGCCGGAAAGGCGGCCCAGTCGATCTCTTCCTTGGGGTCATAGACCACGGCCAGATGACGCACGCCCACGGCCAAAACCTCAGCCACGACGCGCGCCGGATCAAGGCCACCATCATTGCCCTGCCCGCCCGTCATGGCGACAGCATCGTTGAACAAGATCTTATAGGTGATGGTCGTATTGGCCGCGACCGCCGCGCGGATCGCCATAATGCCCGAATGGTTATAGGTGCCTTCACCGATATTCTGGAAAATATGGCCACGCGTCGAAAATGGTGCCTCGCCGATCCAATTGGCCCCTTCACCACCCATATGGGTAAAGGCCTCGGTCCCGCGATCCATCCATTTGACCATGAAGTGACAGCCGATGCCCGCACCAGCGCGCGCGCCGTCCGGCACTTTGGTCGAGGTGTTGTGCGGGCAGCCCGAACAGAACCACGGCGTGCGCTGCGCCAGATCGGGGGCATTGCCACTGCGCGCCACCGCATCAACATGGGCAAGGCCCGCGCGAATACGGTCGGTGCCGCGCCCCTCCTCGATCAGGATTTGACCGAGTTTCAGCGCGATATCGCCGGGGTCGAGGGCGAAATGCTCAGGGAAAAGAACCTCGCCGCTTGCCCCCTTGCGATGGCCATAGACACGCCGCCCGCGCCGGTCGTCAAAGATCGCCTCTTTGACTTGGCCCTCGATCAGCTTGCGCTTTTCCTCGACCACCACGATCAGGTCCAGCCCCTCGGCCCAATCCGCAAGGCTTTGCATATCCAGCGGCCAAGTCTGGCCGATCTTATAGGTGGTCACGCCCAGTTCTTCGGCCGCCGCCGCATCAATGCCCAGCGTTGCAAGCGCGGTCATCAGGTCGAGCCAATTCTTGCCCGCTGCAACAAAGCCGATCTTGGCACCCGCTTTGCCATGCACCCGTTGATCCATGCGATTGGCCCGCGCAAAAGCCACGGCCGCGTCGCGCTTATGGGTGAAAAGACGTTCTTCTTGCGCGATCCAATGATCATCAAGCCGGATGTTCAGCCCACCCTCGGGCATGATGAAATCAGGCAACACAAACTGCATCCTGTCGGGGCGTCCATCGACGACGGCGGTGGCCTCGACCGTGTCTTTCATCGTCTTAAGACCAACCCAAAGCCCGGCAAATCGGCTGAGCGCAAAGCCATAAAGCCCATAGTCGAGGATTTCTTGCACGCCTGCGGGGCTAACCACTGGCATGCCCGCATCAACCATCGCCCAATCCGATTGATGGCACACGGTCGAGCTTTCGCCCGTGTGATCATCGCCCATCGCCATGATCACACCGCCATGGCGCGAAGAGCCCGCCATATTGACATGGCGCATCACATCGCCCGAGCGGTCCACCCCCGGCCCTTTGCCATACCAAAGGCCAAAGACGCCGTCATACTTGCCCTCACCGTAAAGCTCGGCGCGCTGACTGCCCCATAGGGCGGTTGCGGCTAAATCTTCGTTCGATCCGGGTTGAAACAAGACATCGGCCGGGCCGAGGTGGGATTTGGCGCGCGCCATCTGCATATCGACCGCACCCAGCGGCGAGCCGCGATAGCCGGTGACCAGCCCTGCGGTGTTCAAACCCACTGCGCGGTCGCGCGATTTCTGCATCAGCATCAAACGCACCAGCGCTTGTGTGCCCGTCAGCAAAACCTGCGATTTTGACAGATCGAACCGATCCTCTAGCGATACTTGCTGCACTCCCATGGCGGGCCTCCCGTGACAGCGTAGATCGTAATACATCAAACTATAGGTAACAAATGCTGACCTGTCTATTTATTTTGCCTCATTTGGGGCGTTGTTACAAAAAACATAAGAGAATCCGGCACATCCCCTTTTCAACTGGGTCGCCGCACCCCAAGATAGATCAGTGGCGTGCGAAAAACCCGGGGGTTCCCGATGTAGGCGGAGAGGAGTGCTGGGATGGATTGGGACAAGCTAAGGATATTTCACGCCGTCGCCGATGCGGGCAGCCTGACGCATGCGGGCGACACGCTGCACCTGTCGCAATCAGCGGTCAGCCGACAGATTCGCGCGTTAGAGGAAGGTCTGAACACCACCTTGTTCCACCGCCATGCGCGCGGGCTCATCCTGACCGAACAGGGCGAGCTTTTGTTCGACGCGACCAAGCATATGACCAAACGGCTTGACGCCGCCGCCGCGCGCATCCGCGACAGCGAGGAAGAGGTTTTTGGCGAATTGCGCGTCACCACGACCATCGGCTTTGGCTCGCTCTGGCTGGCCCCGCGCCTGCCCGCACTCTACGAGAAATACCCAGACCTCAAGATCGACCTGATGCTTGAAGAGCGCTTGCTCGATTTGCCAATGCGCGAGGCAGATGTCGCCATCCGCATGAAAGAGCCAAGCCAAGCCGATCTGATCCGGCGTAGGTTGATGACAATCAACATGCGGCTTTACGCATCCCCCACCTATCTGGCCGAACACGGCATGCCCGAGACGACCGATGATCTGTCAAAACACCGCATCATCAGCCAAAATGCCACCTCTGCCCAAGTCAGCGCAGGCGCACTTTTGGTGCGCGAATTAATGGCCTATCCGGTCGGCTCGACCCTGACGGTCAATAACTATTTCGGCGTTTTGCAGGCCGTAATCCATCATCTGGGAATCGGCGTTTTACCTGATTACCTGACCCAAGATTTCCCGCAGCTCGTCCGCGTTTTGCCCGATATTCAATCGGCAGAGGTGCCCGTATTCCTCGCCTACCCCGAGGAATTGCGCCAATCCAAGCGCGTCGAAGTCTTTCGCGATTTCGTCTCCGAAGAGGTGATCGCCTATCGCCGCCGCCGCCGCGAGGAAGAGCCAGAAGGCCAAAGCTGACCCTGTCAAAAGCCGTGTGTTATGCGCCACAGGCATAGCAGCTTTGCGGCAGTGCAGCGTGTTTTGCCTTGATTGGGGGCAATCTGCTGATTAATTGGGCGGCAATGGGATGAGGCGCTTGCGCTGTCCCATTACCTCCCTGTTGGACTTTGGCCGAGATTCGTCTCGGCCTTTTTTTTGGCGTGGCACCCGCGTAATCAGAAACATGACCGCGCAGATTGTCGAATCAAACCCCGCCGATTTTGAGGATTTCATCGCATTGCATGCGCTGATTTCAGATGCCTTCGCCTTTATGGAAGGGCGGATCGATCCGCCCTCTTCGATCATGGCGATGGGGCCTGATGGCCTCCGCGCCAAGGCGATGGCCGAGGATTTCTTTTTGATCCGGGATGTGGGACAGCCCATCGCCTGTCTCTTTGGTCAGCCGCAAGGGGCGGTCTATTATGTCGGCAAGCTTGCGGTCGCACCCGCCTATCGCAGGGCGGGACTGGCGCGGGCATTATTGGATCAGGCAAGCCATCACGCCCGCAGGCTTGGGCATACGGCGCTCGAATTGCAAACGCGCGTCGCATTGCTCGAGAACCACACGACATTTGCCCGGCTCGGGTTTTACCAGACCGCGGCCACAGCCCATCCGGGCTATGACCAGCCCACTTCACTGACATTTCAGCGCCCAGTCTGACCATCGGCCCCTTTCCCCTGCCCGCGTGCTGTCATAAACAGCAGCCAAACGGGGGAACCGCGCCATGACCGAACCAGCCATCACACCCGAATTGATCGCAGCCCATGGGCTGAAGCCCGATGAATATGCACGCATCCTCGAGATCATCGACCGGGTGCCGACATTCACCGAGTTGGGCATTTTCTCGGCGATGTGGAACGAGCATTGCTCCTATAAATCCTCCAAGAAATGGCTACGCACCCTGCCCACCACCGGCCCACAGGTGATTTGCGGACCGGGCGAGAATGCGGGCGTTGTCGATATCGGCGATGGCCAAGCGGTCGTGTTCAAAATGGAAAGCCACAATCACCCCAGCTACATCGAGCCCTATCAGGGGGCCGCGACCGGCGTGGGCGGTATTTTGCGCGATGTCTTTACCATGGGCGCGCGCCCCATCGCCGCGATGAATGCGCTGAGTTTTGGCGAGAAAGATCACCCCAGGACGCGCCAGCTTGTCCATGGCGTGGTCGAGGGCGTGGGCGGTTACGGCAATTGCTTTGGCGTGCCCAATATCGGCGGCGAGGTACGCTTTCACCGCGCCTATAATGGCAATTGCTTGGTCAATGCGTTTGCCGCCGGTCTCGCCGATGCGGATGCGATTTTCTACTCTGCGGCGTCCGGCGTGGGCATGCCGGTGGTCTATCTTGGCGCCAAGACAGGGCGCGATGGTGTTGGCGGGGCGACCATGGCCTCGGCCGAATTCGACGACACGATCGAAGAAAAGCGCCCAACCGTGCAGGTGGGCGACCCCTTTACCGAGAAGCGCCTGCTTGAGGCCTGTCTGGAGCTGATGGCTTCGGGTGCGGTGATTTCCATCCAAGATATGGGCGCCGCTGGTCTGACCTGTTCGGCGGTAGAAATGGGCGACAAGGGCAAGCTTGGCATCAAGCTGGTGCTCGATCATGTCCCCCAGCGCGAAACTGGCATGACCGCCTATGAGATGATGCTGTCCGAAAGCCAAGAGCGGATGCTGATGGTGCTCAAACCCGCGATGGAGGCCGAGGCGCGGGCGATTTTCGCCAAATGGGATCTCGATTTTGCCATCGTCGGCGAAACCATTCCCGAGGATCGCTTTATCATCGAACATCGCGGCGTCGTCATGGCCGATCTGCCGCTCTCCAAGCTGTCCTCCGAGGCACCGGAATATGACCGCCTTTGGGTCGAGACGCCCCCCGCCCCGGCGATGGAACCCGTGGCCGAGGTTGATGTTATCTCCGCGCTCAAGATCTTGATCGCATCGCCGAATTACTGCTCACGCGCATGGGTCTATCAGCAATATGACCATATGGTCATGGCCGATACGGTCTGTGCGCCGGGTCTTGGCGCGGGTGTCGTGCGGGTGCATGGTACGCAAAAGGCCTTGGCCTTCACCTCGGATGTCACGCCGCGCTATGTGAAGGCCAATCCTTTCGAGGGCGGCAAACAGGCCGTGGCCGAGGCCTATCGCAACCTATGCGCCATGGGGGCCACGCCTTTGGCCGCAACCGACAATTTGAATTTCGGCAATCCTGAAAAGCCCGAGATCATGGGCCAATTCGTGGGCGCGATCAAAGGCATCGGTGCGGCCTGTGCGGCGCTCGACATGCCGATCGTCTCGGGCAATGTCAGCCTTTACAACGAGACCGATGGTCAAGCGATCTTGCCCACACCGACGATTGGGGCGGTGGGGCTCCTCGGGTCATTGGATGACCTCGTCGCCGGGCGGCCGCGTGATGGGCATGTGCTCTTGGTGGTGGGTGAGACCAAGGGCCATTTGGGCCAATCGGCACTCTTGGCCGAGGTGTTCAACCGTGAAGACGGCGATGCCCCGCCTGTCGATCTGGAAGCCGAGCGCCGCCACGGGCGTTTCATTCGCGACAATCGCCAGTGGATCGGCGCATGCTGCGATGTCTCGGACGGTGGTATCGCACTTGCAGCTTTCGAGATGGCGGTATCGGGCGATGTCGGCCTGACGCTTGAAGCAAGCGATTGCGCCACGCTTTTTGGCGAGGATCAGGCGCGCTATTTGATCGCCACGAGTTTCGACAAGGCCGAGGCGCTGATGGTCGCCGCGGGACAAGCGGGTGTGCCCATGCTCAGCCTCGGGAAATTCGGCGGTGAAACAGTGCGGTTCGGCGCATCCGAGGCGGGCCTGTCCGATCTGACCGCGATCTGGCAGGCGGCCTTTGCCTCCCATTTCGGATAAGCAGCGCTTGCGGCTTTGCGCAGGCGCGCCTAGGTTTGGATCAGGAACACGAGGATAGCCCATGCCGATCACCGCCCGCGACATCGAGACAATGCTGCGCGACGCTTTTCCGCAAGGTCAGGTCAAGGTCGAAGGTGACGACGGGGCGCATTTCGCGGCCCAAGTCATCGATGAGAGTTTTCGCGGCATGAACCGCGTACAGCAACAACGCGCGGTCTATGCCGCGTTGAAGGGCAAGATGGATGGCAGCCATGGTGAGCTGCACGCGCTTGCCCTGACCACCAAAGCCCCGGATTAAAAGGGAAGTCCCCAGATGAGCACCGAAGAAACCATCCGCAAGACCGTGACCGAGAACGACGTCGTGTTGTTCATGAAAGGCACCAAGATGATGCCGCAATGCGGCTTTTCCTCGCGTATCGCGGGGGTGCTGAATTACATGGCCGTCGATTTCGCCGATGTGAATGTGTTGGCTGATGAACAGATCCGCCAAGGGATCAAGGATTATTCCGACTGGCCCACGATCCCGCAGCTTTACGTCAAGGGCGAGTTCATCGGCGGCTGCGATATCGTCACCGAAATGACCCTGTCGGGTGAGCTGGACCAGCTTTTCGCTGACAAAGGCATCGGCTTCGACAAGGATGCCGCCGACAAGATCCGCGAAGCAAACGGCTAATCCCGGCGTCGCCTGTTTTGCAGGCGACCCGACGTGGGGCTTGGCCCCCGCACGATGCAACGGGGGGCTTTGCCCCCCGGACCCCCCAGAGTATTTGTGAAGCAAAGATGGGCAAAGCCTTGGTGGCTTAGCCCTTTTTCTTTGTGTCGCCTGCGCGCACATGCTTGGCAAGCCGCGAGGGGATGGATTTCTTTCGGTTCTTATAGGGATTTTGATCGGACTGGCTGCGCATGAAAAGCCGGATCGGGGTGCCGGGCATGTCGAAATCCTGCCGCAGGCCGTTGACCAGGTAGCGCGCGTAGCTTTCTGGCAATTTCTCGGGATGAGAGCACATCACCACAAAGCCCGGCGGGCGGGTTTTGGCCTGTGTCATGTAGCGCAGCCGGATGCGGCGCCCGCCCGGTGCAGGTGGGGGATGCGCCTCGGTCATGGCCATGAGCCAGCGATTGAGTTGCGCGGTCGTCACGCGGCGGTTCCAAACGTCATGGGCCTTGAGAATGGCAGCATGCAGCCGGTCAAGCCCCTTGCCCGTCACAGCCGAGACCGTGACCAAGGGCGTGCCCTTGAGCTGCGGCAGCATGGTTTCCAAGCCATTTATCAGATGCTTGAGCTTATCTTGCTTCTCGTCCTCGAGATCCCATTTATTGACCGCGATGACCACGGCGCGCCCCTCGCGCTCGGCCAGATCGGCGATGCGGAGGTCTTGGCTTTCAAAGGGGATGGCGGCATCGAGCAGCACCACGACGACTTCGGCGAATTTCACTGCGCGCAAACCGTCCGAGACCGAGAGTTTCTCGAGCTTTTCTTGCACCTTGGCCTTTTTGCGCATGCCTGCGGTGTCAAAGATACGCATGGGCGTGCCATCCCATGTGACGGGCACCGCGATCGCGTCGCGGGTAATGCCCGCCTCTGGCCCGGTGAGCAGCCGCTCTTGGCCAAGGATGCGGTTGATCAAGGTGGATTTGCCGGCATTGGGGCGGCCCACCACGGCGATCTGGAGGGGCCGGGCAACGGTGATGCGGCGCTCTTGATCGGGGTTGTCGCCATCGGGGTCGATGTCGATGTCGGTTTCGGCCTCCTCGATCTCGGCCAAGCGCGCCTCGGCCTTGGCGATTAGGGGCGCAAGCGCCACGGCCAATTCACCCATGCCTTCGCCATGCTCGGCCGAAAGTGCAATCGGCTCGCCCAAGCCAAGCGCAAAGGCTTCGATTACACCAGCCTCGCCTTGGCGGCCTTCGGCCTTGTTCACACCCAAGATGACCGGGCGACCGGCGCGGCGCAAAATTTCGGCGAAAAGCTGGTCGTTGGGCGTGATGCCTGCGCGTGCATCGATCAAGAACAGGCTCGCGTCGGCCATGGCCACGGCGCGTTCGGTCAGCTTGCGCATCCGCCCTTGCAGGCTGTCGTCGGTCGCATCCTCAAGCCCTGCGGTGTCGAGAATGGTAAAGCGCAGATCGCCCAAGCGCGCCGCACCTTCGCGCAGATCGCGCGTGACACCCGGCTGGTCATCGACGAGCGCAAGCTTGCGGCCCACCAAGCGGTTGAACAAGGTGGATTTGCCGACATTGGGGCGGCCGACGATGGCGAGGGTAAAGCTCATGGATTGGGTTTCCGGCATGGCGAAGTGGCCGAGATACCCCAAGCCCCGCCCGCCATCAAGCCCCGAGGCTGCGCACGACCCGCTCGAGCGCTTGGGCAAAGGCGCTGCGGTCGGATTTCGAGAATGGGCGCGGCCCGCCAAGCCCCTGCCCATCCAGCCCGCCGCGCAGATCGGCCAAAAGATCGCGGGTGGCAAGCTTGCCACCGATATTGGCCGCCGTCAGCGCCTCGCCCCGTGGGCTTAGCACCTGCGCGCCGGCCTTGATCGCGCGGTCGGCCAAGGGGATATCGGCAGTGATCACCACCATGCCGGGTGCAGCGGTGGCCGCGATCAGATCATCGGCGGCATCGAAGGCGTCACCGGCCATGGTCATGGTGATCAACGGATGATCGGGATGGCGCAAATAGCCCGCCGCAAACAGGCGCACGGGCATGTTGTGGCGATAGGCGATGGTATAGATCTCATCCTTGACCGGGCAGGCATCGCCATCGACGAGGATCAAGGCGCGCGCCCGATGGTACGACTGAGCGCCTCGGTCAAGATGCTGCTATCGGCGCCTAGCCCCACGAAACGCACACCGGCCTTGACCATCTCATCGGTCATGGCGGGTGGGCCGATGATGCCCGCCATCTTGCCTGCAGCGGTGATCACCGCGATGGCTTTGCGGATCTCATCCCAAAGCGCGGGGGCAGAGAGATCATCGCGGTGGCCCATATCGGCGGCCAGATCGGCCGGGCCGATAAAGACACAATCCACACCATCGACAGCGGCGATGGCGGCCAGATCAGCAATGGCGGCACGGCTTTCGGCCTGCACGATCACGCAGATCTGATCATTGGCGGTGGCGGCATAATCGGCGATGGCACCAAAGCCGCCCGCCCGGATCGTCGCCCCGCCATTGCCGCGGATACCCTGTGGCGGATAAAGGCAAGCGGCGACAGCCGCGCGCGCCTCGGCGGCAGAGTTGACCATCGGCACCATTACGGTTTGTGCCCCGATATCAAGCGCTTGCTTGATCACCCAATCGCTGTTGACAGGAACGCGCACCACGGCGGGGGTGCCTGTGCCTGCCAGCACCATCAATTGCCGCCGGATCAGCGTCGGGTCCCATGGCCCATGTTCACCATCGATCAAGCACCAATCAAACCCGGCCCGCCCTGCGATGTCGGTCACTGTTTCAGACCCAAGCGCCAGCCATAGGCCGCGCAGGTGACGCCCCGCGCGGATGGCGGCTTTGAGCGTGTTTATAGGTGCTGGCATAATGTCCCCCTGCCTTCTGTGACGCTTAAATTGCGCCGCCGCGCGCCTCGCGATACCAACGCCGGATCAGCGCGCGATCCTTGGCGGTGAGATAGGCGAAATTGCCCGGTGGCATGGCATGGCTGACGCCCGCTTGCAGATAGATGGCCTGTGCCTGTGTCGCGATCCGCGCTGCACTGTCGAGCATCACGCCGCCCGGTGCAGCGGCAAGGCCCGGCATATAGACCTCAGACGCATGGCACATGGCACAATTGCCCGCGACCAGATCGGCCACAGCGTCAAAGCTTGCATGGGCGATAAATCGTTCTTGATAGGGGGAAAGCCGCGCCTCCTCGACCGCATCGGCGCGCATCAGGGGCAGGATCGAGAGCCAGATGATCACCCCAAAAATCGCGACCGTTGCCCCCCATGTCCACCAGACCATGCCCTTGCGTGCATGCATGGTGTTAAAGAAATGCCGGATCGTGACGCCCATCAAGAACACAAGGCTTGCAATGAGCCAGTTCAGATCCGAGGCAAAGGCCAGCGGGTAGTGATTGCTGAGCATCAAGAAGATCACAGGCAGCGTCAGGTAATTGTTATGGGTCGAGCGCAGCTTGGCGATCTTGCCGTATTTCGGATCTGGGCTGCGTCCCGCCTTGAGATCGGCCACGACGATCTTTTGGTTGGGAATGATGATCATCGCGACATTGGCAGTCATGATCGTTGCTGTCAGCGCCCCCAGATGTAACAGCGCCGCCCGGCCCGAAAACACCTGCGCATAGGCCCAAGCCAGCGCCACGATGATCGCGAAGAGCAACACCATAAGCGCCGTGGGATTGTCGCCCAGCTTGGATTTGCACAACAGATCATAGGCCACCCAGCCCACCACCAACGACAGGCCCGAGATTGCCATCGCCTGCCACGGGGCAAGTTCCATCACGTTCCAGTCGATCAAATACATCTCTGCACCCACCCAGTAGAGCAGGATCAACAGCGCAACGCCTGACAGCCATGTGGCGTAGCTTTCCCATTTGAACCAAGTCAGATGCTCGGGCATGGCGGCGGGGGCGATCATGTATTTTTGGATGTGGTAAAAACCACCGCCGTGAACCTGCCATTCTTCGCCATCCGCAGGGCCTTGGATGTTGCGGTTCAACCCCAGATCAAGGGCGATGAAGTAAAAACTCGACCCGATCCACGCGATGGCCGTGATCACATGCAGCCAGCGGGCCGCAAACTCCGCCCAATGTAGTAGGATGGTGAAATCCATGTCATGCCCCCGTCCGGTGTTCCGGTGCTTGGGCCGACCATCCGACGAAATGGCATCGAAGTGCAAGCCACCCCTGTCGCAAGCGGCACGCTGGGCGATCTTGGCTTTGCCACATCGCCGCATGCCAATCGTGCTGACCAACAGGCCGCGATGTGCCCCTGATCAAGTTTTGCTGGCGCGTTGCAGCTTGACCTTCGGATACCCCTTTTCATGTGAGTGTCACAAAGCTAGGGTTTCGGCCCATAACAACGACACTGTCCAACCTGGGAGATTGACAGATGAAGAAGATCCTTCTCGCATCGGCCGCGACGCTCGCGCTTGCCGGTGCAGCGCATGCTGATGCGCATGGCCCCGTGACGCTGGGTATTTCGCTTGGCTTTACTGGACCGTTGGAATCCTTGGCCCCGCCGATGGCGGCTGGTGCCGAAATGGCGATGGCCGAAGTGACCGCCAGCGGTTTGCTTTTGGGTGGCAAGGCCGTCACCTCCGTGCGCGGCGATTCGACCTGCATCGACGCCTCGGCGGCTGTAGCGGTTGCTGAACGCCTGATCACCTCGGATGGTGTTGACGGGATCGTCGGCGCGATGTGCTCGGGTGCCACCACCGCGATGCTGACCAATGTGGCCGTGCCCAATGGCATGGTCATGATCTCGCCCTCGGCCACCTCGCCTGCGCTGTCGACGGTCGAAGATAACGGCCTGTTCTTCCGCACCGCCCCCTCTGACGCCCGTCAGGGTGTTGTGATGGCTGAAATCCTGATGGATCGCGGCATCGACAATGTCGCTGTGACCTATACCAACAACGACTACGGTCTTGGTCTGGCCAATAGCTTTGCCGAGGCCTTTGCCGCAGCGGGCGGCACCGTCACCTTGGTTGCAGCGCATGAAGACGAGCGTGCCGATTACTCGGCCGAAGTCGGTGCCTTGGCGGCTGCCGGTGGTGATGCGCTGGTTGTCGCGGGCTATGTCGATAGCGGTGGATCGGGCATCATCCGCGCCGCACTCGACACCGGCGCTTTCGACACCTTCGTCTTCCCCGACGGCATGGTCGGCCAAGCGTTGGTCGATAACTTCGGCGCAGAGATCAATGGCTCGTTCGGCCAGTTCCCCGGCACCGATTCCGATGGTGCGGAAATCTACCACAACATGGCAGCCGCGGCCGGTTTCGATGGCACCTCGGCCTTCTCGAAAGAAGCCTATGATGCGGCGGCACTGATCATGCTGGCGATGCAGGCTGCAGGCTCGACCGTGCCTGCCGATTATGCGCAGCATGTGATGAACGTCGCCAACGCACCGGGAGAAAAGATCCTCCCCGGTCAGCTTGGCCGCGCGCTCGAGCTTCTCGCAGCAGGTCAAGACATCGACTATGTCGGTGCCTCGGCTGTCGAACTGGTCGGCCCCGGCGAGTCGGGCGGTGCCTACCGCGAGATCGAGATCCAGAACGGCGAAATCGTCACCGCACGTTTCCGTTGATCGCGATCTGAAAGCGACAGATGCAGCCCGGGTTCCCCCCGGGCTGCGTTTTTTCAAAGGAGATCACCCATCATGATCGAGGTGCGCGAGCTTCATAAGCATTTCGGCGGCTTCCATGCCGTGGATGGCGCAAGCCTGCGGATCGAAACCGGCTCGATCACCGGGTTGATCGGCCCCAATGGCGCGGGCAAGACGACCTTATTCAACGTGATCGCCGGGGTTTTGCCGCCCACCCGTGGCACCGTCATCATGGATGGCGAAGATATCACCGGGCTGCCGCCGCATGTGCTGTTTTCCAAGGGGCTTTTGCGCACCTTCCAGATCGCGCATGAATTTCATTCGATGACCTGCCGCGAGAACCTGATGATGGTGCCCGCCGGTCAATCGGGCGAGACATTGTGGAACACATGGTTCGGCCGCCGTCGCATCGCCGAGGAGGAGCGCGCGCTGCGCGCGAAAGCCGACGAGGTGCTCGATTTCCTAACGATTTCGCATCTGGCCGATCATCCGGCGGGCAAGATCTCGGGCGGGCAGAAAAAGCTGCTGGAACTCGGCCGCACCATGATGGTCGATGCCAAGATCGTGTTTCTGGACGAGGTCGGCGCAGGCGTGAACCGCACGCTGCTCAATACCATCGGTGATGCGATCATCCGCCTGAACAAAGAGCGCGGCTATACCTTCTGCGTCATCGAGCATGACATGGATTTCATCGGCCGCCTCTGCGACCCGGTCATCGTCATGGCCGAGGGGCACGTGCTGGCCCAAGGCACAATCGATCAGATCAAATCCAATGAACAGGTGATCGAGGCTTATCTGGGCACCGGCCTGAAAAACAAAGGCAAGCTCGAAGCGGGGGCAAGCGCATGACCGATAGCCCCTATCAAAACGACCGTGGCAACAACGACCGCACACTGACCAACCCTGTCGGTGCATCGACAATGCAACCCTCTCCCGGCACGGGGCGCGCAATGCAAAGCGACAACGCCTTTTTGATCGGTGACCTGATGACAGGCGGCTACGGCAGCGGCCCCGACATCCTGCACGACTGCACCATCGCCGTGAACAAGGGCGAGATCGCGGTCATCGTCGGCCCCAATGGCGCGGGCAAATCCACCGCGATGAAGGCCGTCTTTGGCATGCTGAACCTGCGCCAAGGTGCAGTGCGCCTTGATGGTGAGGATATCACCGATCTGACCCCGCAAGCGCGCGTGGCGCGCGGCATGGGCTTCGTGCCGCAGACCGGCAATATCTTTGCCGCGATGACGGTCGAAGAAAACCTCGAGATGGGGGCCTTCATCCGCCGCGACGATATCCGCGCGACGATGGAACAGATCTACACCCTTTTCCCGATCCTGCGCGACAAGCGCCATCAGGCGGCGGGTGAATTGTCGGGCGGTCAACGCCAACAGGTGGCCGTGGGTCGGGCGCTAATGACCAAGCCCAAGGTCTTGATGCTTGATGAGCCCACCGCCGGTGTCTCGCCCATCGTCATGGATGAATTATTCGACCGCATCATCGAGGTTTCGCGCACCGGCATCCCGATCTTGATGGTCGAACAAAACGCCCGCCAAGCGCTTGAGATTGCCGATCGCGGCTATGTGATGGTGCAAGGGCGCAATGCCCATACCGGCACGGGCAAAGAACTTTTGGCCGACCCGCAGGTCCGGCGCAGCTTTCTGGGGGGCTGAGGATGCGCGCCCTGCCCCTGCCCGCATTGATCATCGCGGCAAGCTATGCCGCAGCACCCGCCATGACCCTGGCCGAGCCTTGGCATTGCCGCTTCACGGTGGAATGTGCGGCAAGCTTGGGCTGCGAGACTGCGGGTTTCGATGCCCGCCTGATCGCCGCCGATCACGCGGGCGAGTTGTTCTTGTCGACCGCCATGGGCGATAGCCCCATCATCCGGCTGACGCCCCAAGGGTTGCTTCCAGCCAGCTATGCGGGCACCTCGCGCAGCGCCACAGCCGAGCTTGTGACCATCGCGGCTGACCGCACCGCCATCATGAGCCTGCATCTCTTCGACGGCGAGGCCACAGCCATCACCTATTTCGGAACTTGTGAGGAGTTGACCTGAATGGACGTCCTCAACGCGATTGTCGTTTTGCTGAATTTCGTGATCATCCCCGCGACCGCCTATGGGGCGCAACTGGCCCTTGGCGCACTTGGCGTGACCTTGATCTACGGCATCTTGCGCTTTTCGAACTTCGCCCATGGCGACACCATGGCCTTTGGCACCGCTGCGACCATCCTTGTCACATGGGGCCTCACGGCGCTTGGCATTTCCATCGCGCCGCTGCCCACCGCACTCTTGGCGCTGCCCTTCGGGATCATGGTGACCATGCTGCTGGTTTTGGGCGTGGACCGGGTCGTTTACCGCTTTTACCGCCGGGTCAAAGCCAAGCCGATCATCTTTGTGATGGTCTCGATCGGGGTGATGTTCGTAATGAACGCCTTCACCCGCTTTTTGCCCGGCATCGGTGTCGATGATATCCGCTTCGCCGATGGCGAGCGGTTCTTGATCTCGGTGCGCACCTTCAAAGAGATGACCGGCCTAGAAGAAGGGCTCGCCATTCGCACGACGCAGGCCATCACCGTTGTGGTAGCCGCGATCTGCGTGGCGGCGCTGTTTTGGTTTCTCAACCGCACCCGCACCGGCAAATCCATGCGCGCCTATGCCGATAACGAGGATCTGGCGCTTTTGTCGGGCATCAACCCCGACCGGGTCGTGATGGTGACATGGCTGATCGTGGCAGCCCTCGCCACCACGGCCGGTACGCTTTACGGGCTGGACAAGGCGTTCAAAGCCTTCACCTATTTCCAACTGCTTTTGCCGATCTTCGCCGCCGCCATCGTGGGCGGCTTGGGCAACCCTATCGGCGCGATCTTGGGCGGTTTCCTCATCGCTTTCTCCGAGGTCAGCGTCACCTATGCCTTCCGCAAGGTGGTGGGCTATCTCGGCCCCGCCGATTGGCAACCCGAGGGGATGATCCAGCTCTTGTCAACGGATTACAAATTCGCCGTCAGCTTCTCGATCTTGCTCATCGTTTTGCTGTTCCGCCCGACCGGTATCATGAAGGGTAAATCGATATGATCGCCGCGATGGATAAAAAGGCCGTGTTGCTCTTTGCGCTCGTGGGCGCCCTCTTTGTCGGTACCGGCTTTTTCGAGTCGTGGAACACTAGCTTGGGCATCTTCAACATGGCCCTTGTCAGCGCGATCATGGCCTTGGGCGTGAACATGCAATGGGGCTACGCGGGCCTGTTCAACGTAGGCGTCATGGGGTTCGTCGCGCTGGGTGGCCTTGCCGCGGTGCTGGTCGGCATGCCCCCCGTGGGTGCCGCATGGGCGGCAGGCGGGCTTCAGGTGCTTTTGGGGCTTGTGCTGGGTGCAGCCACCATTGTCGCTGCAATCTTGATCTACGCAAAGATGCCCCCAACCCGCGCGCGCATCTGGGCGATGATCGCGATCTTGATCTTGGGCTTTGCCGTCTTCCGCGCGGTTTTCGACAGCGGCGTCGCGCTGGTCGAGGCAGTCAATCCCGCCGCCGAGGGCTATCTGGGCGGTCTTGGCCTGCCAGTGCTTTTGGCCTGGCCCGTGGGCGGCGTGCTGGCCGCAGGTGCCGCTTGGGTGATTGGCAAAACTGCCCTTGGCCTGCGCTCAGATTATCTTGCCATCGCCACGCTGGGCGTGTCCGAGATCATCATCGCCGTGCTGAAGAACGAAGATTGGCTGACGCGCGGGGTCAAGAATGTCACCGGCATCCCCCGCCCCGTCCCTTACGAGGTCGAACTGCAAGCCGCTTCTTGGTTCACCGATCTGTCAGCCCGGCTGGGCGTTGATCCGGTTGCCTTTTCCTCGGTCACGGTCAAGCTGTGCTATGCGGGCCTGTTCATCATCGTTTTGCTGGTGCTGATCTGGTTTTCCGAAAAAGCGTGGAATTCACCATGGGGCCGGATGATGCGGGCGATCCGCGACAATGAAGTCTCGGCCGCCGCCATGGGCAAGGATGTGAAATCGCGCCACCTACAGGTCTTTGTGCTGGGCTCGGCCGTGGTCGGCATGGCAGGGGCGATGATGGCCACGCTTGATAGCCAGCTGGTGCCAAGTAGCTATCAGCCCTTGCGCTTCACCTTTCTTGTCTGGGTCATGGTGATCGTCGGCGGGTCGGGCAATAACTGGGGCGCGGTCTTGGGCGGTTTCTTGATCTGGTGGCTTTGGGTTATGGTCGAACCCATCGGCTATGACGCGTTGGTTTTTCTCACCTCCGGCATGGCCGAGGGCAATTGGCTCCGCGATCACCTGCTCGCATCGGCGGCCCATACGCGACTGTTGACCATGGGGTTGGTGCTTTTGCTGGTGCTGCGCTTTAGCCCGCGCGGCCTGATCCCGGAACGCTAACCTCCCATTAAGGTTAACGCGCGCCCCTTCTCTGTTTCAAAAATATCCCGGGGGGAACGGCAAAAGGCCGTGGGGGGCAGCGCCCCCCCTGCCCGTGCTACCGCCCCTCAAATGTCGCAGGGCGCTTTTCCTGAAAGGCCAAAACGCCCTCCTTGAAATCGCGCGTGCGTCCGCATTCGCCCTGAAGCTGTCCTTCAAGCACCAGCTGCTCGGCCAAGCTATGGCCAAAGCTTGCGTGCATCGCCACTTTCACCCGCTTGAATGCCTCGGTCGGCCCTTGGGCAAGCTGGGCTGCGCGCGCTTGCCAGATGGCCGCGAACTCCCCATCAGGCACGGCTTGCCAGATCATGCCCCAGTCTTCGGCCTGCCGCGCCGTGATGCGGTCGCCAAAAAGTGCGGCCCCCATCGCCTTTTGTAGGCCGATGGTGCGCGGCAACACCCATGTGCCACCTGCATCGGGGATCAGCCCGATCCGGGTAAAGGCTTGGATGAAATAGGCCGATTCCGTCGCAATGGTGATGTCACACACAAGGGCCAGATTGGCCCCCGCGCCTGCCGCCGTGCCATTAACCGCCGCGATCACCGGCACGGGGCAGTCGACAATGGCCATCAGCATCGGAACATATTCGTCGCGCAAGGTCCGCTCGAGGTTCAGCGACGCCGCACTGCCACCATCGCCCAGATCTTGACCCGAACAAAACGCGCGCCCGGTGCCCGTCAAAACCACCACCCGCGCTGTGCGCCCGGCACTTTCGACCGCGTGGGTAATCTCGGCCCGCATCAGCGTGTTGAGCGCGTTCATCACATCAGGACGGTTCAGCGTGATGACCGCAACCGCGTCGCGCTCTGCATAGGTGATGGTTTCGTATTGCATCGGCCCCTCCGGCTCGCGAGTTGCGCTGAGCTTAGGCCCAACCACGCGGCGCGAAAAGCGCCAACGCCGCGTCACTCTTTCAAAATTGCCTGAAGCCGTGCTTCTTCTTCCGGCGACAACACCGCCTCGCCGGGTGCGGTCGCGCGCGAACGCCGCCGGATATAGGCCAGCGACAACCCGCCCCCTGCCAAGATCAACACCAAGGGTGCGAACCACAACAAGATATTGCTGCCGGTCATTGTTGGGCGCATCAGCACATATTCGCCGTAACGCTCGACGATGTAGTGCATCACATCATCATCGCTGTCACCCGCCACCAAGCGTTCGCGCACCAGCAGGCGCAGATCGCGGGCAATCTCGGCGTTGGATTGGTCGATCGACTCGTTGCGGCACACAACGCAGCGCAGCCCGGCCGAGATATCGCGCGCGCGTTCCTCGAGCGCTGCATCGGCCAACACCTCATCAGGCTGCACCGCGACCGCTGGCAAGGCCATTGCCCAGACCATCATGGCCGCCGCCACGATCCACGCATGACCCCATAGGTTGCGCCGCGCGCTCATTCTGCTGGCACTTCGCGCGTAGGCTGACCCGGTGCCTTGGCAGCACCGGCTGCTACGCGGTAACGCCTGTCACTCAGGCTCAGCAGCCCGCCAAGCGCCATGATGATGGTGCCACCCCAGATCCAATTGGCAAAGGGCTTGATCCATGTGCGCAGCGCCCAACCGCCTGATGGCTGCGGATCGCCCAAGGCAAAATAGACATCGCGCGTCCAGCCACTATCAATCCCGGCCTCTGTTGTGGGCATGCCCGCCACGGGGTAGAAGCGCTTCTCTGGATGCAAAAGCGCGATCTGCTGCCCTTGCGCGTCACGCACGGCCACATGCGCCATGGTCGAGATATAGTTCGGCCCCTGCACATTTTGCGCGACGCTCAGCAACTCAATCTCATAGGCGCCGACCTGATAGGGCTGGCCGGGTTCGGCCACGCGGATATCCTCGAGCTGATAGCCGGTAAGTGCGGCCACCCCGAACATGGTGATCCCCACACCAGCATGCGCCGTAGCTTTGCCCCAATCGGCGCGCGGCAAACGCCACAGCCGTGCAAAGCGACCCGATACCGCGCCGCGCCCGGTGCGCGACCACAGGTCAAGAAGCGAGCCCGCGACCAACCACACCGCCAGCGCAATCCCGATGGGCGCCAAGGCCGATTTGCCCGAATAGACCGCCCAGACCAAAAGCCCCACCGCGATGGCCAAGAACAGCGCAGGGATCAGTTGCAATACCGCGCGATCAAGCTTGGCGCGTTTCCAAGCCAGCATACCACCAAGCGGCATCGCTACGGCCATCGCCAAGGCAAAGGGCGTGAAAGCCATGTTGAAAAACGGCGGCCCAACCGACACGGTACGGTCGGTGAACATCTCGATCACCAAGGGCCAGATCGTGCCGATGAACACCACAAAGGTCGATACTGCCAAAAGCAGGTTGTTCAGCACCAGCCCGGATTCGCGGCTGACCATCGAAAAGACGCCCTTGGCCTCCATCGCGCCCGCGCGCAGCGCAAACAACAACAGCGCGCCGCCCATAAAGAAGCACAAGATCATCAAGATAAACACGCCGCGTTCGGGATCATTGGCAAAGGCATGCACGCTGGTCAGCACGCCCGAGCGCACGATAAAGGTGCCAATCAGCGAGAAGCCAAAGGCCAAGATCGCCAACAGGATCGTCCAGCTTTTCAGCGCCTCGCGCTTTTCCACCACGATGGCCGAATGCAACAGCGCCGCCGCGATCAGCCATGGCATGAGCGACGCATTCTCGACAGGATCCCAGAACCAAAACCCACCCCAGCCCAATTCGTAATAGGCCCACCACGAGCCAAGGCCGATGCCGATGGTCAAAAACAGCCATGCCGCCAGCGTCCAGGGCCGCACCCAGCGGCCCCATGCAGCATCCACCCGCCCCTCGATCAAGGCGGCGACGGCAAAGGAAAAGGCCATCGAAAGCCCGACATAGCCGAGGTACAGAAACGGCGGGTGAAAGGCGAGGCCGGGGTCTTGCAACAGCGGGTTCAGATCTTGGCCATTCATCGGCGGCACGGCCAAGCGGGTGAACGGGTTCGAGGTGAACAGGATAAAGGCGAAAAATGCCGCCGCGACCGAGGATTGTACCGCCAAAACCCGCGCCTTGAGGGTCGGCGGAAGATTGCCCCCAAACCATGACGCGCAAGCCCCAAACAGCGTCAAGATCAGCACCCACAACAGCAACGAGCCCTCGTGATTGCCCCAAACGCCTGTGATCTTGTAGAGCATCGGCTTATCGGTATGCGAGTTTGCCGTCACAAGATTGAGCGAGAAATCCGAATTCACAAAGGCCCAAGTCAGCACCGCAAAGCTGAAGGCAGTCAAAAGGAATTGCGTCGTGGCGGCCGGGTCGGCCACCGCCATCCACGCGCTATTGCCGCGATGCGCACCCACCAGCGGGACGATCATCTGAAAGATCGCCACCATGAAGGCGAGGATCAGGGCGAAATGTCCAAGTTCTGTTGTCATGGCACCTATCTTAATGGCACATCGCGGTTGCGCCAATAGGATCTGACAGAAGTTCACATTGGATTGACCGTGTCAAAGCCGCGCGGGGGGCAAGGGCTTGCGCCACAAAGCGCGCGCCACATCCCTCTTTGCAACCAAGACAGGCTGTTTCGCGCGTCTGCGCCATGGCATAGACTGATGTCATGAACAGGCGCATCGACATCGGTATCGACGGGGGCGGCACGGGCTGCCGTGTGGCGCTATCCGTCGATGGTGGCCCCGTGCATGAGACCACGGGCGGTCCCGCGAATATCGTGACCGACCCCGCCGGGGCCGAGGCCGCGATCAGGCTGGCCTTGGGTGAGGCGCTGGCAGCGCGGGGGCTTGATCTGACGGATCTGCAAGATGCCCGCATCTGCGCCGGGCTGGCGGGTGGGCGGCTACCCGGTGCGGCGGATCGCTTTGCCACCCGCCTGCCTTATCTCGCCTATGTCGTCGATGACAGCATCACTGCCCTCGTGGGGGCGTTGGGCGGGCGCGATGGCAGCTTGGTCAGCCTTGGCACCGGCAGTTTCTTTATCGCCAAGCAAGATGGCGTGATCCGCCATCACGGCGGCTGGGGCTTTATCTTGGGTGATGAAGGGGGGGCAGCTTGGGCCGGGCGGATGGCGCTTTCGCTTGCCCTGCGTGTCAGCGATGGGCGTATGCCCGACGATCCCGTGGCGCATGCCCTTATGAACGCCTGCATGCCGCATCCGGTGTTATGGGCGCAAACAGCCAAACCCGGTGATTTCGCGGACCTCATGCGCATTTTGGGCGCATATCCCGAAAGCCCCATCGCGCAACAGGTGCAGGGCGCGGTGTTGCAGGTCTTGGTTGCAGGGCTCAACGATTTGGGCCACCGGCCCGGCCAAGCGCTTGTTGTCACGGGCGGCTTGGGCGAACGCATCGCCCCGCAGCTTCCCGCCGATCTGGCAAGGGATCTTTGCCCGCCCTTGGGGCGCGCGCTTGATGGTGCATTGCAACTGGCGCGGGGGCTGCCATGAGCTGGTTCACAGGTCTTGATCTTTTGGATGCAACCGGGCTGCAGCGCGATATCGCGCTGCGCGTCACCGCCCATGGGGCCGAGATTGCCCCACGCGCCGGGCAAAGCGGCACGGATTTATCCCGCGATGGTGCGCGCGCCCTCGTCACGCAGGGCTTGGTCGATCTTCAGGTCAATGGCGGTGCCGGGCGCTTGTTGGGTGATTTCACCACGACCGACGATCTGCACGCGATGGACGCAGCCCATTGGGCCACCGGCACTGCGGCCATTTTGCCCACGCTCATCTCGGACCGGCCGGACGTGACGCGCCGGGTGATCGATCTGGTGGCATCGGCACAACAAGGCTGCCCGGCCATTCTTGGGCTGCATCTGGAGGGGCCGCATCTGGCCGTGCCAGGCGCGCATGATCCGGCGATGCTCAGGCCGCTGAGCGATGATGATCTGGCGCTCTACATCGCCGCGCGCGCGCGGTTGGGGGTGTTGATGATCACGCTGGCCCCCGAGATGGTGACGCAGGCGCAAATCGGCGCTTTGCGCGATGCAGGGGTCATCGTTTCGCTCGGCCATACGGGCTGCGATTACGACATGGCCGGTGCGGCCTTCGCGTCCGGCGCGCGAATGGCGACACATTTGTTCAACGCCATGTCGGGGCTGCATCACCGCAATCCGGGGCTGGTGGGCGCGACGCTTGATTGCGCCATGCCCTATGGGCTGATCGCCGATGGCGTGCATGTCCACCGGGCGGCGTTGAAAATCGCGCTGGCCGCCCATGAGCCGGGGGCGGTTCTGGTGTCGGACGCCATGGCGCTGACAGGATCGGCGGCGGATCACTTCACCTTGGCAGGGCGCACCGCCTATCGCCGAAACGGGCGGTTGGAACTGGCCGATAGCACCTTGGCTGGTGCGGATCTGACGCTGGTCAAGGCGGTCGAGAATATCGCCGATTGGACCGCATGTGATCTCGCACATGCCGCAGCGATGGCCATCGCGCGGCCCTTGGCCTTGACGGGGCGCGCGCATCCCACACCGTCACGCTGGGTGATCTGGCACGCCGGACGCGCCACGGGGCGTATCGATGCAGGTGCGCTTTTGCCCTTGGCGCAGCTCTAAAGCGCCTGCCCGACCAAGGCACCGATGGCGCTGGTCGCGGCCATGGCCAAGACGCCCCAGACCATCACGCGCAGCGTGGCGCGGCGGCGCGGTGCGCCACCGGCCTGCGCACCGAAGGCACCCAATGCGCCAAGTGCCACTAAAGTCGCGCCCCCAACCCAGACCTGCAAGCTGTCGAGCGGCGCAATCGCCCCCACGCCCAGTGGCACCGATGCCCCCGCCGCAAAGGTCAGCGCCGAGACAACCGCCGCCTGCAAGGGGCGCGGTGGCGACAGGTCGGTCAGCCCGATCTCATCACGCAGATGCGCACCAAGCGCGTCGGCTTCGGTCAATTGCTCGGCCACTTCGCGCGCCAATTCCGGCGGCAGCCCGCGTGTCTCGTAGATTGCGGTCAACTCGTCCAATTCGCCATCGGGGTTGCGCTTCAACTCGGCTTTTTCTTTGCGGATATCGGCCTGTTCCACATCCTCTTGGCTTGAGACCGAGACATATTCACCCGCCGCCATCGACAAAGCACCCGCCGCCATGCCAGCGGCCCCCGCCAGCATGATCGTCACATGATCACTCGCACCCGCAGCCACCCCCATGATCAGCGACGCGGTCGACAAGATCCCGTCATTTGCCCCCATCACAGCCGCGCGCAACCACCCCGAGCGGCCCGACAAATGCGGCTCTTCATGGGCCGAGGGGATGCCGTGATTATCGGGGCGTGCCATCAACCAAGCCCCATCTTGCCGGGGTTCATGATATTGAGCGGGTCGATGCCGCGCTTGATCGCTTGCATCATCACCATGGCCCCTGCACCCAATTCGCGTTCAAGATATTTCGCCTTGCCCTGCCCGATGCCATGCTCACCCGTGCAGGTGCCATCCATCGAAATCGCGAGATCATTGAGCCAACCGACAAAACCCTCGGCACGATGCACCTCGTCTGGGTTGTCCATATCGACAAGCAGCAGGCAGTGAAAGTTACCATCGCCCACATGGCCGACGATGGGGGCCGTGATCCCATCGGCGGCCAGCTTTTCTTGCGCAGCGCCGACACAATCGGCCAAGCGGCTGACCGGCACACAGACATCGGTCGACAGTCCCTTGGCACCGGGCCGCAGTTGCAGCCCCGCCCAATACGCATCATGGCGCGCTTGCCATAGCTGGTTGCGCTCTTCCTCGCGGGTGGTGAAGGTAAAGCCCGATCCACCCATTTCGGCGGCGATATCGCCAAAGGCCTCGGCCTGTTCGGCAACACCTGCCGCTGATCCGTGGAACTCCAGCAACAAAAGCGGTGCCTCAGGCAAGGAGAGCTTGGAATAGGCATTGACCGCGCGCACCTGTAGCGCATCGAGCAATTCGATCCGCGCCACGGGTAGCCCATACTGGATCGTCAAGATCACCGCGCGACAGGCCGCATCGACCGAAGGAAAGGAACAGGTCGCAGCCGAGATTGCCTCGGGGATGCCGCGCAGGCGTAGGGTCAATTCGGTGATCAACCCCAATGTCCCCTCAGAGCCCACCATCAACCGCGTCAAATCATATCCGGCCGAGGTTTTGCGCGCGCGCGCCGCCGTGGTGATCACCTCACCCGAGGGCAGCACCGCCTTCAGCGCCAAGATATTATCCTTCATCGTGCCATAGCGCACCGCATTGGTACCGCTGGCCCCCGTCGCGGCCATCCCCCCGATGGAGGCATCGGCACCGGGATCAACCGAAAAAAACAGCCCCGTATCGCGCAGATGGGTATTGAGCGCCTTGCGCGTCACACCGGGCTGGACCGTGGCATCCATATCATCGGCATTGACCGCGAGAATGGCGTTCATGTCCTTGAAATCAATCGATATGCCCCCATGCGGCGCGTTGACATGCCCCTCAAGCGAGGAGCCGGTGCCAAAGGGGATGACGGGCACGCGATATTGCGCGCAAATGCCCACGACCTTTTGCACCTCGGCCGTATCACGCGGACAAAACACCGCATCGGGGGGCTGGTTGGTCAACCATGTGGTGGTATGCGCATGCTGGCTGCGCAGGGCTTGCCCCGTTTCGACCCGTTCACCGAAATGCTGTTTTAGAACGGCCAAACCGTTGGAGAGCCCGGCCTTGGATTGAGATGTTTCAGCGGCGTCAGACATGGCGGCCCCACTCTCACGGATGATGCGCGCACTATCCCCCGCGCCTTGCCCGCGCGCAAGCACCCTTGCCATGGCCGCCGCCATGACCTTTGATACTGCAACGACTGGGATGGAGCAGAAAATGACACGCGCAACGCCGCTTTGGCTATTGGTTGGGTTACAAGGTGGGATATCGGCGGCGTCGCTGGTGGTGGAGATTGTGGCGGGTAGGATGCTTGCCCCGCATGTCGGCATGTCGCTTTATACTTGGACCGCTGTCATCGCCATCGTGCTTGCCGGGTTTTCGGCGGGCCATTGGTGGGGCGGGCGCTTGGCCGAGAAACCCGCCCATAGCGCGTTGGCATGGACGGGGGGCGCAATGCTTGCCGCGGCCCTGACCACCGCAGGTGCGGTGCTGATCTTGCCGCTTGTCGCGGGCCCGGTGCTCAGTGTCGTGACAAGCCCGGTCTGGGGCATCACCGCGCTGACGACTCTTGTTTTCTTCCTCCCCTCGTTCTTCGCGGGGGTGCCTGCACCCGTCTTGGCGCAGATCGCGGTCGATACCGCCGAACGCTCTGGCCCGGCGCTGGGGGCGATGTTTGCCTCTGGCGCGGTGGGGGCCATTGCGGGCACGCTTTTGGCAGGGTTCTTGTTCATCGGCTGGCTTGGCTCGGCGTTGACGCTTGTTGTCGTGACCTTGCTTTATATCGCCTCGGGGCTGTTGTTTTTCTGGCTCGCCCGTTCGCGCGCTTTTGGTCTTGCGCTGCTAGCCGGGGCGGCGGCGGCTGGCATGGCGGGGCTGGCGTTGGCGGCACCCGCGCAATGCCATGAAGAGACGCGCTATTTCTGCCTGCGCGTCGATGATCTTTCGGCTGATCCCAATAGCCCCGTGCATCTGATGGTGATCGACCACCTTGCCCATGGGATCAGCGCGCGTGACCTGCCGCAGATACAGTTCACGCCACATGGCGCGATGCTGGATCACCTGTCGCGGCTGCGCGCGCCGCGCGGGGATTTCAGCACCTATGTGATCGGCGGCGGCTCATTCTCGGTGCCGCGCAGTCTGCTGGCGCAAGGGGCTGGCGCGATGACCGTCTCTGAGATCGACCCCGAAGTGACCAAGATGGCCGCCGAGGATTTCTGGTTCGACCTAAGCCGCGCCGATATCTGGCACGAGGATGCGCGCCGCGCGCTGCTGACCCGGCCCGAGGCGGTCTTTGACATCGTGATCGGCGATGCCTTCACCGATGTGGTGGCCCCCGTGCATCTGGTCACACGTGAATTTTTCGAATTGATCGCGGCGCATATGACGCCTGAGGGCAGCTTTTTGATGACCGTGATCGATTATGAAGACAGGCTTGCGGCCCTTGGCTCCATCGTTTTGACGCTGCGCGAGGTTTTCCCCGTGGTCGAGGTGTGGACCCATGCCACCCAACCCGCACCCGGCGCACGGATGGTCTTTGCCGTGGTGGCGGGTGCCGCAGCCACACCCGTGGACCAGTTTACCGCCCCTGCCCCGGATCTGACCGTATTTGGCGCTTTGGGGGATCGCTTCGTGACCGAGTTGGCCGATGCGCGCGGCATGGTCCTGACCGATGATTACGCGCCTATCGACCGGCTGATGGGGCGGCGGGATTGATCCGCGCCGCAGCCTAGGCCCGGTCAATTCAAGCGAAAAGATCGTGGCACAGCTCCAGCGCGTCGATCAGCACATCGACCTCGCCTTCGGTGTTATACATCCCGAAACTGGCCCGACAGGTCGCCGCCAGCCCCAGATGCGCCATCAATGGCCCTGTGCAATGCTGCCCCGCGCGCACCGCGACACCGCGCTTATCAAGCACGGTCGAGATGTCATGGGCATGGGCCGCACCATCAAGCGTAAAAGAAAAGATCGCGCCCTTATTGGCGGCATTGCCCTGAATGTTGAGCCAATTCAGACCTGAAAGGCGGTTTTGCGCATAATCGCGCAGACGCGCCTCATGGGCGGCGATATTCTCCATACCAACGCCCATCATGTAGTCGAGCGCGACACCAAGCCCGATCTGTTGCACGATGCCCGGTGTGCCCGCCTCGAACTTCATTGGCGGGTCGTTATAGGTGACCGTGTCGCGGGTTACTTCACGGATCATGTCGCCACCGCCGATAAAGGGGCGCATCTCGGCCATGCGGGCGGATTTGATATGGATCGCGCCCGAGCCTGAGGGGCCATAAAGCTTGTGGCCTGTCACAGCGTAAAAATCCGCCCCCAGCGCATCAAGATCAAGCGGCATATGCACCGCCGCTTGGCTGCCATCGAGCAGAACCGGCACCCCTTGCGCATGGGCGGCGTCGATCACGGGCTTCACATCGAAGATCGTGCCCAGCACATTCGACATATGCGACATGGCCACCAGCTTTGTGCGCGGGCCGATCGCGTCGATCATGGCTTGCGGGTCAAGTGCGCCGTTCGCGTCCACATCGACCCATTTCAGCACCACACCTTGGCGTTCGCGCAAGAAATGCCACGGCACAATATTGGCGTGATGCTCGGCGATGGTCAGCACGATCTCGTCACCTGCCTGCATGCGCGGCATGGCCCAGCCATAAGCGACAAGGTTGATCCCCTCGGTCGCACCCGAGGTAAAGACGATCTCATCTTGGTTCTTCACACCCAAGAACCGCGCGATTGTGGCGCGCACGCCCTCGTATTTCTCGGTGGCGAGGTTCGACAGGTAATGCAGCCCGCGATGCACATTGGCGTATTCTTGGCTATAGGCATGGCTGATCGCGTCGATCACCACCTGCGGCTTTTGTGCCGAAGCCCCATTGTCGAGATAGACCAAGGGCTTGCCATTCACCTCGCGCCCGAGGATTGGAAAATCGGCGCGAATTTTTGCGATGTCATAGCTCATTCAAACCGTCCCGAACCCGATGCCAAGCAAGGTCAAGATCAAGCTCAGCGCGAAAATGATCCCAAAAGCGGTCAAAATCGTCGCGACAAAGATCATACCAAGCGATGTAAAGCTATGTAGCGCGGCAATAAAATTAACCAGTAGCCAAAAGAACAGCCCCATCGCCAAGATGGTAATCAAGCCTGCAACAGGCGGGATCACCAACATCGCCAATAGCTGCACCACCTGCACGCACAGGAAAATAAATTGCAGCCAGATGATCAGCGCAAGCGCACCCTCAAAGCTGCCCGTCCCGCCAAACCAACGGCCGATCAGCGTGATGGCATGGGCGATCACGAATAAAAACGCCGCCTGCACCAGGCCCATGGTCACGGGCGAGACATTCAGCGCACCCTCTGGCGGTGGCGGCGTGATCAGCACGACCAACTCACCCAAGAGCATCGACAAAACGACGACCAAGCCGAACGCGATCCGCAGCGCTTGCACCGAAAGGTGAAGGCCAAGGATCGTCGCCGCACCAGCACGCGGGTTTGTGACCGTCTCACGCGCCAAGCGCAGCAAATGGCCCAAATTCATGAATTCAGTGCTCACGCCGCCACCTCTGCTTCTGCTGCGCGTTCGGCCTCGGCCAAGCACAGGGCCCAGATCGTCAAAAACGCTAAAAGCAAGATCGCACCCACCACGCTCAGTGCCGGACCCGGCCCGATAAAGCCCGCAACCAGCCCATGCAACAGCCACGCAGGCGAGCTGGCCAAAAGCGCCCAAAACAGCGCCAGCCGCGCCGAATACCAACTGCCGCGTCCGCCAAAGAGCCGCGCGACCAGATGCGTCAGCCCCGCCAGCCCATAGGCCATCAAGGGCCAGATCATCAGCATGGCGAAAAAGGTGATCGCCATCTGCGCCTCAAGCGGTGCTTGGCCTTCGCTCGCGAAATAGCTCTCGCGGCTCAGGCGCGGCCATTGCGCGATAAAGATGACCAGACAAGCGGCAAGCAAGATGGCCAGCGCGCGATCCTCGCGCCGGCCCATCGCCAATAGCTTGCGCATGACCTGCGTGGGCCTGCGCCATGTCGCCACGATGTCGGTCGAGACTGCCATCAGCCCTGCCTACGCCGCCCCAGCCAAAGCTCTAGCCGGTTGCGAATATCGGCGGATAGGCGTTCATCTGCAATCTCGGCAATCGCCTCATCGATGAAGGCCAGCACCAGCAGATCGGTGGCGACATCACGCGGCACACCGCGCGCGCGCAGGTAGAAAAGCGCTGTCTCATCAATCGCGCCGGTAGTCGAGCCATGCGAACAGCTGACATCATCGGCATAAATCTCAAGCTCGGGCTTGGCCAAGAACACCGAATCCTCGTCAAGCAACAGCGATTGGCTGATCTGGTAGCCATCGGTTTTCTGCGCGCCGGGCTTGACCAAGATCTTGCCCTGAAACACGCCCACCGCGCCATTGCGCAGCACTTTCTTGAAGACCTGACGGCTTTCGCAGCGCTCGGCATCATGGGTGATGAAGACGGTATCATCATGGTGGAACGCGCCCTGCGCCCCATCGCCAAGGGCTGCCCCCGCCACATGCGCGCTGGCATCATCGCCCGATAGGGTGATAACATGCTCATTGCGTGTCAGCACGCCATTGCCAGTCAAGGTAAAGGATTTGTACTGGCTGCGCGCGCCCAGACGGGCAAAGATATGCGTCGCTGCCCGGCGTTCATGATCGCGCCCTTGGGTGCGGATATGGTGGAAATCGCCATCATCGGCGAGGCTAATCTCTGTCACATTGTTGAAGCGTGCGGCGGCCGGTCCATTCTCAAGCAAGGTCAAGGATGCCCCGCTTTCAACCCGCACGACATGGTGCACCATCGCGTCCGACGCTGAATCATTGTGCAGATAGACCAAGCTGATCGGCTTTTCGACAATGCCCGTGGCGCGAATGACAACGCCGTCACTGGCAAAGGCGGTGTTGAGGGCTGCCAAGGGCCGGGCAACGGGCGATTGGCCCGCTGCCTCCAGCACGCCGTAATGCTCGCGCGCCCAATGCAGATCCTTGGCCATCACATCGCTCAAACGCTCGATCGTGACATGGGTCAACGCCAGATCATCTGATTGCGCGGGATCGAAGACACCATCGACAAACACGATGCGCAGCCTGTCGATTTCGCCGAAAATCGGCGCCTCATCATCGACATGGAGCGCCGCGCGCGGTGCGGCGGCCTGCGTCAGGCTGCTGGGGTCGGTGTATCGCCAGTATTCATCGCGCCGCGCGGGCAGGCCCATGGCGCGCAGCCGCGCCAACGCCTCGGCGCGCGCGGTCTGCGCCCAGCCCTTTGATTGCGGCATCGCCAAAGCACTGATGCGGGTTTCGGTAAGATCAAGCTTGGTTTGTGCCACAGCCATTACGCCACCTCGGCCAGAATATCGGCATAGCCGTTCTTTTCGACCTCAAGCGCCAGTTCCGGACCGCCGGTTTTCACGATGCGCCCATCGGCCATGATATGCACCACATCGGGCGCGATATGATCGAGCAAGCGCTGGTAATGGGTGATGACCAAAAAGCCCCGCCCGCTATCGCGCAGCGCATTCACACCATCGGCCACGAGCTTCATCGCATCGACATCAAGGCCCGAATCCGTCTCGTCCAAGATGCACATCTTGGGTTCCAACATCGCCATCTGAAGGATTTCATTACGCTTTTTCTCGCCACCCGAGAAACCCACATTGACCGGGCGCTTGAGCATATCGGCGTCGATCTTCAACGCCTTGGCTTTCTCGCGCACCAGCTTGAGGAAGTCGCCTGCGCTGATCTCATCCTCGCCACGGGTCTTGCGCTGCGCGTTCAGCGCCGTGCGCAAAAAGGTCATGTTGCCGACGCCGGGAATTTCGACCGGGTATTGAAAGGCCAAGAAAAGCCCCGCCGCCGCGCGTTCCTCGGCCTCCATCGCCAAAAGGTCTTCCCCCTCCAGCGTGGCCGACCCATCGGTCACTGTGTAACCATCACGGCCAGACAACACATAGGACAAGGTCGATTTGCCCGATCCGTTCGGCCCCATGATCGCATGCACGCGCCCCGCCTCGACCGTCAGATCGACGCCTTTGAGGATTTGCTTGTCTTCATCCTCAAGCTTCACATGCAGGTTCTTGATGGTCAGCATAAATCGGTTCCTTCGGTCAGTGCATCATGAGATGACGGCGCGCGCCGCGCATCGGGGTATTGTTTGTGCCATGCTGGTCTCGTTTGAAACGCATGGCTCAGCCCGCTTCTCGTGGGCTGACAAAGGGTAACATGTCGAGATAGTCGTGGATTGCAGAGGCGGGTAGCACGCCACGCGCCTCAAGCTGCGCCATCGCTGCGACGGCAACATCTTGGCTGTCGAAAACCGCATCGGCAAGGATGGCCAGATGCTTGAGCCCTTCATCATCGATATGCGACAGCGACAGCACATCGCGGACGAAAACCACATCGCCATCGACAAACTGGCTCCGAAACTTGCGCATATGCATCCGCTCGGCAAAGGGGCCGCGGAATGAAAAGCTTTTCGTCGTCAAGAGCTTGTGCAAGACATACCCAAGGGGCGCAAGCGTGGTCATCTGTTTATCAAGCAAGGGTTGATCCACATAGAGCGGCACAGCTGCGGCTTCGGTGATCACGCATAATGCCTTGGCGAGCTTTTTCTTGCCGCCTTTGAACACCTCGACCTCGCCCCCTTGAATATCGATCTTCAGAAGATCGAAATCGGGAAGCTCGTCCATATCGTCAAGCTTGCGGGTCTTGAGCTTGATCCGCTCGACAACGCGGCCGCTCTCGTGAAAGCGCTGCAGCGCATCAAAGGTGTCGCGATTAGGCTCAAGCGTCGAGGTCAAGCCGGACGAGGCGCAGATCCGGAGCTCGGCGGTTTTTCCGGAACCAACAGCATGCGGCAAGTAATGTTCATGCGGGCCCGCTTCGGCCACAAGCTGCGCAAACGCCTCGGGCTGCGGCTCAAAGCCCCAAACCTCGCACAGTCCTGCGGCGAGCAATGGGGCATAGGGTGGCGGGCTCAGCGGGTTTGCCCCCACATCCACAACCCGCGTCAAGCGCTGCGGCGCCAGTGTTTTGACCAGCGCGCTGACGCGTGATTTATCAAATCCAATACCCATTACTCTACCCTTCACACACCGATACAAAACGCCCATCGCAGCGCATGACGCAGACTGCGCCAAAGCGGCGTGACCCTCAGCCATTGGACTGATCCGCCGTTGCGTTGCGATGCCCTGCGCGATCACTTTTACCCTCGCATCACAAGCTTGGCTGACACATGCGACACGACCGTCGCAACAACAGCCGAAAACGCCGCCAGTCCACGACCGCCGGGTTGCCAAATGCCATATGTCAGCGTCATCAAGATCACCACGCCAATCGCGACAAGAAGCGCGTAGCGCGGACGCGGCTCTGCTGCCGTCAACCAAAACTTCCAATCCATCGTGTCGTCTTACCCTCAGAAAAACACTGCTATTGCTTGCCGCCATGCTTGATGCATGCGCGGTCAAACCTTGCGCGCCGTCCTAAATTACCCCACCGACCCCTCAAGGCTGATGGCCACAAGCTGTTGAGCTTCCATGGCAAACTCCATCGGCAGCGCTTGCAGCACTTCGCGCGCAAAGCCGTTCACGATCAAGGCCACGGCCTCTTCCTCGCCCATGCCACGCGAGCGGCAATAAAACATCTGATCATCATCCACCTTGGATGTCGTGGCCTCATGCTCCACCCGGCTAGAGTTATTCTTGACCTCGATATAGGGCACGGTATGCGCGCCGCATTTATCGCCGATCAGCAAGCTGTCACACTGGGTATAGTTGCGGCTGTCCTTGGCCTTTGGGTGCATCGACACCAGCCCGCGATACGTATTCTGCGCGCGCCCCGCGCTGATCCCCTTGGAGACGATGCGCGATTTGGTCCGCTTACCCAAATGCACCATCTTGGTGCCGGTATCGGCCTGTTGGGCATTATTGGCGATCGCGATGGAATAGAACTCGCCCTGTGAATCGTCGCCCCGCAAAATGCACGAGGGGTATTTCCACGTGATGGCCGAGCCGGTCTCGACCTGTGTCCACATCACCTTGGAGCGGTCGCCGCGGCAATCGGCACGCTTGGTGACGAAATTGTAAATCCCGCCCCGCCCTTCGGCATCGCCGGGATACCAGTTTTGCACGGTTGAGTATTTGATCTCGGCATCCTCAAGCAGCACAAGCTCAACCACGGCGGCGTGCAACTGGTGGGTTTCGCGCTTGGGCGCGGTGCAGCCTTCCAGATAGCTGACATAGCTGCCCTTGTCGGCGATGATCAGCGTGCGCTCGAACTGGCCCGTATTCTCGGCGTTAATGCGGAAATAGGTCGACAATTCCATCGGGCAGCGCACGCCCGGCGGTATATAGACAAACGATCCATCCGAAAACACGGCGCTGTTGAGCGTCGCAAAGTAATTGTCCGTGATCGGTACGACAGAGCCGAGGTACTTCTTGACCAGTTCGGGATGTTCGCGGATCGCCTCGGAGATCGAGCAAAAGATCACGCCCGCCTTTTTCAGCTCGGCTTGAAAGGTGGTGCCGACGCTGACACTATCGAAAACCGCATCGACGGCAACCTTGCGCCCCTCGCTGGGCATATCTTCGGCCCCCTCGACACCGGCAAGGATCATCTGTTCCTTCAGCGGGATGCCGAGCTTCTTATAGGTCGCCAAAAGCTTGGGATCGACATCATCAAGGCTTTTGGGCTTTTCGGCCATGCTTTTGGGGCGGGCATAGTAATACTGACTTTGATAATCGATCGCGGGATAGTTCAGCATCGCCCATTCGGGTTCTGCCATCTGCTTCCAGCGCTTGAACGCCTGCAAGCGCCAATCGGTCATCCATTCCGGCTCTTCGTTCTTTTCCGAGATCAGACGCACGATGTCTTCGTTCACACCCTTGGGGGCGTAATCCATCTCGATATCGGTGGACCACCCGTATTTATAGGTGCCGCTCATGGCCTGAACAGTTTCGACCGTCTCGCGGTCAACGCCGTCGCGGATATCGGTATCAAGTGCGGCCATGGTCTTTCCTCCGTCGCACCGGCCTGCGCCGGTCATTTCCAAGGGGCGAAAACGCGGCCCCGTCCTGTTCGTCGCCCCCGCGCGCTGAGGGCGTGATCCGTTTTAGCGCGCGCGCTCAGCAGCCCGCCTGCGCGCGGCCAACCACAGATCGGCAAAGGTCAAAACCTCGGCCTCTCGCGTCTGGGGGCCAAGCGACACCCGCAAACCGGCGGCGGCATGCGCCGCGTCATAACCCATCGCGCGCAACACGCCGCTCGCCTTGACCTTGCCAGATGAACAAGCCGAGCCTGCCGAAACGGCCACCCCCGCCAGATCCATCTGCATCACCTGCGTCTCCCCTCGCCAACCCGGCGTGAGGATGAAACTGGTGTTCGGCAAACGTGCGACGCCTTTCCCGACTAAAATAGTCGATTGCGCATCATCTTCCAGTATCTTTTCTAGAATATTTCTAAGTTGCGCAACCCTTTCCCAAACGCCATCGGCTAAATCTTGTGTTGCCGCGGCCGCCGCCGCGCCAAATCCCGCGATGCCGATGACATTCTCTGTGCCCGCGCGCCGACCCATTTCTTGCCCGCCGCCCCGGATCTGTGCGCCAAGATCCAAGCCTCGCTTGATGATCAAGGCCCCGATGCCCTTGGGGCCACCGATCTTATGGGCCGAGACAAAGGCCATCTCAATGCCTGACCAATCAAAGGCCAAGGGCAGTTTGCCAAACCCTTGGGTCCAATCGCTGACCGCAAGCCCGCTTGGCAAATCCTGTACGATCCCGGTCTCGGAATTGGCCAGTTGCAAGGTCGCACGCGGCGGATCAGTGATCTGCACAAGGCCGGATTGATCCACGGCCAGAACTTCGCGCGTCCACGCGCGCACCGCGTCATGTTCGATCCCTGCGCCATGCAGATCGCGCCCGGCCAAGGCCAGCGCTGCGGCCTCGGTCGCGCCTGAGACAAAAACGATATCGGCCCCATGCGCGCCCAAAGCGGTGGCAAGCGCAGCGCGCGCCTGTTCGACAATCGCCTTGGCCGCGCGCCCCTCGGCATGGACCGAGGATGGATTGCCCACCACATCCATGGCCGCAATCATCGCGGCGCGGGCCTCGGGCCGCAAAGGTGCGGTCGCATTATGATCGAGATAGATCCGTGCCATCACGCCCCTGCTTCACCTGTCTGGAAATACGCCCACGGTCCATGATCCTGCGCGATGCGCCTCTGAGCGGAGGCCACACGATTTTTCGTCTGAAAAATCGCATCCTCACCCCTCATCGACGACTTCGAATAACGTCGGCACCGCAGGGCACGGGGTCAGCTCGTTTTGCACCACATCCGACAGCCGGGTCTGGTGCAAGAACACATAGACATGCGCCGACATGCTTTCCCAAAGCCGGTTGGTCATGGATTGCGCGCGGCTGCCAGACACGGCCCCCGTGGCGCCCGCGCCTGTGTGCAGCGCGCTGACCGTCTCATCGACGGCGGCAAAAATCTCGACCACCCGGATCTCGGACGGAGGGCGGCCCAGCTTATAGCCGCCACCCGGGCCCCGCACCGACTCGACCAGCCCCGCGCGCCTGAGCTTGACGAACAACTGCTCAAGATAGGGCAGCGAAATATCTTGCCTGCGCGACAGTTCGGACAGTGTCATCAGCCCATCGCCTTGCATCATCGCAAGATCGGCCATCGCGACCATGGCGTAACGGCCTTTGGTGCTCAGCTTCATTGCACCCCATCCCCCTTGCAAAGATTGACCTTTACCGTCCGCGCGCTTAACTGCAAAGCAACCCGGTCGCGCCGTAGCGCGTTCGGCACGATTTGGAATGGTTCTAGGCAGCGGCCCCCGATGCGTCAAGCACGGCCACCGCCCAAGCCACGGCAAGGAGAGACATTTTGCCTGAGGTGATTTTCCCCGGCCCCGAGGGTCGGCTCGAAGGCCGCTACCACCCGCAAAAGGCCAAGGATGCGCCCATTGCCATCATCTTGCACCCGCATCCGCAATTTGGCGGCACGATGAACAATCGCGTGGTCTATAACCTCCACTATGCGTTCCATAAAATGGGTTTTACCGTGCTGCGGTTCAACTTTCGCGGTGTGGGGCGTAGCCAAGGTGAGTATGACCAAGGCATCGGCGAGCTAAGCGATGCAGCCTCGGCGCTTGATTATTTGCAGGCGATGAACCCCAATTCCAAGCATTGCTGGGTTGCGGGCTTTTCCTTTGGCGCATGGATCGGGATGCAGCTTTTGATGCGTCGCCCCGAGATCACCGGGTTCATCTCGGTCGCCCCGCCCGCGAATATGTATGACTTCTCGTTCCTTGCACCCTGCCCTGCCTCGGGCCTTGTGATCAATGGCACCGCCGACCGCGTGGCCAAGCCGCAAGATACGCGGATCTTGGTCGATAAGCTGCACGAACAAAAAGGCATCACCATCACCCATGAAGAGATGGAGGGTGCCGGCCATTTCTTCGAAGATCCCTATATGGATCCGATGATCGACAGTGTGCAGGCTTATGTGCGCCGCCGCTTGACGGAAAACACCCGCTAAGGACCAACGATGAGCCGCATCGCCGAGGAGATTGCCGATCAACTGGCTTGCGATACAATCGCGGCGGCCGAAGAGCTCGGCGATGAGCGGCTGATCGAACAGGTCGCGGCCGCGATCGGCACCTCCTCACCCACCACCGAAGAGCTGTTTCGCACATTGGTGCGGGTGCGTTTGGCGGCTGCACGCGGGCGCAAACTTCTTGATCAGAAAAGATCGGCCAGCGCGCCTGCGCGGGAATAATCGGCGTGCAACCTTTGGGCTACGCCCTACTGCACGGCCTCGACCAGCACCAATTCACGCTCGCATGCCCCTATGGCATGGCTGATCGCCTCTTGGTAGGTGGCGCTCTCATAGCAAGCATTGGCCGCCTCTAGGCTGGGGAACACCGCCACCACATTGCGCGGATGGGCGCGCCCCTCTTTTTGAATGGCGGTGCCGCCGCGCACCAAAAACTCACCCCCATGCGCGGCGATGGCTTTTGTCGCCAATGCCGCATAGCGGCCATAGGCGGCGTCGTCGGTGACGGTCACATGTGCGATCCAATAGGCCTTTGGCATGCGTTATACTCCCTTGAGAACCTCTTGCGCGGCAGCAATGGCCGCGCTGGCATTGGCAACATCCTTGCCGCCGCCTTGGGCAAAATCGGCCCGTCCGCCACCACCTTGACCGCCGAGTTCAGCAACCGCCGCGCGCACCAATTCCACCGCCGATAGCCGCCCGGTCAGATCATCGGTCACACCGGCCGCAACCGCAGCCTTGCCGCCCGTATCGGCGATGAGCAATACCGCACCCGATCCCAAGCGCGCCTTATGATCATCGATCAAGCCCGCCAGATCACGCGCGGTCACCCCGCCAAGGGCTTGGGCATGAAAGGCGATACCATTGATGCTGTCCACCGCCTGCGCCGCGTGATCCGCACCGCCCGCCATCGCCAACTGTCGGCGCATTTGCGCCACTTCGTTCTCAAGGCGTTTGCGCTCATCTTTCAAGATGCGCACACGCTCGAGAACCTCATCGGCGGTGGCGTTCATCTCTTGCGCGACGGCCTGCATCCGCCGGTCCTGCGCCGTGAGATAGGCCAAGGCAGCAGGGCCTGTCAGCGCCTCGATCCGCCGCACGCCCGAGGAGGACGCGCTATCGCCCAACGCCACGAAAAGACCGATATCGCCCGTCTGGCGCACATGGGTGCCGCCGCAAAGTTCCAGCGAATAGGTCTGGCCATCCATCCCCTTGCCCGACCCGGCCTGATTGCCCATCGACACCACGCGCACCTCGTCGCCGTATTTCTCGCCGAAAAGCGCCTGCGCGCCCAGATCGCGCGCCTCATCGGGTGTCATGATGCGGGTTTCAACGGCGCTGTTTTGGCGGATGAAGGCATTCACCTCGGCCTCGACCCCAGCCAATTCCTCGGCGCTCAGCGCCTTGGCATGGCTGAAATCAAACCGCAGCCTGTCGGGCGCGTTGAGCGAGCCACGCTGGGCGACATGATCGCCAAGCGCGCGGCGCAGCGCCTCGTGCAGCAGGTGGGTGGCCGAGTGATTGGCGCGAATATCGCTGCGCCGCGCATGATCGACGAGCAGTTCGGCACCCTGACCGGGCAAAATCTCGCCGCTGATCACCTCGGCCATATGCAAGAACAGCCCCGCCACCTTCTTCGTATCATTCACCCGTGCGGTGCCGGTGGCCGTGCGGATCAGGCCGGTATCGCCGACCTGACCGCCGGATTCAGCGTAAAACGGTGTCTGATTCACGATGATGGCCAGCCCCTCGCCCGCGCGCACGTGTGTCTGCACCACACCATCCCGCACCAAGGCAGTGATCTGCCCTTCGGCGATTTCGGTGTCATAGCCCAAGAACTCGGTCGGCCCGCCTTGATCGGCCAGATCAAACCAGATCGCGGCATCGGCCGCCTCGCCCGACCCTGCCCAAGCGGCGCGCGCCTTGGCCTTTTGCGCATCCATCGCGGCATCAAAGCCGGATGTATCGACCGCGCGCCCCTTTTCGCGCAGCGCATCTTGCGTCAAATCGAGCGGGAAGCCGAAGGTATCGTAAAGCTTGAACGCCGCCTCGCCGGGAAGATCGGCACCATCGGGCAACTGCGCGAGTTCATCTTCCAGCAATTTAAGACCACGATCGAGCGTGGTGCGGAAACGCTCTTCTTCCAGCTTCAATGTCTCAGTGATCAAAGCTTGCGCGCGGCCAAGCTCGGGATAGGCTTGGCCCATCTGTGTGACAAGCGCAGGCACCAGCTTGTGCATCATCGGGTCTTTTGTGCCGAGCAGATGCGCATGACGCATCGCGCGGCGCATGATCCGGCGCAGCACATAACCACGCCCCTCGTTCGAGGGCATGACACCATCGGCGATCAAGAAAGAACAGCTGCGCAGATGGTCGGCAATCACGCGGTGATGGATATTCTTCGGCCCATCAGGATCGACCGAGGCCGCATGGGCCGAGGCCTCGATCAACGCGCGCATCAGATCGGTATCGTAATTATCGTGCTTGCCTTGGAGTAGCGCGCCGATCCGCTCCAGCCCCATGCCGGTATCAATCGATTGCATATCGAGCGGGCGCATCGTGCCATCGGCGAATTGCTCGTTTTGCATGAAAACGACGTTCCAGATCTCGATGAAACGGTCGCCATCCTCATCGGCGCTGCCCGGCGGGCCGCCCCAGATGTGATCGCCGTGATCATAAAAAATCTCGGTGCAGGGGCCACAGGGGCCGGTCGGGCCCATCTGCCAGAAATTGTCAGAGGTCGCGATGCGGATGATCCGATCCTCGGGCACACCCACCTTTTTCCACAGCGCATAGGCCTCGTCATCGGTGTGGTAGACGGTGGTCAAAAGCCGCGATTTATCGATCCCAAAATCGCGGGTGATCAATTCCCATGCAAAGGGAATGGCGTCATCTTTGAAGTAGTCGCCAAAGCTGAAATTGCCCAGCATCTCGAAAAACGTGTGATGGCGCGCGGTATAGCCCACATTGTCGAGGTCATTGTGCTTACCGCCCGCGCGCACGCATTTCTGCGCGGTGGTGGCACGTTTGTAGTCGCGATGCTCAAGCCCGAGAAACAGGTTCTTGAACTGCACCATCCCTGAGTTGGTGAACATCAAGGTCGGATCATTGCGCGGCACCAAGGGGCTGGAGGCCACGACCTGATGGCCGTTACGCTTGAAGTAGTCGAGGAAGGTGGAACGGATATCGTTGAGGCTGGCCATCGGATCTCGCGCGCGCAATGTTTTGATCACACGCCATCTATTCCCCTGACCGGCCCATGTCCACAGGATGATGCCGCATCACATGGGCACGAAAGGTAAAAGGCGGCCTCCGGGCCGCCTTTCATGCGCGTATTCTCCGCCGGGGCGTGGGCCATTTCTGCGGTCGGCCATCCGCAAGCGCGATTAGTCGTCGATCATATCCATCGGGGCATCATCATCGCCTGCGCTGATCGAGAAATCCAAACCATGCGCGGCGCGGATCTTATCTTCCAATTCCAAGGCAGTGGCGGGGTTGTCGCGTAAGAACTGCTTTGCGTTCTCACGCCCCTGCCCGATCCGCTCATCGCCATAGGAATACCAAGAGCCGGATTTTTCAACCACACCCGCTTTGACACCCATATCGACCAGCTCGCCGGCCTTGGAGATGCCTTCGCCATACATGATGTCAAACTCGACCTGCTTGAAGGGGGCCGCGACCTTGTTCTTGACCACTTTCACGCGGGTGGTGTTGCCGACAACCTCTTCACGATCCTTGATTGAGCCGATACGGCGGATATCAAGCCTGACGGATGCGTAGAACTTCAGCGCATTGCCGCCAGTGGTTGTCTCTGGGCTGCCGAACATCACGCCGATCTTCATCCGGATTTGGTTGATAAAGATGACCATGCAATTGGAGCGCGCGATCGAGCCCGTCAGCTTGCGCATCGCCTGAGACATCAGGCGCGCATGCACACCGACCGAGCTGTCGCCCATATCGCCTTCGAGTTCAGATTTCGGCGTGAGGGCCGCAACCGAATCGACCACCACCATGCTGACCGCGCCCGAGCGCACCAGCGTATCGACAATCTCAAGCGCTTGTTCGCCAGTGTCGGGCTGGGAAATCAAAAGCTCGTCAAGATTGACCCCAAGCTTCTTGGCATATTGCGGGTCAAGCGCGTGTTCAGCGTCGACAAAGGCGCAAACCCCGCCCTTTTTCTGCTCTTCCGCGATGCAATGCAGGGTCAGCGTGGTCTTGCCCGAGCTTTCGGGGCCGTAAACCTCGATGATCCGGCCCTTGGGCAGGCCACCGATGCCAAGGGCGATATCAAGGCCAAGCGAGCCTGTCGATGTCGCCTCGATGTCGCGCATGGCGTTGTCGCCACCCAGCTTCATGATCGAGCCCTTGCCGAACTGGCGTTCGATCTGGGCCAATGCGCTATCGAGCGCCTTTTGTTTGTCGGCGGAAATGCGGTTTGTCATATCGAGAAGCGTTGCCGTTGCCATTACGTTGACCTCCTTATTCCACGTCACGGCTGGCGCGGCAACGGGATGCTCATGTTCACCTCTTGTTCTGTTTCCCTTTTGCAAACAAAACAAGAACACTTCAAGTAAAATCTTGCACGCACTCAGAATTGCGATGAAGGGTTAAGGAAAGGTTGATCTTGTGCGCCTGCCATGGGGAATTATGTGATGCTATTGTTTTGGCATGCGAAATTGGTGCTTTTGGCGGTACCAAAAACCGGCACGACAGCGCTTGAGGCGGCCCTTTTGGCGCATGCTGATACGGCGATTCTCAACCCGCCCGAGCAAAAACACCTGACCGCGCGGCGCTGGCGCAACCATTTGGCACCCTTCTTCGAGACGCGCGGTGCGCGGCGGTTCGAGACCATGGCGATCATCCGCGAGCCGCGCGATTGGTTGGGTAGCTGGTATCGTTACCGCGCCCGCCCCGAGATTGCAGGCAGCCCGACAGCAACAAGCACAATGGATTTCGCGCAATTCGTCACCGGATGGCTCAGCGATCCCGAACCGGAATATGCCCGCGTTGGGCGGCAGTCGCGCTTTGTCTCCAATGCCCAAGGCAAGGTGATCGTCGATCACCTGTTCCGCTACGAAGACTTGCCACAAGCGGTTGATTTTCTTGAGGCGCGATTGGGCGTGTGCTTGGCGCTTGGGCGGCACAACCCCTCGCCCAAGGCAGATCTCACGCTGCCCCCCGCGTTGGCCGCGCGGCTACAACAGGAGGCGGCGGCTGATTTTGCCCTTTGGGCAGGTTTAGCTCGCTAGGGCCAAAGCGCTAGGGCAGTTGCCGCTGCACGGTCTCGGTCAAATCAGCCAAGGAGAATGGCTTGGGCAAGAAGACCGCGTTTGGAACCGCGATTGCGCCATCCTCAAGCTGATCTTCGGCATATCCCGACACAAAGATCACCTTCACGCCGGGCCGATCACGCAAGGCACGCCGCACCCATGTCGGCCCATCCATCCCCGGCATCACGACATCGGTCAGGAACAGATCAATCTTGAGCGCCTCATCGGCAAGCTTTTCAAGCGCCTCTTCGGCGCAGCCAGCCTCGATCACGGTGTAGCCGTTCAGCCGCAGCGCGCGCGCTGCAAAGGCGCGCACAGGCGCTTCATCCTCGACCAAAAGCACAACGCCACCGCGCTCATCGATGCCCGGATCACCTTTTGCGCCAGAGGTTTTGGCCGTGATCGGCGCGGGGCTTTTTGGCACCACTTGCTGGGCCGGAGGATCGAAAGCCGGGCAATAGATGGTAAATGTGCTGCCAACCCCCACCACACTATCGACAAAGATATAACCGCCCGTTTGCTTGATGATGCCGTAAGCCATGCTGAGGCCAAGCCCCGTCCCCTCGCCTTGGCGTTTGGTGGTGTAGAAGGGCTCAAAGATGCGGTGGCATTTGTCGGGCGCGATCCCATGCCCCTGATCACACACGCGGATCGTGACATAGCGGCCCGCCGGCACCTCGGCCCGGTCACGATAGAGAGGCTCGGTCAAGCGCACCATACGGGTTTCAACACGCACCTCGCCCCCGTCTGGCATAGCATCACGAGCATTGACCACAAGGTTCATGATCACCTGATCAAGCTGGCGTCGATCCGCCCGGATCGGCAAAAGACCGGGGTCATGGCTGAGCGTCAGCGTGATCTTTTCACCCACCAACCGGTTCAGCAGATGGGTCAAATCCCCCATCGTGTCGCGCAGATCGAGAATCTCAGGCTCAAGCGTCTGTTTGCGCGAAAAGGCCAACAATTGGCCAACAAGGGCAGCGGCGCGGTTGGCATTTTGGTTAATCTGGACCAGATCGCCGTAATCGGGATCACCTTGATCATGGCGCAGCAAAAGCAAATCGCAATGCCCTGCGATGGCGGTCAGCAGATTGTTGAAATCATGCGCAATGCCCCCCGCCAATTCGCCGATCGCTTGCATCTTCTGGCTTTGGACGAATTGCTGTTCCAGCGTCTTGAGTTCGGTCGCGTCATGCAGGACCGCCAAAAGCGATGGGCCGCCGGCATCGGTGATCCGGCTGAGGGTGATTTGCAAAAACACCTCCTCCGCGCGGCGGCGCGCGCGCACCACCTCCGAACGGTCGGGGATCCGCTCGGCCAGCGTATCCATGACCCAATCATTCACCGGCCGGCCCAAACCCTCGACGAATTGGGACAATGGTCCGGTGGCGGGTTCGACAATCCCCAACAGGGTTTGCGCATGCCGATTGGAGGCCAGCAAACAGCCATCCGACCCGATATGTAGCAAAGCAACAGGCAGCGATTCAAAGGCGCGCGCGGCAACCGTCGCCGCGGGCGGATCGGCAAGGCCCGGCACGATGTAAACCTCGCGCCGCCCATCGCGCGACGGCACGATGACGGGCACAACACCCACCTCACCATGAGCGCCGCGCATAATCGCCCGTCGCCCCGCCACCACATCGGGGTCGACGAAAACATCAGCCATCGCGGTCCGTCGTCGCCCCAACACCGCGCGCATGGCAGAGTTCATCGACAAGATCGTGTCCGATTGGCTGACCACCATCATCGGCAATGCGATCCCATCGCCCGAATGTGGGGCGGCACCGCCTTGATCATCGATCCGCCAAAAGATGCCGCCCGTCACACGATGTGCCGTAATTCGCACAGCGCCACGCGCGGTCAGCACGGTCTCATGCGTCACGGATTGGCGTTCCAGCGCATTCTCGGTCCGAAAAACCACAGCGGTAGCATTGGGCAACATCCCAATGATTGCACGCGCCATGGATTGGCCCAAAGGCTCACCAAACCGGCGCGCGCTTGCCGCATTAATGGCCACGATTGCGCCTGTCTTATCGGTGCAAAAACATGGCGCTGGATCATGCTCCATGATGCGCAGGGCGGCACGCAAACCGGCCCGCAAGCGCCCCTGTGTGAGCATCGCGGCGCTCACCATGAGCAAGCAAGCCGACAAAGACCCACCCGCAACTGCCCAAAGCGCAAAGGACAGGCTCGCGTGATCCACAAAGATCGCGGCCAATAATGCGACCAGTCCAAACAGCAACAGGACCAGCGGTTGCAGGCGCGCCCACGAACTCCCACCGATCATCCGCGAAACCATTTGATCCGAGTTCAAGACACCCTCATCTTCACTACATCGCGACCCTGCCAAGATGGCTTAACCAAGAATTGGTTAAGCGTATCTTAAGATAGCGCAGATGGGCGAAATCATGAAGCGGCGATAATCAAGGGGCGCGCAAGATCGCGTGAAAAAACCCGTCCGAGGCTGATAATGGCGTCTCAATCGCTTGCGCATCGCAGCGCCAACCTTGGTGTCGCGCCAGAAACGCCGTGATCTGCGCCTCGTTCTCCTCATGGAAAAGCGAACAGGTCATATAGACCAACTGTCCATCTGGCCTCACAAGTTTGGCCGCATGATCTAGGATGTCTGATTGCAGCTCAACCAATTCTGCCAAGCGCGCTGGGGTCAGGCGCCACTTGGCCTCGGGATCGCGCCGCCATGTGCCCGACCCGCTGCATGGCACATCGCACAGCACGGCGGCAAAACGGCCCGCGCGGGGTAAATCTTCGGTTCGGCACAGATCAATCACTGCGCCCGCACGTGCGGCGCGGATCGGTAGATCAGCCATCCGCCCCGGCGCGGCATCATGCGCGGTCAAGCGCAAGCCCGTGAGCGCAGCGATGGCCAGCGTTTTGCCCCCGCCACCTGCACAATAATCCAAGATCGGCCCTTTCGGCCAATCCACCGCCAGAACCGCACGCTGTACCGACAAATCTTGTGGTTCGATCCAGCCGTCGCGATAGGCGGGCGTCGATTTCACCTGCCGCGCCCCTGATGTGACCTCAAGCGCCGTGGCCGCACGCGGATCGGCAATCGCTGTGATCCCATGCGCGGCAAGATCGGCAAGACAGGCCTCTCGCGTTGCCTTGAGCGTGTTGACGCGAAGGTAAAGCGGCGCACGGTCATGCAGCGCCGCCAAAAGCTTTGCCAGATCGCCCCCCGCCCGCTGTGCCAAGCGATCCACCAGCCATGCGGGAACATCATCTTGCGGATTGACCAAAGCGCGATCAGCACACCCAGCCAGCTCATCAGGCCGCAACACCGCCGCGCTATAGGCGTCGCCTGTAAAAATACCTTCCGGATCAATGTCTTGCAGACGGGTCAGTCCCAAGATCAAGGCGCGCCCATCGCTGCCCCCGCCCAAGCGTGCACAACTGCCGCGCGCGCGCAGCACATCATAGACCAGATCGCGCACCGCCGCCCGGTCCTTGGAGCCGGCATAGCGCGCGCCGCGCGCCCAATTGGTCAAGGCCTGCTCGGCGGGCTTACCAGCCTGCCAATCATCCAACACCGCAATCGCGGCGGCAGCGCGGGCCGCCGGGGTCATGCAACCACCTGAGGATCGCGCGGCACCCTACTTATCCCAAACGATAATTCGGGCTTTCGCGGGTGATCTGCACATCATGGACATGGCTTTCTTTTAGCCCCGCCCCGGTGATCCGCACAAAGCGGCAATCGCGGCGCATCTCATCAACGGTGGCACAGCCCGTATAGCCCATCGCCGCGCGCAGACCGCCGACGAGTTGGTGAACCACGGCACTTGCCGAACCCTTGTAGGGCACTTGCCCCTCGATCCCCTCGGGCACCAGCTTGTCGGATGCGGCATCTTTCTGGAAATACCGATCCGCCGAGCCACGCGCCATGGCGCCAAGGCTGCCCATGCCGCGATAGCTTTTGAAGCTGCGCCCTTGATAGAGGATCACCTCGCCGGGGCTTTCATCCGTCCCCGCGATCATGCTGCCTACCATGGCGCAATGGGCGCCTGCCGCAATCGCCTTGGCGAAATCGCCCGAATATTTGATCCCGCCATCCGCGATCACCGGCGTGCCGCTTTCGGCGGCGGTGGCCGCGCAATCCATGATCGCGGTCAGCTGCGGTACACCCACACCCGCCACGATGCGCGTGGTGCAGATCGAGCCGGGGCCAATCCCCACCTTGATCGCATCCGCGCCCGCGCCGATCAATGCGCGGGTCGCCTCGGCCGTGGCGACATTGCCTGCCACGACCTGCACCGCGTTGGAGAGTGCCTTAACCCGTTCGACCGCGCGCGCCACCCCTTCGGAATGGCCATGAGCCGTGTCGATAACGATCAGATCACAGCCCGCGTCAATCAAGGCCGCCGAGCGTTCAAAGCCCGCATCCCCCACGGTGGTGGCCGCAGCCACGCGCAGCCGACCCAACTCATCCTTGCAGGCTTGTGGGTTCAGCACCGCGCGCTCGGTGTCTTTCAGCGTCAAAAGCCCGGTCAGCTTGCCCGCAGCATCGGTGACCAAAAGCTTCTCGATCCGGCGCGATTTCATCAAGCTGATCGCTTGGCCCCGGTCAGCGGGTTCGCGCAAAATGGCAAGGTTCTCGGTCGTCATCATCACCCGCACGGGGGTGTCATCATGTTCGGCAAAGCGCATATCGCGGTTGGTCACGATCCCCAGCACGCGGCGATCCTCATCGACCACGGGAAAGCCGGTGAAACCATAGCGCTCCATCAACGCGCGCGCATCGGCCAAGGTTTGATCGGGGGTCAGCGTCACGGGGCTATAAACAATCCCGCTTTCAAAGCGCTTGACGCGGCGCACCTCGCGGGCTTGTGCCTCGATATCAAGGTTGCGATGGATCACGCCCATACCGCCTGCCTGCGCCATGGCAATCGCCATGCGCCCCTCAGTCACCGTATCCATCGCGGATGACAGCAAGGGGATATTGAGCAAGATCGACTTGGTCACCCGCGTGCGCGTATCGGCGGTGGCCGGCAAGACGGAACTCGCCCCGGGTACGAGCAAAACATCATCGAAGGTCAGTGCCTCGCGAATCTCCATCGGGGTCTCCTTGGGCTTCAGCGTTGGCACGTCCCTATTTCATGCAGCGCGCCAGAGGAAAAGAGCGAAAACCGCGCGCGGCCCTCAATCCTCGGATTGCGCATCCTCGGCCAAGTCGCGAAAGCCCGTGGCCACGACGAATTTCTCGGAACTATCGGCGCGGCTTGCGGGGGGTTTGACATTCACCACCTTGTCGAAACGCTGCTTGAGCAGGGTTTGCAAACTCCCCTCCGCACCGCCTGCCAAAACCTTGGCGACAAAGGTGCCGCCGGGCTCCAACACATCAAAGGCCAGCTGCGCCGCCGCCTCGCACAGCGCTACGATCCGGATATGGTCGGTCTGCTTATGGCCCGAGGATGCGGCGGCCATATCGCTCATCACCACATCGGCCCGCCCGCCAAGCCATGTCTTGACCTTATCATCGGCCCCATCTTCGAGGAAATCGAGCACGTGGAGTTCCACACCCGCGATGGCATCGACCTCTTGCAGATCGACCCCGATGATGCGGCCGATAGCTTTGCCTGACTTCTCGCCCAAGGCATTGACGCGCGGCACAGCCACTTGGCACCAGCCACCCGGCGCACAGCCCAAATCCACCACCCGCGCACCGGGCACGAGAAAGCGAAATTTATCGTCCAACTCCATGATCTTATAGGCCGCGCGCCCGCGATAGCCCTCGCGCTTGGCGCGTTGGACATAAGGATCATTCAACTGGCGCTCGAGCCACAGGGTCGAGCTAAGCTTGCGCCCGCGCGCGGTCTTGACCTTGGTGCGCAACTCGCGCTGCCCGCGTCCGCTTGTGGATTTGCCGGTGGGGGTTTTGGTCATGCGCGCTTTCCTAGCTTCATCTTGCCCCAAATACGCATGCGCGCGGCGAAAGGCAAAGCGCTGTCATCAAATCGTGCAGAATGCCCGCAAAGGGCCGCGCGCTGCGTAAGCCGCGCGCCTCAGGCGCGCGTGTCGACAACCACCCGGCCCCGCACTTTGCCCGCCAGAATATCCGCGCCAAGCTTGGGCAGATCGGCCAAACCCGCCGGCGTGATCATCGCGGCAAGCTTGTCCATCGGCAGATCGCGCGCGATCCGCTCCCATGCCCTCAGGCGGTTTTCATAAGGCTGCATCACGCTGTCGATGCCCAAAAGGTTCACGCCCCGCAACAAAAACGGGATCACCGTCGCAGGCAGGCCCGCACCCCCCGCAAGACCCACAGCCGCGACCGATCCGCCGTAGGTCATCTGCCCCAAGACCCGCGCCAACATCGCGCCGCCGACCGCATCAACGCAACCGGCCCAAGTCTCAGCCTCGAGCGGTCGCTTGACGGTCTCGGCCAGATCGGCGCGCGCCACGATCCGCGCCGCCCCCAAACCATGCAGGTAGTCGGCCTGTTCGGCGCGCCCCGTCACAGCGGCGACCGTGTAGCCAAGATTGGCCAAGATCGCGGTCGCGACCGAGCCCACACCGCCTGCGGCACCCGTGACCAAAACCTCGCCCTTTTCAGGGGTTAGCTCATGATCTTCCAGCGCCATCACCGCCAGCATCGCGGTAAAGCCCGCCGTGCCAACGGCCATCGCCTGTTGCGTGCTTAGGCCCTTTGGCAGCGGGACAAGCCAATCTGCCTTGACGCGGGCCTTTTCGGCATAGCCGCCCCAATGCGCCTCGCCCACACGCCAGCCGGTCAGCACCACCTTGTCACCCGCGCTGTAGCGCGCATCATCAGAGGCCAGCACCGTTCCGGCAAAGTCGATCCCCGGCACATGCGGGTAGGTTCTGACCAAACCACCGCCCGTGCCAAGGCACAGCCCATCCTTGTAGTTCACGGTCGAATACTCGACCGCGACCGTCACATCGCCCGCGGGCAGACGATCATCGGCCAGCGCTTGAACGGCGGCATGGGTGATGCCGGTGTCATCTTTCTCAACGACGAGAGCGCGAAATGTCATAGCCTGTCACCTTTCTGAAGCGATACTTGCACGTCGCACCGCAGTTCTCTGTTTTAAATCCAAAATTCATCTCTCACGACGGCGGGGTAGCTGCCATCTTGGGTCACCACCGCAAGCGGTGTTCCCGCATCCCAATGGGTCATGCGCACCATGCCAATCGCCACGCCACAGCCGAAATCGGGCGATTGCGCGGCCGATGTCACCTGACCCACGCAGGTCGTGCCATCCATCAACGCCCATGGCCTGTCGCAGCGCGGCAAGCTTTTGCTGTCGATTGCGATGGCGCGCACCTGCTTGATCGGCCCTTCCTTGGCCACCCTCAGCAGCGCGTCGCGCCCGATACAACCAATCGCCGTGGCCGTGTTGCAGAACCGGCCCAAACCCGCCTCATGCGGGGTATTCTCGGCCGTCATGTCATTGCCATAGCTCAGCAATCCACCCTCGACCCGTTCGATCCCGTTGGGGCATCCGGCGCGCACATCCAGATCGCGTCCAGCCTCCATCAGCGCGTGCCACAGGGGCATGCCGATATCGCCGCCTGCGACATAGATCTCGAATCCGCCTTGCTTGGAATAGCCCGAGCGCGCGATCACCATGTCGCGGCCTTGGAAATCGAAATGCCCAAAGCGGAAAAAGCGAATGTCGCGCACCGCATCGCCAAAGACGCGCGCCATCAGATCATCGGCTTGCGGCCCTTGCACCGCCAAGGGCGAAACATCGGGCTCATCGATCAAGACATCAAGCCGATAGCCATAGGCGATCCCTTTGACCCACAACAGCAAATCGCTGTCCGCGATGGATATCCACCAACGATCCTCGGCCAGTTTCACTGCGACAGGGTCGTTGAGCATGCCGCCCGTCTCATCGACCATCGGCACGTAGTAGCACTGCCCCGGCAACATGCCGCGCAGATCGCGCGGTGTCAGCATTTGCACAAGCTTGGCGGCATCCGGCCCGCGTACCTCAACCTGCCGCTCGCAGGCGACATCCCAAACTTGCACCGCCGATTTGAGATGGTGGTAGTCCTCCTCCACCGAACGGAAGACCGTCGGCAAAAGCATGCGGTTATAGACGGTGTAGGCGCTGACGCCTGCGGCCTCGACCCCGTCGGAAAAGGGCGTGCGGCGCAAGCGGCGCGAAGGCGAGATCAACGCCATTCGGGCACCTCATCAGGCATGAAGGGGATATCGGTATCATCGGGGCGCGCACCTGCCGCGGTCAGCATGGCATGCACCTGACCGCGATGATGGGTCTGATGATTGAACAGATGTGCGACGCAAACCGCCGTGGGTTTGGCCAAATCGCGCCCCAGCGCAAAGGAATGCCAGCGGATCTCGCCATCCAGCTCATCTTGGGTCACCATCCACGACCACGCCGCGATGCGTGCATCAAGCTTGGGGCGTTCGGCGCAAATTGTTGGCCAATCATAGCGGTCAGGCGATGCGGTAATCGTGCCACCCGGCCCCTCGGCCCCCTCGAAGCGCGCGATCCAGATCAGATCGGCCCACATCAGATGGCTGAACGTGGCGCGGATCGACCCAAAAAACGCCCCGCGATCCATCTCGCGCGCTCCATCCGTCAGCCCTGCTGCCGCTTGGAATAGCGAATGGTTCTGCCACGCGTTATAGCGCGCCATCATCTGGCAATAGGAAGGCGTGATCATCGCTTACTTGCCCGCGCTGCCCGACCAGTCGATGGCGCAAATCTCGGCGGAACGGCCCGTGAGATCCCAGACGCGCCCGAAATCGCGCACCTTGGATTTCAGACCGCGCGCCGCGATCACATCGGGGCCCATCCAGTAGCGGGTATTGGTCATGACCACGGGCTCATCGGGATTGGCCCCTTCCAGCATCTCGATCTCGCCTTGGATCTTCTTGCCGACGTAAAGGCCGCGACGGCGCCCCTCACGCACGATCTGAACCTTTTCGCGTTCGGCATGGATGATTTCCGATACCAAGATCGTGAACAACCCCGTTGTGCCGCCCGCGGCCCCTGACAAGATCTGCAGCAGGCCGTTGTAAGCCTTGCCGCTTGCAGCCTCATCGATATAGGCGGCGACTTTCCAATTGCCCTCGGCCATGCGGCCGGGGATCTCGACCATCAGCCCGACATTCAGCCCCGACAGGCTTTCGCCCTCGTAATGCCCCTCGTCGATGGCAATGGCCATCCATGCCTTGCACGACCCTTCGGTCGGCGGGTGCTTGCCAAGGCTGACCACGCAGGGGCAAAAGACGGTGCAGTTGCAGTTGAGGAACAATTCTCCCTTGATCGCCCAATCGGTCGGGCGCATCTGGCGGCGCTTGGGGCTGTCCATGCGTTGATCGATGCGTTGGCTGACGGGCAAGCGGTCTGCCTCGGGGCGGTGTCTGAGCGACATGGGTACTCTCCTCTTTATCCGATAAGGCCAAAGCCAAGGCTTGCTGCGCCCGATGCGATCAGCAACACCCCCAAAGGCCGTGTGATATGACGCCCGATCTCGGGCAGTTTTTCCAAAGCCATCAGCACCATCGCCACCGCCATGAAGGCAAGGTTCATCACCCCGCCCACAAATGCGAGCAGCATCAAGGCCCAGCAACAGCCCAAGCAGACAGCACCCAGCCGCACCCCATTGCGCAGCGGCCCCTCGGTCCAATGGCTCATGAAAAAGGCCAAGGGCGCGCGGCATTGCGTCAGACAGGCATCCTTGAGCGCCGAGAATTGATAGGCCCCCGCCAGCGCCAACAACACCCCAGACAGCAGCAGCGATTGGCTATCGCCAAAGATGCTCAGATATCCCAACTGAAACAGCGCCATCTGGAGCGCGGCGGCAAGTATCGCAAACCCCAGCCACACGGCCAAAAAGCCGATGATCAGCCAACCAAAACCGCCACCGGCGCGCGCGCTGATGTCGTCATAGGCGGCGAATGCGGGCAAAGCCGTGGGCGCCATCATCGCCGCCGACATGATCGCCCACATCGCGACAAGGCCCAGATAGCCCGCCGCATCCGGCGTCACGATACACAGGCTTGCCAAGAATTCAGCGCCATAGACCGCACCGGCCGCCCGCAGATCGGCAGGCAAGGCCATCAGGTAAAGCGCGCCCCATGACAGCAAGATCGCACCGTAAAGCGCAAGCCAATGCGGGCTGCCCATGGATCTGATGCGCGCGGCGATCATCGCAATGCCGCCCTCCCCGACGAGTCGTTTTGCTTGCCAAAGAATTGTCAGACTTTTAAATGTCTGACAAATGAAAATCGATCCAGACAATCCCGCCGATCTTTCGGCCCAGATCGCCACAGCGATCCGCGATGCCATCGTCTCGGGGGCGTTGATCGTGGGCGACCGCCTGCCGTCCGAGGCGGAACTGGCCGAACAATTCGCGGTCTCGCGCCCCACGGTGCGCGAGGCGCTGAAACGGCTGGCCGCGCAATCGCTGATCCGCACCCAGCGCGGCGCCTTTGGCGGGGCTTTCATCAATCGGCTGAGTTATGCCGATGCCCATGCCCAACAGATCACCACATCGACCCTGCTTTTGGGCATGAATGACATCAGCTTTGACACCGCCTGCGAGGCACGCTTCGCGATGGAGCGGGCTTGTGCGCTTTTGGCCGCCGCACGTCGCAGCCCCGATCATCTGGCCACGATGCGCGCCGAGATCACACGGCAAGCGCAGCCCGGCCTGAGCGATGAATCGTTCTGCGCCTCCGATGTCGCCTTTCACCGCGCTCTGGTGGATGCGGCGGGCAACCCGGTTTTGTCCTACCAGCTTGCAGGGGCGGTCGAGGCGATGCAGCCTCTGATGAATATGATCACCTTTTCGGCCCGCTCACGCGATGCGATCATCGCGCTGCACGCCCGAATCGCCGATGCAACAGAGGGGCGCGACGGCGACCAAATCATCGCTGCATTGGAAGAGTTGGAGCGTTATACCCGCCAGCTTGCCCAATCCGTGTTCAATGCGCGCGCCGCGCGTCCACAACCCGCGTAACCACCCCTTGGCAAACAAGGGTATCGGCCCTAGTTTCTTTCGCGGTTCTGCCAATATTCACTCCAATAGGGAAATCGCCATCATGACCCATCGCATGGCCCTCGGCACCGCCATGGCCCTCGCGCTCACCGTCCCCTCGATCGCAGCGGCGCAAGACCTGCTCGTGTTCGATTATTCGGGTTTCGAAGAGCCGTCTTTTCACCAGCCCTTTATCGACCAGCACGGCGCAAGCCCCGAGTTCGTCTTTTTCGGCGATGAGGATGAAGCGTTCCAGCGCTTGCTTGCGGGTTTCCGGTCGGATGTGACCCATATCTGCGCAGGCTCGGTGCCACGTTGGCAGGAATCGGGCATTATCGAGCCTTGGGATCGGTCGCGCGTCGCGGCTTATGCATCGCTCAACGCTGACCTGTTGGGCCAAGATGTGCGCGCAGGCACCGCCGATCTGTTCTTCTTGCCCACCGATTACGGCACCACGGCTGTCGCCTATAACGCTGAGACGGTTCCGGCGGCAGATGTCGCCACGCTCGAGATCTTCAACAACCCCGCCTATGCGGGCCGCCTGTCGATCCCCGACAATGTCGATGATGCCTATGCGCTGGCCTATCTCGCCACCGGCGTGAGCGATTGGTCGACCGCGACCGATGCCCAGTTCGAGGCCGCAACCGCATGGCTGCGCGGCATCCACGGCAACCTGCTCAACTACTGGGTCGATCCGGCCGAAATTCAACAGCTCATGGCATCGGGTCAGGTGCAGGCCGCTTGGGTCTGGAACGAAGTGCCCGTGTCGCTCGCTGACGAGGGCTTCCCCGTCGGCTTTAACCGCAACACCGCCGAAGGGTCTTCGGTCTGGCTTTGTGGCTATGTGAACATGGCCAATGGCGAAGGCTCGGAAGATCAGGCCTATGATTACGTCAACGCGATGCATGCCGATGTTTCGGCCCTGCCGCTGTTGGAGAACGGCTTTGGCACCGCGAACCAAGCCGCACTTGTCGCGCTGGGCGCCGAAGCGATGGAAGCGGCTGGCTTGGGCGAAGTGACCGTGCCGGTTCTGGCGCAGTTGCCCATCTCGAACGAACAGCGCGAGCGGCAGGCCGAAGCCTTCGAGCGTATCAAGGCTGGTTTCTGATCCATCGATCATCGATCACGAAAACGGGCGCCCTCATGGCGCCCGTTTTTTTACGTATGTCCGCCACCCAAGCGGCGGTCACGCGCAAGACACGCCGCCTCGGCCCGGTCAAGCCGTGCGCGGGCGCGGGCGGGGCATCCCTCTTCGCGCAAGGCACGCTGCCACAGCCTGAGACAGGACAAGGGCGACCAAGGCAGCGCCGCATGTGATATCCAAGCACGCAATTCGGGCGGCAGACTGTCATAGACACGCATCGGATCGCCCTGCCGCGCCTTGGCACGCAACCGCGTTGCCCCCAGATTGCCTCCGCACCTCATGCGGCGGCCTCTGGCCTTCGCCATTGCGGAAACGGGTCCGGCAAATCGTTGCCATTCATCCCTTCGGACAAAAGGCAGGCATCCAGCCGCGCCTTGAGCGCGGGCCAATCGATGCCTGTGCCGATAAAGACCAATTCTTGCCGCCGGTCGCCCCAAGGTTCGACCCAATGCTCGGCGATGTAGCGGTGCGCGCTGTCATGCGTAGGCCACCGCGCCTTGGGAACGGCGGCCCACCATGTGCCAAGCGGCGTCACCCCCGACAATGCACCCGCAAGCGAAAACTCGGCCACCCAATCGGGGCGCGTGGCGATCCAGAAATGCCCCTTGGCGCGGATCACGCCCGGCAACTCCCCATCAAGCAGCGCAAGGATCGCCGCAGGCACAAAGGGGCGGCGCGCGCGATAGACATGAGAGGTGATGCCGTATTCCTCGGTTTCGGCGGTGTGATCAGCAAAGCCGTTAAGCTCTTTCGCCCACATCGGATGCAAATGGGCGCGATCAAGATCGAACAGGCCCGTTTCGAGCACATCGCCAATCGCCACATCAGAGAAATCGGTTTCCAATATGCGGGCATCGGCATTGAGGCTGCGGATGATCTTGCGCGCGGCATCGACGCGCGCAGCACCTGCTGCGGTCACCTTGTTCAAAACAATCACATCGGCAAATTCGATCTGGTCGGTCAACAGATGGACCAAGCGCCGCTCATCCCCCTCGCCCATGCTTTCGCCGCGCGCCGCGATGAAATCATGGCTGGAATAGTCGGCCAAGAGATTTACCGCATCGACGACCGTGACCATCGTATCAAGCCGGGCGACATCCGACAGGCTGACCCCATCCGCGTCGCGGAAATCAAAGGTTGTCGCGATCGGCAGGGGTTCGGAAATACCGGTCGATTCGATCACCAACGCATCGAAACGCCCCGCTTCGGCCAAGCGCCGCACCTCGATCAAGAGATCCTCGCGCAGCGTGCAGCAAATGCAACCGTTCGACATTTCGACCAAGCTTTCCTCAGTCTGCGACAGCCCGCCGCCTGCGCGCACCAGATCGGCGTCGATATTGATCTGGGCCATATCGTTGACGATCACCGCCACCCGGCGGCCTGACCGGTTTTGCAATATGGTGTTGAGAAGCGTGGTCTTCCCGGCCCCCAGAAAGCCGGACAACACTGTGACGGGTAGGCGTGGATCAGACACGGCATCACCTGTTATGTTATACTATAACAACTCTATGCCAGAACCCCGCCGCTCAGGCAAGAACGCAAACGGGTCGATGGGCAGCGCTTGAAATTCACCGGATGGCTGCGTATGTTCAACAGGCCTCGGAAACGGGGCTATGGACATAAACGCGCTTGGAATAAGCGGCTCGGACCCGGGGGCGGTACCCGGCGGCTCCACCAAATATCCGTCATTTGCGGATCATGGGGCCGAAACAGGATCGACGAACGTCTAAAGAGGTTAGCTTTGTCTCGGTGAGGTACCACCGTTATCGGTCCGAAACGTACAGTTGCAAATGACAACCGTGCTCCGGCAATGGCTCTGGCAGCGTAAGCTGCTCAAGTCGCCGAAACTAAGCCCTTGCGCCTAGCAGCGTAAGGCGGGGTTCGCAGGCACCTGGCAACAGAAGCCTGCACTTTCCCCATTCCCTCGCACGCGCATCCGCGCTGGTTGTTTTTTTCACGCGCAAGTGATCCGCACGCCTTTGGCCTACGTTTAATCAGCACAACCATCCTGTGCGACGGACCAGAGGGCCAATATGACCGCTTTCGATTTTATCAATTACGCGGTTGCGATCCTGACGATCGCTTTGGGCATGATGGGCTGGTTGGCACCACGCTGGACCATGCAACAACTCGACATGCAGGCCGGGCCATCGAACATGGCCTATACCGAGGTCTCTGCCGCCTCGGGCTGCTTGTTCGTAGGTCTGGGCTTGGGCGCGCTGATCTTGGACCAACCGCTGGCTTGGGTCGTGGTGGGGCTGGCCTATGCGGGTGCGGCGACGGGGCGCGTCACCTCGATCCTGCGTGATGACGCGGCAAGCCGCCAAAGCTGGACCTTTTTCGCCTGTGAAGCAGCTTTGGCCGCATGGCTTGTACTGGGCAATTTCCCGGCTGTCTGAGTGGCGCGGCAAAGCCTTGCCTTTCAAATCGCAACGAATCTTCTATGGTGCGTAAGCCATTGCCGGGATGCCACGACCATGTCAGACAAATCGTCCACAATCGCCTATGGTCGCCTCATGCATCGGGCGATGCGCAGCCTGATCCAGAATGTTTTGAGCGATGTGGCGCAAAGCGGGCTACCCGGTCAGCATCATTTTTTCATCACCTTCGACACCGGCGCGCCGGGGGTTAGCTTGGCCGATTGGCTGCGCGACCGCTATCCCGAAGAGATGACCATCGTCATCCAGAATTGGTATGATGGTCTCACCGTCGATGATGATGGGTTTGCGATCATCCTCAATTTCGGCGATAGCCCTGAACATCTGCGCATCCCCTTCGATGCAATCCGCACCTTTGTTGATCCTTCGGTCGAGTTCGGCCTGCGGTTTGAAAGCACGGATCATGGCGATGATGCCCCCGAGCCCGAGGATGAGCCGCCCAGCCCCGGCAATGGCCAAGCCGACAGGGCCAAATCCCCCCCCCAGCATGCCGAGGTTGTGCGCCTTGACACCTTTCGCAAGGGGAATTGATGTCAGTTGCCGCCGTGGATCATGCGCTTCATTGACAGCCATGGGGCAGTTTGGGTGAGGCATGGCGCAGCGTGACTGATTTCGCACTCTTCATGGGCCAGATTTTGCGCCGCCCCGGACAGGTTGTGGCCTTGGCCCCCTCCTCGCCTGCGCTTTGCGCGGAAATGACCGCGCAGCTTGATCCCGCCAAGGGGCCAGTGATCGAATTGGGCGCGGGCACCGGTGTGATCACCAAAGCGATCCTTGATCGTGGGATCGCGCCCCATCATCTCCATACCATCGAGATGAACCCGACTTTTCACGCCCATTTGCAACGCCAGTTTGCAGGGGTGAACCATCACCAGATGAGTGCGGCCGATGTCGGTGATCTGGGCCTGTCTAATGTGCAAGCCGTGATCTCGGGCCTGCCGCTCTTGTCGATGCCGCTGACTTTGCAACGCGCGATTCTGGGCGGAAGTTTCGCCCAACTCGCGCATGATGGTCGCTATGTGCAATTCACCTATGGCGTTACCCCGCCCGTGGCCCGCGCCTTGCGCGATGATATGGGCTTGGAATGGGAGCGCAGCGCGCGGATTTGGCGCAATATGCCGCCTGCCCGTGTCTATCGGTTTTCGCGCAGTACTCCGCCAAACTGAGGCATTGCTGCACATTGCACGGGACAGATGCTGGCGTTAAACGGCATACAACAGCATACCGGAGACAGGCCCATGACCACGACCCGCACCGAAACCGATAGCTTTGGCCCCCTCGAGGTGCCCGCCGACCGCTATTGGGGCGCGCAAACCCAGCGCTCGATCATGAATTTCCCCATCGGCTGGGAGAAACAGCCCGTCGCCATCGTGCGCGCGCTGGGCGTGATCAAGCGTGCTTGTGCCGAGGAAAACAAAGCCAATGGCAAGCTTGACGCGACCCTTGCCGATGCAATGCTCGCCGCCGCGCAAGAAGTGATCGACGGCAAGTTGGACAGCCATTTCCCGTTGGTCGTGTGGCAAACAGGATCGGGCACGCAGTCGAATATGAACGCCAATGAGGTGATTTCCAATCGCGCGATCGAGATGTTGGGCGGCGTCATCGGCTCCAAAAAGCCGGTCCATCCCAATGATCATTGCAACATGGGCCAATCATCAAACGATACCTTCCCCACCGCCATGCATATCGCCGCCGCCGTCACCGCCCATGAGGTGCTGATCCCTGGGCTGGAAAAGCTGGCCGAGGGGCTTGAGGCCAAATCCGAGGCGTTCCGCGACATCATCAAGATCGGCCGCACCCATACCCAAGACGCCACGCCGCTGACCTTGGGGCAGGAGTTTTCAGGCTATGCGATGCAGATCCGCAATGGCATCGCCCGCATCAAGCTGGCGCTTCCCGGCATCTATGAGCTGGCCCAAGGCGGTACCGCCGTGGGCACAGGGCTGAATACCGACAAGGGCTGGGATGTGGCGATTGCAAGCCGCATCGCCGATATCACCGGCCTGCCCTTTGTCACCGCGCCGAATAAGTTTGAAGCACTGGCCGCCCATGACGCGATGGTCTTCATGTCGGGTGCAATCAAGACGGTTGCCATGGCCGCTTATAAGATCGCCAATGACATGCGCTTTTTAGGCTCTGGCCCACGTTCGGGCCTTGGCGAATTGATCTTGCCCGAGAATGAGCCGGGCTCGTCGATCATGCCGGGCAAGGTCAACCCGACACAGGCCGAGGCGATGACGCAGGTCTGCGCCCATATCCTTGGCAATGATGCAGCGATTGCTTTCGCAGGCAGCCAAGGCCATTTCGAGTTGAACGTCTATAACCCGATGATGGCCTATAACCTGCTGCAATCCATGACACTTTTGGGCAATGCCGCCGACAGCTTCACAGAACGAATGCTGATTGGCACCGAGGCGAATGTCGAGCGGATCGAAAAGCTGATGCGGGAATCCCTGATGCTGGTCACGGCCTTGGCACCCACCATTGGCTATGACAACGCCACCACCGTGGCCAAAACCGCGCATAAGAACGGCACCACGCTGAAGGAAGAGGCGATCCGCCTTGGTTTTGTCGATGCCGAGACCTTTGACCGCGTCGTGCGGCCCGAACAGATGATCGGCCCATCTTGACGGCCAAGATCGTCAACCTGTCGCGCGCGCGCAAATCCCGTGCGCGCGACGACAAACGGCAAAAGGCCGATGCCAATGCTGCCCGTTTTGGCCAGACCAAAGCAGAACGCGAGGCCTCAGCGCTTGAAGCGGCGAAAGCGGCCCGCCACCTCGACCAGCATAAGCGCGAGAGCGACGAGACATGACCGGGCGGCCGCGGAAACACTCGCTCACCTTGCGCGGGCATCGTACCAGCGTCTCGCTCGAAGCTGCTTTTTGGCAGGAATTGCAACGCTTGGCCGCAGCGCGCGATCTGTCGGTCAATGAGTTGGTGGCCGAAATCGACACAGGGCGCGGTGTCAGTTCTGGGCTCGCGGCGGCGATCCGGCTTTATATTCTGGAAGCGGTCAAGGCCGGGCGTTAGGGCGCGGTTAACCGGAATCGGCCCAAGCTTGCGCGATGGAGAAACTGTCGCCGCATAAATCGCCCCAAGCTTTTCTCGCCGATGTTTTCGGCTCGAAACTGGTGCGCGATGGCAAGGTGCTGCGCCGGTCCTTGCGTGACATCGAACGCTATTTTGGGCGCGATGCCTTTATCGAAGAGGTGTATCGCCGCGGCTTTCGCGCCATCGAGAATGCGGGCCATGTGATCATATTTTGCAACCAAGAACCCGTGCGCATTCTTCGGCCCAAAGCAGCCCTTCTGAAACAGAGCGGAAAACCCAAGTTTTCCGCACAGGAAATCTCGAGATTTCCCGCGCGTTTTCCTTGAGGAAAACGCGCCTCTCCACGGCCACGCAAATGTGACGCCTTGGCGCGTGACGATTGCCACCCAAACCGCTACACCGATCCTTATGTTCGGGATCGATCTTTTTGACGCCAGCCTTTTGCCCGCAATGCTGGTGGCTTTTGCCGCTGGCATACTGAGTTTTCTCAGCCCTTGTGTGCTGCCCATCGTGCCGCCCTATCTGGCCTATATGGGTGGCATTACCATGGCCGAGATCAATGGCGATGCCCGCGCAGCCCGACGCAAGGCATTGCTTGCCGCGCTATTCTTCGTATTTGGCCTGTCGACGGTCTTTGTTTTCTTGGGCTTCACCGCCTCGCTCTTTGGCCAATTCTTTTTGCAAAATCAAATCTTGCTGGGCCAGATTGCCGGCGCGGTGATCATCATTTTCGGGCTACATTTTCTGGGCGTCATCACCATCCCGCTGCTTAACCGCGAGGCGCGGCTGGATGCGGGCGACCGGGGCGGCTCGGCCTTTGGGGCCTATGTGCTGGGCTTGGCTTTCGCCTTTGGCTGGACGCCTTGTATCGGCCCGCAATTGGGCGCGATCCTTTCCATCGCCGCGACCGAGGCTAGCATCAGCCGTGGCACGACGCTTTTGGCGGTTTATGCGGTTGGGCTTGGCATTCCCTTTCTCTTGGCCGCAGGCTTCATCGACCGGGCAATGGGGGTGATGAGCCGCCTGAAACGCCATATGAAAACCATCGAACGGGTGATGGGGCTTTTACTGATCGGGGTGGGTGTGGCGCTGATCACAGGGGCGTTTTCAACCTTTTCCTTCTGGCTGTTGGAAACTTTTCCAGCGCTTGGGCTGTTGGGCTGACGTTTCGCCTTAAGCCCGCCCTTATTCCGCGCTAAACTCTGCGGCATGACGAGTACCGCGCCGCCGATTGTGATCGCCAAGCGCCGGGTGATGTATATCCCCGGCTATGATCCTGTGCCGCCGCGCGCCTATCGCGAACGCTATCGCCGCGAGGCGGCCCGGCAGGCGGCACTCTCGGGATATACAATCGCGCTCGGGCCGCCCCATAGCAAGGCGCACTTTGGCTGGCATGTCAGCGCAGAGATTGAGGGGCACCAGACCGAAACACAGGTCGCGGTGATGGTCTGGGCCGATATCGTGCGCGCCTCCATGGATCAGGGGGTCTTGGCCAGCTATGGCCAATTGGCGCGCACCGCTTGGGCCTATCTCGGCTCGGGCGCGCTGTTTCGGCTCATGCGGCTGCGCAAGGGGCCGGTGATCGCCGCACTCTACCCTGTGGTGGTGCTGTTGGTGCAAGCCATGCTGGCGCTTTTGCTTGGCTATGGTGCGTATCGCGGCGTGACGGCGTTGGGCCATGGGCTGGGCGATTGGGGTCGCCTCGCGCCGCTTCTGACCGCGGCGGGTTGCGCTGTGGGGACCGTCAGCCTGCTTGCCTTTCTACGCTGGTGCCAAAGGCGCGATCATCTTTTGGCGTGGTACCTGACGCATGATTACGCCTTTTCGGCGCAGGCCCAAGGTGCCTATCCCCCGGCACAAGAGGCGCGGATGGCCCAGTTCGCCGACACCATCGCCGAAGCACTGACCACTGACACCGATGAGGTGCTGATCATTGGTCATTCCTCGGGCGCCTATATCGCGATCTCGGTTTTGGCCGATCTCATCCGGGTGGGCCGTGTGCCCGCCAACGGCCCCGCTCTCGCGCTTTTGACCTTGGGCCATGTGGTGCCGATGGTCAGCTTTCTGCCCCGCGCCTATCGCTTGCGGGCCGATCTGGCCTATCTTGCCGCAAGCGACGCGCTGACATGGGTGGATGTCACCGCCCCCGGCGATGGCTGTTCCTTTGCGCTTTGCGATCCCGTCGCGGTGTCGGGCGTGGCCCCAAAGGACAAACGCTGGCCGCTTGTCATCTCGGCCGCCTTTTCCCAAACCTTGCGCCCCGCGACTTGGGCGGCACTGCGTTGGCGGTTGTTCGAGGCGCATTTTCAATATCTCAACGCCTTCGATAACTTGCCCGGTCGGACGGATGACTACGATTATTTTCGCATTACCGCAGGGCCAAGAACCTTGGCCGCGCGGTTTGCCGGGCGCGCCCCCTCGCCCGCGCGGATTGACCGGGCGGTCAACCGCTACACAGGACGCGCCGCATGAGCGCGCCCGACCTGCCGCCCAAGCCGCAAGCGCGCGCTGATCGCGTCTCGCTTTGGCGCTATATGCGGCTTTTCCGCCAAGATATCCTTTCGGCCCAACCCGCACGGCTTTACCGCGCTTGGATGGCCGAGTTCCGCACACCGTTCTTCCGCTCATACCTGATCAACCAACCCGCGCTGGTCGATGAGGTGCTGAAAGCCCGGCCCATGGACTTTCCCAAATCCGACCGCGTGGGCGAAGGGTTGCGGCCGCTTTTGGGCGCGTCGGTCTTTTTGACCAATGGCGCGGAATGGCAACGCCAGCGCCGCATCATCGACCCGGCCTTTGAGGGGGGGCGGCTACGCGACACCTTTCCCGCGATGTGGGCCGCCGGTGAGGCAGCGGTGGCGCGTATCTCCCCCGGCCTGCGCGAGGTCGAGGCCGATATGAGCCATGCGGCGGCCGATGTGATCTTCCGCACGCTGTTCACGCTGCCTATCGAAGACAAGATCGCGACCGAGGTTTTTCACCAGTTCCGCGCCTATCAGCGCACCCAGCCGATCTTGAACGCAGCGGCCTTTTTGCCCCTGCCCAAATGGATGCCGCGCGGTCATCGCGCCAAGACGCGGACCACGGCAAAGGCCATCCGCGCGCTCATCACGCACCTGACACAAGCGCGGATGGATCAGATCCAGGCAGGGACCGCCCCCGACGATCTGGCGACCAAGATCATTACAACCCACGACCCCGAAACCGGCAAAGGCTTCAGCACCCAAGAGATGGTCGACCAAGTCGCGATCTTTTTCCTTGCGGGCCATGAAACAAGCGCCTCGGCCCTTGGTTGGGCGCTCTACCTTTTGGCACGCGACCCATCATGGCAAGATCGTCTGGCCGAGGAGGCTGAGGCGGTTTTGACCGACAGCCCCGATTTCGCCGTGATGGGAAAGCTGCGCCTTGCCCGCGAAATCTTCCGCGAAGCGCTGCGCCTTTATCCGCCCGTGCCCATGATGGTGCGCGAGACGACCTGCCCCGAACGGTTCCGCGACCGCGATCTGTCCAAGGGCAGCCAGATCGTGATCTCGCCTTGGCACCTACACCGGCATGAACGACTTTGGGACAATCCCGACGGTTTCGACCCCGCCCGTTGGGTGACCGAGAACGGCAAGACCTGCCTGCGCGAGGCGTTTATTCCTTTCTCGACAGGCACCCGCGTCTGCACCGGCGCAGGCTTTGCCATGGTCGAGGGGCCGCTGCTTTTGGCCATGCTCATGCGCAAATGGCGGTTTGCGACGATCCCGGACCGGGTGCCCGTGCCGGTTGCCTATCTGACGGTGCGGGCCAAGGATGGGATCTGGCTGGAGGTGAGCGGCCGCTAGGGGCGCGGAAAACCCGGGTTTTCCGCACGGGAAATCTCGAGATTTCCCAAGCGTTTTCCATTAGGAAAACGCATCCCTAGCTGAACAGCACCATCGCGCGCGGATCCCAGGCCAACCTTGCCCGCGCGCCAAAGTCGAGCACTTTACGGCCCGGCATGTTGCGCATCGACACGCGCACAGGCGCGGGCGTGCCGTCGAGCAAGATATCGTAATAGGTCATGTCCCCGTAATAGACGACTTCGCGCACCGTGCCCGATGCCTCGCGCCCGCCCTCGGCCGTCTGGCCATCATAGAGCAGCGTCAGGCTTTCGGGGCGCACGCCGATCTCTGCCGTACCGGGCTTGGCACCGCTGGGGCATTGCGCGGCTTCCAGCTCGGCGGGGCCAAGCCCCTGCACCTCGACGCCCACGCGGCCGCCTGCCTCACCCTTAACGGTTGCGGGCAGGAAATTCATCATCCCGATGAACTCGGCCACGCGGCGGGATTTGGGGCGGCGATAAAGGGTTTCAGGATCGTCGAGCTGGGCAATCTCACCCTCGAACATCACGGCGATCCGGTCGGACATGACCAGCGCCTCTTCCTGATCATGGGTGACAAGGATAAAGGTGATGCCCACCTCGCGCTGCAGCTTGATCAACTCGACTTGCATAACCTCGCGCATCTTCTTGTCGAGCGCGGAAAGTGGCTCATCAAGCAGCAACACCTTGGGCTTGAGGATCAAGGCGCGCGCCAAAGCGACCCGCTGGCGCTGACCGCCCGAAAGCGCATGGGCCGCGCGGGTTCCGAATTTGCCAAGCCCCACCATCTCGAGGGCTTGGCCAACGGCGGCGCGCTTTTCGGCCACGCTCATCGACGATTTGCGCAGGCCGAAGCCCACGTTTTCAGCCACGCTCATATGCGGAAAAATGGCGTAGGATTGAAACACCATATTGGTGGGGCGACGGTTCGGGGCCACCCCTTCCATATCCTTGCCATCAAGCAGGATTTGCCCTTCGGAAATATCCTCAAACCCCGCGATGGCGCGCAAGAGCGTGGTCTTGCCACAGCCCGAGGGGCCAAGCAGCGAGAAAAACTCGCCCTGCCCGATATTGGCGGTGATGCCCCTGAGCGCGTGATAATCGCCATAGTATTTCTGCACGCCGGTCAGCGTGACGATCGGGGTGCGGGTGCTGGTCTGGCTCACAAAAAGCCTCCGGTATCTTTGAGGCCCACGCGTTTAAGGCCGCGTCGGCGAAAGGTTTCGGCAATGATCAGAAGGGCGACAGAGAGCAGCACCAAAATGGTGCCAAGCGCCATGACAACCGGCAAGCGCGCAGGAAAGCGTAGCTGGCCCCAGAGATAGACAGGCAGCGTCGGCTCGTTGCCTGACAGGAAGAATGCGATGATAAACTCATCAAGCGAGATGGTGAAGCAGATCAGAAGGGAGGCAATGATGCCCGGGCTGACCAAGGGCAGCGTGATCAGGCGAAAGGTTGACCAAGGCGTTTCGCCCAGATCGATCGCCGCCTCCTCGAGGCTTTTGTCCATGTTGGAAAAACTGCCCTGCAAGATCGCAATCGCAAAGGGCGTGCAGATCAGCGTGTGGCCCGCGATGATCGACCATGTGCCGCTGTTCAGCCCAAGCTGCATCAGCACGATCAACAGCGAAATGGCGACGATCACCTCGGGCAAGACCAAGGGCAGCATGATGAAACCGACGATCCCCCCCTTGCCGGGAAAGCCGTAGCGCGTGGCGGCGCGCGCGGCGAAAAGCCCAAGGATGGTCGAGAACACCGCCGTCGAGATGGCGATGATGAGCGAGTTCAGCGTCGCCTCGTGCAAGGCGGGCGTATTGAGCAAGGCCGCGAACCACTCCAGCGTAAAGCCCTGCAGCGGAAAGGCGATGATCGTGCCGGAATTAAAAGCAAAAAGCGGCAAAAGCGCGATGGGCGCATAAAGCACCAACAGGTAAAGCACGGTGAAGACCGCCAGCGCGTTGAGCTTCATATCCCCCACCTCCCCTTGGGCAGGCGGAGCAAGATCGCCACCGACAGCGCGGTCGCTGTCAAGACCAGCGCAATCGACGCCGTGGCCGGACCCAAAAGCGCCGGGCCATGCAAGAATGCCGCGCGGATCGCAAGGACCTCGATCAATGCAAGGCCACAAGCCACCAGCGTACCGCGCGCGCCACCGCCCATCCGATCTGCCAGCCAGAGCCAGAACCGTGCCCGCGAGATGCCCCAAAGCAGCACCATCGCCACCAAGAGCATCGCCAGCACAGCCAGCGTCGCCCCCATCGGCCGGTCGTTCAGATCGAAAATCTGCGCATAGATCATCGTGGCGATCATCGTGCCGCCCGACCCGCCGACAAGGCGCGGGGTGACGTAATCGCCCACCGTCGGGATGAACACGATTAACACCGCCGCCAGCACGCCGGGCATCGCCAAGGGCAGCGTCACGCGCAGAAATGTCATGGCGTAGCTTTCACCCAGATCGCGCGATGCCTCGAGCAGCGCGCGGTCGATCTTTTCCAGCGTCACGAAAATCGGCAAGATCGCAAAAGGCGCAAACGCATGGGCCAGCGTGATCACCACCGAATTGGCGTTATAAAGCAGCCAGCCCAAGGGTTCATCGATCACCGGGCCGCGCAACACCCCACCCGCGGGCGCCACCAGCCAGACAAGACACGCCGCCCCCGTCAGGCCAACAGCGGCAAGCAAAGCCCGCAGGGATAGCTGCCCCATCATCCAAAACACCAGCGCGCCCAAGGCGATAGCGGCCAAAATCAGCGTGACGATGGCGATCACCGGAACCAAGGTCAGCCCGCTATTGATCGGCCCATCATAGGCCAAGATCACCCGCCACAAGAACACACGGATCAGGTAGCTGGTCCAAAAGGGAATGGTGATCAAAAACAGCCAGAGCGATTTTCGCTCGGGCCTGACATGGAACGAGATGAAATAGGCCACCGGAAAGGCCAGCGCGACGGTAACCAGCGTCACCGTCCCCGAAATCCTGAGCGAGCGCAGCATCAACTCGCGGTAAAGAGGATCTGTCAGCGCCTCGGTGTAATTGGCCAAGGTGAAATCACGCTGGATGGTCAAAAACTGCTGGGTCCAAAAGCTCAACAGCACAATCGCCGCCAAGGGGGCGGCCAATAACAACAGCGCATAAAGAAAGGTGGGGCTGACAAGTGTCAGCCCCTTCGCCGCGTCAGTGCGCATCAGCTTCGTGTATGTACTCACCCGTCGCCGACCCTCACGCTATGGGCTGATTCCGCCTCTGAAAATGAGGCTTTCACGCCTGCGCCGCAAGCGGTTTGCTGCATAGCGGCAAAGCGACAGGGCATGAGGCCGCCAAGACGCGGGAAAGGAAAGAAAAAGGGGGGCTGAGCCCCCCTTTGCTAGACCGCAGATAGGGTTTCTACTGTGCAGCCACCGGGTCATCGTCACGCAGGCGCAAGGCCCGCATGTAATCGGGGGTGCCGATGACCGCCCCATTCTGGCCGCGCCCGCGCTTGATGGCATCGACCACCTCCATGCCGCCGACAACTTGCCCCACGACGGTGTATTGCCCGTCAAGAAATGGGCCCGGTGCAAACATGATGAAGAATTGTGAATTGGCGCTGTTGGGGTTTTGCGCCCGCGCCATGCCGATCACACCACGATCAAAGGTAATCTCCGAGAACTCAGCCGGTAGATCGGGGTATTGCGAGCCGCCGCGCCCAGCATAGCGCATATCTTGGCCCATGCGGCCATATTCGACATCACCCGTCTGCGCCATGAAGCCATCGATCACGCGGTGAAACACGACCTCATTATAAGCCCCTTCCTGCACCAAGGTGGCGATGCGCGCGACATGCAGGGGGGCAACCTCTTCGAACAGGTCGATGATGATCGTCCCCTCCGCCTCGCCCGCGATGTCGATCTCCAGACCCGTGGCATAGGCCGGACCACAAAGCAGGCAAAGCGCAAAGACCAGCTTACGCATCGGCGGCCACCTTGACCGAGATCATCTGATCGGGATTGGCCGGCGGCTCACCGCGCGTGATGGCATCGACATGTTCCATCCCTGCAATCACGCGCCCATAGACGGTGTATTGGCGGTTGAGAAAGTGATTGTCGGAAAAATTGATGAAGAACTGGCTATTGGCCGAATTGGGATTGGACGAGCGCGCCGCACCAAGCGTGCCGCGATCATGCGGAATGCCCGAAAACTCGGCCGGAAGATCAGGCTTGTCCGATCCACCCGTGCCCGCGCGGCGCAAATCGCCACCGGCAAGCCCATGCTGCACATCGCCGGTTTGCGCCATGAAACCATCAATCACGCGGTGAAACACCACGCCATCATAGGCACCCTCGCGGGCCAATTCCTTCATCCGCGCGCAATGCGCAGGCGCGATATCGGGCAAAAGCGCGATTGCCACCGTGCCGGATTTCAAGGTGATCACAATCGTGTTCTCGGGATCTTCATAAGCCGACATGCGCCGTGCCTCCTATTTAATATTAATGACTTTTGTTGGGATACTTCACATCGAGCGCCGCTTTGACCGCCGGTGTGACAAAGGGTGAGACATCGCCGCCCAGCCGGGCGATCTCTTTGACCAGTTTCGACGCGATGGCTTGCCGGTCAGCCTCGGCCATCAAAAAGACCGTATCGACGCCCGAGTTCAGTTTTCGGTTCATGCCGACCATCTGGTATTCATATTCGAAATCCGCCACCGCGCGCAGCCCGCGAATGATGATCGAGGCGCCCACATCTTGCGCGCAATCGATCAACAGATTTTCAAAGGGATGGGCCACGATCTGGGTGCCGGTCAGCGCGGCAAGCTTGGCCGATTCCGCCTCGACCATGGCGACGCGCTCTTCCAGAGTGAAAAGCGGGTGCTTGTCGCGGTTGATGGCGACACCGATCACAAGACGGTCGACCAACAAGCTTGCGCGCTTGATGATATCGATATGCCCCAGCGTGATCGGGTCGAATGTCCCCGGATAAAGACCTGTGCGCATCGCCTAACCCCCGCCGGTGCCTTTCCTTGCGGGCCGGACCCAACCACCCGGTGCGCGCCAATGCAAGCCCCCGCTTGGCACAAAGGCCAAAAAGACTGTGTTCAGAAACCCTTGATCATGCCTTCAAGCGCCTCTTTCTCCATCTCAAGCGTGGCCAGCTGCGCCTTGACCACATCACCGATCGAGATCAGCCCGACCATTTCAGCCCCCTCAACAACCGGCAGATGACGAAACCGGCCCTGCGTCATCAGCCCAAGCACTGCATCCGCCGTGTCGTCGCGCCGACAGGTCACGATATCGCGCGTCATCACTGCGTCCAGCGTATCGGCAAGGCAGCCCACGCCTTTATGGGCGATCTCGCGCACGATGTCGCGCTCGGATACGATGCCGACGACCCGCTTGCCATCGGGCGAGACCACGACCGCCCCGATCCGCCGCGCCGTCAACAGTTTCGCGGCCGCCGACAGGCTTTCGCCCGGCGCAATGGTGACGACACCGTCATCGGATTTGGATTTCAGAATTTGTTGTACCAGCATCTGGCCCTCCCTTGGTCCGCGATGGTTGAGAGTGCGAGCGTCCACGCGCAGGGGTTGTTGTGTCAAGCGTCCTTCGCGCCTTGGGCGACAAAGCTCTCACGCTGCGCGATCTCGGCGCGCAGCCCATCGCGCAAAAGTCGCGAGACAAGCCCCAGCCGCGCATCGCGTGGCCCTGCATGGGTGACAAGCCAAAAACTGCGTTTGAGCCTGAGCCTGTCGGGGAAAAGGCGCACCAGTTCCGGCGCATTGGGCAAAGCGAAATCATGCACGATGGCAAGCCCCGCCCCCGCGCGTGCAAGGTTAAGCTGCACCGACACCGCGTTCGAGGCCAAGGCCACGCGGGTGATGCCGAACTGGGCCAGATAATCCAGCTCGGCGTCAAAAATCATGTCGGGAATATAGCCGATCATCCTTGCCGCCTTCAAATCCTCGGGGCCAGACGGCGCGCCATGCGCGGCCAGCCACCCGCGCGAGGCGGCAAGCGACAAGTGATAATCCGACAAAAGCTCGGCCTGTAGGCGTTGGGTGGCAGGCGGTGAGACGGTGATGGCCAAATCCGCCTCGCGCCGCGACAGGTTAACCACGCGCGGCAGGGCCAAGATTTGCAGATCAAGCGCGGGATGGTCGGCCGCAATGGCGGCGCATACCTGTGGCAAAAGGTAATTGGCACAGCCATCGGGCGCACCGATCCGGATCGTGCCTGACAATTGCCCTGCCCCATCGCTGCTTTGCGCACCGAAGCCCCCCGATAACGCCACCTCGGCCGCCTCAGCGCGCGGTAAAAGCCGCTGTCCCGCCTCGGTCAGCGTGTAGCCTTGCGGGGATTTGGCGAACAGCACCGCGCCAAGACTTTGTTCCAGCCGCGCGATCCGCCGACCCGCCGTGGCGGGATCAAGGCGCAGGGCCTTGGCCGCGCCTGAGAGCCCCTCGGCCCGGGCCACGGCCAGAAACACGCGCAGATCATCCCAATTCATCCCGCCCGCCCCGTGCTTACGCGTTTTCCGCAAGGAAAACGCACTGGAAATCTCGAGATTTCCTGTGCGGAAAACTTGTGTTCTCCGCCCGCTCCTCCAGCTTTGCATTTTTGCAAAACAACTTTGGCAACCTGCCCCTTCTCTTGGCATTCTTGCAAGGGTAGAAAGCGGCCAATCACAATTATTCCCAAGGGAGACGACGATGTACGAGATCGGACATTGGATCGACGGCAAGCATGTCGCCGGCACATCGGGCCGCAGCGCCGATATCATGAACCCCGCCACGGGCGAAGTGCAGGGCCGCGTCGCCTTGGCCTCCAAGGCCGAGCTTGACGCCGCTGTCGCCTCGGCCGCTAAGGCCCAGATCGCGTGGGGTGCCACCAATCCGCAGCGCCGCGCGCGGGTGATGATGGCGCTTGTGGGTCTCATCAACCGCGATATGGACAAGCTTGCCCTTGCCATCAGCCGCGAGCATGGCAAGACCTTTCCCGATGCCAAGGGCGATGTGCAACGCGGCCTTGAGGTGATCGAGTTCTGCATCGGCGCGCCGCATCTGCTCAAGGGCGATTTCACCGACAGCGCCGGCCCCGGCATCGACATGTATTCCATGCGCCAGCCGCTTGGGGTGGTTGCGGGCATCACCCCCTTCAACTTCCCAGCGATGATCCCCTTGTGGAAAATGGGTCCGGCCTTGGCCGCGGGCAATGCGATGATCCTCAAGCCATCCGAGCGTGATCCGTCATGCCCGATGCTCTTGGCCGAGCTGTGCCAAGAGGCGGGTCTGCCCGACGGCATCTTGCAAGTGATCAATGGCGACAAGGAAGCGGTCGACGCGATCCTTGACAGCGCGCCGGTGCAAGCCGTGGGCTTTGTCGGCTCCACCCCCATCGCGCAATACATCTACAGCCGCGCCACCGCGAACGGCAAACGCAGCCAGTGCTTTGGCGGTGCCAAGAACCACATGATCATCATGCCCGACGCCGATATGGACCTTGCCGCCGATGCGCTGGTGGGTGCGGGCTATGGTGCGGCGGGCGAGCGCTGCATGGCGATCTCGGTGGCCGTCCCCGTGGGCGAGGAAACCGCCGACCGGCTGATCGAAAAGCTGATCCCCCGGATCGAAGCGCTCAAGGTCGGCCCCTACACGGCAGGCAATGACATCGATTTCGGTCCCGTCGTCACGGCGGCGGCCAAGGCCAATATCTTGCGCCTTGTCGAAAGCGGCGTGGCGCAAGGGGCAGAGCTTGTCGTCGATGGGCGCGATTTCAAATTGCAGGGCTATGAGGACGGCTATTTCGTCGGCCCGCATCTGTTTGACCGGGTAACGCCCGATATGGAGATCTACCGCACCGAGATTTTCGGCCCCGTGCTGTCCACGGTGCGCGCGGCCAGCTATGAAGAGGCCATCGGCCTTGCCATGGATCATGAATATGGCAATGGCACCGCGATCTTTACCCGCGATGGCGATGCGGCGCGCGATTTCGCCAACCGCATCAACATCGGCATGGTGGGCATCAATGTGCCAATCCCGGTGCCGCTAGCCTATCACACCTTCGGTGGCTGGAAGAAATCGGGCTTTGGCGATCTGAACCAGCATGGGCCAGATGCTTTCCGCTTCTACACCCGCACCAAGACTGTGACCGCGCGCTGGCCCTCGGGCATCAAGGAAGGCGCGGCCTTTAACTTCAAGGCAATGGACTGAGCGGCTCAGCCGCCGGGGCGTCGGCCCCCGGCACCTGACCCGGTACAAGGATCGGCACCGCCTCGCCATGGGGCGGTGACGTTGGTTTTTGTGCAATGGCAAAGTCCCGCAGAGCCTCGGCTTGCGCCCCGCGATGCTGGCGCGCCTTGTTGCATTCGAAACTGCCCGCGCGAAAGGCGCGGCAAGCCTCGGGGCGGTCATCATAAATGGCACAGACCAAGCGCCCCTCTGGGGTCGCAACAAGCTGGGCGCAATGCCCGCATGACATGGTCATGAAGCGCTGGCCCGCGATGTCGGTCGTGGCTGTGGTGGGGATCATTCGGTCGCGATCTTGTGGCAAAAGCGCGATATAGCGGTCGTGACCGCCAAAGCAGCAGGCCCCGCAGGCCGTGCAATCAATTGTAGGGGAGGACACCGAGGCACCCAATTGCCGCGCCGGCTGGATCGGCACCATGCCGCCCGCGTTGCGCCAACACCTTGGCTATTACGCCGCCACGCCCGCCGCAAGCGGTTGTTTTCGTGCCCCCACCCTTGCAAAATTGCTGCAACAGTCGGAAATTAAACAAGCGTTCAATTCACGGGCAGATCGGGGGGATCGGGGGCATGGATTTCGCACTCAGCCAAGAAGCACAGGCCATGTTCGACATGGCCCATGATTTTGGCCAGGCCGAGATCGCCCCCCATGCACAAGCATGGGAGCGCGCGGGAACAATCCCCAAGGCGCTTTGGCCGAAACTGGCCGATTTGGGCTTTGGCGGGCTTTATGTGCCCGAGGAGAAGGGCGGCTCTGGCCTCTCACGGCTCGAGGCGACATTGGTGTTCGAAGCGCTTTCGATGGCATGCCCGTCGGTCGCGGCGTTTTTGTCGATCCATAATATGTGCGCCAATATGATCGCGCGCTACGGCTCGGACGCGCTACAGGCGCGGTTCTTGCCACGCGCCTTGGCGATGGAGTGTTTCTTGTCTTACTGCCTGACCGAACCCGGCTCTGGCTCGGATGCGGCGGCGCTCAAGACACGCGCAGAGCGGCGCAATGACGGCTACGCGCTGACGGGAAGCAAAGCCTTTATCTCGGGCGGCGGTTATTCGGATGCCTATCTGGTGATGTGCCGTACGGGCGATGCGGGTGCGGGCGGCATTTCGGCCGTCATTGTCGAGGATGGCGCGCCGGGCCTGTCCTTTGGCGGGTTGGAAGACAAGATGGGCTGGCGGTCGCAACCAACCCGCGCGGTACAGTTCGACGATTGCCATATCCCCGCAGAGAACCTGCTCGGTGTTGAAGGTCAGGGCTTTCGCTACGCCATGGCGGGGCTGGATGGTGGGCGTCTGAATATCGCGGCCTGTAGCCTTGGCGCGGCGCAAGCGGGCTTGGACAAGACGCTGGCCTATATGCGCGAGCGCCACGCCTTTGGTCAGCCCATCGACCAGTTTCAAGCGCTGCAATTCCGGCTGGCCGATATGGAGATCAATCTCCAAGCCGCGCGCGTCTTTTTGCGCCAAGCGGCGTGGAAGCTTGACGCGGGCGCGCCAGACGCAACCAAAGCCTGCGCCATGGCCAAGAAATTCGTCACCGAAACCGGCAGCGCCGTGGTCGATCAATGCCTGCAACTGCATGGTGGCTATGGCTATTTGGCCGATTACGGGATCGAAAAGCTGGTGCGCGACCTGCGCGTGCATCAAATCCTTGAAGGCACGAACGAGATCATGCGCCTGATCGTGGCGCGCCACATGCTGGCCGCGCGCTGATGGCAAAGGGCGCATGCGTATTTTTGGAAAGATGAAGGGATAAACAGCGCCATGTCGGATGAGATCGAGATCAAGATCCTGGGCCGCGCCGGGCGCATCACCTTGCGCCGCCCCGCAGCGCTGAATGCCTTGAGCTATGCGATGTGCCTTGCTGTTGAGGCAGCCCTCGATGCTTGGGCGAGCGACGACCGCGTCGCGCTGATCGTGATCGACGCCGAGGGCGAGCGCGCCTTTTGCGCAGGCGGCGATATCGCGCAGATGTATGACGCGGGCATGCGCGGGGATTACGCCTTTGGACACCGCTTTTGGTTCGACGAATACCGGATGAACGCCAAGCTCTTTCACTTTCCCAAGCCCGTGGTCAGCTTGATGCAGGGCTACACGATGGGCGGCGGTGTTGGCATCGGCTGTCACGGCTCGCACCGGGTCGTGTGCGAGACGAGCAAAATCGCCTTGCCCGAATGTGGGATCGGCCTTGCGCCGGATGTGGGCAGCACGCTGTTGCTGGCGCGCGCGCCGGGGCGTTTGGGTGAATACCTTGGCACGACCGGCACAAGGATGGGGCCGGGTGATGCGATCCATGCGCAATTTGCCGACTACTTTGTGCCGCGTGCCGATTGGCCCGCGTTGATCGCCACGCTGTGTGACAGCGGCGATTGGGCGGCGGTCGATCGCGCCGCCCTGCCCCCGCCTGCCAGCCCGCTGGCCGATCAGCAAGCCGAGATCGACGCCTTTTTCGGCGGCGAAACGATCCGCGATTGCGTCAATCTTTTGAAGCTAAGCGAGAGCGCTTTCGCCCAAAGCGCGCTGGCCGCGATCAATGCCGGTAGCCCCTTGGCCGTGGCTTGCACGCTCGAGTTGGTGCATCGCGCCCGCCTGCGCGGCACGATCGAGAATGCGTTGGAACAAGAATATCGCTTCAGCTACCGCGCGATGGAGCATGGCGATTTTCTCGAAGGCATCCGGGCCGCGATCATCGACAAGGACAAATCGCCCAAATGGCGCCACGCCAGCCTTGAAGATGTCGCCCCCATCACCGTTGCGGGCATGTTGATGCCTTTGGGGGCGGCCGGATGGAACATGCAGGCAAAAGGATATGTGGCATGAAGATCGGTTTCATTGGCCTTGGCAATATGGGCGGGCCGATGGCCGCCAATCTGGTGGCTGCTGGCCATGCGGTCACGGGTTATGACATCACCGGGCTTGGGCCTGACGGCGTCACCATGGCTGCCGATGCGCCCGCCGCCGCCGCAGGCGCGCAGGTGGTGATCACCATGCTGCCCAATGGCGCGATCCTGCGCCAAGTGGCCGCCGAGGTGATCGCGGCGATGGCACCCGGCAGCGTTTTGCTCGATTGCTCGACCGTAGATGTCGCCAGCGCGCGCGCCGTGGCCGCAAAGGCCGCATCCGCTGGGCTTGGCGCGCTGGATGCCCCTGTTTCCGGCGGTGTAGGCGGCGCACAGGCGGGCACGCTGACCTTTATGGTGGGCGGGCCTGATGACGCCTTTGCCATGGCCGCGCCGCTTTTCGCGGTGATGGGCCAAAAGGCGGTGCATTGCGGCGCGGCGGGCAATGGGCAAGCGGCCAAGATCTGCAACAACATGATCCTTGGGGCGACGATGATCGCCACCTGCGAGGCTTTCGCGCTGGCCGACAAGCTGGGGCTTGATCGGCAGGCGATGTTTGATGTCGTCTCGACCTCATCGGGGCAAAGCTGGTCGATGACCAGCTATTGCCCGGCACCCGGCATTGGCCCGAAAAGCCCCGCTGACAATGACTACCAGCCCGGCTTTGCCGCCGATCTGATGCTCAAAGATCTTAGGCTCAGCCAAGACGCGGCAGAGGGTGTGGATGCCGACACGCCGATGGGCCAGCTTGCCGCCACGCTTTATGCGCGCTTTGTCGAAGAGGAAGGCGGCAAAGGCCGGGATTTTTCCGCCATGCTGCCGCGATTCGAAAAGCGCGGCAGATCAAAACCATGATTTATCACTGAAAAACGAGCTTGGGATTGCCTGATTTCCATGGCATCCTGAACGCGACACTCCAAGATATGTCCGCAAAAGACCCGGTGCCGTGAAAATTTTTCGGTGCACCTCGACGACGGTGCCGGGTCGCGGGACATAAGCTTTCAGTGCCTTTCCCACGCAGTGTCATGCCATCGGCTTCAAGCGAACTCGATTGCGACGCGGCGGTTCAACCGGCCCTTTTTCTCGATCTTGGCGATGATGATCTTGCCGATCTCGGCGGTGCGCGCGACATGGGTGCCGCCGCAAGGTTGCAGATCGACCTGACCCGCCCCTTCACCGATCCGCACAAGGCGGATGCGCCCTGTCCCACGCGGCGGTTGCACCGACATGGTCTTGACCAGACTGGGTTGGGCATCCAACGCGGCCTCGGTGATCCATTCTTCGCTGACGGCCAGATCACGGGTGATCAGCGCGTTCAACTGCCCCTCGAGGATGGCGCGCGCGGCTGCGTCAGGCATTTCGGGCATGTCGAAATCAAGCCGCCCCTTGTCATGGGCGATGGCGCCACCCGTCACCGGAAAGGGCAAAACGACCGAGAGCAGATGCAGCGCGGTATGAATGCGCATATGGCCATAGCGGCGCTCCCAATCGAGGCGTTGCGCAATCTCGGCCCCGACGGGCGGCAAAGCCACAGGTTCGGCGGGCACCAATACGATGGCCCCACCCTCACCCTTAACGGCGGTGGCGATGGCGATGCGCTGATCGCCCCAGTCAAGCATCCCGCTATCGCCGGGCTGGCCACCTGCGCGGGGGTAGAAAATGGTGCGGTCCAGCACGATCCCACCCTCTTCGGTCAAGCCTGTCACGCAGCCTGTGGCGCTTTTGCGGTAGGGGTCGGTCATGAACAGGGGTTCGGTCATCATGTGGCTTTGTCCTTTGGAACCGTCTCGCTTACTGCCGCGGCCTGCGGCATCGCATGCAGCGCCTCGGGATTGCGCAGCCAAATATCACGCTGGGCAAAGGGGATCTCGATCCCTTCTTCCATGAAACGCTCGGCGATACGGTGGTTGATCTCGGTCTTCACAGCGACCAACTGGTTCACATCACGCAAGATCGCGCGGATACGAAAATCAAGGCTATCGGCCCCAAAGCCAAGGAAATCGACACCCGGCGCGGGATATGACGCGACACCCGGGACAGCGGCCGCGATCTCTTCCAAGATCGCCTGCACGCGGCGCGTATCCGTGCCATAGGCCACGCCCACGGTCACAATCGCGCGCCCGATGGTATTGCCGCGCGTCCAGTTGATCACCGTGCCCGAGATCAAATCAGCGTTCGGAACAATCACATCGGTCCGGTCGAAGGTCTCGATCACTGTCGAGCGCACCGAGATGGCTTTCACGATGCCCATGGTTGGGCCGACCTCGATCCAATCACCCTCTGTGATGGGGCGTTCGATCAACAGGATAAGCCCCGAGACGAAGTTGTTGACCACATTCTGAAGGCCAAAGCCGATGCCGACGGACAGGGCACCCAAAACAACCCCAAGGGCTGTCAGGTCAATCCCCGCCGTGGTAATGGCGATGACTGCCGCAAGCGCAATCCCGACATAGCCCACACCCGCCACCACAGCGTTGCGCGCCCCTGCATCCATTCTTGTGCGCGGCAAAACCGTGCCGCGCAGCGCCCCTTGCAACAGCCGGGTGGCGATCATCCCGATGGCAAAGACCAGACCAACCGCCAAAACGATGGCCGGGGTAATCCGCGTGCCGCCCAGATCGATACCGGCAAAGAACTGGCTGATGATCTCGCTGATCTGTTCGGGCCGCATCCCCCAGATCAAGGCCAACACCGGCAGGGCCACGAAAACCAAAAGCAGGTTGACCAAGACCGGCAAAAGCGCCTGTGCTGCCTCATCTTGGGTCTGGCCGGATACCAGCGCGTAAAGCGCGCGGATCGGGCTTTGCAGCACAACCAACGCGCCAAACAGACCCAAGGTCAGCGCGGTGGGCGTCATCACCGCCTCAGCCAGGTTGAGATACCCCGCCGCCGCAAGGCCAGTACCCAAGATCGCGACCACGCGCACGGCCACGATCACCCCCAAAAGCACGCGCGTGGCAAAACCGCCATCACCCGGCTCGGGGCCATCACGCATCTGGTGGCGATGCTGGCCGAGCAATGCCGCCAACCACAAAAACGCGCCCGCAAGACCGACATAAACCGGCAAGACGAAAACACCGCGCGCCGAAAGCGCGATCACTTCTTGCGCCGAGATTGTCTCGGCCAAGCTGCCCAGCCCAAAAAACAAGCCGATCAACAAGACCGCCCGGCGCAAGGATGGGCGCAAGCCGAGTGCCACCCCAAAGGCCGCGCCAATCGCGTCATTGGCGGGAAACAGCCGCCCCCCCATCCACAGCGCGAGATAGACCGCGACCAGCCCCGAGATCGCCGCGCGCAACAGCGCGCTGCCCGCCTGACCCAAAAGATCGAGCGTGCCAATCGCCGCCCCGAAGATCAGCAGACCGGTGATGGGAAACAACACCTGCAACAACGAGATCGCAAAGGCGAAAGCCTCGCGCCCCGGCCGCGCGGACCCGCCTTGTTGCAAGACATCGGTCCAGCGCCCCACAAACAACCGGCTGCGTAGCACCAAGAACAGCCCTGCAGCGCTGAGCAAGATCGCGAAAAAGGCACGGTCCCAAGGGCTGTCGCCCAAGCTGCGATAAGCCGCGATCTGCGCTGTCACCTCGGCGCTCAGGCGGGCAAGCAGATCGGCCATGCCGGTCAATGCGGGTGGCCAGTTCAGCGGATTGACCGGTGCGGGGTCGCGTTCGAACAGCGCGCGGGCTTGGCGGTCGGCCAAGATGGCGTCGATTTCCGTGATCAACCCATTGGCGCGGTTGAAGGCCTCATTGGCGGTCAGGCGGGGCAGTTGCGCCTGCGCCATCTGCTCGGTCAGCGCCGCGCGCCGCTCGGCAATCGCGGCGGGTTCGGTTTCACCCTCGGCAGGTAGCGGGCCCAAAGCGTCGATCTGGGCCTGTAGCGTCGCAATACGCGCGGCATTGGCATCTTGGGAGGTCAAAAAGCGCGTGCGCCAATTGGCCAATGTGACCCGAAGATTTTCCAAAAACGCCGTCGATGCGGTGCCAGCCGCGATCAGGTTCTCGGCGCGGACAGCCTCGACTTCCCATATCGCATAATCGATCTCGGCGGCTGTGCTTGTGCTTGCGGCTGGTGTGGTTTGCGCAAAAACAGGCTGCGGCGCGCCGCCAAGCGCCAATAGGCAAATAAACAGCGCAGAGATCAGAAAATGCTTCATCAATCTTCGAAGACCGAGGGAATATCCGCCGCCGGGCGGTCCAACCACGCAGGCACCGGCAACCCCTTTTCGCGCAGGAATTCGGGGTTGTAGAGCTTGGATTGGTAGCGCGTGCCATAGTCGCACAGAATGGTGACGATGGTATGCCCCGGCCCCATTTCGCGCGCCATGCGCACGGCACCGGCGAGGTTCACACCTGACGACCCGCCAAGGCAGATCCCCTCTTCGGCGAGCGTGTCAAAGACGATGGGCAGCGCCTCGGCATCGGGGATGTTATAGGCGAAATCTGGCCTGAACCCCTCAAGATTTGCGGTGATACGGCCCTGCCCTATCCCTTCGCTGATCGATGAGCCCTCGGCGCGCAGCTCACCGCTGGTATAGAAATTGTAAAGTGCGGCCCCGTCGGGATCGGCCAGCCCGATCTTGACGCCCTTAGGTTGCAGCGCCATCGCCACACCGGCCAAGGTGCCGCCAGAGCCTACCGCGCAGATGAAACCATCAACGCGGCCCCCGGTTTGTTCCCAAATCTCGGGGCCGGTCATTTCGATATGGGCCTGACGGTTGGCGGTATTGTCGAACTGGTTGGCCCAGATCGCGCCATTGGGTTCGGTTTGGGCCAGCGCCTCGGCCAGTCGTCCCGAGTAGCGGACATAATTGTTGGGATTGCGATAGGGGGCAGCGGGGACTTGGATCAACTCGGCCCCTGCCAGCCGGATCATATCCTTTTTCTCTTGGCTTTGCGTCTCGGGCATGACGATGACGGTGCGATAGCCCATCGAGGCACCAACCAAGGCCAGACCGATGCCGGTATTGCCTGCCGTGCCTTCGACAATCGTGCCGCCCGGCCCCAAAAGCCCGCGCGCCACTGCATCGCGGATGATGTAGAGTGCTGCCCGATCCTTGACCGATTGGCCGGGGTTCATGAACTCGGCCTTGCCCAAGATCTCGCAGCCGGTCAAATCGCTGAGCTTGTTCAGCCGGATCAGGGGGGTATTGCCGATCGCGGCGGCAAGGTCGCTATGGATGGTCATTGGCCGGGCTCCGCCATTGCAATGCGCGTTGACCTCAAGGGATAGGCGCGCAGCACAGAAAGCTCAACCCGATGCGCGCAATTGGGCGCGGTGAAGCTGTAGCCACTGCATACTCATGATCAGCGGCGCATTGGCCATATCGCCACCCGCCAGCATCGCGCAGGCCAGATCCCATGGCACGATATGCGACAAGATATCCTCGCCCTCGGCCAGATGCCCAGCGATGCCCGTGATGTCATCGGGTAGATCGGCCAAGGCCACATAGCTATGGAGTACCTGCGCGATCCCGCCCGGGCTGGGGTAGTAGCGCGCCACATGATGCAACGCGCCAAGCGTTAGCCCCGCCTCTTCCCTCGCTTCGCGCCGGGCGGCAGCCTCAATGCCTTCACCGGCATCAATCATGCCTGCAATCGGCTCCAAAAGCCAAGGATGGGGATCTTGCTGCACATAGGCCCCAAGGCGAAGCTGTTCGATCACCAAAATACGGTCGCGCAGCGGGTCATAAGGCAACACCGTCACCGCGTCCGAGGCACGAAACACCGCGCGCTCTTGTGGGGCGGACATGCGCCCGTCGAATTGGCGATGGCGAAGTGTCACCTCTTCGACGGCGAAAAACTTCGTGTAGGGAAACCTCTGCGCGACCATCGCAACATCGCTGCGCGGCGGATTTGCCCCAACCAAGGCAGGGCGACGCCAAGCTTGTGTGTTGACCATCGCCTGTGCGCGCGAGGCGATGATGCCAAAGCGGCGTCCGACCTCAGCCGGGGGCGCGGTTTGGAGTTGGCGCATCACCTCCTCTGCGGCAAACGCCTCGATCGCGCCCAAATCGCGCGCCCAATCGGCCAGCGACCAAGGGCCATCGGTATCTGGGATGCCCTGCGGCTGATCCGCGACAGGGCGATAGACCGAGACGCTCCGCGCCACACCGTCGATTTCGACCGTCAAAGGATAGCGCGCATAGCCAAAACACGCCTCATAAGCATCAAGCTGGGCGGTCGCCTGCGCATCGGCAAGGATCACCAGACCGCCGAGCCTTTGGCCCTTGGCCGCGACCAAGACAGGCCAGCCCGTCCCCCGCGCAGCCATCACCGCCGCATCTGGCAACGCGGCCTTGGCCACCACCACATCCCCCGCCACGATTCGCAGCACGGGTGCATGGCACAAGGTGCCAAAAACAAAGATTTCCGTCATGTCAGCCTCGCACAAGAGCGCCTTAGCGCCAGCGTCGTGCGACAGCTTCGCAGATCAGCCCACCGATGACACCCCCGGCCAGCAACACGCCCCAAATCGGGATGGTCAGGGATTGCACGCCATAGGCAATGAACTGCACCAAAACAGCCTCCATCGCATCGGCCAAGTCGTCATAACGCATGTTAAGCGCACGGAAATACACCGCGCGCGCCGAAAAAACGACCAGCCCGACAAAGGCCATCTGTACCGCGCAACGCAACCCATGGGCTACCGCAACAGCGCGCCCCTCACCCACACCGCGCCCGGCAACGGACCATCCATACCAAAGGCCGATCATTGCGATGCTCAGGGGGAAATAGGTTGCAGGTGTACCTTGCGGGAAGGTTGCAAGCACCTGCAGCGCGGCAATCCATCCGACGACAAAAAACCAAATGCCACCGGCCAGCCTTGCGGCGGTCGGGATCGCGATTGCGGCATTACGCCCACCAGTTTCCAGCGCAAAAAACATCGCCACCTTCTGGCGGGTAATTTTGGCCAGAATATGGCGAGCGGCTCAATTTGGGCGTGTCACCGTGATCTGGGTCACATCGGTATTGCCGAAATGAAAGGTCGCCGCACAAGACGTCAGGTAGAAATTCCACATCCGGCGAAACCGCTCATCAAAGCCCAGCTTGGCGACCTCGTCCCATTTATCGTTGAAGGTGTCGTGCCAACGGCGCAGGGTTTGGCTATAACTTTCGCCAAACTCGATGGAATGGGCAACGCGCAGGCCCGCGCGCTCCACCTCGGCGCGCAGGATTTTCGGCGCAGGCAACATGCCGCCCGGAAAAATGTATTTCTGGATAAAATCAACACCGCGACGATAGATCTCCCAGCGGCGATCTTGCACCGTGATGATTTGCAGCGTGGCGCTTTTTCCGGGTTTAAGATTGTCGCGCAACGTATTGAAATACGTTGGCCAATAGCGTTCGCCCACAGCCTCGAACATCTCGATGGAGGCGATGCCGTCATATTGGCCGCGCTCATCGCGGTAATCTTGCAGCTTGATCGTGACCTGCTCGGACAGCCCCGCCGCCGCGATGCGTGCCACCGCGTAATCATATTGCTCGCGCGAAATGGTCAGACCCGTCACACGCATGCCGCGTTCCTTGGCCGCATATTCGGCAAAGCCACCCCATCCACAGCCAATCTCAAGGATATGATCGCCGGGGGCGGCCCCCATCTGATCGACCATGGAGGCGTATTTGGCGATCTGCGCCGCCTCGAGGCTTTCTTGCCCGGTGGCAAACAGCGCCGAGGAATAAGTCATCGTCTCGTCCAGCCACAGACCATAAAATGCATTGCCCAGATCGTAGTGATAAGCGATGTTCTTGCGCGCCTGACGTTTAGAATTGGACTGCCACCAAAAGCGCAGTTTCTCAAAGGCGCGGACCACGCCCATGCCCATGAAGCCGTCATAGACATCTTCATTATCGGCATGCACAAGATCCATGAAATCTTGCAGATTGGGCGTAGACCACCAACCATCGAGATAGGCTTCGCAAAAGCCAAGATCGCCCTCGCGGATCAGCCGGGCAAAAATCTCGGGGTTATGGATATGCAAGGCCGCAACTGGACCCGGGCCGTGACCTGCTGCGCGAAACACCCGCCCATCGGGCAACACGATATCGAGCCGCCCATGCTGCATCTTGTTGGCGGTGTCGAAGACGGCCTGAAAATAGCGGGGGAGATTTTGCTCTCCCTTCGTGGTCGTTTTAACGTCCATGTGATCCTCGTATTTGGCACGCGATTTGGGCAGAAGCTTAACGCTTGCACAAGCCCTGATTGTATTTTGCGGGCTCAGAACCCTCTGTTTTCATAAGCATTCAATGCACGCTGCCGCCCGGACGCTGCATCAACCACGGCTTGGGCTGGATAGGCATCGCTTTGTGCCATTGCCCAGCTGCGTGGGATGGCCGCGAAATAGCTTTCGGCCGTTGGTGGTGCAGGCCGCGACAATTCGGCCACCCAAGCGCGCCTGTAGCGGCCCAAGGGGTCGAATTTCTCGGCCTGTGTTTCGGGGTTGAAGACGCGGAAATAGGGCGTCGCATCGGGGCCGGACCCTGCCGACCATTGCCAACCCATCGCATTGCTGGCCGGGTCCCAATCGACAAGGCACTGGGCAAACCAATCCATCCCGATCTTCCAATGCGTCAACAAATGCTTGGTAAGATATGACGCCACAAGCATGCGCGCGCGGTTATGCATGCGCCCCGTGACATACATCTCGCGCATTGCGGCATCGACCACCGCCATGCCGGTGCGCCCGCGCATCCATGCCTGCACATGCGGATGGTCCGGGTCGGTGTTCCAGCCGAATCCGTCCCATTCAGGGCGCCAATTGGCGGTCGTGATGTGCGGGGTGTGATAGACAAGATGATAGGCAAAATCGCGCCAGATCAGCTCTTTAAGAAAGGTCTCGGCCCCGGCTTTGCCCTCGGCCATGGCGCGGCGGCCCGCATGCCAGCATTGGCGCGCCGAAATCTCGCCATGGGTCAGGTTCTCAGACAGGCCCGATGTGCCGTCTTGGTCCAGCCGGTCGCGTGCCGCATCATAGCTGGCAATCGGCCCGTCGATAAACCGCGCCAGCCGCGCTGTGGCCGCCGCCTCACCGATCTGGCAGTGCGGGGCCACGATCGCCGCGCCGCGGTCCATCGCGCGCCCCAGATCCCAAGCGGCAAGCGTGTCACCCGCCGGAAAGGCCGCAGGCGTGGGCAGATGTGGCACCGCCAGACAAGGCGCGACATCGCGGTCGCGCAGGGTTTTCCAAAACGGGGTATAGACCTTGTAAAATCCACCCGTGCCGGTCTGCGCCTGCCACGGCTCATGGATCAGATGGCCCGCATGGCTGGTGGCGGTGATGCCCGCCGCGCGCAGTGCCGATTTGACACTTTCGTCGCGCTGACGGCTCTCGGGATCGTAAAGCCGGTTCCAGTGCACCTGCTCAGCGCCCGTCTCAGCGACCAGCGTCATCAGCACGCTACGCGCATCGCCGCGCCGCAAGACCAGATCGCTGCCCAAAGCGCGCAGCACATCCGCAAATGCCGCAACCCCCACCCCAAGCCGCCACTTCGGCGCAGCACCAAGGCCCGCGACACCCTCATCATTGATAAACACCGGGATCACAGGCGCGCCTTGCGCGCAGGCCGCCACAAGCGCCGGGTTATCGGCGAGGCGAAAATCCCGGCGGATCCAATAGATGACGGGTGCGGTCATGCGGGCGGCTGCTCATTGTTGTTTTCACCCCGCAAGCTAGGGCGCAGGTCGGCGGGTCAAGCATCCGCGCCTGCATCTTTCGACAAAGACGCAAACACGATCTCGTCAGCGGCGCATACTGCCCGGTATTTTCAAGCGCAGGGCGATCAAAACGGCCCTTCTTCCAACACGCCATCAGCCGACATCTGGGCATAAAGCAGCCCTTCGCGCAGGCCACGATCAGCCACGCTTAACCGATCCGTTGGCCATGCCCGCAACAACGCCTGCAAGATCGCGGCCCCCGACATGATCAGCGATTGCCGGTCACGCCCGATGCGCGGATCACGCCGCCGCCCCTCGGGGCCAAGTGTCAGATATTGCTGGATCACCCGGTCGATCTGGTCCGAAGTCATGCGCAGCCCATCAACCTTGTTGCGGTCATAGCGCCGCAGCCCCAGATGCGAGGCGGCGACCGTCGTCACGGTGCCGCTTGTGCCGATGATCTGGAACCCCTCGCGCGCCTGATCGGCGGCATCGTCATAGGGCGAAAAGGCTGCAAGCTTTTCTTCGAAAAACCAACTCATCAGCGCAAACCGCGCCCCGTCATCGGCGACATCGGCATACATATCCTTCAGCGTCGCCACCCCCAGCGGGATCGAGATCCAATCGACCACGCGGGCGCGTTTGAACAGCGTCTCCACATGGTCGAACCCTTGATGCAGCCGCATGATCGCGCGGGGGCGTTCAAGCCGGGGCACCTCGGACAGGTCGATCCAGACCAGCTCGGTCGAGCCGCCACCGATATCGACCACCAAAAGCTGCTCGGTGCGCGTCGAGACCAAAGGCGCACAAGACACGACCGCCAGCCGCGCCTCTTCCTCGGGTTTGATGATTTCCAGCACCAGCCCCGTCTCGCGCTCGACGACCGAGATAAACTCGGCGGCATTGCTTGCGCGGCGACAGGCCTCGGTCGCGACCAGACGCATCCGGCTGACGCGGTGCTTTTCAAGCTTGCGCTGACAGATTTTCAGCGCCCCCACCGCGCGCGCCATCGAGGTGCGGCTCAGCCGCCCCGATGCTTCCAGCCCTTGGCCAAGCTGCACGCTTTTGGAGAAGCTATCGACAACATGAAGCTGATTGCCTTTTGGCTGGGCGATCAGCATACGGCATGAGTTCGTCCCCAGATCGAGGGCTGCGTAAAGATCGGCCGGGTCGGGCCGGGTCTGGGGCGCAGGGCGCCGTTCGACAGGTGGCTCACCCGCCACGACAAGCGGGACGACGGCCGCAGAGCTGGTGAACGGACCGGCGCCGCCTTTGCGCTTGCGCGGCATTGCGGGCCTCCGAAATCATGAGTTGGGGGTAGTGTAGCAATCGCCGCGCGCGCTCACAATGACGATCACAGGCCAGCGATCATCGGGCCGACGCCTGCGTTCAAGATCATCATGAGAATTTTGGGCGCGCGCGCCCCTCGCACTGCACCCCCCGGCGGGCTATTTGTGGAATGTCGTCGTGGTCGCTCCCGCCACGATGAATGTCGAATTCGGCGCGTGAGAGGCCGAGGTGCTCGCCTATGGTGCGCGCCAGAGATGCCGCTTCGGCCAAGCGAAGGATGCTGCGCATGCCCAATGTCACCCATGTCTTCTGGCGCGATATTCCCGCCCAAGTCATCGTGGGCAAGGGCCGCAGCGCGACCAAAGCTGTGCTGCCCGAGCGGTTCGAGCAGGCGATTGATCGCTGCGCCATGAAGATCGGCGCAAAAGATCAAGATGCCTATCTGGCCGAATGGAAGCGCATCGATGCGGGCGAGATGGCGGGTGAACCCGCCGAGATCGCCGCAGCCGAGATTGCGCGTCTGGATGCGACCTATGATGCCGATCACCTGCGCCGCCTGATCGCGGCAGATGGTTTTGCATCAAACGACAACGATACCGCCTAACGGCATGCGCGCGTTCTGGGAGACAGCGATGGCACTTTTGAATTTTCGGAAAAAAGATAGCGCGACCGCATCCGCGCCGCAGTCGCTCGAAACGATTCTTGCGGGCTATTCGATCGAGGTGATGCCGCGCACCGCCGAAAAGGTCGAAGATTTCCGCGCGCTTTTGCCCACAGGCACGCGCGTCTATATCGCCCATATCGACGGCACCCCCTTTGACGAGATGCTGGCCACCGCCAAGCGCCTGCGCGCCGAAGGCTACGAGCCGATGCCGCATTTCCCCGCCCGCTCGATCCCCGACCGCGCCACGCTTGCCGATTGGATCGCGCGCTACCAAGGCGAGGCCGGTGTGACCCAAGGCTTGATCCTTGCGGGTGGCATTCCCTCTGCGCATGGCGAATATCACTCCTCGATGCAGCTGTTGGAAACCGGGCTTTTCGATGGGTTCGCGCGCTTGCATGTCGCGGGCCACCCCGAGGGCAACCGCGATATCGACCCCAAAGGCGGCGAGGCCGAGGTGATGGCCGCGCTGAAATGGAAGCAAGATTTTGCCAACCGCTCTGACGCGGCCTTTGCCATGGCGACCCAATTCGTCTTTGAGGCGGGACCGGTTCTAGAATGGACCGACCGATTGGCCGCACATGGCATCACCATGCCCGTGCATCTGGGTGTGGCTGGGCCTGCGAAACTTCAGACCTTGATCAAATTCGCCATCGCCTGCGGTGTTGGTGCCTCGCTTTCCGTGCTGCAAAAACGCGCCAAGGATGTGACCAAGCTTTTGCTGCCCTTCGAGCCGACCGAGATCTTGACCGATCTGGCCGCCGCGCGCGCCCAAGGGCTTGGGCAGCAGATCGAAGCGATCCATTTCTTCCCGCTTGGCGGTATCAAGACGAATGCCACATGGGCAACCGAACATGGCGGCGCTGCGGCCCGCCCCGCCATCGCCTCCTGAGAAAGGGCAAAACCAGATATGACCCGCACCATTATCGAGTCGAAGACCCGCACCACGATCATCGGCTTTGACCAGCCGTTTTGCGTGATCGGCGAGCGCATCAATCCCACGGGCCGCAAGATCCTGAACGAAGAGCTTGAGCGCGGCGATTTCTCCCGCGTGCAGGCCGACGCCATCGCCCAGGTCGAAGCGGGCGCCACGGTGCTGGATGTGAATTCCGGCGCGGTGTTTTCCAACAAGATGGGCGAAGACCCGCGCTATGCCGATAACAACTTCGTCGAGCCGATGCTGATGCCAGAACTTATCCGCGTGGTCCAAGAGGTCACCGATTGCCCGATCTGCATCGACAGCTCGGTGCCCGGCGCGCTGGAAGCGGGGCTTGCCGCAGCCCATGGCCGCCCGCTCGTCAATTCGGTGACGGGCGAAGAAGAGCGCCTTGAGATGGTGCTGCCCTTGATCAAGAAATACAATGTGGCGGTCGTCGCCATCTCAAATGACGACACGGGCATTTCCGAAGACCCCGAGGTCCGCTTTGCGGTGGCCAAAAAGATCGTCGAGCGCGCCGCCGATTACGGCATTCCCGCCCATGACATAGTGGTCGACCCGCTCGTGATGCCAATCGGCGCGATGGGCACGGCGGGCCAGCAGGTCTTTACCCTTGTGCGCCGCCTGCGCGAGGAGTTGGGTGTGAACACGACCTGTGGCGCCTCCAACATCTCGTTTGGCTTGCCCAACCGCCACGGGATCAACAATGCCTTCCTTCCCATGGCCTATGGCGCAGGTATGACGAGTGCCATCATGAATCCCGTGGCCCTGCCCGTTGGCCCCAAGGCCATCGCGGCCAAAAAGGCCGAGGTCGAGGCCGCAGGCATTTTCCTGCCGCCCGACATGGATGATGAGACATTCGTCAAGCTTTTCGGCATGGGATCAACCAAGCCCCGCCCCGGCAAGGAGATGGAGGCGATCCGCGCCGCCAATTTCTTGATGAACCAAGATAATGGCGGCGGCGCATGGATCCGCTTTAACCAAGACCCCGACGCCGCCCTTCGCGGCGGGCGCGCGGGCGGTCGGCGACGCCGTGAGGCATGATGGCGGTTAACCGCATCTTTACCAATTCCACAGAACTTGGGGCGCATGAACCACATGCGCCCCGTGATCGCTTTGCCAGCCGCCCCTTGGGTGGATCAGGTGTTTTCGGCCAAGGCCGTGCGCTATGGCGGCGTGGTGCGCCGCTCGCTCCATTGGGTAGAGGCCGAAGTGGGCCGCGTCACCTTCGAGGACGAGGTGCGCCGCCGCGGCTGGCATCTGGTGGAATGCAACGGCCAGCTTGTGGTCTTTTGCACCAAGCGCCCCATCAACATTCTTTTTTGACCCGAAAATTCGTACGAATTTTCGCAACACACGAATTTTCGTACGAAAATTCGCAAGATTTGGCCGAGTTCAAACAATGACCCAAGATCCTCTCGTCATCTTTACCCCCTCAGGCAAGCGCGGCCGTTTTGCGATGGGCACCCCCATCCTGACCGCCGCACGGCAATTGGGGGTCGATCTCGATAGTGTCTGTGGCGGGCGCGGCATCTGCTCGAAATGTCAGATCGCGCCATCCTATGGCGATTTCCCCAAGCATGGCGTGACTGTCCATGACGGCGCGCTGTCGGAATGGAACGCGGTCGAGGACCGCTATCAGCGTGTGCGCGGCCTCAAACCCGGCAGGCGTCTGGGCTGTCAGGCAACCGTGCAGGGCGATATCGTCGTCGATGTACCGCCCGAAAGCCAAGTTCACCGCCAAGTCGTGCGCAAAGCGGCCTCGGCCCGCCATATCACCATGGATCCGGCCACGCGGTTGGTGCTGGTCGAGGTGGTCGAGCCCGACATGCATGAGCCCTCGGGCGATTTCGAGCGGCTGCAAGACGCGCTACGCGACCAATGGCAGATCAGCGGCGTGACAGCCCCGCTCAGCATTTTGCAACAGCTGCAACCGGCGCTGCGCAAGGGCAATTGGCAGGTCAGCGTCGCGCTGCATCAGCCAGCAAATAGCCAAGAATTCCAGATCGTCGGCATTTGGCCGGGGCTGCATGAGGGTGGTCTTTATGGCCTCGCGATCGACCTGGGATCGACCACGATTGCCGCGCATCTGTGCGATCTGTCCGATGGGCGGGTCTTGGCCTCCTCCGGCCTGATGAACCCCCAGATCCGCTTTGGCGAAGATCTGATGAGCCGCGTCTCCTATGTCATGATGAACCCCGGCGGCGACCGCGAAATGACCGAGGCGGTGCAAGAGGCCATCGCCAATCTGGCCGTTGAGATCGCGGCCGAAGCAGGGATCGACCCCGCCCTGATCTTCGAGACGGTGATCGTGTGCAACCCGGTCATGCATCATCTGCTTTTGGGGATCGACCCGGTGGAACTTGGCCAAGCTCCCTTTGCGCTTGCCACCTCGGGCAGCATGACCTTGCCCGCCCGCGAGCTTGGGCTGAATACAATCGCACCCACGGCACAGGTCTATCTCTTGCCCTGCATCGCGGGCCATGTAGGGGCCGATGCGGCCGCTGTGGCGCTATCAGAAGAACCCGATCAGGCCGAGGTTTTGACGCTGATCGTCGATGTCGGCACCAATGCCGAGATCCTCTTGGGCGACAAATCGGGCGTGCTGGCCTGTTCCTCGCCCACGGGCCCCGCGTTCGAGGGCGCGCAGATTAGCGCAGGCCAGCGTGCCGCGCCCGGCGCGATTGAACGGATCGAGATTGACCCCGCGACCAAAGAGCCGCGTTTCCGCGTCATCGGCTGCGATCTTTGGTCGAATGATCCGGGCTTTGCCGAGGCCACGAAAGACACGGGCGTCACCGGCATCTGCGGATCTGGCATTATCGAGGCGGTGGCCGAAATGCGCATGGCGGGGCTGCTTGATGCCTCGGGCCTGATCGGCGGGCCGGAGGCCACCGGCACCGCGCGTTGTGAGCCCACAGGGCGCACCTTTGAATACCTGGTCCATGACACGACCGAGACAGGTGGGCCGCGCATCACCGTGACCCAAGGCGATATCCGCGCCATCCAGCTTGCCAAATCCGCGCTCTACGCGGGCGCGCGGCTGCTGATGGACAAGCGCGGCGTTGACCGTGTGGACCGCGTCGTTCTGGCAGGTGCCTTTGGCGCGCATATCAGCCCCAAGCATGCGATGGTTCTGGGCATGATCCCCGATGTCGCGCTTGATCATGTGACGAGTGCGGGCAATGCGGCGGGTCATGGCGCACGGATCGCGCTGTGCAACCGCGCCGCGCGCACGCGCATCGAGGCGGTGGTCAAAACCATCGACAAGATCGAGACCGCGATCGAGCCACGCTTTCAAGAGCATTTCGTCAATGCAAACGCGATCCCCCATGCAACCGATCCCTTCCCGGAATTGGCCAAGATCGCCCACCTGCCCCATGTCGCCTTCGGGGCATCGGGCATGGCACCGGGCGATGGTGGCGGACGGCGACGTCGGCGCGGTTGAGCCTTTGGTCGGGCCTTGACGGGCCCGCCCCTGCGGGACTATGCCAACGCTTATAGGCGGGTATGATGTAATGGTAGCCTGTCAGCTTCCCAAGCTGAACGCGCGGGTTCGATTCCCGCTACCCGCTCCAGTTTCCTGACATCGCATAGACCAAAATCGCTGCGCGCGGTCGGGCAAAATACCCCGAAATTGTTTCCCCATCGCCGCAATGTCGCCGCAACAGGCGGGCATTGTCGGTGTCATGGAAACGGCGGGCGCCTCCCTTCCCGCAATGATCCGACCTCCCTGTCCCTCGTAAGGGCCGCGCTCCCTCCAAGACGCGGCCCTTTTTTTCATCCGCGCCGGGCCCAAACAACCATGACCGGCACCATCACGGTCAGCGCCAAAAGCCGAAACACGTGATGGGCAGCGACAAAGGCGGGCTCTAGCCCCGTCTCGATGGCAATCGCGGCCATCACCTCGACCCCGCCGGGCGCAAAGGCCAAAAGCAACACCGCAGGCGGCAGTCCCACGATCTCAGAGGCCAGCACCGCGCCAAGTGCTGCCACGCCACAGGCGATGAAGGTGCACACGAGCCCCGCCATCAACGCGCCCAGCAATCCGGCACGATCCACGCCAATGAAGCGCGTACCGATGAGTGAGCCCATCGCGATAAAGGCCGCCCCGATCACCCAAGCGGGCAGCGCGCCGGGGGTCAGATCACTCGCCTGGCCCAAGGCCGACACGGCCATCGCGCCCAGCAAAAGCGGGGCCGGGATCTGGAGGCGTTTCAACACCCAGCCCAAGGCGAGCGATAGCGGAAAGATCAGCGCCAAACCCCAAATCGCGATCATCCCGCGATCGGCCAATTGCGACGTCCCCTCAACCCCCCAAAGCGCCACCAAGACCGGCACCACAAGGGTCAAGAGCAACACACGCATGGATTGCACCAAGGCCACGCGCGGCACATCTGCCCCCATATCCGTGGACAGGCCCAGCACATAGCTCAGATGGCCGGGCGTGGCTGATAGCATCGCTGTCATGCGGTCAAAGCGGAATATCCGCTCTAGCGCGATCATCGCAAAGACCAGCACAAAGACCAATGTCACCAGCAAAACAGCCAGCGACAGCGGCCATGCCATCGCGGTCGAGATCACCTCGGGGGTGACCGTGCTGCCGATGGAGACGCCGATCAGCAAAAATACGCCATCGCGCAAGGCGGGTGGAATGATGCAGCGCACCCCAAGGATCGTGGCGATAGACACGGCCGTGGCCGGGCCGGTCAACAAGGCGGCGGGAAAGCCGATGGCCCAAAACAGCGCAGCCCCCGCCGACCCGATGATCAAGGCCATGGCGGCTGCACGCCAGTCTGGATGAATTGCTTGCACGCCAATGGCCTCGCGTTGTCATCGTCCCGTGCAAGATGTATCCGACCCATCGGCGAATGGAAGCGCGATCAACATTGACCCAAGTGCCAAGCCCGGCCCGCAATCTGTTTGCGCATGGGCAGGCGTCGCGCCACAGAAAGGTGATGCAGTTGGATTATCTCACACCAATCACGCCCGAAGGGCTGCGGCGCGCAGGCATTGGCGCACCTTGGGGCTTCGGCATCGCCGACCGCGTCCGCTTTAGCGAGTTGGACGCCTTGGGCCATGTCAACAACACCGCCTATCTGCGCTGGTTCGAGAACTTGCGCCTGTCTTATCTGGCGGCGCGCCATGTCACCGATTACGGCCCCGACAGCCCAAAGCTTGTCCTTAAGCGCACAAGCTGTGACTACATGGCCGAGATGTTCCGCGGGATGGATTACATCGTCACGGGCCGCACGCGGGCCTTTCGCACCACGTCGTTTACCATGGAGTTCGGCGTGTTTTTGCCCAACCACGATGGGCCAGCGAAACAGATGGCGGCGGGCGAGGCGATCTTGGTCTTGCTCAACCGCACGGGCGACGGGCGTTTTCCCATTCCACCCGCTGGTTGCCAAGCCTTTGTGACCGAAGATGGCGCGGTGGCTGAACGCGCCTGATACGCTTCAATGCCGCGCATGCAACCGCCCGTAAGGGGCGCGCCCCTCAGTGACCGCGCACGAAATCGATGAGTTGCCTTGTCGAGCCGTCCTTATCTGCGCCATCGGCCTCGCCTGCCAAAACGGGTTCCAGCGCGGTGGCCAAGACCTTGCCCAACTCCACCCCCCATTGATCGAAGCTGTTGATCCCAAGGATCACACCCTCAACAAAGACGCGATGCTCGTAAAGCGCGATGATTTGGCCCAAAACGAAGGGCGTCAGCTTGCGGTAGATCAAGGTGGTTGAGGGGCGATTGCCCGGAAAAACGCGGTGGCGGGCCTGCATCTCCAATTCCGCGCCGCCCAAACCTTGGCCGGCCATCAATTGCCGCGCCACATCCAAGCTGCGCCCCCGCATCAGCGCCTCGGATTGGGCAAAGCAATTGGCCAAAAGCAGGCGATGATGATGGGCCAGCTCTGGCTCATGGCCTTCGGCGGCGATCAAGAACTCACATGGGATCACCCGCGTGCCTTGATGGATCAGCTGGTAGAAGGCGTGCTGGCCATTGGTGCCGGGTTCACCCCAAACGACCGGGCCGGAGTGGTGGGCAAGATCGCTTCCATCCATTGCCACGCGCTTGCCGTTACTTTCCATCTCAAGCTGCTGAAGATAGGCGGGCAAGCGTGCAAGCCGTTGATCATAGGGCAAAACCGCGCGTGTGGCATGGCCCAAAACCTGATTGTGCCACAGCCCGACAAGCGCCAAGATGACTGGCATATTCTGATCGATGGGTGCCGTGCGGAAATGGTCATCCATCGCGGATGCCCCATCCAAAAACGCCGCGAACCGCTCTGGCCCAATCGCCAAGACCAGCCCAAGGCCGATGGGGCCCCAAAGCGAATAGCGCCCGCCCACCCAATCGGCAAAGCCAAAGACGCGATCAGGCGCGATGCCAAAGGCGCTGGTGCGCGCAAGTGCGGTCGAAACGGCCACGAACTGCGCCGCCGGATCATCAACGCGACGCGCCATCCATGCGCGCGCGGTTTCGGCATTGGTCATGGTCTCGATGGTGGTAAAGGTCTTGGAGGCGACGATCACCAAAGTTGTTTTTGGATCAAGCTCTTGCAAGGTGTCGTTGATATGTGCCCCATCAACGTTCGAGACGTAATGCACCCGTGGTCCATCATGATATGGGGCCAGCGCCAATGTCGCCATCGCAGGCCCAAGATCCGAGCCGCCGATGCCGATATTGACCACATCGGTATAACGCCCGCCCGCGCCCGTGATCGCACCGCTGCGCACCCCGTCGGCAAAGGCGAAAAGCCGCGCGCGCGTGGCCATGATCTCGGGCAAAACATCTTGGCCATTCACGACAATCGGCCCTGACGGCGCACGCAGCGCGCAATGCAGCACCGCGCGCCCCTCGGTCTGGTTGATCGCCTCGCCCGCGAACATGGCGGCGCGACGCCCCTCCAGATCGGCGGCCCGCGCCAGATCGCACAAAAGCGTCAGCGCCTCGGCGTCGAGATTGGTTTTCGAGGCATCAAGCAGCATCTCGCCCAAGCGCCACGAAAACCGCTGCGCACGGTCCGGCGCATCAAAGAGCTCCAAGATACTGCGCGCCGCGGTCTTGGCGGCGTGGTCTTTGAGTGCTGTCCAGATCGCGTCCATCATTCCTACTCCGCCCAATGCACGACCGCTTGGCCCAAAACACAGGCGACAGGCGCCTCAAGCGGTGAAAGCGTTGCGGCCCGTTCGATGGCCGCACGCTTGGCCGCCCCGGTGATCACGATATGGGTCGCAAGTGCCGCGCGCAGCACCGGCGCGGTCAGGGTGATGCGCGGCTCGCCCGCCGCATCGGCCCGCATCGCCATCAAGGGCGGCGCGTCATCGGCCAAGGCCGCGGCCAGATTGTCGGCACCGGGAAACAGGCTTGCGGTATGCATATCCTCGCCCATGCCGAGCAGCAGCACCGAGAGCGGCAAATGCGCCGCTACCCCATCGCAAAGTGCCCCGATCTTTTCCTCAGGCGTCGACGCCTCGGCATAAAGCGGGATGAAGGTTGCGCGTTTCGCCTTTGAAATTAAGAGACGTTTCTTGATCAGCGCGGTGTTCGAGCGCGGGCTATCCTCTGGCACCCAACGCTCGTCGTTCAACACCACGGCGACCCGGTCCCAATCCAGATCTTGGGCCGCCATTACATCGAAAATCGGCCCCGGCGTCGTGCCACCCGGCACCGAAATGGTCACGTGCTCTTGGCTGCGCAGCGCCATGGCCAGATCGCCGGTCAGGCGGTCGGCTAGGGCCAGCATCATCATCTCGCGATCCGGGTAGGCGATGAATTCCATCTCAAATATCCTGCCAGCGGCGGCCATCTTGATGCATCAAGATCGCGGCCTCTTCGGGTCCGGTGCTGCCCGGCGCATAGGGCAAGGGGCGGGTGCCTTGCGCCTCCCATGCGGCGATGATGGGGTCGGTCCAGCCCCAAGCGGCCTCAACCTCGTCGCCGCGCATGAAGAGTGTCTGATTGCCCCGGATCACATCCATGATTAGCCGCTCATAGGCATCGGGCACATCGGCGGCCTCTGGCCCCAATGCCTCGGCAAAGCTCATGTCGAGCGGCACATCGATCAGCCGCATGCCGCCCGGCCCCGGTTCCTTGATCGTGACGCGTAGATCGATCCCCTCGTCAGGTTGCAAACGGATCGACAGCACATTGGCCCGCCGCCCGGCATCGGCATCAAAGATCGAATGGGGCGGTGTCTTGAAATGGATCACGATCTCGGATTTGCGCGCCTTCATCCGCTTGCCAGTGCGCAGGTAAAAGGGCGTGCCGTTCCACCGCCAATTGGCGATTTGCAGCTTCATCGCGATGAAACTTTCCGTGCGGCTGGCGGGGTTTTCAACATCATCCAAATAGGATGGTTTGACGCCTGCCTGATACTGGCCGCGCACGATCTGTTTCTGCGCAACGGGCTCCAAGGCACGGATCACCTTGAGTTTTTCGTCGCGCACGGCATCGGGTTCAAAGCGCGCCGGTGGCTCCATCGCGGTCAGGCACAACAGCTGCATGAGATGGTTTTGCACCATGTCCCGCATCGCCCCGGATTTGTCGTAATAGGCACCGCGCCCGCCCACGCCCACCTCTTCGGCGACCGTGATCTGCACATGATCGACATATTGCGCGTTCCACAGCGGCTCGAACAGCGTATTGCCGAAACGCACCGCCATCAGGTTTTGCACCGTCTCTTTGCCCAAGTAGTGATCGATGCGGTAAATCTGTGTCTCGTTGAAATGCGCGGCCAGCGTCGCATTCAGTGCGCGCGCCGTTTCGCGGTCACGGCCAAAGGGTTTTTCAACAACGATCCGCGCATCTTGGCGCGCGATGTTAAAGTGATGAAGCCGCTCGGCCAGCGCCCCAAACAGGCTGGGCGCGACCGAAAAGTAAAAGGCCTGCACCACATCGGGGCGCATCATCTGTGCCAATTCGGCCCAACCACCCTCGCCCATCGCATCCACGGCGACATAGCGCAGCCGTGCACAGAAAGCCGCAAGGCTGTCTTGGTCGCGCTTTGTTGCGGGCAAGAATGTCTCGATCGCCTCGACCACCTGCGCGACAAAAGCAGCGCTGTCTTGCTCAGTGCGCGCAGCCCCGATGATACTTGCATCAGGCGGCATCTGGCCGTCACAGAACCGCCGATACAGCCCGGGCAAGATCTTGCGCCGCGCCAGATCGCCGGTTGCACCGAAAATCACAAGGTCGAATGGCTCGACCGGGATGACACGCGAAACCATTTTTCGCCTTCCCACTTCAGCAAAACCGAGGCCGTTAGCGCTAACGGCCCCTCTTGCCCCGGCAATATACGCAGCCGCCGCGCAAGTCCAGCAAAAGCGGCGAATGCGCGTTCACGGCTGCATGGCGCAGAGCAGTTCGAACATCACCGACGCGCCCAACCATGCGGTAATGCCGCCGTTGTCAAAAGGCGGCGAGACCTCGACCAGATCGGCACCGATGATATCCAGCCTGCGCAGTGCGCGCACGCATTTGATCGCCTCGAAACTGGTGGGTCCGCCCACCTCAGGCGTACCAGTGCCGGGCGCATAGGCGGGATCGATGAAATCGATATCGAAACTCACATATGTGGGGCCGGTCCCCACCACTTCGCGCGCGATCTGCATGACCTTTGTCCAGCCAAGGTCCATGCATTCCTCGATCGGCATGATCCGCACGCCCCGTTCGATCCCGTAATCGAAATCGGCGGTGTTGTAAGATGTCCCGCGCATCCCCGCCATCACGCAGCGCGTCGGGTCAAGGCAGCCCTCTTCGATTGCTTGGCGAAACGGGTTGCCATGGGTCAGGGTGCGACCGCCGAAATAGGGCGGGTAAAGGTCGGTGTGACTATCAAGCAGCACCAGCCCAAATGGCGCACCACGCGCCGCGCGCAAGGCGCGCAGCACGGTCAGCGTGCATAGGTGATCGCCGCCGACCATAAAGGGCCGGATATTTTGCGCCAGCATGCCCGCGACAAAGCTTTGGGCATTGCCAAGGGCCTCGTCTTGGTCAACCGGGCTCATCGCGACATCGCCCAGATCGGCGATGCGCGCGGTCTTGAACGGCTCTTGCGCGGTGGCGCGGTTGCGCTCGCGGATCATGGTCGAGGCATCGCGCAAAGCGCGCGGCCCATGCCGCGCCCCCGGCCTATTCGATGTCGCCCCATCCCACGGCAGGCCGAATATCCCGATATCCACATCTGCGCGACGCGGGTGGTCGGCCGGCAGATAGGGCAACCGCATGAAACTCGGCACGCCCGCATAACGCGGAAGATCGGTGCCAGAGGGCGGCTGAAAGAATGGATCAGACATGTGCATCGCTTTCGAACAGGGCTGGGGCGATGTTACCGGGTCAAGACGGCGCTGTCACGCGGCCTGCACCTTGAGCGCCCTGAACATGCGCAAGCAGCACAAGCCAGCGGTGGCGATCACGCCTCCAATTCGCTGTCCCAATAGAGAAAGTCGAGCCAGCTTTCATGCAGATGGTTGGGCGGAAAGCGTCGGCCCATGTTGCGCAATTCTTCCGCACCCGGTTGGCGCGGCGGTTTGCGCAAGCTCAACCCCGATTGGCGTAGGCTTTTGGCCCCTTTGCGCAGATTGCAGCGCGAACAGGCGGCCACGACATTTTCCCAGCTGGTCACGCCCCCCCGCGCACGCGGCACCACATGGTCAAAGGTCAAATCGCCCTTTGATCCGCAGTATTGGCACGAGAATTCGTCCCTCAAAAAAAGATTAAAGCGCGTGAAGGCCACGCGCTTTTGCGGTTTAACGTAGTCTTTCAGCACCACAACCGAAGGTATTCGGATCTCGGTCGAAGGCGATCTGACAACCTCGTCATATTCGGCCACGATCTCGACCCGGTCGAGCCATGCGGCCTTCACGGCCTCCTGCCACGGCCAAAGCGACAGGGGATAGTAGCTTAAGGGGCGATAATCGGCATTCAGCACCAGCGCAGGGTGGCTTTTCAATGACCCCGGCGCGCGCACGAACTGGGTTCTGAAATCAATCTCTATTTCCGCGTCCATCAGCTTGTCCGCCTCCAGCCTGCTTGCCCGCGCAACGAGCACCAGAGCGGGCACCCCGCCCCAGACATATCCACACTATATATAGGCTACCTTTCAGGGCAAGCCCAACAATATGCTGTGTCCTTCGCAAGAAGGGCTAGACCGAAACGCTGACAGTTTCGTGACAATCGCGCCTATTCAGTCGTCTCAAAGCGCTCTTGCCCCAGCACTTGGCGCAAAAATGCCAGCGCCACCGATAACCCATCGGGCGCGATCCCATGGCCCGTGCCGCGCATCACATGGGCATAGACCTCTTTGAAGCCTGCAGCCTCCAGCGCCCCGGCCGCCTCGGGCAGGGCTTGGGGCGGCACAACATCATCGGCATCGCCGTGGATCAGCAAGATCGGTGGGCGCACCACCACCTCGTCGATCAGCGCCTCGGGGGCCAACAGCCGTCCTGAGAAACCGACCACACCCGCCAGCGCATCCTCGCGGCGGGGTGCGACATGCAGGCTCATCATCGTGCCTTGGCTGAAACCCACCAACGCCACCTGTTCGGGCAGCATATCGTGATCGACCATCACCCGGTCGAGAAAGGCGTTGAGATCGGCACTGGCGCGCGCAAGCCCTGCGGCGGCCTCCTCCTCGGAGGAGCCATCAAGCCATGGGATCGGGAACCATTGAAACCCCATCGGGTTCATGGCTGAGCGTTCCGGCGCATTGGGGGCCAAAAACATCGTATCGGGCAAATGCGGGCCAAGCGGATCGGCCAGACCCAAAAGATCGGCCCCATCGGCCCCATAGCCGTGCAGAAAAATCACCATGCTGTCGGGCTGGCCCGATTGCGCCGGCACCGTGCCGTAATCCAAAACCCGCGTCACGAGATACCCTCCCGGTTGGTTGCGATCCGGTAGTAGGCCCAAAGCGCGCGCGCGGCAACAGCGCGCACAGGTGCCCATTCTTGCGCCATGCGCCTGAGTGCGGCCTCATTTGGCCGCGCGGGCAGCGCAAAGGCGCGCGCCGCCGCCACTTGCAGCGCCAAATCACCTGCCGCAAAGACATCCGCATGGCCAAGCGCGAAACAGGCATAAATCTCGGCCGTCCAGCGCCCGATACCGGGAAGTGCTGTTAGCTGTGTCACCACCGCCTCGGTCGGCATGGCGCGCAAGCTTTCGTAATCCAGATCAGCATGGGCCAAGGCGCGCGCATAGGCGATCTTGGGCCGCGACAGGCCGGCGGCGCGCAAGACCGCATCGGGGGCATGGCGCAAGGCGCCCGCATCGGTCAGCCCCGCATCGGCCAACCGCGCCCAGATCGCGCTTGCGGCATGGGTTGAGACCTGTTGGCCAACGATGGCTGACAAAAGCGCGCCGAACCCATCGATCTGCCGTCTCAGGGGCAAAGGCCCAACTGCCTCCAGAATGGGGCCAAAGCGCGCGTCGCGGGCCACCAGCACCACAGCGCCTGCCTTTAGATCGGCCTCACTCTCGATCCGTTCGGCTGCGTGTTGCAAATGCGCGCTCCTTCATCTTTCCAAAAAGACGCAGATCCCGCCCTTTGTCACAGCCCGCCCCCCTCTGGACGGGCACTGGCAAAGGCGCTAGGCAAACTGCATGACAATGACAAACACCGCCCCCGCAAGCCCAGCACATGACGACCGCCGCGCCAAGCGTAATGTCGCGGTGCTGGTCGCAGCCCAAGCCATTCTTGGCGCGCAGATGCCGCTGATCTTTACGGTGGGCGGGCTTGCCGGTCTGATGATCGCCCCCTCGCCTGCGTTGGCGACCATCCCCATCTCGCTCATCGTTTTTGGCTCGATGACCACGGCACCGTGGCTTTCGGCCTTGATGCAGCGCTTTGGGCGGCGCTTGGGTTTTGTCGTCGGCGCGATGGGCGGCGCGCTTGGTGCGGGTGTCTCTGCTTGGGGGCTATGGATCGACAGCTTTGCGCTGTTCTTGATCGGCTCTTACCTCACCGGCATCTACATGTCGGCGCAAGGCTTTTACCGCTTTGCCGCGACCGACACCGCGTCCGAGGCGTTTCGCCCCAAGGCGATCTCCTATGTCATGGCAGGCGGGCTTTTGTCCGCACTTGTTGGCCCGCAACTGGTGAAACTCAGCGTCGATGCGACGGTGATCCCCTTTGTCGGCTCTTATGCCTTTGTGGTGGTGATCAATCTGGTCGGCGCATGGCTTTTCGCCTTTCTCGATGTGCCCAAACCTGCCGCTCCCAAACCGGGTGACGCCAAGGGGCGTAGCCGCGCCGAGTTGCTGCGCGACCCGCGTATCGCGGTTGCCGTGATCTGCGGCATGGTCTCTTACGCGCTGATGAACCTGATGATGACCTCGACGCCCTTGGCGGTCGTGGGCTGTGGCTTTACCACCGGCAATGCCGCCGATGTCGTCTCGGCCCATGTGATCGCGATGTATGCGCCTTCGTTCGTCACCGGCCATCTGATCGCGCGCTTTGGCGCGATGCGGATCGTGGCGCTGGGGTTGGCACTTTTGGCCGCAGCGGGCGTTGTGGCGCTCAGCGGTGTGGCGCTGACGCAATTCTTCATCTCGCTGATTTTGCTGGGTGTGGGTTGGAATTTCGGCTTTATCGGGGCGACCGCCATGCTGACCCAAGCACACGCGCCCGAGGAACGTGGCCGGGTCCAAGGGATGAACGATTTCCTCGTTTTCGGCTGCGTCACCTTCGCCTCGCTGTCATCGGGGCTGATGATGAGCTTTGGCGATGATGTACAAACGGGCTGGACAGCGGTGAACCTGGCCATGCTGCCTTTCTTGATCTTGGCGGGTGCCGCGCTGATCTGGCTTGCGCTCCGCCCCAAGGATGCGCTGGCCGCCTAAACGGTCCTACACCTACCAGCGTCCCGTTGCAGCCATCGCGGCCAAGCGCAGAGCGTCGCGCAATCCCGTCCCCGGCAGCGCCCCTGCACCCACCCGCGCCGGATCGGCCTTGGCCGCGCGCAATGTCGCCTCGGCTCGGAACCCCGCGAAAAGCGCCGCAATAGCAGCACGCGGCACCAACCCGCGCGCGCCCCGCGCACGGGCAAGTCGCGCAAGCCCCTCACCCGCGAGATCCGCGACCGCCTCTGCCCTGCCATCGACCAAGGGCAGCCGCCCTGCCGAAGCAAGCGCAGGGATCGCCCTGAGGTAATTGGCCAGCCCAAAGGCCCAGCCTGCATCGCGCAAAACCGCCTCCGCAGCCTTGGGCGCACCCAAGGCGCGGCCCGCCACACAAACCAGCGTGGCGGCGGTGTCGTCCAAGTAGGCATCGAACGCGGCCCTATCGGCAAAGGGTTCGCGGTAGACATCCCACCGACGCGCGACCACCAGCCGATCCAAGCCACCGATCAGCGCAGCCGGGATCGCCGCCGCCAAGGGGGCCACCACCTCATGGGCGCGCGGGGGGCGGCCTTGGGCCAGTTCCTCGATCACATCGCGCCAGAATTGCAGGCGCATCTCGGCGATGATCGGCTCATCCGTGACCCAAGGGGCGCGGCTGACCTCGATATTGAAGGCATAAAGCGGAAAGAGCACCGACCGCGCGGCGACGGGGGCGGCCATCGTCGCGCGAAAGCGGTCGGGATCGCCCCGCGCCACCAGATCAGCGCAGGCCTGAAGGCTCATGACGCGGGCGCGCCATCGCGCACCAGCTTCCACATGATCGCATCCAAAAGCGCCTCGAAACTCGCATCGACGATATTGGCCGAGACACCGACCGTGGACCAGCGCCGCCCCTTGGCATCTTCGCTGTCGATGATCACGCGGGTCACGGCCTCGGTCCCGCCTTGGGTGATGCGCACCTTGAAATCGACGAGCCGGATATCCTCGATATAGCGCTGATAGGGGCCAAGATCCTTGGCCAAGGCTTTGGCCAACGCGTTGACCGGCCCGCGATCGGTGCCCGCCTCATCCATGGACTCGCTGACCGACAGCATCTTGGCGTCCCCGATTTTCAGCACTACCACCGCCTCGGACAGGCTGACCATCTGGTCATACTTGTTCTTGCGCCGCTCCACCGTCACCCGGTAGCGCTTGACCTCGAAGAACCGGGGCATGTCGCCAAGGGCCCGACGCGCCAGCAATTCGAAACTCGCCTGCGCGGTGTCATAGGCATAGCCCTGATCCTCGCGCGCTTTGATCTCATCCAAGATCCCGGCCAGCGCGGGATGATCACGCGCCACATCAAGGCCCATCGCGCTCAAGCGCTGGCGCAAATTCGATTGGCCCGCTTGGTTCGACATCGGGATGATGCGCGCATTGCCGACCAGCGCGGGGTCGATATGCTCATAGGTCGTGGGGTCTTTGGCAATCGCCGAGGCATGCAGCCCCGCCTTGTGCGCAAAGGCAGAGGCCCCCACATAGGCCGCCTGCCGCATCGGCACACGGTTCAAGATATCGTCGAGCATGCGCGAAATGCGGGTCAGGTCGCGCAGGCCATCTTGCGTGATGCCGGTGTGGAACTGGCTGGCGTAAGGCTCTTTCAGCAAAAGCGTGGGGATGAGCGCGGTCAGATTGGCATTGCCACAGCGCTCGCCCAAACCGTTGAGCGTGCCTTGGATCTGGCGCGCACCCGCCATCACGGCCGCAAGCGCACCCGCGACGCCCGTTTCCGTGTCGTTATGGGTATGAATGCCCAAGTTATCGCCGGGAATGCCCGCACGGGTCACGGCAGCGGTGATCTCACCAATCTCGACCGGAAGCGTGCCGCCATTGGTGTCGCACAGCACCACCCAACGTGCGCCCGCGTCATAGGCCGCGCGCAGGCAGGCAAGCGCGTAATCGGGATTGGCCTTGTAGCCGTCGAAGAAATGCTCAGCGTCAAACAGCGCCTCGCGCCCTTGCGCCACGCAATGCGCGATGGAGGCGCGGATATTGGCGATATTTTCATCCAGCGTGATGCCAAGCGCCTCGGTCACGTGGAAATCATGCGCTTTGCCAACAAGACACACGGCCTTGGTGCCCGCGTTCAGAACGGCGGCCAGCACATCGTCGTTCTCGGCCGAGCGCCCCGCGCGCTTGGTCATGCCAAAGGCGGTCATGGTGGCACTTGTGTGCGGCGCGGACTCGAAAAACGCACTGTCGGTGGGGTTGGCGCCGGGCCAGCCACCCTCGATATAGTCGATCCCCAAGGCATCGAGCGCGGTCGCAATGCGGATCTTGTCGAGTGTCGAGAATTGCACGCCTTGCGTCTGCTGCCCATCACGCAGCGTGGTGTCGTAGAGGTAAAGGCGGTTAGTCATCTGCGTCTTTCCGCATCAGGGGGGAGACACGAATTTTCGTACGAAAATTCGCACCCGCCGCACCCGGTCATAGCAGGCCCTCGAGCTTGGCGGGGTCAAAATCCATTTCCGGACGAAGACGGACACCCGCCTTGGTCATCTGAACACTCACATGCGCCAATGTGAGCCGGGCTTTCAACTGATCGACTGCGGTGAAATCCTTGGATTGCATGGCGTCATCCCGCAAAAGCGACAAGCGGCGTTCAAGCGCGGCAAGCATCTGCACGCCCTTTTTGTAGTCATCGACCCGCGCGCGCAGTGTCGTTTCTGTGAAAAACCCCAGAAAAACGAGATTTCGGGCCAGCTTGGCCGCATCCGCAGCGCCGTCCATGTCACCCAAAGCCTTGAGTGCCTCATGCGTATTCAAATCATCCTTCAAGGCATCAAGGACGGTCTGCTCAGGCGCGAGGTCCATTGCTGTATCGAGATCGGCATAATCCGCGATGTTCTGCACATATCGGAACAAGCGTGCCGCGGCTTCTACCGCCTTCTCCTGCGTCCAATCCATCGGCTTGGAATAATGCGTCGAAAGAAACACAAACCGGATCACCTCGCCCGGGATGCCTTGATCGAGCAGATCGCGCACGGTGAAGAAATTGCCCAAGCTTTTGGACATTTTCTTGCCTTCGACCTGCAGCATCTCGTTATGCATCCAGATGCGCGCGAACTTTCCCTCGGGATGGGCGCAGCAGCTTTGCGCGATCTCGTTCTCGTGGTGGGGGAACATCAGGTCGTTGCCGCCGCCATGAATGTCAAAGCTTTCGCCCAATAGCTCATGCGCCATGGCCGAGCATTCGATATGCCAGCCCGGCCGCCCGCGGCCCCATGGGCTGTCCCATCCCGGCAGATCGTCGGTCGACGGTTTCCACAGCACGAAATCCATCGGATCGCGCTTATAGGGGGCAACCTCGACCCGTGCGCCTGCGATCATATCATCGACCGAGCGGCCCGATAGCTGGCCATAATCGGGGTAGCTTGCGACGGAAAACAGCACATGGCCATCGGCGGCATAGGCATGGCCTTTGGCGATCAGCGCCGCAATCATCGCGATCATCTGGCCGATATAGGCGGTGGCGCGGGGCATATGGGTGGGCTCTCGCACGCCAAGTGCTGCCATGTCGCCCAGATACCATCCGATGGTTTCTTCCGTGATCTCGGCGATGGGGCGCCCCGTCTCAGCTGCGCGTGCGTTAATCTTGTCATCGACATCGGTGAAATTGCGCACATAGGTGACGGCATCCGGCCCATAGACATGGCGCAAGAGCCGATACAGCACATCGAACACCACCGCAGGCCGGGCATTGCCCAGATGCGCGCGATCATAGACCGTGGGTCCACAGACATACATCGCCACCCGTCCCGGATGGGCGGTGGGTTCCAGCGGCACGACCCGCTTGGTGCGTGAGTCTCTGAGACGGATCTCGACCATGATATGCCTTTCAGCCATCCAAGGCGCAGTTTCGGCCAAGTATCAGCTTGTGCATCTGTTGAAAACCGCGACAAGCCCCCACCGCCCTGCGTCAGCATGTCCTTTCTTTCCAAGCGGATATGGCCAAGATCGTTTTGACACGGGCTTTGGTATATATTTGTATACGCAAACAATGCGCCATGAATTCGTCGATAGATTCTGTCGGACCCTCCCCGAGGCTCAAAAGGAACAACCTTTTGGCCCCGACACGGTCGTATGGAAAATCCATGGGCATATGTTCGCCGCCTATACCGAAACGGGCGCGGGCCTGTCGGTGCGCACTGCGGGGATGTCGCATGCGCTGGCGATGATCCGGCGTAGCCGCCCTGCCTCGGCCCCCTATCTGACCGGGGGGGGATGGGTGCTTTTGCCATGGGAAACACCGCCCGAAGAGCTGCGCGCGCGGCTGCGTGAAAGCTATGATCTGGTGTTGCGCGATTGGCCGACCGCCACCGTGCGCAAGCTGGAGCCTGATGACGAGGCTTAAGCGGGGCTTGCCCGGCTGCACGGGCTATGCGCATCTAGACCACATCCCCGACCCGGAGGTCTTGTCATGCCATCACCCTCACAACGCATCGCGACACTGACAGGCGATGGTGATGATGGCTGGGAGATTTTCTACCGCGCGCGCGCGATGAAGGCGGCGGGTCATGCTGTGCTGGAACTTACCATCGGCGAACATGATATCGGCACAGACCCTTTGATCTTGGACGAGATGCACCGCGCGGCGCGCGCCGGTCACACCGGCTATGCCGCCGTGCCGGGCGTGGCGCGGTTGCGCGCCGCCGTGGCCGCAAGGCTGAGCGCGCAGCATGGGCAAAGCTATACGGGCGACAATGTGCTGATCGTGCCGGGTGGGCAGGCGGGGCTTTTTGCCGCCCATCACGCGGCCTGCGATCCGGGCGCGCGGGCCTTGATGATCGACCCTTACTACGCCACCTACCCCGGCACGATCCGCGCGGTGGGCGCGCTTCCTGTCGCCGTGGCCGCGCGCAGCGAGGATGGGTTTCAACCCGATCTTGCCGCATTGGCCAAGGCCGCCCCCGGTGCGCGGTCGCTTTTGATCAATAGCCCCAACAACCCCACGGGTGCCGTCTATAGCGCAGCCAGCCTTGCTGGGATCGCTGCCATCGCAGAGGATCATGATCTTTGGGTGATTTCCGATGAGGTCTATGACAGCCAGATCTGGCAGGGCCAGCATCGCCCGATCGCCAGCCTACCCGGCATGGCCGCGCGGACGCTGACCATCGGATCGCTGTCGAAAAGCCATGCGATGACCGGCTCACGGCTGGGTTGGGTCTGTGGCCCAAGCGATGTCATCGCGCAGATGATCACGCTGGCCACCCACACCACCTATGGCGTGCCGGGCTATATTCAGGAAGCGGGGCTTTTCGCGCTGGCCATGGGGCCAGCGGCCGAGGCTGCGGTGGCAGCCCCCTTCAAGCGGCGGCGCGATCTGCTTTTGGGGCGGATCGCGGGCCATCAGGTCTTGCGCGCCATCCCGCCCGAGGGGGCGATGTATGTCATGCTCGATATCCGCGCCACGGGGCTATCGGGCGATGACTTTGCCGCGCGTCTTCTTGATGTGGCGCATGTGGCCGTCATGCCCGGCGAAAGCTTTGGACAGGCGGCAGCGGGTCATGTGCGGGTCGCGCTGACACTGCCCGACGACCTCTTCGCCGAGGCGGTGGCCCGGCTCATCGGCTTTGCCGAAGCCGTGGTTTCCTAACGCGCCAACGCGGCCGCCGCGGCGGCCAAGGCGGTGATGCCGGCCCAATCGCCATTGGCGATTTTGTCCTTGGGCGCGACCCATGATCCGCCTGCGCAGATGACATTGGGCAGGGCAAGATAGCTGGCCGCATTCTCAGGCGTGATGCCACCCGTGGGGCAGAACGACACCTGCGGGATCGGCGCACCGATGGCCTTGAGCGCGGGCGCGCCGCCTGCGGCCTCGGCGGGAAAGAACTTCAGCATATCATAGCCCTGCTCCCACAGCGCCATCACCTCAGAGGCGGTGGCGGCACCGGGCAAAAGCGGCAGGCCGATCTCGATGGCGGCCGCGATCAAGCGCGGCGTGGCACCGGGCGAGACGCCAAATTTGGCCCCGGCCTCTTTGGCAGCGCGGATATCTTGCGGGCTCAAAAGCGTGCCTGCCCCCACGATGCCGCCCGGCACATCGGCCATGGCGCGGATCGCATCAAGCGCGGCAGGCGTGCGCAGCGTCACCTCGAGCGCGGGCAGGCCACCGGCCACCAGTGCATGGGCCAGTGCAGCAGCCGAGGCTGCATCATCAAGCACCAGCACCGGGATGATCGGGGCGCGCGACGCGATCTCACGCGTGGCGGCGGATTGGGCCATGGGGGTCATCGGATGATCCTTTGCGCAGATCGTGTTTGCGTATTTCCAGAAAGATGAAGGGGTCAGCGGTCAGACGACCACACCCGCCCCCATCGTGGCAGGTCCGGCATTGGCGCGGAAGATCTCGAACAACTCGCGACCAACGCCGTGGCTATTGGCGGACAGATCGGGCTGGGCGGCGATCCGGTCTGCCACACCTTGGGTCAGCACCTCTAGCTGTCCGGCGCTGGCATCGACGCGGACCAGATCACCATCGCTGAGCTTGCCGATCAACCCACCATCAAGCGCCTCGGGGGCGACATGAATGGCTGAGGGGACTTTGCCTGATGCGCCCGACATGCGGCCATCGGTAACAAGCGCCACCTTATGACCGCGATCTTGCAGCACCGACAAAAGCGGCGTCAGCGCATGAAGCTCCGGCATGCCATTGGCGCGCGGGCCTTGGAAACGGACCACAACCACCACATCACGGTTCAGATCGCCGCGCTGAAAGGCGGCTTTGACGGCGGCTTGAGACTCAAACACAGCCGCCGGGGCTTCGATCACATGGCGGGCGGGATCGACGGCCGAGACCTTCATCACGCCACGCCCGAGATTGCCGACAAGTTCGACCAAGCCGCCCTGTGGCTGGAAAGCGTCGCGCGCCGGGCGCAAGATCTTGTCGTTCAGACTGGCCCCCGGTCCTGCCTCCCACGACAGGGTGCCATCGCGGAGTTTGGGTTCTTGGGCATAAAGCGCCAAGCCTTGGCCCGCCACGGTCTTGGTGTCGGGGTGAAGCAGCCCAGCCTCCAGCAGCTCACCGATCATATAGGCAAGCCCGCCCGCCGCGTGGAAATGGTTCACATCGGCCAGACCATTGGGATAAACCCGCGCCATCAGGGGCGTCGCCGCCGAGATATCTGCGAAATCAGTGGGCTCGATGATGATGCCAGCGGCCCGCGCCATAGCGACCAGATGGATCACAAGGTTCGTCGAGCCACCCGTGGCCATCAGCCCCACGATCCCGTTCACGAAGGCCTTTTCGTCAAGGATATCGCAGACCGGCGTAAAGGAATTGCCAAGCGCTGTGATCGCTGCTGCCCGTTCGGTCGCGGCATCGGTCAGCGCCTCGCGCAAGGGGGTTCCGGGGTTCACGAAACTTGCGCCGGGTAGGTGCAACCCCATGAATTCCATCAACATCTGGTTGGAATTGGCCGTGCCGTAAAAGGTGCAGGTGCCGGGGCCATGATAGCTATCCATCTCGGCCTTCATCAGCACGTCGCGGCCCACGGCACCGGTGGCGAATTGTTGGCGCACCTTGGATTTCTCATCATTGGGCAGGCCCGAGACCATCGGCCCCGCCGGCACGAAGAGCCCCGGCAGATAGCCAAAGCTCGCCGCCGCCATCACCAGACCCGGCACGATCTTGTCACAAACGCCCAAGTACAGTACCGCATCAAAGGTATTGTGGCTGAGCGCTACGCCGGTCGCGAGCGCGATCACATCGCGCGAAAACAGCGACAGCTCCATCCCCACCTGCCCTTGGGTGACGCCATCGCACATGGCGGGCACGCCACCCGCGACCTGTGCGGTGGCGCCAACACGGCGGGCGGCAGCCTTGATCTTGTCGGGATAGGTTTCAAAGGGCTGATGGGCCGAGAGCATGTCATTATAGGCCGTCACGATCCCGATACTGGGCGCGCGCGCGGCCACAAGCGCATCCTTGTCAGCCCCCATCGCGGCATAGGCATGGGCTTGATTGCCACAAGACAGATGCGCGCGGCGCGGGCCATCCTCGGCAAGCTTGCGCATACGCTCCATGTAAGGGCCGCGCGCCGCCTTTGAGCGCGCGATGATCCGATCGGTTACTGCAGCGATACGACCGTCCAAAGACATGCCGCCCCTCCCCTTGATGCGAGTCGCCGCTAGTCTATCATGTTAGCGCTAACAAGACCAGTGACGGCCTCAATGCGGCTGCACGCCCGGCAAGAATACAGGCTGGTCGCGGAAATGCAGCGAAATACCGTCGCGGAAAACATGGACCTTCTCGGGCGATGCGCTCAGCCGCACGGTCTTGCCGCGCAGGCCGGGGTGGATACCTTGCAGCTTGCCGATCACGCTATTTTGGCCGCCATTGGGTTTGGCAAAATAAAGCAGCGTCACCTCGCCAAGCGCCTCGACAATCTCGACCTTACCTTCAAAGGCATAGGCGGCATCGGCTGTCTCAACCATATCTTCGGGGCGGATACCAACTTGCACATCCGCTCCCAAGTCACTGGGAAGCGATGGATAATGTGACTGCACCTGCCCCGCACCTTGGGCCAGTTCAAGCGTGGTCACAGCGCCCGTGCCCACGATCTTGCCCGCCATCAGGTTCATCGCGGGGCTGCCGATGAATTGCGCGACAAAGGTGGAATTGGGCCGCTCATAGAGCTCAAGCGGGGCGCCCACCTGCGCGATGCCGCCCCCCGCAAGTACCACGATGCGGCTAGCAAGCGTCATCGCTTCGACCTGATCATGGGTGACATAGATCATGGTGCTGTCAGGCATCTGTTCCTTGAGTTGCGCAATCTCGATCCGGGTCGCCACGCGCAGCGCGGCATCTAGGTTCGATAGCGGCTCGTCAAAGAGATAGACCTTGGGGTCGCGCACGATCGAGCGCCCGATGGCCACGCGCTGACGTTGACCACCCGACAGCGCCTTGGGCAGGCGGTCAAGGAAATTGGTCAGCTGCAACTTGTCAGCCGCCGCGCGCACTTTTTGGTCGATGCTCGCGCGGTCAAGCCCTGCGATTTTCAGCGAGAAGGCCATGTTATCATAGACGGTCATATGCGGGTAAAGCGCATAGGATTGAAAGACCATGGCGATGCCGCGCTGGCTGGGGGGCACGTCGTTGACCACCTGACCATCAATCTCAAGCGTGCCGCCCGAGATCTTTTCCAGCCCCGCGATCATGCGCAAAAGCGTGGATTTCCCACAGCCCGAGGGGCCGACAAAGACGATCAACTCACCCGTCTTGATATCGAGATCGATATCATGCAGCACCCTGACGGAGCCGCCATAGAGTTTTTCTACCCCGCTCAGCTTTAGATCGGCCATGTCCTCTCCCCCCCCTTGCCCGCGTTACGTCGCGTTTTGCGTATTCTCGGCGGCCGCGAAAACGGCGTGATAGGGCAGAAGGGTCAAAACACCCCCCTCCTGCTCAGCCAAGGCAAAGGGCGCGCCACGATCTTGGCGCCATTCACCCGCGGGCATCGCCACGCGCTGCGCAGTGTCGGTCATGTTGAAGGCACAAAACAACACCTGCCCCTCATGGCTGCGCTGAAAACGCAGCACACCGTCGATGGCGCTGATATCGGACAGATCGCCCTTGATCAGCGCCGCGAGGGCTTGGCGATAGCCGATCATGCGGCGGTAGAAATCAAGCATGCTGTCCGCCTGTCCCGTTTGCGCCCCCACTGCGCGGGGCAGATGTTCGACCGCGACGGGCAGCCAAGGCCGCGCTTGCGAAAAACCGCCATTGTGATTGTCGGTGGTCCAAGGCATCGGCGTGCGGCACCCATCGCGCCCTTTGAATTTGGGCCAAAAGCGGATGCCATAGGGGTCTTGCAGATCGGCATAGGCGACATCAGCCTCGGTCAGGCCAAGCTCTTCGCCTTGGTAAATGCAGACCGAGCCGCGCAGCGACAAAAGCAGCGCCGCGAAAAGCCGCACCGCCCCATCATCAAGCCCCCATCGCGTGGCATGGCGCACGACGTCATGGTTGGAAAAGGCCCAGCAGGCCCAGCCATCACCAATCGTGGCCTCATAGGCGGTCAAAACCTCGGCTACCTTGGCGGCATCGGGGGTGGTGCCTGACAGAAACTCAAAGCTGTAGCACATATGCACCTTATCGCCGCCGGCGGTGTATTGGGCCTGAATCTCCATGCCCCTTTGCGCATCGCCCACCTCGCCCACGGCGGTGGTGCCGGGATAGGCGTTCATCAGGGCGCGCAGCCGTTGGAGAAAGGCAAGGTTTTCTGGCTGGTTCTTATCATACAGGTGATCTTGCCAGTTATAGGGGTTCACCTCGGGGGCGATGGTGGCATTGCGCGCCTCGGGCGGCAGTGCCGGGTTGTCGCGCAACAGCTTGTCATGGAAGTAGAAGTTGATCGTATCAAGGCGGAAGCCATCGACCCCGCGCTCAAGCCAAAAGCGCGCCACATCCAAAAGCGCATCTTGCACATCCGCGTTGTGCAGGTTCAGATCGGGCTGTTCCTTGAGGAAGTTGTGCAGGTAATACTGCATCCGGTCGCCCGACCATTCCCAAGCCGGGCCGCCAAAGATCGAGAGCCAATTATTGGGCGGGCTGCCATCGGGCTTGGCATCGGCCCAGACATACCAATCGGACTTGGCATTGCTGCGGCTGAGTTGGCTTTCCTGAAACCAGACATGCTGGTTGGAACTGTGGCTGATCACCAGATCGATCAGCACCTTGATCCCCAATTCATGCGCCCGTGCGATCAGCGCATCGAAATCGGCCAGCGTGCCGAACATCGGATCGACATCGCAATAATCGCTGACATCATAGCCGAAATCCAGCATGGGCGAGCGGAAGAAAGGCGAGATCCAGATCGCATCGACGCCCAAACCCGCGACATGTTCCAGCCGCGCGATGATCCCCGCCAGATCGCCGATCCCGTCGGCATTGCTGTCTTGGAAACTGCGCGGATAGATCTGATAGATCACGGCACCGCGCCACCAATCAAGGTCAGGGGCAATGATATCTTCGGGCCGCAGGGATTGCATGGCAGTCATCGTGGGGGGAGGCTTTCCTATTTCACCGATCCGGCCAACAGGCCGCGAACAAGGTAGCGTTGCATTGTAAAGAACACGATCAGCGGCACTGCGATGGAGACAAAGGCCGAGGTGGCCAAAATCTCCCAATCGCCGCCGCGGGTACCCATCAACTCGACGATCTGGCGCGTCATCACCGTGGTCTGGCCGGAACTGTCGATCAAAAACACCATGGCGACGAGTAGGTCGTTCCATGTCCACAAGAACTGAAAGATCGCGAAACTTGCCAGCGCCGGAAAGCTCAGGGGCAGCACGATCTTGGTAAAGACCTGGAAATCCGTCGCGCCATCGACCTTGGCACATTCGATGATCTCGCGCGGCAGGCCGACCATGTAGTTGCGCAAAAGGTAGATGGCGAGCGGCAGGCCAAAGCCCGTATGCGCAAGCCAAACGCCCAAGTAACCCTTTCCGATGCCGATCTGGTTGTGCAGCGTCAAAAGCGGGATCAGCGCCAGTTGCAGCGGTACGACCAGCATGGCCACCACGGCGGCCACCAACAGCGCGCGGCCCGGAAACTCCATCCATGCCAGCGCATAGGCCGCGAAAGCCGCGATCAGGATCGGGATGATGGTCGCCGGGATTGTCACGGTCAGCGTGTTGAAAAAGGCCTTCGCCATCCCCTCGCGATTGCGGGGATCGAACAGCACGCCGCGGTAATTGGCGAGGGTAAATTCCGGCGGGCTTTCGGCAGTGACAAAGACACGCTGGCCCCGCCCGCTGATCTGATCGTCATTGCCCGACCAGATGTAATCGCCGTTTTCCGCCACTTGCAGGGTTTCCCCCTCGCCCAAATCGGCGGTCTCGCCGGGGCCAAAGGCCGCGATATCGCGCGAGGATACGCCCCATGCGCTGATCACGGCGGCAACATCCGCGGCCGTCTCGGCGCGGCCATCGACGACATAAAGATTGCCCTCGACGACAAAGACACCCTCACGTTCGACGCGGAACGCGCCGGGGTTTGCGGTGCGGAACACCTCGTTCTGGACAGCCGGAAACATCGCCGCCCACCAGCCCGAGGTGCGAATTTGGTCGGTGGTGCGGAACGACGACACCAACAGCCCCAGCGTAGGAAAGACCCACAAAAGCACCAATGCCGCGACCGACAGATGCACAGCCCATGTCAGGCCGGATTTCTTGCCCGCGATATTATCCATGACACGATCCCCCGCCCAGCATCACCGCATCTCCTTGCGGGCGTTATAGACGTTCCACACAAGGATCGGCGTCACGAGCAGCATGATCACCATCGCCGCCGCCGAACCCATGCCCCAATCATTGGCGCGGAACAGCTTGTCATACATGAAATTGGCCAAGACCTGCGTCTCCCACTGGCCGTTGGTCATGGCAAAGACGATGTCAAAGACCTTGAGCACCACGATAGTGATCGTGGTCCAGACCACCACGATGGTGCCCGCGATCTGTGGCACCTTGATTTTGAAAAAGATCTGGAACGGGTTCGCGCCATCGACGATCGCGGCCTCAATGGTTTCTTCGGGGATGCCGCGCAGAGCGGCCGACAAGATCACCATGGCAAAGCCCGTCTGAATCCAGATCAGCACCACCATCAAAAACAGGTTGTTCCAAAACGGCACGGTCAGCCATGTAACCGGCGCCGCCCCGCCCAGTTGCATATAGACAGCGTTCAAAATGCCGATCTGCGCCACATCTTCGGGGCGGGCATCATAGACCAGCTTGAAGATCACCGCCGCACCCACAAAGGAAATCGCCATCGGCATGAAGATCAGCGATTTCGCGATATTGCCCCAGCCGATCCGGTCGGTCAGCTGCGCGGCCAAAAGCCCAAAGGCGGTCGAGGCGGCAGGTACGATCAACAGCCACATGAAGTTGTTGCGCAGCGCTTCCCAGAATTTCGGATCGTTCAGCATGCGCGCGTAATTCTCGGCACCCACGAATGCCCCGCCCGCGTTGCGGTCGATCAAGGACAGGCGAAAGGTCTCGAACACCGGATAGGCAAGGTATAGCCCCAGGGCGAACAGCGCGGGAAACAGGAAAAGCCATGGCCGCACCGCATTGGCGCGGTTAATGTTGCGCCCGGTATTTGGGCCGCGCGCCGGAAAGAGAACCCGGTCAAGAAACAGGTTCGAGAGGTAGAAATACCCAACGCATCCGCCGACACCCACGATGATGGTGATCAAGGCCTGAAATGCCGGATTCATCTGCAAACCTCCCCCTAGACGCTCAACGGGATGATCCGGCCCCGCAGGGCCGGATCGGGATCACTGGCCCAAAGGCCAAGCTTACTTCAGCGCGTCCCAGCTGGCCTGGATCGTGTCTGCCACAGCCTGTGCATCGGCACCGCCGACGAAATCGACCATGCCGGTCCAGAAGCTACCAGCACCCACGCCGCCCGGCATCAGGTCGGACCCGTCAAAGCGGAAGGTGGTCGCGTTGAGCAAGATCTCGCCCTGACCCGCCTCAACCGCACTGGGATAGGCCTCGAGGTTCACACCCGAATGGGGCGTGAGGAAGCCACCCTGCGCCATCATGATCTCATGGGCAAAGGGTGTTTGCAGGAAGGCCATGAAAGCCGCCGCCGCATCGGACGGATCGGTCACAGCCATCAGCGTGCCGCCACCCAAGACCGGGTTGCCCAGATCTTCACCCGCGAAGGAGGGGAAGTAGAAGTAATCGGCGTCTTCGCCCACAACGGTGCCTTCGGGGAAGAAGGCGGGGATGAAGCTTGCCTGACGGTGCATGTAGCAGCCCGGGGGGGATGCGAACAGGCCCGCGGGGCTGTCACGGAAATCGGTTGTGGCAACAGCCCCGGCACCGCCCGCGACATAGGCGTCATTGCGTGCAAACGAGCCAAAAACTTCGAGCGCGTTCACGACGCGGGGGTCGTTGAAGGGCATCGCGTTGGTGGTCCAAGCGTCATAGACATCGGGGGTCTGCGTGCGCAGCATGATGTCCTCGACCCAGTCGGTAGCGGGCCAGCCGGTTGCCGCCCCCGACCCCAGACCGATACACCACGGCGTGCCGCCATCAGCCACGATCTGGTCGCTCAGCGCGATCAATTCTTCCATCGTGGTGGGGATCTCGTAGCCCGCATCCTCGAAATTCTCAGGCACGAACCACACGAGCGACTTGAGGTTCACGTTAAAGAAAAAGCCGTAGAACTCATCTTGACCGGCGGCATTGGCATAGGTGCCAAGATCAACCCAAGACGAACCAGCGGCGTAGTTTTCACCGACCCAAGCGGCCATATCAGCACCAAGGGGGCTCAGCTGGCCATTGCCTGCCAGAACGGCGGCAAGACCGGGCTGCGGGAAGACCGCGATATTGGGGGCCGAACCTGCCTCGACGTCGATCACGATCTGCTGCTCGAAGCTGTCCGAACCCGTATAGCTGGCGTCTGCGCCCGTGGCCGCTTCGAAATAGTTGAGCAGGATGTCAAAACGCTCGGCCTCGGGCGACAGCCATGGGCCGGAAACGGTCAGGGTTTGGCCAGCAAGGCTAGGCGCCGATGCCGCGAAAGCGGCGTAGCTATCCCAATTGAATGCCCCCTCGCCCTGCGCGAAGGGCATATGTGCATCGGCCAAGGCACCATTAGCCGAAAGCGCGACAACAGCCGCGCTGATCATCAAAGAATGTTTCATCTTATCCTCCCAGGAAACAGCCGACCTTGCGGGCCGGCGCGATCTTGCACCCAAGCGTTGATGGCCCTTTGCCACATCTTCCAAAGCGCTTTGGGTTGCTGTTACATTTTCGAATACAACTGAGTCTGTCAATCCGTCACAGGCGGAATAGTAAATTAACTTGAAGTATTTCGCAGTTGCAGAATAACGAAGCACTTTTGACTCTTTGACAATCCGCCCGATCCGGGGCTAGCTTTGCCGCAATACTCAAACCGGTTTGGAACGCCTCGCGCATGAATCTCAAAGAACTCGCAGATTCGCTGAAGCTCAGCCCGACGACGGTCAGCCGGGCGCTGAACGGCTACCCCGAAGTGCGCGAAGAGACCCGCAACCGCGTCATGGCCGCAGCGAAAGCGGCCAATTACGCCCCCAATATCAGGGCGCGCCGCCTGGCCACGGGGCGGGCGATGACCATCGGCCATGTGATCCCACTGACCGGTCGGGCCGAGATGGTGAACCCGATCTTTGCCGATTTCCTGATCGGCGCAGGCGAGGTTTATGCCGCCGAAGGCTATGACCTGTTGCTGTCGATGGTGCCGGAAACAGAGACCGAAGCCGCCTTTCGCCAAATGGCCGCCAATGGCGCGGTCGATGGTGTGATGGTGCAAGCCCCGCAAGAAAACGACCCACGGATCGGGCTGTTGACCGAGCTTGGCCTGCCATTTTTGGTGCATGGCCGCACGGGCGACGCGCAGGGTTACAATTGGCTTGATATCGCCAATATGCGCGCCTTTCGACGGGCCACGGATTTCTTGCTTGATCTGGGCCATCGCCGCATCGCCTTGATCAATGGTCAAGAAACCTTTGATTTCGCCCGCCGCCGCCGCCGTGGCTTTGAAGAGGCGCTGGCCGCGCGCGATATCCCCGCCCTGCCCCATCTGATGGCCAGCGACGCGATGACCGAAAGCTTTGGCTATCTGACCGCCGCGCGCATGCTTGATGGCCCCAACCCGCCCACGGCCTTCTTGGTCTCATCTGTGATCCTTGCCATCGGGGTGCGCCGCGCCGCCGGTGAGCGCGGCTTGCGCATGGGGCGTGATATCTCGGTCATCTGCCATGATGACGAGTTGAGCTATCTCAACAATGATGTGGGCGGGCCGGCCTTTACCGCGACACGATCCTCGATCCGCGCGGCGGGGCGGCGCTGCGCCGAGATCTTGATCACCTTGATCCGCAACCCCGACCATCCCCCGATCCAAGAGCTATGGGATGTGGACCTGACTGTTGGCCGCTCGACCGGCCCCTGCCCCGGCTAAACGCCCAGACAAAGGACAAACGCGATGCAATTCGCCCGCGCGGATTTTCCCGAAGGGTTCCTTTTCGGTGTTGCCACCTCGTCTTACCAGATCGAGGGGCATCGCTTTGGCGGCGCGGGCCTGACGCATTGGGACAGCTTTGCCGCCACGCCGGGCAATGTCGTGCGCGCCGAGCATGGCGCGGTGGCATGCGACCATTACCACCGCTGGGCCGAAGACCTTGACCTGATCGCGGCGATGGGGGCGGATGTCTATCGCTTCTCGACCTCTTGGGCGCGTGTGCTGCCCGAAGGGACAGGCCAACCCAATGCAGAAGGCCTCGATTTCTATGATCGGCTAGTCGATGGGATGCTGGCGCGCGGGCTGAAACCTGCGGCCACGCTTTACCATTGGGAATTGCCGCAAGCGCTGGCCGACATGGGCGGCTGGCGCAATGCCGACATGCCCGATTGGTTTGCCGATTACACCCATCTGGTGATGTCGCGCATCGGTGACCGGGTCTGGTCGGCCGCCCCCATCAACGAGCCGTGGTGCGTCAGCTGGCTATCGCATTTCGAAGGGGTGCATGCACCGGGCCTGCGCGATATCCGCGCCGCGGCCCGCGCGATGCATCATGTGCTGCTCAGCCATGGCCGCAGCATCGCGGTGATGCGCGATCTTGGCATGCAAAACCTTGGGGCTGTGTGCAATTTCGAATGGGCCGAACCCGCAAGCGACAGCCCCGAAGATATCGCCGCAGCAAACCGCTATGACGCCATCTACAACCGCTTTTTCCTTGGCGGGCTGTTCAAGGGCGCCTATCCGGCCGAAGTGCTGGCAGGGCTCGGCCCCCATCTGCCAAAGGGCTGGGAGGATGATTTCCCAACCATAATGGCACCGCTCGATTGGCTTGGGCTGAATTACTATACCCGCAAGCTTGTGCGCCACAAAGATGGGCCATGGCCCAGCTACGCCGAGGCCCCCACCCGCCTGCCGCTGACCCAGATGGGATGGGAGATTTACCCAGATGGCTTGCGCGATTTCCTGATCCGCACGGCGCGCGATTACACCGGCGCACTGCCGCTGTTTGTCACGGAAAACGGCATGGCCAATCCCGACCGCGTCGATCAACCCGATGCCGCGCGCATCGCCTATCTCGGGTCGCATCTGCAAGCGGTGCAAGGCGCAATCGCCACCGGTGCGCCCGTGGCGGGCTATTTCGCTTGGTCCTTGATGGACAATTACGAATGGTCGCTTGGCTATGAGAAACGCTTTGGGCTGATCCATGTCGATTTCGAGACCTTGGCAAGGACGCCCAAAGCATCCTATCACGCGCTCGCGCAATGGTGGCGCGGCTAAGGGCAAGACACGCGAGATGGGCAATCTGACAGATTCAGGCGGGCTGAGCCTTGTGGCCGATATCGGCGGCACGAATACCCGCGTCGCCTTGGCACGCGGCGCCGTGGTGGATCGCGCCACGGTGATGCGCCATGCCAATGCCGATCACCGCGATCTGGCATCGGTCTTGGCCCAATACTTGGCCCAAAGCGACATCGCCGCCGATCAAATCAGCGGCATCTGCGTGGCCGCAGCCGGACCCGTGCATGATGGCGTGGCGCAACTCACCAATCTCGATTGGCAGATCGACCGCGCCTTGCTGGGACGCACGCTGGGCACAGAGAAAGTCTCCGTGCTCAATGACCTACAGGCCCAAGGTCATGCCATAGGCCATATCGATGCCGCCGATCTCGACATCATCATCGCCCAACCCAATGCACCCGCCCATGCCACCAAGCTGGTGGTGGGGCTTGGCACGGGCTTCAACGCCTGCCCGGTCTTTGACACCAGCGCCGGGCGCTTCGTTCCCCCGTCTGAGGCGGGGCATGTCAGCCTGCCTGCCCTTGGCGGGGCGATGGCCGATCTGACCGCCGCGATGATGGAAGATTTCGGCTTTGCCTCGGTGGAAGAGGTACTTTCGGGGCGCGGCATCAGCTATCTGCACCGCGTCCTCCACGGCCAGATGGCCGAGCCCGCGCAAATCATGGCCAGCCTTGCCCAAGATGAAGAAAAGGCGCGCCAAACCGCCGCGGCCTTTGTGCAGGTCATGGGCACGGTCGTGGGCGATCTGGCGCTCTCGCACCTGCCCTTTGGCGGTGTCTATCTGGTGGGCGGCGTGACGCGCGCCTTTGCCCCCTATCTCGACCACTTCGGCTTTGCCGATCATCTGCGCGCCAAGGGGCGTTTCGCGGGCTTCATGGACCGGTTCGGCGTCTTTGTCGTACGCGATGATTACGCGGCCCTGACGGGCTGCGCCTCGCATTTGTCCAAGCTTTAAAGCGCGTAAAGCGCGCGATATTTCGCCTCCAGATAGCCCAAAAGCGCCGCCTCATGGACGGGCGCACCTGTCGCATGCTCTACCGTCGCGCGCGGGGTGCGCAGCCCGCCATGCGCCTGTAGATTGTCGCGCAACCAGCCCAAGGCCGGGGCAAGATCGCCCTTGGCCATGTGCTGATCCAACGCGGGCAGCGCAGCGCGCAACGCGGCATGGAGGCAGCCTGCATAAACATTGCCAAGGCTATAGGTCGGGAAATAGCCAAACAGCCCCACGGGCCAATGCACATCTTGCAGCACGCCATTGGACGGGCGATCCACCGCTACCCCGAAATCGGCAGCGAAACGGTCGTTCCATGCGGCCTCCAAATCGCCGAGCGCCAGATCACCGCTGATCAGCGCGCGCTCCAGATCGAAGCGGAGCATGATGTGCAGATTGTAATGCACCTCATCGGCCTCGGTGCGGATATATCCCGTGGCCACGCGGTTCACGGCGCGGGCGAAATCCTCGGGCGTATCCACCGAAAGCGGGCCGAAATGGTCACGCATCCGCCCAAAAAGCCAGTGACAAAATGCGGGCGAGCGGCCAAGCTGGTTCTCGTAAATCCGGCTTTGGCTTTCATGCACCCCCATCGAGACGCCTTGCCCCAAAACGCTCAGCCCAAATTCCTGCGCGATGTTCTGCTCATAGCCCGCATGCCCCACCTCATGGATGGTGGAATAGATGCAGCCCAAGGGCTCAGCCTCGTCGATCCGTGTGGTGATGCGCACATCATTATGCGAGCCGGATGAAAAGGGATGCACCGCCTCATCAATGCGGCCACGTTCCAGATCATAGCCGAAAACTTGCGCCACCTCGCGGGCAAGGGCCAACTGGCCCGCACGCGGGAAATGCCCCGTCAGCACAGGTGCCGGGGGCGCATCGCGCAAAGCCGCGCGCAACGCCACCAGCCCGGGGCGCATCCGGTCAAAAAATGCGGCAATCTCGGCCCCGGTGATGCCGGGCTCATAGCCATCCAAAAGCGCATCATAGGCATCACCGCCATCGGCCAAAGCCTGCGCCTCCACCCGGCGCAGCGCAATGACCTGCCCCAGCACAGGCAAAAAACCCGCCAAATCATCGGCCTTGCGCGCCGCGGCCCATTTGCCCTGCGAGACAGAGGTCACGCGCGCAATTTCGGCGGCCAAATCCCCCGGCACGCGGCACGCGCGGGCATAGCTATGCGAAATCAGGCGCAGCTGCGCGGCCTCCGCCTCACTGCTGGGTGTGGCCTGATCCAGCCATTCCCCCACACGCGGATCGGTGCGCCGCGCATGCAAAACACCCTCCAGCGCCGCCATTTCTTCGCCGCGCTGCACCGCGGCCCCACGCGGCATCATGGTTTCTTGGTCCCAGCCCAAACGCCCCATCACTTGGCCTAGCGCCTCGGTCTCGCGCTGAAAGGCCAAAAGCGCGCCAAGCGCGCTCATGCCTTGGCCCCCTTCACGCTTTGCACCGCGGGATACATGCTCAAGAACCGCGCGCGCAGCACCAGTGTCAGCACCGCCACAGCGCCGAGCTGATGCCAGATCGCGATATACCAAGGCGAAGAATGCATGACCGTGACCACGCCCAAGACCATCTGCGCGAATATCGCGACCAAAACCCAATCAAAGGCCCGCTTGGTGGCCAATCGCGCGCTGCGCCTTGCGGCAAACCAGACACCGATAGCCAGCGCCAAGATCACATAGCCCACCATGCGGTGAATGAACTGTACCGTACCGTCATTCTCAAACAGGTTGCGCCAGACGGGTTCGATCGCCCACATGCCGGGCGGGAAAAATCCCCCCGCCATCAAGGGCCAATCGACATAGTTGCGCCCCGCATCGATACCCGCCACCAGCGCGCCGATCAGGATTTGCACGAAACTCAGATGCAAAAGCCCCGTCGACATGCCCTTGAGCTTGCGATCACCCTCGCGCCGCGCGGCCATCAGCGCGGCCTCCTCGCGGCCAAGCTTCATGATGAACCATGCAATCAGCCCTAGGATCAAGAAGGCCAGCCCCAGATGCGTGGCCAAGCGGTATGAGGCGACCGAGATCATCCCTTCCTGCAGGCCCGAATGCACCATCCACCAACCAATGGCCCCTTGCAGGCCACCCAAGCCACCCAGCAACAGCAAGCGCCCCGTCCAACCGGCGGGGATATTGCGGCTGACCAACAGCCCCACAAACCCCAAAGCCCAGACAAGCCCAATCACGCGCCCAAGCTGCCTGTGTCCCCATTCCCACCAATAAATCACCTTGAATTCCGCAAGGCTCATGCCGCGGTTCATCAACTGGTATTGCGGGATTTGGCGATAGGCGTCGAACTCGGCCTGCCAATCCTCCGCATTCAGCGGCGGCACGGCGCCTGACAAGGGCGCCCATTCGGTGATCGACAGCCCCGAATCCGTCAGCCGCGTCAGCCCGCCCACGGCGATCATGGTAACCACCAGCGCAAACAGCGCCATCAACCAAGCCCGCACCAATCGGCGTGCAAGCCCTGTGTCACGGGTCACGCCACCCGGCGTGGCGGCAGGTTTTTGGGCACTGTCCACCTCTTGGAAAATGCTGCGCGTCTTTGCCATGAGCCGTCCCCTTTTCTCTTGGCCACAGACCTATCGCGCGACCGCTCCCCCTTCAAGCGACTGCGGCAAGGCGTCCAACCACTTCTCTGTTTTCTAAATATCCCGGGGGAGTCGCGGCCAAGGGCCGCGGCGGGGGCAGCGCCCCCAGCGCGCGATCAGCCATCCTTGCGCCGGGTCTCGGCCCAGCGGACGATCTGGCGAAACGCGCCATGCAGCGTGCGCACATCGGCCTGCGTCAGGGGCAAGCGGCTCCAGATCTGGCGCAGGTTGCGCTTCATGCGGGGCGCTTTGTCTTCGGGGAAAAAGAACCCGGCCTGCTCGAGTTTTTCTTCTAGATGATCGCCAAGTGCCGTGATCTCGGCCAGATTGGCGAAATCGGTCCCTGCCATATCCAGCACTTCGGGCGGCGTGGTATCGGCCAAGCGGCGCAACTCATAGGCGCACAAGAGCACGCATTGCGCCAAGTTGAGCGAAGGGAAATCAGGGTTCACCGGCACCGAGATCACGGCGTTCGCGCGTGCGATATCGTCATTCTCCAGCCCCGCGCGCTCTGGCCCGAACAAGACCGCGACGCGGCCGCCTTGGGCCATGATCGCGCGCGCCTGCGCCATCGCATGCTCGGGCGTCAAGATCGGCACGGTGATGCCGCGCGCGCGCGCCGTGGTCGCAAACACATAGGTGCAATCGGCAATGGCGCTTGGCACTTCGTCATAATGACCCGCATGGTCCAAAAGCCGCCCGGCCCCCGAGGCCAAAGCCACCGCGCGTTCATTGGGCCAGCCATCGCGGGGCGCCACCACCCGCATGCGTTCCAGCCCGAAGTTCCACATCCCGCGCGCGGCCGCGCCGATATTCTCGCCCATTTGCGGGCGCACAAGGACAAAGACGGGCTGGGCGGTCGGCGGCGTATAGGTCATGGCGCAAGCGGTTAGCGCGACGCGGCGCGCGCGGCAAGCGCCCCATTGCCCCACGGCCCCACGGGCGCTATCACGCAACCAGCCGCAAGGATGCCCGCACATGTCGCAAACCGAACAGCCGAACCTTTATCTGATCACGCCGCAAAGCTTCGAGATCGCAGCCTTCGCGCCGCGCCTTTCGGCGGTGCTTGATGCCGAGCCCATTGCCTGTCTGCGTCTGGCACTCGTCAATGATGACGAGGATGATCTGGCGCGTGTCGCTGATGCCTTGCGCGAGATTGCCCATGCCCGCGATGTGCCCTTGGTGATCACCAGCCATGTCGCCTTGGTGGAACGGCTGGGGCTCGACGGGGTGCATCTGAGCGATGGGGCGCGCCATGTCCGCGCCACGCGCAAGGCGCTGGGGGCTGATGCCATCATTGGGGCCTATTGCGGTGCGTCGCGCCATGACGGGCTGACCGCTGGTGAAAGCGGGGCCGGTTACGTGGCCTTTGGTCCGATGGGTGAACACGCGCTTTTGCCCGGACCGCGCGCCGAGTTTGCGCTTTTCGAATGGTGGTCGCAGATGATCGAACTGCCCGTCGTGGCCGAAGGCGCACTTGACCGCGACCTGATCGCGGCACTTGCCCCCGTCACCGATTTCTTCGCCATCGGAAACGAGATTTGGCGGGCTGATGATCCGGTCGCAGCGCTGCGTGCGCTGATTGCACCGATCCGTTAAGGCAACCGGCGCAGATCTGGGCGCGTTTGGCCGCGATTACTCGGTATTGACAAGGCCAAGGCTGACGATCGGGGCAGCTTGCACCAGATCGTAACCAAAGCCGAACACGCCACTTTCAAAAAGATAGCCTGCAAAGACATCGACGCCGATCTCGCCGGTGAACAGGTAATAGGTCACACCGGCACCTAGCGTACTTTCATTGGCGCGGTCGTTTTCCAACAAGCGCGCGGTGATGCCAAAATTCGGGTCTTGCATGGCGCCAAAGGTAAAGGTGCCACCCAGCATCAGGGCGGGGTCGGCCAAAACAGGGCCGGTGGCGACCAGAAAAGCACAGGCGGTGGCCAAGGAGAGATTTTTCACAGGACTGCTCACATTATGCGTTATCAACGCAGCAATAGTAGCAGAATTATCGAAAGACACAAGTAAGAGTGTGCGCTTCGATATCTTGGGGCAGCTTAGCCCAGCGATGTCACCCATAAGATCGTCGCATCATCCTCGGAGAGCGAGATCACATTATGCCCCATCGAGGCGTCGTAATAAGCGCTATCCCCGCGCTTAAGGTCCACGGGCGCATAAAATTCGGTCAAAAGCCGCACGACACCTGTCAGCACATAAAGAAACTCTTCGCCGTCATGGCGCACCCAGCCGTCGAATTCGTCAAAGCTGCGCGCGCGGATGCGGGCGCGGTAGGGCAGCATGGATTTGCGCGTCAGCGCACCTGCCAGCAACTCATGCTCATAGGTGGTGGTGGCATGGGCCTGCCCCTCGCCCAGCCGGGTGACGGCCATACGCCCGTTGACATGCGGGTCGGTGGGCGGCGTGAAGAGCTGCGGCACCGAGATGCCCAGACCCAGCGCCAGCTTTTTCAGCGCCTCATAAGTGGGCGACATCTGCCCATTCTCGATCTTCGACAGTGTCGAGCGCGCCAGCCCCGCGTGATTTGCGGCCTGTTCCAGCGTCCAGTCACGCGCACGGCGCAATTCGCGCACCCGCAGCCCGAGATCAACGGGTTGCGGCGGGGTCTGGTCCCCGGTTTCACGCGCAAGGCGGATCAGGCTGGGTTCTTCATTCATGGGCAGGGTTTAGCGCGGGCGCAGATGGCTTGCAACGTGGCGATGGCAGGCGTAATTCCGCGCCATGCACCCCTGCCCCAGCCCTTTCAACTTGGCCGATGACGTCCTGACCGCAGGGCGCGCGACACCTGACAAGATCGCGCTGGCCGTGCTTGGCCCGACAGGGGCCGAGCGCTGGCGCTTTGCCCGGCTGGAGGGGGCGGTGCGCGCCATGGCGGGCGGCTTGCGCGCGCTTGGCCTTGCCCCCGGCGCGCGGGTGTTGCTCAGGCTTGGCAATGATGCGCATTTTCCCGTGGCCTTCCTTGGGGCAATTGCCGCAGGGCTGGTGCCCGTCCCAACTGCGCAAGCGCTGAGCGTGGCCGAGCTTGACGCCATGATGCCGCTGATTGCCCCCGATGCGATCCTTGCCGCGCCCGGCGTCACACTGCCCACGGCACCACGCTGCACGGTGATCAGCGATCTGGGCGCGCTCATGTCCGGCACGATGGGCGATTTCGTGATGGGCGATCCGGATCGGCCCGCCTTTATCGTTTTTACCTCTGGCTCATCGGGGCGGCCCAAGCCCGTGGTCCATGCCCATCGCGCGATCTGGGCGCGGCGGATGATGTGGGATGGCTGGTATGGGCTGACCCCGGATGACCGGGTTTTACATGCGGGTGCGTTTAACTGGACCTTCACCCTTGGCACCGGGCTGCTTGATCCATGGGCGATCGGGGCCACAGCCCTTATCCCCGCCCCCGGCACCCCGCCCGAGGCGCTGGCGCTGTTGCTCAAACGCCATGACGCCACGCTCTTTGCCGCCGTGCCGGGTGTGTTTCGCAAACTGTTGAAATCAGGCGCAACATTGGATCTGCCCAAGCTGCGCCACGGGCTGAGCGCGGGTGAGAAACTGTCCGAGGGGTTGCGCCAGCAATGGCATGATGCGACGGGCCGCATGATCCACGAAGCCTTGGGCATGTCGGAATGTTCCACCTTCATCTCGGGCAGTCCCGCGCGTCCGGCACCCGCAGACAGCCTTGGCTATCCGCAACCCGGCCGCCGCATCGCGGTGATCGATGAAACGGGCACCCCGCTGCCCAAGGGTGAGACGGGCATCTTGGCCATCCACCGCGATGATCCGGGGCTGATGCTGGGCTATCTGGGGCCGGATGGCCAAGTCCATCTGCCCTTGGTTGGGGAATGGTTTGCGACCGGCGATCTTGTGCGCGAAATGCCCGATGGCGCGCTCAGCTATCACGGGCGGCGCGACGATATCTTGACCACCGGCGGCTACCGCATCGCCCCGCTGGAGATCGAGGCCGCCTTTCACGACGCCGAAGGGCTGGTCGATTGCGCCGCCACCGCGCTGCCGGTCAAGGCCGATACCGAGGTGCTGGTTTTGGCCTATTGCGGCACCACGACACCCGAGGCTTTGGCAACACTGGCCCAAGCGCGCCTTGCCCGCTACAAGCAACCAAGGCTTTATCTGCCGCTGGCCGCGCTGCCACGCTCGGCCAATGGCAAACTCGACCGAAAAGCGCTGGTGGCGCTGCTCAAGGACAGATCATGATCAAACTCGATATCCTCAGCGATCCCATCTGCCCGTGGTGCTATATTGGCTGGTCCAACCTGACCCGCGCGATGGAGGCGCGGCCAGATCACCCGTTTTTGATCGAATGGCACCCCTTCCAACTCAACCCCGATATGCCCGCAGGCGGCATGGATCGCCGCCAATACCTGACCGAGAAGTTCGGCGGCACCGATGGCGCGCTGCGCGCCTATCGCCCCGTGGTCGAACATGGGATAGCGGCGGGGATCACGCTGAACCTTGACCAGATTGCGCGCACGCCCAACACGCTTGACGCCCATCGCCTGATCCATTGGGCAGGGCTTGAGGGGCGTCAAACCCCGGTCGTTGCGGCACTGTTCCGGGCCTATTTCACCGATGGGCGCGATATTGGCGATCATGGCGTGCTGGCCCAGATCGCGGTTGATGCGGGCATGGCGCAAGACCTGGTGGCCACGCTTTTGGCCGGCGATGCGGATGCCGCCGACATCATGGCGCGCGATGCCCATACCCGTTCGCGCGGCGTAAGCGGCGTGCCGAGTTTCGTGATCGCAAGTCAACATGTGCTCTCGGGCGCGCAACCCACCGACACATGGATCGCCATCATCGACGAGATCGCGGAACAAATCCGGGATCAGCCACAATGACACTGCCAGCTTCATCTTTCCAAAAATACGCAGACAGCCATCGCACATCCGGACTTGGTCGTTGAGCGGCGCGCGCCCAATGGCGGCGGTCTCGCGGTGGGAATTCATCGCCATGATGGGGATGATGTTTGCCACCATCGCCTTTTCCATCGACGCGATGCTGCCCGCCCTGCCCGAGATCGCGCAAGAGCTGACACCAAGCGACCCGAACCGTGCGCAGCTGATCTTGACCAGCTTTCTGTTTGGCATGGGGGTAGGCACACTTTTCGCGGGGCCGCTGTCGGATGCGCTGGGGCGCAAGGCGGTCATCATGATCGGGGCAGCACTTTACTGTGGCGGCGCGCTCTTGGCCTATCTTGCACAAGATCTTGAATGGATTTTGGCCGCGCGCGTGCTGCAAGGCTTAGGCGCTGCGGGGCCGCGCGTGGTCTCGCTTGCTATGGCGCGCGATCTGTTTTCGGGCCGCGCCATGGCCCAAATCGTCTCTTACGCGATGCTCGTCTTTACCATCTTTCCCGCCATCGCACCGCTGATCGGGGCATGGATCATCTTGGGCTTTGGCTGGCGGGCGATCTTTCTGGCATTCTTGGTGTTTTCCTTCATCTCGGTCGCATGGCTAGGTCTGCGCCAGCCCGAGACTTTGCCGCGGGACAAACGCCGCCCCTTGGCGCTCATCACGCTGTGGTCGGGCCTGCGCGAGACGCTGATCCACCGCCAGATGCAGCTGTCGATCCTTGTGCAAGCATGCGTTTTCGCGGGGCTTTTCGGCTCGCTTTCTTCGATCCAGCAGATTTTCGACACCACATTCGGGCGCGGTGACAACTTTCCTGTGTGGTTCGGGCTGATCGCGCTGGCCTCGGCACCGGCGGGGCCGATCAACGGGCTTTTGGTGATGCGCCTTGGCATGCGGCCCTTGATCGGGATCACGCTGATCTTGCAGGCCGTTTTCGCCTTGGCCCTCGCCCTGCTCTTTGCGAGCGGCGCTTTGGGCGGGGCGGCGTTTTGGGTCTATTTGTTCTGGAACGTCACGCTTTTTGCCACGGCCGCCTTTACCATCGGAAATCTTAACGCGCTGGCACTGGAACCCTTGGGCCATATCGCGGGGATGGCGGCATCGGTGATGGGGTCCATTGCCACGGTGATCGGCGCGCTGGCGGGTGCCGCTGTCGGTGCGCTGTTCAATGGCACCCCCGTGCCGCTTTTATGCGCGATGGCAGGTCTGATGACCATCGGGGCTGTGATCATGCGCTTCATGCCGCAAGAGCGCGGTAAACAAGCCTAAAGCGCGCTAGGCCTTGGCCTTTTCGGCCAGATCGCGGGCAATGGCAAAGGCACCCTTGATCTTGTCTGCCTCGCTGGTCCAAGCGCGCATCAGCACGATCTTATTGTCCTTGATCCGCGCCTCGCCCTTTTGATCTTGGACAAAAGCCACAAGCCCTGCGGGGTTGGGGAACTTGTCATTGTGAAACTGCACCGTCGCCCCCTTTGGCCCGGCGTCGAGCTTGGCGATATGGGCGCGTTTGCACATCGCCTTGATCCGCACGACCAACAAAAGCGTGTTCACCTCGCGGGGCAGCGTGCCGAAACGGTCGATCAATTCGGCGGCGAAACCCTCGAGGTCGACCTTGGTCTCAAGCTGGCTGAGGCGGCGATAAAGCCCAAGGCGCACATCCAGATCGGGGACATAGGCCTCGGGGATCAAGACAGGCACGCCCAGATTGATCGTGGGCGACCATTGGCCGTCGGCAACAATCGGTTCGGCCGCGCCTGAGCGGATCGCGGCAATCGCCTCTTCCAGCATGGATTGATAAAGTTCGAACCCCACCTCGCGCACATGGCCGGATTGCTCTTCGCCTACGATATTGCCCGCGCCGCGGATATCGAGATCTTGCGATGCGATGGTAAATCCCGCCCCAAGGCTGTCGAGGCTGCCCAAAACCCGCAGGCGCTTTTGGGCGGCTGGCGTCAGCTTCAGCCGTGGCTTGGTCGTGAGATAAGCATAGGCGCGGGTCTTGGCGCGCCCCACCCTGCCCCTGATCTGGTAAAGCTGGGCCAGCCCGAACATATCTGCGCGGTGGATGATCATCGTGTTGGCGGTCGGAATATCGATGCCCGATTCCACGATGGTCGTGGCCAAAAGCACATCATATTTGCCGTCGTAAAAGGCGTTCATGCGGTCGTCGAGTTCACCTGCCGCCATCTGGCCATGGGCCACGACGACGCTGACCTCGGGGACTTGATCGCGCAAGAAGGCCTCGATCTCGGGCAGGTCTTCGATCCGGGGGACAACAAAGAAAGACTGGCCGCCACGGTAATGTTCACGCAGTAGCGCCTCGCGCAGTGTGACCGCGTCGAACTCCGACACATAGGTGCGGATCGCAAGCCGGTCGACCGGCGGCGTGCCGATCATCGACAGATCGCGCACACCCGTGAGCGACATCTGCAAAGTGCGCGGAATAGGCGTGGCCGACAGCGTCAGCACATGCACATCCGAGCGCATCTCTTTCAGCCGCTCCTTGTGGTTGACGCCAAAGCGCTGTTCCTCGTCCACGATCAACAGGCCCAGATCCTTGAAAGCCACCCCCTTGGCCAAAAGCGCATGGGTGCCGATCACGATATCGACCGAGCCATCGGCCATGCCGCGCTTGGTCTCGGCCACCTCTTTCTGGCCGACAAAGCGCGACAATTGCCGCACATTGACGGGAAAACCCCGGAAACGGTCGGTGAAGGTCTTGGCATGTTGGCGCGCCAAAAGCGTGGTTGGCGCAATCACGGCCACCTGTTGGCTTTGGGCTGCGGCAACAAAAGCCGCGCGCATCGCCACCTCGGTCTTGCCGAAACCCACATCGCCCACGACAAGGCGATCCATCGGGCGGCCCGCCTCCAGATCGCTCAGCACATCGGCGATGGCCGATAGTTGATCATCGGTTTCTTCATAGGGAAAGCGGGCGCAAAACGCCTCCCACATATCGGCGGGGGGTATCAAGATCGGGGCGCGGCGCAATTCACGCTCGGCGGCGATGCGGATCAGCTTATCAGCGATCTGGCGCAGCCGCTCTTTCAGCTTGGCCTTCTTGGCCTGCCACGCGCCGCCGCCCAAGCGGTCCAAAAGCCCATCATCTTGCCCATAGCGCGAGAGCAGTTCGATATTCTCGACCGGCAAGAACAGCCTGTCGCCGCCTGCATATTCCAGCAAAAGGCATTCATGCGGCGCACCCATCGCGGTGACGGTCTCTAGCCCCTTGTAGCGGCCCACACCGTGATCGACATGGACCACCAGATCGCCGGGGCTGAGCGATTGCGCCTCGGTCAGGTAATTGTCGGCGCGCTTGACCTTGCGCTTGGGCCGGATCAAGCGATCACCCAGCACATCTTGCTCTGAGATCACGCAAAGCCCGTTGCCAGTGAACCCCTCGTCCAGCGGCCAAACAGCAAGGCTAAGGCTGCCCTTGGGGCCAATGGCGCGCGCATCATCGACCAGCTTGGTGTCGGCAAGCCCCTGATCCTCAAGCAAGCCCTGCAAGCGCTCGCGCGCGCCCTCGGACCAAGAGGCGATGACAACGGCGCTTTCTTCACGTTTTGCTTTAATATGATCCGCCAAAGCACTGAAAAGGATAATCGATTCACTTTGGCGTTCCGGCGCGAAATTGCGACCGACCCGTCCACCCACATCGATCACGCGCGGCCCCGGTGCGGCGGGGATGGGTGCAAACTGCAGCACGCGATGGGTGGCGACCGCGCCCACCCAAGCCGCATCATTGAGATAAAGCAGCTCGGGCGGCACGGGCTTATAGACCGTATCAAGCCGCCCTTTCTGGGTCAGCGCGGTTTTGCGCGTATCATATTGATCGGCAATGCTATCCCAGCGCGCCACGCGCTGCGCGCTGGTCTGGTCATCAAGCGTGATCCGCGCATCGGGCAGGTAATCAAACAGCGTCTCCAGCCGTTCGTGGAAGAACGGCAGCCAATGCTCGACCCCTTGATGCTTGCGTCCGGCGCTGACCGCCTCGTAAAGCGGGTCATCGGTACCTGCCGCGCCAAACTCGATCCGGTAGTTCTGGCGGAACCGCGTGATCGCAGCCTCGTCAAGGATCACCTCGGACACGGGCGCAAGCTCGACCCGGTCAAGCTTTTCGGTGGTGCGCTGGGTCGCGGGATCGAAGCGGCGCGCGCCATCAAGCAGATCGCCAAACAAATCCAACCGCACCGGCCCGCTGGCCCCCGGCGGCCAGACATCGATAATGCCGCCGCGCAGCGCGTAATCGCCGGGCTCGCTGACCGTGGGCGTCTGCACAAACCCCATGCGCACCAGAAATTGCTTCAGCCCCGCATCATCGATCCGCGCGCCGACCACCGCAGAGAACGCCGCCGATTGCAGCACCGCGCGCGCAGGCACGCGCTGGGTCGCGGCATTAAGCGTGGTCAAGACGATGAAGCGCCCGGTCAGCCCGCCCGCCAACGCCGCAAGCGTGGCCATGCGCGCCGCCGAAATCTCGGCATTGGGCGAGACACGGTCAAAGGGCAGGCAATCCCACCCCGGAAAAGACAAGACCACGGCGGATGGGTCGAAAAAGGCCAAGGCGCGGGCCATCGCGGCCATGCGCTTGTCGTCGCGTGCGATATGCAGCACGGGTGCCGCTGCACCCTTGGCCAATTCCTTGAGCACAAGCGACGCGTCAAACCCCTCGGGCGCGCCAGAGACAAGAATATGATCGGGTGTGTCAGCCATGGCCGCGTGACCTACGCCGCGGGGGGGCGGTGTCAAGCGCTAGTACAGCGGGCTAACCGTGACATTGGTGTACATGCCCCAAAAGGCGGTGATGAAAATCGAGATGATGCCCATCAGTTGCACGGTCATCCGATGATGGCGCATCCGGCGATAAAGCTGGTCGATCTCGACATTCTGCACCCGATGCGCGGTCAAGACGTTAAGCCCCGTCACCGCCAAAAGCGGCAACAAAAGCAAGACGATGGCTTGGGCAAACTCGACCCCATAGCCCCAGCCCAAGACCAAAAGCGAACTGATCACAAAACCAGCCCCCCCCACAAAAAACACGCCCGAGATCGCGCCGAACTCTTGGATGCGGCGGGTATTGACCTCGACCAGAACCAAAAGATCGCGCTGACTATCGGCATGTCCGCGGTGTGCGCGCTGGACCATGTGATAGGGAATACCGAGCACCCAATGCGAGAGCGATGACCACATCACCGCCAAAACGATCCAGTACCAAAGATTCGAAAATGACCGCATGTCGATCACTTCGGTGACAAGATCGAAAAAATCCAAAACTGCGCCGCCCGACTGCCAATACTATTGCTTTGTCGTTTCTATACTGTGCCTGCCGTCGGTTTCTAGCCCCGGCTTGCAACATGGCCGCAAACACCACAAGCCTTGCCCTTGGCGCGCACCCGTGGCACCGCTTAAAGTTGCAAAGCCCCAAGGAAAGGCCCGAGCCATGCCCCAAGCCGCATTTCCCGCGATCCGTCACCGCCGCCTGCGGGCAACACCTGCCCTGCGCAATCTGGTGCGCGAGCATGAGCTGAGCGTCAATGACCTGATCTGGCCGATCTTCGTGCGCGATGGGGTGGGCATCGAAGAGCCGATTTCCTCCATGCCCGGCGTTTATCGCCGTTCGGTCGACAAGATCGTCGCCGCCGCGCGCGAGGCTGCATCTTTGGGCATTCCCGCGATCTGCCTGTTCCCCTACACCGATCCTTCGCTCAAGACCGAAACCTGCGAAGAGGCGTGGAACCCCGACAACCTGTCGAACCGCGCGATCAGCGCGATCCGCGACGCAGGGCTTGATATCGCGATCATGACCGATGTGGCGCTCGACCCCTATAACATCAACGGCCATGACGGCATCGTGCGCGATGGTGTCATCGTGAATGACGAAACAGTTGCGGCACTGGTCAAGATGGCGCTGGCCCAAGCCAAGGCCGGGGCCGATATCATCGGACCATCCGACATGATGGACGGGCGTATTGCTGCGATCCGCACGGCGCTCGAGGCAGAGGGGCATCAGAATGTCACCATCATGTCTTATGCGGCCAAATTCGCCAGCGCCTATTACGGGCCGTTTCGCGATGCGGTGGGTGCGTCCGGCGCGCTCAAGGGCGACAAGCTGACCTATCAGATCGACCCCGCCAACCGCCGTGCGGCGCTGGCTTGCGTCGAGCGTGACCTGATGGAAGGGGCCGATATGGTGATGGTCAAGCCGGGGCTTCCCTATCTCGACATGGTGCGCGAGGTCAAAGACCGCTTTGGCGCGCCCACCTATGCCTATCAGGTCTCGGGCGAATACGCGATGATCGCAGCCGCCGCCGCCAATGGCTGGGTCGATGGCGACAAGGTCATGCTTGAAAGCATGATGAGTTTCCGGCGCGCAGGCTGTGACGGAGTGCTGACCTATTTCGCGCCGCGCTTGGCCCGAATCCTCAACGGGTAGCGGGCGATCGGCGGCTGACCGCCAAGGCTTGTGTTTTACCCGTGACAGGGGCGCGCGAAAGTCGTAGGATATCGCTCAATATGCGGGCAGCAAGACCCGCCCCCGAGGCTATTGGCAAGAGGCATCACATGCGCAGCATCACCCGTCGTCATTTCGTGATCACCGCCGCGGCGGTTCCGCTCGTGTCGGCCTGTGGCAACGGCGTCAATTCAAACGGCGGGCAGCGCATCGATGCGCGCGTCGACAGCGCCTTGGAGTTCATGAACGCCGAGGTTCCGGGCGCACAGGAACTGAGCGCAAACGCAGCAGGCATTTTGGTCATGCCACTGATCACCGAGGCGGGATTTGGCCTTGGTGGCTCTTACGGGCGGGGCGCTTTGCGCATCAACGGCGTGACGGTCGATTACTACGCCGCCGCCGCGGGCACCTTTGGCTTGCAGATCGGCGCGCAGCAATATGCCCATGCGCTGTTCTTCATGACCGATGCCGCCTTGCAAGATTTCCGCAATTCCAACGGCTGGGCCGCAGGCGGCGATGTCCGCTATGCGTTTAACGATCGCGGCGGCATGCTGGGCGTCGATACCACCACGCTGACCGACCCTGTCATTGCCATTGTCTTTGGACAGGCCGGCATGATCGTGGGCGCCACACTCGAAGGCACGCGCTACACCCGTATCTTGCCCTAAGCGCAATCTTTGCATTTCCCCGCGCTTGGGGTAGCAGGCGTTATGTAATTTTCGCCGAGGGGCCATGGTCTTCCTGCTGCGCTGGCTTGTACGTTTAGGCTCTGTCGCCGTTGCGCTGACGGTGGTCATTGTGCTGGCCATGTGGTGGATCGGCTCACGCTCGATCCCCGATTATGACGCGGCTTGGTCGGTGCCGGGCCTCTCGGCCCCGGTCGAGATCGTGCGCGACACCGCCGCCGTGCCCCATATCTTTGGTCAAAGCGATGCAGATGTGTTCTACGGCCTTGGCGTGGCGCATGCGCAAGACCGGCTGTGGCAGATGTTGATGATGCGCCGCACCGCACAGGGGCGCTTGTCCGAGATCTTTGGCCCGGCCACTTTGCAGATCGACGATCTGACACGCCGCCTTGATATCTACCAACTGGGCAGCGCCTCGGTCGCAGCGCTCGACGCAGACACGACAATGGCGCTTGAGGCTTACGCCGCTGGCGTCAACGCATGGCTTGGCCTTGTGGGGCAAGAGGCGTTGGGGCGCGGCGCGCCGGAGCTCTTCTTGTTCACGCCAGACATCACGCCATGGCGCCCCGCCGATAGCGTCGCTGTGACATTTCTCATGGCGCTGCAACTGACCGGCCACCACGATGAAGAGGTGTTGCGCGCGCGCCTGTCGCTGGCGCTGAATGATCCGCGCGGTCTGGCCGATCTGATGCCCGATGCCCCCGGCGCGGGCATGGCCGAATTGGCCAGCTATCAAGATCTTTTTGACACCGCCCTGCCCCGGTTTGCTCAAGCCACATCTCCCCCGCGCCACCCGCTGCATCCCAATGTGCTGGGCCGGGGAATGGCCGGTGCCTCCAACGCTTTTGCCGCGACACCGGCGCGCGCGGCTGCATCCGGGGCGCTTTTGGCCAATGATCCGCATCTGGGCCTGACCGCGCCCGGTATCTGGTATCTTGCGCGATTGGAACTTTCGACCGGCGGCGTGATTGGGGCCACCATCCCCGGCATGCCCGTGATCCTCGCGGGCCGGTCGGAACGGCTGGCGTGGGGGATCACCTCGGCCTATCTCGATGATATCGACCTTTATGTCGAAGCGCTGAACCCCGCCGATACGAACCAATACCGCACCCCCGATGGCTGGGCCGACTTTCGCACCGACCGGCGCGTGATTGAGGTGGCGGGCGAGGCAGATATCACCATCACGCGGCGCTGGACCGAGAATGGCCCGGTCCTGCCCGGTCAACATTTCGATCTGTCCACCGTCACGCCCCCCGGCCATGTGATGAGCATGGCTTGGACCGCGCTAACTGATCGCAATACCTCGATCCAGACGGGGCTCAGGCTGATGCGGGCGCACACCCTCGAAGATGGGCTTGCCGCAGGCGAGGATTTCGTCGCCCCCGCCCAGAACTTGATGCTGGCCGCCGCAGATGGGCGCATCGCGATGCAGGTGATCGGCCGCATGCCGTGGCGGATGAACGACCATGAAACCCAAGCGCGCATGCCCGCCCCCGGCTGGGTAGCCGAAAATCGCTGGCAGGGGATGACGCTTTATTTTGCCAATCCGCGCTTCATCGACCCCGCAAGCGGGATGCTGGGCAATACCAACAATCGCACGGTTGATCGCGCCTTCCCGCTGCATGTCACCCATGACTGGGGCGATACACAGCGCATTACGCGGCTCTCGCGCTTGATGGAGGCGCGCGATGTCCACACCCGCGACAGCTTCATCGAGGCGCAGCTTGATACGGTTTCGGCGGCCGCGCGCAATATCTTGCCCTTGGTGGCCCGTGATCTGTGGTTCACCGGTGAAGCGGCACCCGCTGGCACGCCAGAGCGTCGCCGCCAACGCGCGCTTGCGCTTTTGGCCGATTGGAACGGCGAGATGAACGAGCATCTGCCCGAGCCCTTGATCTATGCGGCATGGATGCGCGAATTACAGCAACGCCTGATCCGCGACGATATCGGCCCCTTGGCCGACGAATTTCAAAGCTATGAGCCACTCTTTATCGAGCGCGTTTATCGCGATATCGACGGGGCCGCACGCTGGTGTGACATCAGCCATTCGACAGCCGTGGAAAGCTGTACCGATATCGCGCGGCTCGCACTCGACGATGCGCTGCAATGGCTGGAAGAGCGCTATGGTGCGGAATTGGAAAGCTGGCGCTGGGGCGCGGCCCATGAGGCGCGTCATGACCATTCTGTGCTGGGCCAGACGCGGCTATTTTCATGGATCGTGAATATCCGCCAACCCACCAGCGGCGGGGATTTCACGCTTAACCGCGCGGCCACCCCCGGCACGCTGCCCGATCCCTTCCTCAATATCCACGCCGCGGGTTATCGCGGGGTCTATGATTTCGCCGATCCCGACAGCTCGGTCTTTGTGATCGCCACGGGGCAATCGGGCAATCCCTTGTCGCGCCATTACGATGATCTGGGCGAGTTGTGGCGGCGTGGCGAATATATCCCCATGACGCTTGATCCCGATCTGGCGCGCGCAGGCAATATCGGGATCACGACGCTTTTGCCATTGCCGTAGGATGCACCTTCAGGCGCTGCCCAAAAGGACAGACCCTTTTGCATCGCCGCGCCCTGCGCTATGAGGCGATAAAACCGCCAAGCCCGAGGCCCAAGCCATGCCCCTGATCTATGACAGCCCCGCCGCATGGCTGGAGGCACCCGAGAAACGGCTTGCCGTCTTTGGCATGTCAGGGCTTGGCAAAACCCGGCTTGCCTCCATACTGCGCGCGCAAGGCCAGTGGTATCACTACTCGATCGATTACCGCATCGGCACGGCCTATATGGGCGAACACATCGCCGACAACCTCAAGCGTCAAGCGATGCAGGTGCCGTTTCTGGCCGAGCTTTTACGCTCGGACAGTATCTATATCGGCTCAAACATCAGCTTTGGCAATTTGGCCCCGCTGTCCACATTCTTGGGCAAACCCGGTGATCCGGCTTTGGGGGGCTTGCCCTTTGACGAATACATGCGCCGCCAAGCGCTGCATCGGCGCGCCGAGATCAACGCATTGCTCGATACGCCCAGCTTCGTGGTGCGCGCCCGCGATCTTTATCACTACCCCCATTTCATCGCCGATACCGGCGGCTCCATCTGCGAGGTGGTCGATCCCGAAGATCGCGCCGATGAGGTTTTGGCGACCCTCTCGGGCCAATGCCTGATGGTCTGGATCGAGGGCCCTGAAAGCCATACGGCAGAATTGATCCGCCGCTTCGACCGCGACCCAAAGCCCATGTATTACAAGCCCGAATTCCTTTTGCCGCTGTGGCAGGGCTGGCTGAACGAACAAGGGCTGAGCGCGGAGACAGCCGATCCCAACGCCTTTATCCGCTATGCCTATGCCCATGCGATGGCCCATCGCGCGCCGCTTTATGCCGCGATGGCGCGCAATTGGGGTGTGACAGTCACCGCCGCCGAGGTCGAGGGCGTGCGCGACGCGCAAGATGCCACCGCCCTTGTCGCCACAGCCCTTGGCCGCGCGCGCGCGCGCCCCTAGTTCCGCTTTCCCAGTCAAGGACGGTCTCGCAATGCCCATCAAGCTGCCCTCTACCCTGCCCGCCTATGCCGTGCTCAAGCGCGAGGGCGTGATGGTGATGGGGGCTGATGCAGCCGATAAGCAAGATATCCGTCCCCTGCGGGTGGGTTTGCTGAACCTGATGCCGAAAAAGATCCAGACCGAGACGCAGTTTGCCCGCCTGATCGGGGCCACGCCCTTGCAGGTGGAGTTGTCGCTGATCCGCATGACCGATCACACGACCCGCAACACCGCTGCCGCGCATATGGAAGAATTTTACCGCCCCTTTGCCGAGGTTGCCGCCACCGGCGAGAAATTCGACGGGCTGATCATCACCGGCGCACCCATCGAACATCTGGATTTCGCCGATGTGACCTATTGGGACGAGTTGCAACAGGTGTTCGATTGGACCCAATCCCATGTCCATTCCACCTTTGGCGTCTGCTGGGGCGGGATGGCGATGATCAATCATTTCCACGGCGTCGCAAAACATTTGCTCGATGCCAAGGCCTTTGGCTGTTTCCGCCATCAGGTGTTGGAACCTGCCTCGCCCTATTTGCGCGGGTTTTCGGATGATTTCATCATCCCCGTCAGCCGTTGGACCGAAATGCGCCAGCCCGAGATCGACGCCGTGCCGGGGTTGGTGACGCTTTTGGGCTCGGACGATGTCGGCCCCTGTCTGGTCGAGGATCGCACCCATCGCGCGCTCTATATCTTCAACCATTTCGAATATGACAGCGACACGCTGAAACAAGAATATGACCGCGATACGCAAAACGGCACGCCGATCAATGTGCCGATGAATTACTACCCGCAGAACGACCCGCGCCGCGCGCCGCAGAACCGTTGGCGCAGCCATGCGCATCTGCTCTACAGCAATTGGGTGTCGGAGATGTATCTGACCACGCCCTTCGACATGGCCGAGATCGGGCAGCGTTCGACCGATTGGCGGGAATGAGCGACGGCACGCTCATCGCCTTGACCTTCGCCGCGACGCTGATCGGGTTTTGGGGCCTGACGCTCTGGCGGGCGGCCCGCAACGAGGCGCGCGCGCGCCAGAGCCACCCGCCGCTGGGCCGCTTTCTCACGGTCAGGGGCAAGCAGCTTCACCTGCTGCAACAGGGACAAGGCCCCGATATCGTGCTGATCCATGGCGCAAGCGGGAACATGCGCGACTTTACCCATGATCTGATGGGTCGGCTGGTGGCCAGCTACCGCGTCACCGTGCTGGACCGGCCGGGCTTGGGCTATTCGCAACGGCTTGATCGAGACGGGGCCACGATCTTTGAGCAGGCCGACCATCTGGCCGCCGCGATGGCCGATCTTGGGGTCAGTCGGCCCTTGGTCTTGGGCCATTCCTATGGCGGGGCGGTGGCGCTTGCCTGGGCGGCACGCCATCCGGGCGGGGTTGCGGGGCTTGTCTTGCTGGCTGCGGCGTCAAACCCGTGGAACACGCCCTTGTCACGCTATTACAAGATCTTGTCGCACCCAATCGGTCAACGGCTTGCGGCACCGATCCTGACGGCATGGGTGCCGACGCGCATCGTGACCGACACCATCGCCCAGATTTTTGCCCCCCAACCCATCCCGCCGGGTTATGCGGATTATATCGCAGCGGGGCTAACGCTTCAGCGTGGGGCGCTGCGCGAAAACGCGCTGCAACGCGCCGGTATTTTAGCCGAGATTGACGCGCTTGTGCCACTTTACCCCGGCCTCGATCTGCCGGTCGAGATCTTGCACGGCGATCGCGACACGACCGTGGGGCTTGCGATCCATTCCATCCCCCTATCGCAACAGGTCGCGGGTGCCGCGCTCCGCGTGATGGAGGGGGTCGGCCATTCACCGCATCACGCTGACGCCACGGCGGTGTTAGCTGCCATCGACCGCGCGGCCCGGCGCGCCGCATTGCGCTAGGCCCGGCTTATCCCTAATGTCAAAGCCTGTAACATCCCTTGGGAACATGGTGCGCGCGTATGTCTAAACCTTTCAACGGCGCCATTTCGGCGTTTTTCGAGACCGAAGCCCCTGCTGATATCCGGCAGGCCATTATGGCTGCGGATAAAGATCAGATCATCAATCCGACCTACCCCTACGCCGTGCGCATGGACCGCGGGGATTACGAAGATCAGCTTGCCGCGCTGCAAATCGAATTGGTCAAGTTTCACGCATGGGTGCGCGACACGGGCAAACGGGTCGCCGTTGTCTTCGAAGGGCGCGATGCGGCGGGCAAGGGTGGCTGTATCGCGCGGGTGCGCCAAAACCTTAACCCGCGGGTGGCGGGCATCGTGGCGCTCACCAAACCCACCGAGCGCGAGGCCGCGCAATGGTATTTCCAACGCTACATCGCGCATCTGCCCGCAGGTGGCGAGATCAGGCTGTTTGACCGAAGCTGGTATAATCGCGGTGTCGTCGAGCATGTCTTTGGCTTTTGCACCCCCACCGAGCGCGCGACATTCTTTCAGCAATTGCCCGATTTCGAGCGGATGATCGTGGATGATGGAATCAAGCTGACCAAGATTTGGCTCAATGTGGGGCGCGCCGAACAACTGCGCCGCTTTCTTGACCGCGAGGGCGATCTGCTCAAGCAATGGAAGCTGAGTGCCATCGATGTCGATGGCCTCCAACGCTGGGACGCCTATTCCGCCGCCATTGCCGAGACCTTGCAGCGCAGCCATAGCGCACATGCACCTTGGACGGTGATCCGCTCGGATGATAAGCGCAGGGCAAGATTGGCGGTGATCCGCGCGATCCTTGCCGATCTGGATTATGACGGCAAAGATCACGAGATCGTCGGCCGCCCTGACCCCGCCATTTGCGGCGGACCCGAGATCTGGACCGATACCGCCACGGCAAAGGTGGCATGAGGGCATATGAGCAAACGCGGCTATCATCACGGCAATCTGAGACAAGCATTGGTCGATGCCGCGCTGCACCTCATCGAAGAGATGGGGCCAACGGGCTTTACCTTGTCGGAGGCCGCAAAAACCGCGGGCGTCACCCCCGCCGCTGTCTATCGCCATTTCGAGGGGCGCGAGCAGCTGATCGCGGAATGCGCGTTACAGGGCCACGAGATCTTTGCCGATCTGATGGAACATGCCTATGCCGATGGCCAACCCTCGGCCCTTGCGGCCTTTGCGGCGACAGGACGGGCCTATCTGGCTTTCGCGCGCAAATACCCCGGCCATTACATGGCGATGTTCGAAAGCGGCACATCAGTCAATGCCACGGCGGAATTAGCGGCAGCCGCCGCCAAATCGCGGGGCGTGTTGGAACGCGCGGCGCAAGCGCTATCGCAACATATCCCGGCCGATAAGCGCCCGCCGCCCGCGATGTTCTCGGCCCATATCTGGGCGATGAGCCATGGGGTGGTCGAGCTATTCGCGCGGGGGCGGCCGGGGGCCGTGGCCCCCTTTTCGCCCGAGGATCTGCTGGAAGCGGGGATCGGCATCTATCTGCGCGGTCTGGGGCTGATCGCGCCTGACCGCTAGAGTGTGTCGCGTTCACGGCAACAGGCTTTAGCGCCCGCGAAACAGCCCCCCCAAGATCCCCCTGACCACGGCTTGGCCCGATTTCGTGCCCAATTGGCGCGCAAAGCTTTTGGCGAAAGCCGCGCCGACACTGTCGGAGCGCGCGCTGCTTGTGCGGCGTGTTTTGGCCGGCGCATCACCGGCGGAAAAGCGGCGCGCCGCTGTGAATTCGCGCGCCTCATCGGCCGCGCGGGTCGCGGCCTTTTCGGCCTGTTCGGCGTCATGCGCCGCCGCCTTCGCGCGGGCCTGTAGGATTTCAAAGGCGCTTTCGCGGTCGATCAGCTGGTCATATTTCCCCGCCAAGGGCGAGGCCGCGATCACCGCCGCGCGCGCAGCGTCATCAATCGCACCCAGATGCGAGGATGGGGGCCGGATCAGCGTGCGCTCCGCGATGCCCGGCGCGCCCTTGCGCTCCAGCAGCGATGTCACCGCCTCGCCCGTGCCGACCTCGCGGATTGCATCCTCGATATCGAAGCGGGGGTTGTCGCGGTAGTTCTGTGCCGCTTGGCGCAAATCCTGCCGGTCCTTGCCGGTGAAAGCGCGCAGCGCATGCTGCACACGATTGCCAAGCTGACCCAAGATATCCTCGGGCACATCCGCGGGATTTTGCGTCACGAAATAGACGCCCACACCTTTGGACCGGATCAGGCGCGCCACCTGTTCGACCTTATCGACCAAGGCCTTGGGCGCATCGTCGAACAACAGATGCGCCTCGTCGAAGAAGAAGACGAGCTTGGGCTTGTCGGGATCGCCCACCTCGGGAAGGGTCTCGAACAGCTCGGACAAGAGCCACAAAAGGAAGGTCGCATAAAGGCGCGGGCTTTGCATCAGCTTGTCGGCGGCCAGAATATTGATCCGCCCCGCCCCGCTTGGATCGGTCAGGAATAGATCACCTAATTCCAGCGCCGGTTCCCCGAAAAGCCGATCACCCCCCTGCCCCTCAAGCACCAAAAGGCGGCGCTGGATCGCCCCGATCGAGGCGGGCGCGACATTGCCATAGCGCAAGGACAGCGCCGCGCGCGCATCGCCCAGCGAGGTCAGCATCGCTTGCAGATCCTTGAGATCAAGAAGCGCCATCCCCTCTTCATCGGCAACGCGGAAGGCGATGTTCAGCACCCCCTCCTGCGCCTCGGTCAGCTCCAGCAGGCGGGCCAGCATCAAGGGCCCCATTTCAGAGACGGTGGTGCGGATCGGATGGCCCTTTTGACCGTAAAGATCCCAGAAAGTGACCGGAAACGCCCGATAGGCGTAATCCGTAAAGCCGATGCGCGCGGCACGTTCGGTAAAGGGGAGATGCAGCTTGGCGCTGTCGCTGCCCGCTTGCGAGAGCCCGGCCAGATCGCCCTTCACATCTGACAGAAACACCGGCACGCCCGCGGCCGAGAAGCTTTCGGCCAAGATCTGCAAGGTCACGGTCTTGCCAGTGCCTGTCGCCCCCGCGATCAAGCCATGGCGATTGGCGTATTTCAGCAAAAGCTGCTGCGGCTGGGTATAATCCGCCCCACCACCGCCGATGAAAATCCCGTGATCCATGCGCGCTCCTCACTCGTTACATGGGGCGACAATACATTCTTAACCTTTTTGCGCCAGTCTCTGCGAACAGCCGATGCAATGCGCGCGGCTGTCTTCCTCCCTGTTGACTGGCCGCGCCTGAAAGGGCGCGGTTTTTTCTTGGTCGCCCGCGCTTTGCAAAGACATTCATTGCAGTGTTGACGAATTTAAATCTCTGACATAGCGTCCCAGCTACGAAGTCGGCCAGTCCGACAGGGAGAGAAAAAAATTCCAGAAAGGGTCCGATCTTCGGGCCCTTTCGCCTTTTGGGGCGGGCCGCGCAAAAGCCCGCCGCAAGGGGCGGTTCGCTGGATTTTGCCCCTGACAGGGCGCATGGCACATGCTAGCCAAGGCCCAACCGGCCGCCGCGCCGATAAAGGAGTTTGCTTGATGCCCTATCACCCCGCCCTGCGCGCCGGATTGGCAATTGTCGCGATTGCATGCGCACCAACCCTTGCGGTGGCCCAAACCACGGGGGCGGCTGATGCCTTGCCCACAGGCCAAACGCCCGTCGGGGCAACCTATGTCGCGGAAACGCATGGCGATTGGGAAATCCGCTGCATCCGCGCCGAGGAAGGGCAACCTGAACCCTGCCAGCTTTACCAGCTGATGCGCGACAGCCAAGGCGGGGCCGTGGCCGAGTTCAACGTTTTCGACATTCCCGATGAGGGCCAGCTTGTCGCCGGTGCCACGATTGTCACCCCGCTTGAGACATTGCTGACGCCCGGTATCCGCTTGCGCGTGGATGAGGGGAATTGGTCGGAATACCCGTTTGCCTTTTGTCAGCCGATTGGCTGTTTCGCGCGTCTTGGGCTGACCGAAGAAGACCTGACCGCCCTGCGCCGTGGATCGCGCGCGACGGTTGCCTTGGTGCCGCTACCCGCACCTGACCAGCTGGTACAGATCTCGGCCTCGCTCAGCGGCTTTACCGCAGGCTTCGCAGCGCTTGAGGCGCGCAATGACGCCGCGCTGAGCTTGCTTGAACAACTGCGCCAAGAAACAGGCAGCCCGCCCGCGCAGTAAGCCTTGGCGGCGCGCCAACCCTAAGGTGCGCGGCGCAGCGCCAGCACCGCGTTGAACCCGCCAAAAGCAAAAGCGTTGGACAAGCACGCCTCGACGCGCACCTCGCGCGCCTCATTCGGCACGACATCAAGCGCGCATTCAGGATCATGTTCCTCATAGCCGATGGTCGGCGCGATCACCCCATCCTTCAGCGCCATGATACAGGCCAACAGCTCAACCGCGCCGGTGCCGCCGATCAAATGCCCATGCATGGATTTCGTCGAAGAGATCATCAACTCATCAGCGTGATGGCCAAAAGCATCGGCAACGGCCGCACATTCGACCTTGTCATTGGCCGCCGTCCCCGTGCCATGGGCATTGATATAGGCCACATCCGAAGGGTTGAGCCGCGCATCTTTCAATGCGCCCGCAATGGTGCGCGCGGCCCCCTGTTTCGAGGGCATGACGATATCGGCCGCATCCGAGGTCATGGCAAACCCCACCACCTCGGCCAAAATATCGGCACCGCGCTTTTTGGCATGCTCATATTCTTCAAAGACGAAAACCGCCGCCCCCTCGCCCTGCACCATGCCGTTGCGATTGGCGCTAAAGGGGCGGCAGGCGTCCTTGGACATGACGCGCAACCCCTCCCATGCCTTGATGCCGCCAAACGACAGCATCGCCTCGGACCCGCCCGTGACCATCACATCGACAGCACCGCCCCGGATCAGCTGAAAGGCCAGCCCCATCGCGTGGTTCGAAGAGGCACAGGCCGTGGCGACCGAAAAGCTCGGCCCCTTGAGGTTCCATTCCATCGACACATGCGAGGCGGCGGCATTGTTCATCAGTTTCGGCACGACAAAGGGGTGAACGCGGTTCTTCCCCTCTTCATAGACGGTGCGGTAATTCTCATCCCAAGTGTTCACGCCGCCACCGGCCGTGCCTAGCACCACGCCCGAGCGGACGGCCAATTCACCCGCAAAAGACAGGCCGCAGCCATCCATCGCTTGGCGCGCGGCGATCAAGGTGAATTGGGTGAAACGGTCGTAAAGCGCGATCTGTTGGCGGTTAAACAGCGCCTCGGGATCATAGCCCTTGACCTGTGCGCCGATCCGCACCGAAAGCCGCTCAACATCGCGCAGTTCCAATTCAGCAATCCCGCAACGCCCCTCGCGCATCGCGGCCAAGGTCTGTGGCACATCTTGGCCAAGCGCGTTGATCGTGCCTTGGCCGGTGATGACGACGCGGCGCATCGCGGCTCAGACGCCTTTTTGGGCGGCAACCAAACCCTCGACCGCCGCGATGATGGCATCGACCGAGGAGATGTCGAAATCGCTTTGATCGGGTTCATTCGCGTTGAAAGGGATCTGGATATCAAAGGCCTCTTCGATGGCAAAGATCGACTCGACCAACCCAAGGCTATCGATCCCCAAATCGGGCAGCGTCGCCGTGGGCGTGATGTCACCGGGCTCTAGTACCGCCTGCTCGGCGATGATCGCGATCACCTTTTCCCTGACACTGTCGGTCATGGCATCACTCCGTTATGCTACGCGGGTCAATTACGGCGTCTTGTCGCCCTTGAAAACGGCTTTCTTCACCTCGGCAACCGCTTGCGCGAGCCGGGGCAAGCGGCGCAGGTTTTTGTACATCGCAACCTGCGTTTCCATCCGCACCGCCGGATAGCCCAACATCGCGCGCCCCGGTGGCACGGTGGACAAGATGATGGTCGAGGCACCAGTAACCACATCTGATCCGATCTCGAGGTTATCGGCGACACCTGTTTGGCCGCCCAAAACTACCCGATCCCCGATCTTGACCGATCCCGCGATCCCCACCTGACCGCAGAGCAGGCAATCGCGCCCGATGCGCACATTATGGCCCACATGAACCATGTTATCGAGCTTGGTGCCATCACCGATCACGGTGTCGGCAATTGTGCCCCGGTCGATGGTGGCATTGGCCCCGATCTCCACATCATCGCCAATTATGACCGCACCCAGCGAATGGATGCGTCGCCAGCTTTGTGGCGGCACCGCTCCATCCTCTTGCCCAAGGCTGTGACGGATGCGCTCAACCTGGCTGGTCTCGGGGGTGACAAAGCTAAAGCCATCGGCACCGATCACGCAGTTGGGCTGCAAAATGGCGCGCTGCCCAATGCGCACCCGCGCCCCTATCCGCGCCCCTTGCAAGATCAGCGCATCATCGCCGATCCGCGCCCCCTCAGCGATCGAGACATGGCTGGCGATCCGCGCATGCGCGCCGATCACCACATCCGCGCCGATCACGACAAAGGGACCGATAGCCGCCCCCGCCCCGATCTGGGCGCTGGCATCGATCACGGCGGTTGGATGAACGCCTAGCGCGATGTCGGGGCCGCGATCCATGATCTGCGTCACACCCGCCATGGCGAGCCTTGGGCGCGGCACGACAATGGCCGCCTCCAGCCCCAAGGCGCGCCAATCCATATCCGCCCCGATCAAGGCGGCGCGCGCGCGCCCCTTGGCCAGATCCGCCGCGTAAGACGCGCGCATCGCCATGGCCAAATCATCTGGCCCCGCCGCCGCAGGCTCGGCCAAGCCCGTCACCACGATATCGCCCGCGCCAAATGCCTGCGCGCCCAATGCTGCTGCGATTGCCGTGATGCTATGCCCTGCCATCTTGCCCTTGCGCCCCGCAGCCATGCTTTGCAGGGTCACGATTAGCTGGAAGCCTCGGGCATGACCACCCCAAGCGACATGATCGCGCGGCTCAAGATCGCGTTGCGCCCATAGATATCGGGCCTTGTCTGCAAATGACCATCGCTTTCCACCCAAGCCGTCCAATAGGTCAGATGCACCGGGATATGCTGATCGAGATGCAGATAGGTCTCTTGGCCAGAGGCAAGTATCCCTTGGAACAGCCCCACCGGATCATCGCTTTGACGCGCGAGCAAATGATAGGCGAAGTCATGCGGATCAGCCAAACGGATGCAGCCCGAGGAATAGGCCCGCACCGGGCGCTGCATCAAATGCTGCTCGGGCGTGTCATGCAGATAGATGGCATGGCGATTGGGGAACATAAACTTTACCGTGCCAAGCGCATTGTTCGGCCCCGGCGGCTGACGCAGGTCGAAGGGAAAGCTTGCGACAGAGAATTGGCTCATATCAACGCTCGAGCGGTCGATGACGCGCCCGTTCGACATCAGCTGCATATAGTTGCTGCCACCTTCCAAGATGCCCGCGATATAGCTGCGCTGCGCAATCGAACGCGGCACATACCAGCTTGGGTTGATGACCATATGCTCCATCTCGTCCGAGAACTCGGGCGTCTGGCGGTCGGGCGCGCCGATCACCGAGCGGGTGATGAAACTCACCTCGCCATTGTCGATGACACGGGTGTGGAAATCGGTCAGATTGACGAAAATCAGCCGATCATGCACCTTTCCGTCATTGAGCCAGCGATGCCGCTCCATCGCCAGCACCACTGCGTTCCAGTGATCCTCGACCGAGGTGTTGACCGCGGCAATCGTGTCGGCCCCCGCCACCCCATCAGCCGCGAGGCCGTTGTTGACCTGAAACGCCACCACCGCCGCTTGTAGCCGCGCATCATATTCGGCGGTGGCCGCACGCGCCAAATACCCCATGCGGATCAAACGGTTGCGTAGCTGGATCACCGCAGCACCGCTATCGCCGGGGCCAAGCCGCGTGGCTTGCACCTGAGGCCCGTAGCCGCCATCGCGCGCCAAAGCCTCGAGCGACAGCTTCATCCGCATCAACCGGTTATAGCCCGGGCTTTGCGGGGGCAGCGTGGCCATGAACCGATGCGGCTCAGTTTCGAGAAGACCCGCCATCAAGGCATAGGGGTCACGATGCGGCTGATCTTGGAAGATGTCGGGGATCAGGCGCGCGGGGTCGAGAAAGCCGCCATGCACATCGCGCGCGTAGCGCAAGAAGATGCGGCTTGCCATGACATCGGCCTGTCCGCGCATCCAAGGATTTGTCGCCGCAGCAAAGGCCGCGCGCAGCCCCGCGAGATCATACCGCGCGACAGGCAGGCCGTGATGCCCGGCTTTCTCAAGCGCACGCACAAGTGCGCTGCGCCGTGCCTCATCATCCGGACCGGTCCAGACAGGGGCAAAATCGCGGTCGCGGTAAAAAGCCACCAGCGCCTCATCCGCGGCGGCAGCCTCGGCAATCGATTGCCGTTCGGCAGAGAAGGCCTGCGCCATGGCAGGCTGGACTGTCAGCGCCCCAAGACCAAAGGCACTTATGCCAAAAATCGCTGAGAAGAGGAACATCTTGGCAAAGCGAAGGGTCGTCACAGCATCATCCTTCAAAAACCGAGGTACAGATCCCAAGAATTTTCCGCAGATTGCGACGGGATTTTTACAATGTGACAAGGCATTGGCCCCAACATCCAGAGCGCGCAACAGTATTCTTTCGCGCTGTTGCGCCAAGGCCGCATGGCTTGGGCGCAGCGAGTCTTGCCATTTTTGATCGTCGATCTGTGCCAAAACCATGGAAAGTGGCGGAAAATTGCCGAAAATCGAAAAATCGTCTCAAAGTTGATCACAGACTCTTTTCCAAATGTGTCGTCTATGTCATCACTTGGTTGCGCCTGTGGGGGGAATGCAAAAAACGACCTCGAAATAAGGGGGTCGCCAGGTGACGAAGGAAAGACGACATGGGGCGTTCTGACCAATGATTGAAGCAAAGGTAACGCGCCGTGCGCTTTTGCGCGCTTTTGCAGCTACGGCTGTGACAGCGGCACCTGTGATGGCAAATGCAGCGGGTTTGTTGCGCGGTGCGGGCGATATTCGCCGCCTGCGCATGCACAATGGCCGCGCGGGCGAAAGCCTCGACATGATCTACTGGATTGAGGGTGAATATATCCAACCGGCATTGGATGAGATTGCTCATTTCATGCGCGATTGGCGCAACGGGCGTGTGCATCGCATCGATCCGCGCACCATCGATATCATGACCGCCGCGCATAACCTTCTCGATACGTCCGAGCCCTACACGCTCCTCTCGGGTTATCGCAGCGCCGAGACCAACGCGATGCTGCGCCGCCAATCGTCGGGCGTTGCGCGCAACTCGCTGCATGTGCGCGGCGAAGCGGCCGATCTGCGCCTGTCCTCGCGCAGCGTGACGCAGATCTTTAATGCCGCGCGCGCCTGTAATGCCGGTGGCGTTGGGCGGTATTCGCGTTCGAATTTCGTGCATATGGACTGCGGCGATGTCCGCGCTTGGGGCGGCTGATCGCTGCTGCACATTCCATTGCTGAACGAAAACGCCCAACCTTCATCGGTTGGGCGTTTTCACATTGGGATGATTGGACAGCGCAAGCCATGCGCCCCATATAGTCACGGGAACGCCAAGATCAGGGATACCCATGACCCGCTACACCAAAAATCCCGACATCATCGCCGCCTTGAGCGCCGCGCAATTCCATGTGACCCAGCAATCGGGGACCGAGCGTCCGGGAACCGGCGCTTATCTCTATAACAAGGAACCGGGCATCTATGTCGATGTCGTCTCGGGTGAGCCGCTTTTTGCCTCATCCGACAAATTCGAGTCTGGTTGTGGCTGGCCCAGCTTCGTGAAGCCCATAGAACCCGCCCATGTGATCGAGCTGCGCGATATCAGCCACGGGATGATCCGCACCGAGGTGCGCTCGAAACATGGCGATAGCCATTTGGGCCATGTCTTTCCCGATGGTCCGCGCGACCGGGGTGGCTTGCGCTATTGCATCAACTCGGCCTCGCTGCGCTTTGTGCATCGCGATGATATGATGGCAGAGGGGTATGGGGATTATCTCGATCAGCTGGAGGATATCGCATGAGTTCCGCGCGCGCCGTTTTGGCAGGTGGTTGTTTTTGGGGGATGCAGGAATTGATCCGGCACACGCCCGGCGTGATCGATACACGGGTGGGCTATACGGGCGGCGATGTGGCCAATGCCACCTATCGCAATCACGGCACCCATGCCGAGGGGATCGAGATCATCTTTGACCCAAGCGTGATCAGTTACCGTCAGATCCTCGAATTCTTCTTTCAGATCCACGATCCGACCACGCCCAACCGCCAAGGCAATGATCGCGGGCCAAGTTACCGCTCAGCGATTTACTACGTCGATGAGGCGCAACGCCTTTGCGCCGAAGAGACCATCGCCGATGTGAATGCATCCCGCCTTTGGCCCGGCCCTGTGGTGACCGAACTCGCCCCCGCAGGCCCGTTTTGGGAGGCAGAGCCAGAGCATCAAGATTACCTCCAGCGCTTGCCGCATGGCTATACCTGCCACTTCATTCGCCCCGGCTGGGTTCTGCCCAAGCGCCAAGCGGCGGAATGACAAAAGGCCGGGCGCGATGCCCGGCCTTTCGTTTTCAAGGGCACGCGGTTAGGCGCGCTTGGACAATGTCGGCCAGCCGAAAAGTTCGCTGATGCGCGGATGCCCGGTCAAGATCTTGCTCCGGCTGCGATGCGCGCTCACGCTGCGGGCCGAGGTCAAGAAATGCCGCCGCCCCGAGATCACGCGCGATGCGCGCGGCTTGTCGCTCAGCAGCTTGCCGGGCCAAAACAGCCGCGACATCGGCCCCCTGCCCTTGAGCAGGTTATCGGGTGCCTCGCGGCGGCGGGTAACAGTGGGCCAGCCCAAAGTATGGGTCGCGCGCCACTCGGCCCAGCCGGAACCCGCGTAATCCTCGCGTGTCATCATCATCGGATGGCTGGTCAGCACACTGTTGAGATGCTGCTCAAGCTTTGGCTCTTGGCGGATATAGCTGTTATCAGCGGCCAGCGCCGTGGCGCTATCGGCAACCTCCATCGCACGGCGCGCCGCGCCAAAGGGCGTAAAGGGCGCGCGGCACACCAGCACCGCTTGGCCGGCCTGTATTTGGCGCACATAGTTGCTTGCGACGCCTGCTGGCACGCCGGCGGCGGTCATGGCGGCAAGATCGGCGCTTGTCACGACCGCAATGGTTTGTTCCGGAAAACCGTCGCTGCGCAATTGCGCGGCCACGCGGTTGGCGGTGTCGACCTGATCATAAAGCCGTGAGACGACTGTCGTCATGGGGCTCTTCTCCTGTTGGCCGCCTGTCGCGCGGCTGGGGGTCAGTAAAGGCGGCGGGCCGTTCCGGTCGTCCCAACGCGCGATGATAGTGCTTGGTCTGGAAAAGTCCCGCCTCGCGGCGGCGCAAAGCGATCAAAACCGCACCCGTGGCCAACAAAAATGCCAACTCAAGGGCGAAAACCGGGGTATAGGGTGCCTCTGGGCGCATGAATTGCGCCGCGGGCAACGCCGCGACCGTGTCACGGATCACGCCGCCAAGTGCGACCGCGATCCCCGCCGCCGTTGCCTGCACAGCGCCCCAAGCGCCGAGCGCAAGCCCCACCTGTGCGCGCGGTGCAGCCCGCATCGTGGCCGTCAGCGTGCCATGCCCGAACAGCCCCGCCCCAAGGCCCGCAAGCCCGGTGCCCATAACAAACAGCGACACCATCCCCAAAGGCCCCGCCGCGATGATCATCGCGAAAGCGGGCAAACCGATCAGCGTGCCCCACCATGCGACTTGCACAGGTGCTACCCCGTCCAGCAACACGCGTGAGGCGATGGCAAAACCCAATAGCCCGCCTGCCGCCAGCACCGCGGTCAACCGCGTGGTCGCACCGACCGCCATATTCAGCACTTGCCCGCCATAGGGCTCGAGCACGACATCGGCCATGCCGAAACCCATGGTGCCAAGCGCGATCACGACCAAAAGCCCCACCGCCGCGCGGCCCTGCACGAACAGGCGCCATGCATCGCGAAACTCGGGCTGTGTTTCGACGCGGGTAGCACGCGCGCGGTCGCGCGGCTCTTGCTTCCAAAGTGCTAGCAGGTTCAGCGCCACGGTGATCACGGCGGCCCCTTGCACCACTTGGATCAAGCGGCCCGGCGTATAGGGTTCAAGCAGCCAGCCAAAGATCAGCGCCGATCCGATCATGCCCAACAAAAGCATGACATACATCAGCCCCACGACCTTGGGTTGCTCGTCGACGCTGACGAGATCGGTGGCCAAGGCCAGCCCCACGGTCTGAACGGTATGGATCCCCGCCCCCACCAGCAAAAACGCCAAGGCCGCCGCAGAATGGCCGATCCAGATCGGCGCATCGGCTGCCTGATCATAGCCCGACAGCACCAAGAGCGCGAAGGGCATGATGGCAAAGCCACCAAATTGCAGCATCGTCCCCTTCCAGATGTAGGGAACACGCCGCCAGCCAAGCGCGGATTTATGAATATCGGATTTATACCCAATCAGCGCGCGAAACGGTGCAAAGACCAGCGGCAGCGCGATCATCAGCCCCACCAAGCTGGCAGGCACGCCCAGCTCTACGATCATCACGCGGTTCAGCGTGCCGACCAAAAGCACCAGCGCCATGCCGACAGTCACTTGGAACAGCGACAAACGCAACAGCCGCGACAGCGGCACCGCCTCGGTCGCGACATCCGCAAAGGGCAGAAATCGCGGGCCGATGGTCTGGATCTTGCGCAGCGCGCTATCGCGTAAACTGGCCATCTTATCCGCCTTCTTTCCGCCCATTGACCGGGGGCAGGCCGGGATCGGGTCGGGGGTGCGCTTAGGCGCGGCCTCCGACCCGTATGTTACGGTCGTTCAGCATCAGATCGGTCCTTACCGCAAGGCGGCTTGGGTCAGATCGTCAACTACCAGTGTTGCCGTGCGCCCATCGGGCAAAATCACCCGCATGGATTGGGTGCCATCGGCCTGTGCTTCCAGATACATGGGAAGCGAGGTCGCCGCATGTGCCGTTGCGGGCAAAATCGCCTGCTCGGTCTGCAACGCCGCGCTGCCGCTTGCAGCGGATGCGCCAGAGAGGAAATCGGCAACCCATGTCGTATTGCTCAACACCGCCACATGGACAGCGAAAGAGCCCACGGCAACAGCGCCAAGGAACAGCGGCACGCCCACGGTCGGCTTCACCACGAGCCACATCTTTGCGTTATTCATGATGTGCCTCCCTCAGCCAAGCCACGGTGTGGAGACGGCCACCAACACATGCGCCAAAAGCGCAATCGCGCCGAAGACACGTGTGCCGTCGATGAGGTAGCTATGCACCTCTTCTGCTTCTTTCAGGGTCAGGCCAGTTGGCCATACCTTATCGGGATCGTTGGACATCCTACGCCCCTCCTTTCTCTTCTTGTCAAAGGCGGGCGGGATGCCACGCCGCTCATGAGGCCACGCCTGAGGAGTGCACGGTCCTCTAAAGAGAGAGTGTCATGCTAAGTTTACAACTTCAACTGTAATTTTTACGTGACATATCTGACGCCTAACCTCACGATATGTCTATATAACATGGCAACAGCACCCAAAAAGCGTGCAAGAGATTTCGCAAAAGCCAAGAAAATCTTCCGATTCTCCACCCGCAAGCGCCAAGCCGCTTTACCCGATATGCCGCGCGGCGCTATAGCGGTCGGGCGAAACGAAATAGATGGAAAGACTTGCACCATGTCGATTGCGCAAACCGTCTATGCGGCATTCATCGATGGCTTGCGCATTGGCACCTACCTGCCCGGTGATCGCATCCGCGCCGAAGATGTGGCCAAAACCTTCGACGTCTCGCGCACCCCAGTGCGCGAGGCGCTGTCACGGCTGCAAGAGCGTGGGCTATTGCAGATGACCGCCACGGGCCTTGCGGTGACGCAGCTTGACCGCACCGCCGTGCTCGAGCTTTACGCCGTGCGCGAATTGATGGAGGGGTCAGCGGCGCGCTTTGCCGCCCAGCATGCCTCGCCCTCGGATCTGTTCACCATGCGCCAGATCGCCGAAGCCTTTGCCGCCACCCCCGCCGATGATCCGGCCCGCGTGGCGCAGCTCAACCGCGCCTTTCATGCTGCGCTCTATGAGGCGGCGCATAACAAATTCCTGCTCACCATCCTTGATGGGATGCATGACACGCTGATGCTGTTGCCCTCGACCACCTTTGCCGTGGGCGGGCGGCAAGGCGACGCGGTGGGCGAGCATCTGGCCATTCTGGATGCCATCGAGCGCCGCGATCCGGACGCGGCCGAAGATCACGCGCGCAGCCATATCCGCCATGCCCGCGACACGCGGCTGGGGATGATGTTTCAATATTGAGCCATCAAAGCCCTTGTGGCAGGGCAAATCCCTTGGCGCGCGCCAAATCCACCAACGGGGCCAGATCAGCGCGGGCGTAAGGGATGCCGTCGATCAGCCGCGCGGCTTCACGCCGGGCTTCGATCTCGCCGGGCATGTAGATTTCATCGACACCGGCGGCCTTGGGGTTGGCTTTGACCCGCGCCACCAGATCACCCATGCGCGCGGCCACCTCCTCGGCGGAGAGGAATAGATCGGGGCGCATCACCAAGATGAAATGGCCCACGCCTTGCGGCCGGTCAAAGCGCTTGTATTGATCGCCCACCTCGCCGCCATAGCGCGCGCCGGTCAGCACGCCGCAGAGGATATCAAGCATCATCGACAGACCCGCCCCCTTGGGCCCGCCGATGGGCAGCAGCACGCCCCCCGCCATCGCAGCGCTTGCATCGGTCGTATCCCGCCCCTCGGCATCAAGCGCCCAGCCTTGGGGGATGGGCTTTCCGTCGCGCGCGGCCTTGCGGATCTTGCCGCGTGCCACGACCGTGGGGGCCATATCCAGCACGAAAGGCACCGATCCGGGCGCTGGCACCCCCACCGCAAAGGGCGAGGTGCCAAACATCTCGCCCCGCCCACCCCAAGGCGGCAGCGCAGGCGAGGCATTGGTATAGACCATCGCGGCAAAGCCCGCCTCGATCGCCTGCAACAGATAGGTGGCGGCCATGCCATAATGGGTGGAGTTGCGCACCCCGATCAGGCCCAGACCCATCTCGCGCGCCATTGCGATGCCGTGATCCACCGCGCGGGTCGCCACGACGAAACCCAGACCATTCTTGCCGTCGAGCCTTGCCGCATTGGGGGCCACAGCCTCAAAATCCAACTTTGGCGCGGGATCGACCAGCCCCTTGGCGATGCGGTCCAGATATCCGGGAAGCCGCACCATGCCGTGAGTATCGACACCGCGCAGATCGGCACGCACCAAGCAGCGCGCGGCGATGGCGGCGTCGGCCTCGGGCACGCCCGCATCAAGGAGAAAGGGGATGGCGAAACCCTCGGCCGCGGCGCGGGTCAGTATCAATGTCTCGGTCATCGCTGCCCCTGCGCGTCTTGCCCTGCTGGACACGGATGAATACACCTGCATGCAGGATTGTCGAGCCACCGCCGCACCGAAAGGGCCATCATGTCAGCCGCAAGCTATCACAACCCGCTCAAGGCCAAGCTGGCATCAGGGGCCGCCGTCTTGGGCATGAGCGTGCGGATGGTGCGCACGGGCGAAATCGCGCGGATCGCGCGCGCCTCAAACCATGATTTCTTGTTCATCGACACGCAGCACGCGATTTTCGGGCTGGAATCGATCCACGCCATCGCCCAGACCGCGATCGAGGTGGGTGTTGCCCCCTTGGTCCGCGTGCGCGGCTTGGACGACCCCGATGTGTCGCTCATGCTCGACAACGGGGTGCAGGGGATCATCTATCCCGACATCGACACCCCAGAACAGGCCGCGCGCGCGGTCGCCATCTGCCGCTTTCCGCCCTTGGGCAAGCGCGCCGTGTCTGGTGGCTACATGATGTTCGATTTCGAAGGCCTGCCCCTGTCGCAGACCATCCCCGCGCTTGAGGCCGCGACGCTGGTGGGGGTGATGATCGAAACACCCGAAGGTCTTGAGAATGTCGAGAAAATCGCCGCCGTGCCGGGTATTGATGTGATCCATGTCGGCACCAATGATCTACTGGTGAATATGGGCCTTCCTGGTCAGTTCGATACGCCCGAGATCTTGGCCGCCCAAGCGCGCGTCAATCGCGCCTGCGCGGCCAATGGCATTATCGCGGGATGTGGCGGCAATCGCTCGGTTGACCGCCAAGCCGCCGCGATCAAGGGCGGGGCGCGGTTCTTGACGACACAGACCGATGTGGCGTTTCTGTCAGGCGCGGCCAAGGCTTGGACCCAAGGCCTGCGCGCGGCAAGCAGCTAAACCAACCCCAGCGCCCCCAAGACCGCGGCCAAGGACAAGATCGCAAGCGGCGGCAATCGCGTGCGCAGCGACAGTGCCGCTGCACCCCCCGTGACGCCAAGCGCCATCGGGCTCACCGCCGAGGTTTGCGTCAACAAGGCCGCGCTTGAGGCAAGTAACCCCACCGTCACCGGCACCAAGCCCTTGCGCAGCAGATCAAACCACCGCTCATCGGCCCAGCGTGACCAGCCGCGCGCCAAAAGCACCGACAAGATGAACGAGGGCAGAACAAAGACGCAGATCGCCAAGGCGCCAGCCCATAATCCCGCCATGCGCCAGCCCACCAGCGCCACAAAGATCGTATTCGGCCCCGGCGCGGCCTGTGCAAGCGCGAAAAGCGCCGCGAAATCCTCGGCCTCGATCCAGCCATTCTCGACCACGACCACTCGCTGCAACTCGGCCACCACGACATAGATGCCGCCGATTGCCATCAGCGATTGCGCCAACAAATGCCCAAACAGGCTGAGGATCGCGTCATCCATGCGCGCGCCTCCGCCACCATGTCAGCGCGATAGAAACCGGCCCAAGCATAGCCAAAACCCAAAGCAGTGGCATGCGGAACCACGCAATCGCGATCAAAACCAAAAGCCCGATCCCGATGGCCACCGGATTGGCGCGCTGCGGCCAGAAAAGCCGCGCGGTGATCGCGATCAAAAGCCCCGCCGCCGCCGCCGCGATAGACCGCACCGCCCCTTCGACGGCGGGAAGATGCACGAAACTCGTATAAAGCGCGCCTAAAGCCAGCACCAAGATCACCGGCAACAACAAAAGCCCCAGAACCGAGACGAACGCCCCCGATAGCCCACATGTGCGCATGCCCATGACCATCGACATATTCACGATATTGGGGCCGGGCAGCACTTGGCACACGGCCAGAAGTTCGGTGAATTCCTCTTGATCAAGCCATGCGCGCTTGCGCACCACCTCATGCACGAACACCGGCAAGACACCGCCAAAGCCGGTGACGCCGACGATCAGAAAACAGCGAAACAACCCCTGCCGCGTGATGCCGCGCTGCGTCAGGTCACGCGGCGGCGCATCGGTGCGTGGCACCGCAGATATGTCAGGGGGCAAGATCAGTCATCCATCAAGATTGCCCGCAAAGGCAACAGCAAGACGGCCAGTCAGCATGGCGCCAGCCGACCGCCGGGCAGGCGCAAATCCTTGCGGATACACCTGAATTCTGTCGTATCCATTCTACCGCGTCAAGCAGCAGGGCGCGCGCGCGCCCCGCTCTTTGATCAATCGGCTGCACCACCTGCAAAGGCATTGCCATTCCTCCAATCGCACGGTGCCTCCTGCATCTGAAGATGCAGGCCGTTGCCGGTGTAAGGATTGGCAAGGGCCACCGCATCATTGAGCTCGATCCCCAAGCCCGGCGCAGTCGGCGCATCGACAAAGCCACCCTCGACCTTGGGCCTGCCCGTGACCAGCGCCTCGTGAAACGGTGTCTCGATTGCCTCGACCATCAACAGGTTCGGACAAGCCACGCCCAGATGCACATTGGCCGCCCATTCGACGGGTCCAGCATAAAGATGCGGCGCAATCTGCGCGCCATGCGCCTCGGCCAGAAGGGCGATCTTGCGCCCCTCCCAAATGCCGCCTGCGCGGCCCAAGGCGGGCTGCACGATACGCACGCCAGCGCGCAGCGCGGCCATGAATTCCATCTTGCCGCACAAACGCTCACCCACCGCGACGGGGATAGATGTTGCGCGCGCCACCTCGGCCAGCCCTGCGATATCATCGGGGGGGATGGGTTCTTCATACCACAGCGGGTCATGCACCTCGAGCGCGCGGGCAAGCCGGATCGCATGGCCCGGCGTGAACTGCCCATGGGTTCCAAAGAGCAGATCGGCCCGATCCCCCACCGCTTGCCGGATCAAGCCGCAAAACTCGGCCGAGCGCGTGATATCGGACATGGCGGGCGCATGACCGCCCCGGATCGTATAGGGGCCTGCAGGGTCGAATTTGACCGCCGTCCAGCCTTCGGCCACGCATTTTGCGGCAGCCTCGGCCTGTGCCGGGCCATCGACCCAAAAGCTGGGGCTTTCGCGGCCAGGTTCGGGATAAAGATAGGTATAGGCCCGCACCCGCGCGTTCATCTGCCCCCCCAAAAGCGCCCAAACAGGCCGCTCACGGGCTTTGCCCAAGATATCCCAACAGGCCATCTCAAGCCCGGCAAAGGCACCAAAAGCGGTCGGATCGGGCCGCTGGGTAAAGCCCGACGACCAAACGCGGCGCGACATCAACTCGATATTCTCGGGGGTCTCACCCTGCATATGGCGGGCAAAGACATCTTCGATCACCGCATGCATCGCCTTGGGGCCAACAGCGGCGGCATAGACCTCACCCAAGCCCGTGATGCCACAAGCGGTGGTGACGCGAACGATCAGCCAATAGCGCCCACCCCAGCCGGGCGGTGGCGGTGCCACGGTGAAAATCTCGAGATCGCTAAGCCGCATCGCATCCTCCCTTGCGCCAACAAGGGTAAGGCTATCGCGGCAAAGCGCAGGCCACCAGCGCGAAGGCGACACGCCAAAGCATCATTGCGCCGTGATGTCAGGTTCCCGGCGCGCTTTCGCGATAGACGCCTTGGGCCTCAAGCGCGTCGATCACCTCGGCGGGCATGTATTCCTCATCATGGCGGGCCAAGATCTCGGTCGCCTCGAACACACCATTGACCAGCCGCCCGGTGCCGACCATCCCCTGCCCCTCGCCGAACAGATCAGGCAAGATGCCGGTATAGGTCACGGGAACTTCTGCGCCGCCATCTGTGACCAAGAAATGGATCGTCTCACCCGCATCGCGCACAAGGCTGCCTTCGGCGACCAAGCCACCAATGCGGAAAACCTCATCAGGCGGCGGCGGGTTTTCAGCCACCTCGGAGGGGGGGCGAAAGAAATTGATCCCGTCGCGCATCGCGTAACCAATAAGCGAGGCGGAAAGCACAAGGGCCAAGGTCGCCAGCATGACGATCTGGATACGACGCTGTTTCTTTAACCCCCGCATGGGTGGCCCCCCTCAATATCGGTTCACGCAAACGCGCACTGGCGCACAATCTGTGCGCGAATGGTTCGTTTGTGAAGGGGGCGCGGCAATTTGGGCCACAACTGACCCATCAGGTCGCAGGCGCGCTTTGAAACTCGATCCGGCGGCGTAGGAATTGCGTGGCCTTGTTCGACACCGATTTCGGATCGCCCGTGGTCAGGAATGTCGCCCCCTGCCCCGGCCCAACCTTGCCCGGATGACGCGTCAGGTAATCGGCCAAGGCCTCGGCCACCAGCTTGGGCTGGGAATACACGGCCACATCAGCCCCAAGCGCGTCGCGAAACACCTCTTCGACCAGCGGGTAATGGGTGCATCCAAGGATCGCGGCCTGTGGGCGCGGCATCCGGCGCATCAGCGATTCCACATGGCTGCGCACCAGCGCATCGGCCAAGATCATATCGCCCATCTCGATGGCATCGACGACACCGGCGCAAGGCTGTGCCTCGACATCGACACCGATGGCGCGAAATGCCAACTCGCGCTGAAAGGCGCGGCTTGACACGGTGGCAGGGGTGGCAAACAGCGCGACAGTCTGCACCGCCACGGGCCGCGGCGGGGAATTGTCCCCCCATTTCCGTTCGGTCAGCGCCTCGATCAGCGGCACGAAAACGCCCAAGACCCGCTTGTCCTTGGGCACCCAGCCCTCTTGCATCCGGCGCAGCGCCGCCGCCGAGGCAGTGTTGCAGGCCAAGATCACCAGATCGCATCCCGCATCAAAAAGCGCCTGCACCCCGCGCGTTGTCAGGTCGTAAATATCATCGGCATCGCGCACCCCGTAAGGCGCATGGGCATTATCGCCGAAATAGACCAGCGGCACATCAGGCAGGCGCGCGACCACCGCATCAAGCACGGTCAACCCGCCCAAGCCACTATCGAAAATGCCAACCGCCATCAGTAGCGATCCCCCAAGATCTTGCGCTTGCGCCCCTCATTCTCTTCAGGCGAGCGGTGACGCTGCTCAAACTCGAAACCGCGCGCCGATGCGTCCAAGGGGCGCGGGCTAAGACCATAGGTGGTTTCACGCAAAAATTCCATCATCGCGCGCGCGTCACCGGCATAGTCATCAAGCGCCGCGCGCGGGATCGGCTGGCCAACCACCACATCGACCGGGCTATTCAAACGGGCGCGAAACTCCTTGATCAATAGCCCCATGCGCAACGTGGTGTGCAAATGGCTCATCAATTGGAACAGCCGTGAATTATGGCCATCGAAAAACACCGGCACCACGGTCGCCTCGGATTTCGCGATCATCCGCGCGGTGAAACTGCGCCAGCCCGGATCCATCGGCCGCCCAAAGGGCTTTGCCGCGGTCGAGACGGTGCCGCCGGGGAAAATCCCAATCGCGCCGCCTTGGGCCAGATAGGCCAGCGCGGTCTTGCGCGTCTCGATATTCAGCGCCAGCGCCTCTTTCGTCTCGTCAAAGGAGATGGGCAAAATCACCCGCTCAAGATCTTCGGCCTTACGAAAGACCCGGTGCGCCATGATCCGAAAATCACCGCGTACAAGGCTGAGAATATGGCCCATCATCAGCCCGTCGAGAATACCGTAGGGGTGATTGGCGATCAAGATCAGCGGCCCCTCGCGCGGGATCAAATCGAGCGAACCACCCACCACCCGCAAGTTAAGGCCGTAGCGTTCAACAATCACCTGCCAGAAATCGCGCCCCAGCCGCACCTCGTCATCATAACCACTGGCCCGCTTGATCAGCTCGAGCCGCCCCGTGGCATTCTCCATCACCCGGATCATCGCCCGCCCCCCGCGTGACGCGGCGGATGAGGCATAAGAAATCTCGCGCGCAATGGCACGGCGCGGATCGTTTTTGGAAAGACGCGGCATGGTGGCTTAAGCCCTTTTCATTATCCTGTTACGATCTAACCTGTTACCGATGAGTCGGTCCAGCGCTGAGCGTCGCGCCGCGTCCAACCCCAAAGACAGATCAACTCCATCGCAACATGGGCTGCGGCCACTGCGGTGATATCGGCGTGATCATAAGGCGGGCAGACCTCGACCACATCGCCGCCCACAAGGTTGATCCCCGCCAAGCCACGCAAAAGCCCTGCCGCTTGCGCGCTCGACAAGCCACCCCAAACGGGCGTGCCGGTTCCCGGCGCAAAGGCCGGATCAAGCGCATCGATATCAAAACTTAAGTAGACGGGTCGCCCCCCCACACGCGCGCGCAGATCGGCCGCAACCGCATCGGCCCCGCGCAGATGCAGCTCGCGCACATCATGGATCTTGATGCCCAGATTATCGGCCACAACAGTGCGGATGCCGACATGCGCCGAAGCCGCGACATCGATCAGCCCCTCTTGCACCGCCTTGTAGCAAAATGTGCCGTGATCGAACCGGGTTGCATCATCATCGGGCCAGGTATCGGTATGCGCATCGCACTGGATCAAGGCCACAGGCCCGTATTTGGCAGCATGCGCGCGCAAAATGGGCAAGGTGATCGCGTGATCGCCCCCCAGCGTGATACACGCGGCGCCTGCGTCCAAGATCTCTGTCACATGGGCGGTAATCAGCCCCGGCACATCGGCGCTTTTGGCATAATCAAAGGCCATATCGCCATAATCGGCGATGGCGAATGCCTCCAAGGGCGAGAACCCGTCCCAACCATAAGGCGGGTCATATGGCTGCAAGCTCGACGCCGCCCGGATCGCGCGTGGCCCCAAACGCGCGCCGGGCCGGTTGGTGACCGCTTGATCAAAGCCAATGCCCGTGACCGCCAGATCGACGCCGCGCAGATCCTTGCTATAGCGGCGGCGCAAGAAACTCGGCGCCCCGCCAAAGGCGTTCTCAAAGGCCAAACCCTTGAAACCCGGGCGCGTGAATGCGCCATCCACATCACGCTTTGCATCTTCCAAGCTCATGGCTCACCCTCCATCTCGACGCTGCTTCGCCTGCCCAAAGTTGCAAGAAAACGCAAGCGCCGACGTGATTTTTGCACCCTTGCCCCTCGCTGCACCATAAGGCAGTTAGCCCTTTGTGCGATCACCCCAAGGAGACTGGCCATGAGCAACACGACCGGGCCGCGTGACGCCCTGCGCGCAGCCTTTCTTGAAGGCATGAGCCGGGCGGCAAGCGCTGTCAGCGTGGTCACCACCGATGGCCCCGCAGGTCGCGCCGGCGTGACCGTTTCGGCGATGACCTCAGTCTCGGCCGATGGCGAAGCGCCGACCATGCTGACCTGCCTCAACGCAACCTCCTCGGTGCTGCCCTTGGTGCTCGAGAATGGCTGTTTTTGCATCAACCTGCTGCAAAGCGAGCAAACCGCGATCTCTGATATCTTCTCCTCGCGCAGCCCCGCGCCGGGTGGCGACAAATTCGCCGCCGTCGAGATTTTTACCGCCGCCACCGGCGCGCCATGCTTGGCGCAAGCGCTTGTCAGCTTTGACTGCACGCTGCTGTCGGCCGAACGGATCGGCACACATCATATCTGCATCGGCGCTGTCAAAGCGGTCCATGTCGCAGCCGAAGGTGCGCCACTCCTTTATGGCATGCGCCGCTACCTGCGCGCCGTGGCACATTAAGGCCATCTTTGCTTCATAAATACTCCGGGGGGCCCGGAACGGGCGGGGGCAGCGCCCCCCAAACAAACAGCGTCGCGCGCATGGCGCGCGGCCTTGATGCGAATTTTCGTACGAAAATTCGCGCCCTACCCCGCGACAGGCAAGGCGCGCTCGGCCAGCCGCGCCAAAAGGCTCGCACCGATCGGCAAAATCTCGTCGTTGAAATCATACCCCGCATGATGCAGCCCCGGCCCCGCGCCTGCGCCCAAGAACAGATAGGCGCCAGGACGGGCTTGCAGCATATAAGAAAAATCCTCCGCCCCCATCTCGCGGCCTGCCGCTGCATCAACGCGGTCGGCACCGACAAGCTCGGCTGCGACCTCGGCTGCGAATGCGGTGCGCGCGGGGTCGTTGATCGTGGCCGGATAGCCGATGGCATAGTCCAAGCGGGCTTCCACCCCGAAACTGGCCGCTTGGCCTGTTACGATATCGCGCATCCGCGCCATCACCATGGCCTGCACCTCGGGCGCAAAGCTGCGCACCGTGCCGTTGATCATGGCGCTTCCGGGGATCACGTTGTCGGTCGTGCCCGCATGGATTTGCGTGACCGAGACGACCAGATCTTGCAGCGCGTGATGATTGCGCGACACGATGGTCTGGATCGCTTGCACCATGCTGACGGCCGCGGGGATCGGATCAATGGTCTCATGCGGCATCGCGCCATGGCCGCCGCGCCCTTCGATCTGGATGGTAAACTCATCGACCGCCGCCATGATCGGGCCGGGCGTGGTGAAAATGCGCCCCGCCTCTTGGCCCGGCGCATTATGCAGCGCATAGACCTCGGCGATGTCGAAACGGTCCATGATCCCTTCCGCGACCATCACGCGCGCGCCGCCGCCATCCTCCTCTGCGGGCTGAAAGATCAGCGCGACACGGCCGCGAAAACTGCGCGTCTCGGCCAAGTACTTCGCCGCCCCCAAAAGCATCGCCGTATGCCCGTCATGACCACAAGCATGCATCTTGCCCGGCGTTTTCGAGGCATAGTCAGCCCCCGTTTCCTCAAGGATCGGCAGCGCGTCCATATCGGCGCGCAATCCCACGACCGGCCCCGCGCCTTGGCCATTGATGATCGCCACAATCCCGCTTTGCGCGATGCCCGTGTGGATCTCATCCACCCCAATCTCCGCCAGCCGCGCGGCCACGAAAGCCGCCGTCTCAAAGCACTCAAAGGCCAGTTCGGGATGGGCGTGCAGATGCCTGCGCCATGCGGTCATCTCGGGCGCAAGCCCTGCGATACGATTGATAATGGGCATGGCTGGACTCCTTGGAACGCTTTAGGTCTAACGCAGAGCTGACCCAATCGCCATGGTTTCGCAATGGACGCTCTTTCCCGCCTTCCACCCATCGACCGACTGCGCGCCATCATGGCGCGGCTGCGCGACCCTGTGACGGGCTGCCCTTGGGATGTCGCACAGGATTTCGCCACCATCGCCCCCTACACCATCGAAGAGGCCTATGAGGTCGCCGATGCGATCGAGCGCCAAGCTTGGGATGAGTTGAAGGGCGAATTGGGCGATCTGTTGTTTCAATCCGTCTTTCACGCCCGTATGGCCGAAGAGGCGGGGCTGTTCGACCTCGACGATGTCGCAACCGCCATCGCCGACAAGATGATCGCGCGCCACCCCCATGTCTTCGGCGATGAAAGCAACGCCAAATCCGCCGATCAACAGGTTGCTGATTGGGAAAAGCTCAAGGCAGCCGAGCGCGCGGCCAAGGCCAAGGGCGGTGTGCTGGATGATGTTGCTTTGGGCCTGCCTGCCCTCATGCGCGCTGAAAAACTGCAAAAGCGCGCCGCGCGCGTGGGCTTTGACTGGCCCGATATCGCCATGGTCATCGACAAGATCGCCGAAGAGGCGCGCGAATTGGCCGAGGCGCGCGCAACCCTGCCGCAAGACAAGATCGCCGAGGAGATGGGCGATCTGTTGTTCGTCATGGCCAATCTCGCCCGCCATCTCAAGGTCGATCCCGAAGATGCGCTGCGCCGCGCCAATGCGAAATTCACCCGCCGTTTCGCCTTTATCGAGGCCGAACTCACCAAGCGGGGCAAGCGACCCGATGACAGCGATCTGGCCGAAATGGACGCGCTGTGGGACAGCGCCAAGCGCGAAGGGCTTTAGCGCACTTGCCCTTGCCCGTGAAACCGGGCATCGCGTGAGTATGCCCAAGGACACACAGGCAAGATGACACAGACCGCCACGGCCAGCCCCCCGGAACCAACCAACCAACCGCTGCGCGCGGCCTTGTGGATGATTGGGGCCATCGTGGCGTTTTCGGCGATGGCGGTGGCCGGGCGTGCGGCCTCGCTCGAGCTTGATACATTCGAGATGATGACCTACCGCTCGATGATCGGGGTCGTGATCGTGCTCGTGGTGGCGCGCGTTGCGGGCACTTTGGGCCAAGTGACACGCCGAAATATGGGCCTGCATCTGGCGCGCAACCTGTTTCATTTTACCGGCCAAAACCTGTGGTTTTACGCCATCACCGTGGCCCCCTTGGCCTTGGTCTTTGCGCTGGAATTCACCTCGCCGCTTTGGACCATGGCCTTTGCCGCGCTGTTTCTGGGCGAGCGGCTGACCCTGTGGAAGGTGATCGCAGGGCTTGTGGGGTTTTTGGGCGTGCTGGCCGTGGTGCAACCCGGCGTGCAACCCATCTCGGCGGGCATGATCACGGCAGCCATCGGCGCGGTGTTCTTCGCAGGCACCGCAATCCTGACCAAGCGGCTGACGCGGACCGAGACGATCACCTGCATCTTGTTTTGGCTGACCACGATGCAGCTGGTCATTGGCCTGATCGCCTGCCTATGGGACGGGGACATGGCCATCCCCTCGGCGGCAATGCTGCCTTGGATCGTGGTGATCGGGCTTGGCGGGCTGACCGCGCATTTTTGCCTGACCACCGCGCTGTCCATCGCGCCTGCCTCGGTTGTCATGCCGATGGATTTTGCCCGCCTGCCGGTGATCGCGGTGGTGGGCATCGTGCTTTACGCCGAGCCGTTAGAATGGGGTGTCTTGTTTGGGGCAGCGATGATTTTCGCGGCAAACTACATCAATATCCTGACCAGCCAGCGCAAAACGGCCTGACTTGGCCTGACTTGGCATGCTTGGGCGTATCGGGCCCTGTTTGGCCTGTGTAGCAAAACCGTCACATTCCCTTTCCTGCACTGAATAACACGGCGCCTTGACGTAGCGGCAGAATTTACCTTTCGCCCCTTTTTAATCTTTAGTTCGTTTTTATCATCTTTTGTTGTGTTTTTGGGGAGAGAGACATGAACCGCATCGCAGTCGCCTCGGCGGCATTCTTGGCATCGACCGCTGTCGCACAGGCTGACATTAGCCGCACAGATCAATCCATGCGCCTGATGTTCGAGAATGTTGGACCGAGCGGCAATTACGTCGAGCTTTCCTTCGGAAACGTGCGGCCCGAAGCAGGTGCCACGGGGATCGAGAACCCCCTGCGGGATTACCAGTTGCCCGGCTTTGGCTTCCTGCACCGCTTTGACGAGACACTTGCCATCGGTTTGATCTATGACACGCCCTATGGCGCGGCTGTCCGCTACGCGCCTGCACCCGGCATCTTCAACGGCGGTGGTGCGACAGTCGAAACCGATGCGCTGACCTTGATCGGTCGCTACAATTTCAATGCAAATGTAAGCGCACATGTCGGTATTCGCGCCTTGCGCAGCGAAGGCGTGATCAACACCTTCTTCGCAAATGACCCGAATGTGACGAATATCCCGTTGAACATGGCACCAGCCTTGCCAGGTAACCTGACCGGAAGCAGTGATACGGGCTATGGTTACCTGATCGGGGCGGCCTATGAGATCCCCGAGATCGCGTTGCGCATGGCCTTGACATATCACAGCCCGATCTCGCTGTCCTTCGCCGCGACAGAGGCGACCGCGGCAGCCTTTGCCGCGCCGGCCAGCCGCCCCTTCGAGCTTGAGTTCCCCGAGGCGGTCAATCTGGAATTTCAGTCGGGCGTTGCAGCAGATACGCTGGTCTTTGGTTCGGTGCGTTACCAGATGTGGAAGGGTTTCAACCTGACCGTTCCAAATTCTGTCGTGCCGGGTCAGACCAACGCGCGCTATGTGAACTTCACCTCTGACTCCACAACCTACAACATCGGGGTTGGCCGCCGCATCAATGAAAACTGGTCGGCGTCAGTGTCGTATACGCATCGTACCGCTGGCACCAAGCCCAGCGACACCTCGCTTGCGCCGACCACCGGCCTCGATAGCTTGGCACTTGGCGGTCAGTACACAAAAGACGCGATGACCATTTCGGGCGGTCTGACCTATGGCATTCCGGGCGATCAGAACGTGTTGAACCCCCGCGCACCGGGTGGCCAAGTCAGCTTTGACGACAACAGCGTCGTCGGTCTTGGCCTGCGGATCGGTTTCCGTTTCTAATCGGCTTGAAAGCACGAACCACCCCCGCGCCGACCCGCGCGGGGGTTTTCTTTTGGGAAATGGCACCCTTTACGCCCCGCGTCCCTTTCCTTATATCTTCACTCAGGAATTCCGCGGAAGGCACGATCCCATGTCAGAGCATGACCCGCTGCTTGAGGGCACACCGCTTATCAAGCCATCCAGCACCGAGCACCCGCTCTACGACCGCGTGGTCGAGGCGTGCCGCAGTGTCTATGACCCTGAAATCCCGGTGAATATCTTCGATCTTGGGCTGGTCTATACCATCGATATCAACCCCGAAAACGAAGTGCGCGTGACCATGACCTTGACCGCACCGGGTTGCCCCGTGGCGGGCGAGATGCCCGGTTGGGTCGCCGATGCGGTCGAACCGCTCGAAGGGGTCAAGCATGTCGATGTGGAACTGACATGGGATCCGCCTTGGGGCATGGATATGATGTCGGACGAGGCGCGGCTGGAACTGGGCTTTATGTGATGGCCCATCGCGCGCGCCCCCTTGAGCCAAAGCGCGACACCGCCTATCTTTCCCCTATCGCAGCAGCGACAAGGAGCTGACGCCATGTTCGGCATCCCCGGCAAACAAGCGATCTCGATCACACCGGCAGCGGCGGCGCAGATCCAGCGCCTGATGACCCGCGAGGGCCACCAAGGCCTGCGCATCGGCATCAAGAAAGGTGGCTGTGCGGGCATGGAATACACGATGGATTACGTCAGCGAGATCAACCCGCATGACGAGATCGTCGAGCAAGACGGCGCGCGGGTGATGATCGCGCCCACAGCCCAGATGTTCCTTTTCGGCACCGAGATCGATTATGAGACCAGCCTGCTTGAGGCGGGCTTCAAATTCCGCAATCCCAATGTGGCCGATGCCTGTGGTTGCGGCGAGTCGATCAAGTTCAAGGATGTGGCCGAGCTTGCGGGTGCACAAAACGTCACTGAGCGTTAATCGGCTCAAGCAAAGACCGCGCCCCGCGCCGCAGATCGCCAAGAAAGCCGTCAATGCCCCGTAAGATCGCCGCCGGAAACTGGAAGATGCATGGCGATGGCGCAAGCTTGGCCGAAATTGACGCGCTTCTGCAGGCGCATCCTGCCCCCGGCGTCGAGATTGTCATCTGCCCGCCCGCGACGCTGATCTATCGCATGGCCAACCATATCGGCGCGCGCCCGATTGCGGTGGGCGGTCAATTTTGCCACGCCGCCACAAAGGGCGCGCATACCGGCGATATCGCCGCCTCCATGCTGGTCGAGGCAGGGGCAACCCATGTCATCTTGGGCCATTCCGAGCGCCGCGCGGATCACGGCGAAAGCGATGCGATCATCCGCGCACAGGTCGCGACCGCGCTGGCAGCCGGGCTGAGCGTCATCCTCTGTGTGGGCGAGACCGAGGCCCAGTATAAGGCGGGCCAAACCCAAAGCATCGTCGCCACCCAGCTGGCCAATGCCCTGCCCCAGACCGATACGCCCGCGCGTCTCATCATCGCCTATGAGCCCGTTTGGGCCATCGGCACGGGGCTGGTGCCACAAGACCATGAAATCGCGGCGGTGCATGCAGCGATCCGAGAAATCTTATACAACAACTTTGGCGCAGAAGGCACGGCGATGTCGATCCTTTACGGCGGCTCGGTCAAGCCCGAGAATGCCGCCGCGATCTTTGCCATCGCAAATGTCGATGGCGCCTTGGTCGGCGGTGCCTCGCTGAGCGCGGCGGCTTTTTCGCCGATCATCAGCGCGCTTGCGCGTGCTTGACCTTAGGGGGCAGCCCGCAGGTAGCGGGTCAGCGTCAAGCGGATAAGCCCTTCATCCTCCTCACCGAATTGGCGCAGGGCCACGATGTAGCGCCCCGCTTGCACCGGCAAGGCATGCTGGGCATTCACGCTACCATTGGCGTCGTCATTGCCACCCACCCATGTACCGTCCGCATCAAAGACATCCAGCATCGGATCGCCATCGCCAACCGCATCGGCGGTGATCAAGATCAACCCCTCGGTCGGGCTGTCGAAAACGAACCATTGCGCTTGATCGCCCGGCACATGCCAATCCAGCGTCATGGTCGTGGACAATGGCCCCAAATCCTCGACCGGCCATGACCCATCAAGGGGCGGCGCCACTTCGGCGCTTGCATAGGCCAAAACGGCGGCCTCTTGCAGATCGCGGGATGAAACAGTCACCCGGATCGGCGAAGTGCGGTCGGACAAGGCCCGCATGCCGATGCAATACTCCCCCGCGGCCAAGGGGCGCAGAACATCAATCCGGCTGTTCAGGCCAACCGCATCGTCATTCTCGGCCAGAACCATGCCCGAAGCATCGAAAAGATAGATGTAAGGATCGGCCAACTCATTGGTGGCCCGGATCGACAGCGCTTGTGGCGCTGCAAGGCTGAAACGATAGTAAGGCACCGCATCGACGCTATTGGCCATGCTTACGCCTTTGGCGAGGTCCGCATCAATCGGCCCCGCGCCAAGCCTCACCGCAGGGGTTTCGGGCAGGCAGGGATCGATCCCCACAAAAGGCGCGCCACCCTGCCAATCGCCAAAACCGCCCGCTAACCCGGCGGTGAGTGCGGGCATATCAAGGCGGCTGACGCGCAGATCGGCACTGACCGCCGCGCCACCAAACCCCATCACGGCCAAGCAATAGCTTCCCGCCTCAAGCGCAAGTTCAGCGCGGCTCGACACCCCACCGCCGCTGTCATCATCAACGACAACAAGCCGCCCATCGGCATCGAACAACTCGATGATCGTGTCGCCACCTGCTGCCGTTGGCGCGGCCTCCACCCGTATATCCATCGCGGTGCCAAGCGAAAACAGCCCGACCGCGCGCGCGCCCGCCTGCGAGATAACCGCCAAATCCAAGGGCCCCTGCGCACTTGCGATATCCGCGCTTGCCTGCCCCTGCCCCATCCACTGCCCTGTATCGCCAAGCCCGGCACATAGGCCGCTTTGCGCCAACGCGGGCGCGCCAAAGACAAGACAGGATATCGCGGTGAGGGCATAGGCGGGTCGAAGATGGCACATAACAAACTCCAATTACCAAGGGACGCTGCCGCCCTTTATACCTTCATCGTAGCCGTAGCCGCCCGTGCAAGAAAGTCGAAATCCATCGCAAGGCTTGGCATGATCGCTTCACCCTCTGGTCAGCGCGGCCGCGTCGTCGCATATACTGGCACCCATGAGCATGGACCAAGGCGCGCGCGATATCACGATCCCCGCAGGGCCCGCGCGGTCAAGCGCCCGGCAGCTCGGCCCGCTGATCGGCGGCGCGCTGGCGCTGATCTGTCTGGCTGCGCTCTTTGCCTATCCACGGCTTGAACGCGCCTATGCCATTGCCATCGGCGACCGCGACCGCGCCACGCTGGACCTCGCGGTGCAAAACCTGCGCGGCGCGCTGGACAAGGCCGAGGTGCTGCCCGCGCTTTTGGCCGAACGCGCCAGCATCGCGCGGCTTTTGCGCGACCCCGACAATTCCGGGCTTTTGCCCTTCGTCAATGAACAACTCCGCCAGACGGCGTTGTCGCTGGATGTCTCGGATGTCTATGTGATGGACGCCACCGGGCTGACCATCGCGGCCTCATCTTATCGAACGGATCGCTCATTCGTCGGGCGCAACTTTGCCTATCGCCCCTATTTCACCGAGGCGATCGCGGGTGGGATCGGGCGGTTTCACGCCCTTGGCACCACATCGGGCGAGCGGGGCTATTTCTTTGCCGCCCCCGTGATTGACGGCACCGAGAAGACCGGCGTTGTTGCGGTCAAGATCACGCTCGATGATTTCGAAGCAACCTGGGCCGAAGGTGCCACGACGGTCATCGTGCAAGACATGGCCAATGTGATCTTTCTATCAGACAGGCAAAATTGGCATTTCCGCACTTTCGGCCCGATGCCCGAGGCGGCGCTGGAAAGCATCGTGACCACGCGCCAATACCCCGTCGCCGCCTTGCGCAACCTGCCCGCGCGCCGCGAGCGATTAGCCAATTCCGGTTACGAAACTGTGACCTTTGCCATGGCCGATGGGGGCAGCTCTTATATTATGCAAACCGGGCTGATCGCCGCCGCCGGATGGCGCGTGTCGATCCTGTCGCCGCTTGCGCCTGCACAGTTGCAAGCCGCCAATACGCTGACGATCGCGCTCTTGGTGGCGCTGTTTCTCTTGCTGATTGCCACTGCGATCTGGCAGCGGCGCATCCAACTCGAGGATCGGCTGGCCGCACGCGAAGATGCGCGCGCACGGCTCGAGGCGCGGGTGCGCGAACGCACTGCCGAGCTTGACGAGACCAATACGCTTTTGCGTGAACAGATCGAAGAGCGCGTGCGCGCCGAGGCGCAGCTGCGCCGCACACAGGCCGAACTGGTGCAGGCAGGCAAGCTTGCCGGTTTGGGCCAGATGTCGGCCGCACTCAGCCATGAGTTCAACCAACCCCTCGCCGCCGTCAAAGCCTATGCCGAGAATGCCGCCACCTTTCTCGACCGTGGCCGCGAGGGTGAGGCGCGCGAGAATATCCGCCTGATCTCGGCGATGACGGACCGGATGGCCGCGATCTCCAAGCATTTGCGCAATTTTGCCCGCCGCCCACAAGACAAGACCGGCCCTGTTCTGGTCCACGCGGTCGTCGACGATGCGCTGGCCTTGATGGCGCCACGCCTTGCGGCGGCAAAGGCGGTGCTGACCAACACACTGCCCGATCATGATCTTTGGGTGATCGGTGGGCGGGTCCGGCTGCAACAGGTGATCGTCAACCTGATTAGCAATGCGCTTGATGCGATGGAGGGGGTGGCGCGCCCCGTGATCGCCCTGTCCTTGGCGGTGACGGATGGGCGCGTCAAATTGATGGTGCGCGATATCGGCCCGGGGCTCAGCGATGAGGCGCTGGCGCAAGCTTTTGATCCCTTCTTCACCACCAAGCCACCCGGTCAAGGTTTGGGCCTTGGGCTGTCAATCTCCTATAATATCGTGCGCGATTTCAACGGGCGTTTGACGGCCGCCAACCATCCCGAGGGTGGCGCGCTTTTCACCGTTGAGCTTGACCTAAGCGCAGCGCCAGACAAGATCGCCGCCCAATGAGTGCCCAATGAGTGCCATGCCCCCCATCCTTTTCGTCGATGACGAAGCGCCGCTGCGCCATGCCGCTGCCCAAGCCTTGATGCTGGCCGACCATCAGGTGATCGCCTGCGCCGATGCGGCCAGCGCGCTGGCCCAGCTTGGGCGGGATTTCCCCGGCGTTTTGGTCACCGATATCCGCATGCCCGGCATGGATGGGCTGAGCTTGATGGCCGAGGCGCTCAAGATCGATGCCGAATTGCCCGTGATCTTGGTCACCGGACATGGCGATGTCGATCTGGCGGTCCAATCGATGCGCGACGGGGCTTATGATTTCCTTGAAAAACCCTATGCGCCCGCCCGGCTTGTCCAAGCGGTCGGGCGCGCCTTGGAAAAGCGGCGACTAACCTTGGAAAACCGCCGCCTGCGCGCCGTGGCGGGGCCTGATCTTGGGGGCGATCTTGTCGCCACGCGGCTTTTGGGGCGCTCGGCGGTGATGACGCGGCTGCGCGCCAGCTTGCGCGGCGTGGCCGCGACCGAGGCCGATGTGCTGATCGAGGGGGCCACCGGCACCGGCAAGACCATCATGGCACAGACCCTCCATGATATCAGCGCGCGCGCCACCCGCCCCTTTGTCGGGGTCAATTGCGCGGCCTTGCCCACCGCGCTGATCGAAAGCGAGCTTTTCGGCCATGAGGCAGGCGCATTCCCCGGTGCCACGCGCCCGCGCTATGGCAAATTCGAGCATGCGCGCGGCGGCACCTTGTTTCTTGATGAGATCGATAGCCTGCCCCTGACACTGCAAGGCAAGCTGTTGCATGCGATTGAGCATCGCGTGATCACGCGGCTTGGCTCAAACGACCCCATCGCGCTCGACCTGCGGATCGTTGCGTCCAGCAAGGGCGATCTGGTCGCCGCGGTGCGCGCGGGGCAGTTTCGGGGCGATCTGCTCTATCGGCTCAACGTCGTCACATTGCGCCTGCCGACCTTGGCCGAACGGCGCGACGATATCCCGATGCTGTTTTCCGCCCTTCTGACGGCAATCGCCACACGCGAAGGGCGCAGCCCGCCCGATGTGCCCGGTGCGCTGCTCTCGGCGCTGACCATGCGCGATTGGCCCGGCAATGTGCGCGAGTTGCGCAATGCCGCTGAACGGATGGCCCTTGGCCTTGACCCTGATTTCGCGCGCGCCGAGGCGCAGGGCGATGACAGCTTGGCCGCACAGGTCGCCGCCCATGAGCGCCGCGTGATCGCCGCCGCACTCGTGGCCAACGGCGGCAGTATCAAGGCGACCTATGCCGCACTCCGCCTGAGCCGGAAAGCGCTCTACGAAAAGATGCAGCGCCATGGACTAAGCCGTGATGATTTCCGCGTTGACGGGGCCACTATCGGCGACGCGCGGCCCGATGTGTCGAAAACGTAACATCGTAGCGCCGGATTGGGGTCGCTTTCGACCCACGACACATCGAAAACCCAAGGCTTTCTTGCAAGCCGGACATGCAGCCCTTGCATAGCGGGGATGCGCGCGCCACATCTGCGATCAGGCGGCCCGGCGGGGATCTGGGCGCTTGATCTATTCACAAGGGAGAGAAACATGACGTTCACCCGTCTCGCCGCCTTCGCGGCGACCACAGCACTCACCACTACGGCTGCTTTCGCAGGTGGCCATATCGACCGCACCGGCTGGCCGGCAAGCTTCACCGTCGGCACCGGCTCGCAGGGCGGCGCCTTCTTCGTTTACGGCTCGGGTTGGGCTGGTCTTGCTGCTGAGCAACTCGGCCTTTCGGGCAGCGGTGAAGTCACCGGCGGCCCGATGCAGAATATGGCGCTGGTGCATACCGGCGAATTGCCGCTCGGCATGACCACCATGGGCCCTGCCGCCGAGTCGCTTGCGGGCAACAACCCGATCGCGCCCGGCCTGCAAATGACCAATGCCTGCGCGATGTTCCCGATGTATCAGACGCCCTTCAGCGTCACGACGCTGGCCTCCTCGGGCATCACCTCGATCGCTGATATCCCGGCGGGCGCGCGTATCGGTTTCGGCCCCGCAGGCTCGACCTCGGATACCTACTTCCCGGCGATACTTGAAGGCCTTGGCTTGACCTTCGAGCGTCTGAACGGTGGTTGGGATGACCTTGGCGGCCAGCTTCAGGATGGCCTGCTCGATGTGATCGCCTTCGCCGCTGGCGTTCCGATCCCGACCGTTGCGCAACTGGAAGTGCAGACCGAGATCAACATCTTGGGCTTCACCGACGAACAGCGTGCGGCCATCACCGCAGCCTTCCCGGTGTCGAATTTCGACATCGCGCCTGAAACCTACACCACCCTGACCGAGCCCGCACCGGCTGTGGCCATGTGGAACTTCGCCATCGCAAATTGCGACCTGCCCGAAAGCTTCGTGCATGCCATCGTCGATGTCGTGATGTCGGACAATGCGCGTATGGTCGGCATCCACTCTGCCGCCCGTGAAACCCTGCCCGAGCATTGGGACAAGAACACCGCGATGATGTGGCACCCCGGTGCGGCCCGCTGGTTCACCGAAAACGCCGGTGCGACCATTCCCGCCGACAAGATCCACGGCATGTAATTTCCGCTAGTGACGAAAACCGGGGCCGCGCCTGTCAATCGGGCGCGGCCCCTCTCACAACAGACCGCATAATGGCGCAAGCACGGCCATGGGGGGACGACAGCCATGACAACCGAACAGACAACACGCTCAGCCGATGCAAATGATGACCAGACAGATGGTCCGATCAGCGTCGAGGGTGTCGATGACGACTTGGTCGAAGCAAACCGCAGGCTGTTTTCCGGATGGGCCTATATGGCGGTTGCGACTGTCGCGATCGTCTATGCCGCCTTTCACATGCTGGCCCTCAATGGCGTGTCGATCCGCAACCTGACCGGGCTGGATATTCCGTTTCTGCCAAGGTTTCCGATGGAAACCTGGAGCTTTCGGATTATCCACATCGCGGGCGCGCTGGGGCTTGGGTTTTTACTCTTTTCTGCCTATTCCTTCACCGACAAGACGACATCAGCCCGCGATACCCGGCTGATCAGCCTGCTGGCGCTATTGCTGGCTATCCCTGCGCTGATCGCAGGGGCGACGGCCATCGGCTTTGATCAAACCATCGCCTCGGGGACTTTGCCGCAAATGGGCGGGCGTACGACATGGGTCGCGTTCCCAGGGACCGAGATTTACAATACGGAACTTTATTGGTTCGGCATCCCGCTGTTGATTGCCACCTTTGGCGCGATCATGACGGGCTGGTTTGAGCGGCGTGCGCGCAGCAGTTTCACCGCCTCCGACATCGTGCTGGCGCTCTGTGGCGTGGTGGTTGCGATCTACTTGATCGCGATCTATGGCACGGCGGCGCGCAATTCCGTGGGCACGCCTTTTGTGCCGATCGGCGTGGCCTTTGCCGCGACCGCAGGATCAGCGCTGATCTTAGAGCTCACACGGCGCGTGGCGGGGATGGCGCTGGTCGTGATTACCGGCATCTTCCTGCTCTACACCTTTACTGCGCATCTTTTGCCCGGCCTTTTGGCCGTTGACCGCGCCTATAGCTGGCAGCGTTTCTTTGGGCATGTCTATTCGGATGCGGGCATCCTTGGACCGACGACGGCGGTATCCTCGACCTATATCATCTTGTTCATCATCTTCGCGGCCTTCTTGCAGGCGTCGAAGGTGGGCGAATATTTTGTCAATTTCGCCTTTGCCGCAGCGGGCCGCTCGCGCGGGGGGCCAGCCAAGGTGGCGATCTTTGGCTCGGGCCTGATGGGCATGATCAACGGCACAAGCGCTGGCAATGTGGTGGCGACAGGCTCGCTGACCATCCCGCTGATGAAAAAGGTAGGATACGACAAAAAGACATCCGGCGCGATCGAGGCGGCCGCTTCGACAGGTGGCCAGATCATGCCGCCGATCATGGGCGCTGGTGCCTTCATCATGGCCGAGGTGACCGGCATCCCCTATCAAGATATTGCCATCGCAGCCATCATCCCCGCCTTTCTCTACTTTGCCTCGGTGTATTTCATGGTGGATTTCGACGCCGCCAAACTGGGTATGCGCGGCATGCGCGAGGATGAGCTGCCGAAATTCAGCCGCATGATCCGGCAGGTCTATCTGTTCATCCCGATCATCATCCTGATCGCCGCCCTCTTTATGGGCTATTCAGTGATCCGCGCGGGCACATTGGCCACGGTGGCGGCTGCGATGGTCAGTTGGCTGACGCCTTACCGCATGAATATCCGCGCGATCCTCAAGGCGTTTGAACTGGCGGGCATCATGTCGATCCAGATCATCGCGGTTTGTGCTTGTGCGGGCATTATCGTGGCGGTGATTTCGCTGACCGGGGTGGGCGCGCGCTTTTCCAACGTGCTTTTGGACATGGCGGGGGTCAGCCAGCTTTTGGCGCTGTTCTTTGCGATGTGTATCGCGATCTTGTTGGGAATGGGCATGCCCACGACGGCCGCCTATGCGGTGGCGGCAGCAGTGGTTGCACCGGGCCTTGTGCAGCTTGGCATCCCGGTCCTGACTGCGCATTTCTTTGTCTTCTACTTCGCTGTCGTCTCGGCCATTACGCCACCCGTGGCCTTGGCCAGTTACGCGGCGGCTGGCATATCGGGCGCCAATCCGATGGAGACATCCGTCGCCTCATTCCGCATCGGCATCGCGGCTTTCATCGTGCCCTTCATGTTCTTCTACAATTCGGCACTTTTGATGGATGGCACGGTGGTTGAGATCATTCGCGCCACGATCACTGCGACCTTCGGGGTGTTCTTGCTCTCTGCCGGGGTTCAGGGCTGGTTCATGGGCGGGCGCTCGGTCTGGTACATCCGCTTGGGCTTGATCTTAGCTGCACTCTTCTTGATCGAAGGTGGCGTTTTGACTGATTTGATTGGTCTGGGTGCGGCATGCGGGCTTTTCTTGATCCAACGCCTCATCAAACCCCGCGAGAACGCCGCCATCCCGGTGCGCGGCGCAGACTAACAGGGCCAAACAACCGCGCCGCCCCGCAGATCGCTGGGCGGCGCAAGGTTGCACCTTCACCTTTCCAAAAATACGCCTGCAAGCCGCTGGCAAAGCACGTGATCGCCTGCCATCTTGTCACCCATGCAGCGGCTTTCCCAATCCCCGACCGATCCCGGCTTTGTCCAAGACCCCTACCCGTTTTATGCAAGGGCGCGGGCGGCGGGCGATCTGGTTTGGTGGGATGATTACGCCATGCCCATGGCCACCACCCACCGGGCGGTCAACACCATCCTGCGCGACCGCCGCTTTGGGCGCGCGCCGATTGCGCCGATAGAATTTCCTGCCCATCTCGCCCCCTTCTACGCGGTCGAGGCCCATTCGATGCTTGAGCTAGAGCCGCCACGCCATACGCGATTGCGGGGTCTGGTGCTGCGCGCCTTTACCTCGCGGCGGATTGCGGCCCTTGGCCCCGAGATTGCGGCGCTGGCCCATGATCTGGCCACGGCCCTGCCGCAGGGTGAGGCATGCGACCTGCTTGATGCTTACTGCCGCCCGATCCCGGTGATCATCATCGCCCGGCTGTTAGGCGTGCCCGAGGCGATGGCCCCCGCGCTGCTGCGCTGGTCAGGCGCGATGGTGCAGATGTATCAAGCAGGCCGCACAAAGCACCAAGAGGAGGAGGCCGCAACAGCGGCCGAAGACTTCGCCACCTTCCTGCGCGGCTATGTGGCCGCGCGGCGCAGCGAGCCGCGCGACGATCTGATCAGCGCGCTCATCGCAGCCGAGGATGATGGCACCACGCTTTCAACCGACGAGTTGATCTCGACCTGTATCTTGCTGCTCAACGCAGGCCATGAGGCGACGGTCCATAGCCTTGGCAACGGTGTTAAACTCTGCCTCGAGACGGGCGCGCGCCCCAACGCCGACCCCGCCCCCTTGGTCGAGGAGATCCTGCGCTACGATCCGCCGCTGCATATGTTCACGCGCTATGCCTATGCGGATATGACGCTTTTCGATCATGACATAAAGCGGGGCGACCAAGTCGGGCTTTTGCTGGCATCGGCCAATCGCTGTGGCGCGGCCTATGCGCAAGCGGATCACTTCCTGCCAAACCGCAGCGACGGGCCGGTCAACCAAGCCTTTGGCGCGGGGCTGCATTTTTGCGTCGGCGCGGCGCTGGCGCGGCTGGAACTCCAGATCGCCCTCCCGATCCTGTTCGACCGCCACCCGCAGCTTCGCCTCGCCGCGCCGCCGCAATACGCCGATATCTACCACTTCCACGGGCTCGCCGCGCTGCAGGTCACGGCCTAAGCAGGCTCAATCCTCGTCGTCTTCTTCCATCTGGGCGATCCGCGCGCCCGATTTCGAAGTGGTCACAACGCCAAGCGATTTCAGTTTCCGATGCAGCGCCGAGCGTTCCATACCCACGAAACTCGCCGTGCGGCTGATGTTGCCGCCGAAACGGTTGATCTGCGCCATGAGATATTGGCGTTCGAACAATTCGCGCGCCTCGCGCAGCGGCAAAGTGGTCAGGCGCGCCGACAGCCCCATCCCGTCATCGGCGGCACCCGCGCCCGCATCGCCCTGACCGGGCAGATCGGCGGCTTGAATCGGGCCGGTGTCATCGCCCAAGATCAGCACCCGCTCGATCATGTTGCGCAGTTGGCGCACATTGCCCGGCCAGCGCATGGTTTGCAAAAGCGTCACCGCATCATCGCCCAACTCACGCACGGCCAAGCCCTGTTCGCGGTTGAACTCGGCGATGAAATGACGGGCCAATTCCGGGATATCGTCGCGCCGATCCTCAAGGCTTGGCACCTCGATCGGGACGACGTTCAGCCGGTGGTACAGCTCTTCGCGGAACCGCCCCTCGGCGATCTCGGCCACAAGATCGCGCGAGGTGGAGGAGATGACGCGCAGATCGACCCGCACCTTGGCCGTGCCGCCCACCCGGCTGAAACTTTGATCGACCAATACGCGCAAGATCTTGGACTGGGTGCCAAGCGGCATATCGGCGACCTCGTCGAAATAGATCACCCCGCCATGGGCCTGTTCCAAAAGCCCCTGCTCGGTGCCGCGCTCGGCGCTTTCGCGACCGAAAAGCTTGACCTCCATCTCCTCGGGTTGGATCGCGGCGGATGAGGCGACGACAAAGGGCGCATCGGCGCGGTTGGAATTGGCATGCACATAGCGCGCGACCATTTCCTTGCCCGCACCCGGCCCGCCCGTCAGCATGACGCGCCCGTTGGATTTCGTTACCTTGTCGAGCTGCGATTTCAGTGCGCGAAAGGCCGCCCCACTGCCGACCATCTCGGCCGAAGGCCCATCTTGGCGGCGCAGCGAGGCATTCTCGCGCCTGAGCTTCGATGCCTCCATCGCGCGGCGGATAACGACCAAAAGCTGGTCGATATTGAAGGGTTTCTCGATGAAATCATAAGCGCCTTGCTTGATCGCGGCGACCGCGATCTCGATATTGCCATGACCCGAGATGATCACCACCGGCACTTCGGGGTTGTCGCGTTTGACATGGGACAGGATATCAATCCCATCCATGTTGCTGTCCTTGAGCCAGATATCGAGGATCATCAGCCCGGGGGCCGCGCGGTTCAATTCGGCCATGCATTCATCCGAATTCCCGGCCATGCGGGTGCTATAGCCCTCATCGCGCAGGATGTCGCAGATCAACTCGCGGATATCGCGTTCGTCATCAACGACCAGAATATCACTCATACCAAGTCTCCGTTGTGCAAGATGGGCAATGTGATGCGGGCCGCAGCGCCCACATGGGCATTGGGGCCAAAGGGTTCAGCATCGATCAGATCGAGCGTGCCGGCATGTTCCTCGACGATCTTCTTGACGATGGGCAGGCCAAGCCCCGTGCCTTTGTCGCGGGTCGTGACATAAGGTTCGAACAGCTTGGCGCGATCAGCAGGCAGGCCGATCCCGTTATCGGCAATCGTGATCACGGCCATGCCATCGGCCAGCGCAAGGCTGATGCGCAACTGCGGCTCATAGCCCTGTGGCGCGCCTTTTTCTTGAAGCGTTTCAATTGCTTCCCCGCCGTTCTTGATCAAGTTTGTAAGCGCTTGACCGATCATCGTGGCGTCAATCTCGGCCATCACTGGCGTCTCGGGGATATCGGTGACGAACCGCACGCCGGGCTGGCCCGCGCGCTGCAAAGTCACCGCCTCCCGCGTGAGGCGGGCCAGATCCTCGGCCTTGGTCTGGGGTTCGGGCATGCGGGCGAATTTTGAAAACTCATCGACGATCCGGCGCAGGTCGTTGGTCTGGCGCACGATGATCTCGGTCATTTCTTCAAGGCGCAGCTTATCCTCGCCCTCTAGATCGCGGGCATAGCGGCGCTTGATCCGCTCGGCTGACAATTGGATCGGCGTCAGCGGATTCTTGATCTCATGGGCGATGCGGCGCGCGACATCACCCCATGCCGCCATGCGCTGCGCGCTGACCAGCTGGGTGACATCGTCAAAGGCCACAACGTAACCCTCGAGCGCCTCATCGACATTGCGTCGGGTCGACATGCGCACAAGCAGGCTTTCTTGCTTGCCGCCGCGTGTCAATTTGATCTCTTCTTGCACGCTTTCGGCGGTGGATTTCTGTAACCGCTCGAAAAGGGCCGCAAACTCCGGCACCGCCGCCGAAAGGCTCAGCCCGTGATCGCGCTGATCGACCAGTTGCAACAGCCGGAGCGCCGAGCGGTTCATGAAATCGATCCGCCCCCCTTCGGTCAGGCCGATGACACCCGCTGTCACCGAGCTGAGCACCGAATCAAACAGCCGCCGCCGCGCCTCGGTCGCGTCGTTTTGCTCAACCATCGCGTCGCGCTGCCCTTTAAGTTGGCGGGTCATCTGGTTAAACAACTGGCCCAGCATCGCGATCTCATCATCGCCGCCATCGTCTGGCACGCGCACATCCAGATCGCCTTGGCCCACGCGCTGCGCGGCCCCCGCCAATTGGCCCACGGGGCGCGACAGGCGTTCGGCAAACCACAGGCCAAGCCAGATCGCGGCCAGCACCATGATGATCGCAAAGCCCAGATAAAGCAGGCCAAACTCGAACAGCACCCGGCCACGCTCGGATTCAAGCTGGCGGTAAAGCCGCACGGTCTGTTGGGTTTCATCCAGCAGCGCAAGAATTTCGCCATCCACCTCGCGGCTGACGTAAAGATAGCGGTCAGGATAAGCATCAAGGCGGTAGAGCGCGCGAAACTCGTTTTGTGTGCGATCCTCGATCAGCACCAACTCGCCACCTTCGGCGCGCGCGATATCGGCCGGATCGGGGCGTTCGAAATCAAACAGATAGCTCGATTCGCCCCGCGCGCGGATGTCGCCCAGCCCGTCGATGACAAAAGCCTCTTCCAAGCCGCGCTGGATGCGGCTTTGGCCTTGGCTCAAGACTTGACGCAGATCGCCATCGGTCTGCAAAAGCGCGGCGCGCCGGTTGAGGTTCAAGAAATTGGCCAGCGCCAGCGTGTCGGTCGCCAAATCATCGCGATGCTCTTGGCTATAGGCGACGGCTGCATCGACCGAATTGCCCAAGGCGCGCGAGACGCGGTCCGAAAACCACCCCTCTAGCCCCATGTTCACGGTGATCGTGGCAAACACGGCCACAAGGATCGTCGGCACCAGCGCCACGATGGTGAACACGCCCGTCAGCCGCAGATGCAACCGCGAGCCCGCCGAGCGCGCGCGCCGCGAGGCCAAGATCCGCGCCACCTCGCGCATCACCAGCGCTGCGACCAAAAGGATATAGATCAGATCGGCCAGCAAGATCAGCCGCAGACCCGGCGCATCGGCCAAATCCGACAAAGGCCCAAGCACAAGGAAGGTGAGGAACGCCAGCAATGGCCCAAGCAGCACCAAACCCAAGGTGGCCGCGCTTCGCACGTTCGGGTTGTTCTTGAACCGCCATAACCGGTCCATCACACCGCCGGCCTGCCTGTCCGCGGTCTTGTCCAAGTGCTACTCCCCCAACAGTGCGCAGCGCTTTTTGGGATGTCTCCCATCGGCCACGCGACTGTTGCGGTTTTACATCAACTTGCGGCGGCGAGTCACGCGGATATCAAGCTCGGTGATCTTTTTTCGCAAGGTATTGCGGTTGATGCCCAGCAGATCAGCACATTTTGCTTGGTTGCCGCCGGTGGCATCCAGCGCGATTTCGATCAGCGGTGCCTCGACCTCGCGCAAAATGCGGGTGTGAAGGCCGGGTGGCGGCAAAACACCGCCATGCAGATCGAAGTAGCGGCGCAGATGTTTGGCCACCGAGGCCGACAGCTTGTCGCCATCGCCCATGCCCATCAGCGGCTCGACCGCTGGTTGGTTGCCCAAAACGATCTCGACCTCGGTCTTGGTGATCTCTTCGGATTGGCTGGTGACGGTCAGCCGCTTGATGGTGTTTTCAAGCTGGCGCACATTGCCCGGCCATGAATAGGCGCGGACCAGCTCCATCGCATCGCCCGAAAACCGGCGTAGCGCCATGCCGTCGCGCTCAACCCGGGCAAGAAAATGTGCGGCCAGTAGCGGGATATCATCGACCCTTTCGCGCAAGGCAGGCACCGACAAGGTCACGCCGCCCAAGCGGTAGAACAGATCTTGGCGAAAGCGGCCCGCCTCCATCTTTTCCATCAGGTCGCGCTGCGATGTGGCCATCGCGCGGGGGGCCGCATCGCCGAACGCATCAAGCATGCGCACGATCTTAGCCTGTGCCTCTTCGGTCAGATCGCTGACCTCATCGAAAAGAATCGATCCACCACGTGCGCGCGACAAGACCGCCGATGGGCCATCCATCCCCTCCAGATCAGCGCCCGAGGCGACGACAAAAGGCAACGTGCGCCGGTCCGAGAAATCATGGATCGCGCGTGCGATCAGCGATTTTCCCGTGCCACTTTCACCGGTGATCAGCACTGGCAGATCGGTGTTCATCACGCGCGCGACCAGCCGGTAAAGCGCCTGCATCGCCGCCGTGCGACCCACCAGCGGCAGATCCTCGCGCGCCGACAGCATCGCGGGGCTTGGCCCCTCGTCCATCGCGCGGGTGGGTTTGGTGCGCCGCTTCAGATCAAGCGCGCGCGCCGCCCGTTTCATCAGATCGGGCAGATCGAAGGGCTTGGGCAGGTAATCATAGGCGTCCTTCTCGGTCGCTTGGATCGCCGTCATGATCGTGTTTTGCGCCGAGATGATAATCACCGGCAGGCCGGGCCGCTTTTCGGTGATTTGCGGCAAAGTCTCTAGCCCATTGCCATCAGGCATCATCACATCCGAGATGACCAGATCGCCTTTGCCCTCTTCGACCCAGCGCATCAGCGTCATCAGGCTGGAGGTGGCGTGCACCTTACAGCCCGCGCGCGTCAATGCCTGCGTGAGAACGGTACGGATGGTGCGATCATCATCGGCGACTAGTACGGTTCCGTCCATGGCTCAGTTCTCTTTGCTAAACGGGAAGATATGTGGCGCGTTTTGGGTCATTGGGCCTCTTTCGGCGCGATGGGCAGCGAGAGGCGAAACACCGTGCGCCCCGGCACGCTATCGACCGCGATCCAGCCGTCATGGTCCGAAATGATCTTGCTGACCAAGGCAAGGCCAAGGCCCGTGCCATTCTCACGGCCCGAGACGAAGGGTTCGAACAGATCCTCGGCGATATCGGGGGCGATGCCGGGGCCGTCATCGATCACCTCGATCTGCAAGGGCACGGCCGCACCTGACCCGTCGCGGCGGCGCACCTTGAGGCTGAGTTCATAAAATGTCCGCAGCCGGATGGTGCCGCCTGCGCGCCCCGCTTCGGCCGCGTTCTTGATCAGGTTCAAAAACACCTGCTGCAACTGGTCGGGATCGGCCCAAGTGGGCGGCAGCGAGGGGTCATACTCATCCTCGATCCGCATATGGGCGGCAAAGCCGATGGCGGCCGATTTGCGCGCCCGATCAAGGATGTCGTGGATATTGATCGCGCGCCTGTCGGGGGGGCGCACATTGCCGAATTCTTCGACTTGGCTCAAAAGCTTGAGGATGCGGCGGGTCTCTTCGACGATCAGATCGGTCAATTCGCGATCCTCGCCCGATGCATTCATCGCGATCAACTGCGCCGCCCCGGTAATGCCCGCCAGCGGGTTCTTGATCTCATGGGCGAGCATTTCTGCCATGCCGATGGCCGATTTCGCGGCTGTCTTGGACGACATCGCCCGGTCAAGCCGCCCGGCCAATTCGCGGTTCTCCAAGAGCACCAGCACATGATCAGGCTTGTCGGCCAAAGGCGCGACCTGCACATCGCAAGAGACGGGCTTGCGGCTGCCCGTGCCGACATCGACGGCATTGACGAACAAAGGGGCGCTGGCCTCGCGCACGCGGGCAAAGGCCTCTTCCAGCGGTGCATCGACAAAAATCTTGTCCCAGACGGGATAACCCTCAAGCGCCTTTTTCGACGCATTGAGAAAGAGTTCAGCGGCAGGGTTCACGTCGAGGATGCAATTGCCGGCATCACAAATCACCGCCGGGATCGGCAGCGAGGCCCAAAGGCTTGTGGTCACTTTCGTCATGCCGCCGCCCTTTCCGGCGCATGGGCCAAGGCGTCGGGCAAATGCGCCAGCACCATATCCGGGCTTTTGGCGGTCAGAACGGCGCGGCGCAGATCAGCAGGTGTCAGCGCTTCATCCATATACCAGCCCAGATGCTTGCGCGCGACGCGCAGGCCCAGATCGCGGCCATAAAAGCCCAAGATCGCGGTGTAATGCGCCCCGATCATCTCGCACAGCGCCGCCCCTTGCGGGATCTGCGGCGCGGGCGTGCCGTAAAGTGCGGCGGCGATCTGGGCCAAGACCCACGGGCGACCCTGCGCACCGCGCCCCACCATCACGCCTTGCGCACCTGATTGCGCCAGCGCAAGGCGCGCGCTTGGCGCATCGATGATATCGCCATTGGCGATGACGGGGATCGTGACCGCGTCGCTGACCGCGCGGATCGCGGCCCAATCGGCCTGACCCTTGTAGAACTGACAGCGCGTGCGCCCGTGAATGGTGATCATCTGCACCCCTGCGCTTTCGGCGCGCGCAGCGATTTGGGGCGCGTTTCGCATCGCATCATCCCAGCCGAGCCTTGTCTTGAGCGTGACCGGCACCTTGACCGCCCCCACCACCGCCGCGATCAAGGACAGCGCATGGTCAGGATCGCGCATCAGCGCCGAGCCGGAATAGCCATTCGTCACCTTCTTGGCCGGACAGCCCATGTTGATATCGATGATGGCGGCACCTTGCGCCTCGGCAATGCGGGCGGCCTCGGCCATCCAATGGGCCTCGCGGCCAGCGATCTGCACCGCGGTGCGGCCCGCGTCATAGCCAAGCTCGGCGCGCGCGCGCACCGAAGGCTTGGCCATCACCATCTCTGCGCTTGCCACCATCTCGGATACCACGAGGCCCGCCCCAAAGCGCGCCACAAGATCACGAAAGGGCCGGTCCGTGATGCCCGCCATCGGCGCCAGCAAGACCGGCGGCGTAAGGGGCACATTCGCCAATTGAAAAGTCACGTGCTCAATCCTTGTGCACTCAGCCTTTGGGGTTAGGCCGATCCCCCCCGAAATTCAAAAGAAACTCTTGTAACATAACGTGGGGCGCGACGCCTAGCTGAAGCGAATGATTAAATTTTCATCGTTTAGATTAATTTTTATGCATTTACTGTGTACCGTTGTGCCGCGCGCGTCCAGAGAATATCACCCAAGCATGGTTGATCGGCTCGCATACCCACGCCCAAAGATCGCCGCGCTGATCGTCGCGGCGGGCAAAGGTGTGCGCGCGGGCGGCGGGGTGGCCAAGCAATGGCGTAAGATCGGCACCAAAACCATCGCGCAGCACACGCTTGATGCCTTTGACGCGCATCCCTTGGTCGACATGATCATGCTGGTGGTGGCCCCTGACAGCGACCCGGCCCTTTGGCCGCGCACCACGCGCAGCGATCTGGCGATTGCCAAAGGGGGGGCCACGCGCGCCGCCTCGGTCCTTGCGGGCCTTCACGCGCTGGAGGGTCAGGCCGATCTGGTCTTGATCCATGATGTGGCCCGCCCCGGCATTCCCGCCCATGTGATCGACGCGGTCATCACGGCGCTGTCCCGCCATCAGGGTGCGGCCCCTGCCCTGCCTGTCACCGATGCGCTCTGGCGCGGTGATGATCTGGTCACAGGCACGGTTGATCGTGAGGGGCTTTGGCGGGCGCAAACACCGCAGGGCTTTCACCTGAACGCGATCTTGGCCGCGCACCGCGCCCATAGTGGCGAGGCCGCCGATGATGTCGCGGTCGCGCGCGCCGCCGGGATTGATGTCGCCATCGTGCCGGGTGACGCCGCGAATATGAAGATCACAGGCCCCGGCGATTTCGCCCGCGCGGCCAAGATATTGGAGACAGGCCAGATGGATATCCGCACCGGGAACGGCTTTGATGTGCATGCTTTTGGGCCGGGCGATCATGTCATGCTCTGCGGTGTGGCCATTCCGCATGAGCGCGGGCTATTGGGCCATTCCGATGCCGATGTGGGGCTTCATACCGTCACCGATGCGATCTATGGCGCGCTGGCCATGGGCGATATCGGCACGCATTTCCCCCCCTCTGACCCGCAGTGGAAGGGGGCGGAAAGCCATATCTTCCTGACCCATGCGGTGGATATGGCCGCAAGCCAAGGCTTCACCATCACCCATGCGGACCTGACCCTGATCTGCGAGCGACCCAAGATCGGCCCGCATGCAGCCGCCATGCGCGCACGCCTTTCGGAGCTTTTGCGCATCGAGATCACCCGCGTCTCGGTCAAGGCGACGACGACCGAGCAGCTTGGCTTTACCGGGCGCGAGGAAGGTATCGCCGCCATGGCAACCGTCACGCTGGTGCGGCCATGATGCGCACCATCGCCACGCTTGGCCCCATCGGCCATCTGCGCCCCGGCCCCGGCACATGGGGCAGTGCGGCGGCGATCTTGCTGGCATGGGCAATCCATGCGCTTGGCGGTTTCGGGCTCTTTTTCGCAGCCACGCTTGCGGTGACGGGTTTGGGCTGGTGGGCCGTGTCCGAGGCGACGCGCGGCCAAGCCGACAAAGACCCGTCTGAGATCGTGATCGACGAGGTGGCGGGCCAATGGATCGCGCTTTGGCCCGTCTCATTGGGTGCGCAGATGGCGGGAACGGATTTCTGGGCGCTGTGGCCGGGCATTGTGACGGCCTTTATCGCCTTTCGCCTGTTCGATATCCTCAAGCCCGGCCCGGTCGGTTGGGCGGATCGGCAAGAGGGTGCCTTTGGCGTCATGGCCGATGATGTGATCGCGGGTTGGCTGGCGGCGATGGTGGTGGCGGTCTTGGCCGTGATCGCGCATCTGCCGATGGGCGGGTCATGACCGCCGCCGATGTGCTTTCTGCGCTGCGCCATCGCGGTTGGCGTCTGGCCACGGCCGAAAGCTGCACCGGCGGGCTGATCGCCGCCGCGCTGACCGAGGTGGCCGGTGCATCGGATGTGTTTGACCGTGGTTTTGTGACCTATTCCAACGCGGCCAAGATCGACATGCTGGGCGTGCGGGCGGCCACGCTCGCCGCCCATGGCGCGGTCTCTGAGGCCGTCGCCGCTGAAATGGCCGCAGGTGCGCTTGCGCGCGCGGATGCCCAGATCGCGATGTCCGTGACCGGCATCGCTGGCCCCGGCGGGTCGGACCACAAGCCCGAGGGGCGGGTGTGTTTCGGGCTGGCCTATGGCGACGCGGTGCTGACCGAGACGCGCGAGTTCGGCGCATTGGGGCGCAGCAATGTGCGCGCGGCTGCGGTTACGCATGGCTTGGCGATGCTGATGGCTGCGTGTTTCGCGCGGCCGTGATCGGCGCTTCACGTTTCGCCCAAATCAGATGCAACTACACCCGTTGACCGCCTAACTTTCAGGCGCTTTATGAATTGCCCAGTTTCTTTGCACCCTTTCGCCCGGTTGCCGCTTTTTCTTGCAAGCAAGACGCGCTTTGCAGCGCGCGAACACAGGGACATCTTGCGGAAGGGACAATCCGAGATGAACGGAGCGGATACAGCATGGATCATCGTCGCCACGGCGCTGGTCCTATTCATGACATTGCCGGGGCTGGCACTGTTTTACGGCGGGCTGGTGCGGGCGCGCAACGTGCTGAGCGTGTTTCTACACTGCTACGCGATTGCCTGCGTGATGAGCATTCTTTGGCTGGCCTTGGGCTATTCCATCGCCTTTGGCCCCGGCGAAAGCGGGCTTTGGGGTGGGCTTGATCGCGCCTTCCTGAACGGGGTCACGACAGATAGCCTGTCGGGCAGCCTGCCCGAGGTGTTGTTTTTCGCCTTTCAGATGACCTTTGCCATCATCACGCCTGCGCTGATCGTGGGCGCATATGTGGAACGTGTGGGCTTTGGCTTTGTATTATTGTTCTCAGCGCTTTGGATGCTGATCTGCTACGCCCCTGTGGTGCATTGGATCTGGGGCGGCGGCATCTTGGCCGATGGCGGTATCTTGGGCGAGACCGGCGTGCGCGATTTCGCGGGCGGCATCGTGGTGCATGAAACCGCAGGTCTGGCCGCGCTCGTTTTGGCGGTTTTCCTTGGTGCCCGGCGCAACCAGACGACACCGCCGCATAACCCCGGCATGGTGATGATCGGGGCGGCGATGCTGTGGGTCGGCTGGTTCGGCTTTAACGGCGGCAGCCAGTTGGCCGCCGATGGCGGGGCCGCCATGGCGATCACGGTCACGCATATCTCGGCTGCTGCCGCATCGCTCAGCTGGGGTCTGTGGGAGCAGGTGAAATACGGCAAGGTCAGCCTTGTGGGCGTTGTCACCGGCACCATCGCGGGGCTTGCCTCGATCACGCCTGCCTCGGGCTTTGTCGGCCCGGTCGCGGCGCTGATCATCGGCGGGATCGCGGGCATCTTGTGCCAGGAAGCGGTGGGGCTGATCCGCAACAAGCTGCGCATTGATGACACGCTCGATGTCTTTGCCGTGCATGGCGTGGGCGGCATTTTCGGCACCATCATGATCGCCGTTTTCGGCCAAGGTGCATGGGTCGCGCAACTAGGCGGGCTGGCCATCGTGGGGCTTTACACGGTCATCGTCACCGTCGTTTTGATCAAGCTGGTCGGCGCCATCACACCGCTGCGCGTGGATGAAGAGACCGAGCAAGGCGGGCTTGATCTGGCCGTGCATGGCGAGCGGGCCTACGACATCTCGTCCTGAGGGCGACCCCATCGCGCGACATGATCGCCGCCCCACCTTTCGGTGTGGGCGGCGATCTTTTGACACCGCCTGCGCAACGCGATAGGGTTCGGCGTAAGATGGCGGCAGGTCATATCGCGAGCTGAGAACAGGCAAGTCAATGACCGAGTTACCCGAGTATTATTTCCGTGTGCGTGAAACCGGTGCCGTGGTGTTCCACATCTCGACCAATAACAAGCACCGCCGCATCGAGATGGACGAGATCGCCACCGTCAATATCCGCAACGGCAATATCCGCCCCCATGGTGAGCGGGTGCTCAACGCCGATGAAACTTCCATCATCACGGAATGGATCGCGGCGCGGCGCGCGGTGCTGGCAGAGCGCGATATCGACGATATCCACCGCGCGGTCGATTACCTCAACCTGACAACACAATGGGCGCAATCGCGCGCAACGGCTGCCGATCTTGAGGAGGTGACGGATCGCTTGCTCTTAGCGATGCATGATCTGCGCAGTGTCTTGGTGCGCAAAAAGACCGAGCGGATCATGAACGACGATGCCACCCCGATGATCGAAGAAAGCCAAGCCTGAGATGGCGGGACTATTGAACAAAGCCGATCTTTTGGCTGCAATGGCCGCCCATGTGCGCCATGTCGGTTTGGCCGGTGCCAGCCTGCGGCCCTTGGCGCGCGCGGCGGGCACCTCTGATCGGATGCTGATCTATCACTTTGGCAACAAGGCCAATCTGATCGAGGCGCTGCTTGCACGTTTGGCCGATGAGATGCTGGGGGCAATGAACGCGATCTTGCCCGACGCACCCGCGGCCAGTGAAGCGGATCTGATCGGCGAGATCATCGCGCTTTACCGCACGCCGACCTTTCAACCCTATCGTCGCATCTGGTTTGACATCTTGTCGGCCACGATGGGCGACAAACCCGTGCATGGCGCGGTGGCACATCGCATCTTGGTGGGTCAGGTGGCATGGATCGCCGCCCGACTGCCTGTTGGCACGCAAAACCCGACCGCGCAGGCCAAAGCGATGCTGGCCGTGATCCAAGGCGCGTTGGTGCTTGATCTGGTGGGGATGCACCGTGCCGCCAATCTTGGGATTGATCTGGCCTATCCGCCACGCTGAAACCGGCTGAGGATCGACATATTCTTGCGCGGTCCCTGCACCTGCCAGCTTTGGGTCCAAAGGGGCCATTGGCTGAAATCGTAACGCACATCATAAATATCGGGGTCGCAGTAATGGCGGTCCGACAGATGGTCGGGGCCAAGCCTGTGAAAGGGTCGCCCATCGTCGAAGAAAACGACAAGCCCTTCCCCGTCAGCCTGCCAAAGATAGCGGCGATGCGCCTGCATCGGGGGGGCATCGGCGTAGTGCAAAAGGCCGCTCTCTTCTTGGCGCAGGCCATCTGTCCTCAGGCCACCAGTGGCACTGGCCGACAAAGCGCCCCTCGCGCCCGCCCAGATGGTCGATGATCCGGCGTGTGAGCATCCACTGCCCGGCCAGATCGGCCAAAGTGATCATCCCATCCGTCATCTTGCGCCACAGCTTGCCTTGTTCCCGCACCTTATGCCGCCTATGAGAGCGCCACGCATGCAAGAAAGGCAAGGTCACGCCCATGATCCCCCGTTATTCCCGCCCCGAAATGGTCGCCCTCTGGGAGCCCGCCACCAAGTTCCGCATCTGGTTCGAGATCGAGGCCCATGCCTGTGACGCGATGGCAGAGCTGGGCGTGATCCCCAAGGCCAATGCCGAGGCTGTTTGGAAAGCACGCGATGTGGAATTCAACGTGGCGCGTATCGACGAGATCGAGGCGGTCACAAAGCATGATGTCATCGCCTTTCTGACCCATCTGGCCGAGATCGTGGGGGCCGATGAGGCGCGGTTTGTCCATCAGGGCATGACGTCTTCGGATGTGCTGGATACGACCTTCAATATCCAGCTTGCGCGGGCGAGCGATCTGCTCCTCGCTGATCTCGATCAGCTCCTCGCCGCCCTCAAGCGGCGCGCGATGGAACATAAGATGACCATGCGCATCGGGCGCAGCCATGGCATCCATGCCGAACCCGTGACCATGGGGCTGACCTTCGCCCGTTTCTATGCCGAGATGGCGCGCAATCGGAACCGTCTGGAAAAGGCCCGCTGGGAGATTGCCACAGGTGCGATTTCAGGCGCTGTCGGCACATTTGCCAATATCGATCCGCGCGTCGAGGCCCATGTTTGCGACAAGCTGGGCCTGCGCCCCGAGCCCATTTCAACGCAGGTGATCCCGCGCGACCGGCACGCGATGTTCTTTGCCACGCTGGGCGTCATCGCCAGTTCCATCGAGAATATCGCGATCGAGATCCGCCATATGCAGCGCACCGAGGTGTTGGAGGCCGAGGAGTTCTTTTCCGCCGGTCAAAAGGGCTCGTCCGCGATGCCGCATAAGCGCAACCCCGTTCTGACCGAGAACCTGACGGGGCTGGCGCGCATGGTGCGCGCGGCCGTGGTGCCCGCGATGGAGAATGTGGCGCTGTGGCATGAGCGCGATATCTCGCACAGTTCGGTTGAGCGAATGATCGGCCCTGATGCCACGATCACGCTCGATTTCGCGCTCGCGCGTCTGACAAGCGTGATCGACAAGCTGGTGATCTATCCCGACAACATGCTTGCCAATATGAACAAGTTCCGCGGGCTGGTGCATTCGCAGCGCGTGCTTTTGGCGCTGACGCAAGCCGGTGTCAGCCGCGAGGACAGCTATCGCCTTGTGCAGCGCAACGCGATGAAGGTCTGGGAGGAAGGCCGCGATTTCCAAACCGAGCTTTTGGCTGACCCGGAAGTGACCGCCGCACTCAGCCCCGCGCAGATCGCCGAGAAATTCGATCTGGCCTATCACACCAAGCATGTGGACACGATCTTTGCCCGGGTTTTCAGCGAAAACTGAACAAACGACGCCTTGCAGGGTCTTGTTTTCATGCAGCAATAAAAGAACTTTTGGCATTACGGCCAAGGTCATTGTTTTTCGACCGCGCCGTGCTACCATTTCAATTGCAACCATGACGACCAGACCGCAGCAGAAACGGGAGACGTGACATGCGTATCAAGACCCTCCTGGCCGCCTTTGTCCTGATGGCCGTGCCGGGCTTTGCCTATGCCGAATGTTCTTGGGGACGCGCTCATGAAGTGACCATGAGCTGTTCCGAAGGCACGACTTGGGATGCCGCGTCCCAAAGCTGCGTGACCTCAGCGACAAGCTGAGCGCAAACGCCGCCAGACCAGCAGCATCAGCGCGCGCCGGCTTTGCCCGGCGCGCGTTCTGCTTTGTAGGGTTTCACGAAAGCGTCACTTGCCACCCCGATCGCGCGACCCACTTTCCCCGTTCATCATTGCAAAAGAGGCGAGGGAACATGCGCGGGTTTTATGTCGGGGCTGTGATGCTTTTGGGCGTGGCCAATATGGCGGCCGCCGTGGGGATGGACGATGACGCGCCCCCGACGCCGACGCAGACAACGACCATCTGCCCCGATGGGCAGGTCTGGGATATCGATGCGGCCGAATGTGTGCCGATTGATGAGACGGGCCTTGTCACTGATCCGGCCAGCTTGATCGGTGTCGCACGCGAACTGGCCTATGCCGGGCGCCATAGCGATGCGCTGGCGCTTTTGGCACGCGCACCTGACCAAGATGACACGATGGTGCAAACATATTTGGGCTATTCGCTGCGCAGCATGGGCGACATGGCGCGCGGGCTTGATCATTACGGGCGCGCCTTGGCGCTTGATCCTGACAATCTCTTGGCGCGATCCTATCTGGGCATGGCGCATCTGACCCGCGGCAAACCCGAAGAGGCCGCCGTGCAACTGGCCGAGATCCGGGCGCGCGGCGGTGCGGGGCGTTGGCCAGAGCGCGCCTTGGCCGCGGCCATCGCGCAGGGCGCGACCACGGGCTATGATTATTGAGCAGGGCTTTGTGACCGCGGCAATTCGCAACAAATCCGCGACGTATCGCGCCCTTCCGTCAGCGCGCCGTTAACACCCCTACCTGATCCTCGCCCTTGGGTGTGTAACAAGGGAACGGGTGGGGTATGAGCCTGCATCATGATTGGGATATCGCGGCCGAGGCATCGATGCGGGTGGTCACCCCCCCTGCCCGGCTGAGTGCAAAGCAAAAGGCCGCCGTGATCGTGCGGTTGTTGTTGACGCAGAACCTTTCGCCGGGGATTGCGCGGTTGCACCCGCAACTTCAGGCCGATCTGGCCCGCACCATGGCACAGCTTGGCCCGGTCAACCGCGCAACCCTTGCGCAGGTGGTGCAAGACTTTACCGCCGAACTCGATGCGATGGCGCTGATCGCCCCACATGGGCTGTCGGCGGCGCTATCGCTGTTGGAGCCGCATCTCTCCCCGCAAGCGCGCGACGGCCTGCGCGCCGAGGCTGAGGCGGGTGATCAGACCGACCCTTGGGCGCGGCTAAACACGGTCGAGGTTGCGCGGCTGGCCCCGCTCCTGATGTCCGAAAGCGCCGAGGTGGGGGCGATCTTGCTGTCCAAGCTTGGCGTGGCCAAGGCGGCGGGGCTATTGGCCGAGCTGCCCGCCGACCGCGCCGAGATGATCGCCCATGCCATGGCGCTGACAGCCACGGTGACACCCGCCATGGTGGCGCGGATCGGTGATCACCTGCTTGGGCAATTGCGCGCAGCACCCCAAAGCTCGTTTCGTGCAAGCCCCGTTGACCGGGTCGGCGCGATCCTCAATGCCGTCAATGCAGGTCTGCGCGACACGCTTTTGGGCGGGCTGGAGATGCGCGATGCGCAATTCGCCACTGAGGTGCGGCGCGCGATCTTTACCTTTCAGCATATCCCCAAGCGGGTCGAACCCGCCGATGTGCCCAAGATCTTGCGCCGGGTCGATGGCAACACCGTCACGCGCGCCATCGCCGCAGGGATGGAATCGGCCAAGATCACGGTTGAATTCTTGCTGGAGAACATGTCGCGCCGCTTGGCCGAACAGATCCGTGGCGAGGCCGAGAATATGGGCAAGATCCGCCCTGATGAGGGTGAGGCCGCGATGGGGGCCATCGTCTTTGCCATCCGCAACCTCGAGGAAGAGGGGGAGATACGCCTGATCCCGCCCGAGGATTGAGGCGTTCAGCCTGCGTTTGACCCGTAAAGCGCCTGCGCGCGCGCCTCAAACGCGCGCACGATCCGCTGCATCGCCTCTTGAAAAAACAGCCCCGCCGCCCCTTGCAAGATCTTGTTGCGAAACTCGAAATCCACGGCAAAGCGCACATCGCAGCCCGGCCCACCATCGGCGGGGGGCGCGAATTCCCAATTCGAAATCATGTGCTTGAAGGGGCCATCGACATATTCGGTATCGATGCGGCGCGGCCCTTCCCACAAGGTGACGCGGCTTAAGAACCGCTCGCGGAACATTTTGAAACCAACGACCAGATCGGCCAGCATCACCGCGTGATCGCCCTCGGGCGTGACCGAGCGCACGCGCGCGGCACTGATCCAGGGGATGAATTGCGGGTAATGCGCGACATCGGCCACCAGCGCATACATCTGGTCAGGGCTATAGGGCAGCCTGCGGGTTTCGGAATGGGTCGGCATGTGCGCCTTTCGCCTTTCGCCTGAACCCTCCATGTCCTAAAATGGGCGCCGGAAATCAAGGGGTTCAGGCCGGGATGGCCGGGGGGCATTATGGCGCAGTCGTCAAGCGGGCCAAACACCACACCGCGCTATGAGGTGGTGCAGATGATTTCGGCCAAATCCATCGCCGCAAGGATCGAGGATCTGGCCCGCGAGATCGAGGCGGTGTTTTCCGGCACCGACAAGCTTGTTGTGGTGGGCTTGCTACGCGGCAGCTTCGTTTTCATCGCCGATCTGGTGCGCGAGCTGAACCTGCCCGTCGAGGTCGATTTTCTTGAAGCGTCAAGCTATGGCAATGCCATGCAATCAAGCCGCGAGGTGCGCATCCTCAAGGATCTGCGCGGCGAAATCGCAGGGCGCGATGTGCTGGTGGTCGAGGATATCGTCGATACGGGCCACACGCTTCATCATGTGATCAACCTGTTGAAATCAAAAGGGCCTGCGCGGATGAAGACCATCGCGCTCTTGGATAAGCCGACCCGGCGCGAGGTTGAGATCCGCGCCGATTGGACGGGCTTTGAGATCCCCGATGAATTCGTCGTGGGCTACGGCATCGACTATGCGCAGCGCAACCGCAACCTGCCCTATATCGGCAAGGTCCGGATGTTGGATGATCACGCCTGATGCCCCCATTCTTGATCCGGATGTTGCTCTGGGTGCGTAACCCGCCATCGCGCAATCAGCAGATCGCGATTGCCGTGATCTGCGGTATTGGTCTGTCGATGGCGGCAGTTGAGTATTTTCTCGGCTGGCCCGCATGGCTACGCGCCGAGCGGGTGCCGCATGGGCCACGGTTGATCCTGCCCTGACATATGCCGCCCTGTGCGGTTTTTCTGACCCGCCCCTGCGCTTGGTAACAAAAGCATCATTTGACCCTTGGGCCAATGAGCCTAGCCTATAGGGTGACGACCCGCTCCGTGAACCCTTGAGAGAGTATCGCATATGAACACCCGTAGCATGATCGCCGCCATCGCCGCCGTGGCTGGCATTGCCATCACCACCACCGCAACCTTTGCGCAAGATGTGCCCGCCGCCGTGGGCGCGCGTCAGGGCCAGTTCAAGCTTATGGCGCTGAATGTCGGCGTTTTGGGCAATATGGCACGCGGCAACACCGCCTATGACGCAACGCAAGCCTCGGCTGCGGCGGCCAATCTGGTTGCCATCTCGATGCTGGACCAATCCTTTCACTGGCCCGAAGGCACCGATGAGATGAGCATCGAGGGCACCCGCGCCCTGCCTGCGATCTGGGAAAACCTGCCCGATGTCGTGATGAAGTGGCAGGCCTTTGGCGCGGCCGCCACGGGTCTTGCAGCCGAGGCGGGCAATGGGCTTGACGCGATGCGCACGGCCCTTGGCCCGGTGGGCGGCACCTGTGGCGCGTGCCACGATGCCTACCGCGCGCCGCAGTAAGTCTTGGCGCGATCAGGGCGCGCGCTTTTGCGCCCTGATCCGCACCGCAAGATGCGCCTTATCCTGATCTCATTGGCCGCCATGGGCGCGATCGCCATTGGCGGGGCATGGCTTGCCACACAGCCCGCGACGCTATCACAAGGCGCATTGGCGGGGCTGACGGGCGATCCCGTGGCGGGTGAGGCCGTGTTTTGGGCGGCTGGCTGCGCCTCGTGCCATGCGGGTGCAGATGCGAGGGGTGAGGCACGGCTGATCTTGGCGGGTGGACAGCGCTTTGCCTCGGATTTCGGGACATTCGTCGCCCCCAATATCTCCATGCATCCCGAGCAGGGCATTGGGCGTTGGACGCAAGCTGAGTTCATCACCGCCCTACAGCATGGCACCAGCCCCGATGGGCGGCATTATTACCCGGCCTTTCCCTATACCGCTTATCGCTTGGCCAAGGCGCAAGATCTGGTCGATCTTTGGGCGTTCTGGCAAGGGCTCCCGTCATCTGACACCCCCAGCCTGCCGCATGAGATCGGCTTTCCCTTCAACATCCGGCGCGCGGTCGGCGCGTGGAACCTTTTGAACCTGCAAGATGATTTCGTAATCACCGGCGATCTGACCGAAGCGCAAGCGCGTGGCCGCTATCTGGCCGAGGCGCTCGCGCATTGCGCCGAATGTCACACGCCGCGCAACGCTTTGGGCGGGCTTGATCGGAACCGCATGGATGGCGGGGGCGCCCAACCCATCCGGCACGGGCGTGATACCGGCCCTGACGCCGGACAAGCTGACATGGTCGCAGGCCGAGATCGCGGCCTATCTCAACGACGGCTTCACCCCCGATTTCGACAGCGCGGGCGGGCATATGGTGTCGGTCATCGCCAACATGGCGATGCTGCCCGAGGCCGACAGGCTGGCCATCGCCGCCTATCTCAAGGCACTGCCGCCGGTGGTGGAGTAACCCCTACCCTCGCCCCAGCTTGGCCAGCCGCGCATCGCGCAGCCGCGCGAAATCATCGCCTGCGTGATAAGATGACCGGGTGAGCGGCGTGGCGGACACCATCAAGAAGCCCTTGCCATAGGCGGCTTTTTCATAGGCCGCAAATTCATCAGGATGCACGAAGCGGTCGATGGCGTGGTGTTTCGGCGTGGGTTGCAGATATTGCCCGATGGTCAGGAAATCGACATCGGCCGCGCGCATGTCATCCATCACTTGCAAGACGGATTGGCGATCCTCGCCCAAGCCCACCATGATGCCCGATTTGGTGAACATGCCCGGATCAAGCTCTTTCACGCGCTGCAACAGGCGCAAGGAGTGGAAATAGCGCGCGCCGGGGCGCACCTCGGGGTATAAGCCCGGCACGGTTTCAAGGTTGTGATTGAAGACATCGGGGCGTGCTTCGACCACGGTTTCCAGAACGCTTGGCGCGCATTTCAGGAAATCGGGGGTCAAGATCTCGATCGTGGTCTCGGGGGCGCGTTTGCGGATCGCGCGGATAGTCATCGCGAAATGCTCGGCCCCGCCATCATCCAGATCATCGCGGTCCACCGATGTGATCACCACATGGCTCAGCCCAAGCTTGGCCACCGCGTCACCCACACGCCCCGGCTCGAACAGGTCGAGCGCCTTGGGCTTGCCGGTGGCGACATTGCAAAAGGTGCAGCCGCGCGTGCAGATCTCGCCCATGATCATCATGGTGGCGTGGCCTTGGCTCCAGCATTCACCGACGTTGGGACAGCCCGCCTCTTCGCAGACTGTCACCAGCTTGTTCTCGCGGATGATCCGGCTTGTGTCCTGATAGCCCTTGCCGCTAGGGGCCTTGACCCTGATCCAATCGGGTTTCTTGGGCTGGGCATTGTCGGGACGATGCGCCTTTTCGGGGTGGCGCTGGTCGGGGATCTTCAGATCGCGCATTGGGTGGGCCTCGTTCCTCCGGATGGGGCTTGTTTACCCCATCCGGACCCTTTGCACATGACATTTTTCGACAAGCCGATTTGCGCCGGGCGCAAGTCATTCGCGCAGCGCCGGGACAAAGCCGTGGCGCTCCGCGTAATGGGCCAGCAAGCGTTGCAGGCCGATTTTCAGAACGATCTTGCCCGAGCGCGCCGACCAGCCAAGCCGTTTCTCGGCCGATTCGAGCCCTTCGAGAAAGCAACAGACGCGCAAGACAACATCGGCCAATCCCGGCCCCAGATCGTCAAGCGCGTCCGAGACGCGCGCGCGTGCGGCGCGCGGCCCCTCGGCCAGACCGCTATCGTTGAGAAAGCCGCCACGGTCGCCCCCGGTCAGGAAACGGTCCCAATTCTGGCCAACGCGCGGGCCCATCTGGGCGCGCTCGAAATCCTCGCGCAGCTTTTCGCCGGCCTGCACCAGCGCGGGGCTGAGGAATGGCTGCCCATCGGGGCCCTTGCGCCGCCCCAATATCGCAAGCGGTGATTCGGCAAGGTTGACGCGTAGCTTGCGGCTTTTGCCGCCTTCGGTCACGCGGGCCACGCCCCAAACCGCATGTTGGGCCTGAAAGGGGGTCGCGGCCTCGGCAAAGCCAAGGGCGGCTTGGCGGCGGCGACGATCCTCGTCAAGCAAGCGGCGCAGCGCGGCCTTGCCTGCGGCGGTGATGGTATAACGCGCGATGCGGCCCGCCTTGAGACAGGAAATCCAATCCTTCACCAAAAAGGCTTGTGCCACGCTGCGATCCACCACGGCGGTGCGGGTTTGTTCGCCATCCGGGCCGGGGCGCAGCACCACGGCACGATCAAGGTCTTGCGCCACGGCAAGCACGGCGTCGGTTTCACATAGACGCCGCAAGATGCGGCGCGCCTCGCGGGCGATGGTTCCTTCATCGCCTTGGGGCGATCTGAAAGGGGCGGTCATGGTCGTTGGCTCCTCTGCATGGGTCTGGGTCTGGTGCAGTTGCGCCACCTCTGCGCCAAGCAAACGCAGAGCTTCGTCGAAAAGCGGATCGTCTCGACGGTCTTCGATACGACGGATCCGGCGGCAAATCGTTGAGGGAGCCTCGCCCGTCACACGCGCGATCTCGCGCAGCGATTGACCGGCGGCGGTATGGGCAAGGTATTGGCGTGTGGGTTCAGATAGCCAATCAGCAAGATGCAGCACAGCGCAGCAGTGATCAGGCAAAATTCGGCCGGTTCCGGCAATCGCCGAAGTCATAACACACCCCTACTCGTTACAAGGCAACGTCGGAAGGATTTGGGCGAATTGATTACTGAATGGTTAAATTCTGTGGATAATCGCGAATTTGTTGCCAAATCGTAAACGGATAGCAGCCAGCGCGCGGTGGATAAGCCTGTGAGCAACACCATGCGCGCCGGGGTCAGCATGGTCTTTGGGTTTTTGCTCCCAAGGAGGCTGACACGTGACCGAATTGACCAAGACACTCGCCGCCATGCTGCGCCCGCGCCTGTTGATCACAGCGGCGCGCATGGCGGCGCTGACGCATGATGCGCAACGCCGCGCCAAGCGCCGCCCTGTTGCCGTCTTGCTGGCAGAAGAAGACAAGCTCAACACCGCGCGCCTTGGCGATGGCTTGGGCTATTCCCCCAGCCGCCATGTCGCGGTGATGAGCGCGCTGTTATGCGCGGCCCGCAATCAAGCAGGCGCGCGCTAGCCCTTACATGAAGGCGTCAGGCATCGAGGCTTTCTTTTGGGCCATATAGGCCTTGAGCGCTTCGTCGATGGCGGGATCAAGATAGGGCTGCTGGTAGTCGCCCAGCATCTTGTCAAGCTTGACGGCGGCCAGCGCCTCGGTCGAGCGGCCCCCCTCTTCGGACCATGTCTCGTAGGGTTTGTAGTCCAGCACGCCGGTACGCCAAAAGGCAGCCGCATAGTTTTCTTGCGTATGCGCGCAGCCCAAGTAATGCCCGCCCGGCCCCACCTCGCGGATGGCACCCATGGCTTGGGCATTCTCGTCATAGGCCACGCCTTCGGCCAGCTTGTGCAAAATGCCAAGCTGGTCGGCATCCATGACGAATTTCTCGGGGCTGGCGACAAGCCCGCCTTCAAGCCAGCCACAGGCATGCAGCATGAAATTCACACCCGACAAAAGCGCCGAGTTCAGCGAATTGGCGGTTTCATAAGCCGCCTGCGCATCGGGCAGCTTCGAGCCGGTGAACGACCCGCCCGAGCGATAGGGCAGGTTCAGACGCCGCGCGAGTTGGCCCGCGCCATAGGTGATCTGGCTGGCCTCAGGCGTGCCAAAGGTGGGCGCGCCGGAATTCATGTCGATCGAGGTGACGAAGGCCCCGAAAATCACCGGTGAGCCCGCGCGCACAAGCTGGCTATAAGCCACGCCTGCCAGCACTTCGGCCAGCACTTGCGTCAGCGTGCCCGTGACAGACACGGGCGCCATCGCACCGCCCACGATAAAGGGCGAGATGATGCTGGCTTGGCCTGCCGCGGCATAAACCTCGAGCGCGCCCATCATGGTGGCGTCAAAGGTCAAGGGCGAGTTGATATTGATCAGCGAGGTCATGACGCAGTTCTGATCAACGACATCAGACCCGAACAAAATGCGCGACATCTCGACCGAATCGGCCGCACGCACGGGTTCAGTGACCGAGCCCATATAGGGTTTGTCGCTCAGCGACATATGCGCATAAAGCATGTCGAGATGGCGCTTGTTGACCGGGATATCGGTCGGCTCGCAAATCGTGCCGCCCGAATGATGCAGCCATTTCGACATATAGCCCAGTTTCACGAACATCTCGAAATCGGCCATGGTGGCGTAGCGTCGACCACCCTCGCGGTCGCGCACAAAGGGGGGGCCATAGACCGGTGCTAAGACCAGCGTGTTGCCGCCAATCTCGACATTGCGCGCGGGGTTGCGCGCGATCTGGGTGAACCGCGACGGGGCTGTCGCGATCAATTTGCGCGCAAGCCCACGGGGGATATGCACCCGCTCGCCGCGCACATCGGCACCTGCCGCGCGCCAGCGATCAAGCGCTGCGGGGTTCTCGACGAAATTGACGCCGATCTCTTCTAGGATGGTTTCGGCATTATATTCGATGATCTCGATCGCCTCGGCGTTCAGGATCTCAAAATTGGGGATATTGCGCTCGATAAAGCGCGCGGTCTCGAAGCTGACCGCCGAACGCGAGGCGCGCCGCGCCGCGCCGCCACCACCGCGTACCCGCCGTGCCGCTGTCTGTTCTTCTACCGACATATCCCAAAGTCCCCCTCATGAGGTGATGATGCGCTCTCCTACCGCGATGCGCGCGCGGCGAGGGCGGATTGCGGCACCTCGCGCGGGAAAGCGACATGGGGGCTGCATCCCGCCCCCCGGTGGGCTTGCAAGGATCGCCGCCGGGGCATAATGCACTGCCCATGAGCACGCATGCCGCCCCCGCCCCGCACGACCATGACCGCCTGCTGATCATCGATTTCGGCAGCCAGGTGACGCAACTGATCGCCCGCCGCCTGCGCGAGCTCAAGGTCTATTGCGAAATCCACCCCTATCAAAACGTCACCGACGCCTTTCTGGACGATTTCGCGCCCAAGGCGGTGATCTTTTCGGGCGGCCCAGATAGCGTCACGCGCGATGGCTCACCGCGCCCGCCTGCCTCGGTCTATGCGCGCGGCCTGCCCATTTTGGGCATCTGCTATGGCCAGCAGGTGATGATGCAAGATCTGGGCGGCAAGGTTGAGGCAGGCGAACATGCCACCGCCGAGTTTGGCCGCGCCTTTGTCACGCCAGCGGGTGACACGGCGGATTTCCTCAAGGGCTGGTTTACGGACGGCGGGCGCGAGCAGGTCTGGATGAGCCATGGCGACCATGTCTCGGCCATTGCACCCGGTTTTGAGGTCTTTGGGACATCGCCCGGCGCGCCCTTTGCCATCACCGCCGATCTCGCGCGCCGCTTTTTCGCCGTGCAGTTCCACCCCGAGGTGCATCACACCCCCAATGGCGCAAAGCTTTACGAGAACTTCGTGCGTATGGCGGGGTTCAAGGGCGATTGGACCATGGGCGCCTACCGCGAAGAGGCGATTGCGCGCATCCGCGAACAGGTGGGCGATGCGCGTGTCATCTGTGGCCTGTCGGGCGGGGTCGATTCATCGGTCGCGGCCGTGTTGATTCATGAGGCGATTGGCGATCAGCTGACCTGCGTCTTTGTCGATCACGGGCTGTTGCGCCAAGACGAGGCCGAACAGGTCGTCACCATGTTCCGCGATCACTACAACATGCCGCTGATCCATGCCGAAGAAAGCGAACGGTTCTTGAGCGCGCTTGAGGGTGTTTCCGACCCAGAGGTCAAGCGTAAAACCATCGGTAAGCTTTTCATCGATGTGTTCCAGCATTACGCGGATGGAATCGAGGGGGCGGCGTTTTTGGCGCAAGGCACGCTTTACCCCGATGTCATCGAGTCCGTCAGCTTTTCGGGCGGGCCATCGGTTACGATCAAATCGCACCATAATGTCGGCGGCCTACCTGAAAAGATGGGGCTAAAGCTGGTCGAGCCGCTGCGCGAACTCTTCAAGGACGAGGTGCGCGCGCTTGGCCGTGAGCTTGGCCTGCCCGATCAATTCATTGGCCGCCACCCCTTCCCCGGCCCCGGCCTTGCCATCCGCTGCCCCGGCGAGATCACGCGCGAGAAACTCGATATCTTGCGCAAGGCTGATGCGGTGTTCATCGACCAGATCCGCCGCCACGGGCTATATGATGAGATCTGGCAAGCTTTCGTCGCGATCTTGCCCGTGCGCACGGTGGGCGTGATGGGCGATGGGCGGACCTATGATTTCGCCTGCGCGCTGCGCGCGGTCACATCGGTCGATGGGATGACTGCGGATTACTACCCGTTCAGCCATGAGTTCTTGGGCGAAACCGCCACGCGGATCATCAACGAGGTCAAGGGGATCAACCGCGTGACCTATGACATCACCTCGAAGCCCCCCGGGACGATCGAGTGGGAATAGCGCAAATCGGTCGATTGATCCGTGCGGGCCTGCTGCTATGGGCGGCGGGGCTTGTCGCGATCTTGCTTTGGACCTTTCTTTGGCCGATGGATCGCCCCCTGCCCCAAGGGGATGCGATTATCTGCTTGGGGGCTGGTGTCGATACCGCCGGGCGGATCGATCAGGCCAGCACCAAGCGCGCGGAGGCTTGCGCGGAACTGGCGCGTGCGGGTGCCGCGCCCATCGTGGTGTTCTCCGGCGGGCCAAGGCGGGCTGGCCTGCCCACGGCGGCGGTCGGCATGGCCGATGTCGCAAATGCGGCCGGCATGGGCGGGGCCTTGGTTCTACTGGAAGATGCCTCTTACTCGACGCTGCACAATGCGCTTTATAGCCTTGAGATGGTCGCGCCCACAGCGCGGTTGATCCTTGTGACCGAGGCGTTTCATCTGCCCCGCTCTTGGGCATCCTTCAGGGTAATGGGCGCAAGCGATCTGGTGCTTTACCCCTCTGAACGGCTGCGCCGCAGCGCGCGTGGCTATGGATGGGGGATGATCTTGCGCGAAAGCCTTGCGATCTGGTTCAACATCGCACGCTACAGCGCGTGGCGCATCGGCGGCGCTTTGGGTATCGACGCGACCACGCGTGCGACTTGGCTGCATTAAAGAAAAAACGCCTTAGCGGTAGGCGTGAAGCCGCCCCTCGGTGCTGACGACAAGCAGCGTGTCGCCCACAACGATGGGATGGGAAGCCGCACCGCCGCGCAGATCGAGCGTGCCGACCATCTCGCCGCTTTCGGGTGCAAACATCCGGATCAGCCCATCGCCCGAGGCGATGATCAGCCGCCCACCGGCCAAGATCGGGCCGTAATGGGTGAACACGGCCTTGCGGCGGCGTTCGCGATTGGCCTCGAACAGCGGCAATTCCGTGCCCCAGATCCGTGCGCCAGTGCCCGCATCAAGGCGGATCAGCTCATTGCGGTCCGAGACGAAAAAGACGCTGTCGCCCGCGGCCAGAACGGGAGAATAAGCCCCCTCTCGCGCCTGCCACAGCCGCGCGCCTGTGCGCGCATTCATCGCCACGACCCGCCCCGATTGGTTGCCCGCATAAACCGTGCCGCCCACGACCACGGGATCGGCGGTGATATCGTTCAGCGTGGCATAGGCCGTTCCCAGACGCCCACCCGCAACAAAGGAGGACCAGAGCGTCACGCCCGTCGCCGGAAAGCTCGCCACGATCTCGCCCGAAGGAAAAGGCAGAAAGACCCGGCCATCGGCCACGGCGGGGGCAGCGCCGCCCACCAGCACCGAGGGCGCATCGGTCGAGGGGATAGTCCACCGCAGCCGCCCATCAGCGGCGGAAATCGCCCAAGCCTCAGAGTTGCGGCCCACGACATAGATCACATCATCTGCGATGATCGGCGCGCCCAAGACGGTGCCAAGGCGTTGACGCCATTGGATCGCGCCGTTGCTGGCATCGACCGACAAGACCTCGCCATAAGGGGTGGTCACGACAAGCTGCCCGCCCGCCAACGCCAGACCACCGCCCGAGGCGTTCCCGCCACGGTCAAAATCGGGCACCAAGCTGATGGTCCAGAGCGCGCCACCCGTTGCCAAATCGGTGGCTTGCACCTGCCCGCCCGCGTCAATGGTGAAAACCGCGCTTGCATTGGCCACGGGATCGGTCGCGATGCGGTTGCGGCGCGTGTTGCCTTGCCCGATATCGGCGGTCCAAACCGCCACCGGCGAGGCCGACAATGCGGCATGGGGCAAGCGGTTGGCCGCGTCAAAGCCACGGCTGGGCCAAGCATCAAGACGGCTGGCCACGGGAAGCGTTATGGGACGGGACACATCGGCCATCGCGACATCAGAGGCGGCGGCGCGGCCATCTTCGCCCGGAACGCTTGCAGCCAAGGGGGTGCGCGTGTCGAAGCGTTCGCCCGGCAAGACCCGCTCACGCTCGCAGCCTGCGACGATCACCATCGCACAAAGACCAAGCGCCAAGCCGATTTTGCGTTCCATTCCCGCTTTGCCCTTCGGTCCGGTCATACCCCCGGCCTTCCTGTTATGCCGCCCTTGCGCGGCGGTCGTCACGGTTGCGCGCTGGGCGCGGTATCGATCAGGCTTGCGCCCGCCTCAATGGCCACAATCAACTGCGCGGCGCGTTCTTGCAAGCCCGGCGTCGCGGCGGCGTTGCGCGCGATTAGCTGAAGCCGCTCGACTGCTGCCGCTGTATCACCGCCGCGCAGATCGAGAAGTGCCAGCTGTTCCTCGGCCAACATTGCATAAGGTGCGCCGGGTGCAGCCAGCACATCAAAGATCATCCGTGCGGCGGTCGGCTCTGAGGGCGCCAGTAATTCAGCCTTGAGCACGGCCAGATCGCGGTAGCGCCGGGGTAAATTGCCCGCCTCGGCGGCGGCGCGCAGACCTGCGGCCACATCGGCTGCATCGGCGGCACCCGGCGCGGTTTCTGCGGCGGCCAAAAGGGCCAGCAAGATCTGTGCTTCAGCATTGTCGGCTGCGATGGCCGAGAGCGCGGCCACACGCGCGCGCGCATCACTACCATCAAGCGCCACCAACAGCGCATCGCCAAAGGCTTGCGCTTTGGCGCGCTCTTGCGCGCGGGAATACTCGAACCAAGCAGCCGTTGCGACGATGCCGATCACCACCAGAACCGCAAGCCAGCCCCAACGGCGAAACAGCGCGAAAAGCCGATCGCGGCGGACCTCTTCGGTCACCTCATCGATGAAACTGTCGGTATTCGACATTTGCCCCCGCGCCCCCGGTCACTGCACTGCGTGCTGCGTCTTAGCCCGACGGCCCCCATGGCCGCAAGACCTGCAGCGCCTTGGCCACAGCGGGATTTCTAAACAGTACGGTTCAGTCTTGCGCGGCGGTGCAGAAAAAACTAATCTGAACCGGTCGGTTTAGCGTATCTTAGCTAGTCGTCAAAACGCTTAGCCGCACCGCGATAGGCAGAGCCCGCGATACGGCCCACGGCAAAAAGGGTTAGCATGCGCATCTTTCCGATCATCACCGCGACACTTGTTTGTATCGCGATCTTCTTTGCCGTTTTTCAACGCGAGACTTTGGTGAACCTCGCCGCTCGCTTTGGCCCGCAAGACACCATCCCGACCGAGGACCAAGGTGGCGTCGTTGTGCAAGAGACAGCGCAAGCTGATGCAGCCGATACGCGGGTACATGTCTTGGTGCGCCGCTCGACCGCGCAGATTACCGAGAATGCCGTGCCTTTGCGTGGCCGGACCGAGGCGATGCGCGCCGTAACGGTGGCCGCCGAAACGGCGGGGCGGATCATCTCGACCCCGATCCGCGCCGGTGCCTATGTCGAAACGGGTACGGTCTTGTGCCAGATCGACCCCGGCACACGGCTGACCGCGCGCGAGGAGGCTTTGGCCGCCCTTGAATCCGCCCGCGCCCGCCTGCCCGAGGCCGAGGCGCAATTGGCCGGTGCGCGCGCGCAACTGACCGCAGCCGAGATCGACGCCAATGCCGCCTCACAACTCAGCGCATCCGGCTTTGCCTCTGAAACCCGCGCCGCAGGGGCCGAAGCCGTGCGCGAAGGCGCGCTGGCGGGTATCCAATCAGGCGAGGCAGGCGTGGCGCAAGCACGCTCGGGCATCCGCTCGGCCGAGGCGGCGGTGACGCGCGCGCAAGAAGAGATTGACCGGCTGACCATCATGGCCCCTTTCGCGGGTTATCTTGAGACCGACACCGCCGAATTGGGCAGCCTCCTGCAACCCGGTAGCCCCTGTGCAAGGATCATCCAGCTCGACCCGATCAAGCTGGTTGGGTTTGTCCCCGAAGCACAGGTTGACCGCGTGACGGTCGGTGCCATCGCCGGTGCGCGGCTGGCCTCGGGGCGCGACGCGATGGGTGAGGTGAGCTTTGTCAGCCGCTCGGCCGATGAGCGCACCCGCACCTTCCGTGTCGAGATCACGGTGCCAAACCCCGATGTGGCGATCCGCGATGGCCAGACCGCGGATATCTTGATCCGCTCGGCGGGTATTCCCGCGCATCTTTTGCCCGCCTCAGCGATGACGCTTGATGATAGCGGCACTTTGGGCGTGCGCACCGTGATCGATGGCGTGGTGCAATTCGTGCCTGTCCGCATGCTACGCGACACGGCCAATGGTGTGTGGCTGACGGGGCTTGCCGAAACGGCAGAGGTGATCGTTGTGGGCCAAGAATTCGTCACCGATGGTGTCGCGGTGCGTGTGAGTTATGACGAGGTGACGCAATGACAGGCTTGATCGATTGGGCCGCCAGCCGTGCGCGCATGGTCGTGGCCTTCGTGGTGCTCTCGCTGGTCGTGGGCACCGCCGCCTATGTGGGCCTTCCGAAAGAGGGTGAACCCGATATCGATATTCCGGGGCTTTTCGTCTCGGTTCCCTTTCCCGGCATTTCCGCCGAGGATAGCGAGCGTCTGCTCGTCCGCCCGATGGAGGCGGAGTTTCAAGATCTCGACGGTCTGACCACCATCACCGCCACCGCCGCCGAAGGCTTTGCCGGGATTTTCGTCGAGTTCGAGTTTGGCTGGGATAAATCGGCCACCATCGCCGATTTGCGCGACGCCATGGGCCGCGCGCAGGCGCAATTCCCCGCAGGTGCCGAAAGCTATTCCGTCAGCGAGATCAATTTCTCGGAGTTTCCGATCATCATCGTCGCCCTGTCAGGCGACGCGCCCGAGCGCACGCTGATCCGTCTGGCCACCGAGATGCAGACAGCGCTTGAGGCGCTGACGCCGGTGCTGGAAGCAGGTCTTGCCGGCACGCGCGACGAGATGCTCGAGGTCATCCTCGACCCGCTCGCGCTTGAGGCTTATGACGTCACCGCCGCCGATCTGATCGGGGCCGTGGTCAACAATAACCAACTCATCGCCGCAGGCGAGGTGACGACCGAAGGCGGGGCGATCTCGGTCAAGATCCCCGCAAGCTTCGATGGACCAGCCGATGTCTATAACCTGCCGATTACGGTCAATGGCGACCGCGTTGTCACCTTGGGCGAATTGGCCGAGATCAGACTAACCTATGAGGACCGCACCGGCACTGCACGTTTCAACGGCGAGCCGACCGTGGCCCTGCAAGTGGTCAAGCGCCAAGGCTTCAACATCATGGACACCGCCGCCCTTGTGCGCGCCACGGTCGATGATGTGCGCAGCACATGGCCCGAAGAGTTGCAACAATCGGTGCATGTTGACACCACGCTGGACCAATCGGTGACCGTGGCCGACATGGTGCGCCAACTCGAAGGGTCGGTCTTGACCGCCATCGCGCTGGTCATGGTGGTGGTCTTGGCCGCCCTTGGCACGCGGTCGGCCATGTTGGTGGGCTTTGCGATCCCCACATCCTTCATGCTGGCCTTCGTGCTCTTGGGCATCATGGGGGTGCCGATCTCGAACATCGTGATGTTCGGCCTGATCTTGGCCGTCGGCATGCTGGTCGATGGCGCGGTTGTGGTGGTGGAATATGCCGATAAGCGGCTGCAAGCCGGCGCGCGGCCCATGCAGGCCTATACGGATGCGGCCAAACGGATGTTCTGGCCGGTCGTGGCCTCGACCGCCACCACGCTCTGCGCCTTTTTGCCGATGCTCTTTTGGCCCGGCGTGCCGGGTGAATTCATGGGCATGCTGCCTGTGACGATGATCTTCGTGCTCTCGGCCTCGCTGATCGTGGCCTTGGTCTATCTGCCGGTTTTGGGCGGTGTGGCCGCTCGGTTCACGCGGCTCACTGACAGGGCAAGCGCCGTGACCCTGGCGCTGGTGCCGTGGTATGCCGCGCGTGTCGCGATCACGCTTGTGGTGGCTTACCTCATGTTCATGGCCGCGATGCAGATGATCAACCCCGGTGTGCTGATCGATATGCCCGCCGATGCCGCGCCAATGATCCGCATGGCACCGGGGGCAATCTTGTTCGTACTGGCAGCGACCGCCATGTCGGCGATGATGGGCACGCTTGCGCCCGCCACCCGCACCGCCCGTGTCGAAGCGGGCTATCGCCGCACGCCCTTTGGCCATGTGATCCATGCCATCGTCGGCAACCCGGTGATGCCGCTGGTCTCAATCGGGGCGGTCATCGGTTTTGTGATCTGGACCTTCGCCTATTTCGGCGAGAACAATAACGGCGTCGAGTTCTTCGTCGAAAGCGAGCCTGAGAACGCCATCGTCTATGTGCGCGCGCGCGGCAACCTGTCGGTCACCGAGAAAGACGCAATCGTGCGTCAGGTCGAGGCGCTGGTCATCGATACCGAGGGCGTGCGCGATGTCTTTGCCTTTGCGGGCGACGGCGGGTTGAACAACAACACCGGCGGTGTGGCGGCCCCCGTCGACACAATCGGCCAGATCCAGCTTGACCTCGAGCCTTGGGGCCAACGCCCCGATGGCGATCTGATCCTTGCCCGCCTGCAAGAGCGCCTTGACCAATTGCCCGGTATCGCGACCGAGATCTTTTCGCAATCGCGCGGGCCTGCCAGCGGCAAGCCGCTGCACCTGCGCCTGTCGGGCGATAATTGGGACGAGCTGCAAGCCGCAGCCCATATCGCGCGGGGCTATTTCAACACGCTGCCCGGCCTGACGCTGGTCGAAGATACCCTGCCCCTGCCCGGTATCGATTGGCAGATCGATGTCGATGTCGAGGCGGCGGGCCGTTTTGGCGCGGATGTGGCGACCGTAGGCGCGATGGTGCAGCTGGTCACGCGCGGGATCTTGCTTGATACGATGCGGGTGCCGACCTCGGATGAAGAGATCGAGATCCGCGTGCGCTTTCCCGAAGAGGCGCGCGTTCTCTCGACGCTCGACACCTTGCGCGTGCGCACCCGCGACGGGCTGGTGCCCTTGTCGAACTTCGTGCGCTACACCCCTGCCCCGCAACTGGCCGAGATCAACCGTATCGACCAAAGCCGCGTGTTGGATGTGAAAGCCGATGTGCTGACAGGGCTTTACCGCATTGAAGATGGCGATGGCACCGCGCTGGCCTATGCCTTTGACGCGGCCGATAGCACCAGCGCGGCAGCGCCCGATTTCAGCGCCACTGGCCGCGATTGGCAGATCTTTCAGCGCTTGGGCGAGCAAACCACCGATCAGCTTGCCAATGGGCTGACACTTGGGGCCTATCTGGCGGTGCCAATCAATGCCAATGAGCGCATTGCCGTGGTCAGCGCATGGTTGGCCGAACAATCCCCCCTGCCCCTTTCGGTCAGTTGGGAATGGGCCGGCGATCAAGAGGAACAGGCCGAAAGCCAAGCTTTCCTTGGCCAAGCCTTCGGTGCCGCACTTGGGCTGATGTTCATCATTTTGCTCGCGCAGTTCAACTCGGTCTATAACTCTGTGCTGGTGCTTTTGGCGGTGATCTTGTCCACCGCCGGTGTGCTGATCGGCATGTTGGTGATGGATCAATCCTTCTCCATCATCATGACCGGCACAGGCATCGTGGCGCTAGCGGGCATCGTGGTGAACAACAACATCGTCTTGATCGACACCTATCAAGAATACGCCCGCTACATGCCCCGGCTCGAGGCGATCACCCGCACGGTCGAGGCGCGTATCCGCCCTGTGCTATTGACCACCATCACCACCATGGCCGGTCTGACACCGATGATGTTCGGCATCAGCCTCGATTTCGGCAATGGCGGCTATACCGTCGATAGCCCCACGGCATTGTGGTGGAAACAACTGGCCACTGCCGTGGTCTTTGGGCTTGGGATCGCGACCGTGCTGACGCTGGTCTTTACCCCCTCGCTCTTGGCGTTGCGGATTTGGTTCTGGACGATCATGGGATGGGTCGCGCGCGCCTTGGCACGAATGGGCGCGGACAAGATGAGCCGCAGCGCACAGGATTGGGCGCTGAACCGCCAAGCGCGCAGGCTCCACAACCCGATGATCTTTTGGGATGAAGATCCGAGGGCGGAGATGGCCACCGTCGCAGACCCGCCAAGCGGCGAAGACCAAACCGACCCGCTTACCCCACCGCTGCGCGCCGCTGAATAAGCGAAGGGGGGGCAGATCCCCCCTTCGCTTTTCGTGAAATACGCACAAGACCAATAGGCACAAATGGCAAGGCTGGGCGCGATTTTTCGTACGAAAAATCGCATCCTTGCGCCGCGGCGCGTTACGCTGCGGCGTGTTTGCGCGCGCCCAGCATCGGGCCGAGGTAACGCCCCGTATGGCTCGCCGTGACCGTCGCCACCGTCTCGGGCGTGCCAACGGCCACGATCTCACCGCCGCCATCCCCCCCTTCGGGGCCGATATCGATGATCCAATCAGCGGTCTTGATCACATCAAGGTTGTGCTCGATCACCACCATGGAATTGCCCTGATCGACCAACTCATGCAGCACTTCGAGCAGCTTTTTCACATCCTCGAAATGCAGCCCCGTGGTCGGTTCATCCAAGATGTAAAGTGTGCGCCCCGTCGAACGCTTGGCCAATTCCTTGGACAGCTTGACGCGCTGCGCCTCACCGCCTGAAAGCGTCGTCGCTTGCTGGCCCACCTTGATATAGCCAAGGCCCACCCGCACCAGCGCATCCATTTTCTCGCGGATCGACGGCACGGCCTTGAAGAACTCTTGCGCGTCCTCAACGGTCATATCCAGCACATCGGCGATGGATTTGCCTTTGAACTGCACCTCCAGCGTTTCGCGGTTGTAGCGCTTGCCCTTGCAGGTCTCGCAGGTGACATAGACATCGGGCAGGAAATGCATCTCGATCTTGATCACCCCATCGCCTTGGCACGCCTCGCAGCGCCCGCCCTTGACGTTGAAGGAAAACCGCCCCGGCTTATAGCCGCGCGCCTTGGCCTCGGGCAGGCCCGCGAACCAATCGCGGATGGGTGTGAACGCGCCCGTGTAGGTCGCAGGATTGCTGCGCGGCGTGCGCCCGATGGGGCGTTGATCGATATCGATCACCTTATCGAGATATTCGAACCCCTTGATCGTCTCGCAAGGTGCGGGGGTCTCGCGCGCGCCGTTGAGCTTGACGGCAGCATTTTTGTAAAGCGTCTCGATGGTAAGCGTGGATTTGCCGCCCCCCGACACGCCGGTCACACAGACGAATTTGCCCAAGGGAAATTCAGCCGTCACATCGCGCAGGTTGTTGCCCGTGGCCTTGACCACGGTCAGCGCCTTGCCATTACCCTTGCGCCGCTCGGTAGGCACCGCGATCTCACGCGTGCCAGACAGGTATTGCCCGGTGATCGAGGCGGGATCGGCGATGATCTCCTCCGGGGTGCCTTGGGCCACGATCCGGCCCCCATGCACACCCGCCCCCGGACCGATGTCAAAGACGTAATCGGCCTCGCGGATGGCTTCTTCATCATGCTCGACGACGATCACCGTATTACCCTGATCGCGCAGGTTCTTGAGCGTGGTCAAAAGCCGATCATTATCGCGCTGGTGCAACCCGATGGAGGGTTCATCGAGCACGTATAGCACGCCCGTCAGACCCGAGCCGATCTGGCTGGCCAGCCGAATACGCTGACTTTCGCCGCCCGACAGCGTGCCCGCATTGCGCGCAAGTGTCAGGTAATCGAGACCCACATTGTTCAAGAACCCAAGCCGCTCTCGGATTTCCTTGAGGATGGCGCGCGCGATCTCGTTTTTCTGGACGCTCAGGCTGGCAGGCACCGCTTCGCACCAAGCAAAGGCCTCGCGGATCGACATCTGCACCACCTCGCCTGCATGCATGCCCGCGATCTTGACGGCCAGCGCCTCGGGGCGCAGGCGATAGCCGCCGCAAGCGCCACAGGGGCGGTTGTTGTGATACTGCTCGAATTCTTCGCGAATCCATGTGCTATCGGTCTCGCGGTAGCGGCGCTCCATATTGGGGATCACCCCCTCGAAGCTGCGCTTGACCTGATAGACGCGCCCCCCCTCATCATAACGAAAGGGGATCTCTTCCTCGCCCGAGCCGTGCAAGAACACCTGCTGCACGGCATCTGGAAGGTCTTTCCACGCCGCTTTCGCGTCAAAGCCGTAATGGCGCGCGATGGCTTGGATCGTCTGGGTGAAATAGGGCGACTTCCCCTTTCGCCACGGCGCGATGGCCCCGTTCTCAAGGCTGAGCGTGACATCGGGCACCATCAGGCGCTCGTCAAAGAACAGCTCCGCCCCCAAGCCGTCACAAACCGGACAGGCCCCGAATGGCGCGTTGAAGGAAAACAGCCGCGGCTCGATCTCGGGGATGGTGAAGCCCGAAACGGGGCAAGCAAAGTTTTCCGAAAATGTGATGCGCATCGGCTCTTCAGCCTCTCCCGAGGCCTGTTCGCCGGGCGATAAGGAGGCGGACGCCTCCGAAGAGCTGCGCGAAGCAATCTCTAGCACCGCGATGCCGTCGGCCAGATCAAGCGCCGTGCGGAAACTATCGGCAAGCCGCGCCTCGCTGCCCGCGCGCACCACGATCCGGTCCACCACAACATCGATATCATGGCGGAATTTCTTGTCGAGCGTGGGCGGCTCATCGAGCTCATAGAACTGGCCATCGACCTTGACCCGCTGAAAGCCCTGCTTGCGCAGCTCCATGAATTCCTTGCGGTATTCGCCTTTGCGGTCACGCACGATAGGGGCGAGCAGATAGGCGCGCGTCCCCTCCTCCAGCGCCATGACGCGATCAACCATATCTTGGACCTGCTGCGCCTCGATGGGCAGGCCGGTGGTCGGGCTATAGGGCGTGCCGGCGCGCGCAAAAAGCAGGCGCAGATAGTCATAGATCTCGGTCACCGTGCCCACGGTCGAGCGCGGGTTTTTCGATGTCGTCTTTTGCTCGATGGAAATCGCGGGCGACAGGCCCGAGATGTGATCGACATCGGGCTTTTGCATCATGTCGAGGAATTGGCGCGCATAGGCCGAAAGGCTTTCGACATAGCGCCGCTGCCCCTCGGCATAAATCGTGTCAAAGGCAAGCGACGACTTGCCCGATCCCGACAGCCCGGTGATCACCACCAGCTTGTCGCGCGGGATGTCGAGGTCGATATTCTTGAGGTTGTGCTCGCGCGCGCCGCGCACCTCGATCTGCTTCATCTCGGGCATGGTTGGGCCTGTCATTAACCGGTCAGTAAGAGATAGGCGAAGGTGCCCGAGTCTCCAATGAAAAAATAAGAACTTTTAGCGAACATTTACCAATATGGCAGCGCGATATGCGATTGCCGTGACGAGCGCCCCGAAAACCCCCACCGCAATCGCCAAGGGTAGGCTGGCCCCCGCCCCCAAGGCCGCCAAAACCGGGGTGCCGGCGAATGTGCCGATATTGCCAAGCTGGGCCAAGGCACCATTGGCCAGCGCGCGGGTATCCTCGGTCTGGTTCAACCATGGCACGGCGGCAAAGCTACCCCCCGCCACCAAACCCGAGATGAGCATCGCCAACACCGACAAGCCCGCCGCCCCAGCAGGCCATACCAAGCCCAGGGCAAAAACCAAAGCCATCAGGCCAAAGCCACAAGCCACCAAGGCACCCGGCGCGATGAACCGCGCCAAGACGCCCGCGCCCAATGATCCGACGATGCCGACGACCGGCAGGATCGGTGCCAGCCACAAAGCCCCCAGCGCCGTAGGGAGATAGGTGACAGCGGCCAGAAACAAGAAGGCGTAGATGCCATGGCCCAACGCGGGCGCAAAAAGCCGTGGGTTGGTGTAGATCACAAGGTGATCGGAAAGTTGCGGGGGCGCGCGGCGCGCCACGGCTGCGCGCGGCAGCATCCACCACAGCAACACGCCAAAAAGCGCACAAAGCGCGCCATGCACCGCATAGACGGGGGGTGCCTGATCACCAATGACAAGGGCGGCCAGCGCGAAACCAACGCCGAAAAACGTGGCCCAAAGCCCCATGACCAAGCCACGCGCACGCGGCGCGGCCAGCCCCGCCATCAGCGTGGGGATGGCCACAACCAGCACCAGATGCCCTGCCCCCTCGACAACGCGCAGTGCCATGAGGATGGGAAAGGGCGGCAAAAGCGCCTGCGCGCCACCCGCCAGCGCCGACAGGCCCAGCGCCGCCAAGATCGCACGGCGCGGCCCTATGCTGGCCGTCAGCCCGCCCGCCATGACGCCGAAAATGATCCCCATCACCGCCACGCCCGAAACGGCGAAAGCCACGGGCCAGCCGGGATAGGCCAAGGCCAAGGGGCCAAGGGTCAGCGAGATCTTGGCAAACTGCCCGGCAGCCAGCAGCCCCGCGCCGTAAAGCGCTGCGATCAGCGCCCAAGGCGTGCGGATCGGCAGATGGGGCGCGCTCTGGTTCATGGCGTCTGCTTGACCGGGCGCAAGGGCGCGGTCAAGCGCGACAGATCACAGGTGGATCACGCGGCCATAGGCATCAAGCACCGATTCATGCATCATTTCCGACAGCGTCGGATGCGGGAACACGGTTTCCATCAGATCGGCCTCGGTGGTTTCGAGCTTTTGACCGATGACATAGCCTTGGATCAACTCCGTCACCTCGGCCCCGATCATATGCGCGCCCAACAGCTCGCCTGTTTTGGCGTCGAAGACGGTCTTGATCATCCCCTCGGGCTCGCCCAGCGCGATGGCCTTGCCATTGCCGATGAAGGGGAAGCGGCCGACCTTGACCTGATAGCCCCGTTCCTTGGCCTTGGCCTCGGTCAGGCCGACGGAGGCCACCTGCGGATGGCAATAGGTGCAGCCTGCGATTTGTTCTGGTTTCACGGGGTGCGGATGGCCGCCCGCGATCAACTCGGCCACCATCACGCCCTCATGGCTGGCCTTATGCGCAAGCCACGGGCCGTTGGTGGCGTCACCAATAACATAAAGCCCCTCGACACCCGTGCGGCAATACTCGTCGGTAACGACAAAGCTGCGGTCGATCTTGACGCCCAGCGCCTCGAGGCCGAGGTTCTCGGTATTGGCCACGATCCCCACGGCGGAAATGACCGTGTCGAAATCATGTGTCTCGATCTTGCCATCCACCTCGATATGCGCGGTCACCTTGTCAGCGGTGCGGTCGAGTTTCTTGACCATGGCCTTGACCATGATCTTCATCCCCTGTTTCTCAAAGGACTTCTTGGCAAAGGCCGAGATCTCGGCATCTTCCACGGGCAAGATGCGGTCCATCACCTCGACCACGGTGGTATCAGCGCCCAGCGTGCTGTAGAAATTGGCAAATTCGATCCCGATCGCGCCTGAGCCGATCACCAGCAATTTCTTGGGCATATGCGGCGGCACAAGCGCATGCTTGTAGGTCCAGACGCGCTTGCCATCGGCCTCCAGCCCCGGCAATTCGCGCGCCCGTGCGCCGGTGGCAAGGATGATGTGCTTGGCGGTCAGATCTTCGGTGCCCTTGTCGGTCTTGACGCTGACGCGGCCCTTGGCGGGGATGGTGGCCACGCCCATGACGACGGTCACCTTGTTTTTCTTCATCAAATGGCCGACGCCGGAATTGAGCTGCTTGGCCACATTGCGCGAGCGTTTGACAACCGCGTCGAGGTCATAGCTGATATTCTCGGCTTTGAGCCCAAACTCAGCCGCGCGGTGCATCAGGTGGAACACCTCGGACGAGCGCAGCATCGCCTTGGTCGGGATACAGCCCCAGTTGAGGCAAATGCCCCCCATATGCTCGCGCTCGACGATGGCCACTTTTAGGCCCAACTGGCTGGCGCGGATCGCGGCCACATAGCCGCCGGGGCCTGCACCGATCACGATGACGTCGAATGTTTGAGATGCCACGGGTTACTCTCCTCCGGATTCCCATTTGTTCAACGTTAAACAAATTTTGCGCCGCGCGACAATCGGCGTTGGGTCGCAGGCCGGTTTGCACGCAGCGCAAAGCTCACCGGCACAGGGGCCGGCGAAAAACCCGGGTTTTTCGCGTGGGAAAACCCGGGTTTTCCCGCGCCTCGCCTCAAGCGTTCTGTAATTCTTGCACGATCGCGCCATAGCCGCCGGACGCGAGAAAGACGTCCTCCTGCGGGGTCGAGGTGCGGCCCAGCGCGGCATTGCGATAGGGAAAGCGGCCATAGCGGCGGATCACTTCGCGATGCGCGCGCGCATGCAGCAGGTTATCACCCGTGGCCATGCGCGCCTTGAACAAGCGCACACTGCGATCTTGGTCGGTCAGCATTTCGGAATGCATGAAAGGCAGGTAAAAGAATTGCCGCATCGGCTCGGCCACGCGCAGATCCCAGCCATGGTTGAGCGCGCTGGCCGCGATGCGCAGGGCGCGCGCGTCGGAGGCAAAGGCGCGCGGGCTGTCGCGGAACATGTTGCGCGGGAACTGGTCGGTCAGGACGATCAGCCCCAACGCCCCTTTTGGCCCCATCGCCCAGTGATCGCAGCCGCCTGCGCAGGCCAGATCCCATAGCGCGCCGAAACGGTCGCGGATCGTGCGGTCGAAAGGCGCATCTTGTCGATACCAGCTTTCCGGCCCGGCCTCTTGCCAGAAGGTGAGCACCTCTCCCGCCCTGTTCTGCACCGTTGTCCTCATCGGACAGATCCTTTCCTGACCGTCTTAGCTTTTCGTCGTCTCTGCGCGGCTTTCGGCCTCGCTGGCTTCTGTCGCCTCAACATAAAGCTCTTGCGCGGTCTCAACCGCAACAGGCGATGCGCCGGGCAAGATATTTGGATAGGAGACCGCCTCGTGATCCTTGTCGCCCGCATAGGCCGAGGGGCGGCGCGTCATGCGCCATAGCCCATAGGCCGAGGTCAGGAACAAAAACAGCGCCATGATCAGCCAATATCCCCCGGTTCCAAAATAGGACATGACCAGACCCGCCAGTGGCGGACCCGCGATTGCGCCCAAGCCATTGAGAAAGATCAACCCGCCCGAGGCCGATGGCATCTCTTCGGGAGAGAGGTAGTCATTGGTATAGGCAATCAAGAGCGCGTAAAGCGGTTGCGACAGCCCGCCGACCAAACCCGCCACCACCATCAGGAAAACAAAGCTCTCGGCAAAGGCATAGCCGCCGATACCCACGAAACCGGCCAAGGCGGCGCTGGCCACGATCATTACACGCCGGTCGATCCGATCCGAGAGCCACCCCATTGGGTATTGCATGACGATGGCACCAAGAAAGATCACCGACATAAAGAGCGAGATCTGCCCAAGGCTCAGGCCCATTTTGGTGGCATAGACAGACCCCATGCCAAACTGCATCGCATAGACCGCCCCCATCAACAGCATGCCCACCGTGCCAAAGGGCGAGGCGCGGTAAAGCGAGAGCAAGCTCATCGGGCGCGAGGCCTGAAAGGCGGGAGCGGGCTGCACCGACAAAAGGATCGGCGCAAAGCTGATCGACACAAGGATCGAGGGGATGATGAACAGCAAAAAGCCTGACGGGTCGCCCGCCGACAAGATGCCTTGGCCCGCGACCAGCCCAAACATCTGCACCAGCACATAGGTCGAAAGCGATTGCCCCCGTGTGGTATTCGTGGAGGCATCGTTGAGCCAGCTTTCAGCGGTCACATAGACCCCCGACAGGCTGAAGCCCAAGATCACGCGCAGCACCATCCAAGCATAGGGATCGGTCAGCACCGGGTAGCTGATCAGCGTGGCCGAAATCAGCGAGCCCAGCGCCGCAAAGACGCGCACATGACCCACCTTGGCGATAAAGACCGGTGCAAAGCGTGATCCGCCCAAGAAACCCACGAAATAGGCCGAGGCGATAAAGGACAGCTCAAAGGTCGAGAACCCCTCGATCGCGCCGCGCACACCCATCAACGAGCCCTGCAAGCCATTGCCGATCTGCAACAAGAACATACCCAGCAGCAGCGGCCATGACAGACGCAGAACACTGATCATTGAAACGGCCTTTCTTTTGGTCTCGCCGAAAGCTTGGCGACCGAATTGCCCCCCGGTCTGTCACATCTGCGACGGAATCAGGAGAGAGGCGTCACCATAGGAAAAGAAACGGTAGCTGTCCTTGATCGCATGGGCATAGATCTCGCGCACGCGGTCTTGACCCATCAAGGCCGAGACCAGCATCATCAGCGTCGATTTGGGCAGGTGGAAATTGGTCACCAACCCATCGGTGATTTTCCAGCGGTAGCCGGGATAGATAAAGATATCGGTCTTGCCCTCATAGGCGCGCATGGTGCCATCGGCATCGGCGACGGTCTCAATGAGCCGCAGGGCCGTGGTGCCGACGGGAATGATGCGCCCACCCGCCTTGCTGGTGGCGTTCATCTCGGCGGCGGCTTGTTCGCGCACCTCGCCCCATTCGGCATGCATGCGGTGGGTGGTGACGTCATCGACCGTCACGGGAAGAAAGGTTCCCGCCCCGACATGCAAGGTGACAAAGGTAAAATCGACCCCCGCCTGCCCCAAGGCCGCGACCAAGGCTTCGTCGAAATGGAGGCTGGCGGTGGGGGCCGCGACCGCGCCCGCGCGCTTGGCCCAGATCGTTTGATAATCCTCGCGGTCGCGTGCATCGGGCGCGCGCTTGCCCGCGATATAGGGTGGCAAGGGCATGGCCCCTGACGCGTTGAGCGCCGTGTCGAAATCATCGCCCGTCAGGTTGAACCGCAGCCGCAGCCCTTCATCCATCGCTGTAACTTCGGCGGATAGATCATTGGAAAAAATAATCCTTTCGCCAACAGCTAGCTTCCGCATCGGCTTGGCCAGCGCGCTCCATGTGCCATCGGCTTGCGGCTCCATCAGCGTGACTTCGATCTTGGCGGTGACTGCGCCTTGCGCGCTTTGGCGCGTGCGATGGCCGGTCAGCCGCGCCGGGATCACGCGGGTATCGTTCAGGATCAAACGATCACCAGCCCGCAAAATCTGGGGTAGATCATAGACATGGCGGTCATGGGTCACGGCCCCATCAGCATGCAGCAGACGCGCCGATGAACGTGGCCGCGCGGGCCGTGTCGCAATCAGCGCCTCGGGCAGGTCGAAATCGAAATCTTCAAGCTTCATGAGGGCCACATCAGTTCGGCGGCGGGCTGCGAAAAATCTCGCGGAACACACCGGGGGTAAGAATCGACAACGGGTTGACCGTGACCTGCGGGTCTTCGGCACTTCCCGTCAAGTTATAGGCGAAACCGAACAAGCCCTCGCGCCGCCCGCTTAGAATGGCCCCAAACAACCCGTTGACCGCGTTCAAAGGTGAGATCACCCCCGACATATCCAATTGCCGCGCGCGCAGATCATAGGTGCCATCGAGCGACAGCCCAATCGAGGGGCCGATCGCTACACCTTCGGTCAAGATCAACTGCGTGGGTGTGATGCGAAATCGCGCCTCGACATTGCCCAGGCCCATCCCCTCGGCACCAAGCTGTTCGATCAGCCCAACGACCGAGATGATATTGAGCAATTCGGCCATGACAGGCGCGTTGCGCAGCCTTGGGCCATCGATGCGCAATTGTCCGTCGTAATTTCCCTGCGTGCCAGAGGCTTGCAAGATCAGTTCCATCGCGCCGCCGCGCGCGGATTGAAAGATCCCCGCCGCGCGCAGCACTTGGCCGCCATCATCGGCATTGATGCGCACCGCAGGGCCCGCCGCCACGCTGACCAAGGTGCCAGTAACCGGGGCCTCACCGTTGACGCGGCCACGAAACTGCCCCGAAAGCCCGCCTTGGGTGGTCAGATCGGCGATCAGCGGGCTGATGGCGATGCCTTCGGTCACTTGCAGCCGGTCAAGCGTGGCGGTGATCGGCCCCCCCTCAAGGCGCGGGCCACCTTGCGCGATTTGCGGCGCACCGCGCAGATCGAGCGTGCCGCCGGTGATCTCGATGGCCGGTGCCTGCGCGCCCCCGCGCGGCACAAGCGCGCCTGTCACATCCAGCCATGATCCGAGCCGGAACCGATCCGCACGAAGCCGTTGAAAGCCGCCATCATCGTCCAAGGCGATCCGCCCCGAAAAATCGAGCCCATCAACCGCAATCGCCAAAAGCGTCACCGCCGGATCAGGGCCAAGCTGGACCTCGGCCACCAAGCTGCCGCTGCGATCACGCCCCTGTTGCCAGCCCAAGGGCGGCAAAGCCAGACGCGCGCCGGCCAGATCGGATGTGATACGCAAGCTGGGGGCCGCATCATCGGGCAGATCAAGGGTGATCTCGGCCACGGTTTCGCCTTGCAGCATCCAATCGGGCAGCGCGACGCCAAACCGCGCGAGGCTGTCGCGGCGCAAGCGTGTTTGCGCCACAACCTGCGAGCGGCGCGCGGCGTCAGGGCCAATATCGCGCATCCATTGGCCCGAGAGCGCGACACCATCAAGCTGCGCGTCCCCCGCAATACGCAGGGTTGCGTCATCCAAGGTGACGTCAAGCCGGTCCGCCGTCAGCCGCCGACCGGGTATCAGCTCATCTGCCACCACATGTGTTACCTGCCCCGTCACGCTAACTTGCGCCTGACCGCGCCCCTCTTGGGCTATCAGCCGGGTCGCAATGCGGGCATTGGCCATAACTTGCCCCGTGCCCAGCCGGTCGGGCGTCATCGCCCCCTCGGCCATCAGCCGCACGGGTGGCGCGCGCAAAAGCGTCAGCACATCGCCCAAAGCCCCCGCCAGCGCCAGATCGATCACCGCCTCGGGTCCGGGCTGGCGTGTATCGGCAATCTGCATCACCGACCCCGCAAATGAGACCGCGCCGCCGGTTTCGGCCACCATCTGCCCCGCATCAAGCCGCAGGGCCAATTGCGCATCCACAAGGCTGACATACCCCGCCGCACCCGTGATGGGTGGCATCTGTGGCAACACGCGAAGATTGGCCTGCGCAAAGCTCAGCCCAAGCGCGCTCCGCACGGGCGCGTCGGGCGTGGCGCGCAAGGAAAAGGTGATATTCGATAAGACGCCATCCGCGACATTGGTTTCCAACCAGCCCCGCGTCACCGGTGCATGGATGGGCGGCCAATAGGCCAGCACCTCGGCCGTGTCGGCCGCGGGCAGCGCCAGATCAAGCGCGATATCCAGCCCGCCCGCGACCGCAGCGATATGGCCGCTGCCGCGCAAGATATGCGCGCCATAGCCAACCACGGCTTGGCCAATCTCGATGTGCAATGCCGGTGCAAGGGCCAGCCGCAAATCGATTTGCGCGGTGTCGAGGGCAACGGGGCCCGCCATCCCTTCGACCGCCGCGATGGTGATATCGGACAGGGCAAACTGGCCGGTATAGCCGCGGCCATCGGGCAAAAGATCGGCATGGCCATTGCCCTGAAAGCGCAACAGCGATGCGGCAAGATCAAAGCGGTCAAAGGCGATGCGCGCGCGCGCCGCATCATAGCGCAACCCGATCTGAAGCGCGTCAAAAGCGATGGGCGCTGCATCATAGCTTGGGCGGAACTGGCCCGCGCCGATATCAAGGCGCACGGCAAGATCACCCACCGCGCCATCATCAGACAGCTGCCCCTCGAGCATGCCCGAGATCGGCGCGCGCATCAGATCAACCCAAGCCAGCGCCGGGCCGAATGTGGCGATATCGCGCGCGGCCAGACCATCGAAGGAAAAGACGGCGCTGGTGGTGCCGCTTTGCGCGCTGCGCGACAAGGCGATGTCGATGGTGGCATCGCGGCTGCCTTCGAGCGCGCCACCCATGCGCAAGGACAGCGCCCCATCCACCCGCTCAAGCCGCATGCGCGCATCGCTCACGCGCATCGTCTGGCCGGTCATCGCATCATCCATTACCAATTCCAGCCCGCGCCCATTGATCGCCTCGAGCCGGGAAAAAACCGGCGAGGCCAGCATGCGATCAAGCCGTGCCAAGCTATCGCCCAGACCGATCTCGCTGGCCATGCCGCCCGCCATCAAGGCCAGATCGATCTGGCCCGTCGCGTCGCGCGCAAGCCTGAGGCCCGCGCCCTGCAGATCGACCCGCACCGGGGCGACATCGCCTTGCAACAAAGCCTCACCCGAGAGGTTGACCACCAGCGCGGGAAAGGCCGCGCGGATCGCGCCATCGAGATCGGTCATGGTAAGATCGCGGATCGTCATATCGAGCCCGTCATCACCCGCCGCGCGGCTGATCTGGATACGCCCGATGGTAACGGTATTGGCCAACATCGCGGCATCGATGCGCGTCGTAATGCGCTCGGTCAGCGCGGCAGGCAAGGTGACAGGCCCGCTGGCCAAGCGTAGCCAAAGCGCGCCTGCCGCGACGATGGGCAAGATCACGACAAAGGCCAAAACAAGCATCATCGCCACAAGCCAGCGCCGCGCCCGTTTGGGCGTGGGTTTGACCTCTGCCTGCTCTGTCGCGATGCCCTGCCCGTCTTGTGTCATCGACCTCGTGCCCATGCGCCCTTTATCTTCGCCGCAAACCGCCTAGCTTGCAAATTGCCCGGCGTTACTGCGCCGATATGCCAGAACCACGCCCAAGACGAGAGGATTTCATGATCGAGATCGGCACCCAAGCCCCCGACTTCACCCTGCCGCGCGATGGCGGTGAGATGCTCAGCCTATCGGCGCTGCGGCCCAAGGCGGTTGTGCTCTATTTCTATCCCAAAGATGACACATCGGGCTGCACCCGCGAGGCGGTGGATTTCACAGAGCTTGGCCCCGATTTCGCCGCCGCCGGTGCGATGGTGGTGGGCGTGTCCAAGGATAGTGCCACAAAGCATGACAAGTTTATCGCCAAGCACGCGCTTGGCGTGGCGCTCGTCTCGGACGAAGACAGCGATCTGTGCGAACGCTATGGCGTTTGGGTCGAAAAATCCATGTATGGCAAAAGCTATATGGGGATCGAGCGGGCGACATTTCTGATCGACGGGGCGGGCGTGGTGCGCGCGGTCTGGCACAAGGTCAAGGTGCCCGGCCATGCGGCAGAGGTGCTGGCGGCGGTCAAGGCGCTATAGGCCGATGCCGGGGGCGCTTGACCTTGCGCCCCCTTGGCCCCACACCGCCGCCATGACCCAGATGCCCCCCCTTGCCCAGATGGCCGAGGCCGTGCTGCGCACCGCCGATGCCCGCGAAAAGACCGCCCTGTCGCGCCGCTTTGCCGCCCAGTGGCAGGCCGCGCGCGCCGCAGGGCATAAGGTTGAGATTGGGCAGGCCAGCCCGCCCGACCAGCCCTCCCGCCCCGCAACCCCCGAACTGCGCGACCCGCGCGAGGTGCCGCGGCGGCGCACCGGCACGCAGGCGGGCCGGATCGCGCTGTTGCATGCGGTGGCCCATATCGAGCTGAACGCCGTCGATCTCCATTGGGACATCATCGCGCGCTTTACCGCCACGCCGATGCCGATGGGGTTCTATGATGATTGGGTCAAAGCGGCTGACGAGGAATCAAAGCATTTCAACCTGATGGCCGATTGCCTTGAAGCAATGGGCAGCCATTATGGCGCGCTTGTTGCCCATGCGGGCATGTGGCGGGCGGCGTCCGACACGGTGGATGACCTGATGGGGCGGTTGGCCGTTGTTCCCATGGTGCTTGAGGCGCGCGGCCTTGACGTCACGCCGGGGATGATCGCGATTTTTGAGAATGCGCGCGATGACACGACAGCCGCGATGGCGGTGGACGCGCTGCGCATCATCTATGCCGAAGAGGTGCATCATGTGGCCTATGGCTCCAAATGGTTCCATTTCTTGTGCGGACGCCACGAGACCGACCCGAAAGAGGCATTTCACGCCCTTGTGCAGCGCTATTTCCACGGCGCACTCAAGCCGCCCTTCAACGAAGAAAAACGTGCCGAGGCAGGGATACCACCGGATTTCTACTGGCCCTTGGCGCAATGATGGCACGCAAGGCTGCCATGGATCGGCGGATTTTTGCTCAAACTGGATAATTTCCGGCTGAAATCCCCACCACACAGCATCCTGTGTTGAGGCAGGGCGGCGGGCTGTCTATGCCTTGGCGAGGTCATAGCTGTAGCGGTGCTTTTGCGCCGTTACACTAGACGAGGGAGAAATGGGGCAGCTACGTGATAGGACCGATGATCAATCGCCTCTCGGCGGCGCTGGAACGACGCCTGCCTGAGCAGCGTTTGTTCCTCAAATCCGATGATGGCACGCGCTTTATTCGGCTGCGCCCCATCACCCAAGGCACGATCCTACTCGGCCTAGCCGCGCTGTTGGGTTGGACGGTGATCATCACATCCGTCGTGTTGATCGACACCATCTCAGCGGGCAGTGCGCGCGAACAGTCTGAACGCGAAAGCATCGACTATCAAAACCGTCTCAACGCGCTGTCGCAGGAGGTGGAGTTGCGCACCGCCGAGGCATTGCAGGCCCAAGAGCGATTTTCCACGGCGATGGACCAAGTCGCGGTGATGCAGGTGCGCCTCCTCGATGCTGAAGAGCGCCGCCGCGAGCTGGAAACAGCGGTTGACGTCATCCAAGCCACGCTGCGTCGGACCATGGAAGACCGCGATACGGCGCGCGCGGCACTTACCGATTTGCGCGATGCGATGCAGGCCGAGACAGGCACAACCGAAACCGCGGCTGCGCGCGACGCCGATCTGCGCCGGGCCATCGCCGTACTGGCAGGCGCGCTTGATGCCACCGCGGGCCAGCGCGATGATGCAGCGGGCCTTGCAGGACAAGCCGCGCAAGAGATTGCACAGATGGAACACGCGCTTGCCTTGGCCCAAGAGCGGCAAGAACGTGTTTTCCGCCAGATCGAAGAGGCCGTGGCCATCTCGATGGAGCCGCTGGATCGTTTGCTCAGCTCCTCGGGCATCCCCCCTGATCGGCTGATCGGACAGATGCGCGCCACCTATTCCGGCCAAGGTGGCCCGCTCATGCCCATCGCGGTCTCGACCATGGGCGATGGTGAACCCGACCCCATCTCGCTGCGCGCCAATGAATTGCTCGAACAGCTTGACGCGTTGAACCTGCGCCGGATGGCGGCCGAACAGCTCCCGTTTTCTTTACCTGTCCAAGGCGCCTTTCGCCAAACATCGGGATTTGGCTATCGCCGTGATCCCTTCAACGGTGGTCGGCGGCTTCACGCCGGTGTCGATTTCGCCGGCGCGCGCGGCACCGATATCGTGGCAGGCGGTGATGGCACCGTCGTATTTGCTGGCCGCCACAGCGGTTATGGCCTGATGGTTGAGATCGACCACGGCTTTGGCATTGTCACGCGCTATGCCCATATGACACGTTTGACCGTGCGCGAGGGCGAAAGGGTCTCGCGCGGGGAACATATCGGTGATATGGGCTGCACTGGACGTTGCACCGGGACCCATCTCCATTACGAGGTGCGGCGCAATGGCGATCCGGTGAACCCTATGACCTTCATCACGGCAGGACGCGATGTTTTCTAAATCCAAGATCAACGAACCCGGAGCCAAACCCTCTGCCGCTGATAGTGGCGCTGAGGGTGGTGCTTCTGCCTCAACTTCCAGCCCCAAATCGGGAGCAGACATGTCTTCGACGCCCTCTTCTTCGCCGAAATCAAAACCCACCCCCTCGCTGCTCAGCTCTGACCTGACGGTTGTGGGCAATCTGCGCACCACGGGTGACATTCAGGTCGAGGGCACCGTGCAAGGTGACATCCGCGCCCATCTTCTGACCGTCGGCGAGACGGCCAATATCGAAGGCGAGATCGTGGCCGATGATATCGTCGTCACGGGCCGCGTTGTGGGTAAGGTGCGCGGCCTCAAGGTGCGCCTGACCTCGACCGCGCGTGTTGAGGGTGACATCATCCACAAGACCATCGCCATCGAAAGCGGCGCTCATTTCGAAGGCTCGGTGCAGCGCGCCGAAGATCCGCTGGCCCTAGGTGCAACACCGGCAGCGCCGCGCGCGGCTGCAACACCTGCCCCTGCCGTCCCGCGCCCTGCGGCGGCTGGCCCTGCCCCCACGCTCGGCGAAAATTCCTAAGACCACGCCCAATCCGCGTGCCAAATGATCAAAGCCGGGCCAATGCCCGGCTTTTTTCTTGCCCTCTTCAATCCAGCGGTGTCAGCGCCCGGCGATACATATGCCATGTGGCATGGCCCAAGACCGGCAAGACCACGAACAACCCCAACAGCCCCGGCAACATCGCCAAAAACACCATCCCCGCAATGGTTGCCGCCCATGCCAGCATCACCCAAGGGTTGCGCCGCACCACCGCGACCGAGGTCAGCATGGCGGTGACGAAATCCAATTCCTTATCCAATAGCAAAGGCAAAGAAACGGCTGTGAGGCAAAACAAGACATAGGCAAACACCGCCCCAAAGCCCGCGCCCACCGCCAGCATCAACAGCCCCTCAGGCTGCAACAGATAGGCATAAGAACTGGTCACATTCATCAAGGCCGATGGCCCCAGAAACAGCGCAAACAGCATATGGGCGAAGAATGACCAAAACAGGAAATAGACGATGATCACCCATGCCATGGAGGGCAATTGCCGCAAACGCTGACGCCAGATCACGCCGAAGATGTCGTTGCGCCGCCATTGGCTTTGGCCCGCCTCCAAGCGGCGCGATACCTCGTAGAGCCCAACCGCCAAAAACGGGCCCAAGAGCGGAAAACCAAGCGTGATGGGGATTGCCCACCAAATCTGATCAGTGACGAATAAAAACAGGTAAAGCAGCCAGCCGCCCGCCACATATATATGTGAGAAAAACAGCCCCATCATGGGCTTGCGGCGAAAATCATCCAGACCGGCGCGCAGCGCATAAGCGATATCGCCATAGCCCATATCGCGCAAAGCGGGCACCTTTGAGGGTGCAATAGGGGTCATCGCTGGATCACTTAGCTCGCTCATCGCCCCTCACCTTCCCGGAACGCGGATGCTTGCCGTTCCAAGTCTAGACTGCGCAAGCGCCCCGCGCCAAGCGAAACGCTTACAGCATGGGCGGGTTTTTGCCCGGCCAATCGGTCGCGTCGTGATAGGCGCGCCCCAGTGCCATCAGCATGGCATCAGCACCCGGCGCGCCGATCATCTGCACACCGGCGGGCAGACCGCCCGCACCGAACCCCGCAGGCAGCGCCAGCGCAGGCAGGCCAGCAAGGCTGGCGGGCACCACAACCTCCATCCAGCGGTGATAGCTATCCATCACCCGGTCGCCAATTGCCTCGGGCCAGCGCGTGTCGACCGCAAAGGGCCAAACTTGGGTCGATGGCAAGATCACCGCATCATATTGCGTAAACATCTCGCGCGCGGCCGCAAGCCATGCGGCACGGGTCTCGGCGGCCCATTCGACCTCGGCGACCTTGCGCGCAAATCCATGGGTAATTTCCCATTTCGCCTGCGCGGGCAAAAGCGCCTGATGTACCTCCTCGCGCCAATAGGGGCCAAGGTTCATGGCCACCGCGAATTGGCGCAAGATGCACCATGCCTCCCACAGCGCCTCGGGGGCAAAGGGCGGCGCGATGGGCGCGACATCCCAGCCCAAGCTTTCCATCACACCCAAGGCTGTCTCTGCCTGTGCCAAGATGCCGGGTTCCATGGCATAGGCCCCGCCCCAGTCGCCCAGCCAGCCGATGCGCGGGCGCGCAGGCATACGCCCCTCTCCCGCGCGGTGGGCACCATCCGACAAGATGGCAAGCATCCGCTCCAGATCGCCGATCTCGCGCGCCATCGGCCCATCGGTGGACAGGCGATGCTGAAACACGCTATCGCGCGGCTCGCCCGGGACCAGACCGGCGGTGGGACGGAAACCATAGACATTATTCCACGCCGCCGGATTGCGCAGACTGCCCATCATGTCCGATCCATCGGCCACGCACAGCATGCGCGCGGCCAGCGCCACCGCCGCCCCACCCGATGAGCCGCCCGCGGTCTTGCTTGGGTCATAAGGGTTGCGCGTCGCGCCATAGACTGGGTTCACGGTATGCGAGCCCAGCCCAAAAGCCGGCACATTGGTCTTGCCGATGATGATCGCGCCCGCCGCGCGCAGCCGCCGCGCCAAGCCGTCATCAACGCTTGGCACATGATCCTTCAAGATTGGCGAGCCCCAGGTCGAACGTATCCCCCGCACCCCCACCAGATCCTTCACCGCAACTGGAATACCATGCAGCCACCCCTCAGGCGGCATCGCCTCGGCCAGCCGCGCCTCGCCCATGAGCGTTTCGCGGTCGCGCAAGGCGACGATGGCATTCAATCCACCATTGACCGCATCGATCCGACCCAGCGTCTCGCGCATCAGATCAACAGGCGAGATTTCGCGCCGCGCGATCATCGCTTGCAATGCGCCCGCCCCCAAAGCCAACAGCTCAGCCATGACGCGCCACCCTTTCGCTTCTTCGTTTCATAAATATCCCCGCCGGAGGCATCTTACCCGCGCCACGGCCCGGATATTGGTCAACCAGACACAGCCATCGCCACCAAGCCCCATCGCCCGACCGCGTGGCCCCAACGGGGCCCGAGGGCGGGCGACGCCCCCTTACCCTTCGGCGCGCGCCTCGGCGCGGGATTTGCCCGAGACATCCATCGCCAGAACGCTGGCCATCAACCCGTCCAGCTTGCCATCCAAGACCCCGCCCGTGTCGCTGGTCTCGAACCCTGTGCGCAGGTCTTTCACCATCTGGTAGGGCTGCAACACATAAGAGCGGATCTGGTTGCCCCAGCCCGCTTCGCCCTTGGCCTCATGGGCGGCGTTAATCGCCGCATTACGGCGATCAAGCTCCATCTGGTAGAGCCGCGATTTCAGCGCCTTCATGGCGATATCGCGGTTTTGATGCTGCGACTTTTCGGAGCTCGTGGTCACGATCCCCGTGGGAAGGTGGGTGATGCGCACGGCCGAGTCGGTCGTATTCACATGCTGGCCGCCCGCGCCCGAAGAGCGATAGGTGTCGATGCGAATGTCGTTGGGGTTAATCTCGATCTCGATATTATCGTCGATCACGGGATAGACCCAAACGCTGGCGAAACTTGTCTCGCGCGTGCCCTTGCCAAAGGGCGAGATGCGCACAAGCCGATGCACGCCGCTTTCCGATTTCAGCCAACCATAGGCGTTTGGCCCCTTGATCTGAAAGACAACGGATTTGATCCCGGCCTCGGTGCCGGGGCTCATGTCTTGCTGATCGACCTCATAGCCACGGCTTTCGGCCCAGCGCACATACATCCGCGAGAGCATTTGCGCCCAATCGCAGGCCTCGGTGCCGCCGGCACCTGCATTGATCTCGAGGAAGGCATCATTGCCATCAGCCTCACCATCAAGCAGCGCTTCCAATTCCTTGGTCGCGGCCATTTCGACAAGTGCGCCCAGCGCCGCCTCGGCCTCGGTGACGATGTCTTGATCGCCCTCCGCCTCGCCCATTTCGATCAGTTCCAGATTGTCATTCAGGCCCCGCCGGATGCTGTCATGGGTGCCCATCCGGTCGACCAACATCTGGCGGTCGCGCATCAGCTTTTGCGCCTTGGCCGCATCATTCCACAAATTCGGGTCTTCGACGCGGGCGTTGAATTCCTCCAGCCGGTGCTGGGCGGTCTCGATCCCCAAGCGCTGACCAAGAAGGGTCAGGGATCTGCGGATCTTTTCGATATTCGCTTGCGTCTCAGCGCGCATCTGCTCGGCCTTTATGTCAATCGAAGCGCTGATATACCACCGGGCGGGTCCGCGACAAGGCCGTGGCCCCGCCCAATCTCAGTACAAGCCCCCGGAACTCAAGGTGCCAAAGCCCGATTGGGTCGGCACCCTTGCCGCATCGCCCGTGGATGTGGTGACGGTTTGCCCCTGATCGGCGGCATTATCGCCTGCTTCGCCCTCACCATAGCCATAAAGCGGCAGGTCCGAGCCCATCGCCCAGCCGCCATCGATAATCGCCTGCGCCCCAAAGAAGGGTTCTTCACCGGCGCGGAACAATTCATAGACAACATTGTCACCGGTGGCGCCCTCTGCCAAGCGCTGTCCCGTGAAGCGGTCGATGGGGAAAAATGCCCCGCCTTCGGGAACATCGAAGGGACCGCCGCCATATTCGGCGATGGCCTCAAGCATGAATTCGTTGAACACAGGGCCACACAGCCCCCCGCCCGAGGCACCCCGCCCCAAGGCGCTGGGTTGGTCAAAGCCGATATAGCACCCCGCCGCGATGGAAGAGGTGAAGCCCACGAACCAGACATCGCGCGCATCATTGGTGGTGCCAGTCTTGCCCGCCGCAGGCACGGGAAGATTGACGGTCGAGGCAGCCGTACCGCGATCCACCACCCCTTGCATCATCGAGGTCAGCTGATAGGCCGTGACCGGGTCGATCACGCGCTGACGGTTCGACATGATCGCGGGCGCAAGCCCCGCATCCAGTGCTGCGAATTGGCAATCAGGGCAAAGCCGCTGATCATGGCGATAGACCGTGTTGCCCCAGCGATCTTGGATACGGTCCACAAGCGTGGGCTCCACCCGTTCGCCGCCATTGGCAAACATGGCATAAGAGGCAACCATGCGCAGCAATGTCGTCTCTTGGCTGCCCAGCGCATTGGCCAAGAATGGCTGCATATCGTCATAGACGCCAAAGCGTTCGGCGTAGCGGGCGATGGTTTCCATGCCGACATCTTGGGCCAAGCGCACGGTCATCAAGTTGCGGCTCATCTCGATCCCGGTCCTGAGCGGCGATGGGCCGTAAAAGCGCTCCGAGGCGTTTTGCGGCCGCCAAATCCCCTCGGGGGTTTCCAACTCAATCGGGGCGTCGATGACGATGGTATTGGGGCTATAGCCGGAATCAAGTGCAGCCGCATAAACCAGCGTCTTGAAGGCCGATCCCGGCTGGCGGGTGGCCTGTGTCGCGCGGTTGAAGCTGGAATGTTGATAGGAAAAGCCGCCCTGCATCGCCAGAACACGGCCAGAATTCACATCCATCGCCATGAAACCGCCCTGCACCTCGGGCACTTGGCGCAGCGACCAGCGCGCGGCGCTGCTATCGCCCCCGCGCGGTGTGGCGCGCACATGGACCACATCACCCACTGCCAAAAGATCGTCAGGCCCGCGCGCTTGGCGCCCGCGATTACCCTCGGCATCGACGGGGCGCGCCCATGTGACATCCTCGGCGGGGATCAGATGGGTTTCGGGGTCATGATCCAGCCCTTCGATCCCGATACGCGCGTTTTGCCCATCAACCGCAAGCACCACCGCGACCAGCCAGCCCTCGATATCGCGCGCAACGGATGTTTCGGCCAAGGCTTGCCGCCACAAACCCTCATCGGCCAAAAGCGCGGGATCGATGCGCGCAGGCGCACCGCGCCACAAGCCAGTGCCACGGTCATAGCTTTCCAAGGCGCGGCGCAGGGCCGCCTCGGCTACGCGCTGTAGACTTTCATCCATCGTCGCGCGCACCGCATAGCCGCCCGACAAGAACTCGCTCTCGCCATATTGCGCCGAAAGCTGGCGACGGATCTCATCGGTGAAATAATTGCGCGGCGGCATCGCGGTGCGGAAGGGCGCGATATGGCCGCTCTGCACGGTTTCCAGCGGCGTGGCCTGCGCGCGCTCCATCTCGGCGCGGGTGATGTAGCCGTTCTCATTCATCTCGCGCAGCACATAGTTGCGCCGGCTGATCGCGCGGTCGTAATCGCGCACCGGGTGGAAATTCGACGGTGCCTGCGGCAACGCGGCCAGATAGGCGGCCTGTTCCAGTGTCAAAGCTTCGAGATTGGTGTTGAAATAGGTCTGGGCGGCTGCGGCCACGCCATAGGAATTCTGCCCGAGAAAAATCTCGTTGAGGTACAGCTCAAGGATGCGCTCCTTGCTGAGTGCTGTTTCGATCCGCGCGGCCAAGATGATCTCACGCACCTTACGCTCGATGGTGCGCGACCCGTCGAGAAGGAAGTTCTTCATCACCTGCTGGGTGATGGTCGAGGCCCCGCGCACATCGCGCCCGCGCGAACGGACAGCCTCGACAAAGGCGGCTGCAATGGCGCGCGGGTCATAGCCACCGTGCTGGTAGAAATTGCGATCTTCGGCAGAAACAAAGGCATAGGCGATCAGATCGGGAATTTCCTCGGCCGGGACAAACAAGCGCCGCTCGGCGGCGAATTCATCGACGATCATCCCCTCGCGCGAATAGATCCGGCTGATCGTGGGCGGCGCGTAATTGGCCAAGGCGTCATGGCCGGGCAGATCATGGGAATAGATGAACAGCACGCCGCCCACCGCCATGGCGATTGCGATCGCGCCAAGGGTCACGGCGCTGAAGATCGCGCCGAAAAAGCCAAAGATGAATCGGATCATGCGATCAGCCTGCCTGTCATCGCCACCATATAATCGGTGCGGGGGGTCAGGTCAAAACACATGGGTGCGAGAACGATATCTTGCGACCGGCTCATTGCCGCACCAAGGCCATGCGCGCGGCATCGGCCTCGGCCCAATCCGTGATCGCCGCGATGATCGCGCCTTGCATCACGGCGCGCCAATCGGGGTCGAGGATATTGCGCAGATCCGCCGCATCCGAGATGAAGCCGATCTCGAGAAGGACCGAAGGGATATCGGCCGCGCGCAGCACGGTAAAGCCTGCCTCGCCCATTGGGCGGGCATGCAGCCGCAGATCGGCCGCGCCGATTTGGCCTACAAGGGCCGCAGCAAGGGCCGTGCTGCGCGGCGCGGTGTCGATGCGCGCCAAATCCATCAGCACGCCTGCCACCACATCATCGGCCCCGTGAAGATCGATCCCGGCCAACAAATCGGCCCGGTCATGCTGTTCGGCCAAGGCCGCCGCCGCCGCATCCGAGGCGGTATCAGACAAGGTATAGACCGTGGCACCGCGCGCGCGCCCCTCGGCCAAGGCATCGGCATGGATCGAGATGAACAGATCCGCCCCCGCCGCGCGCGCCGTTGTCACCCGCGCGGGCAGCGGCACAAAGATATCGGCCTCGCGCGTCAGCACCACATCGACAAGGCCCGTCCGGCGCAGCGCATCACGCAATTCGCGCGAAAAGGTCAAAACCAGATCCGCCTCGGTATGCGCGCCGCGCACCGCACCGGGATCGACACCGCCATGTCCGGGATCAATCACCACCGTCACCCGCCCATCATCGGGCAAGCGTGCCGCTTGCTGCACGCCACCTCGCGTCTGCGCCTCGGGCGGGGCGGCGACAGCGGCTTGAAAGTTAGCAACCGAGACAGCGGCAAGGTCGAGTGTCACCTGCGCCTGACCCGTCAAGGGATCTGTTACCATTTCCACGCGTTGCGCCAGCATGGGGCGCGCCAGATCCAGCACCAGCCGCGACCAGCCCGCCATGCGCGCAGGCCCCGCATTTGCCCCGGCGATGGCATTGGGCCACGCAACCCCATGGGGCCAATCATCAAAGGCCACTTCGCGAAAATCGATCACGATCCGATCAGGCTCAGCGAGGTGAAAGACGCGATATGGGACAGGCTGGCTTAACCCGATGGATAGGCGCACGGCGTCGCTATTACCGCTGACCCGGCTTGCCTCGGGCAAAAGCCGGGCCAAGGCGGCCAAATCCGTCGCGCCGGTCTGCGCGCTTGCCGCCAGACCGGACAGAATAACCAGACATGCCGCGAAAAACGACCTCAAGACTGCTCGCATCACAGGGTTTCATCCCAGAATTTGTCAATTATCGAAAGTTTAGCAGACGGGCGCGCAACACCCAAGGCCGGATCGCACTGCCCTAACGCCGAGCGGCAAAGAAGGCGGACAAGCGCGCCACACCTTCGGTAATCTCATCGGTTCCGCGCGCATAAGACAGCCGCAAGAAACGCGCGCCGCGCGTCTTGTCGAAATCAAGCCCCGGTGTCACGGCAACGCCTGCCTCGGCCAGTATCTCGGCGGAAAGCGCAAGGCTGTCATCGGTATAGGCCGAAACATCGACATAGATGTAGAACGCCCCATCGGCAGGCGCGCTTTGCGTCAGCCCGGCGGCGGCAAGCCCTGCCAGCACGATGCGCCGGTTCTCGGCATAGACCGCGCGATGGGCGTCAAGTTCGGCCCGCCCCTCGGGGCTGAGGGCTGCAAGGGCTGCGATCTGGCTGGCATGGGCGGGGCAGATGAACATGTTCTGCGCCAAGCGTTCGACCACGCGCACATGATCAGGGGGCACCACCATCCAGCCAAGCCGCCAACCCGTCATCGAGAAATACTTGGAGAATGAGTTAATCACATAGACATCATCGGTCACTTCCAGCGCGCTGACCGCCCGCCCCTCATATTGCAGGCCGTGATAAATCTCGTCTGAGATCAGGGCGATATCATGCGCGGCGCAGCCTTCGGCCAGCGCGCCAAGGGCGTGTTTATCCAGCATCGTGCCGGTGGGATTGGCGGGGCTTGCCACGATCAACCCATCGAGATCAGCCGACAAATGCGCGGGCGTTGGCTGATAGCGCGTGTCGATCTCGGTCGTCAGGCCAACGGGTGTCAAGCTCATCGCGGTCAGGATTTGGCGATAGGAGGGGTAGCAGGGCTCGCCCAACCCCACCCGCGCACCTGCATCGAAAAGTGCCGAAAAGGCGAGGATAAAGCCCCCTGACGCCCCCGAGGTGAGCACCACACGGGCGGGATCTAGGTCAAGATCATACCATTCGCCATAAAGTGCCGCGATGGCCGCGCGCAAATCGGGCCTGCCCAAGGCGACGGTATAACCCAAGGGGCCTGCGTCCATCTCGGCGGCAAGCCTTTGGCGCGCGACCTTGGGCGCGCCGGTGCCGGGCTGGCCCACTTCCATATGGATGATATGGCGCCCGGCCGCTTCGGCGGCGCGCGCGGCCTCCATCACATCCATCACGATGAAGGGGTCAACGGCGCTACGGCGGGAAATGCGCATCTTGGGGCTCCGGGCTTGTGCGCCTGTCTTGAACCAGCCTGCGGCCCCCGCGTCAACGCATGCCCGCGCAAAGGGGGGTGCGGCCAAGCGCAGGTAGCGGGCTTGCGCAAATATGCTAAGCTCAACACGACATCTGCCCGACCAACGAAAGAAAGCCCAACGCCAGTGTTCAAACAATTTGCTGCCCTGACGCTCGCCATTGCCCTTGGCTTTGGCCATGCCGCACCCGCCGCCGCAACCGATCTCGACAATCTCAGCGCGGCCGAGCGCGCCGCCTTTCGTGCCGAGGTGCGCGCCTATCTGTTGGAAAACCCCCAAGTGCTGATGGAGGCCATCGCCGTTTTGGAGCAACAACAGGCCGAGGCCGAAGTGAACCGCGATAGCGTGGCGGTCGCCGCCAATGCCGATGCGCTGTTCGGCTCGGCCTTCGATGTCGTCGTCGGCAATCCCGAGGGCGATATCACCATCGTCGAGTTCATGGATTACCGCTGCAGCTTTTGCCGCCGCGCCCATCCGGAAGTCATGGATCTGATCAATTTCGATGGCAATATCCGGTTGATCATCAAGGAATTTCCGATCTTGGGCGAGCAATCGGTGTTGGCCGCGCGCTTTGCCATCGCGACGCGCGTCGCCCATGGCGATGCGGCCTATTTCGCGGTGCATGATGCGCTGATGAATATGCGCGGTGATATCAGCATCCCCGCCTTCGAGGCGCTGGCGGCGGCACTTGATCTGGATGGGGCGGCGATCATCGCGGCGATGAATGACCCGCTGGTGCAGGCCACGATCGATTACAATTATGCGCTTGGCCAAGAGCTTGCGATCACCGGCACACCAAGCTTTGTCTTCGGTGATCAAATGGTGCGCGGCTATGTGCCGCTTGATGGGATGCAACAGATCGTGGCGATGCTGCGCGAGAGCGCGAACTGACACAGGTCACCTGTCACTGACAAAGAAAAAGGGCGTCCCTTGGGGACGCCCTTTTTCGTGATCATCTCAGCCTTTCGACCACCAACCACGGCGGCGCGGCTTATCCGGCTCGGCGGGGGCCGGTGCGCTTGGGGCGAGCGCGGCCACGGGTTCTGCCTTGGCGGGTGCCGCCTCAGCGGGTGCCGGGGCGGGTTCTGGTTCTGGGGCCGGTGCCGGCTCTGCTGCGACGACGAGGGCGTCAGATGTCGGCAAAGCCTCTGCATTGGCTGCAGGCTTGGCGCGGCTACGGCTGCGCGGCTTCGCGGCGGGCTTGGCGGGGGCCTCTGCCACCGCTGCGGCGGGCGCTGGCTCGGCCTCAGCCTCAGCCTCAGCTTTGGCTTGCGCCTCAACGACCACCGGTTCTGCCTTGGCAGCGGCGGGCTTGCGGCTGCGCCGCTTTGGCTTTTCAGCGGCAACCTCGGCCACTGTTTCGGGTGCCACTGCAACCTCTGGCGCGGCTACGGGTGACATTTCGGCGGAAGTATCACCGTCGCCTTCGCCCTCATTCACAGCTTCGGCATCGGTCTCAAAGTCCATCTCGACACCGTTCTCGCCGATCTTCTTGCGCCGTCCACGGCCACCACGGCGGCGGCGGCGCTTTTTGCGCGGGTTGTCTTCGCCATTCTCCGCATCAGGGGCAGCGCTGACCGCGGGCTTGGTGGCGGGCGCTTCGCTTTCGTCATCCTCATCGATATCGACATCGACGATTGCCTCGTCCTCATCCTCGATATCGTCCATCAAGGTGGCGTCCATCGCAATCACGGGCGAAACAGCCGTGATCTTGCGCGTTGCGGTCTTGAAACGCTCGAATTTGAAATCGGGCGAGACCATCGCAGCATCGGCTTCGATCCGGATAGACATGCCGTAGCGCAACTCGATGGCGACCAGATAATCGCGCTTTTCGTTCATCAAATAGTTCACGATGTCGACAGGCGCGATCACCTTGACCTCTTTGGACCGGCCCTTGCCGCCCTCTTCCTCAAGCTGGCGCAAGATCGACAAGGCAAGGCTGTCATCAGAGCGGATAAGCCCCGTGCCATGGCAATGCTTACAGGGCTGGGTCGTGGCCTCGAGCATGCCGGGGCGCAAACGTTGGCGCGACATCTCGAGCAGGCCAAAGGTCGAGATGCGGCCCACCTGTATGCGCGCGCGGTCGGTCTTGAGCTTGTCTTTCAGCCGCTTCTCGACCGCCAGATTATTGCGCCGCTCGTCCATATCGATGAAGTCGATGACGATCAGACCGGCCAAATCGCGCAGGCGCACTTGGCGGGCAACCTCTTCGGCGGCCTCAAGATTGGTCTTGAGCGCTGTCTCTTCGATCGAGCCTTCCTTGGTGGCCCGGCCCGAGTTCACATCGATGGCCACCAGTGCCTCGGTGATGCCGATCACGATATAGCCGCCCGAGCGCAGCTGCACGGTCGGGTTGAACATATCGGCCAGATAGCCCTCGACCTTGTAGCGCGCGAAAAGCGGTGTGGGATCGGTATAGGCTTTCACGTTCTTGGCATGGGACGGCATGATCATTTTCATGAAGTCCTTGGCATGGCGATAGCCTGCCTCGCCTTCGACCAGCACCTCGTCGATCTCGCGGGTGTAAAGATCGCGGATCGTGCGGTGGATCAGATCACCCTCCTCATAGATCGGGGCGGGCGCGATGGATTTCAGCGTGAGTTCGCGGATCTGTTCCCACTGACGCTGAAGATATTCGTAATCGCGCTTGATCTCGGTCTTGGTGCGCTGAGAACCTGCGGTGCGGATGATCAGCCCCGCGCCCTGCGGCACATCGATTTCTTGGGCGATTTCCTTAAGCTTCTTGCGGTCGGCGATATTGGTGATCTTGCGCGAAATGCCACCGCCCCGCGCCGTGTTGGGCATGAGCACGCAGTAGCGACCTGCAAGGCTCAGATATGTCGTCAGCGCCGCACCCTTGTTGCCGCGCTCTTCCTTGACCACCTGCACCAGCATGATCTGGCGCACTTTCACAACCTCTTGGATTTTGTATCTGCGCGCGCGCGGTTTGCGCATCGGGCGGATATCTTCCTCGGCGTCGTCATCGGTGACGGTTTCGGGCGCTTGGCCCATATCGCCGTCATCATCATGGGCATGATCGCCCTCGTCATGGCCGTTGTCGCCATGATCGCCGTTGTCGTCGCCTTCGGTATCAAAATCGGCGTCGTTGTTGCTGTCTTGATCGGGCGCATCGCCCAGATCGACCACTTCCATGCCTTCGATGGGTGTGACGTCGGCAGTGGTGACCGCGTCGCCTGTCACGGCCTCGGCCTTGGTCTCGCCGGATTTACGGCGGCGCGGGCGGCGGGCGCGCTTGGGCTTTGCCTCTTCCTCGGCCTCATCGGCCATGGATTCGGCGTATTCGCGCTCCTCGCGCAACAGCGCTTCGCGATCGGCCACGGGGATCTGGTAGTAATCGGGATGGATTTCCGAGAAAGCAAGGAAACCATGCCGGTTTCCGCCGTAATCCACAAAGGCGGCTTGTAACGAGGGTTCGACCCGCGTGACCTTTGCCAGATAGATATTTCCCGCAAGTTGCCGCTTGTTTAGCGACTCGAAATCGAATTCTTCGACCTTGATTCCGTCAACCACGACAACCCGGGTTTCTTCCGGGTGGGTGGCATCGATGAGCATCTGCTTAGCCATGATATCCTTGCCCGCGACAGGCCACGCGCGCGCCCCGGCGGTGCAATGCACCGGACGGCGGGGGCGATGTCGCGATATATGTGATGGGCGATGCCGGGGGCCGTGGCGACGGCTGAGGTTGTGACCCCTGCCCGTCTTGCCATGTCTGTGCCCTGAGCGTGCATCGCGTCTGTCTCCGGTCGTGCCGATCATCGACGCGACCATTCATGCCCCGTTGCGGGGGCGGTTCAATGTGGGACGAACCGATCCGATTCGTGCCCGAGTGACCTGCTGTCCCTGTCGCGCTCGGGATCCGGCGCGGATGGGGGATGCAGAGAAACTGGTTCAAACGGCAAGATGCCGTCCTCGCACATTAAGGGGCGCGTGATGCAAAACGCAATGGCAATTCGTGCGGACAACAAAGCGCGCTTGGGCGTCAGACAGGCCCGCGATTTACAGGTAATCCGACCGGCTTAGCCCGTATTTGGCCATTTTCTCATTCAAGGTCCGGCGCGGCAGGCAAAGCTCATCCATCACATTTGCAATCGCACCGCGATGGCGGCGCATGGTGTTGTCGATCAGCATCCGCTCAAAGGCTTCGACATATTCCTTGAGCGGCTTGCCCTCGCCGATGGCTTGCGGTGCGATCTCGGCATTGTCGGCCATCAAGAGCGAGGCAATCGAGCCCGAGCCGCGACGCTGTTGCAAGATCGCGCGCTCGGCGATGTTGATCAATTGGCGCACATTGCCGGGCCATGGCGCTTGCAAAAGCTGGGCGGCTTCTTGGGCTGTGACCTGTGGTGCCTCGGTGCCGTATTCCTCGCCGAATTGTTCGCCGAACCGGGTGAAGAGCGTCAAGATATCCTCGCCGCGCTGACGCAGCGGCGGCAGGTCGATGCGCATGGCGGCCAGCCGGTAGAACAGATCCGGGCGCAGGCTGGCCTCGCAGTGTTCGGGCTCGGACGCGTTACAGATCGCCACGATGCGGGTTTCGGCGGGCACGCCTTGGGCGTTAATCACGGTCAACAGCCGCGCCTGAAGCGATTGCGGCAGGCTTTCGATATCTTCGAGCACCAAGGTGCCGCCGCGCGTTTGTTCGACCAAGGGTTTGTCTTGATCTTCACCCACGGGGCCGAACAGGCGCGCGGCCAAGGTCTCTTCGTCATGGGCTGCGCATGACAGCGCCACGAAACTGCGGCCTGCGCGCGGGCCAACCGCGTGCAGCGCATGGGCGACAAGGGTCTTGCCTGTGCCGGTCTCGCCCGTGATCAGCACATGACCATCGGCTTGGCCCAGATCGAGGATATCTTCGCGCAGCCGCTCCATCACGGCGCTGGTGCCGATCAGCTTACGCATCAGCACCGTGCCATCGCTGAGTTCGCGGCGCAGCGCGCGGTTATCGAGCGTCAGGCGGCGCTGTTGGCCCGCGCGCTTGGCCAGATCGGTCATCCGGTCGGGATTGAAGGGTTTTTCGAGGAAGTCATAAGCGCCGATCCGCATCGCCTCGACCGCCATGGGCACATCGCCATGGCCCGTGATCATGATCACCGGCAGACCGCTATCAATGCCCATCAAGCGCTTGAGAAAGGCCATGCCATCCATGCCCGGCATCTTGACGTCGCTGACCACGACACCCGGCCAATCAGCGCCAATCACCTTAAGCGCCTCTTCGGCCGAGGCGAAGGTTTCGGTCTCGAACCCCGAGAGCGCCAGCCATTGGCTGATCGATTGGCGCATATCTTGTTCGTCATCCACGATCGCGATTTTCATTTGCGCTTTCCTTTCCCGCTACTGTGCGGCCTTCGTCGTGCTAGCGGACAACGGCCGCAGACGGATCTCGAACACTGCGCCACCCGTTTCGCCATTGCGCGCGGTCAACCGACCGCCAAAATCGGTGATGATCCCCGACGAAATCGCCAACCCAAGCCCCACCCCCTCACCGGGTTTCTTGGTGGTATAGAACGGCTCGAACAAGGCATCGAGATCGTCAATCCCCTTGCCGCTGTCGCGCACGGTCAGAACTGCCTCTTCGCCCTCGGCGATCAACAGGTCCAACTCGCGTTTCTCGACATCCTTGAGTGCGTCAAGCGCGTTGCGCAGCAAGTTGATAATCACCTGTTCCAATCGCAGCCGGTCGGCCAAGACCATGACCGGGCGGCGCGGCAGGCTTTGGTTGATCTCGACCCGCGTGGTGCGCAATTGCGGCTCCATCATCGTGAGCGCCCCCTTGAGTGCGTCACGCAGATCGACGGGTTCCAACGCATCTCCGCCCTTTCTTGCATAGGATTTCAGCTGCCGCGTGATCGCACCCATCCGGTCGATCAGATCATCGATGCGCTGAAAACTCGAGGCGGCCTCCTCCACGCGCTTGCGTTGTAACAACAGGCGCGCACCAGCCAGATAGGTTTTCATCGCCGCAAGCGGCTGGTTCAACTCATGGCTGACCGCCGCCGACATCTCACCCAAGACGGCCAGTTTCTGGCTTTGCGCAAGGCTTTGCTCGGCCTCTTCCAGCGTGCGTTCGACGCGCTGGCGCTCGGCGATTTCCCGCTGGAGCCGCGCATTCAACCGGCGAAGCTCTGCCGATTCGCGTTGCAGTCGAAAGGTTTGCATCCGCGCGCGACGGCCAAAAACGTAAAACCCCCCCGCCAAGAGGAGCGCGAATCCCATGATCTGGAGCGAGAGAACCCCGTTCACCCGCTCGCGCACCGAGGTGAAGGTTGTATAGCTGACGATACGCCAGCCCCGAAACGGGATGCGACTTTCGAGCCGGATGATGTCGCCTTCGAAAAAGCCCGGTCTTACTTCGCCGAAAGCGAAATCGCCGGTGGCTTGGAGCGCGCGCTGAATGGCGGTTTGGACGGGTTGCAGCGCCAGCGCCTCGGCCTCGGTCCGGCCACGCCAGCGCGGTTCGGTCGACAAGATAATATCGCCCTCGCTATTCATCAAAAAGATCGCCTCGGTCGCACCCCGCCAGCGTTCGACAAGGCGCGAGAGGTCAACCTCGACCACGATGACCCCCAAAAGCCCGTTATCCATGCCCTGCATGGCGCGCGAAAAGGTAAAGTCGAAGCGCCCGGTTTCAGGCTCGTTGGAGGTGAATACCGTATCGGTCGAGCGGATGGCTTGGACGAAAAACGGATCATCGCTGCGGGTTTGGCCCAGTCGCTCGCGGTCGGTGGCGGCCACAACGCGCCCGTCCCCATCCAGCAGCATCAGGGAGGCCGCGCCGATTTCCTCCACATAAGAGATCAGCCGCGCGCTGGTTTCTTGAAAGCTGTCGGTCTCAAGCGAGCGGATCAGCATCGGATCGCGCGACAGCAACAGCGGCACGACGGAATGGCGCTGTAGCTCTGATTGTAAGCTGCCCGAATAGATCGCCAAGCGCAGTTCCGCCCGGTTGCGGGTCGTTTCGGTGAAGCGCTGTGTCAAAAAGCCGTTCGACACCCAAATGATCGCGGCTGCACCCAGCACGAAGACCACCAGAATCGCGCGCTGCGCCCAGCTTGGGCGGCGCGGCTGCGGGTCTTGCGCACCATGAGGATCGACGGTGATCATCGCACTATCGTAGGGGCGCGCGGCCCCGCACTCAAGCCATGCGCGCGCTTAGGCCGCGACCAAGGCTTGGGCGAGGCTTTGGAACATGACCGCACCATCGGCGCTGCCATGGGCAGGCTCCATCGCGCGTTCGGGATGCGGCATCAAGCCCAGCACCCGGCGATTGGCGCTCAGCACGCCCGCGATATCGTCGACCGCGCCATTGGGGTTGCCCAGATAGCGAAAGGCGACCCGATCCTCGGCGGTAAGCTGGGCCAGTGTTTCGGGATCGGCGACGTAGTTGCCATCATGATGCGCAATCGGAATGGTGATTTCGGCACCCTGCGCATAGCCGTTCGTGAACAGGCTATCGGTTGTCTCGACCCGCAGTTTTTGCGGGCGACAGACGAATTTCAGCCCGGCATTGCGCATCAAGGCACCGGGCAGGATGCGGGTCTCGCACAAGACCTGAAAGCCGTTGCAAATGCCCAAGACATAGCCACCGCGCGCCGCATGGGCGCCCACGGCCTGCATGATCGGCGATTGCGCGGCAATCGCCCCGCAGCGCAGGTAGTCGCCATAGGAAAACCCACCCGGCACGCCCACGATATCGATGCCCGCAGGCAAGGCCGCATCCTTGTGCCAGATCATCTGGGTCTCAAAGCCCGCCGCGCGAAAGGCCACGGCCAGATCGCGGTCGCAGTTGGAGCCGGGAAAAACCAGAACCGCCGCCTTCACGGATGCATCTCCACCCGGTAGCTTTCGATCACCGTATTGGCCAAGAGCTTCTCGCACATCGCGGTCACATCGGCCTGGGTCGTGCCTTGGGCCAGATCAAGCTCGATCACCTTGCCTTGGCGCACGCCTGCCACACCGTCAAAGCCAAGGCTGCCCAGCGCGGATTTCACCGCCTCGCCCTGCGGGTCGAGAACGCCCGATTTCAACATCACGGTCACGGTGGCCTTCATCTGACCCTTCCCTTCATCTTTCGCAAAATACGCAACCGCCGCATGCGCGGCGGGGCGTCAGTTGATCAGCGTGGGCTTGGTGACACCCGTCTCGCGCTGCGGCAAGACACCCAGACGGCGCGCCACCTCGGTATAGGCATCAGTCAAATTGCCCAGATCGCGACGGAACACATCCTTGTCGAGCTTTTGGCCCGTTTCCATGTCCCACAAGCGGCAGCTATCGGGGCTGATCTCATCGGCGATGATGAGCCGCATATAATCATTGTCCCAGATGCGGCCGATCTCGATCTTGAAATCCACCAGCTTGATGCCGACGCCCAGCATGAGCCCCGACAAGAAATCATTCACGCGCAGCGCAAGGCTGATCATGTCGTCCATGTCTTGTTGGCTGGCCCAGCCGAAGGCGATGATATGCTCTTCGCTGACCATCGGATCGCCTAGCGCGTCGTTCTTGAAATAGAACTCCACGATCGGACGGGGCAGCGGTGTGCCCTCTTCGATACCGAGCCGCTTGGAAATGGAACCGGCCGCGACATTGCGCACGACCACTTCGAGCGGGATGATCTCGACTGCGCGGATCAGCTGTTCGCGCATGTTGAGTCGGCGGATGAAATGCGTGGGCACGCCCACCGCGTTCAGCCCAGTCATAAAGAACTCGGACAGGCGGTTGTTGAGCACGCCCTTACCCTCGACGGTCGCACGCTTTTCGGCGTTGAACGCAGTGGCATCATCCTTGAAATACTGCACCAAAGTACCGGGCTCGGGGCCTTCATAGAGGATCTTGGCCTTGCCTTCGTAGACCTTTTTGCGACGTGCCATGCTGTCTCCGGGGTCGATGGGGCGCGGCGGGTTGCTCGCCTCGCATCTTTGAGGCGGCTATAGGGCAAAGCGCGCTGTGTCGCAAGCGACGCGCCGGATCGGCGCTTGCGGCCCCTGCACACCCCCCCTTAAGATCGTGTCCAACAGCTGTGCATCGTGATGGAGAGTAAAATGACCACCTTTGACGACCGCGAAAACGCCTTCGAAAACAAGTTCGCCCATGATCAAGAGATGCAGTTTCGCGCCGAGGCACGGCGCAACAAGCTGATGGGTCTGTGGGTGGCCGATATCTTGGGCAAAACGGGCGACGACGCCGAGGCCTATGCCAAAGAGGTTGTCAAATCCGATTTCGAGGAAGCCGGCCATGAGGACGTCATGCGCAAGCTGCTGGCCGATCTGGGCGACCGCGTTCCCGAGGCCGATCTGCGCGCCAAATACGACGCGCTTTTGGCCGTGGCCAAGTCGCAGTTGATGACTGAGATCTAAGCGCTTTTCCGCCTGCGATCATGCGGCCCTGCCAGAAGGCGGGGCCGATTTGCGTTTGATCATGAAAATGATTCATGATCGTCATGCATATTTTGCGCCTTGTTCATATCGTGGCGCGGGTCCATGTGGGCCACGCGCGCGATCTTGCCCAAGGAGTGACCCCAATGACCAACAAGCTTGCCGAGCTTTTGTCCCAACGTGACTGGCTGATGGCCGATGGCGCGACGGGGACGACCTTGTTCAACATGGGGCTGTCATCGGGCGACGCGCCGGAATTGTGGAACGAGGAACATCCCGACCGCATCGCCACGCTCTATCGCGGCGCGGTCGAGGCGGGATCGGATATTTTCCTCACCAATTCCTTTGGTGGCACGCGCTCGCGGCTCAAGCTGCACAATGCGCAAGATCGTTGCTACGCGCTCAACAAACTTGCCGCCGAGATCGGGCGCGAGGTGGCCGATGCCTCCGGTCGCACGGTGATTGTCGCAGGCTCGATGGGCCCGACGGGCGAAATCATGGCGCCGATGGGAAGCCTCACCCATGATTTGGCTGTCGAAATGTTTCATGAACAAGCCGAGGGACTCCGCGATGGCGGGGCCGATGTGCTGTGGGTGGAAACCATCAGCGCGCCGGAAGAATACGCCGCCGCCGCCGAAGGGTGTAAACGCGCAGGCATGGAATGGTGCGGCACGATGAGTTTCGACACGGCCGGGCGCACGATGATGGGCCTGACCTCGGCCGCGATGGCCGAGATGGTCGAGAAGCTGGCCCATGCGCCCTTGGCCTTTGGGGCCAATTGCGGGGTGGGTGCCTCGGATCTGTTGCGCACGGTTTTGGGCTTTCGCGCCGCAGGCACCGAGCGCCCGGTGATCGCCAAGGGCAATGCCGGCATCCCGAAATACCATGAAGGCCATATCCATTACGACGGCACGCCTGAGTTGATGGCCCATTACGCGGTGATGGCGCGCGATGCGGGGGCCACGATCATCGGCGGCTGCTGCGGCACCACGCCCGAGCATCTCCGCGCGATGCGCGCAGCCCTCGAGACCACACCGCGCGGGCCTGCCCCCAGCCTTGAGGCGATCACCGACGCGCTTGGTGGCTTTTCCTCGGGCTCGGACGGAACCGATGACAACGGCCCCAAGCGCGAGCGCAGCAACAAGCGGCGCGCGCGCGACTGAAGCCAGACCAAAAGCGGCGCGCATGGGCCGGGGCGTCGCCCCATGTCTGGGCGATGTCGCAATTCGACATTCCGACGCTGCGATTTGCACTAGGACAAGAACGTGACGCGCAAGGCGCGGGGCAGTGCCACAGGAGACGCACCCATGTCCGATGACAGTGATGACATCATCCTTTCCGAGCTCGCCGATGACGAGCTGGTCAGCCAGATGTATGACGACCTCTATGATGGCCTGAAGGAAGAGATCGAAGAATCGGTCAATATCCTGCTGGAACGTGGTTGGACGCCTTATGACATTCTGACCAAGGCCTTGGTCGGTGGCATGACCGTGGTGGGCAACGATTTCCGCGACGGGATCTTGTTCGTGCCCGAAGTGCTGATGGCCGCCAATGCGATGAAGGGCGGGATGGCGATTCTCAAGCCGCTTCTGGTTGAGACCGGCGCGCCGCGCATCGGCAAGATGGTGATCGGCACGGTTAAGGGCGACATCCACGATATCGGCAAGAACCTTGTCGGCATGATGATGGAAGGCGCAGGCTTTGAAGTGGTTGATCTCGGCATCAACAATGCCGTTGAAAATTACCTGAATGCGTTGGAATCCGAAGGGGCCGATATCCTTGGCATGTCCGCCCTTCTGACCACGACCATGCCCTATATGAAGGTCGTGATCGACACGATGAAGGATAAGGGCATTCGCGACGACTATATCATCTTGGTCGGTGGCGCGCCCTTGAACGAGGAATTCGGCCGCGCGATCGGTGCCGATGCCTATTGCCGCGATGCCGCCGTGGCGGTGGAAACGGCCAAGGAGTTCGTGCTGCGCCGCCATAACCAAATGGCCGCGCGCGCCTGATCTTGGGCGCGACCCCGCCAAAGTTTCACGGCCCGGTCCAGCAGACCGGGCCGTTTCTTTTTGCACGACCGCGCGCCCCCTTGCGCTTTGTCATGGGCCGGCGTTTGCTGCGCGCCATGACCGGCCTGATCACCCCGCCCTGCCCTATGCGTGCAAGATGATGCCATCGCGCGATATCGCCCTTGTGCTGGTGGTGATCCTTGCTTGGGGGTCGAATTTCACCGGCATGAAGCTGGCGCTGGAGGAATTGCCGCCGCTTTTGTTCGTGGGTTTGCGCTTTGCAATTCTCATCCCGCTCTTGTTCCTGTTTCCCCGCCCGGCAAGCTGGCCTGCGATCATCGCCGTGGGCGCGCTGATCAACATGGGGCAATTCGCGTTTCTTTTCAGCGGATTGACGGCAGGGACCAGCGCCGGGCTTGCCTCGCTCATCATTCAAAGCCAAGTGCCAATGACGATCATCATGGCATGGGCGGCCTTTGGTGAGCGGGTGACGCTGGTGCAAGGCTTGGGGATCGGGCTTGCGGTCTTGGGTCTTGCGCTCTTTGGGCTGATCTCGGGCGGCAATATTACGCTTCTGGGTCTGGGCCTGATCTTGTGCGGGGCGCTGTGCTGGGCGATTGGCAATCTGGTGCTGCGCCGCCTGCCCGGTGTGGACATGCTGGCGCTGTTTCTTTGGGCATGTCTCGTGCCACCGCTGCCAATGCTGGGGATGTCGGTCTTGATCGAAACCGACGCACCCTTTGCGACAATTGCCGCGCTCAGCCTGAAAGGTTGGTTGGCGGTGATCTATGTGGCGCTGATCTCGACCGTGGTGGGCTATTCGATCTGGGGCACGCTGATGTCGCGCCATCGCGCGGCACAGGTCACGCCCTTTGCGCTGATGATCCCGCTGGTGGGCATGGGCACGGCGGCCATTGTTTTGGGCGAACGCATCACCGGGGCCGAGGCGCTGGCGGGCGCCGTGGTTCTGGCGGGGCTTGTGCTTGCCGTTCTGGGGCCACGCTTTGTCGCGGCAAGGGCTTTGCGCCGTGGCCCACCTCAGGCATAACATCGGCATGACCATGATCGACGATGAAACCCTGCTTGAGACTGGCCTTGCCCCTGAGGGGCGGGGCCCTGTGCTGTTAATCGGCTGCGGGGCGTTGGCGCGCGAAATCTTGGACCTCAAATCTGCCAATGGATGGGATCATCTTGATCTGCACTGCCTGCCCGCGATCTTGCACAACCACCCCGAGCGGATCCCCGAAGCCGTTGAGACAGCCGTGACCGCGCGCAGTGCCGATTACGCGCAGGTCTTTGTGCTTTACGCCGATTGCGGCACGGGCGGGCTGTTGCAGGCCGTCTGCGAACGGCTGGGTGTTGGCATGCTGAAGGGGCCGCATTGCTACAGCTTTTTCGAGGGCAACACGGTCTTTGCCGCGCGTGACGAGATGACGGCCTTTTACCTGACCGATTTCTTGGTGCGCCAATTTGATGCTTTCGTCACCAAGCCCTTGGGCCTCGACCGCTTTCCGCAACTGCGCGACATGTATTTCGGAAACTACACCAAGCTGGTCTATCAGGCCCAGACGGATGATCCAGAACTTACAGAAAAAGCAAAGGCTTGCGCAGCGTTCTTGAAGCTTGACTTCGAGCGGCGCTTGACCGGCTACGGCGATCTGGAAGTGGCGATGTCGCAGCTTTGAGGGTGAGGAAATCTGCAGATTTCCCATGCGAAAAACCCGGGTTTTTCGCCGCCCTAGCCGGAAATCGCCTCGGCGGCGACGCTGCGGATCCGCTCTACCATTGCGCGCACCCCGTTCGAGCGCTGCGCCGACAGGTGATCGTTCAGCCCCAGCCGTGCCAGTTCTGCACCGGCATCAACGAGCAAGACCTCGGTCAAATGCAACCCATCGTAAAGCGCATGCAAGACCGCGATCAGCCCGCGCACGATCATCGCATCGCTTTCGCCTTGGAAATGGAACACCGCGCCTGCCCCCTGCCCCTCGATCTGCGGCAAGATCCATACCTGAGAGGCGCAGCCATCGACCTTGGTCGCGGGCACCTTGAAGGCATCATCAAGCGGGGCCATCGCGCGGCCCAGATCGATGACATGGCGATAACGCTCTTCCCAATCTTCGAGGAATTCAAAGGTTTCGGCGATCTCTTCGAAGGCGGCGCTTGCCATCTTTGCGCTCTCCTATTGGGTTATGCCTGCCCCCCTGACCTATGCAAGGCGCGCGCGAAGGTCCAGAGGCGGCTTTCCTTCACACCCATCCTGCGCTAGCACAGGGGCGTGACCGACCGACGGAGTGCCACATGCTGCGCGTGATCCTTGCCCTTGCCCTGCTGACAAGCCTTGCTGCCTGCGGCACGCGGCTTAACCCGTTCAACTGGTTCGGCGAGACCCGCGAAGAGCGTGTGCGCGCAGCAGAACCCGTATCTGAAAATCCGCTGGACCGTCGCTTTCTGGTGGCAGAGGTCGTGGGACTCGCCATTGACCCGACGCCGCAGGGCGCGATCCTGCGCGCCACAGGCCGCCCCCAAACCCAAGGCTATTGGGAGGCAGATCTGGTCGAGGTTGCCCGCGAAAATGGCGCCTTGATCTATGAATTTCGCCTATTTCCGCCGCCGTCACCCACACCATCCGGCACGCCGCAATCGCGCGAAGTCATCACCGGGCTGGAATTGTCGCATTTCGCCTTGCAGGGCATCCGCACGATCACCGTGGTGGGGGCCGAGAACCGGCAGACCGTCACCCGCCGGTAAGCCGCATTACACCTTGACGATCTTGACCCGGTCGCCCTTGGCGGAAAGCGCGATCTCACCGCGCACAAGGCGCAGCGCGTCATTGCCAAAAACTTCGCGCCGCCAGCCTGTTGCCCAGATCCCGTTGTGATCGCCGCAAGCGATATCGTCGAGGTCGGCGGAGGAGGCGATGAGCTTGGTGGCAACGCCCGCCTCTTCGGCCTTGGCCTTGAGCAAGACGCGCAACAAATCGGCCAGCGCGCTGTTGAGGTTCGAGCGGTCGCGCCCCTCGGGCATCTCGGGCTGACGCTCGGCTGGCATCTCGAGCCCAGCCACCACCGCCGCGACCAGACCTTCGGCAATCTCGCCCTTGCGCGCATCGCGCAGCAATAGCCGCGATTTCGACAGATCGGCCAAGCTGCGCGGCTTGGTCGAAGCAAGTTCGATCAGCGCGTCATCCTTGATCACCCGGCTTCGGGGGATGTTCTTTTGCTGGGCATAGCGCTCGCGGAAGGCGGCCAATTCCTTGGCGATGCCCAAGGTGCGCCCGGAACTCGTGCGCAGCTTCAGCCTTTGCCATGCGTCTTCAGGATCGACGATGTAACTCGAGGCATCGGTAAGCTGCGCCAATTCCTCTTCCAGCCATTGGGTGCGCCCGGTGCGCGCCAACTCGGCCCTGAGATATTCGTAGATCTGGCGCAGATGGGTCACATCGGCCAGCGCATAGGTCTTTTGCGCGTCACTCAAGGGGCGGCGTGACCAATCCGTAAAGCGCGAGGATTTGTCGAGATTGGCGCGCGCGATCTTGCGCACCAATGTCTCGTATCCCACCTGATCGCCAAAGCCACAGACCATCGCCGCGACCTGCGTGTCGAACAGCGGGCTTGGCACAACACCCCCCTCGACATGAAAGATTTCAAGGTCTTGGCGTGCGGCGTGGAACACCTTGATGACATTGGGATTGCGAAACAGCGCGTAAAGCGGATCGAGCGAGAGCCCCTCGGCCAGCGGGTCGACCAAGACGGCCTCGCCGTCGCCTTGCCCCGGCAACGCAAGCTGCACCAAGCAAAGCTGTGCAAAATAGGTCCGCTCGCGCAGGAATTCCGTATCGACGGTGACATAGGGCGCATGTTCAGCCTTGGAACAAAACGCCGCCAGCGCCTCGGTGGTTGTCAAGATCTCGGTCAATGCAGTGGTCTTTTTCGCCACCCGCCATGGCACGGGCCAAATCCGCATAGGCGAGGCGCGCGGGAAAGAAAAGGGGCCGCGTGCCACCGCCCTGCGCGCGTTTGGCCCTGCCGGCCCCGGTCCGACAGCGCCTAGGCTGCCTTAATCGGCGAAAAGCGCGCGGATATCGCGGGTCATTTGCCCGCGCAGTTGCGCCATCTCTCCGGGTGAGAGGCGGGCATCGAGCACATCGAAGACCCCGCTGATTGCGCCTGCGATATCCTCGGGCGGCTCGGGGCCGAAGATCGCCACGACACGGGCGATGAAGTCATCCTTGTCGCGGATCGCGGCAGGCATGCTTGAGGGGTTGTAGCCCTCGTAAAAAATGCCGCGCACAAAGATCGGCAATTGCGCCGACAGATGCGCGGCGCTGTCGGGGGTCAACTGATCGCGCAGCGCATGCAACACCGCGCGCAACAGGCGATAGGCGCGCTGCTTGTTGACCAGCCCCACACGGTAATCGACCTCGTTGATCCAGATATTGGCCTGTTGCACGGATTCGTCGATGATCTTTAACCCAAGCGCGCTCATCTGCCTTGCTCCTTCATGTCGGTGCGATCATGCCGCCGGGGACAGGAAATCATGGCCATCGCATGCGCGCCTTGATCTTGATCACTGGGCCATTGCGGGGCGTGTTAGCGCAAACCCGCGATGTTGACGCTAACGGTTACGCTAACATCCGGAATTGCGACGATTTTTCCTTGGCCAATGCGGCATGCTTGGGTATGCGAAGCAAAGACTTCGCGCGACAAACCATGAGGCTTGGCATGACGATCACCCTTGGGATCAACGGTTTCGGACGGATCGGGCGCTGTACGCTCGCCCATATCACGGAAGCCGCGCGCAACGATGTGCAGGTGGTCAAGATCAACGCCACCGGCCCGATTGAGACCACCGCCCATCTTCTGCGCTATGACAGCGTGCATGGCCGTTTTCCCGGCGAGGTGCGCGTGCAGGGCGACACCATGGATCTGGGCCGTGGCCCGATGAAGGTGTTTTCAACCTATGATCCGGCCGAATTGGATTGGGAAGGCTGCGATGTGGTGCTGGAATGCACCGGAAAGTTCAACAGCCGCGACGCCGCCGCCGTCCATCTGACGCGCGGGGCCAAGCGTGTGCTGGTCTCGGCACCCGCCAAGAATGCCGACAAGACCATCGTCTATGGTGTGAACCACCGCGAGCTTTTGGCCGAGCATCATGTCGTCTCGAACGGGTCTTGCACGACCAATTGCTTGGCCCCGATTGCCAAGGTTCTCAATGACGCGATTGGCATTGAGCGCGGGATTATGACAACGATCCACAGCTACACGGGCGACCAGCCCACGCTGGACCGCCGCCATGACGATCTTTATCGCGCGCGCGCTGCCGCGATGGCGATGATCCCCACCTCGACCGGGGCGGCCAAAGCTCTCAAAGAGGTGCTGCCCGAGTTGGAAGGCCGCCTTGACGGCACATCGCTGCGCGTGCCCACACCCAATGTTTCTTGTGTCGATCTGACCTTCGAGGCCGGGCGCAGCGTGACGGTGCAAGATGTGAACGAGATCATGCGCGAAGCCGCCGAGGGACATATGCGCAGCGTCTTGTCCTATGACACCGAGCCCAAGGTCTCGATCGATTTCAACCATACGACATTCTCAGCCATCTTCGCCCCCGATCAGACCAAGGTCGTGGGCGGGCGCACCGTGCGCGTCTTGGCGTGGTACGATAACGAATGGGGCTTTTCGGCGCGCATGGCCGATGTCTCGGCGGCGATGGGGCGTTTGCTGCACTGACCGCGCGGTGACGGCTGACCAAGACCCGCGCGCTGCTTGATCGGTGGCGCGCGGGTTTTCTTTTGCGCGCGCCCGTGCAAGGTTGCGCCCAGTGTAACGAGGGCGGTCATGACCAACGGTTTGGCGATTTTCTTTGCAATCTCTATCGCGGTGTTCTTGGCCATCGATGCCAGCCTCTTTGGCTGGGATGTATCACTCTCGCTGGCGCGGCGCTTTGCCGGTCTGCTCAACTGGATGGCCTTTTGGCGCTAACCCCTTCCCTTTTTTCCCGGTCTTGGTTAAAAGGTTTATGTTAGCGGTAACATTTCAACCTGTGCTGGCCTTTGGCGGCAGTGCCGCACCAGCCACCGAGACAGACGGGAGAGCGTGCCATGGCCGTAAAGGTCGCCATCAACGGGTTTGGTCGGATCGGGCGCAATGTGCTGCGCGCCATCATCGAAAGCGGACGCACCGATATCGAGGTGGTCGCGATCAATGATCTAGGCCCGGTCGAGACGAACGCCCATCTGTTGCGCTTTGACAGCGTGCATGGTCGCTTTCCGGCCACGGTGACGACAACGGCCAATTCCATTGATGTCGGGCGCGGCCCCATCGCGGTGACAGCAATCCGCAACCCGGCCGAGTTGCCTTGGGCGGGTATCGATATCGTGCTGGAATGTACCGGCATCTTCACCGACCGCGACCGCGCCGCGATCCATCTGGAAAACGGCGCAAAGCGGGTGCTTGTCTCGGCCCCATCGAAAGGTGCCGACAAGACCATCGTTTATGGTGTGAACCACAAGACGCTGACGCGCGATGATGTGATCGTCTCGAACGCATCATGCACGACCAATTGCTTGGCCCCCGTGGCCCATGTGCTGCATCAAGCCATCGGCATCACGCGCGGCTTCATGACCACGATCCACAGCTATACGGGCGACCAGCCGACACTCGATACAATGCACAGCGATCTTTACCGCGCGCGTGCCGCCGCACTGAGCATGATCCCCACCTCCACGGGTGCGGCCAAGGCGGTGGGGCTGGTGCTGCCGGAGCTCGACGGCAAGCTTGACGGTGTGGCGATCCGGGTGCCGACGCCCAATGTCTCGGTCGTCGATCTGACATTCGAGGCCGCGCGCGACACATCCACCGCTGAGATCAACGCCGCCATCCATGCCGCCGCCGCGCATGGCCCGCTCAAGGGCATCTTGGGCGCGACCGATGACAAGCTGGTCAGCCAAGATTTCAACCATGATCCCCATTCCTCGATCTTTGCCACCGACCAGACCAAGGTGATGGATGGCAATCTGTGCCGGGTGCTAAGTTGGTATGACAATGAATGGGGCTTTTCCAACCGCATGGCCGATACGGCGGTCGAGATGGGCAAGCATCTGTAACGGCGGGCGCGATGTGGGGATGGGCGCGAAATTTTGCCCCCGCCCCCGTGCCTGTGATTTTCTGCTTTCGTAAAATAGGCCCGCCAAAGCTGTCGAAGTCTCTGGCGTGTCACAAAACGCATGCTAAGACCGCGGCGCGAAAGCGATGACGGAGGGTAAGATGCGCTGGAAAACACTCGATGACATGGAGATGGGCGGCAAGACCGTGCTGGTCCGTGTCGATATCAATGTGCCGCTCCAAGATGGTCAGGTCAGCGACGATACCCGCATCAGGCGCATCGCGCCGACAATCCACGACATCTTGGCCAAGGGCGGCAAGCCCGTGCTGTTGGCCCATTTCGGTCGGCCAAAGGGCAAGCCCGTGGCCGAGATGTCGCTCCGCGTGACACTGCCCGCGCTCGAGGCTGCCTTGGGCCGCCCCGTCACCTTTGTCGAGACACCCAGCCGTGCCGGATTAGACGCCCTACCCGCCGATGCGGTGGTGCTGGTCGAAAACACCCGCTTCACCCCGATGGAGGAAGCCAACGATCCCCAGATGGCGCAGTTCCTTGCCAGCTTGGGCGATATCTATTGCAACGACGCCTTTTCGGCCGCGCACCGCGCCCATGCCTCGACCGAAGGGGTGGCGCGGCTGTTGCCCGCTTGCGCCGGGCGGCTGATGGCCGCCGAACTGGCCGCGCTTGAGGCGGCCTTGGGCCGCCCTGCCCGCCCCGTGGTGGCGGTTGTGGGCGGTGCCAAGATTTCCACCAAGCTTGATCTCTTGGCAAATCTAACCCGCAAGGTCGATCAGCTGATCATCGGCGGCGGCATGGCCAATACCTTTCTTGCCGCACAAGGGCATGGCGTAGGAAAATCGCTCTGCGAGCATGATCTGGCCGACACCGCGCGCGCGATCATGGCGGGTGCCGCTGCGGCGGGCTGTGAGATCATCTTGCCCAGCGATGTGGTGGTGGCTGAAGCCTTTGCCGCCCATGCCCCCCATCAGGTGATGGCAATCGACGCTGTGCCAGAGGGGGGGATGATCCTTGACGCTGGCCCCGAGACCGTGGCGCGGATCACCGCCGCATTTGCACAGGCCAAAACGCTGATCTGGAACGGCCCCTTGGGTGCCTTTGAGATTGCGCCTTTTGATGCTGCCACCGTCGCTGCCGCGCGCGCTGCGGCAAAGCTGACGCAATCGGGCAATCTGATTTCGGTCGCGGGTGGCGGGGATACGGTGGCCGCACTGAACCAAGCAGGCGTGGCTGATGATTTCAGCTATGTCTCGACGGCGGGTGGCGCATTCCTTGAATGGATGGAGGGCAAGACATTGCCCGGTGTCGCGGCACTTGAAATCACGGATTAAGCGACTGTTTGCGCCACCATGATGGACAGGCGCCAAGCGCTTTGGCATGGAGTGGAAATTGCCCAACGCCATAAGGAGTGCGCCAATGTCGCGTGATGCCATGACCCGCCAAATGCAGACCGGACAAGGGTTCATCGCGGCACTTGATCAATCGGGCGGCTCCACCCCTAAAGCGCTCAAGCTTTATGGCGTGCCAGAGGCGGCCTATGCCACCGAGGTTGAGATGTTCGACCTGATCCACGCCATGCGTGCGCGCATCGCCACCGCCCCGGCCTTTCGCGGTGACAAGGTCATCGGTGCGATCTTGTTCGAAATGACCATGGAGCGCGAGATCGCGGGCCAACCCGCCGCAAGCTATCTATGGGCGGAAAAGGGCGTTGTCCCCTTCCTCAAGATCGACAAGGGGCTAGAGGCTGCGGCCAATGGCGTGCAGATGCTCAAACCCATCCCCGGCCTTGACGCGCTGCTTGATCGCGCCGTGGCGCATGGGATTTTCGGCACCAAGGAACGCTCGGTCATTCTTGGGGCCGATGCAGGCGGCATTGCCGATATCGTGGCCCAACAGATCGATCTGGGCCTTAAGGTGCTGGCCAAGGGGCTGATCCCGATCCTAGAGCCCGAAGTTGATATCAACGCCCCCGACAAACCCGCCGCCGAAGAGATGCTTTTGGCCGCCCTGCTCAAGGGGCTTGATGCGGTGCCGGATGGCGCGCAGGTGATGCTCAAGCTGACCATCCCCAACCATCCTGGCCTTTACGCGCCCTTGATGGCGCATCCAAAGGTGATGCGCGTTGTGGCGCTATCGGGCGGCTATCACCGCGATGACGCCTGTGCGCGGCTGGCCCAAAACCCCGGCATGATCGCAAGCTTCTCGCGCGCCCTAACCGAGGGGTTATCGGCCGATCAATCCGATGCGGATTTCAACGCCACACTCGGCGCGGCCATCGACGCGATCCATGCAGCCTCGATAAGCTAGGCGCACGCTATACGGCGAAAAAACGAATCATTTTCGCGAAATGGGGGATTCCCTTTCGCGAATCATTGTGCGATTCTCCCCCTAACGCACCGGAACAGGTGCGGGGAAAAGGCAGCGCAGCACGGTCATGACACGTACGAAATCTCTTGGTGGTTTGATCCTGCCCGTCGTGCTGCTGTTTATCGGGGCGCATTTCACCTTTACTGCGGTGCAAGGCGACTATGGGCTTTTCCAGCGCGTCCAGATCGAGGCCGAGGCCGCACGGCTTGAGGTGCAGCTGGCCGCGATCAGCCAAGATGTCGCCCGGATCGAGCTTTTGACCCGCCGCCTGTCGGATGACTATCTCGATCTCGACTTGCTCGATCAGCAATTGCGCGATGTTTTGGGCTATATCCGCGCCGATGAGATCGTCTTGCCCTGATCTAAAGCGTGTCGCGTTCGCCTGTTGCGGTGAATGCGATAGAACGCGACACGCGCTAGGCTGTGACGCGCCCCTTTGCCTTTCCAAAAATTCGCAAAACAGACCAATCCGCCACGGGCATGGCGGCTGAGTAGCCTTGCATCTATTGCAACCCCCTGCGTCAGGATTGCCGGGTGCAATCTGTCATTGCCTATGATAGGGAACTGTTTAACGTTAAACTATCTTTGCGATCCGGGGGAGGATGACCCGCATGCCACCACGCAAAACCGCGGCAACAACCGAGGCGGCAAGGCCGAATATTTCGGCTGATGACCTCAAACGCTATTACCGCGATATGCTTTTGATCCGCCGCTTCGAGGAAAAGGCGGGCCAGCTTTATGGCATGGGCCTGATCGGCGGCTTTTGTCACCTCTATATCGGCCAAGAAGCGGTCGTCGTGGGCCTTGAGGCTGCGGCCTCCGAGGGGGACAAGCGCGTCACCTCCTACCGCGACCATGGCCATATGCTGGCCTGCGGCATGGACCCCAAGGGTGTGATGGCCGAGTTGACCGGCCGCATTGGGGGCTATTCCAAGGGCAAAGGCGGCTCGATGCATATGTTCTCCAAGGAAAAGCATTTCTACGGCGGGCATGGGATCGTGGGCGCGCAGGTGCCGATTGGGGCGGGTTTGGCATTTGCCGACAAGTATCTTGGCAATGACCGCGTGACCTTCGCCTATTTTGGCGATGGGGCCGCCAACCAGGGCCAGGTCTATGAGACCTACAATATGGCCCAGCTTTGGGATTTGCCCGTCATCTTCGTGATCGAGAATAACCATTATGCGATGGGCACCTCCGTCACCCGCGCCACCAAATCCCCCGCGCTGTGGAAGCGTGGCGAGGCTTATGGCATCGCGGGCGAAGAGGTGAACGGGATGGATGTGCTGGCCGTCAAGGGTGCAGGCGAGCGCGCGGTCGCGCACTGCCGCGCGGGCAAGGGCCCCTATATCCTCGAGGTGATGACCTATCGCTATCGCGGCCATTCCATGTCGGACCCCGCGAAATACCGCACCCGCGAAGAGGTGCAGGAGATGCGCGAAAAGCGCGACGCCATCGAACAAGTGCGCCAGATGTTGCTGACGGGCGGCCATGCCTCTGAGGACGATCTGAAAAAGATCGACAAGGAGATCAAGGATATCGTCAATGACGCCGCCGAATTCTCCAAGGAAAGCCCAGAGCCGCCGCTCGAAGAGCTTTGGACAGACATCTACGCCTGAGAGGACGACACAGATATGGCAACCGAGATTTTGATGCCCGCCCTCTCCCCCACGATGGAAGAAGGCACGCTGGCCAAATGGCTGGTGAAAGAAGGCGATACCGTGAAAGCGGGCGATATCATCGCCGAGATCGAAACCGACAAGGCGACGATGGAATTCGAAGCTGTCGATGAGGGTGTGATCGGCAAGATCCTGATCGCCGAAGGCACCGAAGGGGTGAAGGTCAACACCGCCATCGCCATCATCGGCGAGGCGGGCGAGGCGATGACAGCACCCGCTGCCCAAGCCGCCGAGGCGCCGCAGGCCGCCGAGAAGGTGCCCGCCGCTGTTGCGGCCGCACCTGCCGCGCCGGTGGTTGATCGCAGCCCCGATTGGCCCGCTGGCACGCCGATGAAAACCCAGACCGTGCGCGAAGCCTTGCGCGACGCCATGGCCGAGGAGATGCGCGCCGACCCCACCGTCTTTGTGATGGGTGAAGAGGTCGCGGAATACCAAGGCGCCTACAAGGTGACGCAAGGTCTGCTTGATGAGTTCGGGGCCAAGCGCGTCATCGACACGCCGATCACCGAACATGGCTTTGCCGGTATCGGCGTTGGCGCGGCATTCGGCGGGCTGAAGCCCATCGTCGAGTTCATGACCTTCAACTTCTCGATGCAGGCGATTGACCATGTGATCAATTCGGCCGCCAAGACGCTCTACATGTCGGGCGGCCAAATGGGCGCGCCGATGGTGTTTCGCGGCCCCAACGGGGCTGCTGCTCGCGTGGCCGCCCAACACAGCCAAGATTTCGCGGCATGGTATGCCCATATTCCGGGCCTGAAAGTGGTACAGCCCTACTCGGCGGCGGATGCCAAGGGCTTGCTCAAAACCGCGATCCGTGACCCGAACCCGGTCATCTTCCTTGAAAACGAGATCCTTTATGGCCGTTCCTTCGAGGTGCCCGATATTGCCGATTTCACCATCCCCTTCGGCAAGGCCCGCATCTGGCGTGAAGGCAGCGATGTCACCCTGATCAGCTGGGGCATCGGCATGACCTATACGCTTGAGGCGGCAGAGATCCTCGCCAAGGAAGGGATTAGCGCCGAGGTGATCGACCTGCGCACGCTGCGCCCGCTTGATTACGATACGGTGCTGGCCTCGGTGATGAAAACCAACCGCTGCGTGACCATCGAAGAGGGCTTTCCCGTCGCCTCTATCGGCAATCACTTGGGCGCATGGATCATGCAAAACGCCTTTGATTATCTCGATGCGCCGGTGATCAACTGCACGGGCAAGGATGTGCCGATGCCCTATGCAGCCAATCTTGAAAAGCTGGCACTCGTCACCACCGCCGAGGTGGTCGAAGCCGCACGCAAAGTCACCTATCGCTAAGGAGCGCGGATATGCCTACGGAAATCCTGATGCCCGCGCTCTCCCCCACGATGGAGGAGGGCACGCTGGCCAAATGGCTGGTGAAAGAGGGCGATAGCGTCAAATCCGGCGACATCATCGCCGAGATCGAGACCGACAAGGCGACGATGGAATTCGAAGCCGTCGATGAAGGTGTGATCGGTAAGCTTTTGGTCGCCGAAGGGACCGAAGGGGTAAAGGTCAACGCCCCCATAGCTGTGCTTTTGGCCGATGGCGAAACGGCCGGCGATATGGCCAGCGCAGCCCCCAAAGCGAAAGCTGCCCCTGCCCCGGTTGCCGCCGCCCCGGCACCGGTTGCCGCTGCTGCACCTGCCGCTTCTGCACCGAAAGCCGCCGATGGCGCACGGCTCTTTGCCACGCCCTTGGCGCGGCGCATCGCGGCCGAGAAAGGGCTCGATCTAGCCGGGATCAAAGGCTCTGGCCCGCATGGCCGGATCGTCAAGGCCGATGTCGCGGGGGCCACGGCCAGCGCCGCACCGCAAGCCGCCGCCACGACAGCGCAAGCCCCGGCCCCTGCCGCCAAGGCCGCATCCATGCCGACCGGCCCCGATGCCGCGCAAGTCATCCGCATGTATGAGGGCCGCACCTTTGAAGAGGTCAAGCTTGACGGTATGCGCAAGACGGTCGCCGCCCGACTGACCGAGGCCAAGCAGACGATCCCGCATTTCTACCTGCGCCGGGATATCCGGCTTGACGCGCTGATGTCTTTCCGTGGGCAACTCAACAAGCAGCTCGAGGCCCGTGGCGTAAAGCTGTCGGTCAACGACTTCATCATCAAGGCCTGCGCATTGGCACTGCAACAGGTGCCTGCCGCCAATGCCGTTTGGGCGGGCGACCGGATCTTGCGCCTGAAACCTTCGGATGTGGCCGTGGCCGTCGCCATCGATGGCGGGTTGTTCACGCCGGTTCTGAAAGATGCCGATCAAAAAAGCCTCTCGGCGCTGTCGTCCGAAATGAAGGATCTGGCTAAGCGCGCGCGCGACCGCAAACTGGCCCCGCATGAATATGTCGGCGGCACATTCGCGATCAGCAATCTGGGCATGTATGGGATCGATAATTTCGACGCGGTCATCAATCCGCCCCATGGCGCGATCTTGGCCGTGGGTGCGGGCGTCAAGAAACCCGTGGTGGGTGCCGATGGCGGGCTGAGCGTCGCGACCGTCATGTCGGTCACGCTTTCGGTCGATCACCGCGTGATCGACGGCGCACTTGGGGCAGAGCTGTTGCAAGCAATTGTTGACAATCTCGAGAATCCCATGGCTATGCTTGCATAAGCAAGTAATAGCGGTGCCGGGGAGGAGCGGCACCGCGAAAGCACGGGGCCGCGATCTGCGTATCGGCGGCCCCGTCGCCTGTCTGGGACAACCCGCCTTGCAAGATCTTCTATCAGAACTGCCTTAAGGCTGCAGCGCCTTCCACGTGCCGGGGGACAAGCCCTCGAGCGTGTGATCGCCCACCGACCAACGGATCAGCCGCAGAACCGGCAGGCCCACATGGGCGCACATGCGCCGCACTTGGCGATTGCGCCCCTCGGTAATGGTCAGTTGCAGCCAAGCCTCGGGCACATTCAGCCGAAACCGCACGGGTGGATCGCGCGGCCATAGCCAATCGGGGGCCGTGACCTCCGCGACCTTTGCAGGTCTTGTCGGCCCGTCCTTCAAGGTCACACCCTGACGGAGTGCGGCAAGCGCTTCGGGCGTTGGGGTGCCTTCGACCAGCACGAAGTATGTCTTGGGCGTGGCCGATCTCGGATCGGTTAGCCGTGCCTGCAAGATGCCATCATTGGTCAAGAGCAACAGCCCCTCGCTATCGCGGTCAAGCCGGCCCGCAGGGTAAAGCCCCGGCATGTCCAGATAGCGCTTCAGCCCCGGCCAATGCCCGTCATCGGTGAACTGGCTTAAGACATCCATCGGTTTGTTGAAACCGATCAGCCGCGTCTCGCTGCGCGGAAGCGCGGGTTTGGCGCGCGGGCGCGGGCGGCTCATGCTTGGCCGGCCTTCCATGTCGCAAGCCAACGTTTCGGGGCCATGTCTTCCCATGTGCGACGCAGCCGCGCCTCGGCCCAGCCCCGATCGATCCGGCCCGCTGCGACCAAGATCAGGGCATGATTGGCGTAATGGTCATGGTGCAAGAAGGCGGTGGGGTCGGCGGCTTGCAAGATCTCGCGCTCGGGGATGGCGCATTTGAACACTGCCGCATCAACATAGGGCGACCACCAACACCACATCTTGCCATGCGCTTTCAGGTTGGGATTGCCCCAGCTGACCGCGTCTTCGACCTGCGGCAGGTCCAGCGACAGGGCAAGCGCGCGCAACTCGGGCCATGTCGCGATACCGGCCATCAATGCGCCACCGCCCAGTTCGGCCCCTGCCCTGCATCGACGATGATCGGCACATCAAGATGCACGGCGGGCAAGGCCGCCCCCTCCATCACGTCGCGCGCGCGGGTGATGAGGGTGTCGACAGCAGCCTCATCCACCTCGAAGAGCAATTCGTCATGGACCTGCAACAGCATGCGCGCGGGCAGATCGCGGGTGGCATCCTCCATGCGGATCATCGCGCGGCGGATGATATCGGCGGCCGTGCCTTGAATGGGCGCGTTGATCGCGGCGCGCGCGGCAAAGCCCGCACCCGGCCCCTTGGCGTTGATCTCGGGCGTATGGATCTTGCGGCCGAACAGGGTTTGCACATAACCATTTGATTTCGCGAAGGCTTTGGTCGCGTCCATATAGGCGCGGATGCCGGGGAAACGCTCGAAATAGCGGTCGATAAAACCCTGCGCCTCGGCGCGCGGGATGCGCAGGTTGCGCGCCAGGCCAAAGCCCGAGATGCCGTAGATCACGCCGAAGTTGATCGCCTTGGCCTGACGGCGCACATCGGGCGTCATCTGGTCCAGCGGCACGCCGAACATCTCGGAGGCGGTGGCGGCGTGAATATCCTGCCCCTCGCGAAAGGCCTGTTTCAGCGCATCGATCCCTGCGATATGCGCCAAGATGCGCAATTCGATCTGGGAATAGTCCAAGGATACCAGAACCTTGCCCGTGTCAGCCACGAAGGCTTCGCGGATGCGGCGGCCATCTTCGGTGCGGACGGGGATATTTTGCAGGTTCGGATCGGTCGAGGCCAAACGCCCGGTATTGGCACCCGCGATGACGTAGGAGGTATGCACCCGCCCCGTGTCGCGGTTGATGTGTTCTTGCAAGGCGTCGGTATAGGTGGATTTCAGCTTTTGGATCTGGCGATAGTCCAGCACGCGGGCGGCAAAATCATGGGTGGCGGCGAGGTCTTCCAACACCTCGGCGGGTGTCGACCATTGGCCGGTCTTGGTCTTTTCGCCGCCCGCAAGCCCCATCTCTTCGAAGAGGATCTGGCCCACCTGCGCGGGGGATTGCACGTTGAAGGGGTGGCCCGCGAGGTCAAACAATTCCGCCTCAAGCCCGGCCATTTTCTGGGCAAAAGCGTTGGACATACGGCTGAGCACATCGCGGTCAACTTTGATACCCGTCATCTCCATCCGCGCGAGAACCGGCACCAGCGGGCGCTCCATCGTCTCGTAGACCGTGGTGACTTGGGCGCGGTGCAGTTGCGGCTTGAAGGTCTGCCACAGCCGCCATGTCACATCGGCATCCTCGGCGGCATAGGGGGCGGCTTGATCAAGCGGCACCCGGTCGAATGTGATCTGCGATTTGCCCGCGCCGATCAATTCCTTGATCGGGATCGGCGTGTGGCCAAGGTAGCGTTCCGATAGCGCATCCATCCCATGGCCGTGCAGCCCGGCGTTCAGCGCGTAGGACATCAGCATCGTGTCATCGATGGGCGCGACTGCGATCCCGTAACGGGCAAGGATCTTCACATCATATTTGGCGTTTTGCAGGATTTTCAGAACCGATGCATCCTCGAGCATCGGTTTGAGCAGGGCCAGCGCCGCATCAAGGCCCATCTGCCCCTCGGCCAGCGCGGTCGAGCCAAAAAGCCCCTCGCCGCCCTCGGCGCGGTGGGCCAGCGGGATATAGCAGGCCTCATTCGGGCCGGTAGCGAGCGAAATGCCGACCAGATCGGCGGTCATCTCATCAAGGCCGGTGGTTTCGGTGTCGATGGCGATGGCACCCGTGGCATGGGCCCGCGCGATCCATTGGGCCAGCGCAGCGGCATCGCCGACGATCTGATAGGTGCTGCGGTCGATGGGCGGCATGGCGGGGGCCGCGTCATGCGCCGGATCGGCCCCGCGCGGGTCGGTATCGATGATGGCGGGTGCGGCCACGCCGAAGCCATCTGCGATGCGCTTGGTCAGGGTGCGAAACTCCATCTTGGCAAGGAATTCGAGCAAGACCGCCGCCTCGGGTTCGCGCACTTCCAGATCGTCGAGGGTGACATCGATGGGTGTCTGGTCATCCAAGGTCACAAGCAGCTTGGACAGGCGGATCTGGTCGGCGAAATCGATCAAGGTCTGGCGGCGCTTGGGCTGTGGCACTTCATCTGCCCGTTCAAGAAGCGCCTCCAAACTCCCGAATTCATTTATAAGAAGTGCGGCGGTCTTGATCCCGATACCGGGCGCGCCGGGGATATTGTCGACACTGTCACCGGCCAAGGCCTGCACATCGACCACACGGTCGGGGCGGACGCCAAACTTGGCCTCGACCCCCTCGCTGTCGATGCGCAGATTCTTCATCGCGTCAAACATCTCCACCCCGCCGCCGACAAGCTGCATCAGATCCTTGTCAGAGGAAATGATCGTGCAGCGCCCCCCCGCCTCGCGGGCTTGGCGGGCAAGGGTGGCGATGATGTCGTCGGCCTCGTAATTCTCCAGCTCAAGACAGGCGATGTTGAAGGCGCGCGTGGCCTCCCGCGTCAGCGGGATCTGGGGGCGCAAATCCTCGGGCATGGCCTCGCGGTTGGCCTTGTAGAGGTCGTACATATCGTTGCGAAACGTATGGCTGCCCTTGTCGAACACCACGGCGGCATGGGTGGGCGCATCCGGGCCGGTATTGGCCTCGATCATGCGGTGGATCATGTTGCAAAAACCCGAGACCGCCCCGATGGGCAGCCCGTCGGATTTCCGCGTCAGCGGCGGCAGCGCATGATAGGCGCGGAAGATAAAGGCCGAGCCATCGACGAGATGCAGGTGATGTCCCTTGCCGAATCCCATAGGTGCCACTCCCCCGTTACGATGTGATGGGGCGTGTTTAGCGCGCGGGCGCGGCAGGCGCGACCCCGGTTTTCCCGATCAATCGGTCGATTTCAGGGTTTCGGCGACATCGGCATGGATGAATTTCTTGTCGCAATAGCCGCATTCGACCCAGCCGCGCTCGGGCGGGATCGACAGCCAGACCCGTGGATGGCCCAAGGCCCCCTCGCCGCCGTCACAGGCGACACGGGTGGTGGTGACGATCTCGGTCTCGGGCGGGGCGATGGGCATGGTCGGTGTCCTCGGCTGCGATCTACCTGTGCGATATGGCAGCAAGATCGCGCACGGGCAAGACCATCGCCCTGTCCCGTCACGCGCGTGTCAGGCCGGTTGCAGCATGCGCCCCAAGGGGCGGCCCGACAGAATATGCACATGGTAATGCGGCACCTCTTGGGCGGCGACGTCACCGGCATTGGAGATGGTGCGATAGCCCTGCCCGCCCTCGCCCGGCTGAAGCGCAAGCTTTGCGCAGATCTGGGCGATGGTGCGGTTGAAATCGACGATCTCGGCATCGGTGGCGGCAAGGCCGAAATGATCGGCGCAGACATAAGGCCCCTTGGGGATCACCAGCACATGCACGGGCGCTTGCGGGTAGATATCGGCAAAGGCCAGCGTGTGGTCAGTTTCCATCACGGTGTTGTTGGGAATTTCCCCGCGCAAGATGCGCGCAAAGATGTTCTGCGGGTCATAGGAATAGGCCATCTCGCTCCCCTGTCAGTCTGCGAACAGATATGGGGTTTCAGCCAGCTCTTGCGCGGTGTCTAGATCAATATTGAAAAACTCGGCCAAAACTTGGGCGTTTTCGGCTGGGCGGCGGTCTTGGCGCATGCGCCAATGGCGCGGAAACTCGGCGTCGCGGATGCGCACGGATTCATCGTCGAACTCATGGCGCAGCGTCGGTAACATGCGCCCGATCACATCGCTTGAGGTCTCGGCGGTGGCAAGCCCCACACGCATCGCATGCCCAACCAGATATTGGTCGTCAAAGACGCATTGCAGTTCGAGAATGCGCGCATTGGCCCGGTCGGTCATGAAATCTTGCATCAAGTCGACATTGGCCGGGTCCAGACAGATCACCAGCTGGTCGGTGCGGTAATAATCAAACAACATCCGCATCAGGGCGCGGCGGTGGCGATTGCGCTTTTCCAAGGTCCGTTCGATCCCGCCCAGATGCGGCACGGCACAGGTCGCCTCATCAAAGAGATACTCCATCCCCCGTAGCTCAAGCCGATGCGCGCTGGCATGCAGCAAACGCTTGGCCACATGCCATTTTTTGCACACGATCATGTAAAGATCGCGGTCCACGCCCAGCGTGCTTTCACGCTCCCAAAATCGGGTGCCATAGCGTTTGCCGATCCTGCCCCGCCCGGTCAGGAAAGCGTGAAGCTTTTCCCCCTCTTGGCTGGTCGCGAAATCGACACGGTCCGATTGCCATAGCGCGCCCAGCTGATCCTTGAGCAGCGCCGCCTCGGGGCTGATTTTGCGCGCAAAAAGATAGTCTTGGCTGATCAAGAGGTTGTATTGATCATTATAAAAGGTCACCGGCATGCCATAGTCGCTGAACAGTTTGAAGGTCAGCGTGCGGCTTTCAATCTCGCGCTCTGGCACAAGATGGCGGGCGAGTGTTTGAAAAAACGTCTCGTCCGGGATCCATGTGGTTGCGAAAAAGCGCACCACATCGGGGCGCTCGCGGCAAAACGCGAGCATCCGCTCAATCGTGCGTCGGCGCAGGCACCACCACTGGCTACCGATCTGCACCTCGATATCGGCGGGGATGCGGCGGGTCAGCTTGAACCGCTTTTGGAAGTTGTAGCTGCGATAAAAAAGCTGTTTTTGCGTGCGCTCGTTGAACCAATGGCGATAGATCAGGCGTTCTTCCTTGAGGCCCGTCTTGATCCAATCCGAGGTGAAGAAATTGAACGCCTCGATATAGTCGCGGTCGGTCGCATCGAGAAAGCGATGCGCATAGGCGGCGGATTTGACCGGCAAGCAATCGCCCGAAAGCATGTAGAAATGCGTGGCGGCGGGGAATGCAGCTTCGGCCGCTTCAACCGCGTTGAGCGTGGCGCGTACCAAGCTCCAACCGCCCCAGCCGCATTTGACCCGCTTCTTGGCAAAAACCACCCCGGGATTGTCGGCAAGCGCCTGTGTGATGGCGGCATAATCGGCGGGTTTTGCGCGGGCATCGAAATGGATGGCCACAAAATCACCTGTCGCGGTCAGCCGCTCGGCCTGTTTGATGATGGCGGGCGCATCTTTGTGACACAGCAAGATGAACGCGATTTTTGCCATGCCACAAACAACTCACCAGAAAATGTCCCTATTGGTTTCATAGCAGCAACGAACGGAAGTTGAAGAGATAGATCTTTTTACGCAATATAGGCCCACCCGCCCCGATGCTGGGGCGCAACAGAACAGAATCACGAGGGGCAGCACATGGGTTTCCCAGGAACCTGGATGACACAAAGCGAAAGCGTGATTTACCGGGTGGTCCCCAAATGCGCCTGTTCGACCATCGGCCAGATCATGTTCTATTCCGATCATGCGGAATATTTCGACGGTGACATCCATGATGCCACTTACGGCCTGCACAAATGGTCGATCGAGGCGAGCCAACCCGTGATCGAGGCGGCTGTGAAGGGGCAAAAATCTTTTACCTTCACCTGCGTGCGCAACCCCTATACCCGCGTCCTTTCGAGCTTTTTCGACAAGATCTGCGGCATTCAGCGCAACGGCAAACGCTATCGCGGCAACCTTGTGCCGCTGTTGATCCAGAAATACGGGATCGAGGTCGGTGGCGATGACGGCAAGGGCGAGTTCGACCAGATCGCCTCGTTCCGACGGTTCCTCCTGTTCGTGCGCGACACGATCCGCTGGCTTCGCCCGATGGAGCCTGACATCCATTGGTCGGCCATGTCGGGCCATGTCTCGACGCTGATTGCCAATGGTGGGCGCTACAACCAGATCTTTTGGACTGAAAAGTTCAACGAGGGCATGCAAAGCGTGCTCGACGGGATCGAGACACGCCACCCCGTCGATCTTTCACAGGTGCCGCGCTTCAACGAAAGCGAGGGGCATGGCCCCAAGCGGCTGCACCCGGTTGAGGATTACTTTGACGATCTCTCCATGCACCTCATGCGCGAGATTTATCACCGCGATTTCGCGCTGTTTCGCTATGATTTCGACAATCCCGCCAACAAGATGCCCACAGGCGAGATCGATCTGGACGAGGTGCATGCCAAGCTGGGTGATTAAGCGGACAAGGCGCTAGGCAAGCCCCGCCTCGGCAAAGACTTCGGACAGGGGGCGCTGGGGGCGCGGGCCGATATGGCGGATCACCTCGGCGGCGGCGGCAACACCCATGCGGCCCGCAGTTTCAAGGTCGCGGCCCATGGCCATGCCCGCCAAAAAGCCAGCGGCGAATTGATCGCCTGCGCCGGTTGCATCGACCGGGGTGATGCGGGTCACTGGCACCTCGACCCGCTCGGCCCCGCGCAGAATCTTCACCGGCTCGCCCGAATGGGTGCAAACGACCAGATCGCAGATCGCGGCCGCGCGGCCCAGCGCATCATCCAAATCGTCGGTCTGGTAAAGCGCCAGCCATTCCTCGTGGTTGCCGATGACGTAATCCATCTGGCCTTCGATCAGCGCCAGAAAATCGGCCCGGTGACGGTCGACGCAGAAGGGATCGGACAGCGTGATCCCCACCTTGCCGCCGCCTGCCCGGCAGTGATCGGCGGCGGCGTGAAAGGCTGATTTCCCCTCGGGCTTGTCGTAAAGATACCCCTCAAGAAATAGCCAGCGTGCGGCGGCGGCAACGGCTGCATCCACATCGCCCGCGTTGAAATCGGCCCCGGCACCCAGATAGGTATTCATCGAGCGTTCCCCATCGGGCGAGACAAAGATCATCGAGCGCGAGGTGGGCGCCTGCGCATCGCGCGCGGGTGGATTGGGAAAATCGGTGCCCTGCGCTGCCATGCCATCGGCATAAAAGCGGCCCAGCGCGTCATCCTTGACCTTGCCCAGAAAAGCGGTGCTTAGCCCCAGCGTGCCCGCACCCGCGATGGTATTGGCAACCGATCCGCCCGGCGTCTGCACCCGGTCTGACATCGCGGCGTAAAGCAGCTCGGCCCGCTCGCGGTCGATCAACTGCATGATGCCTTTCTCGATCCCCATATTGTCGAGGAAACTGTCATCGCCGTGGCTAATCACATCGACGATGGCATTGCCGATCCCGACAAGATCATAGGTTTTGGTCATAGGGTCTTTTCCTCGTATTGGCACAGGTCGCGGATGATACAATCGCCGCATCGGGGTTTGCGCGCGAGACAAATGTAGCGGCCATGCAAGATCATCCAGTGATGGGCGTGAAGCTGAAACTCAGCAGGCACATGGTCTTCGATGGCGCGCTCGACGGCATCGACATCTTTTCCCGGCGCAATCCCCGCGCGATTGCCCAGCCGGAAGATATGGGTATCGACGGCCTGCGCGGGGAAATGCCACCACATGTTCAGCACAACATTCGCGGTCTTGCGCCCCACACCGGGCAGCGATTGCAACGCGGCGCGGCTTGATGGCACCACGCCGCCATATTCCTCGACCAAGATACGGCTCATCTTGATTACATTCTTGGCCTTGTTGCGGAAAAGGCCGATGGTCTTGATATGTTGGATCAGCCCCTCTTCGCCCAAGGCGAGCATTTTCTCGGGGGTATCGGCGATCTGGAACAGATCCTTGGTGGCGCGGTTGACGCCCACATCGGTGGCCTGCGCGCTGAGCGCCACGGCCACGACCAGCGTGTAGGCGTTGGTGTGATGCAATTCGCCCTTGGGTTCCGGCGCGGCGGCTTGGAACCGCGCGAAGATCTCGCGCATGGTGGCATAGGGAAGCTGTTTGGCCATGCCGCCCTTTTGCCGATTGCGCGCGGTTGCGGCAAGCGCGATTTGGCGCAAGTTTCGGGTCGCGCGCGCAAGCTATGGCGCGCTATTGTCGCGTCATGGAACAAGATCACAGCTATCACTACAACGTCATCCGCCGGGCCATCGATGTGATCGATGCGGCCCCTGCCCCCCTCAGCCTTGAGGCGCTGGCGCAGGCCATGCAGATGAGCCCCGCACATTTCCAACGCCTTTTTTCCTCTTGGGTCGGGATCAGCCCCAAGCGCTATCAACAATATCTTGCGCTGGGGCATGCCAAACAGCTTTTGGCCGCGCGTTTCACCACGCTTGAAACCGCGCAAGAGGTGGGGCTGACCGGCACCGGGCGGCTGCATGATCTCTTCGTGACATGGGAGGCGATGGCACCGGGCGATTATGCGCGTGGCGGTGCCGGGCTGGTGATCCGACATGGCTGGTGCGACAGCCCCTTTGGCCCAATGCTCGCCATGGCGACCGAGCGCGGCCTTTGCGGTTTGGGATTTGCCGCTGAAACCGGGGCCGCCGCGACTTTGGCCGATCTCGTCGCACGTTGGCCTGATGCCACCCATCTTGCCGATGATGACGCGGTCGCACCCTTGGCGCAGGCAATTTTTGCAGGTCAGGCCAAGGCGCGGCTGCACCTGATCGGCGCACCCTTCCAGATCAAGGTATGGGAGGCGCTTTTGCGCATCCCCACGGGGCATGTCACCACCTATAGCGAGATTGCCGGAGCGGTCGGCAATCCGCGTGCCGTGCGCGCGGTCGGCACGGCGGTGGGGCGCAACCCGATTAGCTGGTTGATCCCCTGCCACCGCGCGCTCAGAAAATCGGGTGAATTGGGCGGTTATCATTGGGGTCTGCCGGTCAAGCGTGCCATGCTGGCATGGGAAGCGGCCAAGACCGAAGAACCCCGCCGCGCCGCGCGCTAGGCCATGGGCGGGTTTTCGCCATTTTCCGCATTTACAGCTATTTGTTGGACGCCAGCCTGATATACTTGTTCCAATGCGCGCCGGACAAAAACCGGGCCATGAGCAGTATGGAAGGGTAAGTTTATGAAAATGAATGCAAAGCTCACGATCCTTGCCACCGCCTCGGTGCTTGGTCTATCGGGCTGTGTCAGCAACACCCCCGCGCCGATGGGCGAGCGGACCCAAGCCGGTGCGATCATCGGCGGCATGGTCGGCGGGTTCTTGGGCGGCACGACCAATGACAGCAACCCCGGGCTTGGGGCCGTGGTGGGTGCTGCCGCCGGTGCCGTTGCGGGTGGCGCGATCGGTGCCGCACTTGACCGACAGGCACAAGATCTGCGCGGCTCGCTGGCCAATGACGATATCGTCATCCAAAACACCGGGGAGGAATTGATCGTCACCATGCCTGACGGCATCTTGTTCGATGTCGATAGCGCCGCGATCCGGGCCAGCCTGCAATCCGATATCCGGACGCTCGCACGCAATCTGCAAGCCTATCCCAACACCACAGTTGATGTGATCGGCCATACCGACAACACAGGCTCGGCCGGTTACAACCAAGATCTGTCGTCGCGCCGCGCGCAAGCGGTGGCAGGCGTGCTGTTGGAACAAGGCGTCTCGCCCTCCCGTGTGCGCGCCTATGGCCGTGGCGAGGATGCGCCGGTGGCCAGCAACCTGACGCCCGAGGGGCGGCAACTTAACCGCCGGGTCGAGGTGATCATCCGCCCGACTACCTAAGCCTGCACGCAATCGGCTGGACACCCCCCTTGCGCTGGTCATATTCTTTGACCAATCGCGAGGGGGGGCCATGCCATTTCAACGTATCGAGGCTGAAAAGCTTTCGCATTCGGTGGTCAAGCAGATCGAGCAGTTGATCTTGCGCGGCATCTTGCGGCCCGGCGAGCGTTTGCCGTCAGAGCGTGAATTAAGCGAACGCTTTGGCGTATCGCGGCCAAGCTTGCGCGATGCGGTGGCCGAATTGCAGGCGCGCGGGCTTTTGGCCACGCGCGCAGGTGCGGGCATCTATGTGGCCGATGTACTGGGTTCGGCCTTTTCGCCCGCGCTGATCCGGCTGATTTCCAGCCATGAAGAGGCGGTGTTCGACTACATCGCCTTTCGTCGCGATCTGGAATCCATCGCCGCCGAACGCGCCGCGACCCACGGCTCTGATATCGACCTACAGGTCATCGATGCGATTTTTCAAAAGATGGAAGCCGCCCACCGCAAGCGCAACCCCGCCGATGAGGCCGAGCTTGACGCCGAGTTCCACCTCGCAATTCTTGAGGCGAGCCATAATGTGATCTTGCTGCATATGATGCGCTCGATCTTCGATTTGCTCAAACAGGGCGTGTTTTTCAACCGCCAGATGATGTTCAAAAGCCGCACGACGCGCGATTTGCTGCTCAACCATCACCGCGCGATCAATGCAGCGCTCCAAGCGCGCGACCCCGACGCCGCGCGCGCCGCCATCGTCGAACATCTCAGCTATGTGGAAAGCCGGATGGGCGAATTGCGCCGTGCGGAAAAGAACGAGGAAGTCGCGCGGCTGCGCTATGCGCACGAAAAAGAGCGCGGCTAAAGTTCCAAGGCCATGTGGCGGTTGACATCCTTGTAGAGCAGGTAGCGAAACCGCCCCGGCCCGCCTGCGTAACAGGCTTGCGGGCAAAAGGCGCGCAGCCACATGAAATCGCCTGCCTCCACCTCGACCCAGTCGCGGTTCAGGCGATAGACGGCCTTGCCCTCGAGCACGAAAAGCCCGTGTTCCATCACATGCGTCTCGGCAAAGGGGATGCAGGCGCCGGGCTCAAAGGTGACGATGTTCACATGCATATCATGGCGTAGGTCGGTGGGTTCGACAAAACGCGTGGTGGCCCAGCGGCCATCCGTGCCGGGCATCGGCGTGGGCGCAACTGCCGCGTCCGAGGTAAAGAACGCCTCGGGCTGGGCGATGCCCGCTACGGGAACGTAGCGCTTGCGCACCCAATGCAGCGTTGCGGGCGCATCGCCGTGATTGGCGATGGTCCAACCGCACCCCGGCGGCAGATAGGCATAGCCGCCCAACCCCAGCTCATGTGCAACCCCGTCCAGATGCACCGTCACGGTGCCGCCAACGACGAATAGCACCCCTTGCGCGCCTGCGTCGGGTTCGGGTTGGTCCGCGCCGCCACCCGGCGCGATCTCGACGATCAGCTGCGCAAATGTCTCGGCAAAGCCCGTCATGGGGCGCGCCAAAACCCAAGCCCGCGTGCCATGCCAATGCGGCAGAAAGCTTGTCACGATATCGCGCATCACGCCCTTGGGGATGACGGCATAGGCTTCGGTAAAGACCGCGCGGTCGGTCATGATCTGCGTTTGCGGCGGATGGCCAGCAAGCGGGGTGGCATAGCTTGGGCGGGAATTGGGCGGCGTTGTCATGGTATTTGGTCCATTGATCGACACAAGCGCGTGCTAAGGCCCGCCAATGCTTGCCCAAGCGAGGCGGCGATGAAAAGACCAAATCGCCGCCTTTGGGCTTAGGTCGCCTCGCCGCCGTTGACCGCGATCATCTGGCCCGTGACAAAGCGCGCCTCGGGCGAGCATAGGAATGCCACGACAGCCGCCACATCATCCGGTTGGCCCATAACACCCGCAGGAATGGATTTGACCCGCGCGGGATCATCTTGCGTCAACGCCTCACTGCGAATCTGACCGGGCGAGACGATATTGGCCGTGACCCCATGCATCGCAAATTCTTGCGACAGCGCCTTGGTCAGACCCCAGACACCATGTTTTGCCGCCGAGATCGGCGCGCCCTCGAAATAGCCACGCATCGCTTTCATGCCGGCAAAATTGACGATCCGGCCCCATTTTTGGGCCACCATATGCGGCAGCACGGCGCGGCTTAGCCGAAAGGCCGCCGTCAGCGCGGTATCAACCACCCCGTCCCAATCGGCATCGGTGGTCTCCAAAAAGGGTTTGTGCGGGCGGATCGCGGCATTGTTCACAAGGATATCGATACCGCCAAAGCGCGCATGTGCGGCGTCGATCATGCGCGCGACATCATCGGGCTTGGCCACATCGCCCATCGCGACCAAGGCTTGCGCACCCGCAGTTGTGACAGCGGCGGCGGTTTTTTCGCATCCCGCCTGATCGCGCGCGCCATTGACCACGATGTTGCAGCCAAGCCCTGCCAATTGCAGCGCGATGGCGCGGCCAATATTCTTGCCTGACCCAGAAACAAAGGCGGTTTTTCCCAAAAGTGGCCGATCCGTCATTGTGCCAATATCCCCGTTCTTCATGCGTTTTTCGCTATGCGGCATGGCAAACTGCCAGCACGGCGTATTCTTTGCACCCGCTTTGCCCCTGAGATCGGGGTAGCGGGGCTTTGTCCGGCAATCAACAGAATATTGTTGACAATCTGCAAGACAAAGCTTGAACTGACCGCATGGAACTCGATCAAGACACCCGCAATCATGTTGCTTTACGGCGCCAGCGTCCGCTGGTGCTGGAGGTGCGCGATGAGCTTGAGCGGATGATTCTGCACGGCGAAATCGCGGCTGGTGAACGGATCAACGAATATGCGCTGGCCGAACAGCTTGGCGTTAGCCGCGCCCCCGTCCGCGAGGCGGCCCGCTCGCTTGAACGCGAAGGGCTGGTGACGACTGTCGCCAATGAAGGCGTCTATGTTCGCAAGCTGTCGATATCCGATGCCTTGCAGCTTTACGACCTCCGGGCGCTTTTGGCAGGCCATCTCTGCGCCGTTGTCGCCCAAAGAGGCACGGCCACGATCAAGGCCGCGCTGCAGGCCGATGTCGATCTGATGAACGAAATGATCGCACGAAACGACGAGCCAAGCTATTTCGAGCATAATCTAATGTTTCACGACCGGATCGCGGATGCAGCCGCCGACGAGGCGGGGCGCGCACGCGATCTTTACGTGGCCATGGGCAAAGAGGTGCGCCTGATGCGGCGGCGCGCGCTGCATGGTTTGCCGTCGCTCACCCATTCCAACGCCGAACATGGCGATATCGTCGCGGCCATCTTGGCGGGCGATGTCGAAGGGGCGCGCAAAACCGGCGCGCACCATCATGAAAACGGCAAGAAACGATTGCTGGACAGGATTTGACAAAGGGACACGCGGCTGTCTGTCCAGCCATTCGCACGGGCAATGTTCCAAGGAGGGGACGCCCGCACAATACGAACCGAAACCAAGGGAGACTGAGATGACACTTCACACCAATCAGATCGCGGGCCACATCAAGGCCGGCGTGCTGGGTTTGGCACTGGCAGCGCCGCTGGCGTTGGCGGGTGCGGCCCAAGCACAGACCTACCCCGATCCGGCGCAAACGCTGGACTGGACCATCGCCTTTGGTCCCGGCGGCGGCAACGACATCATGGCGCGCACCATCGTCGAAATCCTCAACACCTATGACTTTTATCCCGGCAATATCACCCTTGAGAACCGCGCTGGCGGTTCGGGTGCCGTTGGTTGGGGTCATCTGTTCGGTCAGGCGGGTTCGGGCTACGGCATCTCGACCACCTCGGGCAGCTTCGTGACCACCCCCTTGCAGGCTGATCTGCCCTGGGCGCCCACGGATTTCACCCCCGTGGCCCTTCTGGCAACCGATGACCTTGTGCTGGTTGTCTCCGGCACGTCGGACATTCAAGACATCGACCAATTCATCGAATTCGCCAAGGCCAATCCGGTCAATATCGGTGGCACCGGCACGGTGAACGTGGACTTCATCGTTCCTGCCCTTTTAGCGCAATCGGCTGGCTTTGAGTTTGAATATATCTCGTTCAACTCGATGGCCGATCAGACCACCGCGCTTTTGTCGGGCGCGATTGATGCGATGGCTGGCAACCCCGGCGAAATCCTCGGCCTGATCGCTTCGGGCGATCTGCGTCCCTTGGCCTATTCGGGTAATTCCACACCCGATGCCTTGGCTGGTGTGCCAACGATGGCGGAAGCAGGACATCCGATTGGCGTGTCGATGCCGCGCGGCCTGATCTTGCCGCCCGATGCACCGGCAGAGGCACAAACTTTCTGGATCGAAACCATGAAGAAAGTGGTCGAGACCCCGGAATGGGCCGCCTATATCGAGAACAACACGCTCACGCCGACCTTCTTGTTCGGTGAGGATTTCCGGAGCTTCTTGGGCGAAACCCAAAGTGGCTTTGAGGAAGTTCTGCGCTCGGTCGGCGCGATCCAGTAATCAAGACCCGCATTACGGGCCGGGCGCACCCTTGCGCCCGGCCCAATTTACTTGATCATCGGGGTGGACATGCGCATCGTTTTCCTACTCGCTCTGCTGAGCGGGGCCATATTTTACAGCTACATCGCCTTTTTCGACCTAACCTTTCTGACCCGCACGGGCCGGATTGGGCCGGGCTTTTTTCCCCGCCTTGTCGGGGGCGGCATGATCGTCATGACGCTTTGGGCGATTGTGGATGCGCTGCGCGACCGCCGCGCCATGGCAGCGGGCGGCGCACCGGGCGCTGATGACGCCCCCTCTGGGCTTTGGCGCGATGTCATTGTGCTGTTGCTGCTGGTCTTGGGCTATGGCGTGTTGTTGCGCCTGTTTGGCGGCTACATCTCGACCGTGGTCTATCTTGGGCTTGCGCTGTTTATCTTCAACCCGCAGCGGCACCTGCAAAACACAGCTGTCGCGATCATCTTTCCAAGCGCGGTCTATCTGGCATTTGATCGCTTACTGAACGCGAACATGCCCCCCGCCCTTTTCAATTTGCCGTTCTAAACGCGAAGGCCGTAACGCCGACCGTCTGAGGGAGCCAAGAATGGACATTTTTTCTGATCTCGTGCTGGGGCTATCAGTTGCCATCACGCCCATGAACATGCTGTATCTGTTGATCGGCGCGGTTGTGGGGATGATTGTCGGCGTGATCCCCGGCTTTGGCCCTTCGGCGGGTCTGGCGATCTTGTTGCCGCTGACCTTTGGCATGGACCCGGTGGGCGCCATTATGATGCTGGCCGCGATCTATTACGGGTCGATGTATGGCGGCACGATCACCTCCATCTTGCTCAACACACCGGGCGAAAGCGCCACGGTTGCATCGACCTTCGATGGCTATCCCTTGGCAAAGAAAGGCCGCGCTGGCCCGGCCTTGGTGATGCAGGCTGTCGCCTCCTTTGTGGGGGGGACGGTGGGTGTTTTGATGATCACCGTTCTGGCGCCGATGTTCAGCCAAGTCTCGCGCAGCTTTGGACCGCCAGAGTATTTCTTGCTGGCCATGATGGGGTTGATGACCTTGATCGTGATGATCGGCTCGAACTGGAAACTGGGCGTGATCTCGGCGTTGATCGGTCTGGCGCTTGGCACGGTCGGCGTCGATCTGGAGACCGGACAGGGCCGCTATACCTTTGGCTCGGCCGAGTTGATTGGCGGGATCTATTTCATCCCCATCGCGATTGGCCTGTTTGGTCTGGGTGAGCTGTTTTACGCTTTTTACACCGGCATGCACCGCGCGGGCGAAGGCACCTTGGTCGACTATCGCAAGGAAACGCGCTTTTGGCCCACGGCGCATGATTTCCTCTCGACCCGCTGGACGATGGTGCGCGGTTCGATCCTTGGCTTTGTCGTGGGTGTGATCCCCGGCGCGGGTGCGACCATCGCCTCGCTCATGGCCTACTCGGCCGAACGCTCGCTGTCGAAAACGCCCGAGAACTTCGGCAAGGGCGAAATGGCAGGGCTTGTGGCCCCTGAAACGGCCAACAACGCCGCCTCGTCGGGTGCGATGGTGCCGCTATTGACGCTTGGCATTCCCGGTTCTGCCTCGACGGCGGTTTTGCTTGCAGCCTTCATGCTGTGGGGATTGCGGCCCGGCCCGCTGTTCATGGAGCAAAACACCGAGTTGGCTTGGGGGCTGATCGCCTCGATGTATCTGGGCAACATCATTCTTTTGGCGATCAACATCTTTGCCATCCCGCTTTTCGTGCTGATCGTGAAAGTGCCTTATCGCCTGCTCGGCCCTTGCATCGTGGTCATCTGTGCGCTCGGCACCTTTACCGTGAACGCCAGCTTTATCGAGGTTTGGCTGATGTTGGCGGCATCCATCGTGGGCTTTTTCATGCGGATGTATGGGTTTTCGCCCGCCGCCTTGGTGCTGGCGCTGGTGTTGGGGCCGTTGGCCGAGCAAGCGCTGCGCCAAACCATGACCATCTCGCGCGGGTCGTTCGATATCTTCTTCGAGCGGACCGCCTCGCTCTCGATCATTGCGCTGACCATTGCGCTCTTGGTGCTTTTGCCACTGATGGGCCGCTATGGAGGGCGCGCAAAAACAAGCAGCAAGGCCAAAGGCTAGGCCATGCCGCGTCTGGATGAGATGGAGGCGCGGGCGCTCGTTGCCCGCGCCTTTCTTTTGGCCGGTGTCAGCGCGCCGGATTTAGCCGAGGATGCGGCGCATGCGCTGGTCTTGACCGAGATGATGGGTATCACCTCGCACGGGATGGGCCGGGTGGCTGCTTATGTCGGGCGCTTGGCGGCGGGTGGGATGAACGCAGGCGCGCAGATCAAGATCAGCGCCCCTGCCCCTGCGTTAAGGCTGATCGATGCCGATGCGGGCTTGGGCGCAGGCGTGGCCATGTCAGCGCTGCGCATCACGATGCAGGCCGCGCGCGAGACAGGTCTTGCCGGTAGCTTCATCCGCCGCGCCACCCATCTGGGCGCGCTCGCCCCGCTGTTATGGCTGGCCGCGGAGCAGGGTTTTGCCGCGATCATCACCACGAATACCGCGCCGATGATGGCACCGCCCGGTGGGCGTGCGGCGCGCGTGGGCAATGCACCCTTGGGTCTGGCCATTCCCGATGTGAACGGCGGCCATGTGATCTTGGATATGGCGCTGTCGGTGGCCGCGCGCTCGCGCGTGCGCGATGCTGCCATGCGCGACCACCCCATCCCCGAGACTTGGGCCACAGATGCCCAAGGCCAGCCCACCACCGATGCCAAGGCCGCGATGGGCGGGTTGATGCAAGCCATCGGCGGACCCAAGGGCGCGGCCCTTGCCGTCAGCCTCGATCTTTTGGCCGCAGGTCTTGCCGGGGCTGCGATGTTATCGGAAATTCCCGATACCCATCTCGACCCCGCCGCCCAGCCGGGTTTGGGGCAGATGATTTTGCTGATCGATGCGGGCCGGTTAGTTGGCCCACAAGATCTGAGCGCGCGGATCAAGGAGGCGGCCGCGATCCATGCAGCGACGCCGCCCTTGCAAGACGGCCCTGCCCCGCGCCTGCCCGGCACGCGCGCGATTGCAGCGCTGCACAAGGCAAGGGCGGAAGGGATCGACGTTTCCCCCAGCTTGCTGGACGAATTGAAGTATTTAGCGCGATAACGCGACCTGTTGAAATCAACCGCAAGGGCCAAACCTGAGGGCGGGAAAACCCGGGTTTTCCCACGCGAAAAACCCGGGTTTTTCGCCCTCCCACGCACTGCCGGTCAAAGGCGATATGGCGGCTTTTGCGGTGCGCACTATGCCCGGATCACCCGATGCCGACGCCATGAACGGGTGCATCGGGGATCATCCCCGATAACCCCTTGACCTTACCCCGGCATTTTCCACGTGGCCGTCGCATGTGCGGCCAGCTTGCCATCCGCGTCATAAAGATGGCTTTCCATGAAGGATATGGCGCGCCCACGCTTGGTAAAGCGCCCCTCGCAGGTGACAAGCCCGCCCGCGACCGGGCGCATGAACTGCACCTTCATCTCGATCGTGGCACCGGGGCCTGCGACCTTGGCCACCAAATGGCCCATGGAAATATCCATGGCCGAGGCCATGACACCGCCATGCAGCACACCTTGGGGGTTTTTGAGCATGTCCGTCACTGCGAAGGTCACGCGGCAGACATCTTTATCCAGATCGCCAGCCGCTTCAGGCAGATAGGTGAAAGACAGGCCAAGAAAGCGCGCATAAAAGAACCGCTCAAAGGCCTGTTCATGATCGTCGAGCGCGTGATCGAGGCGCTTGCGCGCCTCAACCACATCAATACGAGCGGCTCCCGATGCCATGCTCACGCGCCGATGAAGTTCGGCTTGCGCTTTTCCATGAAGGCGCGGCGGCCCTCGATGTAATCTTGGCTGTCGAAACAGGCCTTCACGCGCGCCTCGCAGCCCGCCAGATCGCGCGCGCTTTCGGGGGCGACGGTTTGGCCGACGATGAACTTCACCGACCCCACCGTCATCGGCGCGTTCTCCGCGATCATGCGCGCGGTCTCTTCAGCCACTTGGGCGACCTGATCATCGGGCACGACCCGGTTGACCAGACCCATCACGCGGGCCTCTTCGGCGTCGAAACGGCGGGCGGTATAGAAAATCTCTTTGGCGAATGACGGGCCGACCACATCGACCAAACGCTTGATGCCGTAATAACCATATCCCAGACCCAGCTTGGCCGCAGGCACCGCGAAATTGGCCCCCGCGCCGCAGATGCGCAGATCACAGCACAGCGCCAAGGCCATGCCGCCGCCAATGCAGAACCCGTCAATCTGGGCGATAGTGGGCTTGGGGAAAGCCTCGACCATGTCATAGACGCGCTTGGTGGTGGCGTTGTAATGGGCCACTGCCTCTTCGCTGGCGCGTTCGCTCTCGAATTTCGAGATGTCGGCACCCGAGACAAAGGCTTTGCCGCCTGCACCCGACAAGATCAGGATGCGTACGCTTGCATCGGCCTGAAAGCGGGTCACGGCAGCCTCGACCGCCTCCCACATCTCGAGCGAGACGGCGTTGCGCTTTTCGGGCTGGTTGAAAATGATGCGGGCGATATCGCCATGCTGCTCGGTCAGGATCTTGTCGGTCATATCTTGGGTGTCCCTTGGATCTCAGATTGCGCCGGAGGCTTTCATCGCGGCGATCTCTGCTTCGGAATAGCCGATCTCGGTCAGGATATCGGCGGTGTGCTGGCCGGCCAGCGGTGGCGGGGCGGCGATGGTGCTGGGGGTGCGGCTCATGATGATGGGTTGGCCCACCAACTCGGTCGCGCCGCGCTCTTGGCTGACAACCGGCTGGGCAAGGCCCAAATGGCGCACTTGCGGGTTGGAAAACACCTGACCGATATCGTTGATCTCACCGGCTGGCACACCGGCATCATTGAACTTGTCGATCCAAGCCGCCGTCGTATCGGTCAGCGTGATCGCCTCGATCTCGGCGTTGAGTGCGGCGCGATTTTGTGACCGGGCGGCGGCGTTGATGTAACGCGTATCTTCGATCCAATCGGCGCGGCCCATGCTTTCGCAGAATTTCTGCCAGATCTGGTTGCCGGTCACTGCGATATTCATATGGCCATCGCTGGTCTTGAACACGCCCGTGGGAATGGTGGTCGGGTGGTTATTGCCCGCCTGTTTCGGAATATCGCCATCCATCAAGAAGCGCGCGGCCTGAAAATCAAGCATGAAGACCTGCGCTTGCAAAAGCGATGTCTGCACCCATTGCCCATGGCCCGAGTGCTGACGCTCATAGAGTGCGATCAAGATGCCTTGCGCGGCGAAAAGCCCGGCGCAAAGATCGGCAATCGGGATGCCGACGCGCATCGGGCCGGTGCCTGGCTCGCCGGTGATGGACATAAGCCCGCCCATCCCTTGCGCGATCTGGTCAAAGCCGGGGCGGTCAGCCAGCGGCCCATCCTGCCCAAAGCCCGAGATGGAGGCATAGATCAACCGCGGATTGGTCATCGACAAGGTATTGTAATCGATGCCCAAACGCTTTTTCACGCCGGGGCGGAAATTCTCGACGATGATATCGGCCGTATCGGCCAGCCGCCTGAACGCCGCCACACCCGCCGGTGATTTCAGATCGATGGTAAGCGACCGCTTGTTGCGATGCAGGTTCTGGAAATCGGGGCCATGGCGCGGGCCGCCAAACTGCGCCTCGTCCACGGGTGCTTCGATCTTGATGACATCAGCCCCCCAGTCGGCCAATTGGCGCACGCAGGTCGGGCCGGAGCGGACACGCGTCAGATCAAGGACGCGCAACCCCTTGAGCGCTGCGCTGGCCACGGGTGCCGATGTGGCATTTTCGGCCTTGTTGTCAGCGTTTGCGCTGTGCTGGTTTACAGGCGATGTCATACGTCCTCCCCGTGGTGCAACCCCAGGTAATCATGTATGTGATGAGGCGGTGCTTGACAATAAAAATGTTAAATGTTGACAAAAACATCATCGGCGGTTGAGGTGGCAACATGGTGAAACCTATGAAGACAATTGGACTGCAACGCGCGACGCTTGCCGGCGAGGTGCGCGGCGAGATTGAGCGCATGATCGTCAGCGGCGATCTGGCGGCGGGTGAAAAGCTCAACGAGCTTTCGCTGTCCAATGCCATGGGCGTAAGCCGCGGCACCGTGCGCGAAGCGATCCGATCCTTGGCCGATAGTGGTCTGATCGATTTGATCGCCAATCGCGGCGCATTTGTCCATAAGACAACGCTGGCCGAGGCGCGCAATCTGTACGATCTGCGCGGCGCGATCTTTGCCATGGCCTGTGCGGCTGCGGCGCGGCGTCTGCGCGAAGGAATAGAGGCGCGGCTGATCACCCAGCTTGAGCGCAATCTTGAACAGATGCGCAATGCCTACGCCCATGGCGACACGGCCAAATACTACGCGCTGAATATCGAGTTTCACGACATGCTACTGGCCGCCTCGGGTAACCCCAAGGCCAAGGTGACTTATGACAATCTGGTGCGCGAGATGCACCAGTTTCGGCGGCGTGGCCTGTCGCTGGTCACCAATGTGGCCGAGTCGATTGCCGAGCATGAGGCGATCACGGCTGCCATCGCCTCGGGCGATGAAGATGCCGCACGGCGCGCGGCCTTTGATCACATCACCAGCGGCTTCGGCCGCTACATGACGCTGGCTGAACCGCAATCCAATAGCGACGCCTAAGGCGTTAACACGCAAGACCCAAGGATTTGGCATGACGAACCCGCTTTACGATGCACTTTTCGCCCCGCATGAGGGCAAAACCACCCCCTTCCTGCATTTGCCTGATGGTAGCACACTCAGCCATGGCGCGTTTCTGGATCTGACCGATCAGACCGCACATGCCTTGGTGGCCCTTGGGCTGGTGCCGGGTGACCGGGTGGCCGTGCATATCGAGAAATCACCCCAAGCGCTGGCGCTTTATGCGGCCTGCATCAAGGCAGGTGTCGTGTTCTTGCCGCTCAACACCGCCTATACGCCCAAGGAATTGGAATATTTCGTGGGCGACAGCGAAGCGGCCCTGTTCGTGTGCAACCCGACCGAGGCAGAGGCCATGGCCCCCATCGCGGCGGCGGCGGGTGCGCAGCTTCGCACGCTCGGCGGCGATGGCAGCGGCAGCTTGTCCGATCTCGTCGCAACCCAGCCCACAGGCTTTCGCGCCGCACCCCGCAAGGCCGATGATCTGGCGGCCCTGCTTTATACATCGGGCACCACCGGGCGCTCTAAGGGGGCGATGCTGACGCAAGAAAACCTCTTGTCGAACGCCCAATCACTGCTCGATTGCTGGCGCTTCAGCGCTAGGGATGTGCTTTTGCATGCGCTGCCGATTTTTCACAGCCATGGGCTATTCGTGGCCACCAATGTGATGCTGCTTGCGGGCGGCGCGATGATCTTCTTGCCGAAATTCGATCTGGAAACCGTGCTGGCGCGCTTGCCACAGGCCACGACCATGATGGGTGTGCCGACATTCTACACAAGGCTTCTTGATGACCCGCGCTTTGACCGTGATCTGGTGGGGCATATGCGGCTGTTCATCTCTGGCTCGGCCCCGCTTTTGGCCGAAACCCATCGCAGCTTTTTCGACCGTACGGGGCACCGCATCCTTGAACGCTACGGCATGACCGAAACCTCGATGAATACCTCGAACCCCTATGATGGCGACCGGCGCGCCGGCACCGTGGGCCACCCCCTTCCTGGTGTTGAGGTGCGCGTATGCGACCCCGAAACACAGGCCGAGCTGTCCACGGGTGAAATCGGTGTGCTACATGTGCGCGGCCCCAATGTGTTCAAAGGCTATTGGCGCATGCCCGAGAAAACCCGCGAGGAATTGCTGCCCGATGGCTGGTTCATCACCGGCGATCTGGCCCTGATCGACGCCGATGGCTATGTCACCATCGTCGGGCGCGGCAAGGATCTGATCATCTCGGGCGGCTATAATATCTACCCCAAGGAGATCGAGATTTTCCTCGATGGCCAACCCGGCGTAAAGGAAAGCGCCGTGGTGGGCGCGCCGCACCCTGATTTCGGTGAAACCGTCGTGGCGATCTTGGTCGCGCAATCCGAAGGGTCCATCGATCTTGATGCCATTGATGCTGCCGCACGCGCCGAGCTTGCAGGCTTCAAGCGCCCCAAAAAGATCGAGATCATCGACGCCCTGCCCCGCAACACCATGGGGAAAGTACAGAAAAACGAATTGCGCGCACGCTACGCCATGACGTTTCAGCCCAAAGCAGGCTGAAACGCGACGCGGCAGCCGAAAGCCAGCACGCAGCCCAAAAGACGCATAGTCAAACCACGCGCTCAAGTAACCTGATGGGCGGCAGCGCACCAAAAGAGCAAAATGGCGCACCTTGGCCGCAGAAGATGAGAACGGGAAAGTTGATTTGAAACCGTAGGTTGGCGTTAAAAAATAGCCGCCTTCGGCGGGGGGCTGTTGGGTATTTCTATCAATCTCTGTTTGATGGATTATCAAGCCGCGATTATTGGAAAATACGAAATTTGCGCCCTTCAAACTCTACCGCGTTCTCCTCAAAGCAGATGGTCGATGCGACATCAGGGGCATGAGAGTTAAACCTATGCTGACATCGCATGCGTTTGCCTCCGGCTACACTTGGAAAAACGTCGCTTTTTCAAAAATTGCCAAACACTATCCCCAACGCGATGATGATCGCACAGGCCACGGTTGGGCCCAGAACGGCAACCATGAAGATATCTCCGTATGCCTGACGGTGGGTCATGCCGCAGATACCCAGCAGCGTGATAACCGCGCCATTATGGGGCAAGGTGTCCAGCCCGCCCGTCGCCACCGAAACGACCCTGTGCAACAGCGCGGGGTCCACGCCCTGCGCTATCGCCCCTTGCATAAGCGAAGGCCCCAAAGCATCCAGCGCGATCGACATTCCCCCGGAGGCCGAGCCGGTGATCCCAGCCAGCGTCCCCGAGGCAAGAGCCGCCGAGATCACGACATGCCCCCCCGCCAAACCATCGAGGCTTTGGCGCAGCACCTCGAACCCCGGCAAGCTTGCGATGACAGCGCCGAATCCCACAAGGCTCGCCGTGTTGAACAGTGGCAAAAGCGCCGAGGTCGCGCCCGTGTTCAGCGTCTCTGCCAGCCGAGGCGGCCTGCTGAGGGATAGCGCAAGCACGAGCGCAACAGACAGCGCCGCGATCACCGACCACATACCGCCGACCCGCGACAGATCGGTTGCACCGTAAAGCGGAAGGGCAAGGTATCCAGTCTCGAGCGCGGGCAGGACTAGAACGCCCATCGCCAGCGTGACGATCCCCACCGACAAGATCGGCGTCAGCGCCACCCAGAGCGGCAGGGTACAATCGCCTGGCGGATTGTGCGGTGCGTCCGGCGGTGCATCCCCCACCAATGCCCGCGCGCGGTAGCGAAGCCATCCCAAACCAAGCGTCAGCATCACCGCCCCCGCGATAACCCCCAATCCGGGTGCTGCAAAGGGCGTGGTGCCGAAGGTCGCCATCGGGATCGCGTTCTGGATCGAGGGCGTACCCGGCAGTGCCGTCATTGTAAAAGTGAAAGCCCCAAGTGCAATGGTCGCCGGGATCAGCCGTGCGGGCAGCGCGGTCTGGGCGAAAAGAGCCCGCGCCAGCGGCCATGCAGCAAAGGCCACCACGAAAAGAGATACCCCGCCATAGGTCAGCATTGCACAGGCCAGCACCACCGCCAGCATGGCATTCGACGGCCCCACAGCCGTCGAAATGGCCCGCGCCAACCTCTCGGCCGCGCCGGATGCCTCCATTACCTTGCCAAACAACGCTCCCAGCAGGAACAGCGGAAAAAAGGCCACCACAAAGCCACCGGCCGCTTCCATGAAGATTTGGGTATAGGCCGCCAAGACCGGCATGCCGGAGATGAGCGCCGCAAGGGCCGCCAGAAGCGGGGCTAGCACCAGAACCGACAGCCCAGCCCAGGCCCCCACGATCAGCAGGGCAAGAGCAATCAAGATCAGAATGACGGACATTGAAACTCCCCTGCTGCGCCGCAGCGTGGACGCAGACGGGCAGCTTTTCAAGCCCGCATAGGGCAGCTTGGGCAAGCGTTGGTCAGGTCGATAAGGCCAAGTCCGCCGTGCTTTGGGCGCGCTTTGCACAAAGCGACCCTTCGCAGCAGCACATGACATCTGCGTTTGATCCGTGTTATTCGCCCGTCAGATGATCCGTTTTCGGATGCTCGACGAGATCTGTTCGAAAACCACCACGACCACCAGAATGACGAGGATGATCGCTGCGGCCTGATCGTAGCGGAACAGGCGCATTGCGGTAGACAACTCCACACCGATCCCGCCGGCCCCCACAAGTCCAAGCGTCACAGCCGAGCGGATCGCCTTCTCGACGCTGAACAGTGACGTCGCCGTCATAGATGCAAAGCTCTCGGGCAAGATGGCACCAAAGATCACCGACAAGCGGCCTGCACCCGTCGATGTCAACGCCTCGGACGGGCCTTTCTGAACCTCTTCGAACCGCTCGGAATAGAAGCGTGCGGCGAAACCGATCGTGTCCATGATGATCGCAAGAATACCTGCAAGCGGCCCAAGCCCGACGGTAACCACGAAAATCAATGCCCAGATCAGATCAGGGATCGTGCGCGATACGGAAATCACAAAGCGCGCCACGGTGCGAACCACCGCATTCGGTGCAGTATTGCGCGCTGCCAGCAGCGCCAGAGGAATTGAGAACAGGCATCCGAATGTGACGCCGACCACTGCGATGTTGAGCGTTTCCCACATAGCATCCGCGATGTTGGGCGCACGCGCGAAATCGGGCGGCACAGCCTGACCGATGAAGCGCACAAGATTGCTTGCGCCGCGCACCAAACGGTCAAAGGATATCTCGGATGCAACCACGCCTTGAATGAAGAAGGCTGCAAAGCCCACAACCAGCACCCATGTCAGGGCCGAGGGCGCGCGAAATCGGGGAGGTATGCGGGTGTTCTCAGTCATGCGGCGTCTTCCTCTCCCTTGGCGTCAACGCGGGTCATGCCGGTGTAAAGCGCGTTCAATTGCACAGGGTCGGTGTCCGCGATGGCGGCGTCGATGGCGACCTGTCCCGCTTTCATGCCGATGATGCGATCTGCGTATTCGCGGGCCAAATCCAATTGGTGCAATGTGCAAAGCATGCTCAGCCCCTCTTCGCGCACGATCTGCCAAAGGAGGTCCAGCACCTCACGCCCGGCTTTGGGGTCAAGGCTTGCGATAGGTTCGTCCGCGATCACAACCTTTGGGGCCTGCATCAGCATACGCGCGATGGCGACGCGTTGCTGCTGCCCCCCCGACAGCTGAGATGGCCGATGCTGTGCGCGGTCGGCCATGCCCACACGCTCAAGGCATGCCATAGCGCGCGCGCGTTCTTGGGCCGATGCGGTCATTCCGAGGCAAGATAACAGACCAAAACGATGCCGCCCCATTGCTCCAAGAAGCACATTCTGAAAGGCACTCAATTGCGGCACGAGGTTGAATTGCTGAAACACGTAGCCCATGCCACGCCGAATGCGGCGCAACTCCCCCCGAGAGGCGTCTGCAAGGCTGTCACCATGGATCAAGATACGGCCTGATTGCAGCTTCTCCAGCCCGTTCAGGCTACGCATCAAGGTAGATTTTCCGCAGCCATTGGCACCGAGCAGAACCACCCCCTGTCCGACAGGGATATCGAAGGTCACGCCGCGCAAGACCTCTAGCTGACCATAGCTAACGCGCAGTTCCGTACAACAAATCGCTGATGTCATCAGATACTCCGTGCCTCGGCAAGGCGTTCAAAATAAGCACGGACGGCCACCCCAAACGGGATGGCCGCCCGACATTAACAAAGATTATGGATCAATCGTCCAGCGCGATGCCTGCAACTTCATAGGCCATGCGCACCACATCATAGATCGCGGGATCGGTCTCAAAGGACATGTAGGCGTCGCGTTCGATGAACTTGTCGGCGTTGCGCTCGGTCGAGGTCAGGCTTTCCCACAAGACGTCCGCATGCTCGGCCAGTGTGGTGCGCAACGCGTCGCGGCATTCTTGCGGAAGGCTGGCGCGCATCACAACTGGGTCGCCGGGCAGGGTGTCGGTCTGAGCCAGCAGACGGTATTCCGTGTTCGGGTCTTGCTTGCGCACGGCATCCCAATCCTTGTTGCCGCCGCCCATTGCATCAACATCGCCATTGATCAGCACCTGAATGCGCGCATCGCCTGCCATGATGATCTCAACATCATTCTCGGGGTCGAGACCAGCTTCTGCCATCAGCATCATCGGGAAGATATGCCCCGAGGTAGAGCCGACATCCTTGAGGGCGACACGGCGACCGGCCAGATCGGCCAGCGTTTGGATATCGCTATCGGCCTTCACGACAAAGCTAGAGCCGTAGTGCGGGCGCACGATCGAGAACAGGATATCCATCTCAGCCAATTGCTGGAACAGCACGAACTCGGACGGCCCAGCGAAAACAAACTCAACCTCGTCAAACTGAAGCGCAGTGCCAGCAGCAGTGCGGTTGGACAACGAGTAAAGTGCGAGCTCAACCCCGGTCAGCCCCTCGAAGGTTTCAGCGAAGGGGCCGAAAGCCTCGGTCAGATCACCCATGCCTTCGATGCCGGTATCGGCCATGCGCAGCGGCGCGGGGCATGCATCTGCCACGGACTGGGCGGATGCGGAACCAGCAAAAAGAGCTGCAATCACGGCTGCCGATACAACAAAACGATTCGATACGGTCATAACTTGGGTCTCCTGTTTTCCAATTTCGAGAAGCCTATCAACAAGAAATGACGCGTATGTGACATGTGCTCGGCTTTGCTGAAGCTGCCTGACCTTCGGATGCAGCGCCGTCGTGATGACGCATCTTGTGAGGATGATGTGATCATCATGTCGGTGTCGGGCGATGTTCTAGACTGCGTCCGTCGCTTGCTACGCCAGAATTGTGCGCATTGCGCATGACGCGGCCGCCCACTTTGGGCAGCTTGTGACAGTTACAACACCCCTACTGCCGCTGAGAGCTGCTGTACTCACGCCAACGTCGCGTTGGGTGTTGCCCATATCGCTGCGCCATCCCAGCGTCGCGTGGAAGCGTATGTAAACGTCCTTATAGGCAAACGGGATCGACATGATGATTGTGATCGTCGATCGCAATTTTGGCCATCTCGCCGCGCATTCGGAACGACACATGCTGATCGCACAGGCCGCCTCTGCCCTCGCTTTGATCAAAAGTGGCACGGTTCTTGCTCAAATTTGGAAAGATGCGCTTGAGGTGCGGTTTGATGTTTCATCCATACAAAGCAAATATCGCCGCTGCAAATGTGGGTACAGGGCCATATTCTCGCATCTTGGATTGCACGCCAGCGGGTGTACCAGCGCAATCGCTGCGCAGACTTTCTGACCGTCGAGAATCTGGCGGCAAGGTTGCGAAACTGGCCTTCCAGAGGAGCGACAAACATTGCGCGGGGCCGGCGTGATCGAAATGCTGGGTGATAGGTTGTTTTGCACATGAAGCGTTGTGCTCATGTTTCAAGACGTATGGTTTTGGCTGGACTGCTGGCGGCACCTTCTGCGGCAGCATCTGCGCCGCTGATCGATCTCACCAAGGGAACGGGAATTTTTGCGTTAGACAATAATCAGGGCCGGCCGACCGGGTTCCAAAGCCTTTACACACAAGATCCGGCGATTTCTGCACAACCGCCCAACACGCTGGAACCTGCAAGTCCACTCAATCCATTCGAGACCGGACTTAGGCTGAACCTACGCAATGCAAACATCGATGAGCAGATGTCGTTGAGTGTTCCACCAACACTGCAACTGAGTGCACTAGATCGGCAACGATTAAACCACTTTCTGCGGGATTGGCGCGAAAATGAAACCGTTCAGATGGATGATCAGGTTTTGCAATATCTGTTTTTGATCTGTGCGGAACATAATATGCATGGCAGCGCGTTGGATGTCTTGATTGCCTCAGGATATCGCAGCACCAAGACCAACGAATTATTGCGTCAACGCAGTCGTGAAGTTGCCGTGAACTCGTGGCACACCCAAGGCAAAGCGATCGACTTTTATCTTCCGGGCGTTTCAAATCGTCAGCTTGGCGCAAAAGCCCGCGATATTTGTACGGGCGGTGTTGGTGTTTACAGCAATTTTGTCCACATCGACAGCGGAGCGCGTCGCCAATGGGGGGCATAGACAGCCTTGTTTAGCCAAGGCCTCTGTTTTCTCCTTCAGACCTGCTCGCAAGACCCCCCAATGCCATCTCTGCCGTGGTTCCCTTAGGCCATGGTAAGCCGCCAAGATGCACAGGGCTGACCTCCTACCCCTCTCATCTCTGCTACCAAAACCGCCAAACCAACGGGATAGCCCAGCACGGCAGAGCCACAGCCGGTACACGGTTCCCAAAATCCCCATCGCGGGTCAGGGTTATACACGTTATCCCTGCCCCCCTTGCCGTGCGCTCCGGGGGTATGCCTCAGGGGTCTTGAGGGGATGATACAGGGCCATAGCATTGGCGGGACAGGTTCTAGCAGGGGAATACCTGCAAGGATGTCATGCAGGATGGCTGACCAGATGACTGATCAAGAACATCCTACCTGCGCCAGTGTCAGCCGTGCCATATCTCATAAAATCATAGGGTTAGTATGATGATGGCGGATCAGGAGTGAGCCAAACACCCTTCGGGTGCGCCACTTTGACCACATTGAGACCAGTCTCACGGTCAGCATCTCGTTGATAACCCTTGGAAATTCCTGTCTCGCGTTCATGCGGGCTGCCAAATGGGTTGACCAGATTGGGTTTACCCACCCTGCTCAGACACCTTCACCATCCAGTCATGCAGGATTTCTAGGGGATACCCGCTACCATAGCCCTGCCCTACACCGGCTCTCGCCCATCCGCCGATCTGATCGGTGATATCGCTCGGACACTGCACGGCCCGTAGACGATCCCGCATCGAATGCCGGAAGCTGTGCATCGTGCAGCCATCCGGCACATATTCGCCCATCCATTTGTTCAGAGCAGCACTGGCTGAGTTCGCAGATGTGGTCCCTGCCCTGTTATAGCGTGGGAACAGGAACGCAGAGCCATCACCCTGCGCATAGGCCTGTCTGGCCCCCCAAAGTGCCTCTCCGACCAGAGGAACTAGCCGATCACTGCTTGCGGTCTTCAGCCCACGCCATGGATGTCGTTGAACTTTGAGATAGGGCATAGGACCGTCCAGATCGCATAGGTCCTCTCGCGCCAGACCTGCCACCTCTGCCAAGCGCATTCCGGTGTCAGAGACGATGGCAATCAGCCAGCGCATGTCGTCGTTCAGGTCACGGCAGGCCCGCTGCACCTTCTTGATATCTTGCACCGGGATGGGCTTCCGGATCACCACACCAGCCTGTCGGTCATGATAGACCCCACGGAAGGGGTTGGTGATGTTCAGGGCCAACTCCGACACGGCAAAGTTGAAGACGGCGTTCACGTTTGAGAAGGCACGGGTCACAGACGACCCAGCCAAGCCACGGACCACCAACCAATCGCGAAGGGCGAGTGCATCTTGTCGGGAATATGACGAGAGAGGACGATCTTGCGCTACTTGCGTGAGATAACCTGCTGCCCGCCGGATATCGACAGCAAACGTCTTGGGTCGCCCATTACCGCGCAGGCGCAGATAGAGGTCCACGGCATCAGACATCGTAGGACAATCATCAGGCTTTTCAGTAGCTTGGCCAACATCCCGACTGAGGCCCAGTGGAATAGTCTTTGGACGAGATTTGACAAAGGCCATGCCCGGTACGTCCATCTGCGCAAGACGTATCTGGGTCCAATAGGCATCAAGCTGCGCAGCAGCCACATCAGCAAGCGACTTAGCCCGTTGAGGTGACCGCGTTCGAAGCCCGTGAACAATTCTCGAGCAAGAATAGTGAGACCGCAGGTCGGAAGGAACACGCCGCGAGAAGTAGAAATAGCCACGACGAACGAAGGTGTAGGGAGGTGAATTGGTCAGCAATCTGGTCAACCCATTTGGCAGCCCGCATGGAAGCGAGACAGGAATTTCCAAGGGTTATCAACGAGATGCTGACCGTGAGACTGGTCTCAATGTGGTCAAAGTGGCGCACCCGAAGGGATTCGAACCCCTGGCCTCTGCCTTCGGAGGGCAGCGCTCTATCCAGCTGAGCTACGGGTGCATCTGGAGCGCGGTATAGCTGCCCGCCCCATCTGCCGCAACGGGAAATGCGGCAAGGTGGATCGGCTGCCCCTATTGGGCCAATTGCGTCTCGGCGGCGTGGGCGGCTTCGATCTCGGCGGCCTTCTTCTCAACCTGTTCGACGATATGCTCGACCATCTGGTCATTGGAGAGTTTATGGCTTTGCTTGCCTGCCAGATAGACCATGCCAGACCCGGCACCGCCGCCGGTAAAGCCCACATCGGTCATCAGCGCCTCACCCGGCCCGTTCACCACACAGCCGATGATCGAAAGGCTCATCGGCGTCTTGATATGCTCCAGCCGCTTTTCGAGCGCCTCGACCGTCTTGATCACATCGAAACCTTGCCGCGCACAGGATGGGCAAGAGATGATGTTGACGCCCCGATGGCGTAGGCCCAGCGACTTCAGGATCTCGAAGCCCACCTTGACCTCTTCGACCGGATCGGCCGACAGGCTGACGCGGATCGTGTCGCCGATCCCTGCCCAAAGCAAACTTCCCAGCCCGATTGCCGATTTGATCGTGCCCGACATCAGGCCACCAGCCTCGGTGATACCAAGATGGATGGGGGCGTCCGTCGCCTCGGCCAGACCTTGATAGGCGGCAGCGGCAAGGAAAACATCCGAGGCTTTGCAGGAAATCTTGAACTCGTGAAAGTCGTTGTCTTGCAAAATGCGGATATGATCGAGGCCGCTTTCGATCATCGCCTCGGGGCATGGCTCGCCATATTTGTCGAGCAGATGCTTTTCAAGGCTGCCGGCATTGACCCCGATACGGATCGAACAGCCATGATCGCGCGCGGCCTTGATGACCTCGCGCACGCGGGAGGCGTCGCCGATATTGCCGGGATTGATCCGCAAACAAGCAGCGCCTGCCTCGGCGGCCTCAATCGCGCGTTTGTAGTGGAAATGGATATCGGCCACGATTGGCACGGGGCTTTCGCGCACGATCTCATGAAGCGCGCGTGAACTGTCTTGATCGGGCACCGAGATGCGCACGATATCGGCACCTGCATCGGCGCAGCGCTGCACCTGATCAATCGTGGCCCTGACATCGGTTGTCAGCGTGTTGGTCATGGTCTGCACGCTGATCGGTGCATCACCGCCAACCGGCACGCGGCCGACATGGATCTGGCGGCTTTTGCGCCGTGCAATGGAACGCCACGGTCTGATCGGGTTATGTGACATGCGCGGACCTTTTCGCTCGTCCTTCAGGGCTTTGCGGGTAGGATAGCCATGTCAAGCGCAGTGGACAACGGGGCATGCGCGCGGCGTGACAGCGCGCGCTCAGTTATCGCCAGCCGCACCGATGACAAGTGCCGCAACCTCGGGCAGGTCGGGATCGATCACCGCGTTGGCCATGGCGTAGCTTGCGCTCACGGCATCTGCCGATAGGGCGATATCGCGCACCACCGTGGCACCCGTACCGGCTGGCCCAAGCGTCACACCATTCACCATGAAATAGACCGAGCCCGCGTTGCCCGAGCGCAGCACGGGCGGCGCATCACCGCCAAGCGCCACGGTATAGCTATCGCCACGGTTCAAGGTGCCTTCGAACAAGGTTTCCCCCGATGCGGCGCTAACCCTGATCCAAGAGGGGCGCACGGCGAAAACGACCAATTCATCGTCGCGCGCTTCGGTCACTTGCACGGCGCTTGCCGTTGCTTGCTCTTGGGCCAAGCTTGCAGCCGTCGCGGGGCGCTGCGGGGCTAGGCCCGCCGTCGCGACGCCGGGGCCGATGGCACCCACCTGATCAGGATCAAGCGTGGCCAAGGCACCGTCGCGCGGTGTCAGCACTGGCGCATCCAAAGCCTGTGGGCGGTGCATCCGGGGCGCATTGTCCATGGTGGGCAGGGTCACGCCGAAATCTTGTGCAACCTCGAAGTTGCCCGCGCGCGCGCCGGCAAGCGGATCAAGCTCGGCCAAAGGCATGGGTGCATCTTCGAGTGGGGCGATTTGAAGCCGCTGGATATCGTGCAGCACCGCCCAAGCGCCGTAGCCGATCCCCAGCACCAATGCGACCAGCACCGCAAACGAGCCCAAAGCGCCCGGTTCAATCCCCGCGAAAGGGCTTTGACGACTGGGGCCAAAACTGATCCGACCGCCAGAGATGACGTCGTTTGGATCAACAAGGCGGGGTATCTGTGTTGCGGATCGTTGCGCGGGTTTGCCATGTTGGGCCGCGCTGTCATGCACGCCGCTAAAGCCGCTCTCGGTGCAAAAACGCCGATAGCTCCACTCCGGATCAATCCCGAGATAGCGCGCATACGAGCGGACATAGCCCGCGATGAAACCCGGGCTTGAGAAAGCACCCACATCGCCATTTTCGATTGCGGCAATATAGGCCGCGCGGATCTTGAGTTCGCGTTCGACATCCAAAAGCGATTTGCCCATGGTGGCACGCTCACCGCGCAACAGATCGCCAAGGGGAACATCCGTGATGTCGTAGCCATCAAAGCCGCTGGCAGGGGCCGCAACGCTATAGGCGCTCTCCGCCATCTGGTCTTGATCCTGCCCCATCAACCGCTCACTTTTGTCGCGGCGCCCCCAGATCTCAAGATCTAGTGGGTTATTCGCCGCCTACCCCAACCAGCATACATCACTTCGGAGTGATTCCCCAGCACTTCCGATCACCTCTGTTGGGTTAACATGCTTACAGGCTGTGGAAAACAACCAGATATGGCTATCCGGCCATCTCGGCACGATTCAGCGCACAATGGCTCCAGAGCGCGTCCATCGCGCGCACGAGCGCATCCATGGCCTTTGGGTCATGCACTGGCGAGGGCGTAAAGCGCAGCCGCTCGGTGCCGCGTGGCACGGTGGGGTAGTTGATCGGCTGCACATAGATGCCAAATTCTGACAACAGCATGTCCGAGATTTTTTTGGTATGCACCGGGTCGCCCACGATGACCGGCACGATGTGGCTGCCATGGTCGATGATCGGAAGGCCCATGCCCTTGAGCCGCAGCTTGAGGACGGCAGCGCGTTCTTGATGCAGATCGCGCAAGCCCTGATCGGATTTCAGATGCCGCACACTGGCCGCAGCCCCCGCCGCAATCGCAGGCGGGATCGAGGTGGTGAAGATGAAGCCCGGCGCGTAACTGCGGATCGCGTCACACATTTTGGCACTGGCCGCGATATAGCCGCCCATCACGCCGTACGCCTTGCCGAGCGTGCCGTTGATGATGTCGATCCGGTCCATCAGACCCAGCTTTTCGGCCACGCCACCCCCGCGCGGACCGTATAGGCCCACGGCATGCACCTCGTCGAGATAGGTCAGCGCGCCGAATTCGCGGGCCAATTCCACGATCTCGGCGATGGGGCCGAAATCGCCATCCATCGAATAAACGCTCTCAAAGGCGATCAGCTTGGGTGCCGATGGATCGTCGGCGGCAAGTTTCGCGCGCAGATCGGCCAGGTCATTGTGCTTGAAGATCCGCTTGGCCCCGCCATTGCGGCGGATCCCCTCGATCATCGAGGCATGGTTGAGCGCGTCCGAATAGATGATCAGCCCCGGAAACAAGAGCGGCAGCGTGGAAAGCGTCGCATCATTGGCGATATAGGCGGAGGTAAAGACAAGCGCCCCCTCCTTGCAATGCAGATCGGCCAATTCAGCCTCAAGCTGTTTGTGATAGACAGTTGTGCCCGAGATGTTGCGCGTGCCGCCAGAGCCTGCACCCGTGGCCTCTAACGCCTCATGCATCGCAGAAAGCACGGCGGGATGCTGGCCCATGCCAAGATAGTCGTTGCCGCACCACACGGTGATATCTTGTTCGCTGCCATCGGGTTTTTTCCACACGGCATGGGGAAACTGGCCGCGACGGCGCTCGATATCGATAAAGGTGCGATAACGCCCCTCGGTATGAAGGCGGCCAATCGCGGTGTCGAGCGCGCTGTTATAATCCACTGGCTGTCTCTCCCCCTTCCGGCGCGCCCTGCGATGGGCCCGGCTGTCAAAGACGCTTGCTTCTGTCTTGTCCGGCGACATAGGCCGTGATGCCCATGAGGGCCAAGTTACAAAATGCCGCGCACCCAGCTTTGACCTAGATCAAACCGGCAAGGGCGTCGTGGCGCTGTCTGGACATTTGCGCGCGCCTTGTATCTGCTTGGCCCCGAGCAGCGCCCAAACCGGAGAAACCCCCATGTCGCTTGACGCCGTTTTGACCCGTATCGATGCCGATCTGGAGCCGGCGCTGGCGCGGTTGTTCGCGCTGTTGCGCATCCCCTCGATCTCGACCGATCCGGCCCATGCGGGCGATGTGCGCGCCGCTGCCGATTGGCTGCGCGATGATCTGGCCAGCATGGGCTTTGCCGCGGCGGTCCATGACACGCCGGGCCATCCGATGGTGGTGGGACAGATGGATGGGCCGGGGCCGCATGTGCTGTTTTACGGCCATTACGATGTGCAGCCTGTCGATCCGCTATCGCTTTGGGATCGCGCGCCCTTTGATCCGGCGCTGGACGAGACACCAAAGGGCCGCGTGATCCGCGCGCGCGGTGCCGCCGATGACAAGGGCCAGCTCATGACCTTTCTGGAGGCCTGCCGCGCGATCATCGCGGAAACCGGCCGCCTGCCCTGCAAGGTCACGGTGTTCTTGGAAGGCGAGGAGGAATCGGGGTCGCCATCGCTGGTGCCGTATCTCAAGGAACATGCCGATATGCTGCGCGCCGATCTGGCCTTGATCTGCGACACAGGCCTTTTCTCGGATGATGTGCCCGCCATCACCACGCAGTTGCGCGGCATGCTGGGCGAAGAGATCGTGATCACCGGCCCCCGGATCGATCTGCATTCGGGCATGTATGGCGGCATCGCGATGAACCCGATCCGGGTGCTGAGCCGCATCTTGGCGGGGCTGCATGACGATCAGGGCCGAGTGCAGGTGCCGGGCTTTTATGACGGGGTGGAGGAGTTGTCGCCGGAACTGGCCGCACAATGGGCGGGCTTGGGCTTTGATGACGCGGCCTTCCTGGGCGAGGTCGGGCTATCGCATCCGGCCGGCGAGGCCGGCCGCACGGGGCTGGAGATGATCTGGTCGCGCCCCACAGCCGAGGTGAACGGGATCACCGGCGGCTATACAGGGGCGGGCTTTAAGACGGTGCTGCCCGCGCAAGCCTCGGCCAAGGTGTCGTTCCGTCTGGTGGCGGGGCAAGATCCGCTCAAGCTGCGCGCCGCGTTCCGCGATTGGGTGCGCGCGCAAATGCCGCCCGATTGCAGCGTCACTTTTCACGCGCATGGCGCAAGCCCGGCCAGCCAGATGGATATCGGCCATCCCGCCTTTGAGATGGCGCGTCGTGCGCTCAGCCAAGAATGGCCCGGCGAGGCGGCCTTTATCGGCGGTGGCGGCTCGATCCCCGTGGCGGGGTATTTCAAAGAGATTTTGGGGATGGATTCGATCCTTGCCGGTTTCGGCAAGGATGATGACGCCATCCATAGCCCGAACGAGAAATACGACCTGACGAGTTTTCACCGCGGGACGCGCGCTTGGGCGCGTATTTTGACGGGGCTTGGAGCAAGCTAAGCGCGCGATGGGGGCTCTGCCCCCGCGCCATTGGCCCTTGGGCCAATGGCGCCCCCCCGGAGTATTTAGAAAGCAAAGATGGGCAGCTCAGGTAGACGCAGGCCCAGAGTGCGGCGCGCAGGTCCACGCCAAAACCGCGTCATCATCAGCCCGGCGGCAAAGGCCAGCCCCACCACAAGCCCCGCCCAAATCCCTTCACCGCCAAAGCCCATGGGAAAGCCCAAGAACCATGCGGCGGGCAGGCCCAACAGCCAGTAAGACACCAGCGCATAGATCATCGGCACGCGCGTATCTTGCACACCGCGCAGCAGGCCCAGCGCCATCACCTGCCCCGCATCGGCCAGTTGAAACAGCGCCGCAACCAAAAGCAGGCTGGCGCCCATGGCGATGATCTCGGGGCGCAGCGGGTCGGCGGGATCGAGAAACAGGCCGATGAGCGGCGCAGGGATAAGCAGGAAGGCCGCGATGGTGGCCGCAACCATGGCGCCCGACAAGATCAGCGCAGAAAACCCCGCCAGCCGCAGATTGGCGATATCGTCCACGCCCCAAGCCCGCCCGGCGCGCACGGTGGCCGCTTGGCTCAGCCCGATATGCACCATGAAGGTGGTCGAGCAAATCTGGATCGCGATCCCATGGGCGGCCAGCGCATTAGGGCCAAGCCAGCCCATCATCACCATCGTCGCCATGAACAGGCCCGATTCCGACAAAAGCGTCAGACCGATGGGCCAGCCGAGGCGAAAGACTTGGCCCATCGCCTCCCAATCTGGGTTCCAGAAGCGGGCAAAAAGCGTGTCTTGTCTCAGGTCTTTGTGCATGGCGGCATAGAGCGCAGGCACCACGAGGATCAGCAGATGCGTCAAAAGCGAGGCCAGCGCCGCACCGCGCACACCCATTTCCGGCGCGCCAAGATTGCCGAAGATCAGCACCCAGTTGGCGAAAGCATTGAAGGCCACACCGGCAAGTGTTGCCCAAAGCACGATGCGCGGATGATCAAGCGCCGAGAGATGACTGCGCAACACTGTCATCAATACGGCAGGCGCGATGCCCCATCCGGCGATCACCAGATAGGCCTCGGTCAATTCAGCAACCAGCGGGTCTTGACCCAAGGACAGCATGATCGGCCCGGAGAATAGGAAGAGCGGCATCGCAAGCGCCGAGAAGATCAGCCCGATCCATAGCCCCATCCGCGTGACGCGCCGCACCTGGCGGCGGTCGTCATTGGCCGCGGCGGCCGCCACAAGCGGCATCACCGCCAATCCAAAGCCCATGCCAAGGATCAAGACCACATGGAAATAGCTGCCACCAAGTGCCACGGCCCCCAGTTCCGCAACACCATACCAGCCCATCATCACCGTATCGGTAAGCGTGATGGCGATTTGGGCCAACATGCTGCCGATCAGCGGAAGGCCAAGGGAAAGCGTGGCGCGAAGATGGTGGGAGAGGGGTGACATGATCCCTGCCCTTAGCCTTGGGGATTGCAACCGGCAAGGGGGCAAGCGCCGCTCACAGCGCGGCCAGCGCGGTGCGCGCGGCAAGGATCGCGATAAACCCGCCCACCGCGATCTCGATCATCGGCTGGATACGGGCGAGGGCCGGGCTTTCGGCAAGGCCGGCCAGAACGCCGCGCCGCATCATCACCGCGCCAAGCGCCACGGCGATGGTCAGCGCCGCCGTTCCCAAGGCCATGGCCATTGTGGCCGCCACGCCGATGGCGAAAATTCCCATCTGCGCGGTCAAGATCAAGATAAAGAGCGCGCCGGTACAGGGCCGGATCGCAATGGCCCCGATCAAGAGTGCCATGTCGCGCCAGCCTGTTGCGGCGGCGATGTCTGCAGGATCAGGCAGATGGGCATGGCCGCAGGTGGTGCAGTGAGGGCCATGGTGGTGATCATGGTGATGGTGCCGCTGAGCGGCGCGCAGCCGCGCCAGCCCGCGCCAGACCAGCCATAGCCCGATCAGCGCAATCGCCCCAAAACTAAGCGGGGCCAGCAAACGGTCGGCCAGATCGGTCATTTGCGCACGGCCCAGTTGCCAGACCCAGACGCCTGCACCCACCAAAGCGACAGCGCTCAGCCCTTGGGCCAAGCTCGCGATCAAGGCCACGGTTGAAAGCCGCCATGCGCCCACGGCACGCGCCGCGCCATAGCCGCCGATCAAAAGCTTGCCATGCCCCGGCCCTGCGGCATGGAAAAAGCCGTAGCTGAAACAGACGATTAAGAAACCGGCCAGCGCCGCCCCCTCACCCGCGCGCAGCGCGCGCAGCCCGCCTGCCATGGTATCTTGCGCCCCACGTTGGCCCGAAAGCGCCCATTGCGTCAGTGCGCGATCCGCACCGCTGGCGTAAAGCACCGCCAACACCGCGATCAGTGCCAAGGTGATCAAACTGATCAGTCGGGGCATGCGATCACCGCACGATCGGCGAAATGCGCACCGACAGGGGGGAAATTATCCTCGGCCGCGACCGCGCCACCAATCTCTTGCAGTGCTGCCTCCAAAACAACATAGGCGGCGTCAAGATCGGCACGTTCCAGCGTAACGGTGCAGCCCGCCCTGTCATCAGCCGCGATGTCGAGGATCATCTCGAAGGCGATGTAGAATTCGGGGTCAAAGATCTGCGCCACGACCGGGGCCGAAGGCGTGGCCCCTTGAACGGCACGGCGATGGGTCGTCTCGATCTGACCATTGGGAAGCATGGAAAACGACACCGGCTCGGGCGCGCCAAGGGCCAAGGGATCGCCCGATTGGCTGAGGACCAACCCACCCGAGAACCCGCCGCCCCAATTCAGATCGAAGCCCAGCATCGCGGCCGTCTCATCAGGGTTCAAGATCATGTCGTGATCGGGGTCGAGGTCATAGTCGCTGGCAATCAGCAAGGAATAAAGCTCATCATAGCGCCATGTCACCTCGACTGCGGTGACAGCGCCCTTTGCGTCATGAAACAGGCGCAGCCCGGCATCGACAAAGATATGGGGATGGGCAGCAAGCGGCAGCGCCGCGCCGAAGCTCAGAAGAACAGCAAGCGAAAGACGAGATGTCACCATAAAGCTCAGATAGGAGAAAAGCGGCAGGTTGCACAGCCCCCGCCGCGCCGACCGGCCCGCCATCGCGCATCAGTGATCAACCTATTGTTCGCCATATCGGCGGCGTTGTTTCGCAAACATCGCGTAATCCGACATATTCATGCCGCGATTGCGCACTACTCAAACCGACGAGCGCGAAACGGGTGGTGCAATGCATTTTGACCTTAAATCCTTTTGGCATACTGAAAACGGAGCCATCACCGTTGACTGGACCGTGCTGGGTGCGGCTGTGGTTGGGTTGTCCTTGGCAACCGCCGCGGCGTTGACGGGCACGTTGGATATGGTGATCTCGCGCGTCGACCATGAGCTGCGCAGCCAACAACTCAGCGATGATTTCGTGCAATACACCCCCGCCCATTTCGAACAGCTGCTTTCACAAGCCGCGATCGATACAGAGACGGCACAATCCCTGTTTGCCATCGCAAACGGCATGATGAACCAAGATATCATCAATGCGCTGGCTCAGGGCCTTGAACGTATGGCGAACGGAACCCTCTCGAAGGGCGACCAAGCCATGCTCTATGCGATCGCCTCGGTCGCATATCAGCGCAACATTGTCGATGATCACATTCTCAAGGCTCATTTTGGGTTTTGAACCCGCGCTGATCGCGCCGGGCACCATGCCTCCCGTTCATGACCAGCCATAAAACGCGCAGCTTTTGCGCGACACAGCCCCCTTCCCCTTTCCCCAGCACCCTAAACCTGCCAGTATGCGCGCGAGCACATACAAGATAGAGCAGGAATATGCCCAACGATCTGTTGTCCGGCACCAATGACAGCCAAGGCTATGACGCCTCCTCCATCGAGGTGTTGGAGGGGTTGGAGCCCGTCCGCAAACGCCCCGGCATGTATATCGGCGGCACAGATGAGCGCGCGCTGCATCATCTGGTGGCCGAGGTCTTGGACAATGCGATGGACGAGGCGGTCGCAGGACATGCAAGCCGCATCGAGGTTGAGTTGGGGGCCGATTTCACCGTCACTGTGCGCGACAATGGGCGCGGCATCCCGGTCGATCCACACCCGAAATTCCCTGACAAATCCGCGCTCGAAGTGATCCTTTGCACGCTGCATGCAGGGGGCAAGTTTTCGGGCAAGGCCTATCAGACATCCGGCGGTCTGCACGGCGTGGGGGCATCGGTGGTCAATGCGCTGTCTGATCACATGCGGGTCGAAGTGGCGCGCAACCGTGAATTATTCGTGCAGGAGTTTTCGCGCGGGCTGCCCCAAGGGCCGGTGCGCCCGGCGGGTGCCGCCCCCAACCGGCGCGGCACCACGGTGATCTTTCACGCCGATGAGCAGATCTTTGGCTCTCATCGCTTCCGCCCTGCGCGGATGATGAAAATGGTCCGCTCCAAGGCCTATCTGTTTTCGGGCGTGGAAATCCGCTGGAAGACCGAGATCGACGATGGCGAGACGCCGCGTGAGGCCGTGTTCCATTTCCCCGGCGGCTTGGCCGATTACCTGCGCGAGACGATGGGGGGGGCTGTCACCTATTCCGACATGCCCTTTGCCGGAAAGGTCGAGTTCGGCGAGAAATTCGGCGCGGTCGGATCGGTGGAATGGGCGATCAACTGGACGCCTGCGCGCGACGGCTTCATCCAATCCTATTGCAACACCATCCCCACGCCCGAGGGCGGCACCCATGAAGCGGGGTTTTGGGCCGCGATCCTCAAGGGCGTGCGCGGCTACGGCGAATTGTCGGGCAACCGCAAGGCCGCCAATATCACCCGCGAAGATCTGATTTCAGGCGCGGGCGCGCTGGTGTCGTGCTTCATCGCGGAACCTGAATTCGTGGGCCAGACCAAAGACAGGCTGGCCACGACCGAGGCCGCGCGGATGGTCGAGGGGGCGGTGCGCGACCATTTCGACAATTGGCTGGCCGCAAATACGAAATCGGCGGGTGCGATCCTCGATTTCCTCGTGCTGCGGGCCGAGGAACGGCTGCGCCGCCGCGCCGAAAAGGAAACCGACCGCAAGACCGCGACGAAAAAGCTGCGCCTGCCCGGCAAGCTGGTCGATTGCTCGCAATCGGCGCGCGATGGCACGGAATTGTTCATCGTCGAGGGCGACAGCGCGGGCGGATCGGCCAAGATGGCGCGCGACCGCAAGACCCAAGCGCTGTTGCCGCTGCGGGGCAAGATCTTGAACGTGCTGGGTGCGGCATCGAACAAGATGAGCCAGAACGCCGAGATTTCCGATCTGTGCCAAGCGCTTGGCGTGGGGATGGGGACAAAGTTCAACATCGACGATCTGCGTTATGACAAGGTCATCATCATGACCGACGCCGATGTGGATGGCGCCCATATCGCGGCGCTGTTGATGACGTTCTTCTTTACCCAGATGCGGCCGATGATCGACCGGGGGCACCTCTACCTCGCCTGCCCGCCGCTGTTTCGCCTGACCCAAGGAGCCAAGCGCGTCTATTGTCTGGACGAGGCGGAAAAGGCGGGGTGGCTGACCAAGGGCATCGGCGGCAAGGGCAAGATCGACGTGTCGCGCTTCAAGGGCTTGGGCGAGATGGACGCCAAGGATCTGAAAGACACCACCATGGACCCCGCAACGCGCAAGCTGATCCGTGTGTCGGTGGACGAGGACGCGCCGGGCGAGACCGGCGATCTGGTCGAACGGCTGATGGGCAAGAAACCGGAACTGCGGTTCCAGTATATTCAGGAGAACGCGCGGTTTGTTGAGGATGTGGATGTTTGAGTGGGAGTAACGATTATGAGTAACGATAGACTGTTCTTTGTCGATCAAGCTTCATTACCAAACCTACCCGGTATGATGCTAAGGATTATTGAAGCCTTACGGGCTATTGGCGGTTCCGCACACATACGAGAACTGGACGGTCCTAGCGTTAGGGCGTACGGGATGAGCAACCTACCTATGTCGGATGACGATCCGTCGAATCGAGTTACATTACCATTGCAGCTCCTGAAGCGTGCCCTGACAGAGCGTGCGGGTATAGACGCCGTGCGGTTTCGACGCTAACGCCAGTCACACTACCCCACTGGCAAGAGCAACGAATGGGTCCCAGCGACGGTTAACTATCTGAGCGAGTCGAACCGAGGCAGAATGGGGCTAATCGACCGCGCGGCGCACATACCCATGCTTTACCGGATTGGTCCAACGTAGCGCAACGCAGCCTCTCGTTCTGCCTCATCGCGGATCAATCGTTCCCAGTACCGGCGTTGCCAGATACCTGCCTCCCCTTGATCCATTTTACGTGCTGCGGTTGCGCTGTCCGATGCTAACAGAATTCCCGTTTGATCCGCTCAACCGCGTCGGGAAATCGCTGTCACCTTCGGGCATTGTCCAGATCGCGTGCAGGTGGTCGGGCAAAACCACGATAGCATCGGGTCTCGACCGGCATAGTGCCGAGGACCAGCATAGGCCGCCCGCAATGCGGCAATATTTGTGACCAGCAAATCATCCTGCCTATTGGCAAGATTAATCAAAGAAATATGCGCCACCGGGTACACATGAAGACGGCGGTAACGCGACATGGGGCGAACCCACAACGAGGGTTAACGGATGGTTACCCTCCAACCAGACACCCCTTGCGCCCCCACCCACAATCGCCATCTTCTCCACAGGGGCCATTCGCGCCCCCTCACCGGACATCATCGCCCTGCCACCCGCAGGCAACCCTGATCGCCCCGCGAGCCTCTGCCCCGTGCGTGGCATCGTGCCCCGTGCGGACCATCATGCCGGAGCATCCCCATGTCCAAGGAAAAGAACAAAGGTAACAAGGAAACCAAGAAGCCGAAAAAGGAAAAGCCCAAGGTCTTGGCCACCGCCAATTCCAACGCGGGCAAGCCGCTTGATATCGGTGGCAACAAGAAGGGCAAATAGGCCCATAGCCTGCCCTGAGATCGGTCAGAATTCCGGCGGTCGGGCCACGCGCCCGGCCACCCCTGCTTGACCAAGGTCAAGGCGCATATCGCAGGCAAGCGCCATGCTCGGCCCATTCCCAGCCGGAGTGATGCCGATGCGCCCCCTGCCCCTTGCCCTGACCCTCGCCCTGCTTTGCCCGCCCGTCGTGGCGCAAGATATCGACGCAGGTGCCGTGCTTTACCGCGATTTCTGCGCCGCCTGTCACGGGGCCACGGCCAAGGGCGATGGCACCATGGCCGATCTCATGCGCAGCCCCCCAAGCGATCTGACGCAAGCTGGCGCAGGCGGGGGAATTCCCCATTCTATCAGTGGCCGAACAGATCGACGGCCGCCGCCCCCGCGCGGCGCATGGGGGCGACATGCCGCTATTCGGTCGCTGGTTCGAAGGGGTGGGTGCCGATGTCGCGATGGCGGGTGCCGATGGCCAGCCGATCTTGATGAGCCGCCCTGTCGCCGATCTGATCGCCTATCTGATCACGCTACAAGATTAGCCCGCGCTTTCGGCTTTCTCTTCCAGCGTCAGCCATTCTTCCTCGGCGGCGGCAAGCTTGGCTTGGCGCTCATCCAGCGCCTCGGTCGCCTTGCGGAACTTGACCGGCTCGCGCGCAAAAGGTGCGGGATCGGCCATCAGTTCCATCAGCTTGGCGATCTCGGCTTCCAGCCGCGCGATCTCAGCGGGCAGCGCCTTGAGGCGGTGGCTTTCGGTAAAGCTGAGGTTGGATTTCTGCGGGGCCGCGGGTTTTTGCGCTGCGGCCTCGGGGGCTTTGGGCTTGGCCGCTTTGGGCGCGTCTTTGGGCGGCTGCTGGCTGCTGGCGCGCTGGTTCAGCATATCCGACCAGCCACCCGCATAGGCCACGGCGCGGCCCTCTCCCTCGAGCAGGATGGTGGTGCCTGCGACACGGTCGATGAAATCGCGGTCGTGGCTGACCAACAGCACGGTGCCCGCGTAATCGCCCAAGAGATCTTGCAACAGATCCAGCGTCTCGATGTCGAGGTCATTGGTCGGTTCGTCCAACACCAAAAGGTTGGAATTGCGCGCCATGATCCGGGCCAGCAACAGACGCGCCTTTTCACCCCCCGAGAGCGAACGGACAGGCGCGCGCGCCTGTGCCTCGTCAAAGAGGAAATCCTTGAGATAGCCCACCACATGGCGTGGCTCACCCCGCACCAAGACCTGATCCGAGCGGCCACTGACGCGCGCGGCGGGGTCTTGGGTCAGGCTGTCCCAGAGCGTCTGTTCTGGGTCGAGCTGTGCGCGGGTCTGGTCGAACACCGCCATCTCGATCCCGGTGCCAAGGGTGACGGTCCCGGTATCGGGCGCGGTTTGACCTGTCAGGATATTGAGAAGCGTTGTCTTACCCGCGCCGTTGGGGCCGACAAAGGCCACGCGATCCCCGCGCAAGATGCGCAGATCGAAGGGCTGCAAGATCACCCTGTCGCCGAAGCTTTTGGAAATGCCCGTGGCCTCGATCACCCGCTTGCCCGAGGCTTGCCCCGCATCAAGCACCATCTCGGCGGCCCCTTGGCGGCGGATCATGCCCGCACGCTCGGCTCGCAGATCTTGCAGCGCACGCACACGGCCTTGGTTGCGCTTGCGCCGGGCGCTGATGCCCTCGACGGCCCAGCGTGCCTCGGCTTTGATCTTGCGATCAAGCTTATGGCGGGCCTGATCCTCTTCGTCCCAAGTCTTGTCGCGCCATGCCTCGAAATCGGCAAAACCGCGATCTTGGCGGCGCACGACCCCACGGTCGAGCCAAAGCGTGCCGCGCGCCAAGGCGGTCAAAAAAGCGCGGTCGTGGCTGATCAGCACGAAAGCGGTGCGCGCTTGCAAAAGTTCGCGCTCAAGCCAGCCGATCGCCTCGATGTCGAGGTGGTTCGTCGGCTCGTCCAGCAGCATCAATTCAGGTGCCTCAGCCAAAAGCCGGGCAAGTGCAGCGCGGCGACGCTCACCACCTGAGGCCCGGCCAGGTTCGGCGGCCAGCTTGAGCTTCAGCCCCTCGGCCACGGCCTCGACCCGCCATTCCTCACCCATGTCCAGATTGGCGGTGGCATAGTCGCCCAAGGTCGCAAATCCGGCGAAATCAGGTTCTTGCTCCATGTAGCCGACGCGCACGCCATCGGGGGTGATCACGCTGCCGGTGTCGGGCTGCACAAGGCGGGCCATCACCTTCATCAAGGTGGATTTGCCCGAGCCGTTGCGCCCGACAAGCGCAAGGCGGTCGCCCTCTTGCACCACAAGCGAGAGGTCGGAGAATACCGGGTTCCCACCGAAGGTCAGCGAGATATCGGTCAATTGCAAAAGGGGTGCGCGCGCCATGGCAGGCAGCTAGTCCTCGGCCGAAGTAAGGTCAAGCGCTCGTCCGGCGCCACCTGATCTTTCTTCACACGTCCAAGGCTAACCGCGCGCAGCAACGCCCCTGCGCGAGCGGCGCGCGATGCGAATTTTCGTACGAAAATTCGGGTGCCCCGCCCAACGAAAAGGCCGCCCGAGGGGGCGGCCTTTTGCAAATCGCGCGACAAGTATCCAATTAGCGCTTGGAGAACTGGAAGCTCTTGCGGGCCTTGGCGCGGCCGTACTTCTTGCGTTCCACAACGCGGCTGTCGCGGGTCAGGAAACCTGCCGCCTTCAGCGCACCGCGCAAGGAGGGCTCATAGAGTTGCAGCGCCTTGGAGATGCCGTGCTTGACCGCACCGGCCTGACCCGAGAGGCCACCGCCCTTGACGGTCGCCATCACGTCGAACTCGTTCTCGACGCCGGCCACGGTGAAGGGCTGGCGCAAGATCATCTGCAGCACGGGACGGGCGAAATAGGCCGACATGTCCTTGCCATTCACCACGACCTTGCCCGAGCCGGGCTTGATCCAGACGCGGGCGACCGCATCCTTGCGCTTGCCAGTGGCATAGGCACGACCCAGCGCATCGCGCACGGGTGTGCGTGGTGCATCGTCAAAGGAGAGCGCCGCGGGCGCGCTTGCATCAACTGCGCCTTTCAGCGCGTCGAGCGAAGAGAATGTCTCGGCCATGGTCATGCGCTCCGGGTGTTCTTGGGGTTCATCGACTTGACGTCGAGAACGGTGGGCTGTTGGGCATCATGGGGATGCTCGGCCCCTGCATAGACGCGCAGGTTGGTCATCTGCTGACGGCTCAGCTTGCCACCGGGCAGCATGCGCTTGACGGCCTGCATGACCACCCGTTCGGGGTGATCGCCTTCGAGGATCTGGCCGGTCGTGCGCGACTTGATCCCGCCGGGAAAGCCGGTGTGCCAATAGTTGTGATTGTTGCGCTTGTTGCCCGTCACCTGCACCTTTTCGGCATTGATGACGATGACATTGTCGCCCATGTCCATCGAGGGGGTGAAGGTCGGCTTGTGCTTGCCGCGCAGCCGCATGGCGATGATCGAAGCAAGCCGGCCCAGAACAACGCCCTCGGCGTCGATCAAGATCCACTGCTTGTCGATATCCGCCGGGGTGGCAGAAAAGGTTTTCATGTCCATCGGTCCTTTCGGGGGCGGGTGGGATCACCCGACCGCAATGACATCTGCGGCCTGAGACCGCGAAGTGATGGCGTGTTCTACCCGAATCTGCGCCATCGTCAATGGCCCGCTATCTTATTAAATACTTATAAAACAAATGTTTACGTTTGAGGTATTATTTTACCCCAAGAAATCTCGGTGCAATCGACTGTTTGTGGCATGCGCTGGTCACTCGGGGCGGCAAATCTCGTCGCGCAAAATCGCAAGGCCAGTGCGCCACAAAAGCCCCAGCACCACCGCCGAAAGTGCCACGAGAACGATCAAGCCAATCACCAGATGCGCGGTGCTGTCTTGGGCGCGCCCATAGACGAAGCTTGCCACTGTCAGCGCGGCAAGTGGAAAGCTGAGCGCCCACCAGCTTAGCGCAAAGGGCAGCCGCATCAGCTTGGGCACCTGCACCAAGACCAGAATGGCAAAGACATAGGCCCCGCTGAGAAGCATATGCGCAAAGGCATCAACCCCGCCCACCAGCCGCACATAAGAGACAAAGGCAACGGCGGGCGGCGCGATCAAGATGACCAAGGTGGGAAACAGTCGCGCGGGGATCGGCGCGTGAAAAATCAGGCGGTTGAAGACAAGCACCAGCAAGATCAGCCAAAAGATCATGCCAGCCGAGAAAAACAGCCAACTGATCTCGACCCAGCCGAGCGAGACACCGGCCAAGGGCACGATCACGTTCCCGACCGCCGGGATGAACCACGCCGGCGTCAGATGTCCAACCTCAAAGGCGCGGTGGCTGATCCAGCCTGAGATCACGGCGACCGTCAGCACGCCTTGGCCCGCCACCCCCACCAGCCAGATGGGCAGTGCCAGATCGGGGCGATAGCCATGGATCGCGGTCGCCATCAGCAAAAGCGAGATGGTGATGGTGGGAAAAAACGCCAGCCGCACGGGGTGATGCCATTCGGCACTGACCGCGGCAGGGTGGCGGATCAGCTTGAACAAGTAGACGGCCGATATGGCCACGAAACAGGCAAGCCCGAACCAAAGCACCGCGCGCGCGGCCATCTCGGCCATGGCAAAGCTGTCGGCGGCGGCATGGAGCGCCAAGGCCAAGCCGAAAAGCCCCATCAGCACCGCGAAAAATGTCACGGGGAAATGCGCCAAGCGGCTGAAGTCTTGCGCGGGATCTGGCGGGGTTTGGGTCATGATCGGCCTCGGTCCGGATTGTCACTGTCAATGATAACGCGCGCCCCGCACAGGCGACAGGGCGCAAAGGGCGCTGCGGCGATATCACCTTGTCAGCCCAAAGCGTTGCCGCCTGTCTTTGCCCAATGGTCGCATGCGATCCTTTCGCAGGCGGGCTTGATCGCTATAATGGGCGAAAGGCGTGCTGGGATCGCCGCAAATGAAAGGGGCAAGCCATGTCCGACGCGTTGGTGCTGCGTGCCGATCACGGGGCGGTCACATATCTGACGCTGAACCTGCCCGCGCGGCTGAATGCCTTGTCCGATGCGATGCTGGCCGCAATTTGCGCGCGCTTCGACGAGATGATGGATGCACCAAGCCAGCGGGTGATCGTGCTGCGCGGTGCGGGCAAGGCGTTTTGCGCGGGCCATGACCTGAACGAGATGCGCGACAAGCGCGCTGGCCCCGATCAGGGTGCGGATGCGCTGCATGATCTGTTCACCCGCTGCGGCGCGATGATGCAGATGATCCCCCGCCTGCCCCAACCCGTCATCGCCGAGGTGCATGGCATCGCCACGGCGGCGGGCTGTCAGCTGGTGGCCAGTTGCGATCTTGCCGTCGCCGCCGAAGATTGCCGCTTTGGCGTGAACGGGGTGAATATCGGGCTGTTTTGCTCGACGCCCATGGTGGCGCTCTCCCGCAATGTGGCGCGCAAGCAGGCGTTTGAGATGTTGGTGACGGGCGATTTCATCACCGCCGCGCGGGCGCGCGGTCTGGGTCTTGTTAACCGCGTGGTGCCGCCCGCTGATTTGGCAGACGCGACGAGGGCGCTGGCCGAACAGATCGCGGGCAAGCTGGGTGTCGCGGTACGGATCGGCAAGCGCGCCTTTTACGACCAACTCGGCCTGCCGCTCGATCAAGCCTATGCGATGACAGGGGCGGCCATGGTCGAGAATATGCGCGCCCCCGACACCGCCGAAGGGGTCGCTGCGTTCTTGGAAAAGCGCAAGCCCGATTGGCGGCAATAGCGCGCCTTGCGCCTAAAGCCCCGGCATGATCAGCACATTGCGCCTTGCCTGTCCGGCGTTGGTATCGGCAATGGCGTCATTGATCTGATCAAAAGCCCAGCGCCGCGAGATCAACTCATCAAGTTTGAGCCGCCCTTGGCCGTAAAGATCGACCATCCACGGGATATCGCGGGCCAAGACCACATCGCCCATCTTGGTGCCGCGCATCCCTTGGCCCATGAAGGCCATGATCACCGGCTCATAGCGCGCCTTGTCGCCGGAATGGGGCATGCCCACCGCATAGATCGTGCCGCCCCAGCCGATCAGGCGCGGGGCGACATCATAGGCGGGAATGGCCCCGACGCTGACAAAGACATGCTGCGCCAAGCGCCCGCCGGTCATGGCCGACAAGGCGCGCCACGGCTCGGGCGTGCTGGCAAGGATCGTGTCGGTCGCGCCAAAGGCGCGCGCATCATCAAGCTTGGCCGCTGAAAGATCCAACGCCACGATCCGCGCCGCCCCTGCAAGGCGCGCGCCCTGAATGACATTCAGCCCCACACCACCCGCGCCGATCACCACCACTGTCTCACCGGGCCGCACATTTGCGGTATTGACCACCGCCCCCACACCCGTCGGCACGCCACAGGCCAAAAGACAGGCCGCCTCGGGGGCGATGGCGTCGCCCAAGGGGGCGATCTGGGTCTGATCGACAATGAGTTTTTCAGCAAATGCGCCACATTCCATCGCCGCTTGCACCGGGGTGCCGTCGGCATCGGTCAACTTGGGCGCGCGCGCCTCATTGCCGACGCAATAGACGGGCTTGCCACCCGCGCAGCTTGGGCAGGTGCCGCAAGCGCGGATCAGCGTGACCAAGACCCGATCACCAAGGCGCAGATGGTCGACCCCTGCCCCCAAGCCGGTGACCCGCCCTGCTGCTTCATGGCCATAAACTGCCGGAAGCGTCCCACCCCAAGCCCCTTCGATGAAGGAGATATCGGAGTGGCAGATCGCGACGGCTTCGACCGACACCTCCACCTCGCCGGGGCCGGGATCGCGGAGTTGCAATGTCTCGATCACAAGCGGTTGGCCAAAGGCACGGCAGACAGCGGCGCGGATGGTCGATGGCATAATCAGTCCCCCGGTTTTGGATCGCCCCGCCATCCTTGCACAGACGCGGGCCACGGCAACCCCTCACCGCGCCGCGACAAAGACTTGCGCGCCGTGGAAGGGTGGCGCAAAACCGCACAAGGGCGCGCGGGAGGAAATGATGGATAGTCTCGATCTGGGCGATGTGGTGCTGCATTACGCCGACACAGGGCCGCGCGACGCGCCCGCGGTCGTCTTTGCCAATTCGCTTGGCACCGATTTCCGGCTTTGGGACGCCATCTTGCCGCATCTGCCCGCAGGGCTGCGCGTGATCCGCTACGACAAGCGCGGCCATGGGCTGTCGACCTGCCCGCCCGCGCCCTACACGATGGGCGCGCTGATCCATGATGCCGAGCGGTTGCTTGACGCCTTGGGCGTGCGCGATTGCGTCTTTGTGGGGCTATCTATTGGCGGGATGATCGCCCAAGGGCTGGCCGCCAAGCGGCTCGATCTGGTGCGCGCGGTGGTGCTTTCGAACACCGCCCCCAAGATCGGCACCCGCGCGATGTGGGAAGAGCGGATCGCCATGGTGGAAAGCCAAGGGCTGAGCGCCATGTCAGACACGATTATGACGCGCTGGTTTTCCAAGGAGTTCCGCGAAAGCCCAAAGGTCGCACCATGGAAGCGGATGGTCGAAACCACGCCACCCGCAGGCTATGCGGGCTGTTCTGCGGCGATTGCGGGCAGCGATTTCTACGCCAGCACCGCCAAGCTGCGCCTGCCCGCGCTGGTGATCGCAGGGTCCGAGGATGGATCGACCCCGCCCGATCTTGTGCAAGAATTGGCAGGGCTGATCCCCGGCGCGCATTACGCGCTGATCCGAGGCGCGGGCCATCTGCCCTGCGTCGAAAAACCCGCCGAATTCGCCTTGCATTTGAATGATTTCCTGCGCGCCATCGGCCATTTGGGTGCAAAGCCATGAGCGCCAGCCCCTTTGACAGCATGATCCACACGCGTCTCTTTGGCGATGCCGAGATCGCGCGGCTGTTTTCTGACACCGCCGAAATCCGCGCGATGATGCTGGTCTTGGGGGCGCTCGCCAAGGTACAGGGGCAAGCGGGGGTGATCCCCGAGGTCTCAGGCGCATTCTTGCACCGCGCCACGATGGAAATTCAGATCGACCCTGCGGGGCTTGCCCAAAGCGTGGGTGAGAATGGGGTCAGCGTGCCGGGGCTTGTGGCCGCGATGCGCAAAGCGCTGGAGGCACCCGAACATGCCGCCTATCTGCATTGGGGGGCAACCAGCCAAGATATCCAAGACAGCGCGCTGATGCTGCGCGCGCGTCAGGCGTTGGCGCTGATCGAGGCGCGGCTCAAGGCGGCGATCCTTGCGCTGGCCGATCTGGCCGAGGCGGAGGCCGAAACGCCGATGGCCGCGCGGACCTATGGTCAGGTGGCGGTGCCTTCGTCCTTTGGGGCGCTGGTGGCCGTCTGGGGCTGGCCCGTGATCGCGGCGTTGGAGCGGGTTCGCGCACTTGGCCCGAAACTCGCCGTCTCCCTCTCTGGCGCGGGCGGCACGGGCACGATGTTGGGCCCAGATCCCGCTATGATCCGCGCGGGGCTGGCCAAAGCACTTGGGCTGGCCGACCCAAAGCGTAGCTGGCATGCCGAGCGCGGGCTGATCACGGAACTAGCGCAATGCTGTCAGGCAGTGACGGCGGCCGCAGTCAAGCCGGGCGAGGATTTGTTGATCCTGACACGGTCCGATGTGGGTGAGGTTCGCCTATCGGGCGGCGGCGCGTCATCGACCATGCCGCAAAAGGAAAACCCTGTGGCCCCGAGCGTGCTTGTGGCGCTTGCCCGCTTTGGCGCGGCGCAGGCGGGCGCGCTGCAAGCCCCCGCCCACCGCGAGGCGCGCGATGGGGCGGCATGGTTCACCGAATGGCTGATGCTGCCGGGGCTGGTGATGGCGGCGGGCAAATCCGCGGCGGTGCTGGCCGAGACCATGGGCCAGATCACCCCCGACAAACCGGCGATGGCCGGGCGGCTGGCCGACCCCTTGGGCCTGATCCATGCCGAAGCCTTGAGCTTTGCCTTGGCAGGGATCATGCCCCGCCCCGACGCGCAGGCCGAGGTGAAGCGGCTGGCCCTTGCCGCCAAGGCCAGCGCTACCCCCCTCCCCGATCTGGTGGCGGCAGCTCATCGGGGGCTTGTCATGCCGCCCCTGTCCGGGCACGCGACCCTTGGCACGGCCCCCGATGAGGCGCGCGATTTTGCCAAGGCCGCGCGCGCGATCGCGGATGGACAAGGGTAAAGTGTCAATCTAGATTGACACTTGCCCTGCCCCACGAAAGACCATCATGGCCCCCCGGCGTCTGCCTGTCCTGTTCATCCTGATCACTGTCACCATCGATGCAATGGGGATCGGCCTGATTTTACCAGTCATGCCCGATCTGATCCGCGAGGTGCGCGGTGCCTCGCTTGCCGATGCAGCACTTTGGGGCGGCATGCTGTCGGCGGTCTATGCGGTGATGCAGTTCGGCTTTTCGCCCTTGATCGGCAATCTGTCCGACCGCTTCGGGCGGCGGCCCATCTTGCTCATCTCGATGGGGGTGCTGGCGCTTGATTACGTCGTCATGGCGGTGGCGGGCACGATCTGGCTGCTCTTTGCAGGCCGCGTCATAGCGGGGATCGCGGCGGCGACGCATTCGACAGCGCTGGCCTATATGGCCGATATCACCGACAGCAGCAAAAGGGCGCAGAATTTCGGCCTGATTTCAGCGGGTTTCGGGATGGGCTTCATCTTTGGGCCGGTCATTGGGGGGCTGTTGGGCGGGCTTGATCCGCGCGCGCCCTTTGTGGCCGCCGCCTGTCTTGCAGCGGCCAATTTCGCCTTTGGCTGGTTCGTTCTGCCCGAAAGCCTGCCGCGTGAGCGCCGCCGCGCCTTTGACTGGTCCCGCGCAAACCCAGCGGGCGCGCTGAAATCCATGCGCAAACTGCCCGGTGTGGGCGCGCTTTTGGCGGTGATGCTGGCCTATCAGATCGCCAATTTCACCTATCCGGCGGTCTGGGCCTATTACATCCAAGGGGCCTTTGGTTGGGACGCGCGGATGGTGGGGCTATCTTTGGCCGCCTACGGCGTGGCCATCGCGGTCGTCCAAGGCGGGCTGATCCGGGCCATCCTGCCCCGTCTGGGCGAGGGGCGCGCGGTGTTTTGGGGGCTGATCCTGAACACGGGCTGTTTGTTGGCCTATGGCGTGGCAACGCAAGGTTGGATGATCTGGATCTTGATCCCGATCTCGGCGGTGGGCGCGATTGTCGCCCCCGCGATGCAGGGCGTGATGAGCCGCGCGGCGGGCGAGCGACAACAGGGCGAATTGCAAGGCGTGCTCAGCTCGATCTCGGCGCTCTCGATGATCCTGTCGCCCCTGATGATGACGCAGGCGTTTTTCTGGTTCACGCGGGAGGAAGCCACACTCCGCCTGCCCGGCGCGCCGTTTTTACTGGGGGCGGTGCTGATGGCGGGGGCACTTGCGATCTACATGGGCACTCGCCCGCGCGCGGCGACAACGCCGGCGGCATAATCCTCCGGCTTGGGTTGCTGTGCTAGCCTGCGGCCAAGATCGCGGCATAAGCCCCCGGATCGGCATTGCCGCCTGAGAGCGTACAGATCACCGGACCATCGCCCAAGGCGTCCCCATGGAAAAGGGCGGCGGCCAGCGCCACGGCGCCGCCGGGTTCCACCACCAGCTTGAGGCGGGAGGCGGCAAGCCGCATCGCCTCGCGCACCTCGTCCTCGCTCACGACGATGCCGGGGCCGCAAAGCCGCTTGAGGATCGGAAAGGTCAAAACCCCCGGCATCGGCGTCAGGATCGCGTCGCAGAACCCGGCTTCGGGGCGGCCATGGCCGGTGCGCTCACCTGCGGCCAAGGACTTTGCAGTGTCATCAAACCCTTCAGGCTCGACGGGGCGCACGCGCAGGCCCGGCGCATGTGCCTCCAAGGCCAGCGCGATACCGGCGGTCAAGCCGCCGCCGCCGCAACAGGTGAGCACGGTACCTTGGGAAATACCAAGCGCCGCCGCTTGCGCCGCGATCTCAAGCCCGCAGGTGCCTTGGCCTGCGATGACCTGCACATCGTCGAAGGGTTTGATCAGCGTCATGCCGCGCTCGGCCTGAACCCTTGCGCCGATCTCTTCGCGCTTTTCGCCGCCTGCGCGGTCGTAAAGGATCACCTCGGCGCCTAGCGCGCGGGTATTCTCGATCTTCAGCGCGGGGGCGTCGCGCGGCATGATAATGATGGACGGCACGCCATGCAGGGCCGCAGCATAAGTCACGCCTTGGGCATGATTGCCCGAAGAAAAGGCCAGCACACCCTTGGCGCGTTCTTCAGGCGCAATTGCCGAGACCGCCGACCAGCCGCCGCGAAATTTGAAGCTGCCTGTGTGCTGCAAGACCTCGGCCTTGGCATGAACGGGGCGGCCCGCGATCTCGTCCAGGAAGGGCGAAGACAGCAAGGGCGTCTCGCGCACCACCCCCTTGGCGCGGGTTTGGGCAGCTTCGATCAGGGCGATATCGGTCATAAAGATTGCTCCAGCACGGTTTCGATCACGGCCAAGGCCGGGGGTTCATCCAAGAAAGGGACATGGCCACGATCAGCCAATTCGGCATAGGCCATGTCGGGGCGGCGCAGGCGCATTTCACCCGCCGTTTGCGCCGAAAGAATATTCGATCCTGCCCCCCGGATCAGGCCAAGGGGCGCGCCCGACAGCGCATCGAAAAGCGGCCACAGATCGGGGGCCACGGCATCTGGGGCAAAGGTTGGCGCCACTGCCTCGCGCAGCTTTGGGTCGTAGCGGTTCACCAACTGCCCACCCTCTTCGCGGTAGATGCGGCGGGCAAGGACCGCCCAATTCTCTGCAGGGACATCGCGGAATGCAGGCGCGTAATGGCGTGGGAGGGCGGCGGCCGCTTCCTCCAGCGTGCGAAACTTGGGCGGTTTGCCCAAGTAATCCATGATATAAGATAGCCCCTCTGGCATGATCTCGGGTCCGATATCGTTGAAGATCACACCCGCGATGCGATCCCGCGCGATGGCGGCCAGCACCAGCGCGACGAGACCACCGCGCGAGGTGCCAAGGATCGTAACCCGGTCAAGGTGAAGGTGGTCGAGGAGCGTCACCACATCGCCCGCTTCGACCGGCACCTGATAGCTGGCCGGATCGCCCCAATCGGATGCACCGCGCCCGCGAAAATCCATGCGGATCACCTGTGCGCGATGGGCGAATGCATCAAGGATCGGCTCGAAATCCTCCATGTTGCGCGTCAGCCCCGGCAGGCACAAAAGGGCCGTGCCCTGCCCTGTGACGTCATAGGCAAGCTTGAGCCCGTCGGTGCTGGTGATATACGCCATCTCAAAGCCCCAATTTTTCAGTCACGGCTGTCAAGTCGCGCCCGATGGCAGCAGGCCGGCCCGGCATGCGGTCAACCGGATCGCCCGCGCGGTTGATCCAGATGGTCTGGAACCCATAGGCCGCAGCCCCCGCGATATCCCAGCCATTGGACGAGACGAAAAGCACCTGATCGGGCGCGGTGCCAAAGCGCGCGCCGACCATGTCATAGACAGCTGGATGCGGTTTGAAGCGGCCCACATCCTCGACACTCAGAACATGGTCGAGCAGATCGCCGATCCCCGCCGAGGTGACAGCGGCCGCCAGCATATCGGGGCTGCCATTCGACAAGATCGCGCGCGCGATGCCCGCTTGTTTCACCGCGGCGAGCACACCCATCGCCTCGGGATAGGCGGGCAGATGGCGGTAAAGGTCCAAAAGCTGGGTGCGCAAAGCGGGGTCTTGGTGGCCCGAACGCTCTAGCGCCCAATCAAGCCCGTCTTGCGTGACCTGCCAGAAATCGCAATGCGCCCCCGTCAGCGTGCGTAGCCATGTGTATTGCAGCTGCTTTGCGCGCCAATCGGCGGCCACCTGTTGCCAGATGGCGGCAAAGCCCGCCTGCCCCGGCATCTCGGCCACCGCGCGGGCGGCGGCGTTGACATCGAAGAGCGTGCCATAGGCATCGAAGATACAGGTGTTGATCTGGCCCATGTGAACCCCCAATCGCTTGGGCGCGACACTGGCACGGCTTTTGGGCGGCGGCAATTGCAACCCGCGCGGGTTTCATCCCTGCCCCGCCTGCCCTAAGGTGGGCGCTGAGCCGCGGCCATGACCTCCATGCCGCAAGACCCGCTATAAGACACGAAGGCCAAGACAATGACCCAAGCCACCGCAGGCTGCACCGTCTCGATCCATTACACCGGCACACTCGATGACGGCAGCACATTCGACAGCTCCGAGGGGCGTGATCCTTTGACCTTCCAGATGGGCGAAGGGCAAATCATCCAAGGGCTGGAGGCCGCGTTGGAGGGCATGGCCGTGGGCGAGACAAAGACCGTGACCATCCCAGCCGAACAAGCCTATGGCCCGCGCCATGCAGAGGCGGTGCAAGAGGTGCCGCGCGAGATGATCCCCGATCACATCCCGCTTGATCTTGGCACATCGCTTCAGTTGCAGACGCCCAATGGGTCGATGATGCCGGTGACGGTCACGGCAGTCACCGACGAGGCCGTGACGCTTGACGCAAATCACCCGCTGGCGGGCCAAGCCCTGACCTTTGCGGTCGAGGTGGTCGAGATCGCCTGAAACGACACAAAGGCCGGGCGAAAGCCCGGCCTACAGCTTTGGGCCGCCTACATATTCTCGGGCTGCATCATGCCCAAGACATGGTAGCCGCCATCGACCGTGACGATCTCACCCGTGGTGCAAGCACCGTAATCGGAGGCAAGATAGACCGCCGTGCCACCGATCGCCTCGAGCGTGGCATTGGCGCGCAAGGGCGCGTTCGCCTCGGTCGTTTTGAAGGTCTTGCGCGCGCCGCCGATGGCCGCACCGGCAAGCGTCTTCATCGGGCCGGGGCTGATCGCGTTGACGCGGATCTGTTGCGGCCCAAGGTCATTGGCGAGGTAGCGGACCGAGGACTCCAGCGCCGCCTTGGCCACGCCCATCACGTTGTAAAACGGCGTGACGCGGTTTGATCCCTGATAGGTCAGGGTGATAAGGCTCCCGCCGTCGGGCATGAGTTCCGACGCGCGGCGGGCCACATCGATAAAGGAATAGCAGCTGATCGTGAGCGAGTTGCGGAAATTCTCGCGGCTGGTGTTGATGAAACGACCCGTCAACTCGTTCTTGTCGGAATAGGCGATGGCATGGACAAGGAAATCGATGCTGCCCCAGCGATCCTTTAGGGCGGCAAAGGCCGCATCAAGGGAGGCGTCATCCATCACATCGACGTCAACCAGAAAATCCGACCCGACCGAGGCCGCGAGCGGTTCGACCCGCTTGCCGAAGGCCTCACCCTGATAGGAAAAGGCCAGTTCTGCCCCTTCGGCCGCCAGCGCTGATGCGATGCCCCATGCGATCGAGCGGTCATTGGCCACCCCCATCACAAGCCCGCGCTTGCCCGTCATCAAATCTGCCATGATCGTTACCCGTGATAGCGGCTCAGCAGCATCGAGCCATTCGTGCCGCCAAAGCCAAAGGAATTGGTCATCACCGTATCAAGCCCTACGTTTTCGCGCAGGCTTGTGGCGATCTCGTCTGGCGAGAGCGCGGGATCGAGCGTTTCGACATTGATCGAGGGCGCGATGAAATCGCCCTTGAGCATCAAGAGGCAAAAGATCGCCTCAAGCGCGCCTGCCGCCCCTTGGGCATGACCGGTCATGGATTTGGTCGAGGAGATGGGTGGCGTCGTACCCTCGCCGAAGACGCGGCGCACGGCTTGTACTTCGCCCACATCGCCCACGGGGGTCGAGGTGCCATGCGCGTTGATGTAATCGACCTTTCGGCCTGCGGGCAGGGTTTGCAGCGCAAGGCGCATGGCGCGTTCGCCCCCCTCGCCGCTGGGGGCGACCATGTCATGGCCATCGGAAGTAGCGGCAAAGCCTGTGACTTCGGCCAAGATATTGGCCCCGCGTGCGAGTGCATGATCAAGCGCTTCCAGCACCACGATGCCGCCGCCGCCTGCGATGACAAACCCGTCGCGGCCCGCGTCGAAGGCGCGTGAGGCGCGGGTGGGCGTGTCGTTGTATTTCGACGACATCGCGCCCATCGCGTCGAAGAGGCACGAAAGCGTCCAGTCAAGCTCTTCCGCGCCGCCCGCGAACATCACATCTTGCTTGCCCAGCATGATCTGTTCCGCCGCAGCCCCAATACAATGCAGCGAGGTGGAGCAGGCCGAGGTGATGGAATAGTTGATGCCCTTGATCCGGTAGGCGGTGGCAAGGTTCGCGCTGATGGTCGAGGACATGCATTTCGGCACCGCGAAAGGGCCGATGCGCTTGGTCGCCCCTGTGGCCAGCACCGATTGATGCGCGGCGAACATGGCAGAGGTTGATGGCCCGCCCGAGCCCGCGATCAGGCCCGTGCGCTCATTGACGATCTGGTCTTCGGTCAGGCCCGATTGCGCGATGGCCTGTCCCATGGCGATATGGGCATAGGCCGCCCCCGGCCCCATGAAGCGCAAGCTCCGCTTGTCGATATGGTCGGACGGGTCGATCTTGAGCGTGCCCGCGATCTGGCTGCGAAAGCCATGCTCGACCATGTCGGGGTGGGTCTCGATCCCCGAGCGGCCAGCGCGCAAAGACGCCTCCACCTCGGCGGCGGTGTTTCCGATGGGCGAGACGATGCCCAGCCCTGTGACGACGACCCGTCTCATTGGCTGTCCTCCGGCTTGACGCGGCGCATTTCATCCCTCCATCTTTCCTTTGGGCTGTGTAGGATAGCCGAAGGGATGGGGCAAGGCGCTTTGCCCCAAGGGGGCGGAAAGACCGCAACGATATGATTAACGATCCTGCAGATTATTTCACCCGTGGCTGCGGGCGTTGCGCACGGTTCGACACGCCCGATTGCGCGACGCGCATCTGGGCCGAAGGGGTGGCAACGCTGCGGCGGCTTTGCCTTGCGGCGGGGCTGACGGAACATGCGAAATGGGGGCACCCCTGCTACATGGCGCATGGGCGCAACATCGCCATCATCGGGGCGTTCCGGGGGGATTTCCGGCTGAATTTCTTTGATGCAGCGCTCTTGGTCGATCCTGCCGGCGTGCTCGAACGCCAAGGCCAGAACGCCGACCATGCCGACAGCCTGCGCTTTACCGATAACGCGGGCCCGGCTGCAACGGCCGATCTGATCCAGACCTATCTGGCTGAGGCGATCGGATATGCGGCCCAAGGGATGAAGCCCGTGAAAGAGGTGAAAACCTTGGTCTTGCCGGAGGAATTGATCGAAGCCTTGGCGCGTGATCCTGAATTGTCGTCGGCCTTCGATGCGCTGACGCCGGGGCGGCAGCGCAGCTATGTGATCAACCTTGCGGGTGCAAAGACGGCGGCCACGCGTATGGCCCGCATCGCGCGGTTTCGCGACAAGATCATCGCTGGCAAAGGCGCAACCGAGCGATAAGCCTCAGCTTTCGCTGAGCGCCACCTTCATATCCTTGACGAGATAGATGGTTTCGCCATCGGCCTCGACCCGGCCATCGGCCACACCCATCGTCAAGCGGCGCGTTTGGATCGCCTTGGTGAAATCAACGAAATAGGTCAGGCGCTTACGGTCAGGGCGGACCATGCCGGTCAGCTTTACCTCGCCCACGCCCAGCGCATAGCCACGCCCCAGCCAGCCGCGCCAGCCAAGGTTGAAGCCCGTCAACTGCCAGAGCCCATCAAGGCCAAGGCAGCCGGGCATGATTGGGTTGCCGGGGAAATGGCAATCGAAGAACCACAGATCGGGGGTGATGTCGAATTCGGCCACCACATGACCCTTGCCATGTTCGCCCCCATCCCCGGAGATCGCGGTGATGCGGTCCATCATCAGCATGGGTGGCGCGGGAAGCTGGGCATTGCCCGGCCCGAACAATTCGCCACGCGAACACGCCAAGAGCGCGTCACGATCAAAGGATGTGGGATAATCTGCCATGTCCCCCCGCAGGTCGCTTGGCCGGCCCTTGCGCCGGTCTGACAGGTCTAGCACCGCGACTTGGCGCCGCGCAAGGGTAAGGGCTTGGTCGCTTTACGATTGAAACACCCAGCAAAAAGCTCCACTATACGCCTGTCTCGCTTAGGAAAGACCCGACCCATGACACCCGAAGCGCTGGAACGCGGCAAAGGCTGGCTTGCCCAAGCCGATCTGAGGCCGACACGCCAAAGGCTTGCACTCGCTGCCCTTCTCGTGGGCGACGGGCATGATCGCCATGTCACCGCCGAAGGTTTGCATGATGCGGTCTTGTCGACGGGTGATCGCGTGTCCTTGGCGACGGTTTATAACACACTCAAGGCGTTTTGCGATGCGGGCCTGATGCAAGAGGTCACGGTCGATGGCTCACGCAGCTATTTTGACACGCGCATGGATGAGCACCCACATTTCCATTTCGAAGATAGCGGGCGTTTGACTGATGCGCCCGCAGCCGAGTTGCAGATCCGCACACTGCCCGAAATTCCCGAAGGCTACGAAATCGCCAAGCTGGATGTCGTGATCCGCCTGCGCAAGAAAGCGTGACGCGGCGCGAAGATCGCAAAGGCCATCCAAGGGCATTTCATGGCCGTTTGCCTGTCTGGCAGGCATCGGGCAACCATGACATGATGATACCTGTAATGCGTAACGATGAACCGTGTTCGAGGGATAATGACGACCAAAAAGAATGTCTTGCTTGTCAGTTTTGACGATTGCATCGCCTTCCAGAACTATCGCGATGCATTTGGCGTTACGCTCCAGACCCCCAACCTCGACAAGATCATGGCGCAAGCGGCGGTGTTTCGCGCCGCCTATTGCCAAGTCCCGCTGTGTGGACCGTCGCGCACCAGTTTCATGACCGGGCGCATGCCGCATGAGTTGGGCGTGCTGAGCAATGCCGACGACGTCTTTGAAAGGGTCGATGCGCAAGAGATCTGGACCTACCGCTTGAAACAGGCGGGCTATTTCTGTTCCTCGGGCGGAAAAGTGCACCACGGCTACAAGCCGCTAAAGCGGCGGCACCACACCGTCATTTATTCCGATGCGCAAAAACACTTCACCGATGATATGTCGCTGCCCGCCGGGGCCGAGCGGCGGCGCTATGGCGGTATTCGCGGCGGCTGGGCCACGACGGAGGCGGCCTTTGACGACACCTATTATGACGCGCAGTCGGCAAACTCTGCCATCGCGTTTTTGCAGAACTATCAGGGGGATGGACCGTTTTACCGCGAGCTTGGCTTTTTCAGCCCGCATGGGCCGCGTTTCACGCCCGCCCGGTTCAAGGACATGTATGATGTCGATGCCTTCCGCCCGCCCGAAGCATGGGCGCAAGGCCATGATGAAAACACCTATACACGCGAAAACCTGGCGCTGACCCCGTGGCTTGAGGGCGATGATCTGACCGAATGGCGACTAAACGTCCGCAATTACTTCGCGGCCCTCAGCCATGGGGATTATCATCTGGGCCGCGTTTGGGATGCGTTGCAGGCCAGCGAACATGGGCAGAATACGATCGTCGTCATCCTGTCGGATCACGGCTTTTTGCTGGGTGCGCGAAAACGTTTCTATAAAACGACGCTTTGGGAACAATCGGTTGGCACGCCGCTGATCATCCGCGACCCCGACCAGCCGGAGGGCCGGGTGATCGATGATCCCGTTGGGCTGATCGATGTCGGCCCGACCATCTTGGATTATGCTGATCTGCCCGCGATCCCCGGCACGGCTGGCCGCTCGCTGCGCCCACAGATCGGCGGCGCAACGGTGACAGGGCGCGTTGTGCCGTCGTTTCGTCTTGGCAATGTCACCATCCGCAAGGGTGATTTCCGCATGATCCGCTACGAGGATGGCAGCACGCAGCTTTTCGACCTGAAAGCTGATCCATGGACGCTTTGGGATTTGGGGGCGAAGCGCCCGGCGCATCATGCGCTTTTGGCCGAGTTGCGCGATCATTCCGCGGCCTGCGGCTTGTCGCTGCCCGCCGATTGTTGAGGGTTGCGCGATGGATGACACCAAGAAACCCCTCGCCGTGGTGACCATGGTCTATGCCGATTACCCCTTTCTTGCGCGCTGGCATGGATATTACGCGCAACAGCTTGGGGCCGAGCATCTTTACATCTTAAGCCATGGCAACGACCCGCAACACCGCGAGATCGCCGCCGGGGCCAATGTGCTGAACGTGCCGCGCGAAGCCGGAATGGCAAAATTCGACCGCCGCCGTTGGAAAATGATGAGCCATCTGGCAAGCGGCTTGCTGGAATTCTATCACTGGGTGATTGTCGCCGATGTCGACGAAATCGTGATCGTTGACCCCGAGGCCGCGCCGAACCTTGTCAGCTATCTGGGCGTGCGCTTTGGCGATGTCGCCAGCGCGCCGCGCCATATCTCGCCCTTCGCGCTCAACATGATCCACATCCCCGAGCACGAACCCTTGGCCATCGAAGCGGGGGAGCCGATCCTTGGGCGCAGGCGTCATTTTCTGCCAAGCCGCGTCTACAGCAAGCCCTGCCTTGTGCGCGAACCGGTCGTTTTTGGGCCGGGCGGGCATCGCAACAATCTTGGGCCTCGCCATCTGGCCGAAGATCTTTACCTCGTGCATCTGAAATCGGCCGATCTCGGCTGGATGTCGGCGCGCGCAGAAGTGCAGGCTGCGTTGATTTCTCAAGCCGCGCTCTCGAACCCAGACTATCAAGGCGGACATGGCTGGACCGAAACCATGGCACATTATCACCAGATCCGCAGCACCCACCAGATCGGCGGCGAAGATGTGCGATTGCCCGAGATCCGTGCCGCGATGATGCGGCAAGTCGAGCGCTACAAGGATCAATTCATCTGGGGCCAAGTCACGGACTCGACGATCTACCAAATCCCCGCGCGATTTGCGGGGCTTGTTTAGGGACCGTATCTCTGGTCGGGGCCGACCGCGATGATACCGGCAACAACCAGCACAAATGCAAGATGGGCCGTTTCAGCCTAGCCAAAGGCGACCATAGCCTGTAACGGCTCTGCCAACCCTCGTTATTCCCCATAAAGGCCTTCCATGGACCTCCGCAATATTGCGATCATCGCGCATGTCGACCACGGCAAGACAACGCTCGTGGACAATCTACTCAAACAGTCCGGTGCCTTCCGCGACAACCAAGCTGTGGCCGAACGCGCCATGGACAGCAATGATCTGGAACGCGAACGCGGCATCACGATTTTCGCCAAACCCACATCGGTCGAATGGAAGGGCACGCGGATCAATATCGTCGACACCCCCGGCCACGCCGATTTCGGCGGCGAGGTCGAGCGTATCTTGTCGATGGTCGATGGTGTGGTGCTGTTGGTCGATGCCGCCGAAGGGCCGATGCCGCAAACGAAATTCGTGACCTCCAAGGCCTTGGCGCTGGGGCTGCGGCCCATCGTGGTGCTCAACAAGGTCGACAAGCCCGACGCCGAGCCTGATCGCGCGCTCGATGAGGTGTTTGACCTCTTCGCCGCCCTTGAGGCCGATGAGGATCAATTGGATTTCCCGCATATGTATGCCTCGGGGCGGGCAGGCTGGGCCGATCATACGCTCGACGGGTCGCGCAAGGATCTGCATGCGCTGTTCGATCTGATCGTGAACCATGTGCCGCGCCCGCGACAGATCGCGCGCCAGAACGAAGATTTTCGTATGTTGGCCACCACGCTGGGCGCCGACCCCTTTGTGGGTCGCTTGCTGACGGGCCGGGTGGAATCGGGTCGCCTCAAGGTCGGGCAGACGGTTCAGACCCTCTCGCGCTTGGGCGAAAAGATCGAGCAGTTCCGCGTGACGCGGATTCAGGCCTTTCGCGGGCTCAGCCAGCAAGACATCGAAGAGGCGTTGGCAGGCGACATCGTCAGCCTTGCGGGCATGACCAAATCAACCGTGGCCGACACGATCTGTGCGCTGGCCGTAGATGATCCGCTGCATGCCCAGCCCATCGATCCGCCAACCATCACCGTAACCTTTGGGATCAATGACAGCCCACTGGCTGGCCGCGATGGCAAAAAGGTGCAAAGCCGCGTGATCCGCGAGCGCCTGATGAAAGAGGCAGAAAGCAATGTCGCGATCAAGATCAGCGACACGCCCGGCGGTGAGGCTTTCGAGGTCGCGGGGCGCGGCGAATTGCAGATGGGCGTCTTGATCGAGAACATGCGCCGCGAGGGGTTCGAGCTGTCGATCTCTCGCCCGCAGGTGCTGTTTCGCGAGATCGACGGCCTCAAGCATGAGCCGGTTGAAGAGGTCACCATCGACGTCGATGACGAATATACCGGTGCTGTGATCGAGAAGATCACCGGGCCGCGTAAGGGTGAGTTGAAGGAAATGAAACCCGCCGGTGCGGGCAAGACCCGCATCATCGCGCTGGTGCCCTCGCGCGGACTGATCGGGTATCACGGCGAGTTTCTGACCGACACCCGCGGCACGGGTGTGTTGAACCGTGTCTTCCACGCATGGGAGCCCTTCAAAGGCCCGATCGAGGGGCGGCGCGCGGGCGTGCTGATCTCCATGGAGAACGGGGTGTCCGTGGCCTATGCTTTGTGGAACCTTGAAGAGCGCGGGCGCATGTTCATCGGCGCGCAGGAGCCGATCTATACCGGCATGATCATTGGCGAACATAGCCGCGACAATGATCTCGAAGTGAACCCGCTCAAGGGCAAAAAGCTGACCAACGTGCGTGCCTCCGGCACGGACGAGGCCGTACGCCTGACAACGCCGATCACCATGACGCTCGAACAGGCGATTGCCTATATCGATGATGACGAGCTGGTCGAAGTGACGCCAAACGCGATTCGGTTGCGCAAGCGCTATCTCGACCCGCATGAGCGCAAGCGCCAAACGCGCGCTGGCTGATATCTGCAAATCGAAAAAGCCCGCGTGACCAAGCGGTCACGCGGGCTTTTTCATGCCTCAAGCGCATCCTAAGCGCCCTAGCCCATCGCGGCGCTTGACCCTGCACCGGGAAGCAGATGATCCATCCGCATGGCTGGTTGATCACAACCCGCCTCACCCACGATCCGCGCGGGCACACCGGCCACCGTTTTGCACGGCGGCACTTCTTCCAGCACCACGGACCCCGCCGCGATGCGCGAGCAATGACCGATACGGATATTGCCCAAAACCTTGGCCCCTGCCCCGATCAGCACGCCGTCACCGATCTTGGGGTGACGATCCTCGGTCTCTTTGCCAGTGCCGCCCAGTGTGACGGAATGCAGCATCGAGACATTGTCGCCCACAACAGCCGTCTCGCCCACAACGATAGAATGGGCATGGTCGATCATGATGCCTTGGCCAATACGGGCAGCGGGGTGGATATCGACCCCGAACACCTCCGAGACGCGCATCTGCACGAAATAGGCGAAATCGCGGCGGCCCTGTTGCCATAGCCAATGGCCGACACGGTAAGCTTGCACGGCTTGAAAGCCTTTGAAAAACAACAATGGCTGGATATAGCGATGGCAGGCTGGATCGCGGTCGAACACGGCCATGATATCGGCGCGTGCGGCCACGCCAAGTGCCGCATCGGCGGCATAGGCCTCATCCGCGATCTCGCGCAAAAGCTGCTCGGACATCTCGCCCGAGGCAAGCTTTTGCGCCATGCGATAGGCCAAGGCTTTTTCCAAAGTCCCATGATGCAACACGCAGCCGTGGATCATGCCGCCCAAAAGCGGCTCATCGGCCACGGCCTGTGCGGCCTCTTCCCGGATACGGCTCCAGACGGGATCGACCCCGGCCAGTTTGGGTTGCAGCTTTGCCATGACCATGACCTCCGTTAACTCCAAGCAGTCATACGCCAAATAGGCGCGTCGGTCCATGAAGGAAGCAGCCAGCGCAAAAACCTAGACCGGTACAGGTAGGCTGAGATTGGCGTAGTGGATGACCAACCGCACTGTGCCGCCCGTGAGCCTCCCCATCTGAATTGGTCCACCGTTATGTTTAGGAGACGGAGGACAAGGAATGGCGAACAAGCGGCACAAGCCCGAGGAAATAGTTCAGAAGCTACGGCAGGTTGACGTGCTTGTCGGGCAAGGAGTGCAGCGCGTGGATGCGATCCGCGAAGTGCGCATAACCGAACAAACCTATTACCGCTGGCGCAAGCAGTATGGCGGTATGGGAACCGACCAACTGAAGGAACTCAAACGTCTCCAGAAGGAGAATGAGCGACTACGCAAAGCCGTATCGGATCTGACGCTGGACAAGCTCATTCTGAAGGAGGCTGCCCGGGGAAACTTCTGAGCCCCGTCCGCCGGCGCGCCTGCATTGATCTGATCCGAAGTCAGATGAAGGTATCGGAACGCCGGGTCTGCCGGGCACTGGGGCAGCATCGATCAACGCAAAGGTATCAGCCGCACGGCAGGGCAGATGAAGACCGGCTTGTAGCGGACATGATTGAATTGGCTAGGCAGTACGGCAGCTACGGCTATCGTCGCGTTGCGGCGTTGTTGAGAGACGCGGGCTGGCAGGTCAGTGATGGCCGTGTCGAGCGGCTGTGGAAACGGGAGGGGCTGAAAGTGCCGCCAAAACAACCGAAGAAGTCGAGGCTCTGGCTAAACGACGGGTCATGTATCCGGCTTCGGCCTGAGCATCGCAACCATGTCTGGAGCTATGACTTTGTCCATTGCCGTACCGATGATGGCAAGGCGTTCCGCACATTGAACATCCTCGATGAGTTCAGCCGGGAATGCCTGACAATCCGGGTGAAGCGCAGGCTGAACTCGACGGACGTCATCGACGCCCTGACTGATCTGTTCATCTTACGCGGACCGCCGGCATTTGTGCGAAGCGACAATGGCCCTGAGTTCGTTGCGAAGGATGTCAGGGGCTGGATCGAGGCAGTAGGCGCGCGAACAGCGTTTATCGAGCCGGGCAGCCCTTGGGAGAACGGTTATGTCGAGAGCTTCAACGCCCGGTTCAGAGATGAACTGCTGAACAGGGAGGTCTTCTACTCCCTGAGAGAAGCACAGATCGTCATCGAAAACTGGCGCAAACACTACAATACAAAACGCCCCCACAGCGCCTTGGGATACCGGCCTCCAGCACCGGAAACCATCGTGCCAATAGACCAGCGGCCAATTATGCACTAACAATCAAACCGGACCAGTCAGAGCAGGCTAGGCAGACCGCCTCCAACAGCTCAGCCCGCCCCTGCGCTTGGTTGGGGCGCGCCAAAAGCGACAGGATCGGGTGCACATCCATACGCTGCGCATCCTCGCGGCAGATCACGGGCAAGGCCGCCGCCGCCTCGGCGATCAAGCGCACGGCGCGAAAGCCCACGGGATTGCCCTGAAAGCCGTTGCGCGTCAGCGAAACCGTATCGCGCGGGCTCCAAGCCACGCGCCCAACGCTTCCCCAAACCGCCACGCGCGCGGCTGCCGATGCCTTTCTCTCAACCTGCGTTTCCTTGCCCTTATGAAATAATTTCAAACCCATGCACCGCACTCCTCAGGCAGAAAGAAAGACAGGGCAGCCCCAAGGTGCGCCCCGTGCCGACCCCGCGGGGCCATGGTTCATTCCAAAAATCGACCTCGGCTAGATCGCCCGGATCTGCGGGCTCAAGGCCCGCATGCCGGGTCGCAAAAGCCCATCGGTCAAAGCCCAGACCAAGGCGTCAAGTCGGTCAGGGCTGCCCCCACCCTCATAGCCACGCAGGGTCATCAGGCACATCTCGTCTTCCAGCATCGCCAACCCGCCCAGATGGCGCACCCGCCCCCTGCTCGTACAAAGCCGCGACAGGCTCGGCGCGCGCGGCCTTGCCGATGACCGCGCGCACAGGGCGCAAATTCACATGCGGATCGACCTGCCGCATGATCAGCCCGACCATATCGCCGCCCTGATTGACCTCGGCCACCATCCGCGTGGCCCCATGCCGATGATAGGCCGCCGCTGCAGCCTCGGCCCAAGCCATGGGGCTTGCGGCCTTGACGCTGGCATCTTCCAGCACGACCGCGCGCCATTCATGCGGACCACCAATCTCTTCGATTGCCACCGCCACGATCCCACAAGCATCCGAGCGGGCATGGCCCGTCACCGGCGGATCAACCGCGATGATCACCCGCGCGTCTTCGGGGGCGTGATCAACCCTAAGCCCGTCCAACATGGCCCGCGTCCACAGCGCATCCTGCGCATCTTCCAATAGCTCGCCATCCAACTCCTGCCGGCCAAGCCGTGACTTGCCATAGCGCGCACGCACTTCGCGCAGGAAACTGGGCGCAAGATTGGCCCGGTTGGCCTCGGTCGCGGCTTGCGTCACCACCGTGCTGTTGCGCTGCAACAGCGATTTCAGAACCGCCACATTGCGCGGCGTCGTCGTCACCACCTGCCGGGGATGATCGCCCAACCGCAAACCGAATTGCAGCATATCCCACGTCTCTTGCCCTTTCGGCCATTTCGCCAGCTCGTCGGCCCAGGCCGCGTCGAACTGCGGCCCGCGCAGCGCCTCAGGGTCATGCGCCGAATAAAGCCGCGCCTCCGCCCCGTTGGGCCATTCCAACCGCCGCTCACCGGCAATCCAGCGCGGCGCACGGTCAGGCGGCGAACAGGCAATGATCCCGCTCTCGCCCTTCACCATCACCGCCAAGGCCTGATCATAGGTTTCGCCCACCAAGGCCAGCCTGCGCGCCTGCCCCGGTGCCGCCGCCGTTGGCCCCTCGACCATGGCGCGCACCCATTCGGCACCCGCCCGCGTCTTGCCCGCACCGCGCCCACCCAAGATCACCCAGCTGGTCCATTCCCCATCGGGCGGCAACTGATGGGCCAAGGCCCAAAACTCGAACACATAGGGCAGCGCCGCCAAAGCCTCGTCACTCAACCCCTTCAGAAACGCATCCATCGTCGCGGGTGGCGCGCAAGCGAGCCAATCTGCGCCCGATCTCAGCACGGGCAGAATCGAGATCAAGCTGCCCTGTTCCACGTCGTGTATATCTCTGGCTTCCTGCATCACGCGCTTTCACCTCCACCTGAAGCGCAGTCTGAAAGGCGGCGGCAACTGCGCGCACATCCTTGACCACCTCGGTTGCATCGCCTTTGGGTGCCGCGCGTGCCGCGTCGAGCGCGCTCTCCAACAGCTCGACCGCGACCTCCAGCGCTTTATAGGCCCGCGCCACTGTCCGGTCGGCCTGGGCGAGATCCTCACTCTCGGTCATGTTGTCGATCATCGAAGAACCTCGCGTGGGAAACCCTCCCGGACACGAGCAGCACATGAGTTCGGATCAACGCACCTGTTTTGCACGTCAGGCACAAAAAACGGCCAGAGGATCAAACCCCGGACCGTTGCCCATGTATTCCAGCTTGCCAAAACAGATGCCACGGAGCGCACGGCGGGTCAATATGTTTTTTATTTACAAAGGGTTAACAGCGATTTCCGTATTAACACCTTGGTAATAAACGCCCCCGCCTCACTGGCCCGATGCGGCGCGCTCTGCTTCGATCTGCCGCCAGCGCGCGACATTTCTGTTATGTTCATCAAGGGTTTCGGCAAAGGCATGCCCCCCCGTCCCATCCGCCACGAAAAATATCAGATCGGTGTCCTCAGGGTTCACCGCCGCCTCGATTGCCGCGCGTCCGGGGTTGGCGATGGGCGTCGGTGGCAGCCCATCGATGACATATGTGTTCCATGGCGTCTCTGCGCGCAGTTCGCTGGCGCGAATTCCGCGCCCCAAAACACCGCGCCCTTCGGTGATTCCATAGATCACCGTCGGGTCCGTCTGAAGCCGCATGCCCCGGTTCAGACGATTGATAAACACACTCGACACCAGCCGCCGTTCCTCAGCCACGCTGGTTTCCTTCTCGATGATCGAGGCAAGGATCAACGCCTCCTCCGCACTGGCCAGCGGCAGACCATCTTGCCGATTGGCCCAAGCCGCCGCCAAGATCGCCGCTTGCGCCGCGACCATATCGTCGACAATCGCTTGCCGATCCTGCCCGCGCCGCACCTCAAAGGTATCGGGCGCCATCGCCCCTTCGGCCGGTATTTCTGCAATCTCGCCCGACAAGAAATCGGCGGCGCGCAAACCCTCGACGATCTGCCAACTGGTCAGCCCCTCGGGCACCGAAACACGATAGGCAATGGGCGATCCATCCGAGATCAAGCTGGAATAGACCTCTGGCACCCCATCCTCATAGGCGAAATCGGCCAGCGCCACGACCTCACCAGACCCCGGCACGCGTTCGCGCAGCCGCAACTCGCCGCTACCCTCAAGCCGCAACACATAAGTCGCCGTATAGCGATAGGTCGACGGCCCGCCCGTCGTCACGATCGCCAGCACCTCCTCCATCGAGGCACGTGGCGGGATCTCGTAATTGCCGAACCGCAGCTGACCGGCCATATCGGCGTAATCAGCACCCAACCGAAACAGCATCGCCGACGAGATTACCCCCGCCGCCTCCAACTGCTCCGACACACGCCTCAGCGTAGCACCGCGCGGCACTTCGAAAAACGCCGCTTCCGTCAACGGGCCTTGAGCACGAAATTCCCGCTGGCCCCACGCGATTGCCCCCGCCAAGGCGATCAAAACAATGATCAGGAAGCTCATACCATTGGCGGCGACACTCTTCCACATCAGCGCGTTACACCCGTCCCATGATCAAGCAGGCATTGGTCCCGCCAAAGCCGAAGGAGTTGGATTGCACGATGTTGATCTCGCCCTTCTGCGCGGCATTGGCGCAAAGGTTGATCGCGGTCTCCGCCGCTGGATTATCAAGGTTGATCGTCGGCGGTGCGATCTGATCACGAATGGCAAGCATCGAGAAAATCGCCTCAATCGCGCCAGCGGCACCCAGCAAATGGCCGGTGGCCGATTTCGTCGATGACATCATCACCTTGGCCGCGTGATCGCCCATCAGACGCTCAACCGCACCAAGCTCAATCGTGTCGGCCATGGTCGATGTGCCATGCGCATTCACATAGTCAATCGCCGAAGGTGCCAACCCCGCCCGCTTGAGCGCCGCGCGCATCGCGCGCTCCGCCCCTTCGTGATTGGGTGGCGGCGCGGTGATGTGATAGGCATCGCCTGACAGCCCATAGCCCAAGATCTCGGCATAGATCTTAGCGCCGCGCGCTTTTGCATGCTCGTATTCTTCCAACACGACCACACCCGCACCTTCGCCCATCACGAAACCATCACTATCGGCATCCCAAGGACGGCTGGCTTTCTCCGGCTCATGGCCGCGCTTGGTCGATAGCGCCTTGCAAGCGTTGAAACCCGCGATCCCGATGGCGCAAATCGGGCTTTCGGCACCGCCCGCCACCATCACATCGGCGTCACCCCATTGAATCAGCCTTGCCGCATCACCAATCGCATGCGCCCCCGTCGAACAGGCCGTCACGACCGCATGGTTCGGCCCCTTGAAACCATACCGGATCGACACCTGACCCGAGATCAGATTGATCAGCGCGCCCGGCACAAAGAATGGCGAAACCCGGCGCGGCCCTTTTTCTTGCAGCGTGATCGAGGTATCGGCAATCGACGAGAGCCCCCCGATCCCCGAGCCGATCAAAACGCCCGTGCGCTCTTGCCCATCGGTATCGCTGGGCATCCAACCCGAGTCTGTCACCGCCTGCACCGCAGCAGCAACACCATAAAGGATAAATTCATCGAACTTGCGCTGGTCCTTGGGCTCCATCCACTGCATCAGGGTTGAAGGTGCCATCGCTGCCATCACCGCGCGGCAATTCACAGGCATAGGTCGTTGCATGACCGGTGGTGTCAAAGCGCGTGATCGGCCCTGCACCCGATTTGCCCGCCAATAGGCGTTCCCAAGTCTGTTCAACACCGCAAGCCAGCGGCGTCACCAGCCCTAGCCCCGTCACAACCACTCGACGCATGCCCCTGAGCCCCTTTGTCCAACATCTCGACTGTGTATTCTGATACCGCGCCCAATGGTACGGGCGCAATCCCTCGCCACCCTATGACAGCACGGCCAATGCGAAACGGCCCTTGCATCGCTGCAAGGGCCGTTCGGATCATCCGATCAGAAATCGGCTTATTGTGCGCCTTCGATGAATTTCACCGCGTCGCCAAAAGTCTGGATCGTTTCGGCCGCATCATCGGGGATCTCGATGCCGAACTCTTCTTCGAAAGCCATGACCAGCTCGACTGTGTCGAGCGAGTCGGCACCCAGATCGTCGATGAACGAGGCGTTTTCAGTCACCTTGTCTTCCTCGACGCTCAGGTGCTCCACCACGATCTTCTTCACGCGCTCTGCGATGTCGCTCATCTTAATCCTCGTTCGTTACGGTGCCGCTTGTCTTCCGGCGCCTCGTTTGCACTGTGCCTCTCGGGCCGCTCATGGGGCGCCCGTACAGGCCACGCCCTTGCCTGTCGGAAACGCTCGCCTCCCCGACAAATCTGCGCCGCCTATAGCATAGTACAAAACGAAGGCAACTGCCTTAGCGTCATCGCGGCTTGATCCGTTACACCATCGCCATGCCGCCATTCACATGCAAAGTGGTCCCCGTCACGTAACCCGCCTCGGCACTGGCCAGATACAGCGCTGCCGCTGCGATCTCATCGGCATGGCCCATGCGCCCCGACGGGATCTGAGCCAAGATCTTGCCCTTTTGATCCTCGTTCAGCTTATCGGTCATCGCGGTTTCGATGAATCCGGGCGCGATGCAGTTCACCGTGATGCCCCGGCTGGCAACCTCATAGGCAAGGCTTTTCGACATGCCCACCATCCCCGCCTTCGAGGCGGCATAGTTCCCCTGCCCCGGATTACCCGTCGCGCCCACCACCGATGAGATATTCACGATGCGGCCCCAGCGCGCCTTCATCATGCCGCGCAACACCCCCCGGCACAGCCGCATGGTCGAGGTCAAGTTTACCTCGATCACCTCGGCCCATTCTTCATCCGACATCCGCATGAACAGGTTATCGCGCGTGATCCCCGCATTATTGACCAAGATATCGACAGCGCCCATCGCCTCAATTGCTTGCTTGGGCAAAGCCTCGACCTCGGCGGCATCGCCCAGATTACAGGTCAAGACATGCGTCCGCGCGCCTAACTCACTGGCCAGCGCCTCCAACGGGGCCAGCCGTGTGCCCGACAAGGTCACACTCGCCCCCGCACCATGCAAGCAACGGGCAATCGCCGCACCGATCCCGCCCGAGGCACCCGTTACCAATGCCGATTTTCCTGTCAGATCAAACATGTTTGCCCCTCTCCGCCCTTCAATTCGCTGTCAAAAGACCAAAGCGCGCTAGATCCGCGTCGGTCAGCAAGTATTCATCACGCGTCGCCCGCATCTGTCGCATGAAATCGGCAAATTGTGTGCCGCCCAACATGCTCGCGACCAAACGCTGACGATCGGCATCGGCGGCGATACTGCGATCCACGCTCACACCGTTGCGCTGCTGCAAGGCGTCGGATTGCAAGACCAGCGCGCCACCCGCGCGCCTGCGCTCTGCCCCGCCCAAGAAAAGCAAGATCGCGTCATTAACGACCGCTCCTTCGATCTGCGTGTGCAACCCCGCCGACCGGATCAGCCCGGCCATCTGCGCGGCCCAAACCACATCATCGGCCCCCGGCATATCACCCAAGGCAATTGCCGCGATCTGGGGGTTTTCTTCCATCATCCGCTGCAACTTGTCAGCCGCCGCCCCATTCACCGGCCCCGACAGATGCAACACCTGCCCCTCCAGCCGAAAGGCTGTGGCACCCGATCCGGCAAGCTGGATCAATGCCGCACCCCCCAAGACAAAGGCCAACACAACCGCAGCTATGATCGCAAGCCGCTTACCCATCGCGCAGGCTTTCGGCAGCGGCGCGCACCTCATCGGCGGTGCCGATACTGCGCGTTTCAACCTCGCGCGCAATCCGCTTGACCATCCCACTCAGCGCCTTGCCTGCGCCGATCTCCCATGTCTCGGTAACGCCGTTTTGGGCCATCCAGCCGATGCTTTCGCGCCAGCGAACCCGCCCCGTGACCTGTTCGATCAACCGCGCCCTGATCTCGGCCGGGTCACTGCCCGCGCAAGCCGTGATATTGCCCACCAAGGGCACTAATGGCGCGCGCAAATCTACTTCGGCCAAGGCTTCCGCCATCGCATCGGCCGCCGGTGCCATCAAGGCACAATGAAACGGTGCCGAGACCGGCAGCAACAAGGCGCGCTTGGCACCTTTTTCCTTCGCGATCTCGACCGCGCGCAGGACAGCCGCCTCATGGCCAGAGATGACCACTTGCGCCGGGTCATTGTCATTGGCCGCCGCGCAAACCTGATCTTGCGCCGCCTCTGCGGCAATCGCGGCCACGGCGTCGAAATCCAAGCCCAAGATCGCCGCCATCGCCCCTTGGCCTGCAGGCACCGCTGCCTGCATCGCCTCCCCGCGCAACCGCAAAAGCCGCGCTGCATCGCCAAGCTCCAAAGCACCCGCCGCCGCCAGTGCCGCATATTCCCCAAGGCTATGGCCCGCCACGAAAGCCGCCGCCGTGACCGTCACGCCCTCTGCCTCCAAAGCCGCCATCACCGCCATGGATGTCGCCATCAGCGCAGGTTGTGCATTGCGCGTCAGCGTCAACTGATCCTGCTCGCCCTCCCAGATCAGCGCCGAAAGCTTCTCTCCCAAGGCATCATCAACCGCGTCAAAAACCGCACGCGCTTGCGGATATGCCATGGCCAGATCGCGCCCCATGCCGATGGTTTGCGCCCCTTGGCCGGGAAAGAGAAAAGCTCGTGTCATGCGCGACCCCTCGTTTTGCTGGCCTCATGGGCTAGCGCAACCAAGACCAAGGCGCAACGCGCAGCTTGGGATTTTTGGCGTTCCGACGCCATGGCGCAAGATGCACCCTCGAGGACACTAAAAAAGACAGGCGGTTTATTGCGTCCAGCTCGTGTGGAAATAGGGTGCCTGTACCTCGTCGCGGACATTTTCACTATAAACGCTGAGCCCGGATTGCCCCAACTCCAGCGTCGCAATGGCCAAGCCAGTGGCCGCCGCGCAAACCACCACCCAATCAACCGTCACCGCCCCATCTTCGGCGCGAAGAAACGCCAGCATCAAGGGCTGCGTCTTTGATATCGATCTGCGCATTGCAACACACCCGCCAATCGACGGCTCCAAACAGAATCACTCGCCCCCGCTCTACCCGTCAGAATTGGTGAAATTAAGGCAATCGCCCAACCCGGCTTGCGCGGTGCGCCGCCACAAGGGCTTGCCAGCCCGGCTCACGCGGTGTAAGCGCGGCACATCTTCGCCACATGTCATATGAACGGCGTTCTCCCTCGTGGTCCGGGGGGCGGAGATGTGACACCCCGGCCTTTGAAAGACGCTCGCAACAGAACTGGAGTTTCCATGCCTCTCTATGAGCATGTGATGATTGCGCGCCAGGATCTCTCCGGCACGCAGGCTGAAGGGCTGGTTGAGCATTTCGGCACCGTCCTCAAGGACAATGGCGGCAATGTCGTCGAGACCGAATACTGGGGTCTCAAGACGATGGCCTACAAGATCAACAAGAACCGCAAGGGTCACTATGCCTATTTCCGCACCGATGCGCCCTCGGCCGCCGTGCAGGAAATGGAACGCCTGATGCGCCTGCATGAAGACGTGATGCGCGTCATGACCGTCAAGGTGGAAGCCCATGAAGAGGGTCCGTCGGCGCAGATGCAAAAGCGTGATGACCGTGATCGCGGCGACCGTGGTGATCGCGGCGACCGCGGTGATCGTGGTGATCGTGGTGATCGTGGCGACCGTGGTGATCGTGGCGACCGCGGTGATCGCGGCGACCGTCGCTGAGAGGAAGGAAAGAGATCATGGCATCTAAACCGTTTTTCCGTCGCCGTAAGTCCGACCCTTTCGAGGGCGAAGGCGCACCCAGCATCGATTACAAAGATGTGCGCCTGCTTCAGCGCTACATCTCCGAGCGTGGCAAGATCGTCCCGTCCCGCATCACCGCAGTCAGTGCAAAGAACCAGCGTAAGCTCGCGCAAGCGATCAAGCGCGCCCGGTTCCTCGCCCTGCTGCCCTACGCCGTCAAGTAAGGAGACAGACGATGCAAGTCATCCTACTCGAACGCGTGGCCAAGCTTGGCCAGATGGGCGAAGTCGTGACCGTCAAGGATGGTTACGCGCGCAACTATCTGTTGCCGCAGAAAAAAGCGATGCGGGCCAATGACGCCAACCGCGCCGCTTTCGAAGCGAAAAAAGCCCAACTCGAAGCCCGCAACCTCGAGACCCGTAAAGAAGCTGAACAGCTTGCCGCCCGTCTTGACGGCCAGCAGTTCATCATCATCCGCTCGGCATCTGACGCAGGCGCGCTTTACGGCTCCGTCACCACCCGTGACGCGGCAGATGCGGCAACCGCTTCTGGCGTGACGGTCGATCGCAATCAGGTGCAATTGCTGCGCCCGATCAAGGATCTGGGCCTGCACGCCGTCCGCGTCGTGCTGCACCCCGAAGTGACGCTCGAGATCGTGCTCAACGTCGCACGTTCCACCGAAGAGGCAGAGCTTCAGGCATCGGGCAAAACGATCCAAGAACTTGCCGCCGAGGAAGAAGCCGCCGCTGAATTCGAGATCGCCGAACTCTTCGACGATCTGGGTGGTGCGCAACTCGACGACGAGGGCGGATCGAGCAACGACAACTAAGCGAACGCCAAACAAAGATCTTAGGCCGTATCCCCTTGGGATGCGGCCTTTTTCGTCCCGGACAGCTGAAACAACACCTAACCCTAGCGCACGGCACAGCGCTCACAGTAGGGCATGCTGAGCGATGGTGCCGGATCTGGCCTGATAGAAAAGGCTAGCAAAAGAGAAAATCATTGCGTTCTTGCGGCAATGATGCAAGATAATGCCTCAAAGAAGGGCGTCACGCCTATAAAATAAGCAGTCTGGAAATTCGCTGGATACCCGAACATGCTGGAAAATCTAGCAGTCCGCATTTGGGAAAATACGCCAAAGCTATCAATCGTATTTTGGCTAGCCACTGCGCTAGGTTACCTCATTGGGGTAATGGCCATCGTGTCATTTCTTTCTTCTGACTACAGCCATCTTGATGCAATAGGTGCAGTGGGAGAGCGCGCAGCTTTTCACCTCAGCGTGGTGCGATTGATCTTTGTCAGCATAATACTGGTTGTTTTCCCAATACTACTCTTTACGTCCCTACGCCGCCTTTTCTATTTCATGGTAGGCATCACGGCTTGGGTGGTCATCATTTATATCGACGATGTTTTAGTGCTTTATGAGATCATGCAACGCCCTCAATCAGCTATGGTGAGTATTGTTTGTCACCCTAAGGCCATTTGCTGATAATTGGCCTCCTGTGGATGTGCTTTGAGTTGAACATGCGACTCAAAAACGGATCATGAACCGCATGAACAAGAAGCTAAATGATGAAGAATATCATGCATTTCTTCAGATGTTTGATGGGCAATCGGTACAAATTCGGCGCCTATCAACGCAGACAAAATCTTTTATATTTCTCATTCCATTTTGTGAACTTATACTCACTAAGCTTTATTTGTATATTTTTTCTCATGTCGCGGATGTTTGTCGACCTGATCGACAAAAGTATTTTCACCGATGGATATATCGCTGTACTGAATGCAAGAGCATATGCATCACTTTGGCTACTGGCGGGATTGAACATCGCTTATCTACTTTAGTTTCTATTTCCGCTTCTTCGTCGTGCTTATGCTGATGTATCTCTTGAATGCGACAATTGATCAGACCCTGCTTTTTTACATGCATTACAACTTTGAACAAACGCCAATCCTTTTGACCTTTTATTTCACAAGGCCGTTTCTTATTTTGGCATTACTCGTGACGCTTTTCAGATATAAAGAAGAAAAATAGGGCGATGTAGATCCGCCACTATCCATTGAAATCTTTTTCTACGATAAGTTAATGAGATAACCGGTGAGAAATTGCGTGGCCTGCTTCCTTTTCGAAACTTGCCACGCAAGACCTCCATTATTTCAACCGACTTCCAGTTGTTCTCGGCCCATCAGGCCACGCACACAAGATGTCAGTTGGCCCAAGTCTCCATTTCGACCGTAGCCTGGCAATTGCTGTTGCCATCATAGGTACCCATCCAAATATCCAACCGTCCGTTGAGCATCCCGGTATTATAAAGATCCAGCATCGGGTTCATGTTGCCATTGCTGTCATCATCGAAATACCAGCTTCCATCCGGGGTGCGGACGAGAAACACGGTATCGCAGGTCGATTGCCCCTGTATCTCCAACCTTGCGTAATCCTGCATCCCCGACAGGAAGAAAGTCAGGTTCGGCTGGGCCGCAAAAAAGCCCGAGGCAAAAATCGGCAGGCCGCACTGGCTCACATCTTGCGTACCGCCAGCGGCGACATAGAAATCGGTCGGGGTAAACAGGTTCGCCCCGGTGGTCGTAACAGGCACGCCTTGCAAGCCCGGATTGGGGCAGCCTTGCATCCCCATCGCAGGGGCGCTTGGTGCCATGCCGACCGCCGAGCGAAACACGACTGTACCTTGGCAAGCGGCGCCAGAAAAACTGCCAACCCAGATATCGACACGCCCATTCAACTGCGCGCCGTTCAAGACAATCTGCGGCTGCACCCCGTTGGGACCGTCATCATTGAAATGCCACTGCCCATAGGCATCGCGCATGATCATCGTGGGATCGCAATCCGATGCCGTCTCGGCGGTGAACTGGTAGCCATCCATTTGCGACATGTACAAGGTAAAGCTTGGCGCTTCATAGGCCATGCCATAACCAGTAATGCCGGGGCAGCCATCGATACTATGGTTGCCGCCGATCTGCGCGACATAGGCTTGCGGTGCCACGAGTTGCGGCCCTGTCACCGTCAAGGATGGCCCAACCAAATTGGGGTTCGGACAAATCGCAGCCGGAACAGGTGCAGGTACCGGTGCGGGTATCGGCACAGGCACAGGCACAGGGATCGGTGCTGGCATCGGCGCGGGCATCGGCAAGGGCGCAGGCATCGGTGCCTGCGCTTGCACGGGCTGTAGCGCAGATGGATCAACCGCACCCAGCGGCACAGCTGAAATGGGGCCGCGTGAAAACGGCGTGATCGGTGCAGCGACCGCCGCTTGCGCGATCTGCAACGTCGCTGGGCAACCGTCGTCGTTCAGGCTCCCGACCCAAACATCAACCGTCCCGTCCAAGGCTGCACCTGCGGCAAGCGTCAATCGCGGGTCCAGATTGCCATTGCCATCATCATTGAACCGCCAGCGCCCATCGGCACCATGAACCAGCAAGCTCGCGTCGCAATCCGAGGTCACGGCCAAAACAACATCATCTGTGGTTTGATCAGAAACGACAAAGGAATGATCGGGGGCTGCACCAAACCGACCAAATCCGAGTGCCGCCATATCGCAGCCTTGCAGCGCATGCGCGCCACCCGCGGTCAGTGCGCGTGTCTGCACCTGCGCCAATGATGTGCCGCATCATAACCCACCACCTCTGCCGATAGCCCAACATCGGGACAGGCCCAAGCAGCCGTTCCTGCGCTCAAAACACCGATCAAACCTAGTGCCACAACTCTCATTTGCCGTCCCTCTTGATCCCGCCCCATATCAGCACGGACATGGGGCCAATTCATTCACCGCTGACCGGGCTGTTTGGTCCACGACACGCCGCGCGGGCCACAAACGCCGATCACGCTTGACCCATCAAGATTACGCTGCCCTCTGAATTGACGCTAGGTGAATTCGTGGCGGCATCCGGTCCGCAACGAAAAAGGGCGACCCTGCGGCCGCCCTATTCCACCAATCCGATCAAAACCGGCGTGATTTATTCCACTTCCAGCGCGTCGACGGCTGCCTTCAGCTCATCCTTGGTCACGGTCTTTTCGCTGACATCGGCCAACTCGACGATGAAGTCGATGACCTTATCCTCGAACAGCGGCGCGCGGAGTTGCTGCTGAGCGGCCTGATTTTGCTGGATGAATTCAAAGAAGGCACGCTCCTGGCCGGGATACTGGCGGGCCTGCATCATGATGGCCTGCGTCATCTCGGCGTCCGAAACGGTCACCGCGTTCTTCTGGCCCAGCTCGGCCAACAGCAAGCCCAGCTTCACACGGCGCGCGGCCAGCTTCTGATGCTCATCGCTTGGCGTGATCTCGGGGTGATCATGGCCATGCACATCGGGGTTTTCTTCATGCCACAGCTGATGGGCGATTTGACCAGCCTCGGCCGCAACCAAGCTGGACGGCAGATCGACGGAAACCTGTGCATCAAGCTGATCAAGCAGCTTGCGCTTAAGAACCTGACGCGCAGCACCGGCATATTCGACGCCCATACGCTCGCTGATCTGGCCCTTCAGCGCCTCAAGGCTTTCGGCCCCGTATTTCTTGGCCAATTCGTCATCGACCGTTGCGGGAACGGGCTTTTTGACTTCTTTGACGGTGACGTCGAAGACGACATCCTTACCGGCAAGATGCGCGGCACCATATTCAGCCGGGAAAGTCACGTTGACGGATTTCTCGTCACCCGCCTTGGCACCAAGCAACTGCTCTTCGAAGCCGGGGATGAACGACCCTGATCCCAAGACCAGCGGGTAATCCTCGGCCGCGCCACCTTCAAAGGGCTCGCCATCAAGCTTGCCCACGAAATCGATCACGGCTTGATCGCCATCGGCGGCCTTGCCCTTCTTGGTTTCGAAATTCTGCGCGCTGGCGGCAAGATTGTTCAGCGCCTCGTCGATTTCCGCATCACCGGGCTTGGCGACCAGCTTTTCGATCTTGAGGGCCTTGAAATCGACCGCAGGGATCTCGGGCAGCTTTTCATACGAGAGCGAGACGATAATATCATCGCCCTCTTTCCAATTCTCGTTGGTCATCTTGACATCGGGCTGCATCGCCGGGCGATCGCCGCTTTGTTCCAGATGCTCTTGCATCGCGCCGTCGACAGCCTCTTGCATGGCTTCGCCCAAGATGCGCGGGCCAAACTGCTTTTTCAAAAGCGCCATAGGCACCTTGCCCTTACGAAAGCCCTTCATGGCGATCTCGGGCTGCGCTTCGACCAGCTTTTCGTTCACCTTCGCCTCAAGATCGGCACCGGTGATGGTGATCTGGTATTCGCGCTTGAGGCCCTCGGCCAAGGTCTCGGTGATTTGCATCGCATCCTCACGAAAGTCGGGGCCGGACCGGGCCGCAGCATGCAACCCAGGACAGCCCAATGGCGTCAAGAAATTTGCGCTCTTCTAGGGTTGGCAGCGGGGCACTGCAAGCCCAATCCGGCCCGCCCTGCCCTGTTTGCGCGCATCGGACACGGCACGCATAGCCAAGTCAGGTCGCTATCCGATGATGCTCGCCCGCCCAATACAATCATAGCGCGCAAAACCGGCCCGTTTCGCATCACGCGGGCTATAGATATTGCGCAGATCGGCCATATGCGGGCTTGCCATCTTCTTGGCCAGCTTCTTCAGGTCGAGCGCCCGAAACTCATTCCACTCGGTCAAGATGACGACCAGATCGGCATTCTGCGCCGCCTTGTAGGGATCATCGTGCCAGACCACGCCGGGCAACAGCCCCTCGCCCTCGCGCCGCCCTTGCGGATCGACCACCCGCACCTTGGCGCCACCGCCCACCAGCGCCGGCACAATGGTCAGGCTCGGGGCATCGCGCATATCGTCGGTGTTGGGCTTAAAGGTCACGCCAAGCACCGCGATGGTCTTGCCGTTGAACGAGCCGTCGCACAGATCTCGCAGCTTTTCGATCATACGGTGCTTGATCCCATCATTCACCCGGATCACCGTCTCCACGATGCTTTGGGGCACGGCATGTTCTTGACCAATCCGCGCAAGCGCTTGCGTGTCCTTTGGAAAACATGACCCGCCATAACCGGGGCCTGCATGCAGGAACTTGTTGCCGATGCGCCCGTCCAGCCCCATGCCCTTGGAGACTTCCTTCACATCCGCGCCCACCCGTTCACACAGCGCGGCGATCTCGTTGATGAAGGTGATCTTGGTCGCCAGAAACGCATTGGCCGCGTATTTGATCATCTCGGCCGATTCCAGATCGGTGGTGACAATCGGGAAATCGCGCAAGAACAACGGGCGGTAAATCTCGGCCAGCACCTCAGCCGCGCGCTCGGTCTGGACGCCGATCACAACCCGGTCAGGCTTCATGAAATCATCAATCGCCGCCCCCTCGCGTAGGAACTCGGGGTTCGAGGCGACGTCGAATTCCGCATCAGGCCGCGCCTTGGCCATGACCTGTTTGACCTTACGGTTGGTGCCCACCGGCACCGTCGATTTGGTCACGATCACTGCATAGCCGGTCAGCGCGCGCGCCACATCTTCGGCCGCCGCCATCACATAGCTCAGATCGGCATGCCCATCGCCGCGCCGCGTGGGCGTGCCGACCGCGATAAAGATCGCCTCCGCCCCATCAACCGCAGTCGCCAGATCGGTGGTGAAGGAAAGCCGCCCCGCCTCCACATTGCGCGCCATCAGCTGATCAAGCCCCGGCTCGAAAATCGGCACCTCGCCACGATTGAGTTTCTCGATCTTGCCCGGGTCTTTATCGACGCAGATCACATCATGCCCGAAATCCGAGAAACACACACCCGAGACAAGGCCAACATAGCCCGTGCCGATCATCGTAATACGCATGGAAAATACCCTGTCCTTGTCATGGCGCGCCGCCACTGCCCCGGTGTCGCCCAAAGGCGGCAAGGGATCAAGCAGGCGTACGCAATCAATTGCGCAATGTCACCCTTGCGCCAAACCCAGCTTGCGCGCGGATGACCTCTCTCTTGTTGTGCCGATATGACACCCCTGTGCGGCAAAGCTAAAAGTGGCGCGCTGCCACGCCATTGACCGCACGCAACACATCGCCGGGTTAAACCACAGGTCATGTGCGCCATCGCACGAGACCTTGATGCCATTGTGCGCTAGTTTCCAATCATCTTCAGGAGGAACACCCATGACCGATACGCAGCCGCGCAAGATCCAGACCCAAGGCGTGCATCACATCACCCTGATCGGTGCGGACCGCCAAAGCAGCATCGATTTTTGGGAAGGTGTGCTGGGCATGCCCTTCATCTTCGATCAACCAAATCTCGACGATCCCAAAGAGGGGCATCTGTATTTCGATCCGGGCGATGGGCGGCTGATCACTGTCTTCACCAATGAAAACCGCACCCCCGATGCCGCGCCGGTGCCCGAAGCGGTGGGCGGGCTGCATCACCTTGCCTTCAATGTCAGCCAAGCGACCTTTTCGCAAATCGCTCAACGCCTCGATGCGCGCGGCGTGCGACATTCGGGGCCTGTGGATCGCGGCTTTATGGATTCGCTCTATTTCCGCGATCCCTTGGGCCTCAGGATCGAGCTTGCATCTTATCGCTTCGCACCACCCGAAGGCATGCGCCACGCAGATGTGCTGCTCGAGGCCCACAAAATCCGCGTCGCGCGCGGCGACCACCATATCGACCGCACCCATCTTGCCGATGCCATCGAAACCCTCGTGACCCGCAGCCAAAACTCACTGTCTGAAGATCGCAGCGCCAAACACGGATACTAGGAGCAAAACGCTGAACGACATTCGCCGCTGACGCGGAATAAAGATCGGTTGCGCAGTCAAGACATATCCAGATTGGCCTTTCGCGGTAGGCGGCAGCTCAGTAACAGCAAGCCTATCGCGGCGACAAGTTCCGGCGCGCGATTGGCTGCCAAGCTACGGATTGGCTTAAGGCTGCGAAAGCAGGTCAAGCCAAAGCATTGCGGCAATCGCAAGGCCCAGCAAGGCTAGGGTTTCAATCACGACAATCGCCAGATGGCCCGCGCCCACAGCGGTCAATGACTTGAGCGAGGTCTTGATCCCCAGCGCAGCAATCGCCGTGATCAGGCAGGCGCGCGACACCGTATTCACCTGTGCGACCACATCTTGCGGCAAATCCACAAGGCTACCCAAGGCGACCAGCGCCAGAAACAGCGCCATGAACCACGGCACAAGGGCGATCTTGCCTTGGCCAGAATTCAGCCCCGTGGCGCGCAGCACCAAGACGATCGTAATAAGCACCAGCGGCAACATCGCCACGCGAAACAGCTTGGTGACGGTCGCGATCTCGCCCGCTTGGTCAGAGACCGAAAACCCTGCGCCGACCACCTGCGCCACATCATGGATCGTGGCGCCGATCAAAAAGCCTTGCTGCAAATCCGAGAAACTAAGCGCTTGGAACAGCAAAGGATAGATGACCATGGCGATGGTCGACAAAGCCGTGACCGCAATAACGGTGAAAAGCGTATTTCCCTCGGATTTGTCATTGGCCGGGATCACGGCGGCAATCGCAAGGGCCGCCGATGCGCCACAGATCGCCACAGCACCCCCGTCAGCAGCGCAAAACGCCATTTCCGACCAAAAAGCGGCGCGGCCAGAAAGCCCGTGGTGATGGTAAGCGCGATCAAGCCAATCAAGACACAGGCGCCCAGAACGCCGATCTGCGCCAGATCATCCAGCACGATCCGCATGCCCAATAACCCAACACCTAGCCGCAGAATGAACTTCGCGGCAAAATCAACGCCCGCGCGGCAAGTGCCATCTTGGTATAGAAAGTTGAAGGCCATGCCCAACAACAGCGCAAAAAGCATCGCTGGTGCGCCGTAATGAGAGGCAAGAAAAGCCGCCGCTGCCGCAATGGTGGCCGCCAACATCGCGCCGGGTAGAAACATCGCGGCTTTTGCATGCAGGCGGGCTAGCGACGGCATGGGTCTGCTTGGCGGCGAAAGCAGTGATGGGGCGCAAAACGCGGCATGGATGGCAAGATCCTTTTGTGACAGAGATTGGCCCGGCGTGAGGCTGGCAAAGCCGCATGGATTATCAGGCCGACATTATCCGACCTTGTTCATCCAGCCTGACGGCCTGCCCTGTTTGGGCCGCTTGCTGCGCGGCAAGACCCATCTGGACCGCCCACAGACCATCGTTCAGCCCAACCTCGACATGGCCCTGCCCCCGCACGACATTGGCAAAGCGATCATGTTGATAAAAGGTTGATCCGTTATGATCGCCCGCCGCCAACAAGGTGGGGTCAACCGGCACCTCGATCAAATGCGGCCCCTTTGGGCTGCGCGGGCTGACAATCAACTGCGGCACCGGCGGCGCGCCAAGATGTTCGGGCCAGAACCGGCCCGGACCCGGCACAAGGCACTCGATGCGCGCATCTGGCCCTACGGCGGTGATTTCTTCTTGATAGCGCGCACCCTCGGCGAACATGCACAATTCCAGCATCGCGCGTGCGCCCCGCGCGAAATCGACGATCACATAGGCATTGTCCCAGATATCAGAGGGTTGGCCATCATAGCGCTCGTCGCGGTGGTTCACATCTTGCCCGCCCGAGGCCATGATGCGCACCGGGTTATCTTGCAAGATCACCCGCATCAGGTCGAAGAAGTGGCAGCATTTTTCCACCAGCGTGCCGCCGGTCTTGCTGTTGAATCGGTTCCAATCCCCGACTTTCTCAAGAAAGGGAAAGCGATGCTCGCGGATTGTCAGCATCTTGATGCCGCCGGTCACCGCTTGCGCTTGTTCGATCAACGCGGCCACGGGGGGCATATAGCGATATTCCATCGCCACCCAGATCGGCGCCGGATAATCGAGCGTGGACAGCACGGCAAAATCGGCAGGGTCGGTGAAGACAGGCTTTTCAACCAAAATCGGCAAAGGGCGCGTGGCTGCGATCTCGCGGATTTGGGGCACATGTAGGTAATTTGGGCTGGCGATCAGCAGGGCATCCAAACCCGGACATGCCAAAAGCGCGGCGATGGAGGGCATGAATTGCGCATCCGGCACAAGTGCTGCAGCGCGCGCGCGCATTGCAGCATCAGGTTCGAAAATCGCGGCCACTTCGGCCCCGTCGATCAGCGCAAGGTTGCGCAGATGCTCTTGCCCCATCATGCCGCAACCGATGATGCCGTATCGTATCTTATCCAAGATCTTGTCCTTACTTCAGTCTGACGGTGTAGCGCACGCGGTCGGGGTCGTACCAAGTCCACGAGGCTTCGACGGGGGCATTCTCATAGCCATAGCTGACACGGGTGACCATCGGCAGCTGGGTGCCAGCGGCATGTGGAAAATCGCGTGGCACCCAATCGGGCAATGGCCCCAGCCCCACACGGTCCTCGGCACGCGCAATGCGCAGGTTCAGGTTTCTGGCATAGAAATAATACAGCGACTCAGAGAGTTCTTCGGCCGATAGGCGCACGGCATAACTTGCATCAAGCCAGATTTCTTCCGCTGCCGCGATCGTGCCCGACAAGAAACGCAAGCGGCGAATACGGTGGCCATGCGTATGTGGGCCGAAATAGGGGAGTGCCGGGTTCTTGGGCAAAAGGTCCACCGCCAGCACACGCGCCTGTGGCAGACCGCCACCCTCGACCAGTTCCAAGCGCAAGAATGCATAGACCGAACCGGTGTCTGCCTTGGTGCGGATATAGTTACCCGATCCCTGCACCCGCTCCAACAATCCCTTCTCCTGAAGCGAGGCGAGCGCCTTGCGCAATGTGCTTACCGCGATACCGAAACTTTCAGCCATATCGCGTTCAGGCGCGAGCCTTTCGCCATCCACAAGGCGGCCCGCCGCGATGTCGCGAATGATGAGTTCTGTGATCTGCATATGCAGCGGCAGAGCGCCGAGTTTATCCACAGCCCCCTCCCCTGGACAGCTAGGATCGCAAAATTGATATGCTATTGATTTACAAAAATCCGGGTGCTACGCAATTGCAAAAGCGACACGGAGAGCAAGATTTCAATGACCATCGTGCCAGTCACATCGGCCGATTTGAACGGCGCAGAGGTCAGCTGGTTCGCAGCGCTTTGCTCGGATGATTACCAATTTCTGGGCGTGCCGGACGGGCAGCTTCGCTCAAGTTGGGAGCATTGTTCCAGCATCGTCAAAACGGCCGAGCGCAACGGCTTTCGCAACATCTTATGTCCCTCAAGCTATCAGGTCGGCCAAGACACGCTGTCTTTCGTGGCGGGGTGCGCGCCGATCACCGACAAGATCAATTTCCTTGCCGCCATCCGCTGTGGCGAGATGCAGCCCGTGATGCTTGCGCGCACGGTGGCCACGCTTGATCACATGCTCAAGGGGCGGCTGACGCTGAATGTCATTTCCAGCGACTTCCCCGGCGAAGTGGCCGACAGCGCCTTTCGCTACAAGCGCAGCCACGAGGTGGTCGAAATCCTGCGACAGGCATGGACGCGCGACGAGATCGCATATGATGGCGACATCTATCAGATCAGCAAGCTAAGCGCCGATCCCGCCCGCCCCTATCAACAAAACGGCGGACCGCTTTTGTACTTCGGCGGCTATAGCCCCGATGCGCTCGAGCTGTGCGGCGCGCAATGCGACGTCTATCTCATGTGGCCCGAGCCGCGCGAAGTTCTAGCCCAACGCATGCGCGACGTGCATGCCCGCGCCGCCGCCCATGGCCGTACGCTCGATTACGGCCTTCGGGTGCATATGATCGTGCGCGATACCGAAGCCGAGGCCCGCGATTACGCGGAACACATCGCCAGCAAGCTTGACGATGAATATGGCAAACTCATCCGCGAGCGCGCCCATGACAGCATCAGCCTCGGCGTGGCCCATCAAGCGCGCGCACGCGAGCTGGCCGATAAATTCGGCTATGTCGAACCCAATCTTTGGACTGGCATCGGACGCGCGCGCTCTGGCTGTGGCGCAGCACTTGTGGGCTCTGTCGATCAGGTGCTCAGCAAGATCGAAGATTACCGCAAGATGGGTATCCGCGCCTTTATCTTCTCGGGCTATCCCCATCATGACGAGGCCGAGATTTTCGGGGCCAAGGTCATGCCGCATCTGCAAACCGTCTCGCTGCCCCATATCTATGGCCGCGTGCCAACGGATACCCCTGCAACACCTCTTGGAAATGGACCGCGCCGCTGATGGACCGCTCTGACCTGACCCCCGATCTGTCGCTGTCGCGCATTGTCTATGGCATGTGGCGGCTTGGCGATGACGCCGACACTTCGCCTGCCCATGTGCAAGCAAAGGTCGAAGCCTGCCTTGCGCAAGGTATCACCACCATGGATCAGGCCGATATCTATGGCGGCTATACCGCCGAAGACATCTTGGGTGACGCTTTGCGGGCCGCACCCGGGCTGCGCGACCAGATCGAGATCGTGACCAAATGCGATATCGTGGCCCCGGTTGGGCGTCACGCGGGCGCGCGCGTCAAATATTATGACACATCAAGCGCCCATATCACCGCCTCGGTCGAGGCCAGCCTAAAGGCGATGGCGACCGACTGGATCGACCTGTTGCTGATCCATCGGCCCGACCCGCTGATCAACCCCGATGAAACCGGTGCAGCACTGGACCGGCTGGTTGATTCTGGCAAAGTGCGCGCGGTGGGCGTGTCGAATTTCCGCCCTTGGGATACCGACCTGTTGCAATCGCGGATGGACGCGCCGCTGACCTGTAACCAGATCGAGTTGAGCTTGATGGCACATGAAGCCTTGGTGAATGGCGATCTCGCGCATTTGCACCAGCACAGGATTGCCCCCATGGCATGGAGCCCCTTGGCCGGCGGCAAAATGGCCGGGGCCGGCGCGCTGCGCGAAAAACTCGACGCGCTGGGGGCGGCGGCGGATACAGATTGGAGTGCCGTGGCCATCGCGTGGCTTTTGCATCATCCGGCGGGCATCTTGCCAGTTCTCGGCACCAACAACCTTGACCGCATCGCGCGTATTTCTGACGTGCTGCGCGTGCCGATGGACCGTCAAACATGGTACGAGCTTTACACGCTCGCCTTGGGGCGCGAGGTCGCATGATGGACGATGGCGGGCAAATGCACCCTGTCGAAATCATCCCCGGCCCAGACACGCAGCGTGCCTTGCGTGATGCCTTGGGCTGCTTTGCCACGGGCGTCACGCTCATCACCATCGAAAGCACGGATGGGCCGATGGGCTTTGCCGCCAATAGCTTTGCGGCCGTCTCGCTGGACCCGGCACTCGTGCTGTGGTCACCTGCCAAATCCTCGCGCCGCTTTGGCCATTACATCGCAGCCACCCATTACGCGATCCATGTGCTGTCGCGTGACGATTTTGGGCTGTTAGATCGTTTCGCCCGCGATGGCGCAGGTTTTGCGGGGCTGGCATTTTCGCGCAATGCCGAGGGGGTGCCGGTGCTGGATCAGGCCGTGGCACGGTTCGAATGTCGCCAACATGCCACGCATGACGGCGGCGATCACATGATCATTGTCGGTGAAGTTTTGCGCGCCACCCATCGCGGCGGCGCGGCCTTGGTGTTTCATCAGGGACAATACGGCGGCTTCAACCCACTGGGCTAGGCCAAAGACACGCCCTTTGGGAGAGGGGCGATAAAGGGAGGAGAGACACGCATGCAGGCGCTCATCGCCCTGTCCAAGCTTGTGGCATTGGTCAATGCCGGCGCGCTGACAATCGGCCGCTGGCTCGGGGCGTTTTGCATTCTGTTGATGGTCATCGTCATCCTGACACAGGTGTTTTTCCGCTATGTGATCGGCCTTGGCCTGCCATGGCCGGAAGAGGCTGCGCGCTTTTTGATGCTCTGGTCCGCAGGTTTGATGATCGGGACAGCCTACCGCCGCGGCGGGTTCGTGGCGATTGATCTTATGGTCGCCTTGTTGCCCCGCCTCTTGCGGCATCTTCTGACATTGACGCTTTTTGCCTTGGCGCTGATCGTGTTGTGGAAAGCATGGCAAATCGGTCTGCGCGAAGTGTCTGGGCTTGCCGGTCGCTTTGGCACCGACAGCCTGAATGTGCCGACCAGCTGGGATCTGTCGACATGGCACAAGGTGCCGAAATCTTGGCAGATGATGTCGATGCTTGTGGGCATTGGTGCGCTGGTCATGGTGACGTTTGAATTGATCCTGCGCGAAGTGATCGCGCTCTTTGGTCGTGCGGGCGATCTGCCGCCCATTTCCGATCAAGTCGTGCTGGGGTCAGAATGACATGCTGAGCTTTTTCCTCCCGGTCTTTCTGATCTTCCTCTTTCTTGGCCTGCCGGTGTTTTTCGCCCTGCTGGCTGCACCGGGCATCTTGCTTTGGGGCGCAGGGATGGAGCGCGACATCACGCTCCTGTATCGCAATGTCTATAACGGGATGGACAGCTTCCCGCTGATGGCGATCCCGTTCTTCATGCTGGCGGGCGAATTGATGAACCGTGGCGGCATCACCATGCGGCTGGTCGAGTTCAGCCAAGCGCTTGTCGGCCATCTGCGCGGCGGGCTTGCGCATGTGAATGTGCTGTCATCGATGCTGTTTGCGGGCATGTCGGGTTCGGCTGTGGCGGATGTGTCGGCGCTTGGGTCCATGCTGATCCCCGCGATGGAAAAGAACGGCTACAAAAAGCGCTTTGCGGCGGCGATCACGGCAGCAAGCTCGATCATTGGCCCGATCATCCCGCCCTCGGGCATCATGATCATCTATGCCTATGTCATGGGTGAAAGCGTGGCCGCGCTGTTTCTGGCGGGCATCATTCCGGGCATCATGATGGCGGTCGGCCTGATGATTGCCCTGTCACTGCTGGCTGACCGATACGAGCTTCCGGCCGCCACAAAGCGTGCAAGCTGGGGCCAACGCGGACAGGCAAGCCTGCGCGCCTTTTGGCCGCTGATGACCCCGGTGATCATTCTGGGCGGCATCCTTGGCGGCGTGATGACACCCACCGAAGCCGCGGCCGTGGCGGTGGGCTATGCTTTCATCGTGTCGCTGTTCATCATGCGCACGCTCAAGCTGTCGGATATCCCCGATGTGCTGATGCGCGCGGGCATTACCTCGGCGGTGGTGCTGCTTTTGGTCGGCGCTGCGATGGCCTTCAAGACCGTGGCCGCAATGGCGCGCACCCCGGAACAGATGGCCAGCATTATCTTGTCCCTTTCGGATAATGTGTTGATCTTGTTGTTCTTGATCAACCTGCTCTTGTTCCTTGTCGGCATGTTCTTGGATGCGGGCCCCGCGATTATCATCCTTGGGCCGATCCTTGGGCCGATCTTCATCGAACTGGGCGTCGATCCGGTGCATTTTGCCATCATCATGGCAGTCAACCTGACCGTCGGCCTTTTGACGCCGCCCATGGGGCTGGTGCTGTTTGTCACCTCATCCGTTTCCGGCCTCAGGCTGGAAACGTTGTCCAAGGCGATCTTGCCGTTTCTGGCGGTTCAGATCGTCGTAATTTTTCTACTCACCTACATCCCCGCACTGACGCTCACGATCCCGCGTCTGTTCGGGTTTGTTCAATGATCTTCATATCCAAAGGGAGGAAAACCAAGATGTTGAAGACAACCCTCAAGTCGATGTTGCTCGCGACAATGTTGGTCGCACCGGTGACAACGGCTTTCGCGCAAGAGATTATGCTGCGCGCAACCGCGACCTCGAACGATCAAGACGAGGATTATGACGGTCTCGTCGTATTCAAGAACTTTGTCGAAAACGCTTCGAACGGCGCGATCGGTGTCGAACTGTTCATCGGCACCCAGCTTTGCACCAAAGGCGATGAATGCTTGGCAGGCGTTGCAGACGGTTCAATCGACATTTTCGTGTCGACCTCGGGCGGTGCGGCCGGTCTTTTCCCCTATATTCAGGTGCTCGACCTGCCCTATCTGATGAGCGATGACCGCGTGGCCGAGCATGTTCTGTCCGGCCCCTTCGTTCACGAAATGCGCGAACTGATGCTGGAAGATAGCGACGGGCTCATCCGTTTGATGACGGTCGGCAACACCGGCGGCTGGCGCAGCTACGCAAACACCCAGCGCCGCATCGAAACGCCCGCCGATCTGGCAGGCCTGCGGATGCGGACCGTTCCCGCCGATCTGCCGCAGACATTGGCAACAGCGCTTGGCGCGGCCCCCACGCCGATTGCATGGCCCGAGTTGTTCACCTCGCTGCAAACCGGCGTCGTGGAAGGCACCGCAAACGGTATCACCGACATCATGAACATGCGGTTCACCGATGCCGGGCTGAAATACCTCACGCTCGACAACCACAGCTACATGGGCGCGTTCTGGTTCATGAATAACGAGCGCTTCCTTGGCATGTCCGATGAACATAAGCGCATCGTGATCGACGGCTTTGCAGCCCTGCAACAGGCCACATTCGCAAGCCCCAAGCGCAAGGAAATCGCCGCCTATGAGGCCTTCCGCGCCGCCGGCGGCGAGATCTATGTGCCCACCGAAGCGCAGCGCACCATGTTCATGGAAGCCGCGGCACCTGCCTTTGATTGGTTCCGCGCGAATGTCCGCCAAGGGCCCGAGGTTCTGGACAGCTTCAGCGCCCATGCCGCCGCTGCGGCAGAGGCCATCGAAGCCGCCCGCATCGCGGATATGAACTGATCGCGTCTGATCACACGATCGAAAAGCGCCACGCTCGTCGTGGCGCTTTTTTTTGCGCTGCGAGGATCATCTCGATCCACTGACCATGAATGCATCGTCGTGGTTATCAGCATGCCCCTCGCCAGAGCATGCGCCACACCGATCATCTTGAGCGCCCCTGCGTTCAAGCAAGAAGCCCAAGTCACGCATCTCGGTCAGACAAAGGTAGATTGCAGCAAACGGCGATAGTCCTCCCCGTTCAAAGACGCGGGGTTTGTCGGATGGCTGTGATCTGCCAAAGCACCCTGAATGACGACATCAAATTGATCCTCGCGCAGGCCCAATGTCTTGAGGCCCACGGGAATACCAAGGCGGCGGTTACGCGCATCAAGCGCGTCTTCCAATTCGCCCTGCCCCAGATCAAGGGCACGTTCGATCCGGGCAAATTTCTCGGGCGCGGCAGAACGGTTCATCCGCATCACCGCAGGCATCAAAATGGCGTTAAGTGTCCCATGGTGCAGATTGGGGATTTCAGCCCGCCCAAGGCATGCGACAGCGCATGAACCCCGCCCAGACCCTTTTGGAAGGTCAATCCGCCCTGCAAGGAGCCCATCATCAAGCCATGGCGCGCGGCAAGGTTCGCGCCGTCTTCAAAGGCAGGGATCACATTCGCCCAAATCCGCGCCGCCCCATCAAGCGCAATCGCTTCTGCCGGGGGATTGTCGCGTGGCGATAGATAAGTTTCCAGACAATGCGAGAGCGCATCCAGCGCTGTGGCGGCGGTCAGTGCGGGCGGCATGCCCAAGGTGAGCTCGGGGTCACAAATCGCGGCCTTGGGGATAAGATACGGGCTGACGATGCCCAATTTCCGGCCATCGGCCAAAGTGATCAGCGCGGCGCGCCCCACCTCGGACCCGGTGCCTGCTGTGGTCGGTATCGCAATCACCGGCGCAACAGCGGCCGTGATCAAGGGCAGCCCCCCTTCGATCAAGGCAAAGCGCGCCAGCGGTCCGCCATGGGTTGCCAAAAGCGCCACTGCTTTTGCCAAATCGATGGGCGAGCCCCCGCCCAGCGCCACGACACCGTCACATCCCGACGCCTTGTAAAGACCGACGGCTTGCAGCGTGGCCTCTTCCGTCGGGTTCGAGGGGACATCGAAAAACTGGGCCGTGTCTTTGGGCAAATAGGGCAAGATGCGATCCACCAGACCGGCCGCAAGCACCCCGCGATCAGAGACCAGCAAAGGCCGCTTCACCCCCAGCCGCTCAAGCCGTGCGGCCACTTGCGCAATCGCGCCTGCGGCAAACTCAATATCAGTCAGATAAGTGATGACGCTCATTCGTCCCGACCCTTCTCGCGTGGATTGTGACCTACTGAGCCATATTTTTGATCGCGATGCTTCCGGAATCGTCAGCTTGGCGGGCAAATCCGCCCAACCTGTCATGCGCTGCCATCGCAACGGATCGCTTTGTTGGGCCCATTCGGAAATCGATAGACGCGTCTTGGGCGTCATCGTATGCGAGGTGCATGACAAGCGCGCATGCCGAAACCCCATCGACCGACCGCATCTTGACCGGTGTGGTGCTGATGCTGGGGTTTTGCGTGACAGCCCCCTTGTTAGATGTGGCAGCCAAGCTTGCGTCAAGCAGCGTGCCGGTCGGCCAAATCACCGCCGCCCGCTTTCTCGTGCAATGCCTTTTGATGGCACCGATCATGTGGATCATGGGGCTGACCTTGCGGGTCGCGCGGGCGCAAATGCTGGCGCTGGTCTTGCGCGCCGTATTCTTGCTTGTCTCGACCTTTTGTTTCGTCGCGGCCATTCGCGTTATGCCGTTGGCCGATGCGCTGGCCATCGCCTTCATCGCCCCATTCATCGTGCTGTTGATTGGCAAATATTATCTGGGCGAAGATGTCGGCCCTCGCCGGGTTGGGGCGGCTATGGTGGGTTTTGTCGGTGTTCTCTTCGTGATTCAGCCGAGCTTTGCAGCCTTTGGCGCGCTGTCGCTGTTTCCCTTGGGCACGGCGGTGTCATTTGCGCTCTATATTCTTGTGACGCGCGGATTGTCCCGTCGGGTTCATCCCGTCACGCTGCAATTCCATACCGGCCTGCTCGCAAGCCTCATCTGCCTGCCGGTGCTGATGCTGGCCAATGGCACGGGCTCTATGATGCTCGACCCGGTTTGGCCGCAGGATATCGCATGGCTCTGGCTTTTTGGCGTCGGGTTTTTCGCAGCCCTGAGCCATATGATGATGACCTATGCGCTGTCGCTGGCACCCTCGGCCACATTGGCACCGATGCAATATCTTGAACTGCCGATGGCGACCTTGATGGGCTATCTGGTGTTCCAAGATTTCCCCAACACGCTGAGTTTGGCGGGCATCGCGATCATCATCGCAGCGGGGCTATACATGATCCACCGCGAACGGGTAACGGCGCGACGGTCACACATGCCAAACGTCCTCCCGCCGATCTAGAAACGATCACGGTCACAGACCGGTAAAACCTTCGCTCGCGGCGCAAACTGCGCCGATGGCACAGGTTGGGGCGGCATCTCCCCCGCATCTGTTGAGGTGCGGGTGCCGGCATCCCACCCCTTTTCACAGCACAATGCGCCCGGGCCGAGACGCAAGATCACGATACATGTCGGCCGGAATAAAAAGATTGCACAATGGTAAAGCGACATACTAGTATACCGGTATCAGAAGGAGCCTTGCTGCATGCGACAAACCTGGCGATGGTTTGGCCCGGAGGATCGGGTCACAGTGCGCGACGCGCTTCAGGCTGGCGCGCAGGGCATCGTGAGCGCATTGCATCACTTGCCGCCCGGCGCGCCCTGGCCCTTGGACGACATCGCCAAACGGCAAGCGCAGATCGCAACGGCATCAGGCGGGGCACTCGCGTGGGAGGTGGTCGAAAGCCTCCCGGTTTCAGAGGCGATCAAAACACAAGCCTCCGATTGGTCGGCGCATATCGACGCCTACAAGGTCTCGCTCACAGCATTGGCCGCCGCTGGCATCAGCACGGTATGCTACAACTTCATGCCTGTGCTGGACTGGACCCGCACGAGCTTGCGTGCCGAACTCCCCTCGGGCGCGACGACGATGCGGTTCGACCTCGCCGCTTTCGCCGCTTTTGATGTGCATATCCTCAAACGTCCCGGCGCAGCAGAGGCATATACACCCGAAATCCTCGACAAGGCCAAAGCGGCTGCAGCGGGCATGGATGATGCAGCAAGGCAGGCGCTTGAAAAAGCCGTGCTTGCTGGGCTTCCCGGATCAGCGGAAAGCTGGACACTCGAGGGGGTGCGCGCCGCGATTGATACCTATGCCGCCTTGTCGTCCGATGCGCTGCGGCAAAACCATATCGATTTCTTGTCCGAGGTTGTGCCTCTCGCTGAACAGCTTGGCATGAGGCTTTGCTGCCATCCCGACGATCCACCCTTCGCGTTGCTTGGCCTGCCACGTACCATGTCGACGCTTGCTGATTATCAAACGGTGCTCGCTGCCGTCGATCATCCAAGCTTTGGTGCAACTTTTTGCACCGGGTCATTCGGCGCAAGGCCAGACAATGACTGCGTGGCCATGGCCAAGGCATTAGCGCCACGAATTCATTTCGTGCATTTGCGCAATGTCGCGCGGGAAACATATCGCGTTCCATGCAGCTTCGTTGAATCCGAGCATCTGGCAGGCGATGTCGACATGGTCGGCGTGGTCGAGGTTTTGCTTGACGAAGAGGCGCGCCGCCGTGAGCAAGGTCGGGCGGATGACACCATCCCCATGCGCCCAGACCATGGGCAAGATATCCTCACAGATCTCATTGCAGGTGCGCAGCCGGGCTATCCTGCTGTCGGCAGGCTCAAGGGTCTTGCCGAGTTGCGTGGCGTGATGGCTGCCATTTCACACGGGCGTGCCAAGCGCGCCACAAAAGATCACGAGCAGACAAGAAACGGAAAACAGGATCAAACATTCCAGGGAGGAAACTATGAAAACATCCTATAAACTCTTGGCGGCAAGTTCTCTGTTCGCACTTGCGGCTGGGTCTGCCGCGGCGCAGACCGAACTGCGTATGATGTGGTATAATGACGGCATCGAAGGCGAAGTGATGCAGTCGCTCCTCGATGGCTTTCATCAAGCCCATCCCGACATCAACGTGACCCTCGACGTTGTTCCCTACCAGATGGTTTTGGAATCCTTGCCGATCCAGCTTGCGGCTGGCAATGGCCCTGACATCGCGCGGGTGACTGACCTTGGCGGCTTGTCCCAGTACTATCTGGATCTGCGTCCACATGTTCAGAACCCGGAATACTGGGAAACGAACTTTGGTCCCTTCCTGTCCTGGCTTGATCCCGATGGCGACGCGATCAACGGCTTCATGACGCAGCTGACCGTGACCGGCCCCTATGTGAACCGCACATTGTTTGAACAGGCCGGTATCGATATGCCCGGCGCGGGCGCAACATGGGACGATTGGGCAACCGCGGTAAATGCTGTGGCCAAAGCGTTGGATATCCCAATTCCCATGGCATGGGACCGCTCGGGTCACCGCGTTGCAGGCCCAGCAATCTCGCAAGGCGCGATGATGTTCGATGCCGAGGGCGCACCCGCTTTGGTGGACGATGGGCTGAAGCGCATGGCGCAGATGCTCTATGACTGGCACCAGGACGGCACCATGTCGAAAGAGCTTTGGGGCTCTGTTTCCGGCTCGACCTACCTTGGTGCGAACGAGGATTTCGCCAACGCCAACGTCGTGATGTATATGTCCGGCTCTTGGCAGATCCCGCAGTTTACCTCGACGATCGGCGATGCCTTTGATTGGTGGGCTGTCCCCGCGCCTTGTGGTGCCTCTGCCTGCACCGGCATGCCCGGCGGCGCTGCGCTTGTGGCCATCGGGGATACCGAGCATCCCAAAGAAGTTGGCATCTTGATGGACTATCTGGCGCAAGAAGAGGTCTTGGCCGAGTTCTATGGCCGCACCCTGTTCATTCCGGGTCACCTTGGCCTTGCAAGCAGCGGCATCGATTTTGCCACGGATGACCCCCGCGCGGCCCATGCCTTGTCAACCTTCGCCGCAGCGGTGCCGACGATTTCACCGACAGCCTTCCAACTGCAAGGCTACCCGTCCAACCGCGTGTTGTTCAACGCGCTCATCTCGCGCCTGAACGAAGCCATCGTGGGTGAATTGACCCTCGAGGATGCCTTTGCCCGGATGGAAGAAGACGTCGCGAACCAACTGGCCGAGAGCGGTCGCTGAACCTCACTCAACCAACGCATGATCGGTCCCGCAGCTTTGCGGGGCCGATTGCCTGAATGGATAGGACGCGCCATGGCCCGGGTTTATGACAAACCGCAAACAACTGGCGAAGCACTAACGCATGTAGCGGCCACACCGGTGCGTGTCCTGTTCCGGCTGCTTGACTACCCCATGTCCGCGATCCAACGCCTGCTTGGTATCGGCGGGATGCCTTGGTTATTTCTGCTGCCGAATTTGGTTTTCTTCGGCATGTTCGTCGTCATCCCTTTATTTCTCAATTTTGCCTATTCGCTGACCGGTGGGACGGCCCTGTTTCTCAGTGACCGCCCCTTTGTCGAGGGCGAGCAATATGGCTTTCTTTTCGATTGCGAGAATTACGCCGATCCGTTGAGTTGCCGCGAAGACCGCTTTTGGAAGGGCATATTCAATACGGCAATTTTCATCTTCTTTCAGGTCAGCTTCATGGTGCTGTTCTCGCTGATCACCGCGCTTGTCTTGAACCGCGAAATCCGCGGGCGCGGTTTTTGGCGCGCTGTCTTTTTCTTTCCCGTGCTGCTTTCGCCGGTCGTCGTCGCCCTGATCTGGAAATGGATCTTGCTGCGCGATGGGATCTTGAATGCCTTTTTGGTGTCCATCGGGCTTGAGCGCATCTTGTTCTTCGTCAGCCCCGATTGGGCGATGTTCTGGGCCGTTTTCGTGTCGATCTGGGCGCATATGGGCTTTTACATGCTGATTTTGCTGGCCGGCCTCCAAGCGATCCAGCCCGATCTTTACGAGGCCGCCGAAATGGATGGCACCAGCAAAGAGCGCGTTTTCTTCCGCATTACCCTGCCGCTTTTGTGGCCCAACATGCTCGTGGTGATCGTGCTGGCGCTGATCAAGGGCGTGCAGGTCTTTGACGAGGTCTATGTTTTGACAGGTGGCGGGCCGGGAACGGCGACGCAGTTCATCGTGCAATATATCTACAACACGGCCTTCACGAACCAGGTGCAGAACTTTGGCTTGGCGTCAGCGGCCTCGATGGTGCTTGGCGGCGTCTTGTTTGTCTTGACCTTGACGCAGTTGGCGGCAACCCGGAGGCGCGACAATGCCTGACACGGCACAATCCAGCCATGCGGTCTGGCATGTCCTGACCGCCCGTCGCGGACAAGGCAAGCTGCACTGGACCGATATCTTTACCTATCTCTACCTTGGCTTTGGCCTGTTCTTGATGTTTGCGCCTGTGGTCTGGCTGGTGCTTTCTTCGTTCAAGACGCCGGCGGGCCTGCAAGAGTTTCCACCGACACTGCTGCCGCTTGGGCAGGTGAGCGTCGCCGTCGAAGGACATGCAGAACCCCTCTTGCTCTTCGATGTCACAATGGAAGACGGCAGCGTGCGCCAGCTTGCGCAAATCCGCCGTGTCGGGATCACAGCGCAGATGATCGACCCGGCCAACCCGGAAGAACGCTTGCAGGTTCCAATCGCAACGCGCGAACCGGTGCGCGAATTTCGGATGGCGTTGGAGAACTACCGCGACCCGCTCGAGCGCTTCAATTTCATGCGCTACTTGTGGAATACGGTCGTCGTGACCTTCGCGGCAACCTTGGTGACGCTGCTGATCAACTCGATGGCGGCTTACGGGCTTTCGATTTACGAATTTCGTGGGCGCAATGCGATCATGCTGTTCGTGATCGGCACGCTCATGATCCCGATCACCGTGATCTTGGTGCCGGTGTACTTGGTGGTGACGAACCTTGGGATGATCAATTCGCTCTGGGCGGTCATTTTACCCGGCGCGGCGACACCCACGGGCGTTTTCTTGTTGCGCCAATACATGCTCACAATCCCGCGTGACCTGATCGAGGCGGCGCGGATGGACAAGGCCTCGGAATGGCAAATCTACTGGCGGGTGGTCATGCCGCTGGCGATGCCCGCCGTGGCGGTGCTTGCGATCTTTTCGATCATGTGGCGCTGGAACGAGTTCCTTTGGCCGCTCATCGTTCTGAACCGCTCCGAGGTCTATACGCTTCAGGTTGGCCTCAACTCCTTCCAGGGTGAGCTGGATGTGCAATGGCACTACATTCTGGCGATGACCGTCGTCACGCTGATCCCGGTCGTCATCGTTTTCGGTTTCCTGCAACGTTTCATAACAACCGGCATTGCCTCCTCAGGGATGAAATGATGACCAACGCTCCGTTAATTTTCATGGACCCGTTTCCTCGGAACGAGGCCATGGTCTACACGCCCGACTGCGCCGAGAAACTCTCCCAGATGGGACGCGTCGTTGCCCATTGGGGTAGCCGCGCACCCGATGATCTGGTCGAGGCGCATCTGGCCGACATGACCGTGCTGATCGGGCAAACCGCCATGCCAAAGGAACGGCTGGACCGGGCGCCCAACCTGCGCGCGATCTTGAACGTAAAGGCGAATTGGGAACCCAATATCGACTATGCCGAATGTCATGCGCGCGGCATCCATGTGCTGAGCGCCGCACCCGCCATGGCCCCTGCCGTGGCTGAATTCTGCATTGGTCAGTCCATCAGCTTGCTGCGCGGCTTGCACCGGGCCGACGGGCTGTTCCGCTCTGGCCAAGAGGCCTATGGCATCGGCGGCAACGGCAAGGCGGAAAGCCTCTATAATGCGACGGTCGCGCTGATTGGATACGGCAATCTTGGGCGCGCTTTAGCCCCCTTGCTCCGCCCCTTCGGTGTGCAATTGCTTGTGCATGACCCGTGGCTTTCTGATGGCTACCTTGCCAGCGAGGGTCTGGAACCCGTGTCGCTCGACGCGGCGCTGTCGCGGTCGGATGTGATCTATCTTTTGGCGGGTGTCACCTCGGAGAATGAGGGATTTCTTGACAAAAAGAAGCTGTCGTTGATCCGGCATGACGCCTGCGTCGTCTTGGCCTCGCGCGCCGAGATCGTGGACTTCGACGATTTCCTGGCACTGGCCGCCACTGGGGCCTTCCGCGCCGCAGTGGATGTTTTCCCAGAAGAGCCCGTGCCCGCAGGTCACGCTTGGCGCGAGACACCCAATGTCTTGTTCTCTGCGCATTTGGCGGGCGGGCTGCGCGCCTCTTATGCGCGTATCCGGGACATGATGCTGGATGATATCGGCCAGATCCTCAAAGGTCTGCCGCCCCTGCGCATGCAGAAGGCTGACCCACAACTCGCCAATAAGATGCGCAGCCGGTAATGAAAGACGAACAATGACCGAAATTCATCTCAAGAACGTGCACAAAGCCTATGGGGAGTTGGAGGTGATCCACGGGATCAACCTTCAGGTTCAAACCGGGGAGTTCTGCGTGTTCGTGGGGCCATCTGGCTGTGGAAAATCCACCCTTCTGCGCATCATCGCCGGGTTGGAAGGCATCACCTCCGGCACGGTCGAGATCGACGGTAGCGTCGTCAATGATGTCAGCGCCGCAGAGCGCGGCTTGGCGATGGTGTTCCAGTCATACGCGCTTTACCCGCATATGTCGGTTTATAAGAATATGGCCTTTGGGTTGGAAAACTCCAAAATGCCGCGCGCCCAGATCGATGAGCGCGTCAGGAATGCGGCTGAGCTGCTGCAAATCACCGACTATCTGGACAGAAAGCCAAAGGCATTGTCCGGCGGACAGCGTCAACGCGTCGCCATCGGGCGGGCCATCGTGCGCGATCCCAAGGCCTTTTTGTTTGACGAACCCTTGTCAAATCTTGACGCGGAATTGCGGGTCGTGATGCGCAAGGAACTGTCCGCGCTGCATGCCAAAATCGGCGGCACGATGATCTATGTGACCCATGATCAGGTCGAAGCGATGACGCTGGCCGACAAGATCGTGGTTTTGCAAAAGGGTATCGTGGAACAGGTTGGCGCGCCTTTGGAATTGTATAACCGCCCCTGCAACGCCTTCGTGGCGGGTTTCATCGGCTCACCCCGGATGAATATGTTCGAAGGCCACGCCGTGCGCGACGCAGCGGGCCTTGCGATCAGCATCGAGGGTCTGCGCCTTGATCTATCGGATCTGCCCAGCATCAAGGACGGCGACAAGCTCACCATCGGCATCAGGCCCGAGCATATTGCCGTCCACGCCGATGGATTGGGCGAGTTGACCACGACGGTGAAAGTGACAGAGCAGCTCGGTGGCGAGACCTACCTCTATTGCGATGCTCCGGGACTGCCGCAGATTACCGTCCACCAGCCCGGACAATTGCCCATCGTGAAGGGCCAAGCCCTGTCGCTCAGCTTTTCCCGCGCACAGATGCATGTCTTCGATGCAACCGGTAAAACGGTGGCAAATGGCCTGACGGTTTAGGGCGTCTTGCGGGAAATCGGTGGCTAGGCTTCACCGGTTCCAGCGACGCCGCGTTTGCAATGCAAACGCGGCGTTGGTTTGATTGAAAGCCATCAAACGCGGCGGGCTGCGCGAACAGCCAAGCGGGTCACGCCAAACGACCCTCAGCCATGGCTTGTGCCTTGAGTGACAACTCGCACACCTTGAAGACATGCGCTTGCGTCATTGCGGTTTCACTGCGGTCGCGCAGATCGGCCGCGAAACGGGCAAAGAAGGGCAGCGGCGCGCCCGATGCGTCGATCTTTTCACAGCGATCACCATTGACGAGGATCAGATGATCGGTGCCGGGGATGCCGACATCGACGTATTTACGCAGCTCGATATAGCCTTCGGTCCCAAGGATCGTCAGCCGCCCGTCGCCCCAGGTCGGCAAAGCATCGGGCGTGTACCAATCAACGCGGATATAGCCATGCCCATTGTCGCTGCGCAGAACGATCTCGCCGAAATCCTGAAGACCGTGATCATCGGGGCTGGCGTAATTGGCCACACTCGCATGCACGACTTCGGCGTCTGTTGAGCCGGTGAAGAACAGGAATTGGTCGATCTGATGGCTGCCGATATCGGTGAGGATGCCACCATATGCCTGCCGGTCAAAGAACCAGTCGGGCCTTGTGCTGCGATTAAGCCTGTGCGGCCCCATGCCAAGCGTCTGGATCACCCGGCCGATGGCCCCTTCCGCGACCAGCTCTGCGGCGCGGGTGGCGGCGGGCACCTCGAAACGTTCGGAAAAATCGATAGACCAAATGCGCCCGGTCTTTGCGACCGTTGCCTGGATCGCTGCAAGCTGGTCAAGCGTGGTGCAGCCCGGCTTATCGGTCAAAACATCTTTGCCAGCCTCCATCGCCGCAATGGCCCAAGCGGCCCGGTCAACGGGGATGCACGAGAGCAAGATAAGATCGATGGACGGATCATTCAGCAGCGCCTCGGCACTGTCTGCGCGTGCGACATCGGGGAAACGCGCGACAAAGCTGGCCTCGGTATTGGGGTGGCCGGCGGTCCACCATCCAGCGAACTCCGCGCCCACATCCATCATATTGGACGCCATCCCAAAGATATGGCGGTGATCAATGCCGATTGCGGCAAATCTAAGGGGGGTCATGCGCTTAACTCCGTGGCTCCGCCGCTGCGGGCGGATGTGATGATGGCGTCAATCAGGTCGTGGGCCGCGAGCGCGTCTTGGCCGGTGATGGCCGGCCGCCTACCGCTGGCAAGCGCAGACGCGAAATCTTCGATAACGCTTTGGTGCCATTCATGGGTAAAGGCCATTGGATCGGCCCCGCCCCCGGTTCCACCCGCCGCACCAAAGCTTTCTTCATGTCCGTCGCGCCACTGCACCACGAGCCGCCCAGACGCGAGGCCCAGACTGGCCTTTTCAAAGTGCAGTGTGATCGTTTCCGCCTTGCCCGGAAAACTCGCGGTGCTGGCCACCAAAGACCCGACCGCGCCATTGGCAAATTGCAGACCGGCGGTAACGAAATCCTCGGCTTCCATCCTGTGAAACCGGGTCGTTGCAGCCATCGCGCGGACAGACCGGACGGGGCCAGCCAGTGAAAGCGCCAAGTCGATGGTATGGATCGCTTGTGAAATCAGAACGCCGCCGCCATCGCGCGCATAGGTGCCGCGCCCGGGTTCGTCATAATAGCCCTGATCACGCCACCAAGGCACCGCAATCTCCACCAGACCAAGCGCGCCCAGATCGTTGTCGGCGATCATCTGCGCCGCCTTGCGAGACGCTTCGCGCATCCTGTGCTGGAACACGATCCCCAAGGTCACACCCGCCTCATGACACAGGCGGACCACCTCGCGCGCCTCGGTGGCGTTTCGCCCAACGGGCTTTTCCAGCAAGATATGCTTGCCTGCCGAGGCCAAGATGCTGACGATCTCGATACGCGCATTTGGCGGCGTCAAGACAATGGCAAAATCAATCTCAGGATCGGCGGTCACGGCCGCGAGGCTGTCATAGACGCGGATGTTCTCGCCGGTCTGCGCAGTATGCGCGTCCGCAAGCGCGCGGGCGCGATCCGGGCTTCTGGACTGGATCCCATGAACACGGACACCCTGCGCAGCGGCACAGGCCGACAGATGCGTCCGCGCCACCATTCCTGCACCGATCAGGACCGCCCGTTTTGGCAATGCATTTCCCATAACCGCGCCCTTTGACCGTCTGCGCTATGCCCTTAAAATGCGGGACATCTCCGTTGCGCTTTCATTACATACCGGTATACTGGCTACTGTCAACTCGGGATAGATCTTCAAATGAAACAGAAATTAGCGCTGCTTGACGCATCTTTCCGAGATGTGGCGCCCCTGAATATGGCCCGTCCGGCGGCAGAACAAATCTGCTCGGCGCTGCGGGCCGCGATCCTTAACATGCAGATCCGACCCGGTGCGCTGATTTCGGAAAACGAGGTTGGCCAAGTCTTTGGTGCCAGCCGCACGCCCGTGCGCGAAGCCTTTGCGCAATTGCGCGAAGACGGTCTGATCATGACCTGGCCAAGCCGGGGAACCTATGTCTCGAAGCTGTCCGAGCAGCAGATCATCGGCGCCCAATTCCTGCGTGAAGCCTTGGAAAGTGCTGTGGTCGAACGGCTCTGCACGCAAGGCTTGTCGCAGGACTCGCGCGAGAAAATTCTCGCGGTTCTCGAAAGCCAGCGCATCGCTGTCGCGGCTGGAGAGAAGCTGGAGTTCCAACAACTTGACGATCGTTTTCACCTTCTGCTCGCCGAAGCGACAGGCTTTGAGCGGATCGGAGGGCTGCTGTTGCGCGAAAAGTCGGCGCTGGATCGGTTACGTGTCTTGTCGCTCAACGACTCCGACCGCATGGGAGAGTTGTTGTCCGAGCATGAAGGCATCTTTAACGCCATCCAGAAAGGGGACAAGGACCAAGCCTTTGAGCGGATGCGCCAACATTTGCGCCGCGTGTTGGCAACGCTGTCGGACCTGGTCGCTGCGAACCGCGATTTCTTCGAAGAGGCGGAGGTCTGATCAATGACAGCCGGCGTAATCCTCCCGTCAAGCGCCGCCGCTTTATACGCGCGCATCGCCGATCTTCCCATCGTGTCGCCGCATGGGCATTGCGACCCTGCGTGGTGGGCAACAAATGCCGCTTTTCCCAACCCCGCCGCGCTGTTGATCCAGCCCGATCACTATGTCTTTCGCATGCTCTATTCGCGCGGGGTACCGCTTGCCGCCTTAGGGATCGGCCCCGGCGGCGAAGACCATGATCCGCGCGCAGTGTTCCAGCTTCTCGCGCAGCATTGGGATGCGTTTCTTGGGACGCCGAGCCAGCAATGGATGGCGTTCACCCTGACCCAAACACTTCAGATCGATACCCCCCTCTCGCCGCGCACGGCGCAGGTGCTCTATGATGAGATCGCGGCGAAATTGGCGACGGATGCATTTCGGCCCCGCGCATTGTTCGACCGTTTCGGGATCGAGGTGCTGGCCACGACCGATCCGGCAACAGACCTGCTGTCACATCATGCCGCCATCGCCGCATCTGCTTGGCAGGGTCGGATCATTCCGACCTTCCGCCCAGATGATGTCTTGAACCCAACGCGCCCCAAGCATGCGGCCGCTTTGGCGCAATTGGCGCAGATCACCGGCCGCGACGTCGCGCATTATGGCAGCTTTTTGGATGCGCTGCGTGATCGGCGCGCGGCCTTTCGCGCCTTGGGTGCCACCGCGACAGACCATGATGTGCCAGAGCTTGCGACATGCTGGCTTGATCGCGACCAGATCGAGGCGCTTCATGCGCAAGCCATGGCGGGCACATTGCGCAACGCTGAGGCCCGCGCCTATTACGGTCACATGCTGGTCGAGATGGCGCAGATGTCGGTTGACGATGGGCTGGTCATGCAGATCCATGCAGGCAGCCGCCGCAATACCAACGCGCCGCTATTTGCCAGCCATGGGCCAGACATGGGCGCAGACATCCCCGGTGTCATCGACTGGGTCGCTGGCATGGGGCCGCTGCTCAATCGCGTGGGCAACGCGCCAGAGCTCAAAGTGATCCTCTTCACACTCGACGAAAGCAGCTATGCCCGCGAACTTGCGCCAATGGTTGGCCATTGGCCCTGCCTTCGCCTTGGCCCACCTTGGTGGTTCCATGACAGTGTGAATGGCATCCGCCGTTACTTTGACCGGGTGGTGGAAACAGCGGGATATCACAATCTTTCGGGCTTCAATGATGATACCCGCGCTTTTCTGTCGATCCCGGCCCGGCATGACACATGGCGCCGCGCGGTTGCCCTACACCTTGCAGGGCAGGTCGATTGTGGCATCCTTGCGCAAGCGGATGCTGAGCGGCTCGCCCCCTTCTTGGCGCGCGATCTTGCGCTTGATGCCTATGGCTTGCACGAAAGCTGAGACATGCCCCGCATCCTGCACCTTGGCCTTGGCAATTTTCATCGCGCGCATCAGGCGTGGTATACCGCGATGGCGGGCGACTGGAGCGTGACAGGCGTCGTGATGGGCAATGCCGCGCTTTACGCAGCGCTGGTGGCGCAGGGCGGTGCCTATCACCTCGGCATTCGAGGGGCCGATGGGCTACATATTCAAAAGATCGCCGTCCATGACCGGTTGCTTCTTGCGCAGGCCGCGCCACAGGCGGTGGTTGCCGCAATCGCCGATCCCGAAGTGCATATCATCACCCTGACCGTCACCGAGAAAGGCTATGGCTTGGGGGCGGATGGGCGATTGGACCTTAAATCTCCCGCGATTGCGGCGGATCTGACACAAGATCCGCGCAGCGCGATTGGGCTTCTGGCCCATGGGCTTGCCCTGCGATCTACGCCGGTCACGGTCATCAGCTGCGACAATGTCTCGGGCAATGGTCACAAATTGCGCGCGGCAATCACCGACTTCGCCCGCGCAGCCGGGTTGCGGCTTTCCGTGGACATCCGTTTCCCCGACACGATGGTTGATCGGATCACGCCGGCGACCACTGACGCGATCCGGTCCGAGATCGAAGCCGCCAGCGGCGCAACCGATCCGGCCGCCGTACTGACCGAAGCCTTTTCTGAATGGATCATCGAAGATGATTTCGCAGGGCCCCGACCCGCGTGGGAGAACGCGGGGGTCGAAATCGTCCCTGATGTGGTGCCCTATGAAGTGCGCAAGCTGCGACTATTGAATGCCGCGCATTCCTATCTTGCCTATGCGGGCCTGCTTGCCGGCTATCGCTATGTCCATGAGGCAATCGCAGACACCGCATTACGTGCGGCGGTTGAACAGCTCTGGAACGAGGCGCAGGCAACCCTGCCTGACAATGTGCAGGCCTCAACCCCTGCTTATCGCGCGGCTTTGGTTGAACGCTTCGCGGTTGCCGAAATGCGCCATGAACTGGCGCAAATCGCCTGCGACGGCAGCCTTAAGCTGCGGGAACGGATCGTGCCATTGTTGACCGGCGCATCCGATGCGCCGCAAGCCCGCCGAGCCTTGGCGGCATGGATCGCCTTTGTCGTTTGGAAACGGGACCGGGGCGAAAGGTTGCAAGATCCAAACGCAAATCAGATCGCCGCGCTCTTGGCCGCAAACCTCGACACTTGGTCGCTGTGCAAATCACTCATGGGGTTGATCGGCCTGCCGGATGCGCCTTTGGAATGGCATGCGGCGCTCGTGTCCGATGTGGACAAGCTGATTGGGAACGGCCCTGTCGCCTAAACCAAGCGCTCTGGCACCGTACGAATGAGCAGCGTTCACCTCGGGCACCACCGCGGCTTTCGAGACATCAACAGGTGCAAACCTTAGCGCGGTAGCTTATTGCGATATCTCTGGTCGCGACGGGTTCGAAAGCGGCTCTCAGCCATGGGCCTTGGTTCGCAACAGCGCGACCGGCATGATCCCCCTATCCACGCGCGCCGGTGAAATTCAGCATCCAAGGCGTGCCAAAACGGTCAGTGAACATTGCAAAGCACTCGGCCCATGGCGTCTCACCGGGCGGCACGGGGATGTCGGTTGCCCCCTCCGCCAGCGCTGCAAAGATCCTCTCGAACGCGTCCGCCGAGGGCGTCTCGATCTGGACGCGGAAGCCCTGTGGCCGCTCATACATCTCTTCGGAATTGTCGGACGCCATCATCAGCGTATCGCCAAGCCGCATCGCAAGGTTCATCACCAAATCGTCGCCGCCGGGCATCCGGTCTTCCGGCGCTGCGTCCTTGTTCAAAAACACCCCCTCGATGGTGCCGCCCAGCGTCTTCGCGTAAAGGGTCATGGCCTCAAGGCAGTCGCCCTTGAAGAACAGATAGAGTTGTGGGGTCATCATGGGGCCTTTACCTTTCGCGTCACTTGGCCATCGCCACCCTTTCGGCCTTGGCCGATGAAAGGGTCAACGATGGCGTACTGCATTGATCATGTCCGATTTAAGTTGATATCAACATATCATGCCAGAATCCACGCGAAAGACACTCGATCGCGCGATTGTTGCAGATGTCGCGCAAACCTGCCTGTGCCTGCACACGCAGCGCGCGGCGCGTGCCTTGGCGCGGCTCTTTGACATGGCGCTGCGCCCCTTTGGGCTCAACAATGGGCAATTCTCGCTGTTGATGGCGCTGAACGCGCCCGAACCCCCAACCATTGGCCGTCTGGCAGAGTTCCTCGCGATGGACCGCACCTCGCTTACCGCGGCGCTCAAGCCGCTGGAGCGGCGCGGCCTTGTGCGGGTCGAGCCGGACAAGACCGACCGCCGCGCGCGGATCGTGCACATCACACAATCCGGCTTGGATGCCTTGACGGCGGCGCTGCCGGTATGGCGCGACACCCATGCACAGCTCGACGCGGCCTTGGGCGGGGATGCGCCGCAACGCCTGCGCGCCGATCTGGGCCATGTGCTTCGTGCCACGACGCTTGCAGGTGATGCGCGCACAGACAAACCGGCACCCTAGCCCTCGGGCGGCCTTAACGCGGAACCAGCGCGCGCATGCGAGCCCACCGAGCGTTGCACATTGCGCATAAAGGCGCGCGCCAATGTTGCGGCGCTGACACCCGCTGCCACCTTCGCTACGATGCGCGCAGGCTATCAGCTAAGTTGGCCTTGCAATTTATGCAACCTAGCAAGCCCCATATGCGGCGCGCTGCATAAATAGTGAGTGCCAGAGCGCCCCAATAAAGCAGCGGTGACTTGCGGCCATACGACTGTTGCAAAAAATTTCAGCAAACAACAAACAACAAAACGACATAAAATATCTTATGATAGAAGTTTTGACCCTAAATTTCGTTTATTAAATCTGATATTATATCCCATTGTGATACCAAAATACGCCGAAGCAGAGCTTCGCTGGGGATCACAATTGCTAGATGCAGCCGCTTTTTGCTACCAAAACTTCTGGAAATCGTCCAAAGAAAAAGCGAACATTGCACGCTAGGCTGTTCCCCTGCGGTTTCATTACCGCATATCAATTGGTGTATTTTGGGCAATCAACTTTTAAAGGCGGTCAGCCGATTGCGGGCGACGCTTCTCGAGATGGAGGCAGACCTCGGGTTAACGACTTTGACCGAGGCCGAAAAGACTGTGCTTGCCGCAGCCGTGCTTGCAGCCGACCACGATGGGATCTTCGAAATCAGCGTATTGCAAAGCCAGTCAATGGTTGCGCAGATGTCCCACAGTACCTTTTTTCGTGTGATCCGCACCCTCGGAGAGAAGGGGCTCATCTATCGCATGACGGACGAGAAGCGCTCCTTGTACCGTCTCAAGGCATAGCGTCCGACCACGGGTGCCATCACCGATCTGTTGCGCGGTCGCTGTCATGAAGCTGACAGACGCGCTGACGCATCTCTTGATCACCGTACTTTTGTCGCTGTGCTATGCGCTGTCTTTCGAGGCCGTCAAAACCCTCTCCAATCCTGTGCAAGCATTGCTGGGGCTTGCTAACCCACAGGCGAGCCTTTTGTTCTTCCCGCATGGCGTTCGCGTCGTTGCAGCCTACTTGTTCGGCTGGCGAAGCGTCGCCTACCTTTTTCCAGTAAAGCTTTGCTACGCGACATGGGTTTTCCCAGAGGCAGAGCTGGCAGCGCAAGCCGTGACCGCGCTGACCGCGCAGATAGGGTGCGTCCTGGCGTTTGTTTGCATGGCGAAACTCGGCATCATCGCGCGCGACTGGACCTGCGCAATGATGCCTTGGAAAAGCTTGCTTATATGCGGCTGCGCGGCTGCGGCATTCAACGCGCTCTTCGTTTTCCTACTTTCCAACTACAGCAGCTTCGCAACCGCCAAGCATTTTCTTGGTGATATCGCCGGCCTCGCCTCTGTCATGGTCATCTTCATGGCAGGCTTTCGCGCTTGGCGCCTTCGGGCTTGACCGAAAAACATATTACTGCCATTTCGATACCAAATCGGGGGTATCATGAGACAAAAATATCTCAAAATGCACTGTTTTTTATTATTTTTGTGATATTTGGATCTCTGGCTTCAACTATCAGTTATGTAGTTTTGATTCTATCTTCCCTGCAATATTGATGCGGATGTGACACCATGAAAGATGGCATTGCCAATGATCAGCCCTCAGCAATGGATGATGAGATTGATCTCAGCCATCTCGCCCGAACCATTTGGCGCGGGCGCGGTGTGATCATTGCCACGGTTTTGGCCTCGGTACTGCTTGTGTCAGCTTACGCAATCTTTGATCAATATAGAAAATCTTCGGTTAAATTTGTTCAATCTTTCGTTTCGCTCAGCGGGATCGTCGATCAGCAATACCCCAACGGATCATCATTCTCGCCATCTGACCTCGTGTCCGAGGAAGTGCTGTCCGAGGTGATCACCTCGCTTGATTTGCAGGGTGTCAGCGCAGATGCATTGCGGCGCGCTGTTACGGTCCAATTTGGCCACCCTGATACAAACCAAATTCGTATGGAGTGGCAGGCAACAATTCAAGCTGCTGTCGATCAAAATGCAAGCGCGGCTGAATTAACTGAGATTAACACCCGCTATTCGGACCGGCTTGCAAGATTGAATACCACCTCTGTGTCGATACAGGTGAACTTTGCGCTGTTAAACCTTGATAGCGGTGCGGCGATCATTATTGCTGAGGCTATTCCAGCCGCATGGCAAAAGGTATTTGTTGAAGTCTATAGCTTTACAGCACCGCCAGAACTTATTCCAGTCAGTGGTCTTTCCCCACCGCGCGATCTATCAACGACACGCAGCCTATTGGAAGCGCAGCAGTTTCTTGTCGCCGTGAAGCAGATTGCTACCGTCGCGAGCGATGATCCGCGGTTGTCATCGTTGCGCGCTAAAGGGGGTATTAATACCGCAGAGCTACAGTTCCAAATTGAACGGTTTAATTCATTCTATCTGAACCCGTTGTTGAGTGGTTCAGTGCAAAGCGACGATAGCTTTGCTGCCGTTCGGCTGCAGCAGTTGCGGCGTGAGCGCTCTCGGATCGCCTCCCTCCAAGACGCGACGAATGCTAGAATTGACCAGTTGGCCAGCCTGCGCGGCAGAGGTGCATCGGATAGCGGGTTTATGCCAAATGGGGGAGAGAGGAATAGCACGATGCTATCGCTTGATAATAGCGGATTGGCGTCTGTTATCGATCTTGCACAACAAGCTCAGCTCAACCAATATGTGATACTTCTGTTTGAGCGCACTTGGGAACTTACAGAGCAGCTTGCGGAGGTGGACTTTCAAATTGCGCAGCTCACGAGCGAGTCTTACTCGGGCCTAGATGTGACCGACGAAGCAGAGGTTGCTTTCGCCAACTTATCCCAGCAAATTGAAGCCTTGTTCTCTCGTCTTATGGATGAAGAAATCCAAGGGATAGGTGTTCTTTACGCCACCCAAGTCCCCCCGCAAGTGTACTCAAACTGGGAACAAACCTCGCAACGGTTTTCGCTGCTTTTTGCGCTGGCCATCGTTCTTGGGGTGATGCTGGGGTCGGCTACCGTTTTGATCAGAGGTTCAATCGCAAGATCTACCCAGTGAAAGATCACTCGTATCTGAATTGAGGCGATGGTGGTACACGACGGATCAGATGCGAGCAAAGCGGTTCAGCTCAATAAGTGCGCCCTTATTGCATCTGTTTTGTGCTGTGCGCTTTCGGTTGCGCCCTCTGCAACGCTCGCACAAAACGAAGCACAATCGCAACTCGATGGCGATCAAGAAAACTTACCAATAGAAATTCAATCACACATTCTTGAATTCTTTCGATCCCAAAATGTCGCGACATTCAAAGGCGCTGTGGTAGCACAGCAAGGGGCGTTGATGATCACCGCCGAAACGCTGATCTTGCACTTTTCTGGCTCTGCAGATGGACAGAGGTTGAACGAGATCTTCGGTGAAGGTGGCGTATCAATATCACAAGGTGAGGGCACCGCCAAAGGCGCGGCACTGCATTATCCGCTCGATAGTGGCTTTGCAACATTATCGGGCGATGTTGAAGTGCGTGAAGGGCCATCCACTTTCACGGGTGATCGAGCGACCTTTAACGTCGAAACAGGCAACAGCGTCCTTGAAGGATCGGTGAAGGCAATTTTTGTCCCGGATGCGCGCATCCCATAGCGGATCATGCGCGGCCCCTGTCAGAACCACTCCGCTGCCCGCCATGCCACAAAACCCACAGAAACCGCCCTTGCGCTTTTCCGATTGGGCGAGCCTCTGATAGGCTACGCGCAGAGGTGCAATCACCATGCCGCAGCCGCAAGATGACGATCCCGTCACCGCGATCCGCAATATTGGGCCCGCCATGGCGGCCGATATGGCGCGCGCGGGCATCACCACTGCCACCGCCTTGCGCGCGATGGGCGCGGATGCCGCCTATGGCGCGATGATCACGGCAGGAACACGGCCGCATTTCATCGGCTATTACGTGCTGCACATGGCGCTACAGGGCCGGCCGTGGAATGATTGCAAAGGGGCGGAAAAGGCCGCGCTGCGCGCAAGTTTCGATGCGCTCAAAGCCGCGCTCGCCGATCCGCTGAATGACAGCGCCTTTGAGCGGCACCTAGATGAAATCGGGACAGGACGCAGGCGTTAACCCGATAAAAAAAGGGGCCGCCCGGCTGGGCGACCCCGTGATCATGATCGCAACGATCAGCCTGATTTAGCCGACCAACTCAAGACCTGCGAAGAAATAGGCGATTTCTTCGGCTGCGGTTTCTGGCGCGTCCGAGCCGTGGACCGCATTCTCGCCCTTGGACAGCGCGAAATCCTTGCGAATGGTGCCCTCGGCCGCTTCGGCCGGATCGGTGGCGCCCATGACAGCGCGGTAGGCCGCGATGGCGTTCTCACCCTCGAGCACCTGCACGACGACAGGCGCGGAGGCCATGAATTCGCACAATTCGCCATAAAAGGGGCGCTCTTTATGGACAGCGTAGAAATGACCGGCCTGTGCCAGCGTCATGTGGATGCGCTTTTGCGCGATGATGCGCAGGCCCGCGGCCTCGATCTTGGCGTTGATTGCGCCGGTCAGGTTACGCTTGGTTGCATCGGGCTTGATGATCGAAAAAGTGCGCTGGATGGCCATGTGTTCGCTCCGTGGGGTTGGGATTTGGCGCGGCATTAGCATGGGGGGGGCGGGATGAAAAGCGGGGCGTTGACAGCACCCCCTCGCCCGGTCAGACAGCGCCCATGTTGCGCATTTCCGATATCTCCTACAGCGTCGCGGGCCGCCCCCTTTTGGAAGGGGCGAGCGTCACGATTCCGGCTGGCCATAAGGTGGGCATTGTTGGCCGAAACGGCACCGGCAAAACCACGCTCTTTCGCTTGATCCGGGGGGAATTGACCCTTGATGGCGGCAGTATCGACCTGCCCGCGCGCGCACGCATCGGCGGTGTAGCGCAAGAGGTGCCGGGCTCGGAGGTGTCGCTGATCGATACCGTGCTTGAGGCCGACACAGAGCGCGCATCGCTCTTGGCCGAGGCCGAGGGCGCCACAGGCACCCGCATGGCCGAAATCCAAACCCGGCTGCAAGATATCGACGCATGGTCTGCCGAGGGGCGCGCGGCCAGTATCCTCAAGGGCTTGGGCTTTACCGATGAGGAAAGCCGCATGCCCTGTTCGGCCTTTTCGGGTGGCTGGCGGATGCGGGTTGCACTGGCCGGCGTGCTCTTTGCGCAGCCTGATCTGCTGCTGTTGGACGAACCGACCAACTATCTCGATTTGGAAGGGGCGCTGTGGCTGGAAAGCTACCTGATGCGCTATCCCCATACTGTGCTGGTGATCAGCCATGACCGGGGGCTGTTGAACCGCGCAGTCGGCCATATCCTGCATCTCGAGGGGCGCAACCTGACGCTCTACACCGGCGGCTACGACATTTTCGCCCGCACCCGGGCCGAGGCACGCGCGGTGCAAACGGCGGCTGCCAAAAAGCAAGACCTCCAGCGCGCCCATCTGCAATCCTTTGTCGATCGCTTCAAGGCCAAGGCCAGCAAAGCCAAACAGGCGCAAAGCCGCGTCAAGATGCTGGAAAAGATGACACCGATCCGCATGCCCGAGGATGCGGCGCGCACGGTTTTCACCTTTCCCACGCCGGACGGGCTTTCGCCGCCCATTCTGGCGCTTGACGATGTGGCGGTGGGCTATGACGGCAAGCCGGTTTTGTCGCGGCTCTCGCTCAGGATCGACCAAGACGACCGGATCGCGCTTTTGGGCCGCAATGGTGAGGGGAAATCGACCCTTTCCAAGCTTTTGGCCGCCAAGCTTGCGCCGCTTGCGGGGCAACAGACCGCCTCCTCCAAGCTGCGGGTGGGGTATTTCGCGCAGCATCAGGTCGATGAGCTGCATCTTGACGAGACGCCGCTGCAACATATCCAGCGCGACCGCCCCGACACGCCACAGGCCAAGCTGAGGGCGGTTTTGGCAGGTTTCGGGCTGATGGCCGAACAAGCGGAAACGGTGGTGGCCAAGCTGTCGGGTGGGCAAAAGGCGCGGCTGTCGCTGTGTCTTGCTACGCTGCATGCGCCGCATCTGTTGATCTTGGACGAACCGACCAACCACCTTGATATCGAAAGCCGCGAGGCGCTGGTCGAGGCGCTGACCGCCTATTCGGGCGCGGTGATCTTGGTCAGCCACGACATGCATCTTTTGTCGCTGGTGGCCGACCGGCTTTGGTTGGTCAAAGATGGCCGCGTCACCCCCTATGAGGGCGATCTTGATAGCTATCGCTCCCTTCTTCTAAAGGGTGAAGAAAAGCCCGCAAAGCCACAGAAAGAAAAGGAAAAGGTGAAAACCTTTTCGCGCGACGAGATCAAGGAACTCCGCGCCCAGCTGCGCAAATGCGAGGCGCGGGTCGCCACCATCGAAGAGATGCGCGGCAAGCTTGCCACCAAACTCGCCGATCCCGCCCTTTACGAAGATGGGCGCATCGGTGAGCTTGAGGTTTGGCAAAAGAAATACGCCGAGCTGATGGAAGGGCTTCAGCGGGCCGAGGCGATGTGGGTGGCGGCCGCCGAAAAGCTGGAAACCGCCGAAAAGACATGAGTATTTTCGACTATATCCCTGCGTTTGTTGCGCTTTTCGTGGTGATCGACCCCATCGGGCTTGCGCCGCTGTTCGTGGCACTCACGCGCGGGCAAAGTGTGCGCCAACGCCGCTCGGTCGCTATTCGCGCCACGCTTGTGGCAGTGGGGATCTTGACGCTTTTCGGTCTGGCGGGTGAGGCGGTTTTGAATTTCTTGGGCATCTCGATGCCTGCCTTCCGCATGGCGGGTGGGATATTGCTGTTCCTGACCGCGCTCGACATGCTGTTTGAGCGCCGTAGCCAGCGCCGCCAGGGCCAAGCCGATGGCGCGCCTGCCGATGACCCATCGGTGTTTCCGCTCGCCATTCCGCTGATCGCGGGACCGGGTGCGATTGCAACCATGATCCTTTTGACCGGCGAGGGTGGCGGCGACACGACGCATATCTTGCTTGTGCATCTGGTGATGCTGGCCGTTCTGGCCGTGGTGTTCACGCTATTCTTGCTAGCGGCCCCGCTTGAGCGGCTTTTGGGGCCCACGGGGATCAATGTGGTCACACGGCTTTTGGGCATGCTTTTGGCGGCACTGTCTGTGCAATTCGTGATCGATGCGATGCGCGATCTGCAGGTGATCTAGGCCCGCCTGCACCCTATATTGATGCGCAAGCGACGAAAGGGCAGCGCGTGTCAGGCGATCAGATTGCATCCTTGATGTTTCTTGGCCTCTTGGGCGGCGCGATTGCGCTGTCTTATGTCGCGGCCAATCGTGGCAATCTAAGCCGCGTGGCGCGACAGGCGGCGCTGTGGGTGCTGATCTTCATGGGGGCCATCGCCGTAGTCGGGCTTTGGCCCTTGATCCAAGACACGTTGGTGCCGCGCCAAGCCGTGATGCAAGACGGGCGCGAGATTGTCGTGCCGATGTCGCCCGACGGGCATTACTATCTGACCTTGGAACTCAACGGCATGCCGGTGCGCTTTGTCGTGGACACGGGCGCCAGCGAAATCGTGCTGACGGCCGAGGATGCCGCGCGGATCGGGTTTGACCCCGCGACACTGGTCTATTCAGGCCGTGCGCAAACGGCCAATGGCATGGTCGAAACGGCACCCGTGCGGATTGCGACCATCGCCCTTGGCGGTGTCGTCGATGAAGGAGTACGCGCCGTGGTCAATCGCGGGGATCTGTTCGAAAGCCTGTTGGGGATGAGTTACCTGCGCCGCTTTGCCCGGTTGGAAATCGCCGGCGGGCAATTGCGGCTGGCGCGTTAGCTTTCCGCCTTCATTTCCCAACGCCCGGTTTCCTCGGACCAATATTTCGCTTTGACCCCCGCCTCGGTCAACGCCTTCCACTGCGCGCGCGCGGTTTGCAAAGCGGTGGTGTCATGACCATCGAACAAGATCATCGCGCGTTTCAGACCGGCCACCTCCTCGGGCGCGATGGGCGCACCCTCGACGGTGACGAGGCAGTCGGGCTGGTTGGCGGCAATCTGCGACAGGGTCAACAGAATGGGTTGATCGGCGTCATGCGCCCCGCCATCGCGGCCATGGGCCAAGAAGCTTTCATCAGGCCCGGCCCAAAGCGCGCGATCAAGCTGGTCGAGCAACGCATCACTTTGGGCGCGCAACGCCACGCGCCAACCCGCGGCGCGTGATTTCTCAAGCAACAGGCGCAGCGTCACCTCAAGCGGCGTTTGGGTCAGATGGTAGAAAAACACCTCGGCCAAATGGCTGTCCTCACCCCTCGAAATGGTCGCGGATCAAACGATCCAAGGCCATGACACCCCACCCCGTCGCACCCTTGGGCGCAAGCATCGTATCGGATTTCACGCTGGCTACACCCGCGATATCAAGGTGAATCCAAGGCATCTCGGGCTTGACGAAGCGCTGAAGGAATTGCGCCGCCGTGATCGCCCCGCCATCGCGCCCGCCGACATTCTTCATATCAGCAATGCGGCTTTTGAGCTTTTCGTCATAGGCCGCACCCAAGGGCATGCGCCATGCCCCCTCGCCCTCGGCCTGTGCGGCCTTGAGAAAGGCGTTGCACAGCGTGTCATTGTTCGAAAATACGCCTGCGTTCTCATGCCCCAGCGCGATGATGATCGCCCCCGTCAATGTGGCCAGATCGATCATGCCCGTGGGGCTAAAGCGGTCTTGAGCATACCACATCACATCAGCCAAGACCAAACGCCCCTCGGCATCGGTATTGATCACCTCGATCGTGTCACCCTTCATCGATGTCACCACATCGCCCGGCCGCTGCGCCGTGCCAGAGGGCATATTTTCGACCAGACCGATCAGGCCGACCACATGGGCGGGCGCGCGGCGACGGGCCAGCGCATGCATGACACCCGCCACGACACCGGCACCGCCCATATCCATGGTCATATCTTCCATGCCGCCCGGTGGCTTGAGGCTGATCCCGCCTGTGTCGAAAACCACGCCCTTACCAATCAGTGCCAGCGGCGCACCTTCTGCGCCTTTCCATTGCAGAACCGCGATCTTGGAAGGGCTTTCCGACCCCTGCCCCACACCCAAAAGCGCGCCCATGCCCATCTTGGTCAGATCCGCCTCTTCAAGGATCTCGACCTCAAGCCCAAGTGCGCGCATCCCCTCCAGCCGGGCGGCGAAATCGCGGGTGGTCAAGACATTGGCGGGTTCGTTGATTAGGTCACGGGTAAAAAACACCCCCTCGGCCACGGCAAATAGCGGTGCGGCGGCTGCGCGGGCTTCATCAGGTTTGGCCACCATGATGGTCGCATCTTGCGGCGGCTCTTTCTCGCCGGTCTTGTGGACGGTGAAATCATAGCCGCGCAGCGCAAGCCCAAGGGCCAGATCGGCGATGCGTGCCGTGCCACCCGCAACCACCAAGAGCGCCTCGGCCCCTTTGAACTTGGCCAAGGCTGCGCCTGCACGGCGCGCCTCCGCCACGCTGGGGCGGCGGGCGAGCTTGATCACCATCAGCCCGGTTGCCGCCAGACCAGCGGGCCAGTTCAGCGTCACATCTTCGCCGGGCTTAACCTTTTCCCACGCCGGACCTGCGACCAAACGGGCCAGCGCACCACGCGTCAGCCGGTCCAGCCGCCGCCCAGCAGGGTCGAGCTTGCCATCGGGGCTGACCAAAAGACCAAGCTTGCCTTGGGCATGCGACAGCGCTGCAAGATCGGTGTCGGCGAAAGAGATGGCAATCGGCGATGTCATGGCATGGTTCCTTTTGGGCAAGATCGGCGCGTCCCGGGGCCGGTTCACGCATCAACCTAGGGCGGGCTTTCGCCAATGGCCAGATCACCCTCGCGCGGGACGGCGGTTTAGCCTAAAAGAGGGCAAAGCCCGTCATTGGCGCGGCATTGAGGTGGAGGGGCGCTCTTTGGGGCGATATGATCGCTATATTCTGTCCCAGCTTGTCGTGCTGTTTGGCTTTTTCAGCCTCGTCTTGATCTCGGTCTATTGGATCAACGAGGCCGTAGACCTGTTCGATTCGCTGATTGCCGATGGCCAGAATTTGCGCGTCTTTCTGGAATTCACCGCGCTGACCTTGCCGCAGATCATGATGATGGTGCTGCCGGTCGCGGGGTTTGTGGCCACGCTTTACATCTTCAACCGGTTGATCGGCGAAAGCGAATTGGTGGTGCTACAGACCGCGGGGCTATCGGCGGTGCGGCTGTTGCGCCCGGTCTTGCTTTTTGGGCTGCTGCTTGGGCTTTTGATCGCAGTCTTGGGCAATGTCCTTGCACCTGCCGCGCGGGGGCAGTTCAACGACCGCAGCGCCGATGTGCAGGCCGATCTGACGGGGCGTTTCTTGCGCGAGGGGCAGTTTATCCACCCTGCCCCCGGCCTCAGCGTCTATGCACGCGAAATCACCGATCAGGGCGAGTTTCGCGATATGTTCCTACAAGATCGGATCGATCCGGCGGCAGAGACGACCTACACCGCGCCGCGCGCGCTGTTGCTCGAGGCGGACACCGGCCCACAGCTGGTGATGTTCGATGGTATGGCGCAGACCTATGACTTTGCCACCGGGCGGCTGACCACGGTGCTTTTTGATGATTTCACCTATGATCTGGGCGCGCTTGTCGCAGAGCAAGCAAGCGCCGGAACAGAATTGCGCGCGCTATCCACATGGGTCTTGATCGGCGCGGATGCTGAGCTTGCCGCCGCCTTGGGCCTGTCGCTGGCGCAGATGCGCTTTGTCGGCCATGACCGGATCGCGCGGGCGCTTTTCGTGATCTTCCCGCCCCTGATCGCGGCGGCCTGTTTGATGCTGGGTGGCTTTTCGCGCTTTGGGGTCTGGCCGCAGATCATGCTGGCCGTGATCTTGGTCATCCCCTTGCAAATGGTGTGGAACGCCGCCGAGGCGAATGCGATCCGCAATGTCGATTTGCAGCTTTTGGCCTATGCACAGCCGATTTTGGCGGCAGCCTTGGCCGGGGTCTTGACGCTTTTGGCGATGGCGCGCAAACGCAGACGCCGCGCGCCGATCGGGGCGGGTGCGGCATGATCTTGCATCTTTACATCGCGCGGCGATTCTTGCGCGCCTTGGGCATCGTGACGGCGGTTTTCATCGCTATTCTCTTGCCCATCGATCTGGCCGAACAATTGCGCCGGATTGGGCCAGAACTTGGCTTTGGGCCGGTCTTTGAACTGGCCATGCTGAACCTGCCCCGAACGCTCTATCAGTTGGTGCCGCTATTCGTGCTTCTGGCGACATTGCTGCTTTTTTTGGGGCTGGCGCGTAGTTCGGAATTGGTGGTGATCCGCGCCTCGGGCCGCTCGGCGCTGCGCGCGGTCGCCTCGCCGATGATCGTGGCGGCGGGCTTTGGCGCCATGGCCGTGGCGGTGCTGAACCCCATCGTGGCCACCACCTCGCAGCAATATGACATGAAAACCGCCCAGTATCGCGGTGCCGAGGAACGCACGGTTTCGATCACTGCCGAAGGGCTATGGCTACGCCAAGGCAGCGCGACCGAGCAGACCGTCATCCGCGCAGGCGCCACCAATGCCGATGGCACACATCTTTTCGATGTCAGCTTTTTCCAATTCGCCCCCGATGGCACGATCACGGGCCGCATCAACGCCGCCGAGGCGCGGCTGATGGACGGGGAATGGGCCTTGCGCGATGCGCGCCAATGGACCTTGGCAGGCACACCCAACCCAGAGGCGAGCGTGACGGTCACAGCGGAATATGCGCTGCCCTCCACGCTGACGCGCGACCAGATCCGCGATAGCTTTGGCAAGCCCGAAACCGTGCCGATCTATCAGCTTCCCGGCTTTATCGGGCAACTTAACCAAGCGGGATTCGCCGCATTGCAACATCGTGTCTGGTTGCAGATGGAGCTTTCCAGCCCGCTGATGCTGGCCGCGATGGTGCTGATCGCGGCGGGGTTGAGCATGCGCCATACCCGGTCGGGCAAAACCGGCATCTTGGTCTTGGCCGCGATCTTGCTTGGCTTTAGCCTGTTTTTCCTGCGCTCTTTTGCAGAGGTCTTGGGCGAGAACGGGCAATTGCCCGTCGCCATCGTGGCATGGACACCGCCGCTGGCCGCGATTTTGCTGGCCGTGGGGCTGATTTTGCATACCGAGGATGGCTAGGCCGATGCACAGCCATCCACACATGCGGTTGCCTTCGCGCAAGAGGCAGTCCAAAAGAAGGGGCAAAGCCGCGATGAACGCATTCCACGAGCATAACGGAACAAAGACGCGATGAACAAACGCCCGACATTCACGGTCCGCCGCGTTTTGCGCGCCCTGGCTTTGACTTTGCCCTTGGGCCTTGCGCTGGGTCAGCCCGCGCAAGCGCAATCACCCTTTTCAGCCGCAGCGCATGTCAATGACGCCATCGTCACCTATTACGAGATCGACCAGCGCGCGTTGTTCTTGGAGGTGATCCGCACCCCCGGCGATTTGCGCGCCGTGGCGCTCGAGTCCTTGGTCAATGAGCGCCTCCAAATGGCCGAGGCGCGCCGCCTCGAGGTTGTGGCCAGCGAGCAAGAGATTGCCACAGGCATCGCCGAGTTCGCCGCCCGCGCCGAGTTGAGCGCCGAGGACTTCATTGCTGCCATCGGCCAAGAAGGTGTCGCGCCCGAAACCTTCCGCGATTTCATGGCCAACAATATTTCATGGCGCAATGTGGTGCAGACGCGGTTTGGCGCCCGCGCCCGCGCCGCAACAAGCGATGCAGCCGTGGCCCGCGCGCTTGCCCATGATCCCCAGCTTGGCAGCGGCCAGATCTTGCTGGCCGAGGTGATCGTGCCGGTCACGCCCGAGAACCGCGAAACCCTGCGCGATGATCTGGCACAGTTGGCCGTTGATCTGAATTTCGAGATCGATCTGTTCACCGAGGCTGCACGCCGCTTTTCGGCCGCCCCCACGCGTGAACAGGGCGGTCTGACCGGATGGCGCGCGCTTGATAGCATCCCTGCACAGCTGCGCGAGGATATGGTGTTGCTGTCGGTGGGCGAGACTTATGGCCCAGTGGTCTTGGGCCCGGCAATCGGGATTTTCCAACTCCGTGGCCTGTCGCAAGGCAGCTTTCGCGCACCTGCCACCGCTTCGGTCGATTATGCGACGCTCAGCTTGCCCGCGCTTGGGTCCGAGGCGGGCCAAGCCGCACTCGCCGCGCTGCGCGCCGAGATCGATCAATGCAATGATCTCTACGCGCTACGCCCCGGTGCTTTTGTGCGCCAGGATCAACCGCTTTCGGCCATTCCCAATGATATCGCCATGGTGCTGTCGACCCTCGATACGGGCGAGATCGGCGTCACGACCGCCCCTGACGGCATGGTAACAGCGGTGATCTTGTGCGCGCGCACCATCACCCCGCCCGAGGGCGGGATCGAGGCGGTGCGCCAACGGCTATTCGCCGCCCAGCTTGAAGCCAATGCCGCCGCATTGCTGGAAGAGCTGCGCGCCGACGCCATCATTACCTTCGACTAAGATGACGCGCCCCGCCCCGATCGCTGTCAGCATCGGTGAGCCCGCCGGGATCGGCCCCGAGATCGCGGTCAAGGCTTGGCAACGCTTGGGCGCGCGCCTGCCGTTTTTTGTGATCGGTGATCTGACGCATCTGGCGGGTTTTGGTGCCCATCCCGTACCTATCGCGCGGCCCCAAGATGCCGCCCATGCCGCCCTCAGCGGCCTGCCGGTACTCTCCCACCCTTTTGCCGCGCCCGCCGTCGCGGGCCAACCCGCCCCCGAAAACGCCGCTGGCGTGATTGCGGCCATCGCGCGCGGTGTCGATCTGGTGATGCGTGGCGAGGCATCGGCGCTCACCACGCTGCCGATCCACAAAAAAGCGCTCAAAGATGGGGCCGGTTTCCGCTTTCCGGGTCATACCGAGTATCTGGCCCATCTGGCCGGTGTCGAGACCGTGGTGATGATGTTGGCCTGCCCCGCGCTGCGCGTCGTGCCCGCCACGATCCATATTCCGCTTTCCGAGGTGCCAGCGGCGCTGAATGCTGGGCTTTTGACCGATACGATCCGCATCACCGATGCAGCACTTCGCCGCGATTTCGGCATTGCGCGCCCCCGCATCGCCATCGCCGGGCTAAACCCGCATGCGGGTGAAGGTGGCACGATGGGCCGCGAAGAGGACGATTTGATCACCCCCGTCATTGCCGCGCTGCGCGCCGAGGGGCTGACCCTGTCAGGTCCACATTCGGCCGACACCATGTTTCACGCAGGCGCGCGTGCGCAGTATGACGCGGCCATCGCCATGTATCACGATCAAGCGCTGATCCCGATCAAGACCATCGATTTCGCGGGTGGGGTGAATGTGACGCTCGGGCTGCCCTTTATCCGCACATCACCCGATCACGGCACGGCCTTCGATATCGCGGGAACGGGTCGGGCCGATCCAACCAGCTTTATCGCGGCACTCGAAATGGCCGCACTCATGGCGCAGGCACGCGGCAACTAATGGCGTTGCAGTCTGCCAAGCGGGCGACGCAGCTACCCCTTGGCCTATGTCGCGCAGCGGCGGCAAAACGGGGTATAGGGCAAAAGATCAAGCCGCTTTTCGGTGATCTTGGCACCGCATTGCACGCAAATGCCGTAGTCGCCCCGATCCATCCGAACCAAGGCGGCGCGGATGCGCGCGATCTCGGCCTCGCCCGATTGGCCCAGTTTCTCAAGCACCTCGTCGCCCTCGCGTTCGGTGGCCAGCTCTTCCCAATCCTTGGATTGATGGCTGTCCAACTCGGCATCAAGCGCGCGCAGGCGCGCGTCCAACACCGCCAAGCGGCCTTCGAGTTCTGCGCGGCGCGCGGCCAAATCCTTCATCTGTGACTCCTTGGGCGCATGCCGCCCGCTCGCTTTCGGATAGGCCCAAACTATCGGCCTGCCCCGCCATCGGCCTTGATATGCATCAAGCTGGCCTTTTCCTTGCCCGCCGCTTCAGGCACACTGGCACCAAGCACAGCCAAGGAGCCCCAAGAATGGATCTGCGCCAGATCACCGACAGCTACAGCGTCGCCCCGCAACTTGCCCCGACCGACATGGCCGCCTTGGCCGAAGCGGGCTTTACCACCGTGATCTGTAACCGCCCCGATGGTGAAAACCCCGCCCCCCTTCAGGCCGCCGCGATGCAGGCCGCAGCCGAAGCCGCAGGGCTGCATTTCGTCTTCAACCCCGTGGTCGGCGGCCAGATGACCATGGATAATGTCGAAGAACAGCGCGACGCGATCGATGCCGCCGATGGTCCGGTGATTGCCTATTGTGCCTCGGGCAACCGCTCGACGCTTGTGTGGGCGCTTGGTCAGGCGGGCGATCTACCCACCGATGAGATCATCACCCGTGGCGAGGCTTGGGGCTATCAGCTTGCATGGCTGCGCCCCCAGCTGGAGGCGCTGGCCGCCCAGCGGGGCTAAGGCCCTTGGCACGGCTCACGCCGGTCGCACAGGGTATCTTGCTGATGCTGGGGGCGATCTTTTTGTTCTCGGCGATGGATGCGACCGCCAAGATGCTGATGGCGCGCTATGATCCGATCCAAGTGGTCTGGGCGCGCTACGCCGGCATGATGGCGGTGGTGGCCTTGGTCCTTGCCCCGCGCCTTGGCCCGCTTTTGCGCACGCGCCATATCGGGCTGCAACTGCTGCGCTCTGCCTTTCTTTTTGCCGCGACCTACACGTTCTTCACCGCGATCAGCCGGATGGATATCGCCGCCGCGACAGCGGTGATGCAGGTCCATCCGATGCTGTTGATGCTGGGGGCGGCAATCGTGCTGCGCGAGGGGTTGGGGCCAAGGCGTATCTTCGGCATCATGGCCGCGCTGATCGGCGCGCTGATCGTGATCCGCCCGGGATCAGAGGTTTTCACCTTGACCGCGCTCTTGCCACTTTTGGGCGGGCTGTTTTACGCCAGCTATGCGCTGACCACCCGGTTCTTGGGCCGCGATGAGCCGATCCTGACCTCGTTTCTCTATACCGCGATCATCGGCACAGTTGTGGCCAGCATGTTGAGCGTGCCGGTTTGGCAAACGCCCAGCGCGGACGATTGGGGGGTATTTCTCGCTTTGGGGGCCATCGGTGCCACCGGTCAGTTCTTGCTCATCCGCGCGCTGACCATTGCCGAGGCAGGCGCGGTCGCCCCTTTCAGCTATGCGGGCGTGATCTTTGCCACCTGCTGGGGCTATTTCGTCTTTGGCGAATTGCCCGATGCGCTAAGCTTGCTTGGCGCGCTTGTGATCGTGGGGGCCGGGGTTTATGTCTGGTACCGCGAAACCCGCACAAGTGCCGCAAAACCGGCCTGAGCCTCCGCGACAGGCTGACAACCCCGAAGGATCGCATGGCTAAACCCCGCCGCCTCTGGCTTGACTGGACGGTTGATCGCGCATTGCGCGGCCTGCTGTGGGTTGCGCTGCGCCTGCCCTATGCTTGGCGGGTGCCGCTGATGGGGGGCATGTTGCGCGCTTTGGGGGGCATCGCCGGTTACCGCGCGCGCGCCGATGAACAGTTGGCTTGGATTTTCCCGACACTGACGCCCGCGGCGCGGCGCAAGATCACCGCGGCGGTGCTTGATAACTTTGGGCGGGTGGTGATCGAGAATTACTCCACCGCCGACCAGCTTGCACGGGCTGAGCGCTGGGTGCCCCATGGGCCGGGGCTAGAAGCTTGCGAGGCCGCGCGCGCCGCGAACCGGCCAATCCTGTTCGTCTCGGGGCATTTTGGCAATTACCAAGCGGCCCGCGCGGCGATGAATGTGCGCGGCTACGCCATGGGCGGGCTTTACCGGCTGATGAACAACCCTTTTTCTAACGCCCGCTACATCGCCTCGGTCGAGGGGGTTGGCGGGGCGGCCTTTCCGCGCGACCGGCGCGGCTTGGCGGGCTTTGTCAAAACCCTGCGCGAGGGAGGGCAAGGGGCGATCTTGATCGACCAATATGTCGCCCAAGGCGCGCTTTTGGACTTTCTCGGCCAACTTGCGCCCACGGCACTCTCGGCTGCTGAAATGGCGCTGAAATATGATGCGCTTTTGGTGCCGATTTATGCCGAGCGGTTGGAGAACGGGCTCGATTTCGATGTCGTGATCGAGGCACCGATCCCCCATAGCGATGCGTCGCGCATGACCCAAGCGCTCAATGACAGCTTGGCCGCGCGGGTGCGCGCGCGCCCTGAGCAATGGCTGTGGATACATCGCCGCTGGAAACCGCACCGGGTGAAGGCCTATCACCTACCGCCCGAGGTCTAGCGACAGCTCCGCGCGCCGATTTGAGCCTTTGGCTCACTCAAGCCGTGCCGCAGCCAAGATCGGGCCATAACCCGCTTGCTGCACAATCACGACATGCGGGTTGTCTTGCTGTGGGATCACGCGAAAGCGCATCGGGGCTTGCCCATCCCACTCGCCTACCACCTGCCATGATGTGACGACATTGAAATGTTGGCTGACGGTGCCTGCCCTTTCGCCATGGGCGATATGCACCTCGTTCTGGGGGCTGTAGGTGATGACCTGCACCACCATGCGCGCAAAAGGCGGCGCGGTCAGGGTCGCTACCTCGACCGCAAAGCCATTATCATCAGCGGCAAAGGCGATGCTGACAGGATCGGGGGCGGCGCGATGGGCCTGCACCAGATCCGAAACCGCCATGGGCCGCACACCGACCACCCTGTCGCTGCCGCCAACGATCATCTGCGGCGTGTAAACAACGGTCGAGCCTGCCGCATGGCCATAGCCATGCTGGCGCGCGGTAAAGGCGGGTTGGGCGAATGTGTCTTGCCAGCCGATATAATCCCAATAATCGACATGCAGCGCCAGCGCGATGACATCGTCGCGGCGGGCCAATTCACCCAATAGCGCATCAGCAGGCGGACAGGCCGAGCAACCCTGCGAGGTGAACAGCTCGACCACCACTGGCCCACGGACCTCTTGCGCCGTAGCAGCCGTTACCGCCCAAAGCGCGATCAGACCCGCCGCCAATGTGCTTGCACGCCGCATCCCCATTGCCCTGTCCACTCCTGCCTCAGTTTCATCTGCTACACCTAGCCCCATATGCCAACACAGGCCAATCAAGCCTTTGCGACCGAGGTTACAAACCGCATCGTGCATCTCCGCGATCCCTGATGGATTGCACCGCGCGACACCGCAGACAAGAAAAAGGGGCGCACAAAGGCGCCCCTTTACTCGATTTTGGTAGCTTACTCCGCCGCGGCGGGGGCCTTGGCCAGATCGCGCAGGACGTAGTGCAGCACGCCGCCATGCTCGATATATTCGATCTCGACCGCCGTATCGATCCGGCACTTGATCGTGATCACCTTCACCGTGCCATCGCCATAGGTGATGGTGCAGGGCACTTCTTGCAGCGGTTGGATGGTGTCGAGCCCGTGGATCGCGACTGTCTCGTCGCCCTTAAGCCCCAGCGATTTGCGCGTGTCGCCGCCGGTGAACTCGAAGGGGATGACGCCCATGCCAACGAGGTTCGAGCGGTGAATACGCTCAAAGCTCTCGGCGATCACGGCTTTGATGCCCAACAGCGCCGTGCCCTTGGCCGCCCAGTCGCGGCTTGAGCCCGCGCCGTACTGCTCGCCTGCAAAGATCACCAGCGGGATGCCCGCCGCCTGATAGGCCATGGCCGCATCATAGATCGAGGTCTGCTGCCCATCGGGCCCAAGCGCATAGCCGCCCTCGACGCCATCGAGCACCTCGTTCTTGATGCGGATATTGGCGAAGGTGCCGCGCATCATGATCTGGTGGTTGCCGCGCCGCGCCCCGTAGGAGTTGAACTCACGCGGGGAAACCTGACGCTCGGTCAGGTACTTACCTGCGGGCGTGTTTTCCTTGAACGAGCCTGCCGGGCTGATGTGGTCGGTGGTGATCATGTCGCCCAGCATGGCCAGAACGCGGGCGCCCTCGATATTCGAGATCGTGCCGGGCTCTGCGCTCATGCCTTGGAAATAGGGCGGGTTCTGGATGTAGGTCGAGGCGGCAGGCCAGTCATAGACCTCCTGCTGCGGCACCTGCACGCCCTGCCATTTCTCGTCGCCTTTGAAGACATCGGCGTATTTCGACAAGAACGCCTCGCGCGTCACAGTGGCCTCAACGGTTTGGGCGACCTCGGCGGTGGTCGGCCAAATGTCGCGCAGATAGACATCGCGGCCATCGGGGGTCTGGGCGATGGGATCACGCGCCAGATCGATATCCATCGTGCCAGCGATGGCATAGGCCACCACAAGCGGCGGGCTTGCCAGATAGTTGGCGCGCACATCGGGGCTGATGCGGCCCTCGAAGTTGCGGTTGCCCGACAAGACGGCGGTGGCGACCAGATCGCCCTCGGCAATCGCCTTGGAAATCTCGGGCTGAAGCGGGCCAGAGTTGCCGATGCAGGTGGTGCAGCCATAGCCCACAAGGTTGAAACCGATGGCATCGAGATCGTCTTGCAGATCGGCTGCCTCCAGATAGGCGGAAACAACCTGCGATCCCGGTGCAAGCGAGGTCTTGACCCAAGGCTTGCGGGTCAGGCCCAGCGCGCGCGCCTTGCGCGCCACAAGGCCCGCGCCGATCATCACATAGGGGTTCGAGGTATTGGTGCAGGACGTAATCGCCGCGATCACCACCTTGCCCGATTCCATCGCGTAATCTTCACCATCGACCGGCACCTCTTTGCCCATCGGGCGCTTGAAGGTTTCGGCCATCTCGCGGGTGAAGGCGGTCTTGGCATCGGTCAACGCGACGTAATCTTGCGGCCGCTTGGGGCCAGAGATCGCGGGCACAATCGTGCCCATGTCGAGGCTGAGCGTATCGGTATAGATCGGCGCGTAATCGGCCCCGCGCCACATGCCGTTTTCCTTGGCATAGGCCTCGACCAGCGCCACAGTCGCCTCGTCGCGGCCAGTGTTGCGCAGGTAGCGCAGCGTTTCACTGTCGACCGGGAAAAAGCCACAGGTAGCACCATATTCAGGCGCCATATTGGCGATGGTCGCGCGGTCGGCCAGCGGCAGACGGTCAAGCCCCTCGCCGTAGAATTCCACGAATTTCTCGACCACGCCCTTTTTGCGCAGCATTTCCACGACCTTCAGCACCAGATCGGTGCCAGTGGTGCCTTCGACCATCGTGCCTGTCAGCTCGAAGCCGATGACCTCGGGGATGAGCATCGAGATGGGCTGGCCCAGCATCGCGGCCTCGGCCTCGATCCCGCCCGCGCCCCAGCCAAGAACGGCTGCGCCATTGACCATGGTGGTGTGGCTATCGGTGCCGACCAGCGTGTCAGGGTAGGCCACGATTTGGCCCGTCTGATCCTTGTCCGACCACACGGTCTTGGACAGGTATTCAAGGTTCACCTGATGGCAGATGCCGGTGCCGGGGGGGACGACGCGGAAATTGTCGAACGCCGACTGGCCCCATTTCAGGAAGGTATAGCGCTCCATGTTGCGCTCGTATTCGCGGTCCACATTCATCTGGAACGCGCGCGGATTGCCGAACTCGTCGATCATCACCGAATGGTCGATCACCAGATCGACGGGGTTGAGCGGGTTGATCTTTTGCGGGTCGCCACCAAGCGCCTTGATCCCGTCGCGCATCGCGGCCAGATCGACCACAGCCGGAACACCGGTGAAATCCTGCATCAACACGCGCGCGGGGCGATAGGCGATCTCGCGCGGGTTCTGGCCGCCGAGTTTTGCCCAATCAGCAAACGCCTTGATATCCTCGACATGCACGGTCTTCGAATCCTCGAACCGCAGCATGTTCTCCAGCACCACCTTCAGCGAGGCAGGCAGGCGCGAGAAATCGCCAAGCCCGGCCGCTTGCGCAGCGGGGATGGAATAATAGGCATAGCTCTTGTCACCGACTTGGAGCGTGCGCCGCGTTTTCGCGGTATCGTGGCCGACGGTAATGGGCATCAAAGCCTCCCTTCATCCGGTCATGTGGGGGTCGTCATCTCTGCATCGCGATTGCCACCCCGCCGCCTGTCTTTCAAGGTCAAACTGGGGGCTGCGACATTATTGTATGCGATTGCATACCGGATGTGAAGGGCCAAGCGCATGAAACGGATGGTGCGCCTGTCAAGGCGCACCGCCCGACCATTGCGCCGGCCTAAAGCTGCGCCATCACCGCGTCGGAAATCTCGAAATTGGCGGTGACGTTTTGCACATCATCGTCATCTTCCAGCGCATCGATCAGCTTCATCAGCTTTTGCGCATCTTCCAGACCCAGCTCGGTCGTCGTGCCCGGACGCCAGACCAGCTTGGTCGAAAGCGACTCGCCCAAAGCTGCCTCCAACGCGCCCGAGACTTCGGCCAGATCGGTATCTGCGCACCAAACAACGTGACCCTCGTCATCGCTTTCGGCATCTTCGGCACCGGCCTCGATCGCAGCCATCATCACGGTGTCGGCATCGCCCACGCTTGCGGGATAGATCACTTGGCCCTTGCGCTCGAACATGAAGGCCACGGAATTTGTCTCACCCAAATTCCCGCCATTCTTGCCAAAAAGCGAGCGCACGTTAGACGCGGTGCGGTTGCGGTTATCGGTCATCGCCTCGACAATCACGGCCACGCCGCCGGGGCCATACCCCTCATAGCGGATTTCATCGTAATTCTCGGCGTCGCCCCCCATGGATTTCTTGATCGCGCGGTCGATCACATCCTTGGGCACAGAGCTTGATTTCGCCTCTTTCACCGCAAGGCGCAGGCGCGGGTTCTTATCGGGGTCGGGATCGCCCATCTTGGCGGCCACGGTGATTTCCTTGGCGAGCTTGGAAAACAGCTTGGAGCGCGCGGCATCCTGCTTGCCCTTGCGGTGTTGGATATTCGCCCATTTGGAATGACCGGCCATGAGACCCTCGATTGTCTGACAGATTTGAGAACCCGCGCCTCTTAGCGCAGGTCTGGCCGCTTGGGCAATGGGCGGCAGGTCAGAGTTCAAGCCGCCCTTGCGCGGAACGGTCCTCTTCACGGGGGGCGCGGCGGAAGCTGTCGGCGCGGCGGGCGGGCAATTGCACGACACGCTCACGCAGGCGCATCGCATCCTCGATGGTCACGATCTGGAGGCGCGGAACAGGCGAGAACCCATCCATCGCGAATTGCCCGGCGGCGGCGGCCTCTGCGATCATGGTGGATTTGGGCGGGTTGAGGGTCAGCAACACGCCCAGATCGGCCTTTTCGCGTTCGATCACGCCGCGCAGATCGCGCACCATGCCGACCCCGATATTCTCGCCCGCCTTGACCGAGATGATGGCACGCCCCGTCTTGCCAAACCACAGATTGCCGTCGATCCCCTTATCGGCACCCTTTTTCGACAGGTTGCCGGGCTGGGCGTCGATCAGCGACAGCGCCCATTTTTCGAACTCGAAATAGTAATTGCCGTTGTCGCGGCCCCGGTTGGCCAGATCGCGGGCGGCGTGAATGTCTTGCGGCACGCCATGGGTGGTGAATTGCACATTCGGAAACGCATCGCGCAGGCGCTTTTCAATCAGCCCGATGGCCAGATGGGTAACATCGATGCCGATCCATTTCCGGCCCAGCTTTTCGGCGGCATGCACCGTGGTGCCACAGCCGCAAAACGGGTCAAGCACCACATCGCCGGGGTTGGAAGAGGCGTTGAGGATACGCTCGAGCAGCGCCACGGGTTTTTGGGTAGGGTAGCCGAGGCGTTCGGCAGAAGATGCATGAATTGGCGGCAAGTCGTCCCAAACATCTCCTACAACAACGCCCTCGCTCTCATCGAGGTAGATCTTCTTTCTAAGTCTGGCGTTCTCTTTGGCCGGAAAGAAAAGCCGATTTTCCTTATCAAGTTGCTCCATAACTTCGCGGGAAACTTTCCAACCATTGTGATGTGGCTTGTATGTGCGTCCATTGCTCGCGGTGAAATCGTAGGTCAGGTTCGGCCTGGGCGAAGGGCTGACCAAGTCGGATCGCCTAAAGCGCCTTCCATCCGCATCAAAATGGACAAAGTGTTCCTTGATGTAAGGATCGGAGTATGGCGTAAAAACTCGCTTGAAAATTGAGCGATCACTTTTGACATAGAAAAGGATTACGTCATGCACCGCTGAAAACTTCTGTGAGACGTCATTGTGCGCACTCGTTCGTTTCCAAATGACTTCATTGCGAAAGTTCCCCGCCCCAAAAATCGCATCCAGCATGATCTTCAAATAATGGCTCGCCGTGGGATCGCAGTGCAGATAGAGGCTCCCCGTAGGCTTCAGCACCCGGTGCAGTTCGATCAGCCGCACGGCCATCATGGCGAGATAGGCCATCATATCATTCTCGCCCAAAAACCCGCGCATCGCGCTGAGCATTTGGGCGGCGGCGGCATTGGGGCTGCGCCGCACCGCTTGATAGGCATCTTCGGCGGTATCGCCCCAATGCCATGTGTCGTTGAACGCCTCGATCTGGGCGGTGCTGCCTGAGCCGTCGGGGGATTTGAACAGCTGGTTATAGCCCGCGTTGGAATTGAACGGCGGATCAAGATAGATCAGATCGACATGATCACCGGGCAGATCGCGCAGCACATTGAGATTGTCGCCATAATACAGATGGTTCATCGCGCACCGCGCCCCTACTCGTTACCCTTGCGCGCAAAACCAAAGCGGCGCGCGATCCTTTTTACACCCCCCAAGGTTAAGCAGAGCTTTCCCTGCGGGCCAAGACGGAACTTGGCCCCTGCCCCCGCGTGCGCGACTTGGGCTTTCCCTGCACCGCCCTTTGGGCTACCGCTCAAGCCATGACATTGCGCGTCGTTGATCTTGCCTGTGCCCGTGGGCCGGCCCAAATCTTGGCGGGCGTGACCTTTGCGGTCGCGCCGGGCGAGGCGCTGATCCTGCGCGGTGCCAACGGGTCGGGAAAGACAACGCTTTTGCGCACGCTGGCCGGGCTGACCCCGCCCTTGGCGGGTGAGATCATCACAGCCCCCGATGCGATTGCCTATGCCGCCCATGCCGATGGGTTGAAATCACAGCTGAGCGTGGGGGAAAACCTTGCGTTTTGGGCGGGCGTCTTTGGCACAAAAGACACCAGCGCCGCGATTGACGCCTTTCATCTAGGCCCGCTTTTGGACCGCCGCGCGGGTGAGATGTCGGCAGGCCAAAAGCGGCGTCTGTCGCTGGCGCGGCTGTTGGTAACAGGGCGGCCGATCTGGTGCCTGGACGAGCCGACCGTCTCGCTTGACGCCGAAAACGTCGCGCGTTTCGCCGCCGCCGTGACCGCGCATCTGGGCATGGGCGGCAGCGCGATCATCGCCACCCATATCGATCTTGGCCTGCCTATGGCCCAAACGCTTGATATCACACAGTTCGTCGCCAAGCGCATCCGCGCCGATGACCCCTTTGCCGAGGCGATGGGATGATCGCGCTGCTCAAACGCGACCTGATGCTCGCGATCCGCGCAGGCGGCGGTTTCGGCCTGTCCTTGGCGTTTTTCCTGATCTTCACCACGCTGGTGCCCTTTGGCGTCGGGCCGCAGACCGGGGTGTTGGCAACCATCGCGCCGGGGATCTTGTGGCTGGGCGCGCTTTTGGCCTGTCTTTTGTCGCTGGACCGGATTTTTCAGCTTGATTGGGAGGATGGGACGCTTGACCTGATCGCCACCTCGCCTGTCCCGCTGGAGGGGTTGGCCGCGATCAAGGCGCTTGCGCATTGGTTGACCACCGGCCTGCCGCTGGTGGTGGCAGCCCCCGCGCTGGGGCTTTTGCTGAACCTGCCTGCGGCGGGGTATCTTTGGCTGATCGCCTCGCTGTTGCTTGGCACGCCTGCGCTGTCGGCCATCGGCACCTTTGGCGCGGCGCTAACCGTGGGGATCAAGCGGGGCGGGCTGTTGCTGTCGCTGCTCGTCTTGCCGCTCTACATGCCGACGCTGATTTTCGGCGCGCTCTGCGTGGTGCGCGGTGCAGCGGGCCAAGAGGCGCTGACACCGCTTTTGCTGGTCGCGGGGATCACGCTGGGCAGTTTGGCGATTTTGCCCTTTGCGGCGGCGGCCGCCCTCCGCGTCAATCTGCGCTAGGGGCGCGCGCCTCTGCCCCATTGTGAGCGCCAACAGCCCTGTCTAAGTTCCGCCCATGAATTCGATCTGGGAATACGCGAACCCGCGCAAATTCATGGCGACATCGGCCTTCCTGCTGCCTTGGGTAGCGGGGCTGGCAGCGATCTGTCTTGTCGTGGGTTTGGTCTGGGGCTTCTTTTTCACACCCGATGATTTCCGGCAGGGATCGACGGTCAAGATCATCTATATCCATGTGCCCGCCGCGATCATGGCGGTGAATGCATGGCTGATGATGCTGGTGACCTCGCTCATCTGGGTGATCCGGCGTCATCATGTGAGCGCCTTGGCCGCCAAGGCCGCAGCCCCCGTTGGCATGGTCTTTACCGTGATCGCGCTGGCCACGGGCGCGATCTGGGGCCAGCCGATGTGGGGGACATGGTGGGAATGGGATCCGCGCCTGACCTCGTTCTTGATCCTGTTTTTGTTCTACTTGGGCTACATGGCGCTGTGGGAGGCGATCGAGAACCCCGATAGCGCGGCCGATCTGACATCGGTCTTGTGCCTTGTCGGGTCGGTCTTTGCCGTCATCTCGCGCTATGCGCTTTTGTTCTGGAACCAAGGCCTGCACCAAGGGGCGACGCTATCGCTGGATAAAGAGCAAAATATCGCGAATGTGTTTTGGTATCCGCTGGTGATCGCGCTGTGTGGTTTTGGCTTTTTGTTTCTGGCGCTGGTGCTTTACCGCACCCAGACAGAAATCCGCGCCCGCCGCCTTAAGGCGCTGATCGCCCAGGAAAGAATGGGGTGAGTATGCCTGATTTAGGGAAATATGCGGTCTATGTGCTGTCATCTTATGCGGTGACGTTGGGCCTATTGGCCGCGATCATTCTGGCCTCGATCTGGCAGGCGCGGCGCGTGCGCGCGCGGCTGGAGGCGGTGGAAAGCCGCCGGGATCGCGGCGCATGAAATTCAACTGGCTGATGGTGCTGCCCTTTGCCCTGACTGCGGGGTTTTTCGGCATCGCGGGTTATCAGCTGATGAACAATCAAAACGCGCTGCAGCAAGGCGTGGATACCCAAGCCCTGCCGTCGGCCCAGCAAGGGCGGATCGCCCCCGATTTGGCCTTGCAACCCTTGGGTCAAACCCCGGTTTTGACGCGGGCGGATCTGGCGGGCAATGGGCTGGTGATGGTCAATTTCTTTGCCAGCTGGTGCCCGCCCTGCCGCGCCGAGCATCCGGTTCTGACAGCGCTGGCCGAGGCGGGCGTGCCGCTTTACGGGGTGAATTACCGCGACCGCATCGATCAAGCGCTTGGCTTTCTCGACGAGCTTGGCAATCCCTACGACCTGATCGGGCGCGACGAACAGGCGCGCAATGGGGCCGATTGGGGCGTTGTGGCCATGCCCGAGACCTTTTTCATCGATGATAGCGGCACGGTCGTGTTGCATTTCCGTGGCCCGGTGACCGAGCGCGCGCTGCGCGGCCAGATACGGCCCGCATTGGCGGCGGCGGGTCATGACCTGCCCCTATTGCCGGGCGAGGCGGAGAGCCAGACCAACTGAGGGATCGGCCACGCCTTCATCAGTAGATATAGCGGATCTGGTCAGACCAATAGCGTTCGATCCGCTTGAGCGAATGGCTGATGCGATCAAGCGAATCAAGGTTCAGCACACCGTTTTTCTCAAGCCCATCGGCATGGCGGGCGAAAAGCTTGCCCACGATATCGCGCACATTGCGCCCCTTTTCGGTCAGCCGCACCCTGACCGAGCGGCGGTCAATCTCGCAGCGTTGATGGTGCATATAACCCATCTCGACCAATTTCTTGAGATTATACGACACGTTGGACCCTTGGTAATAGCCGCGTGTCTTCAACTCACCGGCTGTCACCTCATTCTCGCCGATATTGAACAACAAAAGCGCCTGCACGGCGTTGATGTCGAGAATCCCAAGGCGTTCAAACTCATCCTTGATCACATCGAGCAGCAAGCGGTGCAACCGCTCTACCAGCGCCAATGAGTCAAGATAGCCGATCAAAAATCCCGATCGGGACGATGTCGCCAATGGCCTGTGCATACTCATCATGGGCTCCGCATCTTGTGCTTTGCCCCGGTTTGCACAGTGAATCGCCAAAATTGCGTTAACGGCCCGCCGAAATTTTCTGTGCCGCGATATCGGCGGCAAGCACGCCCAGAAACGGGCGCAACAGTGCGGGCGCTTCGGCCTGACCGCTGACCCAAGCGTAAAGATCTTGATCGGCCTCGGCCATCAGCGCCTCGAAGGCGTCGAGCGTGGCATCATCGGCTGTCTCGAGGTGGCGCGCGGCCCATCCCCCAAGGATCAAATCCATCTCTTTGATCCCCCGATGACCTGCGCGCATTTTCAGCCGCTTCAACCTGATCTCGCGTGTCTCCATCGCCTTCAAACCCCTTGGCTCAGCGCAAGGCGCAGCCGTTTCTCAAGCCGCCCCATGCGGTCGGCCAGCCGTGCCTGTTCCAGCCGTGTTTGGCGCAATTCGCCAAGCAATGCCACCAGATCATCGGGCAATTTCGTATGTTCTTCAGGGCCATCAAGCCCGTCACCTGTGCCGGTCAAAAGCCACATGAGCGACACACCCAGCATGCCCGCCAGCATTTGCAGCTTGTTGGCGCGCGGCTCGGCCTGATCATTTTCCCATGTGCGGATCGTTGAGAGTTTTACGCCCAAGCGTCGGGCCAGTTCGGATTGGCTTAAGCCGCTGGCCTCGCGTGCGCCGGTGATCCGGTCGCCCAATGTGGCCGTGTCGCCGTCATACCAGCCCGGCCCATGTTCTACGTCGGTTGTCATCTCTCTCCCCTTCCCGGCTTGATCGCGACTTGCGAGCACCCTAATGCTGTGGCGAGCAAATGACCACCCGGTGACCTGATACAAGGCCCGGCCCAACCCCGGAGCATGATAATGCCCTTCTTGTCCGACACGCTTGCGCGCGTGAAACCCTCGCCCACCATCGCCGTATCCAACCTTGCGGCGGAGCTGAAAGCCAAGGGGCAGGATGTCATCGGCCTTGGCGCGGGCGAGCCTGATTTCGACACGCCGCAAAACATCAAGGATGCGGCGATTGCAGCGATCAATGCGGGCAAGACCAAATACACCGCCGTTGACGGCATCCCCGAACTCAAGGCCGCGATTTGCGCCAAGTTCAAGCGCGACAACGGGCTGGATTACACGCCTGCACAGGTTAGCGTCGCGAGCGGTGGCAAGCAGATCTTATATAATGCGCTGATGGCCACGATGAACCCCGGCGAAGAGGTGATCATCCCCGCGCCCTATTGGGTCAGCTACCCCGATATGGTGCTGCTTGCGGGTGGCACGCCGGTCTTTGTCGAAGGGCCAAGCCAGAACGCCTACAAGATCATGCCCGCCGATCTTGAGGCGGCGATCACGCCGCAAACCAAATGGTTCATCTTCAACTCGCCCTCGAACCCGACGGGCGCGGGCTATACCGCCGATGAGCTGAAAGGGCTGACAGATGTGTTGATGCGCCATCCCCATGTCTGGGTCATGACCGACGATATGTATGAGCATCTGGCCTATGATGATTTCAAATTCGCCACCCCCGCACAGGTGGAGCCGGGGCTTTACGACCGCACGCTGACCTGTAACGGCGTGTCCAAGGCGCACGCCATGACCGGCTGGCGCATTGGCTATGCGGCGGGCCCCGTGGCCCTGATCAAGGCCATGAGCAAGGTGCAGTCGCAATCGACCTCGAACCCCTGCACCATCAGCCAATGGGCGGCGGTCGAGGCGCTCAATGGCCCGCAAGATTACATCGCCACCAACAACGCCATCTTCAAGCGCCGCCGCGATCTGGTGGTGGGCATGCTGAACGCGATCCCCGGCGTGACCTGCCCAGTGCCCGAGGGGGCGTTTTACGTCTATCCCGCGATCAATGGGCTGATCGGCAAGACAACCGCCGCAGGCACGCTGATCGACAATGATGAGACCTTTGCCAAGGCACTGCTCGAGGAAAAGGGCGTGGCCGTCGTCTTCGGCGGCGCCTTCGGCCTGAGCCCATGCTTCCGCATCAGCTATGCCACGGCGGATGAAACCCTGCGCGAGGCTTGCACGCGGATACAGGATTTCTGCGCCGCGCTGAGCTAATCTGATAACAGGTGGCGGGCGATCACGCCCGCCGCCTCAGATCCCCAGCTTTGCGCTGACGATCTCATTCACGGCTGCCGGATTGGCCTTGCCGCCCGTGGCTTTCATCACCTGACCCACGAACCAACCCGCAAGCTTGGGATTGGCCTTGGCCTTTTCCACCTGATCGGGGTTGGCGGCGATGATCTCGTCCACGGCGGCCTCAATCGCGCCGGTATCGGTCACTTGCTTCATGCCGCGCGCCGCGACGATCTGGGCCGGCTCACCGCCTTCGGTAAAGACGATCTCGAACAAATCCTTGGCGATCTTGCCCGAGATATCGCCCGATATGATCAGACGGATGATCGCGCCAAGCTGGGCGGGGCTGACCGGGCTATCGGTGATGGCTTGCTCTTGCTTTTTCAACCGCCCGAACAATTCGTTGATGACCCAGTTGGCGGCAAGCTTGCCATCGCCCGCCGCAGCCACCACTGCCTCGAAATAATGCGCCGCATCCAGATCGGCGGTCAGCACGCTGGCATCATACTCCGATAGGCCATAGGCGGCGATAAAGCGCGCTTTCTTGGCGTCGGGCAGTTCGGGCAAGGCGGCCTTGATCTCATCGACCCATGCCTGTTCGATCACCAGCGGCAAAAGATCAGGATCGGGGAAGTAGCGGTAATCATGCGCCTCTTCCTTGGAGCGCATCGAGCGCGTCTCGCCCTTGTCAGGATCATAAAGCCGTGTTTCTTGGGTGATCGCCCCGCCCGCCTCAAGGATGGCGATCTGGCGGCGCGCCTCGAACTCGATGGCGGCTTGGATGAACCGCATGGAGTTCATATTCTTGATCTCGCAGCGCGTGCCAAGATGGCCGAAATCGCCCGTTTCGCGGAATTTCTCATAGGCACCCGGCAGGCAGACCGAGACATTCACATCGGCGCGCAAATTGCCATTTTGCATATTGCCGTCGCAGGTGCCGAGATACAGCATGATCTGGCGCAGCTTCGCGACATAGGCCGCCGCCTCTTCGGGGCCGCGGATATCGGGGCGGCTGACAATCTCCATCAGCGCCACGCCCGTGCGGTTGAGATCGACGAAACTGAGCGCCGGGTCCATGTCATGGATCGACTTGCCCGCGTCTTGTTCCAGATGGATACGCTCGATCCGCACCATGCGCGCGGTCCCATCGCCCAGTTCCACCAATACCTCGCCCTCGCCCACGATGGGATGGTAGAGCTGGGAAATCTGGTAGCCCTGCGGCAGATCGGGATAGAAATAATTCTTGCGATCAAAGGCCGAGGTCAGATGGATCTCGGCCTTTAGCCCCAATCCGGTGCGCACGGCTTGGGCCACGCAATAATCATTGATCACCGGCAACATGCCCGGCATGCCCGCATCGACAAAGGCGACATTGGAATTCGGCTCGGCCCCGAAACGGGTCGAGGCCCCAGAGAACAGCTTGGCGTTGGACGAGACCTGCGCATGCACCTCCATGCCGATCACCAACTCCCAATCATGTTTCGCGCCAGCGATCACCTTGGGTTTCGGGGTCGCGTAGGTCAGGTCAAGCATGGGTGGCCTCCGTCCAGTAACGCCTAGCGTTTAGGTCAGCGGCGCGGGCGGGGCAAGGGGGCGGCAAGGCGCGCACGGGCTTTGTGTTTCGGCGAGATATTGCCCAAATCAGCTTGAAATTGATCCCCCTGTTGCCGGCATATGGTCCGCACGGGCACCAACGCGCGTCGGCAACAAGGCAAGAGGCTGTGCGCCAGATGTGGAAATCGCTGAAAACTGCCAGTGCGGTGGCGCTTACCTTGATGCTGCTTGCAAGCTGCATCGGGGGCGAGAGCTATAGCACGCGCGGCCTGAACGCGGACAGCTTTCCCATGCGCTGGGATCACGTACCGCAAGCCGATGCATGGGAGGTCGCGGGTCTTGCGGCCCTCGACAGCCATGCTGCAATTCTGCCCGACATCGTTCCAGCCGATATTGACCGCTGGTGCCCCGCCTATCCGGACGCAAATGAGGCGCAGCGCAGCGCCTTTTGGCTGGGGCTGATGTCATCGCTTGCACGCCATGAAAGCACATGGAACGAGGCGGCGGTGGGTGGCGGCGGGCGCTGGTTTGGCCTGATGCAGATCAGCCCGACGACCGCGCGCAACTTTGGCTGTCAGGCAAGCAGCGCTCAGGCGCTTCTCGATGGTGGGGCCAATGTCAGCTGTGCCTTGCGGATCTGGGCCGAGACCGTACCGCGTGACGGGGTAATCGCCGAAGGTCGCAAAGGCATCGCCGCCGATTGGGGGCCGTTTCATCCCAGCCAAGCGCATAAAGCTGAAGATATCCGCACATGGGTGCGTGCGCAGCCCTATTGCCAAGGCTGACACGATGCGCGATGGGCAGGCATGCGCGCTTGCAAGCCCGGTCCCATGCAGCAGATGACATCGCCCTTCCCCGATCTTGCGCGAACCGACCAAGCCAAAGGCCGGATCGCCGCCCTTGATCTGGCGCGCGCGGGCGCGTTGATCGCCATGGCGGTGTTTCACCTCGTCTTCGACCTCGCATTGTTTGGCTTCATCGCACAAAATACCCCGGCGCAACCGGGCTGGCGCTGGTTTGCCTATCTGACAGCGGGCAGCTTTTTGTTCCTTGCAGGCGTCAGCCTATGGCTTGCGCATGGCGATACGATCCGCTGGAAGGCGTTCTTGCGGCGATGGGTGATGCTCATCGCCGCCGCCTGCGCAATCACCATTGCGACCATGATCGCCATGCCCGATGCTTTCATCTTTTTCGGAATTTTGCATGCGATCGCTCTGGCAAGCCTTTTGGGGTTGGCCGCACGCCGCTTGCCGGCGCTGGCGCTCATCACGCTGGCAATTGCGGTGATCTGGTTGCCGCAGGCCATGCGCTTTGCGCTTTTCGACCCGACTTGGCTATGGTGGACGGGGCTACAGGCGACGGGCATCCGCTCGGTCGATTATGTGCCGCTATTCCCGTGGTTTGGGCCGTTTCTATTGGGGCTTGCCTGCGCCAAGCTGATGACCCGCGCGGGGCTATGGGATAGGCTGGCGCGCTGGCCTGCGCCAAGGGGCGCTTGGCCCCTGCTTTGGGCAGGGCGCAACAGCTTGGTCATTTACCTCATCCACCAGCCCATCTTGATCGCGCTGGTCTGGGGGGCGGCGCAATTGCGCCCCTGACCCCTTCAACCGACGTCAGCCCGGCCTGCCCGTTCAGCCCGCGCGCATCCGCCCCACCATCTCGGCCAGATCGCGGCTCAAGCCCGGCTGGGCCGCGATCCGGTCAAGAACAGCGAGGATCATCGCTTGGCGATCCACATCATAGCGCCGCCATGTCTCAAACGCGCTCGACATGCGCGCCGCCGTCTGCGGGTTGCGCGCATCAAGCTTGATCAACCAATCCGCGACAAAGCTGTAGCCCGCGCCCGATGGGTCATGAAACCCCGCCGGATTGGCCGCCGTCAGCCCACCGATCACCGCGCGAAAGCGGTTGGGATTGGTCCAGTCAAAAAGTGGATGTTCCGTCAAGCGCCGGGCCACGGCCACCGCATCACCCGGTGCGGCATGGCTGATTTGCGCCATGAACCATTTATCCATCACCAGACGGTCATCTTTCCAGCGGTCATGAAAGCGCCCTGCAATCTCCGCATCACCGATATCCAGCAGTGCGCCGAAAGCTGCGATCTCATCGGTCATGTTGTTGGCCGTATCATAGTGGGACTGCGCACGCGCAGACCCTTCCGAGAGCGTCAACAGATGCAGCGCCGCATTACGCAGCGCGCGCTGTGCCGCCTGCGCGGCATCGGGGCGATAGATTGGGCCGGGGTCCATCGCGTCGTAAAGCTGCGCCAAGACCGGGCCAAGTGCTTCGGCCATCGCAGTTTGCAGATTGCGGCGCGTGGTATGGATCACCACAGGGTCAGGCACGATCCCCGCGTCATGGGCGGCCTGCGCGATATCATCCTCAGATGGCAGGGCAAGGGCCAGGGCGCGAAAGGCGGGATCAAGGCTTTCATCCGCCAAAAGCCGCCCCATCGCTGCGAAGAGTTCGAGATCAGGGGCGCCACCCAAAACCATGCCAAGCACCGTCTCGCGCATCAGGTTGCGCCCTGCTTCCCAGCGGTTGAACGGGTCGGTGTCATGGGCCAAAAGCACCAGCCTATCGGCGCGCGACAAGGGTGCCTCCAAGATCACCGGGGCGGAGAACCCGCGCAGCAACGAAGGGATCACGCGCTCGGGCAGCGGTCGGCCTGCCTCTGCGGCCAATGCGGCCAGATCGAAGGGGATCACCACCATGGCCTGATCCAACACCACCAACGTCTCGGGCAAGAGCTCAGCACCTGTCTGATCCAAAAGGCCCAGCGCCACGGGGATCACCATGGGCGATTTCTGCGGCTGGTCCGGTGTGGCTGGCACCACTTGGCTGAGCGTCAGGTGCATCTGCCCATCGGCCATGACCCATGCCGCCGACAGGCGCGGTGTGCCTGCTTGGGAATACCACAGCTTGAATTGCGACAGATCGCGCCCCGTCACCTCGGAAAAGACCGCCAGCCAATCCTCGATCGTGCAGGCCTGCCCGTCGTGGCGGGCAAAATAAAGGTCCAGCGCCGCGCGATAGGCCTGTGCGCCGACAAGACGGTGCAGCATGCCGATCACCTCGGCCCCTTTTTCATAGACGGTCGCGGTGTAGAAATTATTGATCTCGGCATAGGCCTCGGGGCGGACATTATGGGCCAATGGCCCCGCATCCTCGCGGAACTGGCGCGCGCGCAGCTGCAGCACATCTGAAATCCGCTGCACTGGGGCCGAGCGTTCATCGGCGCTGAACTGCTGGTCGCGAAACACCGTCAGCCCCTCTTTCAAACAGAGCTGAAACCAATCGCGACAGGTCACACGGTTGCCTGTCCAATTGTGGAAATACTCATGCGCCACGATGCTTTCGATGAATTCGTAATCGCGGTCGGTCGCGGTCTCGGGGCTGGCCAGCACGAATTTCGCGTTGAAGATGTTAAGGCCCTTGTTCTCCATCGCGCCCATGTTGAAATCATCAACCGCCACAATGTTGAACACATCCAGATCATAGGCGCGCCCATAGACCGCCTCATCCCATGCCATCGACCGCTTGAGCGCATCCATCGCATAGGCGCATTTGCCCTCGTCACCCGGCCGCACCCAGATGTTGAGCGCAACGTCCCGCCCCTCTGTCGTGGTAAAGCGGTCGGCATGGGCCACCAGATCACCCGCCACCAGCGCGAATAGATAGGCGGGCTTGGGCCAAGGATCATGCCATTCGGCCCAGCCCGCGCCTTGGCCCACCGGGTTGCCGTTTGACAACAAGACCGGCAGATCGCTTTCGATCCGCACATCGAAAGGTGCCATCACATCGGGGCGGTCGGGGTAGAAGGTGATCTTGCGAAACCCCTCTGCCTCGCATTGGGTGCAGAACATGCCTTTTGACAGGTAAAGCCCCTCCAGCGCGGTATTGCCCTCGGGGTCGATGGCGACCTCCGCCTCCCAAGTGAAGGCATCGCCGGGCAGACGCGCAGCCGCCACCCGCAAACCCGCCTGCGTAACAAGGTAATCCCCCGCCCCAAGCGCCACCCCGTCGATAGCCGCCCCGATCAGGCGCAACCCTTCGCCATCGAGCACCAGATCGCCCCCCGCCCCGGCGGGATTGGCCCGAAACCGGATGCGTGAGATCACCCGCGTCCCCTTGGGTGCGAGGCGAAAGGTCAGATGCACATGATCGACCAGATAGGCAGGCGGGCGATAATCGGCCAAATGGATCTGTTGCGGGGTGCTGGGCTGCATCACGGCTCCTTGCGGCATGGCAAAGCCCCACGCTAGGCGCGTGGCCCGCTGCGTGCAAGCGCCCCCCCTTTGACGGATACGCTATCCCCGCTATCTGAGCCCTCATGGCGCAAGATGTTCTTGTTTGGTTCAAGCGCGATCTGCGGATCGCCGATAACCCCGTGCTGGCCCAAGCTGCCGCAAGGGGCGGGCGTGTTTTGCCGCTTTTCATCGCCGAGCCTGCGGCATGGGCGCAAGCCGATGCCAGCGCGCGGCAATGGGATTTCCTCGCTGAAAGCCTCGGCGCATTGCGTCAGGACTTGGCAGCACTTGGTGCGACGCTGATCCTGCGCATCGGCCCGGCGCAAGAGGTGTTGGAAAACCTGTGCCGCGAGACGGGTATCAAGCTGATCCTCAGCCACCAAGAAACCGGCAATGGCTGGAGTTTCGCCCGCGACCGCGCGGTGGCAGCTTGGGCGCGCAGCGCAGGCATCACATGGCAAAACATCCCACAGCCCGGCGTCATCCGTGGGCTTTCCAACCGCGACGGATGGGCCGCAAAGCGCGATGGTGCGATGCGCGCCCCGGTGCCGCCCGCGCCCCGCGCCTTGCGCGGCTTTGCGCTTGATCCCGGCCCCATCCCTGATGCACGCGCGCTTGGCCTTGCCCCAGATCCCTGCCCCGGTCGCCAACACGGGGGGCGCGCGGCGGGACAATCACTGCTCACCAGCTTCCTTGATGGTCGGGGAACAGATTATCGCCGCGCCATGTCATCGCCGCTGCAGGCCGCGACCGCCTGTTCGCGCCTCTCGCCGCATCTGGCATGGGGCACGCTGGGCGCCCGCGAGATCATCGCCCATCTTGCCCAGACCGCCCCCCACCCCATCGGCGCGGCCAATCTGCAAAGCTTTACCGCCCGCCTCGCGTGGCGCGACCATTTCATGCAAAAGCTCGAAGATCAGCCGGGGCTAGAGTTCACCTGCCTGCACTCAGCCTATGCCGATCTGCGCCCCAAAACACCCGACAAAGCCTTGCTGGCTGCGTGGGAAAAGGGCGAAACCGGCATCCCCTTTGTCGATGCTTGCATGCGCTCACTCATCGCGACGGGCTGGCTTAACTTTCGCATGCGCGCCATGCTTGTCTCTTTCGCCAGCTACCATCTCTGGCTCGATTGGCGGGCAACGGGCCAGATCCTCGCGCGCCGCTTCACCGATTACGAACCGGGCATCCATTGGCCACAGATGCAGATGCAATCGGGCACCACCGGCATGAACACGCCGCGCATCTACAACCCGGTGAAACAAGGCCATGACCAAGACCCAACAGGCAGCTTCACACGCCGCTGGTGCCCCGAACTGCGCGATCTGCCTGATACCCATCTGCACAGCCCTTGGACATGGCCCGGCGCAGACGCGCTTTTAGACAAAACCTATCCCGCGCCGATCATCGATATCGCCGCCGCCGCACGCCATGCTCGCACAGTGATCTGGCAGATGCGCCAGCGCCACGGCTTTCATGCCGAGGCCGCAACCCTCATCACCCGCCATGCCAGCCGCAAATCCAAAGATTTCGTCAATGACCGCGCCCCCAAACCGCGCCGCCGCCCGCAAACCGCGCCGGGTCAACTCAGCTTCGATCTTTAGCCCATCTTTGCTTTCCAAATACTCCGGGGGTACGGGGGCAGCGCCCCCGCTGGACCGCGTCCGACGACGCACTAACTCCACCCGCATGGCCCGTATGCGCAAGAAATCCGATCTGCCCCAGAAAACCTGCCTGACCTGCAATCGCCCTTTCGTGTGGCGTAAAAAGTGGGAAAAGGTCTGGGAGGACGTGCGCTATTGTTCGCATCGTTGCCGCGACACCCGCAGCACGAAGGCGCCGCCACAGGCATCCTAGCGGGCTTTCGCCAACCGCCCGGTTTCGGTGAAATTTTCTGACCAAACCCTGTTGCCGATCGGAAACTTTTTCCTTAATCCGAGCGGCAAGCTCCCGGTATGCTTTGGGATACCGGGCCAGACATCTGACCGAGGGGAAAGCGTGATGGCAAGCACTGTGAAACGTGAAAAACTGCAAGTGGCCACGACATTAGCAGATTTCATCGAAACGCGCGCCCTGCCCGGAACGGGCGTCGCAGCCGATCATTTCTGGGCCGGATTCTCGGCGCTGCTGCATGATCTGACGCCGCGCAACAAGGCGCTCTTGGACAAGCGCAAAGCCCTTCAAGACAAGATCGATGGCTGGCATATCGCCCATCGCGGCCAACCTCATGATGGCGAGGCCTATCAGGATTTCCTGCGCGACATCGGCTACCTCCTGCCCGAGGGCGAGGCTTTTTCCATCGACACCAGCAATGTCGACCCCGAGATCGCGACCGTCGCAGGGCCTCAGCTGGTCGTGCCGATCACCAATGCGCGCTTCGCGCTGAACGCCGCCAATGCCCGCTGGGGCAGCCTTTATGATGCGTTTTACGGCACCGACGCGATGGGCAGCCAGCCCAAGCCCGGCCCCTATGACCGGGGGCGCGGGGCGCGCGTCGTGGCGCGCGCGCGGGTTTTCCTCGATCAGGCCTTCCCGATCGAGGGCCATAGCCATGCCGATGCGCGTCGCTACTATGTTGATCGTGGCCAGCTGTTGATCGATGACAAGCCTTTGGAAAACCCTGCGAAATTCGCGGGCTTTGCCGGTCACCCCAAAGCGCCCGAGCGGGTCTTGCTGGTCAATAACGGGCTGCATGTCGAATTGGTCTTTGACCGCACCCATCCCATCGGGTCGCGCGATCAGGCGGGCTTGGCCGATGTCCGGATGGAGGCTGCGGTCAGCGCGATCATGGATTGCGAGGATTCGGTGGCCTGCGTCGATGCCGAGGACAAGGTGCAGGCCTATGGCAACTGGCTAGGGCTGATGCAGGGCGATCTGACCGAGAGTTTTGAGAAGGGCGGCCATAGCATGACCCGCGCGCTTGCGCCTGATCTGGATTACACCGCTCCCGATGGCAGCGCGCTGCACGTCAAAGGCCGCGCGCTGATGCTGGTCAGGAATGTGGGCCATCTGATGACCAACCCCGCGATCCATCTGGCCGATGGCAGCGAGGTCTATGAGGGTCTGATGGACGCCATGATCACCGTGCTGATCGCGATGCATGACCTGAAAAAGGATAGCGGCCTGCGCAACAGCCATGCGGGTTCGGTCTATGTGGTCAAACCCAAGATGCATGGCCCCGAAGAAGTGGGTTTCGCCGACGAGACCTTTACAAAGGTCGAGGAGGTGTTGGGCCTGCCGCGCTACACGGTCAAGCTGGGCGTCATGGACGAAGAGCGCCGCACATCCGTGAACCTCAAGGAATGTATCCGCGCAGCCAAGCACCGCGTGGCCTTCATCAACACCGGCTTTCTCGATCGCACCGGCGACGAAATCCACACCTCGATGGAGGCAGGCCCCTTTAGCCGCAAGGATTTCATCAAGCGCAAAAGCTGGATCGCGGCCTATGAGAACCAGAATGTCGATATCGGCCTCGAATGCGGCCTGCGCGGGCGCGCGCAGATCGGCAAAGGCATGTGGGCCAAGCCCGATGCCATGGCCGAGATGCTCGAAGTCAAGATCGAACATCCCCGCGCGGGTGCGAATTGCGCATGGGTTCCCTCGCCCACGGCGGCCACGCTGCATGCGCTGCATTACCATCAGGTCAATGTGTCCGCAGTGCAAGAAAAGCTGCTGGCCGGTGGGCGTCGCGCCTATGTCAGTGCGCTGCTCGACATTCCCATGGCCAGCTACCAGCGCTGGAGCGCGGCGCAGATCACCCGCGAGGTCGAGAATAACGCCCAAGGCATCTTGGGCTATGTGGTGCGCTGGATCGATGCGGGCGTTGGCTGTTCAAAAGTGCCAGATATCAACGACGTGGCCTTGATGGAGGATCGCGCGACCTGTCGCATCTCGGCCCAGCATATCGCCAATTGGCTGCATCACGGTGTGGTCAGCGAGATGCAGGTGATGGAGATCATGCGCCGCATGGCCGCCGTGGTTGACCGCCAGAACGTGGCCGATCCGACCTATGTGCCGATGGCACCCGGGTTCAACGGCATCGCCTTTGCCGCCGCCTGTGATCTGGTCTTCAAGGGCCGCGTGCAGCCATCGGGATACACCGAACCGGTGCTTCATGCACGCCGGTTGGAACTCAAGGCCGCCTAGCGCGCGGGCTGGCCTGCGGTTTTTTGCGGGTTTTTTCCGTAATCAAGCTATAACCTTCCTCCAAACAAGGGACTGCACGCTCAAGCGGGGCGCGCAGCGAAGGGAGGGAATATCATGCTTGCACGGATCTTGGTGCCCGTTGGTGGCGACGCCATGGGGAAATCAGCCTTGGCGCATGCCGCCGCACTCGCGCATCGGCACAAGGCGCATATCGTGGTCGCGCATTGCCGCGCGCGCCCCGAAGATATGGTGCCACATGGCATCCCCCTGCCCAGTTTCGCGCGCGACACGATCTTGTCACAAGCAGCCCAGCTTGCCGATCAAGAAGAAAACGCGCTGCGCGACGCGCTGCATATGATGGCAGGCACACTCGATCTGGCGGAAACCGACCAACCCGATGGCAGCAGTGCCAGCGTGCAATTCGTCGAAGAATTTGGCCGCACGCCCGATATTGTCAAACATAACGGGCGCTTGGCCGATCTGGTCATCGTCGAAAAGCCGCAGCGCGACCGCAATCTTGGCATCAGCGCGCTCAAGGCGGCGCTGTTTCAGACCGGACGCCCGGTGCTGATGTGCCCGCCCGGCGTCACAAGTGCGGCTGATTTCGGGGCCAAGGTCACGGTTGGCTGGAATGGCTCACTTGAGGCGGCGCGCGCTGTGGCTTTGACCCTTGATCTGGCAACACGCGCCGATCAGGTGATGATCCTTGCGGTTGGGCAAGGCGAGGCGCATGGTGCCTCGGCCGAGGAGTTGCAAGATTACTATCGGCTGCGCGGCATCGCGGCCCAGATTACCCATTTCGAGGCGCGCAATCCCGGCCTCGCCCTGCTCGAAAAATCCGAAGAATTGGGTGCCGGTCTGTTGATCATGGGGGCCTATGGTCAAAGTCATGAGCGCGAAACCCTCTTTGGTGGCAACACGCAGTCCGTTGTCGACAAAGCAAAATTACCGATTGTGATGGCCCATTGAAATTTAATTTCAAAGCGAAATAAAATAATTCTTGAAGTGTAACTTAAGTAATATAGTTACCTCCCCATCGACGCGACGCGCGGCCAACCGGCCCGCGTCGCAGTTCCGAACAAGGAGGATGTTTGATGTCGATGACGAAACGTGCACTTTTGCTGCTGTCCTGTGCCGGACTGCTTGCAACGACACCGATGGCGGCATTGGCACAAGAATGGGAGCCGCGCCGCCCGATCGATTTCGTGATCATGGCGGGCCCCGGCGGCGGCGCTGACCAGATTGCAAGGTTCATTCAATCGGTCGCCGAAAAGCATGACATGACCACGCGGCCCTTGGTGCCCAACAACAAGGGTGGCGGCTCGGGTGCCGAGGCGCTGATCCATGTCAGCGGTGCCTCCGATCCTGATCATACGATCCTTGTGACCCTGAATTCCTTTTTCACCACACCGCTGCGCCAAGCCAATCTTGGCATCGACATCCAGACCTTCACGCCTGTGGCGATGATGGGTGTCGATCCCTTCGCGTTGTGGGTCCATCGCGAGTCGGGCATCACCGATTTCGAAGGGTTCCTGACACAGGTTCGTGCGATGAATGGCGAATATGTCATGGGCGGAACGGGTGTCGGCCAAGAAGATTCAATCGTCATCGCCTTCATGTCAGCCGCTTACGGCCTTGATGTCAAATACATCCCCTATGATGGCGGTGGTGCGGTTGCCCGCGATCTGGCCGGCCAACAGATCATGGCGACCGTCAACAACCCCTCCGAGGCCAAGGGCTTTTACGAGGCGGGTGATTTCGTGCCGCTTCTGGCCTTCTCGGATGAGCGTATTCCAGCCTATCCGGATGTGCCCACCATTCGTGAGCTTGGGCAAGATTTCTCTTACTATAACCAGCGTGCCGTTGTCGGCGCACCGGGCATGTCCGAAGGCGCGGCCGCATACTACCAAGATCTGTTCACCAAGATCTATGAGACCGAGGAATGGCAGGGTTATCTTACATCCGAAAGCATGTCGCCTTTGTGGATGAACGCCGACGAACAGCGCGCCTATTGGGGCACGCAAGTTGAAAGTCACCGCGCACTGCTGGCAGAGCTCGACGGCTAAGGCGACGGGCAACCGCGCCCCTAACGACGAGAAGACAACATGCGCTACGGCGAAATACTAACTGCCGGGGTGTTGGCGCTCTTTTCCATCTATCTGATGGTCAAGAGCGCCGAATTGCCCATCGGCTTCATTCGCGGCCAAGGGCCGGGCGGTGGTGCCTGGCCCTTCTGGCTCTCGGGCATCATGCTGATTTGCTGCGCGATGATCGCGCTGAACTGGTGGCGGCGCACCAGCCCGCCCTCGCAATCGGATGAGCCTTTTCTTGACGGCCATGGCTGGCGCACCATCGGATTAGTGGGTGGCGGCCTGATCGGGTTTATCGTGCTGATCGAGATCATTTCGATGTACGGCGCGATTGCTGTTTTTCTGTTTTATTACCTTTGGTTCCTTGGAAGGCATTCGCTGAGGCTGAGCTTGATCCTTTCGTTGAGCACCCCGCTCCTGTTCTTCTTTTTCTTCGAAGGCATGATGCGGATCACCATGCCCACGGGCATGTCGTTCACCGACCCGGTGTTCGATTTCCTTTATGACATCATCTACTAGGCGCATCGCATCATGGAAATTCTAGGCCTTCTTGGGGATGGCATGCTGATTGCGCTGCAACCCCTGAACCTTTTGTTGATCTTTGCGGGTGTGACCGTCGGGCTGTTCATCGGCGCGATGCCGGGGCTTGGTTCGGTCAATGGCGTGGCGATCTTGTTGCCGATCACGTTTCTGGTGCCACCCAGCGGTGCAATCATCTTTCTGGCCGCGATCTATTACGGCGCGATGTATGGCGGTGCGATTTCTTCGGTGACGCTAGGTATACCCGGCGCGTCCACGGCGGTGGCCACGACCTTTGATGGGCGCCCCTTGGCCATGAAGGGGCGCGCAAGCCTTGCCTTGGTGACGGCGGCCATTGCCTCCTTCATCGGGGGGTCGGTCGCTAATATCATCTTTACCGGTTTCGCCCCCGTGCTGGCCAGCGTGGCGCTGTCCTTTGGCCCGCCCGAGATTTTTGCCCTGATGCTCTTGGCCTTTGCGACCTTTGTGGGCTTAGGTAGCGATGATATTCCAAAAACTATCTTCTCGATCTGTCTGGGCCTTGTGCTGGGCGCGATTGGTTTTGACCAGATTTCCGGCGCGCCGCGCCTTGTGCTGTTCGACATCAACGCCTTCTTGCAAGGGATCGGCTTTTTGGTGCTGGCCATCGGGGTTTACGGCATCGGCGAGATGCTTTGGACCATCGAACAGACCCGTGGCGAGGTTGAGAATAATACCCCCAAGATGACCGCGCGCGGCATGGCGTCCGACGCGGGCGAGGCCATACGCGAAGGGTGGAAAGGCACCGCCATCGGCTCTTTCTTGGGCTTTTTCGTCGGCATCCTGCCCGCCGCCGGGGCAACACCTGCCTCGCTCATGGCTTACGGCGTGGCCAAGATGACATCGCGCAAGCCCGAGCAATTCGGGCGCGGCAGTGTCGACGGGATTGCCGCACCCGAGGCGGCCAATAACTCGGCCTCGACCGGGTCGATGTTGCCGATGCTGACACTAGGGATACCCGGATCGCCCACAACCGCGATCTTGCTGGGTGGCATGGTGATCTGGGGGCTGGTGCCCGGCCCACGGCTTTTCGTGGACGAGTCAGAATTCGTCTGGGGCCTGATCGGGTCGTTCTATATCTCGAACATGGCGGCGCTCTTCATCAACCTCGCCTTCATCCCGGTCTTTATCTGGATGCTGCGGATGCCCTTTACCATTCTGGCACCGATGATTTTCGTGCTCTCGATCGTCGGCGGCTATGCCGCGACACGTGACATGTTCGATATCTGGCTGATCTTGATCTTTGGCTTTGGGGCCTTGGTGCTACGGCGCTTGGATTACCCACTGGCCCCCGCCGTGCTGGCCATCGTGCTTGGCCCCATCGCGGAGCCTACCTTGCGCCAATCGCTGCTGTTGTCCTCGGGCGATCCGATGATCTTTTTCACCCGGCCTGTTGCAGGGCCGATCACGATCATCGCGATCATCTTGATCTTGCTGCCCGCGCTCAAGCTTTTGCGGCGCAAAAAACCAGCGGCGGTCATCGGGGAATAGAGTTGTTAAATGGTGGCCGGGCAACCGGCCACCACGCGCGATCAGGCCGCGTTCAGCCCAAGGATGGCGCGCGCTTGTGCAGCGGTGGCAACAGGGCGCGCGTAGCGGTCGCAAAGCTCGACCACCCGCCGCACAAGGGCGGCGTTAGAGGGGGCCAATGTATCGCGGTCGATACGGATGTTATCCTCAAGGCCCGTGCGGCAATGCCCGCCCGATGCCACGCACCATTCATTCACCTCGATCTGATGACGCCCGATGCCCGCCGCGCACCATTGCGCGTCAGGGGCCAGTCGGCCCAGCGTTTCGACGAAAAAGTCGAAACTGCGCTTGTCAGCGGGCATGGCATTTTTCACACCCATCACGAATTGCACATAAAGCGGCCCCTTGAGGCGACCATCGGCCTGCATCTTTGCGGCTTGAAAAATATGACTAAGATCAAAGGCTTCTATCTCTGGCTTCACCTTGTACTTTAACATTTCAGAGGCCAGCCAATCCACCAGATCGGGGCTGTTCTCATAGACCCGCGTGGGGAAATTGTTCGACCCCACGGTGAGCGAGGCCATATCAGGTGCCAAGGACAACATGCCCCCCCGTTCGCGCCCAGCGCCAGACCGGCCACCGGTCGAGAACTGCAAGATCATGCCCGGGCAATGCTTTTCCAGCGCCTCTTTCAGCCGTGCGAACCGCTCTGGATCGGCGGTTGGGGTCTGATCCTCCATCCGCACATGGGCATGCACAATCGAGGCGCCCGCCTCATAGGCTTCATGGGTGCTTTCCACCTGTTCCGAGATCGTGGTGGGGACCGCTGGGTTGTCTTCCTTGCGCGGCACCGAGCCGGTGATCGCAACGCAGATGATGCAGGGGTTCGTCATGTTCTTGCCTCCCTCAAGCCAATGGGCAAGCTGTCGCTTGAACGCGCCGCAAGGTCAAGCGCGGCTGCGGGGTCAGAGAAAGCCGCGCACCAAAGCGGCGACATCAACCCGTGCGCCAAGCCGTGTCGCCAAAAGGTAAAGCCCCCCAATCTTGCGCTGCAAAAATAGGGTCTCAGCCGGTGGAAGATGCCATAATTCACGCTCGCCGCCGATCTCCATCCCCCGCGCGCGCAAACGGTCCGCGAAATCATTGCCGTCAAAATCGAAAGGCTCTGGCCCGCGCAGCACCCCAAAGCCCATCTCCGCCATATCAAGGATCGCGGCGTGATGGCGCGCGTCGAGATCAGGCTTGATAAAGCCGATCCGCGTCAAAGCGGCCAGAACACCGGCGCGGTCATCGGCCAGCCCCGCGCGCAAGAGGACGCGATAGGCCGCCGAAACCTCTGCTGAAATCTCGCGCGTGGCACCGAAGTCGAGCAGCACGATCTGCCCCGTTTCGGGGTTCCAGCGGTAATTGGCAAAATTCGGATCGGTCTGCATCACGCGAAAGCTGAACAACTCATGCAAGCATAGTTCGATCAGCGCGCTGACGGCTGCATCACGGATCGCGGGCGTTTCCTTGGCCAAGGCTTCGATTGGTTCAGACGGGACAAAGCGCATCGCCAAGGCGCTGGAGCGGCTGCGCAGCGCGTCGCGCGCGGGCACGATGAAGCGCTTGTCATCTGCCAAAAGGGCGCTGAAACGGTCAAGCGCCGCCCCCTCGCGGTCATAGTCGGCCTCTTCATGCAACTGCTGGCGCGCCTCGGCCAGAAGCGGCGCGATGTCCAACTCGCGTGGCCAAAGCCCTGACCAGCGGATCAGCGCCGCCACATTGTCCAGATCGCTATCAATCGCATCGCGCACACCGGGGTATTGCAGTTTCACCGCCAAGGCCCGCCCATCGGGCGTCAGCGCGCGATGCACCTGCCCGATCGAGGCGGCGGCTAGCGGCCTTGTGTCAAAGCTGCGGAAAAGCGTGCGGAAATCAGCGCCGTAGCTGTCGGTCAGTACTTGCTTCAACTGCGCGGGCGGCATGATGTGGGCACCTGCCCGCAGGCGGGCAAGGATCGCCTCCAACTCGGGCGACAAGAAGCCGCCCGTTTCCATCGACAAAAGCTGGCCCAGCTTCATCGCCGCACCGCGCATTTCTGACAGCCGCGCGGTCAGACGACCGATATTTCCGGGTGTCATGACCAGATCGGACAGGCGCGGCCGCTGCCCCTTGAGCAGCGCTGCCGCACCCGAAAGCGCGATCCCGCCCACCAGCCCGGTGGCAAGCCCACCCATATGTTGCGCACGCGCAAATCGGCCCGATGGCACGGCACGCATGGGAAGATCGGGGGTATCTGTCATCGGCCTGCCTTGTGCGGATTATCTGATTACTCAGATAGCGCAGCTTTGGCGCGGCTCAATCGGGGCGTGGCACCCTGTCGTTCTGGCGGCGGCGAAACCCGCCGGGTGGGCGGTCATCAGCCCGCCGCCGATGCATGACCGGCACGGCGATATTCGCCTCGATAGGGGGGCTGCCATGAAACGCAAACCGCCCACGCCCGGCGCGTTTTGCAGCGTAAAGTGCTGCATCGGCATCGGCCAAGAGTTGGTCAAGGCTGGGGCGCTGCCCATATGCGCGGACCGAAGCGATCCCGATGGAGGCAGAGATCGTGCACATCTGGCCCCGATAGCTGATCGGCACCTCGCATGCGCTGATCAAGCGCTTTGCGATCCGGCCCAGATCGTCGGGCGCGGCACAATCGCGGAACAAGACGATGAACTCATCGCCCCCCACGCGCGCGGCCATATCGCCCAGCCGCAAGTGTTGGCGGAGCACATCGCCGACACGTTCGAGCACCGCGTCACCGGCGGCATGGCCCAAGCTGTCATTGACCCGTTTGAACAGGTCGAGATCGATTTGCATCAGGCCAAAATCATCGCTGTAATCGGCTAAGGCGCGCGTAATCTCGCCGTCCATCGCGCGGCGATTGGCCAAGCCGGTCAAGGGATCGGTCATCGCCTGCGCCTGCGCCTCGGCGCGGGCATTTTGCAAACGTGCGGTCAAATGCTGTGACAGGGCGGTTGTGGCGCTATTGGCCTCGTGCAGATACAAAAGCTCGATGGTTTGATCACAGGGTGAGAAATCGCTGAGCGTCAGCCCAAAGGCCGTGACCGCCCGCGCAAACGACAGCCCCAGCGACAGATCAAGCATCACCCCCGCCCCATCAGGCAAGGCCACCGCCGCCCCGCGCAGCGGCAACTCCGGCGCATGGCGCAAGACCAGCCCAAGGCGCTGACCCGACATGGCGCGCAACCCCTCCACGCTGTCGACAGGGCCGGGATGGCGGATTGTGAAAAGCGCAAAGGCCGCTTGCCCATGCAGATCGCCCTGCCCCATCATCTTGGTCAAGGTGGGGCCAGCGCGCACCACCTGCGCATCCGCGCCAATCCACAGATGCATCGGCAAGAGCCGATCCAGCGCATCGCCAAATCGCTCAAACATCGGCGCGGCAGTCATGCGCAGACCTGCCCCAGCTCAAAACATCGGCCCTTGGAGTGGGTCGCATCGAAAAGCTGCACCTCCAGCCGCTCATGCCCGTCACCGGCGATGGGGCCGAGGCTGACAAAAGCCAAGGTGCCGTAATCATCTGCCATCGCGCGCAAGCACCCGGTCAAGATCGCGGATACACCCGGCAGGGACCACGCCGCGTCGATGACGAAACGCCCATCACCCGCGTGCGACACCGTCATGCGCGGCAGATCGAGTGCGGGCAAGACTAGCCGCCCGCGTTCATCCAGATCCTCCAGCGCATGCAAGAAATCTTCGAAACGCGCCCCCGAAAACCGCAAAAGCCGCCGCACAGGCTCCAGATGGGGGTCAGTCACCAGCCAGATGCCGAAATCCTCCAGCAAGGTGCCATGATCTTTGTGCAGCACATGAGAGGCGGCCTCGAAACAGGCCGATGTCATCGGGTCAGGATAACTCAGCATCGCCTCGAAATCATCGAAAGGCAGCCCGGCTTGGCTGCGCACCTCGGCCCAGACCGCGTCGCCATAGGTCGTTGTCAAAAAGCCCTGAAGGGCGCGGTTGACCATGCCATGCATCGCCGCTGCCTCGCGTATTGCCAAAGCGCCCATCGCGCCTTGGCCACAGGCTTAGGTGGCAAGGGTAAACGCAACCTTGCCCAATCGCGGCAAGAGCAAGGCAATTATCGCCGTTTCGCAGCGAAGGTTCAGAAATCGGTCGGCGCGCCACCCTCGGCTTTGCGACGGGCGACGAAATCGGCCAGCTCCTCGCGGATCGCGGCATCCATCGGCGGGGCCTCGAACTCATCCAAGATGCGTTTATAGACCCCATGGGCGCGCTCAGCACTCCAGAGCGAACCTGCCGCCTGCCATGCCTCGTAGTTGCGCCAATCCGATAGAAAGGGGCTATAGAACGCCTCTTGATAACGGTCTTGGGTGTGCTGACAGCCGAAATAATGCCCGCCTGCGCCCACCTCGGCGATGGCGTCGATGGCAAGATCCGCCTCGGTGGTGCCAAGGATCTGCGGCTCCATATAGCGTTGGAATTGCTGCAAGACTTCGCAATCCATCACGAACTTCTCGGGGGACGCGATCAGCCCGCCCTCAAGCCAGCCTGCCGCGTGATAGACCATGTTGGTGCCTGACTGCACGGCCGCCCAAAGCGAATTCATCGTCTCCCACATAGATTGGCCATCGGGCACATTGGCGGCACACACACCAGACGAGCGCAGCGGCAAATTATAGAACCGCGCCATCTGGCCCGTCATCTGGGTCGCACGGATATATTCCGGCGTGCCAAAGGCGGGCGCGCCCGATTTCATATCGACATTCGAGGTGAAAGTGCCAATCGCCACCGGGCAGCCCGGCGCGATCCATTGCAACAGCGCAATCGCCGCCAATGCCTCGACAATCGACAGCATCACAGCCCCCGACAGCGTCACGGGGGCCATCGCGCCCGCAAGCGTAAAGGGCGTCACGATCACCGGCTGGCCGCGCTTGGCGTGGCGCATGGCACCATCGAGCATCGGCCAGTCATGTTTCAGCGGGCTGACCGAATTGATATTGGTATACATGCGCGGTGTGGCGTCGAATTCAGCATGGGAAAGCCCAGCCGCGATGCGCACCATTTCCATCACATCCTCGACCCGCTCGGGGCCAAGCGAATAGGCATGCACCACCTTGTCGGTCAGCGTCAGCTTGTCGAACAGGCAATCGAGGTGGCGCACACCCGCATGCACATCGACAGGTTCCACCGGATAGCCGCCCGCGAAATGGATGCAGTTGAAATACTGCGTCAGCTTGATGAATTCGCGGTAGGTTTCCATGTCACCGGGGCGTTTGCCGCGCGCCAGATCCCAAGCATTGGGCGGCGAAGAGACATTGCCGAACACGATATGCCCGTCGCCGATGGTGATGATTTTCTCGGGGTTGCGCGGCGTCAGCGTGAAGGAGGGGGGTGCCTTGGCCACCATCTCTTCGACGAAATGGCGATCAAAGCGGACATTCTGCCCCTCGATCTTGCAGCCAGCAGCCTTGAGATGGGCAAGCGCCGTCTCGTTGAGAAACTCCACCCCGATATCGGACAAGACCCGCATCGCGCCATCATGGATGGCCTGCACCCCTTCGGGCGGCAAGGGCTCGGTCGGGCGGTCGATGTTGCGCGGCACACGCCATGGCATCTGGTCGATGGCATGGGCGGTGCTGCGGGCGGTATTGGCCGCGCGGCCACCGGCACGGCGGCGACGGGTGGTGGTGTCATCGGTCATTCGGTTTATCTTTCTGGGGCGGTCACTGACGGCTTGCGGCCCAAAAGACCGCAACAAGGTGCCAACAGATTGCCCGTCTCCGACATGTGCCGTCGCATTTTCGCAATCGGCAAAGCGGCGCGCGATTAGCCCAAGCTGGCCAGCCAGCCGGGCAGTTGCCCGATATCGCGCAACACCACATCGGCATGGGGTGCCAGATCATCCATCCCCGCAACACCTGTCAGCACGCCCACAACCCGCATGCCTGCAGCGCGCCCCGCATCGAGATCATGCAAGCTATCGCCCACCATCACGCAAGCCGCCGGGTCAAGATCCACGGCGCGCGCAAAGCCCAAGCACATGCCCGGATGCGGTTTGGCCCCATGACCCGAATCATATCCGGCGATATAGGCGAAAAGATCGGTGATCTCGGCCAGTTCCAACTGACGGCGGGCGGCGGCCTCGGCATCATTGGTGGCGACACCCAAGGTCAGACCGGCTTGCAAAAACTCCCCCAGCAAGGGGCGCAAAGGCACGGCCGGCACCATCGCGGCACTGCGCGCGGCTTGCGCCAGCCAAAGCTCGAGCGCGTCAAGATCACGGCCGGGCAGATGCGGGGCCAGTGCCTCGGCCTGATCGCGGGCGGTTCCGGCAATCACCAAGCTATGGGGAAAAAACACGCGGTTTGCGGCATCATAGCCCAAAACATCGGTCAGCCGCTCAAAGCTTGCGCCGTCATCGGCGACCAGTGTTGTGATCAAATCATACGCCCAACCACCCCAGCTTTGCTGGAAATCGAACAATGTACCATCCTTATCGAAAAGGAGACCTTTGATCATCGCGTGCCCTGCCCTTGTTGCCGCTGTGCCGCCCGCGCCACCCATAAAGCAAAAACAGGTGACAGCGCGTCGGTGACTGCTTATAGCGCGTCATCACGATGGACGGTACACGACAAAAATTTGGCCTTCATGACAGTGTCGGCCACCATATCTCCCGCACGGCGCGCATCGTCGAACGCCGGGTCGAGGGGAATTTGCGCCGTTTCGGCATGACCCGTGTGGAATGGTGCGTGCTTGTCGCCGTTGCCGAAGAAGGCAAGAAAAACCCTTCCGACATCGCGGATTTCGTGGGTATCGACCGCACCGCCACCTCGCGCGCACTGCGCCAGCTTGAGGCCAGCGGGCTGATCGAACGCAGCATGGGCCGCGACGACCGCCGCACCACCGAGGTGGGGATGACCGCAAAAGGGACTGCGCAATTCAATGCAGCCCTGCCGATGTGTCATGCGGCGACCCAGCATTTCCACGCCAAACTCAGCATCGATGAGCTTGATGTGCTGCTAGCGCTTTTGGCCAAGCTTGCGGCGGACGAGCTACCCTAGGCCCGGCCGCTAGGTCCACGCGGGAAGATCCCCACCGGGCAGGGCCGCGCGGATCTCCATGATCTGGGCGGGTGGCCAGCCTTGATCGGTGGCGCAATCGATCACCCAAACATCATCCATCATCACGAAATCCACCACCGAGGCGAGGAATTCGGCCTCACCCGCACGCGCGCGCAGGTCATCCTCGCTGGCACCCGTGGCCCCCAGAAAGACCGGCAGCAACGCCTCTTGCCCGGCCAACCAGCCCAGCATGCCCATCGCGCGAATTTCGGCTGTTTCTTGTTTCATCCCCAAGTTCCATGCTGAGGTTAAAGAGTTTGTTAACCATTCCCGCGCAAAACGTGCCTATAGTATGACCACTCCCGCACTCCGGGACAAAGCGTAAATATAAGTCGAGTATCTGGTGAGAGGCGCGCATGACAGGGCGAATTCTGGTCGTTGACGATGTGGCCACGAACCGCATCGTGATGAAGGTCAAGCTGGCCTCGGCCTGCTATGCCGTCGACCAAGCCGATTGCGGCGCGGCAGCACTTGTCGCGGCGCGCGCGACACAGCCCGATCTGATCTTGCTTGATGTCGTCATGCCCGACATGTCCGGCCTTGATGTCTGCGCGCAATTGAAATCCGATCCCGAGACGGCCGATATCCCCATCATCTTGATCACCGCTGTGGCCGATCGCGACAGCAAGATGGCCGGGCTTGAGGCGGGGGCCGATGATTTCTTGACCAAGCCGGTTGATGAGATGACGCTTTTGGCCCGCGTCCGCTCGCTCTTGCGGGCGCGCGACACGGCGCGCGAATTGCGCAAGCGCGGTGCCTCGGCACTGGGTTTTGCCGAGGCTGCGGCCCATTTCACCGCGCCGCAAAAACCGGGGCGCATCGCACTGATCGCGCCGGGGCCAAAGGGGGCGGTGCTTTGGAAAACCGCCCTTGATGACCGCTTGGGCGGCGAAGTGTCGGTGCTGCCGCGTGACGCGGCCCTGACCGGCTTTGGCAATGACGAGGGGGACGCGCCCGATGTTTTTGTCATCGCCGCCGATCTGACCCACCGCAACGAGGGTTTGCGGCTTTTGTCCGATCTGCGCTCGCGCCCCGGAACGCGCAACGCGGCCAGCGTGATGATCTTGCCCGAGGGTGACAGCGAACGCGCGGCCATCGCCCTCGATCTGGGCGCGCATGATATTCTTTATGACAGCTTTGACGCGCAAGAATTGGCGCTGCGCATCCGCACCCAGCTAGAGCGCAAGCGCCAAGCCGACCGGCTGCGCGCCTCGGTCGAAGCGGGGCTAGAGATGGCCGTGACCGATAGCCTGACGGGATTGCATAATCGCCGCTACGCGATGTTCGCGCTTGAGCGCATGATCGCGCAGACCGGGCGCGGCGTCGCGGTGATGCTGCTTGATATCGATCACTTCAAGCGGATCAACGACAGCTTCGGCCATCCTGTCGGGGACAGGGTGCTCAGCCTTGTGGCGCGGCGGTTGCGCGCGCAGTTGCGCAGCGGCGATTTGATCGCGCGCATCGGCGGGGAGGAGTTCTTGGTCGCCCTTCCCGAGAGCGACAGCGCGGTGGCCCTTGATTGCGCCGAAAGGTTGCGCGCGGCGATCGGCCAGACCGATTTCGTCATGCGCGGCGATACCCCGCCCTTGGCGGTCACGATCAGCATCGGGCTTGCGCTGTCGACGCCGGGTGGCCGGGACAGCGCGCAAAGCTTGATCGATCATGCCGATGCCGCCCTTTACGGGGCGAAATCGCATGGGCGCGACAAGGTCACATTGGCCCCGTTAAGCGCAGCCTAAGGCGATCACGCGCGGGCTTAGCGCGGGTCGCGGTGCCCACCCATGCGGCGCAACGCGCGCCTAAGGCGGTCGGCCATATCCGCACGCGCGGCCGGTGGCATCTGCGCGATCTGATCGAGCAAGGCATCATGGCTGACCTCTTGCAGCGTGACGGTCGCATCGCGCATCCGCGCAAGGGCCGCGGCGGCGGCGGCGCGGTCAAAGGGCTCGGCGCGCAGCGCTTGGCGCAAGCTCACCAATCCTTCGCCCAATGTGCGCCGCTCGGCGCGCAGCGTGGCGCGGTCCATGCGCGCGGCAAACCCCGCCCGATCCTCGCGCGAGAGGGCCATGGCGAAAGGCCCAAGCCCCAAGGCGCGCAGGCGCGGATCGTCGCGATCGCCCATTGGGCCAAAACCGATCATTGCACCGACGACAAGCCCGACAATGGCCAGATTGACCGCCAGCGAAAGCGCCAGCGCGATCTTGAGGCCGCGCCGCGGTTTCGATTGCTCAGACATCGCTACCCTCCTCCCACAACAGCCCGATCTCGGGCAGTGACCCAAGATCGCCTGTCCAAACCCCGATCTGCCCGCCCGACAGACCATCGACCAAATCCGGCGCGAAGATACCCAAAGCCAGACCCGCAACACCGGCCAATGTGACCCCCGACAGACCGGGCCAACCACCCAGCGCGGCGCGGATCTCGGCCAGCCAACCTGGGCCTTTGCGCGGTGGTGGCGGTGCGGCCTGCATCGTGGCTTGCACCCTTGCCGCATCGGCCAGCACGCGCGCAACAAGGGTATCGGGGACGGTCACCGCCGCCCGCGCGCTTTGCAAAAGCTGATCGAGTTGCTCTTCGTCACGCTCAACTGTCATAGCCCAAGGCCTCCTTTTTGTCGGAAAGCGCGGCACTCAGCGCGCGCTTGCCACGGGCGGTCAGGCTTTCCACGGCCTCCACGCCCAAATCCAGTATCATCGCGATCTCGGGGTTCGATAGCCCCTCGATATGGCGCAGCACCACGGCTTGGCGTTGCCGCTCGGGCAAAAGGGCCAAGGCCGCGTCCAAGGCCGCCATACGGTCGCCTGCGATCATCTGCGCCTCGACGCTCGGGCGCGTGTCGCTATGGCGGTCGGCCTCATCGGTCAGCGTGCTTTGCCCTGATTTGCGCAAACGGTCGGTGCACAGATTGGCCACCACGCGGTAAAGCCATGTCGCGGGCGCGGCTGGGCCATCTTGCGCCCAATCGGCGGCGGCGCGCCAAAGGCGCAACATCGCCTCTTGCGCGATATCCTCGGCCTCGGCCCGGTCGCCCAAGACACGCGCCGCATGGCTTAGGGCGCGTGGCAAAAGCCGCGCGGTCAAGACCCGTGCCGCCCCCGGATCGCCATTGGCGAACAGGACCATCAAAGCCCCATCACGCAGGGCCGCATATGTGGGCGCATCGTCGGACATGGGTCAACCTAACGCCGCTTGGCGCCAAGGGGAATGCGCGGCGCATCGGTTGCGCCGCGCCCCAATCACTTAGCCGCGCCAAAAGCCATGGCCGCCACGCCGCGCGCCATCCTCATCATCATGCCGCCCCATGCCGCCGCGCGCTTGTTCAAGCTCTTCAGTGCTGAGGCTGCCGTTCTCGTCGGCATCAAGACGCTTAAACATCCGCGCCATGCGCATCTCGCGCCGCCCCTCTTGCATCGATGCCAACTCATCCGTGCTGAGCATGCCATCGCCATTCTCATCGCCGCGCGTCAGCATGCGGTCGATATTGCCAGCTGCGCGGAGCGTGGCGGCGGCGATCAACTCATCACGGCTGAGATTGCCATCGCCATTGGTATCGGCATTGGCAAACATCGCGGCGGGGCCTGCTTGCATTTCTTCCAAGGTGATCGCGCCATCGCCGTTTTGATCCATCTGCGAGAAATCCATCGCGCCGCGCATCGGCTGATCGGCTGACGCGGGCAGCGCAAGTGCCAGCGGGATGAGAAGCGCCAAAGTGCCTGTCTTGAGCGTGAACATGTGCAAATCTCCTGTGTGCATCGTGTCTATGAAGCTTTCACGCGGGCGCGGCGCGTTTCCGTCGCAGATTTTTTGCGCCCCGCGACATGCGCGCACTGGACCTATCGGGCATCGCGCCGCATCTAAGGGGGATGCAAGACACACATACCGATCCCGCCCTGCGCCCCGAATTCCTACCCAGCCCGCCCGAGCGGCCCGCAATGCCTGCGATCTTCAAGGGCATGCGCGGGCGCTGCCCCAGCTGTGGCGAGGGTGCATTGTTCAAAGGCTACCTCAAGCTTGCGCCGCGTTGCGCACATTGCGACGAGGATCTGAGCCATGCGCGCGCCGATGATGGGCCGGCTTACCTGTCGATCCTGTTGACCGCCAAGGTGATGGGAACGCTGCAACTGTTCACCTATGACCTGTTCCGGCCCGAGCCTTGGGTTATGGCCGTCAGCTTTTCGCTGGGCGTGGTGGCAATGGCCTTGTTCTTGCTGCCGCGTTTCAAAGGGCTGATCGTGGGGGTGCAATGGGCCAAGCGGATGCACGGGTTTTGATCGACAAAAGCGCCATTCGCGATGCGGCCACGGTGATCGTGCTGCGCGATGCGGCAACGCGGCCGCGCGTCTTGATGGGCCAACGCGGCAAAGATGCAGCGTTCTTGCCGTCGAAATTCGTCTTTCCCGGCGGCGCGGTGGATGGGGTGGATCATACCATTCCCCTCGCCGCCCCGCCGCGCGCGGCTTGCGCGGCGGCGCTGGCGCATGATAGCGCGCTTGATCCGGCCGTGCTGATCGCGGCGGCAACGCGGGAATTATGGGAAGAAACCGGCCTGTTGGTCGGCGCACCCGATCCGCGCGCGCCCCAGATGCAAGCGCCGCAAGGCTGGCGCGGCTACATCGCGACTGGGCATTTGCCCGATGGGGCGAGCGCACGCTTCTTGTTTCGCGCGATCACGCCCCCCGGTCGCCCCCGCCGGTTCGATGCGCGGTTTTTCCTCGTCGACGCGACCGCGCTGCGCAACGACCCCGATGACCTCAGCCGGGCCGAAGATGAATTGGGCCATTTGCAATGGGTCGCACTCGACACCGTGCGCGGGCTCGATATGCCCTTCATCACCGAGGTGGTCTTGGCTGAATTGGCCGCTCAGCTTGACGGTCGCACCACCCAAGGCGTGCCGTTTTTCGACAATCGCGGTGATGTCAGCCGTTTTTGGCGGCTTTAGAGGGTGGCACAGCCTCAAAGCCCAAAGGCATAGGCCCCAAGCGACAGCCACAAAGGCATGATCGCAAAGGCCAAAAGCGTCTGCACCGTGATCATCGCGGCCATCAGCGGCGCATCACCCCCCAATTGCCGCGCCAGCGTATAGGCCGCAACACCCGTGGGCAGCGCGCCATAGATCAGCGCCACCTGCGCGGTCAGCGGTGGCAGATCAAGCACCAAGGCCAGCCCCAAGATCACGGCGGGAAAGAGCACCAGCTTGGCCATCGCCGCCAAACCCATCGGCCAAAGCTCGGCCTGAAGCCCGCGCAGCTTCAGGCTTGCACCAACGCATAGCAGCATGATCGGCAGCGCCGCTTGGCCCAAAACCGCGAGCGTCTCTTGCAGCACGGGGATCGGTGCAAGCGCGAGCTTGTTCACCACCCCCGCCGCCAAGATCGACAAGATCAGCGGATTGGTCGCAAGGCTGCGGGCCGCGCCCAACAGCACCGAGCCGCCCGGTCGCGGCATCAGCACCGCAAACAGACCCACCACGGTCAGATTGACCACCGGCACCAGAACCGCCGCGCCCAGCACGGCCAGTTGCAGCGCGGGATGACCATAGAGCGCCTCGGCCACCGCCAGCGCGATGAAGGTGTTGAACCGCCCCGCCCCTTGCAAGATCGATGTCGCTTGCGGGCCGGGAAAGCGCAGCAAGACCGCCGCCGCGGTGCCAGCGGCAACAGCGGCGAAAAACCCGCCGTAAAGCGTAGCGGCATAGGGGATCAGGTCAGGATCGGAAAGGTCAGCCTCGGAAATCCGCACAAAGAAAAGCGCGGGCATCAGCACGAAATAAACCAGCCGGTCATTCAGAAGCCAAAACTCCTCGGAGGGGATGCCACCGCGACGCAAGGCATAGCCCGTCACGATCAACAGAAAGATCGGCGCAATCGACAGCGCGATGGCGATCATCCCCATTCCCCCAGAAAGATCAGCAAAAGCGATACGACCAACAAGATCAGACCCGCAATCTCCTTGCCGCTTGAGCGTTCGCGCAACCAAAAGACCGAGAAAAGGAAGGTAAAGACCAACTCCACCTGCCCCAGCGCTTTGACATAGGCCGCCGTTTGCAAGGCAAAGGCCGTGAACCAACCAAGACTGCCCAGCATGGAAGTGAACCCCACCAGCGCCGAGACCCGCCATGCGACCAAGACACGCCCAATCTGGCCTGTCTCACGCCATGCCAGCCAGAGGCCCAAGGTCACACTCTGCACGCATGTGGCCGTGAGCAGGGCCACAGCGGCGCGCAACACCTCATCCCCGCCGATCAAGCTGAGCGTCGCACCCCGGTAGCACACGGCCGAGACCCCGAACAAAAGCCCCGACAACAGCCCAAAGCCAGATGCTGCATTGAAAATCCGCGCCTGCAGGGGCAAGGCGACATCCGTCTTGGGCGGATCGGACAGCAAGATCACGGCAACAAAGCCGATGCCGATGGCCATCACCGCAAAAGACGAGACCGCCTCGCCCAGCACGACCAAGCCGATCAGCGCGGTCAAGATGACCTCGGTCTTGCACAAGGTGACGCCGACCGCGAAATTGCGCCGCCCGAACAAGGCCACGACACAGGCCGTGGCCAACATCTGGGCGATGGCCCCGGTCACGGCATAGCCCCAAAAGGCGGTGCTGGGCGTAGGCAAGGCTTGGCCCGTCACCCAAAGCCAAATCCCCAGCGCCAAAGCCACGAAAGGCAGGGCAAAAGCGAACCGCGCCCATGTCGCGCCCATGGTCGAAAGCGTGGTGACCCGCAAATGCCGTTGCAGCAAGAACCGTAGGTTCTGCATGAAAGCGGCAAAGACGGTGGCGGCGATCCAAAACGGCATGCGCGCTCACATGCGCCCTAAGCCGTGCCGCTGCAAATCATTTTTGCTGGGCGGCAGGGGCGGGATAAAGCGGATGAGGGACCGGTTCCTTGGTTCGCAACAAGTGTCGCCCCGCAATCTCGGCGTAGTTTGCGTAAACATAGCCGCCATTGCGCGTCAGGTAGCGGTCGCGATTGGCGCGGTAATGCGCAGGCAAGCGGTACCATGGCAGGCGCGGATGCATGTGATGGACGACATGCAAATTATTGTTGAGAAACAGAAATGCCAGCGGACCACGATCTTCGATGATCGCGGTACGCGCCGATGCGCGCGCATGGGCCTGATGCTCCAGAAAGGTGCGGATCTTCAACAACCCAAGACCGCCATAGCAGGCGCAAAGATAGGCCCAGAGCGGCAAGGGCGCGACAAGAACCAGCCCAACAAGCAAACCCGTCACAGGGATGTGCCATAGCCAGCCATAAAGCACCGCTTTATCACCGCTTCGGATCGCGCGCAGGTCGCTTGCCATGAAAGCGATTTGACCAATCAGCGGGCCAAGGATCACGCGGCCCAAAAGCGTGTTATTTGCCATCAACACGCCCTGATACCAGCGGGGCAGCCGCGCCCAAACAACGGGGTCCAAATAGGCCGTCTCTGGATCGTCATAGGGATCAGTGAGATTTTCATCATAGTGATGGGCCAAATGCGTGTCACGAAAGCGCAAATAGGGCACGAACAGGTTGAACGAGGCGAACACCAAAGCCTCGCCCGGCCAACGCCACGCGAAAGGATGGCCATGCAGCACCTCATGTTGCAGCGAGGATTGCAGCGTGATCACCAAGATCAACAGGGGCACCGCCAGCCAAAGGCTGATCAAAGGCAGCCAGAATAAGCCAATGAGCAGCGCCAGATAGCTTGCCGCGATCAATGCCAGCGTCGGCCATTCGACCCGCATAGGCCCCTCGCTCCCTGAAACCGGGTTGCTCCGACACCAACAGGCGTATGCGATCTTGCAATCCGCGCGCAGTCGGGGTTTTCTCTCCACAAATGCAACATTGTTGAGTATTATAAACAATGCAGAATTTTTCTGACAAACGCCGGGTGGCCGCGACCTTTCGCGACCGGCTATCGGCGGCCCTGATGACATCGGGGATGAGCCGGGCCGCCTTGGCGCGCGCTGTGGGTGTGGATCGCTCGAGCGTCACCCAGATGTTGGCCGAGGGCGACACCCGCATGCCGGGGGGCCATGTGGTGGCCGCCTGCGCACAAGCGCTTGATGTCTCGGCTGATTGGCTGTTGGGGCTGAGCAACCGGCCCGAACAGGCAGGCGCGCTTTTGGACAGCTCGTTTTCGATCTCCGAGACCGGGCGCGCAACAGGGCTTGATGACCAGATCTTTGCGTGGCACCGCGAGGCGGAGGGCTACAAGATCCGCCATGTACCCGCGACACTGCCCGATATGCTCAAGACAAATGCGATGCTACGCTGGGAATATGCGCCCGTGACCCATCGCAGGCCCGATGCCGCCATCGATGCCGCCGCCGAACGGCTTGATTGGATGCGGCTTTCCGAAAGCGACTACGAGATCGCCATCGCGCTGCACGAGTTGGAAAGCTTCGCCCGCGCCGAGGGCTATTATAAGGGCCTGAGTGCCGATATCCGCCGCACGCAGCTTGATTGGCTGCTGGAGATTTACACACAATTCTATCCCAGCTTACGGATTTTCCTTTTCGATGCGCGCCAGCTTTGGTCAGCGCCAGTGACCGTCTTTGGCCCTAAGATGGCGGTCATCTACCTAGGTCAGCATTTCTTGGCCTTTCGCGATCGCGACCGGGTGCGCACGCTGAGCCAGCATTTCGATTGGCTGGTGCGCGGGGCGGCAATCTCTGCACGCGCGGTACCGGATCATTTGCGCGCGTTGCGCGCGGCTTTGGATGATTGACACGAGCACAAGCGCCGCCGCGTTGGGCCCCCAATGGGGCCCGCCTTGGCGCGGTGGTGGTTGCGACATCGCCGCTCCAAGACCAAGGCTGATGCGCGTGGCACGGGCGGGGGCCTCCGGCGGGAGTATTTGGAAAGCAAAGATGCGATAGCACGCCCTTCATCCCAACCCAGAGGCTATGAGGCAAAGGGCGCACCATCTTCGCTTGCGGTCATCAGCTCTCCAGCCTGTACCGCATCGCCACCTTACTCTGCGAAAGGTTAAGGAAGCCTAAAGGGCCCTCTTTGCTTCACAAATACTCCGGGGGGAGTCGCGGCACGCGACGGGGGGCTGGCCCCCCGCCGATGCTAGCCATCAGCCCCGAATGCCCGAAAAGCGCGCGGCCCATTCGGCGCGGGTATCGTCGTCGATCTTGGCAAACATCACTTCGGGCACCGTGAAGGCATGACCGGGGGCCAATGCGCCAAGCGCGGCTTCGGCACTGTCGGGCCAAGCGACATCCACCCCCATCGCGCCCGCCATGCTGGCCGCAGCATCGGGAATGAAGGGGGCGGAGAGGCCCGCGTAAAACGGGATCAGGTTCAGCGCAAAACGCGTCATCGCCGCGGCGCGGTCGGGGTCGTCCTTGAACACGGTCCAAGGCCCGGCCGCTTGCAGGTATTCATTGCCTGCCACCCAGATCGCGCGCAACTCGGCCGCGGCCTTGCGGATCTCGATGGCGTCCATATGGCCTTGGTAGCGGTCAAGCCGGGCTTGCAGATCGGCGATCAGCGCCGTTTCCTGCGGCCCATAGGCACCACCCGCAGGCACCGCTTCGCCGAATTTGGCGCGACAGAATTTGGTGATGCGGCTGACGAAATTGCCCAAGACATCGGCCAGATCCTTGTTCACATCTTGCTGAAAGGCTTCCCATGTGAACTCGCTGTCCGAGGTTTCGGGCGCGTGGCTGAGGAGCCACCACCGCCAGTAATCAGCGGGCAGGATCGACAAAGCCTGATCCATGAACACGCCGCGCCCCTGGGAGGTGCTGAACTGGCCGCCGTCGTAGTTCAAATAGTTGAAGGATTTGATGTAATCGACCAGCTTCCACGGCTCGCCCGAACCAAGGATCGTGGCGGGGAATGACAGGGTATGGAAGGGCACGTTGTCCTTGCCCATGAACTGGACATAGCGCACGTCCTGCGCCCCCTTGTCGGTACGCCACCAGCGTTCCCAATCCGCCCCCTTGCCCGCATCGACCCATTCGGCCGCACAGGCGATGTATTCGATGGGCGCGTCGAACCAGACGTAGAAAACCTTGCCTTCCATCCCCGGCCAAGGCTGGTCGCCCTTTTTGACCGGAATACCCCAATCCAGATCGCGGGTGATGCCGCGATCTTGTAACCCGTCACCGTCATTGAGCCATTTGCGGGCGATCGAGGTGGTCAGCACCGGCCAATCGGCCTTCGAGTCGATCCAAGCCGAAAGCTCATCGCGCATCGCGGATTGGCGCAGATACAGGTGCTTGGTCTCACGCACCTCCAGATCGGTGGAGCCTGAGATGGCGCTGCGCGGGTTGATCAGATCGGTTGGGTCAAGCTGCTTGGTGCAATTCTCGCACTGATCGCCGCGCGCCTTGTCATAGCCGCAATTGGGACATGTCCCCTCGATATAGCGGTCGGGCAGGAAGCGTTTATCGGCATGAGAATAGACCTGTTTCTCGCTCACCTCGCGGATTAGCCCCGCCTCGGCCAGCTTTCCGGCGAAATGCTGGGTCAGGCGGTGGTTCTGCGGGCTCGACGAGCGGCCAAAATGATCAAATGACAGCCGAAAGCCCTGCGCCAGTTCCGCCTGCACCGCCCACATTTCGGCACAATATTGATCGACGGGTTTGCCTGCCTTGGCGGCGGCCAGTTCGGCGGGTGTGCCATGTTCATCGGTGGCGCACAAAAACAGCACCTCGGCACCGCGCGCGCGCATGTAGCGGGCATAAAGATCGGCGGGCAACTGGCTTCCCACCAGATTACCCAAATGCTTGATCCCGTTGATATAGGGGATCGCCGATGTGATCAGAATGCGCGCCATCTTGGCCTCCGGTCTGGGGTTGGCAACCCTTTAGCGCCGCCGCGCGCCCGAGACCAGAGGGCAGGCGCTATTGCGCGGTATAGCCGCCATCCACCAGATGGTAAGAGCCGGTGATGAAGGACGCGTGATCGGACAACAGGTAGCAGACAAGCGAGGCAACCTCGTCTGGTTGGCCCATCCGGCCCAGCGCATGCTGACCGGCAAGCGCTTTTTGCGCGTCCGCATCAAGCCCTGAATCAACCAGCGGCGTATGGATGAAGCCCGGCCCCACGGCGTTCACGCGCACACCATCGCCGGCATGATCAAGGGCGGCCGTCTTGGTCATGCCCAAGACCGCATGTTTGGCCGCGACATAGGCCCCTGCCCCCGCAAAACCCACCGCGCCCAAGATCGACGCGATATTGACGATTGCACCGCCCCCCGCCGCGGTGATCGCGGGGATCGCGTAGCGCATGCCGTAGAAGACCCCGTTGAGATTGACGTCGATGACCTTGCGCCATTCTGCGATCTCATAGGTGCCCAAGGGCGCAATCGGCCCGCCGATGCCGGCATTATTGACCATGAGATTGAGCGCGCCTGTCTTTTCCTGCGCAAAAGCGACCAGCGCTGCGACCGCGTCGGGCTTGGTCACATCTGCCACGAAGGCAAGCGCGCCATGACCCATCGCATCGGCGGCGGCCTTGGTCTTGTCGTGGTCAAGATCGGCCAAAACGACGCGCGCGCCGCTTTTGGCGAGTTGCTTGGCAATGGCCAGACCGATGCCCGAGGCGCCACCGGTGACGATTGCGGTCTTGTCGTCAAAACGGATGTCCATTCCCACCCCCAATCTGTGATGACATTGATCGGGTCAGTATAATGGCGCGGCTGTGGCGCGCCTTGTCGGGGATCAAGACGGCTTAGCGCGGGCGGCGAAAAATGCGCCCGACCAGAAAGCTTGTGCGCGGAATCCAGACATAGGGGTTGCGCTGCGTCGCAGAGGGCCTGCGCCCCATGCGCACAAGGCCAAAGACCAGCAAACCCACATGGGCTGCGGCGATAAAGACGAACAAGGCCGATGGTCCGTAAAGCGCGATCAACCCCGAGGTCACAAGCGGCGAGGCGATGGCCCCCAGCGCATAGGCAAACATTAGCGCCGCCGAGAGCTCGACCCGCTGCCCGTCATCGGCCCAATCATGGGCATGGGCGGCCGAAATGGAATAAATTGGAAAGGTCGCGGCCCCAAAGATCAGCGCCGCGATGAAAATGCCCCAAACACCCAAACCCGACAGCGCCACGGTGATCACGCAGCTGCCAATTGAAAAGATCGAGAACCCCACCAGCACCCGCCGCCTGTCATAGCGATCAGCCAGCCAGCCTGCGGGCCATTGGGCAAATGCCCCGCCAAGCACATAGGCCGCAAGAAACAGGCCGATCTGATCGGCGCTCAGGCCCACTTGCGTGCCATATAGCGGGCCGATCATACGAAAGCTGGCCCCCGACACGCCCGAGACGACGACCCCCACCACCGCCAAGGGCGAGAGCGCCCATGCAAGGGCCGGACGCAGCCTTGGGGCCACGCCGGTTTCAGGCTGCGGCACCCGTGTCAGTGTCAGCGGCAAAAGTGCTGCACAGCACAACAGCGCCAACAGGTTGTAGGAGATATAATCAGCCGGTGCCAAAACCCCGATCATCAACTGCGCAATCAGCGAGCCGACCGTATCGACCATCCGGTAAGTGCCCATGGTGCGTCCGCGATTGGCATTGTCGGTCTTGGCTTGCAGCCATGCCTCGATCACGGTGGAGCAACCCGCCACGCAAAACCCCGAGGCCGCGCGCATCACCGCCCAAGCATAGGCATCGACCCACATCATATGCGCCAAAAGCCCGATGGCCCCCATCGCGGTAAAGGCGGCAAATGCGCGGGAATGGCCGACCTGCCCCATCACGCGCGGCGCCCACCAGCAGCCGATGAAAAACCCCGCGAAATGGGCCGAGCCCAAAAGGCCGATCTGCCCATTGGTGAAACCCAACGCGGCACCCGACAAAACGTCAAGCGGCCCAACGCCACCTGTTGAGAGCTGCAACAGCAGCACCGACAGGAACAGGGCAGCAAAGGAAATGATCAGGCGCATGGGATCACGGGCTTTGGTCTTGGATCTTGCCTAAGCGCGGCAGGCGCGCGGTGCAGCCATGTTTTGACCCGTTTCATGTCGCTTTCGCGCCCTTTGGTCATTCAGGCGGTTATCGCGGCGCGCGCGGCGATCACGGGGCGGCCCGTGGGGGGGCGTGTGACCCGCCATGCGCCGGGGGCGGCATCACGCGCGCGCAAGCGCTCTAACTGCCACGCCAGCCCCGCGGGCGGGTGGTCAGGTTCCAGCCGCCAGCGGCTTTCCACACCCGGCGCGCCCCCTGCCCCCGGTGTCAGCACCAGACCCAGCAGCGCGCGACCTTGCGCGCCTGCCTCGGCGGCCAGATGGAGCCGCCGGATCGCGGTCAGCCCCGGCGGCGCGGGCAGGTCGCAGATCGCCACCGCCACCACACCTGCGCGCAACACCTCCTCCATCGTCCAAAGCAGATCCTCGGCCCGCTCAGGGGCGATCATCAACAGCCGCCCGGGATCGATCTCATCGCGGATGCCCGCCATATGCAGCCGGTCGGGGTGCCATGCGGGCCTGATCCAGATCACCGGCCCCTGCGCCTCGGCGGCAAGCCAAAGCGCCAGGCGCCGCCGCGCTGCGCCACAGATCTCATGCGCGCGGGCACCGGCCAGCCGAAACTGCCCCAAAAGCGGCAGGCTGGGGCGTGCGCTGTGATGGCTTTGACGGGTGAGCATATGCAGATCCATGCGCGATAAGATACATGTTCATGAAATGTTCTCAATCCCCAACCTTGCACATCCCGCCCCGCCCCCTAGTGTCCGCCCGAACACGACATGAGGACAAAGACCAATGCGCAAAATCCCCCTCGGCATGACCGACACCATGATCACCGATTATTGCCTTGGCACAATGACATGGGGCACCCACACGCCCGAGGCCGAAGCGCATCGCCAGATGGATATGGCGCTTGATGCCGGTATCACCATCGTCGACACCGCCGAGATGTATCCGGTCAACCCGGTGACGCCGGAAACCGTGGGGCTGACCGAAACGGTGCTGGGCAACTGGAACGCTGCCAATCCGGGGCGGCGGGATGCATATGTGCTGGCCACCAAGATCACCGGCAAAAACGCGGCCTTTGTCCGCCAAGGGCAAGATATCACGCCCGAAACCTTTACCGCCGCACTCGACGCCTCGTTGGCGCGGCTCAAAACCGATATGATCGATATCTACCAGCTGCACTGGCCCAATCGCGGCAGCTATCACTTTCGCCAAAACTGGGGCTTCAACCCCGCCGCCCAAAACCGCGCGGCCACGCTGGAAAACATGCATGAGGTGCTGGAGGCCGCCCAAGAAGCGGTCAAAGCGGGCAAGATACGCCATTTCGCGCTGTCCAATGAAAGCGCATGGGGCACCGCGCAATGGCTGCAACTGGCCAAGGCCCATAGCCTGCCACGGGTGCAATCGATCCAGAATGAGTACTCGCTTTTGTGCCGGCACTACGACACCGATCTGGCCGAATTGGCGGTGAATGAGCAGGTCACACTTCTGGCCTATTCCCCTTTGGCAGCAGGGCTTTTGACCGGCAAATACCAAAACGGCGCTTTGCCCGACGGCAGCCGCATGGCGCTGAACGGCGATCTGGGCGGGCGCAAGACGCCCCGCGTGTTCGATGCCGTCGCCGCCTATCTGGAGCTTGCCACGGCCCATGGGCTTGATCCCATCCATATGGCGCTGGCCTTCAGCGTGCAGCGCCCCTTCCCCGTCTCGACGATCTTCGGGGCCACCACCTGCGACCAGCTGGCCCATATCCTCACAGGGTTGGATGTGACGCTGACGCACGACCAATTGGCCGAGATCGACAAGATCCACAAAGCCCATCCCATGCCCTTCTAGGGCTGTGGATCAGTTTGCAGCTATGTTCGAATAGGGAAATAAAGTTTCCCCTATTGGGGCAATATCTTGCGAAAAATGCCACTTTTGTGAAACACAACCACACCAACGCGGACCCGGCCACGGGTCCAAGGCGGTGCCCCGTTCAGCCGCGCAGCACCGCACCGGGGTTCAAAATGCCCTTGGGATCAAGTGCTGCCTTGATCGCGCGCATCGCCACAAGCTTGCCCGGATCGCCATAGCGCTCCAGATCATCGACCTTGAGCCGCCCAACCCCATGCTCGGCCGAGACCGAGCCGCCCAACGCATCGACCAGATCATGCACCGCGCGCTTGATCGCACTGCGCTGATTGTCATGATCGGCGCGGCTTTTACCGGGCATCGGGAAAACATTGTAGTGCAGATTGCCGTCGCCCATATGGCCGAAACAGTTCAGCCGAAACTCCCCCACCGCGCCGATGCGCGCGGGTGCCTCTGCGATGAAGCGCGGCACAAGCGCCACGGGCACCGAAATATCATGCGACGAGACCGCACCAATCCGGCGGTTCGCCTCGGGGATATTCTCGCGCAGCGCCCAGAATTCAGCGCGCTGCCCCTCGGATTGTGCGATCACCCCGTCGCTGACGAGCCCCGCCTCGAAAGCATCGGCAAAGAGCCCCTCCAGCGCCGCCTCGGGATCGCCACCCGCCCCCATGCCCAGATCGATCAGACACATCCAATCGGGGCGCGGATCAAAGGGTTGGCGCGTCTCGGGGCCCATCGCATCGAGAAACAGCAAGCCCTGCTGGCTGATCAATTCAAAGGCCGACAGCGCATCGCCCACGCGGGCCTGCGCCATCTTGAAAAGCGCCAGCGCCGCCTCGGGGGAAGGCACAACCATCATCGCGGCCCCTTGCCGCGCAGGCTTGGGAAACAACCGAAGCGATGCGGCCGTAATCACCCCCAGCGTGCCTTCCGAGCCGATCAGCAAATGGCGCAAATCATAGCCCATGTTGTTCTTGCGCAAAGGCGAGAGCGTGTTGATCACCGTGCCATCGGCCAACACCGCCTCGACCCCCAGCACCAGATCGCGCGCATTGCCGTAGCGCAGCACATTCACCCCGCCCGCATTGGTGGCCAATAGCCCGCCCAGCCGGGCCGATCCTTGGCTGGCCAGCGTCAATGGAAAGATCCAGCCCTGCGCCTCGGCGGTGGTGTGGATCTCTTGCAAGATCACGCCCGCCTCGACCGTCATCGTGCCGGCCTCGGCATCGAAGCTGCGGATGGCGCGCATCCGCTCGAGCGACAAGATCAGCGGCGCTGTGCCCTCTTCGGCCAATTGACCGCCCACCAGCCCCGTGCCGCCACCATAGGGAATAACCGGCGTGCCCGTCTCGCTGCACAGGCGCAAGATCGCGGCCACCTCTGCCGCGCTGCCGGGGGTTGCCACGCCAAGCGCCTTGCCCTGCCAACGCCCGCGCGGCTCTTCCAGATAAGACGCCCCCGCCATGCGGATCGCCGCCGGATCAATCAATGCGGCAAGGCGGGTCATGATATCGGTCATCGGCACTGTCCGTTCAATATTGTGGTGGTCTTACCCGGTCTCGGTCCGGCCCCGCCGATCATGGCGCAAATGGGCATATAGAACGTGATTGCGCCAGCGCCCGTTGATCTGAAGATAACTTTGCGCCACGCCCTCGTATTTGAAGCCGGTCTTTTCCAGAACCCCGCGCGATGCGGCATTCTCGGGCAAACAGGCCGCCTCGACCCGGCTCAGATCAAGCCCGCGAAAGGCGTAATGCACCATCACCTCGATCGCCTCGCGCATATAGCCTTGGCGGGCATGGGCCGCACCAATCCAATAGCCAAGCGTCGTGGCCTGCGCCGGACCACGGCGAATATTGTCGAGCGTAATCGCCCCCAACAGCGCATCATCAGACCGCCGCAAGATGAAAAGCGGCACGGCGCTGGCCTCGCTCATTGCGCGCTGCGCCCAATACACGCGGCCAGTAAAGCTTTTGCGGCTCAGGTGATCATGCGCCCAGCTCGGCTCCCATGGCGTGAGGAAATCCGCCGATGCGGCGCGCAGCGCTGTCCACGCCCGAAAATCGGCATGGCGCGGCAAGCGCAGCGTCAGCCGTTCCGTCTCCAGCTTTAATTGCCGCTTGCGCAACAGCATCAGGCGACAAGCCGCGTCATGACCGCGTCAAGGCGCGGCGCATCAGCGACAGGGCCATAAAGCGCCATCGCCGCCTGCCCCGAGGTAACAAGCCCCACCGCATGATCGCGCAAGCCCGCCAGCGTCACCGCCTCGATCTGGGCCACGGTTTCGGCCAAGGGCGGCACCCGGTCCCATACCGCCACCAACCGCGCCAAGCGTTCGGCGCGCGAGGACGGGCTTTCAAGTCCCATCAACAGCCCCGCCTTCATCTGCGCACGCGCGCGCGCCAGTTCGGCCTCTGTCATATCCTCGGCCGAGCGCTTCAATTCATCCAGCGTCAGGCCCACAAGCTCGGGCAATTCCTCACCCGAGGTGCCGGCATAGATCGTGAGCATGCCAGTATCGTCATAGCTGCCGACCTGCGCATAGATCGTGTAGCAAAGCCCGCGCTTTTCGCGGATTTCTTGAAACAGCCGCGAAGACATGCCGCCGCCCAAGGCGCTGGCATAGATCTGGGCCGTATAAAAATCATCCGAGCGATAGCCCGGTGCCTCGAGCGCGAGGGTGAAATGCGCCTGTTCCAGCGCCTTGACCTCGTGGCGCTCACCCCCTGCGAAACGGGCCGCGTCAGGCGCGCTCATCGGGCCGGGCCGCAGATGGCCGAATGCCGCCTCGGCCAGCCGCACGATCTGGTCGTGATCGACGGCACCCGCCGCCGACAAGATCAACTGTCCAGGTCCGTAATGGCTGGCGACAAAGCGGTCGAAATCGGCCCGCCCAAAGGCGCGCACCCTTTCCGCCGGGCCAAGGATTGTCCGCCCCAAGGCTTGGCCAGGGTAAGACACCTCTTGCAGCCAATCAAAGATGATATCGTCGGGCGTATCGGCGGCCTGACCGATCTCTTGCAAGATCACGCCGCGTTCCACCTCGATCTCGCGCGGATCGAAGATCGGGTTGAGCACGATATCCGCGATCAGATCGAGCGCGAGGGCCACATCATCCTTCAGCACCCGCGCGTAATAGGCCGTGACCTCGCGGCTTGTGTAGGCGTTGATATAGCCGCCCACATCCTCGATCTCTTCGGCAATCTGAAGGGCCGTGCGCCGCGTGGTGCCCTTGAAGGCCATATGTTCCAGGAAATGGGCGATGCCGTTTTGATCGGCCGCCTCGTGCCGCCCGCCCGCCGAGACCCAAAGGCCAAGGGCAGCAGATTCCAGCCCCGGCATATGTTCGGTGACGATACGCAGCCCGTTTGAAAGTGTATGAAGCTCAACGCTCACTTGGCCAATGCCTCGCGGATCAGGGTTTCAATCGCGGTCAAATCGTTGTCCACCCGCGTCATCCGCTCGGGCCGGTCGAACAGATCGGCCATGCGCGGGGGCAATGCGGGGCGAATATCCGTCGCAGCCTCGACCGCATCGGGGAATTTCGCGGGATGGGCGGTGGCCAGCGTCACCATCGGCGTTGTGCCCAAGAAATCTTGCGCCACATGCACGCCCACGGCGGAATGGGGGCAAAGCAATTCCCCCATCTCGGCGCGCGCGCGCGCAATCATCGCCGCCGTCTGCTCCTCGCCGGCGCGCCCGCTGGCGAAATCGCCGCGCAAGACTTCCAGCGCGCCTTGGCTGATATGAAAGCCACCTTGCTTCAATTCATCCATCAACTGCGCCACAGCCGCGCCATCGCGGCCATACGCGTCAAACAGCGCGCGCTCGAAGTTCGAGCTGACCTGAATATCCATCGAGGGGCTGATCGTGGGCGTCACACCATAGGTTGCATATTCGCCTGACGACAGCGCACGGTGCAAAATGTCGTTCTGGTTGGTCGCCACCACCAGCCGTTCAATGGGAAGGCCCATCTTCTTGGCCAGATACCCCGCAAAGACATCGCCGAAATTGCCGGTCGGCACGGTAAAGCTGACCTTGCGATGCGGCGCGCCAAGCGCCACGGCGGCGGTGAAATAATAGACCACCTGCGCCAGCACGCGGGCAAAGTTGATCGAGTTCACACCCGCCAGCCGCACCTCGTCGCGAAAGGTGAAATCGTTGAACATGTCCTTCAGCCGCGCCTGCGCATCGTCAAAAGTGCCGGTGATGGCCAAGGCATGGGCATTGGCCTCGGTCACCGTCGTCATCTGGCGGCGCTGCACATCCGACACGCGCCCATGCGGGTAAAGGATAAAGACATCGACATTGGACAGCCCGCGAAACGCCTCCATCGCGGCCGAGCCCGTGTCGCCACTGGTCGCACCCACGATGGTCACCCGCTTGCCCGAGCGCTTGAGCGCCGCTTGAAACAGCTGACCGATCAGCTGCATCGCGAAATCCTTGAACGCCAGCGTCGGCCCGTGAAACAGTTCCAGCAGGAAGTGATTATCCTGCAACTGCTTCAAGGGTGCGCGCGCGGCATGGCCGAACCCCGCATAGGCGCGCGCGATGATGTCGCCGAACTCCTGATCGGTGAAGCTGTCGCCGATAAAGGGGCGCATGACGCGAAAGGCCACATCCTCATAGGATAGACCCGCCATTGCCGCGATCTCAGCCGGCGAAAAACGCGGCAGCGTCGCAGGAACGTAAAGCCCCCCATCGCGGGCCAGCCCCGTCAGCATCGTCTCTTCAAAGCTGAGTTCAGGGGCCTGACCCCGGGTCGAGATGTAGCGCATGGCCGCCGTTGTCCTCATCCAAGTCCACGCCTGATACGCCAGAGCAGAAACACTGTCATCCCCAACCAGACAATGGCGAGCGAAAACCATGTGATGGCATAGCTCAGATGATCATTGGGGATATTGCCGACACCCACAGGCAAGGGCGTGATCGCAGCCTCGGGCGGGGTGAGCTCGCGCGCGATGACCAAGACGGGCTCCGCCTCAAGATGCGCGGCCAAAGCCGCCACATCGCGGGCAAACCACAGATTGCCCGCCAGATCATTCTCCGGCGTGAAACCATCACGCTCATCGGGCCAATGCAGATTGCCGATCACGCGCAGATCATCGGCGGTGGCCGCGGGCATGGTGGCGGCCACGGGGATGACACCACGATCGACCAGCACACGCCGCCCCGCGCCTGTCTCAAGGGCCGCGATGATCCGATAGCCCGCGCCAATCCCCTTTTGGCTCACCAAAACGCGCACGAATGTTGGATCAATCCGCCCTTCCAGCGCAACGGGTAGGTAGCGATCGCGCTCCGGGTCGGGGGTCACGGGCAAGGCGACAGGATCAGCCGCGATGCGCGCCGTGATCTCGGCCAAGATCGCCTCTTTCCACGCAAGGCGCTGCATCTGCCAAATGCCCAGCGTCAGCAAGATCGCCACGCCGCCCAGACCCAAAAGCCAAACCCCGATCACCCGTCCCATCACCGCTCTCCCAACGAAAAGGCCCACCCCAACGGCAGGCCCTTCATATTCTATTAAGGTTAACGCGCGCGCCCCCGCTTCTTCGTTTCATAAATATCCCGGGGGGAGGCACCCGGGCACCGGGTGACGGGGGGCAGCGCCCCCCGCCCGCTTGAGACGCTCAGCCAAGGACGACCGCTTGTCCCCAGATATAGACGGCAAAGAAAAGGAAGAGCCAGACCACATCGACAAAGTGCCAATACCAGGCTGCTGCCTCGAACCCGATATGGCGCTCGGCGGTGAAATGGCCCTTCAGCACGCGCAGCCAGCACACGAACAAGAAGATCGTGCCGATCACCACGTGAAGCCCATGAAAGCCGGTCGCAAGAAAGAAGGTGGCAAAGAACTTGTCGCCGCCAAAGCTCCAACCGTAATGCGCGATCAGCTCGTAATATTCAAAGGCCTGCAGCCCGGTGAAGATCACGCCCAGCACGACACCGATGATCAACCCGTTGGCAACATCCTTGCGCGGCCCACCATGCACCAGCGCATGATGCGACCAGGTCACGGCGCATCCCGACAAAAGCAGCACAAGCGTGTTGATCAGCGGCAAATGAAAGGGGTCGACCGCATAGATTTCGGGCGGAATATAGCTCGAGGCCTCATAGCTGTTCATCGGGTAGATGGCATGCTTGAAAAACGCCCAGAACCATGCTGCGAAGAACATGATCTCGGACATGATGAACATGATAAAGCCGTAGCGCAGCCCGATCTGCACAACCGGCGTATGATCGCCCGCATGGCTTTCGGCCACCACATCGGCCCACCAGCCGAACATGACATAAAGCGTGGCGACAAAGCCCATCAAGAACAGCCAAGGCGCGCCGTCATGCATCCAGTTCACAGCGCCAAACAGCATGGCAAATGCCGCTGCCGCCGCCATGAAGGGCCAGATCGATGGGTTGATGATGTGGTAGTCGTGGTTCTTGGTATGGGCCATGGGTCTCGTCCTCGGTCCGGGGTGTTCTTTAATTGGCCACGGGGGCGGGCACGCCCAACGCAGCATAATCTTCGGGCATGTCCGTCACATGGAAAGTGTAGGACAAGGTGATCGCAGGTGCGCCGCGCGCCTCTTCATCATCCAAAAGCGCGGGATCAACGAAGAAGCTGACGGGCATTTCCACCCGCTCACCGGGTTGCAAGACCTGCAACTCAAAGCAGAAACAGGCGATCTTCACGAAATAGCCGCCCGTCGAATAGGGCGTCACGTTGAAAGATGCGGTTCCGGCCACGGGTTTATCGGTGGGGTTATAGGCCTCGTAAAAGGCAAGCCCCGTCTCACCGATACGGATATCCATATGCGGCTGCACGGCGCGAAACTCCCACGGCATGTCATGGGCAAGGCTTGCGTCAAAGCGCACGCGGATCATCTGCTCTAGCACCACATCGCTGCCTTGTTCGGCCACTTGCGTGGTGCCACCAAAGCCCGTCACGCGGCAAAACCAATCATAAAACGGCACCGACGCCCAAGCCAGACCGCCCATCAAAACGATCACGCCCAAAAGCCGGGTGACGACTTTTTGATTGGCATTCATTGCTTGGTCTCCACCGGCGGCGTGATCGAGACGCGCGGGGTGTGGTCAAATGCCTCCATCGAGGCACCTTCGCGGATCTTGGCGACCGTCAGGCCAAAGACGATGGCCGCAAAGCCCACAAGGCTGAGCGCCACGCCGAGATTGCGCCCAAAGCGCCGCTTGTGCAGCTCATGTGTTTGCGTGATCGGCATCAAGCCATCCCCCAGCTGCGCAAGCCCGCATCGGCCAAAAGCGCGCCGAAATGCAGGAAAAGGTAGTAAAGCGAAAAGCGGAAGAAGCGCTTTTCGACGGCGTAAGCATCAGCTTCGGCCACGGCTTCTGCGCGGCGCCAGATATCCCAAGCGCCTTTCAGAAAGATCGCGTTCAAAACGATTGCTGCGGCCAGATAGACAGGCCCGGCTACGGCGGTGAACCCCAAGCCCAGCGCCACGGGCACCAACAAAACAGTGTAGATCAAGATTTGGCGGCGTGTCTCAGCGCGGCCATGGGTGACCGTCAGCATCGGCACCTTCGCCTCGTGGTAATCGGACTTCATGAACAGTGCCAGCGCCCAGAAATGCGGCGGCGTCCACATGAAGATCAGCCCGAACATCAAGATCGCCTCAAGACTGACTGATCCCGTGGCCGCGACCCAGCCCACCATCGGCGGGAAAGCCCCAGCCGCGCCACCGATCACGATGTTCTGCGGCGTCAAGCGCTTGAGCCAGATGGTGTAGACCACCGCGTAGAAAAAGATGGTAAAGGCCAAAAGCCCCGCCGCATACCAATTGGTCGCAAGGCCCAGCATCGCGACCGAGATCGCCGAAAGCCATAGCCCCAGCGACAAGGCCTCGCCGGCGCTGACCTTGCCCGCAGGGACAGGCCGCTTGGCCGTGCGCCGCATCACGCCATCGATATCGGCATCATACCACATGTTCAGCGCGCCCGAGGCACCCGCCCCCAGCGCGATGAACAAGATCGCCGTGAACCCCACCATCGGCGAGACCGCGACAGGTGCCACCAAAAGCCCGACAAGTGCAGTAAACACGACCAACGACATCACCCGCGGCTTGAGCAGCTGGATATAGTCGCCGAAACGGGCCTCGCCCTCGGCGGCTTGGATGGTGGTGTTGGTTGTTGCGTCGGTCATGGCCTGTGCCGTGTTCCCTGTCCTTAGGCCGGGCTGTTGCCCAGCAATCAAGCAGGCCGGGCCAAGGCCCGGCCAACCGGATTAATCAGCCGAAGCCAGTTCCAGAATGCGCGGTGCGCGCATGCCACCGGCGCTGGCGAAATCCTGCGCCTCGCCATTGATCCAAGCATCGTATTCCGCCTGCGTCACGGCAAAGACCGTGATCGGCATATAGGCATGGTTCACGCCGCACAGCTCCGAGCATTGGCCGAAATAGACGCCTTCTTGGCCTTCCTCGACCTCGAACCACATTTCGGCCAGACGACCCGGAACGCCGTCTTGCTTCACGCCAAAGGCGGGGATGGCCCAAGAATGGATCACGTCGGCGGCGGTGACCTGCACCACGACAACGGCACCTGTCGGCACGACCACGGCGGTGTCGGTGGCCAGCAGATATTCGTCACGGCTATAGCCATACTCGGCCAGCTCGTCTTCGCGCAGCATGAAGCTGTCATAGACAATGCCATGTTCGGGGTATTCATAGCCCCAATACCACTGGTAGCCCGTGGCTTTGACCACCACATCGGCCTCGGGAATGGATTGCTGCTTGAACAAGATCGGCAGCGAGAAGGCGCCGATCACCACCAGAATGATCAGCGGCACAACCGTCCAGGTAATCTCGATCTTGGTGTTGTGGGTAAAGCTTGCAGGGGTCGGGTTGGCCTTGGCGTTGTGGCGGATAATCGACCAGATCAGCAAGGCGGTCACGAACAGCACGATGGCCGTCATGATCACCAGCAAGAAAGTATCGAGAAATTGCACATCGCGTGCCAATTCGGTCACTGCGGGTTGAAAGCCAATTGCACCCGGTGTCGGCGCGCCGATGATCTCGAGACCATCGCGCATGCTGACGGTTTGGGCGGTCGCCATGCCCGCGATGATGGTTGCACCAATCGCGGCCCCGAGGCCGCTGAGCGTCTTGCGAATGGTCATGCCGGTCTGTCCTGTCTATCCCGACGTCCACAGCCATAAGTTGATCTGCGACGCGCCGTTGCGTTCTTTGTGGTGTGGACCATATAGCTGAGGACAAGCCAAGGCATTTGGTCGAAATGTCTCACCCCTGCTCGCATTTGACACAGGTCATTTTCAACGCAGCCCTTCAACGCCGGAGGCGACATGTCCCAACACCCCCCTTTCCGCCCATTCGAGACACTGATCGACGAGGCGGCGGCCCTTGCGATCTTGCGCGCCGCCACCGACGGGGCCGAGGATGGCGAGCTGTTTCTCGAACGCCGCCGCTCGGAGGTTTTGGTCTTCGATGACGGGCGTGTGCGCACCGCAAGCTATGACGCAGCCGAGGGGTTCGGCCTACGCGCGGTCAAGGGCGAGGTGGCCGGATATGCCCATTCCACCGAGATTTCCGAAGCATCATTGCGCCGCGCCAGTGAAACCACCCGGCTTGCCGTGGGTGCGGGCGGTGGCATCTTGGCCGATGCGCCGATGGGCACGAACCGCCACCTCTATACCGATGCCGACCCGATGGCGGGGGCAGAGTTTGGCGTAAAACTCTCCATGCTGGCCGAGATTGATGCCTATGCCCGCGCGCTTGATGCCCGTGTGGTGCAGGTCTCGGCCTCGCTTGCCGCCAGCCACCAAGAGGTCGAGATTTTGCGCCCCGAAGGCACAAGGGTGCGCGACGTGCGACCGATGGTCCGGCTGAATGTCTCGATCATCGCCGAGGAAAATGGCCGCCGCGAATCCGGCAGCGCGGGGGGCGGGGGACGAATCGGCCTGACCGGTTTGATGGAACGCGCCCATTGGGAGGGGCTGGTGCAAGAGGCGCTGCGCATCGCGGTGGTCAATCTGGGCGCGGTCGCGGCCCCTGCAGGGGTGATGGATGTCGTCCTCGGCCCCGGCTGGCCCGGTATCTTGCTGCACGAGGCCGTGGGCCACGGGCTTGAGGGGGATTTCAACCGCAAGAACCAATCGGCCTTTGCCGGGCTGATGGGCCAACGCATCGCCGCGCCCGGTGTCACCGTGCTTGACGATGGCACGATCCCCGACCGGCGCGGCTCGATCTCGGTCGATGACGAAGGCACGCCAAGCGCAAAGAACGTGCTGATCGATGACGGGATTTTGGTGGGCTATATGCAAGACCGTCAATCCGCACGCCTGATGGGGGTTGCCCCCACCGGCAATGGGCGGCGCGAAAGCTATGCCCATGCGCCGATGGCGCGGATGACCAACACCTATATGCTGGGCGGCGATGCCGAGCCTGCTGCGATCTTGGCCGATCTCAAGGATGGGATCTATGCCGTGGGCTTTGGCGGCGGTCAGGTCGATATCACCAATGGCAAATTTGTCTTTAGCTGTACCGAGGCTTATCGCGTGAAAAACGGCGTCATCGGTGCCGCGGTCAAAGGCGCAACGCTGATCGGGGATGGAGCCACCGCGCTGCAACAGATCCGCGCCATCGGCAATGACATGGCGCTTGATCCCGGCATGGGCAATTGCGGCAAGGCGGGCCAATGGGTGCCGGTCGGTGTGGGACAGCCGACGCTGATGATCGGCGGGCTGACCGTCGGCGGCTCTGCCGCCTGAGGGCGCGGTAACGGGGCGTTAACCATTTCGCGGCTAGACATGGCCCATGCCATACGAGACCGCGTTCGGATTTGACGAACCTGCCCCCATCTTCGTGCCGCCCCCTGTCGCCGATGTGGCGGATCAAATCGCGCGGCTGCGCCTGATCCGCTCGCGCCGAGTGGGACCGGCCACTTATCTGCGGCTGATGGATGCGCATGGCAGCGCGCAAGAGGCGCTCGGCGCGCTGCCCGCGATTGCGCAAGCGGCAGGCGTCGATAGCTACACCCCCTGCCCCGAACCCGTCGCGCTGGCCGAGATCAAGGCCGCCAAGCGTGCGGGCGCGCGGATGCTTTGCTTGGGCGACGCCGATTACCCCGCCGCACTGGCCGATGTGGCCGATGCGCCGCCCATCCTTTGGGCCAAAGGGTGCCGCGCGTTGATGGCGCGCCCGATGGTGGCGATGGTGGGTACCCGCAATGCCTCGGCGCTGGGGGCGCGGATGGCGCGGCGGCTGGCGGCCGATCTGGGCGCTGCGGGCTATGTCATCGTCTCGGGGCTGGCGCGCGGGATCGACGCGCTGGCCCATCACGCCAGCATGAGTAGCGGCACCATTGCCGTGCTGGCAGGCGGGCTTGATTGCATCTACCCCGCCGAGAATACCGATCTTGCCGCCGAGATTGCGCAAAACGGGCTGATGCTCAGCGAAATGCCCTTTGGCCTGCACCCGCAGGCGCGCCATTTCCCACGCCGCAACCGCATCGTGTCGGGGCTGGCGCGCGCGGTGATCGTGGTCGAGGCTGCGACGCGGTCAGGCTCGCTGATCACCGCGCGGATCGCGCTTGATCAGGGGCGCGAGGTGATGGCCGTGCCGGGCCACCCGATGGATGCGCGCGCAGGCGGCGGCAATCTCTTGATCCGCGACGGTGCCACCTTGGTGCGCGACGCCGCGGATGTGATCGCCGCATTGGGCCAAGACGCGGTTGGACAAGATCCGGCCGCGTCCCGCACCCGCCCACGCCCGTCGCTTAGCGATACTGCTAGGCCATCTCCCACCCCTCCACCCCGCCCCGATGGCGGGCTTGAGGGGGCGATCCTTGCCCTGATGGGCGGCGCGCCGGTGGCCGAGGATCAGCTGATCCGCGATCTCGGCCAACCGCCCCGCGCCGTGGCGCAAGCCTTGGCAATCCTTGAATTGGCAGGGCGCATCCAACGCGGTGGCGGCGGTCTTTTGACCCGGCTCTGAGGGGTCAAAGGCAGCCCCGCCACAAGACGCCCAAAAATCTCTCATTGAAAATGAGGGGGTTTTCAACGGCCCCTGACGCATTGACAAGGCGGCCACAACGCCCACATGGTCCGCCGCCATGAGGCGAAAACTCGGCCCCCAGCCGAAACAGGAAATCAGTGCATGCCCGTCGTCGTCGTCGAATCGCCCGCCAAGGCCAAGACCATCAACAGCTATCTTGGCAGCGATTACACTGTGTTGGCCTCTTATGGGCATGTGCGTGACCTGCCGTCCAAGGATGGCTCGGTCGACCCCGAACAGGGTTTCGCGATGGAGTGGGAGATTGCGACCGACTCGCGCAAACATGTCAAAGCCATCGCCGATGCGCTGAAAGATGACCCGGTCCTGATCCTCGCCACCGACCCCGACCGCGAGGGCGAGGCGATCAGCTGGCACCTGCAAGAGGCGCTGACCAGCCGCAAGGCGATCAAGCCCGGCACGCCGGTCAGCCGCGTGGTCTTTAATGCGATCACCAAATCCGCCGTGACCGAGGCGATGAAAAATCCCCGCCAAGTCGATATGGAACTGGTCGAGGCCTATCTGGCGCGCCGCGCACTTGATTATCTGGTGGGCTTCAACCTGTCGCCGGTGTTGTGGCGCAAACTGCCCGGCGCGAAATCAGCGGGCCGTGTGCAATCGGTGGCGCTGCGCATCATCACCGACCGCGAGATGGAGATCGAGGCCTTTCGCGGCCGCGAATATTGGTCGGTGCGCGGCGTGTTCGAGACACCGCGCGGCCAGCAGTTCGAGGCGCGCCTGACCCATCTGCGTGGTCGCAAGCTCGACAAGCACGACCTTGCCACCGCCGCCGAGGCCAGCCTTGCCGTGCAAGCGGTGCATTCGCGCCCCCTGTCGATCACGGATGTCGAGGCCAAGCCCGCCAATCGCAACCCCGCCCCGCCCTTCATGACCTCGACGCTCCAGCAAGAGGCAAGCCGCAAATACGGCATGGGCGCGCGCCAGACGATGAGTGCGGCCCAGCGCCTCTACGAGGCGGGCCATATCACCTATATGCGGACCGATGGCATCGACATGGCCCCCGAGGCGGTCCATGCCGCACGCGACGCGATCAAGGCGCGTTTTGGGGCCGAATATGTCCCCGTCGATCCGCGCATGTACAAAAACAAGGCTAAGAATGCGCAAGAGGCGCATGAATGTATCCGCCCCACCGATATGGAGAAAGCCCCGGGCGATCTGCGCCTGAGCGAAGATGACCAGCGCAAGCTTTACGAATTGATCTGGAAGCGCACCATCGCCAGCCAGATGGAGGCCGCCCGCCTTGAACGCACCACAGTGACCATCGCCAGCGCCGATGCACAGGTTGAATTGCGCGCGACGGGTCAGGTGATGTTGTTCGACGGTTTCCTCAAGGTCTATGAGGAAGGCCGCGACGATACCGAGGATGAAGAAAGCCGCCGCCTGCCGCAAATGGCGCGGGGCGAGGCGCTCAAGCCCGCCGCGCGCGCGCTGTCGGATGATTGGGCCAAGCTCACCGGCAAATCCGCCCCCCAATCCGGCATGGCCGAGGATGCCGCCGCCTTTTTGTCGGGTGACGGCGCGGTGCTGGGCCAGCAGCATTTCACCCAAGCCCCCCCGCGCTACACCGAGGCGACGCTGGTCAAGCGGATGGAGGAATTGGGGATTGGGCGGCCATCCACCTATGCCTCGATCCTCGATACGATCGTGGCGCGTGGCTATGTGCGCAAAGAGAAAAACCGCCTGATCCCCGAGGATAAGGGGCGGTTGGTGACCGCGTTTCTGGTCAATTACTTCGGCAAATATGTCGAGTTCGACTTTACCGCCGATCTGGAAAATCAACTCGACGAAGTCAGTGCAGGCGCGCGCGCCTATAAAAGCGTGCTTGATGCGTTTTGGCGCGATTTCTCGGCCTCGCTGGCCGAAACGGCCGAATTGCGCATCACCGATGTGCTGGAAAAGATCAACGAGGTGCTGGAGCCGCATCTTTTCCCGCCCAAGCCCGACGGGTCAGACCCGCGCGGCTGCCCGTCTTGCGGCACGGGGCGACTTTCCATGCGCACGGCACGCTCGGGCGGGGCCTTTATCGGTTGCGCGAACTACCCCGAGTGCCGCTATACCCGCCCCTTCGGCCCGCCGAACCCAGAGGCCGAAGACGGCACAGCGCTTGGCGGCGATGGCAAGATGCTGGGCGTCGATCCAGACACCTCATTGCCCGTCACTTTGCGTGACGGGCGCTTCGGCCCTTATGTGCAATTGGGCGAGGCGACGAGCGAAGAGCCCAAGCCCAAGCGCGCCTCGCTGCCCAAAGGCTGGGATGTGGCGGCAATGGACCTGCCCCGCGCGCTGCAATTGTTGAACCTGCCCCGCCTGATCGGCCCCCACCCCGAGGATGGCCAACCCGTCGAGGCCGCGATTGGCCGCTACGGCCCCTATGTCAGCTACAAGGCCAAGGATGCAGCCAAGCCTGCCTATGCCAACCTGCCCGAGGTGGACGAGGTCTGGACCATCGGCATGAACCGCGCGGTCGAGATCTTGGCCGCCAAAGCCGCCGGTCGCGGCGGGCGTGGTGCGTCGGCCGCAGCCCCGCTCAAGGAACTGGGCGAGCATCCCGAACATGGTGGCCCAATCCAAGTCATGTCCGGGCGCTACGGCCCCTATGTGAAATGGGACAAGATCAACGCCACCCTGCCCAAGGATCTCACCCCCGAGGCGCTGACGCTCGCAGAGGCGGTCGCGCTGATCGCCGAGAAAGCCGCCAAGGGTGGCAAAGGATCAAAAGCGGTCAAAGCCAAGACCGCCAAACCCAAAACGGCGGCCAAGCCCAAGAAGGCCGCCGCAAAGCCCAAGGCAAAACCGGCTGCGAAAAAGGACTGATCGCGCGGGAGGGGGCCGAAAAACTCGCGTTTTTCAGCGCGGCAAACCCGGGTTTTCCGCCCCCGCCCCTTGACCGGCCACGCATGCAACACGAGATCGGTCAGATGGACACAACGACGCCCCTTGCATTTCTCTTGAACCGCCGCTCGGTGCCTGTGCGCATGCTTAGCGCGCCCATTCCCGATGATACGATGCTGCGCCAGCTTTTGACCGCCGCTGCCCGCGTGCCTGATCATGGCAAGATCGTGCCGTTTCGCTTTCACATCCTGCGCAAACAAGCCATCGACCGCATGGCACGGCTGACGCGCGAGATTGGCACGGCACAGGGGCGCGACCCCGACAAGCTGGTCAAACAAGCCGCAGCTTTCGACGATGCGCTGCTGACGGTGGCGGTGCTCTTTGCGCCGCAAACGGACCGCCCCATCCCGCTGATCGAACAAGAACAGACGGCGGCGCTGGCCTGCCTCAGCCTTGTCAACGCGGCACAGGCCGCAGGTTTCGCTGGGCATTGGCTGACCGGGTGGATGGCGCGCGATGCCGATTTTCTCGATCAAGCCTTTGGCGTGACGGCACCACAGGCGGTGGCGGGTTTCGTACATCTGGGCACCCCCCAGCAAGAGCCGCCCCCCCGCCCGCGCCCCGATCTGGATGTGATCGCCACATGGGTCGACACATGATCGCATCGGCCGTGGCAAGCGCCATCGCGCAGCTGGGCGACCGTCGCTTTCTTGGTGTTTTGGCGATAGGCCTTGGGTTGACCATCGGCCTGCTTGTGGCCTTTTATCTCGGTTTTGTCGCGGTCTTGGGTTGGCTTTTGCCCGGAAGCTTCAGCCTGCCTTGGATCGGCGAGATCGATTTGACGGGTGCGGTGATCGGGTGGGTCGGCCTGCCGGTGTTTTTACTGTTGTCGGCGATCTTGATGATCCCCGTGGCCACCGCTTTCATGGGTATTTTCTTGGACAAGATCGCCGATGCCGTTGAGGATCGCTATTATCCCGGATTGCCCCCCGCGCGCCGGATCGGGCTGATCGAAGGGCTGGTGGATGCGGCACGTTTCTTGGGCGTGATGGTCGCCGTGAACCTTGTGGCGCTGATCGCCTATCTGCTCTTTGCCCCCATCGCGCCGTTGTTGTTTTGGGGGGTAAACGGCTACCTTTTGGGGCGCGAATATGGCCAGCTTGTCGCGCTGCGCCGGCGCGACGCGGCCGGTGCATCAGCGTTTCGCCGCACCAATGGGGGGCGGTTGTTTATCGCGGGCGTGGTGATGGCGGTGCCGCTGACCATCCCGGTAATCAACCTGCTCGTGCCGATTATCGGCGCGGCCAGCTTCACCCATCTTTATCACAAGATCAGCGCGACCCGCCCAAGCCAAAGCGGCTATATGGGTCGAAATCCGCAACCGTAACCGCGCCCGACAAGATGATCGCTGCGATCACCGCCCAGATCACAGCCGCCACCACGGATGTAATCACAAAGCGGCGCTTGATCTGGGGATCGACCGGGGCCGAGCCATGGGTGCCGGTCACACGCTCGCCCGTATCGCTTTGGCTGGTCACGCCCACCTGCAACACGATGAATAGCGTCATGAACCAGATGATCGCATAAAGCACGATGCCCGTGACAACGCCCATCAGACTTGCTCCAATTCGACAAGGGTGCCGGTGAAATCCTTAGGGTGCAGGAACAAGACAGGTTTGCCATGCGCGCCGATCTTGGGCTCGCCCGTGCCAAGCACACGCGCACCTGCCGCGGCCAAGCGGTCGCGCGCGGCCAAGATATCATCGACCTCGTAGCAGATGTGGTGAATGCCGCCTGCGGGGTTCTTTTCCAAAAACCCCTTGATCGGCGAGGCATCGCCCAAAGGGTAAAGAAGCTCGATCTTGGTATTGGGCAAGGTGATGAAGATCACGGTCACACCATGATCGGGTTCATCTTGCGGCGCGCCGACATCCGCGCCCAGCATATCGCGATACTGCGCCGCTGCCGCGTCAAGATCGGGCACGGCGATGGCGACATGGTTCAAGCGTCCGATCATGATCATCCTCCGATGCGTGTTTGGGCCAGATATGCCCTGCTGGCCCGCGCGCCGCCAAGCGGTCTGACGCCGCAGGGCGTTAAGGCTTGATCAACCTTGTGCGGCTCTACTCAGACCTGTGCCGAGTCGGGTGTAATGTGGGGTATGTCGCATGGATGACGCGTTGATCGAGATTGAATACCGGCCAAAGCCAACGGCGGAACGGCCCTTTCTGGGGCTGACCGTGCTTGTCGTCGAAGATAGCCGCTACGCTTCGGAGGCGGTGCGGCTGATGTGCCTGCGCTCGGGCGCGCGGATCAGGCGGGCTGATTGCATCGGTTCGGCCGAGCGGCATCTGCATGTCTACCGCCCCAGCATCGCCATCGTCGATCTGGGCCTGCCCGATGGGTCGGGGCTTGACCTGATCGCGCGGATGGACGCGATGCGCCCGCGTGTGCCGGTCGTGCTTGGCACATCAGGTGCCGACAGCGCGGTCGCACAGGCCGAGGTGATGCAGGCAGGCGGTGATGGGTTCTTGGAAAAGCCGATCACATCTTTGGCGCATTTCCAAAACGCGATCATGGCACATCTTCCGGCCGATATTTGCGCGCGTATGCCGCGCCCTGTCGATGGTGGCGCGATCACGCCCGATCAGATCGCCCTGCGCGAGGATTTGACCCATGCCATCGCCCTTTTGGCGCTGGAGGAACCGCCGGTGGACTATCTCAGGCGGTTCTTGTTCAGCCTTGCGATCAGCGCCGATGACAAGGCGCTTGCGGGGCAAGCCGCCCATATTGGCGCCTCTCTCGCCACGCCTGAGCGGCGCGCGCTCAGCGCCTTTCTTTCGCAGCGGGTGCAAGCGATGGCCGTGGTGATGTAGCGCGCGCCTCAGTCCCGCGGGATGACGCGCAGCCCTAGTTCCATCAGCTGATCGCTGAGCGGCTCAGACGGGGCGCCCATCATCAGATCCTCGGCCCGCTGGTTCATCGGGAACAAGATCACCTCGCGAATATTCGAGGTGTTCGCCAAGATCATCACCAACCGGTCGATCCCTGCCGCACAGCCGCCATGGGGCGGCGCGCCATATTGGAAAGCATTGACCATGCCGCCAAACCGCTTGCGCACCTCATCCGCGCCATAGCCCGCCAGTTCAAAGGCCTTGAACATAATCTCGGGCGTGTGGTTGCGGATCGCCCCCGAAATCACCTCGTAGCCGTTGCAGGCCAGATCATATTGATAGCCCAGCACCTTGAGCGGATCGCCCGACAGGGCCTCCATCCCGCCTTGCGGCATGGAAAACGGGTTGTGCGAAAAGTCGATCTTGCCCGTCGCCTCATCGCGCTCATACATCGGGAAATCGACGATCCAGGCGAAAGCAAAGCGGGACTGGTCGATCAGGCCCAATTCCTGCCCGATCTCGGTGCGCGCGCGGCCTGCGATGGCTTCGAACTCGGCCGGTTTGCCCGCCAAGAAGAAGGCCGCATCGCCCGAGCCAAGGCCCAATTGTTGGCGAACGGCCTCGGTCCGCTCGGGTCCGATATTCTTGGCCAAGGGGCCAGCGGCCTCAAGGCTACCATCCTCGGCATCGCGCCAGAAGATATAGCCCATGCCGGGCAAGCCCTGCCCCTGCGCCCAGGAATTCATCCGGTCGCAGAATTTGCGCGAGCCGCCCGTGGGCGCGGGAATGGCGCGCACCTGCGTGCCCTCTTGCTCAAGGATACGCGCGAAAATCGCGAAACCCGAGCCTGCGAAATGATCCGAGACCACCTGCATCTCGATCGGGTTGCGCAGATCGGGCTTATCGGTGCCGTATTTCAGCGCCGCATCGGCGTAAGAGATGCGCGGCCAGTTCTGATCGACGCTGCGGCCCTGCCCAAACTCGGTGAACAGGCCCGTCAACACCGGCTCGACGGTCTGGAAGACATCCTCTTGCTCGACAAAGGACATCTCGAGGTCGAGCTGGTAGAAATCGGTGGGCGAGCGGTCGGCACGCGGATCTTCATCGCGGAAACAGGGCGCGATCTGGAAATAGCGGTCAAAGCCCGAGACCATCAAAAGCTGTTTGAACTGCTGGGGCGCTTGCGGCAGGGCGTAGAATTTGCCGGGGTGCAGGCGCGAGGGCACCAGAAAATCGCGCGCCCCTTCGGGCGAAGAGGCGGTGATGATCGGCGTCTGGTATTCGCGGAAGCCCAGATCCCACATCCGCCGCCGCAAGGACGCCACCACATCCGAGCGCAGCTTCATATTGCTCTGCATCGCCTCGCGGCGCAGGTCGAGATAGCGGTATTTCAGCCGCGTTTCCTCGGGGTATTCTTGATCGCCGAAAACCTGCAACGGCAGATCGCCGGTCACACCACCCAAAACCGTGACATCGCGGATGAACACCTCGATCTCGCCCGTGGGGATCTTGGCGTTCACCAGCGCTGCATCGCGCGCCTTTACCACCCCGTCGATGCGGATGCAGTATTCCGCGCGCAGCTTTTCAACCTGTGCAAAGGCCGGGCTATCGGGATCGCAAAGCACCTGCGTGATGCCGTAATGGTCGCGCAGATCGATGAAGATCACCCCGCCATGGTCGCGCCGGCGGTGCACCCACCCCGACAGGCGAACGGTCTGACCGACTTCGGCGGCGGTCAGGGCGGCGCAGGTATGGCTGCGAAAAGCGTGCATCGTGGCGGTCCCCTTGGGGTAAATTGGGCTGTCTCGGACGTCGCGTCGATACACAGCGCCGCACCGGTGAAGTCAACCCCGGCAGGTATGCGCATGCAAGCGCTGCATGCGTATTTTGGAAAGAGGAAGGCGGCGCCTGCGCCCCGCCCAAAGCTTAGATCTGCTTTTCGGGCATATGCACCACCAGACCGTCCAGCGCATCTGTGACCTTAAGCTGGCAGGTCAGGCGCGAGCGCGCGGTATCGGGCTGATAGGCGAATTCCAGCATATCCTCTTCCATCGGATCGATGGCGGGGAGTTTGGCAACCCAAGCCGGATCAACATAGACATGACAGGTCGAACAGGCACAGGCACCGCCGCAATCGGCCTCGATGCCGGGGATATTGTTGTCGCGCGCACCTTCCATCACGGTCAGCCCATTGGGGACATCCACGACATGCTGGGTGCCGTTATGCTCGATATAGGTAATCTTTGCCATCTTATGCCTTTCTTCTGCCTTGGGCCGCGCGCGTGACCTGATCGCGCCCTAGGTAGTATGCCCTTTGACCGCTTTCCAGTCCGAATTGCCGGGCTTGCGGTAAGCTATAAATGTTCTATCTTTGTTCTCATGGAGCCACAGATTTCCCAGCCCGCATGGCCACGCCCGCCCGTGTGCCTGCCCCATCACATGCTGCATTTGCCGCCCGAAGGGGCGCGGGTGGCGGTGGCGGGTCTTGTCTTGGTGCGCCAACGCCCCGGCACGGCCAAGGGCGTGATCTTCATCACCCTCGAGGATGAGTTCGGGGTGTGCAATGTGATCGTCTGGCAGAAAATCTATCAACGCTTCCGCCGCGCGGTGATCGCGGGGCGGCTGTTGCGGGTGACAGGCCGAATGCAGCGCCAATCAGGCGTCACCCATGTGGTGGCCGAGGAGGTCGAGGATATCTCGGCGATGCTTGACGAATTGGTGCGGCTGCATGAACCGGCACGCGCCGCCGATCAGCCCTGAAAAAGCCAATGCTTTCACGAGCGCCGCAAACAGGCTATCTTTGGCGACAAGATAAAACCGCGCAGCGAGCAGTCACACCTATGCGCCTGACCATTCTTTGCCCGGGGCTTTTGGCCCTTGCCGCCTGCATGCCGGCAGGCCAACCGGATGCATTCGCCAACCCCTTGGTCGCGGGTGACGCAGCGGTCGAGGTCTTGCGCGGCGCAGGCCCGCCCAATGCCGACCCGATGGCCTGCTATGGGCGCAAATCGACCCCGGCGGTGATTGAAACCGTGACCGAACAGGTGATGGTGCAGCCGCCCCAAATCGGCACTGACGGCGTTGTGCGCGAACATGCGATTTTCGTGACCGAGACGCATCAGCGCATCGTCACCGAGCGGCGCGAGCTTTGGTTCGAGGTGCCTTGCGCATTGGAAGCGGGCGATCGCGATTTCATCGCCTCGCTGCAACGTGCGCTCAGCGCGCGCGGGCTTTATGCCGGGCCTGTGACGGGCGAGATGAACCGCCGCACAGCGCGCGCGGTCCGCGCGTTTCAAGCGCCGCAGGGCCTTGATAGCGAGATCTTGTCACTGGCCGCAGCCCAACAGCTTGGCTTGGCGCTGTGGAACCCACGGCTGGCGGCGGGTGGCGAAACGGGCTGAACGCGCGGGGGAAGGCCAAAAGAAAACCCCCGGACCAAGGCCCGGGGGTTTGCAGGCACAAGCGTGCTATTATCAGTCGGCCAAGCTCAGCGCGACAAAGCGGGGGTTGCCCGCGCGCCGGATCAGCAGCAGCACGGATTTCTGCCCATTCTCGGTCGCGGCCTGCACGCTGGCTTGAAAACTTGCCACATCGCTGACGGGTTGTTGGGCAACTTCGGTGATCACATCATCCACGGCCAAGCCTTTGGTCGCGGCGTCCGAGGCAGGATCGACCGCTTCGATCACCAGCCCCGCCATGCCCTGCGCAAGCCCAAGCTGGCCGCGTCTCTCATCGGTCAGCGGTGCCAGCGTCATGCCCAAGACTTGGGTAGGTGCTGGCGGCGTGACCTGCGCATCAGGGGTGGCCGCAGCCATACCTTCGGCGGTTTCACGACGGCCAAGGGTGATGGCCAAGATCTCGGCCGCGCCTTCGCGCACCACCTCGACCGGCACGGTCTGACCTTCGGCACGCTCACCGACGATGCGCACCAATTCGCGCGTGTCGTCGATGGCCTCTCCATCGAAGCTAAGGATGACATCGCCCACTTTCATGCCGCCTGCGCGGGCGGGGCCTTCGGGCACATCGGTGATCAAAGCGCCGCGCGCCTCGGCCAAGCCCAGCCCATCGGCCAGTTCGGGGGTGACATCTTGGATGCGCACACCCAGCCAACCGCGCCGTGTTTCGCCAAATTCGCGCAGCTGTGCGACAACATTGGTCACAACGGCCGAGGACATGGCAAAGCCGATCCCGATCGAGCCACCCGTGGGCGACAAGATCGCGGTGTTCACACCGATCACCTCGCCTGCCATATTGAACAGCGGGCCGCCGGAATTGCCGCGGTTGATCGCGGCATCGGTCTGGATGTAATCGTCATAGCTGCCCGACAGCGCGCGACCCGCGGCCGACACGATGCCGACCGAGACCGAAAAGCCCTGCCCCAAGGGGTTGCCCATGGCCATGACCCAGTCACCGACCCGCATCGCGGTGCTATCGCCGAAATCGACGAAGGGCAGCGGCGCATCGGCCGTGACCTTGAGCACGGCGATATCGGTATTGGGATCGGTGCCGACCAATTCCGCCTCAAGGGTAAAGCCCGCGCGAAACTCGATGGTGATCTCATCGGCGCCTTCGATGACATGGTTATTCGTCACGATGTAGCCATCGTCGGAGATCAAGAAGCCCGAGCCCAGCGCTTGGCTGCGGCGCGGTCCACGATCCGGGCTTTGCCGGTCGAGGAATTCATTAAAGAAATCCTCCAATGGTGAGCCCTCGGGCACAACCGGGGCCGGGCCTTGGCGGCTGGCCACGATGGATGAGGTGGTGATGTTGACCACCGCATCACCCACCTGATCGACAAGATCGGCAAATGTCGCGGGCGGCGCGGATTGCGCGCGTGCAGGTACGATGCCGATGAGCATGGTCATCACCAAGATCACGCTCATCAATGCCGCAATCGCCATGCGCGAGCGCGCAAGGGTGCTGTCATGTCGCGCGATGACCGCGCTGTCGCGGCGCGGTGTGCGCATAGGGGCTTGCAAGATCGTCACGTTTTCCTCCTGTCCAAGCCATGAGGCGCGCAAAACCCGCGCGCCCTCATCACATATTTGGGCCAAATTCGCCCGGATCAATCCCATCGGCGCGAATTGCGCGCGCGCCCCTGTCACATCGTCGTGACGCCGCACCGCTAAAGCCCCGCGCTGACCGCCCATGAGATCAGCACGACCCCAACCGTCATCGCCGACAACCCGATCAGGCGGCGCGTCTCGACCGGGATTTGGTTCATCAGCCGCAGCAGATCGTCCAGACGCGAAGGGGCCAGTGCGAACACCAGCCCCTCAAACACCAGCACCATGCCGAGCCCCAGCAAAAGCATCAGGCCCACAGCCCCGGCCCCTTACTGGAAGGGTGCCGGCACAGCCGAGCCGGAATTCCCCAGAAACTCGAAGAATTCGCTGTCGGGCGAGATCACCATGGTCGAATTCTGCCCCATCAGCGCCCGCTCATAGGCGGCCATCGAACGGTAGAATTCAAAGAAATCGGGATCTTGCCCAAAGGCTGCGGCAAAGATGCCGTTGCGCTGTGCATCGGCCTCACCGCGGGCGATATCGGCCTCGCGGCTTGCATCCGAGACAAGCTCGACCACGGTTCGGTCGGCTTGGGCGCGCACACGCTGCGCGGCTTCTTCACCGCGCGCGATTTCATCTGCGGCTTCGCGTTCACGCTCGGCGCGCATCCGTGCATAGGTCGCTTCAAGGTTTTGCACGGGCAGGTTGGTCTGCTTGAGCCGCACATCAAGGATGTCGATCCCCAAGGCCAGCGCGCTTGACCGCGCCCCGTCGCGGATCCGCTCGGCCAACATGGCGCGTCCCGGCGACAAGATCGTGTCCGATGTCACCTGATCAGCACCCAAGGTTTCGCGGATTTGCGCATTCAGGATCGACGACAGCCGATCCTCCGCCGCGCGCAGACCACCAACACCCACCGCTTGGCGGAATTGCACCACATCGGCGATCCGGTACCGCGCGAATGCATCGACCACAAGACGACGGTCATCGGATGGCGTGACTTCGATCGTGTCGGTATCGAGCGCGAGGATACGCGCATCGTAATAGACCACCTCTTGGATGAAGGGGATCTTGAAGTTCAGCCCCGGCTCTTCGACGACCTGACGGATTTGGCCGAATTGCAAGACCAAGGCCCGTTCACGTTCGTCGACCACGAAGATCGCGCTCAGCGCCAAGGAAATAAGCAAGACGACGGCGGGAATGAGATATGTCAAACGGCGCATCAGTTGCTGCTCCCCGTGATGGTGGCGGTTCCGGTGGTACTGCGGCGCAGGTCATTGAGCGGCAGATAGGGCACGACGCCCTGACCGCCCGCACCGCCGGGTGCATCAAGGATCACCAGATCCACATCGCCCAGCACCCGCTCCATGGTCTCAAGGTAAAGACGGCGGCGGGTGACATCGGGTGCGCCACGGTATTCGTCAAGAACGGCGAGGAAGCGGCTGGCTTCACCCTCGGCCTCGTTGACGACGCGCGCGCGGTAGCCTTCAGCTTGTTCAAGGATCTGGGCGGCTTCACCGCGTGCGCCTGCCAAAACCCGGTTGGCATAAGCATCGGCTTGGCGTTCGAGGCGGTCGCGCTCTTGCTCGGCGGCCTGCACTTCGCGGAAGGCATCGATCACCTCGGCGGGCGGGTCGGCCCGGTCAAGGTTCACACGCACGATGGTAATGCCCGCATCATAGCCGTTCAAAGTCGACTGAATACCCTCGCGCACACCATCGGCGATCAGGCCACGATCCCGGTTGAGGATCGGGGCAAGCTCGGTGCGCGCGATGATCTCGCGCATGGTCGATTCCGCCACGGCGCGCACGGTGGCCGCGCCATCACGCAAATTGAACAGGAATTTCGCCGGATCATTGATGTTCCAGACAACCTGAAAATCGATATCGACGATATTGGCGTCCGTCGTCAGCATCAGCCCGCTTGAGCCGCCAACGCGGTTGGAGACGATGTCGCCAACATCTTCGGTCCGTTCCGAGGTGACATTGACCACCTCGGCGGTGACGACCGGCCATGGCGCAAAGTTCAAACCGGGCGATCCGATGGACGAGAATTCACCCAAGAACAATTCAACCGACTGCTCTTCCGGGCGGACGGTGTAAAACGAATTATAAAGCCAAAGCCCCACAACCGCGACGAGCCCCAAGGCCCAGATCGTGCGCGGGCTGACCGGCAAATCGCCGCCACCCGTGCCGCCGCCGCCTGCGCGGCCACCGCGCCCGCCCATCAAAAGGCGAAGCTGTTCTTGCCCCTTGCGCACGATCTCGTCGAGTTCGGGGATCTGCTGATCGCCGCCACGCGGCGGACGCCCATTCGACCCGTTCCCTCCGCGATTGTCACCGCCACCAGAGCCACCACCGCCCCAGGGTCCGCCACTATTGCCAGCCATCGATTTTTGTTCCCCTCACAAATCAGATCGTCGTCAAACATGCATATGGGGGCTTGCGCCCCGACTTACACGCCAAGCTGGGGGTTTTTGCCCCAATATCAAGCCATGCGCACCGGCGTTTTCATCGTGACCAATTCTTCGGACATGGTCGGATGCACCGCAACCGTGCGGTCAAAGTCTTCTTTTGTAGCGCCCATCTTGATCGCAATGCCCGCAAGCTGGATCATTTCGCCCGCCTGTGGCGCGACGATATGACAGCCCAAAACCTTGCGCGTCGCCTGGCTGACCACCAGTTTCATCATCACCCGATCCGCGCGCCCGGCAAAAGCGGTCTGCATCGGGCGAAAGGATGTGGCGTAAATCTCCACCGGCTCTTGCGCGCGCGCGGCCTCCTCGGACAGGCCCACGGTGCCAAACTCGGGCTGGGTGAACACCGCCGAGGGGATCAGCGCGTGATCGACCGGCGTGGGATTGCCCTTGAACACGGTTTCGACAAACCCCATCGCCTCGCGGATCGCGACAGGGGTCAGCGTCACCCGGTTGGTCACATCACCGATGGCATAGATCGAGGGGATGTTGGTTTGCGAATATTCATCAACCACGATCTCGCCCTGTCGGCCCAGCGCCACGCCCAGATCATCAAGCCCCAGATCGCGTGTATTGGGCGTGCGGCCCGTGGCAAACAGAACCGCGTCAAAGGTGCTGTCCGATCCGTTCGACCCCTTGACCCTGATCGCGCCATCCGCTGCGGGGTTCATCTCAACAATATCGGTGCCAAGATGCAGATCGACACCTTTTTCGCCCATCATCTCGGCGATCAGCCCGCGCGCCTCATCGTCAAAGCCGCGCAAGATCTGCGCGCCGCGATAAAACTGCGTCACGGCCACACCCAGACCGTTCAGGATGCCCGCGAATTCACAGGCGATATAGCCGCCCCCAACGATCAAGATCGACCGCGGTAGCTGTTTCATCTGGAAAATATCATCCGACACCATCCCCAAATGTGCATTGGGCATATCGGGGCGGACCGGGCGCCCCCCTGTCGCGATCAAGATGTGCTTGGCGGTAACGTGCCGCCCATCGGCCAGTGCAACGGTATGGGGGTCGGCCAAAGCTGCGCGCAGATCGAAGATCTCAACGCCCGATCCGTTCAAGAGCTTGCGATAGACACCTTCCAGGCGGTCCAACTCGGCATCCAACTGCCCCGAAAACCGCGACCAATCAAATGCGCCCTCGGTCAAATCCCAGCCATAGGCGCGCGCATCAGCGAAACCTTCGCGATAGGCGCTGGCGAAAACCATCAGCTTTTTCGGCACGCAGCCCCGGATCACGCAGGTGCCGCCCATGCGGCTATCCTCGGCCAGACCGACCCGCGCACCGGTCGCGGCGGCCACCCGCGCGGCGCGCACACCGCCCGAGCCACCGCCAATCACGAAAAGATCATAGTCGAAATCGCTCATCTTGCCCTGCCACCCCTTGGGCGCATCGCGCCGCTCAATCTGCGTGAAAATGGCCCGCCTGTCGCCCCGCGACCGGCCCCGCCTATTCCGCCTTATCGACGAAAAGGTTCTCGGTATCGGCGATATCGATACGCTCATGGGCAACGGTGCCATTGTTGATATCACGCACCTCGACCGTGCCGTCGGGTTTGCCGATCACGATCACATCGCAGATATCAAGGAATAGCCCGTTTTCCACCACGCCCGGGATCTGGTTCAGCACAAGGCTAAGTTGCGTGGGGTTGGCGATGCGGCGCAGATGCAGGTCAAGAATATAGTTTCCCTCATCGGTCTTGAACGGCGTGGCACCGTTCAATCGCAAGCTGGCCGAGCGGCCCAAAACATCGACATTGGACAGCATTTCCTCGATCAGCGCCTTGGTCGTTTGCCACCCGAAAGGGATCACCTCCACCGGCAGCGGGAAAGCCCCAAGGCTATCGACCTGCTTGGAAGGATCGGCGATCACAATCATCTGGTCCGAGGCGGTCGCCACGATCTTTTCTTGCAACAGCGCGCCACCGCCACCTTTGATCAGGTTGAGATTGGCGTCATATTCATCGGCCCCGTCGATGGTCAGATCAAGCCAACGCACCTCGTCAAGCGTTTTGACCGTCAGCCCCACCTCGGCGGCAAGCTGTGCGGTGCGCGTCGAGGTTGCGACACCGGTGATCTTCATCCCGTCTTCGCGCACCAATTCGCCCAAGCAGCGCACCATCCATGCCGCCGTAGAGCCGGTGCCAAGGCCTACCCGCATCCCGTCTTCCACGAAATCCACAGCACGGCGCGCAGCCACATATTTGGCCTTATCGATGGGCGAAAGCTCGGCGGTCATGAGGTTAGATCACTCCTGAAAGGCTTGGATTGATGTTATTCATACCCAAGCAGCACCCGTGGCACGAGACCAAACTGACGCTTCACGCATTGCTTGTGCCACTGCCGCAAGATGGTCACGCGGCAAGATGACCAACATCCCCGGCGCATCGAAACGCAGATCAACCACACCGCCCCGCGTCATGTTCGAGGTGCCGATCTTGCGCGCCGGATGAAATGCAAGCCCGTCGATGGGCCAAACCAAGCCCGCGCTTTGCCCCGTGACATCACCGAGCGGAAACAGCGACAGCCGCGTCTGCGCAGGCAGATCAAGCACCAGACGCGGTGGCGCATGCACCACCAGATCATGCGCCCCCAAAACGATGCAACGCACATCGGCACGCATCGCAAGCCCATGATATACGGCCAATTCATGATCGACACGGTCGCCGGAAAAACCAAGCGCGATCACTATCGGCGCTTGGATGTGGCGCAGCGCCTTGTCGAAATCGGTGCTGTCTTGCTCGGCCAAGACATGAATACGCTCGGGCGGGATGGCCGCGCGCATCTCGGCGCTCAGGCTGTCCATATCGCCATAGACCGCCAAGGGCAGATGTCCCGCCGCAACCGCATGCCCTGCCCCGCCATCGGCTGCGACCAGATCGGGGGCAAAGGCCAGCGCCAGATCCAGATCGGCGCGCGCCACGGCCCCCCCGCCCAAGAGCGTCACCGCCCGCTTGGTGTGAAACAGTGGTGCATGGGGTGGCACATTATTGCCCATATTCGGAAGAATCTCCTTTGAAATGCCCAATTACGGTCGCCTTTGTGGGGAATCACTTTGGCACGATGAACGCAATGAGTAAAAAATACCGGCATAGCCCGGTCGAGCAGAGTACGAGCCCCATGAGTGACGCGAACAAGATCTTGACGGTGTCCTACGGCACCTTCTCATGTACCCTCGAAGGCTTTGAAAATCCATTCGAGGCGATGAAGGCAATCGCTGAATATTTCCGCGATCTGGCTGCCGAGGACCGCTATTTCGGTGCCGAGCCGCCGACCCCCGACACCGATATGCTGCAGCGCATCACCGAGGCCGCGATTCAGCGCCGGGTCGAGGCGCGGATCATGGAATCGGGCCTCTTGCTGCGCGCCCAGCCCGAGGCGTCCGAAACAATCGCCGAACCTGCCCCGGCCAAGATGCAACCGGACCAGCCTGCGCAAATCGCCGATGCGGATTTGGCCGATGAGCCCCCGGCATTGGCCGAAACAGCCCCAGAGGCAGCGGTCGCGGTAGCGCATGTCGAAGCTGCACCAGTACATGCCGCGCAAACAGAGCTAGAATTAGCGGCAGAGGCAAAGGCAGAGGCAAAAACCCGAGAGGCAGAAATTGCCCCAGCACCCGAGGTCGTGGACGCGCCCGAACCAGCCTGCATCGCCGACACGCAACCCGCGATCGAACAGGCCGCCCCCCTCCCCATCGAAGAAGCAATCATTCAAGCCGTCACAAACACCCCCGACGCGCCACACACCGCCGCGGATGACGCAGATTTGCAGGCCACGCTGGCCGCTTTGGCTGCTGATGCATTCCCCGAAATCGCCATTTCCGATGTGCCTGCACAAACTGTCGATGTCGCGGATCATCTCGCGGGGGGTGAGGAAACGCTGGCCGCTGTCGTCGCAGCCTTGGCCGAGGACGCGACACATGCGCCCGATCAAGCACCAACCACGCCCAGCCCAGCCGAAGAGACAGGCACGGCTGAAGCAGCGTTCTATGCAAGCGTTGCGCAAGATGGCGCGACACTCGACCATAGGTCGCTTTTTGATGATGTCTCCGCGATGGATGGGGCCGCTGTCGCCGACCGTCTGGCCCGTATTCGCCGCACCACCACCCATGAGGGTGATATAGGTGAAGTGGACGCCGCCGACACCGCGCTATCCGATGCGCAACAAGATACAGTGGCGGTGGACCTTGCGGATCAGCCCATGGCCCCCGCGCAAGATCTTGCCCCCGCCCCAATGCCTGCCAAGGTCGCAGGATTAGACACCTATGATGCTGATTTTGAGGATGATAACGCGCCGACCGATGATGATGCGGCCATTACCGCCGCCATCACAGCCGCCACGGCGCGCGAGATTGCCCCGGCACCTCAGACCGAAATCCTCAGCGACATCGGCGCGCCACAGGCGGCTGACCGCCTGTTTGCCGCCACCGAAAACCATATGAGCCACGCCGATACGACCCGCCGCAGGGCCAATATCTCCCATCTCAAGGCCGCCGTGGCCGCGCGCAGCGCCGAGCGCGAACTCGCCCCCGAGGCTGAGAATGCCGAAGACGACACTGTCGAATACCGCGAGGATTTGGCGCAAGTGATGCACCCGCGCCGTGTCCGCGTCGATGTCACCCGCCGCAGCGAGACACCCCGGCCTTCCCCGCTGATCTTGGTCTCTGAACAGCGCATCGACGATATCGCGCAGCTTGCCGCAGGTGAGCCTGTCCGCCCGCGCCGCGTCATCGCCGGCGAGACGGCCCACGCCGCCCCGCCTTTGGCTGAGCCTCCACGCAGCACCACCCAAACGCCCGGTGCGATCGGCAATAGCCTTGCGCAATTGGCCCAGCGCGCCAGCGTGATCATGCAGCTACGCCGCAGCGAGGATATCGCCATTGCCGATGCGCCTGCACCCGCCGATGCCGCCGCGCAAAGCGACCTTGCACCCGCGCAAGCGGTGTTTGGCCCCGAACATGCGGAACATTTCGCGCAAATTCTCGACAAAAGCGACGCGGTCGAAATTGACGAGGTGATCGAGCTGGCAGCGCGCTATGCCCAAGGTGTCTTTGGCACCGGCACCTTTGAGCGGACCCAGCTTTTCCGCATGATCGCCGATGCGACCGACCAATCCATCAGCCGCGAGGATATGCTGCACTGCTTTGGCGAAATGATGAACGATGCCCGCATCGAGCGTGTCGCGCGCGGCGCGTTTCGCCTGTCGCAAGCGCAGTAAGCGCGATTCACGAAAATGGCCCCGCGGCTTTGCAGCGCGGGGCCATTCTTTTACAAAAACCGTTCTATCACTCGTCGCGCGGCGCGTCGGGATCGGCCTGACCAACACCCTTGAAGACCGCCTTGAACGGCAAGACCCACAAGATGCCCAGCACGATGTAAATCGCGAATTCCAGCCAGATACCGGGCCGCTCAAACAGGCTCATCACCCACCACGCCACGGCGATATAGGCGGGCATGCCCACCAACAGGATCAAAAGCGACAACCGTCGCCGTGTCTTATATGTCAACGCCATGGGCCCTCGTCCGGTCAATCTGCAAAGGGATCGGTCACAAGGATCGTGTCGTCCCGTTCAGGTGAGGTAGACAGTAGCGCCACCGGGCATTCGATCAACTCTTCGATACGGCGCACATATTTCACCGCCTCACCCGGCAGATCGGCCCAGCTGCGCGCCCCTTCGGTCGAGGCGGCCCAACCGGGCATCTCTTCGTAGATGGGCGTGCAGCGCGCCTGTTGATCGGCGGCCGTGGGCAGGTAATCAAGCCGCTCCCCATCCAGATCATAGGCCACACAGATCTTTAGCGTCTCGAACCCGTCGAGCACATCAAGCTTGGTCAGCGCGATCCCCTTGACCCCCGAGGTGGCGCAGGTCTGGCGCACAAGGCAGGCATCAAACCAGCCGCAGCGCCGTTTGCGCCCCGTCACGGTGCCAAACTCGCGCCCACGCTCGCCCAAGCGCTGGCCATCAGCGTCTTTGAGTTCGGTCGGAAACGGCCCTTCGCCGACCCGGGTGGTATAGGCCTTCACGATGCCCAAGACGTAATTGATCGCCGTCGGTCCCAAGCCAACACCCGTCGCCGCCTGACCCGCGATCACATTGGACGAAGTGACAAAGGGATAGGTGCCAAAATCAATGTCAAGAAGCGCGCCTTGCGCCCCTTCAAACAAGATGCGCTTGCCCGCCTTGCGCTTGTCGTTCAGCACCTTCCAAACCGGGGCAGCATAGCGCAAGATCTCGGGCGCGATGGCGCGCAAACGGTCCAAGAGCGCGTCGCGGTCAACCTCGGCGATGCCAAGGCCCCGGCGCAGCGGGTTGTGATGCTGCAGCGCGCGATCAACCCGCGCCACCAGCGTCGCGTCATCGGCCAAATCGGCCACCCGCACCGACCTGCGGCCGACCTTATCCTCATAGGCGGGGCCGATGCCGCGCCCCGTCGTGCCGATCTTGGTGCCAGCGCTGGCGGCCTCTTCGCGGGCACGATCAAGCTCGCCATGGATCGGCAAGATCAGCGGCGTATTCTCCGCGATCATCAGCGTCTCGGGCGTGATCTCGACGCCCTGCTGGCGGATCGAGGCAATCTCATCGATCAGATGCCAAGGGTCGAGCACGACACCATTGCCGATGACGCTGAGCTTGCCGCCCCGCACCACGCCCGAGGGCAGCGCGTTGAGCTTGTAGACCTTGCCATCGATGACCAGCGTATGGCCCGCATTATGGCCACCTTGGAAGCGCGCGATGACATCGGCGCGTTCCGACAACCAATCAACGATCTTGCCTTTGCCTTCATCGCCCCACTGGGCCCCAACAACGACGACATTAGCCATGGCAGATCCTCCGATTGCGACCCGGGCGGGCTATAACGGTCCGAGGGGCGGGTTGGAAGCGGAAGATCATGCGAATCGCGCGAATTCCGCGCAGCGGCGCGACACGCCGCCGCAACACCGCCATGGGGCTATGCGCGCGCGTTAAAAGGCATACATCGGTGTACCGCATCACCAAGATATGCTTTGGAAATAAAAAAGTTTCAAATACAGGGGCGACTCGCGTTATGGTTGACTGACTTGGGCTTGCGGCGGCATGCCGCATCTCATAAGTAAGCCGAAATCCGAGCCAGGCCTCGCGAAGGACACCGCCAATGGAAAACATCATTCTCGTCGTCCATCTGATCCTCGCGATCTGTCTTATCGGCGTTGTGCTTTTGCAGCGGTCCGAAGGCGGCGGGCTTGGCCTTGGCGGCGGTGGTGGCGGTGTGATGAGTGGTCGGCAAGCGGCCACTGCACTCGGCAAGCTGACTTGGGCCTTTGCGATCGCCTTTCTGGCAACCTCGATCACCTTGACGATCATCGCGGCGCAAAACTCCGCCGGTTCATCGGTGCTTGACCGCATCGGCGGCGGCACGGCATCCGAAGCGGGCGACAGCCCCGCGCTTCCGCCCGCGTCCGATTTGCTGCCGCCAATCACCGGCGACGCGCCGCTTTTGCCGCCACGCGCGGATTGATCGGCAAATTTTCGTATATTTAGGGTCTTTCTCACGGCTGACCCAATATCATGTGTCGCATCCCTTGCGGGGATGTGGCGAATCCAGTTAAGATCAAATCCCGTGATACAGGGATAGGCAGGGCGCTGATGATGCGGCGCGCTCCGGCACGGGAAGGTTTGCTGACATGGCGCGATTCATTTTCATCACCGGCGGTGTGGTCTCCTCGCTTGGCAAGGGGTTGGCATCGGCGGCGTTGGGCGCGCTGTTGCAAGCACGCGGCTTTACGGTGCGGCTGCGCAAGCTTGACCCCTATCTCAACGTCGATCCCGGCACGATGTCGCCTTTTGAGCATGGCGAGGTGTTCGTCACAGACGATGGGGCGGAAACAGACCTCGATCTTGGCCATTATGAGCGTTTTACCGGCGTCGCCGCGCGGATGACGGATTCGGTATCATCAGGCCGGATTTATTCCACCGTTCTCGAGAAAGAACGCCGCGGTGATTACTTGGGAAAAACCATCCAAGTTATCCCCCATGTCACCAATGAGATCAAAGACTTCATCCGCATCGGCGAGGATGAGGTCGATTTCATGCTTTGCGAAATCGGCGGCACCGTCGGCGATATCGAGGGACTGCCGTTTTTCGAAGCGATCCGCCAATTCAGCCAAGACAAGCCGCGTGGACAATGCATTTTCATGCATCTGACGCTGTTGCCCTATATCAAGGCCAGCGGCGAGTTAAAGACCAAGCCCACCCAGCACTCGGTCAAAGAACTCCGCTCGATCGGCATTGCGCCCGATATCCTTGTGTGCCGGTCCGAAGGGCCGATCCCCGCCAAGGAACGCGAGAAACTGGCGCTGTTTTGTAATGTCCGCCCCGATGCCGTGATCGCCGCCCAAGATCTGGCCTCGATCTACGAAGCGCCCTTGGCCTATCACCGCGAGGGGATGGATCAGGCGGTGCTTGACGCCTTTCAAATCAGCCCAACCCCCAAGCCCGACCTCTCGGCTTGGGAGGATGTCGCCGACCGCATCGCCAACCCCGAGGGTGAAGTGCGCGTGGCCATCGTGGGCAAATACACCCAGCTTGAAGATGCCTATAAATCCATTGCCGAGGCGCTGACCCATGGCGGCATCGCCAACCGCGTCAAGGTTAAGGCTGAGTGGATCGATGCCGAGATTTTCGAGCGCGAAGATCCCGCCCCCTATCTTGAAGGCTTCGACGCGATCTTGGTGCCCGGCGGTTTCGGCGAGCGCGGCACCGAAGGCAAGATCAAAGCCGCCGAGTTTGCGCGGACCCGCAAAGTGCCTTACCTCGGTATTTGCCTTGGCATGCAGATGGCGGTGATCGAAGCCGCACGCAACCTCACCGATCTGCGCGATGCAGGTTCAGAAGAATTCGACCATGAAGCGGGGAAAAAGCGTTTCACGCCTGTGGTTTACCACCTCAAAGAATGGGTGCAGGGCAACGCATCGGTGACCCGCAAGCTGACCGATGCCAAGGGCGGCACGATGCGCCTTGGTGCCTATGATGCGGTGCTGAAAGCAGGCTCCAAGGTTGCAGGCGTCTATGGCGGGCTTAACATCGAAGAACGCCACCGCCACCGCTACGAGGTCGATATCAAATATCGCGAGGCGCTTGAGGCCAAGGGATTGTGCTTTTCGGGCATGTCGCCCGATGGCCGCCTGCCCGAGATCGTCGAGATCGAGGATCACCCGTGGTTCATCGGGGTGCAATTCCACCCCGAGCTGAAGTCTAAGCCACTCGCACCCCATCCGCTGTTTCGCGATTTCGTGCGCGCGGCCAAGGAAAACTCGCGACTGGTCTAGCCCGGCGGAAAACGCCCGTTTTCCGCACGGGAAATCTCCAGATTTCCGTTGCGTTTTCTTTCAGAAAACGCGCCCCATCCCTGTCACCTCGTCGCGGATGATCTCCGCAATCAGGCGCACATCGGCCTCCGAGAATGTCAGCGGCAAGCGCATGTCGATCAGCCCGGCAAGGATCGCATCGGTGCGCGGCAAGCGTTGGGGCGGCGCATAGCGCCAGCTATCATAGCGCGAGGTAAAGGCCACGGGCTCGGCCGCGCCGAACCATTTCAACTCTACCCCCCGCGCGGCGCAGGCAGCCAAAAGCGCGCGCATCGTATCGGCGGACCAGCCCGGCAAAAGGAACTGGAAAGACGAGCCAACGATGCTTTCTTGCGCCGGGCGTTCGATCAGGCGCAGCCCTGCGATATTGCGCAGACCCGCCTCCAACATCCGGTAAAGCGCGTTCCAGCGCGCGACCTGCTGGGGGAGTGCGGCAAGCTGTGGGCGCAAGATCGCGGCGCGCAGATGATCCATCCTGCCCGAGATATTGGGCGTCTCATACTTTACATTTTCGAACATTTCGACAGGGGGTGCAGCGGTGTGCTTGCCGTAAAGCATATAGGAACCCGACAAAACCACCGCGCGGGCCATGACCTCGGCATCATCGGTGACCAAAAGCCCCCCCTCGCCGGAATTGATATGCTTATAGGTCTGGGTCGAGTAGCAGCCGATCACCCCATGCCGCCCCGATGGCATGCCGCGCCATGCCGCCCCCATCGTATGGGCGCAATCCTCGATCACCTGCAGATCATGCGCGCGCGCCAACGCCATCAGCCGGTCCATGTCGCAGATATGGCCGCGCATATGGCTAAGGAGCAGCACCCTTGCCCCGCTCTCGCGCGCCTTTTGGGCCAGATCGTCAAGATCGATGGTCAGATCTTGCGTCGTCTCGACGAAAACCGGCACCGCCCCGACGCTTGCGATCGCCCCCGGCACGGGGGCCAGCGTCCAGCCATTGGACAAGATCTTATCGCCCACCTGCACACCGATGGCGCGCATCGCGCAGCTCATCGCATAGCCGCCCGAGGCCACGGCCAGCCCGTAGCGCGCGCCCGTAAAGGCCGCAAATTCGCGTTCGAGTGCTGCCACCTCGCCCTCGTCGCCGGGCAAAAGGTTATAGCGATGCAACCGCCCCGAGCGCATCACATCCAGCGCTGCGGCAATCGCCGCCTCGGGAATGGGTTCTTGCTGGGTGAAATTGCCGGTGAAAACAGGTTTTGTCATGGATCACAGAATTGAGTGCCAAACCCTCCGCGTCAATGCCCCGATCAGGCGATCAACCGATCAATAACGCTGTCCAACCCGTCATAATGATTGATCAGCGCCTCTGGCCCAAGATCGGCGACCGATTGGCCCAAGGGCCCGAATGTGACCAGGGCACAAGGCCGGCCCGCTGCGCGCGCCGTATCGCGGTCGGTCACTGTATCGCCGATCAGGCAAGATTGCCTCCGTGCACCGCCCGCGCGCGCCACCGCCTCGAAAAACGGGGCTGGGTCAGGCTTGCGGACGGGCAATGTGTCAGCCCCCACAAGGGCTGCGAATTCTGCCCTGACGCCCAGCCGGGTCAACAGCGTCTCGGCCAAGCCTTCGGGCTTGTTGGTGCAAATGCCCACCGCGATGCCGCGCGCCTTGAGCCGGGCCACCGCATCCATCGCGCCGGGGTAAAGCGTGGTGTGCCGGTCAATCGCGTCACCATAGGCCGACAACAAAAGCGGGTAGCCCGTAGCGATCATCGGCGCGGCCTGCGCCATCCCCATCCGGTCGGCCGCCAGTTGCAGCATCGCCCGCCCACCGCGCAGCGCGGTCGCATCATCGCGGCCCATCACCAATTGCGGCGCATGGCCCATTGCGCCCAAGGCCGCATTGGCCGCAGCGATCAGATCACCGGCGGTATCGGCCAATGTCCCATCCAGATCGAAGATGACACAGCGCATGAGGCCCCCCTTGGGCAAGTTTCCGCCCGTCGATGTAACAGGGCGTAGGCCAAAGTGAAGCGCCAATGCTTGCGCCGCGCCCCACCTTCGATAAAACAGCCACAAAACGAGGGGCACATCGCGTGAGCATTTCCGAAACAGGCGCACCAACACCCATCGCGGTGATCATATTGGCCGCGGGCCAAGGCACGCGGATGAATTCCGATTTGCCCAAACCACTGCACAAGCTGGGGGGCGTGCCGCTCATCGCGCATGCTTTGCATGCGGCCAGCACCCTTTCACCTGCCCGGATCGTCGTGGTCACCGGTCATGGTGCGGACGCGGTTGAGAAAACCGTCGCTGAGCTTGCCCCTTGGGCCGAATATGTGCGCCAAACCGAACAACTGGGCACCGGGCATGCCGTGCTGCAAGCCGCCCCCCTCTTGGCCGATTTCAGCGGCGATGTGATCGTGCTTTACGCCGATACCCCCTTCATTTCAGAGGAAACCCTTGCCGCGATGCAGGCCGCGCGCGCGCATCACGATATCGTCGTGCTGGGGTTCGAGGCAGCCGATCCCGGCCGCTATGGGCGGCTCATCATGGATGGCGAGCGGCTCTTGCGCATCGTCGAGGCCAAGGATGCGACCCAAGCCGAGCGCGCCGTCACCATCTGCAATTCCGGCCTGATGGCGGGTGATGCGGCCACGATGCTGGGGCTTTTGGCAAAGGTTGGCAACCACAATGCCGCCGGTGAATACTACCTGACCGACCTGCCCGGTCTTGCGGTGGCCGATGGGCTGTCGGCCACGGCCATCCTCTGCCCCGAGGCCGAGACGCTGGGCATCAATTCCCGTATCGAGCTTGCCCAAGCCGAGATTGCCTTTCAAACCGCCCGCCGCGCCGCGATGCTGGCAGATGGCGTCGCCATGCAAGCCCCCGAGACCGTGATCTTCGCCCAAGATACTTGGGTCGGACGCGATGCCGAGATCGAGCCTTATGTCGTCTTTGGCCCCGGTGTCACCGTGGAAAGCGGCGCACATATCCGCGCCTTTTCGCATCTCGAGGGGGCCCATGTCAGCGCGGGCGCCGTGATCGGCCCCTATGCCCGCCTGCGCCCCGGCGCGGAAATCGGCAATGACGCGCGCATCGGCAATTTCGTCGAGGTGAAAGAGGCCCAAATCGGCGAAGGGGCCAAGGTCAATCACCTCAGCTATATCGGCGATGCCGAAATCGGGGATGCCAGCAATATCGGCGCAGGCACCATCACCTGCAACTACGATGGCGTCATGAAACATCGCACGGTCATTGGGCGCGATGTCTTTGTCGGCTCCAACACCATGCTGGTGGCCCCGGTCAGCCTTGGCGACCGCGCCATGACCGCCTCGGGCTCGGTCATCACCGAGGATGTGGCCCCCGGCGCGCTGGCCTTGGCCCGCGCCAAACAGGTCAACAAGCCCGGTCTGGCAATCCGATTGATGGAACGTTTGCGCGCCATCAAGGCCAGCAAGAAAGGTTAAACCATGTGCGGTATCGTCGGCGTTCTGGGCAGCCATGAGGTCGCCCCCCTGATCCTCGAGGCGCTCAAGCGGCTGGAATATCGTGGCTATGACAGCGCGGGCATTGCCACGCTGCAAGATGGCCACCTCGACCGCCGCCGCGCCGTGGGCAAGCTCATCAACCTCTCCGACCGACTGGTGCATGAGCCGCTGCCGGGCAAGGCAGGCATCGGCCATACCCGCTGGGCCACCCATGGCGCACCGACCGAGGCGAACGCCCACCCCCACCAAAACGGCCCGGTCGCCGTGGTCCATAACGGCATCATCGAGAATTACCGCGAATTGCGGGCCGAACTTGCGGGCTCCAACTTCGAAAGCGAAACCGACACCGAAACCGTCGCCCATCTCTGCGCGCGTTTCATGGCGGGCGGCATGTCCCCGCGCGAAGCGGCCAAGGCCACCATCGCGCGGCTCGAGGGGGCTTTTGCGCTGTGTTTCTTGTTCGACGGGCATGATGATCTGCTGATCGCCGCGCGCCGCGGCTCGCCCTTGGCCATCGGCCATGGCGAGGCTGAGGGCGAGATGTATGTCGGGTCTGACGCCATCGCGCTGGCCCCCATGACCGACCAGATCACTTATCTCGACGAGGGCGATATCGCCTTCATCACCCGCGCAGGCGCTGAGATTTTCGATGAAACCGGCACCCCCGCCAGCCGCCCCAAAACCCGGATCGAGATCGGCGCCGCCGTGATCGACAAGGCGGGATATAAGCATTTCATGGCCAAGGAAATCCACGAACAGCCCCGCGTGTTAGCCGAGGCGCTGGCCCGCTACGCGCCGGGCGCGCTGCCGGTCTTTCCCGAAAGCCTTGATTTCACCCGCTTCGACCGGGTTGTGATGGTGGCCTGCGGCACGGGCTATTATTCCTGCCTGACCGCGAAATACTGGTTTGAACAGGTGGCGGGCATCCCCTGCGAGGTCGATGTCGCCTCCGAATTCCGCTACCGCGAGCCGCCCTTGGCCCCGCGCACGCTGGCCCTTGTCGTCAGCCAATCAGGCGAGACCGCCGATACGCTGGCAGCACTTCGCTACCTGCGCGGACGGGCCGCGATGGTGGCAAGCCTTGTCAATGTCGGCACCTCATCCATCGCGCGTGAAAGCGATGTGGCGCTGGCGATCTTGGCAGGTGTCGAGGTCTCGGTCGCCTCGACCAAGGCCTATACCAACCAACTGGCCGTGCTGGCGCTTTTGGCGCTGCATGCGGCAGGCCAGCGTGGCGTGCTGACCCCGGCCCAGATCGGTCAAGAACTCGACATGCTGCGCCATGTGCCCGAACAGATGAACCAAGCGCTGGCCTGCGAGCCCGAGATCGCCGCCATCGCAGCCGGTCTGGCCGAGGCGCGCTCGGCCCTGTTTCTTGGGCGCGGGGTGATGTATGCAACCGCCCTTGAAGCGGCACTAAAACTAAAAGAACTCAGCTACATACATGCCGAAGCTTATGCATCGGGTGAACTGAAACATGGCCCCATCGCGCTGATCGATCGCACCCTGCCCGTGCTGGTCTTTGCCCCCCATGACGCGCTCTTCGACAAGACCGTCTCGAACATGCAAGAGGTCATGGCCCGCGGCGGTCAGGTCACGCTGATCACCGATGCGGCCGGTGCCGCCATCGCAGCAGAGGGCACACAAGCCACCCTGACCCTGCCCGCCGCAGGCCGCCTTGCCGCGCCCTTGGTCTATGCCATCCCCGCCCAGCTTTTGGCCTATCACACCGCGATTGCCAAAGGCACCGATGTGGACCAGCCCCGCAACCTCGCCAAATCGGTGACCGTGGAATGAGCCGCCTTGGCCCTGCGACCCTGACCCTGCGCGGCCGTCATGTCACCTTGGTGCCGCTTGACCGCATGCATGCCGAACCCCTGTCCGAGGCCAGCGCCGCGGGCGATCTGCACAAGCTGTGGTATACCGCCATCCCCGCGCCTGCGGGCATGTTGGCCGAGATCGACCGCCGCCTACGCCTGCGCGATATCGGCGCGATGATCCCCTTTACCCAGCTTGACGCGCGGGGCATTCCCATCGGCATGACCAGCTATATGAATATCGACCACGCCACGCCACGCGTCGAGATCGGCTCGACCTGGATCGCGCCTACCGCCCAGCGCGGCCCGCTGAATACCGAGGCCAAGCGCCTGCTCTTGGGCCACGCTTTCGAGGTTTGGTCCTGCCTCGCGGTCGAGTTTCGCACCCACCGCCTGAACCAACAATCGCGCCGCGCCATCGAGCGGCTGGGCGCGCAGCTTGACGGGATCTTGCGCGCGCATATGACCATGCCCAATGGCACGATCCGCGACACGGCGGTCTATTCCATCACCGCGCAGGAATGGCCGGTCATCCGCGCCCATCTCGACGGGCTGATCGCGCGGCCAAGATGACAGCGGATGACGCCATCGCCGCGCTCCGCGCCCATGCCGACCCGGCCCGCGCCACAGACATGGCCGCCTATCACAAACAAAGCCGCGAGGTGCTGGGCCTGTCCAACGCGCTGACGGGCAGTTTGGCCGAGGAATGGCGCAAAGCCTTGGATCAACCCGGCCTTGTCACGCTTGCCCAAGGGCTTTGGGCAAGCGACATTTTCGAGGCGCGGATCGCGGCGGGTAAATTGTTCATCCAAGCCCGCATCCGCCCCGATGACCACGCCGCGTGGGATTGCATCACGGGCTTCGTGCCAGATTTCGACAGCTGGGCCATCGCCGATGCGGTGGCCCAAAGCGGTGCCAAACGGCTGATGCAAGACCCTCACCGCCTCGACATATTGGCGAATTGGACCCTATCCGATCACATGTGGACACGCCGCGCGGCACTGGTCTTTGCGCTGCCCTTCACCAAAGCCCGCCACCCGAACGCGACCGAGGCGGCGGCGCGCGCATCCATCCTTGGCTGGTGCGAAACGCTCGCCCCCGACCGCGATTGGTTCATCCAAAAAGCCATCGCATGGTGGCTGCGCGAGTTGTCCAAGCGCGACCCCGATGCCGTCACCGCGTGGCTGGCAACCCATGGCGCCACCCTCAAACCTTTCGCCCGCAAGGAGGCGGCCCGCCAGCTTGGCCGTTAACCCGCCAACAAGATTAACGCGCCCTCTTTGCTTTACAAATACGCATGCCGGCCCATCCTCCCACGCGGTGCGCATGCAACAGCCAGACGCCCGCGATGCATGCGCTGCTTGCACTCGCCCCGCGCTTTGCGTCACCTGTGCGCATGTTGCGCCGCCTCGCCCTTGCCCTGCTCTTCTGCCTCGCATCAACCGCTGCGTCGGCACAGGAATTCATCGCCGTGCCCGATTTGATCTCGGATGAGGATTTCTACCGCCTCGTCGCCTGCGCGGCACCGCCGGGTGGCACCTGCGCCAAGCCCTTCATCCGCTGGCCCGTGACCCGACGCGCGGATTTGCGCATTGGCATTGCAGATGTCGCGCCCAGCTTTCCCAGCTATAAGCTTGATCTGATCGACCGCGCCATCGACGCGGCCATCGCCGAGATCAATGCCACAGGGGCCGATGTGCATCTCACCCGTGTTTACGAAGGTGAGGTCGATATCCCGCTGTATCTTGTCCCGACACCGCAAGGCGCGCGGATCACCGGCACAAGCATCGCCGAGCTTGACGGCAGCGAAATGGCTATTGCCCGTGTGGCGCTGCGCTCACGCGGCGGCACGATCTTGTCAGCTGCCATCGCCATCAGCCAAGACATCCGTCGCCGCGAGATCGCCTCCGTCGTGCTCGAAGAGCTGGTCCAAGCCTTGGGCTTACCCACCGACATCTACAGCCCGGCCTATCGACCCTCGATCTTTTCCGAGATCGATAACGCCACGGTGTGGTTGCGCGGCCAAGATGCCGCCGCACTTCGCCGCCATTACCCGCGCCGCTGAGCGGCCCATCCAAGGACAGCCAGATGCCCAACCAAAAATCGATCCAAGACTATATCCGCACCATCCCCGATTTCCCGCATGCGGGGATCATGTTTCGCGATGTGACCACGCTCTTCCAAGATCCGCGCGGCTTTCGGCTTGCGGTTGACCAGCTTTTGGCCCCTTTCGTGGGCGAGCGTATCGACATCGTCGTCGGGCTCGAGGCGCGCGGCTTTATCCTTGGCGGCGCGGTGGCCCATCAACTCTCCAAGGGGTTCGTGCCCGTGCGCAAAAAGGGCAAACTGCCCGGCGTGACCATTTCGCAGGATTATACCCTCGAATACGGCCAAGCGACGGTCGAGATCCATGACGACGCGCTGACACCCGGTCAAAAGGTGCTGCTCGTCGATGATCTTCTGGCGACAGGCGGCACCGCCGAGGCCGGTATCCGGCTGGTCGAGCGCTTGGGCGCCGAGGTGGTGGGCTGCGCCTTTGTCATCGACCTGCCCGACTTGGGCGGGCGCGCACGACTTGCGGCGATGGGCGTGCCCGTCCACGCGCTATGCGCCTTTGACGGTCTGTGACGCGAGAACCCGCGCCCAAGCGATTGCCATTCCAACGCCAAGCCGTTAGCCAAGCAGCGTTGCGGGCGTGATGGAATGGTAGACATATCGGACTTAAAATCCGTGGGCCTTTGTGCCGTGGGGGTTCAAGTCCCCCCGCCCGCACCAATAGAAAGCCGACATTGCGGCCAAGCCCAACGAAAAACGCGCCCACAGCGGGGCGCGTTCTTGGGGTGCGCTTGCCGCTTGCGCGGCAACAGGGCGATCAGGCGGCTTCGGCCTCTGACTCAGCTTGGCTCCGACGCTCGCTCTCTTCACGGCTGAGTGCGACCGAGGTCCGCACGCCGCGTGATACGAAACACATCAAGCCCTGAACGACGCGCTCATTGGGATCGATACCCGCACAGCTCAGCACTTCACGGCCATCGCGCGACCGCGCCCAGCGGGCGATCTGCTCGGGGCCATTGCCATATTTCTTGTCATCAGCAATGGCGTCATCCAAAGCTGCAAGCACCACAGCGGCGAAAAGTTTCCGCGCGCGCTGGCCTTGTTCGAAGTTGAAGGCAGTGCCATCAACGAAATCTCTCATTTCGTCGTTCCTTGTTATTGCTCTTGCATTTCCGGCGTGAAGCCCCTTCTGCCTGAAAAGAATGCGATTCTGTGATGCCAAAATCGCATATGTGATATTCGCTCAGCGCATAGCTACGCGAGAAACCACAAATTTTTAAGCAGATGACGCCAGTCTCAGTTCAAACACATAGGGTCTGTTAAAAATCTATCAAGATTCTGCCATGTTTTTGACATAGTTCTTGGGTCGCGCCCCGGGGCGCGCGGTCTATCACTTGCGCCCAGCATCCCAGGGCGAAAACAGGCGGCGGCGTGCGCCACTGCGCGGAATCCGCGTCGTGCCAGCGCCAGCGGGCGGTATCGGCGCATGCGGGGTGCCGATCACACGGCGGACACGCGGGATGGCATGCGCGCCGCGCGGGGCAAGGACATAATCAACCGGCGCATGGGGTGGCTCGCCATGCCATGTCGCCCAGAACGCAGGCCCGCCCAGCCGCCGCCATAGCGGCAAGGCCAGCACCACACCCGCGATGAACCCGCCCGCATGCGCCCAATAGGCGACACCGCCGCCCGCCGCATCCATCGCCATGCCGTTGAACAATTGCAACGCAAACCACAGCCCCAGCATGACCCATGCCGGGATGGTAAAGACCTTGAACAAGATCACGATGATGATCAGCACATCGATGCGCGCGCGCGGGAACAGCAACAAATACCCCCCCATCACGCCCGCGATTGCCCCTGATGCGCCCACCATCGGCACGTTCGAGCCCGGCGCGGCAAGGATTTGCCCCAGCGCCGCGGCAACACCCGCAGCAATGTAGAACCCCAAGAACCGCAGATGCCCGAACAAATCCTCTAAATTATCGCCGAAGATGTACAAAAACAGCATGTTGCCCAGCAGATGCATCCAGCCGCCATGCAAGAACATGGAGGTGATAAGCGTATGCCCATCGATGCCCGAGACAACCTCGCGCGGGACCAGCGCCCAATCGTCGAAAAAGGCCATCAGCAACCGCTCGGACCCCGACAGCGACGGGTAATAGGAGAGAAAGACCACGATATTGATCGCGATCAGCGCCCAAGTCACATAGGGCGTGCGGTTGGACGGGTTATGATCGCGAATTGGAAACATCACCCCACCCTTGGGCGCGCGGCAGCGCCGGTCAAGGGGGGATGCACGGCCAAGACCTAGGTCAACTCGTCCAGCGCCAAGGCAAGCCGCACCTCGCGCCGTACCATCTTGCGCACACTGCGGGTGATGCGCATGCCCAGCTCGCTTTGCAGCTCTTGGCGCACAACCTCGGCAATGATCTCGCGCAGCGTTTCCTCGTCAAGGATCCCATCCTCGGTCTCGGGAAAGCTGAACGGTGCGGTGGCCGCACCGAAATCTTCGATACTGTCGTCCTCATCGGCCAGCGGGTCTCGCGTATCGTCTTTGGCGGCGTCCCTTGGCGCATCAACATCGATTTGCGCGGCAACATGATCTTGTGCTGCGTCATCATCGCCCTGCTGCGCTGGCGCGGCATCACGCCCCTCGCCCGGCACCCCATCTGCTTGCGCCCCATCATCTGGCGGCAGGTCATCCCCCGGCGCGTCATCATCCGCCGCGCTGTCTGGTTCCGGGGCGTCTTGCTCGGCCTGCCCGCGCGCTTGGGTCAATTCGCGCAAGGCCTGATCCGCGCCGGGATCGGGCCAATTGGCATCGCCCACCTCGGCCTCGAAATCGGCGCTGGCACTGGCACTTGCGCTTTGCAAATGGGTCAGCTTGGCACGGAATGTTGGGCGATCTTGGCCCATCCAAGGCGCGCCATGCAGCGCCCCTTCGGCGATCGCATCATCGACCGCTTCTTCGGCGCTTTCGGCAATTTCGCCCCAATCGGCCAAGCGATCCTCGAAATCCCAAGGCGTGTCATCTTCCGCCGCATCCGCATCATCCGCGATGGTGTCCGCGACGGGCAGCCAAGGATCATCAGGGTCGCTGACACGTAACGCCGGTGTCAAAAGCAGTTTCGGCGCGCTATCCGGCGGGCTGAGAGGGGCGGATTTGCCAGCCGGGCCCGAGACAAGCCGACGAATGGATGCCAAGACATCCTCAATCTCTTCAGCGGATTTCGCGGCTTCCGACATTACGACACACTCCTCGATACAACACGCTTGGCCCAAGCGACACACCGCGCCGGGCGGTGCAGGCAAGCCAGCGCTTTACCCCTCATGCTGGGGGCTTGCGTCGAAAGATAACCGCAAGCGCGCGTTCACACAACGCATAGCACGCATTGTAACGATTAAGCGGCAAGCTGCGGCAGTGCGATCACTCGCGCCCGATGGCCTTGAGCAGCGTATCGAGCCGATCCCCCTGCGGCGACATCACCCGCGGCCGCCCCCCCTGAAAGGCCGCGCCATAGGCCGCGACATCATATTCCGGCACGGGCAGGTCCAGCTTGGCCACACCCAACAGACCAGCCGCCCCCAAAATCCCATAGGCCGCCGCGTAAAGCCCAGATTGCGCCTCGATCCGGCTGATCCGCGCCTCAAGCAGGTCTTGCTCGGCATCAAGCACATCAAGCGTGGTACGCGCGCCCAATGACGCCTCTTCGCGAATGCCCTCAAAGGCAAGCTGGGCGGCATTGATCCGCTGGTCCGAGGCTTGCAGCTGCGCCGTGGCAATATCGAGACGCGCATAGGCATTGCCAAGCAGTTGCAGATTGATCTGCACCTGTCGGGTCAGGCTTGCGCGCACCGCCTCGGCCTGTGCAAGCGACTGCCGCTCCAGCGAACCAAGCTGGCCACCGCGATAGATCGGCTGGCTCAGCGTCAGGCTCAGGCTTGCGCCCTTCCCCTCAAACACAGGATTAGATGCAACGAATGTTTCGTTGCGCGACAATTCCATCGACAAATTCGGCAGCGTCGCACCACGCGCCTGCGCAACCGCGAACTCGGCGGCGGCAACCTCATGTTGCAAAGCACGGATCGCAGGGTGTTCTTGCCGGGCAAGACGCGCGGCCACCTCCTCGGAGGCGGGCAAGGTGGGCATCGCCCCCGGACCGGAAAGCGCCGCAGGGTAGCGCCCAACCGCAAGATTGAACAATTCGCGCGCAATGTCGCGCGTGCCTTGCGCGGCGGCCAGATTGGACCGCGCGGTCGCCAATAGCGCCTCGGCTTGCGCCACATCGGTGCGGGTCGCCTCGCCCACTTCGAAACGGTCGCGCGCGGCGCGCAATTGTTCGGTCACGACGCGCACATTGGCCTCGCGCACGGCGACGACCTGCTCTGCTTCCCAGACTTCAAGATAGGCGGTGACGGCATCACCCAACACCTGCGCCTCAAGCGCCACAAGCTGGGCGCGCGCAGCATTCAAGGTCTCTTCCGCACCGCTTAACGCATTGCGCCGCGACCCGCCCGCGTAAAGCGTGGCCTCGGCCACCAAACGCGCAGTGGTGGTGGTGGTATCGCCCACCAGATCGCGCGATGTGCTGGCCACAAATCCCAAGGTCGGCAAAAGCGCGGCGATGGCTTGGTTCACACCCTCATCGCGCACCCGCAGCAAGTAGCGGTTTTGCTCCAGCAGGGCCGAGTTGCGATAGGCATCGGCCATGGCACTGCGCAGCGTATCGGCACCCACGGGCAGCGCGGTCAGCATGAGCGCAAGCGCTACACCAAAACCGCGCGTCATTCGCTTATTCCAGCCCGCCATCACCATCACCCTTCGCTTGCCGAAACCCGCCCGGCACCTTGCCACTGAAATAGCCGTCAGAATACGAACCCCGGAACCCGTGCAAAGCCCGGCAAAACCGGGGCGGTTGCATTGAATTCCACCCGCCACGACATAGCGCCGTCGATCTTGCGGCCAAGACGCGCCTCGCCCAAGGCGCCTTGCATGAAAACGGCCATGATCCGCCCCCCCTCCTTGATCTGGTCGATCAAGGATTGCGGCACCTCTTGGACACCGCCAAAGGCCACGATCACATCATAGGGGCCGTTCTTCGCGCTGCCAGCGGTCAAGGGCGCATGTAAGACGGCCGCATTGTCGATCTCTTGCGCAGACAGCGCCGCCTCTGCATCGGCGGCCAAGCTCGCATCCTCTTCGACGGCAACGACCGCATCGACCAAGCTGGCCAAAAGGGCGGTGGTATAACCCAAGCCCGGCGCAATCTCGAGCACCAGCTCACCGGGCTGCAAATCAAGCGCCTGCAATATCTTGGCGATATTGCGCGCCTCCATCAACTGACGCGACCCCGTCAGGGTGATCGGCGCGCCCGCATAGGCCAAGTCGCGCATCGCATCGGGCACAAACGCCTCGCGCGGGATGGTCAACATCGCGTCAAGCACGGGAAAGCTGGTGACATCAGAGGGGCGCACCTGCGTGTCAACCATGGTGCGGCGGCGTTCGGCGTAGTCTGCCATGGGAACTGAACCAATCCGTCTAGTTTATCCGCGTTTCTCATCGCACAGCGCGCGGGGCTGCGCAACGACAGGATGGCGGGCTGCGACGTTTCTCACCGATCCGCACGCGCAACATCGCGCGTTTGCAACCTTGCGCGCCCTGCCCGCATCGGCTACCTCAGTGCGCACCACCCCGGCGGCGAGTTGGCGGAGAGGTTACGCAGCGGATTGCAAAAACAGTTGCACTCGCCCAAACCTCCCATTTAATTACTTAAAAACAAAGACTTAAGAGAAATTCACCCTTCAAAATCAGCTTACACAGTTGATACACAGTTTTCACACAAAATTGAGCAAAATCAGGGTGTTGAACACGGTAATTATGCCCCTGAAAAAGTCGCTACTCAGACTTTTAATGCGAACACAATGTGCAGGATAATTGCTGTTTCTCTGACGGCACTAACGCCTCGTCTCATGAATTGAGCTGTTGTCCTTTGGCAAGCATTAGCAAATCGCACTCACCCCCCGGCGCAGGCTGCATTTAAACAGGGCATTCCTGCTTCTCGTGTTGGCTTAATGAAACTGGCTACAGTCGCGTGCTTGAATTACACCAATCGCACACGCGGATTGCTAACATCACTGATAAACCTCATCATGCGAACCAACGTTGATCAAAATAATGTCGTTGTCCTGGATCATAAGTTCCAATGTAATGCGATAGCTCATATTGATTGAGACAGAACTTAGTCCACTCAGTTTACCAGTCAGCTTATGCAGTCTTAGCGATGGATGCTGAATGTCGAGCTCCATCAACTGAAGGGTCTTGAGATACTGATCTTTAAGGCGTGGGTGCTTCTTGATCCATTTGGCAGCCTTTTTGTTATAGCTGTCTGTAAAGACCAGCCTGTAACTCATTTCATCGTCTCAAGGCGTTTCAAGTGATCTGCAGGACTCTCTGTGATAAACCGCCCCTCTGCCAGATCTTTACGTGTCTCATGAATTGCGGCTTCTAGCTCACATGTACGCAAGTGAGAGTACTGCTCAAAGCTCATAACCACATACTTGTCTTTACCACGTACGGAGACAATCGCTTCAGTGCTGTCCGCTAAGGCTTGCTCGATCGCTGTAACGCCTCGGGTCTTCAATTCATTTGCCGGTATGTTAGGCATAGCGCACTTCCAATCGTGTTGATTATAGTACTGTCTAACATACTGAGCGCTATTGGGCAATGTTGTATTGGCCCTTAGAACATGGATTAGATGTCTTGCGTTAAAATATGGGCTTACGTGCAAAAACAACGTAACGCTCTGTAATCATGCATGTTTCAAAAACTTATCCACAGGTTCGCTAATCAAACACTGTGTTTGCAACAGTACTGTTTGCCCACTTTGCTCAAACAGTACTGTTTGGTCACTTGTAAATAAATGCCATGTTAACATGCAGTGTTTGCCTTCACATCAATAGCGAGAGTGAGCACAGCATTAGATTGTAATTCCATTAGTATCAGTGCGTTACGAACTGCGTTTCAAACTCTAAACGCTCTTCAGACCAGGACTTGGCAGCTAAGCCTTAACAACCCTAAGGTGTCGGGTTCTAATTGAGATGAAAGATCACGAGGCGCATTTCACCCTTTGGGTGTATTTCACACAGAAATACATGCGAGACCTGAAGGTTCAGTCGCGAGGGCTTTTCTCAATTAAATCAGACGTAAACTACCAGAAATTAGTGCTTTTATCTCAATTAACAAAGGATGGCCTCTTGCACATCCCGCAGTGTTAATGTAGCTACAAACATCACTTGAGGCGGGTTGGTAGAGTGGTTATGCAGCGGATTGCAAATCCGTGTACACCGGTTCGATTCCGGTACCCGCCTCCAACAAAATCAAGCACTTAGCCACTTTTTTCCTCACAATTTCCTCATACACAGTTGATACACAGTTTTCTGTGTATGTATCAGCGGAATCACCCTGTTAAACACAGTGATCGCACTTGCAGTGTTCGCCAGCAATTTCTGCTCGCACGGCACTTTTCTGCTGTTTGCCCGCAAAGATTTTGGAAACTCAACAACGCGTGCTGTAAAGTTTCGTTTTCCTTTGAGAGTTTTGATCATACAATTGGTTTATGAAGGAGACCAACAGAACCATTAAAGTCAGCGAACACATTCGACTGGATACAAGACCTGGCAGTGCAAAGTGGCAAGCACGGGTTAAACTGGCTGATGGCTCTTGGCATAGATTTTCAACCAAGACAGAAAGCATAGAACGCGCCACAGAAGTCGCGATGAAGTTTTTCTACACATCCGAAGATCGTCTCAAAAATAATCTGCCACAAAGCACGCGCAAGTTTCGTCGTGTTGCAGAATTTGCACGGGACAGGATGCAAGAAGAACTGCGTTCTGGCAGCGGACACATCGTCTACAAAGACTACATCACTGCTCTTGATAAGTATCTCATTCCGTTCTTCGGTTCATATGATGTAGCCAATATCAATGCCAAAGCTCTGGTGGACTTTGGCAAGTGGCGCACAGAACAGCTGGGACGCAAGGCACATCATAGTACCATCAACACGCATAACACGGCATTAAATCGAGTGCTGGATGAAGCGGAACAACGTGGTTGGATCACACATGCCATTCGGCCCAAGCCCATCAATGACGGTATCAAAACAGAAAGCCGTGGCAGTTTTACCAAAGAAGAATACAAAACCATCTATGAGGCCCTGAGATCGTTTCATAAGGCGTCTGACAATCCCAATACTCAGGCCACGCGTGAAGTGCTCAGGAACTACGTGCTGGTGCTGGCCAACACTGGGATGCGGCATGGGACTGAGGCTCTGAACCTCAAATGGAAAAACCTGCTATGGATCAAAGAAGAGGATCAGACCTATCTTGGGCTGTTTGTGGCAGGAAAGACGGGTCAGCGGCCACTAATTGCCAGAGATCGCGCTATAAGGCCCCTAGAGCGTCAATTGGCGCTCAATCCCAATCTCAGAGGCAAAACCCTGGATGAAGTGATTGAAAGCAAATGCGAAGATTATGTGTTTGTCACTCGCTATGGCGAACGGGCAGCGCGGCCCAACCTCTCCCGCAATTTTGAGACGCTGCTTAAATCTCTCAAAATTGTATATGGCGCCGATGGTAAAAAGCGAACGCTTTACAGCTGGCGGCATTTCTACGCCACTTTGGATCTGCAGCGCGGCATCAGCACCCACGCCCTCAGCAGGCAGATGGGCAACAGCACGGGCGTGTTGGACCGTTTTTACTCAAAGCTGTCGCCGTTCATGAACCCAGGTCTGCACTCAGGTCGTGATCAGCAAGAGCAGCGTAATGCAGCAAAGACCGTCACAGAGCCGCAGCAAGCGACAGCAAAAGCCGAGGGCGACCGAGAGCTGCAAGAAGCCCCAGTTGCCAATCTAACAGTGTCTGCACAAGCCGCAGCGGCCGTAGATCAAACTGCTGCTCCTAAAACATCAGCGCATGAGAAAGCGTTTGATCTGTTTGATGCTGGCAAGCTCTCAGAAAAAGCCCTGCTGATTGCTGTTGGGGCGGAGCGCAGTGGGTTTGAACTTGCAGAGGACCTGCGATTGCGCACGCTCACAGCTTTTGAAGACGGACGCCTGTCAGAGGATGCAATGATAAAACTGCTGAGTTAAAGCAGCTCCACCGCCTCTTTCATCTGATCCGCATTCACATCGATATACCGTTGTGTAGTCGAGATATGAGAATGCCCCGCAAGTGCAGCAAGCAAGCGCACACCTACTCCCTTGTTTGCCAATCTGGTAATATAGGTTCTGCGTCCCGAATGGCTTGAAGCATCTTTGAAGCCACAGTTTTTCAAAATGTCCAAAAACAGCTGACACATTGTGTTTGGCGAGAAGTGACCGCCTTTCTGACTTTCAAACAAAGGACGCTCTAAATTGCTAAAGTTTTTATCCAATCCGTAGTCCTCTAATGCTTTTGCGAGACGTTTGTTGATAAACACGCTGCGCCGCTGCCCACCCTTGGTTTGGTCGCTCTCAAGCGTAAACTGTTCACGTACACGACCTTCGGCGTCAAACACGTCGCCCAACTTGAGCGCTGCAATTTCTTTAGCGCGTAATCCCGCAAAAAAGCTTACCATGAAAATCGCCGTATCACGATTAGCGTGCCGTCTTGTGCGACAGTAGTGCAGCACCTTGCGAAACTGGGCTTCATTCAGTGTCTGTGCATGTCTCATGGTATAAAATCCTTAAATCTCATCTTATCGCTATAAACACTATAAAGTCTGAGGTTTGGGTTGGGCGACCGGTTTCTGCCCCTACGATTACTGTATTTTAAAAGGCCAATTCGGCCAAAATCTCATGTTTTGTTAGGATTAAATGCAAATCGTGAGATTTGATTTTGACGCAACTTAAGGCGCCGCTGCATACATCAATAAAATCAATGAGTTATCCGATAATCTCATGAAATGTATATAACATGAGGTTTTGAACGCTGTACTTCGGCTCAAACGGCACATCTGTTTGTAAGCTCAAAGAACTAGAGTTCAGTGCACGTTGGTAGGCATAAAATTGACACGACCTGTTCAACAGCATATTATAATCTCATATTTGGAGGGTACTATGAGCCGCGCAACATCTATCATACTGGGTGAACACTTTGACACGCTGATTGCTCAACAGATGCAATCAGGGCGCTACAGCACCGCAAGCGAAGTCGTGCGGGATGCACTGCGTCTCTTTGAACAACAACAAGTTGCGACGCAAAGATTGAGCGATGCAGTAGATAAAGGGTTCGCAAGCGGATTTACGGACGAAATTGATTGGAACGCTCTGGAAAAACGTGCTGAAAATACAAAAGCACGATGAAGCACGTCCAATACTCGAAAGAGTCCCTAAAGGATCTGGAAAATATAACTGATTACACCGCTCAAATGTGGGGCGCCAATCAGGCAAAGGTGTATCTCAAAGACATTCGGGACAAAGTACATCAAATTGCTAATGGCGAAGCAATTGTGCAGGTTCTGCACATTCCAAGGCCTGGAATGCTGAAGGTGCGTGTAAACCGACATATCGTTATTTTCGAGTCAACGGATGCTACAGTGAGAATAATCAGGATTTTACATGACTCGATGGATATTCCTCAGCATCTAACGAGAAACTGAAAGACTATAAAATACGCAGGAGGAGAACATTTTTCAGGGAGCAGTGCAATTGAACTTCTGCTGTTCTTTATGTACCGAGCATCCACCAGCCCTTTAACTTCTGAGTATTTTCCATGACCAAACTCCGCAAAGCAGTTTTCCCCGTCGCTGGTTTTGGCACAAGGTTTTTACCTGCGACCAAAGCCATGCCGAAAGAATTGCTGCCCATCGTGGACAAGCCTCTGATCCAATACGCCGCTGAAGAAGCCATTGCTGCGGGCATTGACACGCTGATCTTCGTAACCGGCCGCAACAAGCGCGCCATTGAGGATCATTTTGACAACAACCAAGAGCTCGAAATGGCTCTGCGCGCCAAAGGCAAAAATGAACAAGCCGACATGGTCAAAAACATACTGCCCGCGGGTGTGGAATGCATCTTTGTGCGTCAGCCGGAACAACTTGGTCTTGGCCACGCTGTGCTTTGTGCGGAACGTGCTGTAGGTAATGATCCGTTTGCCGTTTTGCTCGCAGATGACTTTCTCACATATGAAGGCGCAGGTGTGACTGCTGATCTTGCACGCGCATTTGCAACATCTGGCAAGACGCAACTCAGTGTAATGGAAGTCAACGGTCCTGATATTTCCAAGTATGGAGTTGTTGTGCCAAATGGCGCGCCAGGATCAGTGGCAGGTCTTGTTGAAAAACCCGATGCTGACAAAGCCCCTTCGAACCTTGCTAGCATTGGCCGCTATGTCCTGACCCCGGACATCTTTGATATCTTGCGCAATCAACCCGCAGGAGCTGGTGGAGAAATCCAACTGGCAGATGCCATCAACACACAAGCCGCTAAAGATGCAGTGGAAGCCGTCACGCTCAATGGACGCCGGTTTGATTGCGGCAGTGTACAAGGGTACTTGGATGCCATCATGCATGTGGCTGATCGTAGAACGCGCTGATCATTTAGTCAGAGCTGTTCCAACCCTATAGTGTTTGTCATCTATCAAGCTCAGCTTCGCCGAGCTGACTATCGCTGTTTGTTCATTCGCTTGCGCTCAATCACAAACACCTTCAGTCATGTATTTCCAACTTGATAAGCTCAAACAGCTTTTGTGATTTTGAATTTATATACTTGGGATCTCATCCAGATTGTGCAGTCATACCAAGGCTTACTGCAGCCTTGGTATGACGATGACCTCATCCGAGTTGCTACCGTCTGTCATGAGCGCAACCTTGTTAAAGGAAGCTGGGGTTACTCTGTCAGCTTTACGCGCCACCTTTTCAGCAACGCACCCTAGTGCATCCAAAGCCATGACAAACAGTGGATGCGGGCGTGGGGTTCTCATTTGAGCCTTGTATTCCCACTCCTGCCGTTTTTTTGCTTGGGCGCTCTACGACAAAAAGCGCCAGTTGTTTTATTAGCAGCTCGGCATAAACTGCTTGGCGTCCCTAACATCCACCGCCACAGCGTGACCTGTGTTCGGATCTTCCTGGGGCATCTTCCGATGCATAGAGCCTGTTACCGATGCGTGAGGCATGTCCAACTATTCCATCCTACACGTTTATTTATCACGAGACGCAGAAAACCGGCTCAAAAGCGGTTTAAACGCAAAATTGACGTTATAACGTTTTGATGCTATAGTGCTCGTGACAACTAGGAGACATCCTCATGGCTCAATTATCACAACGTTCAACCATTTATTTTGACCCGAACATGCACAAAGCACTTAGACTCAAGGCTGCGCAAGAGAACCGTTCTGTATCGGATATCGTTAATGAAGCTGTGAGCTTGCTTGCTGCAGAAGATGCAGAAGATATCGCTGAATATGATGCACGCAAAAATGAGCCGTCAATGGACTATTCGAGCTTTGTAAGTGAACTGAAGAATGACGGAATTATATAGCATCCGTTTCAAGTCGTCGGTCAAGAAAGACTTGCGATCCATCCCAAAGCAAGATGTGCTACGAATATTAAATGCTCTAGAGCATCTTGCTCAAGATCCGCGCCCGATAAATTCAAAACCATTAACAGGGCGTGACGGATGGAGAATTCGCGTGGGACAATATCGCGCCATCTATACCATCAATGAGCAGGAAATCATTATTGAGGTCGTAAAGATAGGGCATCGCAAAAACGTTTATAGATAAGCCTTATTCCAATTCCTCTACAAACAGATCACCATAACGCTTTTTAAATAAGCGCAGCGCTGGATCAAATGATCCACTGAGTTCACAAAGCGTAAAGACATGTGCATCTGCAATACTCTTGTTTTGCAGCGCATTGTCGAGAATACTGGGCAGTCGTTTTTGGATATTTTCCATTTGCTCATGGGTATAATGCTGTTGCGCGAGAAACCTCGCAAACTTGAGCCATGGCATAAGAGGGTCTAGGTCTTGTACAATTTGCGCATAAGAATGTCGCAACATCGTATCTGTCATGCCATCAACAGTGAAATTATCAAATCCCGTTGTTAAAAAACAGACTAAGAGACCATCGTATACCATCTCAAATTCTAGGTCTGAATGTCCTGTGAGCGCGTAATCAACTTGGTCCATGAGACTGCTTGAGAACTGCGCACGCAAGATGTTCTCAATCTGACTAGGTAGATGAATGCGCAGCCCAACACGCGACACATAATGGTCATATTCTTTGTGCTTTAAATATGCGGCTTCAATAGGAACGAGATCGCAATCAAATTGAAAATGCTGAGGCGTTGGTGCGACTTCATAGCCTAGAATTTGGCTCCCGCCTTCATTAGCTAAAGATGCAATCTGATTAGGATCTGTGTGGATACCAATTTCAGTATCACACAGACCTGCTAAGCATTGCACGATTTCTACAATGCAAGCCTCAAAAGCCTTTCTGTCTGAATTATGTTCCATCACTCGTTCAGCTTTGCTTCACAAAGACACCGAATAATATCGCGCTTTACCGGATACTGAAACTTGAAGAGCTTTTTGTAGAACGCCTGCGCTTCCCCATCCTTACGCCTGCCATACTCTGGTTGCTTTGCATATCTGAGCTCGCTTTTATACAGCTTCAGAAACTCTGCATGATATTCGTCGCGCAACTCATGCAGTAGGCTATAGTCTGGCTTTAGTTCTAAAAGTTGATCAATAAAGCACAGGTTTTGAGCCCATTCATGATAGCGGTTAGTAATACGATCGGGCAATGCGAGCATCAGCATGAGTGCACGTTTGCTACCCGTATCTTGCACTCCTTTTGGCAAAGTAAGTTTTTCATGTGGAAGTACGGGTGTGAAGCCGGCTTCAATTTGGCGCAATTTTACATGAATTAAATTGCTCTTTTGATTGCTGGGGAATTTATACCCCCAGAAGCGATTGTAATGTCTTCGCACGGCTGGGTGTCCAGGGGAAGGATTTCTAGAGTATCCGTCTAATAGGAAGTTGTGATGGAGACTCGACTCGAGAGCTAGATTTTCCTGCTCATTTTTGTGCATTAATAAACCGCGCACGCGATCAAAAACGTCAGTGTGTCGTAGTGCGCGAACCTTTACATCAAATCCACACTGATCGAGAAACCATAAGAAATCAGTTTGTTCAGGCGACATCTCCAGCTCGTAGAGACCTTTTTCGTCAAATAAATCTTTCATCAGAGAGCCCTCCTTGAAGAATGTGATGTGATTGGCGCCGGTGACTGTGCGGTGCGCCATCCGATCACGGTCTCCTCCAACAAATCGATCAAATCTCGAGCACTGCCTTCAAAACTTTGGAGCATGAGTGCAACGTCTTGAGTGGATGGCGACATGCCTTCGTCTTCTAGAATAGCTTTTGCACGAGGCACCCAGTCTTGGTTTGTTGGTGGGGTAAGATCTACAACGCGAAACCTGCTTAGGATGGCACCGAGTATCCGCGATTTGTGATTGGTCGTAGCAATGAAGCGGATGTAAGAGCGCTTTGCATCCATGAAGTCACGAAACAAGGGTTGCTGCGTGCGAAGATCTAGCGTGTCGATTTCGTTAATAACAACAAGAGCTTTGTCCGGGTTTCCAAAGAGCTGGAAATTAGCCTCTGCCATAATTTGTGACTGCAGGTCTTTTCCTGAACTTCCCCCATTAAATTCCCAGGTCATGTTCTGGATGTTTTTGGTTTTAAAGTAAGTCTGTGCAATCACACGCGCGGCTTCGGTTTTTCCAGCGCCTGGCGGTCCCACGAGTAATAGGGGCTTTGAGGGTATAGCAGTACAGTATTGCTTTATGATGCCTGCGTTCAGCGGATCAGCGATAACGAGATCGTTAAATGCGGATGGAAGGTGTTTAAGATCAAAGGACATGTTTGCCTCCATGAGAGAAAGGGAAAAGGGCAACTCGAAAGCCGCCCTTTCGTTTCGCCTTAGCCGTAATGCGGGGTCACAGCCCCGTTTGTGCGGAGTGCGCCACCGTTAACAGTTGCATTTGGCATCGAGCTCACAGTGATCATTTTGGAGGTAAATTCGCGGACATCGCGTGCACGCCGTTCTGCAAGATCACCGGCATCAACCTGCGCTTTGCTATCCTGAGCGCGCTGATCCAGATCTTTGCCGGAAGATACTAGGACTGCGTCAATGACACCTGCTTCGTTGCAACCGTAGACGATTGTACCTGTGCCATCATCGTGACAGCGCACAAGAGCAACCGCATAATCTTCTTCATAGTCTGTATTTGGTTGAATGAAGGTAGGAAGCTCAAATGTGCTGACCCCGACCTGGACATCTGCCAGGCCATCAAGCGCTAGCTTTTTATAATCATCCTTGCTCATTATGCTGGCTTTTTGTGCCTTAGGAACTCGGCGCACCTCTTCAATGCCGCCACATTCTTGCACATAGCTGGTGAAGCTTTGATCTGGACCTTTCATGTCGTGGGCGATCGCAATCACGCGGGCGTAAGAGTCCTCACGCCGACCTACTTTACCAAAGACATAGCGAATGACCTTCAGTGCTAAGCTGGTATTTGCCTGAGTTTTTAGATCCAAATCTGTAAGCAGTGAGGCAAAGGCACGACGCTTGCCTACTTCGGCCTTCAACTCAGAATAAAGTGCGTAGATTTGCTCCAAGATTGCATAGAGCTCAGTTGTGGCGGCACGCATTGTGCCTTCTTCCCAGACCACGCGCGCGGCGGACATTTGCTCGAGGCGTGTATGGATGTCGTGTTTGATTTGAGATTGAACTGACATTGGTTTTTCCTTTCAGAACATTTGATTGGAACCCCTGAAAACACAGGGGTGGTTGCAAACTCTGATGCTGGATGACGCTTCATGACACAAAGTTAAGGTGAACAGTCATTTGCGGGCATGTAGGCTCAAACAAGCACAGAATGAGACTCACGCTATCGACTTTGAACCTTGAAAAACTAAAACCATATACATCATGAAGGAGATGGTTTTATGGTCTACGACGCGACCATTGAGCTGCAATCGCCACTGAGCTTTATGACAGCTCCGCCAAATATAGACGATTTAAAAGGCACGAGATTCCGTGAGCCCAGAAATTCGCCCTATAAAGATGCACCTGCCTTCATGGCCTCGCTTTATTACTGGTGGTGGGCTTTCTTACGGCGCAACACCGCATACAAACGCACATGCCGCCAAAGTGGCAATGGAAGACTGGGGTGGCTTTATAATGATTTTGGGAATGTTTTTGGCAATGACTTCTTATCTTGGTGGCGAAGCCATCAATTGCTCTTTGCAGAACAGAATAAAGTAATGCCAGAAGAAGCAGGCATTGGCCTGAACTACTGGCTTGATCCTCGCAAACCCTTCAATCAGATCCACGAAGAGACTAAAGCGCTGCACTTACGCGCACATTCACTTTTAAAAAATAATGAATCTACGCGTGCTTCCTCAGCACGTTACCCAATCTATAAAAATGTCTCTTCACACACACTGCACAAAACACTGACACTCTGGGATCTGCACCTGTATTATCCCGATATGTCAAAATACGACTTAGGTGTAAAAGCGGGGCTTAAGCCTAATCTTATGCCTGAGACCAAATATGGTGAAAGGCGGACCAAACAGGCGATGCAGGTCAAAGCACACAATCACCGTGCGCGCACAAGCATTGCTAATCAGACCAGTCGATATCTACGCACAGCGCGGCAGTATATTGAGAATGTCGGCAAGGGTGAGTTTCCAAAATCTGTGGGCCGTTAAAACAAGTGCAAACAACCTTAGAGTGCATTTTATCCACAGGTTCGCTAATCAAACACTGTGTTTGCAACAGTACTGTTTGCCCATTTTGCTCAAACAGTACTGTTGGGTCACTTGTAAATAAATGCCATGTTAACATGCAGTGTTTGCCTACACATCAATAAGTAGAACATAGCACACCTTTAAGGTGTATTCCTCATAAAAACAGATGTTTAAGTGATAAATAACTGTGAGGCAGGTCCTCCTGCCCAACAGTTGAGGAATTTTAGATGTCACGACATATTTTAGAAACAGCGCGCCGCGAACTTATCTCTGCAGGACTTGTGCAGCATTCCACGGAGTTTTGCCGCGCTTGGCTTGGGAAAAGTGAATGTTACCTGCGAACTTTGCGCATTCAAAACATTGACCCAAGCGCAGACGCACTTTCAACCTTTGCGAGTAAATTACGCTATTATGCAGAACGTCTTGAGCAGACTGGAGAAAGCAACCATCTAGCCCTGGCACGCTTGCTAAGAAAACATCAAAAATTAAGCGAGGGCGCCCTAGACCAAAAAGCGCGTCATAAGTGGATGCAGCCCGAGAGGATGGGTCTATGACAGCGCTCGAAATGGGTCTTGCAGCTAAAAAATTTGCACTGCGGTTTTTTCTAGGGAAGTACTTATCAGTTCTGGGTGGTGATTTTGCGCCACCCCAGTATGTAAACCTAGGAGCTGCTCATGGATGATCGTGAAGAAATGCGCCGCCTCATTGACATGATCGAAAAGTCTGCAGGATCCAATACGATTGAGCAGGCAGTCGATGATCTAAAGACTTTTGCGAATACGGCCAGCTTCTTGGCAAACAAGCTCGATAGCAGGCTGAAGGCAGGCGAGGTGAAGAAGAAAAAGCCTGCAAAGTCTGGCAAGGGGATAGGGCTATCGAAACCAGCGCCACCTCCCATTCCAAAGTCCCGTAACACACCTGAACCGCAGGACTCTGTGAGTGGTATGCCTCAAGCTACCAGCACCAGTATCTCACAAGCCGACTATGACAAGGTGAAGCCCATGCGCCCAATGGGAGCGTTGAGCGCAAACGAGAGTTGATTTGTTACGCACTTAAGTGTCTGTTTTTAAGCAAAAAATGTGTATTATTTGCATAAAGATCGTCAGTTTTAGACTTGCCCAATCAAGAAGACGACAGGCATAGCGAGAATGGTTTTCAGCACATATGCTGTTATTCATCGCCCGAAGGCTCATCTGATGGGTCATCGTTGTCAGCATCTACATCGTCTGAGCCTGTATTTGGATCCCGTTCTTCTGCGCTAACGGCTTCGTCCATGCTCACGGTATTCACCACAAGCTCAAAGGTATCGAGAATATCAGGATGGTTCTGTGTGAGGTAGTTTTTCACGGTTGGTGTGGAGATCAGTTTGCTTAAATACCCGCGCGCGACGACTAAATTAAGGAGGTCTGAGCCGTAATTGGCCTCTGCATCTTTGTACTTGGTTTGCACCTGGCTCATTTCTTTTTCCAGTTTAACAATCTTTTCTAACGGATCTCCTTGAGGAATGTCTGGTTTGGCGGGCGCCGTGTCTGTGCGCTGTTCTGGCGGTGTTGCTTTTAACAGGGCCTCTGCGTGGGGTCCTGTTATTTTATCTGCCGCGATCATCAACTCGACGGCCTCCACTTGGCGCGCAGCTTTCATTTTGCGCAGGAAACGTGTGACCTCTGGGTTGAACTGTTGGTCTTGTAAGAGCTCAACGGCCTGGGGGCACACACCATGCAACAAGTTCACACGAGTGTTAATGGCTGAGAGATTGACATTAAACGCGCGTGCTAAGCGCTCTTTGCTGACACCTTTGTCGATTGCGCGACGCAACATATAGTGCTCCTGCACCGTAGACAGTCTATTTATGCGATGGTTGTAGGTGTAGGTCTCAAAATCTTTGGCGATAAGACAAGGGGCCTGATCTTCGCCCAATTCCTTGAGTGCGAGCACGCGTAGGTTCCCATCGAGTAGGAGGAAGGTTTCGTTTTGGTCATCTGTTGGGATTATAGAAAGCGGCTCAATCAATCCAATTTCTTTGATGGAAGAGAGGATCTGTTTGAATTTGCGCGTGGTCATCACACCGTCAGGTACTTTCTTGCTTGGCATAAGATGTTCGATAGGGATTTGATGGGTTTCTAAATTAAATCCAAGCGTGAGATTGAGAGGCGCCTTTGGAAAGCCGAATGCGTCCTCCTCTGGCAGTTCAGTTGCTGCTCCCGGGAAAATTTCTTGAATAGACATTGGTTCGTTCATGATACACCTCCGTTCAGTGTGTTAAGTTCAATCCGTTCTGCGAGATATTGAGGCAGTGTTTCTAAACCTTCTGCACGCAGCAGCGTCACAAAATTTGTGTCTGTAAAAAGTGTTCTGAGGCCTTGCTCTACGAGCAGCAGTTTTTGCTGGGCATGTTCAGCCTTCAAAACCATCTTGTGCTGCCGCTCTACTTCGCGCTGGTATGTCTTCACGAGCGAATGCGCAGAGTTTGGTAGTTTGGGTCGATTGTTAGCCTTTGGACCTTGGTCACGGCGTTTGGCGAGAAGCTGTTTTGCTTCATAAAGTTGTGTGGTTTTAAGCTCACCCGATTGATACGCTTCTTCCAGCATGTCGCCTAAATCATCGTCATCGGTTTTGGCGCGTGCGATTTGGATGGCGGCACTCAGTGGAAGGGTGCCATGTTGAACGGCTTCAATTAAACGCTCTTCGCCCTTTTCCAGGAGAAACACGATGTCGCGCACATATTTTTGCGACAAGCCCGTCTTTGCAACAATGTCGTCGATGCCAGTGTTTCTTGTAAGCAGCAGTTCAATGTCTGCGAGGATCTCCAGTGGTCGGTGCCCCTTGCGCGCAATGTTTTCTGCTAAGCTCATGATGAATGCATCTTCATCTGAGACATCCACAATCAGCGCTGGAATATGAGTTTCTCCTAATATGCGAAACGCATTTAGACGCCCTTCACCGCACACAAGCAGATACTTGGGTTCACTGTCTAAACCCTCACGCTCGGTGACTGTAATTGGTTTTTTAAGACCAATATCTTGGATGTTTTCGACAATCTCTTCAAAGACTTTGGCATTGCGGTCTCGGGAATTCAGGACCTCAATGCGCTCTATTGGAATGAGCGTCACCCGCTCTGGTGTGTCAGTGTTCATAGCAACTCCTATTGGAAATTTGGGTTAGGACATTTTGTGTATGATGATTTCGCTTCATGACGCCTGCCTCCAGATGTTGACCCGGCAGGCCATGCGATAGAAAAACTGCAGATCATCAAATCGAAAAGCTTCGAATTGAGTGGCGCTTCGTGCATCAATGGCGAGGTGGCTTCTCGGCAAATCCAACCAAGGCAACAGGTAATAATCGAGCGCGCCTTCATTGTAGTGATCTAGCCGCACCACCAGTGAGAGATCAGCCTTGAAGCGCTCAGGATCAAAGCGCACACGCCAACGAAACCTTCCGTCGCCTGATGTTTGGCACCGTGACAGGACCAAACTGACTGCAAGCTCGTTGTTGATATTCAAAAGCCCTGTGTCTGGCGCCTGCGTGACAGCCCCGCCTATGGTGTTAATCTGCGCAAGCGTGTCTTGCACTATCTCAGGATACATTGCCCGAAGGCGCGCATTTATTTCGGCGCGTTCGTGATCAAAATTCGTCTGATAGCCAATTAAAGCATAGGCCCGTCTTAAAGATCCAAAGCGCGTGCGGTACACATTTGCCGAAGGTAGCGCGTCGCTTTGATCAATAAGCACACCACTAATTTGACCATGATCCGCATAAAGACGTCGCAAGTGCTCCAATAGTTCTTCATCCGACATTTTGGCTGAGCGTGCGGTGATGATCTCTTGGGCCGTCATAAACATTTCGATAGGGACGATTGCTTCAAAGGCGCCTTCTTTGCGGATCCACATTTCTGGCGGGTTGTCCACGTGATGTCTTTTAAGTTTGAAACTTCGTCGATTGAAAACATTGTTGCCGATGTATTTTTCATTTGTGAGAACTGTCCGCACAGATGTTGTCGTCCAGGGACGCTCCAGATCTGTCGCGATCCCATGTTCATTCAGACGATCGGCGATTTCTCGAAAGCTCATGTCTTCGTCAATAAGCCAGCAAAACATGCGATTGACCCAAGCAATTTCTTCCTCGGGTCCCGGCATGAGGATTACGCGATCTGTTTGAAGGCTCTTGTGCTCTCCAGCCTTTAATTCGCCTTTGACCTCCCCGCGTTCATTAACCAAAACACGGCGCAATCCAAACCCAGCAGGCCCGCCTTGTCGAAACCCCAATTCAATCAGGCGACATTGACCGGCGAAAACTTTTGCAGACAGCTCCCGACTGTACTCACCAGCCATGGCGCGTTTGACGCCTTTGACGATTGTGGAAACTGGGGAGCCGTCATTTTCAAACTGCTCTGCACAATAGGCCACCTGGATACCAGCGCGACGGCAGATATATTCATAATAGGCACTTTCATCGGCATCTTGAAACCGCCCCCAGCGACTGACGTCATAGACAAGAATGACGTTAAAATCTGCAATGCCTGTTTCTACATCCGAAATAAGCCGTTGAAGTGCAGCCCGCCCACCAATGCTCAAGCCACTTTTGCCCTCGTCGGCATAGGTTTTGATAATCTCAATTCCACGCTTGTCTGCGTATTCTTGGATTTTATCCGCTTGGTTTTGTGTGGAGTATTGCTGGTGCTCAGTGCTCATCCGTACGTATTGGGCAGCTTTGAAAGCACCTTTTATATGCTGGGCTTCAGTATTCATGGCCCAGCAGAATTGTTAAAACACGTGCCGTGATATTTGGATCACTCGGATCTAATGAATGCATTTGAAAATCGAGATCGTAATACTCGATTTTCCAAAAGATGGTTTCGCCGCAAAATTCAAAGCTGCCGAAATCATGCTCACCATAAGGGTCATTGCGCTCTGTGAAAGCATCATAAGCTTGCACACGCGCGACAATGGCCTGCGTTTGATAAAGTGCCTGAACTCCCGGTGTCATGTAAACGCGACACCCTGAGAAAGACTTGCGCGCCGCATCATTAAGCGCTGCTATTTTTGTTGGATCATGTGCCGTCAGCATGTTGCGCCTCCGACGGATCTTTTCTGCGTTGTGCTAGTGTAGAGAGTGCGGTGTCTAACTCGCCTCCCTCAACGGCTTTGGCGAATAGATCTAGCACCGCAGCAACGTCATCTAGGCTATGAACAATGACAGCGTTGTTATCTGCATCAAGCGGGACAACGCGTGCGCCATATTTGAGTTGGACAACCCAGCCTTGCCCATCTTGAAAAAACCAAGGGCGCACAGCGTGTGTTTTCTCTACGCGCTGCCGGTTACCATTTGTATCCCGTGCCCAGCCTGGCTTTGTAACCCTATGCTCTTGCCCTTTTTGTGCGGCTGCTAAAACAAGTTTTTGCTGCTCAAGTGCTGTTAGGGTTTTACTACGCCGTTCTTCAACAGGATCCCGATTGGGCTGCGTGCGTCGATAGGACGTCAATGTAAGTTTAGACAGTGGTGCCATGATGCGCTCCTTATGTGTTTACATAAAAAGCGTATGGTCAGACGTGCACTTGGACGACCGAAAAGATCTCAATGAATTGAAAAGGCTAGGAAATTTGGGAAGCGATTATTTAGCGAGTTGCAATTGATCAGCACTGACCTGCATACGTGTTTTTTGTCCCATGAAATCCATAAGGACCCAAATACGCTGCTCAGGATCAATTGTATCCACCGTTGCAATGAAATTGGCAAAAGGTCCGGTGAGCATTTCTACACTGTCTCCCTCGTTCAGACTTTTGGGTGGGAGCAATGCACCAGATGCATCGCATCTGAGCATAAGACCAGAAATCAGCTGTAGAGGAAGCGGCTTTGGTTTGCCCTCAAAGCTCACAAGCTTTGATACCCCAATCGTGCTATTTATCGAGCGCCAAGGGGCCAATTCAGAGTTTATGCTGACAAACATGTATCCTGGGAAAAGAGGTTTTAGATCACTCACAAAGCGGGAGGCTTTTCTGCGGGTGATTTTCTGCATGGGTAAAAACGTTTCAAACCCTTGCCGTTGCAAGTTGCGCTCCGCCAGGCGATGGCTGTTTGGCTTGAACTGTATCAAATACCACTGATTCATTTTGACACCTATCGGACTTAACGCTCACTTTTGAACGAACATAACAGATTTGAAACATCTTGCAAACCTATCAATTGCCGTGCTGAAACTCCCTACCCTGGTCTAAATTGACGGTGACCCACGACCGTAGGAATGACATAAAGTATTGAAATTAAATACTTTGTTTACCCCCCCCGCAACCCTGCCGGGAGGAACGCACTTCGTCTCAACCTGATATTTTTTTGATTGTAGTCGGAGAAACTTTGGACTATTCGTCAAATCTGAACAGTCATGAACATCCTTGACCTACATTGCTGGAATCTAACACCTGAGCCTGCGCGCAACGCAAAGCTCGGTGCGGTAGCCGTTCTGGAGCGTCACTTTGGCTAGCCGACGCGAAGAACAGCAGGCGGAAATCCGTTTGAAGGTTATGCGGTTGATTTCACAAAACCCTGAAATGTCCACACGGCAGGTTGCGGATGAAGTTGGGATTTCAAACGGGTCCGCCTATTACGTTCTCACCGCGCTTGTTGAAAAAGGCTTTGTGAAGCTTGGAAATTTTAAGAAAAATCCGCGTAAGGGTCAGTATGCCCATTTGCTGACGCCGAAAGGGATCCGCGAGAAGTCTTTGCTGACCCACAGCTTCATTGAGCGAAAGCGCGAAGAGTTTGAGACTTTGAAGGCAGAAATCAAAGCCCTTGAAGAGGAGGCCGGCCTCGCAGGAGAGGCTATCCCCTCCCCGCGAAGAGACAAATCCACATGACTGACCTTAGCTGCTTCAAAGCCTACGACATTCGCGGTGAAATTGGCGTCAATATTGATGAGGGCGTCGCCTACCGCGTGGGTCGCGCCGTGGCCCAACATTTGGGCGCCACATCTGTTGTGATCGGATTTGATGCGCGCGAAACCAGCCCAGCCTTCGCGGCCGCCGCGTCACAAGGCGTGCGCGATGCTGGTTCGGATGTCGTTCATATTGGTATGGCTGGCACGGAGGAGATGTATTGGGCGGTGACTGAATTTGGCGCCTGCGCTGGCATTGAAGTAACCGCATCACACAATCCGATCCATTATAACGGCATGAAGATTGTCAAATCCCAGTCTCAGCCCCTTGAGGATTTGGGCGACTTTCAAGCCATCAAGGCGCTTGCAAGCTCTCAGGCGTGGTGTGATGTGACGGACGTTGGTCATGAGCTTGAGCGCTCAGATGCTGCGCGGCAGGCTTACGTGGGGCGCGTGTTAAGTTTTGTTGACCTCCCTGCCCTGCGGCCGCTCAAAATCGTTGTAAACTCTGGCAACGGCGCCGCGGGTCAAACCTTTGACGCCATTGCCAACCAGCTTTTGGCGCTTAGCGCACCGCTTGAGTTTGTGCGCGTGCACCACACAGCGGACGCCACGTTCCCAAATGGTATCCCCAATCCACTTCTGCCAAAAAATCACGCCGCGACGGCTGACGTGGTGAAGGCAGAGGAGGCTGACTTTGGCGTCGCTTTTGACGGCGATTTTGATCGCTGCTTTTTCTTTGATGAGACAGGTCAATTTGTTCCCGGCGAATATGTCGTGGGGCTCCTAGCATCCATTTTCTTAGAGAAAGAAGCCGGCGCCAAGATTGTCCACGACCCCAGAGTGATTTGGAACACCCAAGACATTGTCGCTCAAAAGGGCGGCATCGCCGTTCAGTCCAAAACGGGCCACGCCTTCATCAAGCAGACAATGCGCGCGCGCAGAGCGGTTTACGGCGGCGAGATGTCGGCGCACCATTATTTTCGCGACTTTGCTTATTGTGACAGCGGCATGATCCCGTGGCTTTTGATTGCTGAGCTCGTTTCCCGCTCGGGCCGCTCGCTGGGGGATTGGGTGAAAGATCGATATGCGGCCTTCCCAAGTTCGGGTGAAATCAACTTCACGGTGTCGGACGCGGGCAAGGCTATTGAGAATGTTTTGTCAGCCTACCGCGCTGATGCGCTCTCCTTAGATGAGACAGATGGCGTGAGCCTGGCCTTTGAGGATTGGCGCTTCAACCTGCGCCACTCGAACACGGAGCCGCTCGTGCGGTTGAATGTTGAGGGCAGGGGCAATGCGGACGCGCTTGCGGCACACGTGGGCGCGATCGCGGATTTGCTTGGCGGGACGCGTGCTTAGGGCGGCCGATAATGCAAGGTTACGGGTAGCTTGAAGTTTAAAATGCAGGTGATGGTGAGTGGCGTGGCAATTGACGAAAGGTACGCTTTACCGTACGTTAAGGCAAAAGGGGTACTGCCATGACAACAGTGAATGTAACAGAGGCGCGGGCCAATCTGTATAAATTGATTGATGATGCATCTGCGAGCCACGAGCCGGTGGTCATTACCGGTAAGCGTGGCAATGCAGTGCTACTGTCAGAAGACGATTGGAACGCGATCAACGAGACTTTGTATCTGCTCTCTGTGCCTGGCATGCGCGAGTCTATCATTGAAGGCATGCAGGAAAACCTCGATGAGACATCAGCAGAGTTAGAGTGGTGACTTGGACGCTTCGCTACACAAAGCAGGCCCAGAAAGATGCGAAAAAACTCGCCTCCTCTGGCCTCAAAGCCAAGGCGCAAACGCTTTTGGCGATACTCGAGAAAGACCCTTGGCAAAATCCGCCCCCCTTCGAAAAGCTCGTGGGCGATTTGAACGGGGCGTATTCAAGACGTATCAATATTCAACACCGTCTTGTCTATCAGGTTTTGGAAGCAGAAGAGGCCGTGAAAATATTACGGCTTTGGACGCATTATGGGTAACAACACATGACGCAGCTGCATCAGTCAAAGATTTTTGCAAACGGTTCAACGACACTGCCGAAGCCCGTGCGAGATGCGCTCGGCGTTAGGGCGGGTGATAGCGTTCGCTATGTTATTTCTGAGGATGGTGTGCAGGTGTTAAAAATGCCGCCGGAGAAATCTCAGGCGGATGATCTCACTTTGCGCGAGGCTCTGGACGCAGCCGAACATGTGATGGATAACAACCGCACGCTCCTGCGAGACCTGAATTGAATATCGATTGCCAAAATTTGGTTCAGCGGAAATCAAACAACACCAGCGCGTTATGCCTCCCCGACTGTTTAAGATTACGGGCAGGTGAGCGGGAGTTTTCCGACGCCGTTAAAAAGGGCGGCACTTAAGGTAAAAAGCTGCACCAAGGACGTTGTGCGCAAGACTTAACAAAAGTTGAAGATGACATTATTAAAAGTAACGCCGAGACCTGTTCGATCCTTGAAGAGGTTGATAAGCGCCGGGCAGGACACCGAGACCAGAGATTACAGTTGAGGCCAAAGAAAAAATGAAAAAAGCACTGATAACCGGCATCACTGGCCAGGATGGCTCTTACCTTGCGGAGTTCCTGCTTGAAAAGGGCTATGAAGTTCACGGGATCAAGCGCCGTGCTTCCTCGTTGAACACGCAGAGGGTGGATCACATTTACGAGGACCCACACGTAGCCAATGCGCGCTTCAAGCTGCACTACGGCGACTTGACTGACACGTCGAACCTTACACGGCTGATCCGCGACATTGAGCCAGATGAGATCTATAACTTGGGCGCGCAGTCCCACGTAGCGGTCTCTTTTGAGGCCCCTGAGTACACTGCTGATGTTGATGCCATTGGCACGCTGCGCATCCTCGAGGCAATTCGTTTCTTGGGCCTGGAGCAGAAGACCCGCTTCTATCAGGCCTCGACTTCCGAGCTGTTTGGCCTGGTGCAGGAGACACCGCAGCGCGAGACGACGCCGTTTTATCCCCGCTCACCTTACGCGGTGGCCAAAATGTACGCCTACTGGATCGCCGTGAATTACCGCGAGAGCTACGGGATGTATGCGTGCAACGGCATTCTGTTTAATCACGAGTCTCCGCGCCGTGGTGAAACTTTCGTGACACGTAAAATTACACGTGGGCTCTGCAATATTGCACTGGGCCTCGAGGACTGCCTTTACATGGGCAACATCGACAGCCTGCGCGACTGGGGCCACGCCAAGGACTACGTGCGCATGCAGTGGATGATGCTCCAGCAAGATGTCCCAGAGGATTTTGTCATTGCGACGGGTGTGCAGTACTCCGTCCGCGAATTTATCAAGTGGTCTGGCCGCGAGCTGGGCCTCACAATCGAGTTCAGCGGTGCCGGCGTTGAGGAAATTGGCACAGTCACCGCCATTGAGGGCGACCTGGCCCCCGCTCTCTCCGTAGGTGACGTCGTTATGCGGATCGATCCGCGGTACTTCCGGCCGGCAGAAGTTGAGACCTTGCTCGGTGACCCCACCAAGGCGAAAGTTAATCTTGGATGGGTGCCCGAGATTACCGCCCAGGAAATGTGCGCAGAGATGGTCGCGGAAGACCACAGGGCGGCGCGCCGCTCGAAACTTTTAAAAGAGCACGGGCTGGAACTTCCCGTCTCACTTGAGAACTAGGGCGACGACTTTGACTAAGTATTACATCGCAGGGCACCGCGGCATGGTGGGCGGCGCAATATTCCGGCAACTCCAGGCCGCTGGCGAGACAAATATCGTCACCCGCACCCACGCGGAACTGGATTTGACCAACCAGCTCGCCGTCCGGGACTTCATGCAGGCGGAGCGGCCCGACGTCGTGATCTTGGCCGCGGCAAAAGTTGGCGGCATCAACGCCAACAACACCTACCCCGCGGACTTTATTTACGAAAACCTGATGATTGAGTGCAATGTCATCCACGAGGCCTTCGGTGCCGGCGTCCAAAAGCTTCTCCAGTTGGGCTCGTCGTGCATCTACCCCAAGGCAGTACCGCAACCGATGCGCGAGGACGCCCTGCTAACTGGCACCCTTGAGCCGACCAATGAGCCCTACGCCGTTGCGAAAATTGCCGGCATCAAGCTCTGTGAGAGCTACAATAGGCAACACGGCGTGGACTACCGCTCGGTCATGCCGACTAATCTTTACGGGCCCGGAGATAACTTCCACCCAGACAACAGCCACGTGATGCCCGCCCTCATCCGCCGGTTCCACGAGGCGGCTCGGGATGGCCTCGCAGAAGTTGTCATCTGGGGGAGCGGCACCCCGCGGCGTGAGTTTTCGCACGTGGACGACATGGCCGCGGCCTCGCTCTTTGTGCTGAACCTGCCCAAGGACACATACGCAAAGAATACAGACCCGATGCTGAGCCACATTAACGTTGGCACTGGCGTGGATATTTCCATATTTGAGCTGGCCCAGCTTATTGCCAGGGTGACTGGGTTTACGGGAAAGATCAGCACTGACCCCACGAAACCTGACGGGACGATGCGCAAGCTTATGGACGTGGGGCGCCTGGCCCAAATGGGGTGGAGCGCGGGCATACAGCTCGAGCAGGGCCTGGCGGATACTTACGAGTGGTATCTCGCTAATATAGAGACAGTTCGAGCGTGAGGAAATAACTACGATGACAGAACTCATACATCCCGTCCTGCTCTGCGGCGGCTCCGGCACGCGGCTCTGGCCTCTATCTCGCAAGTCGCACCCGAAGCAGTTTGTGAAGCTTCTGGGCGAGGAGAGCCTCTTCCAGTCGTCGGCACGCCGACTCTCTGGCGCCGGCTTTGCCGCGCCATCTGTCGTGACTGGCTCTGATTTTCGCTTCATGGTGGTTGAGCAGCTTGCCGCCGTTGAGATTGCGCCACAAAATATTCTGATTGAGCCATCTGCGCGCAACACAGCCGCTGCAATCTGTGCCTCAGCTGTGGCACTTGATGCCCAAAATGGTAACAGCCTGATGCTCGTCGCCCCGTCGGACCACGTCATTCCCGACGCGGAACAGTTTAAGTCAACTGTTGAGGCGGCGGCAGAGACCGCTCTTGATGGGAAAATTGTAACCTTCGGCATTCGCCCCGACCGCGCCGAAACGGGCTACGGCTGGCTGGAGCTTACGGCGCAGCCCTCCGACGACTTCGCCCCCGTAGCGCAGCCACTGAAATCGTTTGTTGAAAAGCCCGACGCCGAAACTGCCGAGGCCCTATTGGGTAGCGGCATGCACTTATGGAATGCGGGTATTTTCCTCTTCTCGACATCAACCATTCTGAGTGCCTTTGCTGAGTTCGCACCGGAAACACTTTCTAAAGTGCGTGACGCATTTAGCGCCGCCGAGACTGATCTTGGTTTCACACGACTGGCTGCTGGGCCCTGGTCTGCCCTCGACGACATCTCAATCGACTACGCCGTCATGGAGCGCGCCCCAAACCTCTCCGTGATGCCCTACGACGGCTCATGGTCAGACTTGGGAGATTGGCAGGCCATTTGGCGTGAGGGAGAAGCTGACAGCGCCGGCGTAGTGATGAGCGGGCCGTCCACGGCCCTAGACTGTACGAACACCTTGCTGTATGCGACCAGTGAAACCCAACACCTTGTCGCAATGGGGCTCGAGGACATCATCGCAGTGTCGATGCCAGACGCCGTCCTCGTGGCGCACAAGGACCGCGCCCAAGACGTCAAGCTCGCCGTCGCAAATCTAAAGGCAAAGGGCGCGGCACAGGCGGAGACCCTGCCCCGCGACTACCGCCCCTGGGGCTGGTACGAAAGCATTGCGCTTGGGCCACGGTTTCAGGTGAAGCGGATAGTTGTAAATCCGGGCGCTGCGCTTTCACTTCAGTCCCACAACTACCGCTCCGAGCACTGGATTGTAGTCGCGGGCACCGCGAAGGTTACAATTGACGACGACGTCAAAACAGTGACCGAGGACCAATCGGTCTACATTCCCCTCGGCGCAGTGCACCGCATGGAAAACCCAGGCAAACTGCACCTCACTTTAATTGAAGTGCAAACGGGCAGCTACTTTGGTGAGGATGATATCATTAGGTACGATGACATCTACGCCCGCGGACAAGGTGCAAAGGGTTAATACATCTGATTGCTATGAGATCTGCTTCACAGGCATCGGAGCGTTTCAATATAGGTGATACAAACAGCCTAATTAAAACAACTATGGGATCTGACTTTCGGGTATCAGATATTAAGGTTGGATAGGATGTGTGTTTTCCAACAGCGCAACAAAGAAGAATTGAGACTTATTTTATGAAAATCGTTGTTGTAGGTCTAGGTTATGTAGGACTGTCGAATGCGGTGCTATTAGCTCAGCACAATGAAGTCATTGGCGTTGACATTTCGCAAGATCGCGTAGCTACTCTTAATGCACGGAAGTCACCAATAGTTGATGTGGAGCTTTCCAAATATCTGGCAAAAAAGGACTTAAACCTATCCGCGACCACGGATTTGAAAGGCTCGCTCCCTGGCGCTGATTATGTCATTGTGTCGACACCTACCAATTATGATGAAAAAACAAACTTTTTTGACACGTCCTCTGTTGAAAATGTGATTGCTCAGGTTGTTGATCTCGAACCTAGTGCCTGCGTGGTCGTGAAATCTACAATACCGGTTGGCTTTATCGAGAAAGTAAGAAAGCGTCTAAAAACGGATGGGGTGATCTTTTCGCCTGAATTTTTGCGTGAGGGCCAGGCGTTGTACGATAATTTATATCCTAGTCGTGTAATTGTAGGCGAGAAATCAGAGCGCGCAACTTTATTCGCCAATCTGCTCTTGGCCGGTGCAAAAAAATCTAATATAGATGTGTTGTTTACCGGTGCGTCCGAAGCCGAGGCAATTAAATTATTTGCCAATACCTATCTTGCAATGCGGGTCGCATTTTTTAATGAACTAGACAGTTACGCACTTGCCGGCAAAATGAATAGTCGCGAGATTATTGAAGGGGTATCGCTCGACCCACGTATTGGTAACCACTATAATAATCCTTCTTTTGGATATGGCGGGTATTGCTTGCCGAAAGATACTAAGCAGTTGCTAGCGAACTATGAGGCGGTACCTCAAAATATCATACGAGCGATAGTAGACGCAAATTCAACTCGCAAAGAATTCTTAGCAGATACGATTATCAGAACACAATCGAAGACCGTTGGAATCTACCGCCTTACTATGAAAAACGGGAGTGATAATTTCCGACAGAGTTCTGTTCAAGGTATAATCCGGCGGATTAAATCGAAAGGTATTGAAGTGATCATTTATGAACCAACACTAGATGATCCGTATTTTCTCAATTCACGCGTAGAACAAGATCTTGGGACGTTCATAGATAGCGTTGATCTTATTTTAGCAAACCGTCTTACGGCCGAGCTGATGACTGCATCCCAAAAAGTATTCACACGAGATTTGTTTCATACAAATTAAAATATGTTTGTACTATTGCTGGCCGTGGTACCAGCAATCTAACAGCAACCAAAGTGACGCTAAAGAGAAAGCTAAAATTGATTAAAACAATAATTCAACTTATGAATCTGTTTCTTCTTATGGATGAAAATTACATTAGAAAAGTTATTTTCATTTCCTCATTGAGTTCTGTAATGATGCTCCTCGAACTAGCAAGTTTGGGCTCTCTATACGCTTTTATAAATTCTGCCTTTGACCCTCAAGCCTTATTATTAGCACAACAGAATGTTAATATAATACTCAATCAAGATTTTAATGAAATTTTTATATTTTATACAATCTCAACAATATTGTGTGTTTTTGTTTCACTTTCTGCAATTGCCAAAATAGCTATACTAAACCAACAATTAAAATTTGCGCAAATTACTGGTGTGAACCTATCAAGCTTTCTTATAAACAGAATTTTTAATAATAAATTTTTGAAAATCAAGTCAACGAATTCAAATGAACTTGTTGCTCTCGTCACCACCAAAACGAACAGAATTGTGAACCAAGCCTTAAGTCCTTTATTACAAATGATTTCAGCTGCACTAATAATATTATCTGTGATTATCTTTTTAATCATTATAAATCCAATTTCGACAATTATGATTTTTGTCAGCCTAACAGCATTCTTTTATATAACAACAAAATTTACAAGGCCACGTTTACACCAAGCATCAATTGTCATGAACGCGAACCTAACGAAATCAATTGAGATTGCAAAAAATACGATTTCCAATATCAGAGAAATCATCTTGGAAGATAAAAAAGATGACGTCACAGAAGCTTTTTTTTCAAATGAAAAAGCATACAGATATCAGCAACGCCTTGTTCAATTATACGCTTTGGTTCCAAAGCATATCTTAGAAATGATTTTAATTCTATTAGCTGTAATATATCTTAGCATAAGCCATGATCCGCAAGATGGTATCCAAACCGACATAGGCTTCATAGCAATTTTGATTTACGCTGCGCAAAGGTCACTTCCATTGTTCCAACAGATTTACGCTGGCTTTACACAAATACAGTCAAATCAGCATATTATAAAAGATATGATCACTTACATACAAAACTGTGACAATATAAGTTATGGCTCAGACGCACTAGTATTCACAGAAACTATTACTTTTGAAAGTGTTGCGATCCAGCTCTCTGATCGATTTAAAATGAAAGAAATAAATCCCATAATTCACAAAGGAGATGTAATTGGTGTTATTGGTCCAACTGGGCATGGTAAAAGTACATTTATTGATTTGTTATGTGGCTTAATCCCCCCAGAAAAAGGACGTATTATCATTGATGGTGTGCCACTTACTGTAAAAAACATGAAAAATTGGCAGCATGGAATCGCGCTCGTTCCACAAGTCCCATATTTTGAAAAGCGCAAGCTAGGTGAAAACTTTTCAAGCAAGGGCCCTCATTCTAGTACCGAGCACATCCGTAAATCACTTGCATTAGCAGGGCTCACATCCATCTTTGATATCGAGCGTGATTATGATTTAGATATTGGTGAAAATGGCTCTCTTTTATCGGGCGGCCAACGACAAAGACTAGCAATAGCAAGAGCTATTCATAAAGAATCCGATTTGATTATCTTAGACGAAGCAACCTCTGCTCTGGATAGCATAACAGAGAAACAAGTCTTAACGGAAATTATTACCAATAAAAAACCACACGTTACAATTATCTTAATTACCCATAATCAACAAAACTTAAAATATTGCAATCGTGCGCTGAAAATCATGGATGGTGACATAGTTGAAATTGAGTTGTGAATATCAGGAATTTACTAACCTTTCTGCAAGTGTTATCTCCGGTCGAGGATTGGCCTCCAAGCAGCTAGCTCCAATAAAAGAATTAGACAAGTATGGATTTTTTCCAGGTAGCTTAAACCTAATAATAAATGAACCAACAAGATTTGAAGCAAACAAGTGTGCAATTGCAACCTTCGATGTGACTCATCGATATTTTTGGCAAGCAAGAATAGACGACATTGACGTATTTTTGTACAGATGGCGTGGGAGCCGCCTTCACACCGTGGAGATAATGGCGCCAGTCAATCTCAGAAGCCATTTCGGGTTGTACGATGGAGCTTCTGTTAAAATTGAAGTTTCGAAAAAGATTATCAGCCCAGTTCAAGTTCGTGACCGATTGCTTTACCAATTATTATGGTCAATGGGCCGACAGTCATGGCCCTATCAGAGTGAATTATACCAATCGTTCGTAAAATATCTTGAAGCAGCTGTAGGGACGCTACAAAGATGATACTAAATCCAGAGTGTTTATTGGTTTGCGGCAAGCCGAGAACCACTGATCTTGAACTAATCGCTAATATGAATACTTCTGTTCATAATAATGTATTATTTTGGTCTAATATTACGTCCAAGTCTGCTTTTGACAAGTTTGAACAACTGAATGTACTCTACAAATCAAATAATATTTACGACGATCCAGAATACACAATCGTACCACGGGAGGACAAGTATAAGGAATTTCTTACGTTTTTCCAATCAGAGTACTTCAGTGACGCGCTTCATGTATCTGATCGAGTATATCCACTCAACTTGAGTTATAATAACGCCTTAGCATGTGTATACGAAACATATACAAAAGTGGTGTGCTACTTAGAATATATTAAACCGAAAACGGTATTGTTAGATAATACACCACATGATTTGTACGCTCTGTGCATTTTTGCATATTGCAAATTGTCTAGCATTAAAGTCCAATTTATCAAAAGTGGGCAGCATATCGATGACTTTCTTACTTACCTTTGCTCAAATATATCTTTGGTAGATTATGATCAATGCTACTCACTATCATCGTGTGAAAACGTATCGGTCCAAATTATCAATAACTATAATGAACGTTTGGCTACCAACACACCAGATTATATGTACTCCAACGGCACTTACGTGCGCGAGAATATTGTAAAGAGAAAAATTCGTCAAAGCTTGCGTTTTTTGAAACTTAGAATATTTGCAAAATTTCTTGGGTCAAAATGGCCCTCTTTGTGGTCAAATAGAACTGAGTTTCAAAAGTTTCTAAACGATACCACACGCGAGAATATCTTCTATTTTCCATTACATTACCAACCGGAAGCAACTACTAAGCCCTTTGCTGGTATCTTCGCCAGTCAATTTATTGTTTTCAAAAGAATATTAGATAATCTGAGGGAAGGCGATTATATTGTCATCAAAGAACATCCGGCGATGTCTTTGTCGAACTTTTTAAATGTACGTAGATATCGAAGTCCGTTATACGAAAGATATGCCAGACATCCGCAAGTCAAATTCGCTCCGATATTTTATTCGAACGCAGAAATTTTGTTAAGATCTCAAAACGTTATATCTATAGCTGGCACAACCTTATTAGAGGCTTCAGGTGGTACACACATAATTACATCTTTAATTCCAAATAGATATGATGATCATCATCTTATTTCTGGCCTACCGTTGTACCAAAAGAATATTACCGACATTAGCGCTTATCAATCCGCTCAGTCTGAGCGCGATAAGGCATATCACAATAGCTTTACCCAATTTACGCCACCAGTGGCGCGCATAGACGTCGACGGTTGGCGTGAACGTGACAAAAAAGACCGAATGTGGCGGGTGTTGGCGCATCTTTTAGAACAAAGAATTTCTCAACACGATGGATTTTCCAATGTCTGAACTTCATGGCTTTGCTTTGTGGGACAGAGCGTCTCATCATTTTGATATGATGAGAGACTATCTCAACAACAGATTCGAGATACAGCACATATATAAAATTGAGTGGCCCATTGAATATGTGGCAACAAACTTCAATAGACTATACGGCAGAGATCTCCGGCTAAACGAGAGCCGTCACCTCCAAGTCGGGCAAGGTCCGTTTCATTACTTTATTGTTAAAGATAACCTCCCGAATTATCGATTTCATAAAAATGTTTCTGGTAAAGTAGAATTTGTTAATTGCAATATCATTGATGCTAAATACACTCTGCGTGACCGGACCGCTGACGAATTTAAATATTACGTACATTCTTCGAATAGTGTATCTGAATTTAATAAAGACGCAAAACTAATTTTAGGTAGTAACTTTATACTACCAAATTCAAAATCTTTACACATCATTGATAAAGCGTGTAATTTTCCGGGCGCTGATGGGTGGACATCTGTCGATGAGGCATTTGCATTTTGCTCTCAAATCCAGAAAATTGTACTTCTCCGTGGCGATAAGAACAATTTAGAAAATGAAACTGAAATTGATATATTATGCGAGGATCCATGGGTTGTTGCTGGCATACTTAATGCGAAGAAGATCTCTAGAGAAAATCATAAATATGACTTTTGCCTTCAGTTGAAAGACGGCCAAACCATCAAATTAGATATAAGATGCATATCGGATGACTATATTCCAAGCGTTTGGGCATCACATATATACAGAAATGCCATTGAAACATCGGGCTTGTCCATCATTGACACCCAAAACCAGTACTTTTTAAATCTATATCATGAGTTCCTTCATAAAACCGTTTCGAGGGACGAAAAATTAATCGAATTAATAGACCAGCGCAATAAGCTATTTTTCAAGCCGTTACCAAGTCAATCGACGCAGGAACTAGTTAGTGAACTTAGAGGATATCTAATAGATAGAAATTATTATGTAACACGACCAAAAGATGTTGATGTTGATTTTAATAGAAAGATATTAACAGAACTATTACCAGCAGTCACAATTGAAGCTTTAGATTTTAGGACAAGGGCAAGTCATAAACTGAAATTGGGACTATCGCAAATTATAAAAGATACCCTACGGGTCAGCATATTACAGCAATTTTGGCAACTATTCCGAGACACCAAACTTGGCCTAAAAATTAGAAAAATTAAGAATAGGTTTTTATAGGGTATGAAAAATATTGTTATCTATCCTTATTACGCAGATAATCCATACCAGAACATGATAGAGAGCAATATAGGTATAGATGATGTCAATTTTATAAATATCCAATTCAAAGACATAGCAAATATTATTTGCTATCTTATTGGGATAAAGCAAACGGATATAATTCACTTTCATTGGGTAAACAATGTTACTCAGACTAGAAATCCAATTGCATCAATCTTATTAACTTTTCTTTTCAGCATGGCGTTAATCTTTAACTATTTTTTTGTAAAAGCTATCGTTTGTTACACGATGCACAATCGGCGGTCACATTACAAGAAATTAGTTTTTTTAGACCGAATTTTTACCATATTCGTAGTATTCTTTAGTCAATACGTGATTGTACATGCCGAATTTCAGCGTAAATATGTGAATATAAAATTTCGCAAAAAGATGACCAATATCATAGTGATGAAACATGGAGTCTATGACCTGCCATGTTTGCAAACCTCAGAAAAAATTGTCAGCGCAGCTGATATACCTGTTTTTCTCTATTTTGGGCGGATCAGTGAGTATAAAAACTTGTTAGAGGTGGCAGGCATTATTGCACGTCAAAATTGTAAGCTGATTATACTAGGTAAATGTACCTCTGCCTCAATAACAACTGAACTTTCGACCCTTATGGATAAAAGCCCAAACCAAATCGAGTGGGAGAATAGAGAGTTTACCGAAGCTGACCTTATACTGAAATCACATAAAGCTGACTATATAGTGTTGCCTCAGCCGGAAGTGTTCACTTCTGGTAGCGCGATGTTGGCATTGAGTTTGGGTAAACCAATTTTAGCACACCAATCTGAGTTTTACACTGAGATATTTGGAAAATGTATAGTCCAGTACAATCAAGTAAAGTGCTTGGAGAGAATGGATACTTATCTAAGTGCACTCAACAAAACACGTGTTGATGATTTGAAATTACTGGAGGCTGAGTACAAGTGGTCACGAACGATTGTTCCGCTCAGGAACATCTACATGAATATACTTTGCTTGCAAGATTAAGAGAGTAAGTTGCGTATGAAGACATTAAGAATATACAGCGTTTTGCCGGCTCCATTGGAGTATCGTTATCATGAGTACCTCGCGGCAAAAGAGAATGGGATGCATTTTACATTATTTATTGGCGACGATGCGTCATCGATCAAAGCAACGAGGTCACGGTTTCAAAATGTATGGCAAGTGTATAACTGTCGAGTTTCCAAAATTTTGAGTTTTAAATATCAGAACCAGACTATTCCAAATTTTATATTTGGTTCGTATGATTTCTTTTTTATACAGGCGCACTTCAAATATATTGATTTTTGGATTATCTGTTTCATTAACTTGATATTAAGACGCAAATTGATAGTGCATGGCCAAGGTTTGTATAGATATAGGAAGCCTGGATTGCTTCGAATGTTAGCATATTTCATTGTCATCCGAAGTTGCTGTAAATATGTATGCTATAATGAATACTGTATGTTGGATTTGAAAGCCAAAATACCAAAAAAAATACGTCTGGATAAAGTTTTTTATGTGAATAATATAATAAGGGTTAAAAATCAGAATATACAGCTAAGACAAAATGTAGATATTCTATTCATCGGCAGACTAAGGGAGCAAACTCGAGCGAACGAATTCCTCAAAGTATTCAGTAGGTCAGATCAAACACGACAGTTTCACGTGATTGGAGACGGTCCACAGTTATTGGCTTTACAAGAACAATATGCATCAGATTCCCGGATTATTTTTTATGGAGGTTTAACGGATCATTTAGAAATCAATGCGATTGCTGAAAAATGTTCGTTTGGTGTTTATCCCGGCAACGCGGGGTTATCATTGGTGCATTATGCTGCTTTAGGATTAATTCCGATATTTCATAACAAATTGTGGGACCACATGGGCCCTGAGTGTGGTTACTTCCAAAACTATTTAGATGATGTGTCCTTTGATAAGGACAATTTAGAGTCGATATTACATAGAATAGAAGAGATTGAACGATCGGGGCGCACCTTGGAATTACGAAATAATATGTTGGAGCTTTATAACTCGATTACACTAGAAAGCTTTGGCGAAAAGTTTGGGTGTATGTTAAAGAAATGAAAATAGGTAAATATACCCTAATTTTATTACTTCTGACTTTCAGTCTGCTTACCAATGCCAAGATTGTCGCTCATTTTCGCATGGTTGACTTAGTAATTATTTTTTACATCGTAACTCACTCTCGTCATCTGTCCTTAAATCGTAAGGAGGTGGCGTTAATTTCTGCATTTTTAGTCGTCATCTCAGTGACATCATTTCTTAACTTTGATGGTAATCCACGCGTTCACGAGATTGTTTTCTATTATAAGTATCTCTTTTTTTTCCTCACATTGATTTTAATAAGGAATCTTACCAAAGCGCGGCGAACGTCGATCGATACGCCCATATGCATAAATAAAATATCGCCGATGTTATTTATTAGGTATTTAGGAGTTTATTATATTATATTTAATTTTCTTTTCTTCTTTAATAATTCTTTTCTCAGTGTGACTGGTGCTTCCAGAGTTTCCATTCCTTTTTCTTCTCTTGATGTGGGTACTTCAAATGCTCCAGCATACAGTATTATCTTATTTGCGATCGCTATCTACTTTGACAGGTATGGTAAATCCCAGCTTGATTCTATTATTTCTTTCGGTTTGATCATTTCCGCACTACTTGCAGGATCAAGATCGGGCGTGGTGATATTTGTCTTATATATCATATTTTACCGACGACCCGTATTTGATAAAAGAACTGTATCGGTGATTTTGATCTGCATAGTTGGAATAATTTTATATGGTGACAACATTAGTGGAGTATTTCTAGAATTAGTGTCTAGAACTTTTGAATTTAATTTGATGTCAGACACAAGTGCTCAAGATCGGTTATTCAAGCAATTTCTTGCGATAGAGATGACACTTGAAAAATCAGCAATGTTTTTTGGAATTGGCCATGAAAATACGTCAATCACTTGGTACGATGGAATGGTGGGTAACCTGTTGATAATTGGTGGCGCACCAGCAGTTCTCATTTTCTCGATGGTAATTTACGTGACCTGTAAATCGATTGACGATGGCCCCAAAATGTTCGTCATTCTATTTACTGCAGTGAGTTTAATATCAGAGTTCGTATTAACAAGTTATGTATGCGGTATTTTACTTCTGCTAACACTGTCTACCGAGGAAAATAATAATGCAGCTAAACCAATTTAAACTTCACCGGCCATTATTTTTTAGACTTAAACAGGGTGTTTGGCTTATTATATCGTTTTTATTTTTTACAACTTTTTTTCCATGGCCAAGCGAGATAAAAGTAATAATTTTGAGAGTTTTCGGAGCTCAGATAGGTCGTGGGGTGATCATACGTCCTAATGTTTATATAAAATTGCCCTGGAATTTAAGCATTGAAAGCGATGTTTGGATAGGCTACGGCGTCCATCTTGATAATGACGAGTTAATCACCATCGGCGGTGGGAGCTGTCTGAGCCAGTATACTAGGATTTTCACAGGATCCCACGACTTTAGAAGTACAGGGTTCGATTTCGTTGGTGAACAAGTTAAGATTGGGTCCAGGTGCTGGATCGCGGCTTGTTGCGTTGTTCTGCCTGGAGTGGTGATCGAAAGTGAAAATTTTTACAAGGCAGGTACCATTATCAAAAAAGGAGAGTTGAATGAAAATATCTCTCATCATGCTGACGAAGAATAGCAATTCTAATTTGCCGGCAACCTTAGCCTCACTGCACGATCAGACATATAAAAACTGGGAGCTGATCGTGCAGGATTGTTTGTCGGACGATGGAACAGCTGCATCATTTCTCAACGAAACCGATAAGAGAATTGAATTTATCTCCGAGAGAGATGAAGGATTATACGATGGCCTAAACAAGGCGATTAAGAGAGTTACGGGAGATATTGTGGGTGTCTTGCACTCCGATGATAAGCTGTACGATTGTAATACTTTGAAAACGGTAGCTAGTACTTTTGCTGATAATCTCACGGAAGTTGTTTATGGAAATGTGGAGTTTGTAAGACAGCTTGATGATCGTAATCCCGTTCGCATCTGGCGGGCGGGACACTATTCGCCCCAAAGGTTACGTTATGGTTGGATGCCACCGCACACATCTACTTTCATTAAAACGAGCCTCCTAGGTGAAGTCGGTGATTACCGTACCGATTATAAGATTGCAGGAGATTATGATTTTTTGGTCCGAGTTCTAAAATTGCCAAAACTCAAAATAAAATATATCAATCAGACTTTGTGTCGAATGAAATTGGGTGGTTTGAGTACAAAGAAATCGTTTGGACGCCTCACAAATGTTTTTCTCGAAGATTATCGTGTGGTTAAGGAAAATAAAATTGGTGGTTTGGGTACAGTAGTGTTTAAGAAGTTGAGGAAAATACACCAATCCACCCGATTTTTAACATTGTTCAGATGAATTGGGTAACAAAATATAATACCAAAACGCATTAGTGATTTTTTATAAAATTAACCTAATGGAACACTAAGGAAGTTATTAGTGCGTTTGAAACTTAAAAATCTGAGATTGGATTAATAAGACTATAATCGAGATAAGATTGTGGTCGCCTTAGCTCGATCACATAATAAATACTGCTAATATACAATTAGTGTGATTGAAAAACTATAGAAAAGGGAAATATCGTGTTCGATGGTCAAAAAATTCTACTAACAGGTGGCACTGGCTCGTTTGGCCACAAATTTGTTGAAATGGTTCTTAGCAAATATAAGCCAAATAAGATTATAATATTTTCCCGAGATGAAATGAAACAATGGGAAATGGCAAAGCTTTATCAAGGCGATTCCCGAGTAAGGTTTTTTATTGGTGATGTTCGAGATCGCGACCGTCTGTATCGTGCTTTTGATGGTGTTGATTATGTAGTTCATGCGGCTGCAACAAAAATTGTCCCGACAGCTGAATATAACCCATTTGAATGTGTTAAAACAAACGTTAATGGTGCTATGAACGTCATTGACGCCGCGATTGACAAGGGCGTCAAAGGCGTTGTTGCTCTGTCCACTGACAAGGCCAGTAGCCCAATCAACCTGTATGGTGCAACTAAGCTAACATCAGATAAACTATTTGTTGCAGCAAATGCCTATTCGAGTGAACATGGAACTAAATTTTCGGTTGTTCGATATGGGAATGTAATGGGATCCCGTGGCTCGGTTATTCCATTTTTTGAATCAATGAAGCACAAAGGTGTTTTGCCGATTACCGATGAACGCATGACACGTTTTATGATTACACTGGACCAAGGTGTAGAATTGGTTTGGCACGCGTTTGACGATATGGTTGGCGGAGAAATTTATGTAAAGAAAATCCCCTCTATGTCTGTGGTCGATTTGGCTCGTGCTTTGGCACCTGAATGTAAATTGGAATTTGTTGGCATTCGTCCAGGCGAGAAACTGCATGAGCAGATGATCGGAGAAGAGGATTCGCATTACACATTCGAATACCCCAAGCATTACAAGATTTTGCCCGTCATCAATGAGTGGTCGACATCGCCTGAGCGTATCAAGGATGGCGTCAAAGTTGCCGAAGGTTTTGTGTATCGCAGCGATAATAATACGGAATGGATGTCTGCGGGTGAATTGATGGAATGGGTCAACAGCAACCGTGACTATATAGGTAAGATTTAGCCATGATCCCATATGGTCGCCAAGATATCCAAGACAGTGACATCGCCGCAGTTCTTAAGGTTTTGCAGTCTGATTTTTTGACGCAAGGCCCTGCGGTTCCCAAGTTTGAACAGTCTGTTGCGCAGCACAGTGGTGCACGCCATGCTGTGGCTGTAAACAGCGCTACATCGGCGCTGCATATTGCGTTGATGGCTTTGGGCGTAGGGGCTGGAGATGTTGTGTGGACATCACCCAACACCTTTGTTGCGTCGTCGAATGCAGCGCTATATTGTGGTGCGGGGGTTGATTTTGTTGATATTGATCCGCTCACCTATAACATGTCAGTTACAGCTTTGGCTGAGAAATTGGCATTGGCTAACCAAAAGGGGCAATTGCCTAAGGTATTAATCCCTGTGCATTTGACTGGGCAGCCGTGTGATATGGCGGCTATCTATGATTTGTCCCAGCGTTATGGGGTTAAGGTGGTTGAGGATGCTTCCCACGCGATTGGGGGACGGTATCACGACCAACCAATTGGAAATTGCGCCTATAGTGATATTACCGTTTTTAGTTTTCACCCCGTAAAAATTGTCACCACTGCTGAAGGCGGTATGGCGCTAACCAATGATGATAGCTTGGCCGAAAAAATGGCCCTATATCGCAGCCATGGTATCACACGCGATCCTGCATTGATGACACATGCGTCGGATGGACCGTGGTATTATCAACAAATTGCACTCGGGTATAATTATCGCATGACTGATTTGCAGGCGGCCCTAGGGGTTAGCCAGATGCAGCGTTTGGATGATTATATCAAACGCCGTCATGACATCGCCGCGCGCTATAATAGGGAATTGTCAGATTTGCCGCTGACGCTGCCCGCACAGGCTGGATATGGGCATTCGGCCTATCATCTGTATGTTATTCGACTGGATCTGGATGCGATTGCACCGTTGACGCATGCGCAAGTGTTCCAATCGTTGCGGGATCGGGGTATTTTGGTGAACCTGCATTATATTCCCGTTCACATCCAACCCTATTATCAGGCGATGGGATTTAGGTGGGGGGATTATCCACAGGCTGAATCGTATTACAAAAATGCTATTTCCATTCCGATGTATCCAAGCATGTCGGATGAGGCGCAAACGCAAGTCATTCAAGCCCTCCATGAGATTTTGGAAAAATGAAGCTGGCTGTCATACCTGCCCGCGGTGGATCCAAGCGTATTCCGCGCAAGAATATTAAGTCGTTCGGTGGCAAGCCCATGATCGAATGGTCGATCCAAGCAGCGCATGATGCGGGTGTTTTTGACCGAATTGTTGTCAGTACGGATGATGCTGAAATTGCTGCGGTTGCGCGCGATTGCGGCGCTGATGTTCCGTTCGAACGACCTGTGGAGTTGTCTGATGACTATACTGGCACAATCCCGGTAGTAGCCCATGCAATCGACTGGCATCAGGCGCATGGATACGCTCCCAGCCAAGTGTGCTGTATCTACGCAACTGCACCGTTTATCCAAAGTGAGGATATTCGTCGTGGTGCGGAAAAATTGATCCAATCGGGGGCGGATTTTGCATTTTCTGTGACGTCTTTTGCCTTTCCCATTCAGCGTGCCATCAAGCTGGGCACTGATGGGCGCGTCGAAATGTTTGATCCCGTGCAATTTCAAACGCGTTCCCAAGATTTACCCGAGGCCTATCACGATGCCGGTCAGTTTTATTGGGGGACAAAGTCTGCATGGCAATCAGGAGCACTGATTTTTGGACCGGGATCTGTACCTGTTATTCTGCCACGCTATCGTGTCCAAGATATCGACACCCCTGAAGATTGGGAACAGGCCGAGGTACTCATGCGAGCTATAGCAGACCCGCAGGCATCCAAATGAACCAAACCACCAGTTCTATGCGTGTTGTAATCCGTGCGGATGCATCGTTGCAAATAGGAACGGGTCATGTGATGCGCTGTCTGACCTTGGCAGCGGGGTTGGCCGATCTTGGGGCACATGTCGATTTTATCTGTCGTGCTCATCAGGGAAATTTGATTGCGCTGATTGAACAACGGGGATTTGGCGTAATTACGTTACCATTCGCATCTGGGGACGACAGCGCATCGCCGGACCAGCCCGCACATGCCCACTGGTTGGGTTGCGATTGGCAAACAGATGCACTGCAATCCTGTGATGCTATTTTTGGCACTGTGGATTGGATTATCGTTGATCACTATGCGCTGGATCATCGATGGGAAACAGCGATGCGTGAAAAGTGCGCGCGTATAATGTGCATCGATGATTTAGCCGACAGACCGCACGATTGTGACCTACTGCTTGATCAGAGCTTGGGTCGATGCAATCAAGACTACGAACATCTGCTCCCAGAGCCGGCAAAACTGTTGCTTGGCCCAAAATATGCTCTGCTGCGCCCTGAATTTGCACAATGGCGTGATGCCAGCCTTGCACGTCGTAAAACCCCACAACTGCGCCATATTTTGGTGACAATGGGTGGCGTCGATGCTGACAATGTGACGGGCCGTGTTCTAGCCGCGCTACAGAGAGAGGAGACGACATCGCTTGATAAAATCACCGTTGTATTGGGCCCACATGCCCCATGGCGTGAACAGGTCACAAAGCAAGCAGCCGACATGCCTGTCCCCACCCAAGTTTTGTCGGGTGTGGACAATATGGCAGAGCTGATGACATCGTGTGATTTGGCCATCGGCGCAGGGGGTTCCACCACATGGGAACGCTGCGCGTTGGGAGTGCCAACGATTCAAATTGAGCTGGCGTTGAACCAAAACTTTATAAGTTCTTCTATCCAAGCTGCGGGTGTAGCGCTGCTAACGAGTATTGATGAATTTAGGTATAAAATATCCGCTTTATTGAACGATGTATCTACTTCCAATATTTTGGAAAATTTGTCTGCCCGATCTGCAGAAGTCACTGACGGCTCTGGTGTTGAGGCGACATTAGATGTTCTTGAATGGAGTTAGCGATGCGAATATCAATTATTTGCAGTAATGTTTTACACCCCATAATGCCTTATCTTGAGGCTTGGAAAAAAGAGCAACAAAGTTCCAGTTCCCGGGTGCAAATCGTTTCAGAAAGTGCTGATCTCAGTTCTGGAGACATATTGTTCGTGGTTTCATGCTCCGAAAAAATTACTCAACATGTGCGACATCGCTTTAGGCACGTTCTAGTTTTGCACGCTAGTGACCTGCCTAAAGGTCGAGGCTGGAGTCCCTATATCTGGGATATTCTAAGCGGAAAAAATGAAATTATATTGTCTTTGATCGAAGCAGAGGATCAAATCGATACGGGTAAAATATGGAAAAAGATACGCATACCAGTACCAAATCATTTTCTTTGGAATGAAATAAACCACGCTCTTTTTCAAGGAGAAATAGGTTTGATGAATTGGGCGGTTGAGCACAGCAAAACTGTCGTACCAATGGAGCAAGATCGGAATATACAACCAACGTACTGGCCGAAGCGTGCAGTGCAAGATAGCTGTTTGGATATCAACAAAACAATAGCAGAGCAGTTTGACCTTTTGCGCGTTTGTGACCCTCACAGATATCCAGTATTCTTTGAAATCAATGGCCAAAAGTACAAACTGATATTGGAAAAGTTCGATGAAAAAACAGATTAAGATTAATGACCGCTTAATCGGGTATGGTGTGTCCCCCTACATAATTGCTGAAATGTCTGCGAACCATAATGGTGATATAAATGCGGCATACTCAATAATTGAAGCGGCGAAATCATCAGGCGCTGACGCGGTGAAAATTCAAACCTATAGGCCTGATACAATTACGCTTAAATCGCAAAAAGAGGATTTTGTTGTTAAAGGTGGACTGTGGGATGGCCGCACTCTCTATGATCTGTATGAGGAGGCGCATACGCCATGGGATTGGCACAAACCGTTGTTTGACCACGCGCGCAGGGTTGGCATTACAATCTTCAGCTCGCCCTTTGATACCACCGCCATTGATTTGCTAGAGGATCTGGACGCACCTGCCTATAAAATTGCCTCCTTTGAGGCGATTGACCTGCCGCTGATCAGATATGCCGCCAGCACTGGAAAACCGATGATCATTTCGACTGGCATGGCGGATCAAACCGAAATCGCAGAGGCAGTTGATGCGGCTAAATCTGCGGGTTGTACGGATTTAGCGATATTGCATTGCGTCAGTGGTTATCCTGCGCCAGCCGAGGATTATAATCTGAAAACCATCCCAGATATGATTGATCGGTTCGGTTTGGCCACGGGCCTGTCGGATCACACGTTGGACAATACAACCGCAATTGCCAGTGTTGTTTTAGGGGCATCGATCATTGAAAAGCACTTCACCCTTGATCGCAATGGTGGCGGACCTGATGATAGCTTTTCCCTAGAACCGGCCGAAATGGCAGCCTTGTGCCGAGATACGAAAACAGCATGGGCTGCCTTGGGTCAAGTGGATTACGGTCGCAAATCAAGTGAACAGGGAAATGTGCAATTCCGCAGGTCGTTGTACTTTGTCCGGGATATGGCAGCTGGTGAAACCATCACCCCTGACTGTATCCGCAGTGTCCGACCAGGATATGGTTTGCCGCCTAAATATTTTGACAGCATTGTCGGGCAAACTATAATTGAGGATATTTCAAAGAATACACCCGTTAAAATGCGCGTAATTAAATGATATCCATTTAGGGTCTGTGGACATTCAGCGTGCAAAAATGATGGCAGCCGCGAGATGCCAGTTTGCGGCGTAGCTTGACGCTGTATTTTCGTATCGGGTTGCTATCGCTCTCAATTCCTTGATCTTTGCGAAGAAATTCTCGATCAAATGCCGCCATTTGTAGGCGTGTTTATCGTAATCGCGCAGGAATTTGCGGTTCGCTTTTGCTGGGAAGATGGCGGTGGCACCGCGCGCATCGAATTCTGTGAGAAGCCAATCGGCGCCGAACGCCTTGTCGGCCAACAGAGCATCGAATGCAACGCCATCGATGAGCGGCTCGACGCCCTTCATATCGTGAGCCTGACCTGGCAGGAGAACGAAGTTGGCCAGGTTTCCGAGCGCGTCGACCAAAGCAACGACCTTGGTGGTCAAAGCTCGGCGAAAGAGCAATCAAAAAAGGGGACGAAATAATCGGAGTAGCAGCAGGATTCCCGACGACTGTTAACCCGATAATTCAATTTGGAGCTGTGCCCGTATTTGTCGACATCGATATCGATACGCACAACATCGACGCCGAAAAGATTGAAGAAGCGATCACGTCAAAAACAAAAGCAATTATGCTGGCAAGCCTTTTGACCATGCCTTTTGTTTTTGCACCAATGGTGGCAGGTGTTTTGGTTTCAGGTGACCGTAGCAATGCAGCGATCGCTTTTGTCACGTTTGCGGTGATTTTTACCACAACATATAAAATAGGGATTTGGGTCGCCCCCAAACTTCGCCGTTCTGTCTGTCCAAAATCCGCGGATACATCAAAAACCGAGCAGCAACTAAAGGACCATTTGGCGCTGACGCATTTGAGAGATTCCATCAAATAATCACAGAATTCGCACGCAGCACCCTGCTCCCAACAAAAAAGATACCTCTCATGAACAGCCTCACCAAAAACACTTTGACTCAGTTGGCGTCGGTTGTCTGCATTGTTCTGATGTGCACGCCAACGGTCAAGGCGAATGGCGCAACATTTCAGCTGTCGCTTAGGGAGGGTGATGTGCTCAACAGTCGGCAAATATATGGAACCAGCAGTAAGGCTTCAATCCGCGGCAGCTACGCAAAGACGTTTGGTCGGCCTAACGTGGGGCTCAAACATGTCACAAACCATGCCGTCCCCATCATCGAAGGTGCGCGCCGCCGCGAGGATTGCACCAAACTGGTGTCGGGATCGCTGCGCGCAAAAACAGAATTGGGGCGGTCGCCCGATCGATCAAACCTGAAACAAATGATCACAGTCGCATGGCGCTGGCACCAGACAGGTAGCTACAAAGAATATAGTCCTATCATACCAAACGGGGGACGTTGCCAACTTGACCACGCTAATTACAAATATCGCCTCGAAACCTAAACATTTTAGAAAAAACCACCAGAATCACGACAGTTATTCAAGCAATATTTCAATGCAGATAAGGTCCTTGACGAATTCGCAGATTACCTTGAGGAATTTGCTTCCGAGTTTAATCCATAGGCGTTGACGTCAGACAGTGCCCTTTCTAATTTCCAGCGTGTCATCTTTGTGTGGTGAAAACTCTTCAGGCACAATCACCGTGTTCAACACACAATTCGTGCTTTGTTGCAGCACGCGGATTTACACATTTACATACACGCCTCACATTTAATAAAAATAATTTCTTAATAACAATAAGTTATATAGAAACATTCCATTGCAAATCCGTGTAGATCGGTTCGATTCCGATACTCGCCTCCACATTCTCCTTTCCTTCCCCGACACGCGGCGCGCATGCGAACGGGCGACCCTTCGGCCGCCCCTTGCCCATCAAGCCCTCGTGGTCTCAGGCGTTCGCGCCGCGCACCGCGGCGATGACGGCATCTGTCACCTCTTGCGTCGTGGCGGTGCCGCCCACATCCGGCGTCATGATGCCCGCCGCACAGACCTGTTCCACCGCTGCCATCAGGCGGGTGGCGGCCGCTGGTTCGCCCAGATGCTCCAGCATTTGCGCCGCTGTCCAAAAGCTTGCGACCGGGTTGGCGATGCCCTTGCCCGTGATGTCAAAGGCCGAGCCATGGATCGGCTCAAACATCGAGGGGTAACGCCGCTCGGGGTCGATATTGGCCGTGGGTGCCACGCCCAACGACCCGGCCAGCGCGCCCGCCAAATCAGACAAGATATCGGCATGCAGGTTCGTGGCGACGATCGTGTCAAGCGATTGCGGCTTCAGCACCATCCGCACGGTCATCGCATCAACCAGCATCTTGTCCCATGTGACATCGGGAAACTCGCGCGCCACCTCGGCTGCGATTTCGTCCCACATCACCATGCCGAACCGCTGGGCATTGGATTTCGTCACCACGGTCAACAGCTTGCGAGGCCGCTGTTGTGCCAAGGCAAAGGCATAGCGCATGATGCGCGTCACGCCCACACGGGTAAAGATCGACACCTCGGTCGCCACCTCTTCCGGTAGGCCCTTGTGCGCCCGCCCGCCATGGCCGGAATATTCCCCTTCCGAGTTTTCGCGCACGATCACCCAATCCAGATCACCGGGGCCGACACCGGCCAAAGGCGCCTTGATCCCCGGCAAGATGCGCGTGGGGCGCACATTGGCGTATTGGTCAAACCCCTGACAAATGGGCAGGCGCAGGCCCCACAGCGTGATGTGATCGGGCACATCGGGCGCACCCACCGCGCCGAAATAGATCGCGTCATAGGGTTTGAGCTGCTCCGGCCCATCGGCGGGCATCATCGCACCGTGGCGCTTATAGTAATCCGTGCCCCAGTCGAACTCGGTGACGTCGACTGCAAAACCGCCATCGCGGGCGGCGACGGCATCCAGCACGGCAAGGCCCGCGCGGATCACCTCGGGGCCGATCCCATCGGCGGGAATGGCGGCGATCTTATAGCTGTTCATGGCGCATCCTGTGATTTGGCTCAGCGCAGCGATACGCGCTTGCGCCCTGCGCGCTCAAGCTTTCTTGTATTATAT
>NZ_JAGYJN010000010.1 GCF_018402035.1 Roseicyclus sp.
AATCGTGATCCGTGACAATCTGGCCCAAGGGGCGATCCCCGCGACCGAAACCGAAGTCGCCGAAGCCGTCGCCAGCCAGATTTTCGGCGTTGTCGGCAGTTCTGACCTGCCGCTGATCTGGACCTTTGCCGGATCATTACCCGCGCAGCTGGCGCTGGTCGTGCTGGTGCCGGGTCTGCTGGCGCTGGTGTTCGGCTGGCTGGCGTTCCGCAGCCGGGTGACAGGCGTGTACCTGTCGATCCTGACGCAAGCGATGACATTGGCGCTGTCGCTCTATCTGTTCCAGAACGACACGGGCCTGCGCGGCAACAACGGGCTGTCGGGGTTGCAGAACATCCCCGGTGCGCTCGACGTGCCGCAGGCGGTGATCTCGGTCTGGTTCTTCTGGGCATCGGCACTGGCGCTGGGCTTGGGCTATCTGCTGTTCGCTTGGGTGGTGTCGGGCAAGTTCGGCTCTGTCATCCGCGCGATCCGCGATAACGAAGCGCGGGTGCGGTTCCTTGGCTATAACGTCGAAAGCTACAAGCTGTTCGTTTTCACGATCACCGCTGTCGTGGCGGGGATCGCAGGCGCGCTTTATTATCCGCAGGCGGGGATCATCAACCCCGCCCAGATCGCGCCCATCGCCTCGATCTATCTGGCGGTCTGGGTCGCCATCGGAGGCAGGGGGCGGCTTTATGGCGCGGTGATCGGGGCGGCCTTCGTGTCGCTGCTGTCAAGCTGGCTGACAGGCGGCGGCGCGCCCAATATCGCACTCGGACCCGTCCGCATCATCTGGACCGATTGGTGGCTGGTGCTGCTGGGCCTTGGGTTCGTGGCCGTCACGCTGTTCTTTCCCAAAGGCATCGGCGGATTGTTTGATTATCTGGTGAGGAAGAAACCATGACCCTGCTGGAAGTCTCGGGCGTGTCGGTCACCTTTGACGGGTTCCGCGCGATCAACAACCTGTCGATTGCGATAGGCGAGCCGGAATTGCGCGCCGTGATCGGGCCGAATGGCGCGGGCAAGACGACATTCATGGATATCGTCACCGGCAAAACGCGCCCTGACACGGGTCGCGTGCTGTGGGGCGAGCTGTCCACCGATCTGGTCAAACTGTCCGAAAGCCAGATCGCCAAAGCGGGGATCGGGCGTAAGTTCCAGAAACCCACTGTGTTCGAAGACCAGACCGTCCGCGCCAACCTGTCGATGGCCCTGAAAAACAAGCGCGGCCCCTTTGCCGTCCTGTCATGGAAAGCGACAGCCGCCGACAAAGCCCGGATCGTCGCACTGGCCGAGGAGGTCGGACTGGCCGACCGTCTTGACCACCGCGCTGGCGATCTGAGCCATGGGCAGAAACAATGGCTGGAAATCGGGATGCTGCTGGCGCAGGACCCGCGTCTGTTGCTGGTCGATGAACCCGCCGCTGGCATGACGCCGGCGGAACGCGAACATACGACAGACCTGTTGAAACGTGCGGCACAGACGCGGGCGGTGGTGGTGATCGAACATGACATGGAATTCATCCGCCGTCTGGATTGCCGTGTGACCGTGCTGCACGAAGGGTCGGTGCTGGCCGAAGGATCATTGGACCATGTGACCAAGAACCAGCAGGTGATTGATGTGTATCTGGGGCGCTGAACCATGCTGAAAGTCGAAAACCTGACGCTGCATTATGGTGCCTCGCAAATCCTGTGGGGCGTGTCGCTGGACGCGCGGGCGGGGGCGGTCACCGCCGTGATGGGCACCAATGGCGTGGGCAAGACCAGCCTTTTGCGCGCCATCGCAGGGCGGCATCCCTATTCGGGCGGAACCATTTCGCTGGACGGGCAGGTGCTGGATCATCCGCGCGCGGCGCAGGCTGCTCAGGCGGGCATCGCCTATGTCCCGCAGGGGCGCGAGGTGTTTGCGCTTTTGACTGTGACGGAAAACCTGCAAACCGGTTTCGCCTGCCTGCCACGCAGTGACCACAAGATCCCCGACCGGATCTATGACCTGTTCCCCGTCCTGCACCAGATGCGCGACCGGCGCGGGGGCGATTTGTCGGGGGGCCAGCAGCAGCAGCTGGCCATCGCGCGCGCGCTGATCGCGCGGCCAAAGGTGTTGTTGCTGGACGAACCGACCGAAGGCATCCAGCCCAATATCATCAAACAGATCGGCAAGGTGATAGAACTGCTCCGCGACGAGGGCGAGATCGCCATCGTGCTGGTCGAGCAGTATTTCGACTTTGCCTACAGCCTTGCCGACCAGTTCTGCGTGCTGAACCGCGGTGAGGTGGTGCTATCGCAACCCGCCAGCGCCGTGACGCGGGATGCGATCCTGCAACGGGTGTCGATCTAGCGGGCGTTACCGCGCGAAAACCAGCATCTCCTGCTTTTCCTCGAAATGGCAGGCGACCATATGGCCGTTGTCGGCGTCGGTCATCGGCGGGCGGATCTCGGTGCAGATGGCTTGCGCCTTGGGACAGCGGGTGCGGAAGACACAGCCCGAGGGCGGGCGCAGGGGTGATGGCAATTCGCCTTCCAGCACGGGTCGTTTGCGCGCGCGTTCCAGCACCGGATCAGGGATCGGGACCGATGCGATCAGCGCCTGACTATAGGGATGGCGCGGTCCGGTGGTCAGCGGTTTGCTGTCTGCCATTTCCATCGTGCGGCCCAGATACATGACCATCACCTTGTCAGACATGTTTCACCACGCTCAGGTCATGCGCGATGAATATCATCGACAGCCCCATGTCGCGCTGCAATTCGCGGAGCAGGTTGACCACCTGCGCCTGCACCGACATCGAGCGCAGACACGGGTTCATCGCAGATCAGCAGTTTGGGTTTCAGGATCAGCGCCCGCGCGATCCCGATCCGCTGGCACTGGCCACCGGAAAACTCATGCGGATAGCGGTTGACCAGATTGGGCAGCAGACCCACGCGTTCCATCAGCGCCTGCACGCGGCGGCGAACCTCGGCGCGGGGGACTTTGGGTTCATGCGTGATCAGCGGTTCGGCGATGATATCGCCCACCGTCATGCGCGGGTTCAGGGCCGCCAGCGGGTCCTGAAAGATCATCTGCACATCCTTGCGATGCACGCGGCGCGCCGATGGGGACATGGATGCCAGATCATGACCTTCGAACATGATGCGCCCATGGCTGGATGGCACAGTGCCGACAATGGCGCGCGCAAGGGTCGATTTGCCCGATCCGCTTTCGCCGACGACACCAAGGCATTGACCGGGGGCAAGATCAAAGCTGATCCCGTTCACCGCATGCAATTTCTGCGGCTTGGTCAGGGCCATGCGCCTTGCAGGTGGATGTCGAAGGTGACGCTCAGGTCCTGCACAGAAAGAATTGGTTCCATCACGCGACCTCTTCGATTGGCAGGTGGCAGGCGCGGCGGCGGGTGCCGTCGAAGATTTCCAAGCTGGGTTTCACTGTCAGGCAATGCGGCATCATGGCCGCACAGCGCGGCGAGAACGGGCAGCCCGCAGGCAGGCGCGACATGTCGGGCGGTTCGCCCGCGATGGTCAGCAGTTCGTCATCATCGCGGTCAAGCCGCGGCACCGCGCGCAGCAATCCGGCAGTATAGGGATGCGACGGACGGGCAAAAACATCATCGGTCGGCCCTTCTTCCATGATCTGCCCGCCATACAGCACCAGCGTGCGGTCGCAGGCATCGGCCACGATCCCCAGATCATGGGTGATCAGGATCATCGCTGTGCCGAAATCGCGCCGGATATCGGCCAGCACCCGCATGATCTGCGCCTGCACCGTCACATCAAGGGCGGTGGTCGGTTCATCCGCGATCAATAGGCGTGGTTCGCACAAAAGCGCCATGGCGATCATGATCCGCTGGCGCATGCCGCCGGAAAATTCATGCGGATAGCTGCTGATCCGCGCTTTTGCATCAGGGATGCCGACCGCATCCAGCATCCGCACCGATTGCGCGATGGCATCGCGTTTGCTGATCCCTTTGTGCAGGGTCAGCACCTCGGCCATCTGGTCGGAAATGCGGATATAAGGGTTCAGCGATGTCATCGGGTCCTGAAAGATCATCGCGACATCATTGGCGCGGATCTTGTTCAGCACCTTTGCGGCATTGCCAGCAGGTCTTGGCCGTCGAACAAAGCCTGCCCTGTCGCTTGGCCGTTGCGGGCAAGCAGGCCCATGATGGCAAAGGCTGTCTGGCTTTTGCCCGACCCGCTTTCGCCGACGATGGCCAGCGTTTCGCCTTTGTCGATGCTGAAATTCACGCCGTTTACCGCGTTCACGGGGCCATCGGCGGTCTGGAAGGTGACGGTCAGGTCGTTTGTTTGCAGCAAGGTCATGTCAGCGGTCCTGGGGTCGAGCGCGTCGCGCAGCCCGTCGCCCACGAAGAAGAACGCAAAAAGCGTCACGATGAAGAAAAACAGCGGAAAGACCAGTTGCCAGATCACGCCATATTGCATCTGGCCTCACCCGCCGAAATCAGCGCACCCAGCGATGTGGCGGGTTCCTACACGCCCAGCCCAGAAAGCTGATGAAACTTTCGGTGATGATCATGGTCGGCACAAGCAAGGTCGCGTAAACGATCACCAGCCCCAGCAGGTTCGGCACGATATGGCGCAGGATGATCGTCATCGGGCGCACGCCGATGGCGATGGCAGCCTCGACGAATTCCTTGTTTTTCAAGGTCAGTGTCTGGCCCCGCGCGATGCGTGACATATCCAGCCATGAAATCAGCCCGATCCCGATGAACAGCATCAGGATCGACCACTAAAGATCACCAGCATCAGGATCAGCACGAACATGAACGGGATCGCCATCAGGATATCGACGATCCGCATCATGATCCCGTCAGTGCGCCCGCCGAAATAGCCTGCAATCGCGCCATAAAGCGTGCCAACGATCACCGCGATGGCGGCACCCACGAAACCCACCAGCAGCGATATGCGTGTGCCTTGACGGTGCGCGCATAAAGATCGCGGCCCAGTTCATCGTCACCGAAATAATGACCATTGGCGATGCTTGGCCCGCCGGCCTGCGCGACATTGCCCATCATCGCCCAGTCGATTTCCTCGGCGCTCCACCTTGCCAGAAACCCGCCGAAAAAGGCAAACAGCGTGATCAGGATCAGCGCGACCAATCCGGCCACTGCCGCCTTGTTGCGCATGAACCGCTGGCGCGTCTTTTCCACAGCGACCGGCCTTGCACCTCGGCCAGATGGGCGGCATCGACCAAACTGGCGGCGGTTGTCTTGTCCGGGATACATCGCGCGCCCTCAATACCGGATCTTGGGGTCGATCCATGCGTAAAGCACGTCGACCAGAAGGTTGAAAACAATGGTCAGCACGCCCACCAGAATGGTGAGTCCCCATGATGACCGCATAATCGCGGCTGAAGGCCGAATTGACGAAAAACTGGCCGATCCCGCCGGTCGAGAAATAGACGTCGATCACGACCGATCCCGTGATCATCAGCACGAATGCAGGCCCCAGATAGGACAAGACCGGCAGCATCGCGGGTTTGAGCGCATGGCCCAGAATGATCCGCCATGTCGGCAGGCCCTTGGCACGCGCCGTGCGGATGAAACCGGCGTTCAGCACTTCGAGCATGGATGATCGCGTGATCCGCGCAATCGACGCCATGTAACTGGTGGACAGCGCGATCACTGGCAGGATCAGATATTGCCATTGCCCGCCTTGCCAGCCGCCGCCTGGCAACCAGCCCAGCCACAGCGTAAAGACCAGCACCAGAATAGAGCGCCATGACGAAGTGGAGCACCTGCGCCGACCGAAATGCCGACGGCAAGGTAATCCAGCCATGTGTTGTGTTTGATCGCGGCAACCACGCCCAGCGACACACCGACGATCACCGCGACGACGAAGGACCAGAACCCATAGGTCAGCGTGACGGGAAACCCCTGCATGATGACATCTGTCACCGTCCGGTCGCGGTATTGAAACGACGGGCCGAAATCGAACCGCGTGACCACGTTCACGACGTAATCATACATCTGTTTCCAGTAAGGCTGGTCCAGCCCGTAACGCGCCTCGAGATTGGCCAGCACTTGCGGCGGCAGCGGGCGTTCGCTGTTGAACGACCCTCCGGGGCCGCGAACATCAGCATGAAGGACAAAACGATCAGGATCAGGATCGTCGGGACCGCAATCGCCAAGCGCTTGAGCACGAAATTGAACATGGCAGTCTCCGCTGCGACAAACGACAACCTGCGCCCCCGTCAGGAAGGCGCAGGTCGGATTTCAAACTGTCAATCTATTCGCCAGCGACCTTATAAAGTTCGCGGCTATACCAGTTTTGTTCGACGTTATCGACAGGCCAGCCCTTCAGTTCAGGGTTGAACATGTACCCGTCAGCATAATGGTAGATCGGGATGATCGGCACCTCTTCGGCGATGATCTGCTCGACGCGGGTATAGTTCGGCTGCGGGTCTGCGGCTGTCTTGGCCTCTGCCATCAGCTGATCGACCTCTGCATTCAGATATTCGCATCGTTATAGCCCGAATTGGTGGTCACCAGATCAAGAAAGGTCGATGCCTCGTTGTAATCACCACACCATGCGCCACGGGCCATTTCAAAGTTCTGGTTGCCGCGGGTCTGCAAAAGGTCTGCCATTCCTGATTGGCCAGCGTGGTCTGGATCCCCAGCGTCTGCTGCCACATCTTGGCCAAGGGCCACGGCGATGTTCCGTTGCGCCTCGTCCGTGTTGTACAGCAGTTCGATGCTCAGCGGCTCACCACCGATGCCGTAACGGCTTCGGTTATCAGCGCGACCGCCATCGCGTTGCGGTCTTCTTGCGTCATGTCGGCAATCGGCAGATCTGGCAGGTTGAAACCAACGTACGCACCGGGGTAAAGTTATAGGCTGCCGTTTGGCCTGCGCCCAGAACGTTGTTCACGATCACATCGCGGTTCACGGCCAGGTTCATCGCCTGACGGACGCGGACGTCCTGCAACGCCTCTGGCCCGCCTCGACAGGTTGAAGTTGTAGTAGAGACACAGGCGCGGAATGCTGATCGCCTGATCGGGATATTCGCAGACAGACGCTGGAACTGGCCCGGGGCACCTCGGTCCGGTCAAGCTCGCCTGCCAGATAGCGGGTCAGGCCCTGATTGACGTCATTGATCACCAAGGATGTGACTTCGTCTATGATCGTGTTTTCGTTGTCCCAGTACATTTCGTTGCGCACGCGGACCAGACGTTCCTGCGGGACATGTTCACGCAGCACATAGGCGCCGTTGGACACGATGTTTTCGGGGCGGGTCAGGTGTCGCCATGCGCCTCGACCGTGGCCGGATGCACGGGGAAAGTCGTAGAATGCGTCGTCATCTGCGCGAAATAGGGCAGGGGCTGTGACAGGTCACAACAAAGGTGCTGTCATCGGGGGCTGTGACGCCAGTGCGTCCTTGTCCATCTCGCCCGCGATAATGGCGGCGGCGTTTTCGATCGACATCAGTTCCATGAACCACGCGTATTCGGACGCCAGCGCCGGATCAACGGCGCGTTTCCATGCGTAAACAAAATCGCTGGCCAGCACCGGATCACCGTTTGACCAACGGGCATTGTCGCGCAGGGTGAATGTATAGGTCAGCCCGTCCTCGGACACATCGAACCCTGTCGCCACACCGGGGACCAGTTCGCCGGTGGCATCCTGATTCATCAGACCTTCGAACAGGTCGCGCACGACCTCGGCACCAGTCACATCCTCGACCACCTGCGGATCAACAGAGGAATGTTCATCCAGCACGCGGTAGGTAAAGGTCTGCACCTCTGCCAGCGCCTCGCCGGTTTGGGGTGGGTCGCCTGCGCGTTTGCGGCGATGGCCGACAGCAGGACAATGGCGCTGCTGGCCTTGAGTAGAGTTTTGAGTGTCACGGAAATCTCCCTGTTGCCTTTGTTCGAAAGGGCTGTCGGCACCTGCCGCAGATTGTTGCGTCCGGCGTCTGACGGCAGGACGCGCAACCTTCGGATGTAATAACCGGATTGGCAGAGCATGGGGCAGGTGCCGCCACGGCAGGCCGCGACATCGGACCAGTAGATGCCTACAAATCTGCAATGGTGCCTCGTGAACAGGCACCAAAAATATGCTCATCTGTCACATCCTTAAATTATTGCGTGGTGACGTCTTGTTCGGAAGCCGTCAGCGACCGGCAAGGGGCTGTCGGTCATGAACAAATGCACAGCACCCACCTGTTCTGGCGCTGGCCTGTGGCACGCGACTGACATATTGCCTCGGTTGTACCGCGCGGTCGACGACGACTGGGTACATTGTTGACGGCGTGCGGGCCCGGGGCTGACATGAGCCGGTCTGACTTTGGGGCGCCTCTTGCTTTGCAGCACCTAAGACGAAGCTAGTCAGGCAAAATCGACGCCTTGCGCGTCATTGAACCGCCCCATGCCCTGCAGGTGTTTGCAGTCGGCACCGGCGCGACAAACCTGATCTATAGTCTGACAGTGCCTTCTCGTTTCACACTGTCATGGCCAAGCTAGCTACAGCTGTCACTTTACCGCTTTGCACCACGCGCCGCATCTTTGGCTGCTGCTGATCACGACGGGGCAGAAAATGCCCCACCATCGCTATGGTCCCACGCTCAATCATGAACCGATTTGCTCGGTCGGCATGTTATTTGCATGAACTTTTGCGTCACGCGAAAGATATGCACTTGCCCACCAAGCCGCCATCTCAGCATTTGTCAGTGGTCAACGATTCCCATGTCGCGGCCAATCATGGCCGCATGCGCACGATTGCGTGCTCAAGCTTGCGGCAGATCGTGCGCATATGCATCTTGATCCGCGCTTCGTTCATATCAAGGTTATTGGCGATATGCTTGTTCGTCATGCCCGATGCTGCCATCTGCAGGACCGCCAATTCGCTTTCGCTCAGAACCGATTGTCCGCGGGAATCACCGGGGGTATGCGGTTTTCGGCTGGTATGAACATCTGTCCGGACTGGATAAGCCGCAGAACACTGCCCAAGGACTGCAGCGGCAGGGTTTTCGGCACAAGACCCGCACACCGACCTCGATCGCGCGTGCCACGGTATGCGTGTCAGCATTGGCCGAAAACAGCACAACATTCGCGTCGCCAGCGGCATCGACCACCTTTTTGATGCTGTTGATCCCGTCCATACCAGGCATGCGCAGATCCAGCATGACAATGGCATAGGGTGGTTCTGAGATGATTTTTCCAAGGTCGAGGACAGGCTATCCGAGATTTCGACATCGAAACCCCTCGCTCATCGACAGCGAAAGCGAGACGGATCCACGATCAATCGGTGGTCATCAGCGACAAGTATCCGGGTCATGGCTGCTGACCGACGAGAAAACGTTTTGTGTCACTAACGCCTCCTTACATTTCCGCACATCTGGTGCGTGCATCGAGATATTTAATACCTTATAAAGTGATTTTGTATAAGTTGCTTACGCCAGTTCCCGTGTAAAGTTCTTAAACTAGTAAAAGGAAAAGTAACACAACAACTTAAGATAACTTTATATCTAAAGTTAGCTTTATATTGCTTTGGGCGCTGTTATCCGTCTGTTGGGGAAACTGGTTGGTTGCGGCAAAGCTTTCAAGACTCAAGCAACATGCGCGCCGATGTTACCGAGAGCGTGTTGGAGACTAGTGCTTGGTCCGATGCTATCAAATCTCGCGGCGCAGGGTGGATAGATGTTGATGTGCCTCGAACACGCATGAATATGCAGCCCGACCCGTTGCATAAGATGATGGCCCAGACCACCGCAGGCGCCGATTTCCCAACATTACGCGCGGTCCCTGCAGTCGCGCTATTGCGCGGACGCTTGCATTTGGTGCGCGTCGGTCGCGATATCCGCATCGCCGGTGATGCATTTTGTATCCGGAACAAAAAGTATGGTATTTGTAAAGCCTCGGTCCGATAGCCTCGTCTGCTGTGGGATCGAAAGTTTTTACCTTCAACTGTTTCTTAACGTACTCAGGCCGAGGTTCTCGCGGACTGAAGGGGTGTCATGGCGTCCGCTACATCCATTTTCTTGCGCCATTGAAATCACGTCGTTTTTTCGTCGGTCGATTGTCCTTTTCCTTCTTCTGACTTGCATATTGATACTATTTAATGCCGCATCGCTGCAGCAACGGCAAAAGACAATGCGTGAGACTGCGGCCGAAGCTGCGCGCGCGCAGCTCGTCGATCTTGACGTGATCCATGGCGCACTGGTGCTGGCGGCGGATGGTCTTTTGCTGTCCCGTTCAGATCCAGAACTGGATTCGCAAAACGGTTTGGCCCGGTTGAACCTTTTGTTCGACGGATTTTCACAACGCGTTGAAGCGGCAAGGTCTTGTTGTCTGATCCTGATCTTGCTCTCGGTATTGGCGAAAAACTTGTGGCGATTATGCGGTCCGTAACGCGCTCGCGGATCGGATTGATGCGATCGATACAACGGATGCGCGTACGATTCGTGTCGTGACGACACGCCTGCACGCGGCTGCACCGATCGTGCAAGACATCACGGCTGCGGCTGTCTTGTATGCTGTCCGTACAGTTGAGATCGCGCAGCAGGCTGAGCGGTCATTTTGCGACAACTTTGGATACACAGTATCGTGGCGATACCGTGGCAATGTTGTTGTTGGTGGCTGGCCTGTCCCTGTGGCATCGCGTCGAAGGTCGGGCGCAGCACCTGTCAGGCATCTTGGGCAAGGCATACGATTCTGCCGTGGACGCGATCATCGTTGTCGATGCAGACGGCAGGATTGTGCTGACCAACCAGACGGTGACTCGCGTTTTGGCGTGCCGGGTGACGATCTGGCCGGAGTCATCACATCGGCGCGCTGATCGACATGCAAGACGTGCAGCCAGCAATGCGCAACCAGAGGATGCCGCTGTGCTACCGCCGCTGATCGCGATGGGCGTTACGCGTGTCACGGCACGCCGACCGAACGGGCCGTCATTCCCCGCAGACCTATCCGTGACAGCCGATATCGACCTTGATGGCCGCCCGATCATGATCGTGTTCATCCGCGATATGACCGCCGCCGCCGCCGCCGAAGACCAGCTGCGCATTGAACGCTTGGGCGCAGAAAGGAACGCTGCAGCCAAGACTGCCTTTCTGGGGATGATGAGCCATGACATGCGCACGCCGCTGCAGGGCATGATCGCGGCGCGATTTGCTGGACCAGACAGGAATGGACCAGGTCGGCCGCAACTTGGTGCAGACAGCGCGTGACTGTAGCCTGCGTGCCTTGCAACAGATCAATGATGTGCTGGATATGACGCGGTTGAATGGGCAGCAGCAGCAAGAGGTGCTGTTTGATCCTCCTGCGATCGTTGCCGCGATTCTGAACGAATTGACCCCGCTGGCTGCTGGGCAGAATACGCAGCTTGCCCTGCGCGTAGAACAGGGCGACACGCCGCTACCGTCCTTTGTCGGCACGCCGCCCGCCTTTGTGCGCGCTATCTACAATCTTGTCGGAAATGCGGTCAAATTCACGGCGAACGGGCGCGTTACCGTTGCGCTATCTTTCCGTGAGCCCAGCGTAGAAAGTTCACGCTCGACGTGGCAGTGGTAGACACTGGCGTCGGAATTGCGCTAAAAACAAGAGAGTTTGTTTGAAGAGTTCAAAATGTTAAATGGTGATCGTGCGCACCCGCGCGAGGTGCCGGGCTTGGCTTGGTGATTGCAAATGCTGCCATCAAGCAGATGAACGGCACCTTGGGTCTGACAAGCAGCCCGGTGAAGGAAGCACCTTCAGTTTCAGTATTGATCTGTCGACTGCCACCGACAGTGCCTCTGCGCAGACGCTGTCGCAGCCTGCAGCGCAAAACCGGCATGAGAAAACCTTGGTCGGGCCGCGCAACATTTTGGTGGTTGATGACAATGCAATCAACCTTGCGCTTCTTGCGGCGGTGGTCCGTCAGCTTGGGCATAGTGTCGATGAAGCAAAGGATGGCAGCATCGCTGTCGGTCTTGCCGCAATGCGGGCCTATGATGTCATTTTGATGGATGTGAACATGCCAGTAATGGACGGCTATATTAGCATCCCGCATCATCCGCGCGGGTGGCCCGTCTTGCGATGCGATGATTGTCGCGGTGACAGCCTATACCGATATACAATACAGCGACGACGTGCGGAATGCGGGCATTGACGGCGTATTGACCAAACCAACGACGCAAGCCGAGATTGCGGCGGTTCTGGATGGGTACTTGCCACAAGAAACTGCGCCCGCACCCGCGCCCGTCGCGGGCGACCCCGAACGCACCAGTTGCAGCGCGCTGTCGCCGCATTGTCGGAAACGTTGGGTGACGACAATGCGATCAGGCTGATGAAGGCTGGGCTGACAGAAGTTGCCGAATTGTTGGATGCGCTGGATGCGCATCCCGACGCAGATGATCAGGCTGCGCGCGATCCATCGTGTGGTCGGATCGACCGCGGTTTGGGGTTTTCAGGATTGTCCAAAACGCTCTCCGCCGCCGAGCAAGCCGCAAATGCGCGCGACAGGCAAAACTGTGGAGCTTGCTCGAAACGGTCAAGTCTGACCGCGCCAGTATAGCCAGCGCCTTGGCCGCCCGTACCGCCTGACCAAAAGATCGTGATCTTTCACTGAACGCGCTGGATAAAACGTGGCGTCTGCGGGGATTGCCCTAGCTACGCCTGTCTTTGTTATTCAAGATGCCGCTTTCAATGGCCAGTGCAAGTGACACATCGGTACACGGCAGGCGAGGATGCATCAGCGATCGCACGTCTTTGGAGCGAAATTGTTTTCGAGAATGTGCTGCTGCAGATAATCACCGGCACGTCGGGCAAAGCCAGCTTGACGGCGATCAACTGTTCAACAGCATCATTCATGTCCACGATCAGGTCAATATTCAGCACAAGAGCGACGCTTTCGTGCAGCGTGTCCATCGCGGCCTCGGCTGCGTCTTCGAGGCTGGCGAAAGTTTCGATGGATTTTGCCGTCACGGCCACATTGCTAACCTTTGGGTATAAAGTGCCGCCCGTTTGATCAACGATATAGATCGCAGTGTCTTCGATCAGCTCTGGCGCGATTAGATCGAAGCTCGCAGTCGCAGTGTCGAATAAAAGCTGATCTTCAGCGGCTGATTGCGGCTCACGACCTCACCATCCACCCAGGACCGGATATCATAGAAGATACCGCGCAAACCTGTGGGTCTTTTTCAGTTTGGCTGCCGGGGTATTGATGTTGATAAGCGACATGGTCAGATCAGCTTATCTGTTGATCAGTCCCTTCCATCGAAGGGCAAGACACCGCATTTTACCATGCCGCCAACAGATACAGCATCAATCCAGAAGTATGATATTTCTATCTTTCGACATTCTGATTTCAAAGATCGGATTATTTCGGCTTTACCCGTGAGCAACGAGGTGGGTGCGTGCCGGAAACGCCCAGTCTGACTGTCATGACATTGCGGCAAACACAGGGTGCTTTCAACCACAGAAGGGGCTGAAAAGCAGATCAAGAAATATGTTCATGTTGGTCCTTGACCTTCCAGCGACTGGAATACCCATGTCGACAATCAAGGTATCAATCGGGTTGGAGGAACCATGCAGTTTCAGATCGACAAGATGGGGTGCGGTGGATGCGCCAGATCCATCCCGCCACGATCCACACACTGGACCCCGCAGATGTCGTCATCGACCTACCGACAAAGCGCGTCGCGGTGACATCGACAGCTGACGGCATTGCGATCGAACAGGCGCTGTCGCAGGCCGGTTTCCCGCCACGGCGGATTGCGTGACCCGCATCGCCCCGACAGGCCGTGGCTTGCGATTGGCGCTGTTGCCGGTCCTTGTGCTGATCGCGCTATTTTCGGGCTGCCGGGCGATGCCGCAGTGGCACCAAGCCATGATCGGGCTTTACATGCATCCCATGCGATGCATCATGAGCCTGTGGCCGCAGATGGCCACCATTTGCCTGCCGATTGCGCGGGTTCTGCGTTTTGTGCGATGATGGGCCTGTGCCATCCGGCCCTGACACCAGCCGCGCTGTCATGCCATGGTATCGCATGTGAACGATCCGGTCGCGTCCCACGTTACTGTCAGGTCGGACGTCATCCGGCAATTATCGTTCCGCCACCCCGACGGTTGTTCGTTTGACCACGCAAGACATTCAGAAAAATCAGGAGAAAACAGATGAACACCGCTAAAACACTTTTTGCGACTGCAGTTGTTGCAACCACTTTCGCAGTCGCGGCGCATGCGCAGGAACCTGTGTTCCAGCTTCCCGACCAATGCAATGTCGTTCCCGCGATGGTGCGATGGACCATAGCGCCATGGGCCATGGTGCCATGCATGGCGACCAGTCCGGCGGCATGGGGTCGGCATGATGGGGATGATGGACATGGGAGATGTCGATCTTGAATCCATGCCTGAACATGTGCAGGACAACATGCGCCGCATGATGATCAGCATGCCCGCCATGCAGGACGGCATGATGAACGAAAACGCCGATGTGGCCTTTGCCTGCGGGATGATTGCCCACCATCAGGGTGCCATCGACATGGCGCAGGTACTGATCGCACATGGCGAAGATCCGCAGATGCTTGCTCTTGCGAATACGATCATCGCGGCACAGGTGGCCGAGATGGAAGAGATGCGCAATTGGTTGGTTGAAAACGCCAATTGACCCGATCAGGACCGCGCGGTGCAAACCGCGCGGTTTTCACAAGACGAAGCTGTGGTTCGCATAGCATGTCGATGGGCGATTGGGGCTAACGCAGACATGAATACTGCTGCCGACCTCTGGTCCGGTCGGGGCGAACGATAAATTATCACCGCTGAGAAAGCCGTTACTGTAGCAAGGTTGGGAGCTTTCAAATGGTTGACATCAAAGCCCATCACTTGACCGACGGCGCCCTGTCCGATCGGCGTATGACATCCGCTTGCTACGCCGCGCTGGGTGGCCTCTGCACTGCGCCAAAGATGCCGCAAACAGATCGTGCGACGGCAAGCGTTCAAACGGCAATCTCGATCAGGCGCAAATCTATCAGGCCTTTAGCAGCCTCAGGTTATCGCTTGAAACGCTGACCGGAGCCAAAGAAAACACCAAGATCGCGCAACCGCTCGCAAGTGGCGCGCCGGACAGGATCAGCCGGGCTGCATTGTCATCCGATCCAGTTACGCGGCCACAAGGCGTCCCAGATCATCGTTGTGAGATTTGCCCAATATGCGCAACAGGGGACGATCTTGCTGCCGCCTGCTGGCCCCGTCAAACTGTCCACCGGCACCACCAGATCACACAGTTGCGATTGGCGCTGGCAAGCGACAGTTTGAAATCCCTTGTCCAAAGCCTGAATGGCCTACCCGGCCTGAAGGCTTGGCTGTTGCAGACAAGGCAGGGTCTAGCACTTGTTCTCAAAGCCTTCCGGCACGGCGCATGCCTGCAACTGGCGTCGGTCGCGACAATTTTACGCGTCCTGCAAGCAGCTTTGCCGCCCCAAGGCCAGCCGCTTGTGGTGTCGGTTGACGAAATTCCGGCCACGGATGGCGTGGCGGTGGAGCCTCGCATCGTTCTGACACCACAAAATCACGCATATCTGCACCCAAAGAGACGATTGCCGCTTTGCAGCTAAGGGTGGCGTCGCCAGTCCGTGAAGTGAATGCGATACAGACTTTTCTTGCAGGCATCGCAAAACGAGGCGCCGGCAGCAGCACAGATATCAGCCCGCAAGACCGGATACTGGCGCAAGCTCTGCTGGACCGGCTGCGCAAGATCACAACCCGTCCGGTCTATGGCTTTGCGTCAAATCCTGTTTTGCCTGCCGACATCGGGATTGACGTCGGCGAAGATGGTTTGCTGACGTTCAACGCGGGTTCGTTTAACAGGATGTCGAGGAGAGGCCGGATCTGCTTGCGGCGATGATCGGCCCCAATGGCAACCCTGATGACATGGTCCCGCCACCTGATACCCAAGCGGCAGATCTGCTGAAACAAGGTGTTTATACGCTGATCTATGACCCGACACAGACGCCCGTCATGGCGACGTTGGACAGGTTCCCCCTGCAATTATCCCACGATCCGGACGGCCGGCCAGTTTTGACCCTTGGCGCACACGATCAACACATTGCCATCGTCCTGCCCATGGATGCGCCAGTGGCAGCCAAGCTTGTTTACCGGCTGAGCCTGTTTGATCAGTTGGCCGAGATCACCGCCACAACCTTGTCGCCCGACGCCCCGCATCTGCAATCTGGCACGGTGCACGATATGGTGTCGCCTCGGACAAGAAGGACGACGCGTCAGTCGAGAACATGATCCTTGCCGTATTGGCGCAGGCGGTCGACCAATCCGCCATGGCCCAGCCGGCACAGAGTAATACAATGCCTGTGCAAGTGGCCGAGTTGCTCTTCTATCTGCTTTGGATCGGTTTGTTTGTGCCTAGGGTTGATCGTGACCGGCGCAAAAAGCAGCATCAGGAAAGGCAGCCAATGCTGCATGGCGCATCTGTTCGTATTATCTGGCAACCGCCGCCGCCAAGCGCGCATGGTGATCTTTGAAGGCCGCGGGTTTGAGCTAATCGCCGGATACACCCTGATCTTGGCCGCGGAACCTAGATTGGGGAGGATAAACCGTCAGGGGCCAGCGTGCCTTTTTGCCCGCCCGGTTGAACGGCTCACGGTCGATGACACCGCCCCAACAGACAATCTGTCGATCCAGATGGACCGAACTGGGCGCGCTCTGCCGCCACCCCAGCCCAGCGGCGGCAGCTTCGCGTTTTGCGGATCGCGGAGCAATGCGATGCATCACGCGAATCCTCTGACAAGGCGAAATCAAAAGCCACATTTGGACGGCTCAAATTCGCCAAGTACTCTGATTTTGCAGTATACCTTAGGATACAAAAATTTTATTATTTTACAAGAGCTTAAAAAACATCACAAAATCGTCATATTAAATTTATTACGCATTTTACCACTTGACGAAACATTCCTGCGCGTAACTTTATTGCGTACCACCTTTCGGATGGGCCCGCTCAAAGGTTCACCCCGTAAGAATACGCCACGATGTGGCTGCGAATAAGACACGGGAAAGAGCACGATGTTAAAGTCAATTTTGGTTCCAGTGCGCGGCGATGGCATGGCTGCGACCGTGTTTGCCCACGCGGCACAGCTGGCAAAGCAGCATGGTGCACAGGTCAATGTTGTGCATTGCCGCGTCCAGCCCAACGACCTTCTGCCGCAAGGCGTTCCGCTGAAACGACTTTGCGCGCAAGGTGATGCTAGAGCAGGCGGTCAGGCTTGCCAACCGGCAGGAAGACCATCTGCAGGGCATCCTGCATCGTCTGGCGCGTGAATTCGGGCTCAGCGAAGATGGCGGCGAAGCCGGTATCGCGACCTGCACTTTCGCGGAAGAACCTGGGCGCATGGCCGATGTGGTCCGGCACGCGGGTCGCCTGACCGATCTGATCGTGCTTCCCAAGCCCCAGCGGGAAAACAATTTGGGACCGACTTCGCTCAAATCGGCGCTCTATGGGGCGGGTCGCCCGGTGCTGATCTGTCCGGGACAATTGCAGCCTGACGCGACCTTTGCGCAGCATGTGGCCGTCGGCTGGAACGGATCGCTGCCAGCGGCGCGCGCTGTCGCGTCGTCATTGGACATCGTACATGCGGCCCAGCGCGTCAGCATTCTGACCGGCGGCAAATTGCAGCCGCACGGTCCTACATCAGAGGAACTGGCCGCCTATTACGCCATTCGCGGGATCACTGCCGAGATCGTTCACTTTGATGGCAAGGACCCTGCGACCGCGCTTTGGCCACCTGCAAAGCATCAGGGCCAGTTTGCTGGTGACAGGTGCCTATAGCCACAGCCATGAGACCGAAATGCTGTTCGGCGGCAACACGCAGCGCATCGTGGATGGCACCGAGATGCCGGTTTTGATGGCGCATTGATGCATCACCCGTCGGCGCGAAACGCCACAGTGCGGCGTTTCGCAGGAATTAAGCAAGGCCGCGCAGAACGCGGAAACATCAGGCCGGGACAACCGGACATACCAGGGAGGAACCCACCATGAAACTTACCAAAAGACTTTTTCTTGCGCTGGCAGCCAGCACCACAATCGCGACCCTGCACTAATTGCGGCTTTTGCCCAAGACTGGCAGCCCAAACGCCCGATCGATTTGACCATCATGGCAGGCGCGGGTGGCGGTGCGGATCAGATCGCGCGTTTCATCCAATCCGTGGTCGAGGAAAACAGTTTGACCAATGCCCCTTGATCCCCACCAACCGGGGTGGCGGTTCTGGGGCAAGTCGTGCTGCACCTCAACGATGCGCGTGACCCTGATCACACGCTGATGGTCACGCTGAACTCCTTTATACGACACCGATCCGTCAAGAGGGTCTGGGCGTCGATATTGAAACCTTTACCCCGGTCATCATGATGGGCGTCGATCCGTTTGTGCTGTGGGTCCATAAGGATTCCGGCATCACCACCTTCGAGGACTTTGTCGCCAAGGTGCGCGAAATGGACGGCGAATATGTCATGGGTGGCACCGGCACCGGTCAGGAAGATTCGATTGTGATCGCCTATCTGGCCAGCGCCTATGACCTTAAGATCAAGTATATCCCCTATGATGGCGGCGGTGCCGTGGCCAAAGATCTTGCAGGCCAGCAGGTCATGGCAACGGTGAACAACCCGTCCGAGGCCAAGGGCTTTTACGAGGCGGGCGATGTCGTACCGCTGCTTAGCTTCTCCGACGAACGGATGGACGCCTATCCAGATGTGCCGACCCTAAAGGAAAAGGGCCACGATTTCTCTTATTACAACCAGCGGGCTGTCGTGGGCGCACCCGGCATGTCGGCTGAAGCGGCAGCCTATTACCGCGAGACATTCGGCAAGGTTTACGACAGCGAAAAGTGGCAGGGATACCTTGTCTCGGAAAGCATGTCCCCGCTGGTGATGGATGAGGCCGAGACCCGCGCCTATTGGGCTGTCCAAGTCCAGAACCATCGCACGCTTTTGTCTGAATTGAACAACTAAGCCGAAAGGCAGGAAAGAGGGCAGTCATGCGCCAAGGTGAGATATCTCTGTTGGGCTTTTGGCCCTCTTTCCCCTCTACCTGATATGGAAGAGCACCGAACTTCCAATCGGCTACATTAGAGGACAGGGGCCAGGCGGCGGGTTCTGGCCCTTTGGCTTGCTCTGGGCATGCTGCTAAGCTGCTTGGCCAGTGCAGAAATGGTGGCGCACACAATCGCCTGCGTCGCGGTCGGACGAACCGTTTATGGATGCTTTCGGGTGGCGGACACTGCTTTATGTCGGCGGCAGCGTGATCGTTTGTCGGGCTGATCTCGATTGTGTCAATGTATGGCGCGGTTGCGGTGTTTCTTTTGTATTACTTGCGCTTCCTTGGACGGCATTCATGGTTTCTGACTTTGGCGATTTCGCTGTCGTTACCAATTGGGCTGTTCTTTTTCTTCGAGGCCGTGATGCTGATTTCCATGCCTCAGGGGATGTCATTCACCCAGCCCGCCTTCGATCTGATGTACGACATCATTTACTGAAATCCCCCAGACCCGGGTCTTCTATGGAAGTCATGTCCTTTCTTGCCGATGGTATCTTGTTGGCGCTTGAGCCAATCAATCTTGCCTTGATCATCGCCGGTGTCACTGTTGGGCTATTTATCGGGGCGATGCCCGGTCTGGGTTCAGTGAACGGCGTTGCGATCCTTTTGCCGATCACGTTCCTTGTGCCGCCAAATTCGGCGATCATTTTTCTCGCGGCGATCTATTACGGCGCGATGTATGGCGGGGCGATTTCGTCTGTGACATTGGGGATCCCCGGCGCGTCGACGGCTGTGGCGACAACCTTTGACGGCCGTCCACTGGCGCTTAAGGGGCAGGCAAGTCTGGCACTGGTGACTGCGGCTTTGGCCTCATTCGTTGGTGGGACTGTTGCCACTGTCCTGTTTACGCTTTTCGCGCCTGTTCTTGCATCGACGGCGTTGTCTTTTGGGCCACCGGAAATTTTGCGCTGATGCTACTGGCCTTTGCTACTTTCGTGGGTCTTGGCGGCGACGACATTCCAAGACTGTGTTTTCGATCTGCCTTGGCCTTGTTCTGGCGGCCGTCGGGTTTGACACGATTTCCGGCGAGCCGCGGATGTGCTGTTCGAGATCGACGGTTTTATGCGCGGGATCGGCTTTATCGTTCTGGCGATCAGCGTCTACGGGATTGGGGAAATGCTGTGGACAATCGAGCAGACCCGAGGCGAAGTCACCACAACAAACCCCAAGATGACGGCAAAAGGCATGATGTCGGACGCCAAGGAAGCCGCGCAGCGCGGATGGAAAGGGACCGCGATCGGATCGCTCATTGGGTTCTTCGTGGGCATCCTGCCGGCGGCGGGCGCGACACCGGGGTCCCTGATGTCCTACGGCGTGGCCAAGATGTTGTCAAAAACGCCCGAGGAATATGGCAAAGGCTCTCCGGACGGTGTGGCGGCGCCCGAATCAGCCAACAACTCTGCCTCGACAGGCTCGATGTTGCCGATGCTGACGCTGGGGATTCCAGGCTCGCCGACAACAGCGATTCTGCTGGGCGGCATGGTGATCTGGGGCCTGACACCGGGACCGCGTCTTTTCATTGACGAGAGCGAGTTCGTCTGGGGCCTGATCGGTTCCTTCTACATCTCGAACATCGCGGCGCTCGTCATCAACCTCGCTTTCATTCCACTGTTTGTGTGGATGCTCAGGATGCCGTTCACGATTCTCGCGCCGCTGATCTTTGTGCTGTCTATCGTCGGCGGCTTTGCCGCCTCCCGCAGCATCCATGACCTCTGGCTGATCGTGATTTTCGGGCTTTCGGCGTTCTTTCTGCGCAAGTTCGACTATCCGCTGGCCCCCGCCGTGCTGGCCATCGTGCTGGGACCCATTGCCGAACCCACGCTGCGCCAGTCCCTGCTGCTGTCCTCGGGTGATCCGATGATCTTTTTCACCCGTCCCATTGCAGGGCCGATCACGATCATCGCAATCATCTTGATCCTGTTGCCGGCCGTAAAGCTTTTGCGGCGCAAATTGGCTTTGGCAAAAAACTGATCGCACGCTAGCCATTGTCCGGCGTGTCGGATTTAATACGACGACCAACAAGAGAGAAAATTGATGCACACACTCGCAGACTTGATCCAGCGACATCCTGACACCGCAAATGCCATTGGTGCCCCTGGGCGGGACTGGATGTCCTATGGGCAACTGAACAGCCTGACGCGCACGGTTCGGACATTCCTGCGGAGCGCCGGTATCGGCGCGCAGGACCGTGTGGCGATTGTGTTGCCCAATGGGCCAGAGATGGCAGCGGCTTTGTGACCGTGGCGCAATCCGCCACCACCGCACCATAAACCCGGCCTATAAAGAAGACGAATTTCGCCTTCTACCTTGCTGACCTCAAAGCCAGCGCAATCATACTCGAGGCAGGTTATGACGGTCCAGCGCGCGCGGCGGCGCGCGTTTTGATCTGACCGTGATAGAGCTAACAGCGACCGAACCTGCCGGTACGTTCACGCTTTCGACCAGTGACCGGCACGGCTGCCGACACAGTCCCACAGCGGATGACGTGGCGCTGATCCTGCATACGTCTGGGACAACGTCGCGTCCAAAGATCGTGCCGCTGCTGCAATCCAACATCGCCGCGTCGGCCCGCCACATCAGCGCGTCTTTGGCGTTGACGCCTGCCGACCGCTGCATGAACGTGATGCCGCTGTTTCATATCCACGGCCTGATCGCCGCAGTGTCGTCCAGCCTTGCCGCGGGCGGCTCGGTCTGGTGCGCGCCGGGTTTCGACGCGCTCAAGTTCTTCGGCTGGATGGAAGACGCGCGCCCGACATGGTACACGGCCGTTCCCACCATGCACCAAGCGATCCTCGCCCGCGCCGGGCGCAATGCCGACACGATTGCAAACGTGCCGCTGCGATTCCTGCGGTCCTCCTCCGCGTCGCTGCCCGGCCCGGTGATGGAGGCGCTGGCAGAAACGTTCAAGGCGCCGGTGATCGAAGGCTATGGCATGACCGAAGCTGCGCATCAGATGGCATCGAACCCGCTGGGTGCCGGCAAACAGAAACCCGGATCGGTCGGGATCGAGGCCGGACCGCTGGTCCGCGTCGCCCATGAGATCGAAAACCGGCTGGTTACTGGTGTGGGCGAGATCGTCATCTCTGGCCCCAACGTGACCCCCGGATACGAGGGCAACCCCGAGGCCAATGAAAAGAACTTTTTCGAGGCTGAAAACCGGCGCTGGTTCCGTACCGGCGACCAGGGCGAGTTCGACGCCGAAGGCTATCTGACCCTGACCGGTCGCCTGAAGGAGATCATCAACCGCGGCGGCGAAAAGATATCGCCGCTGGAGGTGGACGGCGTTCTGTCGGCGCATCCCGCGGTGGCCCAGGTCGTGACCTTTGCCATACCGCATGACAAGCTGGGCGAAGATGTCGGCGCCGCCGTCGTGCTGAAGGAAGGCCATGACGCCACCGAACGCGAGATCCGCGATTTTGCAAGCGCACAGCTGGCTGCCTTCAAGGTGCCCCGCAAAATAATGATCCTGAACGATATCCCAAAAGGTGCGACCGGCAAGCTGCAACGCATTGGCCTGGCCGAGAAACTGGGGTTGGTGTAAATCAATGAAAATCTGTATTTTCGGCGCCGGCGCCATCGGCGGCTACATGGGCGCAAAACTGGCCGAGGCGGGCGCGGATGTCAGCCTTGTCGCGCGCGGCCCGCATCTGGCGGCGATGCAAGCCAATGGCCTGACCCTGATCGAAGAAGGCGAGACGAAAACCTATCCGGTCAATGCCTCGGACGATCCGGCAGCTTTGGGGCATCAGGATTATGTGATCGTCACCCTCAAGGCGCATTCGGTGCCGCCGGTCGTGGCGCGGATGCAGCCCCTGATCGGGCCTGACACGACAATCGTCTCCGGCGTGAACGGCGTCCCTTGGTGGTATTTCCACAAGGTTGGCGGCCCGCTGGAAGGCACGCGGCTGGCCTCGGTCGATCCGGGCGACGCGCAATGGACCGGCTTTGGCCCGGACCGCGTTCTGGGCTGCGTGGTCTATCCCGCCGCCGAGGTGATCGCCCCCGGCGTCGTCAAGCATATCGAAGGTAACCGCTTTTCGCTGGGCGAACCTGACGGGTCCAAATCCGCGCGCGCCACGCGCCTGTCCGAGGCGCTGTCAAAGGCAGGTCTCAAGGCGCCGGTGCGCCCCAAGATCCGCGACGAAATCTGGGTAAAGCTCTGGGGCAACCTGTCGTTCAACCCGATTTCGGCGCTGACCCATGCGACCCTTGACGTCTTGTGCACAGACCCCGGCACCCGCGCCGTCGCGCGCGCCATGATGCTGGAAGCGCAGGACATCGCGGAAAAGCTGGGCGTGAAATTTCCGATCGACGTGGATCGCCGCATCGAGGGCGGCGCAGCCGTGGGCGCGCACCGGACCTCGATGTTGCAGGATCTGGATGCCGGACGGCCGATGGAGATTGACGCGCTTTTGGGATCAGTGCGCGAACTGGGGCGCGTGACGGACACGCCGACCCCGACGATCGACACCGTGCTGGCCCCTTGTCAGCCTGCGCGCAAATATGGCCAGGCCTTTACGGCGCGTGACGCGATCAACCAGCTGGTTCCGCCCTGGCCTGTGGGCGGTTGACCGTGGCTGGCAATAAATTCGCGCCCTACCCTTTTCACTATCCATAGTTGTATTAATTTTTATTACTCATCCCTGAGTGTTTTTGTGGAGTGAATCGGTATGTTTTTCAGCGGCGGCGGCGCTTTCAAGTGGCAAAGGCAAATCATATTCAAATCAACAGCTTGTCGTAACAGCCAAGCCGCGCCAGATCGGGTTAGCCAGCGCAGCCTGACACGGCGCTGCCGCCTGGCCGCGCGACGAAGAGCTTGTGTTCATCACGGCCATGGGCGCGCTGATCACCATCGGCAGAGGCCACCGCGCAAAGCATCACCTATAATGACGGGGAAACCCGCACGGCAACGTTATTGGATACGACAGGCGATATTGATCTGACGGTGAACGCGGGGAAGCCACGCAATCAGGCGTGATTTCTAGCGTAGGCGTAGGCGACCTCAATAAACAAAGGCGCAGGCACACTGACCCTGTCGAGTGCGAATACCTATACGGGGATGACCTATGTTAACGAAGGCACGTTGCGGGTCAGCGCTAGCTCCGGCAGGGCATCACCGCAAGCGGCACGGTTGTCGCCGACGGGGCGACGTTAGGTGTCGGGTGGGATTACCACAAGCGGGCTGATCACGCTGAACGGCGCAGGCGTGGCAGGCGGCGGCGCGCTGCGAAGTGTCGGGGAGGGCACGAGCACCGTTGGCACCATCACTCTTGGGTCTGCGGCGCGGATCACCTCGGATAACTTCCTGCGCTTTATGGCAGGCACCAGTATTAACGGAACCAACCAGAACCCTGACCTTTGATAGTGAGAATACGATTTCGAGTATTCCGGTACCATCGCCACGGGCAGTGGAACCTTGACCAAGAGGGGACAGGCAACCTTGTTCTGTTTGGAAACAACACCTTTACCGGGGATGTGTTTGTCAATGCGGGCAGGCTTGAAGTCTACAGCGGCGCGGCAGCCAGCCAATAGCGCGCTGGTGCAGGTAGCGTCAGGTGGCAGGTTCAGGGTTTCAATAGCTGAAGCGATCGGCAATCTTTCGGGCGACGGCAGGGTGGATTGATAAATTCCCTCACGCTTGGCGATACGAAGTGACCACCTTTTCCGGTGTGATCGGAGAGTTGACCTTTGCAGAGCGGGTCATCAAACAAGGCACAGGCACGCTGACCCTGTCGGGGCGAATACCTATACGGGGACGACCACGATCAACGGCGGCACGTTGCAGATCCCGGGGCAGGCGGCACCACGGGCTCGCTTGGCACGGGCGGGATCATCAATAACGCCACGCTGCGTTTTGACCGCAGCAATGATGTGACCGTCGGCAATGTGATCTCGGGGACAGGCAATCTTGTCAAACAGGGCGCAGGCAGGCTGACCTTGTCGGGGACGAATACATATTCAGGTACCACCACGATCAACGAAGGCACGTTGCGGATCGGCGATAGCTCCGGCTTGGGCAGCACCGCGGCGGCGCAATTTATCATCCGACGGGCGACGTTAAAGAGATGCTGAGCGTAGTCAACCTGAACAGAGGCGATCACGCTGAACGGCGATGGCGTGGCAGGTGGCGGCGCGTTGCGAGCATCGGGGAGCACGAGCACCATAAACGGAACCGTCACACTTGGCTCTGCGGCGCGGATCACTTCGACGGGACTTATACGCTTTAATACAGGCTCCAGCATCAGCGGACCCAACCAGAACCCTGACCTTCGATGGTGGGGGATCGATCGACATGTTTAGCACTATCGCCACGGGCAGCGGAAGTTTGACCAAAGAAGGGACAGGCACACTTCGTCTTTATGGAAACAACATTTACCGGGGATGTGTTTGTCAATGCGGGCACGCTTCAGGCCCGTAGTGGCACCGCAATAGGTGACGCCGCGCTGGTGCAGGTGGCGTCAGGTGCGAACTTCTCTGTCTCAGAAGCTGAAACAATCAGCAATCTTTCAGGCTGCCGGGATGCATCGCTGAGCATGGGGCTGACGCGCTTGGCGTGCAAGTGACCGCAGCTTTTCCGGTGTGATCAGAGAGTTCGGCGGGGCAAGGAACCTGATCAAACAGGGCACAGGCACGCTGACCCTGTCGGGGACAAATACCTATACGGGGACGACCACGATCAACGGTGGCACGTTGCAGATTGGGGCGGGCGCTGCAGGATCGCTTGGCGCAGGCAGGGTCGTCAACAACCGGTGCGCTGCGTTTTGACCACCCAACAATAATCTGTCCTTTGGCAAAATGTCATCTCGGGACAGGCGGCATCACGCAGGCCAGGCAGCACGACGATCCTGACGGGGGCGAATACCTATGCCGGGTTGACGATCAGCAACGGCACGTTGCAGGTCGGCAATGGCGGCACCACAGGGACGCTTGGCACGGGCGATGTCGTCAATAGCCATGTTGCGTTTTGACCGCAGCGATGATGTGATCGTCAACAATGTGATCTCGGGGACCGGCAATCTTGTCAAACGGGGCGCGGGCATCCTGTTCCTGTTTGGGGCGAATACCTATACGGGAACGACAAATGTCGATGCAGGCACGTTGCGGATCGGCAGTGGCAATGCCTTAGACGGCTGGCGGGTGGCACAATTGTCGCCGATGGTGCGACCTTAGATGTGTCTAACGTACTCAACCTGAACGAGGCGATCACGCTGAACGGCGCGGGCGTGGGAGGTGGCGGCACTGCGAAGCGCTGGTGGACACCTCAGCACCGTCAATGGTGCCATTACTCTTGGGTCTGCGTCGCGGATCACTTCGTTTGGCACCGGTAGCACGCTTCGCTTTACGGCAAGCTCTAAACATTAGTGGTGCCAACCAGAACCTGACCTTTGATGGCAGGGTATTGAGATGTATGGCGTTATCGCCACGGGCAACGGAACCTTGACCAAAGAGGGTAGGCAGCCTTATCCTATATGGAAACAACACATTTACCGGGGATGTGTTCGTCAATGTGGGCAGGCTTGAAGCCTTCAGCGGCGCTGCAATAGATGATGGCGCGCTGGTGCAAGAGTGGCGTCAGGTGCCACGTTCGGTATTTCAGAAGACGAAACAATCGGCAATCTTTCCGGCGCGCAGGCGGGAAACGGCTTTGAGCGCGAACCTGACACTTGGCGTGCAAAGGTGACCGCACCTTTTCCGGTGTGATCGGGGAGGTGGGAACCTGACCAAACAAGGCACAGGCATGACCCTGTCAGGGCAGATACCTATACAGGAACGACCACGGTGTCGGGGGGCGGTTGCTGGTCAACGGATCGCTGGCATCCGCTGCCACCACGGTGCAAACGGCGGCACGCTGGGCGGGCGGCACGCTGGGCGATGTGATGTGTTAGCGGCGGGACATTGGCGGCGGGCAATTCCATCGGCACGCTGAATACTGGCAATATCACCTTTGACACCGGTGCGGTGCTGCAAGTCAGGTTGACGCCGCCGACGCCGCCCGCGCCGACCTGATCAATGCCCTGGGCAATGTCACCATCAACGGCGGCACGGTGCGTCATATCGGCGAAAACGCCACCTATGATCCCAGCCGCACCTGGCGCATTGTCACCGCCAGCGGCAATCTGACAGGGACATTCACCGGTGTGACATCGGATTTCGACTTTCTCGACCCGACCCTGATCTATAGCGCCAATAGCGTCGATCTGCGCTTGGTCCGCAATGATGTGTCATTTGATTCTGTGGCTGTGCCGCCAGCAGAAAGCCACGGCCAATGGCATTGAAACCATATCCGGCAGCACCGTTTTCAACACTTTGGCGGGCCTGTCCGGCGCTACCGCGACCGCGGCGCTGGATGCGTTTTCAGGTGAAGGTCTGGTGGCCATGGATGCCGGGGCTTTTGACCGCCGGCAGCTTGGTTTGGCCGCTTTTGGTGCCGCCCAGCTGGGCGCATCCCGGGTGGCAGCGCGGGCGATCTGGCAACACATGGCACGCTTTGGAACAGGCAGCGGGTTTTGGGCCAGCCTGTACGGCGCGTCCCATCAAAGCCGCGGTGGCGATTTCAAGAAAAGTACCTGGCGGGACAACGGGCTGGCCGTAGGGTACACTTGGGACAGTGACACTGCCTGGCAGTTCGGTGGCATGGTCGCGGTCAGTACAGCCAACAACAGCACCCCTGATCTGGCCACAACGGGCGAGGTCGCAAACCACAGCCTGGGCCTGTTTGCCGCGTGATCTGGACGGGCTGGAATGGACATTCGGCCTGATCAGCACAATGGGCGATATCGACAGCCAGCGCCGCGTGACGGCTGGCGGGCTGACCTGAACCCTGACGGCGCGCTATGACAGCCGCGTCAATACTGCCTTTGCCGAAGTCAGCCGCGATCTGACAGCGGGTGACTGGACATGGTCGCCTTGCCCAGATGACCGCGCAGCATCTGTCGCAAAGGCGCGTTCACCGAAACCGGCGGTGATGCCGCGATCACCCGCACCGCCAGCACCGACACCAGCCTGCGCGCGAAAATCGCGCCAGCAGCACGCGGGATCTGACGCTTGGCACATTGCCTGCCACATGGTCGGCGCATCTGGCCATCAGCAAAGAACTGGAAGGGTCCGGCACCACCGCGCTGCATGCGATTGCCGGTTCGACCCCGTTCAGCATCCCACCAGCACCAGCGCCGACACGCAATTCGACCTTGGCATGGGGTTTGATCTGCAGCTGGCCGCGCAGACGAGCCTGACGCTCTCGGCCCAAACCAGCCACAGCGGCGGTGTTTCGCAGACGACCGCCGGCCTGCAGTTTGGCATCAGGTTCTAAGGGGACAAAGCGCAACGCACAATATGCGCTTTTACCAAAACCTGCAGGGGCGTGACCAGCGATGTGGCGCACCGCCCCCGGGCCTGTTCATGTGGCGAGCCATCCCGGGCGGCGTATGACCGAACAGCAGATGCCTGATCGCTCGGCTGCAACGCGCCAACCAAACCTGTGGCACAAGGCTCGGTCTGGCAGGCTTTCTGCACCCAAGTGGCGGAGGAATGACTCATGCGCCCAACTCTCTCCCGTGCCAGTGTCGGCGGGTGGCATTTCATGCACTATTCCTGCGCAAATCTGGCGTTACCGGAAAACATATTGCGTATTTGGGCGTTTGGTCTCGGCCATACATGGCCTCTCATCCAAACGTGTTCATGACTATTCAGGCCGCAAAAGCGGCTCATTTGACACATCAACCTCTTTGCAAGCCAACGCCATGTCATGGTTGATTTGCATATTCATCCAGTATGCCGGGGTCGTGTTGAACGCCTGGGCCAAGCGTAGAGCCGTGTCTGGGTCATGCTGGTAGCGCCCCTTCACAAGCCGCTCGATCCGCGTACGGGGAACATCCAGACGCCTTGCGAGGAGCAATCGGCCCCCATGTCAGAGGATCAAGGTAGAGTTCCTTAAGGACTTCGCCGGGATGCATTGGTTCTTCAAGCAAGCTCGCGGTTGTTCCTTTCAGTGGTAATCGACGATCTCCATCGGCGGGACCTTGGGCGTCCAGACAAAGCAAATACGCCACTGCCCGTTTATCCGCCTGGAATGCTGTCCTATCCGATCACCGCCAGTTCTTCCAAATGGTTGCCCGGTGGAAACCGTAAATCCTCCACAACCGCTGCATCAAGCGCCGTGAACATCGCACGCGTCCATCACCAAGTCACCGGGGAAGCCTTTGCCATACTTGCCTTGGACAGCATTGCCGGCGCGTTTTTGTCCTTGGTGCTTTGGATCATGCGATATGTACCATCACGCGATACATGTGTCAAGTCGTGATACATGTATGCCCTGTCTGCTGGACCCTGACACGGCAATTGAGTGTCTGTCTGTTCAGCCAATCCCTGAAATCATCACGGAAGCGGTCAATCTGATGCATCCGCTCGTGCAGGATAGTCACGATCCCGATGTCGCCATTCGAGAGATGACGCCAGTAGACGAAATGACGCTCGTAGCGAAAGAAGTATCCCTCGACGCCAAATTCCGCCGGGATGGGTTTGACACGACGCCGTGGGCGGCGATCTTGTCAGATGCGGCGAACAAGAAGCCAGTGATGTACGTCTCGGCCTGCTCGTCCCCCACCTGTCACGGGTGTAGCGGTAGATGTCATCGAGGCGATGGGATGCCCCCTTCCTGTATACGGATTGCTGGCACCGGGTCAGGTCGATTCCGCGCGATCCCACCTCTGCCGCTGTCAGCGGCTTGTACGTCTCCTCCGGGGCCGCGAAGGCATGGGTCAACTCAGCCTTCAACCGGTTGAGAAGGCCTCGGCCTCAGCCCTCTCTTTGTCACGCCGGATCAGGTCACGGATGTACTCGCGCTGACATTCTCATAGGACCCGTCATCGCCTACGTTGGCCGACACGAAATCACTCAGGGCTCCACCAAGGCGGACGGTCATCGTGGTCGTTCGGGACATGGCGCAGCACCTCTAAGCTTCGGTGTATTCAATATAACCAAAAACACACAAAACAAGTCGCCGATCACCGGGCTTCCACCCCTTAGAAACTACCGTCAGTCGTCAGAGTCCTCGACAGTGTGGCGGCCCGCAAGCGCAAAACAACATACAGCACAGCATCCAGATGCCGCGCGAGGGCGACCAGATGATCACCGCTCGGCCCCCGCTCGCCCGAAAACCAGTACTTCACGGTCCGTTCAGCAGCGCAATCGGCGCATGGCCAACAGTCGCCCTGTGTGTGTCGTCCAACTCTTCGTGCAGAATTATCGCTATGGCGGTTCCTGATAATCGGTTGGTTTTTCGACCAGGTGCACAAATGTGCCCATTTTCGGCACAACTGTGCCCATCTTCACGCGCATCTCCACGTCGCTTCTTCGTTAAACAATTGAAAAACCATGAAAACGGCGAAAGTCGATTTTGTCCGCGACAGGTCATCTTGCCGTTGCTGAAGAACACGACTGATTTGAGAGGCGAAATGATGAGCGGGGATTTCAAGACCGACCGCAGGCAAGCGGAAAGATTGCCCGTTTCCGAGCGACTTTCCAGACCTGCTCGCGTCAGATGGAAAAATAGAAAACCAAACAAGGCTGAATAGGAAAACCTGATTTGAATACCGGTCGATACAACACCATTGACAAAGGCGACGAAGCCGGACGGGATATTCCGGCCGTCGCCTATGTGCGGATGTCGACCGATCACCAAGTACTCGACCGAGAACCAGCTCGACATCATTCGGAATTACGCCACGGCCCGGGGTCTGCAGATCCTGCGCGTGTTCGAGGACTCCGGTCGCTCAGGTTTGCGGCTCGACGGCCGCGAGGCGCTGCAGAACCTGATGGCCGGTCCGAACCAGCCAAGCGGATTTCAAGGCCATTCTGGTCTATGACGTCAGCCGCTGGGGCCGGTTTCAGGACACGGATGAAGGGCGTATCACGAGCATGTCTGCTCCCGCGCCGGGATCCGTGTGCACTACTGCGGCGAGCAGTTCCGAAAACGACGGCAGCATCGGATCCAGCCTGCTGAAAACCGTCAAGCGGGTTATGGCGGGCGAGGTACAGCCGTGAGCTTTCAGTGAAGGTCTTCGCCGGGCAATGCCGCCTGGTTAGACTTGGCTACCGCCAAGGCGGAGCGGCTGGATACGGCCTGCGCCGGGTACTGATCGACGAACACGGCAACGAAGGTGCTTTGTCCCGCAGCCAACAGAAGAATTTTCAGACCGACCGTGTCGTTTCTCGTTCGGGCCCTGAGCAGGAACAGGATGTCGTGCGCCGCATGTACCGAATGTTCGTCGGATGGCCGCTCGGAGCGTGAGATTGCGGAAACCCTGAATGCCGAAGGGCATCTGACGGATCTTGAGCGGCCATGGTCCCGGGCATCGGTGCACCAGGTCCTGACCAACGAAAAATACATCGGCAACAACGTTTACAACAAGGTGTCCTTCAAGCTGAAGCACAAGCGAGTGGTGAACCCACGCGAGATGTGGATCCGGGCCGAGGGCGCCTACCCCGCCATGTGGACGAGGCACTGTTTTTGCGCGCGCGCGAAATCGTCGACGCGCAGCCAACATTTCACAGACGCCGAACTGCTCCGAAGCCCTGCGCGCCGTGCTTAAAAGAAAGGCGTGCTGTCGGGACTGATCATTGATGACAGGACAACGTGCCGTCGTCCAGCGCCTTCCGTAACCGCTTTGGCAGCTTGCTGCGCGCCTACCAGATGATCGGCTACGAGCCAGAGCGCGACTATCGCTACGTCGAGATTAACAGGGTGTTACGGCAGGCCGCAGCATCGTAGCCCAGATCCTTGACGGTATCGGCGAACGCGGCAGCCAGGCTGTCCAAGATCCAGACACCGACCTGATCCGCATCAACGACGAGTTCACAGCGTCGGTGGTGTTGGCTGCCCATTTCCGAGACGCAGGGCGGCTCCCTGCGATGGCGCATCCGCCTCGATACTGGCCTGGTGCCCGACATCACGATTGCCGTGCGGATGGACGCGTTGAACGAAGCGCCGCGCGATTGTACCTGCCGAGTATTGATATGACCACGGCCAGACTGAAACTTGCCGAGCAGAACGGGCTGTCCCTGGATACCTATCGCTTTGACACGCTCGACTATTTTTATGGAGCTCTCCTTGGCCGGGCCCGGATCACGGAGGCCGCCTGATGCCAGATGACATGAACATTGCACAGAAACACGTCACTCTCATCCCCACCGACCACGTCATCCTCAATCCCCGTGTGCGCAACCGGCGCAATTTCGAGGAAATGGTCGAAAACATTGCAAAGATCGGACTGAAACGACCAATCACCGTGGCGCAGCGCGCGGGTCAGACCCTGCGGAATATGGTCGTCTGCGGTAAGGTCGGCTCGAGGCGTTCATGGAGCTTCCAGCGGGATGCCATCCGGCCATCATCATCGACGCCGATGAGGCATTTGCCTTGTCATGAGCGCCGTGGAAAACTGTGCGTCGCCAGCACAGCCCCATCGACCTGATGCGCGAAATCGGCAACCTGAAACGCGGCTAATGATCGCCAGATCGCTAACAAGATCAGCGATACGCCAGACTATGTCGGCATGATCGCGGGGCTTCTGGCGCGCGGGAAGAACGGCTGGTCTCGGCCATTGAAACCGACCTTTGCCGCCTCGCCATCGACATTTCAAAGACTGATGCCAAGGGGCGGGCAACGCCTGATGGACGCCTACACCCAGAAAAAGCTGCGCGGTAAGGGGTGGCCGCCGTGCGCCATTCTCATCCAACAAAGGGATGCGCAAGGCCCGCGCCCTTCACCGAAACAACTATAGTAGAAGCAACGGCGCTAAACGGCCTTTGACCAGCGACGCCCTCATTGCGCGCCTACCAACAAACAGAACGCCAAAGGTGCTGATCAAGAAGGCCAGCGACTGACGCAGGAAGCGCCTGATGTTCGTCGTGGAGGCGTTTCGGCGGTTGTTGCGTGACGATGATCACTTCCTGACGCTCTTGCGTGCGGAAGGAGCTGGACACATTGCCAACCCTATCTCGGGCAATCCCTTGGAACCAGGGCAGCGGAATGAGCCGGGGCAAGCGCAAATCCCAAGACGCGGTCACGCTCGGCTTTGAAAGCGATTGTGTCACTGTGCCAGTTGCGGCCATCCTGCCAGTGCGGCACACTCGGCATCGGTCAAATCCAGCCGCAAGTATCGTCAGATCACCGCATCCATCAGGAAGTGATGGGCTAGTCAGGCCGCCGGTCGTCACGCGATCCCCGGGTGGGAAGACACCTATATGCTGCTCGATGGGCATATCCGCATCGAGGTGTTGAAGGATCTCGGCTTTTCCAAGAAAGGTCGAATGTCTGATCTCCACGGACGACGAGGCCTTCACATACAACAAGCGGATCGACGCCTTGCGCCCATCCAGGAGCACAAGATGATCCGCAAACGGTGAGCCTGGGGTCTCGAGGAAAAGATCGCGCTGGCGCTCGACGCAATCCGCGCAGCATTATTGCGCAAGGCCAAAGCTCCCTAGACGGGATCTGCGAAGAAGCCGTCAGCATCCTGAAGGACAAACACTGCGCGACCGCCGTGTTCGAAACCCTACGCAAGATGAAAGCAATGCGCCAGATCGAAGACGGCCGAACTGATGATGAACGCAAACAATTATTCTCCAAATGCATCTCCGCGATCCTTGCCGGAACGCCCCAAGCACAGCTGGTGGACACCAAGCCCAAGAAGATGAGGCATCACCCCCGAGGCCATGGCCCGCATGGAGCACGAGCTGGCCCGGCTGCAGGAGAATTATCACTTCGATCCAAGACTCCTACGGCCAAGACCACCTGCAGCTGACTGTCATCAAAGGGGTATCTGGAAATTGCTCAGGTACGCCCGGATCCTCCGTTACCTGATGCAGCATCGGCCGGAGTTTCTGACAGAATTTCAAGCAATCACCGAGATGGCCTCCGCCCCGCCGCCCGAAGCGGAGTAGCCAAGGCGGCCCAGAACTGATGGGGACCCGACAAGCGCGGGGACCGCAGGAACGCCGCACTGTGGGGCGGATCGAGCGCCCCGGCGGTGGGGATGGCGGCGAACCAGCTCCGGAGCCCACCAGGTCGGCCGAGATTTCGCCGACCGCGTGGCCGCTACATGTGGTCCCGATCTTTGCAGGCGTGCCGGTGGTTGGTGCGGCCCGGTACGCCTGCTTAACTTCCCAATATTGCCCCTTTGAGTTGTGCACAACCTGGCCTTTAGTTTTCATCTACGGCATGTACTCGGATCCCAGCCGATTTGAAGGGAGAGATATTACGCTGAGTTTCAGAAAAGCAGATCATCGGTGTGCTGCAGGAGCAAGAGGTGAGATCGAGTGTCGTGTGCACCTTCGAAATTGCTGACTGAAGGTCACACCGTCGGCGGTTTACGGCCGGTTCATCGTCCGCCATTTCTGTCAATCGCTTGTTCACGGAAATACTAGCGCTGTTACGCTTATGTCGTGATGTTGATTGATGAAGCTGGATGGGTGGGTTCGACACGCCGACGGCATAATGAGGACTGTCGCGACTTGAAGGTTAATATGCCCACTGTCGGCTGGATCCGTGAAGATGACCTTGACGCCTTTTATGAAGGCACCGAAGGACGCCAGACCCGACTCTGCCGAGTGAGCCAAGCTTTTTCTTGCCCCTTTTGCGCATCCGGTATTCTCAAGTCAGTCCGAATTCCACGACCATGTTTACTCAAGCACCGCGTCAACGACCGTTTTCATGCTACGAGGTCGAGAACCGAGCGCCAATGGTGTTGTTCGATCCAGCATTAATTTTATCTGATATTGCGATCGCAAACACGAACCATGCGTTTGTGTTGACAGACGAGCCCATACTAGGTCTCCACTGACCAGCTCAAAGAAATAATGGCCAAGGCAGAAGCAAGCGGGTGCTGCTTGAATTCAGGCACGTTGCAGTTAATTGGCCTCATATCCTGCTGCTTTGAAGAAGTTATAACTTATTCCTCTTCTGAGAACAGGTCGCAAACACGTCCGACGGCTTGCCAGAGGTTATCGTATCATTCCAGGCCGCGGCTTTTCTGATCAGTGCTTTGAGTTTCGAGAACGCCATTTCAATTGGGTTCAGATCGGGACTGTAGGGCGGCAGGAACAGGAACCATGCGCCAATCTCGCGCAGGGTGCCCGGGCCACCAGAGGGGGTCTTGTGACTGGACAGGTTGTCGAGAATGACGACATCGCCTGCCCGCAATGTTGGAGACCCCAGTTGTGTCGCTACATATCGATCAAACATTTCGCCGTTCATTGCCCCCATCCGATGACCAAAGGGCCCGCATCCAGCCGGTTATGCCGGAGGGCGCCGACAAATGTTTAGGTGCGCCAGTGCCCAAACGGTGCATGATCGATCAAACGCTGCCCGCGCGGTGCCCAGCCGGTCGTCTTAGCCATATTAGTTTTGACTGAAGTTTCATCGATGAAGGCCAGCCTTTCCAGATGGTTGGCCATGAAGGGCCTGACGTTTCGTGATCAGATATTGCGCAGGTCGGCAACATCCTTGCGCTTCTGCTCAAGCGCCTGCAGGTCTTTTTATGCGTCAATCGAGCCACGCAGAACCCGCCACACGGTGCCGCGATGAACGTCGATGCCGTGGGCCTCGGCCAGCCCCAGCAGTTTTATACAGTGCATCTTTGTTTCGAAACGGCTTCGTCAGTGGTATCCACTCCAGATTTCGCCAGATCGCACGGCCGAGATATTTCGGCGGCCGTAGGGCCTCGTTTCTAGCGACAGCACCAGCGATGACGGTCTTCCACGGCTTCGCGTTCTTGCCAGGCGGTATGACGGCATTTGCGCCGCGGTCAGCGATCGCGTCATGGTACTTTCGGGTATCATAAGCGCCGTCAGCGAAGTGACGCTGCCGATCTCGTAGTTCGAGCGGACTGCGGTGGCGGCATGTCGCTACCTGATCGAGCGGATCAATAAGGAATACGTCGCCACTTCAAATTAACGCTTCAACAGGCTTGTGCGGTTTCGCCCTGATTTCCAAAGCAAACATTGGACCAAATCTGTTCTACCAAAATCCGAACTGTTTCGTGGCTGATCTCGATGCCGCGTTCGTGCAGAAAGATCACTCCACGTTCGAAGCGAAACCAAACATGCACCATCGGCAAACCGATCAACTCAGAACTGCTTTTGAAGTAGCGAAGTGGGATGCGTTTTATCATCCACCGTAGCTGAAGGGATGCCCTGCCCGCCTTAACCGGTTTGCTCTGGCAGCGGCGTTTTGACCCATTCGTCCGGCGAATAGACCGTCAGGATCATAATGGACGTGCTCGGCAGAATTATCATCTGCCAACATAGTCAACGCGACAACCAGTCTCAGCCGAAAGAGTCCTGAGGCTTTGTGCGTCGTTCAGTTCTAGACTGCCACATCATGCCCCGGAAAGGACGGGTTATGAGCCATATCGAAACCCATCCGCCCCAAACCAACAAACCCAACGCGCATGTCAGGAAGACTATCTGCGGCAGTGATTCCTGAAATTGCCTGAATAAGGTTATCTTCCGTTACTTCTTCCAAACGTGAACGTCCGCATAACCTTGCCCGCAAACATCGCGACGATCTTGTCACTAACGCAGAGGACTTCGCGCATTTCAGAGCTGACGACGATCACAGCATAGCCTTGCGCTGCCAACTCGCGGATCAGGTTGTGAATTTCGACCGAACCAACGTCGATACCGCGCGTCGGTTCGATCGACGATCAGTACCTTGGGATGCATCGATAGCCATTTTGCATTGACAATCTTTTGCTGGTTTCCGCCCGACAGATTGCCGCTGACAGATTGTTTCCAGCTCGGTGTCCGAATATCCAGCTTTTTCCCGGTACTGGTCGAAAATGGCGATTTCTGCCCCTTCAGCGACAAAAGGGCCTGCGGTGAGATCACCAACCTGCGGCAGGTCATGTTGTCGCGGCAGTTCACATGCCAAAACAAGACCCTGGCCTTTGCGATCCTCAGGGAACCAGCGAGATACCTTTGGAAATCGCATCGGCAGGCGAGGAAATTTTGACCTCTTCGCCGTCAAAAGTATTCTACCGCTGCTTGGGTTGCGCATACCAAAAAAGCGTTTTCGACGAATTTCGGTGCGCCAGCCCCAACCAACCCATAGAAACCCAACACCTCGCCACGACGTACTTCAAAACAGACGTCCTTGAAGAGCATGCCGCAGGACGGGTACAAACTTCCAACGCGACATCGCCCAATGTGCTCAACTTTACTGCGACAAATCAGTGCGCGGCCAATCATCAATTGTGTGACCTCGTCTTCGTTGGTCTGTCTTGTCTCTAGCGTGCCCCGATACGACCGTCCGCAGAACACTTATACGGTCGGTAATCTTAAATATCTCCTCCATCCGGTGCGAGATATAAATGATCCCAACGCCTTGCGATTGCAGATCAGCTATAACTTCAAACAACACGACTTTCTCGGCATCGGTTAGCGATACGGTCAGTTCATCAAAAGATCACGGCCTTTGCATCAACCGTCAAAGCACGCGATTTCAACCATTTGCTGATTGGCAATAGACAGGTCCCCGACACGGGTCTTTACGTTGAACCCACTTTGAGCTTTGCCAAAATCGCGTCAGTTCTTGCGTAAAGCTTGGCCCAATCCAACCCGCCCGAATGACAGGCAGGGCAACTCGCCTTAGATAGATGTTTTCAGCCACGGTCAATTCTTCGAGGCTGAGTTGATGAATAAACACGATGCCTTAGTTTTGCTTGCAATGGCGATGTCATCACCGTTGGCACTTCGTTGAGCGATAATCTGGCCTTGATCGGTTGATAAATACCACCCAGAACTTTCATCAAGGTCGATTTTCCAGCACCGTTCTCACCCATCAAAGCGTGGACCTCCCAGGCATCACCGAAAAAAGACACACCGTCAATGCGCGTACCCCAGGGAACGTTTTAACAGTACCTTCGAGCCGCAAGGCTGGGGCTTGATCGGTCATATCTTCCAACTCCTCTTTGCCTTTTACGTTCAACTGACGATCAGAATCCAGCACTGCCGCGAAATAAGATCAAACCGATCACAAGGTTCACTGTTTCGGTATTATCAGCACCGATGTGGCCCAACCTTGCGCAGAAGCTGGATCGCCAGAACCTACGCCAATGTGGATAAGATGCAGACCCGCACCGCCGTTCGGCTTAGTGCCTCAGGACCACGGCCGTGATTACCCAAAGTTCATACAGTTGGCCATCATTGGGATTGACCGACCCACTTTCAGATAAAACACTACAGCCGACAGGGCTGCTAGAAACCGATAATCATAAATTGATCACCATATGCGGGCCACGCGGATACCTGCGTTGACGGCGGCTTCCGATTGTTACCGATGGCATAGGCATTGCGGCCATGCACCGTACGCGTCATCACATACCATATGATCAAGGTCACAACCGCAGAAACCACATCGCCGTATGAGGGCCAAGAAACTGCGTCTCGGCAAAATCAACGAGGTCCAGTTGAGATGTGAGGTCGGGTTTCGCCATTGTACATGAACACAAGCCGCGAAACCCCAGCATGGAACCCAGTGTCACAATAGAAATGCGTCAACGCCTGTGCTGAAACAATCACGCCGTTGATCGCCCCAAGAACGACACCGTATGAGCAAGGCAAGACCCCAAGCCACCGGAATGACCCAATCCCCGAAGCCCGCAAAGATCGACCATGTACTATCGCAGATCACCGCAGACAGGGCGAAAATCAGCTCCTACGCTGAGGTCAATATTGCCGTTGATCTGATGACGGTCATCCCAATCGCGATGATGCCGATCGGTGCAGATTGTTTGAGCAGCAACCAGCATATTGTCGACGTCCATAAACGCCTTATCTGACAGGACAGAAATTCACCTGCCACGCTGAAAGATCAACTCTAGCACGATAAATCCCCAAATCGCGGCTTATTCTTCATAAACTTGGACAGTTTTGCGACTTCCATGTGCTTCACCCCCTAAGCTATATTTGACCACAGTTTGCCGCGTTTGGCCTGTCAGGCCAGACAGCAAGGATGATAATGACCCAAGTCACAACGTATTGGACATAGAATTGCAGACCCACAAGCAGCAGACCGTTCACAGATAAACCAAGGATCAGAACGCCTATGACAGTTTGAAAATGGTACCGGAACCGCCCGAAGCGACGCGCTCCGCCAGGATCACCGCTGCCAGAACATCAAGCTCTAGCCCCTGCCCCACAGTGTTCTGCGATCCCAAGAGCGACTTGCCTGCATAGGCCCAGCTGTAGCAACACAACCTGCCGACATAATGTAGCACAAGGAATACAATGCGTGCGCGGCGGATGCCCGAAAGGTGGCCTGCAGTCGTTACCACCCACAGCATACACTTTGCAGCCGAACAGCGTCTTCATAACCTGATCCCAACAAATGCGGCGAGCCCAACAAAAATATCAAGATTGGGACAGGAATGCCAAGCGCTGTTCCTTCGACCAAGACCTTCAACCACGTTGCCTTCTTTGTCGGCGATATCCATGTTTTGACCACCTGAATAGGTCGAGTGTCAGCCCGTGGATCGCCGACAACATACCCAAGGTTACGATCGAAATTCAGTTTAAGGTAGCCAACCAAGAACCCGATAAACGCGCCCAGGCCTAACGTCATGGCAAACATTGCCGGAATGGCAAGGCTGGTCCAATCTTGTCATGCCGACCCAACACGACAATGGTTGAAAACGACATCATCGACCCAACCGACAAGTCGAGATTTCCGCTGATCACCACAAAGGTAACACCAAGCGCCATTACCCCAAGGATTGCAGATGAACGGACCACGCCCATCACGTTTTCAGGGCTGAGAAACCGTCGTTCGCGATCGTGAACCCGATGATAAACAGGGCAAAAGCAATCAAATGCCTTGCCTTGCCAAAAGTCGTCCGATGTCTGACTTTGACATGCTTGCCATTTTCCTCCACGGGGTGATCCCCGCTAATGAAACTCATTCGTCAGACCAGCGTCATTCCACCGTCGATCATGACGATTTGGCCAGTCATATAGTCTAACTGTCTTTTGACTGAAGTGGGATAGCGATGGGGTTCCAGAGGTTCCAGCTGCGTGATCGGATCTTAGCTATGGAACACTCGAAGGAGCTGCGTGGTCAGCGCGCCTTTGGCTCTTTGCCTGCCTGTACACGTATGCACGGGCGTACAGGCTTATTGTCCGAAGTTCATTCGCGAGCAGCTGCCTGAAGATCAGCACGCTGGCGTACAGCTGGAGCCATTTTGGCGCTCCGCGAGCCCAGCGTGTTCGAAGTCTCAGCACTTATCGTGGCAAGTCGCACCGCTGTTGGCCCTGTTCAGGTCGAAGACACTGCAGCTGTACTCTCTGGAAAGATTATTTCTGCGCTCCCTGCTGAAGAGAAATGGTACCCAGCAGCGAAAGGTACGATTCGATGGCGCAAGATCCGTCTGCCGGATGGATCATGAAGCATGTTGAGCATCGGATCCAACGGTCGAAGCGGTACGCGCTGCGATCACGGAAGATAGCTTAGAGCAGGCTCTTGGCCGTGGGCGCAATGTGCGGCGTTCAAAAAAACAGACCGCTGGTCGAATATGTCATTGACTACAACCCCGACCAACCGTCCTGTAGACGGATCTTTTTTTCTCAGCCCAGAATTTAAGGCTGCAACGGGGTGGGTAGGCGCTTTCCTCGAAACGGTGTGGTTTGAGGGGATAAGGGCATTAAGGCGGGGTCCTGTGCGGATTTCAGAAATACCGGACAGCGATTTCACTAAGTCGCGGACAGCCGTTTCGGTAGTCGGACACTTGGTCGGCGGCTGGTCACTGCGTTGCTGTCATTCGTCTGTGGTGATGGTTTCGGAGTTTGGGCTTGGGTCAATCCTTGGGCTTGGCTTTTTCGGCGCATGCTGTCGCCCCCAGGTTCGACGCGATGGGCATTGTGTATGATGCGGTCAAGGATCGCGTCAGCAATGGTGGGTTCGCCGATCATCTGGTGCCAGCCTGAGACGGGCAGCTGCGCGGTGATGATGGTTGATCGGCATTGATATCGTTCCTCGAACAGCTCCAGCAGATCGAGGCGCTGCTGATCTGTCGAACATTGGGTGCCCCAGTCATCAAAACGAGGAGCTGGACGCGCGCAAGCTTGTCGATCAGTTTTGGAAAGCGTCCATCGAGCGGGCTGTGGCCAGATCTTCAAGAGGCGCGGCATGCGGGCATAGGCCCTGGAATAATCCATGCGGGCCCTTGATGGGCGAATGCAGGCGAGCCAGGTTTTGCCGGTGCCTGTTTGGCCGGTAAAATGATCTGTTCATGGGCCTTGAGCCACCCACCTGACCCAATGACAGGATCTGTCGGCGATCAAGGCCACGGGTGGCGGTAAATCTGATGTCTTCAATGCAGGCATTGGGAAAGCGCATCTTTGCATTCACAGGCCTGTTGGCAAATCGCTTGTCAGCACGATGGGCAACCTCGCGATCAAGCATCATACCCAGCCATTCATTGCGGTTCAGCGCCTCGCCGGGGTCACCTGCTCGGCCAAGGCGCGCGAAAGGCGGCAACCATGCCGTTCAGGCCAAAGACTGGCCATTTGATCAAGGGTGGGATGTGTCAGCATCGTTTTGTCCTTTCTGCTGTTACTGGTAATAGGCGGCGCTACGAATGTTGTCGTGACGCGGGATTGGGCGTGATCGTAGCCGGATCGATGGCGCGGCTTTGTCAAGCCAGTGACCAGGATCGACTTGACCGGACATAGCTGACAGTGTTGTGGGTCAGCGCCCGGTCGCAGGCGGCCCAACCTGTCTTTGTAAATCTGCGCTCAAGGCTCAGAACTGAGGGATGAGCGATAACCTTGTTCGGATAGGGTCGGTCGCGCATCAGACGCTCGACAAGGACAGCGACGTGGTAGCCCACGCGGCCCGCGCGGATGATCAGGTATTCCGGGGTCATGCCACCATGCCGCTGATGCGCCTTGGGCATGTGTTCTTCACGGTGGAGTGGCCGCCGCGTGTGCCACGGCGCGTGTGAACAGCAACGCGAGCGTGATTGTGGAAGACCTCGACCATACGATGCGTCAGCCGGATATCGACCTTCTTGCCAATCAGGCGATGAGGCACCGAATAAAAGCTGTGAAGCACATCGACATGGTAATCGGCATGCACCTTGGCCTGTTTCCATTCGGCATATTCAAACGGTTCAGGGGGAAGATCGCGCAGCGCGGGGCGTTCGATATCCTCGAACAGCTCCCGCCGTGACCGGCCAATCCGCCGCATCGGGCGATGTCGTTCATCTCGGCCAGCAATTCCGCAATGGTGATGTTGAGCGCTGCATGACCGAGAAGAACTGCATGTTGCGCAGCCGGGCCAATATCCAGCGCTCGATAATCAGCACAGCGCCTTCGACCTTGCCTTTATCTCTGGGCTTGCGCGGCGCGTAGGTGACCAGCACGGTCGTGTCATAATGCGTCGCCATATCGGCGAAGGTCTGGGTGATCGCAGGCTCGAACCAGAGCGGCTTCACAACAGCAGCTTTAAGATTGTCGCAGACAATCGCCTTGGAGCACGCCGCGAAGAACTTCAGCGCGCGGACCTGTGCCTCAATCCAGTCTGGCAGCGTCTGGGTCAGGCTGGCCCAAGCAAAGGTGTAGTTTGATGCACCCAACACAGCGACAAAGATCTGCGCCCTGATGCACCGCCCCGTGGCCGGGTCTGTGACCGGGATCGTATGTCCGGCGTAATCGGTCTGCATGACCGCGCCTGCTTCGTGCCGGTTGCGGAAGCTCAGATAGTGCGGTTCTCGAAGGCCCGGAACTGTTCGCAAACCACGTGTAGCCGTAGCCATCAGGATGCCGCCCGATATTCCTGCCACAGCGGACCGCCTCTCTTGCGCTTCAGTTCGGTGGAAACCTTGGCCCAGTCCGGGTTCATGCAGATCGCGGGCTGGAACCCCAGCCCATTCGCTGGAAAAGTGCGGCTTCTAGCGTGGTGTCATTATCGCGTTCGGATGGCGGCGGCCAGCAGTTCCAGCCCGGCCTCTCGCGCACAGAAGCAGATATGTCGCCACCGTCGTCTTGCTGAGCTTGAGCCGAAGTCCGATCTCTCGCACCGAAAGACCCTGTTCATGTGTCCAGCCTTAAAATCGTTCGTATGTCTTGCACGGTCATTCGCCTCGCTTGCTTGCGTCGTGGCATACTTCCCTCCAGTCTCCAAGACCGACAGAGTGCCGCGACATCGCTGGCAATGATCAACCGTCAAACCGCCCATAGCTGTCGGGACTTACTGAAATCGCTGTCCGCGACTTACTGAAATGCCTGTCCGGGACTTTCCATCGCTGTCGGGACTTACTGAAACCCGCAGTCCTGCACGCGCTTGCGCGCGCAATCCAGCGCTCAAAGGCCGGAATCCCTATATATACCTCTTATTGGTAATCCGGCCTTTGAGGGCCAGATGCCGCCGCCGATTGGCGCAAGAAACAGGCTGACGCAACCCCGAGATCGGCGCCCTCACCCGCGAGATTGACAAGGCCCTAGGTGCGAGGGGCCGAGCGTCGAGATGTTGTGCGCCCACTACCCTCTCCATGACTTTGTACCAGTGCAAGCCAAGGTCCGAGGTTCACGGTACTTTGCTCAGGTTTAATATTGCGCACTGGCGAGGGACAGACCGCTGTCGAGGCGCTAAGCGCGCTCCTTGGACCTGTGGCTGATGAATTGGAAGTGGGGCTGGTTCAAAGGCTTAAACTGGTCCTTCCAATCACGATCCAGCAGACCTTCTGACACAGCCCAACGCTCAATTTCTTTAGCTCCGCACGGATCTCGCGCCCGACCTGCGCCCGCCGCTTGGCCTCTGCGCGGGCCTCTTTCGTCAACCGTCCATGCGTCGTCTGCGCGGCCGCGATCCGAGCACGTCCCTCCTCGGTCCGAGGTCCGGTCGACTTCACCTCCGTGATTTCGGCAGCGGGATCGACCCTTCATCGAGGCCTTTTTGCATGGCTCACCCGACCGGGTCTTTGCGCCACAACGTACTCCGGGCCAATCGGGCCCAAAGCGCGTGACGATGCCGATTGTATTGCCCTTCCGAAACTTCATTTTAACCCCATCATGAGTGTTATGATATAACATTATTTGCGGTGGCAGTCGAGGGCCTAGTTCCAAGAACCGCGGTCTGCGACCCAACCACAGAGCCATCATCAGCACGGAAGATCAAGGATCGTGGAAAGCATCAACGAGAGCCACCGACGCCTTACGCACAAACACTTGACCCGTCGGCTTCACCAAGAGAACTTACGACTAAGTTGTAAGTTGAGAGAATATGGGCAACGGTGTAGCTACCAAGGATGGTGCGGTCGATCGCTGCAAAACAGAAGGCAGGTGCGAGATGGCCCAGAGAATTGAACCTCCTTTGCGATCACCCAAAACCGAACATCCCTCTCAATTGTCCCGTAAGCTGCATCAAGAAGCCCCTACTACACCCCCTACACGCCAAAACAGAAATACGTTCCGATCCCCTAAAAAAATTACCTTTATCGTTTTTTTTGTTGTTGTAGGTTTTATATTATATTTAAGATCGTCTCTTAATGAGCCCAACTTTGCATGGGCACAAGATATAATGGTGGAAACCGCTGCCACATTTACCTCGCTCAAGAGTAGTGCTCAGACTGCTTTTGTGGGATTTAAGGAAGCAGCGCTTACAATCAATACTCCACAAGAAAACCGCACGAGCCAATCTGAGTGGATAAATGAAGCAAAACGTACCTTTTTTCAATTGTCAGCATCAGACCGAACGCGCATCCAAAAATGGCTTGCAAACAATTATGGATATAATGGAGCGCTCGATGGACTGTGGGGACCTCGCACAGAGGCAAGCCTTTTGCTTGTACGCAACGTACATAACGATGTTGATCGTTTATTTATGACTGCTTTTCGAGAGACGCCTGCGATTAGGCAAGTCAGTAGGCCGCCCGTCCAAAGTGGCAGCCCAGCCAATCCCCAACAAGATCTACAAAACCGCATCATCCAACTGCGGTCAGCTTGCAGTATTTCGCCCAGAGGGTCCGTTGGTGAAAGATTGGTCGATCAACAGCTTTACATCTTAACAGGCGAGCGATGCGCGCGACCACCCCTAGTTTTTCAACCTATCGCACCAATCCAACCGAACGTGCCAACGCGGTGCACAACGCGACCGCGTTGGAGTCATATGGCTCCAAGCATAACAAATTTAGAGATTTATTGCCAATGAAGCTCGCCGACAAGTTCGTGTATGTCCTAATATTTTGGTCAGCCATAGCTCAGATTACCCAAGCGGATACAATGAACGAATTGTGTCCATCTCCTCCAAAAGCGCAGCGTTGCACATCAGTCAATTTTGAAAGTGGTTTACCCAATGAGTACTATCAAGAAACACTGCGGTCTGTCGCCAACTTAGTTATAGAGGATTTTATTTTTTACCTTACGCAGTCACACGGTCCGTTTAGCGATGGCAAATCCCCAACCATTGACTATTCTGTGAGCTTCTTCTCCTCCTCGCTTGAGACAAAAAACCATGGAAATGTTGTATTTGTTGTCGTAAGTTCACCAACTTCAATAAAGCCTTTTGGGATTAATGCAGTAATGAGTGACGGGAGTATTTCAAGAATAGATATCTCGTTTGGTTATAGTGAATATGCATTATTGGAGGAAAAAATAATCTCTTTTTCTGTACAAAGATCGTTTTTCGGGCGTAGTGCAATCAACAAAAATTCGGTAATTTTAGCTTGTCATGGCTCTGATGCATCATGCCCAAATGGATATCCGTTTTACATGGTGTCGTCTGTTGCATGCTAATGGTTCAATGCTTCAGGGGATTGGGTAAAAATCCGATAGACTGGGATCCGAGTTGCAAGGTCCTCGGTCCATGATCCGATTGCCTCAGCGCGAAGGTCCCCAGTCACCAGTCCCCGTTACACGGGCAGGGAATGTGGGCCAAGGCATCGCAGTGCTCGGCACGCGCAGCCCGCACCTCGGTCCTCAGGCCTTGTTGAGCTGCGTTGCAACGACACCGCGGGGCAGTTCGGGTAGATGGTGACGACTTGTATGCCAACAACAAGCCCGAACGAAAAAGTAGCCAACAGAATTTGGCGACCAAACAAGATAGGTGCTTGCTTACAGCAAGGGGGTCAAAAAGGCGGGTGGGGGTCCGGCTGGCGTCGTTTTCATGGGGATGGAAAGGCTCCAATTACCCCCGTTGCGTTGGTGGGTTGGTGGCAAATATAGGCTATGTTCGCGGGTGGTGCGCGCGATTTCCTAGAAGGACCGAGGGCCGAGAAACAATGGCCGCGTGCCGCGCCGTCCCCCGCCGCGATCCTGATCCGCGGACCACAGTAATCTAACCTAGAACCCCGCATCCTGCCCCCCCCTGGTGCTTGCCTGATCTGCATTTGTGTTATATTATAACACTCGTGTGGGGCCGCAGCACTCACCCCCCCCCCTCTCAAGCGGATATCGAAGTCCTCGGTCCATGATCCGACGGCCCCCCGGGCCAAGGTTCGAGGGGCCACGGTCCTTGGAACTTGATCAGGCCAACGGCTGAGGGTTGGCGACGGCGCATGGAGGCCGGCGAGTTCGGCACCGTTCGGGATTTGGCCATCGCCGTAAACCTCGCAGAGCGCCATGTTAGCAGGCAGCTAAGGTTGGCATATCTGGCGCCCGAGGTGCTGAAGCGGCTAACCTGCAGGCGCGAGGCGTCCGCGATCAGCCTGTATGATCTTTGCTTTCTGGTAGGGGAACCGTGGGGCGAGCAGGTTGGGCAGGCACTTGTCCGCTAGCCGTTACAGCATGCACCACGATGAATTAGCGAGCACCCACTTGGAAGGCCCGCGTTTGCATCGTCGAAGGATTGAGGGCACGATTAGCCCTATGGATCAGGCTTGAAGATGGCTACGAGCCCTATAGTGAGCGACTGCGCCCGACCGGCCCGCAACACCCAAACTACGCCTTGACATGCCATCGAAGGACATGTCGCTACGCATCTTCGCGCGAATAGACCTCCTATCCAACGAGGCGGCAGACACTGCGTGCGGCACATTTCTCTTCCATTTAACCCGACAGCATAGGGCGATGTCCCGGCAAGGATCACGAGGTTAATGGTTATGACCCGCGTGGCCATGTGCAGTGGCATTCTTGTCCTCGACTTCGACATGCACGTCCAGACGTAGGTCGCCGAACAAGACCTCGATTTCGATCTCGTCGCCTTCAACCAAGGATGCGGAGAGACCGGAAATTCGGAGGGCAACGCCTCTGGGTGCTAGGTCAAGATTACCACCCGCGGCGATCGGCATCGCGGGCAGGACCTGCCAAGCTTCGACGCCGTCGGTATATGTGAAGCCGACCAGTTCGACCGTCATCCCGTCCGGTGCTTCTGCACCGCTTAGGGTCACGAGACCGTCCGATCCGTTCTCGATCTCCATATAAATCATTGCATCCGGGCCCGAAGTGGCGGGCATCCACGCATGAACAATTCGCAACCCGTCGATTTCAGTCAGATGCTTGTGGTCGTCTTGGGCAAGCAGAGGTGTTGCAGCAAAAGCAAGCGAAATGGTGGCAGCGAGAAAACGCATGTCAAACTCCGATGATCTCAGTTGCGTAGGTCAGTGAGCAACGGGCGGCGGGTGGCCGCCCATGCGGGTATCAGGGCAAGCAGCAGGGTCAGGCTGAAAAAGCCCGCAACAAGGTGGACTTCGGTCCATGTGACGCTTGCTGTCACGAACACATCGGTCCGGGCTGTGACGATGCGCGAAAAGCCAAACGCGAACAGCCAGCCCAGCATCAAACCGATCAGTGCGCCGCCTGAAATCAGGCTGGCGCTATAGCTCCAGACGACGGCAAAGATGAAGCGCCGTGTCGCCCCGATTGCTCGCAAGAGAGCGAGGCCGCGCGCAAAGATGCGGGTGAGGATCATCAACCCGGCCAAGATCGACACGGTGACCAACACCTGCGTCACCACGGCCAGCATCGACATCGCCTCACGAACGTCACGCATGAGGCCGTGCAGTTGCGCTAGAACTGCGCCTGGAAAGAAGGCCATCATGTCGGGCCGGGAGTAGCGCGACTGGAGCGCATAATTGCCCCAGAGGGCATCGGCACGGACAAGAATGGCCGGTGTTCCGGGAAAGTAGGCGGCATCGAAAGGTGCGCCGATCCGGTCGCCCTCATCCAATGCATGGCCATTGGCAAGACCATGAACCTCCCAGACACCTTCGATCGGAACAAGAATTGCGCGATCCCATGGGCTTCCTGTCGGGGCCATACGGCCGGTGACGGTATAAACCGAACCTGCGTGCGCATCCGCCTCGGCGGCGGGGCCATGTCCATGGGCGGGCGTGAAGCTCACTCCTGTGGCAACCGGCGCAAAGGCGCCGGCAACTGCCTCTGCCGAGGTCGCGAACATCCGGCCTTCTACGACGTCGCCTGCCAGATGGGTTACGAACTCAGCCGTTGTCCCGATCACCGGGGCTCCTTGGTAACTGTCGCCAAAGGCGATCGGCGCGGCAAGTGCCACATCTGGATCGGACGCAACTTCAACATATTGGGCGCCAGTGAGCAGCGGCACGTCAGAAGGTTGCAAATAGACGGCGGCGAGCATCATGGTGATCTCGCTACCCGGTGCCGCAATGATCAGATCGAAAGCTCCGGCTGCGCGGGCGCTGCCCTGCCGCAGGCCGCGCTCCTGCGCCGTCAGGCCTACGCCGATGGCGACCGAGATCGCTATCAGCGCGACGAAGACCATGTTAGCGGTGCTGAAGCGGCGCAACATGGCCCGCACCAACCTCCCGGGCGCGTAGCCGCGCAAAACGATGGCGCCGGTCGCCAGCGCCGGCAGTAGCAAAAGCACCGTTGTCGCGACATCCTGCACACCGGCGGGCAGTCCAAACCAGATATCCGCAAGCCTATCCATGAGCGTCTCCGACGACCTTGCCCTCGGCCATGGTCAACGTGCGGTCCATGCGCTCTGCCAGTCCCGCATCATGCGTCACGGCGATCAGTGTCCGACCAGCACCTTTCGCAAGCCCGACGAGATCGTCAATCAGCCGGTCGGCGCTGGCCCGATCCAGACTGGCCGTCGGTTCATCCGCGAGGATGATCGCAGGTTCACCCGACAGCGCACGAGCGACAGCGATGCGCTGCCGTTCGCCACCCGAAAAGCTGTCGGTCTTGCGCAATCCTGCCCGTCCTAGACCGAGCCGGTCAAGCCAGTGGACCGCCTGCCGCCGCCGTGCTGCACGCTCAGCACGAGGCGCAAAGGCAGCGGCGAGGGAAGCATTATCAATCACGTCCAACTCCTCGAACAACAGGAAGTCTTGAAAGATCAGTCCGACGTTCTCGCGGCGGAACCGAGCGCGGGCGGCTTCGTCAAGTTGCGCAATATCAGTTTTGCCCCAAACCACTCTTCCAGCCCTCGGCTGCACCAAACCGGACAATGCATACAACAAGGAGGATTTGCCGGCCCCAGATGGACCACGGATCGCAAGAGAGCTTCCGGCTGCCAACGTAAGGCTGTGGAGACCGACGAGTTGCCGACCATCGGGAGCTCGAACGTCGAGGTCGGTCACGGCCAGATCAAGCCCGGCTAGATCACGCTCAACTTGATCAGCATCCATATCAGCCACGCGCGTAGGTCGCATCGACAAGCCGGACCTTCGAGTAAAATCCCAATTCCGGGTCAACGTAATCGCCAAGTTCCAACACACCCGTGGTCAACATTGGCGCGTTGAACGGCAGGACGTTTACGATCCGCTTTGTATAGACGGCAAGGATGTCATCGGGCCATGGCGTGCCGGGTTCGCAGAACGGACAAACGGCCATCGGCATTTTGGTCAACACGAAAAAGTGCGACTCGGCCCTCAGTGGGGGGGCCATGAAACCCGCAATCGTGATACGTGCGCCCTCGTTTGCGAGTGCCACGTTGGAAAAGCTCATGTCGCGGTTGTAGAGATCGCGCAACCGAAGTGGCTCGTCTTGCGCGTGGAGTTGTGCCGGAAAGGTAACCGCCACTGGCAACGCAGAAATGAGAGACAGAAGGTGGCGCCGCGTTGGCTTTTGCATCGAATCCTCCTTTAGTTTTTAAGTAGCGAAATTATTTAACAATCACGTGACACGCGACTGGCCAAACGTTACCGCGGGCGGAACAATGACCGCCTGAAAGCAGCCGAAACAGACACGGGCCCCACATTACGCGGAGCCCGGCTTTGCTTGTTAGATCAGCTTATTCGGTAGTCATAGCATGATGCATGACGTGGAAGATCACGTTCTGCTCGATCGTGCCGCCAATCAGGTGCGCGAAGGGGCCATGCGCATAGACGGCAACGTCAGAGCCCGCATGGGTTTCCGACGACATCGGCACCAGCGCCTGCTGGAGGTAGTCGGGGTCCATCGCCTCTTCGTTGGTCACGGAAGGACGCGATCCAAAGTACTCACCGCCGGCCTGTGCGGTCAGGACAGAGCCGGCACCGTTCAGATAGCCTGCCACTGTATAAGGCTTGCCGTCGGCCGCAAGATTTGCCTCTCCAGTGTGCTCAACGCCGTTGTTGTTGATCTTCATGCAAAGACCGGTGATGTCGGACCCACGGCCGCAATAGCCGTTGAACGTGATCGCATGTTCATGATCGGCGGTAACGATGATCAGCGTCTCGCTGGCATCCGTCATATCCATCGCCATCTGTACGGCCTCGGCAAAAGCAACGCCGTCAGTCAGAACACGGTGCAGGTTTCCACCGTGGTTGGCATGGTCGACGCGGCCAGCCTCGATCGACAGGAAATAACCTTCTTCATTGGCCGACAGACGCTCGATCGCGGCTGCAGTCATTTCGGCCAGAGATGGCTCGCCGGTGCGGTCGAATTCGTACATCATGTGCGAGGCTTCGAAAAGGCCGAGGATCGGGCCATTGCCACCTGTAGCAAGGGCGTCAAAGCCTTCGTCGTTCCAGACATACTGGCCGCCAAGCGCTTCGATCTCTGCGATCAGGTTGCGGCCATCGGTCCGGCGGCCTTCTTTGCCTTCGTCATCCACGAAACCGGTTGGCAGGAAGTTGTTACGCCCGCCACCCATGGCAAGATCAATGAGGCCATTGCTCATCGCGTCAAACAGCTGTGCGGCGATGTCCTTTTGCGTGTCGCAGCCTTCGGGCAGCGCGCTGTCGTTTTCCCAATTGCGATGGACCGTCACAGCATAAGAGGCTGCAGGGGTTGCGTGGGTGATCCGCGCGGTCGAGATGACACCGACCGACTTGCCCATACCGTCCGCGATTTGCGCCAGGGTGGTCAGTTCGTTGCCCGGAAGAGCGGCACAATCGCCGACATTCACACTGCCGTCGACGTTGATCATCGTGTTCTTGCTTTTTACGCCGGTGACCATCGCCGACGCGGTCGGGGCCGAGTCAGGGGTCTGGCCATTGACTGTATAGGTCTTGACCAGCGCCATATGGGGGAAAGTTTCATAGGGCAGCACGTGATCGTCGCCCAGACCGCCAGCCTGCTGGCCCGCGAACAGACGGATGGCGTAGTTGGTGTTGACGCCGTTGCCATCCGCATTGAGCAAGATGACGTTGCGGGCGCGGTTGGTATTGGGCTGCAAAGCCAGCCGCTCTTCAAGCGTGGCCTGTCCCGCGACGAACCAGTCGCTGTTCGCTTGGGCGATGTCCTGCGCCGCGGCGCCAGTAGCCGTCATTGCGGCAACGATCGCAAGTCCAGAAATCTTCATGGGTAGAGCTCCTCTAGGTGTGATTCTGCACGCGCTACGCTATGCAGCGACGGAAACAATTTGATGACGCAGTCGAGAAAGCTGCGTGCAAT
>NZ_JAGYJN010000011.1 GCF_018402035.1 Roseicyclus sp.
CCCACGGCGGTTTGCAGGGCGAACATCGCATCGGACACCGCCTCGATATAGGCTGCGACATTCATATGCCCGAGGATATCGCAATCGCGTGGCCCAACGGGGCGGCGCAGCGTCTCCATCGCGTCAGCCCGCCCGGCGCAGGTCAAGCCCGCGCGCGCGCCGGATCGGCCAAAAGGCCACAAGCGCGCCCAAAGCCCCCGCGATGTAAGCGGCCTCATGCATGACACCCGCGCGCAGGAAATCGGAACGATCCACACCTTCGGGCGGGGTCAGGGACGCATCAAGCAGGCCCGTGGCATCGGCGATCAGCCCGCCGATCAGCCCGGCGAAGGCCGCCATTGTCGCGAGCATGATCACAAGCCCGATCGCACCGATCCCGGCGGCCAGATAGCTTTGCGCATTCGGCACGCTCAACAGCCCATAGGCAAAGGCTGGCAAAGCCACGGCCGCACCCATCCACCAGCTTGCCTGCACCCCCACCCATGCCGCGCCAAGCCGGGGCGACATCTCGGGCGGGATGGCGAATTGGGGGAATTTCAAGCTGTGAAAATAGTCGGGGCCGACCGTGTAGCTGAGTTGATTATGCAGCGCGCCAAAGATCGCCGCAGCACAGGCCGCCAGCGCGATCAAGAGAAAGAAGGTGGGGAATTTACCAAGCTTCATCATCGCTCCAGCGCTGGGGTTGGGGCAAGCCTAGCGGGCGGGCGGCAAGCCGTCCATGCCCAACCCGCGCGCCGCTCACCCATGCAGGGCCGCCACGGTTTTCAGGCCCGTCATGGCATAAAGCGCCTCGAACCCCTTTTCGCGCCCATGACCCGAGAGGCCCGTGCCGCCGAATGGCAATTCGACGCCACCCGCCGCGCCGTAATTGTTCAAAAACACCTGTCCCGCGCGCAAGGCTTTGGCCAGCCGCATTTGCCGCCCCCCATCGCGCGACCAGACCGAGGCGACCAGCCCATAGGCCGTGCCATTGGCGATGCGGATGGCGTCGGCCTCATCCACGAAGGGCAAGATGATCTGGACAGGGCCAAAAATCTCTTCTTGTGCAAGAACATGGTCGGGGCCGGGGCCTGCGATCAGGGCGGGGGAGATGTAATGGCCGCCCTCGGGCAGGTCGGGGGCAAGCTGGCCGCGCGCGATGATATGGGCGGGGTCGGCCATTGCCAGATACCGTTCCACGATGCCCTTTTGCCGGGCCGAAATCAGCGGCCCAACCCGCAGATCGGCGGTGGCGGGGCCAACGCTTAGCCCGCGATAGGCCGCGGCCATTCTGTCGCAGACTTCCGCGTAAATGGATTGTTCGACAAGAATGCGGGAAGAGGCCGAACAGGTCTGGCCCGCGTTCTGAATACCCGCATTGACCAGATAGGGCAGGGCCGCATCCAGATCGGCATCGGCAAAGACCAGTTGCGGGGATTTGCCGCCCAATTCCAGCGTCACGGGCACGACGTTTTCGGCTGCTGCCGCTTGCACCTTACGACCCGTCGCGACAGAGCCGGTGAAGGAGATATGGCGGATGCCCGGATGGGCGGTCAGCGCGGCACCCGCCTCGGCCCCCAAGCCCGGCACGACGTTCAAAGCACCCGGCGGCAGCCCCGCTTGGCGGGCCAGATCGGCAAAGGCGAGTGCGGTCAAGCACGCCTCTTCCGCGGGTTTCAGAACACAGGCGTTGCCAGCCGCAAGTGCGGCACCGACCGAGCGGCCGATGATCTGCATCGGGTAGTTCCACGGCACGATATGGCCCGTGACGCCATGGGGTTCGCGCAAGGTATAGACGGTAAAGCCGTTTTGGAACGGGATCGTCTCGCCCATCAGCTTGTCGGCCGCACCTGCGTAGAATTCGCAATAGCGCGCCATAGCGATCACATCATTGCGGGCTTGCGTCAGCGGCTTGCCGACATCGGCGGCCTCCATCGCGGTGAGAGGGTCAATGTGGTCTAGGATAAGCTGGCCCAGCCGCGCCAAGATACGGCCGCGCGCAAAGGCGGGCAGCGCGCCCCATTCGCCCGCCATTGCGGTTTCAGCAGCGGTCACGGCCGCGTCGATATCGGCACGGGTGCCACGCGCGATGCGGGCAATCTCTGCCCCTGTCGAGGGGTTGATCACTGGCAGGGTATCGCCACAGGCCGGGGCGCGCCATGCGCCGCCGATGAAAACAAGCGATGGGTCGAACCAAGGTGTCATGCGATAGCTCTTTCCAGATCGGGAAGCCGTGGAGCGGCTGAGATGAGTTGGCGTGTATAGGGGTGCTGGGGCGCGTCGAACACGGTCGCAGTTAGGCCTTGTTCCACAATCTGGCCTGCCTGCATCACCAAAACGCGGTCGGTGATGGCGCGCACGACTGTCAGATCATGCGAGATGAACAGGTAAGAAAGCCCCAATTCGCCCTGCAATGCGGCCAGCAGATCAAGGATGCGCGCGCGTACCGAGACATCGAGCGCCGAGACCGCCTCATCCAGCACCAAGATCTTGGGCCGGGTGATCAGCGCGCGGGCAATGGCGATGCGCTGGCGCTGGCCGCCCGAAAACGCGTGGGGGTATTTCATCATGTCGTCGGGTGACAGGCCCACGGCGCTCAGCGCCTCGGCCACGCGGTCGCGTCGCGCGCTGGCTTGGGGTGGATTGGCCAGCAGGTGAAAGGGCTCGGCCACGATCTTTTCAACGCGCCAGCGGGGGTTGAAGCTGCCGTAAGGGTCTTGAAACACGACCTGAATCCCCGCCCTGAGCGCTGCGGGCATTTGGGGTAGGATGGATTTGCCAAAGATCTGGATATCGCCGCTTTGGACCGGGTCGAGCCCAAGGATCGCGCGGGTCAGCGTGGATTTCCCACAGCCGCTTTCGCCCACAAGGCCAAGGCTTTCACCCTTGTGCAGCGTGAAGCTGACATCATTGACCGCGGCTATTTCTGGTTCACGGCTTAGGCCGCGCCGGGGGGCGGGATAGCTGCGAACAACATTCTCGACGCGCAAAAGCGGCTCTGGCGTTGGGCGGATCGCGCGGTTGGGCCGATGCGATGAGGCGGCGAAAAGCGCGGCGGTGTAGGGGTGGCGGCGTTCGGCCAAAACATGGGCAGTTGGCCCCATCTCGACGATCTGGCCAGATTGCATCACGCCGATCCGCTTGGCCATATCGGCCACCACGGCAAGGTCATGGGTGATGAGCAAAAGCGACAAACCCTCATCGGTCACCAATGATTTGAGCAGATCGAGGATCTGCGCCTGTGTCGTGACATCAAGCGCTGTCGTCGGCTCATCAGCGATCAACAGCCTTGGGTTCAGCGCGATGGCCGCCGCGATGCAGACGCGCTGGCGTTGGCCGCCCGAAAGCTCATGGGGGTAGCGGTCGCGCGCGATCTGCGACAGGCCCACGCGGTCAAGCCTGTCGCGCGCGATGCGCTGCGCGTCGGCCCGGTTGGCCTTGCCGTGGATCATCAGTGTCTCGGCCACCTGATCGCCGATGGTTTTCACCGGGTTGAGCGCTGTCATGGGTTCTTGAAAGATCATCCCGATCCGGTTGCCCCGGATGGCGCAAAGCTGTGCTTCGCTTTGGGTCAAGAGATCGACGCCATCAAGGCGTATGGTACCCGTGGTGCGCGCGCCTTGCGGCAAAAGCCCCATGATGGCAAGTGCGGTCATGGATTTGCCCGACCCGCTTTCGCCGACCAGGCCCATGATCTCGCCCGGTGCGATATCGAGCGAGACATCGCGCAAGATCGGTGAGCCGTGGATATCAAGCGAGAGGTGGTCAATCGCGATCATGACGCGCCCCCGAATTTTCGTACGAAAATTCGCATCATGTGATTTTTCGTACGAAAAATCATGACCGCCCCCGGCGCAATCTTGGGTCGAGCAGATCGCGCAGCCCGTCGCCCATCAGGTTCAGACCCAAAACCATCAGCACGATGGCCAGACCCGGCAGCACGGCCAGCATCGGATGGGTATAGATCATCGTCTGTGCCTCAGCCAGCATCCGGCCCCAGCTTGGGATGGGCGGCTGCGCGCCAAGGCCCACATAGCTCAGTGCTGCCTCTGCCAAGATACCGAGCGAGAATTGGATCGTCGCCTGCACGATCAGCAGGTTCATGATATTGGGCAAGATATGTTCGCCGCTGATGCGGATCTTGCCTTTTCCCGCTGTGCGTGCGGCCAAGATATAATCGAGCGTCCATAAGGGAAGCGCTGCGCCACGCGCGACACGGGCAAAGACGGGGATATTGAAAATGCCGATGGCAAGGATCGCATTGCTGGCCGATGGCCCGTAGCGTGCGGTGATCAAAATGGCGATGACAAGGCTGGGGAAGGCAAAGATCAGGTCATTGCCGCGCATAATGACCTCGTCGAGCAGACCGCCCCGATTGGCGGCAGCGGCAAGGCCGAGCGGCACGCCAAGCGCCACGCCGATGCCCACCGCGATGACGGCCACGGCGATGGATGTCTGGGCGCCCACCATCAACATCGACAGCAGATCGCGCCCAAGCTGGTCGGTTCCCAATAGATGTGTGGCCGAGGGCGGTTGCAGCCGTGTCGCGATAGAGATGCCATCAACGGGATGGGGCACCCAAACCAGCGAGATGAGGGCGGCGATCAAGAACACTCCCGAAAGGGTCGCGCCGATCCAAAGGGCGGTGGGAAGGCGGCTCATCTGCGGCGCAGCCTTGGGTCGACCAGCGCATAGGCCAGATCGACCAGAAAGGTCACGAGGATCACCGCGAAAACCAAGAGCATGGTGACCGATTCCACCACGATCAGGTCGCGCTGGGTGATGCCTTGAAAGATCAAACGCCCAAGACCGGGAAGAAAGAAGACATTCTCGATGATGATCGCCCCCGCGATGAGGAAAGAGAATTGCAGCCCGATGATCGTGAGCGCCGGGATCAGCGCATTGCGCAGCGCGTGGCGGCGGATGGTTTGCGCGCGTGTCAGCCCCTTGGCGCGCGCGGTGCGGATGTAGTCTTGATCAAGCGTGTCCAGAAGCGCCGAGCGCATGACGCGCGCAAGGATCGCGGCCTGCGGCAGGGCAAGGGCGATTGCTGGCAGCGTCAGCGCCTTGAGCGCGGCGGCGGGGTCGGACCAGCCGGGAAAACCACCCGCCGAAAACCAGCGCAGATTGACCGCAAAGACCAGCACCAAGAGCATCGCGAACCAGAAATTCGGCACCGCGATGCCAAGCTGGGTCGCCCCCATGATCCCGTGATCGGCCCAAGTGGCGCGCTGCGCGGCGGCGATGATGCCGATGGGAAAGGCGATCAGGGTGGACAGCGTCAGCGCATAGATCGCCAAGGGAAGCGAGACCCAGATCCGGTCGGCCACCAGATCGGCCACCGGCACCCGGTAGGTGTAGGAAACACCGAAATCGCCCGTGAGCATGCCGCCGACCCAAGCGAGATAGCGCGTCAGTGGCCCTTGATCGAGGCCAAGCTCGGCCCGGAGTGCGGCGAGGTTCTCGGGCGTTGCGTTCAGCCCCATCATGTAGCTGGCCGGATCGCCGGGGATCACCTCGATCAGTGCAAAGATCACGACGCTCGCCAAGATCAGGCTGAGCCCGAGAGAAAAAGCGCGGGTGAGGATGTAGCGCAGCATGGGGTGAGGCTAGCGTGCCGCGCGCAAGGGGGCCAGAGGGGAGTTTACCCCCGTATTGGACGACGGATCTTGGTGTTTTGCCGCGATGCAGCGAATTGACAAGGTCATAATGTTTTCAATATACCCGTCTTGACGTAATCTTATTGCTGAATGTACGACAGGAGCCACTTATGACAGCCCGCACGCGCGATAATCCTTGGCTCATTCGCACCTATGCTGGCCATTCGACGGCCAAAGCATCGAACGCGCTATACCGGGGCAATCTGGCCAAGGGGCAGACCGGGCTGTCGGTGGCCTTCGATCTGCCGACGCAGACAGGTTATGACAGCGACCATGTGCTGGCGCGCGGCGAGGTGGGCAAGGTTGGCGTGCCGATCTGTCACTTGGGCGATATGGCGACATTGTTCGACCAAATCCCGCTTGAACAGATGAATACTTCGATGACGATCAACGCCACGGCCCCTTGGCTTTTGGCGCTTTATATCGCGGTGGCAGAGCAGCAAGGTGCCGATATCGCGCAGTTGCAAGGCACGGTGCAAAACGATCTCATCAAGGAGTATCTCAGCCGCGGGACCTATATCTGCCCGCCCAAGCCCAGCCTCGCGATGATCGCGGATGTGGCGGAGTACTGCTATAGTAACGTGCCGAAATGGAACCCGATGAATGTGTGTTCCTATCATTTGCAAGAGGCCGGTGCCACGCCAGAGCAGGAACTGGCCTTTGCGCTTGCGACGGCGATCTCGGTTCTTGATGAATTGCGTCCGCGCGTGCCAGAGGATGATTTCCCGGTGCTTGTCGGGCGTATCTCGTTTTTCGTGAATGCGGGCATCCGCTTTGTCACCGAGATGTGCAAGATGCGCGCTTTTGTCGATCTTTGGGATGAGATTTGCGAGACCCGCTATGGCGTCAGCGATCCGAAATACCGCCGTTTTCGCTATGGGGTTCAGGTCAATTCCCTCGGCCTGACCGAGCAGCAGCCGGAAAACAACGTCTATCGCATCTTGATCGAGATGCTGGCCGTGACATTGTCGAAAAAGGCGCGCGCGCGCGCCGTGCAATTGCCCGCGTGGAACGAGGCGCTGGGCCTGCCGCGGCCTTGGGACCAGCAATGGTCAATGCGGATGCAGCAGATCATGGCCTATGAGACGGATCTTTTGGAATTCGACGATTTGTTCGATGGCAATCCGGCGGTTGATGCCAAGGTCGCAGAGTTGAAGGACGGCGCGCGCGCGGAATTGGCCAATCTCGACGCGATGGGCGGTGCGATTGCCGCGATTGATTATATGAAGGCGCGCTTGGTCGATTCCAACGCCGACCGGGTGAACCGGATCGAGCGGGGCGAGACGGTCGTGGTGGGCGTGAATAAATACACCGCTTCTGAGCCCTCGCCGCTCTTGGGGGCGGATGGCGGGATCATGGTCGTCGATCCGGCGGTCGAACAAGATCAGATCATGCGTCTAGAGGCGTGGCGCGCGGGCCGCGATGCGAGGGCGGTCAAGGCAGCACTCGCTGATCTGCGTGCCGCCGCAAGCGCGGGGCGCAATGTGATGCAAGCATCCATCGCGGCGGCCAAGGCGGGGGTGACCACGGGCGAATGGGCGGGTGTCATGCGCGCGGTCCATGGGGAGTATCGCGGGCCGACTGGCGTGTCGGCATCTGTGTCAAACAAGACCGAAGGCTTGGATGAGATCCGTGCCGCCGTCGATGCGGTTAGTGATCGGCTGGGGCGGCGGCTGAAGTTTCTGGTGGGCAAGCCCGGGCTTGATGGCCATTCCAACGGTGCTGAGCAAATCGCCTTTCGTGCGCGCGATTGCGGGATGGATATCACCTATGACGGTATCCGGCTGACGCCCGAGGAGATCATCGCCACAGCCCGCGCGCAGGGCGCGCATGTGATCGGCCTATCCATTCTATCGGGTAGTCATGTGCCGCTGATCGCCGATGTGATGGCGCGTTTGCGCGCCGCAGGCTTGGGTCATATCCCCGTGATGGTGGGCGGGATCATTCCCGATGAAGATGCTGAAAAACTGAAATCTTTTGGCGTGGCCCGGGTCTATACGCCCAAGGATTTCGAATTGAATAACATCATGATGGATGTGGTTTCTTTGGCCGATCCAAAGGAATTTGCCGCTCAATAATCACGCTGGTGATACACTTGCGTTTTAAAAAACGATACGGCATATCTGGCGAAGTGTAATTTTGCCGAAAGGGCTGATAATGGTAAAGTCTATCGACGATATGAGTCTCACGGAGCTGCAGGCTTATCATAAAGAAGTCGAAGCCGCGATTAAGGGTTACGAGAAAAAGAAGCGGACCGAAGCGCTAGCCGCCGTGCGCGCGACCGCGAAAGAGCATGGTTTCACGCTCGAAGAATTGATCGGTGGCAAGGCGCCGGGCAAAGTTACGGCCAAGGGTGTTGCGAAATACGCCAACCCTGCCGATAGCACACAGACATGGTCGGGCCGTGGGCGTCAGCCTGCTTGGATCAAAGAGGCACTCGCGGCGGGCAAATCGCTCGACACGATGGCGATCTGAGCCAATGACGGTCCATATCGGCGCAAAGCCCGGTGAGATCGCTGAAACGATCTTGATGCCGGGTGATCCTCTGCGCGCCGAATGGGCCGCCAAAACATTTCTCGACACTCCCGTTTGCGTCAACCAGCTGCGCGGTATGTTGGGCTATACTGGAACGTGGCGCGGTCATCGCGTCACGATCCATGGATCAGGCATGGGCATGCCCAGCCTGTCGATTTATGCCAATGAATTGATCCGTAATTACGGGGCCAAAACATTGATCCGCATTGGATCGGCAGGGGCGATGCAGGCCCATATCGGATTGCGCGATATTGTTTTGGCGATGGGATGTTCATCGCTCTCGACGCCATCGCGCGGGATTTTTCGAGAAATGCAATTCGCGCCTTGCGCGGATTATGGCCTATTGACGGCCGCCCATCGCGCGGCTTTGGCGCGCGGCGTGCCGACCCATGTCGGCGGTATTTATTCCTCGGATGTGTTTTACGATGAGCGCGACGATCTGAACGCGCAATTAATGCGCCACGGGGTATTGGCCGTCGAGATGGAGGCGGCCGAGCTTTATACGCTGGCCGCGCGCTACGGGGTGCGGGCGCTGGCGGTGCTGACGATTTCCGATCACCTGATCACCAAGGAAGAATTGCCGTCAGCGGACCGCCAATCGAGTTTCGGCGATATGGTCGAGATCGCGCTGGAAGCCGCTTTCGCCTGACGGGGCCGAAAAACGCGCGTTTTCGGCCGGGAAATCTCGAGATTTCCCATGCGGAAAACCCAGGTTTTCCGCCCCCTTCAGCCGCGCAGCATGCGCCGGATGATCCGTTCCAGCTTGGCCGCGCCCAAGGGTGCCATGGCCTTGGTGTGTTCATGGCTGATCTGTTCATCCGACAGCCCCGCCGCCTTGTTTGTGATGGTCGAAATCGCCGCCACGCGCAGCCCAAGGAAGCGGGCCAAGATCACCTCTGGCACGGTCGACATGCCCACCGCATCGGCCCCCAAGATACGGATCGCCCGGATCTCGGCCGGTGTCTCGAACGAGGGGCCGGAATACCACGCATAGACCCCTTCCATCAGCGGGATATCTTCGGCCAATGCCGCAGCTTTGAGTGCCGCGCGCAGATCGGGGTCATGGGCCTGTGTCATCGGGACGAAACGCGCATCGGTTTTCTCACCGATCAGCGGGTTCAGGCCAGAGAAATTGATATGGTCGGACAAAAGCATCAGATCGCCCGGATCAAGATCTGGGTGCATCGACCCCGCAGCATTGGTCAAGATCAACCGTTCGCCGCCCAGCGCCTTCAGCACCTCGAGCGGCAGGCGCATCGCGTCACCGCGCCCGCTTTCATAGTAATGCGCGCGTCCGCCAAAGATGGCGACGCGGGTGCCCTCTAGTTCGCCGATGACCAGCTTGGGGTTGTGCCCTGACACGCCCGCATGGGGAAATCCGGGCAAATCGGCGTAATCGATCGCCACACCATCGACCTGATCGGCGATATGGCCAAGGCCAGAGCCAAGCACCATGCCGTATGCGGGCGGCTCAGCGCCCGCGCGGTCACGGATAAGGCGTGCGAGATCTTCAGCGTTCTTTGACATAGGGCTCCCCCCCGGCGCGCGGCGGTATGGCCTTGCCAACAAGACCCGCCAGCACGATGACGACCAGAATATAGGGCAGGGCTTGCATGAACTGCACCGGCACGATGAACTCGCCCAATTGGATGTTTTGATAGCGATTGCCGACCGCGTCGAAGAACCCGAACAGGAGACAGGCCGAGAGCGCATACCAAGGCCGCCATTTGGCAAAGATCAGGGCGGCAAGCGCAATAAAACCGCGCCCGGCGCTCATATCCTTGACGAAGCCTGATGACAGCGCGGTCGACAGATACGCCCCCGCGATCCCGCACAAGACGCCCGCGATCAGCACAGCGGCAAAGCGCAGCCCCACGACCGAAACCCCGGCGGTATCGACCGCCGCCGGGTTTTCACCAACCGCCCGCAGTCGCAGGCCAAAGCGCGTGCGGTAAAGCACCCACCATGTCAGCGGCACGCAGGCCAGCGCCAGATAGACAAGGATCGAATGGCCGGAGATAAGTTCGGAATAGGTCTGCCCCAGCGGCCCTTGCTGGGCGATGTCGCGGATGCGGGTTGCCGCCCCCGGCAATTCGATATTGGCAAAGCGCGCATCGGATGAAAGCTGTGGGGTGCGGCCCCCTTGGGCGAACCATGTCTGGGCGATCACGACGGCCAGACCAGCGGCCAAGAAATTGATTGCGACGCCCGAGATGAGCTGGTTGCCCCGAAAGGTGATCGAGGCCAGCCCATGCAAAAGCGCCAGCACCATCGAGGCGGCGATCCCGGCCAATAGCCCCACCCAGACCGAGCCGGACGTATAGGCGATGGCGGCGGCGAAAAACGCCGCGACCAACATCTTGCCCTCAAGCCCGATATCGAAAATCCCCGCCCGTTCCGACCAAAGCCCGGCGAGGCAGGCCAACAAAAGCGGCGTGGCCAGCCGGACGGTCGAGTCGAGGATTTGCAGGATGGTCAGGAAATCCATTGCCTCATGCCTCCGGGGTGGGGCGCGCGGCGTGATCGCGGCGGCGCTTGAGCGCGAGGAAAAGTTTTTGCACCGGCATCCGCACCATGTTGTCGAGCGCGCCTGTGAACAAGATCACCAGCGCCTGGATGACCACGATCATCTCGCGGCTGATGGCGGGCATCTCGAACTGCAACTCGGCTCCGCCTTGGTAAAGCGCGCCGAACAAGAGCGCGGCCAGAACCACGCCCACCGGGTGCGAGCGGCCCATAAGTGCCACGGCGATACCCACGAACCCGGCCCCTTCGGTGAAATCGAGGACCAAGCGCTCGGCCTCGCCCATCACGACATTGATCGCCATCATGCCCGCGAGCGCGCCCGAGATCAGCATGGTGATCATGATGATCTTGAAGGGGTTGATGCCCGCATAGACCGCTGCCGTCTCGGATTGGCCAAAGGCACGGATTTCATAGCCCAGCCTTGTGCGCCAGATCAGAAGCCAGACCAGCACGCAGGCGATCAACGCCAGAAAGATCGAGATGTTGAGCGGGGTGGTCGCGCTGAAGCCCAAAAAGCCCGCAAAATCACCGCCACCGGGTAGGTGGGTGTTTTCCGCAAAGCGGGCGCTTTCCGGCGACATGGAACCTTCGACGCGGAAGACATTGACCAGCAGATAAACAAGCAGCGCCGAGGCGATGTAATTGAACATGATCGTTGTGATTACGATATGGCTGCCACGCTTGGCTTGCAGATAGGCGGGCAGGGCCGCCCAAGCGGCCGCAAAGAGCATCGCAAAGCCCATCGCGGCGGCCAAGGCCAGCGACCAATGCGGCCAGTCCACGGCCAGCAAGATCACCGCGACGCCCAGACCGCCAAGGGCGGCTTGCCCCTCGCCCCCGATGTTGAAGAGCCGCGCGTGAAAGGCCACGGCCACGGCCAGCCCGGTAAAGATGAAATTCGTCGCATAATAGAGCGTGTAACCCCAGCCATAGGCCGAGCCGAATGCGCCGCGCACCATGATCTGCATCGCGCGAAGCGGGCTTTCACCGATGATCGCGACGACGAGCCCCGACACCAAGAGGGCAAGCACCACGCTGATCAGCGGGATCAAGACGACATCGGCCCATTTCGGCATCTTGTCCATCAGGCCGCCCCCTCGGTCACGCCGGCCATCAAAAGGCCAAGCGCGTTTTGATCGGTGTCTTGCGGCAGGCGCTCGCCCATGATCTGGCCGTCAAACATCACGGCGATCCGGTCGGATAGGCCCATGATCTCGTCCAACTCCACGCTGACGAGCAAGATCGCCTTACCTTGATCGCGCAGGGCGATGATCTGTTTGTGAATGAATTCAATCGCGCCGATATCGACGCCGCGGGTGGGTTGGCCCACCAACAGCAGATCGGGGGCGCGGTCCATCTCGCGGGCGACGACGATTTTCTGCTGGTTGCCGCCCGAGAAATTGCGCGCAGGCAGGCGCGGGTTGGGCGGGCGCACATCATAGCGCGCCATCTTATCGGCGCAATCGGCGCGGATGGCTGTGTTGTCCATCAAGGGGCCGGAATTGTATTTCGGATCGCGATGATAGCCGAAGGCCACGTTTTCCCACGCCTCGAAGGCCATGATCAGCCCCTCGGTCTGGCGATCCTCGGGCACATGGCCGATGCCTTGCGCGCGGCGGGCCTGACCGTTGGCGTCTGGGCCGGTGACGGGCAAAGGCGCGCCAAACAAGCTGACGCTGCCACCCGTGGCGGCCATCATGCCGCCCAGCACCTCCAACAACTCGGTCTGGCCATTGCCCGCGACACCGGCGATGCCGAAAATCTCACCGCGCCGGATGTCGAATGACACGCCCTTGAGCCGCGCGACACCGCCATGCGTGACGCGCAGATCGCGGACGGACAGCACCACCTCGCCGGGTTGGGCTTGGGTTTTATCGACCTGCAACAGCACCTTGCGGCCCACCATCATCTCGGCCAGTTCAGCGGGCGAGGTATCGGCGGTTTTGACGGTATTCGTCATCTCGCCGCGCCGCATCACGCTGACGGTGTCGGTGATCTCCATGATCTCGCGCAGCTTGTGGGTGATCAAGATGATGGTCTTGCCCTCGGCGCGCAGCCGTTCGAGGATGCGGAACAGCTGATCGGCCTCGGCGGGGGTCAACACGCCGGTGGGCTCATCAAGGATCAAGATATCGGCATGGCGATAGAGCTGCTTGAGGATCTCGACACGCTGCTGATGGCCGACGGACAAATCCTCGATGATCGCATCGGGATCGACTTTCAGCCCATATTCCTTGGATAATTCGGTCAAAAGCCTGCGCGCCTTGGCGATGGAGGGGCGCAAAAGCGCGCCATCCTCGGCCCCCAAGATGACATTCTCAAGCACGGTGAAATTCTCGACCAGTTTGAAATGCTGGTGCACCATGCCGATGCCCGCGCGGATCGCGGCTTGGCTGTCGGGAATGGCGGTGGCTTTGCCATTGATGAAAATCTCGCCAGCATCGGCTTTGTAGAAGCCATAGAGGATCGACATCAGCGTGGATTTGCCCGCGCCGTTTTCGCCCACGATCCCGTGGATCGTGCCGCGCGCGACGGACATCGCGATATCCTTGTTGGCCTGCACGGGGCCGAAGGCTTTGGATATGCCCCTGAGTTCGATGGCTGGCGCGTCGGTCATCTGATCGCATATCCCCCGGATGCATCCGATGTGGAACGGGCCGCGGTGTTCATCGCACCACGGCCCGCGCCGGTATCACTTCACCAAGGATTACTGCATCTGCACGGGGCAGGTGCCGTCATCGGTGAAATTATGCACCTTGATCTCGCCCGCGATGATCGCCGCGCGCGCGGTATCGACGGCGGCCTGCATCTCGGCGGTGATCAATTCGGCGTTGTTCTCGTCGAGCGCATAGCCCACACCCTCTTCGGCCAAGCCGAAGACATGGATGCCGGTTGCCACTTCGGCGCCGGTGGTGAAGGCGTCATGCACGGCCACATCGACGCGCTTGAGCATCGAGGTCAGGACCGAACCGGGGTGCAGGTAGTTTTGGTTGCTGTCCACACCGATGGAGAAGATCCCTTCGTCGGTGGCCACTTGCAGCACGCCAAGCCCGGTGCCGCCCGCCGCGGCAAAGACCACATCCGAGCCTTGGGCGATCTGGCCACGGGTCAATTCACCACCGCGCACCGGGTCGTTCCACGCCGAGGGGGTGGTGCCGGTCATGTTCGCGATGACCTTGATGTCGCCGTTCACGGCCGCCGCGCCCTGCGCATAGCCGCAAGCAAAGCGCGAGATCAGCGGGATATCCATGCCGCCCACAAAGCTGACCGTGCCGGTTTCCGACGCCATCGCGGCCAACATGCCGACAAGGTAAGAGCCTTCATGCTCCGAGAAGATGACCGAGCGCACATTAGGTGCATCGACCACACCGTCGATGATCACGAAGGTCGTGTCGGGATAATCGGGTGCCACGACCGACAAGGGGGTTGCTTGGCTAAAGCCCGCCATGACAATCGGGTTTGCGCCCGCTTCGGCCAGACGGCGCATCGCCTGTTCGCGCTGCGCATCCGAGGTCAGCTCGATCTCGCGGTAGGTGCCGCCGGTTTCCGAGGCCCAAAGCTCTGCCCCGTTGAAGGCCGCTTCGTTGAACGAGCGGTCGAACTTGCCGCCAAGGTCGAAAATGATCGCCGGCCCATCGGCCAGCGCGCCTGTGGCGGTCATGGCAAGTGCAGCAGCAGCGCCCATCAGCGTTGTTTTCATCGTCATGATCTTACTCCCGATTGGACCGGATCGCGGCACATGCGTGGTGTCGCGCATCGCGAATGTTTCTAAGGATTATACAACATCCCCTCCGCGATTAAGCGCGTAGCCGGGCGACGCGGTCAACTCGATTCTGTCAAAAACCGTGCAGGGTGAAACTGCCCTTGGGTCAATTTTTTATAGGAATGCCGCGTTTTTAGGCGCTGAGATCACAGCCAAGTGTGATGGCATCAACCGCAGGCCCGCCGGGGCGCTGGTAATAGCCGCGCCGCTGGCCGGTTTGGGTGAATTGCATTGAGCGATAAAGCGCCAAAGCCGCGTGGTTGTCGGCGGCCACCTCTAGAAACAGGCGCGTGGCCCCCGCGATGCGCGCTTGCGCCATGACGTCGGCCAAAAGCGCGCGCCCATGCCCCTTGCCTTGTGCAGTGGGGGTGATGGCGATGGTCAAAAGCTCTGCCTCGGGGGGGATGATCTGCACCAAGGCAAAACCATCTTGCCCAAGGGTCACGGCACGGATCAGCGGATGGGCCAGCATCGCGGCGATCTCGACCTCGGGCCAAATCTGGCCGTGGCCTGCAAAGGCCGTGGCATGGATCTCGGCCATGCGGGCGGGCGTCATGCGGGCAACATCACCGGCCCGCGCTCGCGCGCAGCTGCCGCATCGGGGGGGCGCAAATAGAGCGGCGCAGGGCGCGGTAGGGCGGGATCGTTCCAGCGCTGGGCTGCGATCCGCGCGATCGCCTCGGCCAAGGGCAGGGCCGGGGGCAGAACATGCAGACCCGCGATCATGCTTTGCGCCACGGCCACACCCGACCCGGTGATCGCGCGCGCCCCGATGCAAGCGGCCAGATCGCCGGGTGACAGCAACAGCGGCGCATGCGCGGCGGTGGCGTCGAAATTCTGCACATAGACCGCGTCGCGCCGCGCATCCTCGATCACGCACAGCGGGCGGGGCAAGGCATGGGCCAGCGCCTCAAGCGTGCTGACGCCGACGGCTGGAATGCCCAGTGCCAAGGCCAAGCCGCGCGCGGCAGAGACAGAAATGCGGATGCCGGTGAAATTGCCGGGGCCCACGCCGACCCCGATCGCGTCGAGATCTGAAAGTGCTGCACCAGCCATGGCCAACACCTCGGCGACCAGCGGCATCAATCGTTCGGCCTGCCCCTTGGCCATCGGCTCATGGGCATGGGCCAAAAGCTTGTCGCCCGACAACAAAGCGGCCGCGCAATGCGCGGCCGATGTGTCGAAAGCCAAGATCAGGGGCGCAGAGGTTGTCATCATACGTTGACGGGGCGCACCTCGAGCACCTCGGGGATGTAATGGCGCAAAAGGTTCTCGATCCCCATTTTCAAGGTCAGCGTCGATGACGGGCAACCGGCGCAGGCACCTTGCATATGCAGGTATACCACGCCGCGATCAAAGCCGTGAAAGGTGATATCGCCGCCATCTTGGGCCACGGCGGGGCGCACGCGGGTATCGAGCAGTGATTTGATCTGGATGACGATATCGGCATCCTCGCCGCTATGCTCGGCATGGCCGCCGGTGCCGCCGCCCTCGCCCTCCATCACCGGCGCGCCGGATTGGTAATGCTCCATGATCGCACCCAGCAGGGCGGGCTTGATATGCTCCCATGCGGCATCTTCGGCCTTGGTCACGGTCACGAAATCAGTGCCGAAAAACACGCCCGTCACGCCCGCGACGGCAAAGATGCGCGCGGCGAGGGGCGATTTCTCGGCAGCAGCAGCGCTGGGGAAATCCGCCGTGCCCATATCCAGCACCGTCTGGCCGGGCAGGAATTTCAGCGTCGCCGGGTTGGGCGTGGATTCGGTCTGGATAAACATGTGGCGCATTCCTTATCGCTTTGCTCAGATATGCGCGCAGACGCGGGCAGAGTCAAGTTTTGGAACCGTTCTAAACTTTTTGTGCGCCCGCCAGGATCGTCGCCATCGCAGATCCGACCCTTGGTCATCCCTTGGATGATGGCCAATTCCCGCAAGATCCCCTTCTTCGTTTCAAAAATATCCCGGGGGGGTCCGGGGGGGCTGGCCCCCCCCGGCGGGTCGGCGCGCCAAGGGCGCGGCGACATCCCCCTCAGGTGATCTGTTCCAACTGTTCCTTGCTCAGTTCCACCGGCACGATGGTGATGGGCACGGGCAAGGTGCCCGATTGCTTGACCATCGCGGTCACCAGCGGCCCCGGCCCCGATTTGCCCGTCGCCGCACCCAGCACCAGCACCCCGATCTCGGGGGTGCCACGGATATGGGCGAGGATCTCGGCCACTGGCTCACCCTCGCGGATCACCAGCGAGGGATCGATCCCCTGCTTGTCGCGCATCCATTTGGCAAAGACGTTGAAATGCGCCTCGATCCGCTCACGGGCCTCGGCGCGCATCACCTCGGCCACGCCGATCCAGTGATTGAACGCGTCGGGGGGAATCACCGACAAGATCTCTACCCCGCCTTGGGTATTGGCGGCGCGCATGGCGGCAAAGCGCATCGCGTTGAGGCATTCGCGGGTGTCGTCGAGCACCACGAGGAATTTGCGCATCGGATCTTCCCTGTTTCGGCGGCCCAGCATGACGCGCGCGGCGCGGGCTGTCCACAGGATTGGAAAGATGCGGGTCAGCTCGGCATGCGCATGCCAGCCTTGCGCCGTTCAGACCAAGGCCAAAAGCGCCGCGATATCCAAGCGCGCATTGCCCATTGCCAATTGCCCGGTGCTGTCGCGCGGCCAATCCTGCGGCGCGCGGTCGCAATAAATCTCGATCCCATTGCCGTCGGGATCGCTGAAATAGATCGCCTCCGACACGCCATGATCGGCCGCCCCCTCTAATCGGACACCAGCATCAAGCGCGCGGCGCACTGCGCGCGCCAAAGCGGCGCGATCAGGGAAAAGAAACGCCGTGTGATAGAGCCCCGTCGCATCGGGCGCAGGGCGCGGGCCATGCGCGCTGTGCCATGTGTTCAGCCCCAGGTGGTGGTGGTAGCCGTCAAACGACAAAAACGCCGCCTCTGTGCCAAAATATTGTTGTACTTCAAGACCGAGCGCCGCTTCGTAAAAGGCTACGGATCGTGCAAGATCGGCAACTTTCAGATGCACATGCCCAATGCGGGCACCGCTGGCTGTTTGCGATTCGGGTTGCATGGCACAGCGCCTTTCACTTGGGTGAACAGGTCGTCATTATCGCGCAGCTTGGTGGGGCTGTCTTCCCCTGCGGATGCACCGATGCTGTGCAGCGGGGCAGGGTGGGCCTGTCTCTTTTGCCTATACCAAACCCCATTTTAACCCCGCGCCGTAAAAACCGGGAGCGTCACAAAAATTTTGCTTGCATCAACAGGGAAACGGCCTCATATGCCCGCCGCAAGACGCCAACGCACGCGCCTCTGTCACGGGTGGTACTCCGGCTTGCCGGCATAACCATCGCAGTTACGTAGCGACGGTAACGTCTCCCTTGGAATGTTGTGGGGCCACGGCCCCCTGTCTGTCGGAGATGACCATGAACGCTACGAATGCCGATTTCTCGGCCTCCTTTCCTATTGCCTCTGCACGCCTCGAATCCTTCATCGCCGAGAACCATTTCGCGCGTCCCACGCTGGTGATCGAGATCGACCGCGTTGACACGCAATACCGTGCGCTTGCCGCCGGTCTTGGCCCGGCTGCGATCCATTACGCGGTCAAGGCAAACCCCGCGCCCGAGATCATCGAGCGGCTGGTTGCGCTCGGCTCCAAGTTCGATGCGGCCTCGCGCGGCGAGATCGAATTGTGCCTGCGCCATGGCGCGCATCCCGACACGATTTCCTATGGCAACACGATCAAGCGCGTGGCCGATATCGCCTATGCGCATCAGATGGGCATCACGCTGTTTGCAGCCGACGCCGCCGAAGAGATCGAGAAAATCGCCGCCCATGCACCGGGTGCCGAGGTCTATATCCGCCTGTTGGTCGAGGCGTCCGGCGCCGATTGGCCGCTGACGCGCAAGTTTGGCACCACCCGCGACACGGCGCTGGCCTTGATGGCACAGGCGCGTGATCTGGGCCTGCGCCCTGTTGGGTTGAGCTTCCATGTCGGTTCGCAAACCCGCGATCCGCTGATGTGGGGCGACACGCTGGCACAAATCGCGGCTGTTTGGGATGCGGCGGTTGCGGCAGGGTTCGATCTGGACCTGCTCAACATCGGTGGTGGTTTCCCGGCCTTTTACGGCGAGGCGATCCCTCACCCGACCGCCTATGCTGCGGCCGTGATGGACCAAGTCACCGCGCATTTCCCCGCAGGTATCCGCATCATGGCGGAACCCGGTCGCGGCATGGTGGCCGAGGCAGGCATGATCGCGGCCGAAGTGCTGCTGGTTGCGCGCAAATCCGAGGATGACATCCATCGCTGGGTCTATCTGGACATCGGCAAGTTCTCGGGTCTGGCCGAAACCATGGACGAGGCGATCCGCTACCAGTTCGTCACCCCCCATGATGGCGAGGCCACCGGCCCCTGCATCTTGGCGGGACCGTCTTGCGACAGCGCCGATGTGCTTTACGAAAAGCGCCCCGTCGCGCTGCCCTTGGCCTTGAAATCGGGCGATAAGGTGATCATCCGCAATTGCGGTGCCTATACCTCGTCCTATGCCTCGGTCGGCTTCAACGGCTTCCCGCCGCTTGATGTGATGGTGATCTGACCGCGCGCGGCGCGCTTGCTGTTCCGATCCGTCGCAGGGGGCGGTTCATCTCACGTCTGGCCTTGGCGCGCATCGCGCGCTAAGGCTGGCGCGAACATCGGGCAATTGGCCGTAACGTGATGCAAATCTACCTCCCCATCGCCGAAGTCAGCGTGAACGCGTTCTTGCTGCTTGGGTTGGGTGGGATCGTTGGTGTTTTGTCGGGCATGTTCGGCGTAGGTGGCGGGTTCTTGATGACGCCGCTGTTGTTTTTTATCGGCATTCCGCCCGCCGTCGCCGTCGCGACCGAGGCCAACCAGATCGTCGCTTCGTCGTTTTCGGGGGTGCTCGCCCATCTCAAGCGAAAGACCGTCGACCTGCGCATGGGCACGGTGCTGTTGATCGGCGGCTTGGTCGGTGCGGCGGTCGGTGTGCAGATTTTTGCCGCGCTGACGGCCATCGGTCAGGTCGATCTTTTGGTCAAGCTCTGCTATGTCGTCTTCCTTGGCATCATTGGCGGGCTGATGTTTTTCGAAAGCCTGCGCGCGATCCGGCGCGCGCGCCGCCCAGCGGGCAGCGTGCCGCTACCGCGCAGGCATCGCGGCTGGATTCACGCGCTGCCATTCAAGATGCGGTTTCGGACCTCGGGGCTTTATATCTCGGTCATTCCGCCGCTTGTTGTTGGGGTTTTTGTTGGCGTCTTGGCCGCGATCATGGGTGTCGGCGGCGGCTTCATCATGGTGCCCGCGATGATCTATCTTTTGGGGATGCCCACCAAGGTGGTGGTCGGCACCTCGCTGTTTCAGATTATTTTCGTGACTGGCTTTGCCACGTTGATGCATGCCACGACCAATTACACCGTCGATATGGTGCTGGCCGTCTTGTTGCTGGTGGGCGGTGTGATCGGCGCGCAGATTGGTGCGGCCATCGGTGTCAAACTCAAGGCCGAGCAGCTGCGCATCTTGCTGTCGATCATGGTCTTGCTGGTCTGCGGCAAGCTTGCCTTTGATCTGTTGGTCACGCCCGATGAGCTTTACGTCATCGGTTTCGACGGGGCAGGGCATTGAGGGTGCGTGGCCTTTGGCTTTGCGCCTTGGCGCTGTTGCTGGCGGCGCCCGTGCAGGCCGAGCGCGTCGTGGCGGGCCTTAGCCAAGAGGCCATCGCCATCACCACGAATTTCGCAGGGTCCGAGATCTTGATCTATGGCGCCGTGCAACGCGCGGCCCCGCCGCCGGGGGCAGAACCGCTGGAAGTGATCGTCACGGTGCAAGGGCCAAGCCAGCCCGTCACTGTGCGCCGCAAGGAGCGGCGCTTTGGGATCTGGGTCAATACTGATGCCTCGCAGATCGATGAAGCCCCCAGCTTTTACGCGGTGTCAACCACGGCACCTTTGCCCCAAGCGCTGTCGCAGACCGAAGATCTGCGCCATCGCGTCACGCTTGACCAAGCGATCCGCGCGGTGGGGACGGGGCGGGCCGATCAGCCCTTGTTCAACGCGGCCTTGATCCGCATTCGCAGCGACGACGGGGCCTATCAACTCAACGAAGGGGCGGTGCGGTTTCGCGAGCAGACCTTGTTCGATACCGCCGTGCGCCTGCCTGCCAATTTGACCGAGGGCGATTACCTGACGCGGATCATCCTGACGCGCGGCGGCGTGGTGGTCGATCTGCATGAGCAGGTGATCCCGGTGCGCAAGGTCGGGCTGGAGCGGTGGATCTATAACCTCGCCCATGAGCGGCCGCTGATTTATGGGATCTTGTCGCTGGTCATCGCGATTGCGGCGGGCTGGATGGCCTCGGCGGCGTTTCGTTACATCCGCGGCTAAACGGTGGGGCTTTGCCCCGTTGTTTTTGTTTGGGGGGCTCTGCCCCCACCGCGCCTTTGGCGCGGCTCCCCCGGGATATTTATGAAACAGAGAAGCAGGCTCAGCCGCGCCCCACGAAGGGCATTTTTGTCGCCATGATGGTTTGAAACAAGATATTCGCCGATGGCGGCAGGCTGGCCATGTGATGGACGCTTGTTGCCACATCGGCCACATCCATCACCTCAGGGGGGGCATCGCCGCGCGCCATGGCCTGATGGGCCGCGTCGCGCAAAAGATCGGTCTCGGCATTGCCGATATCGATTTGCCCACAGGCGATGTTAAAGGGGCGGCCATCAAGCGCGATCTGTTTGGTGAGCCCGGTGATGGCGTGTTTGGTGGCCGTATAAGGGGCCGCACCGGCGCGTGGCGCATGGGCCGAGACAGAGCCATTGTTGATCATACGCCCGCCTTGCGGGGTTTGGCGGCGCATCAGCCCGAAGGCCGCGCGCGCGCAGATGAACATGCCCGTCAGATTGACCGCGACGGCATTGTGCCAATCATCAAGCGCGATCTCATCAAGGGGGGCTGTCGGGGTGAAGATACCCGCATTGTTGAACAGCACATCGAGCCGCCCTTGATCTGTGGCAAATTGCGTGAAGGCGGCGCTGACGGCATCTGCATCGGTCACATCAAGCGGCATGATCACCGCGCGTGCGCCAAAGGGGGCCGCGATCTGCGCCAGCTTGTCGTGCCGCCGCGCGGCAAGGCCTACGGTCCAACCAGCGGCCAGCATATGGGTGGCGACGGCGGCACCAATGCCAGCACTGGCACCTGTCACGATGATGGTTTTGGTCATGGCTCTTCTGTTCCTTCCAGCATCAGGGCCGTGGTGGGGTTGGGCAGATCTTCGACCCCCAGCGCGTCTTTCGGGCGGGCCAGCGCGTAGCGGGTGACCCAGATCAGCTTTTCTTCCGCCCGCGTGATCGCGACATAGGCGAGCCGCTTCCAAAGCGCTTGTCCCGCCTCGACCCGGCCCGCTTGGGCGGCGGCGTAGAGGTCAGGGGCAAAGACCTGCACCGCGTTCCACTGGCTGCCTTGGGCCTTGTGAATCGTCACCGCCGCGCCGTGCAAAAAGGCCGCCCCCATGCGCGCAGCATAGGGGATGAAGGGTTCTTCCTCATCGGGTTTCTCGATCTTGACGATGGAGGCCGCCGAAAAGCGCGGGCTTTCGGCACCCAGCACATGCAGGCGCGAGAAACCGGGGCGCGATCCGGGGCCAAGATAGATGACCGGCGCGCCTTTGATCAGGCCGCGCGCCTCGAGGTCGATGCGGCGCTTGCGGTGTTTCAGCGGCAATTCGATCCCGTCGCAGATCAAGGGCTCGCCGGGGATGAGTGCATCATCGGGCGCGCCATGGGCTGCGCGAAAGGCGGTGATCAGGCGGATGCGGGTCGCGTTGCGCCAGACCAGCACGGGGCTGCGCGCCATCAGATCGGCATCGACACGGGCCGCGATCTCGATGCGCGGGTCGCGGGCGGCGGCCTCATGGATCATACGCTCGAATTGCGCAAAGCTGAGGTCGGGATCGCCCAAGGCATGGGCCAGATCGAGGATCGGGTTGCCCGCCTCTTGCCGGTGGATGCGCGCTAAGTCGAGGCGGTCAGGGCCTGTCACCTTGTCGAACACCATTTGGCCAGATTGGTTCACGGGGGCAAGCTGGGCCGGGTCGCCGAAAAGCACGAGAAAGGGAAAAATCTCGCGCAGATCGTCGAATTGGCGGTCATCGAGCATGGAGGATTCGTCGATCAAGCCGATATCGAGCGGGTCGTCGCGCCGCTTCCAGCCGGTGATGAAATCCGATCCGCGCAACCCCGCCGAGGCGAGGGCGGCGGGCACCGATGTCGTGGCCTCATAGACCTGTTTGGCGCGGTCCATGGCGGTATCGGTCAAGGCGTCGATCACCGGGCGGTCACCTTGGCCTGCCAGCCATTCGGCGACTTTTTCGTATTCCGGGTCATAGACCGGGGTGTAAAGGATGCGGTGGATCGTCGTCGCCGGCACACCGCGATTGCGCAAGACGGAGGCGGCCTTGTTGGTGGGGGCGAGCACGGCCGCGGTGCGGCGGTCCTTGCGCCTGCGCCCTTCCCAATCGCCCGAGATGATATCGACGCCCGCCGCTTGCAGCGCGCGCACAAGTTCGGCCAGAAGCAGCGTCTTGCCCGAGCCCGCCTTGCCCACCACGGCCATGACACGGCCCATGCCATCGGCGGCAGGGGTCAGCGTGTCATTGTCGAGGTCCACGCCGATGCCGCGCAGCGCGGCGGCGATGCTGTCATGGGCTTGGGCCTGATCGTCGGAAAAGGCGATGGTGGGGGCAGGGGCGCTCATGATGGTGAACCTAGCTTGCGCCGTGCCCATGTGCGAGGGGCAAACGCCCCGCCCATCAGCCGATATCGCGATCCAAGGCCATTTCTGACAGGCGCACTGGGTCGCGGGTGCTGGGCATCTTTGCCTCGATCCGGTCGGCGATCTGGGCCAAGGCAAGTGCTGCCCGCCCGGCCAAGGCACTGTCGCGCTGGGCGATCTCGCCTGCGGTGAAGGTTTGGCGCAGGCTGGTATCGGCGGTCAACAGGCCACGGATCACGGCCATGGCACGGATGTCTTCGGGAAAGCTTGCCAGCAGCGCGGTCAGTTTCGCCTGATCGCCTGCCGCGCGGGTCAAGGCGTCAAGGACACGCTCGAACAGCGCGATTGTGTCTTCATCATGGGTCATCCCGGTTCCTTGGGTGGTTGGACCGGGGTTCTCCCGCGTGGGGCGTTTTTGCACCGTCGGTTCTTGCGTGACGCAGATATGACACTGGCGCCCCGCCACACAAGCGCGTGGCGGGAAACAATCAATTTTACACAAATGGTTAACGGCTGTGATCGTGAATGCCGGGCGCGGTTACGCCCAGCGGTTGGCGAAATCTTGCGGCAGAAGCAGGTTGTGACGCCCCAAATCCGCGACATTGCGTTCGCCGCAAAGCGCCATGGTTGTGTCGAGTTCCTTGTGGATCACCTGCAAGGCTTTCGTGACGCCCGCCTCGCCCATGGCACCCAGACCATAGACAAAGGCGCGGCCAATCATCGTGCCTTTCGCGCCCAAGGCCAGCGCTTTCAGCACATCTTGGCCCGAGCGGATACCGCTGTCGAGATGCACCTCGATCTTGTCGCCCACCGCATCCATGATCTGGGGCAGCATGCGGATGGAACTGAGCGCGCCATCGAGTTGGCGGCCACCATGGTTCGACACCACGATGGCATCGGCACCCACGGCGAGGGCTTTCTTGGCATCCTCGGGGTCGAGGATACCTTTGAGGATCACGGGGCCATCCCACCAGCTACGGAACTCTTTGATCCGCTCCCAATCGAGGGAGGGATCGAAAGCCTCAGCCGTCCAGCTACCCAGCGATGTGGGGTCGGTCACGCCCTTGGCATGGCCCACGATATTGCCAAAGAAACGCCGCTTGGTTTGCAGCATCTCAAGCCCCCATGGCACCTTGGTGGCAAGGTTCAGGATCGAGGAGGGCGTCAGCTTTGGCGGGGCGGACAGGCCGTTCTTCAGATCCTTGTGGCGCTGGCCCATGATCTGCAAATCAACGGTAATGACAAGCGCGGAGCATTTCGCATCCTTGGCGCGCGCAAAAAGCCGCTTCATGAACTCGTCGTCTTTCAGCGTGTAAACTTGGAACCAGAAGGGCGCGTTGGTGTGGCTGGCGACATCTTCAATGGAGCAGATCGACATGGTCGACAGGGTGAAGGGCACGCCGAATTTCTCGGCGGCGCGGGCGGCCTTGATCTCGCCATCGGCTGATTGCATGCCGCACAGCCCCACCGGGGCGAGGGCCACGGGCATGGCCACATCGATGCCCACCATCTTGGACGCGGTCGAGCGGCCCGCCATATCGACCGCGATGCGCTGACGCAGGCGGATCTCGTCGAAATCCGAGCAATTGTCGTTGAAGGTCTGCTGGGTCCAGCTGCCCGTTTCGGCGTAATCGTAGAACATCTTGGGCACGCGGCGCTTGTAGATACGCTTGAGGTCTTCGATCTCGGTGATGACGGGCATTGGCGCGCTCCCTTGCACGGAGATGATCTGAATTGGTCAGGTTTTGCTACCAATCCCCGCGCGCTTGGGCAATGCGTCAGTTTTGGTCCTGATGTGGCCCTTGCGCAGAGGCGGGATTTCGGCTTTTCAACTTGGCCATGAAAACGCCCCGCTACACCGCACTTGTCGAGACCTTGCCCGCATCTGTCCCCTTTGTTGGGCCCGAGGCGCAAGAGCGCGCGCGCGGCGCGGCTTTTGTGGCGCGGATTGGTGCGAATGAAAGCGTCTTTGGCCCCAGCCCGCACGCCATTGCGGCGATGCAAAAGGCGGCGGGCGAGGCGTGGATGTATGGCGATCCTGAGCTTTACGATCTGCGCGAAGCGATCGCGACGCATCACGGTGTGACCCGCGCCAATGTCGTGGTGGGCGAGGGGATCGACGGGCTATTGGGCTATCTGGTGCGCCTGCTGATCGCGCCGGGTGACGCTGTTGTCACTTCGGACGGGGCTTATCCGACGTTCAACTACCATGTGACGGGCTTTGGTGGCGTGCTGCATAAGGTGGCCTATGCGGGCGACCACGAAGACCCCGAGGCGCTTTTGGCAAAGGCGCGGGCGGTTGACGCGAAGCTCATCTATTTCGCCAATCCCGACAACCCGATGGGAAGCTGGCATGACGCGGCCATTGTGCAGCGCATGATCGACGCGCTGCCCGATGGCGCCGTTCTGGCACTGGACGAGGCCTATGCCGACACCGCCCCCGATGGTGCCATTCCGCCGCTGGATATGACCCATCCGCGTGTCATCCGTTTGCGGACCTTTTCCAAGGCTTATGGCCTCGCGGGGCTACGTGTGGGTTATGGGCTGGCGCATGTCGATTTTGCGAATGCCTTCAACAAGATCCGCCACCATTTCGGCATGGGCCGTGTGGCGCAGGCGGCGGCGCTGGCCGCTTTGGGCGATCAAGATCATCTGCGTGCGACCGTCGCGGGGATTGCCGAGGCGCGCGCGGCGATTGCCGCCATCGCCCGCGACAATGGGCTGGTGCCCCTGCCTTCGGCCACGAATTTCGTGACCATCGATTGCGGGCGCGACGGGGCGTTTGCGCGCGCGGTGTTGGCGGGGTTGGTTGCGCGCGGCATTTTCGTGCGCATGCCCTTCACGCCCCCGCAAGACCGCTGCATCCGCGTTTCAGCCGGGACACCGGCAGATCTTGCGGCTTTTGCCGCCGCCTTGCCCGTCGCATTGGCCGAGGCATCCCTCACGGCTTCGTGAATTGCCTTCCTGTTGCTGGAAGCAGGCATGGCGCACGAAACAGGAGAACGAAACCATGAACCGCACCGTAAAGCTTGGCCTCGCCGCCGCCGCATTGATTGCCATCGTCACAGGGGTTGGTATCGCCCAGATGGATCATTCCCAACATGGTGGCGGGCATGCAGGCCATGGCGCGATGCAAACATCATCGACCGGCCCGGCCGAGGATGCGTATCGTGCCGTCAATGACGCGATGCACCGCGACATGGACATTGCCTATAGCGGCAATGCGGATGCCGATTTCATCCGTGGCATGATCCCCCATCACGAAGGGGCTGTGGCCATGGCCCGGGTCGTGCTGGACCATGGCGCCGATGCCGAGGTGCGCGCGCTGGCCCAACAGATCATTGACGCGCAAGAGGTCGAGATCGCGTGGATGCGCGCTTGGCTGGCGAAGAACGGGTTCTGAGGCGCATCAGCCTTCGGCGATCACCTGCACCGCTGCGTCAAGCCCGCCCGCGCCATGCGGAATCTGCAGCGCCGCCATCCCGGCCTGAAGCCCCGCCAGAACGCCCATGACCATATGGGCGTTCACATGGCCCATATGGCCGATGCGCAAGAAATCTTCTTTCCGGCCACCCGTGCCTTCGACACCACCCAAGGGAATGCCAAGCGTCACGCCCGCATTGGCGGTCATCCAATCGCGCAGGCGCAGACCATTGCCCGCGCCGAAATTGGCGGTCGTGACCGCATGGCTGCGCTTGGCGGGATCGGCGATATTGGCGCGCACCGGCCCGCCCGCGCCCCATGTATCAAGCGCAGCCCAGACCGCGCGCGCCAGCGTCGCATGGCGGTGCCAGACATTCTCGATCCCCTCTTCCTTGATCATGTCGAGCGCTTCGCGCAGCCCATAAAGGTGATGGGTGGGTGCCGTGCCGTTGAAGAATTTATAGTATTCATCAGGCGCCATGCGTGGGCGCCAATCCCAGTAGGATGTCGCCAAATCAGCCCGGTCGCGCGCACGGTCGGCCTTGTCGTTGAAAAAGACAAAACCCATGCCGGGCGGCGTCATCAGCCCCTTTTGGCTGCCTGTCACCATCACATCGACGCCCCAATCATCCATGTGGAACGCATCGCAGGCCAGACAGGCGATATTGTCCGAGAACAACAGCGCCGGGTGGCCGGCTGCATCGAGTGTTTTGCGCAAAGCCAGAATATCGTTGCGCACGCTGGTTGAGGTATCGACCTGTACGGCCATCACGGCCTTGATCTTGTGCGCCTTGTCGGCGGCAAGTGCGGTTGCCACGCGGTCCATGTCGATATCGGCGCGCTGGCCGAAATCGATGATCTCGCAGTCGATATGCATGGCGGCCGCCATCTCGCCCCAGCCAAGGCAGAAACGCCCGGTGGCAAGGATCAAGATCTTGTCGCCGCGCGAAAGCGTATTGGCAAGCGCCGCTTCCCAAACCCCGTGACCATTGGCGATATACATCGCGACATGATGGCTGGTGCGCGCCACGGACTTGAGGTCGGGCACAAGGCTATGGGTCAGATCGACCAACTCGCCGGTATAGATATTTGGCGCGGGGCGGTGCATCGCCTGCAGCACGCGGTCGGGCATGACCGAGGGGCCGGGGATGGCAAGGTAATGGCGGCCATTGGCTAGGCTCATGTTGGAATTCCTTCGACACGGATACGCCTGTGGTAGATCGCGCCCTTGGCAGGGTCAATCAGCGGCGATGGCTTGGCGCGGGGCGCGCAGATGATTAGCTGTTGTGCAAAGCAGTGCAGGAGGCAGGGATGCAAGGTGAAGTGACGACAGATCGCATGGTGTTATGCATCACGGGCGCTGACCGGGAGAAGTTTCTGCATGGTCTGGTCACCCGCGATCTGGGCGCGGCGGGAACGGGGTTGGTCTATTCCGCGCTTCTGACACCGCAGGGGAAATATCTGGCGGATTTCTTCTTGCTCAATCGCGGCGCGGATATCTTGCTCGATGTGAAGGCCGATCTGGCGCAAGGTCTGGCGCAGCGCTTGATGATGTATCGGCTGCGCGCCGATGTCGGCATTGCCGACAGTGGCCTGTCCGTGGTGCGCGGCTTGGGCGATGCGCCCGAAGGGGCATGGGCCGATCCGCGCGATGCCAGCCTTGGCTGGCGCGGCTATGGTATGGCGGGCGGTGCGCCCAGCATCGATTGGGACGCGCTGCGCGTCGCCGCCTGCATCCCCGAGACGGGCGTCGAGTTGATCGCTGACGACAGCTATATCCTTGAGTGCGGGTTCGACCGGATGGGCGGCGTCGATCACCGCAAGGGCTGCTATGTCGGCCAAGAGGTGACGGCGCGCATGAAGCATAAGACCGAATTGCGCAAAGGTCTGGTGACGGTTGCGGTTACGGGTGCGGCCCCGATCGGCACCGAGATCATGGCGGGCGACAAACCCGCAGGCACGCTTTTCACCCAAGCAGGCGGGCAAGCCATCGCCTATCTGCGCTTTGACCGGGCTGAGGGCGTGATGCAAGCGGGTGATGCGAAAGTGACATGGCATCCGGCCTGACTCTGTGGATAAGCCTGTGAGGTGATCGCATTTTGGAAGGGTGCCGTTTTCCTCGCGGAAAACGGCGGGGAAAACTCCAGTTTTCCCATGCGAAAAACTGGAGTTTTTCGCTCTCCGCCTCAGCCTTGCAGCTTATCTTGCGTGTTTGTGTCGAAATCGCCCGCCGCGTGGCGTTCCCATAGCTGGGTTTCCAGCGGGCCGAATGTCTTGTTGACCATCCGCCCCCGCGCCACGGCGGGGCGGGCAAAGAAGCGCTCGGCCCATGCGATGACATTGGGGTATTCATGCACCGATAGGAACTCGCCCGCCTCATAGGCCTCGCCAAGGGCAAGCCGCCCATACCAAGGACAGATCGCGATATCGGCGATGGAATAGCTCTCGCCCAGCATCCAGTCGCGCCCTTCCAGATGACGGTTTAGCACATCCATCTGGCGCTTGGCCTCCATCGCGAAGCGGTTGATCGGGTATTCCATCGGGAAGGGGGCATAGGCGTAGAAATGCCCGAAGCCGCCGCCAAGGTAAGGCGCGCTGCCCATCTGCCACATCAGCCATGAGAGCAGCTCTGGCCGATCCTCGGGCTGGCCCAAGAAGGCGCCGAATTTTTCGGCCAGATGCATCAAGATCGCGCCGGATTCAAAGACCCGCACAGGCGCGGGGCCAGAGCGGTCCATCAGCGCGGGGATCTTGGAATTGGGGTTCACCTCGACAAAACCGCTCCCAAACTGGTCGCCATTGCCGATGCGGATCAGCCACGCGTCATATTCGGCGGCATGCCCTGCGGCCAGCAATTCCTCGAACATCACGGTGACCTTCACCCCATTGGGCGTGCCCATGGAGTAAAGCTGGAAGGGATGGCGGCCCACCGGCAGATCCTTGTCATGGGTCGCCCCCGCGATGGGGCGGTTCAGCCCGGCCCATTTGCCGCCATTTTCCTTGTCCCAGATCCAGACCTTGGGCGGTGTGTATGTTTCTGCGTCGGACATGGCGGCTCTCCTATTGATGGTGCGCTCAAACTAGGGCGGGCCGTTGTGAAACCCAAGGCACAAAGACTTGTGCATTCTTGCAAAAAGGGCGGCCTTGCGGGCCGCCCTTTGATCTCAGCCCAAGGCCGTATCACAGCGCCCGCAGACGCCGGGGTGGCTGTGGCTTCCCACATCGGGCAGGATTTTCCAGCAGCGCTGGCATTTCTCGCCCTCGGCTTTGTGGAACACCACGCCCAGCCCCGGATCATCAAGGCGGAAGGCGTCGGCCTGTGGCTCGCCCGCCATCACGCTCAGATCGCTGGTGATGCACAGATCTGCGATATCAAGCGCTTGCAGCATCGCGGCCAGCGCGGGGTCAGCCACTTGCAAGAGCGGTGCGGCCTCAAGGCTGGCACCGATGACCTTGTCTTGGCGCTGGATCTCAAGTGCTGCGGTCACGACGCGGCGCACGCGACGGATATCGGCCCATTTCGCCGCCAGCGCGTCATTCCGCCATTCCGCCGGAGTTTCTGGGAAATCTTGCAGATGAACCGAGCTGTCCGCACCCGGATGCCGCTCGAGCCAGACTTCTTCCATGGTGAAGACCAAGACGGGGGCAAGCCATGTGGTCAGCCGCTCGAAGAGCATCTCCAAAACGGTGCGTGCGGCGCGGCGGCGGGCTGTGTCGCCGTCGCAATAAAGCGCGTCTTTGCGGATGTCGAAATAGAAGGCCGACAAATCCGTGGTGGCGAAGTTGAACAGCGCTTGGAACACGCCTTGGAAATCGTAAGCGGCATAGCCCTTGCGCACGGTCTCATCGAGTTCGGACAAGCGGTGCAGCACCCATTGTTCCAACTCTGGCATATCCGCCGGGGCCACGCGGTCTGCCGGGGTCACATCGGCAAGTGAGCCCAGCAAGAAACGCATGGTGTTGCGCAAGCGGCGATAGCTGTCGGCCACACCTTTCAGGATTTCCGGCCCGATGCGCAGATCGACGGTATAATCGGACTGCGCCACCCAAAGCCGCAAGATATCGGCACCATATTGGTCGATCACCGCTTGCGGCGCGACCGTGTTGCCGATGGATTTGGACATTTTCATGCCCTTTTCATCCAGAGTGAAGCCATGGGTCAGCACGGCGCGATAAGGCGCGCGCCCGATGGTGCCGCAAGCTTGCAGCATCGAGGAATGGAACCATCCCCGGTGCTGGTCGGTGCCTTCTAGGTATAGGTCCGCAATACCATCCACGCTGCCATCCTCGCGGTCGCGCAAGACGAAAGCATGGGTAGAGCCTGAGTCGAACCACACATCGAGAATGTCGAACACCTGATCCCATGCCTCGGGGTCATAGGCATCGCCCAAGAAACGCGCCTTGGCGCCGGGCTGATACCACGCATCGGCCCCTTCGGCCTCGAAGGCGTCAAGGATACGGGCGTTTACTTGTGGATCGCGCAGCAAGAAATCGGGGTCGGTGGGTGCGGCGCCCTTTTTCGTGAAACAGGTCAGCGGCACGCCCCATGCACGTTGACGCGAGAGTACCCAATCGGGCCGCGCCTCGATCATGGAATAGAGCCTGTTGCGCCCGGTTTGGGGCGTCCACTGCACGAGTTGGTCGATGGACGTCAGCGCGCGTTGCCTGATCGACTGCCCATATTGATCCATCCCATCGCCCAAGGGCTTGTCGATGGCGGCGAACCACTGCGGACGGTTCAGCCGGATCACCGGCGCTTTCGACCGCCAAGAATGTGCATCCGAAATCGTGATACGCCGACGCCCCAATAGCCCGCCGACCTCGACCAGCTTGTCGATCACGACCTTGTTGGCACCGCCCGGCTTGCCATCTTCCTTGATGATCCGCTGACCGGCAAAAAACGGCAGGTCGGGGCGATAGCTGGAATCGTCCAAAATGTTCCATGTCATCGCCAGCCCATGCTTGCGCCCGATCTCGAAGTCGTCATCGCCATGGCTGGGCGCAGTGTGGACAAAGCCCGTGCCGGCATCATCGGTCACATGATCGCCAGCAAATAGCGGCACATCATAATCCCATTCGCCATCTGCCCCCTCGGCCCCGCGCAAGGGGTGCGCACAGGTCAGGGCCGCCAGCTCATCCGCCGCCACAGCGCGCAGGCGGCGATACTGGCCGGGTTCCAGCCGCATGGCCCCCAGCGCATCATCGGCCAGCTTGTCGGCGATCAGGTAGTAATCCCCGATCCGCGCCCAACATTCTTCGGGCCGGGCCGTGATCTCGTATAGCCCATAAGAAATCTCGGGCCCAAAACAGATCGCGCGGTTTTGCGGCAGGGTCCACGGCGTGGTTGTCCAGATCACGACCTTTGCGCGATCAAGATCGCTTGTGGCCATCCCGTGCAGCGCATCGTTAAAGGCCGTGGGCTCTGCGTCCAAAAGCGCCATCTTCTCGCTTGCGGGCACAACGCGGAAGGGCACCCAAACGGCATCGGTCTGGCGGTCGTGATATTCCACCTCGGCCTCGGCCAATGCGGTCTTCTCCACGGGCGACCACATCACGGGCTTGGACCCTTGATAAAGCGCGCCGTTCATCAGGAATTTCTGAAATTCCTCGGCGATCACGCGCTCGGCGTGGAAATCCATCGTCAGATAGGGCTTGTCCCATGTGCCGGTGATGCCCAGCCGCTTGAATTCCTCGCGTTGAATATCGATCCAGCCCTCGGCAAAGCGGCGACATTCTTGGCGGAAATCGACAACGTCGATCTTGTCCTTGTCTTGGCCCTTGGCGCGGTACGCCTCTTCGATCTTCCATTCGATGGGCAGGCCGTGACAATCCCAGCCGGGGATATAGCGCGCATCAAAGCCCGACATCTGCTGCGAGCGCACGACCATATCCTTGAGGATCTTGTTCAGCGCATGGCCAATGTGCAGATGCCCGTTCGCATAGGGGGGGCCATCATGCAGGGTGAACGGCTTTCTGCCAGCCGCCTTTTCGCGCAGGCGGTCGTAAACCCCGATCTCTTCCCAGCGGGCAAGCCAGCCCGGCTCGCGCTGAGGCAGGCCCGCGCGCATCGGAAATTCGGTCTGGGGTAGGTTCAGCGTGTCCTTGTAGTCCAGGTTCGGCGTATCGGCGCACATCTCGGGCGCTCCCTATCTTTCGGATGAGTGGGCAATAATGGCGGCGGTGCGATTGCTCAAGCACCTCAATCCCGGCGGCTCACTGGATCAGAGCGCCGGGCCCGTAATTCGAATGATCTGAACCACGATATGCGTCATGCGTGGCGGTATAGGCCCGCACCCCCGCCGGGTAAAGGGGGCTCAGGGCGCAAAGAGCCGCCCCACCGCAAAGGCCACCATTGCCGCTGCCCCGCCAATGGCCAATGTCTCAAGGCCCGAGCGCCACCATGGTGCCTCGGACCACAGGCTTTTGGCGGCACCGATGGCGAAAAACACCGCCAAGGTCATCGCGGCGGCCAGCGCAAAAGCATCACCCCATCCCAGCACGAAGGGGACAAGCGGCACCGACCCCGCGCCCACAAAGGCCCCAAATGTCGCCAGCGCCGCCCGCAAGGGGCGCGGCGCGACCGGGGCAAGCCCGTATTCATCGCTCAGCATCAGCGCGACCGCCGCCGCCGTGTCACCTGCGATCTGCGCGGTCGCCTGTTCCAAGACATCGCCACGCAACCCTTTGCGGCGCAAGATCTCGCGGATCTCGGCCCGTTCGCCCTCGGGGTTTTCAGCCAGATGGCGGCGTTCGACCTGCGCTAGCCGGTTTGCGTCGTCGCGCTCGGCCTTGGTGCCTGCGTAATTGCCCGCCGCCATGGAAAACCCGTCTGCCAAGAGGTTAGCCAGCCCCAGCGCAAGGATCACGCCCGTCGGCAATGCGGCCCCGGCCACACCCGCCACGATGGCAAAGGTTGTCACCGCCCCGTCAATCGCCCCATAGATCGTGTCGCGCAGATACCCACGCCCTGCGGGCGCACCAATCCGTTCCGCGACCTCCGCCGGGCTATGGCCATGTTCTTGCGGCATGCCATCAGGCTAGGCCGTGCCGATGCGCATTGCCTTGCGCGCACTCAATCCGCGCGGCTCAGCCGTCGCTCTCGCGCCACGATGTAAAGCCCCGCCGCGATGGTCACCGCGATCCCCGCCAAAGCCAAGCCGTTGGGAAACTCGGCAAACAGCACAAGCCCGACAAGGGCCGCCATCGGGATTTCCAGATATTGCATCGGTGCCAATGTCGATGCAGGCGCAAAGCGCAGCGACCAACTCATTAACAAATGCCCCAGCGATCCGGTGATCCCAAGCGCGATCAACAGCCAAACTGCGGCCTGATCGGGCGGTGCGATCCAGCCGATCAGCGGCGGGCTGCCACCCCATGCGGGCAAGAACCAGAGCACCCCAAGAAGCGGCAGGCCGATGATGCCTCCCAAGCCTTGGAGCGCGATGGGGTCGATCTCTTTGGCAATCTGGCGGGTGACCAGCATGAACAGCGCAAAGACCACCGCCACCGCCAGTGGCAAAAGTGCCGGCCACCCCACGGCGGCAAAACTTGGTTGCATCACCATCAGCGTGCCGATGAACCCCACCGTACACGCCGCCAGCCGCCGCGGCCCCACCTGCTCGCCCAGCACATAATGGCCAAGGATCAGCATGATGAAAGGCATGACAAAGGCAATCGCCACCGCATCGGCGAGAGGCAAAAAGCGCAGCGCGCTGAACATCATCGCGATGCCGCAAATCTGTAGCACACTGCGCATCGCGGCCAGCCGCACCACCCGTGTGCTGGGAAAAATCACCGCGCCGCGCCACAGCGCCAAGGGCAGCAATAGCCCCGCCTGCGCGAGAAAGCGCACCATGATCAACTGCCACAGCGGGAATTGATCGCCCAACAGCTTGGCCAGCGCATCCGAAAATGGGATGAGCAAGCAAAAGCCCAGCATCAAGACGATGCCAAGCAGTGGGCGATCTCGGTGGGATTGGCTCATCGCCCACTCTTGCCGCGCGCCTTGGCGATTGTCACCCCGTCCCCGACCCGAAAAGCCCCGTCAGCGCCCGGCGGAGCAGCGCGCTTACCCCCGGTCTTTGTCCCGGTCCAAAGGGGAGGGGGCGGCAAACCTCCATCGCGGCCACACCCACCCGCGCGGTGAGCGCGCCATTGACCACCCCTTCGCCAAAGCGGCGCGAGATCTTGGACAGGACCGAGCCACCGGCGACCGAGCCGATCAGATCGTCGCCGATGGCCACCGCCCCCGTGGCCACCAGATGGCTCAGAACCGCCCGCGTCAGCCGCCACGCCCCCAAGGGGCCCGAGCGCCCGCCATAGATCTCGGCGATGCGCCGGATCATGCGGATATTGCCGGTGAGTGCGGCCAGCATATCGGCAAGCGCGATGGGCACCAATGCCGTCACCGTGGCGACTTGGCGGCAGGCGGCCTCGATCTCCAGCCGCGCAGCATGATCCAAGGGCGACAGCAAACGCGCCTCGGCCAAAGCAAACAAGGCGGTCACATCAAAGATGTCATCGCGTTGACGCGCCAGATCGGCGCGCGCGCCTGCCAATTCGGGCCGCGCCCGATAAAGCGCCTCAAGCTGGACGACTACCTCTCGCGCCGCCGCCAAATCGCCGGTTGCCTGCGCGCCAAGGGCTGCCGCGCGGAGCTGATCGAGCCGCCCAAGCCTGCGAAAGGCAAGCCATTCGCGCAGCGCGAGCCCAGTGAAACTCACCATCACCAGCCCCACCAGCACCAAAGCCAGCCACCCAAGCAAGGGGCGCGCCGCCAAAATTGCGGTGATGAAATCCCATGCCGCGATCCCCGCCATCAGCGTGATCAACCCCGCCGCCGCGCGCCAAAAGAGCCGCGCCAAAAAGCTCGGCCGCTTTGCGGCCAATTGCGCGGCCAAGATCATCGCGCGCCCCTCGGGCAAAGCGGCCGCATCGGGCGGCAAGGGGGCTTCTTGCGGCAAGATCGGCGCGGGATCGCTGATCGCGATCATCACCGGGCCTTTGCGGATCGTCATCGCCAAGCCCCTCGCTTCTTCGTTTCATAAATATCCCGGGGGGTGGCGCCAAAGGCGCCGGGGGGCAGCGCCCCCCGCTGAGGTGACGCAGAGATCACAGCCGATCCCCCAAAAGAAACTCCGCCGCCCGGTCAAGGCGGATATGCGGCGGGCCGTCGCCTGCGCGCAACGTCCCGGCCACAGGTGCAAAGCGCATCACCGCGTAATCGCCCGCCACCCATTGCGGCGCGCCCTCTGGGGTGCTGGCCAAGATTTGGCTGGGGTCTTGTGGCAGATCGCCGGGATGGAGCGCCACCTGCGCGCCCGTCTCCAGCAAGGTGCCGCGCACCAGATCATGCATCACCCCGTCGATCTCGCGGCTTTCCTCGACCGTACTGCGCAGGGCTGCCAATGCCATGGCATGGGTGCGCGCGCCCGTAAAATCGGCCCGTCTGCGCGCATCGCCTAAAAGCGCGCCCATGAGCGCGGCCAAGCGGTCATGCTGGCTGTGGTGCAAATGATCGGCCTTGGTTGCGGCAAACAAGATCTTGTCGACCCGGCTTTGTCCCATCAACCCCGCCAAGAATGTCGTGCGCCCGGTCCGAAAGGCCGACAAGATCCCGGCCATCGCATGGCGGAGATCGGCAAGGGCGTTTGGCCCGCGATGGACCGCCTCCAAGACATCGACAAGCACCACTTGGCGATCGATCCGGGCAAAATGGGCGCGGAAGAACGGTTTGACCACTTGCGCCTTATAGGCCTCGAAACGGCGTTCACATTCGCGCGCCAGCGATCCGCGTGGCGCAGGTCCGGGTGGCAGGGGCGCAAAGGTCAGCGCGGGGCTACCCTCCAGATCGCCGGGCAACAAGAAGCGGCCCGGTGTGCAATCGGCAAAACCTGCCTGTTGCGCGGCGCGCAGATAGGCGGCCCAAGCTTTTGCAAGGGCTGCAAGCTGCGGCTCATCATGCGGTGCATCGGGTGCGGCTTTGGCCAAAAGCTGCACATAAGCCGCTGCTTCGGGCTGTACGGCCGCGCGCGCCAAGGCGGCGCGCGACCAAGCGCCATAGCTCAGCGAAAGCAACCCCAGATCGAGCAGCCATTCACCGGGGTAGTCCACGATATCGAGATGCACGATGCGCGGCCCGGTCAGCCCCGCCAAAATCCCCCCCGGCCTGACCCTGAACGAGACCCGCAATTCCGACACGGCGCGGGTGCTTTCCGGCCAATGCGGCGATGCCCCTGTCAAAGCCGCCAGATGGTTTTCAAAATCAAAGCGCGGCACGGTATCATCGGGCTGGGGTTGCAGATAGGCCGCCTCGATCCGGCCCATGCGCGCGGCCTCCAACCCCGGCATCCGCCCGCGTTCCAGCAGATTGGCCACCAGCGAGGTGATGAACACGGTCTTGCCTGCCCGGCTCAAGCCGGTGACGCCCAGCCGGATCACCGGTGCCGAGAAGAGCCCGGTGACACCATGCGAGACATCCGCGATCTGATGGCCAAGCGCTTGTGTGATCGTCCTGATGACCAAATGGGGCAACCTCTCACTGTGTTGGTCAGACAGTAAGCATCGCTGCGCCCGATTGCGAGAGGGCAGGCGGAACGCGTTTGCCCCTTGGCGGCGGGGGGGCTTTGGGCCTATGTCGCGGCCCATGCCTCGCTATGCGCTGAAATTGGAATATGACGGTGCGCCCTTTGCCGGGTGGCAACGCCAATCGGGCCTGCCCACGGTGCAAGGCGCGCTCGAGGTGGCTTTGGCCGCCCTCGAGGCTGATGTGCCATCCGTCGCTGCCGCCGGTCGCACCGATGCAGGCGTGCATGCGACAGGGCAGGTGGCCCAATGCGATATGGCGCGCGATTGGGACCCCTATCGCCTGTCCGAGGCGATCAATTGGCATCTCAAGCCCGCGCCTGTTGCTGTTGTGGCCTGTACGCGGGTGCCCGACGACTGGCATGCGCGCTTCTCGGCCATCGAGCGGCGCTATACCTATCAGCTGATCTGTCGCCGCGCGCCCTTGGTCCATCAGCGCGGGCAGGCGTGGCATCTGCGCCATGACCTCGATCTGGGCGCGATGCGCCAAGCTGCGGCGCATTTGCTGGGGCGGCATGATTTCACCACCTTCCGCGCGGCCATGTGCCAAGCGGCAAGCCCTGTGAAAACCCTCGACGAGATCATGATCGAGGAGAGGGCCACCCCGAATGGCCAAACAATCGAGATCCACCTGCGCGCGCGGTCCTTCTTGCACAATCAGGTCCGCTCCATCACGGGCTCGCTCGAGCGCGTGGGCGCGGGCGCGTGGCATCCCGATCAGATGGCCATGGCGCTGCGCGCGTGCGACCGGGCCGCTTGCGGGCCTGTCGCCCCACCCGATGGGCTGTTTCTGACCGGGGTCGGCTACCCGCAAGATATCTTTGCCGCCTGACTATCTTGCCCCCTCACAGCGGCATGGCGCGTAGGCCAGTCATCCCCAAGGCGCGGCCCAGCGTCAGCGCGCTGGGATGCAGCACTTCGGATGGGTCTTGGCCAATCGGCCTTGGGCGGCGCAAAACAAAGAGCTTTCCAATGCCACGGTTCATCCCGATCCCCGGCGCATTGGCATCGGTGATGAAACGCTGACGCCATAGCATGGGCAGGGCAAGGCCCGCGCGCGCCGCCTCGGACAACATCCAGATCAGCGCGATATTGGCCAAGGGTCGCGCCCAGCCAAGCCCGCCCAGCTGGCCCCCGACATCGCCATGGGTGCCACGAAACCACATCTGTTGCACTTGCCCGCTGGCAGCCTGTGTTTGGGTGGTTGTCCAGATCATCGGGTGAAACGCGGCCCGCGTCTCTTGCAAGGCCAGCGCTTGGCGCGCGACCATGACCGACTGGCCAACCGCATCTGTGTGAAAGGCATGGGGTGCCGGCACGATCTGCCACAGCCCGAAAAGGTCGATACCCGATGGGCGCACCGTGTCATAGGCCCCCAGAAAGGCAATCGGCACATCCCCATGGCACAAGCGCTGTTTCAGGCTTTGGGCCTGATCGCTCTCGGGGGCCGCGCGGTAAAGCGCGTAGTGCCGCTCCACCGTGTCGCGGTCCAGATGCGCGGGCCGCAACAGGCCCACCCGGTCGATCATCCCCGCAAGCGAGCGCACTGCATAAGCGCCGCGCGAATAGCCCATCAGGATGATCCGGTCGCCGGGCCGGTAGCCGCGCGCCAAGAACTGATAGGCGCGCTTGATCTGGCGGTTCAGACCTACACCCGCGATCACCTCATGGGTGCGCCGCCAGCTTTGCCATTGGATGCCCGGCTCATAATGGATGGAAAGCTGGGCCGCCGCCGCGATCTCGCGCAAGAGCAGATAGGTCAGCCCGATATGCGTCTCTTGCCCATGGGTGAGCTGCGACATTGTCCCGTCAAGCAACACGACATGCGTCGTGGGGCTGGGTGGCACAGGCGCAAAATGGGCGGGGCCAGCTTGGCCCCTGAACCATTGTCTTAGGCGCTCACGCGGCCGCACTCGCCTTGCCATGTTGCAACATCCCCCAGACGCGGGACGGGGTGAAGGGCATGTCCACCTGCCGGATGCCCAAGGGCCAAAGCGCGTCTTGCACCGCATTGGCCACCGCCGCCAGAGCGCCGACCGTGCCCGCCTCGCCGCAGCCCTTCATGCCCAAGGGGTTGGCCGTGGACGGCACGCATTCGGTGTAAAAGGCGATGAACGGCGTGTCATCGGCGCGCGGCATGCCGTAATCCATGAAGGTCGCGGTCAAAAGCTGCCCCTCGCTGTCATAGACGACATGCTCGCTGATGGCCTGCCCGATCCCTTGGACCACGCCGCCATGCACCTGCCCCTCGGCCAGCCTTGGGTTCATCAGATTGCCGAAATCATCGACGACGGTGTAGCGGTCGACCCGTGTCGTGCCGGTCTCGGGGTCGATCTCGACCTCGGTGATATGGCAGCCATTGGGATAGGACCGACCGGGCAGGGTGCGGGTCTCGGTCACCTTGGTCAATTCCGCGCGCCCGGCGGATTTGGCGCGGCCTGCGGCCTCAAGCAAGGTGATCACGACGTTGGAGCCGGGGGCGCGAAACACGCCCTCCTCCGCGTCAAAGCTGGTCTCGCGCTGGTCCATATCCTCATCGAGAAAGGCGCAGAGCCCGGTGATCAGCGTCTCGGCGGTGGCGCGCATCGCCATGCCCTGCACCGTGACCGAGCGCGACCCGCCCGTGCCACCGCCCTTGGCGATCTGGTCGCTGTCGCCTTGCACGATCTCGATCTGCTCAAGCGGCAGGCCGGTTTGATCATGCAACAGCTGGGCATAGACGGTTTCATGCCCTTGCCCGTTCGATTGGGTGCCGACATAAACCTTGGCCACCGTCGCGGTCAGTTCGATCATCGCGGTTTCCTGCGGATCGCCAAGGATGCTTTCGATGTAATAGCAGGTGCCGAGCCCGCGCAGCCGTCCCTTGGCCGCAGAGGCCGCCTTGCGCGCGGCGAAACCCGTCAGATCGGCGGCTTCCTCGGCGCGGGCCAAGACCTTGTGGAAATCGCCCACATCGTAAAGCTCGCCCGTGGCGCTGCGATAAGGGAATGCCGCTGTCGGAATGAAATTGCGCCGCCGCAGCTCGAGCGGGTCGACGCCCAATTGGCGCGCGGCGAAATCCATCGCGCGCTCAAGCGCATAGATCGCCTCGGGTCTGCCCGCGCCGCGATAGGCATCGACTTGGGTCGTGTTGGTGAACACCCCGCGGTTGCGGAAGAAGTAGGTCTGCACATCATAGGTGCCGGTCAAGACCTTGGAATAGAGCGAGGATTGGATGTTCTGTCCGAACTGCGAGACATAGGCCCCGAGGTTCGAGATACTGTCAGTGTGAAAAGCGACCATCTTGAGATCCGCGTCAAAACCCAAGGTAATGGTGACATCCAGATCGCGCCCTGCATTGTCGGAAAGCATCGCCTCGGTGCGTTCCGACATCCAGCGCACAGGCCGGCCCAGCACGCGACAGGCATGGGCCACAAGGAAATGCTCAGGGTATCCCATCGCCTTCATCCCAAAGCCGCCGCCGACATCGGGATTGGTGACGCGCACATCCTTGGCCTCGAGGCCGAAAAGGCGCATTAGATCGCCCTTTGCCCCCCAGACACCTTGCCCGTTGAAGGCCAGATGCAGCCGCCCATCGACCGTCTCGGCAAAACAGCCGCGCGGCTCAAGGCTGTTGACGATGATCCGGTTGTCATGGCTTTTGTGCGTGACCACATGGGCGGCCTTGGCCAGTGATGCTTGCGTTGCGGCATCGTCGCCCATGGTGAAATCATAAGCGATATTGTCGGGCGCCTCGGCATGCACCACCGCGCCACCCGGCGCGAGGTCGAGCTTGACCGGTTCGGCTACAATATCAAGCGCGATCAACTCGGCCGCATCCTTGGCAGCGGCCACGCTATCGGCCACGATAAAGGCCACCGCATCGCCCACAAACCGCACCTTGTCGGTCACAAGGATCGGGCGATCAGGTTTGGCCACCGGCGATCCACCGGCGGTTTGGACCACGGCAAAGCGCATCGCGTTCTTCAGCCCGGCTGTGGCCAGATCAGCCGCGGTCAGCACCAGATGCACACCCGGCGCGCTGCGGGCTTGCGTGACATCTAGTCGTTCGATCCGGCCATGCGCCTCGGGGCTGCGAAATACATAGCCATACAAGGCATCATCGGGGGCGACATCATCAACATATTGCCCCTGCCCGGTCAGAAAACGCCGATCTTCCAGCCGTGTGATGGGTTGGCTTGTCCCGAATTTGCGCATCTTCTTGCCCCTTGATCCATCCATCCTTGTTGCCCCTGACACTAGGGGCCATGGCGGCCCTGTCCAGAGCAGATGCCGTGCTGGACGACCGGCATCCTGTCTGGCTTCAGCGAAAAATCATTTGCGGTGTGGCTGTCACCGCGCCGATCTGTGCCGCATCATGGCCAGCGGCGCGTAAGCCTGCGACCAAACCAGCGGCCAGATCGGCAGGGACCGCTGCCAATAGCCCCCCCGCCGTTTGCGGGTCGAAAACCAGCGCGCCAAGGGGGGTATCGGCCACCGCGACCCGCCCGGCCAGTGCTGCTTGGTTCTGTGCAAAAAGCGTAGAGCGCAGACCCGCCTCGGAAAGCCGCAAGGCACCGGGCAAAAGCGGCACTGCGTCAAGCCAAACCTCCGCTCCCACGCCCGAGGCGGTGCAGATATTGCCCAAATGCCCGGCCAGACCAAAGCCCGTCACATCGGTCATCGCATGGGCATGAGGGGCAAGGATTGCCGCCGCATCGCCCTGTGGCGTGGACATCTGCGCCCAAACGGCCGCGACCTCTGCGCCATGGGCGCGCATCTGCATGTCACCGGCCAGCACCACGCCCGTGCCGATGCCACGGCTCAGGATCAGCGCGTCACCCGCACGCGCACCGCCCAGCGTGATCGGCGCGCGATCAAGCAGCCCCGTAACGGTAAAGCCCAGCGTCAACTCCACCCCCATCGAGGAATGGCCGCCGACGATCTCGGCGCCCTCAGCGGCGAAAACAACGCGTGCTGCCGCCATCACCTCGTCCAGCCACGCGCCCTGCAACCGCGCCGCCATGCGCGGTAAGATCACGCTGGCAACGGCGGCTTGCGGGGTGGCCCCCATCGCCCAGATATCGCCCATCGCATGGATGGCAGCAACGCGTGCGACCAGCACCGGGTCATGGGCAAAGGCGCGCAGATGGTCGGTCGAGATCACTTGGCGCACCCCGCCCGTCGTCAGCACCGCCGCATCATCGCCGGGCTGGCCGCCCAAGATCCCCGTCAACGCACCAGCGCCAAGCTTCGCCCCACAGCCGCCGCATGGGGCAGGGCCCGCCATCTCTTGGGCCACACCACGCGCAGCACCGCGCGGCGGGCCTACATGCGCCATCGCGGGCAAGTTGCGCAGTTTCTCCATAAAGCGGCGGTCGATTGCATCTTTCCAACGCCACATGGCAGGGCCGGACCATGTCCAGCCGGCCTTTTCGGCCAGCGCATGCTTGCCGCCCAAAGACACCAGCTTCAGGAAATCGCGCTGTGGGCGAAAGCTGTGGCGCTGCGCGCCCGTCAGATCGGCGCGCAGGTTCCACGCGAGAACCGGGGCCGCGCGCACGGCGAAAACACCGGCTTTGGGGCGGGGGGTGTCGCGCAGATGCACACAATCGCCCGCGCCATAGATCTCGGGGTGGCTGATCGATCTCAGCTGGTCATCCACCACCAGATAGCCGTCATGCAGCGCCATGCCACAATGTGCCAGCCACCCATGCGGCACGGCACCCGCAGCACCGATGGTGAAATCGGACGCGATCCGCCGCCCATCTTCCAGCATCACACCATCTGCGGTCACTGCCACAGGCACCGCCCCTTCGATCCGCGCGATGCCATGCGCGTCCATCGCCGCCAAGAGCCGCCCGCGCCCCGGCCAACCCTTGAGGATCTGGCCCCTGTCGATCACCGAGACCTCTGCCGCGCGCCCTAAGCCCTGCATCCGATGCGCACAGGCCAGCGCCAGTTCCACCCCCGCCACACCGCCACCGATCACCGCGATGCGGGCCGCAGCGTCGCCCGCGCAATAGCTGGCCCAGCGGTCTGCAAAACGCCCCAGCGGCTTGGCCGCCACGCCATGTTCCGCAAAACCCGGCAGCGCGGCCATATCCGAGGTGATCCCGATATCAAGCGACAAAAGGTCATAGGCCATCGGCGCGCGCCCTGCCACCGATACGCGCCGCGCCACCGGATCGATCAACTCAACCGCCCCCAAGACCAGCCGCGCACCCGCAAAGCGCGCCAGCCGCACCAGATCGATCTCAAGCGCATCGCGCGCGTAATGCCCCGCGATATGGCCGGGCAGCATGCCGGTATAGGGCGCGCTTGGCCCGGGGTTGATCAGCGTCACCCGCACACCGGGCACAGGCCGCATCCCCCAACGTCTGAGGACCAGCGCATGGGCATGGCCGCCGCCCACCAGCACCAGCTCCTTGACGATGGGCACTGACCCGTCCTGCATGCTTGGCCCTTCTTTGCTTCAAAAATACTCCGGGGGGGCCCCGAAGGGGCGGGGGCAGCGCCCCCACTGCAGCCCTATCCTCCGCGCGGCTTTGCCCGCAAGGTGGGATCGGCTGATCTTGGGTCTTCCGGCCAAGGATGGCGCGGGTAGCGCGCGCGCATCTGCTTGCGCACATCCGTATAGGATCCGTCCCAGAATCCCGGTAAATCCGTCGTGACCTGCACGGGCTGGCCGCCCGGCGAGAGCAGCACCATCTTGAGTGGCACCCGATCTTGGCCGATCCGGGGATGAGTGGTGGTGCCGAACACTTCTTGCAGGCGCAGCGCCACCTCGGGCACGGCACCGGAATAATCAATGGCGATCGCACGACCAAGCGGGCTTTGCCATGTGGCGGGTGCCAGCCGTTCGACCTCGCGCAGCATGGTGTGGCCCAACCACGCGACCAGCGCATCATGCGGATCAAAGCGGCCCAGATCGGCGGCATTGCGCGCAGCCCCGAGATAGGGCGCGGCCCAGTCTTCGAGCCCCGCCAACAGTGCCCCATCCCCAACATCAGCCAGACCCGAGGCGGCGATGCGCGCCCGCAAAAGCCGCGCCCGCGCGCTCCAGCCTAAACATGCTAACCCCAGATCGCGGATACCCTCCATCAGCGCGTCTGCCATCGCCTCGGGGGGGGCGTCGCGCCACGGGCGTTCGGCCAGCACCAGCGCGCCAAAGACCTCCTGTTGCTGGGCCTCGACCCGGCGGTGGCGCTTGGACCAGTGGCATTGATTGCGCCAGATGATCTGGTCCGCATGGATGGCGCGCAATTCCGCCTCGCTGATGCTGACCGCTTGGCGGATACGCGCCTCGCGCGGGTCGCCATCAAGATCGGTGGCCACGATCAGGCGTTGGCCGGCCAATGCGTCGCCATCCGGCATCACCGCGCCCTTGCCGCCCGAGAGCACATAGCGGGCCGCATCGCCCGCACGGCGCAGGCCCACCCGGTCGGGATAGGCGAGTGCGGCCTGCCCCCCAAGTCCAAGGGCCGCATCGCCGCGCTCAAAGCGCTTCAGGCGCTTGGCCTCTTCCCTGATCTGGGCGACCGCGCCGCGATCGGCCCCCATGCCGCCCGGATCGTCCAGCGCGCGCAGGCGCAGCGCCAGATCGACACCCCGCTCGCGCAACGGATCGCGCGCGGCAAGAAGCGCTGCCAAGCGCGCCGCGCCGCGCCCCCCGCGCAGCACCAGATGCCCCAGCCTTGGATGGAGCGGCAGGCGCGCCAGCGCCCGGCCATGATCGGTGATCCGCCCCGCCGCATCCAAAGCGCCCAACTCTGCCAAGAGCGCCCGCGCCTCGGCCAGCGCGCCTTCGGGGGGTGGTGTCAGAAAGGCCAGCCCCTCGGCCCCGCCCCAAACTGCCAGCTCCAACGCCAAGCCCGCCAGATCGGCCGCCGCAATCTCAGGCGGCGGGAAAGCGGGCAGCGCGCCCTCGGCGCCCTTGGTCCACATCCGGTAGCAGATGCCCGGTGCAACCCGGCCCGCGCGGCCGCGCCGCTGATCGGCCTCGGCCCGGCTGACGGGTTCGGTCACAAGCCGCGACATCCCCGATCCCGGATCGAAGCGCGCCCGCCGCGCGCGGCCTGCATCGACGACAATGCGCACATCCGCGATGGTCAGCGAGGTCTCGGCGATGGCGGTGGCCAGCACCAGCTTGCGCCCTTGCACCGCGGGCGCGATGGCCGCGCGCTGATCGGCAAAGGGCATCGCGCCGTAAAGCAGATGCAGCGCCACATCACCGGGCAGGCGGCCTACAAGGCGCGCAGCGGTGCGGCGTATCTCGCCTTCGCCCGGCAAAAACACAAGGCATCCCCCCTCGGCCTCGCCAAGTGCGTGCAAGATCAGATCGATGACCCCATCCTCCAAACGGCGATCCTTGGGCAGGGGATGGTCGAGATGGCGGGTCGCAACCGGAAAGGCGCGACCTTCTGAGCTTAACAGCGGCGCATCGCCCAAAAGCGCCGCCACGGGGGCGGCATCCAGCGTGGCCGACATCACGACAATCGCAAGATCGGGGCGCAGCGCTTGGGCGACCTCCCATGTCAGGGCCAGCCCCAGATCGGCGTTGAGCGAGCGTTCGTGGAATTCGTCAAAGATCACGCAGCCCACACCGGGCAGGTCGGGGGCGTCTTGCAACATCCGGGTCAGGATGCCTTCGGTCACCACCTCGATGCGCGTGTCTGGCCCCACCACGCTTTCGCCGCGCATACGGTAACCCACGGTTTGGCCCACGGCCTCGCCCAAGGTTTCGGCCATCCGCTCGGCGGCGGCGCGCGCGGCCAAGCGGCGGGGTTCCAGCATGACGATGCGGCCCTTGATCTGGCCCAATAGCGCCAGCGGCACACCTGTCGTTTTGCCTGCCCCCGGCGGGGCTTGCAGCACGGCACGCCCCTTGGCCGCGATTGCGGCGCAAAGTGCGGGCAAGATATCGTCGATGGGCAGGGGCAAGGCGCGCGCAATCCCGTGGTTCTGGCCTGATCGCCGCCACATGCGGTGCAGCGCCCATCAGCGTCAACACCAAAGCCGGGCAGTTGCACTGGACATGCCGCGCTTTGCCGGGGCAGATAGTCCAACACCGGGCGACCGGGGTGGCGGAGAGGAAGGCGCGCAGAGCGATGGCGGAACAGGTACAAGGCGGCGATGATCTGGCCCCCCGCATCCTTGCGGGTGAGCGCCGCGCGCTGGCCCGTGCCGTGACGCTTGTCGAAAGCACCCGTGCCGATCACCGCACACAGGCCACCGCCCTGATCGAGGCGCTGCGCGGCCATGGCCGCCAAGCCTTGCGGATCGGCCTTTCAGGCACGCCCGGCGTGGGCAAATCCACCTTTATCGAGGCCTTTGGCATGGCGCTGGTGGGCGCGGGCCTCAAGGTCGCGGTCTTGGCGGTCGATCCTTCCTCGGCGCGCTCGGGGGGCTCGATCTTGGGCGACAAGACACGGATGGAACTGCTCAGCCGCGAGGCTGCGGCCTTTATCCGCCCATCGCCCTCGGCCACCCATCTGGGCGGTATCGCGCGCCGCACCCGCGAGGCGGTGGCGCTTTGCGAGGCGGCAGGGTTTGATGTGGTGTTGATCGAGACCGTGGGTGTCGGCCAATCCGAGACGATGGTGGCCGAGATTTGCGATCTGTTCGTCCTGCTTTTGGCCCCGGCAGGCGGGGATGAGTTGCAAGGCGTCAAGCGCGGCATCATGGAGATGGCCGATCTGATTTTGGTCAACAAGGCCGATGGCGATTTGAAACCGGCCGCGACCCGCACCGTCGCCGATTACGCAGGCGCGCTGCGGTTGCTCCGCAAACGCCCACAAGACCCGGAGGGGTTCCCCAAGGCGCTGCCCGTCTCGGCGGTGACAGGCGACGGGATCGCGCAGGCTTGGGATGAGATGCAGACCTTGGCGCGCTGGCGCAAGGATCAGGGTTGGTGGGACCGCCGCCGCGCCGAACAGGCCGCGCATTGGTTCGACCAAGAGGTGCGCGCGGGGCTTTTGGCCCGTCTGCGCGGTGATCCAGCCGTCAAATCCGCGATGGCCGCCATGGCCGCACAGGTGGCCGCAGGTGAGATGACCCCAGACGCGGCAGCGGCCGAGATGCTGGATCGGTTGAAGGGGTAGGGCGCGCCCTACACAGCACGGCGTGTCAGGATCAGCTTGGCGAATAGCAACAGCCACGGCAGCCCATGCAGGAGCAGGTCGAAGATATCGATGGCTTGGCGCAATTCCCCCGCCGCCAGCATCTTGAGCTTTTCCCAGATATGCGGCTCGGGGGTAAAGGGGGCGAGGCCAAGCGTGAGGCAAGCCACAACCAGCATCCAAAGCGGCAGAGCATCGAGAAGGCGGCGCATTATTTTTTCCCTGCGGATGGGCAATCCCGCCCACCGCGCTGTGCTGTGGTGGGCAAAATGCCCACCCTACTGATCAAGGAAAGAACGTAGCTTCCGCGACCGGCTTGGGTGCTTGAGCTTCCGCAAAGCCTTGGCTTCGATCTGGCGGATGCGTTCGCGGGTCACGCTGAATTGCTGGCCCACTTCTTCGAGCGTATGGTCGGTGTTCAT
>NZ_JAGYJN010000012.1 GCF_018402035.1 Roseicyclus sp.
CTGTTACCACAGAAAATGAATTGGTCAGAGAAATTAGAAAACAACCACATGGCCGCCGCCCAAGACTACCGGTGCCGCAGCTTCTGAACTATTTCCTCGAGCTTGTGCCGTTTGTTCGCCATTCCTTGTCCTCCGCCTCCTAAACATAACGGTGGACCAATTCATATGGGGAGGCTCAGTAGGTTGTCATCGCGACAAGGAGCTTGCGCACGGCGCTTTCGAATGAGCCTGCTAGCACCCGTGGAGGGCTATTTCGTCCCCGACCAAGGACAGAGTTTCAAAGATCGGCACTTGCAGTCATGCGGCGCATTGTCGTGTGTGCGCGGTTCAGTTCCGGGTGCAACTCCAGACCGAGGCCGGGGCCGGGAGGCACTGTTATTTCGCCGTTCATGACCTCGGGCAAGGCGGTGACCAGATCGCGATACCATGTGCGGTAGAACGCCCGAACGCTTTCTTGCACCAGCGCATTGGGCGCGTTGAGCGACAGATGGGTCGAGGCCGTCAACACCACCGGCCCCGTGCAATCATGCGGCGCAACTGGCAGATGCCATGCTTCAGCCATGGAGGCGATCTTGCGTGCCTCCGACAAGCCGCCGCACCAACTCAGGTCCAGCATGATGACGCCCGCGACGCCCGTTTCGAGCAGATCACGAAACCCCCACCGCGTGGACAATGTTTCGGACGCGCAAATGGGTGCGACGGATGCCTCTGCGTACCGCCGCAGGCTCGAGAGACTGTCCATCCGGATGGGATCTTCGTGCCAGTAGGTGTTGAAAGGTTCGAGCGCCCTCGCGATGTGCATCGCCGGCAAAAGTTGCCACAGCGAATGGAACTCCACCATGATGTCCATTCGGTCACCCACGGCGTTTCGGATTTTCTCTAATGGTCGCAGCGCGGTCTTCAGATCCTCGGAAGAAATGCTGTGTCCCCGCGTTTTCTCGGCCGCAATATCAAAGGGCCAGATCTTCATCGCGGTGATGCCCTCGTCCAACAAGGAGAGGGCCAATTCATCGGCGCGGTGAAGGAAGCCGTTGAGGTCGTCATAGTCACGCGTTTGCGCATCGCGGCCCCAGTTGCCTACCTTTTGCCCCTCGGCGGTCTTGATGTAATCAAGACCGGCGCAGGTGTTGTATGTTCGGATGGATTGCCGGGTGAAACCACCCAAAAGCTGTGCAATCGGCTGACCTGTCGCCTTGCCGAAGATATCCCAAAGCGCGATGTCGAAGGCGGAATTGCCCCGCGTTTCCGCACCGGCGGATCGTATGCCCAGATAGCCGACAAGATCAGCCGCCAATGCGTCGATCTGTAAGGGATCACGCCCGATCACACGGGGGGCGATCCATTCATGGATGTGCGCCTCGACGGTCATGGCCCCAAAAAAGGTCTCGCCCAGCCCGGTGATACCCTCATCCGTATGAACCTGAATCCAGATAAGATTTGGTCGCTCCGAAATGCGGATCGTTTCGATTGCGGTGATTTTCATCCTGTGGGTGCCTTTTCCATGCTCTGACAACGGCCTTTCAGGGGCGCTAATCCCAAGACTCCAGCCGCAAACCGACGCGCGTTGCGCCACCTGCAAGATGGGCGCGCATCGCGATACGCGCAGCGCCGGGGTCTTTCGAGGCGATGGCATCGTGAATCGCGGCATGTTCTCGGCGTGTTTGTTCGTGTATCCGATCAAGCGGAACATCGGCACGCGCCGCAAGGATGACATGGGCGATCCGGTCGGAAATCGCCGTCAAGAACTGGACGAAATAGGGGTTTTGGGTCGCTTCGGCCAAGGCGCGGTGAAACTCCAGATCTGCTGCGACGGACGCGTCGCTGGTGAGATCGGATGCTTCAAACAATGCCATCGTTGCCGTCAACCGGGCCATGTCCGCCGCACGGCGGTTCTGCGCTGCGAGGGCGGCTGCTTCAATCTCGAGGGGTGCGCGCAGTTGGTAGAGATGCGCAAAGGCATGCCTGTCCATGTCTTGAGCTTTATCCAGCCTGATGGGGCGCGCTGACGGATCGGCCACGAATGCGCCCGCGCCTTGCCGGGTTAACACCAGCCCTTCATTGCGCAACTGCGCTATCGCCTCGCGGATGACAGTGCGGCTGACGCCAAAATCACGCGAAAGCTGTGCCTCGGTCGGCAAACGCGATCCGGCGACGAGCCCGTCCGCCTCGATCTGCGCCAGAAGATGCGCCGCAATCCGCGTCGAAAGCTGCGAATCGCGGTCGAATGCGGGGGGCGAGCCGCTCATGGAGCGGGTTGATCCGTGACACAGATCTGGCAATTGGGGTTCATCACAAGTCCGGGGTCGATTGCGCGCTTGATGCTTTCCAAGATCGCGCGTTTCGGTTGAGGAAGCTCTTTCTCGAAATCGTCCCGCTTTAGCCGCCCGATCCCGTGTTCGGCACTTATCGAGCCCCCAAAACGGTACAATACATCGTGAATGACCTTTTTTGCCTGTGCGATCTGTTCTTCGGCGTCGCGCCCCACGGCCGGAAGCACGTTCAGATGAACGTTGCCATCGCCGACATGCCCGTATGATACGCAAACCACACCGGGCAAGGCGGCAGTCACCGCGGCTTCGGCCTCGGCGACGAAATCGGCCATCGCCGACAAGGGCACCGACAGGTCAGTGCGCAGATGCCGCCCGCGCTTGGCTTGGCCGTCATTCATGCCGTCGCGCACGCGCCACAAGGTCTTGGCCTGTGCTTGCGATTGAGCGACCACCCCGTCGCGCACCAAGCCCTCGACAAAAGCCAACTCGACAAATCGCTCCATCAATCTGGCCACATCCACCAAACCCGAGCCGGACAATTCCATCAGCACATAGGCAGGTGCCGTTTCGTCCATCGCCGTGGGAAGATCCGGCATCGCTTCGCGCGCCAGTGTAAAGGCCAACGGCGGCATGAATTCGAAGGCTGACAACAAATCACAGCACTGTCGGCGCGCGTGACGGAACAGCGTGATCGCGTCTTCCAACCGGTCCAACGCCAACAGCGCCGTCACATTTTGTTCAGGCAGAGGGCACAGCTTGAGTGTCGCTGCCGTGATCACGCCCAATGTGCCCTCGGCCCCGATGAAAAGCTGCTTGAGGTCGATCCCCCGGTTATCCTTGCGCAGGCGTGACAGCAGATCGAGCATCTGCCCATCGGGCAAAACCACCTCGAGCCCCAGCACCAAATCCCGCGTCATGCCGTAACGCAGCACATTCACGCCGCCTGCATTGGTCGACAGGTTGCCGCCAAGCTGGCAACTGCCCTGCGCGCCCAAGGCAAGTGGAAAGAACAAACCGGCCTCTGCCAATTGATCCTTGATGGTCTGCAAAACGGCACCGGCCTCTACTTCGGCGGTGAAATCATAGGCGTCGATCCGGCGGATACGGTTCATCCGTTCGAGGCTAAGAACAAGCTGTTTTGCGGGTGCATCGGGTACCGCACCCAACGCGAGGCCCGTTCGCCCGCCCTGCGGCACTACGCCTAGTCCCAGCCGCGCTGCCGCGCGCAAGCATGCGGCAACCTGTTCCCTGTCGCGCGGCCGTAGCACGGCGATGGCCCCGGTTTGAACATCCCCGTGCCAATCGCGGCAATAGGCGTCGATGTCGGGGCCGCTCAGCAGAATATCCGTGGCCATGTCCGAGCCAAGTGCTGCGCAAAGCGCGTGAAGCGTCGAGTCCGTGTCCATTTCTTTTGCGCTCATCGTCATGCGGTCGAGATATGCAGAATACTGTCACTTGCATGTCCAATATGTCTGGTTATCATACAAATTCTTTGCCACACAAGGCTAAAGCAAAGCACATTCGCGGGGAGCTGGAAAATGCATGTTCTAATGACGGGTGCCGCCGGCATGATCGGTCGGAAATTGACAGCTAAACTGGTTGCCGACGGGGCACTTTCCAACAACGCCATTACCAGAATGACACTTGCCGATGTCGTCGCGCCGCCCCAGCCCAGCGGTTTCGATGGCGCCGTATCCTGCATCGCTGCCGATCTCGAGGATCCAAAGATCGCGGCACAGTTGATTGCAACGCGCCCCGATGTCGTTTTTCACCTTGCCGCGATCGTGTCGGGCGAGGCCGAGCAAGATTTCGAAAAAGGCTACCGCATCAACCTTGATGCTACCCGCGCCTTGCTCGAGGCCATTCGCATCGCCCATCAGGCCGAGGGGTATTTCCCGCGCGTTGTCTTTGCCTCGTCCATCGCGGTCGTGGGTGCGCCATTTCCCCATCCGATCCCGGATGATTTCCACACAACACCACTGACAAGCTACGGCACACAAAAAGCGATCTGCGAATTGCTGTTGTCGGACTACTCGCGGCGGGGCTTTCTGGATGCAATCGGCATCCGTTTGCCGACGATCTGCATTCGCCCCGGCGCCCCTAACAAGGCGGCCTCGGGCTTTTTCTCGAATATCTTGCGGGAACCGCTTGTCGGCCAACCGGCCGTGTTGCCGGTGCCGGATACAATCCGGCATTGGCATGCCTCGCCCCGGTCGGCGGTCGGCTTCATGATGCGTGCAGCCTCAATGGATCTGTCGCCCTTGGGGGCGCGGCGCAACCTCTCGATGCCCGGCCTGAGCGCCACGGTCGCCGAACAGATCGAAGCCCTGCGTCGGGTTGCAGGAGAAAAAGCAGTGGGGCTGATCCGGCGTGAACCCAACGAGATGATCACCCGAATGTGCGAGGGTTGGCCGACCGGCTTCGATGCTAGCCGTGCCATCGCCTTGGGATTTTCAGCTGAAACCAGCTTTGACGACATCATTCGCGTCCATATCGAAGATGAATTGGATGGACAGGCATGACCATGCAGATCGCTTTTCTCGGCACCGGCTTGATGGGCGCACCGATGGTGCGTCGTTTGCTTGGTGCCGGATTGCCCACCTGCGTTTGGAATCGCGATCCGGCCAAGGCTAAGGTGCTTGTGACCGACGGCGCAAGCCTCGCCAATAGTCCGGCGCGTGCTGTGTCCGGGGCCAGGGTTGTCTTTACCATGTTGTCAGACGGCCCGGCCGTGGCGGACGTGCTTTTCGCGCAAGGCGTGGCAGAGGCCTTGGCCCCCGGTGCGGTGGTTGTCGATACGTCCTCGATTTCACCCGATCATGCCCGCGACCATGCCGCGCGATTGGCTGAAAAGGGCGTGGTTTACATCGACAGCCCCGTTTCCGGCGGCGTTGCCGGTGCGCAGGCCGGGACATTGGCCCTGATGGCCGGCGGCCCGGCCGAAGTGATCGCTGATCTTGCACCCGTTTTCGCCCCCTTGGGGCGGGTGACACATGTGGGTCCATCGGGTGCAGGACAGGTGTGCAAGCTCGCCAATCAACAGATCGTCGCCATCACGATCGCGGCACTCGCCGAGGCCATGATCCTTCTCGATGCCGGGGGCGCTGATCGCGAGCAGTTTCGACGGGCCATTCGCGGCGGCTTTGCCGAAAGCCGCATTCTCGATCTGCATGGTGCGCGCATGATCGCGCGCGACTTCGTGCCCGGCGGCCTCTCTAGCCTACACCTCAAGGACCTCAATTCGGTGATTGATCTGGCCCGCACGCATGGGTTGAGCTTGCCGCAGACGGAAACGGTGCATCAGGCGTTCGTCGATTTCGTGGCCAATGGAAATGGCAACGTCGATCACAGCGGTTTGCTGTTGCATCTCGAGGACGTCAACGACCACTTGAAGCGCGGCTGATCCAAGATCCTTTCGTGATGCCGGCTGTGCAAGGCGGATGCGATACCTGCCGGCCTGATCATGACCTCAGCCCATCGGGTGAATTGCCTCACCCTGATGGGCGCGCTGTCATCATGTGCGCAGGATCTGTCGAACAGGCGCAAAAAAGGGCCGGTCGCTTTCGCGGCGCCCGCTTTATGGTACCGGGAAATGGCGATTGCCGGGAGGCAAAGCGCGCCCCGGCTATGGCCCCGAAGGGCCGAGATTGCCTTCGCGGCTTAGTGGTTGTCGCGCGGCAGATCGTGGTGGATGCGCTGATAGCTGGTTGCCAGTTCAAGACAGCCACCATCGGCCAATTGCCCGACATTGTTGCGATAGATTTCCTGCCAGGGTGTCTGGTTGTGCAAGGTCGGCGGGGTCCAAGCTGCGCGGCGGGCTTCCCACTCAGCGTCATCGACCAGCGCATCCATGCGACAGGCATTCAGATCCAGTCGGACGCGGTCGCCCGTCTTGAGCAGCGCCAGCCCGCCACCCACGACCGCCTCCGGCGACGCGTTGAGGATCGACGGGCTTTCCGACGTTCCCGACTGACGACCATCACCGACCGTGGGCATATGGTTGACGCCCGCACGGATCAACGCATCTGGTGGCTGCATGTTCACCACCTCGGCCGAGCCGGGATAGCCAACACAGCCGACATTGCGGATGAACAAGATTGTCTCGGTGTCGATCCCCAGAGTTTCGTCATTGATCCGGTCGTGATAGTCCTCCGGTCCCTCGAAAACCACGGCGCGTGCCTCGAAAATCCCCTCCTTGCCGGGTGTCGAAAGGAATCTCGCCCGGAAATCCTGTGAGATCACCGAAGTCTTCATCAAGGCGCTTTCGAAAAGATTTCCCGACAGCACCAAGAACCCGGCTTTTTGCCGCAACGGATCGGACACAGGGCGGATCACATCCTTGTCGCGGCTTTCCCATCCAGCGAGGTTTTCGGCCATGCTCGCGCCGGTGGCGGTCATCACATCCTTGTGCAGCAATCCGGCCTTGAGCAACTCACCCATCACTGCAGGTACACCGCCCGCGCGGAAAAAGCTTTCGCCCAAATAGATCCCGGCAGGCTGCATGTTGACCAAGAGCGGAATGTCAAAACCATGCCGCTGCCAGTCAGTCACATCAAGCTCGACACCTGCATGGCGTGCGATCGCTTGCAAATGCGGTGGTGCGTTGGTTGATCCACCGATCGCGGAATTTACGATAATCGCGTTTTCAAAGGCTTGGCGCGTCAGAATATCCGAAGGTTTCAGATCCTCTTCCACCATGGCAACGATGCGACGCCCGGTCTCGTAGGCCATATTCATGCGTTCGCGGAAGGGGGCCGGAATGGCCGAACACCCGGACAGGGTCATGCCCAAGGCTTCGGCCATGGCATTCATCGTGCTGGCCGTTCCCATCGTGTTGCAATGGCCAAGGCTGGGCGCGCTGGCACAGACCCGCTCCATGAATTCCTCATAGGCGATCTTCCCCTCGCTCAATAGGCGGCGACTTTCCCAGACGATCGTACCCGATCCCGCCCGTTTTCCCTGCCACCAGCCGTCCAGCATCGGGCCGCCATTCAGCGCGATTGCGGGCAAATCGACGGTCGCCGCTCCCATCAACATGGCCGGGGTGGTCTTGTCGCAGCCGGTCGTCAGCACAACGCCATCGATCGGATATCCATGCAAAACCTCGACCAAGGACAGATAGGCAAGGTTGCGATCCAGCGCGGCGGTCGGCCGTTTGCCGGTTTCCTGAATCGGATGAACCGGAAACTCCATGGGAACGCCGCCTGCGTCCCGGATGCCCGCCTTGATACGGTCCATCAAGAACACGTGGATCTTGTTGCAAGGGGCCAGATCGCTGCCGGTCTGCGCGATGCCGATCACCGGCCGCTCACCTTGCAATTCACCGCGCGTGTATTCTTGGTTGAGGTAGCGCTCGATATAGAGCGCGGTCATTCCCGGATTGTTGGGATTGTCGAACCATTCCTGAGAGCGGTATTTCCGGCGTGCGCGCGTATCGGTCATGGCTGTCCTATTGGGCTAGTGTTGCGAAAATTGTCAGGGTCGTCACAGGGCGATCATCCGCTCTGTGCTTTGGCGTGGCATCAATTGATAGCCGGCATCCACATTGCGTGGGTGATCGGGCAGATTCTCCAGCCGAGTCAGGATCATTTGAACTGCTTGCAGTCCGGTCTGATATCGATGCGTGCGCACCGATGTGAGGGTGGGCACCGAACAGGCCGCGACATCAAGATCGTTGAAACCGACGATCCCCATCCGTGCAGGCACGGAAATTCCCCGGCGTTGGCATTCGAACAATGCGCCCAGCGCCACATCGTCGTTGTTGCAAAAGACCGCATCGACATCGGGGCATTGCGCCAAAAGGTCGGACATCAGCTGTCCGCCCATAGTGTAGGATGTCGGCTGGGGCGATGTCATGATGAGGCGCGCATCATCGTTCAGCCCAGCGGCGGACACGACATCGCGATAGCCCGCAAGCCGTCGCTGCGCGCGCGGGTCCATGAGCGCCCCCAAAAACCCGATGCGGCGATATCCCTGTTCGATAAGATGGCGCACCGCAGCGCGTCCCGCATCGCGCTGATCGCAGCCAATGATCATGTCTATCGGGTCCGGGCTGGTTTCCATCACCTGCACGACGGGGCACCCCATCTGTCGAAGCACCTGTCGCGCGCGATCGGACTGATCTATCCCCGAGACGATCACACCCGCGGGGCGCTGTGTCGCGAAGATGCGCAGCAACTCCTCCTCGCCGGTAAGCTGATATCGGGTGTTGACGAATTGCGGGGTATATCCGCTGTTCTCCAGCCCATCCATCACGCCGCGCACCAGATCCGCAAAGATCTGGTTGGTCAGCGACGGGATCACCACACCCAAGATCCGTGAACGTGCCGAAGCCAGTGCTTGGGCGGCCGGATTGGGCACATACCCAAGTGCTTCCACGGCCTTTTGCACCTTGCTGAGAGTCGCGGGAGACACCAGTTCCGGGCTTCGCATCGCACGCGAGACAGTTACTACGCTAACATTAGCCGATGCGGCGACATCTGAAAGTTTAACCACTTGTTTGTGATGAATATTTTCGGACATCGCTTTTTGATGCATAAACTCGATCAAATTTCAGATTTGACAATGATATACGTTTTCATCTACCCCACTGCAATGGAATTGTACGATTTGTACACCGCTTCTACGAAGTAACGACAGGGGGGATACACGTGCTGGCACGCTTGGAGGCGGTGTTCGTACGTTTGGCTGAACTTGCACTTGTCGGCCTTTTGGCGGGCATGACAATCATGGTCTTCGGCAATGTCGTGTTGCGTTACAGCTTCAACAGCGGCTGGAATTTTTCCGAAGAAATGTCGCGCTACTTCTTCGTCTGGCTGACCTTCATCGGATCGATACTGGCATTCCGCGAACACAACCATGTTGGGGTGGAGACCTTCGTGCGAATGCTCGGGCCTGTGGGGCGGCGCATCTGTATTGGCTTGACCAATCTGGTGATCTTGATCTGCGCCATCGTGTTGTTTTGGGGCACTTGGCTACAGCATGACATCAACGCCAGCATGACCGCCCCGGTTGTGGGACTGTCGATGATCTGGGTTTACGGGATCACCTATGTGACGGGAGGGGCGATGGCGCTGATCGCATTTGTTCGTCTGATCCGGGCACTCGCCGACCGCGTCTCACCAACGGAAATGGCCCGCTTCACGGGTGATTTCGACATGACGGACCGACACTGATGGTGCTGGTGATTTTCCTCGGCACGCTTTTTCTGGGATTGGCCATCGGCATTCCGGTGGCCTACGCCCTGATGCTGTGCGCCGTGGTCCTGATGTCCTGGATGGGGCTGTTCAACCCTCAGATCATCAGCCAGCAAATGGTGACCGGCGCGAATTCATTCACGCTGCTGGCTATTCCCTTCTTTTTGTTGGCCGGCGAACTGATGAACGCGGGCGGTCTTTCCAAGCGGATCGTTGATTTCGCGGTCGCCTGCGTCGGGCATATTCGCGGTGGGCTGGGGATCGTGGCGGTAATTGCCGCTGTCGTCATGGCCTCATTGTCCGGCTCGGCCGCGGCAGATTCGGCAGCTTTGGCGGCGATCTTGATCCCGATGATGCGCGAGGCGGGCTACAACGTTCCGCGTGCTGCGGGCTTGATGGCTGCGGGTGGCGTGATCGCCCCGGTCATTCCGCCATCAATCGCCTTCATCATTTTCGGTGTTGCGGCCAATGTGTCTATCACGGCGCTGTTCATGGGGGGGATCGTTCCCGGCCTGATGATGGCGATTTCCTTGATCGTGGCTTGGTTGATCGTGGCGCGGCGCGAGAACGTGAAGCCTTTGCCAAGACGCAGCGGGAAAGAGAGGTTGCTGGCGACGGTCAGGGCTGGTTGGGCATTGGTGATGCCCGTTATCATTCTTGGTGGGATACGCTTTGGTATCTTCACGCCAACAGAGGCTGCTGTGATTGCGGCGGTTTATGCGCTTTTCGTCGGCATGTTCATCTATCGGGAACTGAAGGTTTCCGATCTATATCAGGTCCTTCTGAACGCGGCAAAAACCACTTCGATCGTCTTGTTCCTCGTCGCGGCTGCGCTTGTGACATCTTGGCTGATCACGCGCGCCAATATTCCTGCTGAAATCACGCGTTTCCTTGCGCCGGTCATAGAGAACCCCAAGCTTCTGATGCTGGTGATCGTCCTTTTGGTGCTGGTTGTCGGCACCGTGCTCGATCTGGCGCCGACCATCTTGATCTTGGTGCCGGTGCTGATGCCGGTGATCCACGCAGCCGGGATCGATCCTGTCTATTTTGGGATCATTTTCGTGATGACCACCTGTGTGGGCTTGTTGACCCCACCTGTCGGAGTTGTGCTGAATGTCGTCAGCGGCGTCGCACGCGTGCCACTTGGCCAAGTGATCTGGGGCGTCTTGCCGTTCTTGGCGGCCCAAGTTTGCGTCCTGTTCGTGCTGATCGCATTTCCTGAACTTGTGCTGGTGCCGCTGCAATGGCTGCGCTGAGAACAATACTATGTTTTCACTATGGGAGGAGAAAACCATGAAAACCCTAGCAAGAATGACCCTCACGACCGTTCTGGCCGCCGGGCTAGGCATGCCAGCGCTGGCTGATATCAGCACGCGAACGATTACGGTTTCTAACGGCGTTGCGGAAACCCATCCCGTCGGCAACGGCGTCGCAGCGATGAGTGCTTGTATTCAAGAGAAATCCGGCGGGGCGTGGACCGTGAACGCATTCTGGTCGTCAGCATTGGGCGATGACCTGACGGCGACACAGGCACTGCGCTCGGGCACGCAGGAAATGGTCATCACATCATCCTCGCCGCTTGTCGGGATCGAGCCCGCGCTTGGCGTCTTCGATCTGCCCTTCCTGTTTGCCAATGCAGAAGAGGCTGATGCCATTCTCGACGGGGCTTTCGGCGATTTCATGAATGAAAAGCTCGAAGCCGCTGGTCTCGTGAACCTCGCCTATTGGGAGAACGGGTTCCGCAATCTCACGAACTCGGTCCGTCCGGTGCAATCGCTAGAAGACTTTGCAGGGCTGCGCGTTCGCGTGATGCAAAACAATATCTTCCTCGACACCTTCCAGGCTCTGGGCACCAACGCAACGCCGATGGCATTCGGCGAGGTGTTCACTGCTCTTGAAACGCGCGCGATCGATGCCCAGGAAAATCCCTATGTCACGATCGACACCTCGAAATTCTACGAGGTTCAGGGCTATCTCTCGGCAACCCAACACGCCTATACGCCTTTCCTGGCCCTTTTCTCGGGGCCAATCTTCAACAGCTATTCCGATGTCGAACAGCAAATGCTGCGCGATTGTGCGGCTGTCGGCCGTGATGAGCAGCGCCGGGTCAGCCGTGCTTTGTCGGGCGTATCACTGGCAAATGTTCAGGCGGCCGGGATGCAATTCAGCGAGATCAGCACCGCTGAAATGGAGCGTATCCGCGAAGCTGTTCAAGGCGTGTATGCCAAACATGCACCCACCATCGGAACGGATGTGGTCGAACGGATGCAGAGCGAACTGAACACAATGCGCGGTAACTGAGTTGCACCGCGGCTGCGGACGTATCATCGTCCGCAGCCGCCCATTTTCCTCCGGACAGGATATTCTCGATGTTTCGCATTTCTCCCACGACGCTGGGGATGGCTATGATGCTTTTGGGAATGTTCCTGTTCACAGCCAATGACGCACTCGGAAAATGGCTGGTTGCCAGCTATTCCGTTGGTCAGGTTCTGTTGATCCGCAGTCTCGGGGCCTTGTGCATCCTCTTGCCGTTCATTTTCGCCTTTGGGTGGCGCAACCTGATCCGGCTTGAACGGCCCAAGGTGCAGCTCGCGCGCGTGTGTTTTTCAACTGCCGAGGTGTTCTGCTTTTATTTTGCCGTGCGATACATGCAACTTGCGGACACCATGACCTTTTGGCTCGCAGCCCCCATCTATGTGGCCCTGCTTGCCCCGATCTTTTTGCGTGAAACTGTCGGAATGCTGCGCTGGGCGGCCATTCTGTTGGGATTTATCGGGGTGATCATCGCGCTCGAGCCGACCGGGCAAGGGTTTGGCTTTGCGGGTCTTATCGCTGTATTCGGTTCTTTTTGTTTCGCGCTCATGCTGATCACGGGCCGTCATCTGCGCCAGACGCCGGATATTGCACTCGTATTTTGGCAATTGATCGGGGCGGGGCTTGCTGGCTTTGTCGCAGCACCCGTGGGTTGGATCATGCCAAGCTCGCTGGATTGGGCTTTGCTTGCATTGGTGGGTGTGGTGGCAATGGGGGCGCATCTTTGTGTCAATAGGGCGCTGAAGCTGGCCGATGCTGGCCTGCTTGCACCATTGCAATACACGCTTTTGCTTTGGGCCATCATTCTGGGTTGGATCTTTTTCGACGATATTCCAAGGACAAGCATGTTGGTGGGGGCTGGGATCATTGTTCTTGGGGGGCTGTTGCTGGTCATGTCCGAAAAGCAATCACGCCCGAAATTGACCCGACCTCAAAAAGGCTGAGCTGGATCAAAAAAGGAACGCGCATACGCAATGCTTCAGGTGTTCTGCTCGGTATATTCATTCGCAGGCACACAGGGGCCAAAGACCACAGCGCTTTGCCGCATACCCGCCTTCGTGGTCAATGCGACCCTCTCAAATGCCAGTCTGCCATCAAAACATGCCGCGCGCTCTTTTGCTGCCTGCGCCCAAGCGATAGCGTGATGCGGCAGCCTTGTTGCCGCTTGGGAAAGATCGAATGAGCCTTGATTGGATTGCGATTGATTGGGGAAGCACGCGATTGCGGGTCTGGGGTTTGGTGGGAGACCGCGTGGTACGCGAAGCCGAGTCCGAAGACGGAATGGTCACATTGTCCGCAGCCGATTTCGAACCCGCTTTGCTCGCGCTCATTGATGGTTGGCTGACGGAGGGTCGTGTGACACCCGCCTTTGCCTGCGGCATGGTCGGAAGCCGCCAAGGCTGGCATGAAACGCCTTATCGGACGATTCCGTGCGCCCCATCGGCCACCGAATTGACAGCCGTTCTTACGCAAGACCCGCGGTTGCAGGTATGGATCGCCCCCGGTCTGAAACAGGACAAACCCGCCGATGTGATGCGGGGCGAGGAAACGCAAGTTGCGGGGTTCTTGGCACAAAGGCCCGGCTGGGACGGTGCGATCTGTTTGCCGGGAACGCATAGCAAATGGGTAATCTTCAGCGCGGGTGAGGTCATCAGCTTTCAGACCTTCATGACTGGCGAAATCTTTGGCCTTTTGTCAACGGCGTCGGTCCTGCGCCATTGCGTCGAGGGGTGGGATGATACCGCCTTCTTGGCGGGTGTCGATCTGGGCTTCGATCGCCCCGACCGATTGATGGCGCGGCTGTTTTCGATCCGGGCCGAAACGATTTTGAACGATCTGGACCGCGCGCATGCGAGGGCGCGTCTTTCCGGTCTGTTGATCGGGGCGGAATTGGCAGTGGCAAAGCCCTATTGGTCGGGCCAGCCCGTCGCCTTGATCGGCGATACCACACTGACAAGACATTATCGCGCTGGGCTTGCCCATATTGGGGTATCGGTCGAAATCGGGCCTGCACCGGAATTGACATTAGCGGGTCTGGGCATGGTCCGGCGGCTTGCACAATCGGAGAGAAGCTAATGCGCCCATTGATTGCCATCCTTCGCGGCATCACCCCGCCCGAGGCGTTGAACGTGACCCGCGCGCTGATCGCGGAGGGTATTGGTCGCATTGAGGTGCCGCTGAATTCTCCCATGCCTTGGGACAGTATCGCCATCATGCAAGATGCCTTTGGTCACGAGGCACAAATCGGTGCAGGCACGGTGTTAGAGGTTGCCGAGGTGACGCGTCTGGCGTCCATCGGGGCGCAGATCGTCGTGTCTCCCAATTGCGATCCCGATGTTATCGCGGCCACCCGTGCGGCCGGAATGCTAAGCTTTCCCGGCGTCTTTACCCCGACCGAAGCCTTTTGCGCCCTCAAGGCGGGGGCGTCCGGGCTCAAGCTTTTCCCGGCTTCACTGATCGGCCCGGACGGGGTTCGTGCGATGCGCGCCGTCTTGCCCCCCGCAACCAAAGTCTTCGCGGTAGGCGGTGTGGGCGCAGATGATTTCAAAATCTGGGCAGCCGCAGGCGCAACCGGCTTTGGCATTGGCACCATGCTGTATAAACCGGGGCTGAGCCCAAGCGACGTTTCGGCTAGGGCAAAGCGCATCGTCGCCGCTTGGGATGCGCTGGCCTCAGACGATCAACTGACGTGAAACAAGGTCATAGGGTCGCGTACTTCCCATGGAGACGGCACGAACAAGGCTCGGCTGAGATCGCGTGGCCAGGTCGTGTTTCAGTTGATCGCACCACCTGTTTGACGGGCGCGCGGCGCGGGCAACGCAAAACGACAAGCGCCGCCATGAGATGCAATCCAGACCAAGGTCCGATGGGCTGACGTTGCAGTCATTGGGGGTCGACTTTTTTAAAGCGATGCAAACCACGGCCGAGCGTTTGGTGCGATGGACAAACGGCAAGGCTTTTCCCGTGCGCTACCCAAACTCCGCCATCCATCCAAGGCTGTCCTCGGTCTTGCCCGTCGGCCGATATTCCGCCCCAAGGGGTTTATCCCAAGCATGAGCGGCGATCTCGGCAAAGACCGCACGATAATCCAGATCGCCATGATCGGGCGGGCCCCTGTCGGGGACGGCGGCGAACTGGATATGGCCGATGATGGGCCAAAGCGCGCGCAAGCGGGCGATCACATCGCCCTCGGTCCGACCGACATGATAGCAATCGAACATCAGCTTGAGATTGGGCGCGGCGATCTCGGTGATCAGATTGGCGGCCTGCGCGGTGGTGTTCAGAAAATAGCCCGGCGCATCGAACGGGTTGAGCGGCTCGATCAGGATGATCCGCCCCCCCTTTGCCGCCCGCGCACAGGCATAGTGTAGGTTCGCGGCGAACACCGCCCGCGCCTCTGGCCCCTCGGCCTTGCCTGCCATCACATGAACGGCCCCTGCGCCGATCGCATCGGCATAGGTCAGCGCCTCATCGATGGCGGCGCGCGCCTCATCCACCCGGCCGGGAAGGGCCGCCAGCCCATTCTCGCCCGCAGCCACATCGCCGCGCCGGGTGTTGAGCCCCAGCATCGGCAAGCCTGTTTCGGCCAAGGCGGCCGCGACATCATCCGCGGCGATATCATAGGGCCAATGGCACTCGACCGCGTCGAAGCCTGCGGCATGGGCCGCGCGGATCGCATCGGGAAGCGCGCGATCGGTCCATAGAAAGCCGAGATTGGCCGAAAACCGCGTCATCCATCCCACTCCACATCAAAAGTGGTGACGACGGCGCGCAGCTGCTCTGCGTTCAGCATGCGCGCATCGGTGCCGCGCAAGATCAGCGCCAGCCGCGCGGTGGCCTCCAGTTCTTCGATTGCGGTGCAGGCCGCCTCGACATCTTTGCCCGCCACGACCGGGCCGTGATTGGCCAGCATCACGGCACTGCGCTTGCCTGCAAGACCCCGTACCGCCGCGCCCATCGCCGGATCACCCGGCAGGAAAAAGGGCAACAGCTTCACCCGCCCCAACTTCATGATGGCATAAGGCGTGAGCGGCGGCAGGAAATCATCCGCATCCATATCAGGCATCATCGACAGCGCGACGGAATGACAAGAATGAAGATGCACCACAGCACCCGCCGTGCTGCGTGTGTCGTAAAAGGCGCTGTGAAGGGCCATTTCCTTGGTTGGCGGATCGCCCCCGATCAAGCGGCCAGCGGCATCGAACCGGCTGAGCCGCGCAGGGTCAAGCCGCCCGAAACTGGTGCCTGTGGGTGAGACCAAAAGCCCGCCATCCGCGGTCCGGGCCGAGATATTGCCCGTGCTGCCATGGGTCAGCCCCCGGTCGAACAGCGACCGGGCCAGATCACAGATCTGTTCGCGCAGGCGGGTCTCGGTCATGGGTTGGCTTCCAGCATGCGATCGGCTTTCTCAAAGAAATCCTCTGCGCCGAAGTTACCCGATTTCAGCGCGACCACCAGATCGGGTCGCGCGCGCAGCGCAGGCACGCCGGGGTCGATCTCGGGGCCGATTGCAAGGTCTGTCAGCCCCAAGCCTTCGACCACGGCGCCCGAGGTTTCGCCCCCTGCCGTGATCAGCCGCGTGACGCCGCCCGCCACAAGGCGGCGGGCCACCTCGGCAAAGAGCCCCTCGATGGCGGTGGCGGCGGCCTCGCGGCCAAAGCGGTCTTGCACGCGCGCAACCTCGGCCGGGTCGGCCGAGCTATAGGCCAAGGGCAGCCCGTCTTGGGCCAAAAGCCAATCGGCGATCTCGGCGGCGCTGATCCGCCCTTCGATCACATCGGCGGCCACGATCTCGCGCGTGGGGTGCTGGGCGGCGTGATGGGCGACCTGCGCGCGGGTCGCCGTGGAACACGAGCCCGACAGGATCGCGGCGCGGCCCGATTGACCCTGCCATGCCACAGGCGCGGGCGTGCAGCCGAAATTCGCAGGCAGACCCAGCGCCACACCCGATCCGCCGGTGATAAGCGGAAGACCGCGCGCGGCGGCCCCGATGGCCATCAGATCGGCATCGCGGATCGCATCGACCACGATCAGGCGATGACCCGCCGCATGCTGCGCGGCAAGCGCCTGTGCGATCCGCTCTGGTCCGGCGAACACATCCACCGCGGCCACATGGCCAACCGCGTGGCGTGTTTGCGGTGCCAGCCAGCGGCGGATATCGGCGTCAACCATGGGTGTCAGCGGATGGTTCTGCATGCCGCTTTCGTTCAGCAGGCGGTCCATGACGAAAAGATGCCCCTGATAGATCGACCGCCCGGCGCCGGGAAAGGCGGGGCAGACGATCACCTGATGGGCATCCAGCACCTCGGCCAGCGCATCGGCCACGGGGCCGATATTGCCCTCGGGCGTGCTGTCGAAGGTCGAGCAATGTTTGAAAAAGATTTGCTCGCAGCCCTGCGCGCGGAGCCATTCCAGCGCGGCCAAGGATTGGGCGACCGCATCGCCAGGTGGCATCGAACGGGTCTTGAGCGCGACCACCCCGGCATCGACATCAGGTGCGGCCGGACGATCCGGGATGCCGCAGTATTGAACAACGCGCATGCCGCCCTTGGCCAGCGTATTGGCCAGATCACTCGATCCGGTGAAATCATCGCCGATACAGCCCAGGCGCATCACGCCTCTCCGGGCAGGGACAGACCAGCGGCGCGGGCATAGACCTTGGCCACGGCGGCATCATCTTCACGGCCAAGGCCCATCTCGGCTGCGGCAAGATACTGCCCCAACGCTGCCGCCGTGATCGGCGCGGTAAAGCCCGCGTCACGCGCGATATCCAGCACGATGCCCAGATCCTTGGGCCAGATATTGACCTGACTGTGGGGGGTGTAATCGCCCGCCACGATATGGGGCGCGCGGTTTTCCAGCATCCAGCTTGTGCCGGCGCATTGGCTGATGACGCGCAGAAAGCTGTGGGGCGTGATGCCTTGGGTCATGCCGAATGTCATCGCCTCGGCCATCGCGGCGATATGCACACCGGCGAGCAATTGGTTGACCGCCTTCATGGCCGAACCCGCGCCTGCCTGATCGCCCAACTCGAACACCGTCGTGGCCATCGCGTCCAGCGCGGGGCGCGCGGCGGCAAAGGCATCCGCGCTGCCCGAGGCCATGACCGATAGCTTGCCCGCCGCCGCCTTGACCGACCCACCCGAGATCGGTGCATCGAGATAGTGAAGGCCAAGGGCGTGGGCCTCGGCCTCCATCTCGCGGGCAAAGGCGGGGGGGGCGGTGGCGCAGCTAATGATGACGCCACCCGGTGCCAGCCGCTTGGTCAACCCCTCGGGGCCAAAAAGGGCTGTGCGGGTCTGATCGGCATTCAAGACGACCGAGACCGCGATTTGGGCCGTGGGGCTTGTTTGGTCAAGCGCGTGCCCGCCTTCCGCACATAGCGCCGCGACACGCTCGGCTGACGGGTCAAAGCCATGCACAACGATGCCTGCACGCAGGCAAGATAGCGCCATGCCCAACCCCATCGAGCCAAGCCCAGCGAAATGCGCGATCATTATCTGGTCCCCATGATTGTCTGCATCGGCCAAAGTGATACCGCGGGGACATAGGTCACAATCATGAGCGTGGCAAAGACCGTGATGACGAACCACAAAAGCTGTGGAATGATCCGCTCGACCGGTATGCCTGCGACGGAACAGGCCGCGAAAAGATTCACCCCCAAGGGCGGCGTGATCATACCAAGCGCAAGGTTGAGCACCATGATCAGACCGAAATGCACCGGGTCGACGCCATAGGCGATGGCAATCGGCGTCAAGATCGGGGCCAGCACCAAGATCGCCGCCGATGTCTCGATGAACATGCCGACGATTAAAAGAAGGATATTGACCGCCAAAAGGAACATGAAGCGCGTCTCGATCACTTCCCGGATGAGGGCCGCGATGTCATTTGGCAGGCCGGAGCGGGTCACGAGGAAGGAAAACAGCGCCGCGGCCGAGATGATGATCATGATCGCCGAGGTGGCCAGCACGGTCTTCGTCAGCACTTCGGGCAGGTCGCGCGGTTTGAGTTCGCGATAGAAAACCATGCCGACCAATACGGCCACGACCACGGCGGCGGCGCTGGCCTCGGTCGGTGTGAACACGCCTGCATAAATGCCGCCCAAGATCACCACAGGCACCATCAATGCGGGCAAGGCCGCGAAGAATGCAGGACCGATGCTTGGGCGATCATCCCCGTCTTGTGCGCCGATGCCGCGCACCCTGCACAAGATCAGCACCAGCGCCATCAGCGCGGCTGCCACCAACAAACCCGGCCCAAGCCCTGCGAGAAAAAGCTGGCCGATGGATGTATCCGTGGCAACACCATAAAGGATCAGCGGGATCGATGGCGGGATCAAGACGCCCAGTTCCGCCGATGATGCCTGAACAGAGGCGGCCATGGGCTTGGGGTAGCCATGCTTGACCATGGCGGGGATTAAGATCGCGCCGATGGCGAAGGTCGTGGCCACCGATGAGCCCGAGACAGAGGCGAACATCATGCAGGTAAGAACGCAGGTTGCCGCCAACCCCCCTTGAACGCCGCCCACGATCGATTTGGCCAGATCGACCAGACGTTTAGAGATGCCACCCACCGACATCAGATTGCCCGCGAGAATGAACAGCGGGATGGCCATCAGCGGAAAGCTGTCAAGCCCCGTGAACATGCGTTGGGCCACCAATAGCATCGGCAGCCGCCCATGCGCTTCAATACCGATGACCGAGGCCAATCCGATGGCGACGGCAATCGGAATACCCAGCAAGAAAAATATTCCCAATGACAGTGCAAGCGCGGTGTTCATTGCTGCGCCTCCACGCGGATCGCGTCATCGGCATAGGTGCGGGGCCAATCGCCACCTGCTGCGCGTACCATGCAGCCCAGAACGGCGATGATGATGAAGACCGATCCGACAGGAAGCGCGGCATAGACCCATGCGATGGAGATTTGCAGCGCGGCCAATGTCTGGCCGGATACACGCTCGACCATCGCCCAACCCTGCCAAAACAAGATCGCGAAAAACAGCACGGTCATGATCATCGCGAACATGTAGAGCGCCAGCCCCAGCTTGCGTGGCAGTGCAGTCTGGATGAATTCCAGCGCGATCATCGTGCCTTCACGAAAGGCGGGAGCCACGCCAAGAAAGACCGACCACATCATCGCAGAGCGGGTGATGACCTCCGACCATGTCGATGGACGCCCAAAGGCAAAGCGCGTTGTCACCTGGTATATGGCAAGCCCGGCCGCGATCAGCAAAAAGATGATCGCTGCCCATAGCGCGATGCGGGTCGTCATCGCCTCAAAACGCAAGAACATCCGCATGCCCCCTCCGATCAACATGTTGAACCGGCCGGCCCGAGGGCCGACCGGCTTGTGTCAGGATGCCAAGTTCACTGGGCGGCGACGATCCGCTCGATCATCTCACTGCCGAAACGGTCCGTGTAGACCGGCCATGCAGCTTCTGCGGCCAAGGCTTGAAACGGGGCGCGGTCGATCTCGGTGATCACTTCCATCCCGTTTTCACGCATCAGGGCGACGCCTGCGGCTTCCAGACGGTCCACCTCGGCGCGGGTTGCGGCAACGCCAACGCGTGCGGCCTCATAGAACCAGCCCTTCTGCTCATCGGTCAGACCGTCGAAGAGAGCGGGTGAGACCAAGATGATGGCCGGGGAATACACATGCCCGGTCAAGGTCACATATCGTTGCACCTCCCAAAAGCGCGAGGCGGTGATGACGGTGATCGGGTTTTCCTGACCATCCATCACGCCTTGTTGCAGCGCGCCGAAAACCTCCGGGAAAGCCATTGGCGTCGGTGAAGCGCCCATGCCCTGGAACGCGGCCATGTGGACGGCGTTCTCCATTGTGCGCAGTTTGAGCCCTTCAAGATCGGCGGGCGACGTCACGGGACGCTGCGAATTGGTCACATGACGAAACCCGTTTTCCGACCATGCCAAACCGACAAGATTGTTTTGGCCAATGGCTTCCAGCATTTCTTGACCGATCTCACCATCCAAAACGCTACGCGCATGGGCGTAATCGCGGAATAGGAAAGGCAGGTCGAGCGCCAACACCTCGGGCACAAAATTGCCAAGCGGTCCGGTTGACGTGATCGCCATATCAATCGAGCCAATCTGCAAGCCCTCGATCAAATCGCGTTCGCCGCCCAACTGTCCACCCGGCGCTTGTTCTCCCGTAAATGCGCCATTCGACAGTTCGGTCAGTTTTGCCAAAAACGCGTCTGCGCCGACACCGTAGTGCGACGTAGCTGTCGTTGTGGTGGCAACGAGAATATTCTGTTGCGCATAAGCGCCTCCAGACATCATCAGGGCTGCAAAGCCACTCAATACCCAGTGTTTCATTTCTCTCCTCCTCATGTTGGACTTAGGTCTCTTCCATTAACTAAAATCTAAGTCATGTCAGACGTCTAGCGCAGGTTTTTGGTAGCTGTTGATACCTTTCTCCGGCGTCATTTTATATAAAGGCGCTGAGCGGTTCAGATGCGTCAGCATCATGACTTCAGCACCATCTGCATCCCTATCCCCAATAAAGTCTATCAGTCGATTATGTTCGAAAATAGTGGTTTGTTCTTGGCCTGACCAACGCAGCATCGGCTTGTGATGCTCGAAAAGCCAAGCAAGCATGGCCTGCGTTGCGGCATGAATGATCGCGTTCCCGGCAATAGCCGCGATTCGTAAATGAAAAGCGATATCAGCCTTTACGAAATCACGCTCATTATCCCGCTTACTTTGTTGGCTTGCAACAATTGCCCGCAATTCATCGGCGTCTTGCGCCGTGCAGCGCTCGGCGGCCATGCGAACCGTCCCCAATTCGAGAAGTTTCCGCATCTCCTTGAGTTGGTCAAGCGCGGTGGGATCTTTGAGCAGCAGCAGCTTGGCCATGGAATCCATCTGGCGAATTGCCATGCTCGCCGTCAGCTGATTAACACGGCTGCGTTCGCCATGATTAATAGAAATCAAGCCCTTGTTGGCCATGCTCTGCAATGCTTCACGCACGGCGGGGCGCCCCACCTTGAAGCGATCCATCAATGCCCGCTCCGAGGGGACCGAATCACCCGGCAAAAGTTCACCAGTCTCGATCATGTGCCAAAGTTTCTCGAAGACTTGATCGGACAGCTTGTGGCGCACGATCACATCATCGCTACCGCCTTCCCAACCTTGCGAAAGGGCATATGCACGCTGTGTGTCGGCGCTGTCTTGCATCTAGGGCACTCCTGTCGTCCTGACCCTGTTTGTCAGGTGATGCGCTCGATACTGGCACGGATCTCGTCGATTTCGAACACCCGCTTCCAATCCTCTCGCATGAGGACGGGCTTGCCGAATTCAATCGCCTTGTTGGCCGCATCCGAAAAGACGCCATCCACTTCCTCGAAGATCACGGCAGCCAGAATGTTCATGTGCCCAAGCAAGAAATCGCGCGCGGCCGCATGCGGAACACCACGGGCGACGACCTCGTCCATCGCTTCGCGCATCACGACCAAAAGCGAAGCGACCACGGTTTCCGAAAGTCCCGGCTCCAGCAGCACCATACCTTCGAGCGTGACGCGATGCGAACGAACGACCGGCGCATAGATCGCGTTCGCAACTCTTTCGCCCAGCGCGTAATCTTCCTCGGGGCCTTGAACCAAGGCGTTCACCACACCTTGTTTCGCCGCGATCCCGCCGAAATGGTCGCGCTTGGCCGCCATGTCCGTTTCATCGTTGAAGATGGGCGGGTGGCAGGGATGGGTTACGAAATAGGTGATATCATCGCGCACCGGCAAATGGCCCGCATAGGGTGCTGCAGCATCGAGGCAGACAACCATCGCGCCGGGCTGCACCTTGTCGATGATCGTCTTGGTCACGGCGCCGATATGAGTATCTGGCACCGCGAGCACCACGACCTGCGCCTCGGCCAACGCTGCGTCGGCGGTGACGCAATCGGTACCAAAGGCGGCCTTTACACGGGCCTGTCCCTCGGGCGAGATTTCGACTCGCAGAGTTTCGAATTCGTCCGATTTTGCAAGATTGGCGCCCAGTCGCATGCCCATCTTGCCACCGGCCCCAAACAGGGCAAGCTTGATCATCCGCCGTTCCTTTGCTCCCATGGATTCTGCCATGGTCTGGTTTGACAACTGGTATTATGAGGTAGTAATCGCATCAGTGTGTCAAGAAAAACCACAACAAGACGTCCGAAAGGGGAGGGACCGAATGGATACGACCCTGCCCAAGGGTGTCCTGATCGGCTGGTATGGCGACGATTTCACCGGGGCTGCGGCGGTGATGGAAGTCTTGAGCTTTTCTGGCCTTGCCTCTGTCTTATTCCTCGCACCGCCGACACCGGAACAATTGGCGCGGTTTCCCGGCGTGCGTGGCGTCGGAATCGCCTCGACCGCGCGGGCGCAATCCCCGGACTGGATGGACCGCGCATTGCCCGGCGCCTTCGCGGCCTTGCGCGCGCTCGATCCGCAGATTCTGCATTACAAAACCTGTTCCACGCTCGATTCCGCGCCCCATGTCGGCGCAATCGGCCGGGCCACCGAAATCGGGGCGCAGCTTTGCGGCGCGACCCGCGTGCCGGTCTTGATCGCTGCGCCACAGATGCGGCGTTATCAATGCTTCGGCCATTTATTTGCAGGGCTGGAGGAGGGTGTGTTTCGCCTCGACCGACATCCGGTCATGGCACGCCATCCCGTCACGCCCATGTCGGAATCAGATGTGGCGCGGCATATCTCACTGCAATCGGATCGGCTGGATACGGCCTGTATCACGCTGGAGGATTTGGCGCAGGCCGATCTGCGCGGTGCCGCGATGGGGGCAGTCGCAGATGGGCGTCTGCAGATCGTCACATTGGATAGCATCGATGCGGCCAGCGAGGCGCAAGCCGGGCGATTGATCTGGGATGCGCGCGACGAAAACGCCTTTGTCGTCGGCTCGCAAGGCGTGGAATATGCGCTGATCCGCCATTGGCAAGAGCGCGGGGCCTTGGCCCATCACCCTGCACCGCAGGGAATCGGGCGGGCAAAGGCCACGATCATCGTTTCCGGCTCGGTCTCTCCGGTGACGGCTGGACAGATCGCATGGGCCGCCGAGAACGGCTTTGATACTCTCGCATTCGACGCCAGCACCGCCTGTGGCGGCGAGGCGGCGCTCATGGCCGAGATCGCGCGGGTGACACAGGCCGCCCGCAGCAGCCTATTGCGCGGGCGCGATCCGCTGATCCACACGGCGGCGGGACCAGACGATCCCAGCGTCGCACAGTTCCGCAATGCCTGCGCGACAAGCGGCACGGACCCGCATCTTGCCAATGAACGCGTCGGCGAGGCGCTGGGCCGCATGTTGCGCGACTTGTTGGCCGAGGTCGGCCCGGCACGCGCCGTCGTCTCGGGCGGGGATACCTCGGGTCATGCGACACGCCAGCTTGGCATTTATGCGCTGTCGGCGCTTGCCCCCACCATCCCCGGTGCTGCGATCTTTCGGGCCCATGCCAACGGCGCGATGGATGGGCAAGAGCTGGCGCTGAAAGGCGGCCAGATGGGAAGCCGCGATTATTTCGGCTGGATTAGAAATGGAGGAGGCCCCAGATGAGCCAGACCACGACGCCCCGTGTCACGGCGATCTACGATATCCAATCGCACAAGGGCTTGGCCCATGCGGCCGCCGTGCTGGCTGGGGAGCAATCCACGGGCACCTTCGTGCGTCTGGCCAGCGAGACGGATGCCTTGCGCGAGCGCTCGGCCGCGCGGATCGAAGCGATCGAGATCACCGGCACCTCTGACCGGCCCGCCCTGTTCTCGCGCGAGAGCGGCCCGGTCTATGAGCGTGGTCTTGTCACGATCAGTTGGCCGATGGGCAACTTCGGTACGTCCTTGCCCACAATCATGGCCACGATTGCGGGCAATCTGTTCGAGTTGGCCGAAATGTCGGCCGTGCGGCTCGTCGATCTGGCGCTGCCGCCCGCATTCGCCCATGCCCATCCCGGCCCGAAATACGGCGCACCCGGCACACGCGCGGCAATGGGCGGTCATGATGGCCCCGTGATCGGCACCATCATCAAGCCCAGCGTCGGCCTGTCGCCCGCCGAGACCGCCGAGCTGGTCCGACAGCTTGCCGATGCCGGGATCGATTTCATCAAGGATGACGAGCTGCAGGCCAATGGCCCCGACTGCCCCTTGTCGGAGCGCGTGGCACAGGTGATGGCGGTGTTGAACGACCACGCCGAGCGGACCGGCAAGCGCGTCCTTTACGCCTGCAACATCACGGGCGAGATCGACGAGATGCGGCGCACCCTCGATTTGCTGGAAGAGCATCGCGCTGGTTGCGCCATGGTGTGCCTCAAGACCATCGGCCTGCCGGCACTGCGTGTGGTCCGCAACCATACGACCATGCCGATCCATGGTCACCGCGCTGGCTGGGGGCTGTTGTCGCGCTCGGCCGATATCGGGATCGAGTATTCCGTGATGCAAAAGCTGTGGCGTCTGGCAGGGGCGGACCACCTTCATGTCAGCGGCCTTGCCAGCAAGTTCAGCGAAGCCGACATCTCGGTCGCCCGCGCAGCCCGCTCTGTTCAGGCACCTGTCTGCACAGGCGATGCGCCGGCGATGACGGCCATGCCCGTGATATCCTCGGGTCAGACAGTTTGGCATATCGGTCCGACGCGGGCGCTTTTGGGCAATGATGATTTCATCTTCTGTGCCGGTGGCGGATTGTTGAGCCATCCCGACGGGGTAGGGGCGGGCGTGCGGGCCATGCGCCAGTCTGCGCAAGCAGCGCGCGACGGTATTCCACTTTCGGAAATGGCGAAGAACGCTCAGGAACTGGCGCGCGCGATCGCACATTTCCCGCCTGTAAAAGTCGATCCAACGATCTTCAACGATTGAGAAGGTCAGGCCGCTCATTCAAGAGGTGCGCAAAGACTGATCCAGGATCTTTGGTCGGGGCGAAGCGGGGCGCTTTGGTGGAACAGGCGCCCCGCCCCCTGTTCAACCCGCCCAAGCGCGCGTTGTTTGACGCTGCTCGCCCAAGCCTTCGATGCCCAGCTGGATCGTCTGGCCGGGCCGCAGATACACCTCCGGCTTTTGGCCCAACCCGACACCGGGCGGTGTTCCGGTCGAGATGATATCGCCCGGCTGCAAGCTCATGAATTGGCTGAGATAGGACACCACATGGGCAACACCGAAAATCATCGTTGCGGTCGAACCATTTTGATAGCGATGCCCATCCACATCCAGCCACATCTGAAGCGCTTGCGGATCTGCCACCTCATCCCGTGTCACAAGCCATGGACCGATGGGGCCGAAACTGTCGGCGGATTTGCCCTTGGTCCACTGGCCGCCGCGATGGATCTGGAAATCGCGTTCGGACAAATCATTGATAACGCAATACCCGGCGACGTGATCAAGGGCCTCGGCCTCGGTGATGTAGCGTGCCTCGCGCCCGATCACGACGCCCAGTTCCACCTCCCAATCGGTCTTTTCGGACCCTTTGGGAATGATGACATCGTCATTTGGCCCGGTGATGGCCGATGTGGCCTTCATGAACACGATGGGCTCTTCGGGGATGGGTGCGCCCGTTTCGGCGGCGTGATCGGAATAGTTGAGGCCGATGCAGATGAATTTTCCGACCTGACCGACACAAGGGCCCAATCGCGGCGTGCCCTCGACGACCGGCAGGCTTGCCTGGTCGAGCGCGCGCAGCTGGTCGAGTGCTTCATCCGACAGCGCCGCACCGCTGATATCAGCCAAATGGGCCGAAAGGTCGCGGATACGCCCGTCATCGCCGACAATGCCGGGCTTTTCGGCGCCCGGAGCGCCGTAACGTAGCAATTTCATTTCACTTCTCCCAAGTCAGGTGTTGGCCCAGCCGCCATCGATGCCGACGGCTTGTCCGGTCATGAAGCCGCTTTCATCGGAAGCCAGATAGACGGCGAGTGCTGCAATCTCTTCGGGTTGCGCAATGCGCCCCATTGGCTGTCGCGCGACAAAGGCTTTGCGGGCCGCCTCGATTTCTGCCGCGTTTTGTCCCTGCGCTCGGACACGAGCGTGCCATGACGGGCTTTCGACGGTGCCGGGGCAAATCGCGTTGGCGCGGATGCCTTGGGTCACATGATCGGCTGCCAAGGCTTTCATCATGCCGATCACGGCGGCCTTGGTCGCGCCATAGACAAACCTGTTGGGGGCGGCGATGATCGAGGAAGCCACCGAGGCGACAAAGATCACCGACCCGCCCCCGGCGGCGATCATCGCGGGCAGAAACGCGCGCGTCACGGCGTAATTGGCCTTTACGTTCAACGCGAAAGACCAGTCAAAGGCAGGCTCGTCACATTCCAGGATCGTGCCGTGATGCACGAACCCCGCACAGTTGAACAGGATATCCACCCGGCCAATGTCCTTTGCCATGTTCTGAACGGCCTGCCCGTCGGTCACGTCAAGCTGGCAGGCGCGTATCCCTTCGGCGGTCAATTCGGCGACAGCGTCAGCGTCGATATCCGTTGCGATCACTTCGGCGCCCTCAGCGGCAAAGGCGCGCGCCGTCGCCCGCCCGATCCCGGCACCGGCCGCGGTCAGAAAGGCACGTTTTCCCTTTAGTCTCATAGGTGTTTTTCCTTTTTTGTTTCGGGCCATCACATCACCGCGCCAATCTGCCATGGCACGAATTCCGCCCCCCCAAATCCCAGTTCTTCGCTCTTGGTGCGTTCGCCCGATGCGATGCGAATGAGCAGTTCGAACAATTCTTGGCCCTTGGCCTCGACGCTGACCCCTTCCGAGACGATGTCGCCACAGTTGAGGTCCATGTCCTCTGCCATGCGTGCGAACATTTCGGAATTAGTCGCAAGCTTGATGCACGGCGCTGGCTTGTAGCCCGAGACAGAGCCGCGCCCGGTGGTGAAGACGACCAGATTGGCCCCGCTGGCGATCTGTCCCGTCACCGAACACGGATCATAGCCGGGGCTGTCCATATACACGAAGCCGGTAGCGGTAATCGGTTCGGCATATTCATAGACCCCGGCCAAAGGTGCCGTGCCGCCCTTGGCCACCGCGCCCAGAGACTTTTCCAAGATCGTCGTCAGACCGCCCTTTTTGTTGCCGGGCGAAGGGTTGTTATCCATCTCGCCGCCATTGCGCTTGGTATACTCCTCCCACCAACGGATACGGTCGACCAGCTTTTGCCCCACGTCGGCCGAGACCGCCCTGCGCGTCAGCAGATGCTCAGCCCCGTATATTTCCGGCGTTTCCGCCAAGATGGTTGTGCCGCCATGACGCACCAAAAGGTCCGAGGCATGGCCAAGCGCCGGGTTGGCGGTGATCCCCGAATAGCCATCTGACCCGCCGCATTGCAGTGCGACCGTCAAATGCGAAACCGGGGCCGGTGCGCGGGCGGCCTGATTTGCGATCTGAGCCATATCTTTCAGCACGGCCAGCCCGCGGTCGATGGTGCGACGCGTCCCGCCGGTTTGCTGGATCGTCATGTAGCGGAAATTGCCATCGGCCCGCATCCTGCCTTTGCCGACAAGGTCGGGGATCTGCATCACCTCGCACCCCAACCCCACCAAAAGGATACCGCCGAAATTCGGGTTCTGCGCATAGCCCGCGATTGTCCGGAAAAGGGCGGTGTATCCTTCGTTGTCGCCCGACATCCCACATCCGGTGCCATGCACGATTGGAACGACCCCATCCACATTTGGAAAATCCGCAAGCAGACCCGACCGCTCGGCCGCTTCGGCGATGAAGCGCGCGACCGAACCCGAGCAATTCACCGATGTCAGGATGCCCAGATAGTTGCGGGTGCCGACCTTGCCGTCGCTGCGGTGAAAGCCCATGAAACTGCGCTCGCCCGTTGCGACGGGCAGGGGGCTGCAATCAGCGCCAAAGGCGTAGTCCTGACGATGATCGCCCATCCCTAGATTGTGGCTGTGGACATGGCCACCAGCCGCGATCGCAGCCGTCGCCACCCCTATAAGCTGGCCATAGCGGCGCACCGGGTCACCGATCGCCAGATCATTCAAGGCGAGCTTGTGACCGCGCGGAATCTGATCGCGGGTATTTAGCCCGAATTCGGCCAACTGCGCATCCTTACCGATATCCTCAAGCGCGACAGCGAGATTGTCACTGGGGTGAAGCCGGATCACGCGCGGCGGGTTCTTGGTCATTTCTGTCTCCGGTTGAAAGGCAAATTGCGGCGGCTGCGGTCGGCACAGCGCAACATCGGTTGCGCTCAGTACGTTGCGCGTCCTCCAGAAAGATCGAACACGGCCCCCGTGGTGAAACTGTTTTCGCGGCTGGCGATCCAACTGATCATGCCCGCCGCTTCGTCGAGTTCGAGAAAGCGACCGCGCGGAATCTTCGAGAGCATGTAGGCAATGTGATCCTCGCTCATCTGGTCGAATATCCGGGTGCGCGCGGCGGCGGGGGTGACGCAATTCACCGCGATGTCATGATTAGCCAGTTCTTTTCCCAGTGATTTCGTCAAGCCGATGACTGCGGCCTTCGATGCCGAATAGGCCGAGGCGTTGGGGTTCCCGTCCTTGCCGGCGACCGAGGCTATGTTGACGATACGCCCGTAATTTTGGGCTTGCATGCCGGGAACCACGGCCCTGTTGACATGGAAAGTCCCCAAAAGATTGACGGCCTGGATCTCGGCAAAGGCCGCCACATCGTATTCTGCCAAGGGCGCGTTAGGCCCGGCGATGCCAGCGGCATGGATCAGCACATCGATCCGACCACAAGCGCCCAGTGTCTGCGCACAAGCGGCCGATACGCTCTCCCATGACTTCACATCGACACCATAGGCCAACCCGCCGACCCCGAGGTCGGCGGCGGCTTTGCTGGCCAGCGGCAGGTCGATATCCCACAGCACGATCTGCCCGCCAGCTGCGGCGATCCGTTGCGCCACGGCTTGCCCGATCCCCTGCGCACCGCCGGTCACGACCGTGACTTGTCCCTCGAATGTTTTCATCTGCGTTCACCTGTTGGTTGACATGGGCCGGTCAGCCCTTTTTGGATCATCCTCCCAAGCGCGGATGCCGTGCTTGCGTCTTGTTGTCTTGGGCCGATCGCATGGTGGGCCGGGTCCTTGGCGATCGATCCGGCCCGCATTGCCCTAGCGGTAAAGCATGGTCGGCAGCCACATTACGATCTGCGGCACGAAGGTGATCAGCAGCAGCACAAGTGCCAAGGGAATGATGAATGGTGCGGTCCCGACCACGGCGCGCTCGAAGCGTATGTTGGCCACCCGTGCAAGAACGTAAAGCACCATCCCCACAGGTGGCGTGAGCAGGCCGATCATCAGGTTCAGCACCATGATGACGCCGAAATGCACCGGGTCGATCCCCAACTCCATGGCGACGGGCAACAGAACCGGCACCATGATCGTGATTGCGGCCACCGTTTCCATAAAGCAGCCCACGATGAGCAAGATCAGGTTGATCAGCAACAAGATCACCCAAGGCCGATCCGATGCGGCCAAAAGCATCCCCGCCACCAACTCGGGCACACGGTTGGCGGTCAGCACCCATGCAAAGATCGAGGCTGCCCCAACGACCAAAAGCACGACCGCCGTGGTTTCGATCGTGTCGAAGCTGACGCGCAGGAACCTCGGCAGGGTCAAGGTGCGATAGACCACGAGGCCGAGGAAAAGCGCCCAAGCACAGGCCGCCACCGCAGCCTCGGTCGGGGTGAAGGCCCCCGATAGAATGCCGCCGACGATGATCACCGGCGTCAACAGCGACAGAAAGGCCCGGCGGAAAGTGAACCACAGAACAGATAAACGAAATGCCTGATCGCGCGGGTAATTCCGCTTCCACGCGATGTAGGCAACTAGGCCCATCAGCGAAAGCGCCATGATCAGGCCCGGAATGAACCCGGCCGCGAAAAGCTGTCCTATGGAAACCCCCGCGACCACGCCGTAGATCACCATCGGCAAAGACGGCGGAATGATCGGTCCAATGGTCGAGGACGCCGCCGTGATGCCCACCGAGAATTCATCATCGTAACCGGCATCGCGCATGGCCTTGATCTCGATTGCGCCCAACCCGCCGGCATCGGCGACCGCCGCCCCGGACATGCCGGCGAAAATGACCGAAGCTCCGACATTGACATGCCCTAATCCGCCCCGCAGCCAGCCGACCAAGGCTAGCGCGAACTGAAAGATGCGTTGCGTTATCCCAGCCGTGTTCATGAGATTGCCGGCTAGAATAAAGAATGGCACCGCTAACAAAGGAAAACTGTCGACGCCGTTGATCATGCGATGAGCAACCACGAAGGGCGGAACTGTCGAATTGGTGACAATAAACAACAGCGCCGAGCCCGCCAGTGCGATGGCCACCGGCACGCCCAACAACAGCATGATCGCCAAAGAACCGAAAAGAAGAATGACTTCCACGATGTTGCTCCTAGTCCAAACTGACGCTGCGGTGTGACGAAAGATCGGGGTCGATCAGCCGCGAGCTGCCCGTGCGCAGATGTCGCCAAGCATTGATTGCCGCATAAATCGCCATTGCCGCAAAACAGGCCGCACATACTTGATAAACAAGGGATTTTGACACATCGATCGACACCATCATCTGCTGCGTCCGGCCTGACACCTGATAGGAATACCAAGCCATGAGCCCAAAAAAGCCGATGCAGATGGCATCGATCACGCCCTGAGCGATACGTCGCAGCTTGCGCGGCACCCAACGATAAATGAATTCCACGGCGATATGGCTGTGCTTGCGCGTCGCCATGACAGAGCCGGTGAAGGTCACGCCGATCAACAGGAACCGGGCGATTTCTTCTGTCCAACCAAATGAATTGTTCAGAACATACCGTGTGAAGAACTGCAAAAAGACCACAAAGGCCAATACCCAAAAGAACACAAATACGACGCCATCGTCCCAGCGCAGATCCGACAGGCTGATCTCTTCTTCCGCACCCCCATCGGGCACGGTCGGCAGAGCCTTGGGCTCTTTTTGTGTCGCGTACCCATTGTTCGAGTCGGTCATGGTAGCCCCCTGCGGCTGGCGGTCACGATCTGCGACGACCGGGGTGAGACATAGCCCCGGTCGTCGCATCGATGGCGTGGCATTACTGGTTGAGGGACTGCAACCGATCGTAGGTCGCCTGATCCCAGCTGGCCATTTCACCATTGTGCATGACCTTGACCGCTTCGATGAACGGGCCGCGATCGACCTCGTTCACGGTGACGCCCTGATCGCGGAACCACTGGGTCAGCTCGGATTCAAGCTGGATGATCGCATCGGTGGCACAGGTGGCCGTGTCTTCCAGAACCGCCGCCAGCGCGGTTTGGTCTTCGGCGCTCAGGCTTCCCCAAGTCGGGCCGCCAATAATCGTCAACAGCGCATCCGTTATGTGACCCGTCAAGTTGATATTGGTCTGGACTTCGTAAAAGGCCTTGGCCTGAATGGTCGGAAGCGGGTTTTCCTGCGCGTCAACCGTGCCTTGTTGCAGTGCCAGATAGACCTCGGCAAAGGCGATAGGCGTCGGATTGGCCCCGACTGCGCGCGGGAACATCATGTAGAGCGGCGCGTTGGGAACCCGGATCTTGAGCCGCTCCATGTCAGAGGGGCTGGTGATCGGGATATTCGAGGTCACATGCCGCGCGCCATAATAGGTCATTGCAACCACATGGTTGCCGCTGGCTGCCGTGTAGCCGGCGGAAAGTTCATCAAAAAGGTCAGAATTGCGGAACGCATCCCAATGCGCGTAGTCGCGGAACATGTAGGGCGCACCGCCGATCGCGATCGGGCCATAAGCGCGGCCGGCGAAGAGTTGCCCGGTATAGATGATATCGACCGTACCCAAACCGAGGCCTTCGTTGATATCGACCTCGCTGCCAAGTGATGAGGCCGGGAAAACCTCTATCCCGAGGCGATTGTTCGTGGCTGCCTGCAGCGCACCATCGGCTGCAACGGCGCAGGTGTGATAGGCTTCGGACGACTCATAGACATGCGCCCATTTTAGCACGCGATCCGCAGCCAGGGCCGGGCTTGCCAATCCGATCACGGATGTGATTGCCAAGCTGCTGGCCGCCAGTCCGAGGGTCTTTCCAAAGAACCGATTTGTCATTTTCCTTCCTCCCTTTCAGTGATCCAATTCTGCTTCGGGGGCCGTTTCACGACACCGTCTCAAGCGGTCGGATGGATCTCTCCGCCGCAAAACAGTTGAGCGCGTCGACCGAGCCTTGATCGAGGCGAATTCCCTCGGCAGTGCGACGCGCTTGTTCCTCCCATTCGCGATCACCTGCCGCCATGACGCGTTGCCCCTCGGCCGCTCGCGATTGCCGGATATGGCTGATGTAGCGACCGACCACCGCGCGAAAGACCGCGCCACCGCCAAAGGCATCAGGGTCCAGCGCCAGCACGAAGGCCCCCAGATGGCGCGGCGTCTCCATGTCGTCGCCGATCATCGGCGGTAACTCCACGCTCAGCGGAGCATCCGAAAAGGCCGTCGAAAAGATTTCGGCCAAGCCGGCCAAGCCCGCCCCCTTGTAGCCGAACAGCGCGCCACCAAGAGGGGCCAACATCTCGGTTTGGGCGGGATTGGTGACGAAGCGGCCCTCGGTATCGGCGGCAACATCGGGCGGCAAGCTCAGACCCAATGCGCCCGCTAGTTGCACCCGGTTAAACGGGATTGCGCTGGTGGCCATGTCAAAAAGCCACGGCCGCGCGCCATCAGACGGGGCAGCGGCCGCGATGGGATTGGTGCCATGAAATCGCTGCGCCCCGCCTTGAAGGCGAACGAAGCTATCGGAATTGCAAACGGCCAATCCCATCATGCCTTGCTCGGCGATGGCCATTGCATAAGCGCCCGCCGGGCCGAAATGCGATGAATTACGGATCGCGACCGCCCCTATACCATTTTGCCGCGCCAAGGCGATGGCATGGCGCGCCGCTTCATAGCCGCCCACGGCACCATGGGCATCATCGGCATCCAGCACGGCTGCGCCGCCCTTGCCCTGTAACAAGCGCGGCGATGGATTTGGATTTAACCGCCCGCGCGTGAATCCTTCGAGATAGTGGGGCAAAAGGCGATAACCGTGCGAGTCCACACCCAACCCTGAAGCATGCGACAATGCCCCGATGACCGCTTCGATGGTCAGCGCATTAGCCCCAACGTCATCCAGCGCCGTCCGGGCAAAACGCTCGATTTCGGGCAGCATTACCCGTCGGGCGGCGCCCTGTGTCTTGGCGGACGTGTCGTTCGAACCGAAGCGCGCGAGGTAAATGGCCGTCGTTTCGCCGATATGCTTTTGCAAAAGCGCCTTTGCGCCAGCGCTGTCTCCCCTGCGGATCAACTCGACGATTTCAGCATGATCAGCCAATGAAATCGTGTTGAGTTCCGCCTCGCGCGAAAGCCAGTTGCGAAGGGCTTGGATGCGGAATGACAATAACAGGTAGTTTGATCGCAGGTATCCATTGCCGCAAAGATCGAAGATCGCCGTATGGTAGTCGCGGTCGAGCAAACGGTAGCCGGAGGCATCCTCGACATCGAGGGCCGAGCGCATCTTGTCCACGATCATGGCAAGCGTTTCGGCCAAGCTTGTACGATTGCGCGCTATGGCCAGCGTCAGCGCCTCGCGCTCCAGGATCAACCGCAGCTCACCCAATTCGGCGATCGTGCCGCTGCCCATCGAGAATACCTGAGCGGTTCGATCAGGCGGCATTTCCACCAAACCTTCGCTTTCAAGCTGCAGTAGCGCCTCACGGATGGGGCTTTTGCTCATGCCCAAAAGCTCGGACAGCTCGTACTCGGGCAGCTTCCGCCCCATGGGAAAGGTGCCGGAAATGATACGCCCGCGGATCTCCTCTCGGGCGAGGTCCGACAACTTGGCGCGTTCCAGCTTATTTTTTTGCATCCCTGATCCAATTAACTTCACATGGATATTCTGTATATCAATGCCGAACTTGGGGCGAAGGTCAATCATAACTTTGAAGATCGCGAAGTTGCGGAACTTTGCGGCAAGCGGGGTGCGAGTCGATCTCTTGATGACGGCAAGGGGCTGCCGCGCCTGCATGCCGACATGCTTCGCCGCTCGCGATCGTCATGCGAATGAAACCTTTACCCTGGTCTCGGGGGCGGAGCGATTGCGCCGGATCGTGCGCGCGCGCCCCGGCGCTAAGGGACGGGGCTAAGCAATGGCGCGCCCGCAAGGAATGCTGCGATATTGGCGCGCTGAAGACTTGCCATCGCGGCGCGTGTTTGCACCGTCGCACTGCCGATATGCGGTAAAGACAGCACATTCGGAAACGCCAGAAGATCCGCGTTCGCTTGCGGTTCATGCGCGAAAACATCGAGCGCTGCCCCAGCCAGATGCCCCTTTCGCAAGGCCTCGACAAGGGCGTCTTCGTCGAGCACAGATCCGCGTGCGACATTGATGATATATCCGGGGCCAAGGGCCGTAAGCGTGTCATGGTCGATGAGGTTGCGCGTCTGCTCGCCGCCAACGATCGTGATGATGAGGTCGTCGACCTCTTGTGCCATCGCGCGGGGAGTCGCATGCCAGCGTATACCCGAAACGCCCTTCTCTGCGCGGGCGGTATAATGGATCTCGCAGCCGAACGCCGCCAACCTGTCCGCGACGGCACGACCGATTCGGCCCATTCCCACAATACCCACCTTGCGGCCGCTGGCCTTGGTGCCCAAGCCAAGCGGTCGCCCGGCCCCCCAGTCGCCTTGCTGCAGATAGGCGGCGGCATGCATTACACCCCGACAGGCGGCGATCCACATGCACAGGGCCAGATCCGCAACATCATCGTTCAGCACATCGGGCGTTATGGTGATCCTTATGCCACGTGCGCCGGCAGCATCGCCATCTATCGCGTCATGACCGACCCCGTAATTGGCGATCAGTCCAAGGGCAGGCAAGGCATCCATATGAAGCGGGCCAAAGGGATCATGCCCTTTGTAGGCAACGACGCGGATCCCCTTTCTTTGCTCGGGGTCGAGCGCCGCCATGGCAGCGAGATCAGGCAAGACCACGGCCGCGAACTGGCTTTCGAACGCGTCGATCTCCTCCTGCTCATAATGTCCGATGGCAAGGGTGTGGGACATGCGTGAAATCCATCCCTGAAGATTGTGGTCAAGGACCGCCGATGGTCTCGAAAGGCGGCCGCGGCCGATGAACGGGGTTGGCTCAACCTATCAAGATAACTTTGGCCAAGCCAGTCTCTTGGCGCGAGTGCAGGGCGGAAGCCATCTGTGCTGTTCTCCTGAGTGTCGTATCCCACCTAAAGAACTCACAACATTATGATTTGTTGTATAAAATTGTGTTTTTTGTTTGGACCTGTCACGTAATTGTGCCGCCCCCGTTGCGCGTTCAGGCCCGCTTGGATCACGAGAATGCAGACTCGGCCTAGCGTTCGGGTGGGCGCAACTCATAGGCTGACTGCGGGTTCGATTTCAGCGACAATTGCACATGGCGCATGAAGGCGCGCGCAGGGCGCGACATAGGCCTCACCGTCGAGACGGCGAAAGAGACGCGATAGATGAATTCTGGCTCAAAGGGTCGCACGGCGAGTTCCGGGTGCGCTTGGCTAA
>NZ_JAGYJN010000013.1 GCF_018402035.1 Roseicyclus sp.
CATGCAAACCAATCATCACGAAATGAAGTTATCACGCTTCGACCGCCTAGATTTGGGGCGGGAAAGCTGAGCTGCCCGAAACACAGGGACACACCACACAGCACCCCCAACCCCGGCCTCACGGCTTCGCGAGTTTGTCGGCCTCCACCGTCACGCGGGAGTGGCGGCCCATGAAATCGATCAACAGATGCACGCGCCGCTCGGGGTCGATGGCCTCGACGCTGGCGACAAAGTCAGCGAAGGGGCCCTCGCGGATCACGACGTCGTCGCCCACGCGAAAGCCGATGGATGTGCCCTCACCCTCACCGCCGTCGCCGTAACGTACCAAGAGGGCCTGCATCAAGCCATCGGGCAGGGGCGCCGGACCCGCGCCGAAGCTCACCAAGCGTGCGACACCATATGTTGAGTTGATCACCCGCCAGCTACCATGCTCGGGGTTGAGCGTGACGAACAAATAACCGGGAAAGACGGGGAGGTCGGCCGTCACGAACTTGCCAGACCTGCGCACAGAGCGACGCTCGCGCGGCGCGAAGCATCCAAAACCCTGCCGCTCAAGATTGGTTTGCGCGCGGCTCAGCGAATTGGGCTTAAGCTGCACCAAGTACCACCGCGCCTGCGTGGCCACTTCTCCCTCAACGAACATTGCGCCCCCGAATTGATCCTCGGCACCATATCCCTACAGAAATGGTGAAGGGAGGCCAAGGGATCAACCGGCCTTTCCCCTTGCGCCGCCCCAAAGATCGCCCGCCGGCGCGATGGCAAGGCGGTGCGCGCGACCCAGCCGGATCAGATGACGCCCACCCATGCGCAGTTGCGCACTGATGCGGCGCAGCCGGTAGGCGATGCGACGCGGCAGCGCCAGATCGCCCGCAAGGCCGGGTTTTCCTACAGCATCGATGAGTGAGGCGGTCTCGATCGCTGGCACCAGCCCATAGGCCCGGCATTGGTCAAGCTGGATCGACAAGGCCGGGTCGGCCTGAAACGAGCGCATCGCATAGGTCGCGCTGATCAGCGCGTCCGATGGCGCGCCTGACCTTTGGGCATGCGCCAAGAGTGCCTTGGCCCCATGCGGAAACACAACATAGGCGGCCGACCCAGTGCGATCTTGCCACAGCCGCCTGATGGGTGCGTCGGGGTGCATCATCCTTGCGACCAGCTTTTTGCGGCTGCGTGTCTCAAGCGAGATATGGTCAATCCCCGCAAGTCCCGCGACCTGCGCCAGAAACCCCGGCAATCCGCGCGACAAGAGCGCGTCATCTTCCAGCACCAGACAGGGCGCGTCCAAGGCGATCACCCGCCGCCACGCCGCCATGTGCGAGGCGCAAAGCGCCATCTCCGTGCTGCGCATGGGGCGTTGCCAGCGGTGCCAGACCGGATCATCGGCGGGCGGCTGCAGAGTGGCGGGCGTCACGGCCTCGATACGCTCCCAATCAAGGCCAAGATCAGCCATCTGGGCGCGCATGAAATCCATGCGGTCGGTCGCGCGGGCAAGGTTAATGATCAGCGTCTTCATCACCGAACCTGCCGTTGAAAATCTCCATATAGGCGTCAACCACGCGGGGTGCTGTGAATTCGGCGGCCAAGCGCGCGCGCCCAGCCGCGACCAGCCGCGTGGCCAGCGCCGGATCATCGCGCAGCCGGATGATCGCAGACGCCATGCCCTGCGCATCGTCGATCTCGCACAAGAGCGCGTCTTGCCCGTCGCGGATGAACCATGACGGCCCCTCTGACCGGGTCGAGACGGCGGGCACGCCTGCCTCCCACGCCTCCAAGATCACATTGCCAAGGGGCTCGTGGCGCGAGGGCATGACAAAAACCGAAGCGGAGGCGACATAGTTCATCGGCTCATCCACCCATCCGGTGAAACGGGTGCGCGCGCCCAAGCCCAAGGCTTGGACCTGCGCAGTCAGCGCTGCGCGCTCTTCGCCCTCACCGATCAGCCACAGCCATGCGCCGGGAATGGCGGCGGCGGCCTTGACGAGGGTGTCAAAGCCCTTGCGCCCCACGAAACGCCCCGAACTCGCGATGACAAAGGCATCGTCAGGCGTATCCATCTGCGCACGCGTCACGGGCGCAATATCGACCTTGCGCGGAAAATTCGACACGACCTTGACCGGCCTGTCCCAGCCCAGATCGCGACAGGCTTGCGCGATGCCGGGCGTATTGGCCACGATCAGGTCGTTGTTGCGGAAGTTGCGCAAATGGCGGGGGTAATCACCCAGCCGCGTCAGCTTGACCGCATCCGGATAGGCCGGGATCAGCCGCGAGGACCGCGACATCCACGCCATGATCACATCGGGCCGCCATTGCCGCACAAGCCGGTTCATCCGCCAGCGCAGGATCGGGGCCGAGGGCGAGAGGCGGCGAAAGTTATTCTCCCATATGGGCCCAAGATCGGCGATCTCATCGCGCCAAAGCCGCCCGGGCCGGACGATGAAATGCTGTTCCATCCCGCGTTCTGCAAAGGCGCGCACGAGGGTGACAAAGAAGCGTTCCGCGCCACCCTCTTTGCCGAAATGCATGTGCAAGATCTTGCGCGCGCTCATGTCTGCGCCTGTTTCAGGCGGTCGAAAAGCGCGATATACGCGTCGATCACCGCATCGGGGGCAAAGCGCGCGGCCAGGGTCGCATGCGCGCCCGCCACAAGACGCGCGCGCAAGGCTGGATCGGCCATCAGCCGCCCCAAGGCCTGCGCAATCGCATCGGCGTTATCGATTGGCACAAGCAAGCAATCATCGCCATCACTGGCATACCATTGCGGCCCATCCGTCCGGCTCGCGACCGAGGCCACGCCAACCTGCCAAGCCTCGATCAGGGCGTTACCCAAAGGTTCCTTGCGCGATGGCAGCACAAAGGCATCGGCAGCAGCAATCACGGCGGTTGGATCGGCGCGCCACCCCGCAAAACGGACCCGCCGCGCCATGCCAAGCGCCGCGACCTGCGCGCGGAGTTGCTCACCCTCATCGCCGTCGCCGACCAGCCACAGCCATGCCTGCGGCAGCTGCGCCACCGCGTCGATCAGCAGATCGAAGCCCTTGCCACGGGTAAAGCGCCCTGCCCCGCAAACCACAAACGCATCCTCGGGCGTCTCAAGTTCAGCGCGCGTGATGGGTTGCGCCGCGACGGGGCGGGCGAAGTTCGAGATCACGGGCGTCTCACCCGACCAGCCCAGACCCGCCACATGGGTGACAATCGTGGGGTTGTTGCACACCACCGCGTCAAGCCCCGCGAAATGCCTTGCATGGCGGGGGTGATCGCCCAAGCGCACGATCTTGGCCACACTGGCCATGCGCGGCACAAGCCGCGCAGCCGGCGCGCGCCATGCCATGATCGCATCGGGACGCCACGCGCGGATCATGCGATGCAGCCGCCAGAGCGACCATAGGCCACCGGGTGTGCGGCGCAGGAACTGCCCCTCTTCGATCGCGCCCAAGGGCGTGATCTCATCGGCCCAACTCCGGCCGGGGCGGATGGCAAAACCTTGGGTTATCCCGCGATCTGCAAAACCCTTGGCAAGCGTGATCATGAAGCGTTCGGTGCCACCATCCGTGCCGGGTTGAATGTGGAAAATGCGCCGCACAGTCATTGACCGCGCCCCAAAAGCCGGGCCAGATGCAGCCGCAACTGATAGCCAAGGCTGTAACGGACCCCCCGCAAGGCGCGCGCCAAAGCAGCGCCGCGATCAGCCCGCGCGCTGGTCTTGCGCACATCGCCCACTGTGCCCTCGGCGGCATCTTGCAGACCGACTTTCAAGGGCTGTGGCTGGACAAGCGCGATGCGCAGATCCTTTTCCCAAAAGAACTTATGATCCTCGTCGATGGGCCGGAAAAACGGTGTGGAGCTTGCCAAAAGCTTCACCGCCGCCTCGCGCCGGATCGCGTAGCCCAAGGTCGTGCTGGGCACGCGGTAGGGAAAGCCGATCCGCACATCGGCCGTTAATTCACGCGCAGCTATCAGCCGCACATCAGGGCGGAACGAGAACAGCTTGGCGATGTCCCAATCGCCGCGATCTTGCGCAAGGGCTGCAATCACCCCAGCAAGATCACCCGTGATGGTGAAATCATCCTCAAGCACCACGGCCATCGGCAGATCCGCATCGACAATCGCTTGCCATGCGCGCAGGTGGCTAAGGTAGCAGCCGATTTCCGGGGCCACGAGCGGGTATTTGGCGCGTGCTGCATTGGCCTTGGCGTCATAGACGGCGGCCAGCGCCTCGGGCGCAAGCGCGCGACCGTTGACCGCCGGGACACGCGCCCATGCGATCCCCGCGCGATCCAGCATCGCGCCACACGCCGCCAGCCGGGCGGTATCCTTATCGAGATTGATGACAAAGACTTGCCGCATCTGTTTGGCGCTCTTGATCTCTCGGGCAAGCGGCGCGGTCCGCCAAAGCTCGCATCGTTTACAATGGCATGGGCCAAGAGTATAGGCCCGATTGTCATGGCCCAGATCCCTGCCTTTGTCATCAACCTCGTCCGGCGGCCCGACAGGCTGGCCCGGATTTCTGATCATCTGGCACTGCGCGGGGTCGCATTTACGGTGCAACCCGCCTGCGATGCGCGCGCCGTGCCCGAGGCCGAGATCGGGCGCTCGGTCAAGGCGGCCGGACCGCTTGGCGCTTTGGGATTGGGCGATCGCGCCTGTACGCTGAGCCATATCTGGGCATGGCGGCGTTTTCTTGAAACCGATGCCAGCCATGCGCTGTTTTTGGAAGATGACGTTTATCTTGCCGAAGATACCCTTCAGCTGTTAGCCGATACGGGTTGGATCGCACCGGGCAGCAATGCGGTGAAGCTTGAGAAATATGGCGATGGTGCCTCGCGGCTGTTGCTGGGCAAAGCCATCGGCGCGACACCTTCCGCGCGCGCGATCCACCCGATGCTCTCGCGCCATGTGGGGGGGGCGGCATATATCCTTAGCCGCAGGGGTGCCGAGATTGCTTTGGCGGCCGAGGGGCGCATCCGCGTGCCGATTGACCATTTGCTTTTCAATGGCAATGTCTCGGCCGTGGCGCGGCGCTTGCGCCCTGCCATCATCGTGCCCGCAATGGCGACACAGCGCGCCTATCCCTACGAGTCCGATATCTCGCAATTGGGCAAGGCCGCGCGCCCCAAGGGCTGGCGGCTTGTCTTGCGCCATCTCAAGCGTGGCTATTACGAAATCCGCCTTGCCCCCCGTCAAATCCTGGCGCTTGTTTTGGGGCGCGGGCGACTTGTCGATGTCATCTGGCAGGAGGTGCCTGATACCCCCTCCCATTCGGGCGATGCATCCCGGTCAAAGGGTCAATAGGCCCCCTGCCCTTTCAGAACGGCGCGGAAAGTGCGCGCCATCACGCCAAGATCGGTCAAAATCGAGACCTGTCGCTCATAGGCCAGATCAAGCTCGATCATTTGGTCGAAACTCAGATTGGCACGACCCGAGACTTGCCAAAACCCCGTGATGCCGGGCAGCACTTGATGACGCGCGTGGGCGCGAAAAGGAGAGGCACCGCTTCTGACCGAGATAGACGAGGCCATCACCGCCATCGCAAACGGGCTTGCCCATCAAGCGGTCGACAAAGCGCTTGTTGGACGCATTCACCATGCAGCAGGATCATCTGCATTGATCGGGGCCGAAAAACTGCGTGATGCGCTTGTCGCGCTCGAAGACCGGGTCGCACAAGGGGCGGCTTTGGATCAAGATGATGCCGCGACATTGCAGCAGATTTGGCGCGCAACCCGCGAGGAACTGCATCGCCATGCGCAAGACCATTAGCGCAAGTCGCGGCGGATGCGCATCGCAATCAGGGAAGAAACGACAGCCATTGCCGGGCAATTGCCCAATTTGCCTGCCCTGCCGCGATGCAAGATGATAAGCACCTGACCACATCGCGGAACTGGCGCGCGCCGTCGTTACCGCCGTTGATTTGGAGTGGGATGGATGACGCGGTTTTCCGCCAATCTCGGCTTTTTGTGGACCGACCGGGCACTTCCCGATGCGGTCCGTGCGGCCCATGCGGCGGGCTTTGACGCAGTTGAATGCCATTGGCCCTATGACATTGCCACAGGCGATGTTGCAGCAGCCTTGGCCGAGACGGGCCTTGCGATGCTGGGGCTCAACACCCGGCGTGGCGATGTGACTGCTGGCGAAAACGGGCTGGCGGCCCTGCCCGGTCGCGCGGATGAGGCGCGCGCTGCCATCGATGAGGCATTGGCCTATGCGGCGGCCATTGGCGCGGGTGCCATTCATGTCATGGCGGGCAAGGCTGAGGGTGCGGACGCGCAAGCGATCTTTGCCGCCAACCTGCACTACGCCTGTCGGCAGGCCGCAGAGGGGGGCCAGATCATCTTGATCGAACCACTCAACCCTTATGATGCGCCGGGCTATTTTTTGAACACCACCACACAGGCGGCCGATATCATCACCGAGATCGATGCCCCCAACCTCAAGCTCATGTTTGATTGCTACCATGTCGGTCGGTCCGAGGGTGATGTGCTGGCCCGCCTGCGTGCGCTTTGGCCGATCATCGGCCATATCCAGTTCGCCGCCGTCCCCGACCGGGGCCCGCCCGATCACGGCGATCTGGATTATCGCATGATCTTTGCCGAGGTCGCGGCGCAAGCTTGGTCCAAACCCCTTGGCGCGGAGTATCGTTCAACAGGCAAAACCGACGATAGCCTCGGCTGGATGGCGCAGCTGCGGGGATGAGACAAGCGGACCTCACCGCGCCATGTCAGCACACTGGCAACACGCCAAATGCGGCAATGACGGCATTGCTAGTGTTGCAAAAGGAAGGGTCTTGATCACCCACAGCGCTTTGTTGCGCCCCTGCCCCATGGCAGGTCGATGATCGCGAAAGGATCGCCTCTCTCAGCGTTTATTTCATTGTCTTAAATAGATATATCATCCTCTAAGTCATCTTGCGCGATTGCCTTTGCCACATTGTCCAGAGCAGATTGTAAGTTTAGACAACAGCCTATCACGACAATCATTATGCCCTGAAATTTTGTTGCATTAGGGTTTTCTAACGCACCCTGGTATGATATCAATGCAACAGGCTGTATCGCAACAGGTTGCACAAATGAACCTATCCTATCGCTACAAGTCCAACGCAAAGGCCAAAACGGTCTTATACATGCGCGCCGCGACAGCCGAACAATCATCCGACACACAGCGCGCGCTTGCGCAACGCGCGGGCTTGGTGATTGATCAGGTCATCGAAGAGAAAGACCATGCGGCCATATCCGCCCCGTTGCAGGCGCGTGACGGCGGCAAGCGGCTATTGGATATCTTGCGCGATGGGGATGTGCTGGTGGTGCCTTGGCTAGACGGCTTGGGCCGGCACTTTGACGATATCGCACAAAACATGCGCCTGTTTCTGGCGCGTGGGGTGACCATCAAGACGATCATCAATGGCCTGACCTTTGACGCACGCCCCCAAGACGCCACGGCATTGGCGATCCGAGAGGCTTTGCTCAGCTTCATGTCAGCCATGGCCGCGGCGCAGGCGATCACACACAAAGAAGCCCAAGCTGCGGGTATTGCCCACGCAAAGGCCAGTAATCCCTCGGCTTATAAGGGGCGCAAACCGTCCTATACCCATGCCCATGTTGATCAGATCCGCCAGTTGTCTGGCAATGGTATCGGCATCAACGAGATCGCGCGACGTCTGGGCCTGAGCAAGTTTTTGGTCTCGCGCATCAATAAGAACACGCCAGCCGCATACGAGGCCCTAGCGCGTTGGGGCATAAAGGCTTAGCGACCGGGAAAGACCCATAAGGGGGTTGATCGGCAAGCAGAGCAGAATGTTTAGGGCATGATGCGCAAACACATCATCAGGCCACCCTTTGGCTTAAGGCACCGACGATAGGGGCATTGGTGAAACGGCGCACCGTCTTCGCGCTTGTCGCGTCGGTTTGCAGGCGGCCAATGCCAAGGCCGATATATGGCCTTGCAGATGCCGCGCCGGGCTCTACCCTGATGCCATGAACATTTCGTTCACGCATAACATCGCCGAAGGTGCCATTTGACACCTCGGCATCGACAGAATTGTTAAGGGCAGAGCATGGCCGAAGACGCAACGCTGGATACCTTGGGCCTTTTGTGCCCCCTGCCCGTGCTCAAGGCGCGTAAACGGCTGAAATCCATGCAACCCGGTCAAGTGCTGCGGCTTTTGGCCAGCGATCCGGCCGCCGTGGTGGATGTGCCGCATTTCTGCGCCGAAAGCGGGCATGAGTTCTTGGGGATGGAAGACGCGGGCGACGGTGCGCGCGCCTATCTTATCCGCCGGAGCTGACCCCAAAAGACGCATAGGGCAGATAGCGCACCGGGTCACCCGGCGCGATGGTACAGGCCGCATCGGGCAGCTCGACCAGCCCGGTGGCCCAGCTGAGCCCGGAAATCCGCCCTGAGCCCTCCGATGCGAAAACTTCCGCCGCGCCGCTTTCGGTCAGCCGCGCGCGCAGATATTCGCGCCGCCCGGCTTTCTTGCGCTTGGTGAAGGCAGCGGGCACGGTGAAGCCTTGCGGCTGCGACCAGCCCGCCCCTGACAAGAGCGACAGCGCGGGACGCGCAAAGACCAGCGCACAGACAAATGCCGCCACAGGATTGCCGGGAAGGCCGAACACCGGCACCCCGCCCCATAGCGCCAAGGCGAGCGGGCGGCCCGGTTTGACCGCGATGCGCCAGCTCGACACATTGCCCCGCTCTCGCAAAAGCCGGGAGACATGATCCTCATCCCCGGCCGAGGCCCCGCCCGAGGTCAGGATTGCATCGGCGGATTGCGCACCTTGGTCGAGCCGCGCCGCGATTTGTGCCGCATCATCGGGGGCATGGCCCAGATCAACCGCATCAAACCCCCAGCCCGCCAAAAGCGCTAACAACATCGGGCGATTGGCATCGAAAATCTGATGCGGTGCCGCAGGGGCGCCCGGATCGGGCAGCAATTCATCGCCCGTCGACAAAACGCCCACGCGCAGACGGCGATGGACCTGCACTTGGCCCACACCGACAGCCGACAACAAAGCCAGATCGGCGGGCGTTAGCACCCGGCCTGCGGGCAAGATCGTGGTGCCCTCGCGCACATCCTCGCCTGCTTGGCGCGTGTTGATGGCGCGCTTGACCGGCCCATCAAAGGCCATGATTTGCCCATCGGTGGCGCAATCTTCCTCCAGCACGACGGTATCGACCCCGTCGGGCAGGATTGCACCCGTCAAGATGCGCACGGCGTGGCCCAAAGGCACGATGTCGTCGAATGGTTGGCCTGCGGCGGCGCGTCCCGCCACCAGCGGTAAGCGCTGCACCCCCTCGCCTGTTGCAGCATGGGCAAAGCCATAGCCATCAACCGCAGAATTGGGCCGGGGTGGGTTCGACCGACGCGCCACGGCAGGGGCGGCTAAAACGCGGCCATGGGCATAGGCTACGGCCAAATCCTCGGTCCCGGTCACCGCGTGAAGCCGCGCGCGCAAGAGTGCGAGCGCCTCATCAACGGGCACCCATTCCACGCCCTGCGGCATGGCAAAACAATCATTGCGCAGGCGCGGCGGGGTCAAACCGCTGCTCATAACCCCACCTCGGCCCGGATAAAGGCCGCAATTCCCGCGACATCATTCAGATCGAAACGCGGTAGTTGGGTGTCCAACGGCCCATCGCTCGCAATCGCGCGGATCGTTGGGTTCGACAGCGCCAACAGATCACGACCTGCCGCCTGTCGATGGGTTTCGATCTTGGGGTGCGGCGCGGTCTTGTAGCCCTCAATCAGGATCAGGTCACAAGGGTCGAAGCGGGCGAGCAAATCGGCCAAAGGCGGCTCACCCTCCCCGCGCAACTCGGTCATCAAGGCCCAGCGGACGGGTGAGGCGACGATCACCTGGCCCGCGCCCGCTTCGCGATGGCGATAGCTGTCGCGACCCGGATGGTCGATCTCGGTCGCGTGATGGGCGTGCTTGATCGTGGAGATGCGCAGCCCTTGGCCGACCATCTCGGCCACAAGCCGTTCGGTCAATGTGGTCTTGCCAGTATTCTTCCAGCCGGTGACGCCGTAAACCCTCATGCCGCCCCCATCAGCGCTTCGGCGGTCAGGATATCTTCGGGCGTGTTGACGTTGAAGAAGGGATCGAAAGGCACGCTGTCAAAAACGGCCTGCCCCGCCTGATGCTGATCGGTCCAGATCACGATCTTGCGTAAGCCACCCGTCAGCGCCGCGCGCAGATCATCGCGCAAAGCCACGGGCCAAAGGCCAAAGGTCGGTTGGCGCTGCACGCGGCCCGTCTCATCGGGGCTGGCGGCCAGACAAAGGCCCGAAGGTCCAGCGCAGGCTGTCAACTGCGCCACCAAATTGGTGGGAAAGAAGGGTGTATCGGCGGCCGCGGTCACGATGGCCGTGGCCCCTTGGCCTGCCGCCCAATCCAAGCCCGCCAGCACGCCCGCAAGCGGTCCGGGATGATCGGCCAAGCTATCGGGCAAGATGGGTAGGCCAAACTCGGCCAGCCGCGAAGGCTCGCCATTGGCGTTGATCGCCAGCCCGCCGCATTGGGGGGCCAAGCGTGCGATCACATGGTCGATCAGGCGTTGACCAGCGACCACGCGCAAGCCTTTGTCACCCCCGCCCATGCGCGTGGCGCGCCCACCCGCAAGGATCACACCGAGCGGCGCGCTCACCCCTCATCCTCCGCGCCCTTGCGGCGGTGGCGGCGATCCTCATCCGGCACAGCAGACAAGTCGGCATCGCGGATCAGGCGGTTTTCACCCGAGAGACACACGAAGCGCTGCCCGCGCATCCGCCCGATCAGCGTCAGGCCAAGCTGTTGGGCAATCTCTACCCCCCACGCGGTGAAACCAGAGCGCGAGGCAAGAATGGGAATACCCATCATCGCTGTCTTGATCACCATCTCCGAGGTCAACCGCCCGGTGGTGTAAAGGATCTTGTCGCCCGCAGGCACATCATGGTGCCGCATGAAGCCCGCGATCTTGTCGACGGCGTTATGGCGGCCGACATCTTCCATATAGACCAAAACTTGGTCGCCCTGACACAGCACCGTGCCATGGATCGCACCCGCGCTGAGGTAAAGCGAGGGCAGCGTGTTGATCTGGCGCGAGAGCGCGTAAAGCCAACTGCTGCGCAGCGGTGCCTCGGGCAGCACAACGCCCTCCAGCCCTTCCATCATGTCGCCAAACACCGTGCCCACCGCGCAGCCCGATGTGCGGGTCTTTTTCTTCAGCTTGTCCTCATAGCTGGTCTGACGATTGGTGCGGACCACGACGGTTTCGATCTCTTCATCATAGTCGATGCCGGTCACGGTGTCGTCGTCGCGCAGCATGCCTTGATTGCGCAAGAACCCCAGCGCCAGATATTCGGGGTAATCCCCGATGGTCATCGCGGTGACGATTTCTTGGCTGTTGAGGTAGATCGTCAGCGGCCGCTCCTCGACCACCGAAAGCGAAACCTCTGCGCCGGTATGGTCATGCCCGCGCACCGCCCGCGTCAGGCGCACGGCGTCCGGATCGGGCAAAAGAGGCAACTGCGGTAACATGGATGCTCCTGCATTTGGGTCTGTCAGGTATAGCGCAAGCGACGCCCGAGGCCAGTACCGATCACCGGCTCGCACGCTCCAAGAACGCGACCAGCGCTTGCCGGTCGGCGGGATCGGCCACGCGCTGATCAGGCATGCGCGAGCCGGGGGTATAAATGTCGGGGCCGACCGTGAATAATTCGGCCACGGTGCGTGGCGTCCAGACGATATCGAGATCACGCAGTGCAGGCGAAAACGCATATCCCTCGACCGAGGCGATGGCGCGGTCGAAAATACCATGCAGGCTTGGGCCAGCGCGGGAATGATCGCCCGGTTGCAACGAATGGCAGATCGCGCAGGCGCGATAGACTTCGGCCCCGCGACTGCCATCGTGAAAATCATCGGCGGCCCCGGCCAGCCCGCCGTCGATCAACGCGCCGTTGGTTGTGGCATAGCGACGGATCGCGCCGCTCACGCCGCCCGCAAAAAGCGTATCGTTGGTCAAGGCCAGCGCCCAAACGGGACCGCCGCCGGCGGCCACCCCGGCGCGGAACCGCAAGCTATCGGCCTCCAACATCCAGATCGCGCCATCGACTGCGGCCGCTGCCACGATCGCGGAATTGGCTGCGATCGCGACCAAGGGGCGTTCGCTGAGGAAGCGTTCAGGCAAAAGCACGCCATCAGCAGAAAAAAGCCGAAGCGAGCCTTCGGCAAAGATCACCGCAAGCCGGTCACCCGCACGGGCAAGACCATTGGGAAGATCGGGAAGCCCCGCGCGTGCTTGCGGCGCAAGGCCGCCATCCCAGCGCGTAAAGCGCAAATCAGCACCCACGCTGACAAGATCGCCTGTGCTCAAATAGGCAAGTCCCGAGACCCGACCGGCATGGGCCTGCGTTACAGCGGTTTGTGAAAGATCGGGGGTATGGGTTGCAAGTTGCCCATCCCAAAAGCCGACCGCGATGCGCCCGCCATCGGGCGCAACAGCCAGTGCCGACACAGGTGAGGTACCGTGGGGCGTGACAAAGGCCGGTTCTTGCCCGTCACGGTTCCAGACGGCCACACGACCATCTTGCCCCCCGGTCACGAAACGACCCTCGGGCAAGGTGGCGACGGCGGTGACATTGCCATCATGGAACCGCAGCACACGGCGCGCGCTTTGCGCATCCGCGCCCCAAAGGATCACGCGACCATCAAAGCCGCCGGACAAAAGCGCATCATCCGTGGCTGCCAAGGCGCTGACCGGGCCAGCGTGACCTGAGAGTGTCTGCGCCCCGGCTGTGCCAAGCTGAAAGCACAGCGCGACAATCAGGGTGCAGCGCAGCAGGGAAAAACCACAGAGCACGACGCGCCTGAGCGCGCCGGTCAGTAGCTGATCAGGTTTGAGCCCGGCTTATCAACGCGCGCGCCTTCGGTTGCAAAGGCCGAGGACGCGGATGTCTGGAAATTTCCGTTCAACACGAACGCAGCGCCAGTGGCCAAAACGACGGCGAAAATCACAGATGCGAGAAAGGCTTTCATGGTCGGTTCTCCTGTCAGGGGCGGCTGGGCTGGGCCAACCGCTGTCCGGGTTCAAGCCCTGCCAAAACGGCACGGGCGATCTGTTGATAGATTTGGCCCAGCGATCCATCGGGATCGCGGGCGGTAATGGGCTGGCCTGCATCGGATGCGGCGCGCAGTTCCATGGTCAGCGGGATACCCCCGAGGAAGGGCACATTCAGCCGCGCCGCCTCGGCCGCCGCGCCACCTTGGCCAAAAATCGCATGCGATCCACCGCAATCGGGGCAGATGAAATGCGACATGTTCTCGATAATGCCAAGGATCGGCACATCGACCTTGCGGAACATGGAAATGCCGCGCCGTGCATCGATCAGCGACAGATCTTGCGGCGTTGAGACGATCACCGCACCCGACAGGCGCGTGCCTTGCGCCAGCGCCAATTGCGCGTCGCCTGTGCCCGGCGGCATATCGACCAACAGCACATCAAGCGCGCCCCATTCCACATCGGCCATCATCTGCGTGATCGCCGACATCACCATCGGCCCGCGCCACACCATCGCGGTTTCGGCATCGACCAACAGGCCCATGGACATGGCCTTGAGACCGTAAGCCTGCATCGGCTTAAGCTTACGGCCATTGGCTTGCGGCTTGCCATGCAAGCCCAGAAGTGTGGGAAGCGAAGGGCCGTAGATATCAGCGTCCAAGATACCGACCGACAGCCCTTGGGCGCGCAAACCCAGCGCAAGATTGACCGTGGTCGTCGATTTGCCCACGCCACCCTTGCCCGAGGCAACGGCGATCACATGCCCAACATCGGCCAAGGGATCGGCTTTTTCAGGCGCGGACCCTGTCAGCTTGGGCGGGGCGGCTTTGGGGCTCGCTGTTTCGCTGGTCAAAACCACGAAAGCGTTGGTCACACCTGGCAGGCGGCGCAGACGCGCCTCGACCTCATCGCGCAGGGGCGCAAAGGTGGCGGCCTCTTCAGGTTTGATCAAGATCGAAAGGTTCACGCGCTGGCCATCAATGCCAAGGCCAGACAGCCGGTCCGAGGCAACAAGCAGCGTGCCATCCGGCAGGCGTAGCCCCTGCAGCGCATCTCGCACCCGTGTGTCGCCAAGATCCGGCACGTGTCGTCCTCACCTCTCTGACGAAGATCGGCCCGGCGCATGTTTTTCTACGCTGGGCCGACCGAGTTTTTAGACCGATATCACTCGGCAGGTTGTGTGCGGCCCTCGGATGCCTTGGCACCCTTCACTTCCTCAACCCAGAGGGAGTGATGCTCCTTGGCCCAGTTCTCGTCCACCTCGCCCGTGCCCATCGCATCGAACGCACCCTCCATACCGACCGAGCCGATATAGATATGCGCGATGATGATCGCCGACAGAACTGCAGCGGTCAGGGCATGGATCGTCTGGAAGAACTGCCAATCAGCGGGCGTGCCTGCGACGGCAGGGAACAACAGCATCACACCCGTGTAGGACAGTGCGGCACCGCCGGCGATAACCGCCCAGAAGATGATCTTTTGGCCAGCGTTGAACTTCTTCGCGGGCGGGTGAACACCTTTTTTGACCAAGCCGCCACCTTGCTTCAGCCATTCAACATCAAGCCGGTTGGGGATGTTGTGAACAACCCACAGCAACAGCACCATGACCAGCGCGACCATGAACGGCCATGCAAGGTAGTTATGTGCGATCTTGCCCCATGCGCTGAGCGTACCAAAGGCATTTTCCCCAAGCAGCGGCAGAATGACGGTCTTGCCGATGATCAGATTGAGCCCCGACAGCGCCAAGATGATAAAGGTCGAGGCAAGCGTCCAATGCGCGAAGCGTTCGATCGTATTGAACCGTAGGATCTTGCGACCCGACAGGCCACCATCGACGCGGATCTTGCCCCGGATCACGTAGAACAAGGTCAAAAGCGCGACCATGCCGATCACGGCCCAGATCGAGATTTGGTGCAGCGTTTCGCCCTGAAGGGCCGCCCACAGCTTATTGTCGGGCTTGATCAGATAGCCGGCGTTCTGGTCGGGAATGGTAATGCGACCGGCGACATTGCCGCCAGAGCCAAGCGCTTCGAGAAGAGCGCCTTCATTTACGGATTGCTCCGTCGGATTGACCTGCGCCTGTGCGCTCGGGGCCATAAAGGCCAAGCCCAGCACAAGGCTTAGCGCGACCAGCAAGTGTGAGATTTTGTTTGCCATCTTGTTGTGCCTCATACCGTCACGGTTTCGCCGTAAGCTGTCCGCCAGCCCCAGGCACCAGAGCCGTAGCCGCGCGTGATGACGCGTTCACGGTAGATTTCCGCGATGATGTCGCCATCACCCGCCAAAAGCGATTTGGTCGAGCACATCTCGGCGCAAAGCGGCAGCTTGCCTTCGGCCAAACGGTTGGAGCCGTATTTGACATATTCCGCTTGGCTCATGTCCGGCTCGGGGCCGCCCGAGCAATAGGTGCACTTGTCCATCTTGCCGCGGGTGCCGAAATTGGCGGTCTGCGGATACTGGGGTGCGCCGAACGGGCAAGCATAGGCGCAATAACCACACCCGATGCAGGTGTCCTTGTTGTGCAGAACAACACCATCATCGGTGGTGTAGAAACAGCTGACCGGGCAGACCGCCGCGCAGGGCGCGTCGGTGCAGTGCATGCAAGCCATCGAGACCGAGCGCTCACCCGGCAGACCGTCATTGATCGTGACGACCCGGCGGCGGTTGATGCCCCACGGAACTTCGTGCTCGTTCTTGCAAGCGGTGACGCAAGCGTTGCATTCGATGCAGCGGTCGGCGTCACACAGGAACTTCATGCGTGCCATTTGTGATGTCCTCCCTTACGCCGCAGCGATCTGGCAGAGGGTGACTTTACCCTCATGCATGCCAGTCACGGGGTCATAGCCATAGGTTGTGATTACGTTGACGGATTCGCCCAGAACGATCGGATCTGTTCCCTCGGGGTAGTTGCCCCGCTGGTCGACACCTTGGAACCAGCCTGCGAAGTGGAATGGCATGAAGGCCACGCCCGTGCCGACACGTTCGGTCACCAGCGCCTTCATCCGCGCCTTCGATCCACCCTCAGGTCCGGTCACCCAGACCCAGCCGCCATCCACGATACCGCGGGAGGATGCATCTGCCGGGTTGATCTCGACGAACATATCCTGCTGCAATTCGGCCAGCCACGGGTTCGACCGGGTTTCTTCCCCGCCGCCCTCGTACTCGACCAGACGACCCGAGGTCAGGATGATCGGGAATTGTTCCGCAATCTTGTTTTCGAGATTGGCCGTCTGGATCGTATGGCCGATGTTCGGCATCCGCTGTTGACGGCCATTATCGCGGGTCGGGTACTGCGCCACCAGATCAGGACGCGCCGAATAGATCGGCTCGCGGTGAACCGGGATCGGGTCGGGCAGGTTCCACGCCACCGCGCGGGCCTTGCCATTGCCGAAGGGCACGCAGCCATGCATCAGCGCGACGCGCTGAATACCGCCGGAAAGATCCAAGGACCATGACACATTGGCCATCGCCTCGGGGTCGTTGCCGCCAATCCGCTGGATCGTCGCCAATTCGGCCGGGGTCAGATCAGTATCCCAGCCCAATTGCTGGAGCACACCATAGGTGAACTGGGGATAGCCATCCTCGATCTCGGAGCCCTTGGGCCAGCTGCCTTCTGCCAGCAGGGTCTCGCCATCGCGATCCAGACCGAAGCGCGGGCGGAACGCGCCGCCGCCTTCCATCGGGTGAAGATGGGGGTTGTAGAGGATATGCGTGCCCGGATGGCGCAGCTCGGGCGTCCCCCAGCACGGCCAGGGCAGACCGTAGTAGTCACCCTTGATCTCTTCGGGTGCGCCGGGCTTGGCGCGCAGCGTGATCAGGTCGAACTGGTCCTGATTGGCCATATGCGCCTTCAGACGCTCGGGGCTTTGACCGGTGTAGCCGGTGGACCAACCGCCGCGGTTGATTTCCCGCAGCACAGATTCCGGCGTGGGTTCCATGCCGAACTTGCCCTGAACCATCTCGTAGTTCTTGAACATTTGATCGGCAAAGCCAAGACGCTCGGCCATCGCGTAGATCACCGAATAATCGGTATCGGATTCAAAGATCGGCTCAACGATCTTTTCGCCCCACTGTACCGAACGGTTGGATGCGGTGCGCGAACCCGAGCATTCGAACTGCGTACAGATCGGCAGGAGATAGGTGTTATCGGTGCGCGAATGCAGCGCCGCAAAGGTCGTCGGATGGGGGTCTGCCACCACCAGAAGATCGAGGCCATCCATGCCACGCTGGGCATCTTGCATCCGGGGCACGGTGTTGCCGCCATGACCGAAGACCAGCATCGCTTTGATGTTGTCTTGCTGATCGACTTCCTCAGCGTCGAGCGTGACCGCATCGAACCACCGGGTCGAGGTGATACCGGGTACTTCCATGTTCTGCTGCGGGGTACGCGCATCGCGGCCGCCCTTGGCGGGAACCGCATCGAACCGGCCCACGAAGTAATCGTAAGGTACTTCCCAGACACGCGACCAATGCTTCCACGCACCTGCGCCCAACCCGTAGTAGCAAGGCAGGTTGCCGACATCGAGACCGAAGTCGGTCGCACCCTGCACGTTGCAGTGACCGCGGAAGATGTTTGCGCCTGTGCCTTCGCTGCCCACGTTGCCGGTGGCCAAGAGCAAGATGTTATACATCCGTACGTTGGCGGTGCCGACGGTGTGCTGGGTGCCGCCCATGCACCAAATAAAGGTCGAGGGGCGTTCCTTGGCGAATTTCTCAGCCGCGCGGCGTAGCGTATCGCCGTTCACGCCCGAGATCTGCTCGACCACTTCCGGCGGATAGGCTTTGACCGCTTCGCGGATCTGATCCATCCCCCAAACACGCTGGGCGATGTATTCCTTGTCTTCCCAACCATTCTCGAAGATGTGCCACAGCATCCCGTAGATCACCGCGATATCGGTGCCGGGGCGGAAGCGCACATATTCGGTGGCATGGGCCGCCGTGCGGGTAAAGCGCGGATCAAAGACCATGACATTGGCGCGCTGCGTTTCCTTGCCTTCAAGGATGTGCTGCAACGAGACGGGGTGCGCCTCGGCCGCGTTTGAGCCCATGAAGATCACGGTCTTGGCGTTGCGGATGTCATTGTAGCTGTTGGTCTGTGCGCCGTAACCCCAAGTGTTGGCCACGCCCGCCACGGTGGTCGAGTGGCAGATGCGCGCCTGGTGGTCGACGTTGTTGGTGCCCCAGAAGGCCGCGAATTTGCGGAACAGATAGGCGCCCTCGTTCGAGAACTTGGCCGATCCCAACAGATAGACGGAATCTGCGCCCGAACGGCCACGGATCTCGGTCATCTTGTCGGTGATCTCGGTCAGCGCTTGGTCCCAGCTGATGCGCTGCCATTGGCCGCCGACCTTCTTCATCGGATACTTGACCCGACGGTCGCCATGCACAAGCTCGCGCACCGATGCGCCCTTGGCGCAATGCGTGCCGCGGTTGATCGGGCTGCCGTAGGCGGGCTCTTGTCCGACCCAGACGCCGTTTTGCACTTCGGCCTTGACCGTACAACCCACCGAGCAATGGGTGCAGATATTGGTCCGGATCTCAATAGGCTGCGACATGTCGGTGAAACCGGCGGCCTCGACCCGGCGGGTCATGCCCGCGCCGAGCGTGCCGAGTGCGGCCAAGCCACCGACGGTCAGACCCGACGCACGCAGAAAGCTGCGACGGTCAATGGGGCGGGCCGATACGGCTGCCGCCATCTGTGACAAGCGCCCGGTCGAGGCGGTGTCACCATTTCTGCGCTTTACGAGCATCAGTTGGTCCCCCGAGGATAATAGCGGTTGGTCCGGTAATAGGTTTCGACATGGTCGGTCGCCTGATAGCGCGCGCGCGTCCGCTCGTCGCCCGTCTGCTGTGCAAAGGCGGGGCGTGCGCTACCCGAACCGAGGGCAACAGTTGCCGCAGCGCCGACAGATGCCGTGCCAAGAAATGCACGGCGACTAATCGGTGTCGATTTTTCCTTAGTCATGTCGTTTCCCTTTCATACAACGGAGCGGCGCTTGACCTGTCCGACCCGCATTCGATTCCCTAAGCTGCGAGCGAAAACGCGCGCGCCTCGATATCCACAAGCAAACGGCCGATTTCTGCGACCGGTCGATAAAAAGAAGCACTCGGCGCAATCGCAAGATCATCAAAGAACTGCGCGGCCCAAGGCGCGATGTGACGCGCGAAGAAGTCAGCCTCTATACCGGCGTCGACCGCAAGCGCGCCCGATGCCAGATCGGCCATGACTTCAAACAACAGGGCGATGTGATCTTCGGGCTCAAAACGGCCTTCGATGCGCGCCACCCCAAGCCGGGTGAGGTCGCCGCGCAGCTCGGCCAATGGCCGCTCGTTCAGAAAACCTGTCTGGTAGAAGCTCGCGTAAGGCAAGAGCTCGCCCCGCCCGACCCCGATGAACAAATCGAAAAATTCCCGCTCGACGGTTGCCGCCTGCGTGCTGCGCGCGGTCTCAGAGAGCGCCGTAATCGCTTGCCCCAAAGGGGTCTGGTCGCCGGTAAGCGCGGCGATACCATCAATCATATCCTGATTGGGCGCAGCAGAAAGAAGCGAAGCCACGAAACGATACATCTCGCTTCGTGCTTGATTCTCAGCGTCCCTGGCGGGCCGGTTTCCCGGCTGGCTGGCAGGCATATTCTTATAAATCTCCCTACATGCCACCTGTGTATACAGCAGCATGCCTCTGTATCGATTGCACCTGAAATGGGTCCAAGACGCAAGAGAAATTTGTCATTTCCCTGCAGCATTTTCCGAAGCTCCGAAAAGCACGATTATTCAATCAGGCCAAAATGATCGGAAAGCTTTTTTGTCAACAAACACTTAACCCGGAAGGGCCGAACCATGTCGTCGCCTTGGCGCGGTATCGGGCGCGGGGCTTGGGTCATCTGGGGCGGTTTGCGCAATCTCGTGCGCCGCGGCTGCGTCAGCCTCGCTTGCTGGGGAAGCCTGCTCTTCCGCATCAGGGGGGGCAGAGGTGACTTGCGGTGTCGCGCTGTCCTTTTGCGGCGCGGTTTCATCCGCGTCATCATCTTGCGGCTTGAACAACTGCTTGAGCATCTTGGCGGCATTCTCGGGGGACGGGCCAATCCCATCGCCCGGCACGCCGCCCGGCGTATTCCAATCCCATGCATAATCCACGGCCGGATCGCTGTAATCGCGAATGCCGGGTGTCAGCATCCACATCCGACGCATCGCGGCATTGCGCAGCTGGCGCGGCACACCTGCGCGCAGAAAGGTGCGAATATCGCTGCCTTCGGTCAGATCCTCGATCCGTGGCAGCGCGTCCAATTCCTCTTGGCTCAGCAGCTCGGGCTCAGGCGCGGGGGCCGGCTCGGCGCTGGTTTCAACAGGGGGTTCGGGCGTGACCTCCGGCTCGGGCTGTGATTTCGCCGCGTTGCGTTTGGCGCGGGACCAGCGACCCAGAAAACCCTCCGATGTCGCGTCGCTCATGGGTCCGATCTCCGGCCCTTGCGGGTTTCCCATTTATCTTCGGGTTGCAAGATGCGGGGCGCGCGCGACGACATCGCGTTGGGGTCAACGGATTGGCGTTGGCGTTTCTTGAAAGGCATTTCAAAGAAATGTGCCTGCGCGAAAGCCGCGACAGAGCGCGCAATCGGCTCGGGCATCGGGACGGCATCCACGATCAATTCAGGGTCCGAGGCCAAGCCTTCGCCCTCATAGGGGTCGACCGTAACGGCGATAACCTCGGCGCGGGCGGGATCGGTCCCGCGCAGCGCCACCCAGACCGAGGGCCGCCCCGAGTTGAGATTGTCTTGATGGTGACTGGCATCGCCAGACCACAAAACCAGATCACGACCGCCCAGATACCATGTCTCTACCCCGTCCTCGCTGGACAGCCGTGTTCCCGGCGCTGCCGCCGGTTCAGCAGGCAGCACCATCAGTGGGCGCAATTCACCACTGCTCCAGCGTGTGACCGGCGGGCGAAGCTGGGCCAAAACACCGAGGCGAAGAATTTCCTTGGGCATGCGTCGTCCCTTTCAGTGCAACTCCGGCGTTGCCAGCGGCAACCCCGCCAGCAAATTCTGCGGCTTCATCCGCACCGCCCCGTCGGACCCGAGGCCAAGCAACAGCCAAACGGGCTGGCCCGCCAATTCCGGGCGGACGGCGGCGGGATCGGCGAAATCGAGGCGGAAAACCCCGATCAACGTCGCCGGTGCCGCTTGGCCGCGCCAAAGCGCATTGCCGATCGCCGTGCCGTTGGGATCAAGCCCAACATACCAGCGCAGGTCCACATCCTCAACCTTCGTATGGGGCGTGACCGTCACCTCGGCCCCGGTCATGTGGCGGATAAAGGCCGCCAAGGCCCCCGCCATGCCACGCCGCGCCTCGGGATCGCCGCCGAAGTTGTAGATCATCGTATGGGCATCCGAGCGCGACCAATAGGTCCACTCGTTGCCGCCACCCAGCACATCAAGGCTGTCGACCCCGCCTGAAAACATCGCCATGAGGGGCGAGGCATGCATATCGGCCTCGTAGAGCGTGACCAACTCCTCATCAGCCAAAAGCACGACGCCATCTTTGACATGCGCGCGTTGCGGCCGGAACAGGCATTCGGCGGCGCGCAAGACCTGCGGGTCGTCGCAGCCATCCAGCGCGTTGCGCAAGATCAGCTGCACAAGCTGCGACAGAAACACGACCGGCAAGCGCAGCCCTTCGTGCATGATGGCGGCATAGCCATCCTCGATGGTTCCGGCGCGGTCCAAGCGGTCGCGCAAGGTGAGGAAAAACTCCCAATTCTCCCGCGCATCAGGATCGGCTATCGCGGCCAATTCCAGCGGTGGCACCGGGCTGCGCGGCTTGGCCATGAGGCGCGCATGTACCGCGCGTTCGGTGGCGCAAGCCTCGGGCGGGGGAACAATCTCGGGGCGGGCCAGCCATGCCAGCAACAATTCATCCGTCACCAGCATGCGCCCAGCGCGATCCAGCCGCGCAAGGTGATGGCCCGAGGCAACCCAAAATTCCGGCATCAGTCCTGACCTCGCAATTGAAACAGATCAACGTGATCTTCCACCTCTTCCTCGAAGAACTGGAAGGCCCTGTCATGGCCCATCAGATGGGTGGCGGAAAAGGCGGTCTCATCACGCGGGCGCAGCGTGCGGAACTGCTCGCGGATATCGCCATCATCGCCCCGCTTGCGATGCAGCGCAATCAGCGTGCCGATCCCGTGTTCGGCGCAAAGGCTTTCGGCCAGCGCCACCTCCTGTTCCGCGGCAGGGCGGGCGATGTCGATGGAGGGCGCGCCCAAATGCGCCACGAACTGGCCCGCCAAGGTCTCGACCATGGTGGCGCGCTCATCGGGACGCGCTTCTTGCACGGTGACAAGCGTGGAATGGCCAAAGCTGTCCACACCCAAAAACCCCGAGCGAAAGGCGATAGCCTCTTTGCGCGACAGGCTGTCAGCGGGCCTATCCCAGAACAAAAATGTCCCCGGAACGGCCCATTCCCCCGGTTCGGCGGCGGTCGCGAAAATATGCTTGTCCGACGGGTCGAGCCGAATCGTACGCGGCAGCCGTGTCACAGCTTTGGACCCTTCTCGTCGCGCCAAACCTGCGTTGCGATTGCCTCGCGGATCGGCGGGAAGCTTTTGCTGCCACCTGCGGGCTTGATCTCGATCATCCGGTCGCCGTCGATCCGGCGCACACCGCGCAGCAGCGGCGGATCGACCCGCATCAGGTAACGGTTCGACACCGCCGCAAAACCTTCATGCGCCCAGCGATCGAAATACAGCATGAGGTAAGAGGCAAAGGTGGAAAGGATATCTTCTGCCGCGTCAAAAGATTCCTCTTTCAACGAGGTGGACTGGGGATATGCCCCCGCTTCTTCGATTTGGTCGCGGTCGGCGATCAGCTCGGCGGCAAAGACCATCCAATCAGGCACCGCATCATCAGCTGTGCCGGGCGCGATGGCAAAGCGCCCGCCCCCGATGCGCGCGGCATCATAGGTGACTTGATCGGGCCAAGTGAGCCGCACCGGGCGTTCGGGCGGGCAATGAGCGGCAAGCGCATCCCCAAGCGCGGTCATCCCGAGCAAAAAGGCCAGCTGTGCCTCAACCAAGGGCTGTTCTGGCTCAAAAACCACAGCGAAAGCCAAAAGGCCGGGGGATTGGTGCAACACCAGCGTCCCTGCCCCTTCGCTGGGCGCCAAAGCGACCGCCGCGGCAAGCACATCGCGCTGGGTGGTGCGATGCAAAGTGAATGGGGGCGGCAGATGCACCCTCGATCCTTCAAAATCATCCGCTATCTGATGCGACATTCGTTTTTCCTCCCGAGAGCGCTACCCATTCCTTTAGGATCGGATTACACCGCGATTGAGATAGTCCAGCCGCACGCCAGACGAAAGCCCCATGCCACAGACCCCAGAAACCCGCCTGATCTGCACCTGCGAAGGCACGATGAGCCTTGCATCCGAAACACTTGGCGCGACGGGCAAGCCCGCCAGCCAATTATGTCGCGCGCAACTCGATAATTTCCGTCAGGCCTTGGGCGAATTTGCCACAATTACGGTCGCCTGCACGCAAGAGGCGCCCCTGTTTGCCGAAGTGGCCGAGGACGCAGGTTTTGCCGGCGTGCTGCGCTTTGCCAATATCCGCGAAACGGCGGGCTGGTCGGCTGAAGGCGCGCAAGCCACACCCAAGATGGCCGCCTTGCTTGCGATGGCCGAGACGGCAGGATCGTCATTCGAGACGCTCAGCCTTGAAAGCCGGGGCGTGGCGCTTTTGCTGGGACGGGACGATGTGGCACTTGAAGCCGCGCGCCAATTGTCGGGCGTGTTGGATTTGACGGTGCTGCTGGTACCGGGTGCCGATGTCGCCCCACCACGCCAGACGACATGGCCCGTGCTGCAAGGCAAGATCGCGCGCGCCGTTGGCCATATGGGCGAATTCGAGCTGACCGTTGATGCCTATGCCGCGCCTGCCCCATCATCGCGCGCGCGGCTAGAGTTTGGCCCGGCGCGCAATGGCGCGGTGTCGCGCTGTGATCTGGTGCTGGATCTGACCGGCGGGCAGGCGTTGTTTCACCACACGCGCCCCGGCTATCTGCGCGCCGATCCGCGCGACCCTGCCGCTGTTGCGGCGCTGGTGGCGGAAGCCGGGCAAATGGTCGGCGTCTTCGACAAGCCCAAATATATCGATTTCATCCCCGATCTCTGCGCGCATTCGCGCAACAAAAAGACCGGATGCACCCGCTGTCTTGATCTTTGCCCGACGGGCGCGATCCTGTCTGCGGGCGATAGCGTGGTCATCGACCCCGCAATCTGCGCAGGATGTGGGCAATGTGCGGCCGCCTGTCCGACGGGTGCGGCCGCTTATGCGCTGCCTGTGGTGGCTAGCCTTGCCGCGCGGCTGCGCGCCGGCCTGTCGGCTTGGTTCGCAGCCGGTGGCCGCAGCGCCCCTGTCATCTTGTTCCACGATGAGACGCATGGTGCGGCGCTGATCGACGCGATGGCGCGTTTTGGCCGTGGCCTTCCCGCCCATGTCATTCCAGTGCAAATCAACGAACCCAGCCAAATTGGCCCGGAAATCATGGCCGCCGCCCTTGCATGGGGTGCGGGCGGGGTGCGTGTTCTGGCCCAAGACAGGCCCGCCCATCCGCTGGACGGGCTGACCAACACGCTTGAGCTTATGGGCGCGATCTGTGCCGCAACCGGGCTGTCCGAAGAATGCTGCGCGCTTGTTCAGACCGATGATCCCGATGCGTTGGAAACCGCGCTTTGGCACAAAGCCACAGATGCCCGCGCCGCACGCTCCAGCTTTCTGCCGCCCGAGGATAAGCGCGGGCTTTTGACCTTGGCGATGGAAGAGTTGAACCGCACCGCGCCGCGCCCAACCGCGCGCATCGATCTGCCCAAAGGGGCACCCTTTGGCAGTGTGCAGCTGAACCTCGATAGCTGCACGCTGTGCCTTGCTTGCGTTGGTGCTTGCCCCACCGGGGCACTGGGTGACAATCCCGACAAGCCGATGCTGCGCTTTACCGAAAGCGCCTGTGTGCAATGCGGGATTTGCGCCGCAACCTGCCCCGAACAGGCAATCACGATCGAGGCGCGGATGGATTTCGCCGCTTGGGCCAACCCCAAGCGCATCCTCAAGGAAGAAGAGCCGTTTTGCTGCACCGCTTGCGGCAAAGGCTTTGGCACCGGGTCGAGCATCCGGCGCGTGATCGATCGGCTTGATAGCCATTGGATGTTCTCGGGCGAGGATGGCGCGGCGCGCAAGCGGCTGCTGACGATGTGCGACGATTGCCGCACTAAGGAAGTGGTGATGGCGGGCTTTGACCCGCATGAGCCGCCTGCCTAGAGCGTGTCGCGTTTGATCAATCCGCTGTATTCACCGCAACAGGCGAGGCAGCGTTTGCAAGGCATAACGCGTTCGCCTGTTGCGGTGAATGCGATAGAACGCGACACGCTCTAAGCGGCTGATCGTGCCTTAGACAGCCAAGGCCGGGGGTGTGTCGGTTGCCGCTGCCAGACACCATGCGATGGCTTGCGCTGGATCGGCCGCCACCTCGGTGGCCAGCCCTTCGGCAAAGTCGCGAAAGGCAGCAAGATTGCCCTGTGACACCGTCGTTAAAACCGGCACGCCCGCGATCAGCGCGCGGCCGATCACCTCGCGAAAGCCACCGCCCTCGGCCTCTTGCTTGCCGAATTTGTTGATCAGCATGATCGTGGCGCGGCCTTGATCGAGAACGCTTTCGACACGCGCGACCGCATCGGCCAGACCGCGCGGATCAAGACGGCAACCCCGCGCATGGCGGCCACGATCCTCGGAGATACGCAGCACATCCTCGCGGCCCAAAATCCGCAGGTCCATATGGCAATGCCGTTCAGGGTCGTGTTCGACATTGAGTTGCAACGCACCGACAACGGCGATCCCGCGCGCGCCAAGCCCTTCGGCGATCGTGATCATCAAGCGGTCGCCAGCGCCCCGCCCCGATGAAATGATATAGCCAAGCATCAACCGCCCCCCGCGCAGGCCACCGCGATAGCGGCCATTGCTTTGCTTAGGCAAGCGCGCGCGGCCTTGTCAACGTCAGCGGGTCAGCGCGGATCAAAGCCCAGCGCGCGCAAATCGCCCGCGCTTTGGGCCAAAGCGGTCGTGAACGCCGCGATGGCCGCACCATCGCGGGGGTCTTCCCAGACCGCGAAATCATAATGCTCATCGGCGACAGGCAAAAATCCCAAGCCCAGCGCCTCGGCCACGGGCTTGATGGCAATGCCCCAATCCGCCCTGCCCTGCGCGATGCTGGCCGCAACCGCGTTATGGGAATTGGGTTGGTTCCAATACCCCTGTGGCCGCGCCCCAGCCAGCAATCGGTCGATCAAAACCCGCGTGCCCGCGCCTTGGTTGCGATTGACCATGATCGCATCACCATCGGCCAGCGCGACGGCCAGCGCATCGTTCAGGTCACGCCCTTCGAACCGGGGATCGCCTTGGCGATAAACGATGCCCTGCAGACGCCGCCAACCGGGGATCAGCCGCATACCATCGGCCAGAAACGGGGTGTTGAAGGTATCGGTCGCAGGATCAAGTAGATGGATGGGGGCAATATCGCATTCGCGCCGCTTCAGCGCCGCCAGCCCACCTTGTGACCCCGTGGCAAGGATGCGCGCCTGCAACCCCTGCTCGGACAAGCGCCCCACGACCGCATCAAGCCCGATACAATGGCTGCCGATCACGGCAAGCGCGGGTGCCACGATGCTGGGACCAAACAGCGTGACCTCGGCCATCGTGCCGGGGGCAAGGCTTTCGACAAGCGCAGGCACAGTCAGAAAACCATCGGCCTGTGCAAAGGCCGTGACCGCGCCCGAGCCCTTGGCGACCGGATGGGCAACCGGGCCATCTGGCCCTTCGGTCAGGGCCACCATGGCGAACTCAGTGCGCCCAAGCTCGGACGTCAGGCGCAGGGGCAAGCGGGCCGCAACCCGCGCGGTACTATGCGGCGGCAATCCGGCCATGATCCGCAGCGCGGGCGCGACCAACTCGTGAAAGGTGAACATGGCCGAGGTCGGGAACCCCGGCAAAACCACCACCGGTTTGCCGTCACACACCGCAAGGCAAAGCGGCTTGCCGGGCTTGAGCGCCACGCCATGCGCAATGATACCCGGCGCGCCCAAACCCGCGATGACCTTGGTCGTCAGATCACCCGCACCCTTGGATGTTCCCCCCGACAAGATCAGCGCGTCATAGGCGGCAAAGGCCGCTTGCACCGCAGCGGTAAGCTTTTCGGCATCATCGGGGATCGCGCCCAGATGCACCGCCTCGCAACCATTTTCGCGCAGTGCTGCCGCGATCACAGGGCCGTTGGAATCGTAAACCCCGGCAGGGCGGAGCGGTTGACCGGGTTGGACCAGTTCATCGCCTGTGGATAGTACCGCGACCCTTGGCCTGCGCCAGACAGGCGCGTGGTCAAGCCCCACGGCGGCCAGCATCGCAACCTCGCGTGCGCCGATCACCGTGCCTTTGCGCAACAAGGTTTGGCCACGCGCGATGTCAGACCCCGCAAAGGAGATAAACATGCCGGGGGCCAGCGCGCGGGCGACCGCGATCCCATCCCCCTCGGGCTCGGTATGTTCGATCATCACCACCGCATCGGCCCCGCGCGGGATCGGCCCACCCGTTGCGATGGGGGTTGCGGTGCCGGGCATGACGGGCAAGCCGGGCGCTGTGCCGCAATGGATCACCTCCGCGTTCAGGCGCAGGCGCACGGGTTCGGCATCCGAGGCATCGAACAGATCGGCTGCGCGTACAGCAAAACCATCCACCACCGCGCGATCAAAAGGCGGCGCATCAACCGGGGCCGCGACATCGCGCCCTAAAACACGCCCTAACAGGAGATCAAGGCCCAGCTCTTCAACCCCAAGCGGACGGGGGCGCAGCGCCGCCAAAAAACCCGCCTCTGCCGCATCACGCGACAAGATTTGTAGGAATTGGTCCTGCTGCGGTGCGCTGGATAAGGGGGGAGAGGCGTCTTGCATCAGCTTCGACCAAAGGGAGAGGAAAGGGATATGCCAGCAAGCGTCGCACCCGCTGGAAGGCCCTCGCTTTCCGGCGGGAGGATGGCGAAGGCATCCGCCGTGGCAAGGGCTGCCAAGGTCAATGTACCGGCCGGGCCGGGCTGCCAGCTTTCACCTTGCCGGGTCAACAACACCAGATCGGACATGCCAAGCGCTGACGCCACCTTGCGGGTCAGGGGCCGCGCAAGGCTAAGGGGTGTGGCCATGCTCAACGCCGCCATGGCAGGCACGGCCAAGGCAAGACAAGCCGCCACCATCCCATCAAAGCGTCGCGGCACACTGAGCACAAGTGCACCATCCTCGCGCGCCAGCCAAGCCGTTTCGGCGGGCGAGAGCGCAAGGCGCTGCTGGGTGCTGTTTGTCGGACGCAAAACCAGATGCGGCGCGTCATCCACGATCTGCGCGCCCAGATTGGTCAAAAAGCGACGCGCAAAAGCGGCCTGCACTGGGTCAAGCAGCACGATGGACACGCGCGGACGGCGAATGCTGCACTCGCTCAGGCCCGAAAGTTCTGCCACAAGGCAAAGCCGCGCGCTCACCCATGCACCGGCAGGCGCGATCAGCGTATCCGCGCGACCGTCATGACCAGCGCGGCGCACGCCGTGGCCGGGGCTGACCGGGCGTATCGCCTCCCACCCCGCTAGGGTGGCTTCGACACCATCGGGTGGCAACACCGCATCCCTGCCCGGTGGCAAAAGATCGGCGGGCAAAAGGCGCAAAGGCGCATGCAGCGCGATTGGCACATCCGCACTTGCACCTGTCAAATCCAGCGCCGTCACGGCAAAGCCCTCGCGCAGGGCTTGGGTCGTTGGGGGCATGTCGCTGGCGAAATGCAACGCCTCGGCCAGAACAGCGCCAAGCGCATCGGACATTGCCAAGCGCTCTGCCGGAACAGGGGCGACATCGCGCAGCGCCA
>NZ_JAGYJN010000014.1 GCF_018402035.1 Roseicyclus sp.
GTTTGTTTTATTGTATTAAATTGGTTGCGGGAGTAGGCAACCACCGTTGTCTACCCAGATTGATTTGTGCAGTTTAGCCTTGGGGTATTTCAGCGCAAGTCGTGGGCCGGACCCGTGCAGTTGCGATGAGGCGACCTCCAGCGCTTCATCCCATTCTGCATGGCTGACACAGAGGTTAGCCACGCCTTGTCTTTTCGGGGAACCACACGGATCGACTATCGCTGCCGATCCGCCGATCAAACGCCTCATGCAAGGTCATATCATACGCTGCGCCGCCAAGTGCTGCGGTTGGCTATTTCTTCTTCTCGTTGATGTTCAGCGGTGTCTTGCCCTTGTTGAAGTCAGCGGTCGCAAGAACCTTGACGGCTTCCTTCTTGGGTTTCTTGGCTTCCTTGCTGCCGCGCTGCTTGTCACCTTTAGACATGATGGTGTTCCTTGCTCCGGATTTCGTCGATCATCCCGATCAACCAGGGTCACTGTCGGACACCCCTGCGGTGCTACGCAGGTCAAGCCCCCCGGGCGAAGGGCCATACAGTGACTTCATCCTATGCCAGCCACAAACGCCAGCACTGATTTGACAGGTCCGGTCGCTGCAGACTACCGAAGCGGTCATTGTCGGCAAGAAAGTGTGACGTCGAGCGCGCGCCCGAAGATGGAACACCTGTTTTCAGCGATCGCTACTGGAGGTAGGGGCAAACCGCACCCAAGCGGCAGTGGAACAGGCCCTATCTGGGTCGCAGCCCTCGCCTTGCCGCCGCTCCTGTTCTTTATCGTTTGTTTTTGTGGCCTTCATTCGGTGCGGCATTTCACCCAGACCCTACAAAGCGTGCCAAAGTCCGGCCAAGCCGTGCTGATATCTGCTGTGCCTTCTTGCACTGTTGTCGTTATCGCAGGCATCGCATGGGTGTTGCTGCCACAAACCGATGTGCAACTCAGCTTACAGATCGTCTTTATCGGCCTTGCTGCGCTGACCGTTCCTGACATGCTGCTGGTCGATAGGCTGCACCGGCAAGGTTGATCGCGGCAGGCTGTAGTTGCAGATCAGCGGACTTTCATAGGCAACACCGGGCCGGATCGATTTTGCGTAGCAAGCCACCAAAGGGGGTCATGGCGCGACGTTCGGCACAGAAATGCGCAAGCGGGTTGGTGTTTAGACTGCTTTTTGCGATTGGCTTTCCGGCGCTTGAAGCGCGATTTGGCGCGGGTGTCAGAGGTCTCGGCTTTTCACGTTGACGGCTTCTTAGCGCGTTGTATAGTCGTTCAATAGCTGCATATCTCAGCATCCCAGACATCAAGATTTAGGCGCTGCCTGATGCCAAACAACCGGTGGTACATTCCCCGAAAAATCCGGCACTCAGTCTTGCCGGGAATGTCTATGTCTGTTGAGGCCCCCCATGATCAAGGAGACCGACCATAAGGTCGGTCCGTCATATCATCGCCGGGGATAGCCCCGGGACGATCCGCACGCTTGATGCGCGGGTCTGGGGAAAAAGCGACGCCCGCCCCAAGGTCTACATCCAAGCCGGTCTGCATGCAGACGAAATGCCGGGCATTCTGGTAGCCGATCATCTGGCGGAAATCCTGGACGCCGCCGAGGCACAAGGACAGATCGCGGGCGAGATATGGCTTGTTCCCGCCGCCAACCCGATCGGTCTGGAGCAATGGATCGCGCATAAACCGCAGGGACGTCAGGACCTGACTGCCATGCGCAATTTCAACCGGGGTTTTCCTGATCTTGCCGCACTGTCAGCAGATGCCTTGGAAACAGTGCTGACCGGATCGGAAACAGAAAACCTGACCCTGATCCGCCGGGCTTTTGGACAGGCTTTGGCTGCTTTGCCGCGCAGCAATGCGCTGGCGGACCTTCAACTGGCCCTGATGACGTGGTCGCATGATGCCGATTACGTCCTCGATCTGCATTGCGACCATCAGGCGGTTTTGCACTTTTACGCGTCACCGGCGCGCCCAAAGGACACGTCCCTGCTGAGCCGCGCCACAGGTGCAAAGCTGGTGCTTGAGCAAGAGATATCCGGCGGCAATGCCTTTGACGAAGCGCATACAGCCCCTTGGGCAAGCCTGCGCCGGCGTTTCGGCCAGAGCTTCCCGATTTCGGCTGGCTGCTTTTCCGTCACGCTGGAATATCGCGGCCAAAACGACGTGAACGATGCGTTAGCCGCAAAGGATGCCGCCGGACTGATGGTGTTCATGGGAGCAATCGGAGCCGCCACAGGCCAGTCGCAACCCGCCTTTGAAGAGGCCCCTGTGTTGCCACTGGGCGGAGCGGGGGAAATATTTGCACCGCAAGGTGGGGTCGTGCTTTGGCGGGCCGCGCCGGGCGATTGGGTGACCAAAGGCGACATCATCGGCGATGTGCTTGATCCGGTCACGCGCGTGCGTGCGCCCATCCAAGCCGTCACTACCGGCCTGTTGTTTCGCGTCGAACTCTGGCCTTCGTGCCTGCGCGGACAAAGCCTTGCCCATATCGCCGGAGAAGAACTCTTACGTGAGGGCCACTTGTTATCGGATTGAACATTTAAGGAGGATTGAAATGACGACGACACGATTTTCTATCTTGGCTGGCAGTTGGCTGGCTCTGGCTTGCGCCTTTGCGGCGCCGGCATTTGCGCAGGACGATACGCTTGATCGCGGGATCGGGTCGGAATGGTCGTCAATGGATCCGCATGTGAACTTTGACGCCGCAGCGGGTTCCATCCTCAGCGATGCCTATGAGGGCCTTGTCAACTATAACGGCTACGACATCCTGCCCGGTGCTGCCAAAAGCTGGGAAGTCAGCGAAGACGGCCTGACCTATACATTCAACCTGCGAGAGGGGCTTGTCTGGTCAAACGGCGATCCGCTGGTCGCCCAGGATTATGTTGACGGGCTGATGCGCACGCTGCTGCCCGATACCGGATCAGAGCGCGGCTATTACTTTACATCGGTCGTCCAAGTCGTCGGGGCCGCTGACATCATCAACGGCGATGCGACAGATGCGTCCGGCCTTGGTATGACAGCACCGGACGACCGGACCGTCGTGATCCAGCTGGAAAATCCTGCACCGCATGTCATGAACATTCTGGGCGGGGCCTTTTCGATGCCACCGCTGCATAGCCCCAGCGTTGAAGCAGAGGGTGCGGGCGTCTTTGTCAATCCCGCGCGCGTTGTCACCAACGGTGCCTATCTGATCCGCGAGATCGTCCCGCAAAGCCATGTGCTTTTGGAACGCAACCCGCTGTATTGGGACGCGGCAAATGTCTCTATTCCCTTCGTGAAGTACCATGTGACCGAGGACGCCTCGACCGAATTGCTGCGCTATCAGGCGGGCGAATTGGAAGTCACCTATGATATTCCGCTGGCCCAGATGGAAGGCTTGCAAGCCACGGTTCCTGACGAGGTCAAGATCACAGCGGGTGTAGATATTGTCTATTATTCGTTCAATCTGCTGCGCGAGCCGTTTCAGGACATCAACCTGCGTCGTGCGCTTACCATTGCGATCGACCGCGAAACGCTGGAAGGGCGGATTGTGCGTGCGGGGGCCACGCCCAACTATTCCTTCTCGGGCGGGTTTGACCCGAACTACAAAATGCCGGTCTTTGACGAAGCCGCTATGACACAGGAAGAACGCAACGCCTTGGCGCAAGAGCTTTATGCCGCCGCAGGCTATGGGCCGGACAACCCGTTGCGGATTACCATCCTACCGACCGTCGCCGAGGAATCCGTCCGCAGGGCGCAGGGGATCGCCTTGATGTGGAAACAGGTTCTGGGCGTCGATGCGGTGGTCGAACCACAGGAACGCAAAGCTTGGCTTGATGCCTTCTATGCCGGCACATGGGACGTCTTTGCCGATAACCTTGTCGGTGATTTCCCGGGGCCAGAGACATTCCTGCCTTACATGCGCCCAAGCGCAGAGGCGGGCTACAACTGGGTGTCGCCCGAATACGAGGCAGCCATGGACGTGGCTTCGGCGCAGACAGATCCGCAGGCGCGGCTTGATGCGCTGGCCGTTGCGGAAAAGATCCTGCTGGATGACTACATCGTGGCCCCGATCTCGATCATTCCCACACGGCGGATGGTCAGCCCAAGGGTCGGTGGCTGGCTGGAATCGCCAGTGGGCTATCACAACAGCCAATACCTGACACTGGAATAACAATCGGCACAGGGGCGCGGCCCGCCGCGCCCCTTTTATCGCAGGGATGGCATGCTAAGATTTCTGACCACACGGGCGGGAGATGGAATTCTGACGCTGGCGGCACTTGTGACGCTGACGTTCTTCGTCATGCGGCTTGCCCCCGGTGGGCCGTTCTCCTCCAATCGCAAGATTTCGCCCGATATCTTGGCCAATATCGAGGCGACCTATCATCTGGACGAGCCGCTTTTGCAGCAATTCCTGCGATATGTTTGGGGCGTCGTGCGGTTCGATTTCGGCCCGTCCATCCGGTTTCGGGACTATTCGGTCGCCGATATCCTGATCTCGGGATTGCCCTATTCGCTGACCATCGGGCTCTGGGCTGTCCTGGTGGCCACGGTCACGGGTGTGACGCTCGGCATACTAGGTGCACTGAAGCGTAATTCGATCATCGACTATTCGGCAGGCGTCATCGCGGTGATCGGCATCGCGGTGCCAATCTTTGTACTGGCCCCGCTCATGCAAGTCTATTTCGCGCTGACACTGCGGTGGTTGCCTGTGGGCGGATGGGGCGACAGCTGGCGCAATCTGGTCCTGCCCATCGTGGCGCTGTCCTTGCCCAACATCGCCTATATTTCTCGGCTGACCCGTGCCGCGATGATCGAAACACTGCGCGAGAATTATATCCGCACGGCCATGGCCAAGGGGATCGGTGGCCGCAGGGTTGTCTGGAACCACGCTTTGACAGGCGCTGTCTTGCCGGTGGTCGCCTATCTTGGGCCTGCAACAGCGGCGATCATCACGGGGTCTATCGTGATCGAGACGATCTTTGCCTTACCCGGGATCGGCCGCCATTTTGTGGATGCAGCACTGAACCGCGACTATCCTTTGGTGATGGGGATCACGATCCTTTACGGCGGTTTCCTGATCGTGTTCAACACTCTGGCCGATATCCTGCGCGGCTGGCTGGACCCAAGGGTGCGCAATGAGTGACACCAGCCTCGCCCCGATCCCGCAAAGCACCCTGTCGCTGCAGATGGGCCGCTTTCGGCAAAACCGCTTGGCCATGGCCAGTATCGTGGTGCTGACGGCGATCATTCTGGCGTGCTTCATCGGGCCATTCTTCTTTCCCTTCACGGGCGAGGATGCCGATTTCGACGCAATCAATCTGGGGGTCGATTTCACCTCGATCCATCTTTTTGGCACCGATAACTTTGGGCGCGATCTGCTGGTGCGCACCTTGGAAGGAGGCCGCGTGTCACTGACGATCGGGTTTCTAGGGGCGGTGGTAGCGGCGATCATCGGCGTGCTTTATGGTGCGATCTCGGGGTTTATTGGTGGCAGGATCGACCGGATCATGATGCGCCTGGTCGAGGTGCTTTACGGCTTTCCCTATGTCATTCTTGTGATCCTGCTGTCACTGCTCTTTGGCGGCGGCAATCTCGCGCTGTTTGCGGCCATTGTGTTCACACTCTGGCTGACACCGGCCGTGATCGTGCGCGGCCAAGCCCAGTCGTTGGCACGGCGCGAATTTGTCGAGGCCGCACGGGCGGGCGGCATGACTGACGGCCAGATCATCGTGACCCATATCGTGCCCAACACACTGTCCACCGTGATCGTCTATTCCAGCCTTTTGGTTCCCGAGGTGATCCTGTCGGAAAGTTTTCTGTCCTTCCTTGGCATCGGCATCAAGGAACCGCAGGCCAGTTGGGGCAATCTGATCCAAAGCGGCACAGCAGCGATGAGTACAGATATCCGCCTGCTTCTGCTGCCCGCAGGTATGCTGGCCACTGTGCTCTTCTGTCTCAATTTCATAGCAGACGGCCTGCGCGATGCCTTTGATCCAAATGACAGATAGCTTGCTGCGTGTCCGCGACCTGGTCGTTCAGTTCCGCTTGCCCGAAGGTGATGTGACCGCGGTGGATAATGTCAGCTTCGACGTGGCCCCGGGCGAAGTTTTGGGCATCGTCGGCGAAAGCGGTTCGGGCAAGAGCCAGATCCTGTTCAGCCTGATGGGACTGCTGGCCGGAAATGGACGGGTTAGCGGGGCGGCGCATTTTGCAGGGCAGGATCTGTTGGCGATGCCGCCGCGCGCGCTGGATCAAGTGCGTGGCGTGGCGATGTCGATGATCTTTCAGGATCCGATGACCTCGCTTAGCCCTTACAAACGTGTCGGAGATCAACTGGCCGAAGGGCTGATCGTGCACAAGGGCCTGTCGCGGCGCGAGGCGGGGCGCGAGGCGGGGCGGATGCTGGACCGCGTGCGCATTCCCGATGCGGCACGGCGCGCCCGGTCCTATCCGCACGAGTTTTCGGGCGGGATGCGCCAGCGTGTCATGATCGCGATGGCGCTTTTGGTGAAACCGCAGCTTTTGCTGGCGGACGAGCCGACGACGGCGCTGGATGTGACAATTCAGGCGCAAATCATCGATATTCTGGCAGAACTGGCCCGCGAAATGGGCACAGCGATCATTTTTGTCACCCACGACCTTGGGGTTGTGGCCCGACTTTGTGATCGGGTGATCGTGCTTTATGGCGGGCGGATCATGGAAGAAGGTCCCGCAGCACCCCTTTTCGCCGCCCCCGCGCATCCTTATGCCAAGGGGCTATTGCACGCCACACCACGCATTGCGGCCCCGCTCTCGCCACGCTTGGAAACGATTGCTGGCACGCCGCGAGCGGGCGGCGCGATGCTGCCCGGTTGCCCCTTTGCCTCTCGGTGCGACCAGCGGATCGACATCTGCCAGACGGCACAGCCACCGCTGAAGGTCATTGCACCCGGACGTCTTTCCGCCTGCCACCTGACGGGAAACGCCGCATGAGCCCGCTGCTGGAGGTGCGCAATCTGAACGCGGGCTATCCGCTTGCGCGCGGTCTGTTTTCGCGTCCGCTACACCTGCCCATCGTGCATGACGTGTCTTTCACGCTGCAGGCAGGGCAGACCTTGGGCATTGTCGGGGAATCCGGCTGCGGTAAATCCACATTGGGACGGGCGATCCTGCATCTGCTGCCGCCTGTTTCCGGTCAGGTCTTGTGGAAGGGCGAGGACCTTGGCCAGCTGCCTCCCAGGGAACTGCGCAAAAGACGGTCGGAGTTCCAGATCATCTTTCAGGACGCGGTCGCCGCACTTGACCCGCGCATGACGCTGGGCCGGATCGTCAGCCAGCCGCTGATCACCTTCGAGCCGGGCTTGAACCGTGCAGCCCTGCACGAGCGCGCGGCCGAGGCCCTGCGCCTTGTGGGCCTGTCACCGGATTACGCGGCCCGCTATCCGCATGAACTCTCGGGCGGGCAAGCCCAGCGCGTCGGGATTGCCCGCGCGATTATCGCGGGGCCAAAGCTGATTGTCTGCGACGAACCCGTCTCGGCCTTGGATGTGTCCATACAGGCGCAGGTCGTCAATCTGTTGATGGACTTGCAAGATCGGCTGGGGCTGGCCTTGATCTTTATCTCGCACAATCTGTCTGTGGTCCGCCACATCAGCCACGATGTCATGGTCATGTGCCTTGGCCACACGGTCGAAGCAACGGGGCGGGATGCGTTCTACGCAGGCCCACTGCACCCTTATGCCCGAGCACTGATGGCAGCAGTCCCAGAGCCTGATCCGGTGCGCGAACATGCACGTCTGGGCCAATCGCTGCCGGGTGAATTGCCTTCCGTCCTCGCCCCGCCACCCGGTTGCGTCTTTGCCAGCAGATGCCCGCATGTCGTTTCGCACTGCAATTCAGAGCGGCCCGCTTTGCGCCAGATTGTTTCAGGCCACAGTGCTGCCTGTCATTTTGCCGAGGTCTTATGACACCTGTTCAGACCCTTGCCCGAAAATGGGCCGCCCTGCCCCAGATCGAAACGCTGCATGCCTCGGGCGATGGGGCGTGGGCCTTTTGGGCATGGTCCGGCCTGTCGGAGGTCTCCGAAATCTGGACGGCACCCATGGATGGGTCATCCCCGCCCATGCCGCTGACGCAAGACAGTGCCGACCACCTGGCAATCCGTGATGTCAGCCATGATGGCCGCCGCCTGATCCTTGCCCATTCGCCTGACAGCTGCGAACACGACCAACTGCTGCTGCTTGACCGCGACAAGGGGAATGTACTGACACCGCTGACCCCGCTCCAGCGGGATCACTATGTCTATGGCGGGCGGTTCTCGCCAGACGGGCGCAGCATCAGCTATATCAGCGATTATGATGACGAGGCCGGAGAGGTCATCGCAGGCAATCTGATCTATCTGCACGACTTGGAAACCAGCGCACGGAAAATCCTGTTCCGCAGCCCCGACCCCTTCGGCGCTGGCACGCAATGGAGCCCCGACGGGCAGCATCTCTTGTGGCATCGCCATCGCTTGGCCCCCGGAGCTGTGCAAATTTGGGTGATCGGTGCTGATGGGACCAACTCGCGCGAACTGGTCTGTCTGGGTGAAAAAGCCGTCGTAATCGGCTGGTGGCTGGATGCTGGGCGCATCGCCATCGTGGCGGACGGGGCAGAGGGCGACCGGGTCGGCATCGTCACCCTGGCCGACGGGGCCATCACATGGCTGGCGTCAGAGCCGGACCTTCGCCCGCAAACACTGGTGATTGGCGCAAACGGACAGTTTGCCTGCCACAGTTTTACTGATGCAACCCTTGAAACTGTCGTGTTCACCGATGGTGCTTATGCATCGCTGCCTAACCGTTCTGGCAGACGGTCACTTTTGCCACTGGCTGGTCTGCCGGACGGTGGCTGGCTGGCCGAGGGCTATGACGCCTCTGCCGCGCACGAGGTTGTCCACATCGGACCTGATGGCACCTGCACGACGCTGGCATCCCCCCCAACCAAAGCCCAGTTTTGCGTGCCGGAAACCCTGGATTGGACAGCCCCCGATGGGGAGAGAACCCAAGGCTGGCTCTACCGTCCAGACGGTCCGGTGCGCGGGCATATCACCTATGTCCATGGCGGGCCGACTTGGCATTCGGAGGACTGGGTGAACCCCAAGATCCAGTTCTGGGTGGCCTTGGGGTATTCCGTGCTTGACCCGAACTACCGTGGCTCGACCGGACGCGGCATGCACTGGCGCGAAAAGGTCAAAGAAGACGGATGGGGCGGACGCGAACAGGCCGACATCCGTGCAGGCACCGAAGCGGTGATCGCCATGGGCGTCGCACCTGCCGACAAGATCGCCGTTGCGGGCAATTCCTATGGCGGCTTTTCAAGCTGGTACGCCATCACCCGCCACGCCGATCTGGTGACGGCCGCGATCCCTATGTGCGGGATGTACAAGCTCGACATCGACTATAACGCGACCGAAATGCCTTGGGGACGTGCCTACAGCGAAGAAATGATGGGCGGTTCGCCGGATGAGGTGCCTGAACGCTATGCCAATGCAAGCCCAGGCAATTTTATCGACCAGATCCGCGGGCATGTGATGGTCGTACATGGCTTGGCCGACAGCAACGTCGGACCAGAAAACACCCATGTTGCCGTGCGCGAACTGACTGCGGCCGGAATCCCGCACGAGGTGATGCTGTTTCACGACGAAGGTCACGGGGTGACCCGCCGTGCTAATCTGACCGCCTATCTGGAACGGACAGCCGCGTTTCTGGAACGCGCTTTTGCAAAGGGGCGGCGGTGAAGGGCTTTTTTGTCACGGGGCCACTCGATGACGGCGATCCGGTGACGGGGAATTATTACGAGACAGCATCAGATGACCCTGCCCGTCCGCAGGTCTGGGCCTATACCGACAAGATCAGCTATGCGCCCGGCGATGTGCTGCGCCTGTATGCGATCTCCCATACCGATCAGATCACCGTCACAATCTGGTGCGATGGTCTGGTTCCTGAAAAGGTACTGTCCACCACCATCCCCGGCGGCTTTGCCCTCACACCCGCCGATTGCGCGATGCGCGGCTGCGACTGGCCCGAGCGGGCGGCCATCACGATCCCCGATCATTGGCGTTCCGGCGTTTACCGCATGACCTGCGAGGTGTCGGGGCATCGGTCCGAGCATGTCTTTGCACTACGCGCCAAGGACCGCAAAGCCCCTTTGGTGATGATCCTGTGTACCGGCACTTGGTGCGCCTACAACGATTGGGGCGGGTCGAACCACTATCAAGGTCTGAGCGGGCCTTCGGGGCATGAATTTGCGGCACATGTATCGCTCCACCGGCCTTGGGCGACAGGTTTCGTACAATGGCCTGCGGATGCGCCGCGCATCCCGCACGCCTCGCCGCTGCGCACGAAACCGCGCTATCCGCACATGGAATTCGCGCGCGCCGAAGGTGTTTCCAAGAAATACGCCTCTTCCGGTTGGGCGGCCTTTGAGCGACCCTTCATGCACTGGTGCGCGGCCCAAGGGATCGCCTGCGATGTCATCACGCAGCATGATCTGCACCGTGACCCTTCGGCCCTAGCCGCCTATGCCCGTGCTGTCATTGTCGGCCATGATGAATACTGGTCATGGGACATGCGCGACCATCTGGACGCATGGGTAGATGCAGGTGGGGAATTGGCGCGTTTTGCCGGCAATTTCTTTTGGCAAACCCGCCTGTCCGAGGATCTGAGCATCCAGACCTGCTACAAATCACGCGCTGAGGCAGAGGATGATGTCGCGGACCGCCAGCGCCTGACGTCCTATTGGGACCACCCCAGCGTGGGGCGTCCTGCTACTGCGACCATGGGGCTGACCGGAGCGGCAGGAGTCTATGCCGGTTGGAGCCGTTGCGCCGCGCATGGTACAGGCGGTTTCACGGTCTACCGCCCTGATCACTGGGCCTTGCGCGATACAGGTCTGGGCTATGGGGATATCTTAGGCACTGACGCGCGGGTCTTTGGCTATGAGGTGGATGGGATCGACTATACGATGCCCCGCGGCCTGCCCTTTCCCGCAACTGAAACCGGCCTTGCGGGTGATCTGACGATCGTCGCCTTGTCGCCCGCCACAACGCTGGCCCATGCGACAGGGCCGGACGACGCCGACGCCTTCATAGGCACAGCCGATGCCGAAGATCTGGCGTGGCGGGTTTTTGGCAGCACTGATCCGGACGCACTGGGCAGGGCATCACGCGGGAATGGCTGCATCGCGGACTACAGGCGTGGCAAGGGGGCCGTTTTCAACGCTGCCTCTTGCGAGTGGGTCGCGGGGTTGATCGCAGCGGATGAACCGGTGGAAGCGGTCACACGGCGGGTCTTGTTGGGGCCCTGGCGCTAAAGAAAAGCCCGCAACACTGCGTCAAGGTTCTGACCGAGTTCGGGGCACAGATATCCGCCCTCCTGCACGATCACTACAGGCAAGCCGAGGGCGGCAATGGCTTGGCCGATCCGGACAAATCCTTGCGTGGTCACGGCAAGCCCCGCGAATGGATCGCCCTCGAAGGCATCAAGCCCCAATGCAAGCACCAGATGTGTGGGCGCAAAATCCGCCACATGACCAAGGGCCATGTCCAAGGCCGCCAAAAACCCGTGGTCTCGCGTCCCGCGCGGCAGCGGCAGGTTGAGGTTGGCCCCTTCTCCCGCACCTTCACCCGTTTCAGTCGCATAGCCCCAGAAGAACGGATAAAAGCGGACGGGGTCCGCGTGGATCGACACCGTCAGAATATCACCACGACTATAGAATATGGCTTGGGTGCCGTTGCCGTGATGCAGGTCAACGTCAAGGACCGCCACACGCGCGCCCTGCCCTGTCAGGCTTTGCGCTGCGATGGCACTGTTGTTGAGATAGCAAAAACCACCCGAAAGTTCGGCAAAGGCGTGATGTCCGGGCGGGCGGCACAGCGCATAGGCGGCCCGCGCGCCCGACCATACCAGATCGGCGGCCTCTAAGGCGGTCTGCGCACTGGCATAGGCCGCATCCCAAGTGGCAGGCCCGATGGGGCATGACGTATCCATCATATGATAGCCTGCCTGCCCCACGGCAGAGGCGGGATAACCGACATGCCGGTGGTCGGGGTGGATATTCGGGATCACCTCGGCGCTGGCACCTGCGATGCGTTGCCAGCGATTGTGGATGTTCTTGAGGAAAGTCAAATAGCGTTCGGGATGGACGGCCTGAATTGGGGCCATGCCCCGATCCGTCGGTTCCTTGACGGTCAACCCAAGCTGCGTGACAGCCGCAAGCAAGGCCTGCGCACGGTCGGGCTTTTCCGGGCATGGCTGCGGCGCACCGGACGACAGAAAGAACTGCGGATCATGCGCAGCCTGAACAGGATCAAAGACAGCAATCATGCGGTGTCTTTCCGCGCGAAACGCGCCAGCACTGCCCCGTCGAGGATCAGTAAATCGCCGCGTTCGCGCAAAGTGAACCCCTGTCTAGCGTACCAGCCCTGTGCCGAGATGTTATCTTGGTCCACCATCAGCGTCACATAACTGGGCTCCCAATCCTGACAGCAAACGAGCGCCGCACCGATCAAGGCAGAGGCTACGCCACGCCCCCGCGCCGCCGGTTTGACATAAAGGTCCTGCACATAAAGCCCGGTGGTACCACGCCAGCTTGAGTATTCAGGAAAGACCAACGCCAGCCCGATGCACTGCCCCTCATTTTCGGCCAGAACCGCCCGAAACCGCGGTTCAGGGCCAAAGCCATGCTGACGCAGGGCCTGCTCGGTCCCCGCGATCCTGCGGCCCACTTCGGCAGCCATCTGCTGCAAGAGCATATGGATCTCAGCAACATCCGCCGCGACAGCCGTGCGATAACCGATGGTCAAACGACTTCTTCCGCCCGTCCCTTGAGGTAGAGCATTGCGCGGGCATCGGCAGGTGTGGCCACGTCGCGGCCCATCCCTTCGACGATCGAGCGGATACGGGATACCTGTGCGGCATTCGACGGGGCCAGCACCCCTTTGCCCAGATAAAGATTATCCTCCAGCCCGACGCGGACATGCCCGCCCATCGCGGCGGACATCGTGGCCATCGGTATCTGCATCCGGCCCGCCGCGAGGACCGAAAAGATGTAGTCATCGCCGAAAAGCCTGTCGGCGGTCCGCACCATATGGGTCAGCGTATCCGGTTCGGCCGCCATCCCGCCCAGAACGCCAAAGACGAACTGGATGAAATAGGGTGGCTTGACCAATCCGCGATCAACGAAATGGCGCAGCATGGTCAGGTGCGACAGGTCGTAACACTCGAACTCGAACCTTGCACCGCGCTGCGTCCCCATCTCGTCGAGGACCTGGGCGATATCGCGCGGGGTATTCTTGAAAACAAGATCATCCGTGCCTTCCAGAAAGGGTTTTTCCCAAGCATGCAGAAAGGTCTTGATCCGGGGGATCATGGGATAAAGCGCGAAATTCATCGTGCCCATGTTCAGGCTGCACATTTCGGGTGCGACAGCGCGGGGAACTGCCAGTCGCTGATCAAGCGTCATGACCGCCGAACCGCCCGTGGTCATATTCACAACCGCATCGGTGCCCGCCGCGATGCTGGGCAGGAAACCGGCCCAATGGTCGGGGTCCGATGACGGGCGTCCGGTGGCGGGGTCACGGGCGTGCAGGTGCAGGATTGCGGCACCCGCTTCTGCGGCCCCGATGGCCTGTTCAGCGATCTGCGTGCCCGTAACCGGCAGATAGGGCGACTGCGACGGGACGTGAATAGAACCGGTGATGGCGCAGGTGATCAGGATCTTGCTCATGAGAGCGGCAATTCACATGCGGTGGCGAAGGCCGTCAGCGCCTCGCCCAGCAGCGCCACGATCTCGTCGGCCTGTGCGATCGTGGTGATCATCGGGGGGGCAATCACGATGTGATCCCCCTCGTATCCACCCCGAGACCGCCGCGGATAGACGATTAAGCCAAGGGCATAGGCGGCTTCGGTCAGGCGGTCGTAGGCTTTCATGGCGGGTGGCAAAGGCGCACGCGTGGCGCGGTCAGCGACAAGCTCGATCGCCAGCAGCAAGCCCATGCCGCGCACATCGCCGATAAAGGGAAACCGGTCCATCAGGCCGGTCAGACCACGCTTGAGATGATCACCCACGACCTGGGCATTGCGCATCATGTCCTGCCGGATGATTTCATCGAGCACCGCAAGCCCCGTCGCGCAGGCCAGCGGATTGCCCGCATAGGTAAAGCCATGGGCAAAGCCACCTTTGGCCATCACGGCCTCGACAATCTCGCCGCGCGCGACGATGGCCCCAAGGGGGATGTAGCCCGCCCCGAACCCCTTGGACAGCGCCAGAATGTCCGGCGCGCCAGCCCAGTGCTGCCCACCCAGAAAGCGCCCCGTGCGACCGCCGCCCGACATCACCTCGTCATGGATCAAGAGCACACCGTGACGGGTACAGATTTCGCGGACAGCCTCCATATAGCCCGCAGGTGGAACAAGCGCCCCTGTCGAGGCGCCGCCAATCGGCTCGAGCAGGAAGGCCAGAACCGTGTCGGGCCCTTCGGCAAGGATCGCCGCCTCGAGCATGTCGGCGTAATGCGCACCCGTGGCCGGATCGGCAGGGTCCAGACCGTCCAGCCATGCCCGTGGTGCGGGCACCTTGGGCATGGCCTGCATCATCGGTGCAAAAGGATCTGTCAGGCTGTCATAGCCTGTCACCGAAAGCGCCCCCAGCGTGCAGCCATGATAAGACGGCCAGCGTGAGATGACTTTCCAGCGGCTTCCCTCGCCCACCGCAACCGCATAGGCGCGGGCAAGCTTCATCGCGGATTCCACGGCCTCTGATCCGCCCGAGACAAAGAACACGCGGTTCATGCCGGGCCAGACCAGTTCGACCGTGCGCTCTGCCAGCGCCTCAGAGGCTTCGGTGACAAAATGCAGGCGATAGCCAAAGGTCGACTTGTCCATCTGGGCGCGCATCGCGTCCAGCACGGCAGGATTGCTGTGCCCGATATTGCAGACCATCGCCCCGGACGATCCGTCGATGAACCGCCGCCCCTGGGTGTCCCACATGTAAATTCCCTCGGCCCGGTCCAGTGTCGGGCGGGAGTGATCGGTCTGGTAGAACAGATAGGATGGGCTGTTGCGCAGGGTATCGGGTGACATGGCGCTGAATTCTCCGCAGATGGTCAAGAGTGGCATGACCAAAGACGTTTGAGAAGGGGCCACCTGAACGGAGACAGGGTGCCATCCGGTCAATTCATCGGCGCGCCGCCTTCGGCTTTGCGGCGGGTGATATAGCTGTCGATGGCCTCGAGCCGCGCCGGATCAAGCGGGGGTTGCTCGTAATCCGCAAGAAGCTGTTTCCAGACGGCATTGGCCCGGTCTCGCGCCGTGATGCTCCCGTTTTCAAGCCACTGCCCGTGGTTGTCCCAATTCGACAAAAGCGGCGTGTAGAATGCGGTTTCATAGCGGCCCATCGTGTGGTCCGCGCCAAAGAAATGGCCCGCAGGCCCGACGGTGCGGATCGCCTCGACTGCCAATGTGTCAGGTGTCACCACGATAGGGTCGAAATAGGCCGCCATCATCTGCAAAAGTTCGGCATCAAGGATCAGCTTTTCAAAACTGGCCGTAAGCCCGCCATGCATCCAGCCCGCGGCATGATTGACCAGATGCGCCCCGCCCATGCAGGCCCCCCAAAGCGACATCTGCGATTCATATGCAGCCTGTGCATCGACCTCGTTCGCAGCCGTCACGTTTGATGATCGGAAAGGGACGCCGATGTAACGGGCCAATTGCCCGCTCGCCTGTGCTGCCTTGACGTATTCGGGCGTACCAAAAGCAGGCGCGCCCGAGCGCATATCCACGTTAGAGCTGAACCCGCCGTACATTACCGGGACACCGGGCCGGACGATCTGGGTCAGGGCAATGCCCGCCAAAGCTTCTGCATGTTGCTGGACCAGCGTGCCTGCCAAGGTCACAGGCGACATCGCACCCGCCAGCGTGAAAGGCGTGATCACATTGACCTGACCATAGGTCGCCAGACAGATCAGCCCTTCGGCCATCGGGATATCAAGTTGGAGTGGCGAGTTGGTATTGATGATCCCCAAAAGCGTCGGCCTGTCCTTCAACCCGTCAGGTGTGGTGCCCAGCGCAAGTGCGGCAAGTACGATCCCGTCCATCGTGCGCGCATGACCCAGCGTTTGGGTTTGCCAGTTCTTGTCCAGCAAGGTGATCTGCGCGCGGAAGATATCCAGATGCCGCGTCGCGGCGGGCAGGTCCATCGGCTCGAAGGGGCCGCCGCCTTCCTGGTGCAGGATGTTCAGGCTTTGGATGACGCGCATGTAGTCGCACATCTCGGCAAAGGTGCCGTCACGCTTGCCGCGGTCATTGTCCATAACATAAGCGGGCCCGCCCACCGCACCAAAGATCAGATCGCGCCCGCCAAGCCGCAGGTTGCGGGCCGGATTGCGCGCCTCTAGCGAGAAATGCTGTGGCACGGTCTGAATAAGCTGGGGGATCAGATCGGGATCGAACTGCACCATATCGCCTTGGACGGCTGCACCGGCCGCACGGAAATGATCCCTCGCGGGGGAATGCAGCACTTTCATGCCAATTTCCGCCAAAACCCGCAGCGCAGCGTGGTGGATCATCCCGACCTGATCTTCGCTCAACACCGCGACCGGATCATAGGGGCAGGTGAGTTGCGAAAAGGGCGGCTGGTTCAGCCCGCCGATCATCCGCCCTTCGCGGGATTTTCCGCGCCTCACGTCACAGGCTCGGTCAGCGGGACAGGCCCATCGCGGCGCAGCTTGGCATTGGACGGGGCCAGATCGAGGGAGCGGGCTGTCTCATGCGCCTGATAGACGACATGGACCAAGGCGCCGGGCGCGCGTGCATCACCGGTCAAAGACAGTGACATCCGATCATCGCCGCCCCCTGCAAGACTGTCATAGAGCGCGCTGCCTCCTGCCCGTTGACCCACGATCACAAGGCTGCGGGCCGCAATCTGCCGCACCGCCCCGGAAAACACATGGGCAAGGTCGATTGTGGCACCGTCAAAGCCGGTCACGATTTCACTTGTGCGCAAGGCGACGCCCAATCGTTCAAGCGCCTGATGCATGCCCGGTTGCTCGTTGGTCATGATACCCCATGCGCCAGCGGCTCCACCCGTGGTGATATAGGTGGTCTGCAAGCCCAGCGTGGCCAGATGTTCGGCAATGGCCGTCCCCAGATAGTAGTTGTCAAAGTCAAACACAGCGACCGGCCCCTCGGGGACTTGTCCCTTTGCCAGATCATCAGGTGTAAGGATGCGCGGTGCATCCAGTCCCGGAACCGGCAGCTCGTTGGCACCGCATAGCCGAGTGGTCCAACGCGCACCTGTGGCGACAATGACGTGATCTGCGCCGAAATCTCGGACATCCGCGCCGGTCATCGGGCTGGCGGGATAAAGCGACACATTGTGCAACTTGCGCAACTGGCCCAGACGATATTCGGCCACACGCATCCATGCCCGCAGACCGGGCAGCGCGCTTTCGAACAGCAGTCGTCCGCCAAAATCGTCCCGCGCCTCGGCCAAGGCCACATCAAAGCCGCGCCGTGCTGCGGTCAATGCGGCCTCGAGACCCGCAGGCCCGCCGCCGACGATGAGCACCTGCCCCGCGCGATCCCGTGTGACGATCTCGGGATGCCAGTTGCGTCGCCATTCTTCGCCCGCCGTCGGGTTTTGCGTGCAGCGCACCCAGACACCGTCATGCCACGACGCAATGCACATATTGCAGCCGATACATTCGCGGATATCGTCCTCGCGGCCTTCGTCGATCTTTTGGGGTAGAAACGGATCGGCGATCGAAGGCCGCGCGCCGCCGATCAGGTCAAGCACCCCGCGTCGGATCATGCCTGCCATGGTGTCGGGCGATGTGAACCGCCCCACCCCGACAACGGGCTTGTCCGTGACGGATTTCATGAAGTTGATCACCGGCTCGTGGCTGCCTTCGGCGGCAAACCGTGACGGCGCGCAGTCATAGGCGGAATAGTCCATCTTGACGTCGAACAGATCAGGCGCGTCCTTTAGCAGGCCAACCACCTCATGCGCCTCGCTTTCGGCCACTTCGGAAGGTCTTGCACGCAGTTCCTGCATCGACATCCGCAGCGCCACGGCACAGCGCCCATGGGTCGCTTCGCGCACGGCATCCAGCAATTCCGCGACCAGGCGAACGCGATTGCGGACTGAACCGCCATAGGCATCGGTGCGGTGATTATAGTCGGGCAGCAAGAACTGATAGGGCAGATACCCCATACCGGCATAGACATAGAGGATGTCAAAACCGGCCTGCTCGGCCCGTATCGCCGCATCGGCATGCCATTGGATCAAAGCGCGGATATCCCCAGCATCCATGATCTTGGGGCGTTGCGCGGACATGAACCCCACATGGGTTGGCATCCAGGGCACGCCGGAGGGGCTGAGTGGTGCAATCCGGCTGGTCCGGTTCACCGCCGCAGCACCGCCGTGCCAAAGCTCGATCCCCGCAAGGGCCCCATGGGCATGGACGGCATCGGTCATAAGGGCATGGGCGCGGATGTCCGCATCATCCCAGATCGTAGCGCAAGGGAACGGACTGTCGTCAGAAGACGGATCGACCGAGGCCGCACCGGTGCAGACCACGCCCCAGCCTCCTTCTGCCTTCATGCCGCGAAAGGCCGCACGCACATGCGGGGCCGCATTGGTCATGCCACTTGCGTGGGGCACCTGAAAAAAGCGGTTCTTTGTGGTTTTGGGCCCGATCTTGAGCGGCTGGAACAACGGATCATACTGGGGATTGCGGGCCAAGACCATCTCCTTGTTGAATGTTTGTATTATAAGTAGCAAAAGCGGGCTGCGTCAATCGGAACAGGGCAACATCGGCGTTGCGCCAAAAGGCCGATATTGTACAATCGTCCAACAACAGCGAGGTATCGCGATGACAAACGTCAGAACCGATTTTCCCTTTCCGGTCGAAGTGATCGAGAATGTTTTTGTCCCGCTCCCTGACGGGACACGATTGGCCGCCAAACTTTGGCGCCCGAAAGGCGCGGTTCCCGTGCCCGCTATTCTGGAGTACCTGCCCTATCGCAAGCGCGACGGGACACGCTACCGCGATCAGGGGATGCATGCATATCTTGCAGGGCATGGCTATGCCTGCGTCAGGCTCGACATCAGAGGATCGGGCGACAGTGAAGGACTGATCGACGACGAGTATACCGTGCAAGAGCAGTTGGACGGATGCGATGCCATCGCATGGCTGGCCGCACAGGACTGGTGCGACGGTCAGGTGGCGATGATCGGAATTTCTTGGGGTGGCTTCAATGGTTTGCAGATCGCGGCACGGCAGCCTGCCGCGCTCAAGACGATCATCACTGTTGGGTCCACCGACGATCGCTATGCCACTGATATCCACTGGGTTGGCGGCTGCTTGAGCAAGGACAATTTTGACTGGTCGGCCACGATGATGGCCACCAACGACCTGCCCCCTGACCCCGATGTCGTAGGCGATCGCTGGCGCACGATGTGGCAGGCACGGATGGCGCATCAACGGCCATGGATCACCGACTGGCTACGCCATCAGCGGCGCGATGACTTCTGGAAACAAGGGTCGGTCTGCGAGGATTTCAGCGCGATCAAGGTTCCCGTCTATGCCGTGTCGGGCTGGGCGGACAACTACTCGGAAAGCGTTCCACGCCTGCTTGCGGGTCTAGATGTGCCACGGCGCGGGCTGATCGGACCTTGGGCCCATTCCTACCCGCATGACGTGACCGTGGAACCGGCTATCGGCTGGCTGCAAGAGGTCGTGCGCTGGTGCGATCAGTGGATGAAGGGGCGTGACACCGGCATCATGCAAGAACCGATGTATCGCGTCTGGATGCAGGACAGCGTGCCACCGGCGACCTGCTACCGCACCCGTCCCGGGCGCTGGGTTGCCGAGGACTGCTGGCCTTCACCACGGATCACGACGCACCGCATGCCGCTTGGTGCGGACGGGCGGTTCAGTGACATCGCAGGAACGCGCAGTATCTGCTCGCCTTTGTGGGTTGGCATGAATTCGGGCGAAGTAGGCCGCTATGGTGACGATGCCGATTGGCCCGGCGATCAGCGCGAAGACGATGGCGGTAGCCTCGTCTTTCTGTCGGACCCGTTGCCAGAGGCTATCGAGATCCTTGGCGCGCCGCAGATCGCCTTGCGCTTCTCCTGTGACAAGGCCTTCGCGCTGATCGCGGCCCGCCTCAATGATGTCCGGCCAGACGGCAGCGCCACGCGTGTCGGCGTCGGAATACTCAACCTGACCCATCGCGACAGCCATGAATACCCGACACCGCTGGAACCCGGGCAGGACTATGACGCCGTCGTCGAAATGGATGATATCGCACACCACTTCCCTGCGGGGCATCGGATCGCTGTCGCCTTGTCGACGGTCTATTATCCGATGGTCTGGCCATCCCCTGAACTGGTCACTTTGACGGTCCATTGCGGAGCGTCGGCGCTCCATCTGCCGATCCGTCCCCCACGTCCCGAGGATGACAGGCTGCGCCCCTTCGATCCGCCCGAAGAGGCAGCCCAAACGCCCGTTGTGCATCACGCCAGCCCCGCCACAAACCGCCGGCGCATCACCCGCGACTTGTTGAACGGCAAGATCGTCGTGGATTTCCCGCGCTGGACTTACGCGATGGAGATGACGGATATTGAGCAGACCCAAATCTCGACCGGCACATGCCGCCATGAAATCACCGAAGGCGATCCGCTGAGCGCCGCGACCTATACGGATAACCGCGTTGAGATCCGGCGCAAGGATACCACGATCCTGCACCACTCGACCGGCAGCCTGACCTGTGACGCGACACATTTCATCGTCCAGATGCAGGTGCGCCTGTCAGAAAACGGGCAAGAAGTTTTCGCGCGAGACTGGCACGATCGCATTCCGCGTGACATCAATTAGGTGATGACCGCACATACGCCAAAATACCGCCGCTACGAAGCCCCCGAACGCCGCGAAATGCTGGTCGAGGCAGGGCTCGCCTGCCTTGCTGACGGCGGTGTCTCGGGCTTTACCATCGACCGGATTTGTGAAGCGGCGGGAGGGGCATCTCGCGGGCTGATTACGCATCATTTCGGGTCCAAACAGCAATTGCTGCGCGCGTGCTATACAACAGCCTATGACCGGATGTTGGGGGCAGCGGCGCCGGGCGGTTCTGCGCAGACCTCATTGCCACAGATGATCGAGGCGCTGCTGTCCGAAGACTACACATCCCAAGGCACGCTTCGGGCGTGGCTGGCGATGTGGGGCGAGGTGGCCAATGATCCGGACCTGATGCAGGAACACCGGCGCTACTATGACCACTACCTCGGGCGCGTGGTGCAGGCGATCCGCGAGATCTCGGACGGCCGGATGCTTGCGATCTCCGAGGAATCGCTGGCGACACTGTTCATCTCGATGGTGGACGGTCTCTGGCTCGAACGCTGCCTCGACCCAGAAAGGCTTTCGCGTGCCGATGTGCAGCAGGCCTGCTATGATCTGCTGGAAGCCTTTCTTGGACCGATCCGGCCGCAAACTGGCTGAGTTCAAAGCAGGCTGAGTGACCTGCGCCACTGAGCCGTCGGCGATTTCAGGGTTCATATCATTATCGAACACCCCTGGTGCCGCATCTGGCCAACATGCATTCCGACGGCAACATCGGTCTGAAGAGGCCCAAACCCGGAGTTGAATTGGGCAAATAACCTCCAGGTCAGCGAGGGTGATCAAACACTGAAGGTTTGAGGAGCTCGCATCTATGACAAAGGCCGCTGCATCAAACGCCGCAAATACAAACCGGATGCTGGTACAGGCCCGTTTTGGCGCCCTTGACCGTAGAGCAGTGCTGAGCCCTTCGTGGCTGGGGCACAAACATAAACGGCGCTCGACCTTCTGGAAGACCTGCAGCGTCTGGTCCTGTGCCCTGACTTCGGCAAGCCTGACATCAGGCGGTGAAAACCGCCGCTGGGTCAGCCCTGTCGACCCGGTTGCACGCTCAGGGTTCCGTCGGCGATCCAGCCGTCGAAGATTTCCAGGACCCGTTGGCAAAAGGCATCGTCGTTGATGTGCGCGTCGATTTCGGACAGGCTGACGGGCGGCCGAATGACGGCCCGGACCTCGGTGATCACAGCGCGTAGCGCCTCGGGGTCATGGAACGCTTCGCCGGGGCGGTCCCAAGCCTCGATCCCCTGCAAGGGCATCACGAAATGCACGGGTCCCTTGGCCCCTGCCAGACGCGCGCCAATGTCGCGGATCAGCGCCAACCGTTCCTCGGTCGAAAAACCCGCGGACTTGATCAGACGATTGTGGGCGTGGAACGGACGGTCGGCTTAGGCCGACGGGACCTCTTGCCAACCGGCAAGGTCGAAGATGTCGGTGCAGCCCGGCGCCACGATCTGCGGTATCCCGCGCTGCCCCGCATTGGTCAGACGGTCAACCCCGCCATGCGCCACCGATCCCACCATAAGGTTTCCCAACTCGGGCAGCGAAAAATCCATCGAACAGGCGAAATGTCCGTCCCGTGCCAGCGCCTCGAAGGCCATGCCGCCCATGCCGGTAGTATGAAACACCGCAACGTCGAACCCCCGCACCTCCAGCGGGGCCTTGAGCCGCGTCATGTAGCTCAGGCAAGAAGACCCAAGGCTGGTCATGCCGATCAGCGGGCGGTCGCGGCGCAGGGCATCGCCCCCATTGCCGCGCCCCAGACCGCCCCGGCCGCTTGCGCCAGCGAGGCCTGGCAGATCGCGTTTAGCCCGTAAAGCCCGCCCGCCCAAAGGATCATCTGGATGTCGGGGGCAAGCCGGTCTGGCGGGATCAGCGGCGAGAAGCTGACGGTCGAGACAACGTATTTCGGCACACCAAGGGGCAGGGCCTGAGCGCAGTCAAGGACCAGGTCGGTCCCCAGCGTCCCGCCCAGCCCGATCATTGCATCAATCCTGCCTTTGGCATGCAGCCGTGAGGTCAGCAAAGCCGCCCCCCGCGCCATGATCTGCATCCCAGTGTTTTCATCACCCGACGCGATCACCCCGGCAATCGTCGATGCTGCCGCCGCCGCGACATCGTGCTTTGACACATCGGTCGGCCGCAAAGGGTCGCCCAGCACGCTGACATCCATCGTCAGCACCGCGCCACCCAAATCCCGGATCCTCTCGGCCACAAAGCGCAGTTCGGCGTCCTTGGTGTCATAGGTGCCGATCAGCAGAATGGTCTTGGTCATGGTCGTCTCCTCAGCCTCGCATGATCGTGCCCGCCGGATCGTAGAATGGCGCAAGCTGCGCATCGACCGGATAGTGCTGCCCGGCGATCTGCACGGCAAAGCCGCCCGCGTCGATCCAGTCGCGCGTCACACCCGCCGCGCGGTGCAGCGTCGCCAGCCCCACCATCGCGCCCAGCCGCCACCCCCACCCGCCCGAGGTCACATGGCCGACCAGTGCGCCGTCCTTCCAGATCGGCTCGTTGTGGATCAGGTAGGGACCGGCTTCCGCCGTCGCACCGGGAACGCGGATCGCCAACGTGCGGTCGCGTGTCGCGGCGCCAAGTTCAAGCTTCTGCGCCAGCAAGGCCGCGCGCCCGACGAAATCTCCCTTGTCTAGCGCGACGGCGAAGCCCAGTCCGGCCTCGAACGGCGTGTCCTCCTCGGCGATGTCGTGGCCAAAGTGGCGGAATCCTTTCTCCAGCCGACAGGCCCCCAACGCGAACATCCCGGCATGGCGAAGCCCATACGCCGCCCCCTGCCGCAGCAACCCCTCGTAGACATGGGCGGTGAATTCCACGGGGATCAGCAGCTCATACCCCAGCTCGCCAAGGAACGACCGCCGGATCGCCCAGACCCGTGCATGGGCAAGGTCGATCTCGCGCGCGGCGCCGACACCCGGAAATGACGCGCCGCT
>NZ_JAGYJN010000015.1 GCF_018402035.1 Roseicyclus sp.
GTGACTTCCAAGATCTCGCGCCACTGGTCCTTTGCCTTTGCCATCAACCGCCCCCTTCTTGGATGCGATCCCCTGCGGGATCTTGTCACCAGTGGGCACTATGGGTGGGTAAGCCTTTGGCGGCAATCACACCAAAGTTTTGCACCGCCCGCCAAGGACTATGGCGCAGTGATGTGGGCTTTGTCGCGCTGGGCTATGGCCGCCTGCACGAATCGCTCCGCTTTGCAGCGGAATTCGAGGCGCAGCTGGGATCGCAGCCGATGACATCGGGTGGATCATGCGGCTTGGGGCAAATTTGTGCGCGGACCAATCTCATCGGCACATTGGGGCCGGTCTATCGCCTGCGCGCGCGGCTGGGGCATGCGATTGCGCCGGGTATCGCGATTTCCGTGGGTCTGGGGCTGTCAGCGGCTGAGGTGAATACCAGCCGCGCCTTGGTCGAAGTGGCAAGTGCGACCACCACGGGCGCATCCGTACTGCGCGCCAGCACACCCTTTGTCGTCGATGATTTGGCGCGCGGTGGCCATATCGTTTTGGGGATCAATCAAGCGCTTTCGGCACACATGACATGGGGTCTGTCGCTGTTGTTCGAGCGCTTGCATGTCAGCACCGATAGCGCGGCTGCAATGACGGCTTTGACCATGTCGGGGCCAAGCAGCGCGATGGTGCAGCTTGACCACCAAGGTGACTTTACGATCGATAGCAGCGCCTTACGGCTTTCGCTGACATGGCGCTTTTGACCCCGGCCCAAAGGCCGGGGCGCTTGCGCCTACTTGACCGCGCGCACCGCTGGCTTTGCACCTGCGGAATGGGCGTCGATGAAAGCCAGCACCAAGGGCCGGATGCGATTGCGCCAGCTTTTGCCCGCGAAAATCCCGTAATGCCCTGCCTCGGGCTCCAGATAAGATGCCTTAAGATGCGCAGGCAGGCCTGTGCAAAGATCAAGCGCGGCAACACATTGGCCGGGGGCCGAGATATCGTCTTTGCCACCTTCGACGGTCTTGACCGCGACGGTGGTGATCTTGCCGATATCCACCATCTTGCCCGCCACTGAAAAGCGGTTCTCGGCGATCTCAAGTCCCTTGAAGATGCGCTCGACCGTCGAGAGGTAGAATTCGGCCGTCATATCCATCACGGCAAGGTATTCGTCGTAGAATTTGTTGTGCTTGTCGTGATCGCCCGCTTCGCCCTTGGCGACGCGCATGATCTGCTCGGCAAAGGCGGTTGTGTGCTTTTCCGCGTTCATCGCCATGAAGGATGAGAGCTGCTGCAGCCCCGGATAGACCGACCGGCCCGCACCGGCATATTTGAAGCCGACGCGCTGGATTACGCTGCGTTCCAACTGGCCCATCGTCACGCGGCGGCCGAAATCGGTGACATCGGTCGCGGCAGCGTCGGGGTTGATCGGCCCGCCGATCAAGGTCAGCGAACGCGGCTGCGCCTCGGGGTCTTCTTCGGCCAGATAGGCCGTGGCCGCCAAGGCCAAGGGGGCCGGCTGACAGACCGCGATGACATGGGTATCGGGGCCCATCACCCGCAGGAAATCAACAAGATAGAGGGTGTAATCCTCGATATCGAACTTGCCCGCGCTAACCGGGATATCGCGCGCATTGTGCCAGTCGGTGACAAAGACATCGCAATCGGGCAGCAAGCTGAACACTGTCGAGCGCAACAATGTCGCGTAATGGCCCGACATCGGTGCCACCAACAGCACCTTGCGCCCTGTCGGCGCGCGGCCATGCACGTTGAAGCGGATCAGATCGCCAAAGGGCAATTCGCGCACAGGCTCGACCGTGATCGTGTGGTCGCGCCCATCATCGGCGGGGATCGAGTGGATCCCCCAATCGGGCTTGATCGCCATGCGTGCAAAGCTGCGCTCGGCCACTTCGCCCCATGCAGCCGTCATTTTGATCCAAGGATTGGCGAAAAGCCCCAATTGTGGGTAAGAACACATGGCGCGTGCGGTTGACCCCATCCATTGGTTGGTCACACGAATAGATTCCATGAGGTCATAGGTGAGCATGTATCGCATCGACGTCTCCTGCCTGAAGATCCGTAGCGATCGCACGGCCCCGGATCAATTCGTCGCTTTGCCACCTCACCTTGGCACCGCTAGGATTAATTGAACCATTAAGAGGGCGAAATCAAGGTGGCACGCGACGAAACCGAAGAGCGGGATACCGGCGAGAGCCTTGAACGTCTCAACCAGAACCTTGCGCGGATGGAAGCGCTTTCCAAACGCCTGGTCGCCGCACTCAGTGCGCGCAAGCCCGGCGATGCGGGGCTTGAAGGGCCGGGGCAAGATCTGATGCTCAAGACCGGCATGGCGATCTGGCAAGAGGCGCTGACCAACCCCGCCAAGCTGATGGAGCGCCAAGTCAGCTATTGGTCGCAAACCCTGACGCAGTACATGGAATTGCAAAAGGAACTGTCGCAGGGTCATTTCGCCTTGCCCGCCACCGAGGCACAGCCGCAAGACAAGCGCTTTTCCAACCCGCTGTGGCAGACGCATCCGTTTTTCCACACGATCAAGACGCAATATATGATCTCCGCCGAGGCGATGCGCAGCGCTGTTGCAGAGCTCGAGGGGCTCAGCCCCCGCGACAAAAAGAAGATCGAGTTCTTCGCGGGCCAAATCATCGATCTTTTCGCGCCGACCAATTATCTGGCCACCAATCCCGATGCCTTGGAAAAAGCCGTTCAGACCGATGGCGAAAGCCTCGTGAAGGGGCTTGAAAACCTCGTGCGCGATCTTGAAGCGCGCCATGGTGAGATTTTGCCGGTACTGGCCGACCCGACGGCCTTTCACGTCGGCGAGAATTTGGCCACGGCCAAGGGTGCTGTGGTGTTTCGCAACCAGATGTTCGAGCTCATCCAATATGCGGCCACCACCGAAAAGGTGCGCGAGACGCCCTTGGTGATCTTTCCGCCATGGATCAACAAATTCTACATTCTCGATCTCAAGCCGCAAAACTCGCTCATCCAATGGATCGTCGATCAGGGCTATACGCTTTTCGTGGTCAGCTGGAAAAACCCCGATGCCAGCTATGCCGAGACAGGCTTTGAGACCTACATCGAAGATGGCTACCTTAAGGCGATCTATGTCGCCTGCGCCGTGACGGGCCAAGATCAGGTTAATGCCGTGGGCTATTGCGTGGCGGGCACGACCTTGGCGCTCACCCTCGCGCTCAAGGCCAAGCGGGGGCAAGCGCGGGTGAAATCGGCCACCTTCTTTACCACGCTGACCGATTTCAGCGATCAGGGCGAGTTTACGCCCTTCCTTGATAGTGATTTCGTCGATGCCATCGAGCGCCAGGTGGAGGCCGAGGGGTATTTGGACAGCCATTACATGTCCAAGACCTTCTCCTATCTGCGCGCCAAGGATCTGGTCTATGGCCCCGCCGTGCGCAGCTACATGCTGGGCGAACCGCCGCCGGCCTTTGACCTGCTGTTCTGGAACGGCGACAGCACGAACCTGCCCGGCAAGATGACGGTGCAGTATTTGCGCGGCCTGTGTCAGGACAACGGCTTTGCCACTGACGGGTTCGCCTTGATGAACGAACGGCTGCATGTCTCGGATGTGCGCCTGCCGATCTGCGCCATCGCCTGTGAGACCGACCATATCGCCGCGTGGAAAGACAGCTTTCGCGGGATCGTGCAGATGGGATCGAAGGACAAAACCTTTATCTTGTCGGAGTCGGGCCATATCGCGGGCATCGTCAATCCGCCCGCCAAGAAGAAATACGGCCACTGGCGCGGGCCAGAGCCGATCGGCACCCCCGATGCCTGGAAAGAGGCCGCGACCTATCACGAAGGATCGTGGTGGCCGCATTGGGAGGCGTGGTTGTCAAAGCGGGCAGGCAAGAAAGTGCCGGCGCGCGCCTTGGGCAACGAATCATACCCCGCCACCGATCCCGCACCGGGCCGCTATGTCAGGGAAAATGTAACCGGCTGATCCATCGTCAAAATCTCGGATCTTGATGCTGCAGTGCAGAATAATCTTGACTTGCTGCACCGCAGCATGCATATATTCCGCACATGCAGAACACAGCCCCGCTGCACCGGGGCCCATCCCGGAGAAGACCAATGGCCGCTAAAACAACCGATTTCACAAAGATGATGTCCGACATGATGTCCGCCTACCCGATGGACATGTCGGCAATGACCGATGCCTTCAAGACCTCCGCCGCAATGGGCGAAAAGATGTCGAAGGTGATGCTCGACGCTGCTGAGAAGTCGACCGACATCTCGTCCAAGTTCACCAAGGACGTTATCGCCAAGCTGGCTGATGTTTCCGCCGTCAAGGCAGAGGCGACCGACTACACCAAGTCGGTGACCGATTTCGCATCCGCACAGGCCGAAATGGCCGCTGAAACCATGGCCGCCTTCGCAGAAGTTGCCAAGAAGGTGCAGATGGAAACCGTCGAGCTGATGATGGCTGCCGGCAAGGAAGCCAGCGAAGAAGCAACCGCTGCCGTCAAAAAGGCGACTGCCGAAGTGACGACTGCCGCCAAGAAAGCCGCTGCTGCCGCTGCAAAGTGAGCAACGCCTGACGGCACAGGTATTCGTGCAGGCGTCCTCCCCGCCGGCATGAACATCAGAAGGGCAGACCCTCTTGGTCTGCCCTTCGCGTTTCTGCTACTGCACAATAAATTTGCATTTCCCGCAAAGCCGCGTAGGCTTAATCTTCTGCACCGCAGGAAGGGAGAGCAGGCCCATGGCCGATACAAGCGCACCGCTTCTGATCAAGCGATATGCGAGCCGAAGGCTCTATAATACCGAAACATCCGACTATGTGACGCTCGAGGATATCGCGGGTTTCATCCGCGCGGGCCGCGAGGTCAAGATTGTCGATCTGAAATCTGGCGACGACCTGACCCGGCAATACCTGCTGCAAATCATCGCCGAGCATGAAAGCCGTGGTGAAACCGTTTTGCCCATCGCGGTTCTCAACGATCTGGTGCGCAGCTACTCGACCCAAGCCTCGACTGTGGTGCCGGATTTTCTGTCGATGAGTTTCGAGATGCTCAAGCAGGGGCAATCGAAGATGATGGAGAATATGACCGCCATCAACCCCATCGCCAAAATGCCCGGCTTCGAGGCGATGCGCGCCCAGCAAGAAGCGTTCATCAAGGCGATGACCGGCGGGCTTGGTGCGCAATGGTCAGCCCCCACCGATGAAGAGGGGGCCGCGCCCGCAAAGGGTGACGAGTTGGATGAAATCAAGCGTCAACTGGCCGAGTTACAGTCGAAACTCAGCCGCATGTAAGGGTTTGTTCTTGTGTCGCGTCACTTGGTGCTGGCCATGTTGGCCCCATTCATGCTTTCGGGCTGCGCGTATTTCGGTTTTTTGAACCCGTGGCGCGCGGCCCCAATTGACCCCAGCGTGGCGCGCTATCATGCCGCGATGGTTGATTTCTCCACCTGCGCCACGGCCAGCGATCCAGCGACCCAGCTTGCGATGGCCCAACGATTGGATGAGGCCGCAACGCTGTTGATGGCCGAGCTGCGCCCGCAAAACCCCGATCATTTCTTCATGACCGACCGTGTGCGTGCCGCCGCCATCTATTGCGCGGACAGCCTGCAATAGGTGGCCCTAGCCCACAAAGCGCAGGTGTTTGTTGAGCGGCAGATCGCGAATACGCTGCCCCGTCATATCAAAGATCGCATTGGCCAAGGCGGGTGCTGCAGGCGGTGTGCCGGGCTCACCCACACCACCGATATGGCCCGACGTCTCGAGGATGCGCACCGCGACCTCGGGCATCTGGTGTTGGCGCAGCGCGTCGTAATCGGTGAAATTGCCCTGTTCGACCACGCCACCGGCAAAGCTGATCTCTTCCATCATCGCAGCCGACAGGCCGTAAACTAAACCGCCCACCATCTGCGCCTCGATAATCGCGGGGTCGAGTGCCGTGCCGACATCGCAGGCCATCCAAGCCCGCGTCAGCGCAATCGCGCCATTGCGCTCGGCCACTTCGATCACCACGGTTGTAGGGGTGCGAAAGGAATGGGTCATCGCCACGCCCAGTCCCGTACCGGGCGCGCGGGGGCTGTCCCAGCCTGACATCTCGGCGACAGTGCGCAAGACCCCGGCGCTGGGGCCATGTTCAGCCGCGGCCAATTCCAGACGGAAGGCCAAGGGATCGCGGCCTGCGGCAATTGCCATTTCGTCAACAAAGCTTTCCATGAAAAACCCGTTGAAGGAATTGCCGACCGAGCGCCAAACGCCGATCGGCACGGCAAGATCTGCCAGATGCCCGGTCACGCGATAATTGGGGATGGCATAGGGTTGGTTGAACATCCCCTCCACATGGCCTTTGTCGGGGCCGGGCGGTGGGCTTCCGGTCATGCGCGCCATGGATTGCCGCGTAACCGATGGGGCGGCGATCCGCCCGTCCAAGGTCAGGGCCTTGCCCGCACGCACCACGCCACGCATGCGCGCAACGGCGGCAGGGCGGTAAAAATCATGGCGCATATCTTCTTCACGCGACCATGTGACCTGCACGGGTGTGCCCGCCACGGCCTGTGCGAACTGGGCGGCCAGCACGACAAAGTCAGTCTCTCCGCGCCGCCCAAAACCACCACCCAGATAGGTGACATGGCAAGTGACCTGATCGGGGTCGAGGCCCACGGCCTCGGCGGCTTTGGCTTCGGCGAAACCGGGGCTTGGCTTCCGGTCCAGATCTCCAAGCTGTCGCCGGTGAAATGGGCCGCCGCACTCATCGGCTCCATCGTGGCATGGGCAAGCCAGGGCACGGTGTATTCGGCTGTAATCTCTGTATCTGTGATATCGCGTTCCATATCGGCATCGCCATCATCGCGCAGGGTGGAATCGGCGGGCGTATCAAGGGCGGCGCGGATCACGCCAAGCATGTCTTGACCACTGTCAGGGTAGGGGGCGGGGCCCCATTCGATCGCCACAGCCTCGGCCGCGCGCATGGTAAGCCATGTGTTCGTCGCAACCACGCCAATCCCGGTGCCAAGGTCGGTCACCCGCACGACGCCCGGCATCGCCAGCGCATCGGTCGGATCGAACGCGGTCATCGTACCACCCAGATGCGGGCTCATCCGCACGGTCGCAAACATCATGCCGGGCAGGCGGACATCGATTCCGAATTGGGCGGTTCCCGTGACCTTTTCCACCATATCAAGGCGCGGCATGGCGCGGCCCAGATATTTCCACTGCGATGCTGGGCGCAATTCGACGCTGCGCGGCGGGGTGATCAAGGCGGCCTCTTGCGCCAACTCCTTATAGCTGAGTTCGATGCCCCCCGGCGCGATCACGCGACCATCGCGGATATCAAGCGTCCCTGCCGCCACGCCCAAACGCTGGGCTGCGGCCTGTTTCAGAACTTCGCGCGCGGTGGCGCCTGCTTGGCGCAGCTTGTCATAGGCATCAAGCGTCGAGGTCGACCCACCCGTGACCTGTAGCCCGATCATCTTGGACAGCACGCCCATCGCCTCTACCATCACCTCCTGCCACGCTGTGCGGTTATAGTCAGTGGTAGGTAGCGCATGGCTCATCAGCCCGGAGTTGTAATAGGCTTGTGCCGCAGGGCCGTGGATGACACGGATCTGGTCCCAAGCCACATCCAATTCCTCGGCGACGAGCGCGGGCAGGGTTGTGTAAACACCTTGCCCCATCTCGGCGCGGGCAGCGATCAGCGTGACGCCGGTCTGGTCGATAATGATCCAAGGGTTCAACGTGACCGCGCCTTCGCCCGGTTTCAGCGGATTTGGCAGGTCACGGCGGTATTGCCAGACGCCAAAGGCCACTCCCCCGGCGACGGCGGTCGCGCCGATCAGGAATGTACGCCGCGCGATCTTACCCCAATTGGCCATCTCTCACGCCTCCCGCAAGGCGCGCGCGGCGGTATGGACTGCTGCGCGGATGCGCGGATAGGTGCCGCAGCGGCACAAATTGCCCGCCATCGCCGCATCGATCTCAGCATCGCTGGGCGCAGGGGACACGGCCAAAAGATCGGCGGCCTGCATGATCTGGCCCGATTGGCAGTAGCCGCATTGCGCGACCTGATGGTCGACCCATGCCTGTTGCAAGGCATGCAGCGCACCAGGCGTGCCCAACCCTTCGATCGTGGTCACAGCGCCCGAGAAATCGGCCAGTGCCACTTGGCACGACCGCACCGCTTGGCTATCGATATGCACGGTGCAAGCCCCGCAGGCCGCAACGCCGCAGCCGTATTTCGTGCCCGTCAGGCCAAGCGCATCGCGCAAGACCCACAAAAGCGGCACATCATCGGGCAGATCGACGGAATAGTCGGTTCCATTTACGCTCAGGACACCGGTCATGGGGTCACTGTCAATCAACGCATTGGCAAAAAGGCTAGTGCCATCGAGCACCGCATCAAGCCACAGCTTTGTAACGGCGTCGCGTCACTGTACGGCACCCGACCACAGGTTGAGCACCAGCACCCCCGCCACGATCAGCCCGATACCCACCAAGGCCGCCCAATCAAGCCTTTGGCCGTAAAGCCACCACCCGATCAGCGTGACGGCGGCAACGCCCACGCCCGACCAGATCGCATAGGTGATACCAAGCGGGATGCTGCGCAGTACGAGGGCTAGAAAATAAAATGCCACCCCGTAACCCATGATTGCCATAAGGCTTGGCGCAAGCCGGGTAAACCCATCAGACGCCTTAAGCGCGGTCGTGCCGATGATCTCGCCCGTAATGGCGAAAAAAAGATAGAGCCAGGGCATGGGGTCGGGCCTTTTGGATGATTGCGGCGAAGTGGCCGGAAAACCCAAGGTTTTCCCGTGCGAAAAACCCGGGTTTTTCGCACGGGAAATCTCGAGATTTCCTCTCTCCTAGCGTCCCCGGATGCGCGGGTCGAGGGCGTCGCGCAATCCGTCACCAATATAGTTGACCGACAAAACGGTGAGCGAGATGGCCATGCCCGGCCAAATCACCCGCTCGGGGTTCTGCGTCAGCCAGTCGGTGGCATCAAACAAGAGCCGCCCCCATGTCGGGAAATCCGATGGAAACCCAAGGCCAAGGAATGACAGCGCGCTTTCGGTGATGATGGCGTTGGCAATGCCCAGCGTGGCCGAGACCATGATGGGCGACATCACATTGGGCAACAAATGGCGGGTGATCATCCGGTGGCTGGGCGTCCCGATGGAGCGCGCGGCCAGCACGAATTCACGTTCCTTCAGCGCCAAGACCTCGGCGCGGACAACGCGCGCGGTCTGCATCCAAGATGTCACGCCGATCATGAACACGATCAGCACGAAGATACCCCCTTCTGGCCCGAAATTTGCGCGCAAAGGATCGCGAAACAGCATGATCGTGACCAACAAAAGCGGCAAAAGCGGCATTGCCAAAAACAGGTCTGTGGTGCGCATCAGCAACCCATCGAGCCGCCTGAAATAGCCCGCAAGCACCCCCACCAGCGTGCCGAGTATCAGCGCCAGCGCCATTGCCGTCAGCCCCACCGCAATGGATGTCTGGCCACCGGCCATCATGCGCGCCATGGTATCGCGGCCGAGTTGGTCGGTGCCCATCGGATGGGAAAGGCTGGGGCCTGCGTTGCGCGCGCGAATGTCGATATATTGCGCATCCAAGGTCCAGATCAGTGGACCGACAAAGACGAACAGCAGCGTAAAGACGAAAAAGCCCAAGCCAAAGAGCGCGCCCTTATGCGTCTTGAACTGGTCCCAGACATCCCACCACTGGTTGCGTGGTGGTCGGTAAGCCTCGAGTGCCGGGGCCGGTTCTGTGCGATCTGCGGTCTCAGTCATAACGAATCCTCGGATCGAGCACGCCGTAAAGGATATCGGCAATCAGGCTGAACAAGACGATCAGCACGGCAAAGATAAAGCTCACCGTTTGCACCACCGGCACATCGCCGCTTTGGATCGCGATAATCAAAAGCTGGCCGATGCCATTCACCTTGAAGACTTGCTCGGTGATAATCGCGCCGCCAAAGACCGCCGGCACATTCAGCGCGATGACAGTGACGACCGGGATCATCGAGTTCTTGAGCACATGCACCAGCACGACGATCTTTTCGGTCAGCCCCTTGGCGCGCGCGGTGCGGACATAATCTTGGTTGAGATTGTCGAGCATAGAGGCGCGCAAATAGCGGCTGATCTGGCTGGCATTATAAAGGCCCAAAACCATCACTGGCATGATGATCTGTTTGAGTTGCACAACAAAGCTGTCCCAGTCGGTCACCACATGGGTGGTGTTGTAGACGCTCGGGAACCAGCCAAGGTTGACGGCGAAAATCACGATGAACAGCACACCGGTGAAAAAAGTCGGCACCGAAAAGCCCACCATCGAGATGAAAGTTCCGACCTGATCGAAGACCGAATATTGCTTATAGGCCGAGATGATCCCCAAGGGCAGCGCGATCAAGATGCCCACGATATAGGATGTGCCGACCACCCATAGCGTCTGTGGCATGCGCTGGGCGATCAGATCCATCACTGGGCTGCGGGTCTGATAAGAGATGATGCGCGGCCCGTCGGGGGCGACCTGCCAGCCAGTTGTTCCTTCGATGAAATGCAGCGGCTCGTCCCAGACCATCAGCTTGAGCCATTTGAAATACTGTACAAAGACCGGATCGTTCACACCAAGGCTTTCGCGGATCTGCTCGCGCACTTCGGGCGGGATTGTCAGCGGCAGGCCCGCCGTCGGGTCAGAGGGGGATAGCTTCACAATCAGAAATATCACGAAACTGATGAACAGAAGCGTCGGGATCGCAAGGATCAATCGCCGGATCGTATAGGTCAGCATAGGGCCAACGCCTCGGGTCAGGAGTTTCGGGGCAAGTATTGGCCCGCGCCACAAAGGGCGGCGCGGGCCGTTGTCATGTCACGCCATTACTGGGTGCGGCGCCAATCCATGATGTTCCACAATTCGCTGTCCCAATCGGACATGCGGTGGCCTTCCAAGGTGGCGGCACGGGCCGACACGCCGCCACGGTGGATAAGCGGGATGATCGAGTAGCGCACGAGCATATCGTTCATCTCGCGCGCGAGGCGGCCACGCTCGTTCAGATCGGCGGTGCGGACCATTTCGGCGACAAGCGCGTCATAGGCCGGATCGCAGAAGCGGTGGGTGTTGGAACCCTGCCACTGGCTTTGGGGCCGGGGCATGTCACCACACAGCCAGCTTGCCATATAGGCCTGCGGGTCCACACCGGCGAAGTTGTTGGTGTACATCTCGACATCGGCATAGAACTTCTGGAAGGTATCCGGGGAAGCCGGATCGCCACCGAAGAAGACCGAAGCGTCGATGTTACGCAACTCGGTTTCAACGCCGATTTCTTCCCACCATTGCTTGATCAGCGCCTGCGCGTCTTGGCGCACCGCGTTGGTCGAAGTTTGGAACAGTACGCGCATCGGCACGCCATTATACTCACGGATACCGTCACCATTGCTGTCGACGATACCGGCCCCATCAAGCAATGCGATTGCGCCGGGGATATCTTGCACGAGGCAAGCATCATTGGCGGTCGAGGCGTAAAGCGCCGGTGCGGGCAGCACGTTACAGGTGGGCTGACCACCGGCACCATAACCGATTTCGGTCAGCAATGGCCGGTCGATGGCCATCGACAGCGCTTGGCCGACGATTGGATCGGTGAGGAAGGGATGCGGCCCACCTTCGACGGTCGCGCGGGCATCGCCCAGCGCCGGGTCAGGGTTGGTCTGGTTGAGGTGGATTCGCTCGACCGAGGTACCGAACGAGACCTCGATCGCGCAACGGCCCTGCGCGGCCATGCCCGCAAGGATGGTCGGATCCATTTGCAGGTTCCATGCGTAATCGAACTCGCCTGTTTCACAGACCGAGCGCGCCGCCGAAGTCGCATCGCCGCCGCCCTTGAAGGTCACGGTTGCGAAATAGGGCCGGTCGGGGAAACGGAAATTCGGGTTGGCCGACAACTCGATCACGTCGTTGGGGCGGAATTCATCGACCTTGAAGGGGCCGGTGCCGATGGGTCCGAAATTCGCATCCGTACATTCAGGCGCGCGTGCGCCAAGGCATTCGGCGAATTGCGCGGCTTGGATCACCGGGCTCTCGGAGCCGACAAAGGCGGTGTAGGGAAAGGGGGTGGATTCGGCGAAATTCACCCGCACGGTGCGCGCATCCACGGCATCGACCGAGGTCACGCCGTCGAAATAGCCGGCCTGTGCGCAGCCGCCTTCGGGATGGGTGCAGTAGGTCCATGTGAAGACGAAATCGGCCGATGTCAGCGCGCTGCCGTCCGACCATGTCACGCCATCGGCGATGGTCCATGTGATCGATGTCAGATCGGCCGAAACGCCGCCATTATCGACCGTCGGGATGCTTTCAGCGAGCCACGGCACCATCATGCCGGTTTCGTCGAAACGGGCCATCGACTCGAGGATCAGCGAGGAGCTTTCGACTTCCTTGGTGCCGCCCGACAGATACGGGTTCAGCGTCGAGGGCGCTTGCCAGTAGATGATGTTCAGATGCCCCGAAGAGCCGCGCTCGGCCATCGCCGCGGCTGGCACAAGCGCCAGTGCCGTCGCACCGAGCAGAAGTGAATATCGTTTCATGTTTCTCTCTCTCCTTGTTGGTCGCTCAGACCTCGGTGGGTTGGGCCGCATGGGCTGCGGTCTTGTGGGTGTCTTCGGCATAGAGATGGCAGGCCACATGGCGGCCCGGCGCGATCTCGCGGATCACGGGGTCGATCTGGCGGCAAATCTCCATCACGCGCGGGCAGCGGGTGCAGAAATTGCAGCCTTTGGGCGGGTTGGCGGGGCTTGGCACATCGCCTTGCAAGATGATGCGCTCTGCGTCGTCATGGCTGGCCGGGTCCGGTTCGGGGACCGCCGACAAAAGCGCCGTAGTATAGGGGTGCATGGGATCAGCAAAAAGCGCATCGCGCGGGGCCAGTTCGACCACGCGGCCCAGATACATCACCGCGACCCTGTCGGCGATATGGCGCACCATGCTGAGGTCATGGGAAATGAACAGATAGGTCAGGCCAAGCCGGTCTTGCAGTTCTTCTAAAAGATTGACCACCTGCGCCTGGATCGACACATCAAGAGCCGCGATGGGTTCGTCGCAGACGATGAATTTGGGGTTGAGCGCAAGCGCGCGCGCAATGCCGATGCGTTGGCGCTGACCGCCCGAAAACTCGTGCGGGTAACGGTTGGCGAACTCGCGGTTCAGGCCCACCGCATCCATCAATTCATAGATGCGCTCTAACCGCTTGGCGGCGTTGAGCTTTGTATGCTCCATCAACGGCTCACCGATGATGCCCGCCACTGTCATACGGGGGTTGAGGCTGGCTTGCGGGTCTTGGAACACCATCTGCATCTTGGGGCGAAGGCGGCGCAGCTTGTCGAAGGGGGCGTGGGCGATTTCCTCACCCTCCAGCCGGATCGAACCGGCGGTAGGGTCGTAAAGCCGCAAGATCGCCCGCCCACAGGTCGATTTCCCGCAGCCAGACTCGCCCACCAGCCCCAGTGTCTCGCCCTCGTAGATGTCGAAGCTGACACCATCCACGGCTTTGACCGACCCAGTCAGGCGACGCAACAATCCCGTGCGGATCGGGAAATGCATCGTAAGATCACGCACCTCGACCAGCTTTTTCGCGCCGCTTGTGTCAAACATCGCGCTTGGCCCCCGTCTTGAAATCCCAAAAACAGGCCGCGTCATGCGCGGGTCCGACATCGAAGCGCGCGGGGTTCTCATGCGCGCAGCGATCGAATGCCTGTGGGCAGCGCGCGAGGAAGGGGCAGCTGTCAGGCGCGCGCGACAAGATCGGCGGCTGACCTTGGATCACCCGCAGTTTCGCGGCCCGCTCGCCACGGATATGCGGCACGGTTTCCAAAAGCATGCGTGTATAGGGATGCTGCGGATTGGCGAATAATTCGCGCACAGGTGCCTGTTCGACCACTTGGCCGCCATACATCACCATCACCCGGTCCGCGATACCCGCGATCACGCCCAGGTCATGGGTGATCCAGACAATCGCCATCCCAAGCTTCTGGCGCAGTTCCTTGATCAGTTCGAGGATCTGCGCCTGAATGGTGACATCAAGCGCGGTTGTCGGCTCATCGGCGATCAGCACCTTGGGATCGCAAGCCAAGGCAATCGCAATCATCACGCGCTGGCGCATGCCGCCCGAAAACTGATGCGGGTAATCGCCCAGTCGGCGGCGCGCATCGGGTATGCCCACCAGATCAAGCAATTCTGCCGCGCGCGTCGCGGCCTGCGCCTTGCTCAGCCCCATATGGGTGCGCAACGGCTCAATGATCTGGTAGCCCACGGTGAAGACGGGGTTGAGCGAGGTCATCGGATCTTGGAACACCATCCCGATCCTTGCGCCACGGATCGCGCGCATCATCTCTTCGGGGATGCGGGCTAGGTCTTGCCCTTCGAACATCACGCTGCCGCCCCGGATCTCTGCTGGTGGCATTGGCAAAAGGCGGATGAGCGACATCATCGTCACGGATTTGCCCGATCCAGACTCACCCACCACGCCCAGCAACTCGCCGGGTTTGAGCGTGAAGCTCACATTGTTGACCGCATGCACCTCGCCACCGCGGGTGCGAAAAACGGTCTTCAAGTCCTTGACATCAAGGACAAAGGGGGTGACCCCATCGCGCATCGGCAGATGCTCCCCAACCTGTTGATGCGCCACCTCTTGTCGATGCTTGGGTGGCTGCGTGTTGGGAACGCTAACATGAATTTTTTATGTCACAAGCCGCAATCTGCCTGTCTGTGCATCTGTAGAGTGCAACTGCCTATCCTTTGAGCAGATTGCTCTGCGCGGGCTTGACGACGCGTCACTGCTGGCACAGGCTTGGGCACACACATAGCCGGAGCGCACAGCATGGCAGATGTCCTGAGCCCACGGGCCTTGTTGGACAAGCTCGTTTCCTTTCCCACGGTCAGCCGCGACAGCAACCTTGCGCTGGTCGATTGGGTCGAGGGCTATCTGGCCGATAACGGCATCGCGAGCCACCGCGACTATGACCCGACCGGGCAAAAAGCGAGCCTATATGCCCATGCCGGGCCCGAGATTGCGGGCGGTGTCATCTTGTCGGGCCATACCGATGTCGTGCCTGTCGACGGGCAGGCATGGGTGACGGACCCTTTCAGCGTTGTAGAAAAAGACGGCAAGCTTTTCGGACGCGGCACCTGCGATATGAAAGGCTTTGACGCGCTGGCGATCTGGGCTTTGGTCGAGGCGCAGCGGCGCGGCGTGAAGCGACCGCTTCAGCTTTGCCTCTCCCGCGATGAGGAAATCGGCTGCACCGGCGCGCCGCCGATGATCGACGCGATGCAGGCCCATATGCCCAAGGCAGCACTTGCCATCATCGGTGAGCCGACCGAATGGGGCATCGTCAATGGCCACAAAGGTGGTGTCGGCATCGATCTGCATTTCCACGGCTTCGAGGTGCATTCCTCCATCGCCTATACCGGCGTCTCGGCCATCATGGAGGCGGCCAAGCTCATTGACTGGGCCAACCGCGTGAACGCTGAAAACGCGGCCAAGGCTGACCCGGCCTGCGATTACGACCCGCCCTATACCACGCTGCATGTCGGCATGATCCAAGGCGGCACGGCGCATAACATCACGGCCAAGGATTGCACCTTTGTGCTGACCGCGCGCTGCATCCCGCAAGAACCCAATGCCGAGTGGTACGACCGCATGATTGCCGAGATCGACAAAATCGCCGCCGGCATGAAGGCCGTTCGCCCCGAGGCAGGCATCACCGCCACGCCGCGCTGGGATGTGCCGGGCCTTCGCGCCGAGCAAGATGGAATGGCCGAGGCGTTGATCCGGCGGCTCACCGGCGAGAATGGCACATCGGTCGTCAGCTACGGCACCGAGGCGGGCCAGTTCCAAGCCGCTGGCTATTCCGCCATCATCTGCGGGCCGGGCAATATCGCACAGGCCCACCAGCCCAATGAATACATGTATGTCGAACAGCTGACCAAGGGTCAGGGCTTCATGGCGCGGCTGCTCGACATGCTTGCCGAAGGATAGCGCGATGCCCGTCAAGAACCGCTTGGCCGAACTCCATGACGAGATCACCGCTTGGCGACGCGATCTGCATGAGAACCCGGAAATCCTTTATGATCTGCCGCGCACTAGCGCGCTGGTGGCTGACCGCTTGCGCGATTTCGGTTGTGATGAGGTGGTCACAGGTATCGGGCGGTCGGGTGTGGTCGGCTTGATCCGGGGACGGTCCGACACCAAAGGGGCCGCCATCGGGCTGCGCGCCGATATGGACGCGCTGCCGATGTCGGAGAAAACCGGGCTGCCTCATGCCAGCAAGACACTGGGCAAGATGCATGCCTGCGGCCATGATGGGCATACCGCGATGCTGCTTGGGGCGGCCAAGTATCTGGCCGAGACACGCAATTTCGACGGCACGGTGGTCTTGATCTTTCAACCGGCGGAAGAAGGCGGTGCAGGTGCGCTTGCCATGATCGAGGATGGTGTGATGGATCGTTGGGGCGTCCGCGAGGTTTACGGCATGCACAATGAGCCGGGCCTGCCTGTGGGGGAATTCGGCGTGGCGCCGGGCCCGATCATGGCGGCGGCGGATGAGTTGCGCGTTGTGGTGCGCGGGCGCGGCGGCCATGCGGCCCAGCCCCATAACGTGATCGACCCGGTGCCAGCGGCCTGCGCCACGGTCATGGCGCTGCAAACGGTCGCCAGCCGCAGTGTCGATCCGATCCAATCCGTGGTCGTCTCCATCTGCGTGATGCAGACGGAATCGGCGGCAACCAATGTGATCGATGATACCGTGACTTTGGCCGGAACCGTGCGTACACTCGACGAAAAGGTCCGCGATCTGGCCGAGGCGCGGATCAAGCAGATCGTCACAGCCACTGCCGAGGCGCATGGCTGCACGGCGGAGGTGACCTACAACCGCGGCTACCCCGTGACGGTGAACCATGACGAGAACGCCCGCCTCGCGGCACAGGTGGCCGAGGCCGTGGCAGGCCAAGGTCGCGTGCGTTGGGGCCGCCCGCCACGCATGGGCGCCGAGGATTTCAGCTATATGCTGCAAGCCCGCCCCGGCGCCTTTGTCCATATCGGCAATGGCGACACGAAAAAGGTGCATCACCCCGAATATGACTTCAACGATGCCGCGATCCCCTATGGCTGTTCTTTCTTCGCCGAGTTGATCGAACGCCGCATGCCCGCGGTCTGAAGGAACGACCATGCCGATCAAGAACCGCTTTGCCGAAATGCTGCCCGAGATCACGGGGTGGCGGCACCATCTGCACGAGAACCCCGAACTGCTTTACGAGGTGCGGGAAACCGCTGCCTTTGTCGCCGACCGCCTGCGTGAGTTTGGCGTGGACGAGGTGGTGGAGGGTGTCGGCCAAACCGGCGTCGTCGGCATCATCCGGGGGCGGGGCGCGTCGGTGCGCGCCATCGGGCTGCGCGCCGATATGGACGCGCTGCCGATCCAAGAGGCGACGGGGCTACCCTATGCCTCAAAGGTGGCGGGCAAGATGCACGCCTGCGGCCATGACGGGCATACCGCGATGCTGCTGGGCGCGGCCAAGTATCTGGCCGAGACACGCAATTTCGACGGCACCGTGGTCTTGATCTTCCAACCCGCCGAAGAAGGGGGGGCAGGGGCCAAGGCGATGATCGATGATGGCCTGTTCGAGCGTTTCCCGGTGAACGAGGTTTACGGCATCCACAATGCGCCGGGCATTCCCATTGGCACCTTCGTGACCCGCCCCGGCCCGCTGCAGGCCAGCTCCGACGAGTTCGAGATTGTCGTGACGGGCAAGGGCGGCCATGCCGCAGAACCCCACCGCGCCATCGACACGACGCTGGTGGCCGCGCATCTGCTGATCGCGTTGCATTCCATCGTCTCGCGCAATGTCGATCCGTTGAAGCGCGTCGTTCTGACTGTTGGCACGTTTTCGACCGACAGCGCCGCCTCGAACATCATCCCCGACGAGGCAAGGATGGAGGGGACGGTCCGCACCCTCGACCCCGAATACCGACAGCTTGCCGAGGCGCGCATCCGGCAGGTGGCCGAACACACGGCCGCGGCCTTTGGCGCACAGGCCAAGGTCATCTGGCACCCCGGCTATCCCGTCACGGTCAATGATCCAGACGGGGCCGCGCGCGCCGTCGATGCCGCCCGCGCCGTGGCCCGCGATGTGATCGACGACGCCGACCCGATCATGCCGTCCGAGGATTTCAGCTATATGCTGGAGCGTGTCCCCGGCGCCTATGTCTTCATGGGCAATGGCGACAGCGCGATGTGCCACCACCCGAAATACGTGTTCGACGACGAGGCGATCCCCTTTGGATGCAGCTTCTTCGCCGAACTGGTCGAGCGACGATTGCCGACCGCCTGATACTGACAAGGAGAGCCCAAGATGCCCGTCAAGAACCGTTTCGCCGAACTGCTGCCCGAAATCACCGCATGGCGGCGCGACCTGCACGAAAACCCCGAGATCTTGTTCGAGACGCACCGCACCAGTGCGGTCGTGGCAGACAAGCTGCGCGAATTCGGCTGCGACGAGGTGGTCACGGGGCTGGGGCGCACGGGCGTTGTGGGGATCATCAAGGGCAAGGCCAATTCATCGGGCCGCACCATCGGCCTGCGCGCCGATATGGACGCGCTGCCGATCCACGAGGAGACGGGGCTCGATTACGCCTCCAAAACCCCCGGCGCGATGCATGCCTGCGGCCATGACGGGCATACGGCGATGCTGCTGGGTGCGGCCAAGTATCTGGCCGAGACGCGCAATTTCGACGGCACGGTCGCGGTGATCTTTCAGCCCGCCGAGGAGGGCGGCGGCGGTGGCCGCGAGATGGTCGATGACGGCATGATGGAGCGTTGGAACATCGCCGAGGTTTACGGGATGCATAATTGGCCCGGCGTGCCGACCGGGCAATTCGCCATCCGGTCTGGCCCCTTCTTTGCCGCCGCCGACCAGTTCGATATCTATGTGACAGGCTGCGGTGGTCATGCCGCCAAGCCGCATGACACGCTCGACACCACGGTGATCGCGTCCCATATCGTGCTGGCGCTGCAGACCATCGCCAGCCGCAACGCGGACCCCGTGAAACAGGTCGTGGTCTCGGTCACCAGCTTCGAGACAGGATCGAAAGCCTATAACGTCATCCCCGAAACCGTGCATCTCAAGGGCACGGTGCGCACGCTAGACCCCGGCATTCAGGACATGGCCGAGGACCGGCTGAAGGCAATTGCCGAGGGCACGGCCGCCACATTCGGCGGCACAGCGCGCGTCGATTACCGGCGCGGCTATCCGGTGATGATCAATGCCGATGCGCAGACGGAATTCGCCGCTGACGTCGCGCGCGCCGTCTCGGGGGATTGCGCCGATGCACCCCTCGTCATGGGGGGCGAGGATTTCGCCTTCATGTCGAACGCGCGCCCCGGTGCCTATATCCTTGTCGGCAATGGCGACACCGCCAATGTCCACCACCCCAAATACAACTTCAACGATGAGGCGATCCCGGCGGGCTGTTCGTGGTGGGCCGAGATCGTGGAGCGGCGCTTGCCTGCGGCCTGACAGGCATGATGTGACAGGGCGATGGGCTGACGGGGGCGGGCAGATCGGCTAAGCTCTGCCCGTTTCTTGCCCGGAGGCTGCTGTCGTGTTTCGCCACCTGACCCTGATCTGCGCCCTGATGCTTCCAACGGTTGCCTTGGCCTGGAGGGGTGGGGGCAACGAACCCTTCTGGTCGGTCACGCTGGAGGCTGGGCAGATGCAGATCATCCGTCTGGGCCTGCCCGATCTGACGCTCGACATCATCGCGCAGGACAGCGACGGCGCGGGCACGCGCATCACCGCCGCTGACCCTGCCAGTGCGCGCGATGCCGTGCTGACCCGCCAACCCGCGATCTGCCGCGATACCATGACCGGCATGCCCCACCCCGAGACCGTCACGCTGGCCTTGGGCAAGGATTGGTTCACCGGC
>NZ_JAGYJN010000016.1 GCF_018402035.1 Roseicyclus sp.
CAGCGGATTGATCAAACGCGACACGCTCTAGGCAGGCGGCTCATGCGGGTCAAAGCCCGCCATCACCACTTCCTTAGTGCGGCAATCGTCGCACATCGTCAGCAGCCGCTTGCGCGCCGCGCCATCCTCGCCCGAGAACATCCAATGGCTATCAAGCCGATCGATCACGCGCCGGATGCTCGACCCGGTGCCAAAGCCTTTGCCGCAAGCGGTGCAGCAAAACGGCTCTTCTTCCTTGAGAATGCGCTTGGGGTTGGCCCAAGCGGCGAAATCCATCCGTGCCTCGATCGCGATGGCCTGTTCGGGGCAGGTCGCGGCGCAAATTCCGCATTGCACACAGGCGCTTTCGGTAAAGCGCAGCATCGGCTTGTCGGGGTTATCGCCTAGTGCCCCGGTGGGGCAAGCACCTACGCAAGCAAGGCACAGCGTGCAGCTATCGAGGTTCAGCTGCACACTGCCAAAGGGTGCCCCTTTGGGCAGCTCGATGCGCGCGGTTGGGCGCGGCGCGGTGCGGTTCAACTCTTCCATCGCCAAGGTCAAAAGCCCGCGCTTATCCTCGGGCGGCAGAAAGCTGGAGCGTGCGGCGCGGGCATCTGTGGCTTTGTGCCAAAGCGCGGTTTCCAACACATCGGGATCATCGGTCTGAACAAGCGCGCAGCCTTCTTCGGACAGCCCTGTCGCGGCACAGATCGCGCCCATGAGATCAAGCGTGTTGGTCAGCCCGTCCAGCGGATGGGCGGGCCTGTCTTGGGCCAGAACACGCACCCCGCCTGCACCCCACGCAAGGGCAGCGGCCATGATTTCCGGGCCAATGTGGCTGGGTTCGTTGATTTGCACTGGAATGACATGGGCGGGAAGGCCACGGCCAAAACGTGCCATCGCGTCGATCAGCGCAGCACCATGCGCCTCGTCATGGAACAAGATGACCGGCGCGCTGCGGCCACCGGCCGCGAACCAAGCCGACAGGCCGGCGCGCAGCCGCGCGGCAAGGCTAGCCACCACAGGCAGCGCATAAGCGGCCGCACCCGTCGGACAGGCGGCCGCACATTGCCCACATCCTGCGCAGATTGCGGGGTCGATGACCACGCTATCGCCCGCAGACAGGATCGCGCCCGTCGGGCAAAGATCAAGACAGCGGGTGCATCCGGTCTTTTTGTTGCGCGAATGCGCGCAGAGATCGGGGATGAAATCGATATATTTGGGCTTGTCGAAGACGCCGACCATTTGCCCGGCTTCCGCCACCAGCGCCGCAACAGCGGCAGGGTCGCGCGGATCGGCGCGCAGATAGCCGGGGCGCGTGTGGTGAAACAACGCCTGCCCGCCGGTCAGATCCAGCACCAGATCACAGCGCGACACCGCGCCATTGCGCGCCGGGCCAAACTCTAGCCGCGCGCGCGATGATGGGGCAGGCGCGGCATAGGCATCAACGGTCAGCTCGAATTCGCCCATATGGCCAACGGCGCGCGCGATCTTGCCTTGCAGCACGGGCCATGTCGTCTGGCGTGGTGGGGCGACATCGGCACCCGGTACCAGCAGCACCGTCAAATCCAACACGCCCGACAATTGGCGCGCGGCTTCAAGTGCCACATCGTCCCGTCCCAGCAAAAGCGCCACGCCCCGGCTTTCAAGGCTGAGCGTCTCGAATGACGATCCTGCCGTCTCGGCCATCGCAAGCAAGGCGGCCATCTTGGGTGTGGCTTGCGCGCCTTCAGCCGACCAGCCCGCCGTTTCGCGGATATTGGCAAAGCGCAGCACGCCGGCAAAACCTGCGTCCTCGGCCACTTCGGCAAACAGGGGCGCCTCTTGCGTGCAGGCGACCGTAATTGTGGCAAATTCGCCCAAGGCCTGACGGAAATTATCGAGTTGCGCGCGACATAATTGGCTGGCGGGCTTGCCCGTCGCGCCAAGTGTTTCGGATGCAAGGCTCATCGTGCCTTCGCAGGTGCAGATCAGGCGGGTTTCTGGGGTCTGTGGCATGGGGCTTTCGTCTGGCGTGCGGCTGGACTATCTCAATCGCGGTGTAATCCGATCCTAAAGGAATGGGTAGCGCTCTCGGGAGGAAAAACGAATGTCGCATCAGATAGCGGATGATTTTGAAGGATCGAGGGTGCATCTGCCGCCCCCATTCACTTTGCATCGCACCACCCAGCGCGATGTGCTTGCCGCGGCGGTCGCTTTGGCGCCCAGCGAAGGGGCAGGGACGCTGGTGTTGCACCAATCCCCCGGCCTTTTGGCTTTCGCTGTGGTTTTTGAGCCAGAACAGCCCTTGGTTGAGGCACAGCTGGCCTTTTTGCTCGGGATGACCGCGCTTGGGGATGCGCTTGCCGCTCATTGCCCGCCCGAACGCCCGGTGCGGCTCACTTGGCCCGATCAAGTCACCTATGATGCCGCGCGCATCGGGGGCGGGCGCTTTGCCATCGCGCCCGGCACAGCTGATGATGCGGTGCCTGATTGGATGGTCTTTGCCGCCGAGCTGATCGCCGACCGCGACCAAATCGAAGAAGCGGGGGCATATCCCCAGTCCACCTCGTTGAAAGAGGAATCTTTTGACGCGGCAGAAGATATCCTTTCCACCTTTGCCTCTTACCTCATGCTGTATTTCGATCGCTGGGCGCATGAAGGTTTTGCGGCGGTGTCGAACCGTTACCTGATGCGGGTCGATCCGCCGCTGCTTCGCGGTGTGCGCCGGATCGACGGCGACCGGATGATAGAGATCAAGCCCGCAGGTGGCAGCAAAAGCTTCCCACCGATCCGCGAGGCAATCTCAACGCAGGTTTGGCGCGATGAGAAGGGTCCAAAGCTGTGACACGGCTGCCGCGTACGATTCGGCTCGACCCGTCGGACAAGCATATTTTCGCGACCGCCGCCGAACCGGGGGAATGGGCCGTTCCCGGCACGTTCTTGTTCTGGGACAGGCCCGCCGACAGCCTGTCGCGCAAAGAGGCTATCGCCTTTCGCTCGGGGTTTTTGGGTGTGGCCAGCTTTGGCCATTCCACGCTCGTCACCGTGCAAGAAGCGCGTCCCGATGAGCGCGCCACAATGGTCGAGACCTTGGCGGGCCAGTTCGTGGCGTATTTGGGCGCGCCCTCCATCGACATCGCCCGCCCTGCGGCGGAACAGGAGGTGGCGCTGGCCGAAAGCCTTTGCGCCGACCACGGGATCGGCACGCTCATTGCGCTGCATCGCAAGCGGGGCGATGATGGCGATATCCGCGAGCAGTTCCGCACGCTGCGCCCGCGTGATGAGACCGCCTTTTCCGCCACCCACCTGATGGGCCATGACAGGGCCTTCCAGTTCTTCGAAGAAGAGGTGGAAGATCACGTTGATCTGTTTCAATTGCGAGGTCAGGACTGATGCCGGAATTTTGGGTTGCCTCGGGCCATCACCTTGCGCGGCTGGATCGCGCTGGGCGCATGCTGGTGACGGATGAATTGTTGCTGGCATGGCTGGCCCGCCCCGAGATTGTTCCCCCGCCCGAGGCTTGCGCCACCGAACGCGCGGTACATGCGCGCCTCATGGCCAAACCGCGCAGCCCGGTGCCGCCGCTGGAATTGGCCGCGATAGCCGATCCTGATGCGCGGGAGAATTGGGAGTTTTTCCTCACCTTGCGCGACCGCTTGGACCGCGCCGGAACCATCGAGGATGGCTATGCCGCCATCATGCACGAAGGGCTGCGCTTGCCGGTCGTGTTTCTGTCGCAGCTTGTGCAGCTGATCTTGCGCAACGCGCTGGATGGCTGCGACGACCCGCAGGTCTTGCGCGCCGCCGAATGCCTGTTCCGGCCGCAACGCGCGCATGTCAAAGATGGCGTCGTGCTTTTGGCTGATGAGGAGTTGGTCACGCTCTACGAGGCCGATATGCATGCCTCGCCCCTCATGGCGATGTTTTCAGGCGGGGTCGACAGCCTCGATGTGCTGGGTGGCGGCAATGAATGGACCTATTGGTCACGTTCGGATGCCCATACGATGATCTACAACTTCGGCGGCGATCCCGAGGCGCGGCGTGGCATGGCGGGGGCCTTGGCGGCCTTTATCCGCCACATGACCGGGGCCGAGGTGACGGTCACGCCCCATACGAAGGTTGAGGATGTGGATCTGCGCTGGTATGTTGGGCTTGATCCCAACGGCACGGCGATCGGCAATGCGCTTTGGCGCGGCCAAGCGGCACCGGCGACGTTGATCGGGGTTTTCCGCCTCGATTTCGCCGATCCCGCCGCCGTCCGCCCGGAATTGGCGGGCCAGCCCGTTTGGCTGTTGCTTGGCCTCGGGTCCGACGGGGCGGTGCGGATGAAGCCGCAGAATTTGCTGGCGGGGTTGCCGCTGGCAACGCCGGAGTTGCACTGAAAGGGACGACGCATGCCCAAGGAAATTCTTCGCCTCGGTGTTTTGGCCCAGCTTCGCCCGCCGGTCACACGCTGGAGCAGTGGTGAATTGCGCCCACTGATGGTGCTGCCTGCTGAACCGGCGGCAGCGCCGGGAACACGGCTGTCCAGCGAGGACGGGGTAGAGACATGGTATCTGGGCGGTCGTGATCTGGTTTTGTGGTCTGGCGATGCCAGTCACCATCAAGACAATCTCAACTCGGGGCGGCCCTCGGTCTGGGTGGCGCTGCGCGGGACCGATCCCGCCCGCGCCGAGGTTATCGCCGTTACGGTCGACCCCTATGAGGGCGAAGGCTTGGCCTCGGACCCTGAATTGATCGTGGATGCCGTCCCGATGCCCGAGCCGATTGCGCGCTCTGTCGCGGCTTTCGCGCAGGCACATTTCTTTGAAATGCCTTTCAAGAAACGCCAACGCCAATCCGTTGACCCCAACGCGATGTCGTCGCGCGCGCCCCGCATCTTGCAACCCGAAGATAAATGGGAAACCCGCAAAGGCCGGAGGTCAGACCCATGAGCGACGCGCCATCAGAGGGGTTTTTGGGCCGTTGGTCCCGCGCCAAGCGCAGCGCGGCGACATCACAGCCCGAGGTCGCTGACGCGCCAGAACCCCCTGTTGAAATCAGCGCCGAGCCAGCCCCCGCGCCTGAGCCCGAGCCTGAGCTGCTGAGCCAAGAGGAATTGGACGCGCTGCCACGTATCGAGGATCTGACCGAAGGCAGCGATATTCGCACCTTTTTGCGCGCAGGCGTGCCGCGCCAGCTGCGCAATGCCGCGATGCGTCGGATGTGGATGCTGACACCCGGCATCCGCGATTACAGCGATCCGGCCGTGGATTATGCATGGGATTGGAATACGCCGGGCGGCGTGCCGGGCGATGGGATTGGTCCGACAGCCGAAAACGCCGCCAAGATGCTCAAGCAATTGCTCAAGCCGCAGGAGGATGACGCGGATGAAACCGCGCCGCAAAAGGACAGCGCGACACCGCAAGTCACCTCTGCCCCCCCTGATGCGGAAGAGCAGGCTTCCCCAGCAAGCGAGGCTGACGCAGCCGCGGCGCACGAGATTGCGCAAACCGCCCCAGATGACCCAAGCCCCGCGCCCGATACCGCGCCAAGGCGACGACATGGTTCGGCCCTTCCGGGTTAAGTGTTTGTTGACAAAAAAGCTTTCCGATCATTTTGGCCTGATTGAATAATCGTGCTTTTCGGAGCTTCGGAAAATGCTGCAGGGAAATGACAAATTTCTCTTGCGTCTTGGACCCATTTCAGGTGCAATCGATACAGAGGCATGCTGCTGTATACACAGGTGGCATGTAGGGAGATTTATAAGAATATGCCTGCCAGCCAGCCGGGAAACCGGCCCGCCAGGGACGCTGAGAATCAAGCACGAAGCGAGATGTATCGTTTCGTGGCTTCGCTTCTTTCTGCTGCGCCCAATCAGGATATGATTGATGGTATCGCCGCGCTTACCGGCGACCAGACCCCTTTGGGGCAAGCGATTACGGCGCTCTCTGAGACCGCGCGCAGCACGCAGGCGGCAACCGTCGAGCGGGAATTTTTCGATTTGTTCATCGGGGTCGGGCGGGGCGAGCTCTTGCCTTACGCGAGCTTCTACCAGACAGGTTTTCTGAACGAGCGGCCATTGGCCGAGCTGCGCGGCGACCTCACCCGGCTTGGGGTGGCGCGCATCGAAGGCCGTTTTGAGCCCGAAGATCACATCGCCCTGTTGTTTGAAGTCATGGCCGATCTGGCATCGGGCGCGCTTGCGGTCGACGCCGGTATAGAGGCTGACTTCTTCGCGCGTCACATCGCGCCTTGGGCCGCGCAGTTCTTTGATGATCTTGCGATTGCGCCGAGTGCTTCTTTTTATCGACCGGTCGCAGAAATCGGCCGTTTGCTTGTGGATATCGAGGCGCGCGCGTTTTCGCTCGCAGCTTAGGGAATCGAATGCGGGTCGGACAGGTCAAGCGCCGCTCCGTTGTATGAAAGGGAAACGACATGACTAAGGAAAAATCGACACCGATTAGTCGCCGTGCATTTCTTGGCACGGCATCTGTCGGCGCTGCGGCAACTGTTGCCCTCGGTTCGGGTAGCGCACGCCCCGCCTTTGCACAGCAGACGGGCGACGAGCGGACGCGCGCGCGCTATCAGGCGACCGACCATGTCGAAACCTATTACCGGACCAACCGCTATTATCCTCGGGGGACCAACTGATGCTCGTAAAGCGCAGAAATGGTGACACCGCCTCGACCGGGCGCTTGTCACAGATGGCGGCAGCCGTATCGGCCCGCCCCATTGACCGTCGCAGCTTTCTGCGTGCGTCGGGTCTGACCGTCGGTGGCTTGGCCGCACTCGGCACGCTCGGCGCGGGCATGACCCGCCGGGTCGAGGCCGCCGGTTTCACCGACATGTCGCAGCCTATTGAGATCCGGACCAATATCTGCACCCATTGCTCGGTGGGTTGTACGGTCAAGGCCGAAGTGCAAAACGGCGTCTGGGTCGGACAAGAGCCCGCCTACGGCAGCCCGATCAACCGCGGCACGCATTGCGCCAAGGGCGCATCGGTGCGCGAGCTTGTGCATGGCGACCGTCGGGTCAAGTATCCGATGAAGAAGGTCGGCGGCCAATGGCAGCGCATCAGCTGGGACCAAGCGCTGACCGAGATCACCGACAAGATGACCGAGATCCGTGGCCGTTCGGGCGCAGATTCCGTCTATCTGTTGGGATCGGCCAAGTTCTCGAACGAGGGCGCCTATCTGTTCCGCAAATTCGCGGCCTTCTGGGGCACCAACAACGTCGACCACCAGGCGCGCATCTGCCACTCGACCACCGTGGCGGGCGTGGCCAACACTTGGGGTTACGGCGCACAGACCAACAGCTACAATGACATCCGCAACGCCAAGACCGTGATCTTCATGGGCTCAAACGCGGCCGAGGCGCACCCCGTCTCGTTGCAGCACATCCTTGAAGGCAAGGAAACGCAGCGCGCCAATGTCATGGTCTTTGATCCGCGCTTTACCCGCACGGCGGCCCATGCCACCGAATATGTGCGCTTCCGCCCCGGCACCGATATCGCGGTGATCTACGGGATGCTGTGGCACATCTTCGAGAATGGTTGGGAAGACAAGGAATACATCGCCCAGCGTGTTTGGGGGATGGATCAGATCCGCGAAGCGGTCAAAGCCTATCCGCCGGAAGTGGTCGAGCAGATCTCGGGCGTGAACGGCGAGACGCTGCGCCGCGCGGCTGAGAAATTTGCCAAGGAACGCCCCTCCACCTTTATCTGGTGCATGGGCGGCACGCAGCACACCGTCGGCACCGCCAACGTGCGGATGTATAACATCTTGCTGCTTGCCACCGGCAACGTCGGTAGCGAAGGCACCGGTGCGAACATCTTCCGCGGCCACTGCAACGTGCAAGGTGCAACCGACTTCGGTCTCGATGTCGGCAACCTGCCTTGCTACTACGGTTTGGGCGCAGGTGCGTGGAAGCATTGGTCGCGCGTTTGGGAAGTGCCATACGACTATTTCGTGGGCCGTTTCGATGCCGTTCCTGCCAAGGGCGGCCGCGATGCGCGCACCCCGGAGCAGAACATGGAAGTGCCCGGCATCACTTCGACCCGTTGGTTCGATGCGGTCACGATCGACGCCGAGGAAGTCGATCAGCAAGACAACATCAAGGCGATGCTGGTCTTTGGTCACGGCGGCAACACCGTGCCCCGGATGCAAGATGCCCAGCGTGGCATGGATGCCCTCGATCTTCTGGTGGTGGCCGACCCCCACCCGACGACTTTCGCGGCGCTGCATTCGCGCACCGATAACACCTATCTCCTGCCGATCTGCACACAGTTCGAATGCTCGGGTTCGCGCACCGCATCCAACCGTTCGGTCCAGTGGGGCGAAAAGATCGTTGAGCCGATCTTTGAATCCGATACCGATTATTCGGTGATCTACGCGATGGCCGAGCGTCTTGGCTTTGCCGATCAGATGTTCAAGAACTACGAGATGGTTCAGGGCAAGTTCGGCATGGAACCCACGCCGGAATCTGTGCTGCGGGAAATCAACCGCGGCGGTTGGTCCACCGGCTACACCGGTCAAAGCCCCGAGCGTCTGAAGGCGCATATGGCCAATCAGGACCAGTTCGACCTGATCACGCTGCGCGCCAAGCCCGGCGCACCCGAAGAGATCAAGGGTGACTACTACGGTCTGCCCTGGCCGTGCTGGGGGACGCCCGAGCTGCGCCATCCGGGCACGCATATCCTCTACAACCCCCATCTTCACCCGATGGAAGGCGGCGGCGCGTTCCGCCCGCGCTTCGGTCTGGATCGCGATGGCGAGACCCTGCTGGCAGAAGGCAGCTGGCCCAAGGGCTCCGAGATCGAGGATGGCTATCCCCAGTTCACCTATGGTGTGCTCCAGCAATTGGGCTGGGATACTGATCTGACCCCGGCCGAATTGGCGACGATCCAGCGGATTGGCGGCAACGACCCCGAGGCGATGGCCAATGTGTCATGGTCCTTGGATCTTTCCGGCGGTATTCAGCGCGTCGCGCTGATGCATGGCTGCGTGCCCTTCGGCAATGGCAAGGCCCGCGCGGTGGCGTGGAACCTGCCCGACCCGATCCCGGTTCACCGCGAGCCGATCTATTCGGCGCGTCCTGATCTGGTGGCGCAGTACCCGACCCGCGATAATGGCCGTCAACAGCGGATGCCGAACATCGGCCATACGATCCAGACGGCCAATCTCGAAAACAAGATTGCGGAACAATTCCCGATCATCCTGACCTCGGGTCGTCTGGTCGAGTACGAGGGCGGCGGGGAAGAAACCCGGTCGAACCCGTGGCTGGCCGAATTGCAGCAGGATATGTTCGTCGAGATCAACCCGGCAGATGCATCCTCCCGCGGTATCGTGGATGGCGGCTGGGTCTGGGTGACCGGACCTGAGGGTGGATCGAAGGCGCGGATGAAGGCGCTGGTGACCGAACGTGTCGGCACGGGCGTGGCCTTCATGCCATTCCACTTCGCAGGCTGGTTCCAAGGTGTCGACCAGCGGGGCAACTACCCCGAGGGAACAGATCCGATCGTTCTGGGCGAATCCGTCAACGTAATCACAACCTATGGCTATGACCCCGTGACTGGCATGCATGAGGGTAAAGTCACCCTCTGCCAGATCGCTGCGGCGTAAGGGAGGACATCACAAATGGCACGCATGAAGTTCCTGTGTGACGCCGACCGCTGCATCGAATGCAACGCTTGCGTCACCGCTTGCAAGAACGAGCACGAAGTTCCGTGGGGCATCAACCGCCGCCGGGTCGTCACGATCAATGACGGTCTGCCGGGTGAGCGCTCGGTCTCGATGGCTTGCATGCACTGCACCGACGCGCCCTGCGCGGCGGTCTGCCCGGTCAGCTGTTTCTACACCACCGATGATGGTGTTGTTCTGCACAACAAGGACACCTGCATCGGGTGTGGTTATTGCGCCTATGCTTGCCCGTTCGGCGCACCCCAGTATCCGCAGACCGCCAATTTCGGCACCCGCGGCAAGATGGACAAGTGCACCTATTGCTCGGGCGGCCCCGAGCCGGACATGAGCCAAGCGGAATATGTCAAATACGGCTCCAACCGTTTGGCCGAAGGCAAGCTGCCGCTTTGCGCCGAGATGTGCTCGACCAAATCGCTTTTGGCGGGTGATGGCGACATCATCGCGGAAATCTACCGTGAACGCGTCATCACGCGCGGCTACGGCTCTGGTGCCTGGGGCTGGCGGACAGCTTACGGCGAAACCGTGACGGTATGAGGCACAACAAGATGGCAAACAAAATCTCACACTTGCTGGTCGCGCTAAGCCTTGTGCTGGGCTTGGCCTTTATGGCCCCGAGCGCACAGGCGCAGGTCAATCCGACGGAGCAATCCGTAAACGAAGGCGCACTTCTCGAGGCGCTTGGCTCTGGCGGCAATGTCGCCGGTCGCATCACGATCCCCGACCAGAACGCCGGCTATTTGATCAAGCCCGACAATAAGCTGTGGGCGGCCCTTCAGGGTGAAACGCTGCACCAGATCTCGATCTGGGCTGTGATCGGCATGGTCGCGCTTTTGACCTTGTTCTACGTGATCCGGGGCAAGATCCGCGTCGATGGCGGGCTGTCGGGTCGCAAGATCCTGCGGTTCAACACGGTCGAACGCTTCGCGCATTGGACGCTTGCCTCGACCTTTATCATCTTGGCGCTGTCGGGGCTGAACCTGATCATCGGCAAGACCGTTATCCTGCCGCTGCTTGGGGAAGGGGCCTTTGGCACGCTCAGCGCTTGGGGCAAGATCGCGCACAACTACCTTGCATGGCCGTTCATGGTTGCGCTGGTGATGGTGCTTTTGCTGTGGGTTGTTCACAACATTCCCAACCGGCTTGATCTGGAATGGATCAAGCAAGGTGGCGGTTTGGTCAAAAAGGGTGTTCACCCGCCCGCGAAGAAGTTCAACGCTGGCCAAAAGATCATCTTCTGGGCGGTTATCGCCGGCGGTGCCGCACTGTCCTACACGGGTGTGATGCTGTTGTTCCCTGCCGTCGCAGGCACGCCCGCTGATTGGCAGTTCTTCCAGACGATCCATGCCCTGACCGCTGCAGTTCTGTCGGCGATCATCATCGCGCATATCTATATCGGCTCGGTCGGTATGGAGGGTGCGTTCGATGCGATGGGCACGGGCGAGGTGGACGAGAACTGGGCCAAGGAGCATCACTCCCTCTGGGTTGAGGAAGTGAAGGGTGCCAAGGCATCCGAGGGCCGCACACAACCTGCCGAGTGATATCGGTCTAAAAACTCGGTCGGCCCAGCGTAGAAAAACATGCGCCGGGCCGATCTTCGTCAGAGAGGTGAGGACGACACGTGCCGGATCTTGGCGACACACGGGTGCGAGATGCGCTGCAGGGGCTACGCCTGCCGGATGGCACGCTGCTTGTTGCCTCGGACCGGCTGTCTGGCCTTGGCATTGATGGCCAGCGCGTGAACCTTTCGATCTTGATCAAACCTGAAGAGGCCGCCACCTTTGCGCCCCTGCGCGATGAGGTCGAGGCGCGTCTGCGCCGCCTGCCAGGTGTGACCAACGCTTTCGTGGTTTTGACCAGCGAAACAGCGAGCCCCAAAGCCGCCCCGCCCAAGCTGACAGGGTCCGCGCCTGAAAAAGCCGATCCCTTGGCCGATGTTGGGCATGTGATCGCCGTTGCCTCGGGCAAGGGTGGCGTGGGCAAATCGACGACCACGGTCAATCTTGCGCTGGGTTTGCGCGCCCAAGGGCTGTCGGTCGGTATCTTGGACGCTGATATCTACGGCCCTTCGCTTCCCACACTTCTGGGCTTGCATGGCAAGCCGCAAGCCAATGGCCGTAAGCTTAAGCCGATGCAGGCTTACGGTCTCAAGGCCATGTCCATGGGCCTGTTGGTCGATGCCGAAACCGCGATGGTGTGGCGCGGGCCGATGGTGATGTCGGCGATCACGCAGATGATGGCCGATGTGGAATGGGGCGCGCTTGATGTGCTGTTGGTCGATATGCCGCCGGGCACAGGCGACGCGCAATTGGCGCTGGCGCAAGGCACGCGCCTGTCGGGTGCGGTGATCGTCTCAACGCCGCAAGATCTGTCGCTGATCGATGCACGGCGCGGCATTTCCATGTTCCGCAAGGTCGATGTGCCGATCCTTGGCATTATCGAGAACATGTCGCATTTCATCTGCCCCGATTGCGGTGGATCGCATGCGATTTTTGGCCAAGGTGGCGCGGCGGCCGAGGCGGCGCGGCTGAATGTGCCCTTCCTCGGGGGTATCCCGCTGACCATGGAACTGCGCGCCGCATCCGATGCAGGCCAGCCCATTACCGCCCGCGATCCCGATGGATCGCTGGGCCAAATCTATCAACAGATCGCCCGTGCCGTTTTGGCAGGGCTTGAACCCGGACAGCGGTTGGCCCAGCCCAGCCGCCCCTGACAGGAGAACCGACCATGAAAGCCTTTCTCGCATCTGTGATTTTCGCCGTCGTTTTGGCCACTGGCGCTGCGTTCGTGTTGAACGGAAATTTCCAGACATCCGCGTCCTCGGCCTTTGCAACCGAAGGCGCGCGCGTTGATAAGCCGGGCTCAAACCTGATCAGCTACTGACCGGCGCGCTCAGGCGCGTCGTGCTCTGTGGTTTTTCCCTGCTGCGCTGCACCCTGATTGTCGCGCTGTGCTTTCAGCTTGGCACAGCCGGGGCGCAGACACTCTCAGGTCACGCTGGCCCGGTCAGCGCCTTGGCAGCCACGGATGATGCGCTTTTGTCCGGCGGCTTTGATGGTCGCGTGATCCTTTGGGGCGCGGATGCGCAAAGCGCGCGCCGTGTGCTGCGGTTCCATGATGGCAATGTCACCGCCGTCGCCACCTTGCCCGAGGGTCGTTTCGTGACCGGGGGGCAAGATGGTCGTGTGGCCGTCTGGAACCGTGACGGGCCAGAACCGGCCTTTGTCACGCCCCACGGTACCTCACCTGTGTCGGCACTTGCTGTTGCGCCCGATGGCGGGCGCATCGCGGTCGGCTTTTGGGATGGGCAACTTGCAACCCATACCCCCGATCTTTCACAAACCGCGGTAGCGCAGGCCCATGCCGGTCGGGTCTCGGGACTTGCTTATTTGAGCACAGGCGATCTTGTCAGCGTGGGTGCTGATTTGCGCTTTACGCGCTGGGATAGCGGCCTTGCGCCGCAAGCACGCGCGGGGCTTCCCGATCTTCCCAATGGTCTTGCGCGGGCCGGTGACCGGCTTGCGGTGATCTTTGCCGAAGGCTCGCTTCGGCTTTTTTCTGCTGATGGCGTGCTTTTGCCTGAACGCTTCCTCAGCGAACGCCCCTTGGTCGCGATCGCAGCCAATTCCGCGATCGTGGCAGCGGCCGCAGTCGATGGCGCGATCTGGATGTTGGAGGCCGATAGCTTGCGGTTCCGCGCCGGGGTGGCCGCCGGCGGCGGTCCCGTTTGGGCGCTGGCCTTGACCAACGATACGCTTTTTGCGGGCGGCGTGAGCGGCGCGATCCGTCGCTATGCCACAACCAACGGCGCGTTGATCGACGGCGGGCTGGCCGGGGCCGCCGATGATTTTCACGATGGCAGTCGCGGGGCCGAAGTCTATCGCGCCTGCGCGATCTGCCATTCGTTGCAACCGGGCGATCATTCCCGCGCTGGCCCAAGCCTGCATGGTATTTTCGACCGCGCCATCGCCTCGGTCGAGGGATATGCGTTTTCGCCTGCACTGCGTGATCTCGATATCGTCTGGACGCCACGCACCGTGGCCGAATTATTCACGGTCGGCCCCGACATTTATACCCCCGGCTCGCGCATGCCTGATCAGCGCGTGGCCGATCCCGCCGACCGGCAAGCGCTGGTCGCGTTCTTGGAGCGTGCGAGCCGGTGATCGGCACTGGCCTCGGGCGTCGCTTGCGCTATACCTGACAGACCCAAATGCAGGAGCATCCATGTTACCGCAGTTGCCTCTTTTGCCCGATCCGGACGCCGTGCGCCTGACGCGGGTGGTGCGCGGGCATGACCATACCGGCGCAGAGGTTTCGCTTTCGGTGGTCGAAGAGCGGCCGCTGACGATTTACCTCAACAGCCAAGAAATCGTCACCGCGATGACTATCGGGGATTACCCCGAATATCTGGCGCTGGGATTCTTGCGCAATCAGGGCATGCTGCGCGACGACGACACCGTGACCGGCATCGACTATGATGAAGAGATCGAAACCGTCGTGGTCCGCACCAATCGCCAGACCAGCTATGAGGACAAGCTGAAGAAAAAGACCCGCACATCGGGCTGTGCAGTGGGCACGGTGTTTGGCGACATGATGGAAGGGCTGGAGGGCGTTGTGCTGCCCGAGGCACCGCTGCGCAGCAGTTGGCTTTACGCGCTCTCGCGCCAGATCAACACGCTGCCCTCGCTTTACCTCAGCGCGGGGGCGATCCATGGCACGGTGCTGTGCCAAGCCGATCAGGTGTTGGTCTATATGGAAGATGTCGGGCGCCATAACGCTGTCGACAAGATCGCGGGCTTCATGCGGCACCATGAAGTGCCTGCGGGCGACAAGATCCTTTACACAACCGGGCGGTTGACCTCGGAGATGGTGATCAAGACAGCGATGATGGGTATTCCCATTCTTGCCTCGCGCTCTGGTTTCACCGCGTGGGGGGTAGAGATTGCCCAACAGCTTGGCCTGACGCTGATCGGGCGGATGCGCGGGCAGCGCTTCGTGTGTCTCTCGGGTGAAAACCGCCTGATCCGCGATGCCGACTTGTCTGCTGTGCCGGATGAGGATCGCCGCCACCGCCGCAAGGGCGCGGAGGATGAGGGGTGAGCGCGCCGCTCGGTGTGATCCTTGCGGGTGGGCGCGCCACGCGCATGGGCGGGGGTGACAAAGGCTTGCGCGTGGTCGCTGGTCAACGCCTGATCGACCATGTGATCGCACGCTTGGCCCCCCAATGCGGCGGGCTGGCGATCAACGCCAATGGCGAGCCTTCGCGGCTGGCCGAGTTTGGCCTACCCATCTTGCCCGATAGCTTGGCCGATCATCCCGGACCGCTTGCGGGCGTGCTGGCGGGCTTGGATTGGGCGGCAGGCCAAGGGGCCACGGCCATCGTGACCGCCGCCGCCGATACACCCTTCTTTCCCACCAATTTGGTGGCGCAGTTGACAGCCTGCGCTGGACCTTCGGGCCTTTGTCTGGCCGCCAGCCCCGATGAGACGGGCCGCGTGCAGCGCCAACCGACCTTTGGCCTTTGGCCCGTGGCTTTGCGCGATGATCTGCGCGCGGCGCTGACGGGTGGCTTACGCAAGATCGTGATCTGGACCGATCAGCATCAGGCGGGGCAGGCCGTTTTTGACAGCGTGCCTTTCGATCCCTTCTTCAACGTCAACACGCCCGAAGATATCCTGACCGCCGAAGCGCTGATGGGGGCGGCATGAGGGTTTACGGCGTCACCGGCTGGAAGAATACTGGCAAGACCACATTGACCGAACGGCTTGTGGCCGAGATGGTCGGCCAAGGGCTGCGCATCTCCACGATCAAGCACGCCCATCACGCGACCGAGATCGACCATCCGGGTCGCGACAGCTATCGCCATCGCGAAGCGGGCGCGGGCCAGGTGATCGTCGCCTCACCCGTCCGCTGGGCCTTGATGACCGAGTTGCGCGGGGAGGGTGAGCCGCCTTTGGCCGATTTGCTCGCCCGCTTCGACCCTTGTGACCTGATCCTGATTGAGGGCTACAAGACCGCGCCGCACCCCAAGATCGAAACCCATCGACAGGCGGCAGGTCGTGATCTGTTGGCGCTGTCGAACCCAACGATCCGCGCGATTGCGAGCGATGGGCCGTTGGACACCCAACTACCGCGTTTCGATCTGAATGATGTCGCGGGAATTGCGGCCTTTATCCGGGCCGAGGTGGGGTTATGAGCAGCGGTTTGACCCCGCCGCGCCTGCGCAATGATTGTTTTGCCATGCCGCAGGGCGTGGAATGGGTGCCCGTTGATGAGGCGCTCGCACTCTTGCGCGCGCGGCTTCACGCGGTGACCGGGACCGAGGATTTGGCCGTGGCCCATGCCCATGGCCGCGTTTTGGCCGCCCCTGCCGTGGCGCGTCGGTCGAACCCACCCCGGCCCAATTCTGCGGTTGATGGCTATGGCTTTGCCCATGCTGCAACAGGCGAGGGGGTGCAGCGCTTACCGCTGGTGGCGGGACGCGCCGCCGCAGGCCAACCATTCGACGACATCGTGCCTTTGGGCCACGCCGTGCGCATCTTGACGGGTGCAATCCTGCCCGACGGGGTCGATACCGTCGTGCTGGAGGAAGATTGCGCCACCGATGGGCAAATCATGGCCTTTGATGGGCCGGTCAAGCGCGCCATCAACACGCGCCAAGCAGGCGAGGATGTGCGCGAGGGCACCACGATCTTGCCCGCAGGCCGGGTGCTAACGCCCGCCGATCTGGCTTTGTTGTCGGCTGTCGGTGTGGGCCAAGTGCAGGTCCATCGCCGTCTGCGCGTGGGCGTTTTGTCGACGGGCGATGAATTGCTGCCCGATCCGGGCGCCCCTGCGGCACCGCATCAGATTTTCGATGCCAATCGCCCGATGTTGTTAGCGCTTTTGGCGGGCTGGGGGTTTGATGCGGTTGATCTGGGCCATGCCCCCGATGATGCGGCACAAATCGCGGCGCGGCTCGACCAAGGTGCGCAATCCGCCGATGCAATCCTGACCTCGGGCGGGGCCTCGGCCGGGGATGAGGATCATGTCTCCCGGCTTTTGCGAGAGCGGGGCAATGTGTCGAGCTGGCGCATCGCGGTCAAACCGGGCCGCCCGCTCGCCTTGGCGCTATGGGGCGGGGTGCCGGTGTTCGGCCTTCCCGGCAATCCTGTGGCGGCATTTGTCTGTGCGCTGGTCTTTGCGCGTCCCGCGCTGTCGCTCTTGTCAGGGGCGGGCTGGTCGCAGCCGCAAGGCTTCACCGTGCCCGCTGCCTTCACCAAGCGCAAGAAAGCCGGGCGGCGCGAATATCTGCGCGCGCGGCTGACCGAAAGCGGCGCGGCGGAAGTTTTCGCATCGGAGGGCTCAGGGCGGATTTCCGGGCTCAGCTGGGCCACCGGGCTGGTCGAGCTGCCCGATGCGGCCTGTACCATCGCGCCGGGTGACCCGGTGCGCTATCTGCCCTATGCGTCTTTTGGGGTCAGCTCCGGCGGATAAGATAGGCGCGCGCACCGTCGCCCGCGTCTTCCATCCCCAAGAACTCATGCCCGCTTTCGGCGCAGAAATGCGGCACATCCACCACGGCGGCCGGATCGCTGGCCAAAAGCCGCAGCACTTGACCGGGTTGCATGGATTTCAGCCGTTTACGCGCCTTGAGCACGGGCAGGGGGCACAAAAGGCCCAAGGTATCCAGCGTTGCGTCTTCGGCCATGCTCTGCCCTTAACAATTCTGTCGATGCCGAGGTGTCAAATGGCACCTTCGGCGATGTTATGCGTGAACGAAATGTTCATGGCATCAGGGTAGAGCCCGGCGCGGCATCTGCAAGGCCATATATCGGCCTTGGCATTGGCCGCCTGCAAACCGACGCGACAAGCGCGAAGACGGTGCGCCGTTTCACCAATGCCCCTATCGTCGGTGCCTTAAGCCAAAGGGTGGCCTGATGATGTGTTTGCGCATCATGCCCTAAACATTCTGCTCTGCTTGCCGATCAACCCCCTTATGGGTCTTTCCCGGTCGCTAAGCCTTTATGCCCCAACGCGCTAGGGCCTCGTATGCGGCTGGCGTGTTCTTATTGATGCGCGAGACCAAAAACTTGCTCAGGCCCAGACGTCGCGCGATCTCGTTGATGCCGATACCATTGCCAGACAACTGGCGGATCTGATCAACATGGGCATGGGTATAGGACGGTTTGCGCCCCTTATAAGCCGAGGGATTACTGGCCTTTGCGTGGGCAATACCCGCAGCTTGGGCTTCTTTGTGTGTGATCGCCTGCGCCGCGGCCATGGCTGACATGAAGCTGAGCAAAGCCTCTCGGATCGCCAATGCCGTGGCGTCTTGGGGGCGTGCGTCAAAGGTCAGGCCATTGATGATCGTCTTGATGGTCACCCCACGCGCCAGAAACAGGCGCATGTTTTGTGCGATATCGTCAAAGTGCCGGCCCAAGCCGTCTAGCCAAGGCACCACCAGCACATCCCCATCGCGCAAGATATCCAATAGCCGCTTGCCGCCGTCACGCGCCTGCAACGGGGCGGATATGGCCGCATGGTCTTTCTCTTCGATGACCTGATCAATCACCAAGCCCGCGCGTTGCGCAAGCGCGCGCTGTGTGTCGGATGATTGTTCGGCTGTCGCGGCGCGCATGTATAAGACCGTTTTGGCCTTTGCGTTGGA
>NZ_JAGYJN010000017.1 GCF_018402035.1 Roseicyclus sp.
GCAGGTAGGCTAAGATTGGCGTAGTGGATGATCAACCGCACCGTGCCACCCGCAAAATCCCCCCCTTGCGCGCTCAAGAGCAAAGGCGTCGCTTCCCAATAGACAATCGGTGCCGCCGGGCCATTGACCCATGCATTGCTTGCCACCCCAAGCCCGGTACCAAAGCGGCCCGCATCGCCCGCGACCCCAAGGCTCCAGCTTTGTGCCGCGCCGGTGATGGCGTCGACCACCCGTCCCGTAACCCCGAACAAGATCGCGCGCGGCGGGATCGTGACGCTGCTCGTCACGCTTGCCCCCGCTGTGATCTGCAGGTCGAATTGCAATGCGTGCACCGCCAGCGCCGCACCTGCCGGGCTCAGTGTTATTGCCCCCATTTGCCAGCCGGTCCCATTCCAGATTGCCGACACGCCTGCGTCCCGCACAAAGGCGCGCCATCCGACCTGTGGCGGCACAAAGACCCATCCGCCCCCCATGCGCAGCGCAAGCTTGCCCGCTTGCCCCGCCCAATCAGCCGTTGCCCCATCAGGCACGCCATGCAGCGTGCCATCAGGCGCGGAAACCGGCGGGCTTGCCACACTGACCGAGGCCAGCACCAGATGCGTCAATGCATCGATCCGCGCCAAGGCCTCGTTCACGGTCACATGTTTTTGCGCCTGTGCGGGTGCTAACAGGGGCAGTGACATTTGCGGTGTGTCAGTCATCGAACGCGATCCTTGAAAATGGCCCCGGCCCGAACCGATCGGACAATTGGGCAACCTCGATTGAATATTGGCCCGCGATGCCGTCGCTTGCCCGCATCGCGGCGCTATAGGTGAAGACCGGCGCACTCAGCACTGTTTCTCGGCGCATCGCGCCACCAGCCCAAACGCGCAGCAGATATTGCTCGCTGGCCTCACCAAGCGGCACATCAAAGCCCTCCCAGCTATCGCCGTCGATCCGCGTACGCCGCACCCAAGACAGCGCCAGATCACCGCCTTGCTGCCGTGCGCGCAAATGGGCAGGCGCGAATGGACGCAAGCCAACCCCGCGAAAGGCGCGCACCCTTTCGACATAGCTCGCATCATCGACCGATCTTAGCGCTGGCCCAATCCGATAGTGCCGCGCCAAGCCCCTTGCCGCGATAGGCAGGTCGATCTGCACCGGCGCCCCGTCCAGCACCACAAACAAGCTCCCCTCGGGCCAGATCGCGGGCATGATCGCATCCGTGCCTTGCTGTCCGCGCAACCGCATGCTGATGTCCCAAAGATTCTCGCCCACCAACGTCGCATCAGCGAATTGGATCACCTCCCAATCATCCTCATCGCCCAAGCCTATCGCTGCCGCATTGGCCCCGTTCAGCACCGTTCCCTGTTCAGCCGCCGAAAGCTGGCCTATGGGCATCTCCACCCGAAACGGCGTGCCGCGATCCCAAAGGCCCGCACTTGCCGCACGCAGCGGCGTGACCAGCCGCCCAATCAACGCGCGCCGCTCGATCAGGCGGTTGAGCTTAAAGCCGTCCGTCCCCGGCGCGGCATAGGCCGCCACCGTTCCGGGCCAAGGCAGGGCCGAGACGGCCAGATGGGGCGCATGCTCCACCTCTGTACCGCTCAGCAAGGGCAGATCGAGAAAAACCGGACTGACTGGAACAGGGGCAATATAGGTCGTGTTGGCGACAACCTCTTCGACTGCATCGGATGGCTCGCGCGATGTGGGCTCGACCCGCACCGCCTCGATCTCGCGGGTGCCGCGATCCTCGATCCGGTCAATCCGCCAAGTCGAGCCATCTTCCAGCGCGACCATCTCGCCCGCACCCAAGGCGCGGCGTGAGGGCGGTAGGACCAGCCTAAGCTGATCGCGCGCGATCCGTGCCTCAGCCAGCCAACGCTCGGCCACGGCCAGCCCCTCTGGACCCGTCATCGCCATGGGCAGATCCAGCGCCGTGACGCCATCGGCACCATCGCCGGGAAAAACCGCCTCGGCGACGCGATCCTCGTAAGCCGCCTCGGCCGCGACATGGCCAAGGCGCACCCGACCCACCACCTCGGCGGCAGCGGCACGGGTTTCGCTGATGCCGCCCCCGCCGTCCGCATCATAGGCGGTATCGTCGCGGGTGATCACAGCGGCACTTTTGCGTGGCAGCGGCAAGAACACTAGCTTGCCATCACGCTCAACCGCCTGAAACGCATGGGCCAACATCAAGGCTTGCAAACGTGCCCTTGCGCTTTCCGTCTCGCCCGAGACATGACCACGCACCAGCCCGAACAACCGCGAGACATCATAATCATGCACCCCTGCCGCTTCGCATAGTTCGGCCACGACGCGGTCCAGCGGCGCGGCCTCAATCCGGCCCGTGACCCAATGGCCCAAACGCCAATTGCCGCCATCCGACCAAAGCCCCGCCTCGTTGGGAAAGGCGGGCCAAGGCCGCGCATCCCACGCCCAGATATGGGCGTAATTCATCTCCAACATCCGTCCGCCATAGACCGATGAGATCGGGTTGCGCGCGGGATCGTCCCAATAAGACATGATCGCGCGCAGGTATTGCGCTTGGATCAGATCATCGCGCCGCCCATTGGAATGGCGCGGCAAGGCACTTTCGGCACTTTTTGGGTCAAAAAACTTGTTGGGCTCATTGGTGCCCTTATCCACGGCAGGGCAACCGATCTCGGTAAAGCGCACCGGCTTTGAACCCGGTATCCACCCCGTTTGATGCAACGCCCGCGCCGTGACCTCGAGGCCCACGAAAACGACGGTGTGACCGACAGTATTGCCACCCGGACCAAAGCCGAAATTCGCCGCAGGATCAGTTGTTTGGGCAATAATCTCGCAGCGAAACTCGAATGTACCATCAGGATGCTGAAGGTTCTCAACTGCTTGCACCACATGCCCTGAGACAAGACTGGGCTGCAAGTTCCCCGGCGCTCCGACCACATAGATCCACTGCACCGCTGGCCCGCGATGGTCGAGCGTCAGGCGTAGATGGCTCGCCGTTCCGGAACGATAGTAAAGCCGGACCTGATAAACGGTATCTTGCAAGTTCAAGAAATCAGCCGAGCGCATCCCCGACAGAAAATTGCCTGCAACATCCGTGATCTCGACCGCGTTGCGAAACCGGCCTTCGACGAAATCCCCCGCGACGGGGGTCCACCCGGCACCGCCTGTCGCGGCCCAAAGATCGGGGCGATCCCCGTTTGGCACGGCCCATCCCGCCGGTCCATTGATCCGGTTGTGATGCGTATTGCTCCACCAACCCCGCAGATCCTTGTAGCGAAAGGTCCAAGGCTCATCATATTGCCCATCCGAGATCGGCTCACGGCGTTGGGCTGTGCGCGCCTCTTCGGTGGGATAGTACCAATCATACCCTTCACCGCCTTCGATATTGGCGGCCAGATAGCCAAGATCATGGATCTCGCCCCAATCAGCATCAGCATGATCATCGCCATCACGCCAATCGCTCAGCGGCATGTAATTGTCGATTGCGATGAAATCGATGTTGGCGTTGGCCCACAGCGGGTCGAGGTGGAAAAACACATCACCTGTCCCGTCCTGCGGATGATAGCCTAAATATTCCGACCAATCGGCGGCATAGCTAAGCTTCGCATTGGGCAACAACGCGCGCACCTCGGCGGCAAGCGCGATCAATCGCGCCACCGCCGGAAAGCCCTGCGCATCACGCATCTGGGTCAACCCGCGCATTTCCGAGCCGATGCAAAATGCATCCACCCCACCCGCCGCCGCAGAAAGCGCTGCCGCATGCAAGATAAAGCGCGAATAGCTCCACTCTGCAGGCCCAGAATAGCTGACCTCGCCCGACCCCACGATGAAATCGCTGGCACGCACATTGCCAAAAAATTCCGCCACCGCCGCAGCATTTGCCGCCGTGCCATCAGGGCTACCCGGCATGCCCGGTGCAAGCGCGCCCGTAATGCGCCCCCGCCACGGCAAAGGTGGCTGCTCCGCCCTGCCATATGGGTCAGGCAAGCCATTGCCTGCCAAAATCTCCATCAGCAAAAACGGGTAGAGCATGACCTCCTGGCCACCCGCGCGGATCGCTTGGATCGCCTCGATGACCGAGGCATCGGCCGGCGTTCCCCCATAGATCGGCCGCCCATCGACACGCGCCAAAATGCTCGCCTCCGCGCGCCCGATCCCACCCGCGCGCCATGGCATCTCGACACCGTCCAGCGCCGTATCCTCGACCTTTGGCCTAACACTGCACGTACCCGCGCGCAGATCATCACCGAACCACGAATAAATCAGGCTGACAGAGGCCAGATTGGGCAGGCTCGCGCGCATCTGCTCCAGCGCGCGATTGAAATCAGGCCCGCCCGCTTGCGTATTGGTGTTGATCGCCTGGCGATGGCCAAAGCCGTTATCAAGCGTGATCTGGCGGGTCGACAGCGCATACTCACCTGTCCCCGGCATTAAGGCGACCGCGCGCACCAAATCGGCGGCGGCAGGCAAGAGCGCGGCCTTTGGCTGGGCCGCACGCACCACCTCAAAGGCGAACTGCGGCACCCGATTGCCAAAAGTCGCAAGGTCGAAATCTTCGAGAACAACATAAGCAATGCCGCGATAGGCGGGCACCTGTCCCGCCCCCTCTACCGCTGCGATCAAGGGATCGGGCATCTTCGTTTGCGTGCCGTGATAGACGCGCATTGCGATGGTGGTCTGGTCCAACTCCACCCCATCGGCCCAAATGCGTCCGATCCGCCGGATTTCGCCCTCGCAAAGCGCCAGCGCAAGGCTGACCGAGTAGCTATAGGTCGTGGTCACAGGCGTCGGCGCAGGGCGCGGTGCTGCACCTTTGCCACGACCACCACCACCGCCGCCGCCACCACCGCTCGTGGTCACGGTCTCAACGAAATGGGTAGCCCAGATCACCTGACCGCTGAGCCGCATCCGCCCGAAAAGCTGCGCAATCGGCGCACCCTCGCTTGCCCCCGTGATCCGAAAGCGATCGACCCGCCCCCGCTCCACCGGCTCCGAGCCCGACCCCGTCGCCATCAACCGCTGATCAATCACACGGCCCAGCGTTGCCCCGACCGCGCGGCCAACGACCGCCCCCGACAGCCCCAGGATCGGGCCAGTCGCCATGCCGCCGATAGCCGCGCCTGCGGCTGACAAAAGGATCGTCGCCATGCTTTTATATCCCTTCAGGAAACGTGAAGCGCGCCACGATGCGCCGCGCCCAAGGCGGCGTCAGCGCACTTTCCACGACACCATGCCCGCTATAGGCATGGATAAAACTTGCCCTATCGCCGATCTCGGCCTGTAGGCCCAAATGCTTGGCCACCCCGCCCTCGCGCATGCGAAAGAGCAGCACATCGCCGGGGGCTGCATCGGCCAAATCCTTGGGCCGCAAATGCCGCAAGGCCGCCTGCCAAAGCCGCTCTTGGCCCGAGGCCTCCGACCAATCGGCGGTATAGGGGGGCACGGCTTCAGGCTCTTGGCCCAAAACCTCGCGCCACACGCCGCGCAAAAGGCCCAAACAATCGCAGCCCGCACCTCGGCAACTGGCTTGATGCACATAAGGCGTGCCAAGCCAGCCGCGCGCCGCCATCACGACAGCGCTCACCGCCTGCTGCCCCCGTCGCGCGCCGAAACGCGGCTTGGATGGGCGATCAACCAATCATCGCCGGGCAGATCGGGAAAGCCACGAAAATTCACGATATTCCCGAATTTCAGTCGACAGGTGTCCATCCGCTTGTCACAGCCTGCGCTCAGGCGCACCAAATCGCCCTGAGCGATGTCACCGCGCACCCGGTCCCATAACTCAACCCGCCTCAGATCACCCACAACACGGTCGATCTTGATCGCACCGCCCAACCCTTCGGCGGCACCCGTCTCAACGCGGCAATGCCCACGCTCGAACCAACGCGGCGCAAACGGCGTGGACAAGGCCAGCAGCATCACGCGGCCATCGCTGACCGATACGATCTCGGCCTGTGCGCGAAAGCTGTCACCAGACAGATCAACACCGCAATCAGTGTCACCCAACACCGCTGCGCAAGCCCGCTGATAAACCCGCCCCGTGGCGATGTTCATCCGCTCCGAAAGGCCGCGCAACTCGGCACTAAAGGCACCGTTCGCCCGTGTCAGCTCGCCCAAATGGCCGCGAAACTGCAACACCCGGTTCTGGGGCGCACTCCACTGCACCAGCCATGCCTCGATCATCGCGCCATCATAGCGGCCTGCAGCGATATCGGCCTCGGTGATCGCGGCATCGCTGAGCGCGCCAACGGCTTCGGTGTTATCAACGGCAAGACCCGTGCTCTGGCTCAGCGCGCGTGCCGATAACCCAGTCTCGGGGCGAAAATCACATCCATCAAAGGCCAAGGCCCTGTCATGATCAGTAAAGCCTAAGGTAAAGCCATCCGCACGGGTCAACTGCCAACAGCGGCACAACTCTGTGGCCCCAGTGGCCAAATGCGCGTCGATCCCCGCAACCCCGCTCATTGCCGGATCTCCACCACAGGCACGGCTGGCACCTCACCTGCTTGAAAACTCGCGACACTTGTCTGGATCATGTCAGTGTCAAAACGCACCGGCACATCGAATTCAAACCCGGCGGTAATGATCTCGCCCGCATCGGGGGCTTCAGAAAAACTGATGATCCCGCTTGCCAGATCGACCTCGAAATCGACACCCAACACCTGCTCATCAGTCGAAATCCCCACCAAGACCGTCCCCTCGACCGGCTTGGTGATCGGGCGCAGATAGCTTTGCACACCCGTGCCATAGCGCTTGCTCAGCGCAAAATCCCGCGTCATCCCATCCGCAATCGCGATATCTTGGTCGCGATAAGCGGGCATGGCCGAAGGCTGGCAGCTTTTGAAATCCGCCCAATCTTTCCAGCGAAAGCCGTACATCTGGCCGCGCCGCGCCTCGAAAAAGGCGATCAGTGCCGCAATATCGTCCAAAGACCTTAGGCTCAGCCCCGCATCATAGCGCCGTCGCGACTGCGCCCACGGCGTGTTGCGCTCCTCATACCCGTTGGTTAGCTGCACCACTTCGGTGCGCCGCTCTGGCCCACCGGTTGATCCGAAACTCAGATTGGCTGGGAAACGAACGTCGTGAAAAGCCATGGCATGCCCCCTCAACGGTTACGCTGGCCGCGCGCCAATGCGCGGCTCATTTGTGCGGCGATCTGTGTCTGGCTGCGCGCAAACCCCTGCGCATCGGGCGTGGTGATATTCATCACGACCTGCACGGGCCCACCGCCCCCGGCGGCGGCCACACCTAAGCGCCCATCAGGACCACGGCGCAGCGGCATGATCGCTTCCGGCCCCGCCTCACCCATCAGCCCCATGCCACCACGCATGGCAAAGCCCGTTGGCCCCTGCACCACACCACCCCGCGCAAAAGGCATCACCCGTCCTTGCGCAATGGCGCCCCCTTGCTGAAAGGGCAAAATACTACTGACCAACCCGTTGACTCCATTGGTCAAGGCCGCGCCCAAGGCATTCTGTACCGGGCGCATCGCGGTGCTATAGGCCGTGTCCAACATGCTTTGCGCCACACCGCGCAAGGCATCGGATAACCGCATCCCGTCAAACACCACCCCGTCAAAGGCCCGCCGCAAGCCGCCCCCAATGGCCCGGCTCATACTCTGCACCTCGCGCCCTGTATAAAGCAGGCTACCTTGCATTCCGCGCAACTCGGCCTGAAAGGCGGCCGCTACATTGGCTGTTCCCGCCATCGTGACCTCGAGATCAGCAATCTGCGCTTCAAGGGCATCGATACCCTCATCCATCACGGTCATTGGCCTGTCTCCTTTGTCGCTTTATCGGGGAAACGCGCGATCAAGGCCTCTAGCCCCGCGCGTCGCAATGGTGCTGCCTCCGGCGCATCGCCCAGCATCAGCAAGAACTCCGCCGGGCTCAGCCGCCAGAACACCTCAGGCGCAAGCCCAAAACCTTGGATGCCCGCCCGCATCAAAGCTGGCCAATCAAACAAGGGCGCGCTCACCCCGGCACACGAAAGGCCAGCACCAACAAACGCGCTGCCACCCTGGCGGCCTCAAGCGGCCCACCTTCGATATCTGCCGCCAAGAGATCGGCCAGATCACCCTGCCACCCGCCGCCACGCAAACCCGCGCAGACCAGCAAAAGCACATCGCGCATGCGCAACGCGTCGCCCTCGAACCGGGCAACAAGATCAGCCAAACTCTCGGCTTCCAGCCGCGCCTCCAACTCGGCCAAGGCCCCAAGCGTCAGCTTGGCCACATGGCGCTGCCCATCGATGACCAAAAACACTTCACCCGCCCAAGGGTTCGCCATCGCTCAAATCGCCGAAAAGATCAGCGCGCCTGCCGATGCCAGCGACATCTCATAGGTCGCCTCGCCGTCATGGCTGCCGGCATATTCGATCCCCGTGATCTGGAAATTCCCCTCCACGATACCAAAATCGGGGATCACCACCTGAAAGCCCGGCGTCGCGCCGTCGAAAAAAATCTGGCGCGCACGCGCATCTGTGGCACCGTCCCGAAACACGCCCGAGCCAGAGATACTGGCCGATTTGACACCGCCGCCGGTCAACAGCTCACGCCAGCCGCCCGCAGATTCAAGGCTGGTGACATCCACCTGCTCAGCATTGAAACTCAACCGCGTGGCACGCAGCCCTGCCATCGTCTCGAAAACACCGTTTCCATCCATATCGACCTTGACCAAAAGGTCTTTTCCACTCTGCGCAGACATCGTTTTTCCTTCTCACTAACAATAAGATGAACAGCGTTCTTCAGGTTATTCCGCATCGACTAAGGCACGGAACCACAGCTCAATCTCGCGCGCCCCGTCGCGTCGACCGGCACGGGCGCGCAAGAACCGCAGCGACACCAAACGCCCTCGCGACAGGGCCAGATCCGCACCGCTCAACCGATCCGATACCGCCGCCGCCAGCGCCTTGGCCGCGCCAAAACCCGCCCCTTGGCTGACCACCGTCACCGAGAAATCATGCACCGCGCCCGCATGGGTCTTGTCCGAGGCGTCGCGCACCCGCTCTGGCCCTAAAACTACGTAAAGCGGTGCCATCGGTCCCGGCGGCAAGGCGTCATGCACCGCCCCACCGGATAAGGCGTGGATCGCCACATCGTCGGACAAGGCACTGAAAACCGCCGCCTGAAGGGCGGCCGACATGCCATAGCTCATCGTCCGACCTCCTCGATGGCAAAACAGGTCAGCCAGCGACCCGTTGCATCGCTTTCATGCACCGCCTCGATCCGATAGATCCGTGCACCATCGCGAAATCGCATCGTCGCATCTGGGCGCGCCGCCGCCCCCTGCGGCACGGCCCGCATAGTAATGACCAGTTGCAAACGCGCCGCTTGATCCACCTCGCGGCCCGCACCGCGCGGTGTCACAGCCGCCCAGATATGCCCGCGCGCGACCCAAACTTCACTGTATCCGCCCAATCCATCGGCAATGCGCGACGGGGCCTCCAACACAAGGCGACGGTTAAGATGTGCCGTTCTCATGCCCCGCCCCCCCGCAAGCGGATGGGCCGGTATGGTTCCAACAACACCGCGACCGCCTGTGGCACGCCTTGGGCGGGATCGCTCTCTTGCCCCCAATAACTTGCCGCCAGCATCATCACAGCCTGTTGCAGATCGGCGGGAATATCCCCCCACTCCGCCCCAAAGCCCGCCGCGAACTCCACCTCGACAGATCCCGCCTGCGTGGGTTGGGCAAGACGCCCCCCCGTCGCCACCAAAAGCGGGCGATGCGCATCGGGTTGCAGCCGGTAGCTCGCCGGATCGACCGTCACCTGCGTGCCTTCACGCGTCAGCGTCCTGACCGCCACGATCTCGCGCACAGGTGCCAGCGGAAAGGGATGCGAGGCCGCGCTTTGCCACTCCAACACCGTCAAAAGAAAACGCCGCGCAAACAGTGCTTTGCCGATACGCGCCTCGATAGCTGCGCAAGATGCGCGCAGATACCGCTCGAGTGCCGCATCTTGGCTCGCATCATCCGTGAACCCATGCGCCAGCCGCAAATACCCGGCCAGAACCGCGACAGGAAACGCCGCGCTGGGGATCGCGGTCAATTCGACCATCATCATTCTGTCATCTCCCAAATTCCTGTCGTGAAGGGGTGGGACGGTGCGCCGCCCGCGCTGCTCAAGCGGAGAGACGCGCAGCTGGATCGCGCACGGCGCACCGTCCCTCCCGCCCGCCAACCGTTACCAGTCAGGGGCGGGGTCGCGTCACTCCGCTCAGCGACGGATCAAGCGATGCCGAACTTCATCAGCTTGATAGCGGCGAAGTCCGACACCGCACCGCCGACGCGCTTGGTGGCGTAGAACAAGACATGCGGCTTAGCGCTGAACGGGTCGCGCAGCACGCGCAGCTCGGGACGCTCGGCAATGGTATAGCCTGCGCGGAAGTCGCCAAAGGCGATGGCCGTGCTGTCGATGGCGATGTCGGGCATATCTTCGGCGATCAGCACCGGATAGCCCATCAACCGCGCCGGCTCACCCGCCGCCAGCCCATCGGCCCAAAGGAAGCGCCCATCGGCGTCCTTCATCTTGCGCACCGCACCCGCCGTTTTCGAATTCATCACGAATGTCGCATTGGCGCGGTATTGCGCGCCGAGGGCATAGACCAGATCGACGATTGTATCGGCGGGGTTGGTTGCGTCGAAATCACCGGCGGTGCCGGTTTCAACATAGCCAAGCGTGCCCCATGTCCAAGAATTATTCGGCATCACGAAGCCGCTCAAGAACCCCAAGGGGCGTCCCGCGCCATCGCCGTTGATAAAGGCATCTGCCTCGGCGCGCGCGAACTTGTCCGCAATGCGGCCCGCCAACCAGCCCTCAATGTCAAAGGCCGCATCGTCGAGAAGGCGCTGCGAGGCTTTGGGCATCGCCGACAGTTCATGTAGCGCGATCGAAATCCGTTCGATCTGCGGCGTGCCTGTCTCAGCGGTATCGGTCACCTCGTCGGCCCAACCTGCCCCAGTGTCGGTCGTATCGATCAAAACATCGAAACTGCTCGCTTCCACCTGCACGATATTTGCCACAGCCCTCAGGCTCGCCGAGGCGCGCAAGACCGATTGGATCGTCTCGGCCGTCTGTGGATCAACCAGATAGCCACCCTCGGCATTCACCGCCGTGCTCATGCCCTTGCGCTCGATCTCCAGACCGCGCAGCGCATCATCATCGCCATTGCGCAGATAGCTCGCCAGCGCCTTCTTATGCGGCGCGGCCTGATCGATCTGTGCCGACAGCGCAGGGCGGGAATGGGTGGTCATCTTCGTGTTCAACATGGCAATACGCTCTTCCTGCTTTTGAAATTTTTCCTTCATGTCGTCTTGAAACAGATTGAATTCGCTTAAGAAGCCACGCATGGCATCCTTTACGTCCGCAATCGCTGAGGGGGCTGCACGGGTATCGTCCGCCGCCCCTGATCGGGTCTCGGTCATCTCCATCACCTCTGCTTTGGATGGTTGGGGTCAGCGGGGCTTGCGCACCGCCAGCTTGGCGCGGGCATCCTCGAAGGCCCACGCCAGATCCATCAGGTCGCCATCGGCCTTGGCCTCTTGGGCCAAAACTGCTGAACCGACCCGCGCCTTGGGAAGCATCGGAAAAGTCACAAGCGAGACCTCCCATAGCTCCACCTCGGACAAAAGCCTTCGCCCCTGCCCGTCCTTTGTCGCACGCAAGGTGCGATAACCAATCGACAACCCGTCGATGGCCCCCGCCGCGATCAGGGCCGCCGCCTCACGTGCGCGTGCCACCTCAAGCAGCAAACGGCCCTTCACGAACAACCCGCGGCCATCCTCGCGCACTTCGTCCCAGATCCCGATGGGCTCGGTTGGGTCATGCTGCCACAGCATCCGTACCCGTCGCCCATTGCCCGCCAATCGCTTCAGGCTGGCGTGATAGGCACCTTTCTCCACGATATCGCCGCCCTGATCGCATTCCCCGAACAGGCTGGCATAGCCCGCGATCTCATGATCATCCGAGACCTTCAGCGCGTCGGCATCGAACCGCGCGAACTTTGTCTCCAGATGGGCTGGAAAAAACTCATTCATATCATCAACCTACCTTAGGATATTGAGTTGAAGGATGTCGGAAAGACCCTGCGCCAGAACCACCGACACCATGCCGAAAACAGCTACCCATAGCCGCCGCTCCAACCGCTCAAGCGCTGCCTCGATCCGCTCCAGCCGAACGCTCAACGCCAGCCAGCGCTCCTCAAGCACGCGTTCATTGGCGTCGATCCGCGCGCTGGCTGCATCGAAAGGGGCGTACAAATAGCGCGATCCACCCGTGTCGCGCCCGCTCATGCGCCCTCCGCGCGCTCGGGCAAGCCAAGCAACCGCCGCTTTTCGGCTTCGGTCAGGAAATCAGCCTCAGCAATCCGCCGCCAATGGCTGTCGCGCTCCATGGCCAAGGCTGGCACCTGGTCCAGATCGGGTTCCAGATCGACAGTCACCCCCGCCATCCCAGACACAAAGCCCGCCAAATGGGCCAAGACCTTCTGCGCTAAAGGCAGAACGGTCAGCCGATAAAATGCGCGATTGGCCTCTGCGTAATTGGCATAGGTGGCGTCACCCGGAATACCCAACAACATCGGCGGCACCCCAAAGGCCAAGGCGATATCGCGCGCCGCTGCCTCCTTGGTCTTTTGAAACTCCATGTCCGAGGGGCTGAACCCCATGGGCTTCCAATCAAGCCCGCCCTCCAACAGCATGGGCCGTCCGGCATTGCGCGCGCCTTGGTGATGGGTCTCTAACTCCTCTTGCAGGCGGGTGAACTGATCATCCGACATCGCCCCCGCACCATCCGCCCCGCGATAGACAATCGCCCCCGAAGGCCGCGCCGCATTATCAAGCAGGGCCTTCGACCAGCGCGCCGCCGCATTATGCACATCAATCGCGGTGGCGGCGGCCTGCAATGGGGCAAGGCCGTAATGATCATCATGCGGATGAAAGGTCTTGATGTGGCAAATGCTTTCAGCCGCATAGCGATGCGTCCGCCCGCCCACGACATAATCATAGGACATCGGCCAACCATCCGCCCCCGGCACAAGGCTGATCCGGTCCGAGCGCAACACATGCAGCTCGACCAACACCCCATCGTCACCCTGCACCGCCTCTAGATAGGCATTTCCCGCCAGCATAAGCTGCGCATAGACCGCCTCCAACAGCTCAGCCCGCCCCTGCGCTTGGTTGGGCCGCGCCAAAAGCGACAGGATCGGATGCATCTCCATACGCTGCGCATCCTCGCGGCAGATTACGGGCAAGGCCGCCGCCGCCTCGGCGATCAAGCGCACGGCGCGAAAGCCCACGGGATTGCCCTGAAAGCCGTTGCGCGTCAGCGAAACCGTATCGCGCGGGCTCCAAGCCACGCGCCCCACGCTTCCCCAAACCGCCACGCGCGCTGCCGCGGATGCCTTTCTCTCAACCTGCGTTTCCTTGCCCTTATAAAATAATTTCAAACCCATGCACCGCACTCCTCAGGCAGAAAGAAAGACAGGGCAGCCCCAAGGTGCGCCCCGTGCCGACCCCGCGGGGCCATGGTTCATTCCAAAAAATCGACCTCGGCTAGATCGCCCGGATCTGCGGGCTCAAGGCCCGCATGCCGGGTCGCAAAAGCCCATCGGTCAAAGCCCAGACCAAGGCGTCAAGTCGGTCAGGGCTGCCCCCACCCTCATAGCCACGCAGGGTCATCAGGCACATCTCGTCTTCCAGCATCGCCAACCCGCCCAGATGGCGCACCCGCCCCTGCTCGTACAAAGCCGCGACAGGCTCGGCGCGCGCGGCCTTGCCGATGACCGCGCGCACAGGGCGCAAATTCACATGCGGATCGACCTGCCGCATGATCAGCCCGACCATATCGCCGCCCTGATTGACCTCGGCCACCATCCGCGTGGCCCCATGCCGATGATAGGCCGCCGCTGCAGCCTCGGCCCAAGCCATGGGGCTTGCGGCCTTGACGCTGGCATCTTCCAGCACGACCGCGCGCCACTCATGCGGACCACCAATCTCTTCGATTGCCACCGCCACGATCCCGCAAGCATCAGAGCGGGCATGGCCCGTCACCGGCGGATCAACCGCGATGATCACCCGTGCATCTTCTGGGGCGTGATCAACCCTAAGCCCGTCCAACATGGCCCGCGTCCACAGCGCATCCTGCGCGTCTTCCAAAAGCTCGCCATCCAACTCCTGCCGGCCAAGCCGTGACTTGCCATAGCGCGCACGCACTTCGCGCAGGAAACTGGGCGCAAGATTGGCCCGGTTGGCCTCGGTCGCGGCTTGCGTCACCACCGTGCTGTTGCGCTGCAACAGCGATTTCAGAACCGCCACATTGCGCGGCGTCGTCGTCACCACCTGCCGTGGATGATCGCCCAGCCGCAAGCCGAATTGCAGCATATCCCACGTCTCTTGCCCTTTTGGCCATTTCGCCAATTCATCGGCCCAAGCCGCGTCGAACTGCGGCCCGCGCAGCGCCTCAGGGTCATGCGCCGAATAAAGCCGCGCCTCCGCCCCATTGGGCCATTCCAACCGCCGCTCCCCCGCAATCCAACGCGGCGCGCGGTCAGGCGGCGAACAGGCGATGATCCCGCTTTCGCCCTTCACCATGACCGCCAAGGCCTGATCATAGGTTTCGCCCACCAAGGCCAGCCTGCGCGCCTGCCCCGGTGCCGCCGCCGTTGGCCCCTCGACCATGGCGCGCACCCATTCGGCACCCGCCCGCGTCTTGCCCGCACCGCGCCCCCCAAGAATGACCCAGCTGGTCCATTCCCCATCGGGCGGCAATTGATGGGCCAAGGCCCAAAACTCGAACACATAGGGCAGTGCCGCCAAAGCCTCGTCACTCAACCCCTTCAGAAACGCATCCATCGTCGCGGGTGGCGCGCAAGCGAGCCAATCTGCGCCCGATCTCAGCACGGGCAGCATCGAGATCAAGCTGCCCTGTTCCACGTCGTGTATATCTCTGGCTTCCTGCATCACGCGCTTTCACCTCCACCTGAAGCGCAGTCTGAAAGGCGGCGGCAACTGCACGCACATCCTTGACCACCTCGGTTGCATCGCCTTTGGCTGCCGCGCGTGCCGCGTCGAGCGCGCTCTCCAACAGCTCGACCGCGACCTCCAGCGCTTTATAGGCCCGCGCCACTGTCCGGTCGGCCTGGGCGAGATCCTCACTCTCGGTCATGTTGTCGATCATCGAAGAACCTCGCGTGGGAAACCCTCCCGGACACGAGCAGCACATGAGTTCGGATCAACGCACCTGTTTTGCACGTCAGGCACAAAAAAACGGCCAGAGGATCAAACCCCAGACCGTTGCCCATGTATTCCAGCTTGCCAAAACAGATGCCACGGAGCGCGCGGCAGGTCAATATATTTTTTATTTACAAAGGGTTAAGAGAAGTTTCCACATTAACCCCTTGGTAAGAAACGCCCCCGCCTCACTGGCCCGATGCCGCGCGCTCTGCCTCGATCTGCCGCCACCGCGCGACATTTCTGTTATGTTCATCAAGGGTTTCGGCAAAAGCATGCCCCCCCGTCCCATCCGCCACGAAAAAGATCAGATCGGTCGCCTCGGGGTTCACCGCCGCCTCGATTGCCGCGCGTCCGGGGTTGGCGATTGGCGTCGGTGGCAGCCCATCGATGACATAGGTGTTCCATGGCGTCTCAGCCCGCAGTTCGCTGGCGCGAATCCCGCGCCCCAAAACACCGCGCCCTTCGGTGATTCCATAGATCACCGTCGGGTCCGTCTGAAGCCGCATGCCCCGGTTCAGACGATTGATAAACACACTCGACACCAGCCGCCGTTCCTCGGCCACGCTGGTTTCCTTCTCGATGATCGAGGCAAGGATCAACGCCTCCTCCGCACTGGCCAGCGGCAGACCATCTTGCCGATTGGCCCATGCCGCCGCCAAGATCGCCGCTTGCGCCGCGACCATATCGTCGACAATCGCTTGCCGATCCTGCCCGCGCCGCACCTCAAAGGTATCGGGCGCCATCGCCCCTTCGGCCGGTATTTCTGCAATCTCGCCCGACAAGAAATCGGCGGCGCGCAAACCCTCGACGATCTGCCAACTGGTCAGCCCCTCGGGCACCGAGACACGATAGGCAATGGGCGATCCATCCGCGATCAAGCTGGAATAGACCTCCGGCACCCCATCCTCATAGGCGAAATCGGCCAGCGCCACGACCTCACCTGCCCCCGGCACGCGTTCGCGCAGCCGCAACTCGCCGCTGCCTTCCAACCGCAGCACATAAGTCGCCGTATAGCGGAAGGTCGACGGCCCGCCCGTCGTCACAATCGCCAGCACCTCCTCCATCGAGGCACGCGGCGGGATCTCGTAATTGCCGAACCGCAGCTGACCGGCCATATCGGCGTAATCAGCACCCAACCGAAACAGCATCGCCGACGAGATTACCCCCGCCGCCTCCAACTGCTCCGACACACGCCTCAGCGTGGCACCGCGCGGCACTTCGAAAAACGCCGCTTCCGTCAATGGGCCTTGAGCACGAAATTCCCGCTGGCCCCACGCGATTGCCCCCGCCAAGGCGATCAAAACAATGATCAGGAAACTCATACCATTGGCGGCGACACTCTTCCACATCAGCGCGTTACACCCGTCCCATGATCAAGCAGGCATTGGTCCCGCCAAAGCCGAAGGAGTTGGATTGCACGATGTTGATCTCGCCCTTCTGCGCGGCATTGGCGCAAAGGTTGATCGCGGTCTCCGCCGCTGGATTATCAAGGTTGATCGTCGGCGGTGCGATCTGATCACGAATGGCAAGCATCGAGAAAATCGCCTCAATCGCGCCAGCGGCACCCAGCAAATGGCCGGTGGCCGATTTCGTCGATGACATCATCACCTTGGCCGCGTGATCGCCCATCAGACGCTCAACCGCACCAAGCTCAATCGTGTCGGCCATGGTCGATGTGCCATGCGCATTCACATAGTCAATCGCCGAAGGTGCCAACCCCGCCCGCTTGAGCGCCGCGCGCATCGCGCGCTCCGCCCCTTCGTGATTGGGTGGCGGCGCGGTGATGTGATAGGCATCGCCTGACAGCCCATAGCCCAAGATCTCGGCATAGATCTTAGCGCCGCGCGCTTTTGCATGCTCGTATTCTTCCAACACGACCACACCCGCACCTTCGCCCATCACGAAACCATCACTATCGGCATCCCAAGGACGGCTGGCTTTCTCCGGCTCATGGCCGCGCTTGGTCGATAGCGCCTTGCAAGCGTTGAAACCCGCGATCCCGATGGCGCAAATCGGGCTTTCGGCACCGCCCGCCACCATCACATCGGCGTCACCCCATTGAATCAGCCTTGCCGCATCACCAATCGCATGCGCCCCCGTCGAACAGGCCGTCACGACCGCATGGTTCGGCCCCTTGAAACCATACCGGATCGACACATGACCCGAGATCAGATTGATCAGCGCGCCCGGCACAAAGAATGGCGAGACCCGGCGCGGCCCTTTTTCCTGTAGCGTGATCGAGGTATCGGCAATCGACGAGAGCCCCCCGATCCCCGAGCCGATCAAAACGCCCGTGCGCTCTTG
>NZ_JAGYJN010000018.1 GCF_018402035.1 Roseicyclus sp.
TGAAGCAAAGATGGGTGGTCAGCCGGTCACATCATAGCGATGGACCCAATCGAAGCGCCTTGCCACGAGATGGGGCGCATAGCGATTGGCCAGCCTGAGCGCGCTATGGGCTGCAAAGCGCATCGGGCCGGGGCGCAGGTGGTAATTGGCGGCGTTCTCGTTTGCGGCCTGCACGATACGGGCACAACGCGGGCGGCGGAGCGCTTGGTAGCGGGCGAAGGCTGCGTCATGATCGTGATCCTCAGCCAGACAGCGCGCCAGCACATAGGCATCTTCCAGCGCCATATTGGCCCCTTGCGCCAAAAAGGGCAGCGTCGGATGGGCCGCATCGCCCAAGAGGACAAGCTTGTGCTCATGCCAGCGCTGCGCGACGGGGTGGCGGAACAGGCCCCAAAGATGCACTTCCTTGGCTTGCGCCAAAAGCGTCGTGACCTCGGGGCAGAAATCGGTGAAGGCGCGGGCGAGATGGGCGGGATCATCACGATGGTGCCAGCCTTCGGCGGCCCAGCCATCGCGTTCTTCGACGGCAACGATATTGACCAGACGCCTGTCCCGCAGCGGGTAGCGCACCAAATGGCGACCTGGCCCCATGAAAACATGCGCCTCGGGTGGCAGCGGCGCATCAACGGCGATGATCGCGCGCCACGCCACCTGCCCGGTGAAAAAGGGTCGGGACTTGGGGTTAAGCGTCGCGCGCGCGGGTGAATGAAGCCCATCGGCGGCCACGACCAAGCCGTGGTGTTCTTGCCTGCCATCTTCCATCTGCAAAAGCGTGCCATCTGCGCTGGCGGTGATCGCGGCCACGCGCGCGCCGCAACGGATGGTCACGCCCGCATCTTGTGCGGCATGGGCCAAGGTGGTGATAAGATCGGCACGATGGGTCAGATGCCATGGCTGATCGGGGCGGCCGAGTGGCATGGTAAACACCCCTGCCCCATGGCGAAAATCACGCAGATACACCCCTTGCGCGCGCGGGCTTTTGACGGCGATTGCATCGGCCAGCCCAAGGGCCGTCAACACACGCCAGCCATTGGGGCTGATTTGCAGCCCGGCGCCGACCTCGGCGATGGCTGGGGCCTGTTCCAACACTTGCACCACCGCACCGCGTTGGGCCAGCGCGATGGCCGCGGCCAAGCCGCCGATGCCCGCGCCGATAATCGTGACCTCTTGCCCGATCAGCATGTTGCCCCCTGAGACGAGAAGGGGCATCCCCGGCGGGAATGCCCCAGTCTTTTGGTGTGAAACCGCAGCATCGCGCGCTTAGTCGTCGCGATGTACCTTTTCGCGCCGTTCGTGACGCTCTTGCGCCTCAAGGCTCATGGTCGCGATGGGACGGGCATCCAGACGCTTGAGCGAAATCGGCTCGCCGGTCACTTCGCAATAGCCATACTCACCCTCATCGATCCGGCGCAGTGCAGAATCGATCTTGGTGATCAGCTTACGCTGCCGGTCACGGGTGCGCAGTTCGAGCGCGCGGTCTGTTTCCTCGCTCGCGCGGTCGGCGATATCGGGAATGTTGCGCGTGCCATCTTGCAAAGCCTCGACCGTGGTCCGGCTTTCCTCGAGCAGGTCATTCTTCCAGGTGATTAACTTGCGCCTGAAATACTCAAGTTGGCGTTCGTTCATGAATGGTTCGTCCTCGGCGGGACGGTAATCCTCGGGCAGAAAATTCTCGGCCTTCATAACGCTCCCCTCAGCGGAGACAGGGTCGTTTTGTCGGTCTGGCATAACGCGTCCCCGGCACCGTGCGGACCGATTACAAGACCAAAGACCGCTTGTCACCTGTCTATTGAACATTGCGGCGCTCTTGCCGGTGCTTGGGCGCGGCAAGCGTCGATCGGCGAAGAAATTGCCCTTTTATTACGCGGGATTGGCGGGTTTTCACGCTATAGTTGAAAATGCAAAGATCATCATACAGCCAGACCTTTCGCCCAGCGCCCCTTGGGATTACACCTATGCGCAGGCTTTAGGGAGGCAGCGATGCGCGCGGATTTCAAAGGCAGTGACAGCTATGTGGCGACCGAAGATCTGACTGTTGCAGTCAATGCGGCGGTCACCTTGGAGCGCCCGCTCTTGGTCAAGGGCGAGCCGGGAACAGGCAAGACCGAACTGGCAAGACAAGTGGCCGCAGCGCTGGGCCTGCCGATGATTGAATGGCACATCAAATCGACCACCCGCGCCCAGCAGGGGCTTTATGAATACGACGCCGTCTCGCGCTTGCGCGATAGCCAGCTGGGCGATGCGCGCGTCAATGATGTGAAAAACTACATCCGCCAAGGCAAGCTGTGGCAGGCTTTTGCACATACGGGCAAATGCGTGCTTTTGATCGATGAGATCGACAAGGCCGATATCGAGTTTCCCAACGACCTGTTGCAGGAGTTGGACCGGATGGAATTCTTCGTCTATGAAACAGGCGAGACGATCCGGGCTGAAACACGGCCCATCGTCATCATTACCTCGAACAATGAGAAAGAGCTGCCCGATGCGTTTTTGCGCCGGTGTTTCTTTCATTATATCCGCTTTCCGGACATGGAGACGATGAAAGCCATCGTCGCGGTACATTTTCCGCAGATCAAGGGCCAGTTGCTCAGCACGGCGCTGACGCAATTCTACGAGATCCGCGAGCAGCCGGGGTTGAAGAAAAAACCCTCCACCTCAGAAGTGCTGGATTGGCTTAAGCTCTTGTTGGCGGAGGATCTGACACCCGAAGACCTCAGGCGCGATGGCGCATCAGCCCTGCCCAAGCTGCATGGGGCGCTTTTGAAGAATGAACAAGATGTGGCCCTGTTCGAGCGTCTGGCCTTTATGGCGCGAAGGCAGCGTTAGGCATCTCGCCGCGGGCATGGCGCTTGCGCAGAAATGACCTGTTTGTTGCCCCGATTCCTGCCATATTTCAGGGCATCCCCTTGAACGGGCAAATTTGCGCACAAAGGACCGTACCATGATACGCATCGTCACGACCCCTTTTACGATGCGCCCGGCGTGCAGCGGCGTTGACCAAGGATGATCGCGCCTGTGTCAGCTATACGCGCGTATTGGTTTTTTGCCTTTGTGCTTTTGGCGCTTGCGGGATGCATGCCCGCCTCACCTGGCTTGCGCGATGTGGCAAACCGTGCGGTCGCGCCCGAAACACTGCGCGTAATGCCGCCGATGAACCAGTTCGGCGCGCCACGGCCCTTTGCGCCTGCGCGGGCAAACGCAGAGCTCGCCCAGGATTTTCTTGAGTTGAGCTTCATGATGGAATCGGGCCGCCCGATTGCGCAGCTCTCGCGTTTCGAGGGGCCGGTGAGCATCACTGTCACCCCCGGCGCGCCTGCAACGGTTTTGCCCGATCTCGACCGGCTCATCGCGCGGCTGCGCCAAGAGGCGCGGATCGATATTCGCCGCATCCCCTATGGCGAGACGCCTGCCAATATCACCATCGAGACGCTGCCGCGCGCCCGGATGCAGCGCGTCGTGCCGCATGCGGCCTGTTTCGTGGTGCCGCGTGTGTCAAGCTGGTCAGAGTTTCATCGCAATCGCAACAGCCGCATCATGGATTGGACGACCTTGGAAACACGCGAGCATGTCGCGGTTTTCATTCCCAATGACGTCGCACCCCAAGAAATTCGCGATTGCCTGCATGAAGAGGTCGCCCAAGCGCTTGGGCCGTTGAACGATCTTTATCGCTTGGCCGACAGCGTGTTCAACGATGACAATTTCAACGCGGTGCTGACCGGCTTTGATATGCTTATTCTGCGGGCCTATTACGATGCTGAGTTGCGCTCGGGCATGACACGCGCCGAGGTGGCCGCTGCCCTGCCCGCAATTTTGGCGCGGATCAATCCATCCGCACCGCCAGGGGCAGCGAGCGCAGCAAGTGCAACACCGCGCGCATGGATCACAGCCATCGAGACAGCCCTTGGCCCCGGAACCCGCGAGGCCGCGCGCCCCGCCGCCGCCGCACGCGCGGTCGAGATCGCGCGCCAATCAGGTCTGAGCGATGGGCGACTTGCATTCAGCTATTTCGCCTTGGGGCGCCTTTCGCTGGGCGATGACCCGCAACAGTCGATCAATGCGTTTTTGGCCGCGCGAGATATCTATGACACCATCGCGCCGGGGGGCATCCATGCGGCCCATATCGATATGCAACTCGCGGCATTCGCCCTAAGCACAGGCCGCTTTGATGAGGCGCTGCGCTTGACGGGGGCGGCCATGCCTGCGGCCACGCTTGGTGAGAATGCAGCGCTGTTGTCGACATTGCTGATGATCCGGGCCGAAGCGCTGGATGGGCTTGGCCGAACATCGCAAGCGCAGCAGGTACGCCTCGACAGCCTAAGCTGGGGCCGCTATGGCTTTGGCACCAATGCAGAACTAGGCGCGCGTCTGACCGAGATCGCGTCGCTGACACCCTGAAAACAATCGCGGAATGGGCAAGTGACATGCTGAATTATATCGGGGCCGCGCTTGGCATCTTGCTGGGGCTTTGGCTGGCGCGCAGGCGCGGCGGCAATCGGCTGGACCTTTTGCACTACGCCACGGTGCTTGGCATCCTCGGTTTCATCATCGGGGCCTTTGCGATGCTTGTGATCCCGGCACCGGGCTGACATCTTGCGGGCATCATGTTCTTGCCCTTTTTCCAAACCCTGCGCGCGGCGCGTATCCCGGTCAGCTTGCGCGAATACCTCGCCTTCCTTGAAGGGGTCAGCGCGGGGCTTGTGACCTATGATATCGATGGCTTTTACTATCTCGCGCGCACCGCGATGGTGAAAGACGAGCGCCACCTCGACCGCTTTGACCAATGCTTTGCCACAGCCTTTGCCGGGCTTGCCGCGATCACCCCAGAACAGGTGGTCGAGGCGGTTGCGATCCCGCCCGAATGGCTGGAAAAACTGGCCGAAAAGCACCTCTCGCCCGAAGAGCGCGCCGAGATCGCGGCGCTTGGTGGCTTTGACAAGCTGATGGAGACGCTGCGCGAACGACTGGCCGAACAAAAGGGCCGCCATCAGGGTGGCTCGAAATGGATCGGCACGGCAGGCACCTCGCCTTTTGGTGCGCATGGCTATAACCCCGAAGGGGTGCGGATCGGGCAAGATGAAAGCCGCCACCGGCGCGCGGTCAAGGTCTGGGATAAGCGCGAATTCAAGGACTTCGCGGGCGATGTTGAACTTGGCACCCGCAATATCAAGGTAGCGCTGAAGCGCTTGCGCCAATGGGCGCGCGATGGGGCGGCCGAGGAATTGGACCTTGACGGCACGATCCGCGCCACCGCCGAGCAAGGCTGGCTTGATGTAAAGACCCGCCCCGAGCGGCGCAATGCGGTCAAGGTGATCTTGTTTCTCGATGTGGGCGGCTCAATGGATGACCATATCCGCGTGGTCGAAGAGTTGTTTTCCGCCGCCCGCGCCGAGTTCAAACACCTTGAACATTATTACTTCCATAATTGCCTCTACGACACGGTCTGGCGCGACAATCGCAGGCGGTGGACCGAAAAGATCCCGACCCAAGAGGTGATGAACACCTATGGCGCTGATTACAAATGCATCTTTGTTGGCGATGCGGCCATGTCACCCTATGAAATCGCCTTTGCCGGTGGTGCGTCGGAATATTGGAACGAAGAGGCAGGCCAAGTCTGGCTGACGCGCGCACGCGCGCAATGGCCCGATCATCTGTGGATTAACCCCACGCCCGAGCGGCTTTGGCCCCATACCCAGTCGATCGCGATGATCTCAGAGATTTTCGAGGGGAAAATGGTGCCCATGACGCTGGAAGGGATCACCCGCGGCATGCAAAGCTTGCGCCGGTAAGCGCGCCGCGCGTCAAGATCAACTGTTGCCACAGCCACCCCGCCACACCATATCCATCACATGTTGAAATTGACCCCCATCTTGTTGGCCATCGGCTATGCGCTGGTGATGTACCAATTCTCGGCGTGGCGCACCAAGCGCGAGCTTGATCAGCGCTCGACCGAACTGGCCGATCCGCGCCTGCGTGGCCTGATGGCGCGCATGGCCGAGGCGCTGGGGCTCGAGCGTATCCGGGTGAACATCTACGAGATTGAGCCGGTCAACGGGCTGGCCGCCCCCGATGGGCGCATTTTCCTGACGCGGGGCTTTTACAACAAGTATCGCGCGGGTGAGGTCACGGGAGAGGAGCTGGCCAGCGTCATCGCCCATGAGTTAGGCCATGTCGCCTTGGGCCATGCACGGCGGCGGATGATCGATTTCTCGGGGCAAAACGCGATCCGCGTGGCGCTGGCGACGGTTTTGGGGCGCTTGGTGCCGGGTGTGGGTATCTGGATCGCCAATATGTTGGCGGGCATGCTGGCCGCGCGTCTGAGCCGCCAAGATGAGTACGAGGCCGATGCTTACGCCGCCGCCCTTTTGACCAAGGCAGGGATCGGCACAGCGCCGCAGAAAGCGCTGTTTGTCAAACTTGAAGGGCTAACGGGGATGGGCGGGCGCGGCATGCCCGCTTGGCTGATGAGCCATCCCAAGACCGCCGAGCGTATACGCGCCATCGAGGCGCTCGAGGCGCGCTGGGCCAAGGAATTGCCGCAAGATTGAGGGCGGCGTTTTCCTTGGGGAAAACGCACGGGAAACCCCGGGGTTTCCAATGCGGAAAACTTGCGTTTTCCGCCCGCTAGAGCGTGGTGCGTTTGACCATTCCGCTATATTCAGCGCGACAGGCTTTAGCCCAAGGCTTTGGCCAACCGCGGCAGCTTTGCCCGCTTCAGCAGCGCGCGCAGGGCCAGCACCTCGCCCGATAGGCGCTCGGCTGTGGCATGCACCCCGGCGACAACTGCGCTGACCTTGTCGGGATGTTCCAGCCATAGCTGGTAGAGCGCTGCATCGGGATGGATCGCCACCACCCTGTGCGACGCCAATTCGCGCAAAGGAAAATCACGCAAGTTCAATGTCATGATCTGATCCGCCCGTGCCGTGATCGCGGTGGCCAGCACATGGATATCGCCATGATCAGGCAACCAAAGCTGCCCCTCAAGCGCGGGGTCTGCTGGCTGATTTGCATCGGGAAACGTCACGGCCAAGCCCGCGATTGCACCACGGGTCAAGGTTGCATCGACCGCGCCGCCGTGGCGCGCGGCGGTGCGCGCCCATTCCTCCAACAGCCGCTCGGACCAAAGCGGTGTGATCAAGTCCGCGCGCGCTACGCCCAGCACAATCTCGCGCAGGACCGTGGGATAGAGCACGCAAGCGTCGATCACGACCCTCATGGCATCAAGCGAAACGCCACAGCCTTGAGATAGCCCGTCTCGGTCAGCGCGGGATGCTGGGGATGGTCGGGACCGGCAAAGCCCGTGTAGATCAGCCGCGGCTCGCGCCCGGCCCGCCCGATCCCGCGCAGACAGGCGGCGCGGAACTTGGGCAGCTCGGCGGCGTGGCTGCATGAACACAGCATCAATACCCCGCCCTCGGCCACCAAGGGCGCGGCAAGCTTGGCGATCCGCTCATAGGCGCGCAATCCAGCCTCGAGCGCCTGTTTTGATGGCGCAAAAGCGGGCGGGTCGCAGATGATCAGATCGAAACGCGCGCCTTCTTCGGCCAAGGCCTCGAGCGTGGCGAAAGCATCGCCTTGGCGCGTGGCAAAGCGATCTGCCATCCCGCCGGCTGCGGCACCGGCCTCGGCCAAACTGAGCGCCGGGGCCGAGGCATCAATGGCAAGCGCATGGGTGGCACCCGCAGCCAAGCTTGCCAGACCAAAACCCCCGACATGGGAAAACACGTCAAGCACCCGCGCATCACGCGAAAGCCGCGCGGCAAAGGCGTGATTGTCGCGTTGATCAAAGAAAAGCCCGGTTTTCTGGCCCGCCATGACATCGGCCAGATAAATGGCCCCGTTCATCGGCACAGGGATGGGTGCGGCGGGCGCATGGCCCAGCAAGACCTCGGTCACCTCGGGCAGACCTTCGGCCAGACGCGCGCGCGATGTGCCGTTCTTGACCAGATTGGTGCAGCCCGTGGCCTCGCGCAGGGCCGCGACAATGGCCGCTTCGCGCTCTTCAAGCCAGATCGCATTAGGTTGCATCACCAGCGTATCGCCGAAACGGTCCACGATCAGTCCGGGCAGGCCATCGCCCTCGGCATGGATCAGGCGGTAGAAGGGCGCATCGTAAAGCTTGGCCCGCAAGGCCGCCGCCGCTTGGATGCGCGCAGCCAGCCATGCTTTGTCGATCACCGCCGCCGGGTCGCGGTCCAAAAGGCGCAGGCCGATCTTACCCTCGACCGTGGCGACACCAAGGCCAAGCGGCTGACGCTCGGCATCCTCGAGCACGGCCAGCGCGCCCGCAGGGATGGCGCGCGCGCGCCTGTCGAGGACAAGATCATCCCCCCATGCCCAAGGATGGCCATGTCGGATGCTTCTGGCGTCGGCCTTAGGCTTGAGACGCAAGACGGGAAAAGGCGAAAGGGGCGCTGTCATGCGCCCCCTCTATCTTGATGTAGCGACGAGCGGAAGATCAGTTCGTGATCTGCGCGCTGACCAAATCATCGGGACGCGCCTGCGCAAATTCCATCAGCGCCCATTGCTGGAGGCGTTGGGTAATGCGCACCGCTTGGGTGATGCCGCGCGCTTGCTCGGCGAGGGCTTTTTGCCCCCCCATCGCGGCAAAGGTCAGATCGACAGGACGCGGGCCGGACAAAATCTCGCCCGTTTCGGCATGGGTGACGGTCAAGATGAACTCGATCTCATGCTCGCCGCCGATGGTGTAGCGTGCGCGTTCGGTCAAGGCATGAAAGCGCGTCACATCCAGCGACACGATGACCGGCGTTGCCCCAGCTTCGCGTGGGCGCATCACGGGCGACAAGGCGCGGGTCATCAAGGCTTCGACCTGTGCATAACGATCACCCAAGGGATCTTCGCGCCAAACGATGTCAGCCAATGGCTTGATCGAGTTCGCCTCAGAGACCGTCAGGCTTTGCGGCACATTGATCGTGACCGATTGGATCGACCAATCCTGCATCGGCACCTCGATCACCGGGCGCATGGTGTCGAGCGGTGCGTTGCGCGACACAGCATAGGGCGTGGCGCAAGCAGACAACGCCATTGTGGCCGCCAAGATCAGGGCGGGGGTTGTGAACAAACGGATCATTGCCTGCCTCCTTGCCGCGAACAGCGGTCATGCTGGGCTATGGGTCAAACATGGTGCCCGTGGATCGGGTCATGGGGTGACACTGCCCCTTGTCCGTGGCGAAAGCGCGACAGCGCAAGGACAGATCAAAGGAAATGCAAAGGTCATTTGCGGTCAGAATTATGGCAAATTTTCGACATATGGGCCGGGGGCGGTAGTGTTCCACTCAGCCAGCGGCGCGTAAGGTCGATTGTTGCACAGCATTGCGCAGATCGAGCACTGCATCTTGCGGCTGGGATGTCGGTGAGGCGTCAGGCAAGGGCGGCATGCGCAAGGCGCGCCGCCCGCCGATCTGACCCAAACGCCCGTGCAAAAGCACCCGACCCTGCCCATCCTCAAGCGCGACCGCATGCAGATCGGCGCGTGAAAACGGGATCAGATCACCGACGGCAAGGCGCTCAACCTGCGCCAATGGGTGGTGCAGCCGCATCAACACCACATCAAGCGACAGGTGAAGTTCATCGAGCAGGCGCGCGCGGGCCGCAATCCAAGCAGGATCAGGCGGCACAGAATTGCCCGCCTTGTCACCCGCGACCGCAGGGGGCACGCGCGGCAGGGCCATCACGAGATGCGCGCGTCGCGGGGCCGCGTCAAACCCAATCTCGGCTTGCAAAAGGGTATGGTCGCCATCAGGCAAAAGAAGGTTGATCTGGCCGCGCGCGGTGATCCGACTGCCATAAGTCATGCGCGCGGGCCAATCGCGACCGGTGATCGATTGCCCCTCAAGGGCAAAGGCCGCAAGCGCGAGATCGATGAAATCGCGCGTCAGCGCCTCATCGATGCGGGTGACGGGGCGGGGGGGAAGCTCTGCCGCCTCGACCCGGCCGGTGGTTTGCACCTCGATCAAGGCATCGACCAGACCGGGCGAAAGGCCGATCAAGCCGCGCCTGCCCTGCTCATCCTCAAGTGCCGCGACCAGACCCTGCGCGGGCAAGGCCGCGATCACCGCTTGCAGCGGTTGCGCGCAGTCAACCCCCACTTGGCCCAGCGCCAAACCCAGCCCGTCAAAGCCCATCGCCGCCCGGCGCAGCGCGCGGCCAAAGGCATGGGTGCTTGCATCATCGCGCTCGGGGGCCAAAGCGGCGGCGGGGCGATGCGCCGCGATCTTGCGGCGCAGGGCGCTATGCGGCAGCGAGGTGGTCATCAAAACCGGTCATCCTTGGATCATTACCGCCGCAGGCTAGCCGATGATCGGTTAACAGACCGTCAAGCCGCGCGCGGCACCCGCAGCGGGAGCCGCACCCGGAACCGCGTACCGTGATCCGCGGCGACATAGCTCAGCCCCCCGCCCAAACGCAGCATGATCTCGCGGCTGATCGCAAGGCCCAAGCCCGCCCCCGGCGCGCCGCGCGCGGTATCGGCGCGTGCGAATTTCTCGAAGATCAGCGCTTGTTGTCGGGCGGGAATGCCGCTGCCGTTATCAATAAAATCCACCTGTATGCGGCCCGGCATCTGGCGCACTGAAATCACCATCTCGGGCTGGGCGGCATCGCAGTATTTTTGCGCATTCGAGATCAGGTTGATGAAAACCTGCGTCAGGCGATCGGCATCGGTCCAAAGCGTCACCGCCTCGGTCTGGCGGTCGCGGATGATCTTGAGTTGCCCATCGCCGGCTTGCGCGCCTGCGGCACGCAGGGCACGATCCAACACATCGCAAAGCACCGCCTCACCCTCGTGCAGCGTCACGCGCCCATGCTCAAGCACGGAAAGATCCAGCAAATCGTCCAACAACCGGGTCAGGCGCAATGTCTCATCATGGATGATCCGCGAAAAGCGCGCGCGCATCTCATCATCGATCCCTTCATCTTGCATCAACAACTCGGAAAAGGCGCGGATCGAGGTCATCGGCGTGCGCAACTCATGGCTGATCTGACTGAGAAAGGCATCTTTCTGGCGTGACAGCGCGGTGAGCTTGGCGTTGGCCTCTTGCAGGCGGGCGGCGGTTTGGGCCAGTTCCTCGGACTTGGTTTCAAGCTGGATGGAATATTCCATGATCTGGGCGGTTTCATCGGCCACGGCCAAAAGGTCACGCACCGACACGCTGGCCCCGCCGACGATCTGGGCCACCATGGCATGTGCGGTCGCGGCCCCTACGGAGCCTGCCAATTCACGTTCCAACCGCTCGAGGAAATCGGGGGTGGGTTCGGGCAAACCGCCGGTGCGCCCCTGCGCCTCGGCAGCAGTGTCAAAAAGCCGTCCTGCCCTGCCCGCGCCCAAGATCCGCTGCGCCATCACCAACAGATCATCGGCCGCCCCTGTCGCGCCCTGCCAGCCGTAAAGCGGTTGGGAATGATCATAGACATTGACGAATTGTGCGCCCTGCAACCGCTCAAGCGGGCTGGGAAAGGACATGAGCGAGCCCAAGATGAACAGCAGCGTATTGACCCCCAGCGATAGCACCATCGCGGTCAAAAGCGGATCGGTTGCCTGAAGGCCCAAGGGCGTGGCGGGGCTGAGCCATGTCAGGCCAAAGGGGCCGTCGCTGAGGATTGCGGGCATGATGCCGCCGGTCTCAGCGATATTGGGGATGAGCAAAAGCCAAACCCAGATCAAAAAGCCCGACCCGATCCCAAGGGCTGCGCCGACGCGGGTAGCCCCGCGCCACAAGATCCCGCCCAAAAGCGCAGGCAAGATCTGCGCCACGCCCAGAAAGGCGATGAGCCCGATATCGGCCAAGGCATCGGCCCCGCCGGACAAGCGGTAATAGCCATAGCCCAAGAACAAGACACCCGCGATCGACAAGCGCCGCGCGGTCAGCGCGACCCGCCGCATATCGCCCGACATCGGGTCATCATGGCGCGTCAGCCGCAGCCAGAAGGGCACGATGATATGGTTCGACAGCATGGTCGAGAGTGCCAGTGCCGCCACGATCACCATCGATGTCGCCGCCGAGAACCCGCCCAAAAACACCAACAGCGCCAAGCCGTCATACCCAAGCAACAGCGGCACTGTCAGCATGAACAGATCAGGGTTGGCCTCAGGCCCGAACATCTCAAGCCCCACCACCGCGATGGGCACGACAAAAAGGCTGATCAACAACAGATATAGCGGAAAGGCCCAACCGGCGGTCGCCAGATGCCGCTCATCGGTGTTTTCGACGACAAGCACCTGAAACATCCGCGGCAAGCACAAGATCGCAGCCCCCGCCAACACCGTCAGCCCCAGCCAGCGCGCGCCGTTCCATGCGGCGTTGTTGACTGGGCTTGCCTCGATCCGGGCGAGCATATTGGCAGGCCCATCTGCCACGCCCCAAACGACGAACACACCCAAGACAAGAATGGCGGCAAGTTTAACAATGGCCTCGAGCGCGATGGCCGAGACAAGGCCGGGATGGCGTTCATTGACGTCAAGTGAGCGGGTGCCAAAGACGATGGTAAAGAGCGCAAGCCCCGCCGCCACCCAAATCGCGGTTTGATCGGCATTGGGCGCACCAAAGGCGCCACCATCGGCAAAGACCGAAAACGATAGCGTCACCGATTGCAATTGCAGCGCAATATAGGGTGTGGCGCCAATCACCGACAGCAGCGTTACCAGCGCCGCGACACCGCCCGATTTGCCATAGCGGCTTGAGATCATATCGGCGATCGAGGTGATGCGCTGCGCCCGCCCGATGCGCACCATTTTGCGCAAAAGCCAAAACCAGCCGATAAAGACCAGCGTTGGGCCAAGATAGATGGTCAAGAACTCAAGCCCGTTGCGCACGGCCGAGCCGACAGCACCGTAAAATGTCCAAGCCGTGGTATAGATCGACAGGCTGAGCGTGTAGGTGATGGGCGAGTTGAGCCACCGCGCCTTGCCATCAGCCGCGCGCTTTTCGGCGATGAAAGCCACGCCGAACAGGATCAGAACGTAAAGAACACAGACCGCGACAAGCCCATCGAAGCTGAGCATTATTGCCCTTCCTCCGATGGTGGGGCATCGGTTTGCGCTTTGCGGTCACCCCGTGTCAGCGACCATGACACAAAGCCCGTCAGCACGATCAGCCCGATCCAGACAACGAAGTAATAGACCAGCCAATTCGACAGGCTCGTGCCACCCAGCAAGGCCGTATCGCCACGGATAAAGACCGGCGCAAAGACCAGCAACAATCCAAGTACCGGCAAAAGCCGTGCCGCATCTTGCAGACGGTTTTGACGGTAGCTCCGCCGTTCCAAAAACAAGCGCCGTGCCATTGCCCTTCCCCCCGCTGACCGCGCTTAGGTGCGGTCGCCCGTCACATGCGCCTGAGCCAAGCGCGCGACGGTTGCAAGCAGATCAGCATTGGAAAAGGGCTTGGTCAAATAGGCGTTGGCCCCGATCTCAAAGGCGGCCTCTTGATCGCGGGCTTGGCCCTTGGCGGTCAGCATCAACACCGGAAGAAGGGCCAAATCCGCATCCTCGCGCAGCGCGCGCAAAATCTCGAACCCCGAAAGCCCCGGCAACATGATATCGAGAATGATGATGTCGGGCTTGGTGCGCGTCACCGCCTCGATGGCCGTTGCACCATTGCCATGGCCTTGCACCTCCCAACCTGCGCGGCTGAGAATGAAACCGATGGCTTCGCGAATATTCCCCTCATCCTCGATCAACAAGATACGCCCGCCCATGGCCTTCCTCCCTTTGCCTTGGGTGAGATGACTTTGCCGCCTTGGCGCGATTTAAGCAATGCCCCGCGCACGCGGGGTGTGTTTGCCACCTCAGACGGCGGCAGACAGGCCGCTGATCCAATCGCGCCCCGGCACAACATCAAGCAGGCTTTGCGTATCGGCCTGCTGCGACTTGGCCAAAACGTCGGATGCGCCAGCGTGCTCAACCGCATCACCACGCCGCATCACGGCAGCGCGGTCGGCAATCTCGGCCACCACGCCGAAATAAACGGTGATGAACCGAACCGATATGCCGCGCTTACGATTTGTCTTTCTGATAAGTGCACTACCCCCATAAGCGTCCGAAAAAACGGACAAATCCGGCCGCAGCCGGATCGGAAAATGGCTTTGGAATGGGAGTATGGCGGAGGGAATGGGTCTGGCAACCAACGCTCTCTGAGGCTTAAGTCATTGTAATCATTTACTATAGATTGAGTTTGCAGGCCATCTGGTCGCAACGGGTCCGGTATCGAACTTCAATTGAAGCACCGCGATTTCTCCTGGCTGGTTCAAGCCGGAGAACGGTTGCATATGGGCCAGTTCTCAGTGACCATTTTGGTCTAAACCGGGTCAGTTCTCAGTGACAATCAACACTTTCATGCATCCCAGCTACCACGCTGGATTCACAAGATGAATCCCTCACGCGATTTGTGCATGTATGGATGCCCCCGTTGGTGCAAGTGGTTTTTGAACGGCTTGAGCGTGTGATCGGGTGCGGTCATGTATCAGGCCTCTTGTTGCGGCGATTGATACAGCCGCGGGCCGGTATGGCGATGCGCGGATCAGAAGCAGATCAACAGACCGAGCTCGTTGGCTCCAGCACAAATACTGCTTTCTCTGACCCGGATCTTGTCGATCCTTTGCCCTTACTGTTCAGTGACCTCCTCACACTCCCGACGCGCCGGTGCGGAATGGAAAGCGCAGTGTGCCTATGCCATCGTCGCCACGGGGTTCCGGTAATCTTCTTGTTTCGTCATCATGGCCCAGAGGCCACGGGCCATTTTATTGGCAAGTGCAATCGCGACGACCATGCGCGGCTTTCGAGCCCGTATGCGCGTCAGCCAGCCATTGTTCGGGGTACCAAATCGCTCCACTGCCTGCAGAACAGCCATGGCGCCTGAGACCAAGAGCGTGCGGATGTCACGTTGTCCCATCTTCGACGTCTTGCCCAACCGGGCTTTGCCGCCTGTTGAATGCTGTTTTGGCACGAGCCCGAGCCAGGCTGCAAAGTCGCGACCGCGCCGGAAGGATGACAGCTCCGGTGCGAATGTCTCGATCGCAAGCGCCGTAATCGGCCCTACGCCCGGCATGGTTTGGAGCCGCCTCGCCACATCGGCCTCTTTGGCCGCGCACCTCATCTTCTGGTCAAGTTCTGCAACCCGAGCATTCAGCGTTGCAATATGCGCCAGATACATCCGACCTAGGTCCCGGACGCCCTCGGGCAAAGCTGTGTCACTATCTTCGATCGCATCCGCCAGACGTTTGAGTTGTGCTGTGCCTGTTGCAGCAACCAACCCATGCTCCGCCAAGTGCCCGCGTAAGGCATTGATCATTTGAGTGCGCTGACCCACGAACATCCGCCGCGTACGAAACAGCATGGCGCGCGCCTGCTGGTCTTCCGTCTTCACCGCAACAAACCGCATGGTCGGGCGCAACGCGGCTTCGACAATGGCCTCAGCATCCGCCGCATCATTCTTCTGACGCTTGACGAAAGGCTTCACATAGACCGGCGGGATCAAGCGCACATCGTGTCCCAGCTTCTCGAACTCGCGCCCCCAGCCATGGGCTGTAGCGCACGCCTCCATGGCAACAACGCACCTGGATTGCTGGGCAATGAATGCCAGAATCTGGCCCCGGGAAAGCTTCTTGCGAAACACAACAGACCCGTC
>NZ_JAGYJN010000019.1 GCF_018402035.1 Roseicyclus sp.
CGCGGGGCGAGCGAGCCGCCCGGCACATCTTTCTTGCGCTTCAAAGAGCTAGCATGAAGCTTTCGCCATGCTAACCCATTGGCGTCCTTATATAATATATATCATTCATATTATTATATAGTTATAGAAGGTAGTCATTCTTTTATTAAACCGCGCGCGCGTACACGCGTAAGGGATAAGGTGTCCTCTTGAAAGATTGAAGGACGTGATAGTTCCTCTTTTTTTCACTATTATCATACGCTTAAGCATAATCAAACTTCCTTCTGCATGATTTTGCGCCCTGAAGCATCTCGCCAGACGCCACCCCAGTGGGCCATTCGATAGACCATGGCCTGCCTCGTCGACGACCCGCGCATGCCAGTTGTGATGTCCCCGCTCTCGATCAGCGTCACCAGGATCTCATCCCGATCACGGGATTTCAGCCACTGTGAGGCCCGAGTGATCTCGGACTTGGTGAGACCCTTAGCCCCAGTCCCCCGGATGATCTCTTTTAGCCGCTTCAGGTGTGCCTCGGTCTCGGTGTCCGCGACATGCCGCTCGACCGCTTCCATGGTGCGCTGTGCATAATGCCGCACGAAGGCGATGGCCCACTCAGCCGCCGTGATCTCGATCTCAGGCCGCACCGGGTTGCGCCCGACCGCCACGATGAGCGCGAGTTTGAGGGCGTTTTCTCCGATCCGGGCGAGGATGGCCGTGAAGGCCGTGCCAGCGGCGGCCCGCAATTCCTCGGTCAGCTCGATGCTGAGCTGGCGGAACCGAGCCCGGGCCTCCTCAGTCATGGGCACGATCATAGGGTTCACGGCAGTGTTCTGATCAGCGGTCTTGCCCGTCAGGTTGCCCTTTTTTCCGCCTCCACCTGCTGCGATCAGCTGCAGCCCATGGATGAGCGCAGGCGGTGCCTGCCGGATGCCAACGGCGATGTTTTCATCCGGGTAGTCCTCATCGCTGGGCAGGATCAGGAAACGGGCCAGCGAGCCGTCGACCACGTTTGCCCCCTGCAGCGCCCCCCAGAAGTGCAAGGGCGTCGTGGTGCCATAGACGCAAAGGCAGGGCTGGTTGATGTCGCGCCGCTCGTTCGTGCCGTCCCGGTTGGCGTATTCCGCGCCGAGGAAGATCCCGCCGGCCGAGGTGTAAAGCTCGGTCATGTTGTCGAGGATCTCGGTGATATGGCGCGGGCTGCGTTTGCGGTCAGCGGCAGCCGACAGGAACATCCCGAACTCGTCGATCTGGAACAGGATCGCGGGCTGGCGGTGCAGCGCGGTCAGAAGCCCTGCGCCGGATGCGATCTTGTTGCCCCCAAGGTGGTGGGCCAGACCCGCCTCGAAGAAGGTCTCGTTGATGATTTCGCGGGCATGGTTCTTGCCCGATCCGCTGTCGGCGATGCCCACGACATAGAGGTTGGAGCGCAGGTTGCTTGTCGTGCGGTATTGCCGCCCCATCAGCGCGCCGATGGCACAGAGGCTGGCTCCAAGCGACAGGAGCGGCTGCGGGCGCCGGGCAGTGGCCAGCATGTACTCCGTCAGATCGCCCACCAAACCGTCGGGCATCACCAGCGTGAACGGTGGGCTGGCCGGGGTGTCGCCGTCTTGGTCGGATTGAACGCCCAACCTCGACAACAGCCCCGCCGCTGGGTGCTCCACCTCAGGATCGACGCTACCATCGAGGCGCAAATCAATTTCAGGCTGCCAGCCGCGTTCCATGGCGAGATGGTAGATCGTGCCCGCGCCGATCCGGTCGGGCTTGAAGCTGGCCCAGGCCTTCATCGTGGTCGCAGGCACATCCTTGGCCGCCCGCGCTGACCAGTCAGCAAAGAGATCAGCCCCGGCCTCGCCAAGCGCACCTTTCAGGGCCATGCCAACCCGCATCCAGCTGTCGTAGTCGAGTTCAGCGTTGGGCAGCCAAGCGAGCGCCGCCTCGATCGCGGGCAAGGTTCCGATCTGGCTGTGGATGCGCTCGACTTCACCCGCAGGTGCAACGGCAGAGAGCCCACGCTGGCGCAACGCTTCCGGGAGCAGCGCATAGGCTTCGTCAAGAAACGCAAGCGCAGCTTCGGCTGTGATTTCGGGCAAGTCGGTGATGTCGATATCCGCCAGCCCCTCCTCGGGCCATGCATAGGGCGCACCTGTGTCCGGATGATTTGCGTAAGCCACGAACTGTTGCCCGAGGCAAAGCACTTCCAGCGGATGGCGCTTGATGCCACGGAACGGCTCGTTGGTGCGATAGACCAGCATCCGCTTCGGGGCCCGGCCAATGCGCAGGGCGGGCGTGTCCCCGAGGCGTTCCCGGGCAAGGCGCTCGATCTGCAGCGCCAAGTCGGCGTCGTCCTTGATGTCGATATCGACCGCAGCGACAGCGCCGCCCACGATCCCGATGCCGCAATCGGGCCAGGACGACCATGTGGCCACCTCGACCTCGGTGGTGCCGCGCTCGGCATGGCGGTTCCATTCCGGATAGTCCGTCCATGCTCCGCGCTGGAAGCGGCCGGGCTTCTTCGTGCCCGGGCCGATGGGCAGGATGGCATAGCCATTGGTGACGAGCCGCGCGCCGAAGCGCGCCATGAAGGATGTGTCAGCCATCAGAAGGGCACCTCGGGGGTCATGGCGTCGAGCCGCGTGCGGTCCTTGCCCGCAAGCTCACGCAGGTGATCACAATATCCGGTGACGACCGCATCAAGAAAGCGGTCCCATTCGGTCTCGGTCAGGGTGGCGAGATCGGACTTGCCGATGCTTTCCAGATACTCGCCGCCCGTCTGGCCGCCGACGGTCATGGCCTCGCTCTCATTCGGGGTGGGATCGATCATGCCCTTCCTCCTGTGGCAGATGTCCTGGCAGGCGCGGGAGCAGAGGTGCTGCCGACTTGCGTCCCGCCGCTGGTCAGCGACGCGGAAACCTGCGTCGAACCAACCAAAGCCGCGAGGTTGCCGGTGGCAGACGGCGCAGAGGCCGGGGCGGGTTTGGCGCATGGATCGAACCTGTATCCGGAGATTTCAAAATAGCGGCCCGAGGGGCGGACCGAGATGTCGCTGGGGCGTGCAAGATGGCCTGCCTGCGCAATCGCCTCATCGACGCTGAGCGGAACGGGCAAACCCGGCGCACGCTTGCACCACCAGTCCGTTGCCTTCTGGCGGGCGTAGCCCTGATGCTCGATGCAGACCCATTCGCTGTAGGACGTGAGCCCGCAGCTATAGGTGACCTTAAGCGAGGGCCGCCCGCCCAGCTTGTCGTGGCGGCTATAGGAGATGCCTGCGACCTGTAGCCATTGCGGTGTTTTTGGCGATAGAATTGGCAATGCGGCAGCGGTGGGGGCGATTTTCACCTCACGGGCTGGGAATTCGTATCCGCAATCCGGGCATTCCGTGGCAGAGAGCGCGATGATGCTCTCGCACGTGGGGCAGACCTTTGTGGGTGCATCGCCCCCACCGCCCTCACCAGGGCGTTTGGGCCGGACCAGATCGATCGGACCGTGGCGGCGGACATTGCCAGCAAAATCCAGAACGAGGCAGTTTTCCTTGCCAGCGCTGAGCCGCGTGCCGCGTCCCACCATCTGCACATAAAGCCCGGCTGATTTCGTGGGGCGTAAGAGTGCTATGAGATCGACGCCGGGCGCGTTGAAGCCGGTGGTCAGCACGCCCATCGAGGCCAGCGCGCGGATTTCGCCGCGCTTGAAGGCCGCGATGATCGCATCACGCTCGTCCTTGGGCGTGTCGCCAAAGATCGTGCGGCAGCTGATGCCCCGGCGCTGGAATTCCTCTGCAACATGACGGGAATGTTCGACCCCCGAACAGAAAGCCAGCCAGGACTTGCGATCTTTCCCGTACTCAATGATTTCGGTGACAGCCGCGCGGGTGATAGCCTCCTGATCGACCGCGGCCGCCAGATCGCGGGCAATGAAGTCGCCAGCCCGCGTGCCGACCTTCGAGACATCCAGCCGGGTGGCAGGCTGCTTGGAAACCAGCGGGCTCAGATAGCCCTGATCGATCAGATCGCGCACAGGCGCCTCGAAGGCGATGTCGGTGAAGAGCGCGTTCTTGCCCTCATGCAGCATGCCGCAATCCACACGGAACGGCGTGGCGGTCAGCCCGATCACCTTCAGCGCCGGATTGATCTGCGCCAGCCCGTCGAGAAAGCGGCGATACATGGTGCTGGAATTGCCGGGGATGAGATGGGCCTCGTCGATCAGCACCAGATCAGTATGGCCGATTTCCTGCGCGCGGCGATGGATCGACTGGATGCCGGCAAACAAGATGCGCGCTTGCGCCTCGCGCTTGCCAAGCCCCGCCGAATAGATGCCTGCGGGTGCCTCGGGCCAGAGCCCGATCATCTCGGCATGGTTCTGCGCGATCAACTCGCGCACATGGGTCACGATCAGAATGCGCTGGTCGGGCCAGGCTTTCAGCACGCCTTCGATGAAGGCAGCCATAACCAGAGACTTGCCTCCAGCTGTTGGGATCACAATGCAACAATTGCCCGATTTGTTCTCGTAGTATGCGTAGATCGAAGCGATCGCGGCCTGTTGATATGGGCGCAGGGTCAGCATGATGTGGCCTCCGTGGTACGGGCGTCGTTTTCCCAAGTGGAGCCATCGGGCATGCGGTAGGTGACAATGTCGTCCCCCGCATCGATGACCTCACCCGGCACAAGATCGGGGATGAAGAGATGTTTGCTGCAGGCCGCACGCTGCTCGATCGGAGCCAGCATCCGGTCGTGCCGGGCGCAATGCCATCCGCCGTCCACGGCGGTGGAATGCAGGCAGGACCGACAGGTCACGGCAGCACCGCCACCCTCGTGGCAAGCAGCATGGTGATCGCAGAACCGACATTCGAACCATGCGGGGTCCTCGCTGATCCGCGCGGGCGGATGCTGGGCGAAGATGATCCGGCCAGCCTTGTCCAGCAGACGCTCGGCCATCGCACTGTCGGCCTCGATCCGCTCGATATGCAGCGCGTCCGTGTTCTTGCAGACCGCCATGTAGAGCGCGCGCGTGATCCCGGTCAGATGCATGTAGATCTGCATCTGCGCGGCATGCTGGGGCTTGGCCAGCACCACGCCTTTGGCGGTCAGCTCAGTGAAGCTCTTGACCCCATGCGTCTTGAACTCCAGCACATGCCAGGTTTTCGGGGCCTCCAGCAGGCCGAGCGCCACACCGTCGAGCGAGCCGCCAAAATGACCGCCATGGGCCTCAACGCGGATTTGCCGTCCTGTTTCCGGATCCAGTTCCAGAACAGTGGCCCCGGTGGCGCGCAGATTGCGGACCATACGGTCCTCTTCCAGCTGGCCGGTCTCAAAGAGGCGCAGCAGGCGACCGGAATGGCGCGTGGGCGTGATCCAGCGGAAATCATACCAGAGCGCACGTGCGCAGGATTTGCCGATGATCGACGCGCCCAGATGATCACGAAAGCCATCACCCTGCCGGGTCTCATAGGACGCATAAATGGCCGTGAGTGTCGGCGTCGGCGGTGCGGGAAGATCAGCCATCACAAACCCTCCCGTTCACTGCGGGCCTGTGCCTCGGCCAGAATGCCGCTCCAGGTTTCTGGATCATGGCGCTCGCGCAGAACGCCGATCAGCGCGTCCTTCAGCTTTTCGCGGCGGCGACGTCCGGTGCCTTGGGCCAGAAGTTCCGCCCGCTCGCGGCTCAGATGGCGCAGCGCTGTGCGGGCCCGGTGGAACCAGTCCGGGTCGATGGGTTTATGGCCGCGCTGCCGCGCAAGATCGGCCGTCGCGATCTGGGTGCGGATCTTGGCAATGGCGTCGTCGAGTTCGATCAACCGGCGCTGATCATCAGGCAAGCCGGGGCTGATCACGGCCACGGGGGCCGCGTTGTTCAGGTCAGTCATGGGAGTGTCCTCAGGTTTCGGGAGGCGCCGCCCCATCACGCACGGGCGAAAGGGCAGCGCGGGTTCTCAGCCCTTCTTGTTCCAGGGAGCAGACGCCATCTTGGGCGGGGCCGCAGGTATCGCGGGTGCTGCGGGCGCGGGCTTTGCGGTGCGTGCGATCGCCGCGGCACCCTTCTCGGGCGGCAGATAGGCAATGGTGTTGCTTTCGCCGTAGCCGTTCTTGGGCGGCTTGATCTTCACCTGGATCGTCATCGGGATCAGGTGCAACTCCTCGCTGTCGCTGACATGCATCCGGCCCGTCGCATGGCAGATGGCTGACAGCGTGCGCTGTGCGATCTCGACCGTGGTCGGGTTCGGGTTCACCAGGTTCAGCTGATCGAAGATCTTCCGGCCCTTATATGGGCCATCGAGGATGTCGAGCATCAGCCAGAGGAACTGGCCCATGCCATTGCGGGTCACGCGCATCTCGCTCTCGACGATCTGGGCGCTGTATTTACCGGCGGGCAGCAGCTCATAGGGGGTGGTGGGTTCAACGCTGGTGGCGTCAAATGACGTATCAAAACGTGCCATGGTCGTGTCCTTTCAGGTGTATCATTCGGATTGGGGCATGGCCGCCATGAACTCGGCCCAGCTGAGCTCGAGCGTGTCTGGCAGGCCGTAACGGTTCTTGGCGAGGAAGGCGGGGCGCTCTTCGGTGTGCATGACGCGCGCACCGGACCCGAGCGCCCGGGTCACCTTTTTGTTGAAGCCGACATCGGATTTGGCGACCGAGATCCGGTAATTGGCAAAGAGCACCACATCGGAATGTTCCTGCAGCAGCGCCGAGGCGCGGGTCTGCAGCTTGATCACATACCGGTCGTAGGGCTCGTGCTCGGGGCTGTCGAAGCGCTTGATGTCGGTATGGGCAATCTGGATGACCGCCATGCCCTTCTGGTCCCGGAGCGCATTCAGCTTGTCGAGATATTCGCGCCAGACATTCAGCGCCTCGCCATAGCCCTTGCCGAAGCCGGGGGTTTCGATGGAGGCCCAGCCGTTGCGCAGGCAGGCCTCGGCCCAGATCAGCGGTTCCAGCCAGTCGACGCTGTCGATGACCACTGTGCCGAACTCGTTGTCCTCGGTCAGCAGCGCATCAAGGGCCCCGGCCACCTCCGCATAGCTCGTCGCCAGCGGAAAATGCGGCACCTGCAGCTTGCCGAGCCCGTCCTCGGTCATGATGAACACCGGCCGGTCGGCATCGGCCGCGAAGGTGGATTTGCCGACCCCTGCCACACCGTGGATCAGGATGCGCGGCGGCGTCAGCGCCGAGGTCATGCGCAGGGATGCGAGAGAAATGGCCATCAGCGCACCTCCTCGTTCAACACCAGACGGAACTTGGGCTTGCCGGTCCGGACCGTGCGCGCGGGTTCAAACCCCTTGCGCCAGCTTTCCGGCAGGGCACCGTATTTGCGTTCGGAGACCGACAGCTTCGTGTCGATGAACTCGGCCGGGTCTTCGCCAGCGGAGGCGATGTTCGCGGCGATCTGGGCGAGCTTGGCCTGGTCCCAATCGATACGCTTGGGCAGTTCGGCGATGACGGTGACGCCGTCATCCTCGAACCGGATCGTCCCAGTGTCTTTGCCAGCTTCGTGGCGAAACTCACCGGCGCGATCGGCGTATTTCAGTGAAATGGCGCCATCGAGCCAGTCCGAGAGCGACTTCGCCTGCGTCAGTTGCTCGTCCGCCATGCCTTTCAGCAGGGCGAGCTGGTCGGCGGGCAGCGCCGCGATCTGGCCCACCGGCATGCGATGGAGATCGGCGAGGGTGATGTGATTGGAGATCGTCATGTCATCCCCCCTCACGCCGACATCGGACGATGTGGTTCATGATCCGCGCCGCGGATCTGCTCGACCTCGAAAGCCTCGACATCTTCGAGCCGGTAAATCACCCGACCCCCGAGTTTGATGAATTTCGGGCCTTCGCCCGTCCACCGCCAACGCTCCAGCGTGCGGTGTGAAATGTTCCAGCGAGCCGCCAGCTCGATCTGGGAAAGGTGCCTTAGCGCCATGTGAACCTCCTTGGGGTTTTTGCGAACACTTGCGGGATCAACATGGCGGAGGGGCTGGGAGGCACCGTGGAGGCAGGCGGGAGGCAAACCGGGAGGCAGCGAAGATTGACGCCCCGGGAAGAAAAAAGGCCGCCCCGAAGGACGGCCTTTCAATGGGATCAAGGATGGCAGAATCAGGGCTCTATCCAGCAGTTCCCATCATCGAACTTGATGAAGCGCTGCCAGTCGGTGCGGCGGCCGAAGGCTTTTTTCAGCGTGTTCACTTGGTCTTTGTAGCTCGCTTCCTCAAGGACGTATGCCACACGCAGGACTGGCGATTTGGCCTCGTAGGCTGCGAATAGCAGTTGCAATAGCAAACGCTGCTTGTCCCCGCTGAAGGTCAGGGTTTCGCCGCGATGCCAGACGATCCCACAGTCTTCCGAATGGTCGATGGGGAACTTGCGCTGGACCTGACCCGGAAACACTCGCGCGCCGAGCGCTTGCGGCGAGATCGCGAGTTTGCCCGGGGAGCCGACCACATCAGCCACGCTGACAACCAAGTTGCGCCTGTTCGCTGTGATCGGAATGCGATCACCGCGGGTCGACGTCAGAACGACCCGGACCTCGTCGGGCGGCCTGCGTTCGAAAAGGGCATCAAGACTGCTCCAGACCCCAGGGTCAGCAAGGCGCCGTGCGAACCAGACTGGCACCGGTGATTTTGCGCCAGTCAGCCTGATGGTGCCAATATCCCAAGCGATACCATCAATCAGCGAGATCGGATGCTCTGGAGCAGAACGTTCGAAACCGACCAGCATCTTGCTGAAGATCACCTGGTAGGCGACGATCAACGCCGCGAGTTCGTCTGCATCGACGACAACCCAGCGGCCGACGCTGTTATGGTAGCCGAACTGCCTGCGCTTGGCGCACCACTCCGCCGGAATGGGCTCGTCCTCGAAGGCGTCCATGGCAGTGACGACCGGGATATGCCCGGACGCCACCAGAAGCTTGGCCCCGAGCAACTCATCTGTTGCCCGAGGCGCCACCTGCCGCAAGGTCGCTGCCTGTATCTTGGCGGCGCGGGTTTCCATCACCCGCAGCAGCAAATCTACACCCTGCTTAGTCAATGAGGTCACCAAGGTCGGCGGTGTCAGTCAGGATGCCCCAACGGCGCAGATATTTCTCGCCGATCAGACGCTCATGCGGCGTCATGTCCTTCAGGTTGCATCCATGCGGCATCGTCACGGTCAGCGTCAGGGATTTGCCCCGTCCACCGCCCGGGCCCGGGTGGAACTTGATCGTGAACCGGGCGCGCGTGATGATCCATTCCGGCACGCCCGATGCGACCGGCAGGCCATGCCCCGTGCCGCCGATGTCCAGACCGATCCGCTTTTCTGCCATTTCCCAGATGGACCGCTCTGCCCCCGACATGGATTCGAGTGTGATCCGTTCGTTGCGCTCGCCGACGTCCATGAAGCGCAGTTCCTTGACGGTCACCTCTTTGATCCCGTCCTCCACGTCGGTCGGGAAGTCGAAGGGCTTCAGCAACATGCTGAGGTCGTATTCGCGGAAGGGGATGTGCTTTTCCTCGAAGTCGATACCGAGCAGATCGCGGGCCATATAAGCCGTCAGATCCCGCCGGTCCTCCAGCGTGTTGGCCACCACCTCGATGATGCCGGTGTCCGCCTCGTAGGTCAGCGCTGCCTCGAAAACGGGCTTCACAATGCGCCGCGACAGTGTGCTGTTCGCATCGAAGCCCAGCATGTCTTCCGGCCGGCCCTCGCGGTAGACAGCGACCTGCACGAGATCGCATTCCTGATCATCGAGGATCACGCGGTGCCGGTCAAAAATGTCGACGTGAACATGCGGGGTGTCGAAACGATCGCGGATTGCCTTGGTGAAGGCCGCAACGGAGATCGGATCACGGCGAACCGTGCAGTCTTTCTCGACCTCGAAGCCGCTCCAAGAGCGCCCGCGACGGCGTTCATCGTTGTAACGCACCTCTTCCGCAAGGCGGAAGCGGTCGTTTTCATTCAGAAAGACCCAGAGCGAGCGATTGTTGGCCCCCTCCAGCGTATCGAAGATCGCGCGGTTCAGGACAACGTTCTGCAACGCATTCTGGCCGGGTTCGTCGGCGAGAGCCGCGACACGACCTGCGTCAAGGACGACACGCTGCCTTTCGTCATCCGTCATACCATCGACCGCCTTGATCAGCGGTTCGACAACATCGGCCTCTGGCTTGGTCCAATCGACGGGAGCGAGCGAAGTGAACCCGCCGGAGGTGAAATACTCCTTCAGGCGAATGACGGGGGTCTTGCGGAAGAAGGCGGAAATAGCAGTCATGGGAGCCCTTTCGTGGCAAAATGGGAGAGAATCGGCGCAAAGCGATACGATGCTGTTCGATATATACCGAACAAACCGCCATGTCTACTTGCACGGCACGATTTTGTTCGGCATACCGAACAAGCTTCCTACAACCAAGGAAAACAAGGATGATACGATGACCACGTCCCTCGGCGCCAAGATCAAGCGCCACCGCCAGGAAAAGGGATACTCCCTAGACAAGCTCGCGGAACTGACCGACTCGAGCAAGAGCTACATTTGGGAGTTGGAAAACCGCGACGCGCGAAAGCCGTCCGGAGAAAAACTGACACGGATCGCTCAGGCCCTTGAGGTCACCACCGATTACCTGCTGGATGAAAGCGAGGAGCCCGGAGACGCGGTTCTAAAGGAGGCATTCTTCCGCAAATTCAGCAAGCTCGCCCCGGACGACCAAGCTAAGATCAATCAGATGATCGATATGTGGGGAAAGAAGGATTGAGCCTGCCGACCACGCCTCAAAGTTGGGCCAACCGCCTGACCAAGATTTTGTCCGTGCATCAGGTTGTGCACGGGCTCCCGCGCTTCCCCATCGACGTGGCGGCACTGGCGCAGGATTTCTCACGGCAGGTATTTCCTGACGCGCCGATCACGATGGTCGGGGGGCTGGACCTGTCGAAGGGCGTCGAGGGTATGCTGATGCCGCATCCAAACGGCTCGGGTGAATGGGGCATCATCTACAACGAAAGCATCCGGTCTGCAGGTCGCCGTAACTTCACGCTGGCGCATGAGCTGGGGCATTATCTCTTGCATCGGCACCTGCACCCGTCTGGCCTAAAGTGCACCAATCGGAACATGGCGGACTGGGACGAGAGCGTGACCAAGATCGAAGGCGAGGCCAACACCTTTGCCTCCTACCTACTCATGCCGCTTGATGACTTCCGCTCCCAGATCAAGGGGCGGGCAATCGACATCGACGTGATGACCGAGTTGTCCGACCGCTATGCCGTGTCGCTGACCGCGGCCATCCTGAAGTGGATGACCATCACCGACAAGCGCGCCATGATCGTGGTTGGCAAGGAAGGCTTCATCGACTGGGCTTGGTCCAGCGAACCGCTGCTGAAATCCGGCGTGTTCTATCGCGCCCGGCAGGTCGTGACCGAGTTGCCGCCAGCTTCTATGGCCGCGCAGGAGGTGGACTGGGATACGGGCCGTCACGGCCATCACCACCCGGCTGGTGTCTGGGCCGGTTCCGAGCCGGTGCGTGAAATGACCGTGTTCTCGCCCGGCAATGAGATATCGATTTCGCTACTGCTCTATCCCGACCGCGCGCCATCGCCGTGGGAGATGGCTCAGCTAGAGGAAGAGCCGGAACTCGACACGTTCGACAAGTTCATGGGCGGCGACGCGCGCTGATTCGCGCCCTGAACAGTCTGCATCAGCCATGGGGACGACGGGGCGCGTGCGCAGATTTGCGCAGCGCTGCGAACAGGTCGATACTGTCCACAAAATATTGAAAAGCTTGTGTTTTCCTGATTTCGCGATACCTTCTGGGCATCATCCCAATCGCGAAAAGTCGCCATGTCATCCACTTTCGAAGGCCCGGTTTCGGGGCCCAATCCCCTATGCCCTGAGCGCATGTCAGCGCAAGCGCGCCTCGCGGAGATCGGGCGCATCCTAGCCGCGGGCGTCATCCGGCTGAACGCTGCACAGTCCAGCGGTTTATCTGCCGAAACCGGAGACAGTTTCGTGGACTTCTTGCCCCGAAAGAGCGGTGGTCGTCGTGCAAAACGTATCCGCATCGGAGGAATT
>NZ_JAGYJN010000002.1 GCF_018402035.1 Roseicyclus sp.
CGCCTTTCGGCGCACCGCCCGCGATCAGCGCCGCCCTTCGCGCAGCCAGCCTGCAACGCTCAGCGCCAAGATCAACAGCATGAAAAGCCATGCCGCAATCAGCGGGGTAACTTTCACATCCGTGGTCACATAGGCGGCGCGCGGCGTTAGCCCAATCCAACCGCGCCCTTCTGTCATGCGCCCCTCGGCCACGCGGCGCAGATCGGGCATGCCATCTTGCAGGCGCAGCACTGCACCGCTCAGCGGCGCAAGCAGATGATCCGAGGCAATCGTCTGTTCAAACTCACGCGGCGCAGCAGGGCCAAGGGCGATGACCGTCTCGAAATCGCCCTCGACCAGCCGGTAAAGCCCTTGCTCGGCCGCCGTAATCTCGACCGCAAAGCGCCCCGGCATCACTTCTTCTAGCAAAACTGCGCTTTCGCTGCCGTCGGGTGCCGTCACCTTTAGTTGCCCCACCGTGTCGGCCAATGTGCGGCGGGTGACGCGGATGGTCTGGCCATCGGTTTCGGCCACCAGCGCTTCTTCTTCCAACTCGGGCTCACCCATCATCCAATGGGCAAGGCGGCGCAGCATCTCAAGCTGGGGGCCGCCGCCCTGATAGCCGCGATCCCAGAGCCACGCGTGATCCGAGGCCAAAAGCGCCACGCGCCCCTCGCCCACACGGTCCAAAATCAGCAAAGGCGCACCGCCATTGCCCGTCATCACGGTCTGGCCGGATTGTTCGATCACCTCGACCTGTCGGACCCAACGCCCCCAAGGCTGATCTTGGCCCGGAAGTGGCGTATGTGTCGCGGCCAGCCCAGCGGTCACCGGGTGACGCTGACCAAGCTCAGAGATTTCCGGCAAAAACGGCGTCTCGATCACCCGCGCGGTCGGGCGGCCCGGCAAGATATCGGCCAAGGGCGACCGATAGAGCGAGGCTGCCCCCGCATAATCCGGCCCAGCCGCCAGCAACAGCGCGCCACCGTCTTCGACATAGCGGCTGATATTATCGAAATAGGTCAGCGGAAGGATACCGCGCCGCTGATAGCGGTCGAAAATGATCAGGTCGAAATCATCGACCGAGTCCATGAACAATTCGCGTGTCGGAAAGGCGATCAAGCTCAACTCGGTCACCGGCACGCCATCTTGCTTTTCGGGCGGGCGCAGAATGGTGAAATGCACCAGATCGACCGATGGGTCGGCCTTAAGCAGGTTGCGCCATGTGCGCTGGCCCGGATGCGGCTCACCCGAGACCAACAAGACCGACAGGCGGTCACGTATCCCGTTGATCTGCACCACGGCGGCATTGTTGCGCGCGGTCAACTCATCCATCGCTTCGGGGATGGTGAATTGCACGACGTTCTGACCTGCATGCTCCAGCGTCAGCGGCAATTGCAGGGTTTGGCCCGTCGGCACCGCATAGCTTTGGGCGGGGGCGCCGTCGATGGAAATGGCGATCTCGGCCCGGCCTGACAGGCTGCTTGGCACAGCGCCTTGATCCTCGATGCGCAGGGTGATCATCAGCTCTTCGCCGATGATCCCAAAGGCGGGGGCTGTCTCGATCACTAGCCGCCTGTCCCAATCATCGCTGCGCCCGGTCAACAGCGCATGCAGCGGCGCGGGCAGGTCGGGGGCCAGCCCCACATCATGCAATTGCCCATCGGTCACAAGGATCGCACCCGCCACCCGCGCGCGCGGTTCCTCGGCCAACATGCGGGCCAATTCGGTCATCAACAGCGTTCCGGCGTTGTCGGCACCGTCGCCCACCCGCGCAAGCCGCATCTCCATGCCAAGGGCCGCGATCTGCGCCTCGAGTGCTGCAAGGGCCGCTTCGGTCTGATCGGGGCGGTCGGCGATGCGCTGGCTGGCCGATTGGTCAGCCACGACCAGCACGATATCGCTGAGCGGTTCACGCTGCTCTGATTGCAGCGCGGGGTTTGCCAGCGCCGACAAAAGCGCCACCGCCGCCAAGGCGCGCAGCGGCCAGCCCGCCAAGCCACGCCAAAGCGCCAAGCCAGTGATCAGCACGCTCAACACGCCCAGCGCCCAGATCAGCCAGACCGGCACCAGCGGATCGAAGAGGATCGTTTGCGCCATGGCTATTGCCCCAACCGGTCAAGCAGGGCCGGCACATGTACCTGATCGGATTTGTAATTGCCCGACAGCACATGCATCACCAGATTGACACCAAAGCGCAGCGCGATCTCGCGCTGGCGCTCACCTGTGGAGCCGCGCCCGACGGGGTAAAGGGGGCGGCCCATCTCATCTTGCGCCCAAGCAGCCGCCCAAGCGTTGCCGCCGATCATCACCGGCGTGACCCCGTCATTCAGGTTGCGAAATGGCATCCCCTCGACCTGTTCAGCGTCAGCTGGTGCCGCCTCGACCCAAACATCGCGCGAGGCGTGACGCCCCGGAAAATCCTGCAACAGGTAAAAGCTGCGCGTCAGCACGTGATCAGGCGGAATAGGTTCAAGCGGCGGAATATCCAGCGGTGCCGCCAACGCGCGCAAGCGCCGCCCCTCGGGCGTGCCAGAGCCGAAACCGCCGATATGGGCATCGCGCGTGTCGAACACGATCATGCCGCCCGCGCGCATGTAATCATTGAGCCGCCGATAGGCCGTGGCCGATGGCAGCGCTTGATCGGCCAAGACCGGCCAATAGAGCATTGGAAAAAAGCTTAACTCATCTGTTTCAAGATTAACGCCCATCGGCGCGGCAGGTTCGACCGAGGTGCGCTGGAAAAGCGTGTTGGACAGGCCCAAAAGCCCCGCGCGCGACATGGCGTCAATTTCTGCATCACCCGTGATCACATAGGCCAGCGTGACCTCGGCTGTCGCAAGGATGGCGATCTGGTCTTGCGGCGAAAGCGTTTGGGCATTTTGCGCCACCGCCTCTTGCGGCATGGCCCCAAGCGCCAAGATCAAGATGGCTGCATTCCGCGCCAAACCCGTGAGCCGCCCGGCCAGCCACAATGCGGCCAGCGCATCGAGCAACAGCAAAACAAGCGCCGCGATCAAGAATGCCGCCATCAAATCGGTGGGTGTGATCGTAACCAACCCCACCACTGGCACGCCAAGCGGCCATGCGGTCGGGGCAAGCGTGGTCTCGGCCCCAATGACATTGCGCGCGATGCGCCGATCATCGGCCGCATAAAGCCCCGGCAACAGCAATGCCGACACGGGCATCGCGGCCAGATCGGCACCATCGACGCCGGGCCTATCGCCAGCGTCACGCAGTTGCCCAAACCCATCAAGCACCTGCTCGGGCGTCCAGATCGTGCCAGCAAGTGCTGCCGCATCGGGTGCGGCGGGTCGGGTGGACACGGCAAGGCGTTCCAACATCTGCACAAACAGCCCCGAGATCGGCAAGCTCGACCATTCGGCATTGGCGGTGACATGAAACAGCACAACCGCCCCCTGACCTTGCCGCGCGCGGGTGACCAAGGGTGTGCCATCGCTCAGTGCGGCGATGGTGCGTTCGGCCAGCATCGGGTCAGGCTGGGCCATGACCTGCGCGGTGACGGTGACATCGGCGGGAATGCTTAGCCCGAAAAACGGCGATGTATCGTCAAAGGGGCTAAGCGCCTTTGGCTCACCCCAACTCATCGCGCCGCCAACACTGCGCCCACCGGCGCGCAGGCGTACGGGCATCAATGGCCCCGCCACATCGCGCGCGATGTCCGAGGCGGCAAGTCGGGGACCAGCAAAGCGCAAGAGCAAACCGCCCGCCTCGACCCAAGCGATCAGCCCCTCCTCTTCCTCGGGCGAAAGCGTGGCGATATCGACCAGCACGATCACATCAGGGCTGGCCAAGAGCACATCACGCAACGCCGCCTCGATCAGATCGGCGCTGGGGGCAAGCGCTTGGCGCAGGTAATGCAGCGGGGACAAAAGCGCTTGCTGCTCATCACTCGCACCACCCGCGATCAGCGCGACTTTGCGGCGCTGCAACGCGTCGTCGGTCAAGGCCACGCCACCCGCGCCACGCTGGCCTGCAATCTCGAAGCGGGTAATGCGGTTGCGCAGTTCAGGCGGCAAATCGAAGCTGGCCGTTGCGCTGTCGGCACTGGCGTCAAAATCAGCGGTCACGCGCGCCAATTCGCGTGCAATCCCCAGCGGGTCAAGCCCATGGGCCACAACCTCGACGGCCAGCGGGGCGATGGCATCGCGGCGCATGGCAGTGACCTCCAGCATCCCATCGACGACTTGCGGCGGGGCAAGCGCGATCACATCACGCGCCCCCTCAAACACCGAAAGCGCGCCTTTCTGCATCAAGGCTTGGGCCAAATCATCCCGCCCAGCATGGGCGATCCCGTCCGATATCCACCATGTTTCAAGCGGCGCAGGCAGCGCTTGCGCCCACTCTGCCGCAGCCGCCATATCGGGGGCAAAGGGTGCAGGCACAAGCGAAGGCAAGCGCGGCAGCACCGCATTGGCCGATTGCAACGCAATCTCGCCGCCGGGCAGGTCGGTGAGTTGCACCAAAGCGACGGGCCGCCCGCTGCGCGCGGCCTCGTCCAGCAGCAATGCAGCCCGGTCGCGCCTTGCGGCCCAATCAGGGGCCGATGCCCAAGAGCTATCCATCACGATCAAGACCGGCCCGGTGCCATCGCGCAGGGGTTGCGGGTTCAAGACCGGGCCAGAAAAGCCAATAATCGCGGCAGCCAAGGCCGCGATGCGCAGGGCCAAAAGCCACCATGGCGTCTTGTCAGTCTGGCTTTCATCATCGCGCAGCCCCAGCAAAAGCGCCACACCCGGAAAGCGGCGACGGATCGGCGCGGGCGGCACGGCGCGCAAGATCCACCACAAGATCGGCAGCGCCAAAAGCGCCAAAAGCGCAAGCGGCGTGGCAAAGGCCAAACCCGCGATCATGCCCGCACCCGCTCAAGCGCGCGATGCAACCACAAGAGCGTCGGCTCGGCGGGTTGGTCTGTGTGGTGCAGATGATAGCGCCAGCCCGTGCGGCGGCAGATCTCTTGCAATTGCGTTTTGCGCGCGGCCAACCGTTCCAGATAGGCATCGCGCAGGCCGCGCGCCTTGAGCGTTTCAAAACGGATCGCGCCGGTCATGGACTCAAAAATCGTGCGCCCATCGAAGGGAAAACGCTCCTCATCAGGGTCGAGGATCTGGACCAGCGCACCCTTGACCTCGCGGTCGGCGGCGCGACCAACGGCTTGCTCAATCATGCCGATATCGCCGAAGAAATCCGAAAAGAAGGCGGCGCGACTGCCCAATGGCATGATCTGGGCGCGCGGCGTGCCATGATCGACCGCGGCGTGATCCTCCATCAAGGCGGTGGCGATCCGCATCAGCTGCGCGTTGCCCGCGCGCGGCGCATCGGCCAGATGGGTTAGCCCCACACGCTCGCCCCCGCGCAGCGCGATGATCGCCAGCGCCATGGCCAAGGTCTGGGCCCGGCGGCGTTTCTCGGGGCGGGATTTGTGGCCGCTGAACTGCATCGATGCACCATCATCGACACCGATCATGATCGCCTGCGCCGCTTGCCATTCCGTTTGCCGAATGAAATGGCCATCCGACAAGGCCGAGCGCCGCCAATCGATCTGGCGGTAGCTGTCACCTGCCTGTGCCGGGCGATATTGCCAGAACTCATCACCGCTGCCTGCGCGTTTGCGCCCATGCACACCCAATAGCACCGTTGCCGCCAAATGCTGCGCATCGGCCATCAAGGCTGGCGCGGCGGCCGCGACAGCCTCCGAGCGCGAGCGCAGGGTTTGCGCGGTATGGCGGGCGGTATCGCTCAAGCGGCCTTTCCGATCCTTGTGACATGATCGACCACGGCATCGATGACCTGTTCGAGAACCGCACCCTCGGCGCGCGCACCATAGCTCAGCGCCATCCGGTGGCTTAGCACCGGACGGGCAAGGGCCGCGACATCCTCGGGCGATGGGGCAAGCCGCCCATCCAAAAGTGCGCGTGCGCGTGCGGTCAGCATCAAAGCCTGTGCCGCGCGCGGCCCCGGCCCCCATGCCACGGTGCGGCGCACGATCTCGGGCGCTTCCTCGGCGTCAGGGCGACAGGCGCGGACCAGATCAAGGATCAACTCGACCACGGTTTCGCCCACGGGCATGGCGCGCACCACGGCTTGCGCGGCGATCAATTCCTCAGGGGTGAAAACAGCATGCGCGCGCGCCTCATCCGTGCCGGTTGTGGCCAGCAAAATCCCACGCTCAGTCGCGCGGTCGGGATAGCCCACATCGATGCGCACCAAAAAGCGGTCAAGCTGTGCCTCGGGCAAGGGATAGGTGCCCTCTTGCTCGATCGGGTTTTGCGTGGCGAGCACTTGGAACGGGCGCGGCAAGGCATGGTGGGTGCCTGCAATCGTCACCTCGCGCTCTTGCATCGCTTGCAAAAGCGCTGATTGGGTGCGGGGGCTGGCGCGGTTGATTTCATCGGCCATCAAGAGCTGGCAAAACACCGGCCCTTGGATGAAGCGAAAGCTACGGCTGCCATCGGCGGCCATATCCAGCACCTCAGAGCCCAAGATATCAGCAGGCATCAGATCGGGGGTGAACTGGATGCGATTGGCCTTGAGCCCCATGACAGTCGCCAAGGTGTCGACCAAAAGCGTCTTTCCCAACCCCGGCAGACCCATCAAAAGGGCATGCCCACCCGAGAGCATTGCCGCCAAGGCCAGATCAACCACGTCGGTCTGGCCAATGATCTTGGTGGCAATCGCAGCCTTGGCCGCAGCCAGTTTTGCGCCCAGCGCTTCGATCTCGGCGACGCGTGTATCGGGGTCGGACATGGCATTGCTCCGCTGGGTGTTTATATCGAGTCGTGCTAACAGACCTATTGCGCCGATCACAAATGGCAAAGCATCCAAAGGGACAAAAGATCGTGACAGACGCGCAAAGACCCGGCACCGACCAGCTTTTGCAGGCCGCAACGCGTGCTGCGCGCGACGGCGGCTTGCCGCCCATTCACCTTTGGAACCCGCCCTTTTGCGGCGATATCGACATGGAAATCCGCCGCGACGGGACATGGTTTCACGAAGGCACCCCCATCGGACGCGCGCCCTTGGTGCGGCTTTTCTCGACCATCCTCAAGCGCGAGGGGGATCGCTATTTCCTTGTCACGCCTGTTGAAAAGGTGGGTATCCGGGTCGAGGATGCCCCCTTTGTTGTACAAGATTTCGAGGTTTCGGGCAGCGGCCCGTCACAATCCATCACCTTCGTGACCAATGTGGGCGATCATGTGCCCGCAGGCCCCGATTGCGCCATCAGGGTGACGCGCGATGAACAGGGCGCACCGCGCCCCTATGTCCATGTGCGCGCGGGGCTTGAAGCGCTCATTGACCGTAAAAGTTTTTATCGGCTGGTCGATCTGGGCGAGCCACACGAAGTCGCGGGCATAGGCTGGTTCGGCCTATGGTCGCGCGATGTGTTCTTTCCGATCATCCCGCTCAGCGAGTTGGGCCAAGAGGGATAAGCCCTTAAGCCATCGAGGCGCTGCGCCCACGCATGGGCCTAAGGCGGGTCACCTTGGACGAGGACAAAACCGCGTCCAGCCGCGCCATCTCGGCCTCTGCACTGTCAAGATCGCCCACCACCATGACCGGCACAGGCAAGGAAGCGATGCGCGCCGGGTCCGCGATGATCTGGCCCGCGATCAAGAACTGTGCATCGGGACGGGCATTGCCCAATGCTGCCAAAAGGCGGCGCAGCGCGCCGAAACTATGCTCGCCGGAACAACTTAGCCCGATCACCGGCCGGTCGTCGCGGGTCAGGCGGGCCAGCATCTCATCATGGGTGAGCCCGACGAAGAGGCTGACATCCCAGCCGCCGCGCCGAAACAGATCCGCCGCCATCATCACGCCCAATGTGTGCATCTCGCCCGGAACGGCGGCGAAAACCGCACCCGGCCCCCGCGCGGCCCGCAGGCCTGTCCGGCTGATCGGTAAGCGGCGCAAGATCGATTGGATACGCGCAGTGGCAAGCGCAACCTCGGTAAAGGGAAGGCGATCTTGATCCCACATCGTGCCAAGCCGCCGCGCCGCAGGGGCAAGGTGATGGCGACACAAATCCTCGACCGAAATCCCGGCCTCGAGCAGATCATCGACCAAAAACTGCGCCGCGGTTTCGTCTGGGTCGCACAAGGCAAAGGCCATGGCAGCGGCACACGGATCACCCAGCACGCTGACCGCATCGCGCGAGACGGCACCGGCCCTGTTGTCGTGGCACAAGCGCGCCAATGCCCGTTTGGCGAGGACGTCCAAAGCGCCGATTTGCGCCCCCTGACCCGAGGCCACCAGCGAAAGAAAGTCGGTCGTTTTTTTCATCGCGGTCGTTCTTCTCGTATCAACGCGGGGCTGACAGAACGGGCAGCCTGCGCGTATACGCCTTCCCTTTGTATCCCAGTGTACACCGAAAAAAGTGTCAATCAAGGTTTACAATGAACATTTTGTGACAAGTTTACACTACGCCGTTGATCGCATGATACGCAAGTTTGACGTGCAATCTAAGCGTGTAGGCAACTTCGCGTCATCGCCCTATGCGCGATAGCCTAGTGTCGCGCGGCCAATAGAATGCGCCCAAATGTCGAATCTCGTGTTGGAAGCGCGGCATGGATAGTCTAAATGCGACACACAACAAAAACCTTGGGAGGTTACTATGAAACTGTTCAAGGCCCTTGCGGCCAGCACCCTTCTCGTTGTCGCGACGCCTGTTTTCGCGCAAGAGCAACTCTCGATTGCCACCGGCGGTACGGGCGGCGTTTATTTCCCGATGGGCGGCGGCTTGGCCGAGATCATCAACGGCAAGATCGATGGCTATTCGGCCACCGCCGAAGTCACCGGCGCATCGGTTGAGAATATGGGCCTTGTAGCCACCGGCGATGCGGACCTTGCTATCGCCTTGGCCGACACCGTCCAGCAGGGCTACACCGGCACGGGCCGCTTTGAGGGTAATGCGCTGCCGATGGTGCGCGGCCTTGCCTCGCTTTACGCCAACATGATCCAGATCGTGGCACTTGAAGGATCGGGTATCACCTCGCTTGAAGATCTGCGCGGCAAGCGCGTGTCGATCGGCGCACCGGGTTCGGGCACCGAGGTGAACGCGGCGGCGATCCTGAATGCCAATGGCATTACCTATGACGACATCGACGAGCAGCGTTTGAACTTCAACGAAACTGCCGATGCGCTGGCCAATGGCGATATCGATGCAGGCTTCTGGTCGGTCGGTGCACCCACCTCGTCGATCTTGAACCTTGCCACCACCAACAACATCGTGCTGATCGCACTGACCGAGGCAGAGATTGCCGCATCACGCGCAGCCGATGCAACCTTTGCCACCACCACGCTGCCGGGCGGCACCTATAACGGTGTCGATGCTGACATGACCGTTTTGGGCATTCCGAACGTCTTGGTCGCCTCGTCCGAAATGTCGGATGATCTGGCCTATGCGATCACCCGCGCGATGTTCGAGAATATCGCCGACCTGCAGGCCGTGCATCCGGCGGCGAACGAGACGACGGTTGACTTCACCATGTCGGCCACGCCCATCCCGCTGCACCCCGGCGCCATCCGCTACTACGAGGAAATCGGCGCTACCATCCCGGACGCGCTGCGCCCGTGAGCAAACGGCTTGGAGGGGGGCTTTTTGCCCTCCTCCTTCTGACCGCACCCTTTTGTGCAACCGCAGCTGAGCTTGTCGCCACGCTAGAGGATGGCACGGAAATCGCGCGCTTGCCTGTGCCCGATGGCGCGGGTTGGTGCGTGTTGTGGCACCACTCCGTAAAGGGCTTCGAAGTTTCCGACTGCTACGAGAACCGCGCGGGCCAGATGGTCTTGGTGCGCGCACATCTGCCCGATTTTGCCGCAGGGCTTGATCACATCCCCGGCCGTGGGCGACAGGTGTCGGATGGGCAAGGCGGATACTGGATTTTGGATATCGACGAGGTGGTCGCAGGCAACGCCTATGTGCTGCGCCCCGGTCGCGGCATCGTCGACCACCGCTTGCAGGTGGGCAGCACGACCGTCTCGCTCTCGGCCATCGCGCCGCGCGCAAGGGTCACGATTGCATTGATGGAAGGTATGGATTGATGGTCAGCGATACCCAGATGACGGCACCGCAAGCGCAAGAACCTTGGATCGTGCTGCGCGTGATCGCGGTCGTTGGCATCGTCTTGTCGCTGTTCCATCTTTACGCCGCAGGTGTGCAGCCCTTGGGGCTTTTCTATCAACGCCCGATCCATCTGGGCTTTATCTTGGTGCTGTGTTTCTTGATCTATCCCGTCTGGGGTCGGGGGCGTGCGCGCGGGGCTTTGGGCTGGGCGATTGACGGCACGCTGATCGCGGCTGGCATCTTGGTCGGCGCATGGCTGCCCATCAATATCGACATTATCGCCAACCAGATTTTCCCGCGCAGCATCGATGTCTGGGTCGGTATTCTGACGATCCTCGTGGTGCTTGAGGGTGCGCGCCGGGCCGTGGGTCTTGGCATGACGATCATCGGCGCATTTTTCATCGTCTATGCCTTTGCCGGAAGCCGGGGCGAGTTGCCGTTTTTGGCCGATTGGATGCCCGGCATCATGAACCATCGCGGCTATTCGCTTGAGCGTGTGTCAAGCCAGATGACCTTGGGTGCCGAGGGGATTTTCGGCATCCCGCTGGGGGTTGCTGCAACCTTTATCTTTGTCTTCGTGCTGTTTGGTGCCTTTCTCGAGGTGACGGGCGCGGGCAAGTTTTTCATCGATTTGGCCTATGCAGCGACGGGCAAACAGCGTGGCGGGCCGGCAAAGGCCGCGGTCATTGCAAGCGCGGGCATGGGCTCGATCTCGGGCTCGGCCATTGCCAATGTGGTGACCACGGGGGCCTTCACCATCCCGCTGATGAAAAGGCTGGGCTACCGTCCGGCGCAAGCAGGCGGGATCGAGGCGGCGGCCAGCACCGGCGGGCAGATCATGCCGCCCTTGATGGGCGCGGGCGCCTTCTTGATGAGCGAGTTCACCCGCGTGCCATATGTCGACATCGTGCTGGTCTCGATCTTTCCAGCGATCCTGTATTTCGGGGCAGTCTATCTGTTGGTGCATATCGCGGCTGTCAAACAGGGCATGACCGGCCTTTCGGCTGAGGAATTGCCCAGCGTGCGCAGTGTCTTGGCGGGGGGCTGGCATTTCCTTTTGCCGCTGGTGGCGCTGGTCTGGCTTTTGGTCGCGGGCTATTCGCCGATGCGCGTGGGCTTTTACGCCATCGCAGCCATTGTCGCAGCAGCCAGCGCGCGGGCGCTCTGGGTATTTTTCGCCAATGGCCCCACAGCTACGGGCTTTGTTGCCCTTTGCCAGCGTGGCATCGCGCTGACCTTGCAAGCGCTCGAACTGGGCGCGCGCAACGCGGTGGCCGTGTCCATGGCCTGTGCCGTGGCGGGCATTATCGTGGGTGTCGTGGGCCTGACCGGTTTGGGGCTGAAATTCTCGGCCATGATGATCGCGTTCTCGGGCGGCAACATCGTCTTGGCGCTATTGTTGGTGCTACTGGCCAGCCTGATCCTTGGCATGGGCCTGCCGGTGACGGCGGCCTATATCGTCTTGATCATCCTTGTCGGTCCCGCGCTCACGCAGGAATTCGGCATCCCGCTGTTGATCGCGCATCTGGTGGTGTTTTGGTATTCGCAAGACAGCAACGTGACCCCACCCGTGGCCCTTGCCGGTTTTGCAGGCGCGGCCATCGCCGGATCGAAACCGATGGAGACAAGCTTGCAAGCGTGGAAATACGCCAAGGGTCTGTACCTGATCCCGCTGTTCATGGTCTTCAACGAAGAGATCATTCTGGGCGGCCCCTTGCCCTTGGTAATCTGGAGCGGTGCGATTGCCATCATCGCGCTGGTGGGCTTTGCCGCAGCGCTCGAGGGGTTCTTGTGGCGCGCCATGCCACTGTGGAGCCGTGCCTTGATGGTGCCGGGCGTGGTCGCCGTCTTTTGGCCCAGCTTGACGGTCGAAGTGGCAGGTGTTGCCTTGATCATCGCCCTGCTGGCGCTGAACTGGTGGGGTAGCAAGCAAATCGCAGCACCGCGCGCCGCTTAGAGTATCCATCCCGCATCATAGGGCGGGCTTCACCCTGTCCCAGTCAGCAAGCATGGCGGACAGATCACAGGCCTCCGCTTGCGCCAAATCACAGCGCGCGATGATTTCGGGCAACCATTGAGGGTTCGGCACCACCGCACAGCCGCCGGGCATTGGCAGCACAAGATCTGATCCAATCACAGCAGAGGGATGCAATCTCGCCTTTGCGAAATTGATCACCATGACCGAGATCCCGGCGGGCAAACCCGCTTGCCAGGCGGTAAGCTTGTGCTGTTGCTCGTGCCATGCGGCCGGACCCAGCGCTGCGTAGCACCCGCATCCTGCATGCATTGCCGCAAGCACCTGTTCATCGATCAAGAGCAACCCATCGGGCTGGGCTTGGAAGGGGGTGGCGTCATCATCCGCTACCCAGAATTCCGGCGCTTTGGACGCATGATCTGTCAAACCTTCGCAAGCCATCACCGCCGCCGTTTTGGCCGCCACGGGAAGGGTTGCAAGCAAATAGATGAACCGCTTGCCCTGCCTGTCATGCCACAGCCGTGCACAAAGATCGTCAATCGTGGCTGTGGGGTGAAACTGCACCTGCCCCCAATCCCCCATGCTGGGAGGGGGTGTTGGCAAACCCGCGATCTGGTTGGCCAGCCGCGCGGCCAATGCCATGTCGCCCACCCCTTCGGCAATGTCGGCTTGCACCCGGAACTCGGCAACGAGGGCCGCTTGGATATCGTCGCGCTGGCGACCGCCACACCCCGGCACCGCCTCAAGCCCCGCCACGAAACCGGCCAGCCCATCGGGCGATGTCATGATCGCATCAAGCGAAACCGCCAACACGCGGTCGGCAAGCACTGACTTGCGCACACGCAACGGCGCATAGCCATCGCGCAACAGTTGCGCCACGCTCCATCCGCGTCTTTCCTGCCGTTTGATGGTCAAATGCGCAATTCCTCGCCCAAGTGCTCTCGCGTTGATGGCAAAAGCACGCCGACCTGAAGCTATCAACACGATTGATCTTTCAGCCGGGTTGTAAACTGCGCAGTGTCGTTGCCTGAGTTCAACTCCCCCGCATGCCCAATTTGGGCAGATGCGCGGATGGCTTGGGATACAGCGCTCTCAATCTTGCCCGTTTTGCGTATGCCCAAAATGGGCATGCGCACCTGTTGCGCTTGGTCCGGATGGCTGTCCAGATATGGTGCGAAATCATTGATAAACCACATCCTTTGATCCGCCACTGGGTATCGAAGGACGACTTATCCCCGAAATAATCAAAAAGGTGATCGCAATTGGATGACGACACGCACCCAAGGCCAGTTTGGTTGACCCCGGCATGGCAGATTGCGTGCTCCCGACGTCAGATCAAAGCCGCAACTCAGAATTGCGCGTAAATTGCCGTCACGCCACTGCGACGGCCCAATCAGGAAGAGTGAACCACGATGTCGGATACATCTCAGCGGAGAAAGCCGCGCGAACGGATACTGGACGCTTTTGGAACGATATTTCCGGTACATCTGGCCAGTTCCGCCCGGCTTTTACATGCCGCGCGACAATGTTTCGACGGCGATCTGGACAAGCTGTTCATCCTTTGCGTCATCCTTGCCTCCGAGGACGAGGCCGCTTGGCAGGGCATCTTGCTTGATACGGTCAATACGATGCCAAGGATGGGCTGCACGAACACCGTCTCGATTGCGCTTTCTACAGGCATCCCGCGCGCGACGGTGCAGCGCAAGCTGGCCGAGTTGGTGGCGCGCGGTTGGGTCGAACGCCGCCCCGCAACAGGTTGGAGCATGACACCCAAAGCCGCACAGGATTTGCGCGGCCTCTCGGTCGAAACGCTGCGCTATCTTGAGGCGATCACCACAGCGCTGCGCAAAAGCGAAGCGCTGTGAAGCGTCAACAAAGGTTCGTTTGCAACACCAGAGGGTGTGATTGCGTCAGTTGGACAAGGGGAAAGTGGCGGACTGGGGAGGATTCGAACCCCCGACCCCTTGATTCGTAGTCAAGTACTCTATCCAACTGAGCTACCAGTCCGTGAGGGCGGGGTTTAACCGCGGGCTCGCAGCGTTGCAAGCACAATTCCGGGATGGTCAGGCCGCCAAACCCGCAGGCAGGAAAATGCGAAACAGCGTGCCGTCGCGGCCGGTACGGATCAGCTCAAGCCGCCCGCCATGCCCCTTGATCAACTCGGCGCAGATCGCCAGCCCAAGACCAGAGCCACCTTTGCGCACGCCACCGTGAAAGGGTTTGAACAGATGCTCGCGCGCCTTTTGCGGCAGGCCGGGGCCGGTGTCTGACACATCGATTTCCCAACCATCGTCGCTGTCGCGCGCGGCGACATCAATACGCCCCTCAACGTCCGTGGCGGCGATGGCCAGCCGCGCATTGCGCACCAGATTGGCCAAGACGCGGTAAAGCTGCTCAGGATCGGCGCGCAGCACCAGCGCAGGCGCGATGTCGCAGCGATAGGCGATCTTGTCACTGTCATCGGCCAGCTTTTCATTCTCGAACACATCCTCGACCAATCCGCGCAGCGCCACGCGCGTCAGCTTGGGGGCGGGTTCCTCGGCCCGGCCAAAGGCAAGCGTCGCCTCGGTCAGGTTGATCGCCCGATCAAGCGAGGCGACAAGGCGCGGCGCGATGCGCTGCACGGCCGGGTCTTGCGAGGCCTCAAGCCGGTCGCCCAGCATCGTGGCGACAGACAACATATTGCGCAGGTCGTGGCTGATCTTGGCCACCGCCTCACCCAGCTGGGCCAGCCGCTCGCGGTGGCGCAATGCGCCGGTCAAATCGGTTTGCAGCTTATAAAGCGCCTCCTCGGCGTCGCGCAGTTCAAGCACGCGCCCCTCAGGGCGGATGATGCGCGCGTCATCGCCCGGTGCCTCGGCATAGCGGGTCATGGAGGTGACCAAGCGCTTGATCGGCGTGACCATCAATTGGCGCACAGCGATGAACAACAAAACGGCGGTAAAAATCGAGATGACCGCCGATAGCACCAAGATACGCAGCCCGTAATCGATCAGCGCGGCGCGCAACGGGGCGGTGGGCATCGTGATCTCGATCAACAGCCCCGCTTCGCGCACCGGCTCACCGATGACGCGGATCACCTCATCGCGGGGGTTGAGCATACGGGCCAGCGCATCGCGCATCAGCACCCAAGAGGCCGGGTCGCGCATGTCGTAGCTTTTCGCGATCATCGGCATCTGGTCGGTCGACAAGATCAACTGGCGTACCGCGTCGCGCCTGAGCACGACGTTGAGCACCTCGGCATTCTCCAAAAGCTCGACCTCAAGGGCTTCGTCGATCATCCCATCGGTCGCAAGCAAGGCGAGCGAGGCAATCTGCGCGCGTTCAAGGCGAGCCAAAAGATAGTCTTCGCGAAACCGCGCGACCGAGGGCACAAAGATAAACACCTCGGCCAGCATCACGAAGATGACGGTAAGGATCAGAAATCGCCCTGAAAGTGTATTGGCCACGCCTACCCCGGTCCGCCCTGACGATCAGCGCAGGCGCTGCACGATTCGCACCACCCGCTTGACCCATCGGCTTTCAAACAATCTAGGCGCAAAATAGGCACCCGCGACACGTTTGTTAATCTCTCCCAATGTCGGATATGGCGCGATCATGCCGGCGATGGCCGACATCTTGAGGCGCGAGGCCATCGCAAGCGCCCAGATTTGGATCAATTCGCCCGCCTGTGGGCCGATAATCGTCGCCCCGACCGGGCGGCCGCGCACCACCATGACCTTGGCGAAACCATGCGCCTGTCCGGTGGCGATGGCACGGTCATTATGGGCAAAATCAGCGCGCACAACACTCAGGCGCGCGCCATGGGCCTTGCGCGCCTCAGCCTCGGTCAGGCCGACTTGGGCCAATTCGGGGTCGGTATAGGTGGCGCGCGGAATGTGATCCGTCCGCGCGCGCGCCCGCAGGCCAAACAGCATGGGCCGCAAGATCAGACCCGCCTGATAGCCCGCCACATGGGTGAACTGTGCGCCACCCGTCACATCACCGATGGCATAGATGCGCGGGTTGGATGTGCGCAGCCCGGCATCCACGGAAATACCCTTGGGGCTATGGGCGACCGCCGCCTGATCAAGCCCAAGATCGTCAAACACGGGCCGCCGACCGACCGCCACCAAAAGATGGGTACCAGTTATGCTGGCCCCTGCCGCTGTTTGCACGGTCATGGCACCATCCTGACCCGCGACCGATGTGACCGCCGCATCTTCGATGATCGTGATCCCTTCAGCACGCAGCTGCGCCAAAACGAGCGCGACCGCCTCTGGGTCATCGCGGCCAAGCGCGCGCGCGCCCTCAATCACCGTCACCGCGCTGCCCAAGCGGCGATGGGCCTGCGCCATCTCAAGCCCGATGGGGCCACCGCCGATGATGATCAGGTGCTCGGGACGGTCGCGCAGATCAAAGATCGTCTCATTGGTGTGATAGGCCACGGTGCTCAAACCGGGGATATCTGGCACAAAAGGTTGCGATCCTGTCGCAATCACAAAACGGCGTGCGGTGATGCGTTGGCCGCCTGCCTCAAGCATATCGGGCGCGACAAAGCGGGCGCGGGCGCGGATGACGGTAACACCCAAGCCCTCGAACCGCTCTTGGCTATCGATGGGGGCGATGCGGTCAAACACAGCGCGCAGATGATCCTTAGCGGCGGCGAAATCGGGGGCGGGATCATGGCCCGCAACACCGAATGCGGCCTGCGCCGTGTGATGCGCCTTGTGACCTGCGGCAAGCAGGGCCTTTGATGGCACACAGCCCGTGTTCAGGCAATCGCCGCCCATCTCGCCCGCCTCGATCAGCACGACGCGCGCGCCCATCTGCACGGCACCCGCCGCCACGGACAGACCGGCAGCACCCGCACCGATCACGCAGATATCGGTTTTCAGATCGCTCATCCGATCCCCCTTTCGCCGCGCACCATCTTGAGCATGACAGGCAGCAGCGCCAATGCGCAAAGACCGATAATGGGCAACAGGATCGCCGGTGTGAACAACAACCCCAGATCAGGGGCCGCGCCACGGGCAAAGACCTCGGACAGGCCCGCACCGATGGAGGTATAGACCAAAGCCCCCGGCATGATCCCAAAGAACGTCGAAATCACATAGCGGTGCAGCGGCACATCCAGAAAGGCGGGCACCAGATTGGCGATAACAAATGGCACAGCAGGCACAAGCCGGATCAAAAACAGCATCGACCATTGGTTGTTGTCGATCCCATCCTTGATGCGTTTGACCATACCTTCGGCCCCTTCAAGGCGGGCCGCAAAGCCCGCGCCGATGCTTGAGCGCGCGATTAGAAAGATGGCACTTGCCCCGAGCGTGGCACCCAAGACATTGAAAATCACACCGGGAAAGGTGGCAAACAAGAACCCACCCGTCAGCGTGGCGATACTTGCGCCGGGCAGCGAAAACCCGACGATCAGCGCATAGGCAAGGATAAACCCCAACACGGTTGCGGCGTAATTTGCATCGCGCAGCGCCAAAAGCGCCTCGCGATTCGCGGCTAGCGCTTCGAAATTGAGCAAATGGCCGAACCACCACCATCCCAACGCAGCGCCAAGCGCGATCACGGCCAGTGGCCATAGGCGGCGCAGGCGAGTTTTGGCGTTTTGCATCATCAATGCGTCATCTCTTGGATTTATCCATCTTGCAGCCATAGATGCGCCATCTGGCCGCCATGCGACAGGGGTGTCACGCCAGCTTGATCGGCTGTAACCTCTGCTAGCCGGTCAAGAAAACATGACCTAATCCGGCAAGCCTGCGAAAAGCGTGTAAAAACCGCCTTTGGCGATGCGCTGTTTGTTGACAGCCCGCCCGGCTTTCCGTATCTGCCGTGCTCTAGCGGAGATTCCCTTGGACCGTAGCGGCGCGTGTGTGGCGCGACCCGGTCCGATCGAACCACGGAGAAGACAATGTCGAAGCGTACTTTTCAGCCTTCCAATCTGGTGCGCAAGCACCGCCACGGTTTCCGTGCGCGCATGGCAACCAAGGGTGGCCGCAAGGTGCTCAATGCCCGCCGCGCCCGCGGTCGGAAGCGCCTGAGCGCCTGATCAAGGCCGGACCGATGGTCCCTGACACGCCTCCGCTGGGCGAAAGCCCGACGGGGGCTTTTTCTGTTTTGCGCAAGCGTGCCGATTTCCTGCGCGCTGCCCGCGCCCAGCGTGTGCCGCTGCCCGCCTTTTTGCTGCAAGCCCGACTGCGTGACCCGTCAGAGCCTTCGGAAACAGCGGTGCGCGTCGGCTTCACCTGTTCGAAAAAGGTCGGCAATGCGGTCGCGCGCAACCGTGCCAAGCGTCGCCTGCGCGAAATTGCGCGCGCGGTCTTGCCGGTGGATGGACGCCCCGGTTGGGATTATGTCTTGATCGGACGCGCCGATGCGACCGCTGACCACCCTTTTGAGGCGATGAAAGCCGATCTGGCCCGCGCCTTGCGAAAGCTGCATAAATGAGCCCGATGGCCTATATCGTCTCGCTGCCGGTGCGGTTTTACCGCTTGGTCTTTAGCCCTTGGGTCGGGCATGGCTGTCGGTATCAGCCGACCTGTTCGGCCTATGCGATGGAAGCGCTTGAAAAACACGGCGCACTCAAGGGAAGCTGGCTTGCCGCGTGGCGGATTGCGCGTTGTCACCCCTGGGGCGGATCGGGGATCGACAACGTCCCCGATTGAGGCGCGCTTGACGGGCGACCCGCCCCGGCCATATGGCCAGCCACGCAGGACAGGAGATGGTGATGCTCGACCGCGACGATATCGAGAACGATGGCTTGCCCGAGGCGGACGATATCCACCCGCTGTTTCATGGCGCACCCAAAACCACCGAATTCCGCAAGCTGCGCAAGCGCATCATCCGCGAAACCCGCGAGGCAATCGACCGCTACGGCATGGTTGACCGCAACCCCACCGCCCCGCGTCAGAAATGGTTGGTCTGCCTGTCGGGCGGCAAGGACAGCTACACGCTATTGGCCGCGCTGACCGAATTACAATGGCGCGGGCTTTTGCCCGTCGATCTGTTGGCCTGCAATCTCGATCAGGGACAGCCGGGCTTTCCGGCGACCGTTCTGCCCGAATTTCTGACCCGCATGGGTGTGGTCCATCGCATCGAATATGCCGATACCTATTCCATCGTCGTGGATAAGGTGCCGCAAGGCCGGACCTATTGCGCGCTTTGCTCGCGCCTGCGCCGCGGCAATCTTTACCGCGTCGCGCGCGAGGAAGGTTGCAGCGCCGTGGTGCTGGGCCATCACCGCGACGACATTCTGGCGACGTTTTTCTTGAACCTGTTTCACGGTGGTAAGCTTGCCACCATGCCGCCAAAGCTTTTGAATGACGAGGGCGATCTGTTCGTCTATCGCCCCCTCGCCCATGTGGCCGAGGCCGATTGCGAGGCGTTTTCGCGCTCCATGAACTACCCCATCATCCCATGCGATCTCTGCGGCAGCCAAGATGGGCTGCAACGCCAAGCCATCGCGCGGATGCTTGATGAGTGGGAAACCAAGGCACCGGGGCGCAAGGGCAAGATGTTCTCGGCGCTGATGCATGCGCGCCCCTCCCATCTGCTTGATCCCGAGCTGTTCGATTTCGCAGGTCTGGCACCGCGCGCGGCGCAAGCCACCCCTGACAAAGGCAAGGCTTAGCTGCGCAGGAACCGGCCCGCGCGGAAAAGGCCCCTTGACCTTTCGTCCCCCGATCTGTTGAACCCGCCAGAGCATCAATCGCGGGAAAACTGAGTAATGGACGATCAGAACAAGAACCTGATCCTGGCCACGGGCCTGAGCTTTTTGGTCATCCTCGTGTGGTTTGTCTTATTCCCGCCGCCGATGCCCGAGACAGACCCCAATGCGCCTGCGGTTGTGCAAACCCAAGATGGCGCAACAAGCACCGATATCGCCTTGCTGCCCCCGGCCGCAGGTGACGGCAGCGCGGCACCGGCTGATGCAACGGCTGCCACGACCGTTCCCGCGGCACCGCGTCTGCCCATCGACACGCCGGAACTGGAGGGCAGCATCTCGCTGATCGGCGGGCGCATCGATGATCTGTCGTTGCGCGGCTATTTTGAAACATTGGCCGAGGATAGTGCGATTGTCCGCCTTCTGGCCCCTGTTGGTAGCGCCGATCCCTATTACGCGCTTTATGGCTGGGCGCCCGGCGGCGATCTTGGCTTTGACGATGTGCCGGGTGCCAACACCGAGTGGCGCGTGGAACAGGGTGAAAAACTCACCCCGGAAAGCCCCGTGACGCTGGTCTGGGAGAACGGCAAGGGCCTGATTTTCCGCCGCGTTATCAGCATTGACGCCAATTTCATGTTCAGCGTCACCCAATCGGTCGAGAACACGGGCGCTGCCGCTGTGCGCCTTGCCCCTTATGGCATTGTCGCGCGTCATGGTTTGCCTGACGACCTGCAGAATTTCTTCATCCTGCACGAAGGTGTGGTGCGCAAGGTCGATGGGCAACTTGACGAACTGGCCTATGACGACATTCCCGATCTCGACGTTGTCGCGCGCGAAGGTGCCGCCGCCGAGGTGGTCGATGTTGCCGCCAACGGCTGGATCGGCTTCACCGATAAATACTGGATGACGACACTGATCCCCGGCGCTGACCAGCCCTTTAGCAGCGTCACGAAATATGTCGCCAATGCTGATATCTACCAGACCGAGGCGCGCCTGCCCGTCATGACGGTCGAGGCCGGGCAAAGCGCCTCGGTCACTACGCAGCTCTTTGCAGGTGCCAAAGAATGGGAAACCATCCGTAACTACCAAAACGCAGGCGGCATTGAACGCTTTCTTGATTCGATTGATTGGGGTTGGTTCTATTTCCTGACCAAGCCGATCTTCTGGTTGCTGCACAATCTCAATGTGCTGATCGGCAATATGGGTCTGGCCATCATCGCGCTGACCGTGATCATCAAGGCCGTACTGTTCCCGCTGGCCTATAAATCCTACGCCTCCATGGCGAAGATGCGCGAATTGCAGCCGCAGATGGAAAAGCTCAAGGAACGCGTGGGCGACGACCGCCAAAAGATGCAGCAAGAGATGATGGAGCTTTATAAGCGCGAAAAGGTGAACCCAGCCGCAGGCTGTTTGCCGATCTTGCTGCAGATCCCGATCTTTTTCTCGCTCTACAAGGTGATCTTTGTCACGCTGGAATTGCGCCATGCGCCGTTCTTTGGCTGGCTCAACGACCTGTCGATGCCTGACAGCTCATCCACCTTCAACCTCTTTGGTCTGCTGCCTTGGGATGCGCCCGAACCCACCAGCATCCTTGCGCTGATCTTCATCGGGGTACTGCCGATCTTGCTCGGCATCTCGATGTGGTTGCAGCAAAAGCTCAACCCGCAGCCGACCGATCCGACGCAGGCCGCGATCTTTGCATGGTTGCCTTGGGTGTTCATGTTCATGCTGGGCGGCTTTGCCAGCGGCCTGTTGGTTTACTGGATTGCCAACAACATGATCACCTTTGCGCAGCAGTACATCATCATGAAGCGGCACGGCTATACGCCCGACCTCTTCGACAATATCCGCGGCAGCTTTCAGCGGAAAAAGCCGGCGGACAAATGATCGGGCAACTGGCCCAGATTTGGCGTCACCCGATCAAGGGTGTCGGCGCTGAAGAGCTGGCCCATGTGGGCCTGCATATCGACCGGCCCCTGCCACTGGATCGGGCATGGGCCGTGCTGGAAGAAGGCGGCGAGGCGGCCGATGGCTGGCGCGCCTGCCGCAATTTCATTCGCGGGGCCAAAGCACCATCGCTGATGGCTGTACGTGCGCATGTGACGGGCGATGATTTCCACCTCTCCCATCCCAATCTCACTGATCTTGTGATCACGCCCGGCACGCCAGATGCTGGCCCTGCCCTGATCGCTTGGCTGAAACCAATCTATCCGACCGATCGACGCGCACCCGCTGCCTTGGTCAAGGCACCTGCAAGCGGCATGACCGATGCGCCCTATGCCTCGGTTGCGATCCTCAACCGCGCGTCGCTGCGCGCGCTCGGTGACAAATTGGGCCAAACCCTCGACCCGCGCCGCTTTCGCGGCAATCTGTGGCTCGACGGGTTGGCCCCATGGGAGGAGTTCGATCTCGTGGGCAAGCGGCTCCGCATCGGCGAGGCAGAGCTTGAGGTGATTGAACCCATCACCCGCTGCCGCGCGACCGAGGCAAACCCCGAGACAGGCCAGCGCGATGCCGCAACCTTGGCCGGACTTGAGGATGGCTGGGGTCATACAGATTTTGGCGTCTATGCCATGGTTCGCCGCGCAGGCCGCGTGGCCACAGGCGACAAGGTAACCCTCGCATGACTGCCCTGCCCTTTCCGCTTGCCCCCGAACCCGATGCGTTCACCACTGAGGTGGGGCGCAAGCTCTTCGCAGGCGGTGCAGATTTTCTCAAAGGCGTGGTGGCAATGGATGGCCTGCCCCCCGCCGACCGGGTCGAGGTTTGCTTTGCCGGCCGATCCAACGTCGGAAAATCGACCCTGATCAATGCCTTGACGGGGCGCAAGGCGCTGGCGCGGGCCTCGAACACGCCGGGGCGCACGCAAGAGATCAACTTTTTCACCCTGACCGAGCGCTACTATCTCGTCGACCTGCCCGGCTATGGCTATGCCGAGGCGCCGGTTGCCGTGGTGGCGAAATGGCAAAAGCTGCTCAAAGCCTATCTGTCAGGCCGCGCCACCTTGCGCCGGGCCTTTGTGCTCATCGACACGCGGCACGGGGCCAAACAGGTCGATGAAGAGATCATGAAACTGCTCGACAGCGCGGCGGTGCCGTTTCAGGTCGTGATGACCAAAGCCGATAAGGTAAGAGAAAAAGACCGCGACGAGGCGCTTGCACGCACCCGTGCGGCGCTGGCCAAGCATCCGGCTGCTTATCCTGAGATCATTTTGACCTCGTCGGAGATTGGCGAGGGCATCCCTACCTTGCGCGCCACCATCGCGGCGATCACCTAAGGCGCGGCCTTCATCTTTCTTGAAATACGCAAACGCGGTGCTTCACACGCGCCTCGCGCTCGCCTATGGATCGCACATGTCAGCCATAGGCCCCGAGATGAAACAACGAGACATGACCCGTGACCACCTTGCCGTCGCCCGCACGCTGAGCGAGGCGCTTCCCTATTTGCAGCGGTTCAAAAACGCCATCATCGTCGTGAAATTCGGCGGCAATGCGATGGGCGATGATGAGACGATGACCAGTTTCGCACGCGATATCGTGCTGCTCAGACAGGTTGGCGTGAACCCCGTCGTGGTGCATGGCGGCGGCCCGATGATCAATGAACTGCTTGATAAGCTTGGCATAAAATCCGAGTTCATCGATGGAAAGCGCGTCACTGATGCGGCTACGGTCGAGGTGGTCGAGATGGTTTTGTCGGGGCTGGTGAACAAGCGGATTGTGCAGGCGATCAATGCACAAGGGGGGCGCGCCGTAGGGCTGTCGGGCAAGGACGCGGAATTGATGATCTGCGAGGCGGCCGATCCCAAGTTCGGCTTTGTTGGCGAGCCGGTCGAGATCAATACCGAGGTGCTGAAGAACCTGTTCGGCGATGACATGATCCCGGTGATCGCGCCCTTGGGCATGGGCCGCAATGGCGAGACCTTCAATGTCAACGGCGATACCGCTGCCGGTGCCATCGCCGCAGCACTCAAGGCTGACCGCTTGTTATTGCTCACAAATGTCGCGGGCGTGAAAAATGCCGCCGGTGAATTGGTGACTGAGTTGAAGGCCGCCGAGGTCGAGGAAATGACCGCAAGCGGCGTCATCTCCGGCGGCATGATCCCCAAGACCGAAACGGCCCTTCAGGCGGTGCGCGGCGGGGTGCGCGCCTGCACCATCGTCGATGGCCGCGTGCCGAACGCCGTGTTGTTGGAGCTGTTCACCGAACATGGTGCCGGGTCGATGATCCGGGCCTGATGGCCAGTCACAGGGCGTACACAGGCTGTACACATCGCGTACATATAGGAAGTGGACAGGCCTGCTATGACCCTTGAGGAGATCGAAGCCCGCCTCGCCCCCCAAGGGCTGAGCATTTTCGGCGGCTTTCATCCCGGCCCCAATGACGGCACACCGGCAGGGTTTGACACCTTGCTGATGCTCGGCCCGCGCGAGCCGGGGTTTTGGGCGCATGTGACAGCTGAGGCAGAGTTCCAAGACGGGCAGCCCGATCCGCTGGACCGCTGGTCGCGCCGGGTCATCGGGCGCATCGCCTGTGATCTGGGGGGCAAGGCGCTGTTTCCCTTCGGCGGGCCACCCCATCACCCCTTTATCGCCTGGGCCTTGGCCACGGGGCGCGCATGGTCGAGCCCAGTGGGGCTATTGGTGCATGACCAAGCAGGGTTAATGGTGTCTTATCGCGGCGCGCTGGCCTTGCGCGGGCGGCTGGCCCTTGGCGCACCGCCGACGCAGAGCCCCTGTACCGACTGCCACCGCCCATGCGAAAGCGCGTGCCCGGTGGGCGCACTGGGTGCGCGTGGCTATGATGTTGCTTCCTGCCATGATCATCTCGCGACCGATGCGGGCCGCGATTGCATGGAGATGGGCTGTCGCGCGCGGCGCATTTGCCCGATCAGCCAAGGTGCGGGCCGCGCTGCCGCCCAATCGGCCTTTCATATGCGGAATTTTCATCCATGAGTTTGCATCTGATCCTGACACGACATGCGAAATCGGATTGGGATGATCCCGCGCTCAGCGATCATGACCGCCCGCTGAACCCAAGGGGGCAGCGGGATGCGCCGCGGATTGGCGCTTGGCTGCAAAGCCATGGGCATCGCCCCGATCTGGCGCTGATCTCATCGGCGGTGCGCGCACAAGAGACTTGGGCGCGGCTTGCGCCGGCCTTTGGCGCGGATGTGGCGATGACCACCTTGCCGGAGCTCTATCTTGCCGAAGCAGAGGTGATGCGCCGCGTCTTGTGCCAGATGGGCGGTGGTGCGCAAACCGTGATGATGATCGGGCATAACCCCGGTATCGGCGATTTCGCCCAGCGCATCGTCAGCCAGCTTGTGGCCCACCCACGCTTTCACGACTACCCCACCTGCGCCAGCTTGGTGGTCGGGTTCGCGGCACAGCAATGGGCAGAGGTCGATTGGGGATCGGGCCGCGCGGTCGATTTCATCGTGCCACGCGATTTGTGAGCGCCGTGACACAGCCGTTGCGCGATTGGGAAAACCGCAGTTTTCCCTGTCGCAAAACCCGGGTTTTGCGGGTGGGAAAACCCGGGTTTTCCCGTGCGTTTTCCGTGTCGGAAAACGCGCCCCTCAGTGACCCAAGATCTGGCTCAGGAACAGCTTGGTCCGCTCGTTTTGTGGGTTGTTGAAAAACGCCTTGGGCTCATTTTGCTCGATGATCTGGCCCTGATCCATGAAGATCACGCGGTTAGCCACAGCTTGGGCAAAGCCCATCTCATGGGTGACACAGATCATCGTCATGCCTTCTTCGGCAAGTGCGATCATGGTGTCGAGCACTTCCTTGATCATCTCGGGGTCGAGCGCCGAGGTGGGTTCGTCAAAGAGCATGATCCGCGGCTTCATGCACAAAGAGCGCGCAATCGCCACGCGCTGTTGCTGACCGCCCGACAACTGGCCGGGGTATTTCAACGCTTGTTCGGGGATCTTCACCTTTTCGAGGAAATACATCGCCGTTTCCTCGGCCTCGCGCTTGGGCACTTTGCGCACCCAGATGGGGGCCAGCGTGCAATTCTCGAGGATGGTCAGATGCGGAAAGAGGTTAAAGTGCTGAAACACCATCCCCACTTCCGAGCGCACCTTGTCGATGTTCTTGAGGTCAGTCGATAGCGTCGTGCCATCGACGGTGATCTGGCCCTTTTGATGCTCTTCCAGCGCGTTGATGCAGCGGATGAGCGTAGATTTCCCCGAGCCAGAGGGGCCACACACCACGATCCGCTCGCCACGGTTCACGGTCAGGTTGATGTCGCGCAGCACATGGAAGGTGCCGTACCACTTGTTCATCCCTGTAATCTGGATCGCGATCTCATCGGAGACCGTCATCTGCGAGCGGTCAATCTGACGCTCTGCCAGGGCGGTTTGTGCCTCACTCATCTTGTGGTCTCCTTATCGGCGGTCGGTCTGAAGCTTGCGCTCCAGATACATGGAATAGCGGGACATGAAGAAGCAGAAGGTAAAGAAGAGGAGCGCCACGAAAATGTAGAGCTCCCAGTAAATACCGTTCCATTCCGAGGTGGCGCGGATCGCGTTGGTCAGGCCAAGCGGATCGCGCAGGCCGACAAAGACCACCAGCGTGGTATCCTTGAACAGGCCGATAAAGGTGTTCACGATGCCGGGGATCGAGATCTTGAGCGCCTGCGGCAAGACGATCAACTGCATGGATTTCCAATAGTCGAGGCCAAGGCTATCGGCGGCCTCGTACTGGCCCTTGGGGAGTGCTGCCAAACCACCGCGCACCACCTCGGCGATATAGGCCGAGGCAAAGAGCGTCACCAAGATGATCACCCGCAAGAGCGCGTCAAAGCTAGAGCCGGGCGGCAAGAAATACTTGAGCAGGGTCGAGGCCACGAAAAGCCACACGATCAGCGGCACGCCGCGGATCACCTCGATAAAGGTGACACAGACCCAGCGGATGAAGGGCATGTTCGACTGTCGGCCCAGCGCCAGCAAAATGCCGATGGGCAGTGACAGCACGATGCCAGAGGTGCCGATAATGATGGCCAGCATAAAGCCGCCAAACTGGTCAGAGGGGATTGCAGGCAGGCCAAGCGGGATCACGCTGGCGGCCAATCCCTTCACATGCGGGAGCAGAGGAAACAGCCCCCCATGATCGATAAAGGGCAGAGGGTTGAGGAAGATAATGATAAAGGCCGCAACCGCCGCAAGCCCGCCGCCGAGCATCCCATACCCCGCAGCGACGAACCGACCGATATAGAGCGACGCCACGATCCCGAGCGCCACCATCACCGGACCCCAAACCGAGCCGCCCCAAAAGAGGAAGACCCCGATAAACGGATAGGCCAAGGAAAAGAGCAGCATTCCGCGCGGCAGGCTGGCGTAAAGGATCGGGGCGACCGCCACGACCAGCAAGAGCACCGCCACAAGCGGACGCCAGTAGCCGAAGAAGAAGATGGTCAGATTGCTCAGTTCCGCCTTCATCGCGTTGACGAATGCGATCCGGTCCGTGGCGTTGGAGCCCGCGCCAAACACCGCCTCGAGGCCACCGGCCGCTGCAAGCTGGTCGGCGTAGAAGAGGCTCGACAAGAGCCGGTCATCGGTCGGGTAGAAGCCGAACAAAAGCTGCAACCAGCGCTCGTTGATCACGGCCCAGCAGGCCGCACTTTCCAGCCCGCGCGCATCGCGGATCTCGCGGCATTCAGAGAGTGAGCCCGCCGCCCAGATACCGTTCAGCGTCCATGGCATGATGGCGGAGAGGACGCTCCAGATCAGGTAGATCGACAAGATGGTGAGCAAGGTATTGGTGACAGACGAGAACAGGTTCTCGCGCATCCATTTGACCACCCCCGCCTGACCGGGCGGCGGTGGTGCGGGGGGGAGGATCTCGCGCCGGACGAAAGCGACGGTGGATTGGTTGCTCATCTCACCGCTCCTTCAGTTTGACGCTGGAATTGTAGTAATTCATCGCCGACGAGATGATCAGGCTGACGATGAGATAGAAGGTGCCGAGCAGCAAAATCCCCTCGATCTCGCGGCCGGTCTGGTTGATCGTGATCCCCCCGAGCGTTGAGCGGACATCCATGTAGCCCACGGCCAGCGCCAGCGACGAGTTCTTGGTCAGGTTCAGGAATTGCGAGATGAGGGGTGGGATGATCACGCGCAGCGCTTGCGGCAAGATCACCAGCTGCATGGTGCGGTTGGGCTGCATGCCCAGTGCGAATGCCGCCTCGGTCTGGCCGCGCGACACGGCCAAGATGCCCGAGCGCACGATCTCGGCGATGAAGGCTGAGGTATACAGCGACAGGGCCAGCCAGAGCGCGATCAGCGAGTTGCGGATTTGAATACCGCCAACAAAGTTGAAACCGCCTAATTCTGGCATCTCAAGCGTGATGGGCTGGCCCATGACGAAAAAGGCCAAAAGCGCTGGGATGAAAAACAATGCAAGCGACAGGCGGAAAACGGGGAGTTGCTCACCCGTCTGTTCTTGGCGTTTGCGCGCGACGCGGCGCAGGATGAAAATCGCCGCGATGGACAGCAAGAAAACCGCCACGACAAGGCCCGAGCCCTCGCCCCAAAGCGGCTTGGGCACAAAAACGCCACGGTTCGAGATCGCGACACTGTCCCACAAGATCATCGAGGCGCCGCCACCTTCGCGGAAATCGCGCGGCTGCGGTGTCGCCTCGGTCATCACGGCGAACACGATCAAGATCCAGATCAGAAGCGGCGTGTTGCGCATCGCCTCGACATAGAAGGTCATGATGCCCGCAACGACGAAATTCTTGGACAGGCGCAAGACCCCGGCCAAAACGCCGATGACGGTGGCCAAGATACAGCCCATGAAGGCGACAAGCAGCGTGTTCAGAATGCCCACAAGGGCCGCGCGCGCATGGGTATCTTGCGATGAAAAGGGGATGATCTGCTGGTTGATGTCGTAACCTGCAGTCGTCCACAAAAAGCGGAAGCTGAAATCCTTGCCCAGCGCCGCAAGGTTTTGGACGGTGTTGTCAACCAACCAGGCCAGCGACAGCATCAGCAACATCGCGGCGATGACCTGAATGGTCATCGATCTATAGCGCGCGTCGTAGAGCAGCTGGCTCAGGCGGAATGTGTCCCGCGGCGTTCCTGTCATGTCGGCCATGCGCACTCCATTGGGTAAGGGGTGATGGTCCCACCGGACAAAAACCGGTCGACGAAATGGGTCAGTCTGGGCGGAAAAAAGGGCTGATAGGAGCCCGTGAATACACGGGCCCCTATCGTCAGATGCGGATCAGTTGAACGGCATTGCGTACATCAAGCCGCCATTGGTCCACTGCGCGTTCAGGCCACGCGCCAGACCAACGGGGGTATTTTCACCGATATAGGCTTCGAAAATCTCACCATAGTTGCCGACGGAGGAGATCACGTTCACGATCCAGTCGCTGGACAAGCCGAGCTTCTGACCAAGTTCACCCTCGGTGCCGAGCATGCGGTTAATCTCGGGGTTGTCGGTTGCCGCGCTCGCGATTTCGCGAACATTGGCCGAGGTGATCTCGTGCTCTTCAGCCGCGAGCAGAGCAAACAGCGTCCAGCGTACGATATCGCCCCACGCGTTGTCGCCATGGCGCACAACCGGGCCGAGCGGCTCTTTGGACACAACTTCCGGCAGGATGACGTGGTCGCCAGCGTTCTCAAAGGTCGCGCGGGTCGCCGCGAGGCCGGAGATGTCTGTGGTGTAAACGTCGCAAGCACCGGCGAGGTACTGCTGCTGGCCTTCGGCATTGGTGGCAACGGGAACCGGCTCGTAGCTGATGGCGTTGACGCGGAAGAAGTCAGCGAGGTTCAGTTCGGTGGTGGTGCCGGTCTGGATGCAGACGGTCGCGCCATCCAGCTCACGTGCCGAGGACACGCCCAGATCCTTGCGGACCATGAAGCCCTGACCGTCGTAGTAGTTCACACCGACGAAATCGAGGCCGAGATCGTTGTCACGGGTGAAGGTCCAGGTGGAGTTGCGGACCAGAACGTCAACTTCGCCAGCGGCCAGCGCGGTAAAGCGGGTCTGGCTGGTCAGCGGAACGAATTCAACCGCTTGCGCATCGCCGAGGGTCGCAGCAGCGATTGCCCGGCACAGCGCGACGTCAAAGCCCTGCATGTTGCCGTTGGCGTCGGGGAACGCAAAACCTGCGAGGCCTTCGTTCGAGCCGCACTTCAGCGAGCCACGTGCCTGAACATCCGCCAATGTCTGTGCGGATGCAAGACCGGCTGCAAGCCCGGCTACGGCAAGCGTGCCGAGAAAAATGGATTTTTTCATGTCTACCTCTTCCTGATGGACCGCCCTTTTGGGCTGTCGATTCCAATCCCCCAAAGGGCTTTGGTAAGTTCGTGTAAACGTATGTTAACGCTTACCGGGCGTAACTTGGACAAAATCCCATGCAGAGGTCAAGTGCCCGCACTCTAGCTACCCTAGGGTCATGCTGCATTTTTCCGCGAAGCCACCCGGTGCTGCATCTTTTTTGGCAGTATTTTTGGACTTATGCCCTAGGCTTGCTCAATCCGGGTGGGACATGGCCCAAAATTGCGCCGCGCGGAGAAAATCGCTGCGTTTATGGGCGGCCATGGCGGCGGCTTCCTCATCTGCGCCCCATTGCGCGATCTGCCAATCCTCATCGATTCGCGAAATCGCCCAAGCCTGTTCGGGTGCAAGCCGCCCCGCCGTGGTCGCCAGCGCGATGATCAGCGATCCAGAGATCGTGACCAGATCATGCAGGCCGGTCAGTTTGAACGCGTCAAGCGCAGCGACTTGGGCAGCAAGCCGGGCCAAAGAGGTGGGTGGTTGATCAACTGGCAAAACGCCCACCGTGGCGATCAGCGGTGCCGCAAGTGCCGCATCGGCCCATGCCAAAAGCGGATCCCATGCCGCGGCTTGGCCTGCGACCAGCGCGACGGGGGCGGCTGCGCGGTGACAGATCAGATCCGTTTCGGCGTAAGCGGCAAGCATGGCGGCCACTTCGGCGCGTTGCGGGGTCACACGCTCGATGGCGGAGTTGGCAGCGCGGGTGACAGGCATGCTGAGCGGTGCAATCTCACCCTCTTGCGCGTCCCATTCCGCGGCGATGGCATGGGCCATCATGCGGCTGGGCAGGGTCAGGGGAATTTTGCCCGGCGTCATGACGCGGCGTGCGTCAAGCATCACGCCATAGCCGCCATCGACCTCGGAGACCGAGACCGCGCTCCAGAACCGCTTTGCTTTCCATCCACCTGTCATGTGGGCGGACATATACGTGCAAGCGCCATGGGCAATGCGTCAAAGCTGTGCAAGATCGCGGCCGCGCCCGATGCGGTCAGGTTTTGGGCCGGGTGATAGCCCCATGCGACACCCAGCGCATGGATGCCCGCCGCGCGCCCCATATCGATGTCATAGGTCGTGTCGCCCAAGATCACGGCACGCGCAGGCAGGGTGCCCGTGTCGCGCAAACAGGCCGCGATCATGGAGGGGTGCGGCTTGGAGGGGTGGTCATCGGCGGTTTGCACCGATTGGAAGAACCCGCGCAGATCATGCAGATCAAGGATATGATCCATGCCACGGCGCGATTTGCCGGTGGCGATGGCCAAGAGCGTGTGATCCTCAGCCGCGAGCGCCTGCAATGCCGCCAGCGCGCCGGGGAAAAGCGGTGAAAGTGCTGCGCCATCAGGGGCGCGGCGCATCTGGCCAAAGGCATCTTTATAGGCCTCGACCAATGTTGGCTGATGATCGGGGTGATCGGGGGCAAGACGCGCCATGGCGATGGGCAGCGACAGCCCGACGATGGAGAGCGTCGCTGCACGCGCAGGCGGGGATAGGTTATGGGCCGCAAAGGCCGCATCCATCGCCGCCACGATATGGGCCTGACTGTCGATCAGCGTGCCATCGACATCAAAGATGACAAGGCGCAGATCGCTCAACCTAGGTCCTCGAACGGGTCTGCGGGCACATCGCTGGCGCGCCATTCCAGATGGTCCCATGTGCGCTGCATATGCTCGGGCAAGGGAGCGGTAAAGGTGAGGCGCTTGCCCGTGACCGGATGGGTCATGGTGATGGAGCGGGCATGCAGATGCAGCTTGCGGCTGATATCGCCGCCCAGCTGCGCGCCCCAGCCATCGCCAAGGTTTTCCTGACCCGAGCCGCCATATTTGCCGTCGCCCACGACCGGATGACCGATCGCGGCCATATGCGCGCGCAGCTGGTGCGTGCGCCCCGTGATCGGCACAAGTGCCACCCAAGCGGTACGCGAACCCAGCGCCGAGAGGACGGCGTAATCGGTATGGGCGTGCTTTGCGCCCTCGGTCGTGTCGATGTCATGGGGGGCGACGATCTGCATCTTTTCACCCTCGCCGCCCTTGCCGTGGCCGGGGGCTTTGACAAGGCCGTAGCGGATCGTGCCCATGCGGGGGCTGGGCACACCAGCGCAAACGGCCCAATAGATCTTGCGCGTGTCGCGCGCGCGAAAGGCTTTGGTCAGCGCATCGGCGGCCGCGCGGGTGCGCGCCAGCAGCAAAACGCCCGACGTATCCTTGTCCAAGCGATGCACAAGGCGCGGTTTTTCGGAAAGATCGAAACACAGCGCCTCGGCCAGACCGTCGATATGGCGGCTATGGCCCGACCCACCTTGGGTGGGCAGGCCCGCAGGCTTGTTCAGCGCGATGATGTGATCGTCGCGCCAGATCACCGCCGCGCGCATCATTGCGACATCGGCATCCGAGATGCGCGGCGCGGCCACGGGATGATCAGGCGCGGCCTCGTCCGGCAGGGGCGGGATGCGGATGGTCTGGCCCGTCTCGACCCTTGTGGCGGGCTTGGCGCGCGCGCCGTCGATACGAATTTCGCCCTTGCGGCACATCTTTTCGATGCGGCCTTGCGAAATCTGGGGAAACTGGCGGCGGAACCAGCGATCAAGGCGCTGATCGCCATCGCCGATAGCGACCGTCAGGGTTTGAACGCCGCTCATGCGAGACTCCGGCCTAGGGCGAGGCCGAGCATCAGCGCCGCGATGGAAATGGTGACATTGGCCAAAACATAGATCGCGGCAAGCCCCAGCGCGCCACGCTCATAAAGTGCGACCGCTTCGAGCGAGAAGGCCGAAAAGGTGGTGAACCCACCCAAAATGCCCGTCACGATCAAGGGCGATAGATGCGTCAGCCCGCGTGGCGCGGCCAGACCCACAAACAACCCTGCGGCCAGCGCGCCAAGGATGTTGACGGTCAGCACACCCAAGGGCATGGGCGTCGCCCCGAACAGGCGCAGAATGCCGATCCCGGTGAGGTATCGAAGCACGGCACCGATGGCGCCGCCAAGGGCGACTTGGAGAATGGCTGTCATGAATGGCTGCATGGGTCGGCGGCTTTGGGGAGTCAATGGGCAGGCAGCGGCAAGGGGGCGAAAAACTGCAGTTTTTCGTGGGGGAAAACTGCAGTTTTCCCCTGCGTTTTCCTTGAGGAAAACGCCTTAGCCCTTGCGCTTGGCGCGCAGGCCCGCGAACCAATCCAGCCGTTTCTTCAGATCGCGCTCATAGCCTCGTTCGACAGGTGCGTAAAAGCTGGGGCGCGACATGGTGTCGGGGAAATAATTCTGCCCGGAAAACCCATCCTCGGCGTCGTGATCATAGGCATAGCCCGCGCCATAGCCTTGATCCTTCATCATCTTGGTGGGCGCATTCAGGATATGCTTGGGCGGCGGGGCCGAGCCCGTGCTGCGCGCGCTGGCGCGTGCTGCCTTATAGGCGACATAGGCCGCGTTCGATTTGGGCGCGAGCGCCAGATAAAGCACCGCTTGCGCCAAGGCCAATTCCCCCTCGGGGCTGCCCAAACGCTCGTAAGTGGCCCAAGCATCAAGGCATTGGCGCTGCGCGCCGGGATCGGCCAGCCCAATATCCTCGACCGCCATGCGGGTGATGCGGCGGGCAAGAAATCGCGGGTCTTCGCCCCCTTCAAGCATCCGCGCAAGCCAATAAAGTGCCGCATCGGGATCAGAGCCGCGCACCGATTTATGCAGCGCCGAGATCAGGTTATAATGCCCCTCGCCGGATTTGTCGTATTGCGCCGCGCGCCGCTGGAGGCGTTGGCCAAGGGCTGTGGCATCAAGGGCTGTGTCCAGCTTCCATGCCGCGACTTGTTCCACAAGATTCAAGAGCGCGCGGCCATCGCCATCGGCCATGGAGATGAGCGCCGCCTTTGCATCAGGGGTGAGTGGCAGGGGATGGTTCAGCGTCGCCTCGGCATGGGCGATCATCTGCGCGAGCGCGTCATCATCGAGCCGGTTCAGCACCAAGACTTGGGCGCGCGACATCAAAGCGGCGTTCAACTCGAAGCTTGGGTTTTCGGTGGTGGCACCCACCAACAGGATCGTGCCATCCTCCATATGCGGCAAAAACCCATCCTGCTGGGCCTTGTTGAAGCGGTGGATTTCATCGACGAACAAAAGCGTGCCTTGGCCGCCCGCATGGCGCAGTTTCGCCGCCTCGAACACTTTGCGCAGATCGGGCACGCCGGTAAAAATCGCGCTGATTTGGACGAAATGCAGCTGCGTTTCTTGCGCCAAAAGCCGGGCGATGGTGGTTTTGCCCACGCCGGGTGGACCCCACAAAATAAGCGAGGTGAGCGCGCCTGCATCGCACATGATCCGCAGTGCACCCGTGGGGCCAAGCAGGTGATCTTGCCCGATCACCTCGGACAGATGCTTGGGCCGTAGCCGGTCGGCCAGCGGGCGCGGGCCAGCGGGGCGGGCGGCATCAGGGCCGGTTGGGGGCGTGTCGAACAAATCCATACGGGTTAGGCTACGCTCCCCAGCGCCGCTGCGCCAGATCATGCGTGTCAATGCATCTTGGAGGCCATGGTGACGAAATAGCACCGATGCGCGACGCCGCCGATCTTCATCAAGGGGCCGGCCGGTTCCATGTCGATGCCCAAACGCCGCCCAAGGCGCGGCACGGCGATGGGCAAAAGCCCGATCAGGGTCGAGGCCCCAAGTTCGCGCGCCGAGCGCACCATATGGCCCATCAGCGATAGCTGCACCGCGTGGCGGATATCTGTCGTCACCCCCTCGGCCACGAAAAGCCGGTTGGCATCCCAGATATGGTCGGCAATCGGCGCTGTCGCATCCAGCAGATGGGCAGGGATCGCATCAAGCAGGCCGCGCTGCGCATCGCGCACCATGTAGGAATAGATGCCGCAGCGCGCCGTGGTGGGCGTAAGCCGCACCCCCGCCAGCACCCGGTCGCCCGCATGCACACAGACCCAGCGGCTTTGCGCTGTGTCGTATTGGTCAAACTCCATCCCATCGGCATTGGGCAATTCCCAATTCATGCCCTCGATGAAGGTACGGTGGCGTGCGCGCAGCATGTTCGAGAAGAGCGCCCCATGCTGGTGCATATTGGCGAAAGACAAGGTCGTCATTTGCATTGGATAAGCCCCTTTTGTTGGCCGGTCGTCGAAACTCCGCACCGTGGGGGGACCCCCGTTTGCTTAGCGATCAGTGCCGTCCTAGATCAATCCGTATTCCCTTGCGCGCTGCACAGCCTCGGCCGTGGTGCGCGCCATCAGCTTTTGGCGCGCCGCGGTCAGGCGGGCCTTGAAAGCGCTTTCGGATATGCCCAGTCGGGCGGCGGCAGCTGCATGACGGTCCCCATCCGCGATGCATCTTAGGGCGTCGGCCTGCGGGCGCGACAGGCGCGCGGGCGGCTCGGACAGATCGTGCATGCGCTGCACGATCCGATGAATATGGGCCATCTCGTCATCGGTGAATTCGCGATCTGCACGCGCGGCACCCGCGATCGTGCGCGATGACATCGGGCCGGTTGACGAAATCATGCCGTAACGCAGCCCGAACTGCGCGGCTTCGGTCAAAAGGCCGAAAGGATCGGGCAGGCCGATCTGCGACCAGCGCCGCGTGCCGGAATGGCTGAGCCCCCATGCCAAGGTCGGGTCGCGTAGCCCATAGACCTTGGCGGTATACACCTCCTGCCAATCTTCGGGGTAGGTGTTGACCATGATCAGCGGCGAGACATAGCGAATATGCAGCCCAACGGCGAAGCCAGACGGCGCAGCAAGCGCCATCTCATGCAGCAAAAGATCAATAACCGGCGCTTTTGACACGAAAAACTATCCAAAAGGTCATGTCCTTTTAGACAGGTTGCCAGAAATGCGGTCAACCGTATTCTCGCGCTATGTTTGCGGAATGGTGAGGCGAATGGACGAAAAGATCGACCCGGATCTTTTTGCGCGTCTCATGCGGCTGTCGCCGCGCGCGCGCAAAGACATCCTTGAATATCTTGGCCAAGGCCCGGTGTCCTCAAAGGGGATGCTCGGCGGGATGTTGATGGCGGACGCATCAAAGCTGTCACCCACAGCCAAGGCGAAAGCCAACGCGGCTGAGTAAGCCAGATACGAAAACGCCCCCGCGGTGCGGGGGCGCAATCAGATCGCGGGATCACCCGAATGGGTGGGCGCGGATTATTCTGCGGTCGCCTCTTCGGTGGCGAGGCGGGCACGGTCGGCCGCACCTTTGGCGTCAAGATCACGATCAACGAATTCGATGATCGCCATCGGGGCCATATCACCATAGCGGAAGCCCGCTTTCATGATGCGGACATAGCCACCCTGACGGGTTGCATAGCGGGGGCCGAGGATCTCGAACAGCTTGGCGACATAAGCGTCTTGCTTGAGCTGCGAGGCGGCCTGACGGCGGGCATGCAGATCGCCGCGCTTGCCCAGCGTGATCAGCTTTTCGATGATCGGGCGCAATTCCTTGGCCTTGGGCAGGGTCGTTTTAATCTGCTCATGTTCGATGAGCGAGCCGCACATGTTGGAAAACATCGCCTTGCGATGTTCGTGGGTCCGGTTCAGGCGGCGGTATCCGCGGGCGTGACGCATGGGTCAATCTCCTATCACATTTTGCTTTGTCCGGAGGTCCGTGCGTGCAGACCTCTCACCTATTGGGGCAGAATTGCCCAGGGTTTGATGGTGGGTTTCACCCACCCTACGCGCGTGTAGGATGGGTGAAACCGACCGATCAGAAGTTGTCTTCGTACTTCTTGGCCAGTTCTTCGATATTGTCTGGCGGCCAATCGACGATATCCATTCCGAGATGCAGACCCATGCCCGAGAGCACTTCCTTGATCTCGTTGAGCGACTTGCGGCCGAAGTTCGGGGTGCGCAGCATCTCGGCTTCGGTTTTCTGGATCAAATCGCCGATATAGACGATGTTGTCGTTCTTCAGGCAGTTGGCCGAACGGACCGAAAGCTCTAGCTCGTCAACCTTCTTCAGCAGAAGCGGGTTGAACTCCAGATCATCCTCGGCATCGGCGCGGCCTGCGGCCTCGGGCTCGTCGAAGTTGACGAAGATCGAGAGCTGATCTTGCAAGATGCGCGCAGCATAGGCCACGGCGTCATCAGGCGTGACCGATCCGTCGGTTTCAAGCTTAAGGGTCAGCTTGTCGTAATCGAGCACCTGACCTTCGCGGGTCGGCTGCACCTCGTAGGAGACCTTTTTGATCGGCGCAAAGATCGCGTCGATCGGCATCAGGCCGATGGGTGCATCCTCGGGGCGGTTTTTGTCAGCCGAAACATAGCCCTTGCCGGTGTTGACCGTCAGTTCCATGTAGAGATCGGCACCGTCATCAAGATGGCAGATCACGTGATCCTTGTTGAGGATCTCGATCCCGGCGCTTTCCGAGATGTCACCGGCGGTCACGACCTTGGGGCCTTTGGCCGAAACGGAAACCCGCTTGGGCCCGTCGACATCCATACGGATCGCGACGCCCTTGAGGTTCAAGACGATGTCGGTGACGTCTTCGCGCACACCAGCCACCGAGGAGAACTCGTGCAGCACACCGTCGATCTGGACGGAGGTGATGGCTGCGCCCTGAAGCGAGCTCATCAACACGCGCCGCAGCGCGTTACCGAGCGTCAGGCCAAAGCCGCGCTCGAGCGGTTCGGCGATGACCGTCGCCTTGCGTGCGGGGTCGGTGCCCGGCTGAACGATCAGCTGGGTTGGCTTGATCAGCTCTTGCCAATTTTTATGGATCATGCGTCGCCTCCATTCTTGCACCGGGCGGATCCAGCTCCGGCACGCTCGAGGATCAAAATGACGTCAGCGGGCCACGCAGATCGCGTAGCCCGCCGTTGTTTCGTATCGGCTCAGACGCGGCGGCGCTTGGGCGGGCGGCAACCGTTATGGGCAATCGGGGTCACATCGCGGATGGATGTGATCTGAAAGCCGCAGGCCGCCAGAGCGCGCAACGCGCTTTCGCGACCCGAACCGGGGCCCTGCACCTCAACCTCGAGGGTCTTGACGCCATGCTCTTGTGCCTTCTTACCGGCGTCTTCGGCGGCCATCTGGGCGGCGAAGGGCGTCGATTTACGGCTGCCCTTGAAGCCCATCGTGCCGGACGAGGACCACGCAATCGCGTTGCCCTGAACGTCGGAAATCAGGATCTTGGTGTTGTTGAACGAAGAGTTCACATGCGCAACGCCTGCGGCGATGTTCTTGGAAACCTTACGCTTTGCGGGACGACGATCGCGTGCCATGGACCCGGTCCTCCCTTATTTCTTCTTGCCGGCAATGGCCTTTGCGGGGCCTTTGCGGGTGCGTGCGTTGGTGTGGGTACGCTGACCGCGAACGGGCAGGTTGCGGCGATGACGCAGGCCGCGATAGCAGCCAAGGTCCATCAGACGCTTGATGTTCATCTGCGTCTCGCGGCGCAGATCGCCCTCGACGGTGAGGTTGGCGTCGATATGCTCGCGGATCTGGAGCACTTCGGCGTCCGACAACTCATTGACGCGGCGCGACTGGTCGATGCCGACCGCATCACAGATCGCCTTTGCCGAAGTATGTCCAATGCCGGTGATATAGGTCAGCGCGATGGGTACGCGCTTGGATGTGGGGATATTGACCCCTGCGATACGTGCCAAGGTATTCTCGTCCTTTGCGTTGCGAGCCCGTAATGCCAGGCCCTTTTTTCACAACTAAAGGCCCCTGGTCGTAATGACCGAAGGACCCTTTCGTTCAGGTCGATCCAGCGCGACAACCGTCACAGAAGGATCATGATTCCCAATGGGAAGACGCCGTGTAGGCGCATTTGCCCGGGGCGTCAAGGGTTCGGGGCCTTGCTTGTCAAGGGAAAATTCTGCCGCTTTTGGGAATGGTAAACACGCACGCCCTAAAGCAACGCCGCGATATCGGTGGCGACCGCGTCAATCTCGGCCAGACCATCGACCGCCTTGAGCAACCCCTTGGCATGGTAGTAACCGATCAGGGGCGAGGTCTGCTTGTAATAGGCCATGAGCCGAGTCTTGAGGCTCTCGGCGTTGTCATCTGCCCGCACGGGTTGACCGGCGGCGCGGGCCTGTTCGGCGCGGCCCACGATGCGGTCAACCAACACCTCATCATTGACGCGCAATTCGATCACCGCATCAAGGCTTTGGCCCATCTCGGCCAGCAAGGCGCCAAGCGCATCGGCTTGAGCCAGCGTGCGTGGAAAGCCGTCGAAGATGAAACCAGAGCCACCCTGCCCCAGCTTTTCGCGGATCAGACCGATGACAATCTCGTCGGTGACAAGCTGACCCTTGGCCATGACATCGGCAACGATCTTGCCCATCTCGCTGCCCGAGGCTTGCGCCTCGCGCAGCATATCGCCGGTCGACAGCTGCACCAAGCCACGGGTTTCGGTCAGGATACCGGCCTGCGTGCCCTTGCCCGCGCCGGGCGGGCCGAGGAGGATGATATTCACACTCATCTGCGCGCGGGCGGCTTGCGTGGCTTGGCGGTCGTGCCTTTGCGGCCGCGCAATTGCGATTTCTCGATCAAGCCTTCGTATTGATGGGCCAGAAGATGCGATTGCACCTGCTGCACCGTATCCATGCCGACCGAGACGATGATCAAGATCGAGGTACCACCGAAATAGGCCGTGATGGCCAGATTGGTGCGCACGATCTCGGGCATGAGGCAGACGAGCGCGAGATATCCAGCACCCAGCACAAGCAGGCGATTGACGACATATTCCAGATACTCAGAGGTCTTTTTGCCCGGGCGGATACCGGGGATAAAGCCATTCTGGTTCTTGAGATTATCGGCAACATCATCGGTCTTGAACGACACGTTGAGCGTGTAGAAATAGGTGAAGAACACGATCATCGCGGCGAAGAACAACAGGTAAAGCGGTTGGCCGGGGCCGAAATTGGCCAAAATCCAACCCATCACCGGGCCTGCTGCCTCACCACCCGAGAAGGTGGTCAGCGTCGTGGGCAACAGCAACAGCGACGAGGCAAAGATCGCGGGGATCACGCCCGCGGGGTTCACCTTGACCGGCAAATGGCTAGAGCCGCCGTCATATACCTTCATCCCCACCTGACGGCGCGGATATTGGATATGGATCTTGCGCAAGCTGCGCTCCATGAACACCACGAAGAAAAGCGTGCCGATCAGCATCGCGATCACACCAAGGATCGCAGGCGTGCTGAGCGAGCCCGAGCGGCCCGATTCAAAGAATTGCGCCAAGGCGGCGGGGATTTCCGCGATAATGCCGACGAAGATGATCAGCGAGATGCCGTTGCCGATGCCGCGCTGGGTGATCTGTTCGCCCACCCACATCAAGAACATCGTGCCGCCGACCAGCGTGATCACGCAAGCCGCGCGGAAGAACCAGCCCGGATCAGAGGCAAGACCGCCCGATTCCATGCTGACGGCAAGGCCATAAGCCTGTGCGGTCGCCAAGAACACCGTGCCGTAGCGGGTATATTGGTTGAGCTTTTTGCGCCCTGCCTCACCCTCTTTTTTCAGCTGCTCCATCGCGGGGACCATGGCGGCCATCAGCTGCACGATGATCGAGGCCGAGATATAGGGCATGATGCCAAGCGCAAAGACACCCATCCGCGACAGCGCGCCGCCGGTGAACATGTTCAGCACACCGCCCAAGCCCGCCGCAGCCTGATCGAAGAAGGCCCGCAATTCGACACCGTCGATCCCCGGAACGGGGATATAGGTACCAATGCGATAGATGATGAGAAGGCCGAGGGTGAACCAGATGCGCTGGCGCAGTTCGGTTGCTTTACCGAATGCCCCCCAGCTCATGTTCGCGGCCATTTGCTCCGCTGCTGATGCCATGACGCCTCTCTCATGGGCAATGCGCCGCCGGATCGGATTGAGCGATCCTGCGGCGCGTACAAAACCTAAGCGCTATGTAGGCCGTGACGATACGGGCCACAAGCGACGGGGGGCCGCAGCCCCCCGATCTGGATCACTCCGCCGCAGTCGCCTGCGCGACGCGCAATGTGCCGCCGGCTTTTTCGACCGCGTCGATGGCCGCGCGCGAGGCGCCGGTCACCGCGATGGTGAGCTTGGTAGTCACCTCGCCCTTGGCCAGAACCCGGATACCGTCAAGCTTGCGGCGCACCAGACCCGATGCGACCAGCGCGTCTTCGGTGATCTCGGCGGTTGCGTCGATCTTGCCCGCTTCGACGAATTTCGCGATCAGGCCCAGATTGACCACGGCGAATTTCTTTTGGTTGGGCTTGTTGAAGCCACGCTTGGGCAAGCGCTGGTAGAGGGGCATCTGGCCACCCTCATAGGCGTTGATCGCAACGCCCGAGCGGGATTTCTGACCCTTGATACCACGGCCAGCGGTCTTGCCCTTGCCCGAACCGGGGCCGCGGGCGATGCGCTTGGCTTTCTTGGTGGCGCCGGGATTATCGTGAAGTTCATGCAGTTTCATGTCGCGTCTCCTTTGGACCGGATGTGACCTGCCTGCGACGGGCAGGCCAACCTCGGCATGTCGATAAATGGGCCATCGGGCGGGGCCAAGGCCGCCGCCCGATGAAGGGCTCAGCCCCGCTCTTCGATGATTTCAACCAGATGCGGGATCTTGGCGACCATACCGCGCACCGAGGGGGTATCCTCAAGCTCGCGGGTCTTGTGCATCTTGTTGAGCCCCAACCCGATCAGGGTGCGGCGCTGGATGTCGGGGCGGCGGGCCGCCGATCCGATCTGTTTGACGACGATCGTCTTTGCCATGGAACTCAGGCCTCCTCTGCGACGGCTTCAGCCGCGGGCGCGCCATCACGCTTCGGCAAAATGTCAGCCACTTTCTTGCCGCGACGGGCCGCGACCTGACGGGGCGAGGTTTCGTTGCGCAGACCGTCAAGCGTTGCGCGGATCATGTTGTAGGGGTTCTGGGAGCCGGTCGATTTCGCGACGACGTCCTTGATCCCCAGCATTTCGAACACGGCGCGCATCGGGCCACCGGCGATGATGCCGGTACCTTCGGGTGCTGTGCGCATCACGACATGGCCCGCGCCATGATGGCCCTGTGCGTCATGGTGCAGGGTACGGCCCTCTTTGAGCGGCACGCGGATCAACTGGCGGCGCGCCTGTTCGGTGGCCTTGCGGATTGCTTCGGGCACTTCCTTGGCCTTGCCTTTGCCAAAGCCCACGCGACCGCGCTGATCGCCAACGACCACGAGTGCGGCAAAGCCAAAGCGCTTACCACCCTTCACGGTCTTGGAGACGCGGTTGATCGCGACCAGACGTTCGGCGAATTCCGGTGTTTCTTCGCGCTCTTCGCGGCGGCGTCCCCGACGCTGGTCGCCACGCTCGCCCCGGTCACGTTGTTCACGTTCTGCCATATTCGGCATCCTTCTATCGGTGACGCCGCAGGGCGCCGGTTTGTTCGATCGCAGTCAGCGGGTATTGGCCCCTGCCCGATCATCGAGGCGGCGATTGCCGCCTGCGCTATCGTTTGCCATATCGGTGGGGGTCACCCACCCGACGCAGCGGGAAGGGTGAAACCGACCGTATGGCGTAGGGTGGGTGAAACCCACCGTGTGCCGTAAGGTGGGTGAAACCCACCACCAGCTTAGAACTTCAGCCCGCCCTCGCGCGCGGCGTCGGCCAAGGCCTTGACGCGCCCGTGGAACAAGAAACCGCCGCGGTCGAAATAGACTTCTTCCACACCGGCTTGCTTCGCGCGCTCGGCAATCGCGGCACCCACCTTTGCGGCGGCCTCCACGTTGTTCTTGCCCACGAAGCCCAGATCTTTTTCCAGCGAAGAGGCGGCGGCCAGCGTCACCCCATTCACATCGTCGATCAGCTGGACGCTGATATTCTTGCTCGAACGATGAACGGACAGACGGGGACGTCCGTTCGCCATCGCGCGCATTTTGTTCCGGTTGCGCAGGCGGCGCTTTTGGAACAGCTCTCTCTTGCTCAGTGCCATATGCGTCGCCCTTACTTCTTCTTGCCTTCCTTACGGAAGATATATTCGCCCTTGTAGCGAATGCCTTTGCCTTTGTAGGGCTCGGGCGCGCGCCACTCGCGGATGTTGGCGGCCACTTGGCCAACCAGTTGCTGGTCGATGCCTTCCACCACGATCTCGGTGTTCTTGGGGGTCGTGACAGTCACGCCCGCAGGAACGGCGAAATCAACGTCGTGGCTATAGCCCAAGGCCAGCTTCAGGCTTTCGCCCTGTGCCGTGGCGCGGTAACCCACACCTTGGATCTCAAGCTCGCGCTTGAAGCCTTCGCTGACGCCGGTCACCAGATTGGCGACCATGGAACGCGACATCCCCCACTGCTGGCGGGCGCGCTTGGACTTGCCGCGCGGAATGACCGACACAGCGTTGTCCGCGACCGTCAGCGTGACGTCGTCGGTTGCAGTGAATGTGCGGGTGCCCTTGGGCCCCTTCACTTCGATGGTCTGGCCGGAGACGGAGGCAGAAACCCCCGACGGCAGCTCGACCGGTTTTTTCCCAATGCGAGACATTAGCCGTTCCTCCTCAGAACACGGTGCAGAGCACTTCGCCGCCGACATTGTGCGCGCGGGCCGAAGCATCGGTCATCACGCCCTTGGACGTGGAGACGATGGAAACGCCCAAGCCCTGACGGACCTGCGGAATGTCGCCAACGCCCAGATAGACGCGGCGGCCGGGTTTCGAGACACGCTTGAGTTCGCGGATGACCGGTGTGCCCTCGTAGTACTTCAGGCTGATTTCGAAGGCCGGGTGGCCATTCACATCGGTCGCGGACTCATAGCCACGGATGTAGCCCTCATCGACCAAAACATCGAGCACACGTGCGCGCTGCTTGGAGGCAGGGGTCATGACGGTGGACTTTCCACGCATCTGCGAATTGCGGATGCGGGTCAGCATATCGCCGATAGGATCATTCATCGGGCGCTCTCCTTACCAGCTCGACTTGACCATGCCGGGGATCTGACCCATCGAGGCCAGATCGCGCAGCATGATCCGCGACATTTTCAGCTTGCGGTAATAGGCCTTGGGCCGTCCGGTCAGCTGGCAACGGTTGTGAAGCCGGCTTGGCGAAGAGTTCCGCGGCAATTGCGCCAATTTCAGGCGTGCCTTGAAGCGCTCTTCAAACGGCTTCTGTTCATCATTTGCGATCTCTTTCAGCGCAGCGCGCTTGGCGGCGTAGCGGGCCACCAGCTTCTGACGCTTGAGTTCGCGTTCAACCATGGAAACTTTTGCCATGTGTCTCTCTCCCTCTGCGTCAGGCGTTAAAAGGCATGTTGAAGTTCTTGAGCAGCGATTTCGCTTCATCATCGGACTTTGCGTTCGTGACGATAACGATATCGAGGCCCCAGACTTCGTCGACCTTGTCGAAGTTGATCTCGGGGAACACGATGTGTTCCTTGATCCCCATCGCAAAGTTGCCGCGCCCGTCGAATGCGGGTTTCACACCACGGAAGTCGCGGATGCGGGGCATCGCGACGGTGATCAGGCGGTCGAGGAAGTCATACATGCGGTCGCCGCGCAGCGTGACCTTGGCACCCAGCGTCATCCCTTCGCGGACCCGGAAGCCTGCGATGGAATTCTTGGCGAGGGTCGCCACGGCCTGTTGACCGGCGATGGTGGTCAGATCCTCGACAGCGGATTTCGCTTTCTTGGAGTCGCGCACCGATTCCGCACCGCAACCGATATTCAGCACGATCTTTTCAAGACGCGGGATCTGCATATCGTTTTTATAGGCGAACTCTTCCTTCAGCGCGGGCTTGATCGTCTCGCGGTAGAAGGTCTTGAGGCGCGGGGTATAGGTTGCTGTATCAAGCATCGATCACGTCCCCCGTGGTCTTGGCGACACGCAGCTTTTTGCCGTCTTCGATCTTGAAGCCGACGCGCGTGGGTTTGCCGTTCTTATCGAGCAGCGCAAGATTCGACAGCGCGATCGGCATCGCCTGAGGGATGCGGCCGCCCTGCGAAGAGGCGCTTTGCTTGGTGTGGCGGATGGCGATGTTGATGCCGTCCACGACAGCCTTGCCGTCCTTGGGCATCACGGCGGTGATTTCACCGCTTTTGCCCTTGTCCTTGCCGGCAAGCACGACGACCTTGTCGCCCTTTTCAGCTTAGCAGCCATTACAGCACCTCCGGCGCGAGCGAGATGATCTTCATGAAGTTCTTCGCGCGTAGCTCACGACCACCGGCCCGAAGATACGGGTGCCGACGGGCTCGTTGTTGTTGTTGAGGATAACGGCGGCGTTGCGGTCGAAGCGAATGGCGGTGCCATCCTCACGACGCACTTCTTTGGCGGTGCGCACGACGACGGCCTTGCGGACGTCGCCTTTCTTCACACGGCCACGCGGCATGGCCTTTGACCGGAGACGACGATAATGTCGCCGACCGGAACGTCGCTGGCGGTGTGAACCACCGAGGACCTTGATGCACTGAACTTTCGGGCACCGGAATTGTCAGCACCATCCAGATTGGTCTGCATCTGGATCATTTGGTTCTCCCTGACGTCCGGGGCCGCCTTGTCAGGACATTGACCCGGGTTTCGATCAAACCGAGATGTGATCGCCCGCGTCGAGCGCGGTCGACACCTCCCAGCGCTTGGTTTTCGACTTGGGCGCGCATTCCTGAATGCGAACAGTATCGCCTACGTTGAACTGGTTGGTCTACGTCGTGGCGCGCGGTACTTCTTGGACTTCCGGATCGTCTTTGGCGAGAACGGGGTGCTTGAAGCGACGCTCGACCGACACAGTGACAGTCTGGGCATTGGCGTTGGACGTGACGGTGCCCGGACAGGATACGCTTGGGCATCAGTTGGCCTCCCCTGCTGCGGCGGTCGCTTTTTTTTCGTTCAGGATGGTCGCTTTGCGACTGTCACGCTTGACGGTGCGCATGCGGGCCGTGTTCTCGAGCTGGCCCGATTGGCCTGCTGGAAGCGGAGTTGAAGGCCTCCTTCTTGAGCTGGACGAGCTGTTCTTTCAGCCCACAGTCCAGCGTCTTCTCGCGAGAAGTTCGCTGGCGTTCATCGCCTTGGTCCCTTTCAACATCACCGGGACGCCTGGGCGCGAGGTCGCCGATTCATGGAGGTCGGTGAATAGAGGGCGCGGCCATAGGGCAAAGCAGGGATCGCCGCAACCCCATATTCCTGCCGTCTGGGCTGGCCAGTATATACAGCCGTATAACCCTGAGGTCCGCCATGATCGAAACCAAGATCCGCAGGTCGGCGAATTTAACCGTCATGACCCTGCTCTGCCGAGATGCTGGCAGCCCTCGACGCCAAAGGCGTTTGCGCTGCGCTGTCGTGCGGGGCGATGACGAATCGCTGCGCATCATGGCGAATGATCCGGCGCTGGCGGCGGCGCTGGCAGCAGGTGAAACCGTGATGGACGAGAACAGGGGATCTTCTTCAGGCTCTGGCGTAACCGTGCCCGTACGGGTGCCATCCGCGCCGTCATCACCACCTTTCCGACCAGCGAATCGCACGTCGCGGCGGGGCGCCAGGATGCGGGACCGGGCTGCTGCGGAAGCGGCCTGCGCGCCCGTCCGGTGAACCGGGCAGCCTATGGCGAGACCGACCTTCATGCTGGCAGCAGCCCTGTGCCTTCGGGATCTGTAAGGCCCATGCTTTTGTGGATGGGGAACAAACGGACGGCGTTTGTCACGACGCTGACGTTCTGACTGAACGGGCTACAGATGCGCCCCGACCCGGCAGAGGGTGTGCGGATGATGGAGGACTTGGCTGCGGGGCGGTGACGAGGCGGCCTTCACCAGTTGGTTGGCAGGCCTGACCTCGCGGCTTTAGGCGGAGGGCGTTTCAGTCGGGCGGCCAGCCTCCATAGGGACTCGATTGTATCCGCGCGCAGGGTCGTTGGACGCAGAGTCGCTTGATCGTCATTTCTACCCTGCCACTTCGATCTTGTCGTCGCCTTCGAAAAGGATTTCCGCCGAATGCTGAAATCCATCAACTCTTCTTTGGAAAAGGTAGCCTCGACCAAACGATAATCCCGCTGTCCCAAATACCGGATAGTGTGGCCGTTGTGACCAATATCGCATAGCAGCAAATTTTTCCGTTTGATGTGATCTTAGCCAGACGTGTGTTGAATTTCTCAACGCTCAATCATCCCTGGGTTGGGGGCGTGAGGTTTCGCCCCTCTCCACCGATGGTTGAAGCTGACGCTCACCCCCGTCATCGCATCCATGTTCATCGGCACCTCGTGGCGCAGCCAACACCCACAGCGGCGCATTAACCCGCCTGCCCGGGTAGACGAAGGCACGCAACTCCCCTCGCACGGCCGTGGGGCGGCGGGTGGGGGCAGCCATCATCATGCGCGGCGCGGTCTTCCAGCTTGATGGATTTTTGCGCCGGGGGACGACCATAGGTCGTGCGGAAATCACCGAATGGGGGTGGTGCTGGCTGGTGTGGCGGTCGCCCTCGGGCGGATGTTGATCCAGATCTCGCGCTGCACGATCCCTCGAGGTGTCGAGATTCGAGGTCGGCTACGAAGGCGCGACGTGCGCATCGAAGCGCCACCACCAGCGTCTTGAAGATCGGAAAGCGCCACGGCAGGTCGGTCAGCGACGCGTAGGAGGTGTAGCCCGGAAGCTGTTTTCCTCGCACCACTCCTGCGCCTCGTCATCCTCGGCGATGGAGGAAGCACGAGGCTTCCAACTCGTCAGCGTCCACGGCGGAGCCAAGCTCGGCCAGTTTGTGTGATGAGGCGGGTGACGAAAGCGACAGTCGTGGGCATGGGCGTGATCCTTGGCGTTTGCGTAGGGTGTGCCGTCTGGCTGCCCGGCGCAACGGGGAAAAGAAAAAGCCCCGGCGCGATTGCGTCGGAGGCTCTTTCTCTGGTGCGGCGCGTGTTTGCAGGCAAACACGCTACCTACGCGCGCGGATTGGTGTTGCCGATCCTCGCGGACGTCGGGTTTTGATCGGCAGCTTCATCGCGGCAAGGCGCAGGGCCTCTCGCGCGCGGTTTCTTCGTTCACGCCGTCGATCTCGAACATGATCCGGCCCGGCTTGGCGCCACAGGCCAGTAATCCGACCGAACCCTTACCTTTACCCATCGGACTTCACCGGCTTGGGTACGACGGGCGTATCCGGAAGATCGGGATCCACGCACCCGGCCCTGACGCTTCATGTGGCGCGTCATGGCCCGGCGGGCGGCCTGATCTGGCGGGCGGTGACCCGCTCGGGCTGGGGCATGAGGCCGAAGGTGCCAAGGTCAGGTGGATATACTTGCTTCGCGATGCAGCCTTGTGGAGCTTTGCGGAACTTTGTGCGTTTTGCGGTTCTGGCATCATCTCGCGCTCCTTACCGGTCACGGCGGGGACGTGGGCCCCCACCTTCCTGGGCTCCGCCTGACGGCGATCGCGGGCCGACGGATCATGCCTCAGGATCCTTGAAGATCAGACCTTGACCCCGATGATCCCATACGGGGTCGAAGCTTCGGACAGGGCATAATCGGTATCGGCGCGGAGCGTGTGCAGCGGCGCCCAGCCCTCGCGATGCATTCGGTCGGGCGATCACCGGCCGCCAAAGGCGGCCCGCGACGTTGACCCGGATGCCCAGGGCGCCCATGCGCATGGCGTTCTGCACCGCACGCTTCACTCGCACGACGGAACGACACCCGGCGTTCCAGCTGCTAGGCCGATGGATCTCTGCGACCAGCGCGGCGTCCAGTTCGGGCTTGCGGACCTCGACGATGTTGAAGGTGCAGTTCCTGACGCGGTCAGCGTTCGGCCAGCTTCTTGACGCAGGCCTTCGATGTCGGCGCCCTTCTTTGCCGGTGAGTCCACGCCGGGGCGGGCAATGTGTGGATCGTTGACGCGGCACTTGCGGTGCGGGCGCTCGATGATCACGCGGCTGACGCCGGACTGCTTGCGCTCTTCCTGCGGATGAACGCCGCGCTTGATCTTGAGGTCTTCCAAGCAGAGCGCTGCCGTGTTCGCGGGTGTCGTGCATACCAGCGGCTGTCCCAGGTGCGGTTGGACCTGCAGGCGCATGCCGATCGGGCTGACTTATGTTACCCATCTGGCAGTCTGCTCGGCTTGAGCGGACCTTTGATGGTCAGCTCGCTTCTGAAAACGGCTTGACTGAATCTTGCCGGAACCGGGCCACGGCGCCCGCGGGCGGCCCCGCTTCATGACCGCGGTTCTTGCCGACCCAGGCCTCTGCGACGACCAGCGCGTCGACGTCGAGGCCGTGGTTGTTCTCGGCATTGGCGATGGCGGACTGAAGGCATTTCTTCACGTCGTCAGCGCGTATCCGCTTTTCGGAGAAGGCCAGGTCGCTGCAGGGCCTTTTCGACGCTACCGTTGCCGCGGATCAACTGCAGCCAGCAGGTTCAATAGCTTCTGCGGGCTGGTCTTCAGCATGCGCAGCTATGCCATCGCCTCGTTATCCGCCACGCGGCGGGGATTTATCCTTGCCCATGGCTTATTTCCTCTTGGCTTTTTTGTCGGCCGCGTGACCGTAATAGGTCCGCGTCGGCGAGATATTCCCCGAATTTCTGGCCGATCATATCCTCGGTGACATTCACCGGCACATGCTTTTGACCATTGTAGACCCCAAAGGTGAGGCCCACGAACTGGGGCAGGATGGTGGAACGGCGCGACCAGATCTTGATGACCTCGTTGCGGCCGGATTCCCGGGCTTTCTCGGCCTTCTTGAGGACGTAAGCGTCGACAAAAGGCCCTTTCCAGACGGAACGCGACATGGATCAGCGCCCTTTCTTCTTGGCGTGACGCGAGCGGATAATCAGCTTTTGCGACGCCTTGTTCTTGTTGCGGGTACGACGACCCTTGGTGTCCTTACCCCAAGGCGTAACCGGTGTACGGCCACCCGAGGTCCGACCCTCACCACCACCATGGGGGTGATCGATCGGGTTCATCGCGACACCGCGAACGGCAGGACGCTTGCCCATATGGCGGACACGGCCCGCCTTGCCGAGGTTCTGGTTGGAATTGTCGGGGTTCGACACGGCACCGACGGTGGCCATGCATTCCTGACGGACCAGACGCAATTCGCCCGAGGACAGGCGGATCTGCGCATAGCCGCCATCGCGACCGACAAACTGGGCATAGGTGCCTGCTGCGCGCGCCATCTGGCCACCCTTGCCGGGCTTAAGCTCGATGTTGTGCACGATGGTACCGATCGGCATGCCCGAGAAAGGCATCGCATTGCCCGGCTTGATGTCGACCTTGGACCCGGCGACGACCTTATCGCCCACGCCCAAACGCTGGGGGGCAAGGATATAGGCCTGTTCGCCATCCTCATAGCGCACCAGCGCAATGAAGGCGGTACGGTTGGGATCGTATTCGATCCGCTCGACGGTTGCCGAGATATCGAACTTGGTGCGCTTGAAATCGACGATGCGATACAGACGCTTTGCGCCACCACCACGCCGGCGTGCGGTGATCCGTCCGGTATTGTTCCGGCCGCCATTTCCCGTCAGACCCTCGGTGAGGGATTTGACAGGGCGACCTTTCCAAAGCTCCGAACGGTCGATCAGCACCAGCCCGCGCTGGCCCGGCGTCGTCGGCTTATACGACTTGAGTGCCATGCTTTCTGTCTTCCGTTGCTTTGCGGGGCAGGGAGCCCCGATTTTGGTATAGGGCCCCGAAGGTCCCCGGTGGAATTCGCCGGTCAGATCGCGCGTATCGCGCCCCTACCCCGGGAAAAACACGCGGCCCCGAGTAAACCCGGAGCCGGCAAGATGCCGCGATCTATTAAAGACCGGTTGCGACGTCAATGGTGTTACCCTCTTCGAGGGTGACATAGGCCTTTTTGACATCCTTGCGGGTGCCGGGACGGCCACGGAAGCGCTTGTTCTTGCCCTTGGTGATGGTCGTGTTCACGGCCTTCACCTTGACGCCGAACAGCTCTTCGACGGCTTGCTTGATCTGCGGCTTGTTGCTGTCAATCGCCACTTCGAAAACGACGGCACCATTCTCGGATGCCATGGTCGCCTTTTCGGTGATGATCGGCTTGCGGATCACGTCGTAATGTTCTGCTTTCGCGCTCATTGCAGACGAGCCTCCAGTGCTTCGAGACCAGCGCGGGTAATCACCAGCGTGTCACGCTTCAGAATGTCATAGACGTTGGCGCCCATCGAGGGCAGCACATCGAGACCTTCGATATTGCGCGCGGCCATGACGAAGTTTTCGTCCAGCGTTGCCCCATCGATGATCAGCGTGCGCTTCCAGCCAAGGTTCTTGACCTGCTTGGCCAGTGCCGATGTCTTGGCGCTGTCCATCGCTGCGGCGTCGAGAACGACGAGGTTCCCCTCGGCGGCCTTGGCGCTCAGCGCATGCTTGAGGCCAAGCGCGCGGAACTTCTTGGGCAGATCATGCGCATGGCTGCGCGGTGTCGGGCCCTTGTAGATACCACCCTTGCGGAAGATCGGCGCATTGCGGTCACCGTGGCGTGCGCCGCCGGTGCCTTTTTGCTTGTAGATCTTCTTGGTCGAGTAGCTGGTTTCCGAGCGGGTCTTGACCTTGTGGGTGCCAGCCTGCGCCTTGTTGCGCTGCCAGCGGACCACACGGTGCAGGATGTCGGCGCGAGGTTCCAAGCCGAAGATATCTTCGCCCAGATCGACCGAGCCGGCTGTGCCGCCGTCCAGTTTGATCACGTCGAGTTTCATTCCTCACCATCCTTCTTCTCGGCCGATGCATCAGCCTCGGTGGCGTCCATCGCGGCGGCTTCTGCTTGTGCTGCGGCGGCTGCGGCGGCTTCTGCCTCGGCTACGGCTTGTGCGGCGGCGGCCTCAGCGGCGGCGGCTGCTTCGGCGGCGGCAACGGAGCGCAGCGCTGCGGGGAGCACGGCGTCATCGGGGAACGGCTTTTTCACCGCATCCTTGACGGTGACCCAACCACCCTTGGAGCCGGGGACAGCACCCTTGACCATGATCAGGCCACGGTCGCTATCGGTGCGCACAACCTGAAGGTTCTGCGTCGTCACGCGGGCAGCACCCATGTGACCGGCCATCTTCTTGCCTTTGAACACCTTGCCGGGGTCTTGACACTGACCGGTCGAACCATGCGAGCGGTGGCTGATCGACACACCGTGCGAGGCACGCAGACCGCCGAAATTGTGCCGCTTCATGGCACCGGCGAAACCCTTACCGATCGAGGTGCCCGTCACATCGACGAACTGACCTGCAAAGTAATGATCGGCGATGATTTCTTCGCCGACGGGCAGCATATTCTCGGCATCCACGCGGAACTCCACAAGCTTGCGCTTGGGGGCAACGTTTGCGGCAGCGAAATGGCCACGCATCGGCGCGGTGACGCGCTTGACCTTGGCGGTGCCCGCACCAAGCTGAACGGCGGTATAGCCGTCACGCTCGGGCGTGCGCTGTGCCACGACCTGCAGATTATCGAGTTGAAGAACGGTCACGGGCACTTGCCGTCCGTCTTCCATGAACAGCCGGGTCATGCCCAGCTTCTTGGCGATGATACCAGAGCGCAACATTGTCATTGCCCCCCTTATACCTTGATCTCGACATCCACGCCGGCGGCGAGGTCGAGCTTCATCAGCGCGTCCACCGTCTGCGGGGTCGGATCGACAATATCAAGCAGACGCTTGTGGGTACGAATCTCCCACTGGTCACGCGATTTCTTGTCGATGTGGGGGCCACGGAGAACCGTGAACTTCTCGATCTTGTTGGGAAGCGGAATCGGGCCGCGCACTTGGGCGCCGGTGCGCTTCGCAGTGTTCACGATCTCCGCTGTGGAAGCATCGAGAACCCGGAAATCGAACGCCTTAAGGCGGATCCGGATATTCTGGCTGGCAATCGCCATCTTGTTTTCCTTTCAGTTGAGAGGAGGGGGGATATCCACCCCTCGTCGAACCGGTTTCATTGATCCGGTCTTTTGACCGGTGAAGGCCGCGCAAATACAGCGCGACCTTCGATTGTTCAAGCCAAGATCTCTAGGATCAGGACCGTATCTGCGATCAGGCGAGGATCTTCGACAAACCCCTTTGGGCGCGTCGGGTGATCCTTGCCCGATCTGCGATCAGGCGAGGATCTTCGACACGACGCCTGCGCCGACGGTGCGGCCGCCTTCGCGGATCGCGAAGCGCAGGCCGTCTTCCATCGCGATGGGCGCGATCAGCTCGACCGTGAACTTCAGGTTGTCGCCGGGCATCACCATCTCGGTGCCGGCGGGCAACTCAACCGTGCCGGTCACATCCGTCGTGCGGAAGTAGAACTGCGGGCGGTAGTTCGCAAAGAACGGCGTGTGACGGCCACCCTCTTCCTTGGTCAAGATATAGGCCTCGGCCTCGAACTTGGTGTGCGGCTTGACCGAGCCGGGCTTGCACAGCACTTGGCCGCGCTCAACCGCCTCACGGTCGATCCCGCGCAAGAGCGCGCCGATGTTGTCGCCCGCCTCACCACGATCCAAGAGCTTGCGGAACATCTCAACACCCGTGCAGGTCGTCTTCTGCGTCGTGCGGATACCCACGATCTCAAGTTCGTCGCCCACGTTCACAACACCGCGCTCAACGCGGCCGGTCACAACCGTGCCACGGCCCGAGATCGAGAACACATCTTCAATCGGCATCAAGAAGGGCTTGTCCACCGCGCGGGTCGGCGTCGGGATGTAGCTGTCAACCGCTTCCATCAGCGCGCGGATCGAGCTCTCGCCGATCTCGGGCTGCGTGCCGTTCATCGCATGCAGCGCCGAACCCTTGACGATTGGAATATCGTCGCCGGGGTAATCATACGAGGTCAGAAGCTCGCGCACTTCCATCTCGACGAGCTCCAAAAGCTCTTCGTCGTCAACCTGGTCGACCTTGTTGAGGTACACAACCATGAAGGGGATGCCCACCTGACGGCCAAGCAAGATATGCTCGCGCGTCTGCGGCATCGGGCCGTCGGCCGCGTTCACCACCAAGATCGCGCCGTCCATCTGCGCCGCACCGGTGATCATGTTCTTCACATAATCCGCGTGGCCGGGGCAATCGACATGGGCGTAGTGACGCGCTTCGGTCTCGTATTCCACATGCGCCGTCGAGATCGTGATCCCGCGCGCCTTCTCTTCCGGCGCGCCGTCGATCTGGTCATAGGCACGGAATTCGCCAAAATACTTCGTAATCGCCGCCGTCAGCGTCGTCTTGCCATGGTCCACGTGACCAATCGTGCCGATGTTCACATGCGGCTTGTTACGTTCAAACTTTGCCTTTGCCATGATGGCCTCCTTAACGGGTCGATGGGGCAACGCCCCACCCTACGGTGGTGGGTAGGGCGGGTTTGACCCCGCCGCCCCGGTTATGCGTATTTCGCTTGGATCTCTTCCGAGATGTTGTGCGGAACCGGCTCGTAATGGTCGAACAGCATCGTGAACTGCGCGCGGCCCGAAGACATGGAGCGCAGCGTGTTGATGTAGCCGAACATGTTGGCCAGCGGAACGAAAGCGTTGATCACATTCGCGTTGCCGCGGCTTTCTTGGCCGGTCACTTGACCACGACGCGAGGTCAGGTCGCCGATGATGCCGCCGGTGTAATCCTCGGGCGTCACCACTTCGACCTTCATGATCGGCTCGAGCAGCTTGGCCCCTGCCCGCTTCAGACCTTCGCGCATGCCCATGCGGGCGGCGATCTCAAAAGCGAGAACCGAGGAGTCCACATCGTGGAACTTACCATCCAAGAGCGCGACCTTGAAATCGATCACGGGGAAGCCCGCAAGCGGACCGCTGTCCATGACCGACTTGATGCCCTTTTCGACGCCGGGGATGTATTCCTTGGGAACCGCGCCACCCACGATACGGGATTCGAAGGTGTAGCCTTCGCCCGGTTCGGTCGGCGAGATTTCCAGCTTGACCTCGGCGTACTGACCAGACCCACCCGACTGTTTCTTGTGGGTATAGGTATGTTCGATCTTTTGGCCGATGGTCTCGCGATAGGCCACCTGCGGCGCACCGATATTCGCCTCGACCTTGAATTCACGACGCAGGCGGTCGATCAGGATGTCGAGGTGAAGTTCGCCCATGCCACGCATGATGGTCTGGCCGGATTCGATGTCGGTTTCCACGCGGAACGAGGGATCTTCGGCCGCCAAACGCTGCAGGCCGAGCGACATTTTCTCTTGGTCGGCTTTGGTCTTGGGCTCGACCGCAATCTCGATCACCGGATCGGGGAAGGTCATGGTTTCCAAGACCACCGGATGGGCCGGATCACACAGCGTGTCGCCGGTGGTGGTGTCTTTCAGACCCGCAAGCGCGATGATGTCGCCGGCAAATGCCTCGGCGATTTCTTCTTGCTTGTTGGCATGCATCATCACCATGCGGCCGATCCGCTCGCGCTTGCCCTTGGTCGCGTTCAGAAGCTGGTCGCCCTTCTTCATCTGGCCCGAGTAGATACGGGTGAAGGTGAGCGTGCCCATGAACGGGTCGTTCATGATCTTGAACGCCAGACCGGCGAAGGGCTGTGCATCTTCTGCCGAGCGCGCGATGTTGCGGGTTTCCGTCTCATCGCCCGGTGCAAAGCCCATATAGGCCGGCACATCAAGCGGACCGGGAAGGTAATCGACCACAGCGTTGAGAAGCGGCTGAACACCCTTGTTCTTGAAGGCAGAGCCGCCAAGGACAGGCACGAAGGTCATCGACAAGCAACCCTTGCGGATCAGCTTGCGCAGCGCCGGGACGTCGGGCTCTTGGCCTTCGAGATAGGCCTCCATCGCCGCGTCATCCATTTCGACCGCATTCTCGATCAGAACGGAGCGCCACTCATCGGCGAGGTCTTGCAACTCGGCACGGATAGGCTGACGCGTCCAAGATGCGCCCAGATCTTCACCTTCCCAGACCCATTCTTCCATGGTCACGAGATCAACGATACCTTCGAGCTGATCTTCGGCACCGATTGGGAAGTTCACGGGAACAGGTGTCGCACCTGTGCGGTCTTTGATCATCTTCACGCATTTGAAGTAGTCAGCGCCGATCTTGTCCATCTTGTTGACAAAGACCATGCGCGGCACCTTGTAGCGGTCAGCCTGACGCCACACGGTTTCGGTCTGAGGCTCGACACCGGCGTTGGCGTCAAGCAGAGCGACCGCGCCGTCAAGAACCGCCAGCGAACGCTCGACTTCGATGGTGAAGTCCACGTGGCCGGGGGTGTCGATGATGTTGAAGCGCACCTTGGTATCCGAGGTGCCTTCGGCGGTCGGGTCTTCTTGCCACTGCCAAAAGGTCGTGGTCGCAGCAGAGGTGATGGTGATCCCGCGCTCTTGCTCTTGCTCCATCCAGTCCATGGTAGCTGCGCCATCATGGACTTCGCCGATCTTGTGAGACCGACCAGTGTAATACAGGATACGTTCTGTCGTTGTGGTTTTGCCCGCGTCAATATGGGCCATAATCCCAAAGTTGCGGTAGCGCTCCAGCGGATATTCGCGTGCCATCTGGTGGTCCTCAGGCTAGAATTAAAATTACCAACGGTAGTGGCTAAACGCTTTGTTGGCGTCTGCCATCTTGTGGGTGTCTTCACGTTTCTTCACGGCTGCGCCGCGCGCATTGACCGCATCCACCAATTCGCCAGCAAGGCGCTCTTCCATGGTGTTCTCGTTGCGGGCGCGGGCCGCGTTGATCAGCCAGCGGATTGCAAGGGCTTCACGGCGCTCAGGGCGCACTTCAACAGGCACCTGGTATGTCGCACCACCGACGCGGCGCGACCGCACTTCGACGGCGGGCTTCACGTTGTCGAGCGCTTCGTGGAACACTTCCACCGGCGCGCGCTTGAGCTTGGCCTCGACCCGCTCGAACGCGTTGTAGACGATGCGTTCTGCGACCGATTTCTTGCCATCGATCATCAGGTTATTCATGAACTTGGTCAGGACCGTATCGCCGAACTTGGCATCGGGCAGGACCTGGCGCTTTTCAGCGGCGTGACGACGGGACATCTTTCGATCCTCTTACTTGGGGCGCTTCGCGCCGTATTTCGAACGACGCTGGCGGCGATCCTTGACGCCCTGCGTGTCGAGAACACCGCGAAGGATGTGGTAGCGCACGCCGGGAAGGTCCTTCACCCGGCCGCCACGGATCAGGACAACCGAGTGTTCCTGAAGGTTGTGGCTTTCACCCGGAATGTAGCTGATGACCTCGAACCCGTTGGTCAGGCGCACCTTGGCGACTTTCCGCATGGCCGAGTTCGGCTTTTTCGGCGTGGTGGTGTAGACGCGCGTGCATACGCCGCGTTTCTGCGGGCAGGACTCCAGGTGCTGGGACTTGGAGCGTTTCACTTTGGGCTGCCGCGGCTTGCGGATCAGCTGTTGAATCGTCGGCATTCGGTTCCCCGTCTTGCTCTCTCATGTCGGCGGCATTTCCACGCGATGCGCGAAAACACCAAAGCCGCAAGCATCCCTTCCCTACCTGGAGGACGCTGCGGTGGAAGTTTCAGAGGATCGGGGCACATCAAAGGCCCGGATCATGACCACTACAAATCTGTATTAGGCAAGGCGTTACCCCTGCCGAGTGAGCGGGCTATAGGGGGAGTCGGAGCGGGTGTCAACCGCGCCCGGCATTGCCACCAAAACAGGCGCAAATCATCACCCATGCGGTGCCCCCGGCGTTGTTGCGGCCTTGGCCGCGCTGCGACGGTTGGCGCGCGCGACCATCCGTTCGCGCAAAAGCGTGAAGATCCCCGTGCCCACCACGATCACCCCGCCGATCAGGGCTAAGGCATTGGGAAACTCATCAAACACCACCAAGCCAAGGATCAGCGCAAAGATGAGCGAGGTATAGCGGAAGGGCGAGACAAAGCCGACCTCGCCCACGCGCATCACCATGATGCCAAAGACATAGCCGCCGATGATCAGCACCGCCGCCGCCGCGATCAGCGCCGCCTCGCGCAGATCAAGCGCGACCCATGGCGTGAATAGCGATAGCACGCCGCCCACAAGGCAGACCGCCCCTGCAGTCAAAACCGCGACTGTCATCGTCGGCACCGCGGGGCTAAAGGCGCGGGTGAACAAATCGCGTGCGGTGATGACCAAGACCGACAACAACACCAACAGCGACCAGATATTAAAGCCATCGGTGCCGGGCTGCACGATCAACAAGACCCCCACAAAGCCGATGCAGATCGCCAATAAGCGCCGCCAACCGACCGGGTCGCCAAAGACAAGCGCCGCCCCCAAGGTCACCACCAAGGGGAGTGCTGCAAGGATCGCGGTTGCATTGGCGATCGCCATATTGGTCAAGGCCAAGGTAAATGTCACCATCGCCGCGATCTCGGCCAAGGTGCGCCCAGCGATCAAGGGGCGGTCGCGGCGCGGCCAAGCGGGGCGCAGGCCAATGGTCATCTGCACGAACAAGGCCAACAGAACCGTGGTGCCAAACCCGCGCAGAAAGATGACCTGAAACAGCGGCACGGTCTCGGCCACCAGCTTGACGCAGGCATCGTTGAGCGTGAAGGCCGCCATCGACAGCGTCATGTATAGCGCGCCCCGCAAATTGGGGCTGAGCGGTGTGCTCATGTTGCGTCATCCGGCGCTTGCTGCATCATCGACTGGAGTTTCCACGGCAACAGGCCAAAGCGGCCCTTGAGCAGTTTATGGGCCTGCGCCGTAGCAAGCGGGCGTGCGTCGGGCGGGATGGCGCGGCCACTGTCATTATGCCCATGCAAGGTGCGCAGGAACATAAAGGCGTTTGGATCGCTCCAACAGCGCACTTGGCTGGCCAAGCGACGGTGGTTCCAGCGGTAGATATTGGTCATCGCATCAGGGGTGGTGATCATCGCTGCGGCAAGGCCAAGCGGCTCTTTCTCGGCATAGTCCCAAAACTGCGTCTCCTCTGGGCGGGCCATGTCCCAATAGATGCCGCGATGAAAACAGATCGCGACGGGGGTTTTTTCATCGGCCCATCCCATCGTGAGGAGTTGGTCGGCAATCTCGCGGGTGCGCGCGATATAGTCGATGGCGACCGCGTCATCATCATCGATGCGAAAACCCGTGATATAGGTCGCGGTGCCATTCCATCCCCGGCGAAAGGCGCGCCGGGTGGAATTGAGCGGCCCCGCTGCTGCGAGCGTGCAAAGTTCGAGAAACGGATATTGCGCCATCAGCCCCTTCAGGCGCTTGCGCCAACGCAAGGGCATGGTGTCGCCTGTCAACACAACGAGGACAAAATCCTGATCGGTTTGCGCGGCCAGCGACGGCAGGCAGATATTCTCGAAATAGGCAAAGCGGCGCTGCATGCGTGCCGTGTCGTAAAGGACGCGCGCGGCTTGCTCGGCATCTTGGGTTTGCGCCTGAAAACCGCCATCCCCGAGATAGGAGAAGCGGCAGACGCCGACAATCTGGTTATCTTTACGCGTGGGCATGGCGTCGATCTGCTACGTTGTTGCGCCAAAGGTTAGGTCAAAGCGGCGCGCAGCGAAACACCCCTTGCACCCGCCACAAAAGAAAACGCCCCACCGAAAACGGCGGGGCGCTGCTTTGCTTGTGCGGGACCGGAATTATTCGGTCTCGTCGCCCGTTTCCATGACCGGGGCGGCAAGGGCCGCTGCGGCGGCCGCTTCGGCGCGGGCGGCTTCGATCACGGTCATGTCGCGGGCCTTGGCGATCCGCTCGACACGCTGGGTGGCACCACCGGTGCCCGCCGGGATCAGGCGGCCCACGATGACGTTCTCCTTGAGGCCCACGAGCTTGTCGACCTTGCCCTGAACCGAAGCCTCGGTCAGCACGCGGGTCGTCTCTTGGAAGGAGGCGGCCGAGATGAAGCTGCGGGTTTGCAAGCTTGCCTTGGTGATCCCCAGCAAGATCGGCTGCGCCTCTGCCGGGCGGCGGCCATCGGCCTCTGCCTTGGCATTCATCGCTTCCAGCTCGGCCTTGTCCACATGCTCGCCCTTGAGCAGCGTGGTCTCGCCGCTTTCGAGGATTTCCCACTTCTGGAGCATCTGGCGCACGATCACTTCGATGTGCTTGTCGTTGATCTTCACGCCCTGCAGGCGATAGACCTCTTGCACCTCGTTGATCATGTACACGGCCAAGGCCTCGACACCCATGATGGCGAGAATGTCATGGGGCGCAGGGTTGCCATCCATGATGTAGTCGCCCTTTTGGACGAAGTCGCCCTCGGCCACGGGGATGTGCTTGCCCTTGGGCACCATGTATTCCACAGGCTCAAGGCTTTCATCGGTCGGCACGATGGTGATCCGGCGCTTGTTCTTGAAGTCGCGGCCGAATTTCACATAGCCGTCGATTTCGGCGATGATGGCGTGATCCTTGGGGCGGCGGGCTTCGAACAATTCCGCCACGCGGGGAAGACCCCCGGTGATGTCCTTGGTCTTGGCACCTTCGCGCGGGATACGCGCCACGACTTCACCGGCTTGGATGGTCTGACCATCCTCGACCGACAAGATCGCATCGACCGACATCGTGTAGGTCACGGGGTTACCCACGTCGTTACGCACCGGCTGGCCTTCGGCATCGACGATCAAGATCTCGGGCTTGAGCTCATTGCCCTTGGGCGCTGTGCGCCAATCGGACACGATCTTTTGCGTCATGCCGGTGGCATCGTCGGTCTCGTCACGGATCGAAACACCCGAGGTCAGATCGACGAATTTCACCGTCCCCGATTTCTCGGCGATGATCGGCAAAGTATAGGGGTCCCATTCGAACAGGCGATCACCACGCGCCGACCTTTTGGCCCTCGGCGACATGCACCTTGGTGCCATAGCCCAGCTTAAAGCTGGCGCGTTCGGCGCCATGCTCATCGCTGATGACAAGCTGCATGTTGCGGCCCATCACAACCTGTTCGCCTGCGGGGTTCTTGAGCAAGGTGGGGTTGGCGAAGTGGACGATACCCTCGACGTTCACCTCTTGGAAGGATTGCTGCGCACCTTGGGCAACGCCGCCGATGTGGAAGGTCCGCATCGTCAGCTGTGTGCCGGGCTCACCGATCGACTGGGCGGCGATGATGCCGACCGCCTCGCCGGTGTTGACGCGCGTGCCGCGTGCAAGGTCACGACCATAGCACGAGGCGCACACACCCTCTTCGGCCTCACAGGTCAGCGGGCTACGGATCTTGCACGTCACGACGCCTGCGGCTTCCACCGCATCGGCGCGACGCTCATCGATCATCTCACCACGGGCAACGATCACCTCATCGGTGCCGGGGACGCAGATATCCTCGCCCGCGGTGCGGCCCAAGATACGCTCGGCCAGCGAGGCCACGACCTCACCGTCATTGACGGCGGCGGATGCGGTGATGACGTTCTCGGTGCCGCAATCTTCCATCCGGATGATGCAGTCTTGCGCCACATCGACCAGACGCCGGGTCAGATAGCCCGAGTTCGCGGTCTTGAGCGCCGTATCGGACAGACCTTTGCGCGCGCCGTGGGTCGAGTTGAAGTATTCAAGAACGGTCAGACCTTCCTTGAAGTTCGAGATGATCGGCGTCTCGATGATCTCGCCCGAGGGCTTGGCCATCAGGCCACGCATGCCGCCCAGCTGCTTCATCTGGGTGACCGAACCCCGCGCGCCCGAATGGGCCATCATATAGACGGAGTTGGGTTCCAACTCAGAGCCGTTCTCGTCGAACTTCTTGGCCGAGATGGTATCCATCATCGCATCGGTGACCTTGTCGTTGGCTTTCGACCAGGCATCGATGACCTTGTTGTACTTTTCACCCTGGGTGATCAGGCCGTCCATATACTGCTGTTCGAATTCCTTGACCTGATCGCGGGTCTCATCGACCAGCGCCCATTTGGTATCGGGAACGACCATGTCGTCCTTGCCAAAGGAGATCCCGGCCTTGAACGCCTCGCGGAAGCCCATGCCCATGATCTGGTCGCAGAAAATGACCGACTCTTTCTGACCGCAATAGCGGTACACATTGTCGATGACCTGCTGCACCTCTTTCTTGCGCAACAAGCGATTGACCAGATCAAAGGGCGCCTTGGCGTTGAGCGGCAAAAGATCGCCCAAAAGCGCGCGGCCAGCGGTGGTGTCGAAACGCACCCACACCTCGTTGCCCTCTTCGTCGATCTGCTTGATGCGGGCCTTGATGCGCGCATGCAGATGCAATTCGCCGGCGTCGAGCGCGTGACGGATTTCATCGACATCAGAGAAGATCATATCCTGACCCTTCATCCCCTCACGCTCGAGCGTGACGTAATAAAGGCCAAGGATCATATCCTGCGACGGCACGATAATCGGCGCACCGTTGGCAGGCGACAGAACGTTGTTGGTCGACATCATCAAGACGCGCGCTTCGAGCTGGGCCTCAAGGCTCAGCGGTACGTGCACGGCCATCTGGTCGCCGTCGAAATCGGCGTTGAAAGCCGAGCAGACCAGCGGGTGAAGCTGGATCGCCTTACCCTCGATCAGCACGGGCTCAAACGCTTGGATGCCCAAACGGTGCAGCGTCGGCGCGCGGTTGAGAAGCACGGGGTGTTCGCGGATCACCTCATCGAGGATATCCCACACCTCGGGGCGTTCTTTTTCCACCAGCTTCTTGGCTTGCTTGACGGTCGAAGACAGACCCTTGGCCTCGAGCCGCGAGTAGATGAAGGGCTTGAACAGTTCGAGCGCCATCTTCTTGGGCAAACCGCACTGGTGCAGTTTCAACTCGGGGCCGGTCACGATCACTGAGCGGCCCGAGAAGTCGACGCGCTTGCCGAGCAAGTTCTGGCGGAAGCGGCCCTGCTTGCCCTTGAGCATATCCGAGAGCGATTTCAGCGGGCGCTTGTTGGCACCCGTGATCACGCGGCCACGACGGCCATTGTCGAACAGTGCATCGACCGCTTCTTGCAGCATCCGCTTTTCGTTGCGCACGATGATATCGGGCGCGCGCAATTCGATCAGCCGCTTGAGGCGGTTGTTCCGGTTGATCACGCGGCGATAAAGATCGTTGAGATCCGAGGTCGCGAAACGGCCACCATCAAGCGGCACCAGCGGGCGCAGTTCGGGCGGGATCACGGGGATCACGGTCAGCACCATCCACTCGGGGCGGTTGCCGGATTCAAGGAAGCTTTCGACGATCTTCAGGCGCTTGATGATCTTCTTGGGCTTCAACTCACCCGTGGCTTCTTTCAGCTCTGCGCGCAGGGTGTTGGCCTCGGCCTCGAGGTCGATATTGGCCAGCATCTCGCGGATCGCTTCGGCACCGATATTGGCGCTGAACGCATCCGAGCCATAGGCGTCTTGCGCGTCGAGGAATTCCTCTTCGCTCATCAACTGGCCATAGGACAGATCGGTCAGGCCCGGCTCGATCACCACGTAGTTCTCGAAATAGAGAATCCGCTCCAGATCGCGCAGCGTCATGTCGAGCATCAGGCCGATCCGGGAGGGAAGCGACTTGAGAAACCAGATATGGGCAACGGGCGCGGCCAGTTCGATATGGCCCATACGCTCGCGGCGGACCTTTTGCAGGGTCACTTCCACGCCGCACTTCTCGCAGACGACGCCGCGATACTTCATCCGCTTATATTTGCCGCACAGGCATTCGTAATCCTTGATCGGCCCAAAGATGCGGGCGCAGAACAGGCCGTCGCGCTCGGGCTTGAAGGTGCGGTAGTTGATGGTTTCGGGCTTTTTGATCTCGCCGAAGGACCAGCTGAGGATGCGCTCTGGCGATGCCAGCGAGACCTTGATCTCGTCAAAGGCCTTGGGCGGCGTCAGCGGGTTGAACGGGTTGTTCGTGAGTTCCTGGTTCATTTTGATACCTCGAAATCGGGCGGGAGGGGGAGACAGAGAGGGAGGTGGGTTTCACCCACCCTACGTCGTTTGCGTAGGGTGGGTGAAACCCACCATCGGGCGTTGGCCCTTATTCCTCATCCTCCGCATCCAGGAGTTCCATGTTCAGGCCCAGACCCCGGACCTCTTTGACGAGAACGTTGAACGATTCCGGCACGCCGGCCTCGAAGTTATCCTCACCCTTGACGATCGACTCGTAGACCTTGGTGCGGCCTGCCACATCGTCCGATTTGACCGTGAGCATTTCTTGCAAGGTGTAGGCTGCGCCATAAGCTTCCAGCGCCCAAACCTCCATCTCGCCGAAGCGCTGGCCACCGAACTGTGCCTTACCGCCCAAGGGCTGCTGGGTCACAAGGCTGTATGGGCCGGTCGAACGGGCGTGGATCTTGTCGTCCACCAAGTGGTGCAGCTTCAGGAGGTACTTGACCCCCACCGTGACCTTGCGGGCGAAACGCTCGCCCGAGCGGCCATCGAAAAGCACCGACTGACCCGAGGTGTCAAAGCCCGCGCGTGCCAGCGCATCATTAACATCGGCCTCTTTAGCACCGTCGAAAACCGGGGTGGCAATCGGCACACCACGGGTGACATTGCCTGCGGCCTCAAGCACCTGCTCCTCGGCCATGACGCCAAAGGCCTCTTCATAGGTCTCGTCGCCATAGGCAAGGCGCAGCGCCTCGCGCACCGGGGTCATATCGCCCGAGCGGCGATATTCATCCAATGCCTCGTCGATCTTCAGGCCAAGCGCACGCGCCGCCCAACCCATATGGGTTTCAAGGATCTGACCCACGTTCATCCGCGACGGCACGCCGAGCGGGTTGAGAACCAGATCGACCGGTGTGCCATCCTCGAGGAAGGGCATATCCTCCATCGGGACGACCTTGGACACGACACCCTTGTTGCCGTGACGGCCGGCCATCTTGTCGCCCGGCTGTAGCTTGCGCTTCACCGCGATGAAGACCTTGACCATCTTCATCACGCCGGGGGGCAGATCGTCGCCACGGCGGACCTTTTCGACCTTATCCTCGAAGCGGTGATCAAGCGCGCGCTTTTGCGCCTCGAACTGCTGGTTGAGCGCCTCGACTTCGGCGGCGTCTTTCTCGTCGCCAAGGGCCAACTGCCACCACTGGCCACGGCTCAGCGTGCCAAGGAGCTCTTCGTTGATCTCGGCACCGGATTTGACGCCCTTGGGCCCTTTCACCGCGGATTTGCCGAGGATCATGGACTTCAGGCGCGCATAGATGTTGCGCTCGAGGATCGCCAACTCGTCATCACGGTCACGGGCCAGACGCTCGACCTCTTCACGCTCGATCTGAAGCGCGCGCTCGTCTTTCTCAACGCCATGGCGGTTAAAGACGCGCACTTCGACGACCGTGCCGAAATCACCGGGCGGCAAGCGCATGGATGTGTCGCGCACATCGGATGCTTTCTCGCCAAAGATGGCGCGCAAAAGCTTTTCTTCCGGCGTCATCGGGCTTTCGCCCTTGGGGGTGATTTTACCGACCAGAATATCGCCCGGGCCCACTTCGGCACCGATATAGACGATGCCCGCCTCGTCGAGGTTGCGCAGCGCTTCCTCGCCGACATTGGGGATGTCGCGGGTGATTTCCTCTGGCCCAAGCTTGGTGTCACGCGCGGCGACTTCGAATTCCTCGATATGGATCGAGGTGAAAACGTCGTCACGCACGATCCGCTCGGATATCAGGATCGAGTCTTCGTAGTTGTAGCCATTCCACGGCATGAAGGCGACGACGACGTTCTTGCCGAGCGCCAGTTCCCCCATATCGGTGCTGGGGCCATCGGCGATGACCTCACCCTTGCCGACCGTATCGCCCACCTTCACCAGCGGACGCTGGTTGATGCAGGTGTTCTGGTTCGAGCGCTGGAACTTGCGCAGGCGGTAGATATCGACGCCGGCATCCCCGATGGTCAGATCCTCGGTTGCGCGCACAACGATACGCTGGGCGTCGACCTGATCGACGACACCGGCGCGGCGGGCCTGAATGGCCGCGCCACTGTCGATGGCAACCTTGCGCTCGATCCCGGTGCCGATAAAGGGGGCATCCGCCTGCAGGAGCGGCACGGCCTGACGCTGCATGTTCGAGCCCATCAGCGCGCGGTTCGCGTCGTCATTCTCGAGGAAGGGAATGAGCGAGGCGGCAACCGACACCAACTGCTTGGGCGAGACGTCGATCAGGTCAACCTGATCGCGCGGCGCCAGCGTGTATTCGCCAGCCTGACGGGTGTTCACCATCTCGTTGATGAACTGGCCATCTTCGCTGAGGTTGGCGTTGGCCTGCGCCACGGTGTGGCGCATTTCCTCGGTCGCGGACATATAGACCACATCATCGGTCAGCTTGCCGTTTTGCACCTTGCGATACGGTGTTTCGATAAAGCCGTATTTATTCACCCGCGCAAAGGTCGCGAGCGAGTTGATCAGACCGATATTCGGCCCTTCCGGCGTCTCGATGGGGCACATCCGGCCATAATGGGTCGGGTGAACGTCGCGCACTTCGAAACCTGCGCGCTCACGGGTCAAACCGCCCGGTCCAAGCGCCGAAAGGCGGCGCTTATGCGTCACTTCCGACAGCGGGTTGGTCTGGTCCATGAACTGCGACAGCTGGCTTGAGCCGAAGAATTCCCGCACAGCCGCAGCGGCCGGTTTGGCGTTGATCAGATCTTGCGGCATGACCGTGTCGATCTCGACCGAGGACATACGTTCCTTGATCGCGCGCTCCATGCGTAGCAGGCCGACGCGGTACTGGTTTTCCATCAATTCGCCGACCGAGCGCACCCGGCGGTTACCCAGATGGTCGATATCGTCGATATCACCCTTGCCGTCGCGCAATTCGGTCAGCGCCTTGATGCAGGCGATGATGTCCTCGCGGCGTAGCGTGCGCAGCGAATCCGGTGCATCGAGATCAAGGCGCATGTTCATCTTGACCCGGCCCACGGCCGAAAGGTCGTAGCGCTCGCTGTCGAAGAAGAGTTGATCGAACAAGGCCGAGGCGGCCTCGACGGTCGGCGGCTCACCGGGGCGCATGACGCGGTAGATATCCATCAGCGCGCCATCACGGTTGAGGTTCTTGTCAGCCGCCATGGTGGTGCGGATATAGCCGCCCACATTGATGTTATCGATGTCGAGAACGGGGATCTCGGTGATACCCGCATCGATCAAGGTCTTGAGGGTGCCGCCGGTGACGTCACCTTCCTTATCGGTTTCCCAAGTCAGCTCGTCGCCGGCTTCGATGTAGATCGCACCGTTGGACTCGTCGATGATGTCCTTGGCGGCATAGCGGCCCACGATCTGGTCGAAGGGCAGCAAGATCTGACTGACCTTGGCATCTTCGATCAGCTTCTTGACGGTGCGTGGCGTGATCTTTTCACCGGCTTTGGCGATGATCTCGCCCGTATCGGCATCGACAAGGTCAAAGGTCGGACGGGTGCCGCGCACACGCTCGGGGAAGAAGCGCGTGGCCCAGCCGCGGTTCTTTTCAAGCTTGAAGCTGACGGTGTTGTAATAGGCATCCATGATGCCTTCCTGATCGAGGCCAAGCGCGTAAAGCAGCGTGGTCACGGGCAGTTTGCGGCGACGGTCGATGCGGGCAAAGACCATGTCCTTGGCATCGAATTCAAAATCCAGCCACGAGCCGCGATAGGGAATGATGCGGCAAGCAAACAACAGACGGCCCGAAGAATGGGTCTTGCCCTTGTCATGGTCGAAGAACACGCCGGGGCTGCGGTGCATCTGCGAGACGATGACGCGCTCGGTGCCATTGACGATGAAGGTTCCGTTGGGCGTCATCAGCGGCATGTCGCCCATGAACACATCTTGTTCCTTGATGTCTTTGACCGACTTGGCGCCGGTATCTTCATCGACATCGAACACGATCAGGCGCAGCGTGACCTTCAGCGGTGCGGCATAGGTCAGATCGCGCTGCTGGCACTCTTCCACATCGAACTTCGGCTGCTCCAGCTCGTATTTGACGAACTCGAGAACGGCGGTCTCGTTGAAGTCCTTGATCGGGAAAACCGACTGAAAGACACCCATGATGCCTTCGCCTTCGCGCGGTGCTGGGCCGTCGCCGGAATTCAAGAACAGATCATAAGAAGATTTCTGAACCTCGATGAGGTTCGGCATCTCGAGGACTTCGCGGATTTTGCCGAAGTATTTGCGGATTCGCTTTTGGCCTGCGTAGGTCTGAGCCATGCTCTAACGCACCTTTCAATGTGTTTCGCTGTACCGTTCACGCCGCCGGGGCCTCGGCGGAACGGCACCCTGAAACAAGAGATGACGGATCCATCTGTCTGCCGTCCCACCGGCAAATCCCGATCCTGTTGTCACCGTCTTGGAAAACGCCCCCGATGGGGCCCTTGCCAAGACGCCGATAGCTGGACCCAGAAACGCTCTGGGCCCAGCTATATTTGGTGTCGACCGGCCCGTGTTGGACCAGCCGGATCTTTGCCTTAGGCCAGCTCGACCACGGCGCCAGCTGCTTCCAGCTTGCCCTTGATCTCGTCTGCTTCTGCCTTGGAGATGGCTTCTTTGATTTTGCCACCAGCCTCGACCAAGTCTTTGGCTTCTTTCAGGCCCAGACCGGTGATTGCGCGCACTTCTTTGATCACGTTGATCTTTTGTGCGCCGGCGTCCTTGAGGACGACGTCAAATTCGGTCTTTTCTTCGGCAGCGGCCGCACCGGCGTCGCCGACGGGGCCAGCCATCATCACAGCGCCGCCAGCGGCGGGCTCGATGCCGTATTCATCCTTGAGGATCGTCTTCAGTTCCTGCGCCTGCAGGAGGGTCAGACCGACGATCTCTTCCGCGAGTTTCTTCAGATCAGCCATTTTTCAGGTTCCGTATGTATGAATGTGTTCCAACGCCGCAAGCGGCGGGTCTTGATCGGGTGCTTACGCGGCCTTTTCCTCGATCGTGGTGAGGATGGACGCGATATTCGAAGCAGGTGCGCCAATTGCACCGGCGATGTTCGAAGCAGGCGCGCCGATGCAAGACACGATCTGAGCGATAAGCTCTTCACGCGACGGCATCTTCGCGACGGCCTTCACACCGTCGGCAGTCAAAACAGTTCCGCCCATCGCGCCACCAAGGATGACATATTTGTCATTGGCCTTGGCGTACTCGTCCGCGGCCTTAGCGGCTGCGACCGGGTCTTCGGAATAGGCGAGAACGGTCATGCCCGTCAGAAGATCAGCGATGCCAGCGACATCGGTGCCTTCAAGGGCGATTTTGGCGAGCTTGTTCTTGGCGACACGCACGGCCCCGCCTGCACCGCGAACGCGGGCGCGCAGATCTTGCATCTCGGCAACCGTGAGACCCTCGTAGTGTGCAACCACCACGACGCCAGAGCTTTCGAAGATCTGGCCGAGTTCCTCGACCACTTTCTCTTTCTGGGCTCTATCCACAGGTTTACTCCAGTTTGGGGGTCACCCCCCGGCTCAGTTCTACCGGATCGCTCCGGCGGTTTTGGTCCGTTGGTCACGGGTCCAAGACCACCAGGCGCTCAACGATGAGCCCAAGGTTATTCGGTCTGATCCCGCCTCGGGCAGGATTTAACGGGTGATCACACCCAACCCACCGTCTCGGACGAAAGCAAAAAGCGAGCGACGAATCGCCCGCTTACTGCGTGTGGTTGGATTAGACCCATTCGGCACGGGTGCCAAGCCCCGATGCCAAACAATCCCGTCGAAAGTTTTACGCGCTCAGGAAAGATAGCCCGAGAAGAACGACGCGACAAAGCCCGACGAAAAGGTGTTGGTCGCACCACCTGGCAGCGTCACGGTAATGCTGCCGTTGGGATTTACGTTGACAACCGTGCCACCCGTCAGGGTCACGGTCGTCGGCGTGCCTGACAAAGCGGCCCCGATAATCGTGGAGAAGCTTGGCGTCAAATAGATCGAGGCCGGCACAGTTGGAAAGGCAGGGCTAAACACCGACGGCGTGTTGGGCACGGTTCGATCGCCAGCATGGGCCATTGGCGCGGCCATGGCGATGGTAGCAGCCACGATTAATGCAAGCGGTTTACGAATAGCCATCATTATGCTCCTTCGGGCAGCGAGGATATGAACGTCAGAACGAGAAAGATGCGCCAAGCGAAACCTGCTGGCGGCTGGTATTGTCGGTCACATCGAACATGCCAAGCGAGAGGCCAAGCCCCGGCAACTGTTCGACATTCAGCGAGAAGCCAACATTGAACTGGCTTTCCGTCGCAGAAAGGCTGGCCGACAGGGATTGCGTGACACCAACACCAACGCCGACGAATGCCCCCGGCCCAACCGTGCCGCGCCCATCATCGGACATCGTCGTCTCATTGCCGTAGCCCACCGAGATCTGCATCGGGATCTCGCGCCCACCCGCCGTGGTGAAACCCATCAGGCGCGACACAGACACGGTATAGGTCTCGTTATTGTTTTCCGCGTCACCCCAGCCAAGCAGATCACCAAAGCCCAGGCCAATAAAGGTGATCGAATTGTCGCCCGCATGCACAAGGCGCGAGAAAGCGACTGACAAGGTGCCGTCTTCGCCGAAGGGCTCAAGCCCAAGGATATTGGCCGCGACAGTGGCGCTCACGCCATCGATCGGATTGCCGATGGTGTAGCCAACGGACAGATCGCCATCCCCATCGCTGCCCGAAATACCGCCACGCGGGTTCACATAACTCAGCGCGACGAAACCACCACCGCTACGCGGCGGCACGGCAGAGGCGACGCCAAAAATGGATGGAAAGGCCAATTGCGCAACAGGCGCGGCCCCCGTTTCAACCAAAGCGCCGCCGTTTGCCTGCGCTGCACCGGCTGCGACAACCGCGACGCCACCCAATAGGATTGCACCAATCGTGTTTCTCATGACTGCCCCATTTCCATAAGCACATACTTTGGGGCAGGTTGCACAACTTTCGATTACACCGCAACCGCATGGATAAAAAACGCCTGATCCTTGTGGTTTTGTGGCATATCGGCACTACAAACGCGGCGGATATCCGCGCCTTGAATAAAAAAGAAGCGGGCATTGCTGCCCGCTTCCATCAGATCACAGATTTATGACGCTCAGTTGCCAGTGGCACTGTCGAGGTTGATCGACACGCCCGGGCCCATGGTCGAGCTCAGCGAGATGCGCTTGAGATATGAGCCCTTGGCACCTGCGGGCTTGGCCTTGCTGACCGCGTCCACAAAGGCGCGGACGTTTTCGGCCAATTTGCCATCATCAAAGCTGACCTTGCCGATACCGGCATGGATCACACCGGCCTTTTCGACCTTGAACTGCACCTGGCCGCCCTTTGCCGCCTCGACGGCCTCTTTGACGTCCATGGTCACAGTGCCGATCTTGGGGTTCGGCATCAGGTTGCGCGGCCCGAGGATCTTACCCAAACGGCCGACGATCGGCATCATGTCAGGCGTCGCGATGCAGCGGTCGAAATCGATCTTGCCGCCCATGATGGAGTCCATCAGGTCTTCGGCACCCACGATATCAGCACCGGCTGCCTTGGCCTCATCAGCCTTGGCACCACGCGCGAACACCGCAACGCGCACCGTCTTGCCGGTGCCGTTGGGCAGGTTGACCGTGCCACGGACCATCTGGTCGGCATGGCGGGGGTCAACGCCGAGGTTCATCGCAATCTCGAGCGTTTCATCGAACTTGGCGGCCGCGTTGGCCTTGATCAGCGCGACGGCCTCCTCGACGGAGATGTCCGACTTGCCTTCAAAGGCGGTCCGGGCGGCCTGTAGGCGTTTTGCAATCTTACCCATGACTTACCCTTTCACCTCGATACCCATCGTCTTGGCAGAGCCAAGGATGATCTGCATCGCCGCTTCGACATCATTCGCGCTGAGATCCTTCATCTTGGCCTCAGCAATTTCGCGCAGCTGCGCCAGCGTGATCGTGCCAACCGTCTCGCGGCCCGGCTTGGTCGCGGCCTTGGGGCGGTTGCGCTTGCCAACGGGCTTCAGGCCAGCAGCCTTCTTGAGGTAATAAGACGCGGGCGACGTCTTGATTTCCATCGTGAAGGACTTGTCCTGATAATACGAGATCACGGTCGGACAGGGTGCGCCCGGTTCCAAATCTGCGGTCTTGGCGTTGAACGCCTTGCAGAATTCCATAATGTTGATGCCGCGCTGACCCAGTGCAGGGCCGACCGGCGGGGAGGGTGTGGCTTGCCCCGCCTTCACTTGCAGCTTCATCTTACCAATAAGCTTCTTGGCCATCTGGCCTGCTCCTTCTTACCAACAGCTTTGGGGCGCGCCCCGCGGCCTTTGTGGACGTGGTCCGGTCTGACGGTCGCGACCGCCGCACCTCCCACGATGAATCAGATGCGTCACCCGCATCCGACAAGGCCCGCCGCGTAACGCGAAACGGGCGATGTTTCAAATGGAATCGCTCAGCCCTGCTTGGCCACCTGCGTGAATTCCAACTCGACCGGCGTGGCGCGGCCGAAAATCGACACCGAGACCTTGAGGCGCTGATGCTCTTCGTCGACCTCTTCGACCATGCCGTCGAAATCTTCGAAGGGGCCATCGGCCACTTTGACCTTTTCGCCGATCTCAAAGGTGATCGTCGAGCGCGGCGAGGCTTCACCCTCTTCAACGCGGTTGAGGATCGAATTCACCTCTTCGTCGCGCATCGGCATCGGGCGGCCCTGCGGGCCAAGGAAACCGGTGACGCGTGCAATCGAATTGATCGCATGATAGGCCTGATCGGTCATTTCCATACGCACAAGCACATAGCCCGGCATAAAGCGGCGCGGCACGGTCACTTTCTTGCCGCGACGGATCTCGATCACGTCTTCCTCAGGCACGAGCACTTCCTCGATCACCTCTTCGAGACCTTTTTCAGCCACAGCCGTGCGGATCTGTTCCGCAATCCGCTTCTCGAAGTTCGAAAGGACGCTGACCGAATACCACCGTTTCGCCATCGTGATCCCGTTCCTTGTCCCGGCCACCCAAAGGCGCGCCGCTTTTTCGTTTTACATCAATGCCCTAGCTGGGCTCCCGAAAAAGAAACAGCGTGCATCACGACTCGATGCACGCCATCATTTCGGGGAATTGCCTTGCCGCTTACCCCCCTACCCCCGGAAAATCAAGGGCCGGAAAGCCAAAGGCGGTCGGCGTTTAGCCGAAGGTGGTCAAGATCAGCTCAAGACCGTTGCGGATCAGCCAATCCACAAAGAAGAAGAAAATCGCAAAGACCACGGCCAAGACAAAAACCATCGCGGTTGTCACCAACACCTCGCGGCGCGACGGCCAGACCACTTTCGCGATCTCGGAACGGGTCTGTTGGAGGAACTGAAACGGGTTGGCCATGGGTGATCTCTTGTGCTTGTTGGGGGGGCATATACGCATCTCGACCGCCCCGCGCAAGCCGCCCGGCCCATCGCTTGCCGTTTTGCCTTGGCAAGGGCCGCGCGACTGGCCATTTAGACAAGATGCTCCCGCGCCCTATTCGCTCAACTTGGAACCACCTGCGCTACATCCCGCTGCTCTCTGCGCTGACATGGTCGCGCTGGCAGGGGTTTGCGATGCGTTCGCGCGCGCTTGGCGCGGCGGTGGGCTGGGTTTTGCGCTGGTTTCCTATCGCAAGGCGGCGGTTTGACCGTGAAATCACCCATATCTTTCCCGACATGCCCAAAGCCGAGCGCGCGCGGCTTGCCCGCGCCATGGGGCGGCGGATGGGCCAGACATTGTTCGAAATCTATCACTGCGCGGAATTCCAAAGCCGCCAAGAGGCGTTCACCGTCTCAGGCCCGGGCATTGCCGCCCTAGAGGCCGCGCGTGCCGCGGGCAAGGGCGCATTGATCGTCTCGGGCCATTTCGGCCAATGGGAAGCCGTGCGCGCCGTGCTCAAGGCCCGCGGCATGGAAACCGGCGCGGTTTATAAACCGCAAACCAACCCCCATTATCAACGCCGCCTCTTGGCCGGGATCGAGGCAGGGGGCAAACCAATCTTGGAGACGGGCCGCATCGGCACAACCGCACTGGTGCGGCACCTGCGCGCGGGTGGCTTCATGGCGATCTTGCTCGATGAGAAATACACCGAGGGTGTGCGCCTGCCCTTCCTTGGGCGTCCGGCGCTGACCTCGCTTGCGGCGGCCCAGCTTGCGCTGAAATACGATCTGCTCATGGTGCCTGCCTATGGCATCCGCAGCGACGATGGCGATCATTTCAACGTGGTTTTCGAAGACCCTATCGCCCATGGCGATCCGGTGGCGATGACGCAGGCCTTCAACGATAGCCTATCGGCCCGCATCTTGGCCGATCCCGATCAATGGTATTGGCTTTTGCGGCGCTGGCAGGGCGCCTAAGCCTTCGTCATTATCATGAAGGATTTGGCAGGGGCGGAGGGACTCGAACCCCCGACCGTCGGATTTGGAATCCGATGCTCTACCAACTGAGCTACACCCCTAGGCCGCCGTCCGGATAGGGCGCTTTGCACCGATTGTCCAGACAGGAAAGCAGCGCCTCGCGCAGGGCACTGCGACCAAGGTCGCGCGCCAATGCCCAAGCCGCAGGCGTGGCGCGCAGCCGACAGAAAAGACGCGCCTTGGTCACGAGAAAGGGCCGCCTCTCGGCGGCCCTTCGATTGTTCAAGCCAAGATCTCTAGGATCAGGACCGTATCTGCGATCAGGCGAGGATCTTCGACACGACGCCTGCGCCGACGGTGCGGCCGCCTTCGCGGATCGCGAAGCGCAGGCCGTCTTCCATCGCGATGGGCGCGATCAGCTCGACCGTGAACTTCAGGTTGTCGCCGGGCATCACCATCTCGGTGCCGGCGGGCAATTCAACCGTGCCGGTCACATCCGTCGTGCGGAAGTAGAACTGCGGGCGGTAGTTGGCGAAGAACGGCGTGTGACGGCCACCCTCTTCCTTGGTCAAGATATAGGCCTCGGCCTCGAACTTGGTGTGCGGCTTGACCGAGCCGGGCTTGCACAGCACTTGGCCGCGCTCAACCGCCTCACGGTCGATCCCGCGCAAGAGCGCGCCGATGTTGTCGCCCGCCTCACCACGATCCAAGAGCTTGCGGAACATCTCAACACCCGTGCAGGTCGTCTTCTGCGTCGTGCGGATACCCACGATCTCAAGTTCGTCGCCCACGTTCACAACACCGCGCTCAACGCGGCCGGTCACAACCGTGCCACGGCCCGAGATCGAGAACACATCTTCAATCGGCATCAAGAAGGGCTTGTCCACCGCGCGGGTCGGCGTCGGGATGTAGCTGTCAACCGCTTCCATCAGCGCGCGGATCGAGCTCTCGCCGATCTCGGGCTGCGTGCCGTTCATCGCATGCAGCGCCGAACCCTTGACGATTGGAATATCGTCGCCGGGGTAATCATACGAGGTCAGAAGCTCGCGCACTTCCATCTCGACGAGCTCCAAAAGCTCTTCGTCGTCAACCTGGTCGACCTTGTTGAGGTACACAACCATGAAGGGGATGCCCACCTGACGGCCAAGCAAGATATGCTCGCGCGTCTGCGGCATCGGGCCGTCGGCCGCGTTCACCACCAAGATCGCGCCGTCCATCTGCGCCGCACCGGTGATCATGTTCTTCACATAATCCGCGTGGCCGGGGCAATCGACATGGGCGTAGTGACGCGCTTCGGTCTCGTATTCCACATGCGCCGTCGAGATCGTGATCCCGCGCGCCTTCTCTTCCGGCGCGCCGTCGATCTGGTCATAGGCACGGAATTCGCCAAAATACTTCGTAATCGCCGCCGTCAGCGTCGTCTTGCCATGGTCCACGTGACCAATCGTGCCGATGTTCACATGCGGCTTGTTACGTTCAAACTTTGCCTTTGCCATTGCCCTTGCGCCTCGTGCATTCGGGGGCCGTTGCAGGGGCGTTGCCTGCGGCCCGATTCAACATCGCGGGCGAACTAGTCGGCTCACGGGGAAAAATCAAGCCGATAAGCGCAAACCGCGTTGAGCGATGCGCTTAGTTGGCCAAACCCGAAACCGGCGGCGGCAGCGTCTCGACGGAAAATGCGGCCTCATTGGCCAGCCGCGCTGCACGAAAGGGCGGTGCCTCGGGGTCGATGGCGAACCATGCCGGGTTCTCGCGCAGCCAGCGCTGGATCTGCCTTGCGGCATTGCGGGCCAACACTTGCATCTGTTCCTCGCGCGTGCGCGCCAGCCCAGAGCCGATAAAGGCCGTCTGGCGCGAGCTTCCCTCGAAAACAAGGATCTGTTCGGCCTCGGTGTTCAGCTTCACACCCAGCGCGTCATCCCAGACATTGACCGACAAGACCAAGACCGACCGCGGGTTGAGCACCAGCGGGATACCCGGCGGGGCCAGCGCATAGCCTTCGACAGCGATACCCAGATGATAGAGCCGCTCTCCCTCATAAGGGGCAAAGCGCCGGTCGATCTCTGCGCCCAAGATCGCGCTCCACTCCTCGGGCGTGGCATTGCGCGAAGGCGGCACCTGTTGCAGGTTGTCGGTCACCAAGACCGCATGGCCCAAGCGAAAATCACCCATATTCGGCAATTCATCGGTCAGCGGATCGGGCGCTTGCCCACATGCGACCAAGGCCAAGAGACAGGCAAAGACCGCAAAACGGGGGGGGCGAAAGGGCATCGACATTTCCAATCTATCAAGCGCCCCTTACTGATAGCGCAGCGATGGGTTCAGCGCAAATGCCACCCATCTTTGCGCGTCTCGCTGACGCCTTCTTCGTTTCACAAATATCCTCGGGGGGGCGCGCCAAAGGCGCGGGGGGGCAGACAGCCCCCCAGCGATGGCTCAGTTAAAGCGATTGTCGCGCGGAAAGCCACGCGGTGCCATCCGCCCGGCCGAGGCGCGCTTGCCGTCCCATTCCGCCAAATCGGCCTCGGTCCGCGTCCGGCCCGCAGGATCGCGCCATGACAGCCCCGCCGCGCGCGCAAAGCTGCGTGCATCGGCCAGACCGCCATCCTTGTATTTCTGCAACCGCACACCTTTGCCGCGGCCCATCTCGGGCAATTCGTCCATCGCAAATATCAACAGCTTGCGGTTCTCGCCGACCACGGCAATCGCATCATCGCCCGTCGCCACCGCGACGCAGACGCGGGCCGTGACCCCCTCGCCAAGGTTCAGCACCTGTTTGCCGGCACGGGTCTGGGCCACGACATCGGCCTCTGCCACCAAGAAGCCGTCACCGGCAGAGGAGGCGACCAGCAATCGGCCCTCGGGTCGATGGATGAACAGATCGACGATCTCGGCCTCATTGGGCAGATCGACCATCAGCCGCAGTGGCTCGCCCAAGCCGCGCCCACCGGGCAGGCCCGCCGCCGACAGGGTGTAGAACCGCCCCGCCGATGAAAACACCAACAGCTTGTCGGTCGTCTCGGCATGGAACAAGAAACGCCCCTCGTCGCCATCGCGGAACTTCATCTCCGAACTCAGGTCGATATGGCCCTTCATCGCCCGGATCCAGCCCATCTTGGAGCACACGACCGTGATCGGCTCACGCTCGATCATCGCCTCAATCGGCACCTCGGCCACTTCGCCTGCCTCGGCAAAGGCGGTGCGCCGCGCCCCGCCGGGGGTCTTGGCACCAAATTTCGTGCGCACTTCGCGCAGCTCGTCTGCGATCCGGTCCCATTGCAACCCGTCTTCGGCCAAAAGATCTTCGAGCCCTGCGCGCTCAGCCATCAGCGCGTCGCGCTCGCGGACCAATTCCATCTCTTCCAGCCGTCGCAAGCTGCGCAGCCGCATATTCAGGATCGCCTCAGCCTGCACCTCGGTCAACTCGCCCTCGCCCGGTGGCGGTGAGCGGTAATCCTTTTCCGAAGTCGCGCGCACGAAATCGCGCCCCCAATCCTCACGCATCAAGGCGGGCTTTGGATCATCATCATAGCGGATGATGTCGATGACCCGGTCGAGATTGAGGAAGGCGATGATGAAACCTTCCAACACCTCAAGCCGGTGGTCGATCTTGTCCATCCGGTGCTGCGAACGCCGGATCAGCACCGCGCGCCTGTGATCAAGAAAGGCGCGCAGCACCTCTTTCAGCGAACAGACCTTGGGCGTGCGCCCGTCGATCAGCACATTCATATTGAGCGAGAACCGCGTCTCGAGATCCGAGTTGCGAAACAGCGTGCCCATCAGCACCTCGGGGTCCACATTCTTGGAGCGCGGCTCAAGCACGATGCGGATGTCATCGGCGCTCTCATCGCGCACATCGCCCAAGATCGGCACTTTTTTCAGCTGGATCAGCTCGGCCAGCCGCTCGATCAGCTTGGATTTCTGCACCTGATAGGGGATCTCGGTGATCACGATCACCCATGTGCCACGGCCTTGATCCTCGACCTCCCATTTCGCGCGCAGGCGAAAGGCACCACGGCCCGTGCGATAGGTCTCGGCGATGCTGTCCGCTGGCTCGACGATCACGCCGCCGGTCGGAAAATCCGGGCCTTTGATGTAGCTCAACAGCGTATCATCGCGCGCATCGGGCGTTTTCACCAGATGCAGGCAAGCGCCGATCAATTCATCGAGGTTATGGGGCGGGATATTGGTCGCCATGCCGACCGCGATGCCGCTTGAGCCATTGGCCAACAGGTTCGGCACGGCGGCGGGTAGCACCTCCGGCTCTTCCAGCGTGCCGTCGTAATTGGGGCGGAAATCGACGGCGTTCTCGTCCAGCCCCTCCATCAGCGCTTCGGCGACAGCGGTCATGCGCGCCTCGGTATAGCGACTGGCGGCCGGGTTATCGCCGTCGATATTGCCGAAATTGCCCTGGCCATCGACCAGCGGGTAGCGGATCACGAAATCCTGCGCGAGGCGCGCCATGGCGTCATAAATCGCCATATCGCCATGGGGGTGATAATTCCCCATGACATCGCCCGAGATCTTGGCAGATTTCCGAAAGCCGCCATTGGACGACAGCTTCAACTCACGCATCGCGTAAAGGATGCGCCGATGGACGGGTTTTAGACCATCGCGCGCATCGGGCAGCGCGCGGTGCATGATCGTGGACAATGCATATTGTAGGTAACGTGCGCCAATAGCCCGGGCCAAAGGCTCGGATGTATGGCGGTCAGTGCCCCCATCATCTTGTGTGTCGCTATGCTCGGTCATCTAGCGGTCGTGATAGCCCAAGGGTGCATGCGCGTCCAGCACCTCAGGGTGCCAATTTTGGCGATCATGGGTCGGCGAATCGGCCGTTTCCCGCTTATAGAAACCCACGTGTAAGGGGTGTGTGCGTGATGTTGCGTTTGAGTATCTTTGCGATTGCCGTGATGTATGTCGGCCTGACGATCTTGTCCGAGAAATCAGTCGCCAATGCCGATGTGGCCGGCGGTGATGGGTTGGTCTTGGATCGGACAATGGCCCCGCCGATGGGTGATGGCGCAACCGTCATGACCGCCGATGGGCGCAGCCTTACAATCGTCGCCATCATTGATCCCAGCGGGCCAAACGATGTGCGTGATGGCGTCCCCCTCGTGGTCACACCACGCAGCATCGCCCCTATCGCCCCGGAAACACCCGCGCCCATGGCAGAAGCTGGTCGCAGCCTGCCCTTGGCCGAAGTCACGGGAACACAGGTGAACCTACGCGCAGGGCCATCCACGCGTGACCCGGTGCTGGCCGCCTTGCGCCAAGGCGATCAGGTGGCGTTGATCGGCGCCACCGGTGATGGCTGGGCGCAGATCCGCGTGCTCGCGGACGGGCGCGAAGGCTTTATGGCCATGCGCTTTCTGAGCCCCATGAACTAAGGTCGATTGCCCCGCGCGCGGGGCTGGCTTAGGCAGGCGGCGCATTCACCAAGCAGCGGAGGCGCAAAGCATGGCGCGGCGGGTTCTCATCACCGGGTGTTCCTCGGGTATCGGGCGGGCGGCTTGTGACGGCTTGCGCGCGCGCGGCTGGACGGTGATCGCATCGGCACGCAATCCCGACGATGTCGCAGCGCTCAAGGCCGATGGCTTTTTGGCCGTGCGCATCGACCATCACGACAGCGCCAGCATCGCCGCAGGTTTCGCCGAGGCCGTGACGCTTGCAGGCGGGCGCATCGACGCGCTTTTCAACAATGCAGGCCACGGCATGCCCGGTGCCGCCGAAGACCTGCCGCGCGGCGCGCTGGAGGAGGTGTTTTCCTCGAACGTTTTCGGCCTGCATGAGCTGACCTGTCACGCGATCGCCCATATGCGGGCCAATGGGGCTGGGCGGATCGTGCAACATTCCTCGGTCGTGGGCTTCACGGCACTCAGATGGCGCGCGGCCTATGTGGCCACCAAGCACGCGCTTGAGGGGCTGACCAACACCATGCGGATCGAATTGCGCGGCACGGGTATTCATGTCGCGATCTTGAACACCGGGCCGGTGACATCGGGGTTTCGGCACCGCTCCATGGCGCAGTTCGACCGTTGGATCGATCTCGATCGCTCGCGCCATGCGGAGTTCTACCGCGTGAAATGGCTGGCCCGCCGCGAAGCAGGGCCAGACCTGTTCGAGCTTGGCCCCGAGGCGGTGGTCAAGAAATTGGCCCACGCGCTGGAAAGTCGCAGGCCGCGCCGACGCTACTACATCACCACGCCTGCCTACATCGCGGCGGTGCTGACCCGCGTTCTACCCGATGCTGCACAAGATTGGATCATCGCGCGGCTCTAGCTTTTTGGTCGCCGCGCGCTAGGGTGACCGGCTCGCACAGTTGAAGGGACAAGACCGTGGAAGACCCGCTATTGATCATTGCATTGATCGCCTGTCTTGGCGTTGTGTTCATCTTGCTGATGGGCATCAATTCATTCCGCAAAGGCACGGCCGAGGCGGCAAAACAATCAAATAAATTCATGCGCTGGCGGTTGATCGCGCAATTCGGCGCTGTGGTGCTGATCATGATCTTCGTCTGGGTGCGCGGACAATCAGGGGGCTAAGCAGATGGTGGTACTGAACAAAATCTACACGCGCACGGGCGATGCGGGCGAAACCGCGCTTGGCGATGGTAGCCGCGTGGCCAAGCATTCGGCCCGCGTGGCAGCTTACGGCACGGTGGACGAGCTCAACGCGATGCTGGGCGTTGCACGGCTACATGCAACGGGCGAGATGGCCGCACAGCTGCAGGCGATCCAGAACGATCTCTTCGATCTGGGGGCGGATCTTTGCACGCCCAACATGGAAAAGGATGATGAGCGCCCCTACCCCGCGCTGCGGATCATCGCGGCACAGGTTGACCGGCTCGAGCGTGAGATCGACGCGATGAACACGCGGCTCGAACCCTTGCGCAGCTTCATCTTGCCCGGTGGTTCGGCGCTGTCGGCGCATCTGCATATCTGCCGCACCGTCGCGCGCCGTGCCGAACGGTTGAGCGTCGAGCTTGGCACCGTCGAATCGATCAATGCCGAAGGGGTAAAATACCTCAACCGCTTGTCCGATTGGTTCTTTGTCGCAGGCCGCATCGCCAATAATGACGGCAAGGATGATGTGCTTTGGGTTCCTGGCGCGAACCGCTGACAAAGGTGTGGCGCGGCCAAAGGGCCGCGCCAAACATGGATCAAAGCGTGACCCAAAGCTGAAACAGCAGACCGGCGGCAAAAGCGCCGCTGAGCGACAGGCCGATGTATAGGGCAAAGACCTGCGGCTTGGCCAAGGCCCAGACCGCCATCGCCGCCGGGATCGAGGTGACACCACCCGCGACCAAAAAGGCCATGCCCGCACCGGGCGCCATGCCCTGTTCCATCAACCCACCGACCAGCGGCAAGGCCGCATAGCCGTTGAGATAAGCAGGCACCCCCACCAGCGTCGCGGTCACGATGGGCCATAGCCCGTTGCCGCCAAGCGCCGCGGTCACTGTCTCGGCCGGGATCCAGGCCAACATCAGGCTTTCCAGCACAAAGGCCAGCGTCAGCCATTTGGCCAGGAACATGGTCGTGCTGATCGCGGTCTTGCCGAATTTGGCCCGGCGGTCGGTCTCGGCCCAAAAGCGCCAAACCACGGGCTTGGGTGCGCGGATCTTTGCACCGCCACAGCCGCCATTGCCAATCCCCTCGCGCAGCGGATCGGCCAGCGCGCCATTGCCCGCCAGCACATGCACCACCACACCGCCAAAGATGCCAAGGCCGATGGCGGTCAGCGTCTTGGCAATGGCGAACTCCAGATCCAGCACGCCCGCGGTCAGCACGAACATCGACGGGTCCATGATCGGCGAGGCCAGCCAAAACGCCATGACCGCAGAAAGCGGTACACCCATCGCCAAAAGCGCCGCGATCAACGGGATCACCCCGCAGGAGCAGAAAGGCGAGATGCCCCCCGCAAGCGCCGCCAAACCGATCATCAACAAGGGTGCGCCGGTAAAGGCGCGCGCGATCAGGTTATCGGCCCCCGTCGCCCCGGCCCATGCCGCAATCGCAATCGACAAGATCAGATAGGGTGCGGTGTGCAACAGCGCGCCGCCTGCAAACAGCGCACTGCCGCGCGCCTGCGCCGGATCAAAGACCGCAAGCGCAAGCAAGATCAGCCCAGAGACGATCCAGACCCGCTGGTCGCGCCAGATCGCGGCAAGGCTGTTGCGCCAATCGGGCCGGGGAAGTGTTGCGTCGCTCATATCCATATCTCCGGGATCATCGTGATGTTTGCGTGCAAAAACGCGCGTGTAATTGTCATGCCGCATCCTCGGCCGGATCATTGGCCACACCGGCGCAGCATTCAGCGGTCAGAAATCCAAGGACACGGTGCATCGCCGGGTAATCGGCCCGGTTGAACACCTCGCGCCCCTGTTTTTCCTGCACCACAAGACCCGCATCAACGAGCGTGGACAAATGATGGGCCAGCGTTGACGGGGCAAGGCCCAGATGCGCGCCGATCTCGCCCACGCGCAGGCCATCCGGCCCCGCCGTCACAAGCAGGCGAAAGATCGCAAGCCTTGCATCATGGCCAAGGGCGGCAAGGGCGCGGGCATGGGGGGTCATCGTTGTCATAGGGTGAATATACCTAATATTCCGGTTATGTCGAATCTTTCCCACAACGCCCCGCGCTTTCGCAAACCCCTCAGCGCATCGGGGCGAAAATCGCGTCACGCAAGCTGCAATCGCGCGCGACATCGGCCCCACATTCCCGCGGTTCCAGATCGCGGGTGAGGCAAATCCGCACCTCCTGCACATGTCCCGCGCGACAGGTCACGGTCAGCATCTCGGGCGAAAGGTCCGGGTTGACCTCCAAGAACGCCTCCTCGACCACACTTGCCGGCAAGCGTACGGTCCGGTCCAAACGGCGCAGCACCTCGGGCCGCGTGACCCGACCATAGGCCAACCGCGACAGGCGGAAATAATCGCCCGCAGACAAGCCGCTACAGACACCATGCTTGCGCCATTGGTGCCATGCCAGCCCACCCGAACCCATGATATCGGCCATCTCGGCGGTCATTGCCCGCGATGGCGCGCGCGCGGTGGTGGGGCAAAAACTGGGCCAGCCATCCGCGTATTGCGGCCAAAGCCCATGCAGGGTGAAGCCATGCCCCTGCCCCGGTTCGCATTGCTCCGAGGCGCGCGCATCCCCCTCGAGCGCGCACCAATTCGGTGTCCAGCTCAGCGCAAGCACATAGTAATCAAAATCGCCCGGTCGCTCTCCCTCGGCTGCCGCCATACCGGCCAACCAGACCAGACATACCACCAAAAACCGCATTTCCTCTTCCCTCTGCGTGACACCGCGCCTATATACCCTGCGACTTCCCCGAAATCGAGGAATGGCGGACTGGCTCCGCCGCCGGCCCGACCGGCAGGGGATGAGGCGTATCTGAAGGACGGATCACGATGAACAAACCGATCATGGCCAAAGCCACCGCCGTTTGGCTGGTTGACAACACCACGCTCAGCTTCAAGCAGATCGGCGATTTCTGCGGCCTGCACGAGCTTGAGGTTCAAGGCATCGCCGATGGCGATGTGGCCCAAGGCGTCAAGGGCTTTGACCCCATCGTCAACAACCAGCTGACGCAAGAAGAAATCACCAAGGGTGAGGGCGATCCGGCCCATAAACTCAAGCTCAAATTCAACGCCGCCGCCGTCGGCGAGGAAAAGCGCCGTGGCCCGCGTTACACGCCTTTGTCCAAGCGGCAAGATCGGCCTGCCTCGATCTTGTGGCTGGTGAAATTCCACCCCGAGCTGACCGATGGCCAGATCGCCAAGCTGGTGGGCACGACCAAGCCCACGATCCAAACGATCCGCGAGCGCTCGCATTGGAACATTAACAACATCCAGCCCATCGACCCCGTGGCGCTAGGGCTGTGCCGCCAGTCCGAGCTTGACGCCGCCGTGCAAAAAGCCAACGCCAAAAAGGCCCGCGAGGGCGGCGTGATGACCGATGACGAGCGGATGAAGCTTGTCTCGACCGAATCAAGCCTTGGCATGGGCACCGAGCCGCGCATCCCAAGCGCCATTGCCGGGCTAGAGGGTTTCAGCCTGTCCAATGACGAAGAAGAACGCCCCCGCCGCGATCTGGATGCCAGCAACCTGTTCAACCTTCCCGCCGCATCCGATGATGACGACGACGAAGACGAGGACGACCGCCGCAACCGCCGCTAAGGCGCAAGCAGCAGCGCGAAACAGAAAACCCCGGTCCGCAAGGTCCGGGGTTTTTTCTTCGGTGCCGTTCTGGCGCTGCGCGCTGGTCTAGCAGGGGGCAGGCATGCGGCACAGCGAAGACTCCGGCATAGCTGGATCATGCAAGACCTACGACCCGCCGCGAAAGCCTGAGCCAGCCTCAACCCGGTTGCGCAAAAGCCGCCAGCTTCGCCGCGTTTGCGGGGTCGTGGGTGAACAAGGTCAGCGTGGGCTTCTCCTGCGCCGCCCTGCGCAGCCTGTCGTAGGTGGCCAGCGTGGCCGCGCGCTGCTCGACGATGCCGGGGATCGTGCCCTGCACCACCTGGTCGTCGTCGAAGGCCGCGTCACCCGCGAGGACGATCCTGCGCGCGCCGAGGTCGATCACGACGCTCTGGTGGCCCGCGGTATGACCCGGCGTCGCCGCCACGAAGACGTCGCCCCGCGCGGTCAGCGGCATGACCGGGCCGAACGCGTCCCGTGTCGCGCTCCTGGCGGTCTGCTGCACGCGCCCGTCCTGAGGCAGCTTCGGCAGCAGGCGGCCCGACCGCGCGGCGGGGACAAGCTCCTCGGGCGAGACCAGCAGCCGGGTCGATGCCGGCAGCGTGTCGAGGTTACCCACATGGTCGGAATGGGTGTGGGTCAACACGCAGAGGTCGATGTCAGCCATCTTGTGCCCAGTCGCGGCAACCATCGCGGGCAGATCGTTCCCCGTAGCAGCAGTCGCGTCGATGATCTTGGGGTAGATTTTCCCCATGCTCTTCGCCGCCGCACCGAAGTAATCGGGCGTCCCGAACCCCGCACTCTCGCCCGTATCGACAAGGATGCGCCGCTCTGGATGGTCGATTAGCCATGCCGTGCAATCAAGCCAGCCGGTGATCTTGCGATCTGACATCATCACCGGGAAACGGAGCTTGTCATCCACGTAGGCCAGATCGGCAGTCAGGGCGCGGTGGCGCTCGCGGATGCGCACGACGCCGACAGGCAGGCGCCACAGCGTAATGCCATGGCCGAGGTCATGCGCCGTCGGCGCGGGCGCGGCAGGCAGCGGCGGGCGGGGCGACCACCTTGCGATTGGCGGCCCTACGAAGGCGGTCATCATTCTGGCGACATGGCCGAGGCGACGGGGCAGAGAGAGGGACTTGGTCATTGGTCGGATTTCCACTATCTAAACATTGTTTAATTTACGCGGAGGACAGCACCTTGGATCACCCAGACCAGCAGGAAAAATCCTATCATCACGGGGATCTTCGCCGGGCGATCCTCGATGCGGCTGAACGGCGGCTCACGGAAAACGGGTTCGATGCGGTGACCATCCGCGCCTGCGCGCGCGATGCCGGCGTATCGCCAGCCGCGCCGATCCATCACTTCGGCTCGCTCAAGGGCCTGCTGAGTGCGCTTGCCGCGCGCGGCTTCGAACAACTGGTTGCAAGGCTCGACGCCGATCTGGCGACGCGCACCGAGAGTGGCCCTTCGCTGCTTGTCGGGGCCTACGTCGCTTTTGCAGTCTCCTCGCCGAGGATGTTCGACCTAATGTGGCGCGAGGACGTGCTTGATCCGGACGGTGGCGACCTGTCCTGTGCGCGCCGCGTCGCACTAGAGCGTTTGCAGGCCCACGTGAAACCGACGCAGGCGAGTGGGGATGAGCGCATCCGCGCGATCCGCGCATGGTCGCTAGCTCATGGATTGGCCACCTTGCTGCAGCACGGCCGCATGCAAAAAGCCCTCGGTGCGCCCGGATCGGCGCTGAGCACGACGCAAGACTTTGCCACGCTGGCCTATGACGACGGCTTCTCTAGCTTTTGAACGGTGATCAGAGCGTAAGAACGGCGGTCAACTACAAACGTGGCGCCGATTGGACCGAGTCACGCAGTTGGGCCCTAAACCTCCGCGTCCCGCCCAACTCATCGCTCACCCGCGAGCTCCATGCGCACCCTCAATGCGCGGGTATGCCGACCCCGTCCAACAGGCTCCGCCCACCATCGACCGTAATGATCTCGCCGGTCACGAACCCCGCCCCTTCGGAGGCGAGGAATTGCACCGCCCCCGTCACCTCGCGGGCGGCGGCGATGCGGCCCATCGGCGTGGATTGGCGGATTTCGTCGCGCAGCCCGTCATGCTCGGCCAAGGCGGTCTTGAGGCTATGTGACATGACCGAGCCGAACGAGACGCCATTGACCCGGATACGATGCGGCGCAAAGGCCAAGGCCAAGCTGCGCGTGGCTTGGTCAAGGGCAGAGGCCGCCACCGAATAGGCCAAAAGATCGGGGTGGCTGCGCGGGGTGGCGATGGTCGAGATATTGATGATCGACCCAATCGCCCCCTCATCGGTGTTACCATCCGCCTCGGCCTGCGCGATCATGCGGCGTGCCACCGCTTGGCTGAGGCGCAATGCGGTCAGCATGTTTTGCTCAAGCAATGTCTCAACCGAGGTATCGGCTGGATCAAGCGGATCAGTGACCATCAATTGGCGGCTGGCATTGACCAGAATATCGATCCGGTCAAAGGCATCGACCGTGGCCGAGACAAGGTTTTCAACCGTCAGCCTTTGGCGCAGATCGCCCGAGAACCAGCGCAGATGATCTTGGTCATCGCTCATCTCGCCGCATTCATCGGTCAGCCGCGCCTTGTCGCGGTCGGCAAACATAACCTTGGCCCCGCGGTCGAGGAAGTGGCGTGCAATGGCAAGGCCCACGCCATTGGCAGCACCCGTCACAATGGCGGTCTTGCCTTGAATGGAAAGTGTCATCTGCTGGTCGCGTCCTTGGCTGTGGGCAGGTGGCGCTTGGGTTTCGCCGCCTCGTAGATCTTATAGCCCTCAAGCTCTCCCAACAGGCGACCGGTCCCAAAGGCCGCCTTGAGCGCGTCTTCATACGGCAAATGCCGATTTGCGACCATGAAAAATCGCCCCCGTGGGCCAAGCATCCGGGCCGCCGCGGCGATAAAGGCACGGCCCAAGGCCGGGTCGGCATGGCGCCCGATATGAAAGGGTGGGTTGGCGACAATCGCGTCATAGGCCGCGTCTGGCTGAAAGCGGGTGACATCGGCCCAGTGAAACCGCGCGCGCGGATCGTCGATATTGGCGGCGGCGGCGGTGAGCATGGCATAATCCGCCTCGATCAGATCAAGGGCCTCGATCCCCGCTTGTTCCGACAAGATCTCGCCCGCGACATAGCCCCACCCCGCGCCCAGATCGGCGACGCGGCCCGCAAGCTGCGGCACAAGCGCCACCAGCAATTCCGACCCACGATCTGGGCCATCGGCAGAGAACCCGCCCGGCACGGTCAGATACCCTTCTTCGGTCTCGATCGGCTCAGTCAACCAGCCCAGCGCAGCCTCGGGCAAGTCTGCGGGGCGGTTGAGCCAAAAAAGCTTACCATGCGCCTTGGCATAGCTGCCCGCGACCTCGAAACTGGCGCGCACCGTCTTGAGGATCGCATCGATCCCCTCATCCTTTTGGCCATCGACAAGCAACAGACCGCCCGGCGCAAGCGCGCCCAAAGCGCTCACAATCGCGCCCATGGTGGCGGCCTTGGCCTTGACGATCTGCACCAAAGCCACGGCAAACTGCCCCTCATCGGGCAGATCGGGCGTCACGGACAGCCCGCGCGCGGCCAAACGGTCATGATCGGGGGCAAAGCCCTGCACGCAATGGACATCCCCCAATGCGCCCAGATCGGCATCGCCACGCGCATGCATTACGAGAACAGGGCCCGGGGGCAAGACAAGCTCACCCGCCTCCAAAGCAAGTATCCAACGATCAGCGGTCATATGGCGATGCGAGGACGGTTCAGTCCTCTTTCTCCATCGTGCATTGTAGCGGGTGCTGGTTGCGGCGGGCGAAATCCATCACCTGCGCCACCTTGGTTTCGGCAATCTCGTAGGAGAACACACCCACGACGGCCACGCCCTTTTTATGCACGGTCAGCATGATCTCGACCGCGTGGCTATGGCCGATGCCAAAGAACCGCTCAAGAACATGCACGACGAATTCCATCGGCGTGTAGTCATCATTGAGCAGCAGCACCTTATACATCGGCGGGCGCTGGGTCTTTGGTTTCGTCTTGGTGATGACATTGGCATCGCCCTCGGTCTTGGGCTTGTCCGCCATCATCTGCCAGCGGTCGGTCTGCATCGCGTCTCCATTCCGCTCTGTTCTGCCGGGTGTCCCTTGCATGGCCACACTATATAAGCCGCAGAGCGATTCCGAAAAGAGGAGGTTTATGCCATGGCCGCCGATTTGACCACTATCGGCTTTGATGCCGATGATACGCTTTGGCAAAACGAGACCTTCTTTCGCCTGACGCAAGAGCGTTTCAGCGCGCTATTGCGTGATTACGCCGAGCGTAGCCATCTCGAAGAACGCCTTCTCGCGGCCGAGCGGCGCAACCTTGGGCATTACGGTTTTGGCATCAAGGGATTCGTTTTGTCGATGATCGAGACCGCCATCGAGGTGACCGATCGCAAGGTTCCGGCCAGCGTCATCGCGGAACTTCTCGCCGCAGGCCAAGAGATGTTGCGCCACCCGATCGAGCTCTTGCCCCATGCACGCGAGGTGGTGGCCGAGCTGTCCGCCGCGCATAGGCTGGTCTTGATCACCAAGGGCGATCTTCTCGACCAAGAACGCAAGCTTGCCCAATCGGGCTTGGGCGAGATGTTTGATGCGGTCGAGATCGTCTCGGACAAGACGCCCGCCACCTATCACAGTGCCTTTGGTCGTCATGGCGACGGGCCGGACCGGGCGATGATGGTGGGCAATTCGATGAAATCCGATGTGCGCCCCGCACTTGAGGCCGGCGCTTTTGGGGTCTTTGTGCCGCATGGGCTGACTTGGGTGTTGGAACATGCCGAGGCACCGGTCGCGCATGCACGGTTTCATGAATTGCCCGATCTGGGTGCCTTGCCCGCACTGGTGGCCAGCCTTTCCGGCTGACGAGGATGTGCGCCGCGAGCAATTGACCCGCGCGTGCGCAAGCGCCAAAGCTGCAGCATGTTTGACGCCGCACTCCTCCCCCTCCAACGTCGCCTCTTGGCCTCTCCGGGCCGCTATTTCGCCGCGCGCGGGGTGCGCGCCGACCAGATCACGCTTGTGGGCTGTGCCATCGGCTTGGCGGCCGCGGGCGCAGCGGCGCTGGGGCTTTATTGGCTGGCGTTCTTGGGTCTGGCCTTCAACCGTTTGGCCGACGGGCTGGATGGGGCAGTGGCGCGTGAAACGGGGCCAAGTGATCGCGGTGCCTTTCTCGACATCACGCTCGATTTCGTCTTTTACGCGGGTTTTCCCTTGGGTTTCGTGCTGGCCGATCCGGGTGCCAATGCGCTGGCTGGTGCCGTGCTGATCGCAAGCTTCATTTTATCGGGCACATCATTTCTGGCCTTTGCCGTGATCGCGGCCAAACGCGGGCTAAGCGCCGATGATTACCCGACCAAGGGGATCTTCTATCTTGGCGGGCTGACCGAAGGGGCTGAAACCATCGCGGTCTTCGCGTTGTTTTGCTTGTTTCCAGCAGCGTTCCCGTGGCTTGCGCTGATCTTTGCCTTAGCCTGCGCGATCACCGGGGTGACACGGCTTGTCACAGCTTGGCATGTGTTTGGGACCGAGCCGTTTTCCGCACGGAAAACGGGCGGGAAAACCCGGGTTTTCCCAAACGAAAACCTCTAGGTTTTCGCCGCGGAAATCTTGAGATTTCCGCCCCCCCTAGCGCCGCCAACGGCCCGGCAAATCCGCGGGGGCCGCACCCGGCGCCTTGATTTTTGCAGCCAGCCACTCTGGCCCCGCCATGAGCGGCCCCAAGATCTTGCTCTCGCGCACGGCCTTTTTCGCGCGTTCGATCTGCATCACATCGTCGATGCGACGCTCGAGGAATGCCCAGCTTGCGCTGTGATCCATCGACTGATCGCCCAACCAATAAAGCACGGTGGCCGAATAAACCCCCGAGAGCGTCGCGCGCTTGGTGTACCAATTCAGATCGTCCGATGTATCGCCCAAGGCGGTCCAGATCGCATCCGCCGTCTGCCACAGCGCCTTGGCCCCGTCGGCGGCATGGATCGGCAGCGCAAACAGCGTAACGCCCCGGCGCACCGCCTCCTTGTCATGTTCGACCAGTTCCAACCTTGTGCGAATCGCAAAGGCCACCCGGTCCGAATAGCGCAGCGCGCCCAGATCGGTTTCGGCCAGACGCGCCACCATGGCGGCATCACCTTGCGCGTGAAAGGCCAAGGCCAGATCGACCGCCCCGCGCGCAAACAGCGCGCGCGCCTCGGGCAAACTTAGCCCCGCATCATGGGCTGCGGCGCGAAAACTTGCCTCTGACCAGCCATCAAAGGGCACATGCATCAGCGCCGCGGCAATCATCGCAGCTTTGGGATCGGTGCTGTCGGACATGGTTTGGCCCTTTCAAAAGCATCTTGCGCGAACAGTAGACAAGATAGGGGGGCTTTGCTATACGGCCACCTCCTGCACTCAAATGCAACTTTAACTTAGGAAGGTGGTGACACCAGAATGCAGGTTAGTGTTCGCGACAACAACGTCGATCAAGCGCTCCGGGCTCTGAAGAAGAAACTTCAGCGCGAAGGCGTTTTTCGGGAAATGAAGCTCAAGCAACATTTCGAAAAGCCCTCCGTGAAAAAAGCGCGCGAGAAGGCCGAGGCCGTACGCCGTGCCCGTAAGCTGGCGCGTAAAAAGGCGCAGCGCGAAGGTATGCTCTAAGGCTTGCCTGATCGGTCACGCGATCCAAAAAGAAATAAACCCCCGCGGCTCGGCCACGGGGGTTTTGTTTTGTCTGGTGCGTGACCGCGCGTTCAGTTGCCAGCGGCCACCGCAGCGGCGATCTGACGGCTCAATTCAGCGCGCGCCTGCGCTTGCAGCAGTTCCAGATTGTCATCGGCATCCGTGTCATAGATGCGGCTTTCGCGTACACCGTCTAAGCGTCCGAATTGTTCCATCGTGCGGATGGGAAACCAATTTGCGGTGATCGCTTCAAACCCCGGCGTGTCGCCCAGCACCCGGCTGATCGACAGCGAACAGCGCGCGGGCGGCACCGCACCATGCGCCTGCACCGCCGCGATCAAGCTTGCGGCGGTCTCGGGGCTGACCTCCAACTCTTGGACGACGATGTGATAGGTCTCACGCGCGTGGTAATCGGTGTAGAACTGCAAGAATTGCGGGGTCATGCCATAAAGCACATCGTTACGCTCGGGGATCATCGGGTGATACCAGCTTCCCGCCGGATCAAAGAGCACACGCTCAGCGCCATCGATCATCAAGGCAGAATGACCGCCACGCCCGTCGCGGTTGGACACCATCGTCATCAGGGTCAGCGTCGCTGGCCCCGTTGGGCGGTAATTCGCGGCGCTAACAAATGTGTCAGGTGCCCAGACCTCTTCGGCCACGCAGCCACCAAGCGCGCTGACCATCGCCAGCGCGGCCGCGATGCGTAGCAAGGGCTTCATCGAAAGAAAATCGCCAACACAATGACGATGGCGATCGAGATAAGGCCAACATTGACGCTCATCCGCATAAAGCCCGCAAAGGTCTTTTCCTGCTCGCTGATGTCCATCTCGCCGTGCTTGTGGTCTTGATCGGCCATATCGTGTTGTCTCCGGTCTGGGTAAGGCAATGCTTTGACCGGGCAATACCGCATTCCAACGGCTCTGTCAGCCCATCGCGGATCGGGCACTGCGCCGCAGGTCAGCGCGCTAAATGATAAAGCCACGCCCCATCCGCGCGCCTTGTCCGCGTCACCGCACCCAAGCGCAGCAGATGGTTCAGATGGGCCACCGCCTCGACCAAGGCAAGGCCATATGTCCCCGCGTCGATCTGGCGTTTGAACAGCGGCGCAAAACATTCCGCCGCACTGCGCGGCCCGCCCGCAAGATGACCCCGCAGCCGGTCCAGCGCGCCGTGATGATTGTCGATCAACTGCACCAAACGCTCGGGCAAGCCCGTGAAAGGCAGCTTGTGACCCGGCAGCACCAGATGCTCGGCCCGCGCCAAAGGTTGAAACGCGGCGCAGCTGTCCAGCCATTCGCCCAGCGGATCGGCCCCCGGTTCGGTCGCATAAACCCCCAGATTGGGCGAAATCGTCGCCAAAAGCTGATCGCCCCCGATCACCAGATGATCATCGCGGCTCCAGAAGGTGGCGTGATCGGGCGCATGCCCCTGACCGAAGCGAATATCCCAATCGCGCCCGCCCATGCGGATCATCCCGCCATCATGCAGCCGGGTAAAGCCCAAGGGCAAAGGATGGACCACATCGCAGAAGTTGAAGGGCCGCTCGGCCCGACGCGTCTCGAACAGGGCTTCATCCATTCCCGCGCCCTGCCAATGGGCCAAGGTCTCGGCCGATGGCATGGGCTGTTCATCCAAGATCAGCATCCGCGCCATCAACCACGCGGTGCGCGGCATGATCAGTTCCGCGCCGCGCGCCTGAAACCAACCCGCAAGGCCCACATGATCGGGGTGGTGATGGGTTACGATCAGCCGCCGCACGGGCAACCCCGCCAATGGCCCGGCCAAGGCCGCCTCCCACAGCGCGCGGGTCTTGCTTGTATCAAGCCCGGTATCGATCAGCGTCCAGCCATCATCATCGCGCAGCGCATAGGCGTTGACATGATCAAGCACCATCGGCAGCGGCACGCGCAGCCACAGCACATCTTCGGCAATCAGGGTGGCCTCACCCGGTTCAGGGGCGGCTGCAAAGGGCATCTGGATCATGCGCAAAGGTCTTCTGCGCTTAGGTCGTAAAGCCCCTTGGCCCCATGGCCCGCCTGCGCGAACAGCCCCGCCGCCTCGGGCAACAGCCGATCAATGTAGAACCGCGCCAAGGCCATGCGCCGCGCCGCGCCCGATTGGGCGGCGCGCAAATGGTAGATTGCGCCCAAAACCCGCGCAAACCCCATCAGATAGGGCACCGCGCCCCCAAAGCGGTCGTTCAGCTCCATGCCCACCATCGCATCGGTCGCCACGCGCAACTGACCCGCCATCGCGGCCACAGGCGCACCCATCGGATCACCCATTGCCTCGCTCTCCATAGCGTCGATCAGCGCGTGGATCGCGGCCCCCCCATCGGCCATCTTGCGGCCCACCAGATCCATCGCCTGTATGCCGTTGGTCCCTTCATAAATCGCGGCAACCCGCACATCGCGGGCAAATTGGGCCACCCCAGTATCCTCGATAAAGCCCATGCCGCCATGCACCTGAATGCCCATATTGGCGACCTTGATCCCCATCTCGGTGCCATAGGACTTGGCGATTGGCGTCAGCACGGCGGCGCGCGCGGCCTGCACTGCATCACCCGCATGGCCCAGATCGATCGACACCGCCAGATCAAAGGCCAAGGCCCGCGCGGCAAAGGTTTCGGCCCGCATTTCCATCAGCATGCGCCGCACATCGGCATGATCAACGATCATCCCCGTGCCGCCCACCAAGGGCTGGCCCTGCTTGCGCCCTGCGGCATATGCCGCCGCCGCTTGCGTCGCGGCCTCGGCAATCGAGACACCATGCAGTGCCACACCCAAGCGTGCATTGTTCATCATGGTGAACATCGCGGCCAGCCCGCGGTTCTCCTCCCCGATCAGCCAGCCCGTCGCGCCATCATACTGCATCACGCAAGTGGGGCTGCCATGTAGGCCCAGCTTATGCTCAAGGCTGACGACCTTCAGGCTATTGGCCACCCCCGGCGCGCCGGTCTCATCGGGGATCAGCTTGGGCACCAAGAACAGCGAGATCCCCTTGGACCCCCCCGGCGCATCGGGCAGCCGCGCCAGCACCAGATGCACCACATTCGCGGCAAAATCCGTATCACCCCAAGAAATATAGATTTTCTGTCCTGTCACCGCATAGGTGCCATCGCCCCTTGCCACGGCCTTGGTCGCAAGCGCGCCGACATCTGAACCTGCCTGCGGTTCGGTCAGGTTCATAGTCCCGCACCATGCGCCACTGATCAGCTTGGGCAGGTAAAGCGCCTTGATCGCATCCGAACCATGATGGGACAGCGCCTCGATCTGGCCTTGCGTCATCAAGGGGTTCATCTCAAGCGCCAAACAGGCGCCGCCCGCCATATCATTGATGCAGGCCGCCACCGTCTGCGGCAGGCCCAAACCCCCATAGGCCGGATCGGCCGCGATCGCGGTCATGCCCGCATCGGCCATGGCGCGATATCCCGCCGCGTAACCGGGCGATGTGCGCACCACACCGTTCTCAAGCCGCGCGGGGTGCAGATCGCCTTGCCGGTTCAACGGTGCCAGCACCTCGTCACAGATGCGCCCTGCCTCGGACAACAACGCGGCGACCGTCTCATCCGTTGCCTCGGCATAGGCGGGCTGGGCGCTCACGCGGTCAAAACCCACCACATGGCGCAACAAGAACGTGAATTCGGCGACCGGTGCACGATAAGGCATGGAACGGCTCTCCCCCGCGATGATGCCAATTGATTGCATGGGCGCGCCCTTCACGCTACCCCCGCGGGCAGAGTGTGGGCCAGCCGCCCGCCCGATCAACCCCTACGTGACGTCAGAGCGATGCGCATGGCCGAAGATCTTCACCCAGATGCGACAGGGATCGCGCGCGCTGCAGCCTTGCTGCGCGCAGGCGCGCTTGTCGCGCTGCCAAGCGAAACGGTCTATGGTCTGGCCGCCGATGCCACGCAAGACGATGCCGTGGCCGCAATCTACACCGCCAAGGGCAGACCAGATTTCAACCCGCTGATCGTGCATCTGCCCGATCTCGACAGCGCCATGACCATCGCCGATTTCCCGGGTGCCGCCCGCGCCTTGGCCGATGCCTTTTGGCCGGGGCCACTGACGCTGGTGTTGCCGCTTAAACCCGGCCATGGGCTCTCGGCGCGGGTCACGGCGGGGCATGCGACCGTGGCGATCCGCCTGCCCGCCCACCCGGTAATGCAGGCGGTGCTGCGTGCCGCGGCCCGGCCCATCGCTGCCCCCTCGGCTAACCCTTCGGGCAAGATCAGCGCGACCACGGCGGCGCATGTGCGCGCGGGTCTGGGCGCACGGATCGCGGCCATCCTTGATGGTGGCCCAACGCAGGTCGGGGTCGAATCCACCATCCTTGCCCCCGGCCCCGATGGCACAAGGCTCTTGCGCGAAGGTGCCATCCCGCGTGAGGCGATCACCCCCATCACTGGCCCGCTGATCACCGACACCACCCCCGGCGCGCGGGTCGAGGCACCGGGCCAGCTTGCCAGCCATTACGCACCGCTGACCCCGCTCCACCTCGGCGGCACGGCGCAACCGGGCGAGATCATCATCGGCTTTGGCCCCATGACCTGCGCGCTCAACCTGTCCGAAAACGGCGATCTGGTTGAGGCTGCGACCCGGCTCTTTGCCACGCTCCACCAAGCCGACGCGCTGGCCCAAAGCCATAGCGCCCCGGCGATCCGCGTGGCCCCCATTCCCGAGATGGGCCTTGGCCGCGCGATCAACGACCGCCTCCGCCGCGCCGCCGCCCCGCGCGCCTGACCCTTCTGCTTCTCTGTTTTTCAAATATCCCAGGGGGGTTTGGGGGGACAGCGTCCCCCCATCAAGGACAGCGGGTTTGGGGGGACAGCGTCCCCCCATCGCCTGCTCTGCGGGCAGACCCGACCGCCAAGAACAAAAAACGCCCGCCGGCCAAAAGGCACAGGCGAGGGCAAGGTGCAAACCGGCGCAGGCGGCGCGCTGATCTGCGGTTCAACTCTTGAGACATTCAGGCGGGGATTTACCCCTCCATCTCCGCGCGCAACTGCTGGCGCAGCACATCGATGGGCACGCTTTGACCCTCGCGGCGGAAATGCCAATAGGTCCAACCATTGCATGAGGGCGCACCTTCCAGACGGGCGCCGACCTGATGGATCGATCCTTTCACATCATCGGCGATCAAGGTGCCATCGACGCGCACCTTGGCCATCTGGCCACGCGCATTGGTCAGCATCTCACCCGGACGCAGCATGCCGCGCTCGACCAACTGGCCAAAGGGCACACGCGGCTCGGCACGTTTGGACCCCGTCACCTCCAACGCGCTCCGGTCAAGGCGGCGCACATTGCCCAAACGCTTCTCAGCGATCTTGCGATAGCTCTCTTCACGCTCGATCCCGATGAAATCGCGGCCCAGCATCTTGGCCACCGCCCCCGTGGTACCGGTGCCAAAGAATGGGTCAAGCACCACATCGCCGGGGTTGGTCGTGCCGACAAGGATACGGTGCAACAGCGCCTCGGGCTTTTGCGTCGGATGCGCCTTGTCGCCCTTGTCGTCCTTCAGACGCTCACCGCCGTTACAGATCGGGATCACCCAATCCGAGCGCATCTGCACCCCCTCATTGAGCGATTTCAGCGCCTCGTAGTTAAAGGTGTATTTCGCCCCCTCGCCTTTCGAGGCCCAGATCATCGTCTCATGCGCATTGGTCAGGCGCATCCCGCGAAAATTCGGCATCGGGTTGGATTTGCGCCACACCACATCATTCAAGATCCAATAGCCTTGGTTCTGCAACTCGGCACCGACGCGGAAAATATTATGGTAGCTGCCGATTACCCAGATCGCGCCACCGGGCTTCAAAAGCCGCCGCGCGGCGACCAGCCAATCGCGGGTAAAGCTGTCATAGGCCGCGAAACTGGCAAACTGATCCCAGTGATCATCGCAGGCATCGACCAAGGTGTTATTGGGGCGATGCAAGCTGCCCTTGAGCTGCAAATTATAGGGCGGGTCGGCAAAGATCAGGTCGACCGACGCCTCGGGCAGCGCGCGCATCACCTCGATGCAATCACCAGCCAGAATCGAATTCAACGGCAGTGAGACTGCCTCAGCTTTTGTCTTGGTTTTCATATCTGCCTCTGTTCCGCGCCTCTGACGGGCTTTTGCGGTGTTCGGAGGTAGAATCGCTCAAAGGTGATTCGCAGTCAATTTATTTTTTGGAATCAATATGTTGCGCGTCATGCGATAGCAAGATGTTGTGTACCGGACGGAAGGATCGTCTATGATGGGGCGTCACCCCCATATCTTGTAGTGCGGCCAGATGTGACGCCGTTGGGTAGCCTTGGTTGACCTCCCAGCCATAGCCGGGATGGGCTTTTGCAAGCCCCGCCATGACCCGATCACGCGCCACCTTGGCAATGATCGAGGCCGCCGCAATCGACAGGCTTTTGGCATCGCCCTTCACCAATGTGACACCGGGGCACGGCAAGCCCTTTGGGCAGGCATTGCCATCGATCAAGGCCGTATCGGGGCAAATCGCCAACCCCGCCACCGCGCGCCGCATCGCCAAAAGCGACGCCTCGCGGATATTCAGCGCATCGATCTCTTCCACGCTGGCCCAACCAATCGCGACATCGGCCTGCGCGTTGATCAGGTCGAATAGCGCCGCGCGCTTGGCTGCCGAAAGCACCTTGGAGTCGTTCAGACCGGGCGGAATATTGGCCCGGTCCAAGATCACCGCCGCTGCGCAAACCGGCCCCGCCAAAGGGCCGCGCCCCGCCTCGTCGACACCGGCGATCAGCCCACCAAGGGCGTCTTCATGGGCAAGATCGGGAATGGGGCGTGGCATTACCCCTCATCCCACAGCAGGACGCGCCAAACAAGATCGGGCGGCCCAGACGGGGCCACCCGCACAGCCAAGGCGCCATCATCCTCAGGGCCGAAAGCCTGCCTCGCGCACCCAGCCATTGTTGGCCAAGCACCGACCGGCATAGATCTCGCGCGGGCCGCGCTGGGTATGAACCGTGGTCAGGCAAGCCTGCGGCAATTGCCGGGGATGGGCGGTGTTATTTTGCATGCAGCGTCGCCCATAACCACGAAAATGGCCGTTGTGATCGCGACCTTCGACAAAGCAACGCGCCGGTGCCACAAGGGCAGGCGGCGGCGCGGGCACATGCGGCTGGGCACGGGTGACCGGCACATGCGGCACCTGCCGGTCGGCACGGGTGTGAGTGTTCAGCTCAATCGCGCGCCCAATGGCATAAAGCGCGATCACACCGCCAAGGATACGCGCCACATCGCGGTTGTCAGCCCGCGCAGGCACAGCACTGGCCGAAAGCGCACCAAGCGCGATCAGGCCGCTAAGGGCGAATGCAGAAAGGTTTTGGTAAAGTTTGGGGAACATGCGAGATCTCCGATCCAGAACAGGGGCGCGCCTTTCGCGACGCCCTGCCAAGGATCTCGGGGCCAAGGGCCATGCCGCACAATATCGCCCCGCCGCTATCGGATAACATCGCCCCGGCGGGTTGCGGCCATTGCATGACAGCCCCGGCATGGCCATCCTCTCCCCATTGCCGCGCCATCAGGGCGCAGCGTGCAACCAATGGATGGTCCCATGTCGCCGCGCATCGTCACGCTGACTTGCCTTGCCATGCTCGCCGCAGCGCCCGCGCAGGCCTGCTACGCCGATTACCGGGCCAAGATGGATAACCCGCTGCGCTTGCACTACGGTGTCATCGCACTGCCCGATACGGCCTGCACTATGGATGCGGCACGGCCCATCATCGCCACACGGCTTGCCGCGGCGGGCTGGGAGCTGCTTCAGATCGTATCGATTTTCGGACCAGACGATCTTGCAACAAGGAGGTCCGATGCCGGATCGTATTTCCTCCGTTTCTGAAACCCGCATGGCCACGGGCCGTGTGCTGGTCATCGGGATTGTCGCCGTGGTCGCGGTGCTTGGTCTATCGGCGAGCCTGCTGTTTGTGAACCTGCCCGATGCGGGCGCGTTCAATGCGGCGGTCGCCGATGTCTTTGTCTTGATGGATGTGCGCAATCCCGATGCGACGCGCGTGCTTGAAATCATGGCCCAAACCGGCACCGCCTTTTCACAAGTGCTCGAAAGCTACCGCGCGGTGATCTTCGTGCTCATGGTCTTTGCCACGGCATTGCTTGTGGCCTGCTTGGTTTTTCTGGTGACCATTGTCACCCTCAACCGCCGCATGGCCGAGATCGAGCGCCAAGGCATTCAGGTCTCGTCACTGGTCCTTAGCCGTGAAGAGCGCGTGGTGCTGATCAACAACCTTGCGTTCAAACTGACCGATGCGGCGATGGAAACACTCGCCGTTCTGGCCGAGGCCCGCTTGGACGACGAGGTGCTGAGCGGCGCACAGATCGAGGCGATGATCGCAGGCAAGCACACAACCGAAGCAGACGAGGCCGCAGGGGCCACCCGGATCAAACGCCTACGCGACAGCCTTGGCAACCAGATCGTCAGCGAACTTTTGGTCAAGAACATCGCCCGCCACGGATATGTGCTGGCCATTGATAAATCTGTGATCAAGATGATCTGAGCCCCTGCGGGCGGAGAGATTCTTGGGGGGCGCTGCCCCCCGTCACCCGTTTTACGGGTGCCTCCCCCCGGGATATTTTTGAAACGAAGAAGGCTCTTTATCTTTTGTTAATCAAGATCAGCAAAGCTGCAATGGCGGTACAGGCGGGGACGCCGATGACCGTAAACGGAGAAGCCCCGGCCGCTCGCAAGACGGTCGGGGTGAACAGTGCTCTATGCTTCTTCGTTTCAAAAATATCCCCGCCGGAGGCCTCGGACAGCGCAAGCGGCGCGAACCGCTGGCCCGATGCGATCACGGGCCCACCACCAACCCTGAGCCGCGCCCAAAGGGCGCGCGCGAGGCAAAAGATACGCGCGCAAGCGCACCGTTTGGGTAAAGTTCAATCGCCGCGGGTTTCTTGCGACGCAGGGACCAGACCATAGCGCGCCGCGACGCGCCAGACATGCTCGGGGACCATGTTCTTGATCCGCGCAGGATGGGCGCGGCGCAGATGCAAGATCGTCTCGATTGCCTTCATCTCGACACGCGCCCGCGCGAATTCCAGACCACGCGGCCCGATACGGGGCTGCAAAAAGGCAACGATGGGGCGCGCCCAATCGGGCATGGCGCGCAGTGGCAGGCCACCCGCCGCACGCGCGGTATTGGCCAAGAAACCCTTGACCGCGCCCATCCGCTTGCCCTTGTCGGTCAAGGGGCGCTCAACCAACCGATCCGTGATGCCCGACAGCATCTCGGCCCCGCGATGATTGCGCGTGATGACCCATTGATCGCCATCCCCACCCATGTATCCCACCGTGATATCGGCCAAGCGGTTGGTGTAATCGACGCAGGTCTTGCAGGTCATCGGAAAGAAATCGCTCGGCAATTTCGAGATCGGCAACTTCAAGAAAGGCACGAATTTCGCCGGACGCCCGTCATCAAAGCGCATTTCCACCCGGTAATCGGCGCGAAACTCTAGGTAAGAAATCGTCTCTGGCCTTGGATCGAGCAAAGCCAGAAAAGCGTGGAAGCTTTCGGTCGTTGTATTGTCCGAGCAGGGCGTGCCGATGACATAGATCCGTTTGAAGCCCAGCGTCGCCTCGATCGCGCGCAGCGCATAGACTTGGCACGGAATACCGATAACGGCGATCCGCTTATGCCCTGCCGCCGCCGCCGGTTCGAGGGCGGCCAAGGTTGGCGCATAGCCCATCCGCATGCCCCGGCATTGCGCCAATTCGGCGGGGTCGGTGACAATCACGGGTTCCGGCCGCCAGCGATCATGCGGATCGGCGCGCACGGCAAGCACCGCATCGACCTTGCCACGGCGCAAGAGATCAGCGGCAAGCGCCGTGGTGATCCCGCTCCACTGCGCCCCTTCGGCAGGCGGGTTCAGCGCCAAGCGCTGCATTGCAAGTGTCACGCCGAAAAACGCCTCATCCCCAAGCGAGGGATCGGCCACGCGCCCATGCACGCGATGCTCGGCGCTGGCATAATCGGGTTGGATGAATTGACAGGCCTGACCACAGGCGCGGCCATCGCCCATGCGACTGACGCCGCAATCTGTGCAAAGCCCCGGACGCGCCGCACCCGCAAGAACGGGCACACTGAAACCGGGTACAGGATGATCCTTAGGCATGGGCGCGCGCTCTCCTCGGGCAGGGCTGAGTATCGCGGTGCACAGCAAATATGTCAACTTTGGTTTACACATGCATGGGCCACATGAATGACCCGGTCACAGGCCATTGCATCCCACCGCGCAGCCCGTCACAACTGTTTCAGGAACCTAAGCCGCGGGGAGGGCGGATGAGGCACCAAGACATCATCCTCGATCTGTCGCCCAAGCTGTCCGACCAGACGGCCAAAACGACCTGTTACATGTGCGCCTGCCGCTGCGGCATCAATGTGCACCTGAAAGACGGGCGCGTCGCCTATATCGAAGGAAATCGCGACCATCCGGTCAACAAGGGCGTGCTTTGCGCCAAAGGTGCCGCCGGCATCATGCAGGTCACCGCCCCCTCCCGCCTGCGCGCCCCCCTGCGCCGCGTGGGCCCGCGCGGCTCTGGCCAATTCGAGGAAATCAGCTGGGACGAAGCGCTCGCAACCGCCACCGCATGGATGGCCCCCTTGCGCGCAACAGCCCCCGAAAAGCTTGCCTTTTTCACCGGGCGTGACCAGTCGCAATCGCTGACCGGCTGGTGGGCGCAACAATTCGGCACACCCAATTACGCGGCCCATGGCGGGTTTTGCTCGGTCAATATGGCGGCGGCGGGCATCTATACCATGGGCGGCGCGTTCTGGGAGTTTGGCCAGCCCGATTGGGAGCGGACCAAGCTTTTGTTGCTTTTCGGCGTGGCCGAGGATCATGACAGCAACCCCATCAAGATGGGGCTGGGCAAGCTCAAGGAACGCGGCGCGCGCGTGATCGGCATCAACCCGATCCGCACCGGCTATAGTGCCGTGGCCGATGATTGGATCGCCATCACCCCCGGCACCGACGGGCTGTTGATCTTGTCGCTCATCCATTGCCTGCTCACGGCGGGCAAGATCGACCTCGACTATCTCGCGCGCTACACCAATGCACCCGTCTTGCTGAACGAAGACCCATCCTCGCCCGATCACGGGCTATTTTTGCGCGACGCAAACGGCAAACTCTTGGTGATGGACCGCACGACGGGAAAGCCCATGGCTTTTGACGCGGCGGGCGTCAAACCCGACCTCGCCCATGGCCTGCGCCGCGCGGGCATTACGCATCGCCCCGTGTTCCAGCTCTTGGCCGAACGCTATCTCGACCCGTCCTATGCGCCCGAGGCTGTGGCGGAACGCTGCGGCCTATCTGCAAAGCGCATCCATGCGCTGGCCGCCGAGCTTGCCCGTGTCGCCTTTGACGAAGCAATCGAGATTGATCAGCCTTGGACCGATTTTCGCGGCGAACGGCATGAAAAGATGACGGGCCGCCCTGTCGCAATGCATGCGATGCGCGGCATCTCGGCCCATTCCAACGGGTTTCAGATCGCGCGCGCGTTGCACCTGCTACAAATCCTGCTCGGCACCGTCGAAACGCCCGGTGGCTTCCGCTTCAAACCCCCCTACCCAAAGCCGCCCGAGGCGCATCCCAAACCGCATGCCACCGCCACCCCCGGCCAACCGCTGAAGGGCCCGCATCTGGGCTATCCGATGGGGCCAGAGCATCTGGCGCTGCACCCCGATGGCAGCCCCCAGCGCATCGACAAGGCGTTCTCATGGGAAAACCCGCTCTCGGCGCATGGCTTGATGCATATGGTCATCGCCAATGCCCATGCGGGCGATCCTTATAAGATCGACACGCTGTTTCTCTACATGGCGAACATGGCGTGGAACTCCTCGATGAGCACGGGGCGCGTCATCGAGATGCTCACCGACAAAGACCCCGAGACGGGCGAATATGTCATCCCGCGCATCATCTATTCCGATGCCTATAGCTCCGAGATGGTGGCCTATGCCGATCTGATCTTGCCCGACACCACCTATCTCGAGCGCCATGATTGCATCAGCCTGCTTGACCGCCCGATCTCCGAGGCTGACGCGGCGGCCGATGCGATCCGCTGGCCGGTGATCGAGGCCGACCGCGATGTCCGGGGCTTTCAATCCGTGCTGATCGATCTGGGCGCGCGCCTTGGCCTGCCGGGCTTTGTTACCGATGACGGTGCGCCCGCTTTCACCGATTACGCCGATTACATCACCCGCCACGAACGCCGGCCCGGCATCGGCCCCTTGATGGGCTTTCGCGGGGCGGGCGACCAGACGGGGCGCGGCGCGCCCAACCCCGATCAGCTCCAGCGCTATATCGACAATGGCGGGTTCTTCACCCACCACATTCCGCAAGCGGCGCAATACTACAAACCATGGAACACCGCCTATCAGGATTGGGCGGTGGATCTGGGCCTATACGACAGCCCGCAGCCTTACCTCTTCAACCTTTACCTAGAGCCGCTCCGCCGCTTTCAACGCGCAGCCGAGGGGCATGGCGACCGCCAGCCCCCCGACCATTTGCGCGACCGTATCCGCACCACGATGGACCCGCTGCCAATCTGGTATCCGCCCTTGGGCGATGACGCCCAGACCGCGCAAGATTTCCCGCTGCACGCGCTGACCCAACGCCCCATGGCGATGTATCACAGCTGGGGCAGCCAAAACGCATGGCTGCGCCAGATCCACGGCCATAACCCGCTTTACGTCCCAACCAATATCTGGGTGGCACATGGCTTTGCCGATGGTGACTGGGCGCGCCTCACCTCACCGCACGGGTCCATCACCGTGCCGGTGGCGCATATGGCGGCGCTCAACCCCAACACGGTCTGGACATGGAACGCCATCGGCAAGCGCAAAGGCGCTTGGGCGCTCGACCCCGCCGCGCCCGAGGCCACCAAGGGCTTCTTGCTCAACCACCTGATCCACGAGCTTCTGCCGCCCAAGGGCGATGGGCACCGCTGGTCCAACTCCGACCCGATTACAGGACAGGCCGCATGGTTCGACCTGCGCGTGCGCATCGAAAAGGTCAGCCCTCCACCGGAGGTGCAGCCAAACTTCCCAACCCTCGCCCCACCGCATGGCGGGACAAGATGACGCCGATGACGTCTTCTTCGTTTCAAAATATCCTCGGGGGAGCGCGAGGGGGCAGACACCCGCACCTCTCCTTCCGGCGGTCGCGTGGGGACAGAACCCTGCATCCTTCCGCGGTACGCTGGGTGCGCAACCCTCGCACCTCTCTCGCGGTCCCGGGGCAGACAGAACCCTCGCACCTCTCCTATCCTCGGGGGAGCGCGAGGGGGCAGACAGCCCCCTCGCACCTCTCCTTCCGCGCGGTGCGCGCGGAGGTGGGGCAGACAGAACCCTCGCCGCCGCCCTATTCCGCGGGCACCGCAGGCGCAAAGGCGGGCCAGACGCCATGACCACCCACTTCGCCACCTCCTCCGACGGCACGCAGATCGCGTTTACCCGCAAAGGCGATACCGCCCTGCCGCCGATCTTGCTCATCCATGGCTGGGCGCAGGCCGGGATGTGCTGGGAGGCTCTCACTGAACGCCTGTCCAACCGCTTCCACCTCGTCGCGATGGATCTGCGCGGGCATGGCGCCTCGGGCAAGCCCGACGATCCCACAGCCTATGCCGATACCACGCTGTGGGGCGATGATGTCGCCGCCGTGATCGCGGCCGCAGCGCTCGACCGCCCCAGCTTGGTCGGCTGGTCCTATGGCTCCCGCGTGATCGCGGCATATCTCACCACCCATGGCAGCGCGCATCTTGCGGGCGTCGTGCTGGCGGGCGGCATCCTTGCCATCGGGGCCGCGCGCGAGGATTGGATGGTTGGCCCCGCCTCACCCGGTCTTGACCGCGATCTTTATACCGAGGATCTGAACCGCCGCCTGCATGCCACCGCGCGTTTCGTCGATGCCTGCACGGCAAAACCCCTTCCCCGCGCGCTCTATGGCGCGATGGTGGGGGCCAATATGCTTTGCCCGCCCCATGTGCGCCGCGCGCTTTTCGGGGCGGATCTCGACCTGCGCCCCGCCTATGCCGCGATGACCTGTCCGGGGCTTGTCATCCACGGCACCGATGATGCGGTCGTGACCGCCGCAACCGGGCAAGCCGCCGCCGCTGTCATGCCGCATGGCCGCTACCTGCCCTATGACGGGATCGGCCACGCGCCTTTCGTGGAAGACCCCGACCGTTTCGCCGCCGATCTGGCGGATTTCGTCACCACCAGCCGGGGGGAGCAGCCATGACCAGCCTGCCCGAGACAACCCAGCGCAAGCTTGGCCTTGTGATCGACCTCGACACCTGTGTTGGCTGCCATGCTTGCGTGATCGCCTGCAAAGGCTGGAACACCGAGAATTACGGCGCGCCCCTGTCCGACCAAGACCCCTATGGCGCCGCCCCCTCTGGCACCTTCCTCAACCGCGTCCATAGCTACGAGATCACGCCGCCGCATGGCCAAGCCCAGCTTGTCCATTTCCCCAAATCCTGCCTGCATTGCGAAGATGCGCCTTGCGTCACCGTCTGCCCCACCGGTGCTTCCTACAAACGCAGCGAGGATGGCATCGTTCTTGTCAATGAATCCGATTGCATCGGCTGCGGGCTCTGCGCTTGGGCCTGCCCCTATGGCGCGCGCGAGATGGACCCCACGGCCAAGGTCATGAAGAAATGCACCCTCTGCGTTGACCGCATCTATAACGAGAACCTCCCCGAAGAAGACCGGACCCCGGCTTGCGTGCGCACCTGCCCGGCGGGGGCGCGCCATTTCGGCGATCTGGGCGATCCCGACAGCGATGTCAGCCAGCTTGTCGCGGCGCGCGGTGGCTTTGACCTGATGCCCGATCTGGGCACCAAGCCCGTCAACAAATACCTCCCCCCCCGCCCCAAGGATCAGTGGGAGGAAACCGATATCCTCGCCCCCTTCCTCGAACCCGTGGCCGAAAGCCCGCAAGGTTTCCTTGGCTGGCTCGACCGCGCGTTGGAGCGGCTCTGATGCATCCGGCCCCTTCCGTTATCATTTTCACCACGCTTTCGGGCTTAGGCTTTGGGCTGTTGGTCTTTCTAGGCTTGGGCCTTCCGCCCGTCACGGGCTGGGTGGCCTTTGTCTTCTTCTTGATCGCCTATGCGCTTGCGGTGGGCGGGCTTTTGGCCTCGACCTTTCACTTGGGCCACCCGGAACGCGCGCTCAAAGCCTTCAGCCAATGGCGCACAAGCTGGCTCAGCCGCGAAGCATGGGCCGCCGTGGCGGCCCTTGTCATCATGGCGCTGTACGCATTGGGTGCGGTGTTTTTCGACACGCGGATCAGCGCCTTGGGCTGGCTCGGCGCGGGCCTGTCATTTGCGACCGTGATCACCACAGCGATGATATATACCCAGATCAAGGCCGTGCCGCGCTGGCACCAAGCCCTGACGCCCCTGCACCTGAGCACGGCCAGCCTTGCGGGCGGCGCGCTTTTGGCCGGGCAGATCACCATCGCCCAGATCCTTTTGTTTCTTGCCGGGATCATCCAGATCGCCCATTGGCTGCGCGGCGATCAACGCTTTGGCGAGGCGGGCCAATCCATCGCGTCTGCCACGGGCCTTGGCAGCCCCGGCCGCATCCGCGCCTTCGAGGCACCCCATACCGGCACCAATTACCTGCTGCGCGAAATGGTCCATGTCGTGGGCCGCAAACATGCGCAGCGCTTGCGCCTCATCGCGCTGGGTTTGGGCTTTGCCCTGCCACTTGGCCTGATCATGATCCCCGGCGCGTCGCATGGCTTGGGCGGTCTTGCGGTCCTCAGCCATATCTTGGGCATGCTCGCCTCGCGCTGGCTGTTTTTTGCACAGGCCGAACATGTCGTGGGGCTTTACTATGGCGCACGCGGCTAAAGGATCAGGCGCATGTTGAAATTCACCATTCCCGAGATGGCGCGCTTCCTCGCCGAGGTCTTTCCGCAGGTCGCGGGCCAGTTCGCCATCGACCAGATGGATGAGGCGCTTTTGATCATGCGACTTCACCATGATGAACGGCATTTGCGCCCCGGTGGCACCGTATCCGGGCCGTCCATGTTCGCACTGGCCGATGTCGCGGCCTATGTTGCGACCATGGCGCGCATCGGCCCCGAGGCGCTGACCGTGACCACGCATTGCAGCATTGATTTCATGCGCAAACCCGAGGCCGGTGTCGATATCCTCGCCCATGCCCGCGTGCTGAAACTGGGCCGGACATTATCCGTGACCGATGTGCTGCTCTATGCCGAGGGCGGCACCGAGCCCGTGGCCCATGCCAGCCTCGACCTATGCCATCCCGCCACGGCGGGAGACATAGGCCGGTCATTCGTATTTGCGCTGATCGTCGATCACCTTGCCATCATTGGGCAAGCTGCCGGGGGCCACGATCTCGACGATCATCCCCTCCATCGCTGGCGTCTCATAGGCTGCCGAATCTTCCAAGACCAGCGGGCCGGTCACACTGTCATCAGGCGCGATAAAGTCGGTCAGCGTGACCCATGCGGTGGACCTGTCGCGCTTTTGTCGCGGATTGCGGCCAAGCAACCTATGTTGCGGCTTGCGCTGATGACCTCGCTGCCCAGTGGCGACCCGCTGCGCTGCGCCGGGGCGGCGCGCTGGCCGGTGCTGGCCAAGCCCATCGGCGCAAAGACGCTGCACAGGCTGTTGATGCAGGAGCCCGCCGCATGACCGCGCCACTTATTGCGATCCTCGATGACGAGCCGCAGATCCGCGCACTCTGGTCGAAACCTTGACCGAAGCAGGATTTCGCACCGCCGCATTTGCGCGCGCGACGGAGTTTGAGGCCGCGCTTGCGCGCCACCATGCCCGATGTCTGCCTTGTCGATCTTGGCCTGCCCGACCGCGACGGGCTGGCGCTGGTGCATCGGCTTGCCTTGGAATCGGGGGCCGCGATCATCATCATCTCGGGACGCGCGTGAGGTGCAAGACCGCGTCACCGGATTGGAACTGGGCGCTCCTCTTGTTGCGATGGGTCAGGCAAGGCCTTGCAGGCGTTGAAGCTCCTGCAGAGGCGGTGTGTCGGCGATCTGCTTGGGTTCGAGCAGGGGCCATTTCACGCCGCGGGGCCGCTTGGCGCGGCGCTCGACCACATGGGTGCGCGTTGGCGTGGATATCAGTGTCAACGAGAATGTCGGTCTCCGAGGGCTGCAACTGGTCCTCGACAAGTTGCACGTCATGTACGACGGCGTGGACCGGCGTGTCGTCATCTACGAGGCCAAGATCCGTGAACATGCCCCATTCCAGGTCGAAGAAGCCGTGCCCCTTGCCGAACCGGACACCGTTGACGGAAACGGCAGACGCACCTGTCACTAGGTAGTCGAACCGGCCCTTTCGAGCGATCTCCTCCAGTGTGATCGGCACGCCGAAATGCTCCATCCCATCCAGCCAAGAGGCATAGAGTGCTGCGCCTTCAGGCACTGTTGCGGGATCCAGGTACAGGAACCCGCGGTAAATCCCCGTAGGTCGACATCACGAATGGCTTGCCGGCCTCGATCATCCGACGCCGCAGGTCGGCTAGGCAGTTGTCGGGCGTAATAAAGGCAAAGCGGCTGTCGGCATAGGCCCGGTCCTGCACGACGCGTTCCGTGGCTGCTTCGGACCCTTCGAAATCTGGGATGACCTCTGCAAAGTTCATGTGGAAGCGGGTGTCCGGTCTCGCCACGTCCTTCAGTTTCGTCCATATCTTTTCGCGGATTGTCTTGGAGGTCGACATGGTGTCCATTTCGTGTGTTTCATTGTTTCACAACCATGAAACAAGAGTTCCAAACGTCAAGAGAAATCGTGCCCCATGGCCTCACGACTGGATCCTCAGAATCCAGGAGCGTTCGTCGCGCCTGACATCAAGCGAGAAGAAGATAGCGCAGGTTCTCTTGCAAAATCAGGGCCTTGTCGAAACGCACACCGCCACGGAACTGGCTGCACGCGCCGGCGTTTCAAAGGCCACAACTGCTCGTTTTTCCGCAGTTTGGGTTATGCCGATTTCGAGGAGGTTCGGCTTCAGGCCCGTGAAGAGCGCAACCGGCGCGAGCCCTATTCAGACCTCAGATCGATATCCCAGCCCGCAACCTTTGGGCGGACAATTTCCGATCATCTCGAACTGGAACTGCAGCAACCTAACGCGGACCTTCGAGGAATTGCGCTCAGACCTGTTGCCCGAAATCGCGCAGATCCTCGAAACCGCGCCCCGCATATGGTTTGTGGGGTTCGGCGATGAACAAGGCGTGGCCCGGCTGGGTCAGTCGCTGTTCGCGCGGCTGCGTCACGGCGTACAAGAGCTGCGTGGGGAGGGGCAGACCTGGGCCAACGAGCTGTCGATGACGGGCTCGCGCGATGTGCTGATTGTGTTGACCTTCGAACCCCGGCCCAAGGTTCTGAGATCACTGCTGGCCCATGCCCGAACCACGCGCATGCGGGTCATCACTCTGACCGATCATAGCGCTATGCGGCGCAGGCAGAACGGTTTTCGGAAGTGGTCCTGCCTTGCCATGTCGCGAGCTACGGCCCGTTTCCACGCACGCCACAATGCTGTCGGTTTTGCGGTTGGATCGCGGTTGCACTATCTGGGCCGGAACCCTGAGGCTGTAGGCCAACGGATCTCGACCTTGGCCGCCATCGACGAAGAGCTGGATCAATTCGAGTGATCCTTGTGGGGCGAGACGTCAAGTTCCGCGTTTCCCTGGCCTTAGGTGTCGCTGATCCCATTATTTTGTGGTGGGATGCTTTTACAGGGATGGCAGCAGCACCATTCGGATTGTAATTTAAGGCAACGTTACATCGTGTGGCCAGTCAGATTGTGGCCACGGCTTCTCAAACCCAATTGTCTTGACTGCCAAATGGCAGTTTCACCAAATCGAGTTTCAAGTCGACCGTCCGCTCTCCGCCCGTTGCGACCTCGGGGCTCTCGATCAATACCTCGCTGAAATTCGCATCACTCCGCACAACCACGCCGCCTTCGGGTGTCTCTGTTCGTACCGAAAGGAAACGGACCTGCTTCAACTGCGGCGTAGTTCGATTTTTGCAGGGGGCTTGCGCGCCATTGGCCGGGCGTGGGCATGGCGGAGGCGCATGGATGCCGGTGAGTTTGGGCCTGTTCGCGATCTGGCAATCGCCGTGAACCTTGCAGAGAGCCATGTTAGCAGGTAGCTGCGTCTGGCCTATCTGGCGCCTGAAGTGTTGAAACGGCTGGTGTTTGGTCGGAAAGTTACGGCACTGACCCTCATGCAACTGACCGAGAGTGCCGCGTTGCCGTGGGTGGAACAGGCAGGGGTGGTGTTCGAGACCGCGAATTGATGTGATCGGTCCAAAATTCCGGTTCCGCCTGATTCAAGACCCTCAGTTCACGCTGATCAAAGGTTACGTTTTATTGCGCGCAATGTTCGCTATCTGCTGAGAGCCTGCCCTACGCTGGTACTGGCTAGCCATCGGCAACCCTGATCTTGCGCCATGGCCCAAGACCAGAAGGTGGTCGCACCGGCGCGCGCTCCTGTGTTCGGCGCGCAAGGCGTAGTAGCCGGCGCCTTCCAGCACGCTCACCTCCGACAGCTGGTACAACCGCCCGGCGTCCAGATCATCACGGATCATCGCCCGCGGACAAAGTGCTGCGCCTTGCCCGCCAGCACGGCGGCGCGCAAAAGATTGAAATCCTGATAAACAGGGCCCGACAAATCCGCCGGCTGGTCCTGCCCCGCCCGCGCGAACCATTCCCGCCAGCCGGCTTCGTCGGTGTCATGCAAGAGCGGCATCTCTTGCAGCCTGCCGTCGGCAAGCGCGGGACTGACCACTGGCACGGCCGCACCGGGCAAGAACAATTCGGCCAAGGCACCGGGCCGTCGAACGAGCGGGACCGGCGAATAGACAAAGGCCAGATCGACCTCGGTGAAATCGACTTCCTGTCCGTGAAAGGCATAGACGATGCGCAATTCGATACCGGGGTGAGCTGCGCGAAAGTTTGTCAGTCGCGGAATCAGCCAGCACAGCGCAACCGAAGGGATAGCCGCAATCACCAACGGCCCGCCGCGGGCCTTTTCCCCAGCCGCTCGCAGGCTGCGGTAATGCCATCGAGCGACAAGGCCGCAACGCGGGCGAGGTCCTCGGCCTCGGGGAGAAGACGGGGCCTTGTGCCGCTGCGGTCGAAGAGCGGCCGATCCAGCCATTCCTCCAGATGCCGCACCTGATGGCTGACCGCGGATTGCGTAACGCACAAAATCTGTGCAGCTCCTTTGAAGGAACCCGCCCGAACAACAGCATCAAAAAGCACGCAACGCGTTCAACGGCACCTGCATTTTTGGACCCTTGATGAGAATTTCTCATGGAAACATGAGAATCACTCCTTTGACAATGGCATGTCACCTCGCATCCACTAATGAGGAAAGATCATCGTGACAAAGGGGGATGTTATGCAGCGCGAACGGCTTCAGAACTATACGGGCAACGGTGTGTCGGTGACACCGACGTTCCCGGCAGCCGAGATGGAACGCCGTCTGAGCGCGATCCGCCAAAGCATGGCGCAGGCCAACATCGATGCCGCCCTGTTCACGAGTTATCATAACATCAACTACTACAGCGATTTCCTGTATTGCTATTTCGGGCGGCGCTACGGACTTGTGGTCGACCACCAGCAGATAACCTCGATCAGCGCAGGCATAGACGGCGGCCAGCCGTGGCGGCGCACCTATGGCGGGCGCAACATCACCTATACCGACTGGCAAAAGGGACAACTGGTTTCACGCGGTCGGGCAGGTCATACCCGGCGTAAAGCGGTTGGGCATCGAGTTCGACCATGTCTCACTCGACACATTCGCGTTGCTCAAGCAGGAATTTCCTCAGATCGAATTCGTCGATATCGCGGCCATCGCCATGCGTCAGCGGATGATCAAATCCGATGTGGAAATCGCCCATATCGAACAAATGACCCGTATCGCGGATATCGGGGGCTGCTTGCGCAGAGGCGGCAACGATTGGCACAGCCGAACATGAGGTCGCCCTACATTCCACAGCCACAATGGTACGTGAAATTGCAAAAACCTGGCCTGGCGGTGAGCTATTGGACACATGGACCTGGTTTCAATCAGGCATCAACACAGACGGCGCGCACAACCCGGTTACAAGTCGCAAGATTGAGCGCGGGGATATTCTTTCGCTGAATTGCTTCCCCATGGTGGCGGGTTATTACGTTGCACTCGAGCGTACGCTTTTTGCCGGACAACCCTCGGACGAACACCTCCGCCTGTGGGAATTTAACTGCCGTGTGCACGACCGAGGCAAAGAGCTACTGATGCCAGGGAATCGTTGTTCGGATATCGCGCGCGAGCTGAACGAGATGTATGCTGCTGAGAACCTCTTGCAGTACCGAAGCTTTGGATACGGCCACAGCTTCGGCGTGTTGTGCCATTATTATGGCCGTGAGGCGGGTCTTGAACTGCGCGAAGATTGCGACACGGTACTGGAACCGGGCATGGTCGTATCTATGGAGCCTATGATAACAATCCCCGAGAGCCTGCCCGGTGCAGGCGGGTATCGTGAGCACGACATCCAGGTCGTTACGCAATCGGGCAACCGCAATGTTACGGGGTTCCCATATGGACCAGAGCACCTTATCCTCCCGAGCTAACCTACGATGGACGGGCGTTTGAGACGCTTAATCCTGAGATGCAAAGGTTCCGGGAGTGGGAAGGGATAATGTCAGAAAGTAGCCTGTTGAATTTAGCAGATGATGTTGATTGTCGTCTTCGACGGAGTTCAAAAGAGCTACGATGGCACAACATTGGTCGTAAGGATCTCAACCTTGCGGTACCGAGGGGTGAGTTTTTGACGATGCTCGGCCCCTCGGGCTCTGGAAAAACAACCTGCTTGATGATGTTGGCGGGTTTTGAAACTGCCACAAGCGGCGAAATCCGTTTGAAAGGGCGCAACATCAACACTGTACCACCGCACAAGCGGGGTATTGGCATGGTATTTCAGAACTATGCACTATTTCCCCACATGTCAGTTGCAGAGAATTTAGCCTTTCCTCTTGAGGTCCGAAAGATTGACAAATCTACCCGTGAATTAAAGGTAAAACGGGCGCTGGAAATGGTGCAGATGGGTGATTTTGGAAGCCGTCGGCCCGCACAACTGTCGGGCGGCCAGCAGCAACGGATCGCTCTTGCCCGTGCGTTAGTTTTTGAACCCGAGCTTGTTTTGATGGATGAACCGCTTGGAGCGCTTGACAAACAGTTACGCGAACAAATGCAGTTTGAGATCACACGAATTGCCCATGAATTGGGCATCACAGTCGTTTACGTCACCCATGATCAAACTGAAGCATTGACCATGTCAGACCGCGTTGCGGTCTTTAACGATGGGCGCATCCAACAACTCGCAACACCCTCCGATCTATATGAGAACCCTTCGAATAGCTTCGTTGCGCAATTCATTGGCGAAAACAATCGCTTAATGGGCACAGTCACGCGGATCGATGGCGATACCTGTATTGTGCGGCTGGATTCCGGGGATGAAATAGATGCCAAACCCGTAAATGTGTCGAAAGTGGGCGATCGGACACAGATATCAATTAGACCCGAGCGGGTCGAAACGAACAAGGCACGACTACGCGCAGGCGTGCACACACTCAAAGCTGAAGTTCTCGAATTCATCTATATGGGCGATATTTTTCGCACTAGACTTCGGGTCGCGGGGAATAACGATTTTATTATCAAGACTCGTAATGCCCCGGACCAGATCCGCCATCAGCCAGGATCAAAATTGAAATTGGTTGGTTGCCAGAAGACTGTCGCGCGCCTCGACGCGCCGCAGGAAAAATAAAAAAGAAAAACGAAACCCACAACACGGAGCTAAAGGTATGAATATCAAGACACTACTCAGCGCCACGGCGCTTGCGACACTGCCACTATCTGGCAGCTTTGCCATCGCACAATCATTGCCAGAATGCCAAGATTGCGCCGATAGCATGGTGTTAATGTCATGGGGCGGCGCCTATCAAGCATCCCAGGTCGCGGCCTATGCCGAACCTTACAGCGCGATCACGGGAGTCACGGTCACATGGGACGAAGGCTCAAACGAAGCCATCGCTAAAATGCGTGCTGCATCTGAAGCGGGAAACATGACCTATGATCTTGTCGACGTCGAAGGGCCTGACGCCCAACGCGCTTGCGACGAGGGCCTAGCGCTTGAGATCGATTTTGATGCCGTTTTGGCAGCTGGTTCCGATGGAAGCACGCCCACCGAAGATTTCGGCACCTCAGGTTCAATCATCAACGAATGCTTTGTGCCCCAGATCGTGTTTTCGACGACCTTCGGGTATCGCACGGACGTGGCCGCTTGGAATGGTGCAACGCCAGACAGCCTGTGCGCAGTTTTTGATCTTGAAAACTTCCCAGGTATGCGTGCCTTGGAAGGACGGCCCAAAAGAACCTTGAGTGGCGCTTCTGTGCGATGGTGTCGCGCAAAGATGACCTGTACGATGTTTTGTCATCCGATGGCGGCGTAGAACGCGCTCTGGCCAAACTCGACACAATCAAGGATAGCGTCGTCTGGTGGTCCGCTGGTGCTGAAACACCCCAGCTTTTAGCCGATGGTGAAGTGGTGATGGGCTCAACATACAACGGCCGCCTTTTCTCGGCAATTGTTGAACAAAATCAGCCGATTGCAATGCTGTGGGATTGGCAAGTCTTCGACTATGATGGCTGGGTTGTGCCGGAAGGTCTGGATGACGCGCGTATGAACCGTGTCATGCATTTCTTGAATTTTGCAACCGACACGCAGCGTCTGGCTGATCAGGCAAAGTACATCTCGTACGGCCCGGCACGCGGTTCGTCTCAGCCACTCGTCTCGACACATGCGACGCTCGGCATCGAGATGGCGCCACATATGCCAACTAATCCTGCCAACCAGCAAAACTATCTGGTCAATAACATTGAGTGGTGGGCTGACAACCAAGATGAGGTTGAGTCGATCTTCCAAAACTGGCTTGCCCGGTAAATAACTCTTGGGCGGGGCGTTCGCGCCCTGCCCCTGCCTTTTGAGGGCAGGCGGATGACGCTAGAGACAGACAATGGCGCGGTGCTGACCGCAAGCGGCGTACCTCTCAGGCGCAGCCTTAACCGTGCCTTGCGCCGGCAAAAACTGCGTGCCTTTGTTCTGATCGCTCCGCTCTTGGTGTTTGTCCTTGTAACATTCCTTGCCCCGATCGGCGACATGTTGTTCCGCTCCGTGGAAAACCAGATTGTCGCCGACACCCTGCCGCGCACCGTTGACGCGCTGGCTAATTGGGATCCGTCGTCCGACCAACCCCCGATGAGGCGGCGTTTCGTGCACTAGCCACCGATCTGCTCATCGCCACAGAACGAAAGCAACATACACGGCTTGGGTCGCGGCTAAATTACGAAGCCTCAGGCATGTCATCCCTATTTCGCAGCACTGGTCGCGATGTAGAAGATTTTGGCGAAGAGGTGAGCGCATCGCTGACCAAGTTGGATCCTGCATGGGGCGAAGCGGATAACTGGGTCGATTTATTCGCGGCGCCTGACTGGATAATTGAACAAAAATTTGGGCTGCTTCCGGAAACCGGCGGGGAGAACCTACGTTTCGCTTGTCGGAAATCGCAATAAACTCCTTACCTCGGACGGCAGAAATTTACGGAATTTTTGCCCAGATCTCACAAGAGACCAACAATCGCAGCCCAACCCGCCAGGATCCATGGCATCTGGTCGCGATCACCTTGATCGAGGAAGTGTCATCAACACCTTCTGTCGCGCAAGAGTTTCAGGGCGATCATGCAGCACGGCTTGCCGCGATTGCACAGGCAGATTTTGCCGTCGCTAACTTTGGCACGGCATTCCGCGAAAGCGACGATGATTGGGCAACCGTGCGCCCTTGGGCCGTTATCTCAATGTATGCGGCGCCATATACCCCGGGATATTTTCTTAATGCGGTCGATTTGGGTAAGACCCCTCAAGGCATCGCACCACGACCTGTCGAAGAGCAGGTGTATATCATGCTGTTTTTGCGTACGATGTGGCTGTCTTTAACCATCACTGCGCTTTGCCTATTGTTAGGATACCCCGTCGCTTGGTTGTTGGCGAACCTACCATCGCGACAGTCCAACTTGCTGATGATTCTTGTCTTATTGCCGTTCTGGACGTCACTCCCTGGTACGTACCTCTGCTTGGAAAGTACTTTTGCAGCGTCAAGGTGTGATCAACGATTTGCTCGTTTGGATCGGCCTAATCGGGGATGATGGTCGCCTTGTCATGATCAATAACCAATTTGGAACGGTTATCGCGATGACTCTACATCTTGCTGCCGTTCATGATTTTACCGCTTTACTCAGTCATGAAAACCATTCCCGGTACATATACATGCGGGCAGCAAAATCACTTGGGGCGAACGATTGAGCGCATTTTTGGCGGGTCTATTTCCCCAATCCATTCCTGGTATCGCAGCCGGCTCTATCCTCGCATTTATTCTTGCCATTGGGTATTATATCACACCTGAGCTAATGGGCGGGGCACGTGGTGTGTTTATTTCAAATCGCATTGCGTATCATATTGGGACTTCTCTCAACTGGGGCCTCGCTGCGGCACTCGGAACGATGCTTTTTTGATCGTCGTACTCATCCTATATTGGGTTTATGACCGCTTTGTGGGGTAAAAATGTCAAGTTTGGCTAATTTTACTTTTCTGAAGACTGATCCCAGTTACCGAGTTTCAAGGCCTATGACCTCAATGGTCGGAGCGCGTTCAACATGAGTTTGCCTATCTACGCCACGCCTTTGAAACGGGATTTGGCACATCGCTTTCCAGTGTCTTCTGCGCGACGATCTTCTTCTTCCTGGTTGCGCCGATCATCATCATCATCCCACTTTCGTTCAACGCACAGGACTTCTTTACCTTCACCCCCGAGATGTTACGCCTTGATCCGGCTGGCTCTCTCTCAAGCATTATGATGATTTCTTCAACAACCCAGACTGGCGGCTTCCGCTCATAAACTCGCTGTCGATTGCGCCTGTCGCAATGATTATTGCTGTCTCGCTTGGAACGCTCGCAGCCATCGGATTGTCGCAGTCGCATGTACCATTCAAAGGCGCAATTATGGCTATGTTGATTTCGCCCATGATCGTTCCTTTGGTGATATCGGCTGCGGGAATGTATTTCTTCTACTCCCGAATTGGACTACAAGGCACTTATTGGGGGTCGTTTTGGCCCATGCTGCACTTGGGACTCCTTTGTAATCATTACCGTCACAGCCACCCTTGTCGGTTTTGATCGCACGCTCATCACGCGTGCAGCGGCAAGCCTTGGGGCTGGCCCACTACGTACCTTCTTCTCCGTTCAAATGCCTTTGATTTTGCCTGGCGTCGTTGCGGGCGGTCTCTTTGCATTTATTACGTCTTTTGACGAGGTAGTCGTTGTGATTTTCTTGGGTGCGCTGGGTGAGAAAAACACTGCCTTGGCAGATGTTTACCGGCCTCGCGTGAGCAAATAAGCCCCACGATTTTAGCTGCGGCAACTGTTCTTGTTGTGATATCCATCCTGCTTCTTATCACCCTAGAACTGCTTAGGGCGTCGCTCGGAACGTTTGCGCGGGCTTACACCTCATAGGTAGAACATAGCGGAACTCTTTTTGTTTTTTTAGCAGCTTTAAGTTCATGGGAAGGCCAGTCATCTACCATGGTTCTGATCATAGCTGCTTATCGGCGGCACGTTATGCTCAAAATCTGGATTTTGAAAAACCTCAACCAGCAGCGGGAAGCAACTTGCTTTATCGGAGGAATGTTCATCGCCGCAATCGCCGCCTGGGCAGGCAGATAGCCCAACGATCAAATCAATCTCCGCAACAAACTCGATGTAGTCACCGGGGCGCACCGGACTGGCCTTCATGAAATACTGATGCGTATCTGCGGTGAACCCCGTGCAACATGAAAACATTAAGGTACATCATGGACGAGGGCTCGGCTTGGCGAAGCGGTAGTCCGGCAAAATCAGCAAGCGCGCGTGTAAGATTTGAATGGCAGCAGTAATGATAATCAACTCCGCCGAGAAGCCGACCGGTATAGGGGTCGCAACGTGTTCCGATAACATCATGAACAGAGCCACCAAACTCATCGAATCCGTACCAATCGAGTGTGTCCGCAACAATTGTCGCTATCGGTCGGAAACTTGGTAGGCGGGACCACTGAAACGATCACCAGTAGACAGGTGTGTCCCATGCAGGGCACTGTGTTTTACCCTGAGAAAAATGTTCCCTGCAAATCAGCAGCATTCCAAAGATTTAGGTCACCAACCTGTGAGCCTTCAGTGCAGGTTATGCGAAAACTGCCTGCAGGGGCAGCGATGCATCGCGCATCGCGTGGTGGCACCAGCATCTCATTAATCTTCCGCGCACCTAAACGCGCTGCATTAGGGCTATTATGTCCGGGCGATGGAGCGTATCCGCCGGATAGCAAATAGTGGGTTTAAGGGCGCGGCGCGCATGTGCATCTTGTGGAGGTGAAAAGTTGGGGTTTATCGGTTTCATGACACCTCGATCATTTAGCCCTTGAAGACTAGAGAATTTCAGATTGAACTATTCCCCAATCTTTGAAAAGGCATTCGGGTCGATTCAACTACATCCCTCACCTATTGGTTGGTTACGGTTGTGTTGAAGTAGATCACGGCACGTTGTTGTTCGCTATGGGCAGTGTGGAGGGTGTTACTGGCTGTAGGAGGTGATCAGGCGGCTTGTGTCTTAACTCGAGCCTACGATACCGTTTTCCGCGCGCGCAGATAGGCACATTACTACTTTCAGTATCGCCATCGGCATTTGGCATTTTCGCCAAAGCCCATGATCAAAAACACAGTCCCGCTGCGGCCCGCAGAAGGCATCCTGATTGCGCTTGGCGCCTTTGGTGCAGGCGTCTAGAGCATGGAGCGAGGGGCCGAAAAGGGTCGTCGCATGGTGAAGAGAGGCGCGCATCACCAATTTTCTCGAACTTAAACTTCATGAAGTTTCGTTTTATCAACTCCAAATAGTACTGCCATGATCTGCCCATGGTTCGAGGCATTGTCGTCTCGAAAGAGACTGGAGCCCAAAACGTGTCGATGCATCCGCTTCAACCAGGGCCTGTCCGGCCGCAGATACAACTTGCCCCACAGTGGACGCAGCAGGCGCCCCCGTTTCATGCGTCCACGCGCGATAGCTATCTTGCGGCGATGCGCCAAGTGGCAGGGTCGGTCGCGGTGGTCAGCAACCGCAGGCCCTGCCGGCCGCTACGGTGCGACCGTTACGGCCTTTTGTTCCGTTTCCGCCGCCCCCCACGGTGCTTGTTTGCCTGCGCGACGGTAGCCGCATCGCCGAGGCAGTGCAGGCGAACGGGGTATTCACATTAATGATGCTGCCGGAAGACGCCGACCTAATCGCGCGCACTTTTGCGGGTGAGTTCGACGGCCTGCACGAGGATCGCTTTGCCGGGATCACTTTGATCGAGCAGGGGGCCTTGCCCCCGCCATCGCTGATACGCTCAGCCTTGCCTGCCGGATAGTGCGCAGCGAGCGGCAGGAAAGCCATGCCATCCTTTCGGTGCGGTTGCAGCCATCGGCCACCGGTCGCTGCCACCGCTTACCTATCACGATGGCGGCTATCGCGGTCTGCGCATGGTTCCACAAACGCGCAGCCCCATCCCATCACCCACCCTTTTTCCGCAGACAGAGTGAACCGACCATGGATTTTAACCTGCATTTCTCTATGAACTATCCGGGCCACGCCTATGGCGGTGCTCGTTCTTCAAGGGATCTCCTCGAACAGTCAGTTCTGGCCGACCAACCCGGGTTTCGGTCCGTCTCGGTGTCGGAGCATCATCTGCTAAACCCTGATTGAACCCTGCGCCGTTGATGACGGCGGTCAAGATCGCGTCCCAGACGAAACACATCGACATTGTGACCTGCGTTGCGGTGCTGCCCATCCACGACATGCGTATCTATGCGGGCGAGGTGATCGCAGCAGACATCTTTACAGAGGGGCGGCTGGTGCTGGGCGTAGGACGGGGCGGCTATGCCTCATGCAGATGGAGCGACTGGGTGTTGCCACAGCCGAGACCCGCGCGCGGTTCGAGGGAATCGCTGGATGTGTTGCAGGCCTTGTTGACACGCGACGAGGTGTCATGGGACGGTACCTATTACAAGTTTGCGCCACTCACGGTGATGCCACGACCCGCCCGCAGCGGTGGGCCGCGCATGATGATGGCAGTGATCAATCCTGAAGGCATCTATCACTCCACCAAGGAAGCGCTACAAACATTCTGACACTCAAACCCCCTTAGACCGGTGACTGGCTGGACCAGTTTCCCCGCGCGCAGGTGGATGCGCCTTCCATCGCGCCAAACCCGAGATGGGCGCAAAGCCGGAAAAGACCTGATCCTCCCAAGCCTCGCGCGCGGCGGTTCATCACCACCTCCGATGCGCACCGGCATGCCAAACTCGCGCAGGCGCAGGAGCATTATGGGCGGCTCGATAACATGTATAGCGGGCCCCAGCCTGATTGAGAAAGGGGATGGTCCCCGGTCCCTGCCGCGCAGTCAGAGTGTCTGATGACCTGGCAAAGAACACGTCCCTTTTGTAGTGTTCAGCCTCCGAGAGATGGTGGACAGGGGATGGGGGTCCTTTGCCGAGATGCGGGTGGATGTGGCTTAGAGGCTTGGTGCTCAACTCGGTTCCTCGCATGAAGAGACGCTAGGAGACGATCCACCGTATCGCCGAATATGCGATGCCACATTTCAAGGCCGCCGCATGACTGCCACGTTGGACGGCGGAATGTAAATCTTAACCCGGGCAGGGGCCGGAGGTGCAGCGCGCGGTGTGTCGATCCTGATGGTGAGCTGGCCGAATTGCCGAGGCGTCAGCCAACATCGCCCCCGCCCGAAGGGGGCTGCACGGTGATTGACGGCGCAGGGGCTACCGCGATCCCCGGCCTGTCTGATATCCACGCGCATTTGACCACCACCTGACCCTGACACAGACAGTGGATAACGCCACCTATCGCGCGCTGGTGCCCGGCACGGAAAGCTGCTGCACCGGCCTTCGCAACGGCTGGCGGGCTCTGGCCGCAGGCTTCACAACCCTGCGGGTGATGGGGCACCGCGATAGCGGCGATGTTGAGCTTGCCGCCTTCATCCGCCGTGGCCTGCTGCCGGGCCCGCGGCTGAGCGTGGCACCTTGGGTGATCTCACCGACTGCCGGCGCGGCGATCTGTTCTATCCCAACACCCGGCCGCGCCAGCCGCTCGACGTGGCTGATGGCATCGACGAATGCCGCCGTGCGTGGTGCGCACCCATCGGAAGCTGGGTGGCGATTTCATCAAGTTCACGGCGAGTGCGGGCCTGTTATCGGCTGGAGACAAGGCGCACTGGCCGAATTACACGGTTGAAGAAATGAAGGTAATAGTGGCCGAGGCGCATGACTGCGACATGAAGGTTGCCGCCCATGCCCATGCGACCGAGGGCATTCGCCGGGCGCTTGAGGCGGGTGTGGACACGATTGAGCATGGGTCCTTCCTCGATGACGCCTGCATCCAGATCATGCTGGATCAGGGCACGTTCCTTGGTGCCCACACTCTCAATCTCGGATACGGTGATCTGTACGGCGGCGCGCAGCGGGCGCGTACAGACGGATCGAAAAGATGAAGGCCGTGCGCGAAATCAAGGTGGCCAACATTCGCAAGGCGTTTGAAGCCGGGGTGCAGATCGCCATGGGCACAGATCCTCGGAAACCTGTGCCCCTTTGGCCAGCATGCGCGCGAGTTGAGATCTATGTCGAGATGCGGATGACCCGGCAGCAGGCGCTTGAGACGGCAACGGTGCATGGCGGCGGCAGCCCTCGCGCGGCCTGAGGTCACGGGCATGATCGCGCCGGGCCATGTGGCCGATGGTGCTGGTGAACGGTAACCCGTTAGAGGATATCTTTGTCTTGCGCTCGCGAGGGTGGTATCCGGGCGGTGTTCAAGGACGGGCAGGACGTGACTGATCCTCGGCCTGATCCCCTGCGCGGGATGGGCTGCAAATGATTTTCAATGACGTCACACAGGAGCCCCACATGCATCTGGCCACACGGTTTTACATCGGCGGGGCTTGGGTGGAGCCGCTGTCTCCGCGCACGCTACCGCTTATCAACCCGGCAACCGAAGAGCCTTGTGGCACTGTCGCTATGGGCAACGCCGCGGATGTGGACCGCGCAGTAGCTGCGGCCAACCGCGCCTTTTCCAGCTGGGCTGCCACGCCACCTGCCGAACGGGCGGACCTGCTCGACCGGCTCGTTGGCATCTATGAGCGCCGCTCGGAAGAGATGGCCGCGCTAATCTCGGAAAGAGATGGGCGCACCAATCACGCTGGCTTCGGGCAATCAAGTGAAGATCGGGCTTGCGCATATCCGCACCTTGCGAGCCTGTTGCGCAGCTATAGCTTCGAGCATTTCCTGCGCCTCGATACGCAGCATGACCGTATCCTCCATGAACCCATCGGCATCTGCGCCCTCATCACCCCTTGGAACTGGCCGATGAACCAGATCGCCCAAAAGGTGGCAGCGGCGCTGGCGGCGGGCTGCACTTCAATCTTGAAGCCATCGGAACAGGCCCCGCTGTCAGCCACCCTCTTCACGCAGATGATCGACGAGGCAGGCTTTCCGCCCGGCGTGTTTAACCTGATCCATGGCAATGCCGATGTGGGCGAGGCAATGGCGCGGCACCGTGATGTGCAGATGATCTCGCTCACTGGATCGGGGCGCGCGGGGCGGCGGTTTCTATTGCGGCAGCTCCGACGTTCAAGCGGGTGGTGCTTGAGCTGGGCGGCAAGGGGCCGAATATCATCTTTGCCGACAGCGGCATCGAGAGCTCGGTCGCACGTGGTGCCAGCCAGTGTTTCAACAATTCTGGCCAGTCCTGCAATGCGCCTGCGCGGATGCTGGTGGAGCGGTCGGCCTATCATGTGGCCGTGGAGCATAGCCACGCAGACGGCAGAGGCCACACCTGTTGGCGATCCCGCGGCACCCGGCCTGGCATCTGGGCCTCCCTCGCCTCTGCGCGCCAGTATGAGACCGTGCAGGGTTTTATCAGTGCCGGGATCCAAGAGGCGCGCGGCTGGTCGCAGGGGGCCTTGGGAGGCCCGAAGGGAAAGAGCGCGGTATTTTGCCCGCCCCACTGTCTTTGCCGATGTCACCCCAAACATGCGGATCGCGCGCGAGGAGATTTTTGGGCCGGTCCTGACCATCATACCCTTCGACACCGAGGAGGAGGCTATCCGCCTCGCCAATGACACCGGATTTCGGCCTTGCCGGATATGTTCAGACTGCGGACCCCGCCCGCGCCAAGCGCATCGCCCGAGGCCTGCGCTGCGGTGTTGTGGTGCTAAACGGGGCTGTCCGCGCCCCGGGCAGCCCCTTTGGTGGCATGAAGCACTCTGGCAACGGGCGCGAGGGCGGGCGCTGGGGGTTGGAGGAGTTTCTGGAGGTGAAGGCCGTCAGCGGCTGGCCCTGAGGCGGGAGGGTCAGATGGGCGGGGGGATTTCCTCGCGCACCCAAGGGAATACCGCCGCAGTTGCCTCACGCCACACAAGATAGAGTGTACGGTGAAAAACCGGCGCTCTATGCACCATATGTAGGGCACCTGACCTTAAGTGTTGCGTGACTAAGGGTTCGGGCAAATAGGCCGAACCGCCATGTTCGATCAGATGCTCCAGCGCCCAGGCGCTGGTAGAAAAGGTGATGCTGGCTGTCTTAGCCTCAGGGTAGGCGAGGGCGTGCTGGCGGCGGAATTCCGCCCCCAGATCGACAAAGATGTAATCCGGGTCCCATTTATTCACATGGCGCGGGATCAGCGACACACAGACGATCCGCTCCTGCGCCAATTCCCGCAGGTCCAGACCAGGCGCAGACACAGGCTCTAGCGTCAGGGCCGCATCGGTTATGCCGGTGCCTAGCCATGCGATCAACTCGGCCCGGCGGCCGGGGCGCCCTCATAGGCGATGCCGGGATGCGCCGCACGGGCTGAATATAGCCAGTTCTGCCCGCCGCATGCCACAGGTCAAATTCGCAGGCAAAGCTGAACAGACCCATATATCCCACAGGGAGATTGATGGCGTTCTTCGCCTGTTTCCAGCCATTTACCACCAGTTCTGCATGGGGCCGCAGCTCGAATCCCGCCCGCGTCATCCGTGCGCCGCGACGCTCGCGCACCAGCAACTGCCGACCCAGCGCCGACTCCAGCGCGTCCAGCCGCGCGGAGATGGTCGAATGCGTGACATCCAGCCGCTCGGCGGCTTTGTTGAGGTTGCCCGTTTCCAGCACAGCGAGGAATGTTTCGAGGAACGTCAGGTTCATGGATGACAAGGCCCGTAGGTTCATATTTCTCGAATTAATTCATCATAAAGTTTCGTTATCAAGTTGCAAAGCGTTTTGGCATCGTGGGATCCATGAAAAATCGGCTCAGGAGATGCCCGTGTTAAAACTTCAAGGTAGCGCTAAAGGTCTTGGACTGTCGCGCCGTCAGCTACTTGTCGGGGGCAAGCCTTTGGCTGCACCCGCCCTTTTGTCACGCGCCGCGTTTGCTCAAAATCGCCCGCTGAATTTTCTGACCTGGGGTGGGCGGTTCGGCGAGGGTGTGCGCGCGGCCTTCTCGGACCCGTTCACCGCCACCAGCGGTATCGCGGTTGAGGATATCACCCCCATAACTACGGCCGTTTCATCACGGCGATGCAAAACAACAATCCTGAGAATTTCGACCTCGCCTGGTTCTCGGATGAGGTGGAGCCTGCGCGGGCCGGTGCCCTCGGCTTTGTCAGAGGCGTTGGACTACAGCCTGATGCCTCATGCCTCAAACGCGCGGGCCAGTGCGCGGCAGGAATTTGGCGTGAGCCCTTATGTGACCACCTACCAGATCGGTTTCCGCACCGACCTATGGAGCAGGACGCCTACGTCTTGGGCTGATTTCTGGGATGTCGAGACGTTCCTCGGCCCCCGCTCGCTGGGCACCAGTGTAATGGGTGTGCTGGAGGCGGCGCTGATGGCTGACGGCGTGGCTCCAGAAGACCTTTATCCCATTGATGAGGAGCGCGCTCTACCGCAAGCTTGACGAGATCAAGCGGCATGTGCGGGTGTTCCACAATACCTGCCGCGCAGCCCGCGCGCCAGCAGCTCTATCAGGGCGAGATTGCCATGATCTTGTCCTGGAGCTCGGATTTCATCGCGCAGAGGGTGGCTGGAGAGGCTATCGACGTGGTGTGGAACGGCGGGTTCTATTTCAGCCCCTCGGTGGGTATCGCCAAAGGCCTCGCCGTATCGTGAGCAGGCGCATGCCTATCTTGACCAGTTCTTCCAGCATGACCGGCTCTTGAACTTCGTTAACGTATGGCCGACGACGCCCGTGGTCGACTCAGTAGCCGAGGCCATGACCGAGGAAGAGCGTGCCCGGACCGCAGCGGGCAACCTTGACCAGATGGTGAACCTTGACCGCGCACATTACCTTGTCAATCAGGAAAGCCTACAAGAGCGCTACGACTCTTGGCGGGTTCTTTGAGCCGCAACTGGTATCAGGATCGGTTCCGCAAAGGTAAGGACGCTTGAATGGCGAATGAAACCGTCGGTGGCGCACGTGGAGCCACCGTCGTCGTGACCGACCTCCGCAAGCTTTACGGGCAAGTCCACGCCCTGAGCGGAGTGAACCTAACGATTGGCGCGGGCGAGTTCGTGTCACTGTTGGGGGCATCGGGCAGCGGGAAATCGACCCTGCTGAAGTTGATTGCGGGGCTGGAGAATGCGTCATCAGGGCAGATCCTTCTTGGTGGCAGAGATGCGACGCGCCTGCCGTCAGAGAAGCGCGACATAGGGATGGTATTTCAGGACTATGCGCTGTTTCCCTCAATGACCGTGGCGCAGAATATCGCATTTCCGCTGCGGATGCGCCGGGTGCCCGCAGACACGCAGTGCCGGCACATCGCGCGGGTGGCGGCGATGGTGGGAATTGAGGCATTTCTTGATCGCAAGCCGTCGCAACTTTCGGGGGCCAGCAACAGCGCGTGGCCATCGCGCGGGCCATTGTGTTCGACCCTAAGATCCTGCTTTTGGACGAACCGTTGTCAGCGCTGGACAAGAACCTGCGCGAACAGACCAAAGGCGAGTTAAAGTCCCTACATGAGCGGCTGGGGGTGACGATCATCTACGTCACGCATGACCAGTCCGGAAGCGCTGGCCATGTCCGACCGAATTGCGGTGCTGGATCAGGGCGACATTGTGGATGTGGGCACGCCCACGGGCCTTTATTCCGCACCAAGGACGGCGTTTCTGGCGACATTCCTGGGCCAAGCGAACCTGTTGCCAGTGACCATCGACACCCGCACCGAAGACGACTGCACCGCCAGCTCAGCTTGGGGTCGCTTCACCTTGCCCAGCGCACGCTTATCGCCAGAGTTGAACGCGGCCCCCGGCACGGCAGCCCTTGCAGTGATCCGGCCCGAACACCTGACGGTTGCCGAGGGGGAGGGGCCGCCCAGTGCCATCCGCATTGCCGTTACGGTGACGCAGGCGCTCTATAACGGTTCCGAGACGATCTACAGTGCCACCTGTAACGGCGAGCGGCCTCGTACTGACGCTACGCGACAACCGGCCGGGGCGGGCGATCTTTGCGGTTGGGGCATCGATGCCGCTGAATGTTGATCTGTCGCACGGGTTTATTGTGCCGGCTGCGGGGGCGGGACATGATCGCGGGACGGGCGCACCTATTTTGGCTGCTTCCCGGTCTTATTGCCATGGCGGTGCTGTTCGTTTGGCCCATCGCCGGGCTGGTGGTGCTTAGCCTTGATGTGCCAGCGAGCGCCGTAAGCCCCTATGCCTTCATCTTGAACGAACCGATCTATCGCCGTGTGATGTTTAACACCGCGATCTCCTCGCTGGGCACGACGTTCCTGTGCCTTCTGATCGGATATCCGGTTGCCTATGCGATTCATCACCATCCGGCCGCCGTGGCGGTCGATCGTGCTAGGGTCGGTGCTATTTTCCCTATGCAGTGGGCACTATGCCGCGCGCGTTTTCGTGGATAGTGCTGCTGGGGGACCGTGGGGTGGTCAACCGCACCTTGATGCAGGTGTTTGACTGGCGCGAGCCGATCCAGATGCTTTACAATCAAAGCGGCGTGCTGATCGGTATGACGCATGTCATGCTGCCCTACATGGTGTTGACGCTGCTGGCGTCGATGTCGCGGGTGCCGCCGCAACTGGTGCCTGCGGCGCGCACGCTGGGTGCCGGGCCGCTGCGCGCCTTCACCAACGTCTTTCTGCCGCTGACCATGCCGGGTGTGCTTGCGGGGGTGATGATGACCTTCATTTTTCGCTGGGCTTCTTTGTCGTGCCTGCCATCTTGGGCGGCGCGCAGCAAACGACAGTTGTGATGATCCTGCGCGACCTGACGCTGGGCCTCGGTCGCTGGGGCATCGGGTCGGCGCTTTCGATCTCTGTTATCATCATCTGCATTGTCGGGGCGGCGATCTATGTGCCGCTGGCTCGCATTGGCGAGGTGGAGGATCAATGACCCCGCTGGGACGCCTTGCCACCGCCACTATCGCCAGCATGTTCCTGTGCCTTGTTGTGCTCTATATGGTCGCCCCTATCCTTGTGGGCGCCAGCGTATCGGTAACGCGGGGAGAGTTCCTTGCCTTCCCGCCACAGGGGTTCTCCAACCGTTGGTTTGCCAACATCGCTTCGGACAGGCTGTGGCGCGCCGCCTTCTTCAACAGTTTGATCATCGGCACATTGGCTACCTGCATTGCGACCATTTTGGGCACGCTGACCGCTTATGGCATGGCCCTGACGCAGAACCCTGTCCTGCGGCGCACGCTGATTGTGCTGTTCATCTTGCCGCTGGCGGTGCCGCACATGTCGCTAGCGATGGCCTTCTACCCGGTTTTTGCAAAACTGGGGCTGATCGGCACGCATCTGGGCGTGTCCCTCGCGCAGGGCCTGTTCGCCATTCCGCTGGTGGTGCTGGCAGTGCTGCCCGTTATCCGGCGGCGCGACCTGCAATTGGAACGCGCCGCGCGCACGCTTGGCGCCGGGCCTTTGGCGAGCTTTTTATCTGGTGATGTTGCCCATCATGCTGCCCGGCATCGCGGTTGGTGCTGCGCTTTCGTTCATGATCTCATTTGATGATGTGACCGCGCCGATATTTCTCTCTGGCTCCACTGCAGGGACACTGCCGAAGATGATGCTGGATGCGCTCGCGTTGAACAGCGATCCCTCGGTGATGGCCGCCTCAACCGTGATCGCTATGCTAGGCCTTGGTCTTTTCTTGATCGGGGCTGGGCGCAGGCCCGGCCGCGGGGGTAGCGGGCCTGAAAAATGCGAGTTTGTGCCAAAAGCTAAAGCAGCGCGGACCAGCCTCTGCTCCGACATGGGTTGGACGTTTTGGCAACTTTCGGAGCGGTCATGCCGAGGGTTTGCTGTGGAATATCGATGCCACGGTTGATAAGCAATCTACACAGCCTGGGGCAGTGGGCGTTTCCACAGCCGTAGTGGAACCTTAGGGTCCTGATCTGAAATAAGGGCAGCCTTCCATAATCCCTCTGCTCATAGGGCCGTGCCTCCCATAGGGCGGTGCCTTCGGCCTGTTTGGCGAATATGGTCTGGTGCGGCTTTCAGGGATCGATGCCTTGATATTGAGCATTCGCAACTCGGGCGTTGAAAGAAGCCGGCGCATTGTCTGTGGCAAACCAAATCTGTGCGCTCTTCGCCTTTATACCAAGGACTTCGCGCCCTCTTGCTTCCACAGTGCTTCCACGGGTTTTGGAAACGCAAACGCCGCGCCGGAGGGCGGCTCATAAGAGTCTGATACATTTGTGTATTTTGGTTGCGGGGGCTGGATTTGAATCTGTGGCCTTCAGGTTATAAGCTAATTCCAAAGCATTTACGTTATGGAATTACAACATTTTAACTATGCCTCCTTCCCGTCAGATCGAAATTTTGCATAGTCACTAACCTTGGCTGATTTCGTTAAAAATGCACCAAATCAGCGCGTAGCTGCCCAACTGCCGTTGTCTGCCACACTCGTTGAGGGAATGTTAAGGTCGGCAGTTGTGCTGAGCCTCCCCATCTGAATTGGTCCACCGTTATGTTTAGGAGACGGAGGACAAGGAATGGCGAACAAGCGGCACAAGCCCGAGGAAATAGTTCAGAAGCTGCGGCAGGTTGACTGATATAGCCATCGATATCCTGCAGCGGAATGACAAGCCGGTGGCCTGCGTCCAGGCGCAGGGCGAGCGGTGTAACCTGCTTGGCCGCAAGATATGGATGATCGCCTGGCGCCGGATGCGCGCTCGCCCAGATCCGCGCGGCGCGCGCAGCAGCTTCGTCTGCCCGGCTTGGCGCGGGCGCGGCATCGTCGACAGGATTGCGCTCAAGCGGCGCCTCGGGCAGTGCCAGTTGCGGCTTGCAAGGATCGTTCGCCGGCATGTCCGACGGACCTGTGCGGCGGCCCACAGGCTGGTGGCGCGTAGCCATGCCAATCCGGTCAGCAACCCATTCGGCGGCATCCTCGCGGCGCATGCCGAGATCGCGACCGACCAGCTCCGGGAACCAACCGCCTCGACCTTCCTCGTGGTCGAACCACATGCCGGCACGCGCACCGGAGACGACCACCGAGAGGCTGCCCTTGCGGCCCCAGCGCCATTCCTGACCTGCGCGGAACGTGGGCTTGCCCAACAGCTCGACCGCGAGCTCCGGCACCCGTACGCGCAGTTCTGCATCGAAAGCCCGCCAATCCCGCCCTCTCATCGCTGCCCCCGCGGGACTGGGCGCATGCACGCCGGTCGGCTGGAGGGCCGGGGCAGCATGGCGCAGGAGATGGCGAAGAGGGGCGGACACGGGGCTCTACAACCGGATGAGGGGCGTCGTTGCCCTCGGTTCTGCCGCCCTGCAGGCCACCTCCGCGACGTTGAAACCGGTCCGCCCAGATTTTGGCCACGACGCCGGGAGGGGTGAGCTCTTCAATTAATGCATTGAAATCATGAGGAATAAAGGGTGGACCCCAGACGCCGGAACCGCCTATTCTCGGGCTGGCGAGACCACGCGGCGCGGAGGTGGGGTCACCCCTCATCCGCGCGAACGGGGTGAACGGTTCCACCCACTCAAGGCCTGTGGCGAAACGGGTGGACCCCCAGCCAAGCACCCTCGCCATTGGAAGCGCAGCCTGGAGCTTCAGGATGCTAAGCGAGGCGCCCTTGGCCGAAACCGTTGGGCCCGACAACGGTTTGCAGGGACATCACACGGCCGCGACAAGGTCGCCATAGGCAGTGTTTAAACTGCCAACAGTGCTCAGACGAGTGCCAACCTCGTTTGCGGGGAAACGAGGTTCATCCGGCGCTTGTATTCAATGGCCGCTCACAGGCTGCGTTCGGATGCCATACTCGGAGCGATTCACGATCCACACGACGATCCGGCGCAATTGCATGGGCTTAGGTTCCTCGCCACGCGCAAGCCGCCCATCAAGCACAGCACGCAGGATGCCAATATCAGCACCACCTGCGGTTCAGGCGGGCGTCGTGTATCCGGCCACGCCGGAGGCCGAGGTCAGCGGAGGTAGTGGTGTTGTGCTTGTCAACACCACTCTCCCAGCCGCGCTTCGCCACCTCACCCCGCGTCAGGGCCTCATCATGTTCATCGCCCAGATGCCACCGTCCATCTACCCCGGAATCAACCCCTTGATCTGCTTTGCTCGGCCATGTAGCGGCACCGGCAAGCTTGAGGACTTCGGCGGGCAAAAGCCGTTGGGACCGTCAACGGCTTTTCTTGGCCATCTCTATTTGTTCGCTACCAAATATGCCGCGTCACCATTATGCGGAGTTCTGGGTTTCAAGCTGTTGTTCTGCTGAATCATTTTCGGTTTTCCGCTTTGGATAATCATGATGCCTCTGCTCTCAACCGCAGAAGAACATCTCCCATGAACTCCCCCTCGAACTCTCCGCTCGGCGATCCGATCGACGAGCGGCTGACCTGCTTACGCCTGTCGCTTTCGCGCTTTATGCTGGACCGGACGGAAAGCTCTGGGTGGAAATCGCAGTTGGCAGACAGAAGCGACATTGAGGCGGAGTTGGCGCGGGTTCGAGCCCGTCTGGCCGATCTGGATGTCGAACGAGTGCAGCTTCAGCGCGACGTTGCAGCGCTGGAGGCTCGTCTCGCTGCAGAGCAGGTGCCGGCAGTGAGACAATCCTCATTCGAGAACGCCCCTGTCACTAATTCCTCGCCGTCGCGCGACAAGATCGATCTGTTCCGACGGCTGTTTGCCGGTCGGCCTGACGTGTTCCCAGTGCGATGGGAAAACAGAAAGACTGGTCGCTCCGGGTATTCGCCCGCCTGCGCCAACGAATGGGTGAAAGGGATCTGCGGCAAGCCGAAGGTCAAATGCGGAGAATGCCCCCATCAGAAGTTCATCCCGCCGAATGAAAGCGTCATAGAAAAACACCTGCGCGGCGACGATGGTCGGGGCGGGGATTTTGTCGCTGGTGTCTATCCTTTGCTGCCCGGCGATACATGCTGGTTCCTGGCTGCGGATTTTGACAAGGCGTCCTGGAATGAAGACGCCAATGCGCTGCTTGAAACCTGCCGGGGGAAGGGCGTGCCCGCAGCGCTGGAACGGTCGAGGTCAGGAAACGGAGGGCATGTCTGGATCTTCTTCTCTGAATCGGTCTCCGCTCGTTTGGCGCGCCAGCTTGGATCCGTCCTGATCACGGAAACGATGGAGCGACTGGCCTGAAATCGGCTTCGCCTCCTATGATCGGCTGTTTCCGAACCAGGATACGATGCCGATTGGCGGCTTCGGAAATCTGATCGCGCTGCCGCTCCAAAACACCGCACGCAAAGTTGGCAACAGCGTCTTTGTGGACGCGGACATGCAGCCACATGGTGATCAGTGGGCCTTTTTGTCTTCCTTGCCGAGAATGACGATGGCGGCGGTGACCGACCTCGTCGAAGCGGCAGAGCATTCCGGGCGAGTGCTGGGCGTCCGCATGCCGGTGGAAGACGAGCAAGCAGACGAACCGTGGAAAATGTCGCCCTCGCGCCGCACTATACCGACCCGACTGGATGTGCCCATCCCGCAGACAATCAAGGTGACGGTCGCGGATCAGATTTACATTGACCAGTCCGACCTTCCATCAGCCATGATTGCCCAACTGGCGCGACTGGCCGCGTTCCAGAACCCCGAATTTTACCGCGCACAAGCGATGCGGTTGCCGACATTTGGAAAGCCGCGCATTGTGTCCTGCGCCGAGCTGCATCCCCGGCACATCGCACTGCCGCGTGGCTGCTTTGACGAGGTGGCCGGGTTCCTCGCCGATCACGGAGCGAAGGTCGAACTTGAGGATTTGCGTGAGGAAGGCACCGCAATACCGGAGACTGTGCGGTTCCGCGGTGAACTCCGCCAGCAGCAGTCGCGGGCATTCGATGCCCTTGATCAAGCACGATACCGGCGTGCTGGCAGCCACCACCGCCTTCGGCAAGACGGTCGTGGCCTCGGCGCTGATCGCGCATCGCACCCGCAACACGCTGGTTCTGGTTCACCGCCGGGAATTGCTGAGCCAATGGGTTGAACGGCTTGGCTCGTTCCTACAGATTGATCCCAAGCAGATCGGCACCATCGGCGGCGGGAAACGCAGACCCACCGGTGTGATCGACGTGGCGCTGATCCAAAGTCTCGTTCGCAAGGGTGAAGTTGACGACATCGTTGCCGATTATGGCCATATTGTCGTCGATGAATGCCATCACCTGTCTGCTGTGAGCTTTGAGGTTGTCGCCCGCAGATCGAAAGCGCGTTATGTTGTCGGTTTGTCGGCAACCGTCGCCCGAAAGGACGGGCATCATCCGATCATCTTCATGCAATGCGGCCCGGTGCGCCATCAGGTAAGCGCCAAATCGCAAGCCGCCGAAAGTGGCCTTCGCCACCGGGCGCGGGAACGTCACACGAGATTCCGGTTACAGGACACGCTCGCCATGGCCGAACGCCCGTCCATGCCTGCAATCTATGCAGCACTGGCGGAGGACGAGGCCCGAAATGATCTGATCTTCCATGACGTGCTGAAATCGCTTGAGGCCAAGCGCTCGCCGATTGTCTTGACCGAACGAAAGGACCACCTCGACTATCTCCAGAAACGGTTCTCAGGGTTTGCCAGAAATATCGTGGTGCTTCGGGGCGCCATGTCGGCAAAGGACCGGAAGGTAGCGCAAGTGGCGTTGAGCGTTGCCGATGATGAAGAACGGCTGATACTCGCGACAGGTCGCTACATCGGCGAGGGGCTTCGATGATGCTCGTCTCGATACCCTGTTTCTGACCATGCCGATCGCCTGAAGGGCACGCTGGCGCAGTATGTCGGTAGATTACACCGACAACATGACGACAAGAAAGACGTGCTGGTGGTCGACTATGTTGATAGTTCGGTTCCGGTTCTCGCGAGAATGGCGGCGAAGCGACGAACAGGTTACCGGGCTCTCGGATATGTCATGGAATAGCACCCCGCGGAAAGCGGGATACCATTCTTGCTCGAGCGTTCAGGGACGTTGCGCAGCGACGGCGAGGATCTGCATCTAACGCGGAATCAACCCCTTGATCTGCTTTGCTCGGCCATGTAACGGCGCCGGCAAGCTTGAGGGACTTCAGCGGGCAAAAGCCGTTGGGACCGTCAACGGCTTTTCTTGGCCATCTGTATTTGTTCGCTACCAAATCGCCCGGCGCCAGTACCGCGTCATCCCCTCTGCCGCAGATTCGGTCCGAGCACCCGCTTGGCACCACCACGCTGCGCAGACGGTAGGCGCACCAGCGTGGCCATGGCGTCGGCAAGCTTGTTTGACATTGGTTCTCCCTCAATCTGCTGCTCAAGAAACCAGTCCATCAGGCATTCCTTCTTGCCCTGGTTCCCGACGAAATCCCGAAATGCGCAATCGCAGCCTGCATCAGTTCGAGATAAGGCGTCGTATAGGGTGGCGCCTCCGCACCATCGGCAGGGCGGGCGACTTCGGGCACGTAGTCCGGCCAGATCGCCTTCACAAGAAAGCGCGGCATGCGGGTCTCGATGAACTCCCAGTCGCGTGCCGTAAGTCGATCATAGTACGGAGAATACTGCCCCTCTCGCCATTGCTCAGGACGAATGCTGGTGTGGTATCCAGAATGCAGACCGAAACCGCTTTCAAGACCCTGAGCCCAACCAGTTCGGGTCTCGGTGAAGCGACCTTGCGCAAGCAGGTCTCCGTCCCGCAGCGCCACGAGCAACTCTTTTTGCGCCTCAGATTTCCATTTTTCCAGAGGGTCTTGTGGCGGTCGCCATTCGCCATGCGTGGTCTCAGTCTTTTGGGAAGCCTAGCGGCTTCAGTCGCGCGCCGGGCGACCATGACATTTTGCACATGGGCCAACGCCTCTGCATAACTCCATTGGGTACGATCGAGCGTCTGCAGCGACATCGGCGGCCTCCTGATTCATATGAGCTTCACCGAACATAACGGGAACAAATAGACCCCTCAACCCTTTAAGATGTTACAAGGGTTGAGGGGTTCACCCTGCCGGCAATTGATGGGCTGACCGGTTCCAAGGTCGCAGACAGCAGTACAATCGGGCACCCATGGGTCATGATGTACGATCCAAAACCCAACCGCCGACCCAACCCGCTGCACCCCGACCGCATGACGGCGCATGAGCGCCGCACCGAGCTCTATGGCCTGCTGGCCACGGCAGTGGTGCGCCTCGCGGGCCGCGATCGCGACGATCTATCCCAGAATACTGGAGACCGTTCGCTACACTTGCCGCGCAAACAGAGCGGTACTGCAGCTCCAACTCACAGGAGATCTGCATGACGACACACGAACCCATCCTGGCGCGCTTGGCCGCCTTGAAAGCCATGTCTGTCAATGAGCTGAAGGCTGAATGGCAGGCGCTCTTCGATGCGCCAGCGCCGAACAACAGCCGCAACGTTCCTGGAAGGCCGTCTGGCTTACCGGATCCAGGAGTTGACCTACGGCGGCCCCGACAAGCAAACGCGCCGCCTGCTGGACCTGCTGGCCGACGAAGTCGAGGGCACGCTGACGCGCAAGGCGCAGATTGCTGATCCCCGGAACCCGGTAGTGGGCACCAAGCTCATCCGCGAATGGGATGGCGTCGCCCACACGGTCACCGTTCTCAGGGAAGGCTTTGAATGGGATGGCCGGCGCTACAAGTCGCTGTCTGCGGTGGCGCGCGCCATCACGGGCACGCGCTGGAACGGCTATCGCTTCTTTGGGCTGCGCGAGCGGAAACGGGGTGAGGCATGAAGGACGTGTCAACAAAACCCACCCGCCGCCTGCGCTGCGCCATCTACACCCGCAAGTCGAGCGAGGAAGGGCTCGAGCAGGAGTTCAACAGCCTGCATGCGCAACGGGAGGCCTGCGAGGCCTATATTGCCAGCCAGCGCTCCGAGGGCTGGGCGCTTGGTGCGCGATCAATATGATGATGGCGGCATCTCAGGCGGCACACTAGAGCGCCCTGCCCTGCAACAACTGCTGACCGATATCGAAGACGGCCTGGTCGACGTGGTCGTTGTCTACAAGATCGACCGTCTGTCAGCGCTCGCTGATGGACTTTTCCAAGCTGGTAGAGGTCTTTGACCGCAACGGCGTGACCTTCGTCTCGGTGACGCAGTCCTTCAACACGACCACCTCGATGGGGCGGCTGACGCTGAACATCCTGCTCAGCTTCGCCCAGTTCGAGCGCGAGGTCACCGCCGAGCGCATCCGCGACAAGGTGAAGGCCTCGCGCATGAAGGGCATGTGGATGGGCGGCTATGTGCCTCTCGGCTATGATGTCGTCGGACCGCAAGCTGGTGGTGAACGAAGAGGAAGCCGCCAAGGTCCGCATGGTTTTCGAGCGTTTTGTTGAGATCGGCTCTGCCACCGTGCTGGCCCGCGAACTGCGCAGCGATGGGTTCCGCAGCAAACAAGGCACGCTGATCGATAAGGGCTACCTCTACCGGCTGCTGAACAACCGCGTCTATCGTGGCGAGGCCGTGCACAAGGGCAAGGCCTATCCCGGAGAACACGAGGCCATCATCGACGCGCGCCTCTGGGATCAGGTCCATGCCATCATGAGCGAAAGCCCCCGCAAGCGGGCCAACAACAGCCGGACGCAAACGCCTGCGCTGCTGAAGGGGCTGCTGTTCACTGCCACCGGCGCAGCAATGACACCATCCAGCACTAAGAAGGGAACGCGCCGGTATCGCTACTACGTCTCTATGGACCTTCTGAAAAACCGCGAAACGCCCGAGGATGGCATCCCGCGGCGTTTGCCAGCCGATACGGCTGAGGCCGCCGTCATCACGGAAATCCGCCGTGTCCTGCGCACGCCGGAGACCACGGCGCAGGTTATTGCTGCGCTCGACCGCGAGATACATCCCTGAGGCGGATGCCATCGACGCCCTGCAGCAGTTCCCCCAGCTCTGGGAACAGCTATTTCCGGGCGAACAGGCCCGCATCATCCAGCTGCTGGTCCGGCGCGTCACCGTTACCGCCGAAGGTCTTGTCATTGATCTGCGCACTGACGGTATTGCAGGCGTCATGCGGGACATGATGACCCCACGCCAGCTTGAGGCTGCGGAATAATGGCAGCGCCCGACACCATCCAGGTTTTCGTGCCCCTCAAGCTGCGGAAGAAAAACGGGCGGCCGAAGATCATGCCGCCCGCCGATTACCTACCCAGCCAAGATCAAGCGCAAGACCCGCACATCCTGCGAGCCATCGGCCGGGCATGGGGCTGGCGTCGGCGCATGGAAGCAGGTGAGTTCGGCACCATTCAGGAACTGGCCGAGGCCGTTGGGTTGGCGGAACGCCATGTCAGCCGACAGCTGCGGCTCGCCTATCTGGCGCCGGAGGTACTGAAGCGACTGACCTGTGGACGCGAGGCCTCGGCGGTCAGCCTGTACGATTTGTCCTTTCTGGCGGGGGAAGGTTGGCAAGAGCAGGTGCGGCGCACGTTCAAATGACGGCGGGCGTCTGGCGTGGAAATGTAGGCACGGCATCCATTTCAGATGGTGCGGACGTTCGTGCCTTCTGCAGCTATTGCCGGGTGAGCACCCATAGTACAAATATTCTATGACGCGGCGAAGGTCTGCTTCTGGGCGCGTCTAAAATGACTGTGCTAAAGAAGGGTCTAACGATATGCATGGTAGAGGCTTGCCAAACTTGGGCTCTTTTTTGGGCATGGGTGGTGTGCGACATGGAACCACAGTCACCAACGTTGTATTTCTGTCGCCAATAGACTAACTAAGAAATAGACATTTTCGTTTTTCGGCGGCGTAGATGCGAAAACCTGCGAAAGCGGTCCACGGCTTTCCATAATAAAATGTAGCTAATATTTTCTGCATTAGGCATCTGATGTTTGGGAAGGTTGCCGATGCCATCGCGCAAGACCTCGTCAGATGTGACATTCTTTCATCCGTTTGTGGTCCCGGGATGCTCCGATGAACTGCCTGAAGGCGACTACGAAGTGTTGGCGCACAATGAGGTCATGCTGAGCTACAGCATTGCGGCATACCGACGGACAGCGAGTTTATATTGATCAATTGGCGCGCAGAAAAACCAGAGCTGCGCGCAGTGGATCACCAAGAGTTGGATCTGGCACAGGATCAGACCAGTGCAATTACAGACGTAATCAAAAACGGTGCGGCAGCGCTTTCTCTGTCAGAGGATCAAGAATGACATTTCCCGAATGGACTAAACCCAGTGTTTACGGTGCCTTCGTTGGTGCAGTTTCGGTATCTATTCTCGGCTTTACCTGGGGCGGCTGGACAACTTCAGGAGTTGCGCAGAAGATGGCTGATAACTTTGCCGCAGAGCAAGTCACCTCGGCTATGGTGCCGGTCTGTCTAGGCCTTTCAGAAGCTGATGCCGAACGCGTTGAAATACTGGCAACGCTTCGAGAAGCTTCCAGCTTTCAGCGGCGCAATGCGATGATGGAAACAGGCTGGGCCACATTGCCGGGTGCTGATGCTCCGAGCCGGGATCTGGCTGACGCATGTCTTGCGGAACTTGCTTTAGATGGATCGTAAATCACGACTCACAGAGCCTCGCGGTCCACATGTAATCGCTACCTACGCCCCTGCACAAACACCAACGATCACGGCCATATTTGTTGGTTCGATTTTGGCGGTCATACTGCTTTTTACGCCAGCGTTTGCCCAAACCGACGCACCCCCAATGCCTGAGAACGCCAGCGCCAAAAGTTACGGCGATGGATGGGAATGCAATATTGGGTTCCGGTTGGACGAAAATGCCTGCGTCGCTGTGATTGTGCCGCGAAACGCATATGACACGAACCGGCCCTACGGTTCCGGATGGGAATGTCTGCATGGGTTTCGCAGAACCGATGAAGCTGCATGTGTTGCAGTGGAGGTGCCTGAGGGTGGGTTCTTGGACCCGTCGGGAGAACGTTGGCGTTGTTTGCGCGGCTATATCAAGGTCGATGACACATGTCAGGAGATCGTGCTGCCAGCGAATGCATACTTGGCAGACGTCTCATATGGCTCCATGTGGACGTGCGAACGCGGATATTTGGCGTCTGGCGAGACATGCGAGCTAATAGAGGTTCCTGAAAACGCGCATCTGGACAGATCGGGCAACCGCTGGGAATGCGACAGGAATTTCCGAAAATCCAAGGGGCAGTGCGTGCTGAACAACTAGGCGCGAGCCACGGCAACTACCCACTGAAAAATGCGCAGGTGAGGACGATTCTGCCCTCCGTGCCAACGGATCAAAGGAAATCAATTCTGACACTGTCGACGAAACTAACAAAAAATATTCTGTTCAAAGCCTATGACGCCAAGCGGGAAACCCCGATGGATAAGACAACGCGGATCGTTAGGCAAATGGTCGACGAAGAAACGGAACAACGTGACGCCAAGAATTCTCGACTGCGTAATGCTCGCCTTGAAAGAGAAGCGAACACGCCCCCAGATACCAAAGCTCCCGCAGCATCAAATTGCGTCGCAAGAAAGCCGCTTCGACGCGGTAGCCAAACCTCGGAGGCTTTATTTGCGTTCAGTGCCCGGCTGGGCAAAAGGCACGTCAATCAGGCTAAAATCGACCATGGGTGTTCCCGGAACATCCAATCGTCCCAGCCGATCACAAGGATCCATCCGTGACAAACTCAGAACCTCCCTGAGAAAAATTCACTATATTTGCAATACTTATGTTGAAACGAAGGATAGGCGCATTTGGCAGACCGGCCTGAAAGTGGCAAGCTATTCAGAATACTCCACAGCATTGGAAGCACAAATCTGAGCCGAACGAGAGGCTCTATCAGAGAATTGCGCACGTGCCGGCCCCCGACCAATTCTGGGTCACCGATACCACCTATATCCGCACCACGAAGGGTTCTTGTATCTCGCGGTGGTGATCGATCTGTTTTCCCGACGTGCCATTGGTTGGTCGATGCAGGGTCGGACCTACACCGACCTGCCGCTGCAAGCCCTGCTCACGGCCGACTGAAACTGCAAGGCGTTTAGCAAACTAGGGGCTGTTCAGGGGCTGGAGGATTACCTGGAAACCAAAACGCTTCATGGTCTGGGCTTAACAGGTCTTGTCCGAACTCTTTTGGCACGCTCTGTTTATTGTTGCTGAGAAATGATGAGGTGAATACCCTCTCCTGACGGCATCGCAATGTGCCACACTGAGAATAGCAGAAGGTCACTTTGCCCCCGCTTGATACATGAATTCCCGCAGCCGCTCTCTGACCCTTCCTCTACCCCTATCAAACGCTGAACTGCCCACTCTGATCGGTGATCCTACGCTCGATGCGCACTGCGGTTTCCTCAGCATCGATGCACTCGGAGGATCTTGGCCTGCTCGGCGTCGAATGCGATCGCTTCGTCGTGGCTCTCTGTCTAATGGTTCAGGGCTGTGGTGATGTCATGCCCTGAGCCTCATGGCAATGTCCGCGATATCCATGCGGAGGGATGCTGGAGCTGTTTTCTGTCGAGTTGGCAAACCAGCGCGACTCCGAGTGGCTTGTTATCAGGGTCCAAAGAGCATATCTCATGCAAGGTCACTCGGTGCACACGGGTGAAAAGCATACATCCCCAAATTATTATCAAGGAGTTCAGACCATGAACTTTCTACCCCTGCACGACCGGGTGCTTGTCCGTCGCATTGCAGGCGAGGAGAAGACCAAAGGTGGTCTGATCATCCCCGACAATGCGAAAGAAAAGCCTGCTGAGGGCGAAGTCATTGCCTGCGGCCCGGGCGCTCGAAAGGATTCTGGCGAGTTGATCGAGATGGCAGTGAAGGCCGGCGAACGTGTACTGTTCGGCAAGTGGTCGGGCACCGAGGTCATGATCGACGGTGAAGAGCTGATGATCATGAAGGAATCTGACATCCTGGGGATCATAGACATCAAGGCCGCCTCGCAAGCCGCCTGAACCCAACGCGACACATCCAAAGAAATTTGAGACATCAGGAGCTGGCAATGGCCAAAGACGTCAAATTCAACACGGAAGCCCGCGAAAGCATGCTTAGGGGGTGAACACTCTCGCCAATGCGGTCAAGGTGACCCTTGGTCCGAAAGGCCGCAACGTAATCATCGACAAGAGCTACGGGGCCCCGCGGATCACCAAGGACGGCGTCACTGTCGCCAAGGAAATCGAGCTGGAAGACAAGTTCGAGAACATGGGCGCCCAGATGGTCAAAGAGGTTGCCTCCCGCACCAATGACGAGGCTGGCGACGGCACAACCACCGCTACTGTGCTCGCCCAGGCGATTATCCGGGAAGGCATGAAGTCAGTAGCTTCCGGCATGAATCCTATGGACCTCAAGCGCGGCATCGACCTCGCGACACTCAAGGTGGTCGAAGCGATCCGCAAGGCGGCCCGCCCGGTAAACGACACCGCCGAAATCGCACAGGTTGGCATCAATCGCAGCCAACGGCGAGACCGAAATCGGTCGCCAGATCGCCGACGCGATGCAGAAGGTTGGTAATGACGGTGTCATCACCGTCGAAGAGAACAAGGGTCTCGAGACTGAAACAGATGTCGTCGAAGGAATGCAATTCGATCGCGGCTATCTTTCTCCCTATTTCATAACCAACGCTGAGAAGATGACCGTCGAGCTTGAAGATGTAATCATCCTGCTGCACGAGAAGAAACTTTCGTCGCTGCAGTCAATGGTGCCTCTTCTCGAGCAGGTAATTCAATCCAGCAAGCCGCTGTTGATTATTTCGGAAGATGTCGAAGGCGAGGCGCTGGCGACACTCGTGGTAAACAAGCTACGTGGTGGCCTCAAGATCGCTGCAGTGAAGGCCCCCGGGTTTGGTGACCGCCGCAAGGCCATGTTGCAGGACATTGCGATCGTAACCGGTGGCCAGGTAATTTCTGAAGACCTCGGGATGAAGCTGGAATCCGTCACGATCAACATGCTCGGCTCCGCGAAGCGCGTCACAATTACGAAGGACGAGACTACGATCATAGACGGCGCTGGTGCCAAAGCCGAAATTGAGATCGCGGGTCACGCAGCTCCGGGGGCAGATCGAAGAGACCACCTCGGATTACGACAAAGAAAAGCTGCAGGAACGCATGGCCAAGCTGGCTGGCGGTGTCGCGGTGATCCGCGTCGGCGGCATGACCGAGACAGAGGTGAAGGAGCGCAAGGATCGCGTCGACGACGCGCTGAATGCGACTCGCGCCGCGGTTGAAGAGAGGGTATTGTCGTCGGTGGTGGCGTGGCTCTGGTGCAGGGTGCAAAGGCGCTCGACGGCCTGAAGGGCGAAAACCTGGATCAGGATGCAGGCATTCAGATCATACGAAAGGCGCTGGAAGCCCCACTTCGCCAGATCGCCGACAACGCAGGAGTAGACGGTTCGGTGGTCGCCGGCAAGATCCGCGAAAGCGACGACGTGACCTTCGGCTTCAATGCGCAGACCGAGGAATATGGCGACATGTTCAAGTTCGGCGTAATCGACCCGGCCAAAGTGGTGCGCACAGCGCTTCAGGATGCAGCCTCGGTCGCTGGTTTGCTGGTCACCACCGAAGCCATGATCGCCGACAAGCCGTCCAAGGTGAGCGCTGGCGGTGGCATGGGTGATATGGGCGGTATGATGTAGTCGTGGACTGACCGCAAAAGCTCAGGGCTCGCGGCAGCGGGCCCTTTTTGCCGTTTGCAGAGCGTATGTGCGCATCCTTTCAAGTAAAACGCATCAACTACTCATAAAACTTAGGGAACCCGCTTCAAATGCGGCACAGAACGCTTTCCGTGCTGGTTTGGACGCCATCGGCCGGGCATGGGCCTGGCGGCGGCGGATGGAACCGATGAGTTCGCCACCATTCAGGAACTGGCCGACGCCGTTGGACTGGCGGAACGCCATATCAGCCGGCAGCGAAGGTTGGCGTACCTCGCACTGGAGGTGGTGAAGCGTCTGACCTATGGGCGCGAGGCCCTCAGCCTGCCAGCCTTTACGACCTGTGTTTTCTGGCGGCGGAGCCTTGGGAGGAGCAGGTGAGGCAGGCGCTTGGGGACCGCGCAGACAGATCGACGTGACGCGCCCCTTACCTGCCGGTCGGCCACGCCCCATGCTGCATGGCCGCGTTCGCCAGAAGCAGAAATTGGCCAGCGCTGCAGCATTCTTGCGGTGCGGATGACCTGCAGTTCGGGACAAAGGATGAATTCGCCGCTTCACTACCAGTGATGGGTGGCGTCACATTACAACCAGCAACAGCAAAGCAGATCCTACTGTGATTAAGGCCAGCAGATTGGTCTGCTGTTCCATCCTCTCCGTTCAGGTCCAGCGCAATTGATTGCAAATTCCGGCAAGAACTACTTCGGTATTTTGTTGCCTGATGAGGCTGCGTGCACGCGCCAGGTTCTCTGGGTTTCGCATATCGCCCATTTCATCAGAATGAATACCCCCGCAATAAAGTAGGCATTGAACCTGTTCTGAGCAGCACCTTTGATATCTGTGGGTAAGCCATCACCTACTGCAAGAATTCGGCCTTTTGAAAGCTTTCGACCTGCCGCTGTGGTCATGCGCGCCATGGCTGCAACGTAGATCGGGGCCTCCGGCTTGCCGGCGTGAGTGACTTTCCCGCCGAGGTCGGAATAGAGCCGCGCGATTGATCCCGCGCAGATGACCATGCGGGTGCCACTTTTCACGACCAGGTCGGGGTTGGCGCAGATCACTTCGACCCCGCGATCACGCATTTCGGTGAGCAATGCTTCATAGATTTCTGCGCTTTCGATCCCGTCATCCAGGGGACCGGTCAACAGGCACAGCTTGCCATCTGCACAGTCGACAATCGGATTGGCTAAACCCTCCAAAATCGACCTATCCCTCGCAGGACCGAAGTGAAACAAGGGTGTTTCAGGTTGTTCATGCAACAGCAACTTGGTGACGTCCCCTGAGGTGACAACCGCATCGAAGGCCTCACGTGGCACGCCAAGTCGGTCTAGTTGCGAATAAATGATCTGATTGCACCTTGGAGCATTGGTGATCAGAATGACTTTGCCGCCCTGTTCCCGATACCTGCAAAGGGCATCTACCGCATCCGGGAATGCGGCGACGCCGTTGTGAAGAACGCCCCAGATGTCGCAAAACAAGCCATCATAACAGGTGGCGAGGTCGCGAAGTGGCATAAGTTTGGCCATTTAACCTATAGTCCTGGGGCGCTAAGCGCCCTGAGTCAAGTGCGGCAATGATCGTTTGCTATTTGCCTTGTCGTTCTGTAGGAATGAAGCTTCGCGATCAAACAGGATCGTGACCAGCGTGTGAATTAATCGTTTGCTTCGCGCACCCTGCCTGCATTTTTCTACACTTGAACCTACTATTTAACCGGCCAGAACGGCGCTGGGTTCTTTGGTGGCAAGAGGCTCCTATCCACAAAATCTGTGGAAATAGGCCGTATTTCAATCAGTCAGCGTTCAATTTTGGACGATGCTTCACATGGCATCTCTTCAGGCCGTGTTCTCGAAATCGATTTGTGCCCTCTCGATGTTCACGCTCGCCTCTCGCACGTGGAGATATCATGGGTGTGGCGGCTATTTGTCAAAAGGCATGAAGCCGAAAGAGATTGAAACTGCTTTGGACAAATATCTGCTATTTACGCCCGGCCCGGTCAATGTGGCCGCCTCACTTCGCCATGCAATCTGCAAAGAAGACATATGCCACCGCGAAGCTGACTTTGACAACTTGCTGGAGAGCCTAGAGCAAAAGCTGCTTTCTGTGCTTCAGATCCAAAACCGCGACAGCTATCGCGCCGTTGTCATAACTGGCTCAGGCACTGCGGCAAACGAGGCGATCCTATCGTCTGTCGTTGGGAACGGCGCAATCTTGATCCTGTCAGAATGGTGAATTTGGCGAGCGTTTGCACAAAACCTCGCTGATCCACAACCAAGACACCCATGTTCTACAGCAGCCCTGGGGGATGCCTTTCGACACCGACCAGATCTCCACCTATCTTGCCGCGCATAAAATCGATGTGGTCGCGATGGTGCATCACGAGACCAGCTCGGGAATGCTGAACCCACTTGCAGTGATCGGTAATCTGGCCAGGGCCAATGGCGCGATCTTTGTTGTGGACGGCGTCAGCTCCGTCGGCGCGGAAGCCATTGATATGGAAGGTTGCAACATTGCCTTTTGTTCCAGTTCTAGCTCCAAGGCAATTGGGTCCTATCCCGGACTGTCCTTTTGTTATTGGGCACAAGGCCCAGTTTGAAAAGCTAAAACTACATGCCGCAAAGACAACATATCTGAATCTTGCGACTTTTTATAGCTTTTTGGAGAAGCACAGCCAGACGCCTAACACGCCCGCCGTTCCGCTGTTTTTCGCCTTCGAACAAGCACTGACTGACATTTTGTCCGAAGGCGTCACCACGCGTTTCGCCCGAATACGCGCCCGGGCAGACCAACTAAGGGATGGTATGCGAAAGTTGAACCTCGAGTTCCTTCTTGACGAAGCGGAGATGTGCGCGATCCTGACAACGGTCAAAGTGCCTTCGTCGATCTCGGTTCGAGATTTGCGGGAAAAACTGCGTAAAATCAATCATCATCTACGAAGGCAAAGGTTGTTTTGCAGGGAAAGTCTTTCAGGTCGGCAATATCGGCACGTTGTCGGACCATGACATTTGGTTCTTCCTCGACACGTTGAGAAACGTATTGCTTGAGTTGCAGGCGCAGGCGGCCGTAGGCATCGCCCCGATCAGGCCAAGAATCGCGGGCCGGACCATTCGGGGTCTGACAGAGCCAAGGCTGGCCAAGGTCGGATTGTGAAGGACAAGATCACCCGCCTTTGGGCAACGAAAACCAAAGATGACGAATGGTGGTCTTCCTTTGTCACAGCACCCCTTGCGATCGCGGCAAATTACTTTGCCGTTGATGTCCCCGCGATCACGCCAAACCGTATCACTGCCGCATCCTTCGCGATTGCCGTGGTGGCGAGCATTGGTATCTTGGCCGGTGGCCTGGGCTGGTTCGTTGCAGCGGCCGTCTTGATACAGATTAGCCACGTCCTCGACTGTATGGACGGTCAAATGGCGCGCTACCGCAAGGTATCTTCACCCTTTGGCAGCTATTTGGACCGATTGACAGACCAGGTTCAGGTGACACTTTGGTTCGGAGCGGTTGGTTATGCGGCTTATGCGCAGTCACTAAGTGCCGTTCCGGTCTTCCCTTGCTATGATTGGCATCTCTTTCTATGGGCTGCGCGGCTATGTGAAATACATTGCGCTCGAGATCGAAACATCGCTCGATCCAGATTATCCGGCGAAACTTGCGCAACAGAGACACCGGGAACCTTCAGCAGGTCTGGGCTTTGGCGCCACCGCCAACGTTAAATGGTTTTTCTGCGAGCAGCCCAAGATCCTAGATTTTGACGAGGGCGTTTTCGTTTTCATGCTGTCAGCGGCGCTGATCTTAGATCAGCTGACCCCAATGCTGTGGATCTTCGCTGCAAGTCAGGTGTTCTGGGGCGCCCAAAAGGCATGGCGGCACGGCATGAATATCGACGCCAACCGAAAGCTTTCAATCCAGAAATAACCTTCCACACTACTGATAGAGACAGGGCAAACCTATGATTTACAATAAAAAACCTCCGCCCGTGGCCGTCATTTTGGCCGCGGGCATTGGGTCACGCCTGAGCCCGCTGACAGACAAATCAGCCAAGTGCTTGCTGTCTGTCGGGGGCTCCGTCATCCTCGAACGCATGATCCGCAACTGCTTGAGTTGCGGAGTTTCCTAATTCGTCTTGGTCCTGGGCCATCGTGCGGACGAGCTCAAAATGTTCATCAAAAAGAACTTTCGCGGAATCCGCGTCACCTATGTGATCAATAATCAGTATCGCGACACAAACACAGGCTATTCCTTGATGCTCGCGTCATCGGCTGTCGGAGCTGCAGAATTCATCAAATTCGATGCAGACGTGGTATTCGACACAAAGATCCTGCGCGCCTTGATAGACAGCGATCTGCCCAACGTCCTGTGTATTGATCGCAATATTGCGCTTGCAGAGGAAGAAGTGAAGGTGATCGCAGATGACAACATGCGCCTTCTGGAGATCGGCAAATCATTAGACCCAAAAATGGCCTTGGGTGAATCCATCGGGATTGAGAAAATCAGCGCGGCGACGGCTCACCTGCTTTTTCCGAACTGAAGGGAATGATGGAAAGCAAAGCGCATGCACAACATTATTATGAGGCTGCATACGTGCGGTTAGTTAACAAAGGGACACCCTTTTACGCGCTGGATATAACAGGAATGAAATGGACCGAGATTGATACGGTCGAAGATTTCACCGCGGCTAACGTAATGTTTGGTTCCCCAGTCACAACTATGTCGCGCGGACAGCAAAGGGCTTTGGACAAAGCGAACGCAGATCTACTGCTTTCAGTCCAAATCTACGACAGGACAAATTGTGTGCCGTAGGTGTTTAATCCCAGCATCTGGTGGATCGGATCCACGATGAATCTGTCTGGCTCGGATGTTGATGGCATTGCAAATGAATTTGATATCGCGCAGGCGGTCCTCGAAGAGCTGTGGGACCGACTGGACCCCGCTCAACATGAAGCGTGACTAAGGTGCCTTCAGACGACTCATAGGGCTGCGGAATTTGGGCTCGGAGCTGCCTTGCAACGGTGCAGGGCGCGACCCGGTTTCCGTTGCAAGGCAACGTCTGCTCCTTGGTGTCCCCGCCAGACTGCCTCGCTGAGGCAGCGACCGTCCGCCCCCTCCCATATCGACCGCCCAGTGCCCGTCCCTCGAATTCGCAACGCATTGTGCTATCGGATGCACTTTCGAAAAGGGCGCTCGGCGGAAAACGCCAAGACACTGTAATTAAACGCTAGTTTTAAAGCGTCCTTTTGAACGCCTAGGGCGGTCGATTAGAGACAAATGCGGTTCAGAGACCGATTTTGACGGTTTTAGCAGTCTCTGGAGGGCGGTCACCACCGCCAAACCCCTTTGAAACCGAAAGAAAAAAGGGCCCTGTGAAGGCCCACCATCTGTTTCGGTAAGTGTAGGTGGCGGAGGAGGTGGGATTCGAACCCACGGTACGCTTTCACGCACGCCGGTTTTCAAGACCGGTGCCTTAAACCGCTCGGCCACTCCTCCGCTGGGCATCCCTCTAGGGGGGTATGATTGATTCTGAAAGACGCGCCGATATGGCAACACTGCGGCGCCGGCGCGTGGGTGGATTTGCAAACGGGTTTTCAGACGAGATCAAACTCGCTATCTTTCGACGCAACGAAAGCGGGCCGGATAAAAGCAACAAACCGACCCAACACACCGAGGCACAAACGAACCGAGGCACAAAATCGTGCCCACCGCGTGCGGACAGAGCAGGAACATGACCAGTATGCCCATGATTATATCGCCGGCCCGTTTCGGGGTCGCCCTTTGCGCGCTTTTCGCGCTGGCCGCATGTAGTGAGACATTCCAACCTTTCGCGGCGCTTGGCGCGCGCGCGGGACATGAGGGCGGTGCCGCCCCGATGGGGGCCACGCGGTTGATCGAGCGCGATGTCGAGGCACCCGAGATTTTTGAGGTGACCGAAGAGGGTCTTTGGGATGGGCGGCCATCGCTTGGCGGGGTGTGGGTGGCGCATCCCACCGCGACCGATCCCGAGCGTGTAATCATCCGCAACGAAGAGAACGGGCGCTTTGTCATCGGCGCCTTGTTCCGCCGCGAACGCAATAACCCGGGGCCAGAGCTGATGGTATCATCCGATGCAGCCGCCGCGCTGAACATCCTTGCGGGTGATCCAACCGCGCTTCAGGTCACCGCGCTGCGCCGCGAGGAAGTTGCCGACCCCGTCATCGCCCCCTCGCCCGAGGCCGAGGCGACATTGGCCGCAGCCACAGATGCCGATGCTGCGACACCTGCCATTACCGCCACACCGCTGGACGACCCGATGACCACGATCGCCGCTGCTGCGATCGCGCAAAGCGAGGCGGAGCGCGCGCCACCCCGGGCAGCGGTTGCCGCCGCGGCCCCGGTCACCGCCGGATCGGCGCTGCAACGCCCCTTTGTGCAAATCGGGATCTTCTCGGTCGAGGAAAACGCCAACAATACCGGCCAAGCCTTGCGCACCGCCGGTCTGATCCCCACGATTTATGATCAAACCTCCAACGGACGCCGCTTCTGGCGGGTTGTGGTCGGTCCGGCCTCGACAGCCGCCGAACGTGATGCCATTCTGGCGTCCGTGCGTGGGCTTGGCTTTGCGGATGCCTATTTCGTCACGCGCTGACGCATAGAAACGAGATATTTCAATGGCTTTTGCCTTGTTTTCCTGGACCCGGAACGCTGCCATTCTCGTGGCTCTTCTCGGCTGGTCGGTCGCGCCCGCCATGGCACAGGGCTATGACAGCGAAGCGACGGCGGCCTATGTGATCGATCATGGCTCGGGGCAGGTTTTGCTTGCGAAAAATGCCGATCAACCCTTGCCGCCTGCTTCCATGTCAAAGCTGATGACGCTGTTGATGGCCTTCGAGGCGCTCCGCGATGGGCGTCTCAGCCTTGAGACACGGGTCGCGGTCAGCGCGCATGCGATGAGCTTTGGCGGCTCGACCATGTTTCTCAACACCACCGACCGCCCTACGGTCGAGGATTTGATCCGCGGCGTGATTATCGTCTCGGGCAATGACGCCTCGGTCGCCTTGGCAGAGGCGCTTAGCCCCGATGGCACCGAGGCGGGTTTTGCGCGCATCGCGACCGAACGGGCGCGCGCGCTTGACATGGCATCGACCACGATCTTGAATGCCTCGGGCTGGCCCGCGCCGGGCCATGTGATGAGCATGCGCGATCTGGGTATCTTGGCAGAAGAGCTCATTACCGCGCATCCCGCATACTATCGCTATTTCATCGAAACAGAGTTCGATTACGAAAACCGCGCACCTGCAAACCGCTTCAACCGCAACCCGCTGTTGGGATTGGGGATTGGTGCGGATGGCCTTAAGACTGGCCATACGCAAGAGGCGGGTTTCGGCCTTGTCGGCTCGGCCGTGCAAGGCACGCGGCGGGTGACTTTTGTGATCACCGGCCTGCCATCGGCCGAGGCACGGGCACGCGAAAGCGAGCGCATCCTCAACTGGGCCTTTCGGCAATTTGTCGAACGCCAAGTCGTGACCCAAGGCACCGAGATGGCGCGCGTACCCGTCTTCATGGGCACAGGCCCCGATGTCGCGATTGCGCCCGCGCGCGATCTATCCTTGCTCTTGCCCGTGGTGGGCGAAGCACCGCTAAGCGCGGAAATGACCTATCTCAGCCCTGTGATTGCCCCGGTTGCAGCGGGCGACACACTGGGTGAGATGGTCCTGCGCTTGGGCGAAGGTGACGCGATGATCGAACATCGCATCCCGCTTTTGGCGACAGGGGATGTGCCCGAGGGCGGACTCATTGTCCGGCTGACCACGGCAATGCGTGCGGTCTTGGAAGACGTCTTTGGCCCGACCCCGCCCGCAGTGGGTGGATGAAGACGTTGACGCAAGCCCTTTTCATCAGCCTCGAGGGGATCGACGGCTCGGGCAAATCCACGCAGGCCAAAGGGCTGGCGGCGTGGCTGCAGGGCCAAGGCCGCGATCCTGTGCTGACGCGCGAGCCGGGTGGCGCACCGGGCGCCGAGGCGATCCGCCGCCTTTTGGTCGAGGGTGACCCCGACCGCTGGTCGCCAGAAACCGAGATCTTGCTCTTTACAGCCGCCCGTCGCGACCATCTGGAGCGCACGATCCGCCCCGCCTTGGCCGCAGGGCGCGATGTGATCACGGACCGCTTCGCCGATAGCACGCGGGTGTACCAAGGGGCGACGCGCGGCGATCTGCGCGGGCTGGTTGATGATATCCATGCCCGCGTGATCGGGATTGAACCCGATCTGACCTTGATCCTTGATATCGACCCCGAGATTGCCTTGGCGCGCGGGCTTGCCCGCCGCTCAGGCGAGGATCGCTTCGAGGATTTCGGCCTCGGTTTCCAAAAGAAGCTGCATGAAGGGTTTCGCGCCTTGGCCAAGGAAGCGCCGGGGCGCTGCATCTTGATCGATGCGAACCGTTCGGCCGCGGCCATCGCCGCCGATATCACCGCCGCCGTGGCAAAACGCTTGGGCTAGAGCGTGTCGCGTTTGATCAGTCCGCTGATATTCACCGCAACAGGCGAGGCAGCGTTTGCAAGGCATAACGCGTTCGCCTGTTGGGGTGAATGCGATAGAACGCGGCACGCTCTAGGCCGAAAAACACAAGTTTTTCGGTTGGGAAATCTGGAGATTTCCCACGCGGAAAACGCGCGTTTTCCGCTCCCCCAACTCGTGCTAGGACAGGTCCATGAGCGATGATCTTCTGCCAGAACCCGACCGGCTTGACGGCGCGCCCCACCCGCGCGAGACCGCACGGCTATTCGGGCAGACCGCGGCGGAAGCGGAATTTCTATCAGCCTTCAACACGGGACGTCTGCCGCATGGCTGGCTCTTGACCGGCCCCAAGGGCATCGGCAAAGCCAGCTTTGCTTGGCGCGCGGCCCGGTTCTTGCTGGCCACACCTATCGCCCAAAATGACGGGCTGTTCGGGGCGCCACCGCCGCCCGACACCCTTGATATCGCAGATGATCACCCGGTGGTGCCACGGCTAAAAGCACTGTCTGAGCCGGGGCTATGCCTGATCCGGCGCGGGCCGCGCCCCGATGGCAAGGCGCTTTCCGACGTGATCCGCGTCGAAGAGGTGCGCCGCCTGAAAAGCTTTTTCCAGATGTCGGCGGGTGGCAACGGCCGGCGGGTCGTGATCGTCGATTGCGCCGACGAGATGAACCCGAACGCCGCCAACGCACTGCTCAAAGAACTCGAAGAACCACCCGCAGATGCCGTGCTGTTCTTGATCGCGCATCGCCCCTCGGGGCTGTTGCCAACGATCCGCTCGCGCTGTCGGGTGTTGCGGTTTCAACCGCTCGGGGCCGATGATCTGCGCGCAGCACTGCAACAGGCGGGCTTTGCGCCACCGTCCGAGATGGCCGGTCTGGCCGAATTGGCGGGCGGCTCTGTCGGCACGGCGGCACGGCTTTTGTCGCAAGACGGGCTTGGGCTTTACGCAGATTTGTTGCGCTTGCTACAGGGCTTGCCGCGCCTTGACCGCCCCCTTGCCCTGCAATTGGCCGAAGCCACGGCTGGCAAACAGGGCGAAGACCGCTTCGATTTGACCCTGAACCTGCTGGATACCGCACTTGCGCGCTTGGCACGGCGCGGGGCATCTGGCACGCCCCTGCCCGAGATCGTGAAAGATGAGGATGCGCTTTTGGCGCGCCTCTCACCCAGCCCTTTGGCCGCGCGGGGATGGGCCGATTTGGCCGCGTCGCTGACCCACCGCGCAAGACGAGGGCGCGCGGTGAACCTTGACCCTGCCGCGCTCACATTCGATATGTTGCTTGAACTCGACCGGCAGGCCGCGACCTGACCCGCAACAAGATTGCCCCATGAACAACACCCTGCCCCAGATCGTCGATAGCCATTGCCATCTCGACTTTGACAGCCTTGCGGGGGAATTGCCCGAGGTTGTCGCGCGCGCAACGGCTGCGGGTGTCACGCGCATGGTCACGATCTGCACAAGGTTGCGCAACGCCCCCGCCGTGCGCGCCATCGCCGAGGGGCACGGCCCCGTTTTCTGGGCCGCAGGCACCCACCCGATGAGTGCCGCCGAGGAACCGCTAGCCACGGTTGCGGAACTGACAGCGCTGGCCAAGCATCCGAAATTCGTGGGCATCGGTGAAACCGGACTTGATTATCACTACACCGCCGACACCAAGGCGGTGCAGCAAGAAAGCCTGCGCATCCATATCGCGGCGGCGCGCGAAACTGGCTTGCCGCTGATCATCCATGCCCGCGACGCGGATGCGGATATGGCGCGCATCTTGACCGATGAATATCGCGCAGGCGCCTATTCTTGTGTGATGCATTGCTTCAGCTCGACCCCGGCCTTGGCGCAAGCGGCCCTTGATCTGGGTTTTTACCTGTCGATGTCGGGCATCGCGGCCTTTCCCAAGTCGCAGGAATTGCGCGATATTTTCGCCGCTGCCCCGGTTGAGCGGGTCTTGTTGGAAACCGACAGCCCCTATCTGGCCCCGCCCCCCCATCGCGGCAAACGCAACGAGCCCGCCTATACCGCGCTGACAGCCAAGATCGGCGCCGAGGTCTTTGGGCTTAGCTATGCCGATTTCGCGCGTCAGACCTCGGCCAATTTCGACCGGCTGTTCTGGAAAGCCGCCGCTTGGGCAAAGGCCGCGTAAGCCGATGGCCAAGATGATCTTCACAATCTTGGGCTGCGGGTCATCGGGCGGCGTGCCGCGTTTGGGCGGGGAATGGGGCGATTGCGACCCGACCAACCCCAAGAACAACCGCCGCCGCTGCTCGCTTCTGATCCAGCGCCGCGAGGGGGAGGGCGAGACCGCCGTTTTGATCGACACCTCGCCCGATCTGCGCGCGCAATTGCTTGATGCGGGTATCGGGCGGCTTGATGGGGTGGTCTATACCCATGCCCATGCCGATCATGTCCATGGCCTCGATGATCTGCGGATGATCGTGTTCAACATGCGCAAGCGCTTGGGCGTCTGGGCGGATGGGGCAACGCAAAACGATCTCATCAGCCGCTTTGGTTACGCCTTTGTGCAGCCGCCCGGCTCGGCCTATCCGCCGATCCTCGATCTGAACGCGATCGACGGCGATGTGGTGATTGATGGCCCCGGCGGCGCGATCCGGCTGACCCCTTTCGAGGTCACGCATGGCAATATCCATGCGCTTGGCTTTCGCATTGGCGATCTGGCCTATCTGCCCGATGTCTCGGATATCCCTGAGGACGCCTGGCCGCTGTTGGACAACCTTGACTACTGGATCATCGACGCGCTGCGCCGCACGCCGCACCCCAGCCATGCCCATCTGGCGCGGACGCTGGAATGGATCGCGCGGGCAAAGCCGCGCCATGCGATCTTGACGAATATGCATATCGATCTCGACCATGCCACGCTGGTGGCCGAGACACCCGATCACATCATGCCCGCCCATGACGGCATGACCATCAGCATCGAGGTCTAGGGATTGGGCGATATCCTGACCATCGTGCTGCCTGTCTTTCTTGTCGTGGCAGCAGGTTACGGCGCTGTTTGGGCCAAGCTCTTCTCGGATGCGGCAGTCGATGGGCTGATGTCTTTCGCCCAGAAATTCGCCATTCCCTGCCTGCTTTTCGCGGCGATCTCGACCCTCGATCTGGGCCGGGATTTCGACCTTGGGCTGATGCTGAGCTATTACAGCGGCTCGATCATCTGCTTTTTCGCGGGGCTGTTTGGCGCGCGGCTTATCTTTGGCCGCCCGTGGGAAGATAGCGTCGCCATCGGCTTTTGCGCGCTTTTCGCCAATTCCGTGCTCTTGGGCCTTGCGGTGGGCGAGCGGGCTTATGGTATCGACAGCCTTGGGCCGAATTACGCCATCATCGCGCTGCATGCGCCGGTTTGCTACATTCTCGGCATCGTCACGATGGAGATTGTGCGCGCACAGACAGGCGGTGTGGCCCTGATCCGCACGGTGACGCGGGCGATTTTTCGTAATGCGCTGATGATCGGGATCGGTCTTGGCTTTGCGGTCAATCTCAGCGGCATCGCGGTGCCCGCAATCCTTGACGAGGCGGTCGCCCTGATCATGCGGGCAGCATTGCCTGCGGCCTTGTTCGGCTTGGGCGGTGTGCTTTACCGCTACAAGCCCGAGGGTGATGCCGGCGTGATTGCCATGATCTGTGCTATTTCACTGGTCTTGCATCCAGCCATCGCATGGAGCTTGGGCAAAACCATAGGGGGCTTGAGCCAAGAGCAGCTGCGCGCCGCCGTGGTCACGGCTGCAATGGCCCCCGGCGTCAATACCTATATCTTTGCCGATATGTATGGTGCCGCGCGGCGGGTCGTTGCCTCCTCTATCTTGATCGGCACGGGGCTCACGGTTGTCACCGGCTCGGCTTGGATATTGCTTGTGGGCTAGCTGTTGCTTGCCGCGCCGCCCTGCTTGGCGTAAGGGGCGGGTGTTGTTGCGACGATACGCCTAACGCCGGAGCGGACCGCCCTGCCCAACCCATCCGACATCGAGACGGAGCAGACCACGCGACCTGTCGCCTCCGTCCGGGCATTTGCTGGGCCGATTGTGGCGCGAGCATGTGATGGGCCATTGGCCCCGGCTGGTCATTGCCGCTGTGCTGATGTCGATTGAGGGTGCCGCCTTGGGGGCGCTGGCCTATCTGATCCAACCGCTTTTCGATGATCTTTTCGCTGCCAGCGATATGGCGGGTGTGGGTTGGGTCGCCTTGGCGATCTCCGCCGTGTTCGGCCTGCGCGCCGTTGCGGGGTTTGGGCAACGGCTGATCGTCGTGTCCATTGGCCTCAAGGTCACAACCGCGCTGCAATCGCGGCTCTTGCGGCATCTGTTGTCCCTTGATCTGGCCTATTTCCGCACCACCCCGCCCGGCGCGCTGATCGAGCGGGTGCGCGGCGACACATTGGCCCTGCAAGGGCTGGCCGCGACCACGGTGATGTCGCTGGGGCGCGACACGATCACCTTCGCCTCGCTGTTGACGGTGATGCTGATCAACGATTGGCGCTGGACGCTGCTTGCCCTGATCGGCCTGCCCTTGCTGGTTTTGCCGATGCTGGGGCTGCAACGCTATATCCGCAGCACGACGGGTGCCAGCCGCGAGGCGGCAGCGCGCCTTTCCACGCAATTGGACGAGATTTTTCACGGCATCCAGTCGATCAAGCTCAACCGGCTGGAACGCCATGAGACCGGCCGCTTCGAGGGCGAGGTGCGCCATTTCCTGCGCGAAGCCTTGCGCGCCCAGCGCGGGCTGGCCGCCAACCCCGCAATGATCGATCTGATCGCCGCGGCGGGGTTTGTTGCCGTGCTGTACTACGGCGGCGCGCAGATCATCGCAGGCGAGAAATCAGTTGGGCAGTTCATGTCCTTTTTCACCGCACTTGCGCTGATCTTTGACCCGCTGCGCCGCTTGTCGAACATCGCGGGCCAGTTGCAGGCCGGTGTCGCCTCGCTCGCACGGCTTTACGAGGTGCTCGAGGCCAAACCGACGATCCTGCCCCCTGCCGCCCCTCGCCCGGTGCAGCAAGGTGCCATTTGTTTCGAAGATGTGCATTTCGGCTATGGCGATACGGCCGTGCTGCGCAGGGCTGAGCTTTACAGCGCGCCGAGGGCAAGACCACCGCCATCGTCGGCCCATCGGGTGCGGGCAAGACCACGGTCTTCGCCCTGCTGACACGGTTGGTCGATGCGGACTGCGGCCAGATCACCATCGCGGATCAACCTGTCGATCAGCTTGACCTTGACGGGCTGCGCGATGGGATCGCGATGGTGGGCCAAGAAACCGCGCTGTTTGACGCGACGATTGCCGAGAATATCCGGCTCGGGCGGCTTGATGCCACCCCCGAGGCGGTGCGCGCAGCGGCGGATGCGGCATCGGTGATGGAGTTCGCAGCCGCCCTTCCCTTGGGCCTTGATACACCCGTCGGCCCACGCGGCAGTGCGCTGTCGGGCGGTCAGCGCCAGCGCGTCACCATCGCGCGCGCCATGCTCAAGGCCGCGCCCATTTTGCTGTTGGATGAGCCGACATCGGCGCTTGACGCGCGCTCGGAGCAGCTTGTGCAAGAGGCGCTGACCCGGCTCAGCGCCGGGCGCACCACGCTGGTGATCGCGCATCGCCTGTCCACCATCCGCGACGCCGACCTGATCGTGGTGATCGACCGTGGCCGCGTGATCGAGCAAGGCACCCATGCCGAGTTGATGGCCCTCAACGGTGCCTATGCAAGGCTCGAGGCGCTGCAATCGGCGGGTCTGATGCCCGTCTTGTAAGCTGCGCTTTCAGACGTCTTGCACGATATTGGATTGCGCGCCCAGGCCAGCGATCGACAGCGTCACCCGCTCGCCACCTTTCAGGTAACGCGGCGGCTTCATCCCCATGCCGACGCCGGGCGGCGTGCCAGTGACGATCAGATCGCCCGCCTCCAGCAGCACGAAACGGCTGAGATATTCGACGATATGGGCCACGCCAAAGATCATGGTCGCGGTCGTGCCGCGCTGCATCACCGCACCATCGACGCTGAGTTCCATGGCGAGGTTTTGCGGATCGGGGATGTCATCGCGCGTCACCAGCACCGGGCCGCAGGGGCAGAAGGACGGATAGCTTTTGCCCTTGGACCACTGGCCGCCGCGCTCGGTCTGCCATTCGCGTTCCGAGATGTCATTGGCCGCAACATAGCCAAAGACATGATCCATCGCCGCCTCAGGCGCGATGCCCAGCGCGGGCTTGCCGATGATCACGCCCAGCTCCACCTCCCAATCAAGCTTGTTGGCGTGGGCGGGGCGCAAGATCGGGTCGTTGGGGCCGCACAGCGTGCTGCCGGGCTTTGTGAACAAGATCGGCTCGGCTGGCACGGGCATGCCCGCCTCGGCCGCATGGTCGGAATAATTCAGCCCGATGCACCAGATATTGCGCGGCCGCGCGATGGGCGCGCCGATGCGCTGGCCAGTGATATCGACCACCGGCAAAGCGGCCAGATCGACACCCGCCAGACGCGCAGCCAGATCGGCCAAGCTATCGGGGCCGATATCTGCGACAAGACCTGTCAGATCGCGCCAGCTTTGATCTTGTGCCTGCACCACGGGGCGTTCCGCCCCAACCGCTCCGACCCGCATGAACCGCATGATGTCCCCCTGCCTGAAATCTGGGGCGATGGTTAAACACCGGCGAGGCCCGTGTCACGGGGCGAAATCGTTTTGGTTTCGGGGTTTGGGTCTTTCCCGCCGCGCGGCACAAAGGCCGCGCTGGCAGGATAGATTGGTGCGGTCGAGAGGACTCGAACCTCCACGGGAGTTACCCCACAGCGACCTCAACGCTGCGCGTCTACCAATTCCGCCACGACCGCACATGACAGGTAGTCGGCGTCGTGTAGCCGAGCCATCTGACCTTGAAAAGGGGGGAGGCGATATTTTTCCATTGATCGCGCGTGCGGATATGCAGGCCGCACCTTGCCACAGGTCGCAGCGGCGTTTTCCTTGCGTGTTGCCCATGTTAATGAAGCTGCGGCGCAAGGTAGGCCAAGCAGAAAGGCAAGACATTGGTCGCATGGATCAGATCAGAGGGCTTGGTCGATTACGACGCGGCGCTTGCGTGGATGCAAGAGCGCGCCACAGCCATTGCGGCGGGCACGGCTGAGGAGGCGATCTGGCTACTCGAGCACCCGCCGCTTTATACCGCCGGCACATCGGCCAAGCGCGACGATTTGAAAGACCCCGAACGCTTTCCAGTGTTTGAGACACGGCGCGGTGGGCAATACACCTATCACGGCCCCGGTCAGCGCGTGGTCTATGTGATGCTCGACCTCAACCGGCGCGGGCGCGATGTGCGCGCCTTTGTCCAAGCGCTCGAGGCTTGGGTGATCGCCGCGCTTGATGAATTCAACATCAAGGGCGAGATCCGCCCCGGTCGCGTCGGCGTCTGGGTCGCGCGCGCCGACAAGCCCGCCCTGCCCGATGGCACCCCGCGTGAGGACAAGATCGCGGCCATCGGAGTGCGACTCAGCAAATGGGTCAGCACCCATGGTCTGGCGATCAACCATGACCCCGATCTGGCGCATTTCGACGGCATCGTGCCGTGCGGGATCACAGGCCATGGTGTCACCAGCCTTGTCGATCTGGGGCTGCCGGTCACGATGGATGACCTCGACCTTGCGCTGGAGCGCAGTTTTCACAAGGTCTTCACGCAATCAGCGCCCTGATCCGGCCATCGGCGGCCAGTACAAGGCGCATTTGCGCTGCGCCTTGATCTGAGACAATTTTCCTCACCCCAAAGCGCGACTGATTGACGCCAACAACATTGCGGCACTGACATCACCGCCCTAGAAGGGCATTATCAAATGCGCGGAGAGGTGCGGCTATTGCCGTCGCTGCCGCCGACGAGCGACAGACAGGAGTTTCACATGGCAGACGCCGCCATTTCAGGGCATGACCACGACCGACCGGGTTTCTTTACCCGTTGGTTCATGTCCACCAACCACAAGGATATCGGGATTCTCTACCTGTTCACCGCAGGTATCGTGGGTCTCGTGTCCGTCATCTTCACCGTCTACATGCGGATGGAGTTGATGGAGCCGGGCGTGCAATACATGTGCGCCGAAGGCGCGCGCCTGACCGCCGCCGCGGTCGAAGATTGCACCCCCGATGGCCATCTTTGGAACGTGATGATCACGGGCCACGGCGTTTTGATGATGTTCTTCGTCGTCATTCCCGCGCTGTTCGGTGGTTTCGGCAATTACTTCATGCCCTTGATGATCGGCGCGCCGGATATGGCGTTCCCGCGTCTCAACAACCTGTCCTATTGGCTCTATGTCGCGGGCACCTGTCTTGGCCTTCTGCGCGGTGTTCATCGATGGCGGCGCTGGCCCCGGCTGGACCTTCTACCCGCCGCTGAGTCATGGCAGGACGCGCCGACAAGCCGCGCGGTCGATTTCGCGATCTTCGCCGTGCACGTTTCGGGCGCCAGCTCGATCCTTGGATCGATCAACATCATCACCACCTTCCTGAACATGCGCGCACCGGGCATGACGCTGCACAAGGTGCCGCTGTTTGCATGGTCGATCTTCGTCACCGCATGGCTGCTGCTTTTGTCGCTGCCGGTTCTGGCGGGCGCGATCACCATGCTGCTGACCGACCGCAACTTTGGCACGACCTTCTTTGATGTGTCGGGCGGCGGCGACCCGGTGTTGTTCCAGCATATCTTCTGGTTCTTCGGTCACCCCGAAGTGTATATCGTGATCTTGCCGGCCTTCGGCATCATCAGCCACATCGTTTCGACCTTCTCCAGAAAGCCGGTCTTTGGCTACCTGCCGATGGTCTATGCGCTGGTGGCAATCGGTGGCTTAGGCTTCGTCGTCTGGGCGCACCACATGTACACCGTGGGCATGACGCTGAACCAGCAGGCCTATTTCATGGTCGCCACGATGGTGATCGCGGTGCCGACCGGCATCAAGATCTTCTCGTGGATCGCCACCATGTGGCGCGGTTCGATCACCTTCGAGACGCCCATGCTGTTTGCCATCGGCTTCATCTTCTTGTTCACGCTGGGTGGTGTGACGGGGATCATCCTGAGCCAAGCCGCTGTGGACCGCGCCTATCACGACACCTACTACGTCGTGGCGCATTTCCACTATGTGATGAGCCTTGGGGCCGTCTTCGGAATCTTTGCCGGTATCTACTACTGGATCGGCAAGATGTCGGGCCGCCAATACCCCGAGTTCTTGGGCAAGGTGCATTTCTGGATGTTCTTCATCGGCACCAACATCACCTTCTTCCCGCAGCACTTCCTTGGCCGTCAGGGCATGCCGCGCCGCTACATCGACTATCCCGACGCTTTCGCGCTGTGGAACTATGTCAGCTCGATCGGCGCGTTCATCTCGTTTCGCCTCGTTCCTGCTGTTTATCGGGATCGTGTTCTACACGATCCTTGCAGGGCGCAAGGTGACCGAGAACGCCTATTGGGGCGAGCATGCGGACACGCTGGAATGGACCCTTCCCAACCCGCCGCCGGAGCACACCTTTGAGGAGCTTCCGACGCGCGAGATGTGGGACCGTCAGCCGCATCACTGATAGGCCCATGCCAATCCTGATCGACAATCTAAGCGGGGCCCCGGACACGACCGGGGCCCTTTTCCGTGACGGCCACGGCATGCCCCGGCTCAGGCTGCGCCTGACGCCGCATAAATCGCTCACGCCCGAGGGATTCGTCTGGTTCATCGGCGCAACCGCCGCGCTGATCTCGGTGCCGCTGTTGTCGATTCTCGGCACGGCGGTGTTCTGGGCGCTTTTGCCGTTTCTTGTCGCGGCGATCTGGGGCGTTTGGGCAGCCCTCACGCGCAGTTGGCGCGACCGCGACATCTATGAAGAGATCTTGCTTTGGGATGATTTGATCCGGCTTGAACGCCACGAGCCACGCCGCGCCACGCGCGACTGGGAGGCAAACCCCCATTGGGTGCGCATCGCGCTGCACCAAACGGGTGGTCCAGTGCCGCAATACCTGACGCTGCAAGGTGGCCCGCGCGAGGTGGAGCTGGGCGCGTTTCTGACCCCGCCCGAGCGGGTTGGGCTGAAAGAGACGCTTGAACGCGCGCTGCGCGATAAATCGCGCTAGCGCCGCCCCCTCAGGCAAGGCGGGCTTTCACCATCGGGCCCACCGCGCCAAAATCCATTTGTCCGGTATATTTCGCCTTCAAGGCCGCCATCACGCGGCCCATATCGCGCAAACCTGATGCACTTGTTTCAGCGATGGCGGCATCGATTGCGGCCGTCACCTCGTCCTCGTCCAACTGGCGCGGCAGGTAATCCTCGATGATGGTGATTTCCGCGCGTTCCTTTTCGGCCAGTTCCAACCGCCCGCCTTCTTCATAGGCGCGCGCGCTTTCATGACGCTGTTTGACCATCTTGCCCAAGATCGCAAGCACGGCGGCATCATCCACGCCATCGGGCTGCCCCTCACCGCGCGCGGCGATATCTTGATCCTTGATGGCCGCATTGATCAGCCGGAGCGTGCTGAGGCGTGTGGCGTCTTTTTCGCGCATCGCCTCTTTGAGGCCAGCGCCGATCCGTCCTCTCAGGTCCATTGGCATCGTCTGTCCCCAACCATCACATCAAAGCGCCTTGATAAGCCAGACGGGCCGCGGCAACAACACCTTGCGTCCACGGCTTGACCATACCCCGCCCGCCCCGTATGCCGACGCCAATTTGCCGACCCGCAACACGGGAGCTGAACCATGCCCGCCAAACCCACTGCCTGCCTCGCCCTTGCCGATGGAACGCTCTTTTTCGGAAAGGGATTCGGCGCAAAGGGGATTCGCGTCGCGGAATTGTGCTTCAACACCGCGATGACCGGCTATCAGGAGATCATGACCGACCCCTCCTATGCCGGGCAGATCGTGACCTTTACCTTTCCCCATATCGGCAACACCGGCGTCACGCCTGAGGATGACGAGACCGCCGACCCGGTCGCCGAAGGCATGATCGTGAAATGGGATCCGACCGAGCCGTCGAATTGGCGCGCCACGGGCGATCTGGTGTCTTGGCTGGAAAAAACGGGCCGCATCGGCATGGGCGGTGTCGATACCCGCCGCCTGACCCGCGCGATCCGCCAACAGGGTGCGCCGCATGTGGCCCTTGCCCATGATCCCGACGGAAATTTCGATATCGAGGCGCTGGTCAAGGCCGCGCGGGGCTTTCCGGGGCTGGTGGGCCTCGATCTGGCCAAAGGGGTCAGCTGCGCGCAATCCTATCGCTGGGATGAAAAGCGCTGGGCATGGCCCGAGGGTTATACCAAGCGCACGGGTGCCGCACCCAAGGTCGTCGCGATCGACTACGGTGCCAAGCGCAACATCCTGCGCTGTCTGGCAAGCGTCGGCTGCGACGTCACCGTCATGCCCGCCACCACCACCGCCGAAGAGGTGCTGGCCCAAAACCCCGATGGGGTGTTCTTGTCCAATGGCCCCGGCGATCCGGCGGCGACCGGCGCCTATGCCGTGCCGATGATCCAAGGCGTGCTGGCCGCCGATCTGCCCGTTTTCGGCATCTGCTTGGGCCATCAAATGCTGGCACTGGCCCTTGGCGCCAAGACCGTCAAGATGAACCATGGCCATCACGGCGCGAACCACCCGGTCAAGGATCTCGAAAGCGGCAAGGTCGAGATTACCTCGATGAACCACGGCTTTACCGTGGACAGCCAAACCCTGCCCGCGGGTGTGATCGAAACCCATGTGAGCTTGTTCGACGGGTCGAACTGCGGCATCCGCATGGCCGACCGCCCGGTGTTCTCGGTGCAATACCACCCCGAGGCAAGCCCCGGCCCGCAAGACAGCTTTTACCTCTTCGAACGCTTTGCCCAAGCCATTCAGGCCCGCGCCACCGGTTGATCTGCATCGCCCCGGTTAACGTGACGTTAACCTTGTTGGCGCAGCCTGTCTGGGTCTGGGGGCGGTCAATGGTTGCATCTTGATCGTCGCCGCATCAGCGCGCGAGGGGTCTATGCACAGCGAAATTGACGCCGTTGATGATGCGAAGACTACGCCCAAAATCGGCACGCTGCGCCCCCTGACGCCGGGGCCAAGCGCGGCTGAGATGGTGGCGATCGCGTCACGCGCAAGGCTTCGTATCAATTCCCCTCCCAGCGCGCCGCCCTCGACGCTTGACCGGCTGCTCTTGGCGCGCGGTGCGGCACGACTTGGCGATGTCATGGACGCGCGCGAGGCGGCAGGGCTAAGCGATATATGGATCGGCCAAGTTCTCTTGGCGCGCGGTGCCGTTTCTGAGGCCGAGATGTTGCCCGCCTTGGCCGAGTTCCATGGCCTTGGCATGAATGACTGGATGCATGGCACCCCTGATCCCGGCCTTGCGCGCTACCTATCCGCCGATCGGGCCTTGGCGCTGGAAGCTGTGCCATTGGACCGCATCGGGGCCACGGTGATCATCGCGACCGGTCGCCCAGACCGCGCCGATGAAATCCGCGCCGCGCTCTGCCTGCCTGCGGGGCAAAAAGCGGCGTTGGTTCTGGCACCAAGGGCGCAGATCATTGCCGGCCAAATCGCGCTTTACGGCGAACTGCTCGCGCGTATCGCCGAAGGTCAAGCGCCCCAGCGAAACAGTTGCCGCAATTGGCGCACAAAGATCGTCGGGCGTAGCGCGTTCTTGATCCTTTTGGCTATTGCGGGGCTTACGTTTCTGGCCCCCCTCGCTGTGACCGTGACGGCCTTTCTGATCGCGCTGGCGGTCTTTATGGCCAATATGGTGCTCAAGATCGCAACCTTTGGCGCGACTCTGCGCGCTGAGCGTCAGATACGCCGCGCGCGCCCACCCAAGGACGAACGGATCACCGCGCCATGGGCCTTGCCGATCATCTCGATCCTCGTGCCGCTCTACGAGGAACGCGAAATCGCCACCACATTGATGCGCGCGCTTGCCGATCTCGACTATCCGCCTGAGCGGCTGGATGTGTTGTTGATCATCGAAGAGGGTGACAGCCTGACCCGCACGGCCTTGTCATGTCTCACGCTGCCGGGTTGGGCGCGGATCATCACCGTGCCGCGGGGCGAACCACGCACCAAGCCGCGCGCGCTAAATTTCGCGCTGAATTTCGCACGCGGCGAGATTATTGGCGTTTATGACGCCGAAGACAGGCCTGAAAGCGATCAGCTGTTGCGCGTGGCGCAGCGCTTTGCAGCCTTGGGGCCGGATACCGCCTGCCTGCAAGGGCAGCTTGATTACTTCAACGCGCGCTACAACCTGTTGTCGCGGCTTTTCGCGATCGAATACGCCATCTGGTTTCGCGTGCTTTTGCCGGGGGTACAACGTCTGAGCCTTGTCGTGCCCTTGGGGGGGACGACACAATTTCTGCGCCGCGCAGCACTCGAGGCCGTGGGCGGCTGGGATGCCCACAACGTCACCGAGGATGCAGAGCTTGGCATCAGGCTTGCGCGCCACGGCTACCGGGTCGAGATCATCGAAAGCACCACCTTCGAGGAGGCCAACGCCGCGATCATCCCTTGGGTGCGCCAGCGCGCACGCTGGCAAAAAGGCTATCTGCTGACATGGGCCGTGGCGATGCGCGCCCCTTTTGCCCTGTTCCGCGCGCTTGGCTTGTGGCGGTTCTTGGCCCTACAGGTGCAGATCCTTTGTGCCGTGACGGGGTTCTTGGTCGCGCCGCTTTTGTGGTCATTGATGATCAAGCCATTCGGCTATGCCCATCCGCTTGATCTGGTGATCAGCCCCTTTGGCTACGGTATTTTGGCCACGGTTTTCGTGGCCAGCGTGGTATTGTCCATCGCATTGGCGATCTATGCGACGCAGGCGGCGCATCTTCGCCATTTGCGGCCTTTTATCCTGCTTTCCGAATTCTACTTCTTGCTTGGCACGCTGTCAGCGTGGCGCGCGGTGCTCGAGATTTTGTACCGCCCGTTCGACTGGGCCAAGACGCGCCATGGCCAATTTGGCGCGCTGCCCGCGGCGGTGGCAAAGCCGCGGCTTACACCGACGACTTCTGCGCCTCCTCCTTGAGGCGGACGACGAAGGCAATGGAAAGATGGTCGCGCAAAGCGCGCGCCGCGCGCTCACCATCGCGCGCGGCAATCGCCTCGACGATTTCGGAATGCTCGGCCAGCGCCTTTTCACCCCGCCCCTTGGCCGCAAGCGATGTGCGCGCCATCAGCGCCATAGACCGATAGACAAGATCAAGCTGTTGGACCAGATAGCGGTTATGGCTGGCCAGATGGATCTGGTAGTGAAACCGCCTGTTGGCGCGCGCCAAAGCCTGCGGATCAGACAAAAGCGCGCGATCCGCCTCGACCATCTCGCGCAAAACCTGAATTTCCTCGATCGCGGCATGCTGGGCTGCAAGCCTTGCGGCCAGCGCCTCCAACTCTTGGCGCACGGCGTAGAGCTCGGCCATCTGCGCGTGATCGAGCGAGGCCACAATCAGCGAGCGCCCATCGCGGGTCAGCAAGCGCTGCGTTTCAAGACGTTGCAGCGCCTCGCGGATCGGCGTGCGGCTGACGCCGAAACGATCGGCAAGCTCGGATTCAACGAGCCGGTCACCCGGGCGGTAGATCCCTTGATCGATCGCGTCGAGGATCAGGGCATGGGCATCCTTATGCGGATCGGGGATCATCTTCGAAGCCATGGTGCAGCGGTATCCTATCATATGCCGCGCAAAGCTAGGCGGCGGAGCCGCCCCTGTCCAGACTTGCGCAGCACCGCGCGCGGCCCTAGGGCTTAGTGTTATGGCCAAACACCGCTTTTCCCATGTCGAGACTTGGGTCTTCGACCTCGACAATACGCTTTATCCGCCCGCGATGGCGCTCTTTGACCAAATCAACATCCGCATGACAGAGTGGGTGATGCAGGTGGCAGGCGTCGAGCGCGCAGCGGCCGAGGCGTTGCGCCACAGCTATTGGCGTGAATACGGCACGACATTGGCGGGGCTGATGCGCCACCACACCATCGACACCGACGCCTATTTGGCACAGGTGCATGAGATCGATTTCTCGGTCATCGCGCCTGACCCGGCGCTGGCGCGTGCGATCAGCGCCCTGCCGGGGCGGCGGATCATCTATACGAATGGCACCAAACCCTATGCCGAGCGGGTGATTGCCCATCGTGGGCTGTCGGGGCTGTTTGATGCGATCTATGGGGTGGAACATGCACAGTTGGTGCCTAAACCCGACCGCGCCGCCTTTGAGACGGTCTTTGCCCTCGATGGCTTGCACCCAACACGCGCGGCCATGTTCGAGGATGATGCGCGCAATCTGCGCGTCCCCCATGCGATGGGCATGCGCACCGTACATGTCGCACCCGAGGCAGAACCTGCAGCCTTTATCGAACATCACACAGCCGATCTGACCAGTTTTTTGGAAGCGCTGGTGTGAGCATCCGAAAATTCGTACGAATTTTCGCAGAAGGGATTTTTCGTACGAAAAATCCACACAAGCCAGAGTTGGGACAGCCTGTCGCGTCGCCCTGCCCCCTGTCGCGCCCTAGATCAACCTCATGAACAATTTGACCCAGATAGATATCTTTGTTTCTGGCGGTGGCGTGGCTGGCCTTACGGCGGCTGCAGCCTTTGGCATGGCCGGATTTTCGGTCATTTGTGCTGATCCCACGCCGCCCATCACCGATGCGGCGACCGAAGGGGCGGATTTGCGGACCACCGCTTTTTTACAGCCCTCGCGCGATTTTCTGGACCGGATTGGGCTTTGGGCACGGCTTGGCCCCCATGCGACCCCGCTTCAGGTCATGCGCATCGTCGATGCAGGCGGACCAGAGGCCGAGGCGCGTGTCGCCCATGATTTCGATGCGGCCGATATCTCGGATCTGCCGTTTGGCTGGAACCTGCCCAATTGGCTACTGCGCCGCGAGATGGTGGCGCATCTGGCGACATTGCCCAATGTCGATTTTCGCCCCGGCGTCGGAACCGCCCAGCTTTTGACACGCGCAGGCGAGGCGCGCGTCACCCTCAGCGATGGCAGCCGGATCGCGGCCAAGCTGGTGATCGGTGCGGATGGGCGCGACAGCCGGGTGCGCGAGGCTGTGGGGATTGGCGTGCGCAAACTGCGCTATGGGCAAAAGGCGCTCGTCTTCGCGGTCAGCCATGCATTGCCCCATGACAATATCTCGACCGAGATCCACCGCTCAGGCGGACCTTTCACGCTGGTGCCTTTGCCCGATCGCGATGGGCGGCCCTGTTCAGCGGTCGTGTGGATGGAGCGCGCGCCCGAGGCGGTGCGCCTTGCCGCTTTGCCCGAGGCGGCGTTTGAGGCCGCGATGACGGATCGCTCCGCTCATCTGTTCGGCCCGCTCAAACTTGCATCGCGGCGCACGCTTTGGCCGATCATCAGCCAGATCGCAGACCACATGGTCGCCGAGCGCGTGGCGCTGGTGGCCGAGGCCGCCCATGTGATGCCCCCTATCGGGGCGCAAGGGCTGAACATGAGTTTGGCCGATCTGCGCGTGCTGTTGGATCTGGCCGAGGCAAACCGCGACGATCCGGGGCAGGCCGATCTGCTGTCGCGCTACCAGCGCGCGCGCCATGCAGAGATCGTGGCGCGGGTGACAGGGGTGGATGCGCTCAACCGTGCCTCGATGGCGCAGGCGCAGGGGTTGCGCGACCTGCGGCTTAGGGCGCTCAATGCGATCTATGCCGTGGCGCCTGTGCGCCGCGTGATGATGCGCGCGGGGCTGGGCGCCAAAGGGTAAAGGGGCAAGGCCCAAGGCTTTGGCCCGCACGAATCGCAGTGCTGGGGGCTCTGCCCCCAGACCCCCGGAGTATTTTTGAAGCAAAGATGGGCGTTGCCGCTCAGGGAAAGACGCGGTCGATCCCGTCTTTCAGGCGGGCAAGGGCGGCGGGCACATCATAGAGCTTGTCCAGCCCGAAAAGCCCGATACGGAAGGTCATGAAGCTGTCGGGTTCATCCACGCGCAGGGGCACGCCTGCCGCGATTTGGATGCCCAACTCCATGAATTTCGCGCCCGATTTGATCGCCGGGTCATCGGTATAGCTGACCACGACACCCGGCGCGCCAAAGCCATCGGCCGCGACCGAGCGGATGCCCTTTTCGGCCAACATCGCGCGTACGCCGTTGCCCAATGCCCATTGCGCGGCTTTGAGCCGCTCAAAACCATAGGCACGCGTTTCCAGCATCGTGTCGCGAAATACCCGCAGCGCATCGGTGGGCATGGTGGCGTGATAGGCATGCCCACCCGCCTCATAGGCGGCCATGATCGCGGCCCAGCCCTTGAGATCGGCGGCGAAGCTGGAGGATTGGGTGTGTTCCATCCGTGTCTTGGCGCGATCCGACATCATCACAAGACCCGCGCAAGGCTGGGCCGACCAGCCCTTTTGCGGGGCTGAGATCAGCACATCAACGCCTGTTGCCGCCATATCGACCCAGATCGTGCCGGACGCGATGCAATCAAGCACCAAAAGCGCATCAACCTCGTGGGCGGCTTCCGCCAGCGCCGCGATATAGCTGTCGGGCAAGATGATACCGGCCGAGGTTTCGACATGGGGGGCAAAGACGATGCCGGGCCGGCTGCGCGCGGATCTGGGCCGTCACCTCGTCAATCGGGGGGGGCGCATAGGGCGATTGCGGGCTGTTGCCCATGGGGCGCGCCTTGATCACCGTCACCTCGCGCGCGATCTGTGCCGCGTCGAGGATTTGCGACCAACGGAATGAGAACCAGCCGTTGCGCACCACCAGCACATCTTGATCGCCCGCGAATTGGCGCGCGACCGCCTCCATCGCGAAGGTGCCGCCACCGGGGATGACCGCGACATGAGAGGCACCATAAACCTCTTTCAGCATGGCCGAGATATCGCGCATCACGCCCTGAAACGCACCCGACATGTGGTTGAGCGAGCGGTCGGTAAAGACCACGGAATATTCCAAAAGCCCATCGGGATCGACAGTATCGAGCAAGGCGTTCATTGGCACGGTCTCCTTCTGCCTGTCCGGGGTAGCGCCATGGGCGGGTGTGACCAAGCCCGAAATCGGCGTTTGGACGCGCGGCAGACCGTGCAAGCGGGCCGATTGGGGCGGATTGTTTCCGATATGCGTCAGCCAAGCGGGCCGGGGCGGCGTTCCTCGGATAAAAGCACATTGGCCTCGACCCCGCCGATACCGGGCAGGGTCATGATCCGGCGGCGTAGCACCCGCTCGAAATCGGGCAGATCGCGGGCGACGACACGCAGTCGGTAGTCATAAAGCCCCAGCACATGTTCGACCGTCTGCACCTCGGGGATGGCCGCGACAGCGCGTTCGAAATCATCAAGGCTCACGCGGCCCTTGAGGCCCAGCTTCACACCGAGAAACACAGTCACGCCAAAGCCCAGCGCCTCGAGATCGAGATCAAGCTTGCGCGCACCGATCACGCCCGCGTCACTCATGCGTTTGATGCGCCGCCATGTGGCGGGTTGGCTGAGGCCCAAGCGACGGCCAAGGGTGCTGGCCTTGAGGGTGGCATCGCCCTGTAATGCGCGCAAAATAGCGCGATCCGTGGCATCAAGATCGATCACAGCGGCACCGTTTGCTGGTTCTTGATCGTGGCCACATGCATCAACGCCTCGATATCGGCGATATGCGGCAGGCCCAGGATCCGTTCGCGGTAAATTCTCTGGTAATGGGTCATGCTGCGCGCGATCACGGCAAGGCGCACATCGACACGGCCAAGGAAGGTCTGGATCTCGGTCACCTCGGGCACCTCGCGGGCAGCGGCGAGAAAGGCATCGAAGGCACGCGGATCAGTCTTGTCGAGCGTGATGCGCAAGCTGACCTCGACCGTATATCCCAGCGCCGCCCAATCGATGGTCAGATGTTGGCCGCGCAGCACGCCTTGGGCCTGCATGCGATCAAGGCGCTTGTAGCAGGTGGCAAGCGGCACACCGACAGCAAGGGCAAGCTGCGTCATGGGTTGGGCCGGATCGGCCTGTAGGTGGCGCAGAATCCTGCGGTCGGTATCATCAAGCATGAGATTGATCAAATTTTCGTTCTGTACGAATGAATTTCTACATCATTCAGGGGATAATGCAAATTTTCTTGCGGCGGCCGCGCTATCAGCAAGGCATGTTGCGCAACAGTTGATTCCCGCCATCCGAGGAGAGAGACAGATGCGCGTTTATTATGATCGCGATTGCGATGTGAACCTGATCAAGGACAAGAAAGTCGCCATCCTTGGCTATGGCAGCCAGGGCCATGCCCATGCGCTGAACCTGCGCGATAGCGGTGCCAAGAACGTCGTCGTGGCACTGCGCCCCGGCTCGCCCAGCGCGAAAAAGGCCGAAGGCGAAGGCCTCAAGGTCATGGGCATCGCTGAAGCCGCCGCTTGGTGCGACCTGATCATGTTCACCATGCCCGATGAATTGCAGGCCGAGACCTACAAGAAATACGTCCATGACAACCTGCGCGAAGGTGCCGCGATTGCATTCGCCCACGGTCTGAACGTGCATTTCGGCCTGATCGAGCCGAAAGCCGGCGTCGATGTCATCATGATGGCCCCAAAGGCCCCGGCCACACGGTGCGCGGCGAATACACCAAGGGCGGCGGCGTGCCCTGCCTTGTGGCGGTTCACAACGACGCCTCGGGCCGCGCGCTGGAAATCGGCCTGTCCTACTGCTCGGCCATCGGTGGCGGGCGTTCGGGCATCATCGAGACGAATTTCCGCGAAGAATGCGAAACCGATCTGTTCGGCGAACAGGCCGTGCTTTGCGGCGGTCTGGTCGAGTTGATCCGCATGGGCTTTGAGACGCTGGTTGAAGCGGGCTATGAGCCCGAGATGGCCTATTTCGAGTGCCTGCACGAGGTGAAGCTGATCGTTGACCTGATCTATGAAGGCGGCATCGCGAACATGAACTACTCGATCTCGAACACCGCCGAATACGGCGAATATGTCTCGGGTCCGCGCATCTTGCCCTATGACGAGACCAAGGCACGGATGAAGGCGGTTCTGACCGACATCCAGACCGGCAAGTTCGTGCGTGATTTCATGCAAGAAAACGCCGTTGGCCAGCCGATGTTCAAGGCGACACGCCGGATCAATGACGAGCACCAGATCGAGGCGACCGGCGAAAAGCTGCGCGCAATGATGCCGTGGATCTCGGCAGGCAAGATGGTCGACCGCGCCAAGAACTAAGCGCGCGACCTGCCCGATAAAGCGTGTCGCGTTCTATCGCATTCACAGCAACGGACGAACGCGTCATGCCTTGCAAACGCTGCCTCGCCCGTTGCTGTGAATACCTCGGATTGATCAAACGCGACACGCTCTAGAACGGCCCCGGTGGTAACGCCGGGGCCTTTTTCATGCGCACATCAGCAGGGCCGCGCCATCACCAAAACCCAATATGCGCCGCTATCGGCAAAGCCGAACTGGGTCACTTGCGGGTTGAGGATATTTGCGCGGTGATCAGGGCTTGCCATCCATTGCGCGATGGTCGCGCGGATATCGCTTGTGCCGGTGGCGATATTCTCGACCGCGGCGCAGGCGGTATAGCCCGCGCGGCGCAACCGGTCGTTCAAGGCGGCACCGTCACTGCCTTGATGGGTCAGCGCATTCATGTGGCTCAGATCATCGGCAAGCAGTTGTGCGGCGGCCTGTAACGCGGGAGAGTGGCTCAGGGGGCGAATGATCCCGCCCTGCGCGCGCTGCACAGAGAGTTGTGTGCCAGCGGAGGCGATATCGAGGCTCCCACCCGCCGAGATCCGCTCGGTTCCCGGTGCAGTGGCGCAGGCGGACAAAATCACAATGGTTAACATACCAAGAATACGGATCATCATGATGTGCCTCTTGGGCTGCTCGGTGTTGTTTTCTCTAAGATGAGCCTGTCGCATGCATTCCGCAAGGGTAGCGTGGCACATGGCATGTGACACGGGATCACTGGTTGTGGATAAACAGAGGTGTAGATCTTATTATGCGAACTTTTGCGGCATCTTGGGTCCAATACTAGCAAATCATGTTCGAAAATAATAACCAACGCGATGTGTATCTTTCGGCAATCCCTTGCCGAGATGCACCTTTCTGCATCCGGGCGGTGTATGTGTTGGGCAGTCGCGCCATCATGCCTTGCGGCGCACTAGGCAATATCGCGCAAGATCGCCAAGGCGGCGGCATGGATCATGGGGTTGGCGGCGGCCAAAGCACGGCCACCGTGATGCACCGGCCCACCCTGCCAATCGGTCACGATGCCACCGGCCGCTGTGATCACCGCGATGGGGGCGGCGATATCGTAGCTGGCCAAGCCCGCCTCGATCACCAGATCGACCTGCCCAGCGGCGATCAGCGCATAGGCGTAGCAATCCAAACCATAGCGGGTCAGCTTGACGCGGTCGCGCACGGCCTCGAACCCTGCGCGCTCGGCCGTGGTTCCAATCTCGGGGAATGTGGTAAAGAGCGTCGCCTCAGCCAGATCGGCGGTCGCGCGTGTCGCCAAGGGGGCCACACCCATCGGGCCTGTGACCAAGGCGCGCCCAAAACCACCTTCGAACCGCTCACCGATATAGGGTTGATCGATCAGGCCATAGAGTGGCCCATCCGCGTCGCAAAGCGCGATCAGCACGCCCCAGCTTGCCGTGCCCGAGATAAAGGCCCGTGTCCCATCAATCGGGTCGATGACCCATGTTAGCCCGCTGGTGCCGGGTTTCGCGGCCTCTTCCTCGCCCAAGATCGCGTCATCGGGGCGGTGTACGGCCAGTACGGCGCGCATCGCGGCCTCGGCGGCGCGGTCAGCCTCCGTTACCGGGTCAAAGCGGCCAATGCCCTTGTCATCGGTGCGCAGCGTCGCGTTGCGGAAAAAGGGCAAGATCGCGGCCCGCGCGGCATCGGCCATCGCATGGGCGGTCGCGATCAGGTCTGCTGCGTCAGGGTTGACGCGTTGGGCGACATTATTTTGCCCTGTGAGGGGATCGGTCATTTTGGCCTCCGGCGGCTGCGGGTCTGGACGCGGGCCGGAAGGGACACGATCCCCTGCACGGGGTCAAGTCACAGACGCCCTTAGGCGGCTGCGTCAGACAAAACGCGCGCCAGCTCGAACAGCCGCCGCCGCTGATTCTCGGGGATCGCGTAGTAAGAGCGGATCAATTCCAGCGCTTCCTTGTCTGCCAAGATATCGCTGGGCAGCCCTTCGGCCGGCGCATCGGTCGCATGCGCGGCATCGGTCCCATCCACACCTTCAAAGAAATAAGCCACAGGCACGGCCATCGACTGCGCGATATCGAAAAGCCGCGAGGCGCTGACGCGGTTCATGCCGGTCTCATATTTCTGGATCTGTTGAAACTTGATGCCGACTTTCTCGGCAAGCTGCTGTTGGGTCATTCCGACCATCCAGCGGCGGTGTCGGACCCTTTTTCCGACATGGACATCTACCGGGTGTTTCACGCCCCACTCCTTATCATTGCCAAACCAAAGCCTGACGCACCGATCCAAAACTACGGATACATCGGGCGTCGCCGCGAAACGACGACATAGATCAGCTAGAGCGACGTTGCGTCAAATCAATCCTTTGGAGAGTGATTGCAAAACTATTCGCCCTGAGGTTCAGTGATTGACATTGCCAATTTTTCTGACACGCCCGCGTGATCTCGGGCTGGCGGGTCGCAAAACGGGTCTCTAGATTGCGCCAAAGCCACGGGGGAAACAGGATGCGCGCTTACGTATTGGAGGATCACACCACCCCACCACGCTTGGCCGAGATGGCAACGCCTGTGCCGGGGCCGGGTCAGATCTTGGTCAAGATTGCCGCGTGCGGGTTGAATTTCGCCGATCTGCTTATGGTTGACGGCAAGTATCAAGATACGCCGCCACCCCCCTTTATCATGGGGATGGAGCTTGCCGGCACTGTTGTGGGACATGGGCCGGGGGTGAGCACGCCTAGGGTCGGCGCGCGCGTGGCGATCTTTGCGGGCCAAGGCGGACTGGCAGAATACGGAGTTTTTGACGCCGCTCGCGCGGTCGATATCCCCGAGGCGATGCCCTTTGCGCAAGCGGCGGGCTTTTTGGTGGCCTATGGCACCTCGCATCTGGCGCTGACGCGCAAGGCGGGGTTGAAGGCAGGCGAACGGCTGGTCGTCCTCGGTGCGGCGGGCGGTGTGGGGCTTTCCGCCGTGGCCTTGGGTGCCGCCATGGGGGCCGAGGTGGTCGCGGTCGCGCGTGGTGCCGACCGGCTGGCCGTGGCGCAAACGGCAGGTGCGCATCACCTGATCGACAGCCGCGATGGCGATCTTGCCGCGCGGCTCAAGGCCTTGGGCGGTGTCGATGTGGTCTATGACGCGGTCGGCGGTGCCGATTTCGACGCGGCCCTGCGCGCCACCCGCCCCGAGGGGCGCATCTTGACCATCGGCTATGCCAGCGGCGTTGTGCCGCAAATCCCCGCGAATTTGCTTCTGGTCAAGAATATCAGCGTGATGGGCTTTTATTGGGGCGGCTATCTGCGGTTCGCACCCGAGGTGCTGAACAATAGCTTGACCGAATTGATGGCCCTTTATGCCGCGGGCCAGATCACACCCCATATCAGCGCTACTTTCCCGCTGGATCGCGCGGCCGAAGCGCTTGCCTTGTTGCGTGATCGCAAAAGCACAGGGAAGGTCGTGGTCACGATTGCACCCGCTTAACCCGTCTTGCCGCGCCCGCCCGGTGCGAGCGCGCACAGAGCCATGAAAGCAAGGTGCAAATGCGAATGAAGCGCCGAGAAGCGGCGGCCATCCATGTCGCGCCAAAAATTGATAGGAAAAAACTATGACTGCACCTGCTCTCCCTTTCGTCGCGTTTGCTTGAAATCTGCAATCAACTCGCCAATATGCGTAATCAAGGACGCACCCGCGCGCGGACAACGCGACGGGTCCACCGCATGATATTTTTAGGAGGAATACATGGCTGACTATCAGACGATCCGGGCCGGCGTATCCGCCAATGCTCAGGCCCAGGTCGACGCGGGCCTGCGCGCCCATATGAACAAGGTCTATGCCACCATGTCGGGTGGCATGTTGATCACCGCCGCCGCGGCTTGGGCGATTGCCGATCTGGCCGTGACCAATGACCCCACGGGGGCCACCATGGCGCTGCGCGACGGTCAATATCTGACCGGGCTGGGTGAGACGCTTTATGCAACCCCGCTGCGCTGGGTGGTGATGTTTGCACCCTTGGCCTTTATCCTCTTTGGCTGGGGCGCGCTGATGCGCCGTGGATCGGCGGCTGCGGTCAGCTTGGGCTTTTTCGCCTTCGCCGCGCTGATGGGCGTGTCGATGAGCTCGATCTTTTTGGTCTTCACCTCCTTCTCGATCGTGCAGACCTTCCTTGTGACGGCCATCGCTTTCGCGGGCCTGAGCCTGTGGGGCTACACCACCAAGCGCAACCTGACCGGCATGGGCAGCTTCTTGATCATGGGCGTGATCGGGTTGGTCGTGGCGATGATCATCAACATCTTCTTGCAGTCGCCCGCGATGATGTTCGCGATCTCGGCGCTGGGTGTGCTGATTTTCGCGGGTCTCACCGCCTTCCACACGCAAGAAATCAAGACCACCTATATCGCGCATGCGGTACATGGTGATCAGGAATGGCTGGACAAAGCCGCCATCGATGGCGCGCTGAGCCTCTATATTTCCTTCCTGAACATGTTCCAGTTCTTGCTGATGTTCATGGGACAACAACAAGAATAAACGCCTTTTTGGCGCTTTACCTGAGGGCCGGGGCAACCCCCGGCCCTTTTTCATGAAGGCTGCAACACCGCGCCCACAGCGCCTTTGCCGAATTGGGGTGTTGACTCGCGCTTGCGGCCAAGTAAAAGGCGCAGTCTCAAAGACGTTTTCGCGCAGGCCTAGGCCCGCGCGCCCCGCATTGACCGCAGGAGCCCGACCCATGGCGAAGCCGACAACCATTAAGATCCGCCTGAACTCGTCTGCCGGGACGGGCCATTTCTATGTGACCAAGAAAAACGCCCGCACGATGACCGAGAAAATGACCGTGCGTAAATACGACCCGGTCGTGCGCAAGCATGTCGAATACAAGGAAGGCAAGATTAAGTAATCTGCCGCCAAGGATGGACGAAAGGCCGCGCAGGGTAATCCGCGCGGCCTTTTTCATTTCGCGACACCGCTGGAACGAGGGGCGGGAAAACCCGGGTTTTCCCGTGCGAAAAACCTGGGTTTTCGCTCCCTCAAATCTCGATTGTAACGCCCGGATCAGGATCAAACACCCGCACACCGGGCATCACCGCAACCTTGAGCGCATCGGCCGATTGCTCGAGCAAGGGGAACGTCTTGTAGTGATAGGGGATCACGGTCTTGAAACGGAAAAGCTTCGAGGCCGCATAGGCCGCGCGCTTCATATCCATCGTGTAATGCCCACCTGCACATAGAATACCAACATCGGGCGCATGCAGATCATCCCAGATCTTCATATCGGCCATGACATCGGTATCACCCGAGACATAGGCGCAACGCCCCTCGCCTGTGATGATGTAGCCTGCAGGCTCGCCCGCATAGATCGGCGGCCCATCGCGACCGACCGAGGATGAATGGACCGCATGCACCATGGTCACGGCCACATCACCCAACTGCACGGTGCCGCCCTTGTTAAAGCCGGTGGTTGCAACGCCATCTTCGGTGGTGGCGATCCAGCTCATCAATTCGACCATGCCGTAAACCGGCACGTTCAATTCACGCGCCAGATCGCCAAGACCGGCGATATGGTCGAAATGTCCATGCGTGATCAAGATCGCCGTCACACCCGCCAAGACGGCATCGCGGCTGTCGTGGGGAAACATCGGATTGCCCTTTTCCCAAGGGTCGATCAGCAAAACTTGATCGCCGATCTCAAGACGCACACTGGCGTGCCCCAACCATGTGTATTTCATCGCGTGCACTCCATTGAAAACCCTCTTGGCCAAAGGATAGTCCGCCGCCATGACATGGGAAAGACTGGATCGGCTTGCGGGTCTCGCATCACGCGGCTAAACCGCGCCTTGTTCTTGTCGAGGAGGCTCAGAAAATGTCCATCGACCGCGCCACAGCCGCCAAGGTCGCCAAACTCGCCCGCATCCGCGTGGACGAGGCCGATCTGCCCGCGCTTGCCGATGAATTCAACGCAATCCTTGGGTTCATCGAACAGCTTCAAGAACTCGATGTCAGCGATGTGGAGCCGATGGTCAGCGTCACGCCGATGCAGCTGCGCCGCCGCGCCGATGTGGTGAGCGATGGCAACCAACAGGCCAAGGTTCTGGCCAATGCGCCCGATGCGCGCGAGGGCTTTTTTGCCGTTCCCAAGGTGGTGGAGTGACCATGTCCGATCTCACGAAACTCACCATCGCCGAGGCCCGCGACGCGCTGCGCCGGGGCGAGACAACATCGGTCGCATTGACCGAAGCCTGCCTGAGCGCCATTGACGCAGCCGACGCGCTGGGTGCTTTCGTCCACAAGACGCCCGAGATCGCGCTGGAACGCGCCGCCGCCGCCGATCAGCGGATCAAGGCCGGTGATGCGCCCGACATGTGCGGCATTCCCCTCGGCATCAAGGATCTGTTTTGCACCGAGGGCGTGGCGTCACAGGCCGCCTCGAAAATCCTTGAAGGGTTCCGCCCGCAGTATGAATCGACTGTTTCGGGACAGCTGCGCGACGCAGGCGCGGTGATGCTGGGCAAGCTCAATATGGATGAATTCGCCATGGGCTCGTCCAACGAGACCAGCGTTTATGGCAACGCCATCAACCCTTGGCGCGCAGGCAATAGCGATGCCGCACTTACGCCCGGCGGCTCCTCGGGCGGCTCTGCCGCCGCTGTCGCCGCCGATCTGTGCCTTGCGGCCACCGGCACCGATACCGGCGGCTCGATCCGCCAGCCTGCGGCGTTCACGGGGATCGTGGGGCTCAAGCCCACCTATGGACGCTGCTCGCGCTGGGGGATCGTGGCTTTTGCCTCGTCGCTCGATCAAGCAGGGCCGATGACCAAAACCGTGCGCGACGCGGCAATCATGGGGGCGGCCATGATGGGCTATGACCCCAAGGACAGCACCAGCGCAGATCTGCCCGTTCCCGATTTCGAGGCAATGCTGACGGGCGACATCCGGGGCCGTGTCATCGGCATTCCGCGCGAATACCGCATGGATGGCATGCCCGAGGAGATCGAGGCACTTTGGGCGCGCGGCCGCGAGATGCTGGCCGACGCCGGTGCCGTGATCCGCGACATCAGCTTGCCGCATACGAAATATGCCCTGCCCGCCTATTATGTCATCGCACCTGCCGAGGCGTCGTCGAACCTTGCCCGCTATGACGGGGTGCGCTTTGGCTACCGCGCCAAGATGGTACCGGGTGACGGCATCACCGAGATGTATGAGAAAACCCGCGCCGAAGGTTTCGGCCCCGAGGTCCGCCGCCGCGTGATGGTGGGCACCTATGTGCTGTCGGCGGGCTACTACGACGCCTATTACAACCGCGCCCGCAAGGTCCGCACGCTGATCAAGCGCGATTTCGAAGAGGTTTTTGCCGCTGGTGTCGACGCGATCCTAACGCCCGCCACCCCTTCGGCGGCTTTCGCCTTGGGCAAGAAACACGCCGATCCGGTGGAGATGTATCTCAACGATGTCTTCACCGTGACCGTGAACCTTGCCGGTCTGCCCGGTCTGGCGGTGCCAACAGGGCTTGATGGCGCGGGTCTGCCGCTTGGGCTACAACTGATTGGCAAGCCATGGGAAGAGGGCGAACTGCTCAATATCGGCTATGCGCTGGAACAGGCCGCCGGTTTTGTGGCCAAGCCCGCGAAATGGTGGTAATGTCGCGGAAACAATAAGCTTCCGAGGCAGGTACATGGTTGGTTTTCCGCAGGGCGCAGTTGCCCTTTTTCTGTGTGTGTTCGCCGTTGCGGCGTGCAACGCGACCCTACCCAATGATGTGGCAAGCGGCGTGGGCTTTGAAGATTATCATCAATGGCAGGCAAGGCGCGCGATGCTGCGCGGCGAGGGCTTTGGTGCAACCCGCGCCCCTGCCCACGACGGTGCGCCCACCGTTGCCCCCCGTCACCGCCGCGTTGCCGCCGCGGGCCCAGCCCGCGATTGTCACCCCGCCCCCGGCGGCGCAGGTTGCCGTCATGGTTCCGCCCCCTGCCCCGCCCATCGCGCCCGACACACAGGCCGATGTGACAACCATCGCCGCTGCCGCCATCGCCGCTGCCGAGGCACAGCAGGCCACAGCCCCGCCCTTGGTGCGTGCAGGCGCGGCGCGGATTTCCGATGAACAGGATTTCGACGCCGTGGCCGAGCGCGAAACCATCGAAAGCGATGCCGAGCGGCTTGCCCGCATGCAGGCTGAGCGCGTCGTGATCGCGCCCACCGCGATCCCCGAGCGCCCGGCAGATATCGGCCCCAATATCATCGACTATGCGCTGGCCACGACCCATGGCGTGGGCGAGCGCCGCCATACCCGCCGCCCGATCAGCGCCGATCGCCATGAGCGCGGCTGCATGGCCTTTCGCTCGGCCGATCTGGCGCAGGAGTGGTTTTTGCAAAACGGCGGTCCGGGCCGCGACCGTCAAGGGCTCGACCCTGATGGCGATGGCTTTGCCTGTGATTGGAACCCAAACGTCTATCGCGCCGCGGCGGCGGCCGCGCGCAATTGAGCCTGTCGCCCAATTCTGGCCCCCGCCGCGACGGGCTAAGTGCCGGAGCTGGTCGTGATCCACTATACCGCCATGGCCGATTGCGACGCGGCGCTGCGCGCGCTTTGCGACCCTGTGCGCGAGGTCTCGGCCCATTACCTGATCCGCCGCGGGGGCGAGGTGGTGGCGCTGGTCGATGAGGACTTGCGCGCATGGCACGCAGGGGCGGGCGCATGGGCAGGCCGGGGCGATGTCAATTCCCGCTCAATCGGCATCGAGTTGGATAATGACGGCACATCGCCCTTTGCGGCACCGCTGATGGATGCGCTCGAGGGGCTGTTGGCGGGGATCATGGCGCGCTGGGCCATCGCGCCCCAAGGCGTGATCGGGCATTCCTGCATGGCACCGGGGCGCAAGATCGACCCCGGTCCGCGCTTTGACTGGCAAAGGCTGGCGCGGCGTGGGCTGGCGCTTTGGCCCGATAACCGGGCCGCATCGCCGCTGGACATGGGCCGCTTTCGCACCGATGCGCTGGCCTATGGTTTTCCCGATCTGGACGATGCGCTGCTGCTCACGGCGGTGCGGCTGCGCTTTCGCTATGGGGCCAAGGGGCCGCTTGATGGGCGCGATTGCGCGATCATGGCCGAGATGGCCGCCAAGGCAACCAGCGCGTCAGGGCTTGAACCCGGCGTCGCCCGCGCGTAGCTGAGGGTTGCGCGGAGGGCTGGATGGCCGCGGGCGGGCAACCGTTCGAGGAAAGTCCGGACTCCACAAGGCCACGGTGCCGGGTAACACCCGGGCGGAGCAATCCGACGGAAAGCGCCACAGAAATGAAACCGCCGTGCCCCTCGGGGCGCGGTAAGGGTGAAACGGTGGGGTAAGAGCCCACCGCGCGACGGGTAACCGGAGCGGCACGGCAAGCCCCACCGGGAGCAATGCCAAATAGGGATGTCGCGGGGGCAACCCCGGGGTTTGGCTTTTGCCCCAGACATCCGGGTTGGCAGCTTGAGGCGCGCGGGCAACCACGCGTCCAGAGGAATGGTCATCCAGAGGGGGCAACCCCTTGGACAAAATCCGGCTTACAGGCCCTCCGCGCATCCTGTTTTCCGGTCTTGTCGATGTCACAGCGGACGATGCTTGCGGCCACCTAACTGCCGGCCTAAGCAAGGCTGTATCTGGCAGGGGGTGGATCATGCATGTTTTGATCACAGGGGCCAACCGTGGCATCGGCGCGGGCTTGGCCCATGCCTATCAGGCACGCGGTGACGTTGTGACCGCCACGGCGCGCAATCGCCCGGGCTTGTCACCGCTGGATGTGACCGACCCCGGCTCGGTGCGCGCATTGGCAGACGCGATGGGCGGGGCCGCGCTTGATCTCTTGATTTGCAACGCAGGGGTTTATCTTGATCGCGGCGAGAGCTTGGCGACAGGCTTTGACCCCGACATCTGGGCCGAAAGTTTCGCAGTGAATGTAACGGGCGTGTTCTTATGCGTGCAAGCTTTCTTGCCGCATCTGGCGCGCGCGCCCAAGCCCAAGATCGCCATTATCGCAAGCCAGATGGGCTCAAGCACCCGCGCGCCGGGGGGCAGCTATGTCTATCGCGCCACCAAGGCCGCGGCGATCAATCTTGGACGCAACCTTGCCACCGACCTGAGGCCACGCGGCATCGCGGTCGGCGTCTATCATCCCGGCTGGGTGCAAACCGATATGGGTGGGGCCGACGCCGAGATCACGACCGATGAGGCGGTCAGCGGATTGGTCGCGCGATTTGCGACCCTCGATCTGGCGACAAGCGGCTGTTTCGAGACATGGGATGGGCGCGCGCACGCCTTTTGAAGGATTTCGCCGGTTTGCGGCCGCGGTCCGCCGGGGGCTCTGCCCCCGGACCCCCGGAGTATTTGGAAAGCAAAGATGGGTCGGGCAGGGTATGAGCAGCCCTTGCGGCTGCGCGCGCGGAACCTTATGACGCACAGCGTCAAGCAAGGGGACGGGCCATGCCCATTCTGGTGATGAAATTCGGTGGCACATCGGTCGCCACACTCGACCGCATCCGGCGCGCAGCAAAGCGCGTGGGCCGTGAGGTCGCGAATGGTTACGATGTGATCGTGATCGTGTCGGCCATGTCGGGTGAAACCAACAAGCTGGTGGGCTTCGTCGAAGAAACCTCGCCGCTTTATGATGCGCGCGAGTATGATGCCGTGGTCAGCGCGGGCGAGAATGTGACCGCTGGGCTGATGGCCCTGACGCTGCAGGAGATGGATATCCCTGCGCGCAGCTGGCAAGGCTGGCAAGTGCCGCTGAAGACCACCTCGGCCCATGCGGCCGCGCGGATCGCGGAAATCCCGCCCGAGAACATCATGCGCAAATTCGCCGAAGGCATGAAGGTTGCCGTCGTGGCGGGTTTCCAAGGGATCAGCCCCGAGGGGCGCATCACGACTTTGGGGCGTGGCGGGTCGGATACCACAGCCGTGGCCTTTGCCGCGGCCTTTGACGCGGTACGTTGCGACATCTACACGGATGTGGACGGGGTCTATACCACCGATCCGCGCATCACCTCCAAGGCGCGCAAGCTGGACCGGATCGCATTTGAGGAAATGCTGGAACTGGCCTCGCTCGGGGCCAAGGTGCTGCAGACACGCTCGGTCGAATTGGCGATGCGCTACAATGTGAAGCTGCGGGTTTTGTCGAGCTTTGAAGAAATGTCGGATGATGCCGGTACGCTTGTCGTGCCCGAGGAGGATATCGTGGAAAGCAATGTGGTGGCAGGCGTGGCCTATTCCCGCGACGAGGCCAAGATGACCTTGCAAGGCGTGGCCGACCGGCCCGGCATCGCGGCGGCGATTTTCGGCCCCTTGGCCGAGGCGGGTGTGAATGTCGACATGATCGTGCAGAACATCTCGGATGGTGGCACGACCGACATGACCTTTTCTTGCCCGGTGAACGAGGTCAAGCGCGCCGAAAAGGCGATGGCCGATGCCAAGGCAGCGGGGCTTGTCGATTTCGCGGGGCTGGTGGCCGATACCGAGGTCTGCAAGGTCTCGATCGTGGGGATCGGCATGCGCAGCCATGCAGGCGTCGCCGCCAAGATGTTCCAAACGCTGCGCGACGAAGGCATCAATATCAAGGTCATCACCACATCCGAGATCAAGGTCTCGGTGCTGGTGGATCGCAAATACCTCGAACTGGCCGTGCAGGCGCTGCACGACGCCTTTGGTCTGGACCGCGCGTCCTAAGCACAAAACAGCGGGGCGCGCGTGATACATGCGCCCCGCGCAATGCCGCAATGCAGCATTGGCTGTGGTCTTGGCGGTGCAAGATCGTATTTTGCAAGGGACAGTTAGACACGCTTATTCAGCGGAGCGTCCCATGACCACCCAGACATTCCACAGCCCGATCTTCGTTCCCCGCATCGCAGCCTCGGTTGCGGCATTCTTGAGCGACCTGTCCCATGCCGTGGCCTTGGCCACCGGCGCACAGGCGCGCTTTGACGAGATCCAACGCCTCCAAGCACTCAGCGATGATGACTTGGCCCAAATCGGCCTGTCGCGCGACAATATCGTGCGCCATGTCTATGCGGACCTGTTGACGCGCTAAGCCTGCTGACAACGCCGCAGTCTGTGCCATTCTCGTTGCGTGTTGCCCCATGACCGGGCTATCCCTAGACCCCGGAGCAGCGCGCCGCATTTTTGCAAGCGCGAGGGGCAAGGGTGATGGCACAGCGTATCGAAACAGAGAGCCGCAAGCTCCTGAGCCGTTTGCAGGGCGTGATGGCCGATTCCGCCGCTGGTCAAGAGCGGCTGGATCGCATCACCCATCTGATCGCGGATTCGATGGGGACCGAGGTCTGCTCGATCTACCTCTTGCGCGATCAAGACACGCTTGAGCTTTGCGCCACCCAAGGCCTCGCCCCTGAGGCGGTTCATGTCACGCGTATGCGGTTGGGCGAGGGTCTGGTTGGTCGCGTCGCGCGCGCGGCCCAGCCGATCAACACCGCCAATGCACCGGCAGAACGCGGCTTTCGCTACATGCCCGAAACAGGCGAAGAGCGCTATTCCAGCTTTCTGGGCGTTCCGATCCAGCGCTTGGGCGAACGCTTGGGCGTGTTGGTCGTGCAATCGCGTGATGCGCGCGAGTTCTCCGATGACGCCGTCTATGGGCTAGAAGTCGTCGCCATGGTGCTGGCCGAGATGACCGAGCTTGGCGCCTTTATCGGCGAAGGCGCGGCCTTGGCCGAGCGGCACAAGCAACAGGTGATGTTTCGCGGCGCTTGTGCACAAGAAGGTGCCGCGATGGGCCATGTCTGGCTGCATGAGCCGCGCGTGGTTGTCACCCGGCCCGTTGCCGACGACCCCGAGGCCGAGCTTGCCCGCCTGCATCAGGCGGTCGAGCAGTTGCGCATCGATATCGACGAATTGATGACACGCGCGCCCATGGCCGAGGGCGAACAGCGCGAAGTGCTAGAGGCCTACCGCATGTTCGCTCATTCGCGCGGCTGGATGCGCCGGATCGAAGAGGATATCGGGCGCGGCCTTTCGGCCGAGGCGGCGGTGGAAAAAGAACAATCGACCGCGCGTGCCCGGATGGAGACGGTGCCAGATGCTTATTTGCGCGACCGCCTGCATGACCTTGATGATCTGTCCAATCGCCTGCTGCGGCGCTTGACGGGTCAGGGCCGTGATACAGGTGCCGAATTGCCGGCCGATCCGGTTTTGGTGGCACGCAATATTGGACCGGCGGAACTGCTCGATTATGGGCGTCGCCTGAAAGCCGTGGTGTTGGAAGAGGGATCGGTCGGCAGCCATGCCACCATCGTCGCCCGCGCGCTGGCCATTCCGCTGGTCATCCATGCGCGCGCGATCACGACCGAGGCACTTAATGGCGATTTGATCTTGGTCGATGGCGATCAGGGCGTTGTGCATCTGCGCCCCGAAGACAATGTTGCCTCGGCCTTTCGTGACAAGATGGCGATGCAGGCCGAGGCGCAACAGCGCTATGCCTCGATCCGCGACAAACAGGCCGAGGCGCTGTGCGGCACGGTCATCTCATTGCAGATGAACGCAGGGCTGATGGCCGATCTCCCCTCTCTGCCGTCATCGGGGGCGGATGGTGTGGGGCTGTTTCGCACCGAGTTGCAGTTTTTGACCCGCAACACGGTGCCGCGCCGGGGCGAATTGGCCGCTCTTTACGCCCGCGTCATGGATGCCGCAGGCGGCAAGCGCGTCGTATTTCGCACGCTCGATATCGGGTCGGACAAGGTGCTGCCCTATATGAAAAAGACCGAAGAACCCAATCCAGCGCTTGGCTGGCGGGCAATCCGGGTGGGGCTGGACAAGCCCGGCGTAATGCGGATGCAGCTACAGGCTTTGATCCGCGCGGCAAATGGGCGGCCTTTGGCGGTGATGTTTCCCTTCATCGCCCAACTCGAAGAATACATGCAGGCGCGCGATCATCTCTTGCGTGAAATGGATCGCGAGGCCGCCTTGGGCCATGTGCTGCCAGAGAAACTTGAAATCGGCGCGATGCTTGAAACACCCTCGCTGGCCTTTGCGCCGCGACAGTTTTTCGAGGAATGCGATTTCATCTCAATCGGCGGCAACGACCTGAAACAGTTCTTTTTCGCCGCCGACCGCGAGAATGAGCGCGTGCGCCGCCGCTATGACACGCTCAATGTCAGCTTCCTGACCTTTCTCGAACAGATCGTGCATCGCTGCCGCGACACTGACACGCCGCTCAGCTTTTGTGGCGAGGATGCGGGCCGCCCGATCGAGGCGCTGTGTTTCGCCGCCATGGGGCTACGCGCGCTGTCGATGCGGCCTGCCTCCATCGGGCCGGTGAAATCGCTGTTGCGCCGTGTCGATCTGCGCGAGGCGCGCGCGGTGATCAACGAGGCACGCGCCAGCGGCGCACAATCGGTCCGCGCCGGCGTGATGGATTGGCTGAAACGGCAAGGTTAAGCCCCCTTGCAAACCCCTTGCGCCGGACGCAAGGATGGGGCCGGCCAACGGATGTGGGGGGATGTCTTCCGCGACGCGCCTGATGCCCACGGCCATGCTGACACCCAAGATCCTGACGACCCTCCCCCAAAGCACACCGAAAAGCGTGATGGCCGATCTTATCGCGGGCATCACCGTGGCGATGGTGGCGCTTCCGCTTAGCCTTGCGATTGCCATCGCCTCGGGGGCGGCACCGGCCACGGGGCTGGTGACGGCGATTGTGGCGGGGTTCTTGATCTCGGCGCTGGGAGGCAGCCGGGTGCAGATCGGCGGGCCGACCGGTGCCTTTATCGTCGTCGTGCATGGTGTGATCACAGCGCATGGGTTTGACGGGCTGGTCCTGGCCACGCTGATGGCGGGGGTCATCCTTGTCATCGCGGGGCTATTGAGGGCCGGAAGCCTGATCCGGCTGGTGCCAGAGCCGGTGATCAACGGCTTTACCATCGGCATCGCCGCAATCATCGCGCTCAGCCAGCTTCCCGATGCGGTGGGGATCACGCTGCCCGCAGGCACGCCCGCCGAGGCGATGGAGCGGCTGCCCGCGATCTGGGCCGCGCGCGACAGCCTTGATTGGCCAAGCCTCGCCGTGGGTCTGGCCACGATCATCGCCATCGTGGGCTTGCGCCGCGCAGTCCCGCGCTTTCCGGGGCTGATCGTCGCCGTGGCCTTGGCCTCGGCGGGGGTGGCGCTGTGGGATTTGCCGGTGGACACGCTTGGCGACCGTTTCGGGGCCTTGCCAGCAAGCCTGCCGATGCCAAGCCTGCCGGTGATCACGCTGGCGCGGCTGATCGAGCTTTTGCCCTCGGCGCTGATCATCGCCTTTCTTGCGGGGGTCGAGTCGCTGTTGTCGGCGATGGTCGCGGATCGGATGGTGCAGGGCAAACACCGCCCCAGCGCCGAGATCTTGGCCCAAGGCGTGGCCAATATCGGATCGGCGTTGATGGGCGGGCTTCCGGCGACGGGGGCGATTGCGCGCACCGCCACCAATGTGCGCGCCGGTGGGCGCACGCCGCTTGCGGGGATTTTCCATGCCATGGTGATCTTGGTGGTGATGCTTTTGGCGGCACCCATGGCCAGCTATCTCGTCATGCCCGCGCTGGCGGGGCTGTTGATCGTCACCGCATGGAACATGTCCGAGCCGCAACATTGGCGCGGCTATCTGACCACGGGCCGCATCTCGGACCGGATGCTGCTTATCTTGACGCTGGTGCTGACGGTGCTGACTGATCTGACTGTGGCCATTGCCGTGGGCGTGGCAATCGGCCTTGCGCTGCGGCTCAAGCGGCGTGACGTTCCGCCGGCAGACTGGACGCCACCCGACAGGTAGCGCTACAGCTTTGCGAAGCCTGCGCCCAACGGCGCAAGTGAGAGGGAGCGGTGATGCTGACGCAGGATTTTGGCGATTGGGATGTGGTGATTGTCGGCGCTGGCTCGGCGGGCTGCGTCTTGGCCAATCGCTTGTCGGCCGATCCCACATGCAAGGTGCTGTTGCTTGAGGCAGGCGGTAGCGACAACCGGCTTTGGGTGCATGTGCCGGTGGGCTATCTTTACGCCATGGGCGATCCCTCGCTCGACTGGTGCCTCAAGACCGAGGCAGAGCCGGGGCTGAACGGGCGGGCGCTGAACTATCCGCGCGGGCGTGTGCTGGGCGGGTGCTCGTCGATCAACGGCATGATCTACATGCGCGGACAGGCCCGCGATTACGATCTTTGGCGGCAGATGGGCAATATCGGCTGGGGCTGGGATGATGTGCTGCCCTATTTCAAACGCTCGGAAAGCTATCACGGCGGGGCCGATGCGGCGCATGGCGAGACGGGCGAATTGCGCGTGGAACGCCAGCGCCTCGCATGGCCCATCCTTGATGCCGTGGCCGAGGCCGCGGGCGAGCTGGGTATCCCGCGCAGCGATGATTTCAACCGCGGCGACAATGAGGGTGCGGGCTATTTCGAGGTGAACCAACGCCGCGGCCTGCGCTGGAACGCGCGCCGCGCCTTTCTTGACCCTGCGCGCCGCCGCCCCAACCTGCGGATCGTGACAGGGGCCGAGGTGGCGCGGTTGAGCTTTGCGGGCAAGCGCGCAACAGGGGTGATCTTTCGCCAAGATGGCACCGCCTATCATGCGCGCGCGGGTGGCGAGGTTGTCTTGTCGGCGGGGGCCATCGGCACGCCCAAGATCCTAGAGTTGTCGGGGATCGGACGGGCCGATATCCTCAAACCCTTGGGCATCGATGTGGTGCAAGACACGCAAGGCGTGGGCGAGAACCTTGCCGATCACCTTCAGATCCGCACGATTTTCCGCATCACGGGCGCGCGCACGCTGAATGATTGGTATGCCAGCACTTTGGGCAAGCTGAAGATCGGGCTTGATTACGCGCTGAAACGCTCTGGGCCCTTGGCCATGGCCCCGTCGCAACTGGGGATTTTCACCCGATCTTCGCCCGAGCATGAGACACCGAACATCGAGTATCATGTCCAACCCTTGTCGCTTGACGCCTTTGGCCAGCCTTTGCACCGCTTTCCCGCGCTGACTGTGTCGGTGTGCAACCTGCGCCCTGAAAGCCGTGGATCGGTGCATGTGACCACTGCCGATCCGGGCAAGCCACCGGCGATCAAGCCCAATTACCTCTCGGCTCCGGCCGATCAGCGGGTCGCGGTCGCATCGATCCGCCATGCCCGCGCGCTGATGGCCACAAAGCGCATGGCCGAATTCCAACCCGTCGAGATCAAACCCGGCCCCGCAGTCGATGGCGAGGCCGCGTTGCTGCAAGCCGCCGGTGATATCTCGACCACCATCTTTCACCCGGTCGCGACGGCGCGGATGGGGGTTGATGCGGGTGCGGTGGTCGCGCCTGACCTGACGGTCAACGGGATCAAAGGGCTGTCGATTGCCGATGCTTCGGTCATGCCGGCGATCACCAGCGGCAATACCCATGCCCCGGTGACGATGATCGCCGAGAAAGCCGCCGAGATGATCATCGCGCGCTTGCGCGGCTAAGGGACCGAAAAACCCGGGTTTTTCGGGTGGGAAAACCCGGGTTTTCCCGGCCCCCTAGCGGCGGCGCCAGGGTTTGACCTTGCCGGTGACATGGGCCCAATCGCCCACGCCCAGCACGCGGTCCGGGTTGGTAGGTGGCGGCATCTCGACGCCCGCAAGCTTGGTAAAGCCAAAACGGCGATAGTAGGGTTCATCACCCACCAGCATGACGCGCGGCCAACGCTCTTCGGTTGCAAGGGCAAGCCCCTCATGCATCAGCATACCGCCCAAACCCTCGCCCTGTCTTGTTGGGTGTACGGCAACGGGGCCAAGCAGCAAAGCCTCGGCCCGGCCCACGCGCACCGGCCAAAAGCGGATCGCCCCGGCCAAGGTGCCATCCGCATCGCGCGCAACCAGACAAAGGCGCGCCACCGGCGGCACCCCCTCGCGCAGCCGGTAAGAGGACAGCGCCGTGCGGCCGGGCGCAAAACACAGGTCATAGAGCGCCTCGACCTCCCAGCGGTCGTCAGGTGTCTCTTGCATCAGCCTGTACATGCGCGCGAATTCTGCCCCTTGCCTCTGGCATCGCACCTATCACGGCGCTAGGTCTGGCACAAATACGAGGAAGGATCCTGCCGATGTTTTATCGTCCCGCCGATGGCCACGGCCTGCCGCATAATCCGTTCAACGCCATCGTGACGCCGCGCCCCATCGGCTGGATCTCGACGCGCGGTGCTGATGGGGCGGAAAACCTCGCCCCTTATTCCTTCTTCAACGCCGTGGCTTATGTGCCGCCGCAGGTGATGTTCGCCTCGACCAGCGCCAAGCCAGATCGCGGCGACACCAAGGACACGGTCGCAAATATCCGCGAGACGGGCGTGTTTTGCGTCAATATCGTGGCTTATGCGATGCGGGATGCGATGAACCAAACCTCGGGGGCGTGGCCACGCGAGACCGACGAATTCACCCATGCGGGGATTGCGCGGATCGCATGCACCACCATCCCCTGTTCGCGTGTGGCCGAAGCACCCGCCAGCCTTGAATGCCGGGTCACCCAGATCGTGGCCCTCGAAGGGGCACACAACATCGCCGTCTTTGGCGAGGTGGTGGGCGTACATCTGCGCGATGACTGCGTGATCGATGGGATGTTCGATGTCACGCGGTTCCAGCCCTTGGCACGGCTTGGCTATCGCGATTACGCGGTAATCGATGAGACATTCAGCCTTGTGCGACCGGACGAGTAGCGCGCCCCCTCAGGCCGCGCGGAACGAGAGCGTCAGCGCCGGGGCCACGCGGCGTTCCAACAAGGGGGCGAGTGTTTTGCAAAACACCTCGATCCCCTTGCGGGCACGCTCGACATGATGTTCGGGGCGCAAGAGCGTTAACAAAGGCATGGGCTTGTTGGGTGTTGCCCCCGCTTTTGTCAAAGCTTCCAGATCTGGGTCGATCAGGGTCGAGAAGCCCATCCGCCGACGGGTGACAAAGACCCCGACAATCGGCGGCAAACGCTCGGCCTGTTGCAAGGCGCGGCGCAGCGGGGCGGCCAATTGACCCGCCCAGACCGGTGCGCCGACGATCAACAGATCGGCGGGGCCGATATCGGGGGTGACCGAAATCTCAGGTAAACGGCGCGTGATGATATCGCCCCAAACACGCAAGCGCCCAAGCGGGCCGTCGTAGCGGGGGCAATTGATTTCACGGATTTCAGCGCCGCATTTGGCACTCAAAAGCCGCGCCATGGCCAAACTGCGCCCACGGCGCGAATATACCAATATGACCGTACGCATATACGTGACCTTTCAGATCCCTGCGCCCCGGTCCGACGCGATGACGATTTCACTCGTTAATTTTGCATATAGGGTAGTTGACGGATTAAACTAGGGTCGGCTTGCAAGAAAGCCGCTTGCATGGTTGAGCTTGGGTCATCGCACGACAGGAGAGCATGAGATGAACACGAAAATCGGCGTGATCGGCGGCTCTGGCGTCTATGAGATCGACGGGCTGCAAAATGCGCATTGGGTTACGGTCGAAACCCCCTTTGGCGCGCCATCCGATGCGGTGCTGACCGGGCGTCTTGATGATGTGGAGATGGTGTTTTTACCCCGCCACGGGCGCGGCCATGTCCATAGCCCGACATCGGTGCCTTACCGGGCCAATATCGATGCGCTCAAGCGGCTTGGCGTGACGGATGTGATCTCGGTCTCGGCCTGCGGCTCGTTTCGCGAGGAACTGGCACCGGGCGATTTCGTCATCGTGGATCAATTCATCGACCGCACCTTTGCGCGCGAGAAATCATTCTTTGGCCCCGGCCTTGTTGCCCATGTCTCGGTGGCCCATCCCACCTGTCCCCGGCTGGGGGCTGCCTGTGCGGCGGCGGCGCGCGCCCAAGGCATCACTGTGCATGAGGGTGGCACCTATCTGGCGATGGAAGGGCCACAATTCTCAAGCCACGCCGAATCGCGCCTTTACCGCGATGTCTGGGGCTGCGATGTGATCGGCATGACCAATATGCCCGAGGCGAAACTCGCCCGCGAGGCGGAGCTGTGCTACGCATCGGTGGCGATGATCACCGATTACGACAGTTGGCACCCCGAGCATGGCAGCGTCGAGATCACCGATATCATCCGCACGCTTGGCGGCAACGCCGACAAGGCGCGGGGCATGGTGGCGCGGCTGCCTGCTTTGCTGGGCGGGATGCGCGCGCCCTGCCCGCATGGCTGCGACCGCGCGCTGGAACATGCGATCTTGACCGCACCCGCCGCGCGCGATCCGGCGATGGTTGCCAAGCTTTCGGCCGTGGCCGGTCGGGTCTTGGCGTCGTGACGCGGTCGCGGCATGGCGCAAGGTGTTGCTGAGATGACGCGCCCAGCCCTGACAGCGGCGCGCTTGAAAACCCTGTTGGGGTTGGCGGGCGATCCGCCCCCGGCACAGGCCAGAATCGCATCAAGCCGCGCGCATGGCGCGCATCGGTTGCATGAGATTGCCTTTCGTATCAGTGGGTCCGCGATTACGGGGCTGTTCATGTTGCCCGATGGGCCGGGGCCGTACCCGGCGGTGCTTTACGCCCATGCCCATGGCAACCGCTACGCCATCGGGGCCGATGAATTGATCCAAGGTCGCCCCGCGCTGCAAGGCCCCTATGGCCCGGCCTTGGCCGATCTGGGGATTGCCAGCCTTGCCATCGATCTGGCCCCTTTCGGCGCGCGTCAAGGATCGGCGCCCGAGGCAGCATTGGCCAAGGCCGCCCTTTGGCAGGGCAGGCCCATGATGGGGCAAATGCTGGCGGAACTGGCCGCTGCCCTTGATTGGCTGGCCGCCCAACCCGCGATTAACAGCGCGCGCATCGCCACGCTTGGCCTATCGATGGGGGCCACCCATGCCTATTGGCTGGCAGCCCTTGAGCCGCGTATCGCCGCCTGCGCGCATCTGTGTGTCTTGGCCGATATCGCGCCGCTGATCGCGACCGGGGCGCATGATCTGCATGGCCCCTATATGACCGTGCCGGGGTTGTTGGCCGAGGGGGATATGGGCGATGTCGCGGCCCTTGTCGCGCCGCGTCCGCAATTCGTGGGGCTGGGCGCGGATGATCCGCTTACCCCTGCCCCTGCGCGCGATCCGGCCTTGGCGCGGTTGCGCATGGCCTATCGTGCCGCGCCAATGGCACTTGAGGTGCATCTTGCCCAAGACAGCGGCCATGTCGAAACCCCCGCCATGCGCGCGGCGGTGCTGGATTTCCTGCAAAGACATCTGTGCCGCTAGCGGCGCGCGGCGAAAAATTCCTTGAGGAGTGTCGCGGCCTCGGCCTCGGCGATGCCGCCATAAACCTCGGGGCTGTGATGGGCTTGCGGGTGGTCGAAAACGCGCGGGCCTTGCGCCACACCGCCCGATTTCGCGTCATATGCGGCAAAATATAGCCGCGCGATGCGCGCCGCCGCGATGGCACCCGCACAAGCGGGGCAGGGTTCCAGCGTCACCCACAGGTCGCAACCGGTCAGCCGCTCACTGCCTAAGACCTGACAGGCGGCGCGGATCGCCAGCATCTCGGCATGGGCGGTGGGGTCGGTCAATTCGCGCATGCGGTTACGGGCGCGTGCGATGATCTGGCCGTCGCGCACGATCACGGCACCCACCGGCACCTCGCCCGCGGCGGCGGCGGCGCGGGCCTGATCTAGTGCTGCATCCATGAATGATGTGAAACCCGTCATGGCCCCCGTGATCCTGCCTTTCGCTCGCGCTGTCAAACCGCTATGCGACAAGGATGAGTGAGATGGAGCGCATCGCAAAACGCCTCAGCCGTGTCGGGATCGCCTCCCGCCGCGAGGCGGAGCGTATGATCGAGGCAAAGCGCGTCAGCGTGAACGGCAAGATCATCGACAGCCCCGCGCTGAATGTCGGCCCTGACGACAAGATCACCGTCGATGGCAAAGCCTTGGCCGAAGCGGACCGCCCGCGCCTATGGCTTTATCACAAACCCGCAGGGCTGGTGACCACGGCCAAGGATGAAAAAGGCCGCGAGACGGTCTTTGACAAACTGCCCGCCGATCTGCCGCGCGTGATGAGCGTGGGCAGGCTTGATCTGACATCCGAGGGGCTATTGCTCTTGACCAATGATGGCGGGCTTAAGCGCAAGCTGGAACTGCCCGCCACCGGCTGGCTGCGCAAATACCGCGTGCGGGTCAAAGGCAAACCGCTTGATGCCGATCTGGTGCCTTTGCGCAAAGGGATCGTGATCGAGGGCGAACGCTTTCAGGCGATGGAGGCCACGCTTGACCGCCAGCAAGGTGCCAATGCGTGGCTGACCGTGGGCCTGCGCGAGGGCAAGAACCGCGAGATCCGCCGCGCCATGGCCGAGATCGGGCTAGAGGTGAACCGGCTGATCCGCGTCTCGTACGGGCCGTTCCGCTTGGGCACGCTCAAGCCCGGTGAAGTCGAGGAAATCAAGCCGCGCGTGCTGCGCGACCAGCTTGGGATCGAGGCCGCCGTCGAAGGCCATGCGGTCGCCAAGGAAAAGCCCAAGCGCCCCTTGCGCAAAAAGCCTAGCGGTCCCCGCCCGGAGGGTCAGGCGCGTCCGACCGGTCCGCGCCGTCCGCGCTAAGGCTTTCACGCTCCAACAGCTTGGACTGCGCCATAAAGGCCAGAAACAAGAATGCAGGCAGCGCGAAGGTCTCGAAGGTGACCCAAAACTCCGTTGTTTGCGTGCGCCAGACCACCTCATTGGCCACCGCCATCGCACCAAAGGCCAGCGCGATGCGCCGCGACAAGATCAGCCAGCCATGATCCGACATGGGCAGCATCTCGCCCATCAAGACCTTGAGCCAGCCTTGGCCGCGCAACAGACCGATGCCCAACGTCACGGCAAAAAACCCGTAAACCAGCGTCGTCTTCATCTTGAAGAAACGCTCGTCATTCAGCCAGATCGTCAGCCCGCCGAAGACCACGACCATCACGGCGGTGAACACCTGTAGGCGGCTGATGCGGCCCGTCAGCTTCCACAAGATCGCGATGGTGATCAGCAAGAGCGGCACGAATGCGGCCGTGACCAGGATGAACCCATCATAATCGCGCCCGCCGATAGTCAGGCTTGTGTCCTGAAACCGCATATAGGCGACGAAGAACAAAAGCGGCGGCCCAAGTTCAAGCGCTTGGCGCAGCCATGGGTTGATCGGTTTATCTGGCATGCGCGCTCCTGCTATCCACCGAACTCAACTATCACCGCACCCGCCGCGATCAACCCCATCAACGCCAATCGGCGCGGCCCAACGCGCTCGCCCAAGAAAAGCCAGCCGATCAATGCGGCGAAAACGGTCGAGGTTTCGCGCAGCACCGCCGCCTCACCCACGCTATCAAGCCGCGTGGCCAACATGATCGAGCCGAAGCTCGCGAATGCCACGAAGGCACCGAAAAGCCCGCGCGCCATCAACGGGCCAAGCGGCGGCGGATCGGCCAAGCGGCGATAAAAGCGCAGCGCGATGAAGGGGAAAAGCAATCCGTCGATGAAAAAGAACCACGCCAGAAAGGTGAAGGGATCGGCCGTGGCCCGGATGCCATAGGCGTCATAGGTGGTGTAAAGCGCCACAAAAAGGCCCGTCAGCACCGCAAAACCCAGCGCAGGCACCAAGCGGTCGCGATCAACCGTCACATGCGCAAGGTTATAGGCCGCAAGCCCGTAAAGCCCGGCCAGCAGCACCGCGACCCCCATCCATTGCATCGGTGCAAAGGTCTCGCCAAACAAAAGATAGGCGCCGATGATCGCGAAAAGCGGCCCGGTGCCGCGCATCACCGGATAGACGACCGTATAGGCCCCCCGGCGATAGGCCGCGAGTGTGGCCCATTTATAAAGCACATGGATCACGAAAGCGCCGGCAAAGATCGGCCACATATGCGGCTCGGGCCATGGCACGACGAAAAGGGCAAAGGGCATGGCGATCAGCGCATAAAAAGCGTCGATCACGCCACGCGCCAAAAGCGGATCATGCCGCCCCTTTTGCAGCGCGCCGAAAACGGCATGCAGCAAGGCCGCCATCAAGGCCAAGACAAGGGCGACACCGGCGGCGGCCTCGGTCCCTTCGATCCCAGTGATCCAAGCGCTCATCTTTGGGGGCCGCGCGGGCAGGACGACTGCGACAATCTATTCACACCGGCTGTGGATGGATACGCGATTCATTCAACACCAACGAGCGCCTTGGCGAATTCCTCGGGGTCGAAAGGTTGCAAATCATCAATCTGCTCGCCTACCCCGATGGCATGGATCGGGAGGCCGAACTTGTCGGCCAAGGCGACGAGAACACCACCCTTAGCGGTGCCATCAAGCTTGGTCATCACCAGCCCCGAGACATCAGCGATCTTGGAAAAGATCTCGACTTGGCTGAGTGCGTTCTGACCCGTGGTCGCATCAAGCACCAACAGCGTGTTATGCGGCGCGTCCGCGTCGCGCTTGCGGATGACGCGCACGATCTTGGCCAATTCCTCCATCAGATCGGCGCGGTTTTGTAGCCGACCGGCGGTATCGATCATCAACAGATCGGCGCCATCCGCCTCGGCGCGGATCATCGCGTCATAGGCCAGTGCGGCGGGGTCCGACCCTTCGGGCGCGGTCAGTACCGGCACGCCTGCGCGCGCGCCCCAGATTTGCAACTGTTCCACCGCCGCCGCGCGGAACGTGTCGCCCGCCGCGATCACCACGGTTTTGCCCGCCGCCTTGAACTGGCTGGCCAGCTTGCCGATGGTCGTGGTCTTGCCCGAGCCGTTCACGCCCACGACCAAAACCACCTGTGGTTTTTTCGGATAGATCGGCAAGGGGCGGGCCACGGGTTCCATTACGCGGGTGATTTCAGCGGCCAGCAAGCCCTTGATATCGCTTGCCGACATCATCTTACCATGGCGCCCTTGGGCCATATTGGCAGTGACGCGCAGCGCGGTATCGACACCCATATCCGAGGCGATCAACAATTCCTCGAGGCTTTCCAGCATCTCGTCATCAAGCGCACGGCGCGGCGCGGCGCTGCGTCCGATCAAACGGCCCAAAAGCCCGGGTTTTGAAGCGGGCGCTTCAAGAGGCGGAGTGGGCGCTTGCAGGGGGAGAGGTTCCGGCGCAGCCTCGGGCGTGGCGGGCGCTACGACATCCGCGACATCGCCCTGCGTCAGATCGGCCGCACCCTCTTCGATGATCGCATCCAGCCCCTCGTCGATCTTGGAGGCGGATTTGAACATCCGGTCCTTCAGTTTCTTGAAAAAGGACATGGGCGATGGCGTCTTTCTGCTTGGCGTCTGTCTTTCTTCACCTAATACGCCGCAGGGGGGAAAGAAAGGCCATGGTTTCGCCGCATCAGCATGCCCATTATATTGCTACCCAGAAACTTGAGGGTCGTCCTTTGCCAGTGATCGCACGTTATGCGCTTGTCACCTTGATTCCCGCCCTTTTGATCGCGCTTGGCGCGACGGTTTGGGGCTTTGCGGGCGCGCTTGCGCTGATCTGGTTGACGCTCATCGCGGCTGGCCTCGACCATCTGCTGGAGCCGCCGCAGCCTGCCGATGCGGACCATGGCCCATGGTCAGAGCGTTTGGCGCTTGGCCTAGCGGTGGCGCATCTGGTGTTGCTGGTCTTGGTTTTGGATGCGCTGACGTCGGGGCGGTTATCGACCGGTCAAAGCATCATCTTGATCTTGGCACTGGCCAGTTTCATGGGCCAAGTCAGCCATCCCAATGCGCATGAGTTGATCCACCGCAAGGATCGCATCGCGCGCGGTTTGGGCGCGCTTGTCTATGGCGTGACGGGCTTTGGCCATCATGTTTCAGCGCATCGGCTGGTGCATCACCGCCATGTCGGCACCATCGATGATCCCAACACGCCGCTGCCCGGCGAAGGTTTTTGGGCCTATCTGCCACGGGCTTGGACGGGCTCGTTCATCGCGGGGCTGGCAAGTGAAGCCGACAGGCTGACGCGCAAGGGGCGCAAGGCTCATATCCTGAACACACCCTATGCGGCATGGATCGGCTTAGCCGCAGGCGCGATGTTTGGGGCGATCTGGATCGGTGGCATTTGGGGCGCTGTGGTGTTGGTGTTCTTATGGGTGATGTTCGGGGTGCAAATCCTAATCTCGGATTACATCCAGCATTACGGGCTCGCGCGCCTCGCGCTGCCCAATGGCCGGCGCGAAGCCGTGGCCCCGCATCACAGTTGGAACGCGCCACGTGGCTTTTCGAGTTATTTGATGATGAACGCACCATCGCATTCCGAACATCACATGCATCCCGACCGGCCTTATGACCGGCTTGACCCGCGCGCTGATGTGCCGATGCTGCCCCATGCTTTGCCGGTGATGGCGATGATCGCGATGTTGCCAAGGGTCTGGCGGCGCATGATGGACCGCCGCGCGCAAAAGGTGATGGAAGCGGCGCGCGCCCGCTTGGCCCAAGCCGCCCCTTAGATCGTGACGCCCGACCGTCCGGCCAGATCGCAAAAGAACTGCCACGCCACCCGGCCCGAGCGTGAGCCGCGCGTGGCCTGCCATTCGATTGCTTCAGCCACCAAGCGGCTATCCGCGATCTCCAGCCCATAGGCCGCGCAATAGCCGCGGATCATCGCAAGGTATTCATCTTGCGTGCAGGGGTGAAAACCCAGCCAAAGGCCGAAGCGATCCGAGAGCGACACTTTCTCTTCGACCGCCTCGGATGGGTTGATGGCGCTTGAGCGTTCATTCTCGATCATGTCGCGCGGCATCAGGTGACGCCGGTTGGAGGTGGCGTAGAAAATCACATTATCGGGCCGCCCCTCGACCCCGCCATCAAGCACTGCCTTAAGCGATTTGTAATGCTGGTCATCATGCGAAAACGACAGATCGTCGCAAAATAAGATCACCCGCACGGGTGCGGCGCGCAAAAGCGTCAGAAGGCGACTGATTGACGGTAGGTCTTCGCGCTGCACCTCGACCAGCTTCAGATCGGGTGCCTTTGCCAGACAGGCAGCATGCACCGCCTTGACGATCGAAGATTTCCCCATCCCCCGCGCGCCCCACAAAAGCGCGTTATTGGCGGGCAGACCGGCGGCGAATTGCGCGGTATTGGCCAAAAGCGTATCGCGGGCGCGCTCGATCCCATGCAGCAGGTCAAGCGCCACCCGGTTCACCTGCGCCACCGGGGCCAGATGATCGGGGTTGGCGTGCCATACAAAGGCCGTCGCCGCATGCCAATTGGGCGTGGGCGCGGGCAAAGGGGCCATGCGGTCTAGCGCATCGGCGATGCGGGCAAGCGGATCATCTGACATGGGATCAAAGCTCTTCGTCTTCGTCGAGAATACCCTCGGCGCGCATCCGGCGCAGACGCCCACGTTCGACCAAGCGCACCAAGAGGATGGAAATCTCGTAAAGCCCGTAAACGGCGGTGAACAAAATCAACTGCGTCACCACATCGGGCGGGGTCACAAGGGCTGCAAGCGTCAAAATGCCCACCACCGCCCATTTGCGCACCGCACCAAGCCCCGCCGCCGTCACCAGCCCCGCCTTGCCCAGAAGCGTGAGCAGCACGGGCAACTGAAAGCATAGCCCGAAGGCAAAGATGAACTTGAGCGCCAGATCAAGGCTTTCGCGAATCGAGCCCAGAAACACGGTCTGAATACCCGTATCCGACGCGGCATCGGGGTTTTGGAAGGTGCCATCACCCGCGATCAGATTGGCCAGCGCCGGGATCGCATCTGAAAAACCGATAAAGAAATTCATTGCCAAGGGCGTGACGACATAATGGGCAAAGGACGCGCCGATCATGAACAACACGGGCGAGGCGATCAGGAATGGCAAGATCGCGCCTTGCTCGGACTTATAGAGACCGGGCGCCACAAAACGCCAAAGCTGGTGGGCGATCACCGGAAAGCTGACGGCAAACCCCATCACGATCGAGATGCGGATCAAGACAAAGAATTTTTCCTGCGGCGCTGTAAAGATCAGGCGGGCATCCTCACCGCGCGCGCGCAGCACATCGGCCAGCGGTTGCGAAATAAACTCAAGGATCGGCTCTGCGACAGTGAACATCGCGACCATGCCGATGACAAAGGCCATGACCGAGCGGATCAGCCTTGTGCGCAGCTCGGCCAGATGCTCGATCAAGGGGGCCGAGCTGTCTTGGATCTTGTCGTCAGCGCTCATGATTTGGTGGGTTCCGTAGCGGCGGGGGCCGGTGCGGGCGCATCCGCGCCATCGGCGTCGCGCGCATCCGTGGCCGTCGGCGGCGCGGCTTTGGCCGCGTTGCGCGCATCAATTTGATCGCGCAGCTTCTTGGCGTTGGCGAGTTTCTCTTCCGCGATCCGGCGGGTTTCGCTGCCTTCGTCGTATTTCGTCGGGTCAAGCTCGAAGGGGTCACCCATCGTGTCTTTGAAGGCATCCATGCCAGCCTTGGCGGGATTGCGCGCATATTGCGTCGCCTTGCGCAGATCGCGATTGATATCGCTGACCCCGGCCTCATCGGCGGCATCGTTCATGGCACGCTGAAAGTCGCGCGCCATCGACCGGAGCTTGCCGGTGAACTGCCCGAACTTCCGGAACATCACCGGAAGATCCTTTGGCCCCACAACGATCAGCGCAACAACGCCGATCACCAGAAGCTCCATCCAGCCGATATCAGGCATGCATGTCCCTGTTCGAAAATGGCCCTTCCCCGCGGCACGCGGGGTTGCGGCGCGTGATCAGGCTTTGTCGCTGTTGCCTTGCGGCGTCACATCGCGCGCGCGGGTGCCATCTTCGGCAGCGGGCGTTGCGGCATTCTCGATCTCGGCCGAAGAATCCTTCACACCACGCTTGAAGGCAGTGATACCTTTGCCGACTTCGCCCATAAGGCCCGCGATCTTGCCGCGCCCAAAAAGCACGAGCACCACGATGGCGATCAGCAGCAGGCCTGCTGGTCCGATATTGTTGAGCATGTCTTTCTCCCTAACCCCATCCGCGCAAATCTGACCGATGCGCGGTTCGCTTTCGGTTTTCAGAGTCTATAGGTATGTGTTCCACGCGGCAGATCAAAGCCCCAAAACGCCAGAGTGGTCGTTGCGATCAGCGCTTTTTCGCGAAGACAAAGCAGCGATCGCGCCGCACGGTCAGCCAAAGTGGTGTGCCGGGCTTGGGCAAGAACACCGCAGGCACCGTCGCCTTGAGGATGCCACCGTCGAAATCCATGCGGAATTCCACAAGGCTTTCATGCCCCATAAAGCGCGCGCGCGCCACGATCCCGCGCGCGGGTGTGCCGTCTTGCGGGGTCGGGTTCGGCCCACGGCCACCGCGATCAAAGTCGATTTTCACATGCTGCGGGCGGAAAACAATCTCGACCTCGGTGCCATCGGGATGGCCGGGGGCCAAGAATTGCCCAAAGGCGGTATCAACCAAAGCACCCTGCACCACCCCCCGAATCACATTGATATCGCTGAAAAATGCGGCGGCTGCCTTGTCGGCGGGGGCGTTGTAGATGTTATAGGGCGCGCCCTTTTGCACGATCACCCCATCGCGCATCAACGCGATCTGATCGGCCATGCGCATTGCCTCTTCGGGTTCATGGGTCACCAGAACCACGGCGGTGCCTTCTTCTTTCAAAAGCTCGAGCGTCTCGTCACGGATGCCATCGCGCAGGCGGTTGTCGAGGCCCGAGAATGGTTCATCCATCAGCATGATGCGCGGGCGTGGCGCCAGTGCACGGGCCAGTGCCACGCGCTGTTGCTCACCACCTGACAGCATATGCGGCGCCTTGTCGCCATAGCCCGCAAGATCGACCCGTGCGAGCAATTCATTCACCCGGCGTGCAATCTCGGCCTTGTTGCCCTTTAGGCCAAAGCCCACGTTTTGGGCCACGCTGAGATGGGGAAACAGCGCAAAATCCTGAAAAATCAGGCCCACGCCGCGCGCCTCGGGCGGCAGATGGACCTGTTCATCGGACAAGGTGACACCATCGGCGCGCACCGCACCCGCGATCTGGCGTTCGATGCCCGCGATCACGCGCAAGGTGGTGGATTTGCCGCAGCCAGATGGGCCAAGAAGGCACATCACCTCGCCCGCGCGGACGGTAAAACTGACATCGCGCACCACATCGCGCCCGTCGAATCGACAGGTGATACGATCGACGTCCAGACGGGGCCTGTCTGCCATGTGTGCGTGATACCCGATTATTTCCCTCGGAGACCCGAGCTAACAGCCAAGGCGCGGGCTGGCAAGCCGACCCGCGCCCAGCGTGCGATCAGATCGTCGCGTTGGTGCCGCCGCCATCGAGCAAGATATTCTGTGCCACGATGAAGCCCGCATGCTGCGAACACAAGAAGGCGCAGGTCTGGCCGAATTCTTCGGCCGTGCCGTAGCGCCGTGTCGGCAAGGAGGCTTTGCGCTGTTCGCGGGCCTGCTCGACCGAGATGTTTTGCTGACGCGCGACACCGGCATCCAGCGCATCGGCGCGGTCAGTGGCATGAATGCCGGGCAGCATATTGTTGATCGTCACGCCATATTGGGCCACCTGACGCGCCGTGCCTGCGACATAGCCGGTCAAACCAGTGCGCGCAGCATTGGATAGGCCCAACGCCGGGATCGGTGCCTTAACCGATTGCGAGGTGATATTGACCACCCGGCCCCAGCCACGGTCGATCATCGCGGGCAAAAGCGCCGTCATCAGCGCGATGGGCGTCAGCATATTGGCATCAAGCGCACGGATGAAATCATCGCGTGTCCAATCCGACCACAGACCGGGCGGCGGTCCGCCTGCATTGGTGACAAGGATATCAATCGCCCCTGCCGCCGCAAGCACGCGGGCGCGATCCTCGGCATCGGTGATATCGGCGGCAATCGCCGTGACTGTGACGCCGTAGCGGTCGCGGATTTCTTGCGCGGTTTTATCCAGCGCCTCGGCACCGCGTGCGTTCAGCACCAGATCGACACCCGCCTCGGCCAGCGCTTCGGCGCAACCACGGCCCAAACCCTTGGATGATGCGCAAACCAGCGCGCGCTTTCCTGCAATCCCCAGATCCATGATCTTGCCTCCTGTTCGCAATCATTGCCGTTGTCCTAACAGCGACCGATGCCAACAGCCAGACTTGACCAGAACCACCGCGCAGCATACCGAAAGATGAGATATCATCAAAAGATGAGTTATGGCCGATTTCACCCCGCTCTACCGTTTCGCCACATACCCAGCGGCCGCGCTTAAGGCGCAAAGCGGTGCCAATGCGGGCGATCCGATTGGCTTGGGCGCTGCGGCCATCGCGGGCGATACCTATCGGCTGACGCGAAATGCAAAGCCTGTGCGATTGCACATTTGCGAAAGCCCTGATCTTGGACAATGCGTGGCCAATGGCTCGCAGGTTGGCCAGCCGGGTGATGCAATCAGCATCGCAGATTGCCACAGCTTGATGGGCCCCTCGGGCGAGACGGTCGAGATCTTGGTGCTGCGCCGCATCAATCGACACGATGAGGCGACGCTCTATCTTTTGCCGCTGTCCGATATCCGACCTCAGACCGAGTATGAGCTGATCGGATCCTCCGCAGCGCTCGCACCAGAACGCTTTGCCGATATCGTCTCGGTCAGCTTTTTCGCAGGCACCCAAATTACCTTGGCCAGTGGCGCACAGGTACCGGTCGAAAAACTCCAGATCGGGGATATGGTCTTGACGCTCGATCACGGCCCACGCCCGATCCGCTGGATCGGACATCAGACGCGCCGCGCAACCGGGGCTGCGGCACCGATCCGCATCACGGCCGGCACCTTGCACGCCGCGCGTGATCTTTTGCTAAGCCCCGAACACCGTCTGTTTGTGTGGCAGCGCCACGATACGCTTGGCACCGGCCGGGCCGAGGTGCTGGTCAAGGCCGCACTTTTGGTCAATGGCAGCAGTGTCATGCGTGACGAAGGGGGTCATATCGACAGCTATCAGCTTTTGTTCGATGGGCGCGAGGTGATCTTTGCCGAAGGGATCGCGGTTGAAAGCCTGTTGGTCACATCGGAGCGAAACGACCAACTGCCCGATGGGATCAACTTGGAAGATATCGCCGCCGAACGCCGGGCCGTCGCGATGCTTGAGGTCGATGCCCGCACCTTGGGTGACAGCACCGACGCCGCCCTCAGGCTGACGCGCGCCAGCCGTGGTCAAGACGACTGATCCTGCCCGATTGCTCTGGACTGCGTGCATCGCTATATCCCGCCCATGCTGGACATCGCCCCCCCCAACCGCCCCGCCCTGCCGCCCGAGATTGCGCGGCGACGTACCTTTGCGATCATCTCGCACCCCGATGCGGGCAAAACCACCCTGACCGAGAAATTCTTGCTGTTTGGCGGCGCGATCCAGATGGCGGGCCAAGTCCGCGCCAAGGGCGAGGCGCGGCGCACGCGGTCGGATTTCATGCAGATGGAGAAAGATCGCGGCATTTCGGTCTCGGCCTCGGCCATGTCCTTTGATTTCGGGCGCTACCGCTTCAATCTGGTCGACACGCCCGGCCATAGCGATTTCTCGGAAGACACCTATCGCACGCTGACCGCTGTTGACGCCGCGATCATGGTGATCGACGGGGCCAAGGGTGTGGAAAGCCAGACCCAAAAGCTGTTCGAGGTCTGCCGTATGCGCGACCTGCCGATCTTGACCTTTTGTAACAAGATGGACCGCGAAAGCCGCGACACGTTCGAGATCATCGACGAAATCCAAGAGAACCTCGCCATCGATGTGACCCCGGCAAGCTGGCCCATCGGGGTGGGGCGCGAATTTGTCGGCGCCTATGACATCTTGCACGACCGGCTTGAGATTATGGACCGCGCCGACCGCAACAAGGTTGCGGAATCGATCAAGATTAGCGGTTTGGATGACCCAGCACTGGCCAAGCATGTGCCCGCCGACCTGCTTGAAAAACTGCGCGAAGAACTCGAGATGGCGCGCGCGCTTTTGCCCGCCTTTGACCGCGACCGATTCTTGGAAGGGTCGATGACGCCGATCTGGTTTGGCTCGGCAATCAATTCCTTCGGGGTGAAAGAGTTGATGGATGGCATCGGGGAATTCGGGCCACCGCCCCAGCCCCAACGCGCCGACCCCCGCCAGATCGCCCCCGAAGAGGGCAAGGTTGCGGGTTTCGTCTTCAAGGTGCAGGCCAATATGGACCCAAAGCACCGCGACCGCGTGGCCTTTGTGCGCTTGGCCTCGGGGCATTTCGAGCGGGGCATGAAGCTGCACCATGTGCGCGCGGGCAAACCCATGGCAATCACCAACCCGGTGCTGTTTCTGGCCGCTGACCGGGAACTCGCCGAAGAAGCATGGGCAGGCGACATCATCGGCATTCCCAACCACGGGCAATTGCGCATCGGCGACACGCTGACCGAGGGTGAGGCGCTCAAGGTCACGGGCATACCCAGCTTCGCGCCGGAACTGCTCCAGACCGCGCGGGCGGGCGATCCGATGAAGGCCAAGCATATGGAAAAGGCCCTGATGCAATTCGCCGAAGAAGGGGCCGCCAAGGTCTTCAAGCCCAGCTTCGGTTCAGGCTTTATCGTGGGCGTCGTGGGTGCGCTGCAATTCGAGGTGCTGGCCAGCCGGATCGAGCTGGAATACGGGCTTCCCGTCCGGTTCGAGGGGTCGCAATTCACCTCGGCGCGCTGGGTCCATGGCCCCAAGGACGCGGTCGAGGCATTTTCGGATGCCAACAAGCAGCATATGGCCACCGATAATGACGGCGACCCGGTCTATCTGACCCGGCTGCAATGGGACATCGACCGCGTGGCGCGCGATTACCCGAAGGTCCAGCTGACCGCGACCAAGGAATTGATGGTTTAGGGAAGGGCCGAAAAACCCCGGTTTTTCGGTTGGGGAAACCCGGGTTTTCCCCCGCGTTTTCCGTCAAGAAAACGCCCCCAGTCCCGCCCGCGATTAACGCGGGCTTAACCAACGGCATGGCAAGCAAGGCCATGATCCGATGCGCGCGCACCATCTTGATGCTGTTGCTCTTGCCCCTGATGGCATGCACAGGCGGCGCTTTGTCCAATGACCGCAGCGCGATCAGCGGCGTCTATTCCGTCCAAACAGCGATCTCGGATCATCCGCATCATGTGCTCATCGGCCATGTGATCATCGCCGATCATGGGGCAACGCGTGCCCATGCGCTGGTGATCGGCCAGCGACGCGATGGGGTGCATCGCCTCAGCTTCGATGCAGCATGGCGCGATGGGGTCATGCTGTCCTTCCGTAAGGAACATGGCACGGGCTGCACCCATGGCCATTGCCGCGATGCAACCGTGGGCATGATCTTGCTCAGCGCGCCCTTGTTTCAGATCGCCCAAGCCCAAGGGCTTGCCGCCCGCCTGATTGGCCCATCTGGAGCCATCGACATCTTTGCCCCCGCCGCCTTGTTCAACGAGGCCGCCGCGCGCGCGGCCGATATGGTGCCAGACGACCTCGTTTGACGCGGCGGCTGTTTTCGCCTATGTGCAGGCCAGCCCCGCGATCCGCGTTGGGGCGATCGATCCGCGGAGCGCGCAGGATAGCATGCGCTCCAACTCACCCATGCCGGGACTGTCCCGGTCAGACTGGACGCATATGACAAGCTTTTCCGACCTCAACCTTAATCCCAAGGTTCTGAAAGCCGTAGCCGAAACAGGTTACGAAACCCCCACCCCGATCCAAGCCGGTGCCATCCCCCCCGCCCTCGAAGGGCGCGATGTCTTGGGGATCGCCCAGACCGGCACGGGCAAGACTGCCAGCTTCACGCTGCCGATGATCACGATCCTTGCCCGTGGCCGCGCCCGCGCGCGCATGCCGCGCAGCTTGGTTTTGTGCCCGACGCGCGAACTCGCCGCCCAAGTGGCCGAGAATTTCGACACCTACGCCAAGCATGTGAAACTGACCAAGGCGCTGTTGATCGGTGGCGTCAGCTTCAAAGAGCAAGACATGCTGATCGACAAGGGTGTCGATGTGTTGATCGCGACCCCCGGTCGCCTGCTCGACCATTTCGAGCGCGGCAAGCTGATCTTGACCGACGTCAAGGTGATGGTGGTCGATGAGGCCGACCGGATGCTCGACATGGGCTTTATCCCCGATATCGAGCGGATTTTCGGCCTTGTCCCCTTTACCCGGCAAACGCTTTTCTTCTCGGCCACCATGGCGCCCGAGATTGAGCGAATTACCAACACCTTCTTGTCGAACCCCGCAAGGATCGAAGTGGCCCGCCAAGCCAGCGCATCGGAAACCATCGAACAGCGTTTGTTGGAATTCCGCCCCTCGCGGCGTGACCGTGAAACGGCCGCCTCAGAAAAGCGCATGATGCTGCGCGCCGCCATCGAGGCCGAAGGTCCGGCTTGCAGCAACGCCATCATCTTTTGCAACCGCAAGGTCGATGTCGATATTGTTGCGAAGTCGCTCAAGAAATATGGCTATGACGCCGAACCAATCCATGGCGATCTAGAGCAATCACACCGCACCCGCACGCTCGATGGGTTCCGCGAGGGTAAGCTGCGCTTCCTTGTGGCCTCGGATGTGGCCGCACGCGGGCTTGATATTCCCAGCGTCAGCCATGTGTTCAACTACGACCTGCCCAGCCATGCCGAGGATTATGTCCACCGCATCGGTCGCACTGGGCGCGCGGGTCGCTCGGGCGTTGCGATCTCGATCGCGGTTCCGTCAGATGACAAATACCTCAGTGCGATCGAAGCGCTGATCACCAAGCCCATTCCTCGCGGCGCATTGCCGTGGAGCCCGGCGGGCAGCACGACCACTGAGACCGCGCCGCAAGCCACAGCCGCCGGTGCGCCGGACAGGGCCGAAGATCGCGGCGACGAGAGATCGGCCAGCGGGCGGAGCCGGTCACGCCGTGGGCGCGGCAAGAACGGGCGCGGCGACGCGACAACCGAGGCCGCCCCAAGGCCCGTCGCACCCGCAGCCGCCCCAGAGGTCACAGACGAGGTGCAAACTGCACCGCCCCCTGCCCGCTTTGAGCGCCCCGCCCAACAAGACCGCGAAAGAGATCGCACTTGGGGCAACCGCGACCGTGGGCGCGGCGGTGATCGCGTCACAGGCATGGGCGATCATCTGCCCGATTTCATCGCGCTTAGCTTTGACGAACGCCGCGGCGGCCCGCCACGCCCCTTTACCCCCGACGAGGATGAGAGCGAGGATCAGCATGATCCCGCAATCGCCGAAGACACGGCAGAGGCAAAGGTGACTGCGACCAGCGATGCCGAAGCCCCCAAGCCCAAGCGCCGCCGCCGGAAAAAGACCGAAACAGCGGTTGTCGGTGCTGATCACACCGAGACCTCCGAGGCAGGTGCTGCCTAAAACGGAAAAGGGATCGCCATCAAAGCGATCCCTTTTTTCATGAACGAAGGCTTTGACGCGCAGCGCTTAGAGCGTGTCGCGTTCTATCGCATTCACCGCAACAGGCGAACGCGTTATGCCTTGCAAACGCTGCCTCGCCTGTTGCGGTGAATACAGCGGACTGCTCAAACGCGACACGCTCTAGGCGGCCATCAGCCTTTGGATCAGCACCGTGACCTCGGGCTTTTTACCGATCTCGATCAGGCACAAGTTACGTACGGCACGGCGCACGGCCTCTTCCAGACGATCATCATCATTGACGGTTTTGGCGTTGAAGCGCGGCATCGCCTCGGCCAGTTCCTCTTCGATCATGGCGGCCAGATCGTCGCCCTTGCCCGTCACCTCGGGCAGGCCGCGCAGCGCGACCCAGCTGTCTTCGATCAGCACATCATCTTCATCGACGATTACGGCGACCGCGACCAAGCCGTTCAGCGCCAGCTTCATCCGATCACGGATCACCCCATCGAGCGCGCCGACAAAGGCCGACCCGTCCAGATAGGTTTTAGCGACATCGATATATTCCACGATGCGCGGCGCATTGCCCGACAGCTCCACCATCGAGCCATTGGCCGCCACGATCCCTGCCATCCCCTTGGAGAGCGCAAGCTGCGCATGTTCGCGCAGATGGCGGTATTCGCCGTGACAGGGGATCAGGATCTTGGGGCGCAAGATGTCGTGCATCGCTTCCAGATCGGGGCGGTTGGCATGACCCGAGACATGGTAGAACCCATGGCTATCGTCGATCACATCGACACCTTTTTCGGCCAGCGCATTCTTGATCCGGCTGACGGGCACCTCGTTGCCGGGAATGGTCTTGGAGGAGAACAGGAACATATCCCCCTCTTTCATCTCATGGCCCAGATAGCTGCCCCGCCCGAGCGAGGCCGAGGCCGCGCGGCGTTCACCCTGTGAGCCGGTGACGATCAGCATCAGGTTCTCGCGCGGGACATCGAGCGCGTCCTCTGGGCTGAGCGTGCGGGGAAAGCCTTTCAGCACACCCGCCTCTTCGCCCGCGCTGACCATCCGCTTCATCGCGCGCCCCATCAGGCAGATGGACCGCCCATTGGCCACGCCCGCATCAGCCAGCGTTTTCAGCCGCGCGATGTTGGAGGCGAAGGTGGTGGCCACCACCAACCCCTTGGCACCCGCGATCAATTCCCCGATGGGTTCGGGCAACTGGCTCTCAGAACGGCCGGGATGGCGATTAAAGATATTGGTCGAGTCGCAGATATAGGCCAACACGCCGTCTTGGCCGATCTGGCGCCACAGATCCTCATCAAAGGCTTCGCCGACAATCGGGTTGCGGTCGATCTTGAAATCGCCCGAATGCACCACGCGGCCCACCGGCGTGTCGATCACCAGCGCCGAGGCTTCGGGGATCGAATGGCTGACCGGGGCGAATTGCACCGTGAAGGGGCCAGCCTTGACCGTGCCGGGCCAAACGGGGGCCACATGCACCGGATCGATGGATTGGCCTGCATCTTCAAGTTTGCGCTTGGCATGGACGGCGGTGAAGGCGCGGCAATGGATGGGCGCGCGCAGCCGCGACCACAGATGGCCCACCGCACCCACGTGATCCTCATGGGCGTGGGTGATAAAGATCGCATCGATCCGGTCGCGTCGCGCCTCGAGCCAGGCGATATCGGGCAAGATCAAATCGACACCGGGTTGGCCATCCATATCGGGAAAGCCCACGCCCAGATCGACCACGATCAGCCGCTCTTTTTCGACGGGGCCGTAGCCATAGACGTAAGCATTCACGCCGATCTCCCCCGCGCCGCCGAGGGGGAGGTAGATCAGCCGGTTCCGGTCTGTCATATGCTGCCTTGGTCCTTATTATATTGGTGGATGACCGTCAGGCCATGCATGGTCAAATCATCTTCGATCCGGTCAAATAGCACATCACCTTGCGAGAACAACGAGGCAAGACCGCCCGTTCCGATGATGCGCATGGGCCGATCATATTCGCCGCGGATGCGATCGCAAACTCCGCGCACAAGTCCCACATATCCCCAAAACACACCCGACTGCATACAGGCAACCGTATTCGTGCCGATCACGCGCTGTGGCTTGGTCACATCGACGTGCGGCAGTGCGGCGGCGGCATGGTGCAGCGCCTCGAGGCTGAGGTTCACACCCGGCGCGATCACGCCGCCCACATAGGCCCCGTCATGGGCCACGACATCAAAGGTGGTGGCGGTGCCGAAGTCGACCACGATCAAATCGCCGCCATGGCGCTGATAGGCACCGGCCGTATTGACCAGCCGGTCGGGGCCCACTTGCGTGCCTGCATCCACCCGTGGCGGGTGCGGCAACAGGCATTCGGGCTTGCCCACCACCAGCGGGCGGCAATCGAAATAGCGATCGCACAGCACCCTTAGGTTGAAAACCACGCGCGGCACGGTCGAGGACAAGATCACCTCGGTGATCGCGATCTCGATCTTGTGATGGCCCATCAGCGTTGAGAACCAGACGTAGTATTGATCGGCCGTGCGCTGATGGTCGGTCGCGGTGCGCAAGGTGCACAAGAACCGCGCGCCATCCCAGACGCTGAAGACCGTATTGGTATTGCCGCAATCGATGCAGAGAAGCATGTGAGCCCCCCAATCAGAAGAAAATATCGGCCGCCGCAATCTGCTGGCGACCTTTGGGTGTTTCCAACACGAGTTGCCCGTCCATGTCTATCTCGACAAAGGTGCCCGTGATCTCATCACGCATCATGCGTGCGGTCATGCTTTGGCCGATACGCGCGGCATGTTGCAGCCATGCGCTGCGGATCGGGCCAAAGCCATAGGTGGTGAACTGCGCTTCCCAGCGGGCGAAATGCTGGGCGAGATGGGTCAGGAAATCCTCGGGCGTGATGACGATGCCTGTTTCGCCCAAAAGGCTGACAGGGGCCAGCGCGCCCGGCTCGAGCAGGGCTGCATCGGGGGTGGCGGCAAGATTGACGCCGATCCCGATCACAAGCGCCTCGACCCGCCCACCTGCACCGCTGCTTTCCAGCAAGATGCCCGCCAGTTTGCCACCATTGAGCAGCACATCATTGGGCCATTTCAGCGTAAAGAGCTCGGCCCGGCCCGTAACCGCGACCAAAGCGTCGCGCAGCGCCAGTGCCGCCACGAAAGACCGCAGCGCCGCCTGTGCGGGTGGCCCCGCCGGGCGCATAACGAGCGAGGCGGCAAAATTGCCCTCGGGCATGGACCAAACCCGCCCGCGTCGCCCGCGCCCCGCGGTTTGCGCCAGCGCGCAGATCCATGTGGGGGCGGCCATGTCAGGGGCACGGCGCGCGCCTTCGGCCATGGTGCTGTCGGTCGCGGGCAGGATCAGCCGATCCACACCCACGGGCCAATCAGGGCGTTCAGCGGACAAGCGTTTCGGCCGCCTGCGCCGCCATGCTTTCCAAGCCCAACAGGTTGACGCCGGGCAACCATGCCAGCGCGATCAACGCGGCCATCGCCATCAGCCCCGCATATTGGACAGCGCCCATGCGGCCATCAAGACCCTCACGCGCTTGGCCGAAATACATCAAATAAACGATGCGCAGGTAGTAATACGCCCCGATGACCGAGGCGATCACACCCGCAATCGCAAGCCACGCCATGCCCGCATCGACCGCCGCCAACAGCACGGCATATTTGCCGAAAAAGCCCACCATCGGCGGCACGCCCGCAAGGCTGAACATCAAGATCAACAGGGCCAGCGCCTTGGTGCCTTCGCGGCTGGCAAAAGACGACAGCGCGCTGATCTCGGTAACTGGGCGACCATCTTTTTCCATGCTCAAGATAAAGGCGAAGGTGCCGATATTCATCGTCACATAGATCGCCATGTAGATCAGCATCGCGGTCACACCTTGCTCGGTGCCAGCGGCCAGCCCCATCAGCGCAAAGCCCATATGGCTGATCGAGGAATAGGCCATCAGCCGCTTGATATCGGTCTGCCCGATGGCCGCGACCGCGCCCAGAAACATCGAGAAGACAGCGAGGAAGGCCACGATCTGCTGCCAATCGCCCACGGCCCCGCCAAAGGCGTCATAGACCACGCGCGCAAACAGCGCCATCGCCGCGACCTTGGGCGCGGTGGCGAAAAGGGCCGTGATGGGGGTGGGCGCGCCCTCGTAAACATCGGGTGTCCACATGTGGAAGGGGGCGGCTGAGACCTTGAAGGCAAGGCCCGCCATCACGAAGACCAGACCGAAGAGTAGGCCCAAGGGCATCTCGCCCGCTGTTGCCGTTTCGATAATGCCCGAGAACAGCGTGGTGCCGGCATAGCCATAGGTCAGCGATGCGCCATAAAGCAAAAGCCCCGAAGACAGCGCGCCAAGGATGAAATATTTCAGCCCCGCTTCGGTCGAGCGGACGCTATCACGGCGGAGCGAGGCGATGACGTAAAGCGCCAGCGATTGCAGCTCGAGCCCCATGTAAAGCGCGATCAGATCACCGGCCGAGACCATCACCATCATGCCCACGACCGAAAGCGTCACCAGCACCGGGTATTCAAACCGCAAGATATCGGCCTTTTGCATGTAGTCGCGCCCGATCAGCAAGACCGCCGCGGCAGAAAGCAAAATGGTGATCTTGGCAAAGCGCGCAAAAGCGTCATCGACGAACATGCCGCCAAAGGCCATGCTTGTGCCATCCGCCGTGACGCCGATGTAAAAGGCGATCACGACAAAGATCAGCGCCGTGCCCGATGTCAGCGTCGCGGCCATACCATCTTTGCTGGTATAGACAGCCGCCATCAGTGCGCCCATCGCGAAAAGCGACAGCACGATCTCGGGGATCAGAATGGCAAGGTCCGCGCCGGTCATCGGATTACCTCAGTTATTGGTCGCGACCATCGCGTCGGCGGCATGGGCCGCAAGCGCAATGTCGTAGGTGGAAACAAGCGCCGCGACCGAGGGGCCGATCATATCGGTCACAAGGCTGGGATAGACGCCCAAAAGCAATGTCATAACGATCAGCGGTGCAAAAATCGCCCGCTCACGCCGATCCATGTCGGTGATGGATTTCAGGCTTTCCTTGATCAGATCGCCAAACACGACCCGGCGGTACAGCCACAGTGCATAGGCCGCCGACAAGATCACGCCGGTGGCGGCCAAGACGCCCACCCAAGTATTGACTTGGAACACACCGATCAGCGTCAGGAATTCACCGACAAAGCCGCTGGTCCCCGGCAGGCCCACATTGGCCATGGTGAACAGCATGAACACCGCCGCATAGGCGGGCATGCGCACGACAAGGCCGCCATAGGCGTCGATGTCGCGGGTATGCATCCGGTCATAGATCACGCCCACGCACAAAAACAGCGCGCCAGAGATGAAGCCATGGCTGATCATCTGGAATATCGCACCATCGACACCCTGTTGGTTGGCGGCAAAAATCCCCATGGTCACAAAGCCCATATGGGCCACCGATGAATAGGCGATCAGCTTTTTCATATCCTCCTGCACCATCGCCACAAGCGAGGTGTAGATGATCGCGATCACCGAGAGCCACAGGACCAAGGGCGCCATGATGTCAGAGGCGACGGGGAACATCGGCAAGGAGAAGCGCAAGAACCCATAGCCGCCCATCTTGAGCAAGATCGCGGCCAGCACGACCGAGCCCGCCGTCGGTGCCTGCACATGCGCATCGGGCAGCCATGTATGCACAGGCCACATCGGCATCTTGACCGCGAAGCTGGCAAAGAACGCGAGCCACAAAAGCATCTGCATCCCGCCCGCGATTTGCCAACCCATCAGGTTGATCGGCCCTGCGCCGAACTCATGCGCGAGCAGGTCAACGATATCGGTCGTGCCCGCATCGACATACATGGCAATCATCGCCACCAGCATCAGCACCGAGCCGAGGAAGGTATAGAGGAAGAATTTGAACGCCGCATAAATGCGGTCTTTGCCGCCCCAAATCCCGATGATCAGGAACATCGGGATCAGCCCCGCCTCGAAGAACAGGTAGAACAGCACCAGATCAAGCGCCACGAAAACGCCGATCATCAGCGTCTCAAGCACCAAAAGCGCGATCATGTATTCCTTGACGCGGGTATTGACGCCCCAGCACGACGCGATGGTGATCGGCATGAGGAACGTGGTCAGCAGCACGAACAACACGCTGATCCCGTCTACACCGAGCTTATAGGTCAGCCCAAAGAGCCAGGCGGTTTCCTCGACCAACTGAAAGCCGGTGTCGTTCGGGTCGAACTCCGTCAAGATCGCAAGCGAGATCAAGAAGGTGGCACTGGTCGCAGCCAGTGCCAATCGTTTGGCGTTGAGTTGCGCCGCCGCATCATCGCCGCGCAAGAACACCGCAAGGATGACCGCCGCGATCAGCGGCAAGAAGGTGACGATGGAAAGCAGATTGTCCATGGATCGTCTCTCAGCCTCCGGCGCGCAGGCTCATCCAGGTGATGAAGAGGACGATCCCCAACACCATGGCGAAGGCATAGGTAAAGATATAGCCGGATTGCGCCCGGCCCGCGAGGCGGGTGATGAAAGGGATGACACCCATGGCCAGCCCATTGATCCCACCATCGATGACAGCGCCATCACCACGCTTCCACAAAAAGCGACCAAGCCATTGGGCTGGGCGGATAAAGAGGAAATCGTAGATCTCGTCGAAATACCATTTGTTCAACAAGAACAGGTAGAGATAGCGCTGGTTTTCCGCCAAGCGGCGCGGCAGCGACGGGTTGACGATGTAGAACCAATAGGCGGTCACAAAGCCAAGGATCATGGCAAAGAACGGGCTCCACTTGACCCATTTGGGCACTTCATGGGCTTCGTTCAGGATGTTGTTGTCGGGGGCGGCATGGATCGCGCCTTCGCCCGGCGCGCCGATCAGGTTGTAATGGGCATAGCCTTCGGCCTTGGGCTTGGCGTCTGCCCCATGCGCCGCATCGGTGACGGCGTGGCTTTCTTCGACCGCATAAGGCACGCCAAAGAAGCGGCCGACCTCATCGGTTTTGCCGAAGAAGGAATTGTACCACACCACACCCGCAAAGACCGCACCAACGGCCAGAACGCCAAGCGGCACCAACATGGTCCATGGGCTTTCATGGGCGTGATCATGCGTGTGCTTATTGCCGCGCGCCTCGCCGAAAAAGGTCAGGAACATCAACCGCCAAGAATAGAAGCTGGTGAAAACGGCGGCGACGATCAGCGCCCAGAAGGCATATTGGCCAAGCTGCCCGCCGAATGCATAGGCAGACTCGACCACCGCATCCTTGGAGAAGAACCCGGCGAAACCGAAATAGGTGGTGGGAATACCCACGCCCGTGATGGCCAGCGTGCCGATCATCATCGCGGCAAAGGTATAAGGGATTTTCTTCCGTAGGCCGCCGTAATTGCGCATGTCCTGCTCGTGATGCATCGCATGGATGACCGAGCCCGCGCCCAAAAACAGCATCGCCTTGAAAAACGCATGGGTAAACAGGTGGAACATCGCCACCGAATAGACGCCCACACCGGCGGCCACGAACATATAGCCCAGCTGCGAACAGGTCGAATAGGCGATCACGCGCTTGATGTCGTTTTGCACAAGGCCCACGGTGGCCGCGAAAAATGCGGTCGCGGCCCCAAGGATGATGATAAAGTTCGTCGCAAAAGGCGCGTATTCCATCAAAGGCGACATGCGGCAGACAAGGAAAACACCCGCCGTCACCATGGTCGCCGCGTGGATCAGCGCCGACACCGGCGTCGGCCCCTCCATCGCGTCAGGCAACCATGTGTGAAGGATCAATTGTGCCGACTTGCCCATCGCACCGATGAACAGAAGCATCGCAATGGTGTTGGCCGCGTTCAACTCCATCCCGAGGAAGGAAATCGTCATCTGGCCGAATTCCGCAGCCATCGGCAAGATCACATCGAACTGGATCGAATCCGACAGCCAGAACAGGCCGAAAATGCCCAAGAGAAAGCCGAAATCACCAACACGGTTCACGATAAAGGCCTTCATCGCCGCCGCCCCCGCCGATGGCTTGCGGTAGTAAAAGCCGATCAAAAGGTAAGAGGCAACGCCGACCCCTTCCCAGCCGAAAAACAGCTGCAGCAGGTTATCGGCCGTGACCAGCATCAGCATGGCGAAGGTGAAGAACGACAAATAAGCAAAGAACCGCGGGCGGTAGCTTTCGCCTTCTTTGAAATTCTCGTCATGCGCCATGTAGCCAAAGGAATAAAGATGCACGAGCGCGGACACGCTCGTGATCACGATCAGCATGATCGCCGTCAGCCGGTCGATGCGGATCGCCCAATCGGTGTAGAGCGTGCCGCTTTCGATCCACGTAAACAGGCTATGGGTATAGGTCGTGCCGTCGAAGGTCAGGAAAATGACCCAAGACAACAGGCAGGACAAAAACAGCATGCCGGTTGCCACGACTTGCGCGCCTGTCTCACCGATCATGCGCCAGCCGAAGCCCGCGATCAGCGCACCAAGGAGCGGGGCGAAAAGGAGGATCGTTTCCATATGCCTCAGCCCTTCATGTTCGAGACATCTTCGACCGCGATGGTGCCGCGGTTACGGAAGAAGCAGACAAGGATCGCAAGGCCAATCGCGGCCTCGGCGGCAGCGACGGTCAGCACGAAGAGCGTGAACACCTGCCCCGTCAGATCGCCAAGGAAGGCTGAAAAGGCGACGAGGTTGATATTGACCGACAACAGCACCAGTTCAATCGACATCAAGATGACGATCACGTTCTTTCTATTGAGAAAGATGCCGAAGATGCCGATCACGAAAAGTGCGGCGGCAACCGTCAGATAATGTTCCAGTCCGATCGTCATCTCGTCCCTCCGCAAAGTGCCTGCGCACCCGCATCGTCGTATTTTTTGCACCGCGATTTCTCGCGGCCTTGTTGGAATTTTCGTACAAAAATTCGCATCATGCGATTATTCGTACGAATAATCGGGTCAAAAGCTCATAGCCCCTGACCCGGTTTTACATCTTTCAGCTCCAAGGCTTTTTGCGGGTCGCGCATCATCTGGGCGACCACGTTTTGGCGTTTCACATCCCCGCGATGGCGCAAGGTCAAAACGATCGCACCCACCATCGCCACCAGCAAGATCAGCCCCGAGAGTTGGAACAGCAAGATGTAGCGATCATAAAGGATCAGGCCCAAGGCTTGCGTATTATGCGCTTGCTCCAAGGGCGGGATCGGATTGCCAAGGCGGGCATCCACACCTTCGGAAAACTCCCACACACCAAAGGCCAGCCCAAGCTGCATCAACAAGACAACCCCAATCAAGGCGCCCAGGGGGAGATAGCTGGCCATTTCCGCCTTCAGCGCGGCAAAATCGATGTCGAGCATCATCACCACGAACAAGAACAGCACCGCGACCGCGCCGACATAAACGATGATCAAAAGCATCGCGACAAATTCCGCCCCGATCAGCACGAACAGCCCCGCTGCCGACAAAAAGGCCAAGATCAGCCAGAGCACCGAATGCACGGGGTTGCGCGCCATGACAGTCAGCAAGCCGCCGGTCAAAAGCGAGATCGCGAAAAGGTAAAAGGTGAAATCGCCCATGCCCATCTTAACCGGTCTCCTTGGCGTCCAGCACCTCGGCCGCCAGTTCCATGGCCTTGTTCATTGCTGGAACACCGCCAAAAAGTGCCGCAAGCCCGATGGTTTCGGCCACTTCTTGCTTGGTGGCGCCCGCCTCGATGGCGTGGCGCACAGTCAGGCGGATCTGCCCCTCGGCCAGCGCGCCTTGTACGGTCAGCCCCAAAAGCGTGAGCAAAAGCCGGGTCTTGGCATCAAGCCCCGTCGGGTTGAACTGCTTGCCGAAAAACGCCTCGAGCATCTCTGCGGGCACGGTGGGCCACAGCTTGTCCATCTGCGCGGGGTTGAAGCCGCCCATGCCGGGGGTAAGTGTCTTCGTCCACGCCTCGGTCATTTCTTGGGCCTGGCGCATCATCGCTTCGAATGGGTTTTGGGGTGTGTCGCTCATCGGTAGGGCGCATCCAATTCAAGATTGCGGGCAATCGCCGCTTCCCAGCGCGCGCCGTTGTCCAAAAGCTTTTCCTTGTCGTAGTAAAGCTCTTCGCGCGTCTCGGTGGCGAATTCGAAATTCGGCCCCTCGACGATCGCATCGACCGGGCAGGCCTCTTGGCAAAAGCCGCAATAGATACATTTGGTCATGTCGATGTCATAGCGCGTCGTGCGGCGCGATCCGTCCTCGCGCGGCTCGGCATCGATGGTGATCGCCTGCGCGGGGCAGATCGCCTCGCACAATTTACATGCGATGCAGCGTTCCTCGCCATTGGGATAGCGGCGCAGCGCGTGCTCGCCCCGGAAACGCGGGGACAGCGGCCCCTTCTCATGGGGATAGTTGACCGTCACCTTGGGCGCGAAGAAATACTTCAGCCCCAAGCGCATGCCCGCCCAGATATCACCGAGCAGGAAATACTTGGTCGCGCGGTTCCAATCGATCTGCGTCATCTCAGCCCCCCACAGCCCAGCGGGCATAAGCACCGCCGAAAACTTCGAACTTCGCCATGAAGGCCACGAAAACCACCCAGCCCAAGCTGAAGGGCAAGAAGACCTTCCAGCCCAACCGCATCAGCTGGTCATAGCGATAGCGCGGCACGATGGCCTTCACCATGGCGAAGAGGAAGAAGAAAAAGGCCATCTTGGCGATCATCCACAACGGGCTGTCGGGGATGAAGGGGATGGGGCTGAGCCAACCGCCGAAAAACAGCAATGTCATCAACGCGCACATCAAGAAGATGGCGATGTATTCGCCCGCCATGAACAACAAGAACGGCGTTGAGGAATATTCGACCTGATAGCCCGCGACCAATTCCGATTCCGCCTCGGGCAGGTCAAAGGGCGGGCGGTTGGTTTCGGCCAGCGCCGAGATGAAGAACAAGAACACCATCGGCAAATGCGGCAGCCAGTACCAGCCAAACAGCCCGTAAGCGGTATCTTGCGCGGCCACGATCGCACCAAAATTCAGCGATCCGGTCGAGATGATCACCCCGATGATGATCAATCCGATAGAGACTTCGTAGGAAATCATCTGTGCGGCCGAGCGCAGCGAGCCAAGGAATGGGTATTTCGAGTTCGACGCCCAGCCACCCATGATCACGCCATACACCTCGAGCGAGGACATGGCGAAGACGTAAAGGATGGCCACGTTGATATCGGCCAGCACCCAAGTCTCGTTGAAGGGGATGACCGCCCAAGCAAGGATCGCCAGCACAAAGCTGGTCATCGGTGCCATCAAGAAAACCGGGCGATCCGCACCGGCGGGGATGACAACCTCTTTCACGACATATTTCAGCGCGTCGGCCACGGTTTGCAACAGGCCGAAAACACCCACCACATTGGGCCCGCGCCGCATCATCACGGCGGCCCAGATCTTGCGGTCGCCGTAAACAAGGAACAACAGGCTGACCATGACAAAGCCGATCACAAGCAGGCTTTGCGCCGCCATGATCGCCATGAGGCCAAGAGTGGTCGAAAAGAAGCCGTCCATGGGTCGCCCCTTAAACCGTCGGTATTCCTTGCTCGGCGCACGCGGCCGCCACAACTTCGGCGTCGAGCGTCTGCAACCCCCGCGGGAGCGCCGGCGAGATGGTGTAAACCGCATCTGCGATCCAAACGCCACCCTGTTCGCGCAGATTTGTGCGGACATGTCGCGCAAAGCCGAAGCCGCGGATAAGGGCGTATTGCGCAGCCGCGCAGCGCGCGTAAGCGTCCACTTCGTCGCGGGCCGCGTCACCGCGCAATTGAACGCGGAAATTCACCAGATCATCGTCCAGCAATCGTGTCTCCACACCCTCGTAGCGCAGGGCTTCGGTGCGCGCGGCAGGCGCGTCTGTTGAGGTGCAAGAAGCCACGAGAATGGCCGCCAGACACAGCAGATGCGCACCATGCAGCTTTGGCATGGCCCTCACTCCGCTGCGATGGCTGTCTTTTCGCGGGCTTTGGCATTGGCGGACAACTCCGCCATCAGCGTCGAGGCGCGCGCGATTGGATTGGTCAAGAAATGATCGCGCACCGCGTTCACAAAGCTCGCCGCGCCAACTGTGCCCAAGGGCAGCGTATCGCCGCTATTTTCCGGCACCGCGTCAATCATCGCCAGATGCGGCACGGCCTTGATCAGCGCGTGGCGCAGTTCGGCCAAGCTGTTCCATGGCTGCGGCTGAGCGATCTCACCCGACAAGGCGCGCAAGATCGCCCAATTCTCTTTTGCCTCGCCCGGCGGAAAGCCCGCGCGCAGGGCAAGCTGGGGGCGGCCTTCGGTATTGACGAAAAGCCCCTGCTCCTCGGTCCAAGCAGCGCCGGGGAAAATCAGATCGGCACGATGCGCGCCCCGGTCACCATGGCTGCCTTGGTAGATGACAAAGGGGCCAGCTTTGATATCGACCTCGTCGGCGCCGAGATTATAGACCACATCAGCGCTATCGACCGCGGCGGCAAGCCCGCCTTCGGTCACGGCACCGACATCCATCGCCCCAACGCGGGCAGCAGCGGTGTGCAAGATCAACAGGCCCGAGCCGGATTCGGCCGCGATTTGCATCGCATGTGCCAAAACCGCCGCACCATCGGCCTCGCGCAGCGCGCCTTGGCCGAGGATGACAAGGCTATCCACACCCGCAGATGTGGTGTGGGTGATGCCGATCTGGCTGGCCAAGGCCGCCCGATCCGTGCCCAAATGAGTAAAGGGATAGGTCAGATCGACCGCTTCGCCGATCAGCGAGACCTGCGCGCCGCGCGTCCAAGCCTTGCGGATGCGCGCGTTCAGCACGGGCGCCTCAGCACGCGGGTTGGTGCCGATCAGCAAAATGGCGCGGGCCGCGTCGATATCTTCGATGCTGGCCGTGCCGACATAGGCCGCGCGGTTGCCCGCGGGCAGCTTGGCACCATCCACGCGGCATTCGACCGAACCGCCCTGCCCCTCAATCAGCTGCTTGAGCGCAAATGCTGCCTCGACCGGGGCCAGATCGCCGACCAGTCCCGCAAGCTTCTTGGCACCCTTGATCTTGGCGGCCGCAAGGCCCAGCGCTTCGGGCCATGTGGCCGCGCGCAGCTTGCCGTTTTCGCGGATATAGGGGCGATCAAGGCGTTGGCGGCGCAACCCATCCCAAACATAGCGGGATTTATCGCTCAGCCATTCTTCGTTCACGCCATCATGGTTGCGCGGCAACAGGCGCATGACTTCGCGCCCCTTGGTGTCGATACGGATGTTGGAGCCCAGCGCATCCATCACATCGATGGACTCGGTCTTGGTCAGTTCCCAAGGCCGGGCGGTAAAGGCATAGGGTTTGGACGTCAGCGCGCCCACGGGGCATAGATCGACGATATTGCCCTGCAACTCCGACACCAGCGAGGCACCCAGATAGCTGGTGATCTCGCTATCTTCGCCACGACCGGTCTGGCCCATCTCAGGCATGCCGCCCACCTCGGTGATGAAGCGCACACAGCGCGTGCAGGAAATGCAGCGCGTCATCTCGGTTTTCACCAAGGGGCCAAGGTCAAGGTTGTCGGCCGCCCGCTTGGGTTCGCGGTAACGCGAGAAATCGACGCCATAGGCCATCGCCTGATCTTGCAGGTCGCATTCACCGCCCTGATCGCAGATCGGGCAATCCAGCGGATGGTTGATCAACAAGAACTCCATCACACCCTCGCGGGCCTTTTTGACCATGGGCGAGTTGGTTTTGATGACGGGGGGCTGCCCCTCGGGGCCGGGGCGCAGATCGCGCACCTGCATCGCGCAAGAGGCGGCGGGCTTGGGCGGGCCGCCCACGACCTCGACCAGACACATCCGGCAATTACCCGCAATCGACAGACGCTCATGATAGCAAAACCGCGGTATTTCGATGCCTGCCTGTTCGCAGGCTTGGATCAACGTCATCGCCGGATCGACCGCAATCTCGTGGCCGTCGATGATGATCTTGCGCAGGTCGCTCATGGGGTGCGTTCCTTCCTCGGCGCGGGCAATGACAAGATCAGGTCCAAATGATCTCACCCGGGCACAGTCGCGGTTCGCCGTCTTTTAGCCCCCGCGAAGCAGTCTGCCAATGGGCGATCCGGTGGCGATTTCGTCGCGCCCCACGCGACAGGCCCCCGCGACGTCATCGGACCCCATCACACCACGCGCTGCGAAATAGTCACGTGCGAACGCGATGTAGCGATCTTGTTCCTTATCATCCTCGACATAGGCGGTCACCTCGGCCCGGTTAAAGCCAAGCGACATGGCGTGGCTGGCCAATCCCAGAAGGAAAACATTGGCCGCAAGATCGCGGCGCGCCAGATCGGGACAGGTCCGCTCGATATGGCGGCCAATGGTGATCGCCAACAACCCTTCATGCAGGCGCGGGTCATTGCGTAGCGCATCGAAGCGATCCGCGCGCGCGCTGCCTACGACCGTCAAAAGCCCCGTTGCCGCCATCAACAGCGATATCGTCAGTATTTTTGCATAGCTGCCCATCGGACCATCACCTTTTGCACGCACCCATTAACGCATAAATGGGGGTTCTGGCGAAGGTTATGCAATAACACCGCGGGCAAAGCGCGCATCACAGGCATGGCGCCGCCGAAAACGGCCTAAAGACGCACACCCCAAAAGGTGACGATCAGCCAAACCAGCCCAACGATCAGCACGACCGACAAGATCGCATAAAGTGCCGCTTCCATCCGCGCGGGCGTGTTCAGCATAATCGCCGCGCCAGCTGCAACCATGGCACCGACGACGATCCCAAGGATCGAGCCACCGATCCCCCAGTGATACCCAAGGATCATGCCCACAACGCAGCAGACCAGATAGATCGAGGCCAGCCCGTACCAATACCAACGCACCATCACCTGCCGCCCTTACGCCGTCTTGCACCAGCCCGCTTGCCGGGGTCTTTCAACTTTGGTTGCAAATAATACGAAAGATCGACCAGTGCCGCAATGCAAGCGGCGCGCCGATATGGTGGCGCTGTGGCAGCTTTGCCGCGATTGTTATGGGGTGTTTGGGCGCTTAGCGCGCGCTGCAGCGGCCAGCAACAACAGGTTCGCCGGACGCGTTGCGGGTCACCATCCAATCGCCGGTGCCCTCATCCATCACCCAATCGACCGAAGATGAACCCGTGCGCTCAATGCAATGGCGTGTCGCAACAAAGCGCGCGCTTTCGCGGGCATCGGCAAGGTCCACACCGGGCGCACGCACCAAAACGGTGAAATCACGCCAAGTCTCGCCTGTGCTGAGCCGCGCATCATAAGGCAGGCCAGCACCACGCGGGCCGCGATCAAACTCACCACCGCAGGCCGCCAACAGCGCCACAAGACCAAGGCCACTGGCCACCAACGCGACCCGGCGCAAAGCCTTGCGCGCGACATATGTGGTTGATGCATGTGCCATGCGGTCCTGCCCTTCCTTGCGATTATTCCGCCGCGATCCCCGCGAGGCCGCCGCGTTTGACGCGGATACGATCCTCAATCTCGTGGCGGAAATGGCGGATCAGCCCTTGGATCGGCCACGCCGCCGCATCGCCCAGCGCACAAATCGTGTGGCCTTCGACCTGCTTGGTGACATCGAGCAGCATGTCGATCTCGGCCACCTCGGCCTCGCCCTTCACCAAGCGCTCCATCACCCGCATCATCCAGCCGGTGCCTTCGCGGCAAGGCGTGCATTGGCCGCAGCTTTCATGCTTGTAGAATTTAGACAGCCGCCAGATCGCTTTGACCATATCGGTGGATTGATCCATCACGATCACCGCCGCCGTGCCAAGGCCCGAGCGCTGTTCGCGCAGCCAATCGAAATCCATGATCGCGCCCTCGCGCATCACATGGGCAGGCAACACCGGCACGGAGGAGCCGCCGGGGATCACCGCCTTGAGATTATCCCAGCCGCCGCGAATGCCGCCGCAATGACGCTCGATCAACTCGTCAAAGGGGATGCTCATCTCTTCCTCGACGACGCAAGGTTTGTTCACATGGCCGGAAATGGCGAAAAGCTTGGTTCCCGCATTATTGGGCCTGCCAAAACCCGCGAACCATTCCGCGCCACGGCGCAAGATCGTGGGGGCCACGGCAATCGATTCGACGTTGTTGACGGTGGTGGGGCAGCCATAAAGCCCCGCGCCCGCCGGAAAAGGCGGCTTCATCCGGGGCATGCCCTTGCGGCCCTCAAGGCTTTCCAAAAGCGCCGTTTCCTCGCCGCAGATATAGGCCCCCGCGCCGTGGTGCAGATAAAGATCGAAATCCCAGCCCGACTTGGCGGCGTTCTTGCCCAAAAGGCCCGCAGCGTAGCATTCGTCGATCGCCGCCTGCAGCGCCTCGCGTTCGCGGATGTATTCGCCACGGATGTAGATGTAGCAGGCATGCGCCTGCATCGCGAAAGACGCGATCAAGCACCCCTCGATCAGCGTATGGGGATCATTGCGCATGATCTCGCGGTCTTTGCAGGTGCCCGGCTCGCTCTCATCGGCATTCACGACCAGATAGCTGGGCCGCCCATCCGATTCCTTGGGCATAAAGGACCATTTGAGGCCGGTGGGGAAACCCGCACCACCCCGTCCGCGCAGGCCCGATGCCTTCATGATCTCGACGATCTTGTCACGGCCAAGGGCGATGATGTCCTTGGTCCCATCCCAATGCCCACGCGCCATCGCGCCCTTCAGGCTGCGATCATGCATGCCGTAGATATTGGTAAAGATCCGGTCCTTGTCCTGCAGCATCTTGGCTCTCTCACGTGGTTGTCGGCCCGGATCTGGCGGGCCTGTCGTCTCGTGTCAGCGATCCATGCGCTCGGCGCGGCGCGCTTTCCATACCCAATAAGTCACAATCAAGGCCCAGACCAGTGCGGCAATCGCCGCAAGGTCGAACAAAAAGGCCAAGCGGATGGGCAGGCCCAATTGACCGCCCAGAAAACTGGCCCCCATCCAAAGTATCATCGTCACCGCCATCACGATGGCCGCTGTGCGGATCTGGCGACGATAGCGGCGCTCGATCTGGGTATCTTCGGGTGAACTGGGCATGGTTTCTCGGATATTTGCGCGGCGCAGATGTCATTGCAGCCTGCGACGCGGTCGCGCTGCGCGGCCGCGCCGCACAGCGACAGGGTTTCAAATGATTGCGTGCCGTGGCCCGCGTTAACCTTCGCTGGCGAGCTGTCTGGCTTGGGCAACCCATTCATCGCGCACGACACGGCCCTTGAAGCCTTCGAGGTTTTGATCAACCCACATGATCTCTTCCTCGGTCCAAACCGCGATTTGATCGAAATGGTAAAAGCCCAAGCTGTTGCAAAGCTTTTCAAGCTTGGGGCCGATCCCTTTGATCCGCTTCAGATCATCGGGGCGATTGTCGCGCGCAGCCGACAAGGCGGCGGGCCGCTTGCCGGGGCCCTGCGCGGGTGCGGGCGCTGCGGTTTCTTTCACGGCGACCGGTGCGGGCGTAGGCGTAGGCGCGGCTTTCGGTGCGGTTGCCGCGGGCGCGGGCGTCGCGCTTGCAGCCGCGGGCTTCTTACCCGCGCTGCCCGGCACCTGTGGGCCCGGCAGAGGGTTCAGAAACAAGACCGAGAGCACGATACCCATACCCAAGAAAACGACAGCCGCAGCAAAGAGCGCCTGCATCATGCTCCAGTCACCCACGAGCATCAAACCGGCCATCGCCACAAAGCCCGTCGCCGAGGCGATGCCCCACACGATCAGCAGATTAATCAATCCACCAGATGTCGAACTCATATCAAATCCCCCCGTTCATTTTTACGCGATTGCGTATTTCTAACGCGGGAAAATCGGTTTGTCTCGTATTTCAGGACACAGTGTCGCGGCCCTGTGCTTTGGCTGCACGCGCTGCGATGAGGGCGTCGAAATCGGTGGCAAAGGCGATCTGGCCAAGCCAGCCACTTACCGCAACGGTCCCAAGTCCGGCAAAGGCACCGACGGCGACCCAAAGGCCCAAGAAGCCCACAGCGAATAGCGCAACCGTGAGACCAAGGATTGCCGCAACGGTCCAAACCACCATGATGGCGACGATGCGGTGACCTGTTGTGTTCGTTGTCATTTTTCTGCGCCCCTTGCGTCATGAACTGCGCAAGCTAGGCAGCGCACGCGGCCCGACCAGTGGCCGGTGCCGCGACATATTGGCAAGCGGCGGGTTTAGCGCGCGCTGGCCAAGGCTGCGGCCTGTGCGATCCAATCGTCACGCTCGATCCGGCCTTTGAATTTCAGCCGCGCATCGACCCATGCGATCTCGGCCGCGCCCCAGGCTGCGATCTGGTCGAAATGCCAAAAGCCCATCTCGTTCAAGAGCGCTTCGAGCTTGGGGCCGACACCGGAGATCTTTTTCAAATCATCCCCAACCCCGCCACGCGGCGCGGCGAGCTGTTCGGGGGCTGCCTCCGCGACCGCGGCTGAGGCCGCGCTCTTGTCGGCTAGGGCTTTTTGGGCGGGGAGGGGCGCGGGCTTGCGCGCACGCGCGGGCACGGCCCGTGGCTTTTCCAGCGCGGGCGCAGGCGGGGCCAAGGCCACATCACCACCCGATTGGCGGCCCCAAGGGGCCAAAAGCGGCACTTCGCTGCCATCGATGCGTTTGATCGTATCGCCAAGATCGACGGCACGCCGCGCCGAGGCATTGAGCGCATCGCGCCCTGCCACATGATCGGTCAAGCTGGTCGGGCCGCCCAGCGGTTCGGCGGCATAGCGGCCATTTTGCGGACCGGGGGTCGGCACACGGCCCGCGGCCATTTCGTCGATGATCTCGGCCAGCCGCGCGGCGGTCAGATCCTCGTAGTAATCCTTGCCGATCTGGGCCATGGGCGCATTGGCGCAAGCGCCCAAGCATTCGACCTCTTCCCAGCTGAACTTGCCATCGGCCGAGATCTGATGGGCCTTTGGCGCGATCTTTTCGCGGCAGACGGCGATCAGATCCTCGGCACCGCAGATCATACACGAGAGCGTGCCGCAGATTTGCAGATGCGCCACGCTGCCCACCGGCTGCAATTGGAACATGAAGTAAAAGGTCGCCACCTCGAGCGCGCGGATATGCGCAAGGCCCAGCATGTCGGCCACGTATTCGATGGCAGGCCGGGTCAGCCACCCCTCTTGCTCTTGCGCGCGCCACAAAAGCGGAATGATGGCGCTGGCCTGCCGCCCCTCGGGGTATTTGGTGATCTGCGCCTCGGCCCAAGCGAGGTTCGCGGGCGTGAAGGCAAAACTGGCGGGCTGTTCGGGGTGAAGGCGGCGGAGCATCTGGCGAGGTATCCTAACTGATCATCCGGTGCGGCGGTGGAAAGGGCGGGAGCCTCCGGCGGGGATATTTTTGAAACGAAGAAGCGACAGGCGGTGCCTAGCGGTCCACCTCTCCGAACACGATGTCGAGCGATCCCAGAATGGCCGAGACATCAGCCAGCTGGTGGCCACGGCACAGGTAATCCATCGCTTGCAGATGCGCAAAACCCGGTGCGCGCAGCTTGGCACGGTAGGGTTTGTTGGTGCCATCGGCCACGAGATAGACGCCGAATTCGCCCTTGGGTGCCTCGACCGCGGCGTAGATTTCGCCCTCGGGAACGTGGAAGCCCTCGGTGTAGAGTTTGAAGTGATGGATCAGCGCCTCCATCGAGGTTTTCATCTCGGCGCGTTTGGGCGGGCTGATCTTGCCGCGCGTCATCACCGGGCCTTGGTTTTCGGGCAGGCGCAGCTTGGCGCAGGCTTGCTTGATGATGGAGGTCGATTCGCGCATTTCGGCCATGCGGCACAGGTAGCGGTCATAACAATCGCCATTGGTGCCGACGGGGATCTGGAAGTCGAACTCATCATAGCATTCATAGGGCTGGGCGCGGCGCAAATCCCAAGCAAGGCCCGTGCCGCGCGCCATCACACCGGAAAAGCCCCAATTTTGAATGTCATCCTCGGTCACGACGCCGATATCGACATTGCGCTGCTTGAAGATGCGGTTCTCGGTCAAAAGCGTGTCGATATCGGCCAGCGCCTTGGGGAATTCATCGGCCCATGTATCGATATCCTCGATCAGCGCAGGCGGCAGATCTTGATGCACGCCGCCGGGACGGAAATAGGCGGCATGGAGCCGCGCCCCGCAAGCGCGCTCGTAGAAGATCATCAGCTTTTCGCGTTCCTCGAACCCCCAAAGCGGCGGCGTCAGCGCGCCAACATCCAAGGCCTGCGTGGTCACGTTCAGCAGGTGGTTGAGGATGCGCCCGATCTCGCAATATAGCACCCGGATCAGTTGCGCGCGGCGCGGCACGGGCGTGTTGGTCAGCCGCTCGATCGCTAGAACCCAGGCGTGTTCCTGGTTCATCGTGCCCACGTAATCGAGCCGGTCGAAATAGGGCAGGTTTTGCAGATAGGTGCGGCTTTCCATCAGCTTTTCGGTGCCGCGATGCAGCAGGCCGATATGCGGGTCGCAGCGCTCGCAGATCTCGCCGTCAAGCTCGAGCACAAGGCGCAAGACGCCATGCGCCGCCGGGTGCTGTGGGCCAAAGTTGATGTTGAAATTGCGGATCTTCTGCTCACCCGTCTGGGCGTCTTGAAACCCCTTGGCGCCGTCCATCATTTCGCGGCCTCCTTGGCCTTTTCATCGCCGGGCAAGATGTAATCGGCCCCTTCCCAAGGCGACATGAAATCGAACTGGCGGTATTCTTGGACCAGCTTGACAGGCTCATAGACCACGCGCTTGACGACCTCGTCATAGCGCACTTCCGTGTATCCCGAGGTCGGGAAATCCTTGCGCAGCGGATGGCCGCGAAAGCCGTAATCGGTCAGGATGCGGCGCAAATCGGCATGGCCCGTGAACATGATGCCGAACATGTCGAACACCTCGCGCTCATACCAGCCAGCGCCGGCATGCACCCCGGTGATCGAGGGCAGCATCTCATCCTCGCGCAGCGCGCATTTCACGCGGATACGGTGGTTTTGATACATGCTCAGAAAATGCCAGACCACATCGAAGCGGCGATCGCGCGTGGGCCAGTCGACGGCGGTGATGTCGATCAGCGTCGAGAATTTGCAGCTTTGATCAGCTTTCAGCCATTCGATGAAATCCACCACAGCAGCGGCGGTGATCTCAACGGTCAATTCACCATGATCGGACACATCGGTGCCGATAACAGCATCACGTTGCTTTTCCGCGATATGGGCGGCCAATTCGTTCAGAGCGTCGCGGCTCATCTGTCGTCTCCCTCGCGCAAAGGCGCGTCAGCGCGTGATGGTGCCCGTGCGGCGGATCTTCCGCTGCAACTGGAGGATACCGTAAAGCAGCGCCTCGGCCGTGGGTGGGCATCCCGGCACATAAATATCGACCGGCACGATGCGGTCACAGCCACGCACCACGGAATAGCTATAGTGGTAATAGCCCCCACCATTGGCACATGACCCCATCGAGATGACGTAGCGCGGTTCCGGCATCTGATCATAAACCTTGCGCAGCGCGGGCGCCATCTTGTTGGTCAGCGTACCGGCTACGATCATCACATCCGATTGGCGCGGAGAGGCGCGCGGTGCGATCCCGAACCGCTCGGCGTCATAGCGCGGCATGGAGGTGTGCATCATCTCGACCGCGCAGCAGGCAAGACCAAAGGTCATCCAATGCAAGGAGCCGGTGCGCGCCCAGTTGATGATGTCCTCGGTCGAGGTGACAAGGAACCCCTTGTCCTGCAGATCGCGGTTGAGGACGGCGGTCGTGACCTCACGGTCGGGGCCGGCGGTATTGATGCCCGTGCTCACTCCCATTCCAGCGCCCCTTTTTTCCACTCATAGGCAAAGCCGATCGTCAGCACGCCCAAGAAAACCATCATCGACCAGAAAGCCAGATCGCTCAAACCCGGAAAGGCCACCGCCCAAGGGAACAGAAACGCGATCTCAAGATCGAAGATGATGAACAAGATCGACACGAGGTAGAATCGCACATCGAATTTCATCCGTGCATCGTCAAACGCGTTGAACCCGCATTCATAGGCCGACAGTTTCTCCGGGTCGGGGTTTTTCACCGCGACGACAAGCGCCGCCAAGATCAAAACAAGGCCAAGCCCGATGGCGAGGGCCAGAAAAATCAGGATCGGGGCGTAATCTGACATGAGCGCGGTCATGGGTATCCCTTGGCTCGTCCCTGGGGTGATCTGTGGCGCGGGGCGCGACACCCCGCCGGTCCGGTCGCTTGTTGGTTGATTTACGCCGCAGGCCGCAAGGGGTCAACGGGGCGAAGTGCGGCAAATCGGGGGGGTGTGCGATCCATCATGGACGCGCGGCACCTTGATGACATAGGTGACACGGGTAATCATCCTGACCGAGGGCAACCTATGCACATGACCCGCACAACCCGTCGCGCCGCATTTACCTTGCTCACCGCCGTGGGCGCTGTGGTGATTTGGGCTTGGCAAGATGGGGCGCTGGCGCAGATGGCGGGCCATGGCCATGGGATGCATCAGCATGGCGCGGGTGGGATGATGGGCCATGACATGGCCAATATGCCCGGCCTGCGCGGCTTGGATGCAACGGATCAAGAAAGCGCCGAATTGGCGGTGATGTTTCAGAACTTCACCAAGATGAGCCGGACGGTTGAGAACCTTCCCAATGGCATTCGCACGGTGACAGGCGCAAGTGATCCAGAGGTTATGGATGCGCTGATGTCCCATGTCGCGGGTATGATCGCGCGCGTCGAACAAGGGCGCGACCCACAGATTTTCATTCAAAGCCCGACGCTCGACATCTTCTTTGCGCGTGGCGACAAACTCGACACCGTGATCGATTATACCGATGCAGGCGTTGTCGTGACCCAAACCAGCACCGACCCCGAACTGGTCGCGGCGCTCCATACCCATGCCGCCGAAGTCACCGCCATGGTCGATCGCGGCATGGCGGCGGTGCATGAGATGATGATGGGCGCACGCCCCTAGAGCCCCGCCCGCAATTCCCGGCGCAAGATCTTGCCCGAGGCGCTTTTCGGCACGCTCTCGACAAAGCGGTATTCGGCCGGATGCTTGTAGCTGGCCAGACATGCGGTGACATGGGCGCGCAAAATCTCGGCATCGCAAACCGCACCAGGGGCCACCACGATAAAGGCGATGGGTACCTCGCCTGCTTCTTCGTCGGCGCGGCCCACCACGGCGGCATCGGCCACGGCGGGATGGGCGCAAAGCGCCGCCTCCACCTCGGCGGGGGCCACTTGGAACCCCTTGACCTTGATCAGCTCTTTCAGCCGGTCACGGATGAACATGAACCCATCTTCGTCGATGATCGCCAGATCGCCTGTGCGCAACCAGCCATCTTGCGTCACCGTCTCGGCGGTGGCTTTTGGGTTGTTGAGATAGCCCTTCATCACCTGTGGGCCGCGGATCCACAACTCGCCCTCCGTGCCGGGGGGCAGATCGCGCAGATCGGCTGGATCAACGATCCGGCATTCGGTCAGCGGCACCGCCTGCCCGCTTGCACCGTGCCGGATATTGTCGGCCACGGTCATATGCGAGATCGGGCTAAGCTCGGTCATGCCATAACCTTGCACGGCACGCGCGCCGAAGCGTGCGGCGATGGCTTTCTCGATCTCGGCACCCAAGGGTGCGGCGCCTGAGAAAATCTCGACCACGCTCGAGATATCATGCTGATCGACCAGCGGATGCTTGGCGAGCGCCAGCGCCACGGGCGGCACGATATAAAGCCGCGTCGCGCGATGGGTTTCGATCAACCGCAAGAAAAGCGCCAGATCAAAGCGCGGCATCGTCACCAGCTGCGCGCCTTGCTGCAGAAACAGGTTCATCAAGACCGTCATCCCGTAGATATGGAAAAACGGCAAAAAGGCGATGGCGACATCTTGCGGCGTCAGACCTGACACCGCGGCCGATTGCGTGACATTGGCCACAAGGTTGCGATGGGTCAGCATCACCCCCTTGGGCCGCCCCGTGGTGCCCGAGGAATAGGGCAACACCACGATATGCGTATCAGGGTCGATCGGGGCCTGCGCAAGCATGGGCTGGCCCATCAGATCCTCAAGGCTTAGCCCTGACTGCGCCCCGATGACCACGATATCGCGCACGCCCGTGCCCTCGGCGGCCTTGCGCGCGACCTCGGCAAAGGCGGGGACAGTCACCAGCATCACCGCGCGCGCATCGTTGAGTTGATAGCTGATCTCAGGTGCCGTGTAGCTTGGGTTGATCGTGGTCACCGTGCCGCCGCCCCACGCCACACCGTGAAAGACCACCGGGTATTCGGGCATATTCGGCGCCAAGATCGCGACCGTGCCACCGGGCAGCACACCGCGCTCGGTCAGGCCGCCGGCCAAACGCTGGATAAGGTCGATCATCTGCCCTGCGGTCATCACCTGCCCGCTCGGCCCATCGATGATGGCGGGCATGTCCCGCCGACCGACCAACCCCTCCATCAGCTTTTGGGTGATCGATACCGCGTCGATCGCCACCGCATCATGCCGATTAGGATAGAATGTCATCTTGTCCCTCCCCGTCGCGCTGCGGGGCATATGCTGCCCCGCGCGCCTCCCGGCGATCACGCTAACACGGGCGCGGGGTCAGATGTCCAGCACAACTGTCCCCAGCTTGTCGCCTGACGCGACCAGATCATGGGCGGCCGCGCAATCGGCCAAGCCGCCACCCGGCACAACCGCATGGCTGAGCACACCGGCCTCTAACCATTTGCTCAACTGCGCCTCACCCGCGCGACGCAGCGCACCGCCAAGCTGATAGACAATCAGCATATGCAGCCGCGTGTTACGGAACATGAAAGGATAGAAATCGAGCCGCGGCGCCATATCAGCCGCGCTGGCATAGGCGGCGATGGTGCCACCGGGCTTGATCAGGGCCAGACTGGCGGCCTGATTGGCCCCGAAATCAACATCGACGATCCGGTCCACACCGGCACCATCGGTCATCTCTAACACCGCCTCAGCCACATCCGTGTCGCGGTAATTCACCCATTCCTCTGCGGTGGCATGTGCGGCCTTGGCGGGGGATGAGACGGTCGCAATCACCCGCGCACCACCCAGCCGCGCCATCTGCATGGCGTAGCGGCCGACCGTGCCCGCACCACCTGTCACAAGAATGGTCTGCCCCGCAACCGGCCCATCGCCCATCACCGCGTACCAAGCCGTCATCGCCGGGATCCCGAAACAGGCCCCTTCGGCAAAGGATGTCCCATCGGGAAGGCGCACCGCCTGTTCGGCGGGTAACACCACATGGCTGGCCGCCGTGCCAAAGGCGCGCTGCCAGCCTGCGTTCCAGACCCAGACCCGCTCACCGATCCGGGCATGATCAACCCCTGCACCGACCGCCGCGATGACACCTGCACCATCGGAATGGGGCACGACACGCGGATAGACCATCTTGGCCCCCACCCGCGCACCGGCGCGCAGCTTCACATCCGAGGGGTTCACACCCGATGCCTTCAGCGCGACCAAAACCTCGCCCGCGCCCGGATGCGGTGTTGCCATCTCACCCAGCACCAGCACATCGCGCGCCGCACCGAAACCTTCATACCAAACAGCCTGCATCCCACCCTCCTGCCTTCTTCGTTTCATAAATATCCCGGGGGAGCCCGGAACGGGCGGGGGCAGCGCCCCCCGAATTTTCGTATGAAAATTCGCACCCTCCACCCTATGTCTAGCGCATCCAAGACGCCGGGCGTTTCTCGAAAAACGCCGCAATCCCTTCGGCGCTTTCCGCACTCTCCCAACGCGCCACAAGTGCGGCAATCGTCATCGCAATGCGGGCATCATCAATGGGCGCGGCCAGATCGGCCACAAGCCGCTTTCCCGCCGCAACAGCACCGGGTGCCGCGCGCAAGTAAGGCGCGATCTCGGCGGCAATCGCCGCGTCCAAGGCATCCGCCGTGACCGCGCGCGCCAATAGCCCCAGCCTGACCGCCTCCTCGGCATCAAAAACGCGCCCTGAGAAAAACACTTCGCGCGCGCGCGCCGCCCCCATCCGCGCCACGACATAAGGCCCGATGGTGGCCGGGATCAGCCCCAACCGCACCTCCGTCAAACCGAATTTTGCATCCTGCGCAGCGATGGCCACATCACAAACGCTGATCAACCCGATCCCACCACCAAAGGCCTGTCCCTGCACCCGCCCGATCAAGGGCTTGGGCATCCGGTCGAGTGCGGCCAACATCTGCGCCAAGGCAGCCGCATTCTTAGCCCGGCTCGGCCCATCGGCGTCCATCTGCGCCTTCATCCAACCCAGATCGCCCCCCGCGCAGAACGAGGCACCATTCCCGGTCAATACCACCACCCTGACCGCCGGATCGCGGCCCAATCGTCCGGCCGCCTCGGTCAAGGCCGCGATCATGGCCGCATCCATCGCATTATGCACCGCTGGACGGTTCAGCTTCAGCCAAGCCACACCATCCCCATCCACATGCAGTTCAAGCGTTTCCATCGCGCATCCCCCCGGCCATTGCCACCGCCCGATCCAGCGCGTCCAGATCAAGCCCCGTCTCAAAACCCCGCGCCGCCAAATGCCGCGCGACATCCTCCGTGGCCACATTGCCCGGCGCACCCGGCGCATAGGGGCAGCCACCCAAACCCCCAACCGCCGCATCAAAGACCCGCAGCCCATGATCAAGGGCCGCGTCGATATTGGCAAGCGCACGGCCGCCGGTATCATGGAAATGCCCAGCAAGGCGATCAACCGGCACCAAAGCCGAGACCGCCGCAAGCATCCGCGCCACCGTCTGGGGCCTGCCCGCGCCGATCGTGTCGCCAAGCGAGATCTCGTAACAGCCCATCGCCAGCAAATCCGCCGCCATGCGCGCCACCGCCTCGGGGGCAATGACGCCTTCATAGGGGCAGGCGATGACGCAGCTGACATAGCCCCTCACAGGCATGCCGATGGCCTGCGCCGCCGCGACCACGGGGGCAAAGCGCGCAAGGCTTTCAGCGATGCTGGCATTGATATTGGCTTGCGAGAACGCCTCGGATGCCGCGCCGAAAATCGCCACCTCATCGGCGCGCGCCGCCACCGCCGCGTCAAAGCCTTTGAGGTTGGGTGCAAGTGTCGCGTAGCTGATGCCCGGCTTGCGGGTGATCCCCGCCATGACCGCGCCCGCATCGGCCATTTGCGGCACCCATTTGGGGCTGACGAAACTCGTCACCTCGATGCGGCGAAACCCAACGCGCGACAGTGCATCAACCAGTGCGATCTTCTCGGCCACCGGGATCAGGCGCGCCTCGTTCTGCAACCCGTCGCGCGGGCCAACCTCGAAGATCTCGACCCGCTCAGCCATCGACCGGCACCGGGTAGAAGGGCTGCGCATAGAATGTCTGCGGCCCCTCGATTGCTGCGGCCGCTTGGAATGCGGGCCTTGCCTGAAGCCGCGCCCAATAGGCGGTGAGCTTTGGATAAGGGTCCATCCGCACATAAAACGGTGCCGCAAAAAGGTTGAAACCCAGCATCGCATCAGCCGCCGAAAACCCCGACGGCAAGAGGTAATCGCCCGCCATCATCCCCTCGAGCGCGCGCAAGGTATCGGCAAGGCGCAAGGTGTTAAGCTTGACCACCGTCGCCGATGGCCGCGCGGGCGGACGCAAGAATAGGTGGTTCAGGTTCAACTGCTCGATGAGGCTGGCTTGCGTTTCGGCAAAGCCCAGCACCTCGAGAAAGCGGACCCGCTCGCCATGCCCCGGCGCGCGGCCAAACCCATGCTGGGGCCGCGTCTCGCTCAGATATTGCAAGATCGCGGCACTTTCGAAGATCGTGATCCCGTCGATCTCCAGCGCGGGGATACGGCCCGCAGGTGACACAGCCATCAACCCCGCCCCGCGCATTTCGGGCGCACCAATACGGTAGCGGATAATCTCATCCGGGGTGATGCCCATCTCTTGCAAAAGCCACAGCACCCGGAACGAGCGCCCCCATGGCACGTGATGCAAGCGTATCATCTGTCTTCCTCCGCCAAGATGATCAGCGCCGCCCCGGCTTCGACCTGCGCGCCTGTTGCCACCAAGACCTCGGCCACGATCCCGTCGCGGCCTGCGACCAGCGCATGTTCCATCTTCATCGCCTCCAGCACGGCCAAGCGGTCGCCCTTCATCACGGCGTCGCCCGGTCCCACGAAAACCGCCTTGACCAATCCCGGCATCGGCGCAGCGATCTGGCCGGAACCCGCCCTTGATGTTGCCGCGACCGCCAAGGGGTCGATGATGTCAAAGCTGTAGCCATCATCCCAAAAGACGCTGACAGCCGCATCCTTCACGACGATCTCAGCCTTGATCGGCACCCCGTCGATCTGCCAGCCCGTGGCCATGCGCGCAACCGCATGCACCGCCCCCGCCACCGCGACATGCGCGGCCCCGCCGGGGTTCACCGCGACCACCGCCATGACTGCCTCACCCGCATGGCAAAGCGCCACCTGCCGCTTAAGCGGTGCCCAAAGCGTGAAGCCCGTGACCGGCACCGCCGGCGCATCGAGGCCCAGCGCACCCAAAGCTGCAAGCGACCACATCTGCGTCGATGGCACAGGGGCCGCCGCCAAGGCATCGAGATCGCGCGCGATCAGCCCGGTATCGACATCGCCCGCCGCAAAGCCCGCATGCCCGGCCAGCTTGCGCAGAAAGGACAGGTTGGTCACCGAACCCGCCACTTGCGTCTCGCCAAGCGCGCACGCGAGTTTGCGCAGCGCGACTGCACGTGTCGGCCCATGGACAGTGATCTTGGCGATCATTGGATCATACCAAGGCGAGATTTCATCGCCCGCGCGCACGCCGGTATCGGCGCGCGCCCCCTCGGGAAATTGCAGATGGGTCAGCCGCCCGGTGGCGGGCAGAAAGCCCGCGGCCACATCCTCGGCATAAAGCCGCGCCTCGAAGGCATGGCCGGTGATCGCCAGATCCTCTTGCGCGCAGGGCAGCCGCTCACCAGCGGCGATGCGCAACTGCCATTCCACCAGATCGATACCGGTGATGGCCTCGGTCACCGGATGCTCGACTTGCAGGCGGGTGTTCATCTCCATGAACCAAAACCCGTCGGGGTGCAGGCCACGGCTGGCATCGACGATAAACTCCACCGTGCCCGCACCTGCATAGCCAATGGCCTCGGCCGCACGCACGGCGGCCTGTCCCATGGCGGCGCGCATCTGGGGCGTCATGCCGGGTGCGGGGGCTTCCTCGATCACCTTTTGATGCCGCCGCTGGAGCGAGCAATCCCGCTCGAACAGATGCAGCGCGCGGGTGCCATCGCCAAAGATCTGCACCTCGATATGGCGCGGCCTGTCGATGAGCTTTTCTATAAGGACAGCATCATTGCCAAAGGCGCCCGCCGCCTCATCCTGCGCGCTCCGCAATGCGGAAGCGAAGTCTTCGGCGCGGTGCACGCTGCGCATCCCCTTGCCACCGCCGCCCGCGACAGCCTTGATCAAAACCGGGTAGCCAATCGCCGTGGCGGCCTGTGCCAGATGCGCGGGGTCTTGATCTGCCCCATGATAACCCGGCACGACAGGTACGCCCGCCGTGGCCATCAGCGCCTTGGCGGCATCCTTCAGGCCCATCGCCCGGATCGCCGCAGCCGATGGGCCGATGAAAACCAGCCCTGCCGCCGTGACCGCATCGACGAAATCGGGGTTCTCGGACAGAAAGCCATAGCCCGGATGGATCGCCTCTGCCCCCGTTGCAAGGGCGGCTGCGATGATCTTGTCGCCGCATAGATAGCTTTCGCGTGCGGGCGGCGGCCCGATATGGACCGCCTCATCGGCCATCGCCACATGGCGCGCGGTTGCATCGGCATCGGAATAGACGGCAACCGTCCGCACCCCCATCGCGCGCGCCGTGTCGATCACGCGACAGGCGATCTCGCCCCGGTTGGCGATCAAGATCTTATGGAACATATCCGACATCTCCCATCGCGCGCGCCTTTAGCTCGGCTAGACCAACCATCTTCTCTGTTTCCCAAATATCCCGGGGGAGCGCGGAACGCGCGGGGGCAGAGCCCCCTGCCACAGCCTCACATCCGGAACAGGCCAAAGCGCGTCTCCGCGATAGGTGCGTTCAGGCTTGCGGCCAGCGACAGGCCCAAGACCTCGCGCGATTTGCGCGGGTCGAACACCCCGTCATCCCATAGCCGCGCCGAGGCATAAAGCGGGTGCGATTGGCGGGCGAACATCTCGATCGTGGGGCGTTTGAATTCGGCCTCCGCCGCGGCAGACCAGTCCTCGCCTGTCCGCTCCATCGCGTCGCGCTTGACGGTGGCAAGCACGCCTGCGGCCTGTGCGCCGCCCATCACCCCGATCCGGCTATTGGGCCAAGCCCAAAGAAATTGCGGGGAATAGGCGCGCCCCGCCATGCCGTAATTTCCCGCCCCGAAAGAGCCGCCCACCAGCATGGTGATTTTGGGCACCGCGGTGGTGGCGACCGCCGTCACCATCTTGGCCCCGTGCCGCGCGATGCCTTCGTTCTCGTATTTTCGCCCCACCATGAAGCCGGTGATATTCTGCAAGAACACCAGCGGGATCTTGCGCTGCGAGCACAGCTGGATGAAATGCGCGGCCTTTTGCGCGCTTTCCGAAAACAGCACGCCGTTGTTGGCGACGATCCCCACATCCATGCCCATCACTTGCCCAAAACCTGTGACGATGGTTTCACCGAAACGGGGTTTGAATTCGTCAAACCAGCTGTCGTCGACGATGCGCGCGATGACCTCGCGAATGTCATAGGGCGTGGTCAGGGACGCGGGCACAACGCCCAGCAATTCCTCAGGATCATAAGCAGGCGGGCGGCCCTGTAGGGTGGGTGCAACCCACCGATCCCCGCCCAACGACCTGACCGCGCGCCGCGCCAAGGCCAGCGCATGGGCATCATCCTCGGCCAGATAATCGGCCACACCCGACAGCCGCGTATGCACATCGCCGCCGCCCAGATCCTCGGCGCTGACCACCTCTCCGGTCGCAGCCTTCACCAAGGGTGGGCCGGCTAGAAAGATCGTGCCTTGGTCTCTCACGATGATCGAGACATCCGACATCGCCGGCACATAGGCGCCGCCTGCCGTGCAAGAGCCCATGACGACAGCGATCTGGGCAATGCCTGCGGCCGACATCTGCGCTTGGTTATAGAAGATCCGGCCAAAGTGATCGCGGTCGGGAAAAACCTCGTCTTGATTGGGCAGGTTCGCACCCCCGCTATCGACCAGATAGATACATGGCAGGCGGCATTGCGCGGCGATCTCTTGCGCGCGCAGGTGCTTTTTGACCGTGATCGGGAAATAGGTGCCGCCCTTCACCGTGGCATCGTTGCAGATCACCATGACCTGCCGCCCCTCAACCTGCCCGACACCGGCGATGACCCCTGCGCAGGGTGCGGCACCATCGTGCAGATCATGGCCTGCCAGCGCCCCGATTTCGAGGAAAGGCGCACCCGCATCAAGCAGGTTCGCCACCCGCGCGCGCGGCAGCATCTTGCCGCGCGCCACATGGCGATCACGCGCCTTGGCCCCGCCACCATCGGCGGCCAAGGCTGCAGCCTTTGCGATCTCGTCCAAGGCGGCTAGATGGGCCGCGCGGTTTTCGCGCGCCTCTTGCGTGGCGGCGTTGAAATGCGATGTCAGGCGCATGGCGTGACCCCCTTGCCGCGCGATGGGCGATATTGCGTCATGTGTTTGGCCCCAGATCGGGCAGCGTGACCTCGCGCCCCCAGTTATCGACCGCCACGGCCCAATCGCCGCGGCAGGTCACGATCAACCGCACACCGGGAATAGCGGCCGGGCGTGCGGCGCAATCAGTGGGCTGGCCACCCGTTTCCGCCACATAGCGCGCGGCTTGGGCATCGATGATCGCGGTCTCACCGGGCAGCACGGCGCGCAGACCCAACCAAAGGCCAAAGGCCCCGGCGACCACCAGCCCCGCGATCAAGGGGAGGATCAGACCACGCACCACGCCACCTATGCCATTGCCGCCATCATCTCGCGCCCGATCAACATGCGCCGGATCTCAGAGGTGCCTGCCCCGATCTCCATCAGCTTGGCATCGCGGAACATGCGCGCGACGGGTGCATCGGCCAGAAAGCCCGCGCCGCCCATCGCTTGCACCGCCTGATGGGCGACCTTCATCCCCTCTTCGCTGGCATAAAGCACGCAAGCCGCCGCATCGGCGCGCGTCACCTCGCCCCGGTCACAGGCTTTTGCCACCTCATAGGCATAGGCGCGCGCCGAATTCATCGCCGTGTACATATCGGCGATCTTGCCCTGCATCAGTTGGAACGATCCGATGGGTTGGCCAAACTGGTGACGGTCGCGCATATAGGGCATCACCTCGTCCATGCATCCCGCCATGATCCCAATATTGACGCCCGACAGCACGACGCGCTCGTAATCGAGCCCGCTCATCAGGACGCGGACACCGCGCCCTTCTGCGCCGAGGACATTTTCAAACGGCACCTCGACATCGTCAAAGATCAATTCCGCTGTGTTCGAGCCGCGCATGCCGAGCTTGTCGAAATGCGGGCTGGTCGAAAACCCCTTCATCGTCTTTTCAACGATGAAGGCGGTGATCCCCTTCGATCCCGCCGCCGGGTCGGTCTTGGCGTAGACGACCAGCGTATCGGCATCGGGGCCATTGGTGATCCAATATTTCGTGCCGTTCAGAACGTAGCGATCATTCCGCTTTTCGGCGCGCAGCTGCATGCCCACCACATCCGAGCCTGCCCCCGCCTCGGACATGGCCAGCGCACCGATATGTGCGCCTGAGACCAGACCGGGCAAATACTGTTCCTTTTGGGCTTGGGTGCCGTTGAGGCGGATTTGATTGACGCAAAGGTTGGAATGCGCCCCATAGCTCAACCCGATGGAGGCCGAGGCGCGGCTGACCTCTTCGACTGCAACCAGATGGGCGAGATAGCCCATGCCCGCGCCGCCGAATTCCTCTTCGACCGTGATGCCAAGCAGGCCCAGCACCCCCATTTCCGGCCACAGCGCATTGGGAAAGGCATTGTTGCGGTCAGTTTCCCCCGCCAAGGGCTTGATGCGCTTTTGCGCCCAAGCATGCACCATATCGCGCAGGGCGTTGACCTCGTCGCCCAGATCGAACCGCATCGCGCCTAGAAACATGCGCCAATTCCCCCCGTTAATTGAACGCTTGTTCAATTCATACCGCAGCGGCCGCCAAGCTGTCAAAAAGATTCGCCGCAGGGCAAATGCCGCCTTGGCCGCGCCCAGCGTTGCAAACACGATCCCGCGCCCTTAAGCGCCAAGGGTGCTTTTCAGCGCCGCAAAGCCCGCCTATACCCGCCACCATGATAGCTGATTTGATCCGCCGCCTGACGGCCACCGACCCCACAGCCTTGCCCGATGGCGATGCGCGCCTTGCGCTGGCCGCATTGCTTGTGCGTGTCGCCCGCACCGATGGCGATTATGCCACCATCGAACAGATGCAGATCGACCGCGCCTTGGCCCATCGCTACGCCCTGTCAGACAGCGCGGCCATGGCACTCAGGGCCGAGGCTGAAGCGCTTGAGGCCGCCGCCCCCGACACTGTCCGCTTTACCCGCGCCATCAAAGATTGCGTCCCCTATGAGGACCGCGTGCATGTGATCGAGGCGATGTGGTTCGTGGCCTTGGCCGATGGCACCCGCGATCATGCAGAAGATGCGCTGTTGCGCATGGTGGCCCCAATGCTGGGCGTCAATGATCGCGACAGCAACCTTGCGCGCAAACGGGTCGAGAACACCCATTACAGCGCCTAAGCGACCCGATGATCGCGGCCTTGCCCATGTATGACCGCCCCGAGATGAGTGGGGCGACCGATGCATTCTGGGGCTATATCCGCGATGCTCTACACCACATGGGCCTCACCGCACCCGCGGCTTTGACGCGCGGGCCAGATCCTTGGGCCATCTGGCAAGATCCAAGCCTTGTCTTGGCCCAAACATGCGGCTTGCCGTTCCGGGCGCGCCTGCATGACAAGGTGGCACTTGTGGCCACCCCTGACTACGGCCTGCCCGGCTGCCCGCCCGGCTATTACAACTCGGTCATCATCGCGCGGCCCGGCCCGCTGCCCCGTCGCCCAAGGCTCGCGATTAACGATCCGCTCAGCCAATCGGGCTGGGCTGCACTTGCCGCTTGGCTTACATCCCAAGAGATGGCTCATGGCCCCGTGACGGTGACGGGCGCGCATGCCGCCTCGGCCCGCGCGGTGGCCGATGGGCTGGCCGATCTGGCCGCAATCGATGCACAGACATGGCGGCTTTTGCTGCGCCACGCAGGCGCGAACCCCGCATTTGAGATTGCGCGCACGCCCCCCACCCCCGGCCTGCCGCTGATCACCTCCCTTGCGCATACGCCCGAAGTCATCGCCAAAGCCGTCGCGCAAGCATGTGCGGCACTTGATCCAGCCACGCGCGCAGCGCTTGATCTGCAAGGCATCGTGCAGATCGACAAGGCGGCCTATCTTGCCCTGCCATTACCGCCCGATCCCTGAGCATCGCAGGCCAAGACGCCCAGAAGTCAGGCATTGACCCAAGGTCAACCGACACATCACTGTTGCAATCGCGTCGGGGTTAAGTGCAAATCCCACGGTCATCATGGGGAAAACGCCTGCATGCCTGCGGCAAGCGCTGCCACAGCACCGGTCATCGAGATCCGCGACCTGCATAAAAGCTTTGGGTCGCTCGAGGTGCTGCGCGGCGTCGATCTGACCGCCCATGCTGGTGATGTGATCGCGCTGATCGGCTCATCAGGTTCGGGCAAATCGACGCTTTTGCGCTGCGCCAATCTGCTCGAAGACAGCCAAGCAGGCGAGATCTTGTTCGAAGGTGAGCCGGTCCGCTGGAAAGGCACAGGTGCCGCCCGCCGCCCCGCCGATGCCGAACAAATCCGGCGCATCCGCACCAACCTGTCGATGGTGTTCCAGCAGTTCAACCTTTGGGCGCATCTGACCATCCTCCAAAACGTGATGGAAGCGCCGCTGAGCGTGCTGGGCCAACCAAGGGCAGAGGTCGAGGAACGCGCGCGCGCCTACCTCGAGAAAGTCGGCATCGCCGACAAGGCCGACGCTTGGCCCGCCCAGCTTTCGGGCGGCCAGCAGCAACGCGCGGCCATCGCGCGCGCATTGTGCATGGAGCCGCGCGCGCTTTTGTTCGATGAGCCGACCTCGGCCCTCGACCCCGAGCTGGAGCAAGAGGTGGTGCGCGTCATCCGCGCGCTGGCCGAAGAAGGGCGCACCATGATCCTTGTGACCCATGACATGCGCATGGCACGCGATCTGTCGAGCCGAACGATCTTTCTGCACCAAGGCAAGATCGAAGAAGAAGGCCCGCCTGACCAACTTTTCGGCGCACCGAAATCCGCGCGCCTGCAACAGTTCCTCAGCCATTTCAAAGCGGCCTGAGGCAAGACCGACCACATAAACCGGGAGACCAAGAGATGAAATACCTGATCCTGACCGCCAGCCTTCTGGCCATCGCTGCCGGTGCCGCAAGCGCCCAAGACGTCGTGCGCATGGGCACGGAGGGCGCCTACCCTCCCTACAACTTCATCAACGACCAAGGTGAGATTGCGGGCTTTGAGCGCGATCTTGGCGATGAGCTTTGCACCCGCGCCCAGTTGACCTGTGAATGGGTCAAGAATGATTGGGACAGCATTATCCCCAACCTGACCTCGCGGCAACTACGACACCATCATCGCGGGCATGTCGATCACCGAAGAGCGCGAGGCGATCGTCGATTTCACCCAAGCCTATTTCCCGCCTGCCTCCTCGCTGTTCATGGGCATGTCCGAGGATTTCACGCTCGCGGGTGCGGTCGTCGCAGCCCAGACCAACACCATTCAGGCGGGCTATATCGCAGCCTCCGGTGCGACCTTGATCGAGTTTGCTACCCCCGATGAAACCGTCGCCGCCGTGCGCAATGGCGAGGCCGACGCGGTTTTCGCCGATGGCGACTACTTGCTGCCCATCGCCAATGAAGACGCCGATCTGATGATCGTGGGTGAGCCCGTCCAGCTTGGCGGCGGTGTCGGCATGGCGCTGCGCGAAGGTGACGCGCGCCGCGAGGCATTTGATGCCGCCATCACCGCGATGAAGGCAGACGGCACGCTCAACGCGCTGATCTTGCAGTGGTTCGGCCCCGAGGCCGCAACCTTCTGATCACCAGCTTGGGGGCAGGCCCGCCGCCTGCCCCCAAGCTTTTCAGCTCAGGGGAACATCCCCCATCTTTGCTTCACAAATACTCCGGGGGACGTCGCCACAGGCGACGGGGGCAGCGCCCCCGCCCACCCGCCCCAAAGGCCCGCATGTTCGCGTTTTGCACTGACCCCGCCACGCTCGACACGCTCCGCTGGTTCAGTTGCTACCTGACCAACGGCGCGCATTTCTTGTTCTACCAATCCTTTCTCGTGGTCTTTGCACTTTTGGCCGTGACCGCCCCTGTCAGCCTCGCTTTCGGCTTCACTCGCTGCCAGCGCCTCGCGCAGCGATATCTTGCCCGTCGCATGGCTGGGAAAGCTTTATACCGCGATGGTGCGCGGCGTGCCCGATATCGTGTTTTTCCTCTTCTTCATCCTCGTGCTCGACCAAGGCATCGAATATCTGCGCCACCAGATCGTCTGCCCCGACTGGACCGAGGATATTCGCCAAGGCGCCAATTTCCTTGTCTGCCCCGAGGCGCGCACACCATCCAGCAATGCGCCGCAATGGGTGCATGAAATTTATGGCTTTGCGCTTGCGGTCTTTACCTATGCCATCGTCTTCGGGGCGTTTTGCGGCAATGTACTTTACGGCGCGATGCGCGCGGTCCCCCATGCCCAGCTTGAAACAGGTGCCGCCTATGGCATGTCGCGGAGCCCAAGTGTTTTGGCGCATCTTGGTGCCGCAAATGTGGATCTACGCGCTGCCGGGGCTTGGCAATATCTGGCTGATCCTGATCAAGGCCACGCCGCTTTTGTTCCTTTTGGGCATCGAGGATATCGTCTACTGGGCCCGCGAATTGGGCGGGTCGCGCAATTCGACCTTTCAATACCCCCATCCCGATTGGCGCTTTTGGTATTTCCTCGGGCTCTTGGTCTTTTACCTTTGCCTCACGCGGGTGTCGGAAATTGGGCTGGCGCGGCTGACCGGGCGTTTGTCGCGCGGCCAAGCGACAGCGGCGGGTGATGCGATGCGAAAGGCCGCAACATGATCTGCGCCGAGGCCTTGCAAGACTACGGCCTGCGCGCACTGGGCATTGGTGAGCGGCTTTTGCCGCAGGCCGACATCACCTTGTGCCAACAGATCGTGCTGATCGGCTCTGGGCATGATGTGGAATGTCTATTTCGGCATTCTCGCGCTCGGCTTTGGCTTTTTCTTCGCCGTGGCGCTGGCCGTGGCCAAGGCAAGCCCCGCGCGGCTGATCCGCAAGCCCGCAACGTGGTTCATTTTCATTTTCCGCGGCTCGCCGCTCTTTATTCAGTTCTTCATGGCCTATGAGGCCTTTGTCATGCTGCCGCGCGTGGGCATCGAGTTCACCTTTCTGGGTGTCGAGATCGCGGCCGAGACGCGCTGGTTCGCGCGCGCATGGCTGGGTGCGTTGATCGTGCTGTTTCTCAACACCTCCGCCTATACGGCCGAGATTTTCTATGGCGCGCTCCGGAACGTTCCAAAGGGCGATCTGGATGCCGCCGATGCCTATGGGCTCTCGGGCTGGAAGCGGTTTCGCCGCATCACTTTCCCCACCACCATGCGGCTGGCATGGCCCGCTTATACCAATGAGGCGATCTTTTTGTTCCATGCCACGGCGCTGGTCTTCTTCTCGTCCTTCCCCGCATTTCAACAACGCGGGGATGCGCTTTACTATGCCAATTACTTTGCCGACCGGACCTTTAACCCCTTTGTGCCTTATCCCATCGTTGCCTTCTATTTCGTGGTGCTTACCTTGCTGATCATCTTGGTCTTCGGGCGGATCAATGCGCGGCTGAACCGCCATCTGCCCAATGGGCAGCGCGCGCGCTTGCGGATCAGGCCACAGCTGATGCGCTAGGCTTGCCCCCTTGCTCCGCCGCACGGGCAGGCATAACCTGAGAATAGTCCTTCAAAAGAGCCCCTCATGATCCTTGGCATCCTTCAAACCGGCCATGTTCCCGAACAGGTCGCAGCCCGCGATGGCACCTATACCGATCTTTTCGGCAAGCTTTTCGCAGGTCGCGGCTTTCGCCTGCGCACCTTTTCGGTGGTGGATATGGATTTCCCCACTGGTCCTGATGCGGCGGATGCATGGCTTGTGACCGGCTCGCGCCACGGCGCCTATGAGGATCACCCCTGGATCGCCCCGCTTGAGGCGCTGATCCGCGAGATCCGCGATCTGGGCCGGCCCATGGTTGGCGTCTGCTTTGGCCATCAGATCATCGCGCAGGCGCTTGGTGGCCGGGTCGAGAAATTCACCGGCGGCTGGTCTGTTGGCCATCGCAGCTACCAGATCGGCGGGCGCGATGTGGCGCTGTTTGCGTGGCACCAAGATCAGGTCGTGGCGCTTCCCGATGGGGCGACGGTGCTGGGGGCCAATGGCTTTACCCAAAATGCCGTCATCGCCCATGGCGAGCGCATCTTGACCGTGCAGCCGCATCCCGAATTTCCGCCTAGCGTCATCGACGCGCTGATCGACAACCGCACCACCACGGTGCCGGCCGAGATGCTGGCCCAAGCGCGCGCCGATCTGCAACAGCCCGTCGATAGCGCCATGATGGCCGAATGGCTGGCCGATGTGTTGCAAGGCGCGCCCGCCACGCGCATCCCATTTGCCCAAAAGGTAAACGTATGAGTTCGAACTCCGTCAACGAATTGCTGGAAAAACTGCCCGAGGTCGCGCGCACCTACCTCGAGGGGCGCGCCATCGACGAGGTGGAATGCATCGTCGCCGATCTGGCCGGTATCGCGCGCGGCAAGGCAATGCCCGGCGGCAAGTTCGCCCGCCAGCCGTTTTTCTACCTGCCCAATTCGATCTTTTTCCAGACCATCACCGGCGATTGGGCCGATGAGGTGGCCGATGGCTTTACCGAACCCGATATGGTTCTGACGCCCGATTTCTCGACCGCGACGCCCGCGCCTTGGACCGCTGATACCACCCTTCAGGTGATCCACGATATCAAGGATCAGGCGGGCAACCCCGTGCCATTCGCGCCGCGCAATGTGCTCAAGCGCGTGGTCGCGCTTTATAACGAGATGGGCCTTGATCCAATCGTCGCGCCCGAGATGGAATTCTATCTTGTCGCCCCCAATACCGACCCCGCCCGCGAGATCGAGCCGCCGATGGGCCGCTCGGGCAGGCGTGCGGCGGCACGCCAAGCCTATTCCATGTCGGCGGTCGATGAATACGGCAAGGTCATCGACGATATCTATGATTTCGCCGAAGTCATGGGGCTTGAGATTGATGGCATCTTGCAAGAAGGCGGCGCAGGCCAGATCGAGTTGAACCTGCGCCATGGCGACCCGGTCAAGCTTGCCGACGAGATGTTTTTCTTCAAGCGGATGATCCGCGAGGCGGCGCTGCGCCACGACACCTATGCCACCTTCATGGCCAAACCCATCGAGGGCGAGCCGGGATCGGCGATGCATATCCACCATTCGGTGGTCAGCCTCAAAACAGGCGAGAATATCTTTTCCAACCCCGATGGGTCGGAAACGCCAGAATTCATGCATTTCATCGGCGGGATGCAGCGCAACATGCCCGCCGTGATCGCGCTTTTGGCCCCTTATGTGAACAGCTACCGCCGCTACGTTCCCGATTTCGCAGCACCCATCAATCTGGAATGGGGGCGCGACAACCGCACCACGGGCCTGCGCGTGCCGGTCAGCGAGCCTGCCGCGCGCCGGGTGGAAAACCGCCTGCCGGGGATGGATTGCAACCCCTATCTGGGTATCGCCGCCTCGCTGGCTTGCGGGCTGGTGGGCTTGATCGAAAAAACCGGCCCCTCCGATCCTTTTGCGGGCGACGCCTATCAATTGCAAAGTGGCGTGCCGCGCGGCTTGGGCGACGCACTTGGGCTTTTGAGCGCAAACAAAACCATCCAGCGCACGCTGGGCGAGGAGTTCTGCCGCGTTTATTCGGCGGTCAAAGAGCTGGAACATAACGAGTTCTTGCAGGTCATTTCGCCGTGGGAGCGTCAGCATCTGCTGTTGAACGTATGAACCCGCTTTATCGCAACGATAAACGCGGCGAGCATGCGCCAAGCTGGTATGCCGCATCCCTGCCGCCCGAGGTGGCGCGCCCGGCACTCGCGGGTGCGATCAGCGCCGATGTGGTGATCCTTGGCGCGGGCTACACCGGGCTTTGGGCGGCCCTGACGCTGGCTCGCGCGGGCCGCCGCGTCATCGTGCTGGAGGCCCATCGCGTAGGTTTCGGCGCATCGGGGCGCAATGGCGGTCAGGTGCAATCAGGCTTTAACAAACCACAAAGCTGGCTTGAAGAGCGCTTGGGCATAACCCGCGCCCGCGCCTTGTGGGACATGGCGCAAGCCGCCAAGGATCAACTGCGCGATTTTTGCGCCACCCATGCACCCGAGGCGGCGTTTCGCGCGGGTCTGGCGCATGGCGAATACAGCTTGGCCGATCTGGATCATGCCCGCAGAGAGGGCGATCACATGGCCCGCCATTACGGCCAAGAGATCGCCATCATGGACCGCGCAGAATTCAGCGGGCTGGTGAAATCGCCGCTTTACGTCGGTGGCAGCTTCGACCCCTCAGGCGGGCACCTGCACCCGCTGGCCTATGCCCGCGCGCTGGCCCGCGCAGCCGAAGCCGCCGGTGCCGTCATCCACGAGACGACCGAGGTTTTGTCGGTCACCCCCGGCCCCAAGATCGTGCTGACAACCCCCAAGGGTCAGGTCACGGCCACCCATGCGATCATCGCGGGCAATGGTTACCTGCCCAATATCCTGCCTGCGGTGAATGCCCGCGTCATGCCGATCAACTCTTTCATCGCGGCGACCGATCCCCTGCCTGATCGCTGGCAAGAGGTGTTGGCCCGCGACATCGCGGTCTCCGATTCCAAATTCGTGGTGAATTACTACCGCTTCAGCGATGACCGGCGGTTTCTGTTCGGCGGGCGCGAGAGCTATTCCATCGCCTATCCCCGCGACATCGAAACAGCGCTGGTCGCGCGCATGCTGCGCCTGTTCCCGCAACTGGGGGGCGTGGGCATCACCCATGTCTGGGGCGGCGCGCTTGGCATCACCATGTCGCGCCTGCCCCATGTGGCGCAGGTCGCGCCCAATATCTTGTCAGGTGCGGGATTTTCCGGGCACGGCGTGGCGCTATCGGGCATGGCGGGCCGCGTGATGGCCGAAGCTGTGATGGGCCAAGAGGACGGGCTGAGCGCCCTGTCATCGCTGCCCGTCGGTCGCTTTCCGGGAGGGGCGGGCCTGCGTGCGCCGATCCTGACGCTGGCCATGACATGGTTCGCGCTGCGCGACCGGCTTGGCATCTAAGGCCACACCATATCTGTGAAGCTTTCGTGACGACGCTACGAGATGCTGGATTTTGAAAAATCTTCAGGATAAGATTTCCTAAAGATTAGTTTTCAAAAAGGTGAAATGATGGCGCTGGCACCCAATGTTTACGACGCCGAGCCGATCCCCGAGGCCGCGCGCGCCGAGATCGACCGCTTGCTGCAATCGGGCGACCTTTTCCGCTATACCGCGCCCGCCGACGCGCCCGTGGCCCTGCTTGAGCGCGAATTCGCCGACCTGCTCGGGGCGAAATATGCGCTGGCCGTATCCTCATGCTCGGCGGCGATCTTTTTGTCGCTTGAAGCGCTCGACCTGACGCCCGGCGCGCGCGTCTTGATCCCGGCCTTCACCTTTGCCGCCGTGCCCTCGGCGGTGGTGCATGCGCGGCTCACGCCCGTGCTGGTCGAGGTGGGCGAGAATTACCGTATCGACATGGCCGATTTCGAAGCCAAGCTCGACGACACGATCGAGGCCGTCATCATCAGCCATATGCGCGGCCATACCTCGGATATGGATGCGATCATGGCGCTGTGCGACGCGCGCGACATCCCCGTGATCGAGGATGCGGCCCATTCGCTTGGCACGCTGTGGCATGGCCGCAAGATCGGCACCATCGGCAAGATCGGCTGTTTCTCGTTCCAATCCTACAAGATGATCAACGCGGGCGAAGGTGGCATCTTGATCACCGATGACGCCGATCTGGCGGCGCGCTGCGTGATCATGTCGGGCGCCTATGAGCATAATTGGAAAAAGCACAAAACCCCCGAGGGGCAGAACGACCCGGAACTGGCGATGGCCTTTGCGCGCTGGCAAAACCAGTTGCCGCTTTACAATATGCGGCTGCAAAACCTCAGCGCGGCTGTGATCCGCCCGCAATTGCCCGAGCTTGCCCGCCGGGTGCGCGATGGGCTTTCCAATCACGACTATGTCGCGGCCCGGCTCAACACCTCGCCTTGGCTGGATGTGCCCCCGCCCTTGGCACCCGAGGATCGTGCGCCCGATTCGATCCAGTTCAACCTTGTGGGGTTCGACACCGACGCCAGCGCGCGCGCCTTTGCCACGGCGGCCGAGGCGCGCGGCGTCAAGGTCCAGATTTTCGGTCTTTCGACCGATAATGCGCGCGCCTTTTGGAACTGGCATTTCATCCCGGGTGCGACACCCGATCTGCCGCGCACACGCGCCATGCTGATGCGCGCTTGTGATGTGCGCCTGCCTGTCCGGTTGACCAAGCCCGAGTTGGATTTCATCGCCGAGGCGCTTCTTGCCGCAGCGGTGGATGTGCAGGGCGAGACACGCGCCTACGGCACCTGAGCCTTTGGCGCGGGCGGACTGGGGGCGCTGCCCGTCGCCATGTTCACTCGGACCAATGGCGTGCCAATGGCAACCCCCCGGGATATTTGGAAAACAGAGAAGACCAGCGCGTTAGAACAGTTGGCCCTGATCGGGGCCGGATTTTGGGGGCGTCTGTTTCGGCATGGATTTGGGTGTCGCGCCCTGGGGCGCGACGGCCAGCTTGCCATCGGCAAACTCGATCTCAAGCGCGCTATGCCCCCGCGCGGCCACTTCGGTCGTGATGACAGATTTGCCCGCGCGCACCACCGCGTAGCCGCGCTTGAGCGTTTCGGTATAGCCCAAGGTGCGATGAAGCCGGTCCAGCGCGCCAAGCTGTTCGCGGCGGATCGCGAGCATTTGATCGGCAGCGCGGTCGAGGCGGGCGGCAAGGCTATCAAGACGCATGCGCGCCTCGGACAGGCGACGCGCCTCGCGGCTTGGATCAAGGCGGCGCGCCAGCCGGTCAAGTTCGTCACGGACCCGCCGGGTTTGGGCGTTCAGCGCTGCGGGGCTGAGCCGGGCTGCCGCTTGACCAAGCCCAAGGCGTTTCCGCGCCAAATTACGCTCAAGCGCCGGGGCGAGCCGCGCCGCCGCACCATCCAAGCGCGCGCGCGCCAAGCTGCCGCGATGTCGCAGCGCCGGCGCAAGGCCAGCCGCCGCCAGATCGAGCCGTTGGCGCGCATGATCGAGCAGGGTTTCGGGGCGCGGCAAGGCGCGCGAGAGATCGGCAAGCCGCTGACGCCGCGCACCCAAACCGCCGGTCATGGTGCGGGTCAAGATCCCCTCTTGCTGGCGCAGCCAATTGAGCAAATCCATCCGCACCGGCACCGCGCGTTCCGCCGCCGCTGTGGGCGTGGGCGCGCGGTGGTCACTTGCATGGTCAATAAGCGTGGTATCGGTTTCATGCCCCACGGCCGAGATCAGCGGGATCGCGCTTTCGGCGGCGGCGCAGACCACGATTTCCTCGTTAAAGCCCCAGAGATCCTCAAGGCTGCCGCCACCACGGGCAACGATAATCAGATCTGGGCGCGGGATCGGGCCGCCGGGGACAATGGCGTTGAACCCACGAATGGCGCGGGAAACCTCGGGCGCGCAATTGGCCCCTTGCACGGCCACAGGCCAGATCAGCACATGGCGCGGGAAACGCTCGCGCAGCCGGTGCAAGATATCGCGGATCACCGCACCCGAGGGCGAGGTGACGACACCGATCACGCCGGGCAAAAACGGCAGCGGCTTCTTGCGGGCAGGATCAAACAGCCCCTCGGCGGCCAGCATGGCGCGGCGCTTTTCCAGCATGGCCATCAGCGCACCCGCCCCCGCCGGGCGCAGATCCTCGATCACCATCTGGTATTTCGACTGGCCGGGGAAGGTTGTCAGCCGTCCCGTGACGATCACCTCCATCCCCTCTTCGGGCGGATGGGCAAGGCGCGCGGCGGTGCCTTTCCAGATCACCGCCGAGAGCACGCTGCGGTCATCCTTGAGGTCGAGATAGACATGACCCGAACGCGGCAGCGATAGGCGACCAACCTCGCCGCGCACACGGATATGGGAAAAGCCACCCTCGATGGTGCGTTTGACCGCACCCGAGATTTCGGAAACGGTGAATTCCGGCGCATTGCCGGGATTGGGGCCCGGCCCCTCATCGGCGATCAGATCATCCATGCCCGTTCCACGCCCCGCTGGTTGTGTCGCCCCGAAAGGCCCGCTATTGCACCCCCATCCTAGCAAGCGGAGCGGCAGAGTTGAACATCCTGATCCTCGGTGGTGGCGGGCGCGAGCATGCGCTGGCTTGGGCGGTGCTGCAAAACCCGAAATGCGACCGTTTGATCGTGGCACCCGGCAATGCCGGGATCGACAAGATCGCGGAATGTGCAGCGCTGGACATCACGGATGGTGAGGCAGTCGTTGGCTTTGCGGTCGAGGAATCGATTGATTTCGTGATCATCGGACCCGAAGGGCCGCTGGCCGCTGGCGTGGCCGATGCGCTGATTGCCGCAGGTGTGCTGGTCTTTGGCCCCTCGCGCGAAGCTGCGCGGCTTGAGGCGTCCAAAACCTTTACCAAAGAGATTTGCGATGCCTGTGGTGCGCCGACAGCCAGTTGGGCGCGCTTTACCGATGCCGCGTCTGCCCACGCCTATGTCACCGCGCGTGGTGCGCCCATCGTGGTCAAGGCCGATGGTCTGGCCGCGGGCAAGGGCGTAGTCGTGGCCGAGACCGTCGATCAAGCGCTTGCAGCGATCACCGATATGTTCGGCGGTGCCTTTGGCGCAGCAGGGGCCGAGGTGGTAATCGAAGACTTCATGGCGGGCGAAGAGGCATCGTTCTTTGTGCTCAGCGATGGGCAAAACGTGCTGCCCATCGGCACGGCGCAAGATCACAAGCGCATTGGCGATGGCGATACTGGCCCCAATACCGGGGGCATGGGGGCATATTCCCCGGCCCCTGTCTTGTCGGATGCTGTGGTTGAATTAGCGCTTGAACAGATCGTGAAGCCCACCGTTGCCGAAATGGCCCGACGCGGCACACCCTATCGCGGTGTGCTCTACGCGGGGCTGATGATCGAAAACGGCCAACCCCGGCTGGTCGAATACAATGCCCGCTTTGGCGATCCGGAATGCCAAGTGTTGATGATGCGGTTGGGGGGCCAAGCGCTTGATCTGATGCTGGCCTGTGCCGAGGGGCGGCTGGCCGAGGTCGCGGTGAACTGGGCCGATGATCACGCCCTGACCGTGGTGATGGCGGCCAAGGGCTATCCGGGCAGCTACGCCAAGGGCAGCGTGATTGCGGGGCTGGAAAACGTACCCGAAGATGCGCAGCAGATGGTGTTTCACGCCGGCACCAAAGCCGTGGATGGCACGATCCGCGCCGATGGCGGACGGGTGCTGAATGTCACCGCGCGGGGCGCGACGCTGGCCGAGGCGCATGCCCGCGCCTATGGCATGGTCGATCGGATCGACTGGCCCGAAGGGGTTTATCGCCGCGATATCGGTTGGCGGGCGCTGTAGCGTTTTCCGCAAGGAAAACGCACAGGAAATCTCGCGATTTCCCGTGCGGAAAACCCGGGTTTTCCGCCCCCCTCACAACCAGGTCGCGTAATCCGACACCAACAGATGCATGGGCGCCTCATCCTCGTCGATGGCGGCGAAACGGCCAATGGGTTCGCGGAACCAATTATCAGTCTCGTCATCATTGACGGTCGAGACCTCGCCGATCAGCACATCGCCCCCCTCGCCCCAAAAGGCGTGCCAATCGCAGGGCATCAAGGTGACGCTTTCGCCCGGTGCCAGCATCAACACCTCGCCCGGCGCGTAATCGCGTGCAATCCCGTCGCACATCACCCGCCCACCGGTCTTTTCGTCGAACGATCCATCGGGGGCCGAGCCGTAAAGCTCGACCGCCAGCGTTGCGCCGCCGCGATTGATGATATCCTCGGCCTTGAGGTAGTGGCGATGCATCGGCGACAATTGATCTTGCTTGGAGATCAACAGCTTCTCGGCATAGCACATGCCGCCACCGCGTTGCAGATCGGCCAACCGCCCATTGCGCAGCGTGAACAAGAACAGGCCCATCTGGTCATAACGCCCCTGCCCGTAATCGGTGATATCCCAGCCCATGCGCCCCGCGATCACGGCCGACGCGATCTCGCGGTTGGCGCGCATTTGATCCGGGGTCCAATAGGCGAAGGGCGGCAAGACAAACCCGAAGGAGCGGATGAACTCATCCGCCTCGGCCATGATCGCGTTGATGGTGGATCTCTGCATGTGCTGCGCCCTTGTCGCTGATGATCGGCATGATGCCTATCCCATCAGGGCAAGATCGCAAGCCCCGCAATCTGCGCGATGGGCAACAGTGCAACAAAAAACCCGCCGCACCAGCGGTGCAGCGGGCTATGCCTTGCAGCTTTTGCGCTTATGCCGCGCGCGCGGTCAGCACATCATCAACCTGCTTTTGCGCGCCTGCCTCGTCCACGCCTTTGACGGCGGCCAATTCGCGCGTCAACCGCTCAAGAGCCGCTTCGTAAAGCTGACGCTCGGAATAGGATTGTTCGCGCTGATCATCGGCACGGTGCAGGTCGCGCACCACCTCGGCAATCGAGATCAGATCACCGGAGTTGATCTTTTGCTCGTATTCTTGCGCGCGGCGCGACCACATTGCGCGCTTGACGCGCGCCTTGCCCTTGAGCGTTTCCATCGCCTTGGACACAATATCGGGCGAAGAGAGCGAGCGCATACCAATCTCGACCGCCTTGGCGGTGGGCACGCGCAACGTCATCTTGTCCTTTTCAAAGGAAACGACAAAGAGCTCCAGCCGCAGGCCTGCAATCTCCTGCTCTTCGATCGAGACGATCTTGCCGACCCCATGGGCAGGGTAAACGACATAATCGTTCGGGGTAAATTCTTGCGATTTCCGAGCCTTCGTCATTCTTGCTTTCCTTTCGTGCCCCCGGCGCTGGCGCAACAAAAACCACCGAGGAAAACCGAGGTTTTCCACAAGCGGTCATCATGCGCGAGAAAGCCGGACAGGTTGGCAGACCTGCGATGGGTTACGGACAGTCGATTCACAGATCTGTCATATAGCACGTTCATGCGCCGATTTCCAGTGATCCGCGCAGGCACAGGGCATTGGTCCAGCAAATTCAGGGCGTTTTCTTAACGATTTGCTCCGCCAAACAGGCGTTTGCATCGCGAATCGGTGGCTGTCAGCCACCCGCGCCGGGAGATTCGGACAACAGCGCCATCTTGTCGGGCTTGCCATCCATCTCTTCGGAACCGGGCAGCGGGTCTTTGCGCGTCACGATCACCGGCCACATCTCGGAATATTTGCGGTTGAACTCCACCCATTTCTCCATGTCCGGCTCGGTATCGGGGCGGATCGCATCGGCAGGACATTCGGGTTCGCACACACCGCAATCGATACATTCATCGGGATGGATCACGAGCATATTCTCGCCCTCGTAGAAGCAATCCACGGGGCAGACCTCCACGCAATCGGTGTATTTGCAGGCGATGCAATTTTCCGTCACGACATAGGTCATCGGTCATCCTCAGCTCATCAACAGGGCGTCTGCTACGCCAGCGGTTCGGTCTTTGCAAGGGTCGAGCGCGGCACAGCCTGCGGTAGAGTGTAAACTTAGGTTTACACGTTTCAAGCGATTTCTTTGCGAAACTGCCCCTAAACGTCCGGGCCTTGATCATCCTGAAAGGCATCAAGAGCGCGCCGGTCACGCTTGGTTGGGCGCGGGCCGACACGGGCCGCATCAGCTGCACCGGGTTCAAGCGGCGGCGTCAGATCGTCGAACAAACCCTGCGCCTCGCTGGCGGGCCCACGACGCAGGCCAAGCGCCGTGATCTTGATCACCCGCACATGCGCACCTTGTGCAAAGGTCAGAACATCGCCGGGCCTAACGGATGTCGCGGCTTTGACCACACGCTGGGCATTCACCCGAACCTGCCCATCGTTGACCATGCGGCTGGCCAAGCTGCGGGTTTTGAAAAACCGCGCTTGCCACAACCACTTGTCCAAACGTACCGAGGGCTGGTGTTCGGTCAGGATTTGCCTTTCAGCCCAGCAAGGGCCTGTGCGAAGGGATTGTCGGGATCGATCCGGTCACGCTTTTCAGGGCGCGCGCTGAAAGTTTTGGGGCTTTCCTCGCGCGGGGGCTTGGGGCCTTTGCTGCGGGGCGGCTTGCCGCCTTTTCCGCCTTTGCCACGGGGTTTGTCGGCCCCGTCAAAGCGTGGCTTTGCCCTTTCTTCGCGCGGCTTGTCACCGTCGGCGCGGCGTTGCTGGGTGCGCGGGCCATTGCCTTGGCGGCGCGGTGCCCAGGTAAAGGTATAGAAAACCTCCATCTCGACGGCTGCCGCCTGTTCACCGGGCTGCTCATCAGGGGCTTCTTCAGGGGGGCTTGGCGGTGCCTCGTCGGGCTGCTCAATGGGCTGTTCGACCGGGGTCTCGACCGGCGTTTCGGTCGGGGGGGCAACAGGCATCTCAGCCGGGGTATCGCCGGGGATCTCGGTCGGGATGTCGCTGGGATCGCCTGCTGCATCTTGCACCACGGCGGGTGCAACAGGGGCGGCCTTGACCTTGGGCCTTTCGCCACGCTCGCCGCGATAGCCAAGCCCTGCCATCAGATCGGCGAATTGATCAAGCGTCAGCCCCGTGATCGACAGCATATCGGCGCTCGCCTCGAACCCGCCGCGCGTGTCCTTATTGCGCAGCATATCGGCCAAACGCTCGAGCATATCGATGCGAATCGCGCGCAGCCCTGCGGGGCGATAGCCCGACATGGTGTAATAGCCCTGTGGCTGCTGGGCATCATGGGCGATGGTCACCAGACCGGGTGGCGGGCTTTCGGGGAACATATCCAAGCCCTGCGACAGACCCCACAACACCAAGCGCAACCGCGTCGGCGCAGGCTTGAGCAAGAGCGGCTGGAAAATGGTGAACTGGCCAAAGCGCACACCATGCTTGCGCAATTGCCCGCGCGCCTCTTGATCGAGCGCCTTGATGTCATCGCCGATCTCGGCGCGCGCCACGATCCCAAAGCTTTCGAGCAGGCGAAACGCCACGCCGCGGGCAAGCCCGGTGATCGCCTCATCGCGCGCAAGCGCCAAGAGCGGCTCGAACTGCGCGGCGATCCGACGGTCAATGAAATGCTGCAACCGGCGTTGGACCTTTTGCATCACCTCGGGCCCGGCATCTTCGTCGACGAACGCCTCGGCCACGGGCTTGAGCGCGTCATCGCCGCGCACCAGCTTACCGATAGCCTGATCGCCCCACATCAACCCGCCCTGTTCGGTCAGGTCGAACTCGGTATCGGGCGCGTTGTAAAAACGGTCGGCGCGCAGATGAAACTCGGGGCGCAGGGCCGCGATCGCCGCCTGTCTGAGCGTCTTGGCCTCATCAGGCCCAGTGGTTTGGTCCTGGCGGAAGCGGAACCCTTCGATCCGGCCGAGGATCTGGCCCTCGACGCTCACTTCACCCTTATCGTTCACATCAGCCACCAAGCTCTCCTTCTGCTTCAACCGGCGGAGCAAAACGCTTGTCCGCCGGTCGACAAATCTTTGCGTCAGCGCGCCATGCAAGGCGTCGGACAGGCGATCTTCTACGGCACGGGTGGCCTCACGCCAATGGCTAACATCATCGACCCATGCATCGCGTTGCGCGACATAGGTCCATGTGCGGATAAACGCCAATCGTTTCGACAATGTGTCGATATCGCCCTCGACCCGGTCGATGCGCTTGACTTGACCGGCCAGCCAATCATCGGGCACCCGGCCCAATTCCTGCAAAAAGTCAAAGATCCGGCCCAAAAGCTCGGAATGCTCGGTGTGGCTGATCCCGCGGAAATCGGGGATGCGGCAGACATCCCATAACAACCGCACATCATTGGCCGATGAAAAGCGCGCACGCATGTCGTCGCGCGCCGCGATGGTCTTGAGCGCCATCAAATCGTCGGCTTCGCGCGCGCGGGTCAGCCATTCGTCATTGGTGTGTTCTTCCAAAGAGCCGATCAATCGCCCGACGGAACCAAACTCCAACTGCGCATTGCGCCAGTAAAGCTTGCGCAAGGGCGCAAAGCGATGCTCTTGGATCGCCTTTGCCAGATCCTCGTCCAGCGGCGGTGCCTCGCCTGTCACGCCAAAGGTGCCGTCTTGCGTGTAGCGCCCGGCGCGTCCCGCGATCTGGGCCAATTCATTGGGCATCAATTCGCGCATCCTGCGCCCGTCGAATTTGCGCAGCCCCGAAAACGCGACATGCCCAATGTCGAGGTTCAACCCCATCCCGATGGCATCTGTCGCCACCAAGATATCGACATCGCCATTTTGATAAAGCTCGACCTGCGCGTTGCGCGTGCGCGGGGACAGCGCACCCATCACCACCGCCGCCCCACCCTTTTGGCGGCGGAGCAACTCGGCCATGGCATAAAGATTCTCGACCGAAAATCCGACGATGGCACTGCGCGGCGGCATCCGGCTGATTTTCTTCGATCCGGTGTAGAGAAGTTCCGAGAATCGCTCGCGGCTGAGAAACTCGGCACGCGGCACAAGGGCTGCGATGGCCCCACGCATCGTGGTGGCCCCCAAGAACAGCGTCTCGTAGCGGCCGCGCGCATGCAAAAGCCGGTCGGTGAAAACATGGCCACGCTCGGGGTCGGCACAAAGCTGGATCTCGTCGATGGCGACGAAATCGGCCCCAATGCCTACGGGCATCGCCTCGACCGTGCAGACCCAGTATTGCGCGCGCTCGGGCACGATGCGCTCTTCGCCGGTGACCAAGGCCACGACCGAGGGGCCGCGCATGCCGACGATCCGGTCATAAACCTCGCGCGCCAATAGCCTGAGCGGCAGGCCGATAATGCCCGTGCGATGCGCCAGCATCCGCTCGATCGCGTAATGGGTTTTTCCGGTATTGGTCGGGCCAAGCACCGCGGCGATGCGGCTTTTGCCCAAAATGCTGCCGTCCATCTGTTCGCGGCCTTTGTCCCTGACCCTGCGGCAATTATGTCGTCAGAGCGCCGCACCATTGAGCGCGCGGGCAACGCGCGCCACGGCTTCGTTTATTTCTTCGCGATGGGGATGTATAGCCTGTGCCGCTTGAAACGCGGCCAAGGCATGGTCCATCTCGCCCATATCTTCCAGCATGTAGCCCAAGCCCATCAGCGCGCCGAAATGGCGCGGCTCAAGCGCAAGTGTGCGGCCGATATCTGCAATGGCGGGGCCGAAATGCTGCATCTCGAAAAACAGCGTCGCGCGCGCGTTCCAACCTTCGGCAAATTCTGGCGCGTGATCGGTGAGCGCGGTCAAATGGTTATAAGCCGCCGGGAAATCGCCCTCGGCCAAGGCCGCGCGACCACGCTCCAACAGGTAATCCGCCGAGGCAGAGCCCGAACGCGACCAAAGCGTCACGATCTCTTCCTCCACCACCTGCCAATTGCGCAGGTCAGGCCCGGCCAGCCGGTCAAGCAACTCATCGACACGCGGCAATTCTTGCGCCTGCGCCACAATCGGAACCAGGCACAGGGCTGCCGCAAGGGCAATGTTGTGTAAATGGGCAATCATCCGCATGTTGCGACACGTAGCATGTTCGCGCGGCCAATCCAGATCAAACCCGCGCGAGCGATCCGACGTATGGAACAAAGGACGTTGCAATGAGCATGATTGATGAGGCAGTCGCGGCACTGTCGGCCAAGCTGACGGGTGGGTTCGATGGCTCAGCGAAATTCGTGATCGAGGGCGAGGGTGCCGTGATCGTCGATGGCGGCGGTGTGCGCGCAGCCAGCGATGGCGATGACGCCGATGTCACGATGACGGCCAGTGTCGATACCTTCCAAGGGATCTTGTCGGGCGATGTGAACCCGGCCATGGCCTTTATGTCGGGCAAGCTCAAGCTCGATGGCGACATGGGCACGGCGATGCGTTTGGGATCGGCGCTGGGCTAATGTTTGGGGCGTCCGCACAAAACGCCCCTTACTTCCATGATGTGGCCGAGGGGCCAGAAGGGGTCACCAGCCATTGGGTCCGTGCCGCCGATGGCACGCGGCTACGCATGGTTCATTGGTCCGGCGGGGCCAAGGGGACGGTGCTTCTGTTCCCCGGCCGCACCGAGTATTGCGAGAAATACGCGCGGCTGGCCGGCGACATACAAGCGGCGGGTTACGGCATGGCGGCGTTTGACTGGCGCGGACAAGGGCTGGCTGACCGCCCAACCCACCGCGCCGATATGGGGCATGTCGCCAGCTTCGATGAATACCGCGCCGATGTGGCGGCTTTCGTGTCTGCCCTTGAGGGGTTGGGCGCGCCAAAACCTTGGTTTTTGATCGGCCATTCCATGGGTGGCGCCATCGGTCTGCGGGCGCTCCATGATGGGCTGCCCGTGCAAGCGGCGGCCTTTTCCGCGCCGATGTGGGATATCGCGATGCGGCCCGCAATCAAGGCGGTAAGCGGGGTGTTGTTAGCTGTGACCGCTGCGGTGGGCTTGGGCAAATCCTTTGCCGCATCGACCGGACCTTACACCGAGATGGGCTTTGACGATAATCCGCTGACCACGGACCGGGCGCAGTTCGCATACATGGCGTGCCAATTGGACCAGTACCCTGATCTGCGACTGGGCGGCCCATCCAACATGTGGGTGCGCGCCGCCTTGCGAGAAACCGCCGCACTCATGGCGCTGGCTGCCCCCGATATGCCCACCCTGACCCTGATCGCGGGGCGCGAAAAGATCGTGGTCAATGCGGTCATTGAAAAGCGGATGGCAAGCTGGCCCAAAGGGCGGCTGATCACCATCGACGGGGCCGAACATGAGTTGCTGTTCGAGGCACCATCCCGCCGCCAAGCGGCCCTTGGCGCGATCTTGGCGCATTTCGACACCCATCTTAGGCCGGAACAAGCACCCCGTTCTCAAGCCTGACGCGCCGATCCATGCGCGCGGCAAGCGCGGGGTTATGGGTGGCAATCAGCGCGGCCATGCCGGTGTCGCGCACCAGCCCCATCAGCGTATCAAACACCGCGTCCGAGGTGACGGGATCAAGATTGCCCGTCGGCTCATCTGCGAGCAAAAGCTGGGGCTGGTTGGCCAAGGCCCGGCAAAAGGCCACGCGCTGCTGCTCACCCCCCGACATCTCGGCTGGGCGGTGATCCATCCGCGCGGACAGGCCCACAGCCGCAAGCAAACCCTGCGCGCGCGCCAAAGCCTCTGCGCGTGATACACCGTTGGCCAGTTGCGGCAGCACGATATTCTCGGCGGCGCTGAACTCGGGCAGCAAATGATGAAACTGGTAGACAAACCCAACCAAACCGCGCCGCGCCGCCGTGCGTGCGCTGTCGCTGGCGCGCGTCAGGTCTTGGCCACCGATAACCACTCGCCCCGCATCGGGTGTGTCAAGCAGACCGGCAATATGCAAAAGCGTGGATTTCCCCGCCCCCGATGGCGCGACCAGCGCCACCACCTCGCCCGGCGCGATGCTGAGCGTGGCACCGCGCAGCACGCGCACCTCACCGGGGCGGCCAAGCTTATAGCCCTTTTCGATTGCCTCAAGCCGCAGCACCGCCTCATTCATAGCGCAGCGCCTCGACCGGGTTCATTCGTGCCGCGCGGCGCGCCGGAAAGATGGTGACGACAAAAGACAGGCCCAGAGACAGCGCCATCGCTGCCCCCACATCGCCCCATTCCAGCCGCGCAGGTAAGGATGAGATCAACCGCACCGACGGGTCCCAAACACCACCCCCCGCGATCCAGTTGACCGTGTTGAAAATCGGATCGATCCAGATGGCGAAAGCGCAGCCCAAGGCAACCCCCGCCACCGTGCCCGCCACCCCGATGGACGCGCCGCAAAGAAAGAAGATCCGCAGCACCGATCCCTCGGACAGGCCCATGGTGCGCAAGATGCCAATATCGCGCGACTTGTTCTTCACCAACATGATCAGCCCCGACACGATGTTCATCGTTGCGATCAGCACAAGGATCGAGAGGATGATGAACATGATATTGTCCTCCATCTGCAGCGCTTGCAAAAAGGCACCAGAGCTATCTTGCCATGTCCAGATCGCCACATCGCCCGCCGCGATCATCACGGGCAGCACCATCTGATCCACCGCCTCGGGGTCGGCCAGAAAGACCTCGATCTCATCGGCGACGCCGTCGCGGTTGAAATAGCCTTGCGCCAGTTCAAAGGGCATATAGACGCGCACCCGGTCGATATCCCAGCGCCCGACTTGGAAAATATAAACGATTTCATAGGCCGCCACGCGGGGCGAGGTGCCAAAAGGCGTGCGCGCGCCATCAGGCGAGATTAGGCGCAAACGGTCGCCAACCGTCAGCCCCAATTCGCGCGCCACACCCATGCCGATGGCGATCCCCTCACCGGTGCCGAAGGCCGCCAGATCGCCCATCGCGCGCTCAGGGCTTGCGACAAGCGGCACATTGGCCAGATCGGCTGGCGTGATGCCGATCACCTCGACGCCCGCGTTGCGGCCCTGATGGCTGGCCATGACCTGACCACGGATGACGGCGGCGGCGTGATCCACACCGGGCAAGGCGGCAATCGCTGAAGCGGCTGCTTCGTACTCCTCGAAACGGCGATCCGCACGGCCCGCGGCATCGAATTCGGTGCGGTCATAGACGCTGATATGCGCATTGGCCCCAAGGATCGTGCCCACGAATTCATGCCGAAAGCCCGAGCGCACCGCGAGCGTGGCAATGAGCGCCGCCACCGCCAACATAATGCCCAGAAAGCTGATCACCGTCATGGTGCTGACGCCGCCCTCAGCCCGGCGGGCGCGCAGGTAGCGCCAAGCAATCAGGAACTCGAAGCGGGAAAATGCTGGTGGGATGCGGGACAAACGGCTCTCCTATACACATGGGGCAAGGTGGGCAGTTTGGCGGCGCTGTCAAGCATGCGCCCCCTTGGTGACGTTGCGGCCCATCTTGACCAAGGGGCAATTCCGCGCCCTTTTGCAACACGGATCGGGAGGGACACCATGCATCACGCAGCCATCACGGGATCGGGGGTGTTCACACCCGAGGCGGTCATCACCAATGACGCGCTGGTCACCGCGTTCAACGCCTATGCGGATCGTTGGAACGCCGCCCATGCCGATGCCATCGCGGCAGGTGAGGCTGACGCAATGGCCCATTCCTCGGCGGAATTCATCCTTGCCGCCTCGGGCATCGAGCAGCGCTATGTGATGGACAAGACGGGCATTCTCGACCCCAACGTGATGCATCCCCTGTTGCCCGCGCGCGCCGATGACGCACCATGTCTGATGGCTGAGATGGGCCTTGCCGCAAGCCATGCGGCACTGGCCATGGCCGGGGTCGATGCAGGCGAGATCGATCTGGTGATCTGTGCCGCCTCCAACCACGAGCGCGCCTATCCCGCCATCGCCATCGAGATCCAGCAATTGCTGGGCGCGGGCGGTTTCGCCTTTGATATGAATGTCGCCTGTTCCTCGGCCACCTTCGGCATCCAGACCGCGACCGACATGATCCGCGCAGGCTCGATCCGCCGCGCACTGGTGGTCAACCCCGAGATCTGCTCAGCGCACCTCGAATGGCGCGACCGCGATTGCCATTTCATCTTTGGCGATGTGGCAACGGCGCTGGTGATCGAACGCGAAGATCTGGCGCAGGGGCCGCATTTCGCCATCCGCTCGACCCGCTGCGCGACCGAATTTTCCAACAATATCCGCAACAACAACGGCTTTCTGCGCCGCACAAGACCCGGTCACATGGCGGACCGGCGCGACATGCAGTTCATGCAAAACGGGCGCAAAGTCTTTAAAGAGGTGCTGCCGATGGTCTCGGCGCATATCGCGGGTCACATGGCAGCCGAGGGCGTGGCAGCAGATGATCTGGCGCGGCTTTGGCTGCATCAGGCCAACAAAACGATGAACGATTATATCGGGCGCAAGGTCTTGGGCCGTGATCCTGCACCGGGCGAGCAGCCAAATATTCTACAAGAATATGCCAATACCTCTTCGGCAGGCTCAATCATCGCCTTCGCCAAACATTCCGCCGATCTGGCCCCGGGCGCGCTTGGGCTGATCTGTTCCTTCGGCGCGGGCTATTCGGTCGGATCGGTGATCGTGGAACGGCGCGGCTGAGCTTGCCCGGGCGCGCAAGCTGGGGCAAAAGCAGGACATGGCAAAGCTCTATTTCCACTACTCGACGATGAATGCGGGCAAATCCACGCTGCTTTTGCAGGCATCCTACAACTACATCGAACGTGGCATGCAGACCTATCTCATGACCGCGAATTTCGATGACCGCGCCGGTAAGGGCCGCATCGGCAGCCGCATCGGGATCGAGGCCGAGGCCGACACCTATAGCCAGAATTGCGATCTTTTCGACAAGATCGCGGCGCGGCTGGCGGCTGGGCCTTGCGCCTGCGTGCTGATCGACGAGGCGCAGTGGATGACGCGCGACCAAGTCTGGCAATTGGCGCGCGCGGTCGATGATCTGGGCGTGCCGGTGATGTGCTACGGCTTGCGCGTCGATTTTCGGGGCGAGCTGTTTCCCGGCTCAGCAGCGCTTTTGGCCTTGGCCGACGAGATGCGCGAGGTGCGCACGATCTGCCATTGCGGGCGCAAGGCGAGCATGGTGATCCGCGTGGGTGCCGATGGCCGCGCGCTGACCGAAGGCGCACAAATCGAGGTGGGCGGCAATGACCGCTATATCTCGCTGTGCCGGCGGCACTTCCGCGAGGCTGTGGGCGACTTGCCCTTGCCTTAAGCGGATCGACGCCTGCGGCGCCGAACATGTGCATTTTGATCGACGCCTGCGGCGCCGATCAGGGCGGGGGGCCAGCCCCCCGCACCCCCCGGAGTATTTATAAAGCAAAGATGGTACGGGTCAGACCGGGTTGGGCAGTGCGCGCCCCTCGGCGAAGGCTTTGCAATTGGCCAGCGCCATGCGCCCCATATCCTCGCGCACATCGAGCGCGGCGGTGCCCAAATGCGGCAGGAGCGTGACGTTTTCCATTGCGATGAGCGCGGGCGGCACCACGGGTTCGAATTCATAAACATCGAGGCCCGCGCCTGCGATCTGGTCGCCTTGAAGCGCCGCGATCAGAGCCGCCTCATCGACGACATCGCCGCGCGCGATATTGACGAAGATCGCGTGGCGCTGCATCGCCGCGAATGCCTCTGAGCCCATTAGATGGTGGGTCTCGGCCCCGCCGGGGGTGGCCAGCACAACGATATCGGCTGTGGCCAGTGCTGCGGAAAGCGCCATCTGGGTCGCGGGGAAATCGACGGATTTGGGCGAGCGGTTGGCATAGACGATTCTGCAGCCAAAGCCGAAGTGGCAGCGCTTTGCGATGGCCTGACCGATGCGGCCCATGCCGATGATGCAGACGGTGCGGCCCGAGACATGCATCCCGAGCATCTGGGTCGGGTGCCAGCCCGCCCATTGGCCTGTGCGGAGCATCCGCTCCCCCTCGCCCGCACGGCGGGCTGTCATCAAGATCAGCGTCATTGCGATATCGGCGGTGGCGTCAGTGACCGCGCCGGGGGTGTTGGTAACAGCGATGCCTGCGGCACGCGCGGCGGCCACATCGATGTGGTTATAGCCGACCCCGAAATTGGCCAGAAGCTTGGTGCGCGGCATGGTCACTTCGGCAAAGGCCGCAGCGCGGAAGGCGTCACCCAGCGTGGGCAGGATGATGTCGTAGTCGCGCAAGGCGGCGACGCATTCGGCATGGTCCATCGGCGTCGTCACGGGGCGGCAGGTGACATCGAAGTGACGGGCAGCATCGGCCATGACGCTTTCGGGCAGGCGGCGGGATATGAGCAGTTTCAGCACAGTTTCTCTCCGTTCGGGACGGGGTGGTCGGGGCCGATCAAAACGATTTTGCCGCCTGCGTCATGCAGGCCCAGCACCAGCGCCTCGGACATGAAGGGGCCGATCTGGCGGGGGGGAAAATTGACCACGGCCAAGACCTGACGGCCGATCAGCGCCTCGGGGGTGTAATGGGTGGTGATCTGGGCCGAGCTTTTCTTGACCCCGATCTCGGTTCCGTAATCGACCCAAAGCTTGATCGCGGGCTTCTTCGCCTCGGGGAAGGGTTCGGCATGGGTGACGGTGCCCACGCGGATATCGACGCGGGCGAAATCATCGAAGCTGATCGTGTCGCTCATCCCTTGAGCTCCCGGCTGCGATGGGTTGCGGCGGCGACGGTGGCCCCGATCAGCGGCATGAGGCCATGGGCATCATCCATCAAAACGCCAAGCCCGGCTTGGGTCGTGCCATTGGGCGAGGTCACGTTGATGCGGAGCTGTTCGGGCGTCTCGTCCGCCTGTTCGGCCAACGCGCCTGCACCTGCGACGGTCGCTTTGGCCAGTTGCATCGCCATCGCGGGCGGCAGACCTTGCGCCACGCCAGCAGCGGCCAGCGCATCGATCATGTAGAAGATATAGGCAGGGCCAGAACCCGATAGGCCCGTCACCGCGTCGATCTGATCTTCATCGCTGAGACGCACGACTTGGCCAATGGCCGACAAGAGACCCTCGGCCAGATCGAGGTCACCGGGGGTCGTCGCAGCATTGCCGATGATGGCCGTGATCCCCTTGCCCACGGCGGCGGGCGTGTTGGGCATGGAGCGGATCACGCGGGTGCCTTGGCCAAAGGCTGCCTCGTAGGCGGCGATGGGGGTGCCGGCCGCGACCGACAAGATCAGCGTCGCACCGCCACCGAAGCGGGAGACTTGCGGCAGGGCCGCTTGCATCATCTGCGGCTTGACGGCGATCATCAGCACCGCGGGGTCATCTGGCAACGCGCCGTTGATCACCACCCCTTGGGCGCGCAACCAATCCGAGGGATATGGGTCGATCACATGCACCGATGCAGGGTCAAGCCCGCGGTCGAGCCATCCCGCAAGCATCGCCGACCCCATCTTGCCGCAGCCCAGCATCACCAGCCCGCGGCGCGAAATCTCGTTCAAATCCATCTTTGTCCCCGTCACTTCCGGGGGCAGAGGTTAGGCGCGGCCATAGCTTTCTGCAATGGCGACCTGCAGCGCATCCTCGGGGCTGCGGTTGCCCCAGCAAGCAAGCTGGAAGGCCGGATAGTAGCGCTCGGCGGCCAAAACGGCCGTCTCCACCATGCAGGCGATCTGATCGGGGCTGGCCAATTGCTCGCCTGCCAGAACCAGACCGTAGCGATAGACCATCAGCTTTTGGCCGGGCCAGTAAGTGAACGCGCCCGCCCAGCAGCGATCATTGGCAAGGTTGAGCGTCTCGTAAAGCGTCGGCAGGGTTTCGGCTGGCGGCTCCATGTCGAAGGTGCAGATCATCCGCAGCGTTTCGTCATAGGCCGACCATGCCAATGTCACGGAATATGTGCGCCACTGCCCTTCGATCGCCATGGCAATCTGGTCATCGGTGACACGATCGAAATCCCATTCGTGATGGGAAGCCAATGTTTCCACGATATCGATGGGATGCAGGTCATCGATGTCGAGATACTGCTCGGAATGCGACATTGCCCAGGCCTCTTGTTATGGCAGCCGTGCGGGCCTTGGGCCTCGGGACCAAGACGCCCGCTAATGGCTGGGTGTCTTTACAATTGGGTGGGGGCAAAGCGTCCCCGCCTACCAGATATGGTGGGGTGCTTCGGTGTTTCTGTAAAGCAGTATTTTTGTGACAACCCGGCAGCACCCCACAAGTTGCAGGGGTATCCACAAGATATTGGGGGCTGTGGGTTATTCCGCCCGGTATCGTGTAGGGTGTGCCTTCAGGCGCACTACGCGATGGATCGGTGCGCCTAAAGGCGCACCTTACAGTACGAAGACTGTTTAGCCCTTGGCCTCAAGCGCCGCGATCCGCGCTTTCAGCGCCTCGTTTTCTTCGCGGGCTTTTTGGGCCATGGCGCGCACCGCGTCGAATTCTTCGCGGGTGACGAAATCGCGGTCGGCCAGCCAGCGGTCGAGCAGGGATTTCATCGCCGTCTCAGCCTCTTGCTTGGCACCTTGGGCGACGCCCATCGCGTTGGTCATCAACTGGCTGATATCTTCCATGATCTTGTTGCGGGTCTGCATCGCGCGCTCCTGTCTTGCCAGTAGGGATATGGCCCTGCATGGCTGCCGGATCAAGGTTGACTTCGCCGCAGGGCGCGACCACCCATGGGTCAAAGCCCATCCAAGACGGACCCGATACCATGTCTTTCGCCATTCCCTTTCCCGATCTGTCGCCGGCGCTGTTCTCGGTGACGATCGGCAATTTCGAATTGGCGCTGCGCTGGTATGCGCTGGCCTATATCGTGGGCTTGTTGGCCGGGTGGTGGCTGATCGCGCGCGCGTTGGCGCGGCCCGCATTATGGGCAAATCACACGGCACCCATGCCACCCGAAAAAGCCGAAGGGCTTTTGACCGCCGTCATCCTTGGCGTGATCCTTGGCGGCAGGCTGGGCTATGTGGTTTTCTACCAGCCGGGCTATTACCTGCAAAACCCGGCCGAGATCTTGGCGGTGTGGCAAGGCGGCATGGCCTTTCACGGCGGGCTGATCGGGGTCGCGGTGGCGGGCTGGCTGTTTTGCAGGGTCAACAAGGTCTCGCCGCTTTCGGTGGCCGACGCCATGTCGATGGTGGTGGCAATCGGCCTTGGGCTTGGGCGGCTGGCCAATTTCATCAATGCCGAGCTTTGGGGCCGGCCCAGCGATGTGCCATGGGCGGTGATCTTTCCCGGCGAGGCGGCACAGGCCTGCAGCGGGCCCGTGGGCATCGTGATGACCGATCTGGGCGCGATGTGCGCGCGCCACCCCTCTCAGCTCTATCAAGCGGGGCTGGAGGGGTTGGTGATGGGTGCCATCTTGCTGTGGCTGGCTTGGGGGCGGGGCTGGCTGAAAAAACCCGGCGCGCTGACCGGCATGTTTTTCACGCTGTATGGTCTGGCGCGCCTTATCGTCGAGATGTTTCGCCAACCCGATGCGCAGTTCGTGACACCGGGCAACCCAATCGGGTTTGCCTTGGCCTTTTCGCCGGAATGGGGGCTGACGATGGGGCAAATCCTGTCGCTGCCGATGATCGCCTTGGGGCTGGGTTTGGTCGTCATGGCGCGCAAAAGGCGGGCGGGATGAGCGCATTGAAGGATCGGCTTTTTGCCCGCATTGCGCGCCTTGGACCGCTCAGCGTTGCCGATTACATGACCGAATGCCTGCTCCATCCCATGGATGGCTATTACACGACCCGCGACCCTTTGGGCCAGGCGGGGGATTTCATCACCGCCCCCGAGATAAGCCAGATGTTCGGCGAATTGCTGGGCGCATGGCTGGCGCAAGTCTGGATGGATCAAGGCGCGCCCAACCCCTTCACCTTGGCCGAGCTTGGGCCGGGACGCGGCACGCTGATGGCCGATGCACTGCGCGCCACACGTGGCGTTCCGGGTTTTCACACCGCGTTGCGTCTGCATCTGGTTGAGGCCTCCCCCAAGCTGCGCGCGGTACAGGCGGCAACTTTGGCCGATTATGCACCCAGTTTCCACGACACCCTTGCCGACCTGCCCGAAGCGCCGCTTTTCTTGATCGCCAATGAGTTTTTCGATGCGCTGCCGATCCGGCAATTCCAAAAACACGCAGGCGATGACTGGTCTGAACGGATGATCGGGGCCGATGGCGAGCGTTTGATCTGGGGGCTTAGCCCGCCAGCGCCGATTGCTGCCTTGGCCGGGCGAAAGGATGTTGAGATCGGCCAGATCGTCGAGACCTGCGCCCCAGCCACCGCAATTGCGGGCGAGATCGGGCGTCGCATCGCCACCCATGGCGGGGCGGCGCTGATCATCGATTACGGTGCGCGCGATAGTCGCGGTGACACGTTTCAAGCACTTGCCGCCCATGCCTATGTCGACCCTTTGGCCACACCGGGCCAAGCCGATCTGACCGCCCATGTCGCCTTTGGCCCGATTGCCAAGGCCGCTTTGCCCGCGCGCGCCAGCGCGATCTGCCCGCAAGGGGTGTTTCTCGAACGCCTCGGGATTACGGCGCGCGCCGAGAAACTTGCCCGATCGCTGGGCGGTGCGGCCCTGCAATCGCATATTGCCGCGCACAAGCGGTTGACGCACCCCGATGAGATGGGCCACCTTTTCAAAGTGCTTGCCCTTACGCCTGAGGGTAGCCCGCTGCCCCCTGCCCTTGATCCCGGCCCACCATGACCGTGACACTGACCCTCGACATCGTGACCTCACCGCTGCTCGACGGCGTGGCGCATGGCTTTTTCGGGCGGCGCGGTGGCGCATCGTCGGGGATCTTCGAAGGGTTGAATTGCGGCGGCGGCTCATCCGATCAGGCCGAGATCGTGGCGATGAACCGCGACCGCGTGGCAGATGCCATTGGCGTGTCGCCCGAACGGCTGGTCAGCGTGCATCAAGTGCATTCCGCCACCGCCGTAACCTTGCACGAGCGCCCGGTCGAGCGGCCACGCGCCGATGCGATTGTCACCAATACACCCGGCCTTGCGCTTGCGATCCTGACCGCAGATTGCCAGCCGGTCTTGTTTGCCGACCGTAACGCAGGCGTCATCGGGGCCGCGCATGCCGGGTGGCGGGGCGCGCTGGACGGGGTCTTGGAAGCCACGATTGACGAGATGATCGCAGCAGGTGGCGCGCGCGAAAATATCCATGCCGTGATCGGCCCCACGATCAGCCAACGCGCCTATGAGGTCGGTCAGGAGTTTCTTGAACGCTTCTTGGATGAAGACCCCGACAGCGCGCGGTTTTTCATCAACGGCCAAGAGGGGCGCTACCTGTTCGATCTGCCGGGCTATGGGTTGATGCGGTTGCGCGCCGCGGGCATCGGATCGGCGGAATGGACGCGTCATTGCACCTATAGCGACGAGGCGCGCTTTTATTCCTATCGCCGCGCCACCCATCGCGGCGAGGCTGATTATGGGCGGCTGATCTCGGTGATTCGTCTCTGAAACGTGTGAAATCGGGCATAGCCGCCCGAATTGTCGCCAGCGCCGATCAAATCAGGCAGCTTTTGGCCGCAACCTGCCCCAACTTTGCCCCGATCATCCGCTGCGCGCTGTGCGCCGATCCGCCGAGGTCAGGAAAAATTGATATATTGGCCAAAGCAGTTTGCCACAAAATCGCCGCGCGAATTTACCTTGCGTTGAAGAGTTTGCCGTAAGTCTGCCGGAAAGGACCGGCATATTCAGTCTCAAGCCCAACAATGGGCAAACCGACACATACAGGCAAAAGGACAAAGCAGATGAAAACGCGTCGTTGGATGAAAGCGGTTCTGGTCGAGGCCAAGAAAGAACAGATCGAGATGCCCTGGGCGCGCGCGAAACGTGCCAAGCGGCGGTCGGCAAAGCCGGCCTTGCTGAAGGCCGCCGGATAAGGCGGACCGCGTCAGCGCAACCGATGCGCTTGCTTGCAATCAGGGTGGCCAGAATGGCCGCCCTTTTTTATGCCAAAACCGCTTGGGCTTAGCTGTTTTGCGCCACGCGCTCTTCGACCACATCGAAGGGCACACCGGGCGTGTCCTTGGACCCCCGGATCACCAACGACGTTCGGACGCTGGCCACATTGGGCGCGGCCGTCAATTGGCCGGTCAGAAAACTCTGAAAGGTGGACAGGTCAGGGGCCACGCATTTCAAGATGAAATCGATCTCGCCGTTGAGCATGTGGCACTCGCGCACAAGCTGCCATCCGCGGCAGCGCTCTTCAAAGGCGACAAGATCCGCCTCGGCTTGGCTATGCAGGCCGACCATGGCAAAGACCTGCACCTCGAACCCCAAAAGCCTTGGGTCGACATCGGCATGGTAGCCGCGGATATATCCCGCTTCTTCCAAGGTGCGCACCCGCCGTAGGCAGGGCGGCGCGGATATGCCGACGCGCTTGGCGAGTTCGACGTTGGTCATGCGCCCGTCATCTTGCAATTCCGACAGGATCTTACGATCAATCGGATCGAGCTTTGTCTGTGCCATCTGCTGCATTTCCCTAAGCGCGTATTGCTTTTCGAACCGCGTGACAAATATCTGCGCAATTTTATTTCACACTTGCGCAACAAATGTATCATTCCAACCGCGCGTGCAACCCCGTGCCGCAGGGCTTTCGCCCGGGCGCTGTCCGAATTATATCCCAAAGGCCAAGCCGCCACGACCCAAGCCGCGCGCGCATGATCCAAGGAGCACACCCATGAACCAAACCGCCCGCCACACCCGCCTGTTGATCATCGGATCGGGCCCGGCCGGATATACGGCAGGGGTTTATGCCAGCCGCGCCATGCTGTCGCCGATCTTGGTGCAAGGTATCCAACCCGGCGGTCAGTTGACGATCACCACAGATGTCGAAAACTGGCCGGGCGATGCGTCCGTCATGGGCCCCGATCTGATGGTCCGGATGGAGCATCACGCCAAAGAAATGGGCTGCGAGATCATTTCCGATCATATCCAGTCGCTTGATCTTTCGGCCCGCCCCTTCCGGGCCGAGGGCGATAGCGGCACCACCTACACCGCCGATGCGGTGATCCTTGCGACAGGCGCACAGGCCAAATGGCTGGGCATTCCGTCCGAAGAGCAGTTCAAAGGCTTTGGCGTCTCGGCCTGCGCCACCTGCGACGGATTCTTTTATCGCGGGCAAGAGATCGTGGTGGTCGGCGGCGGCAATACGGCGGTCGAGGAAGCGCTGTTTTTGACCAATTTCGCCTCAAAGGTCACGCTGATCCACCGCCGCGACAGCTTGCGCGCCGAGAAGATCATGCAAGACCGCCTGTTCAAGAACCCCAAGGTCGCGGTGCTGTGGAATCATGAGATCGACGAGGTCATCGGCAGCGACGGGTCGACCGGTGGGCCGCGCGGTGTCGAAGGGGTTCGCGCTAAACATGTCGAGACGGGCGAGATCACCGAAGTTCCCTGCAAAGGGTTCTTCGTGGCCATCGGCCATGCCCCCGCGACCGAATTGGTCAAAGACCAGCTTGAATTGCACAATGGCGGCTATGTGAAGGTCGTGCCGGGCACGACGCATACCTCCATCCCCGGTGTCTTTGCGGCGGGCGATTTGACCGATCATGTCTATCGCCAAGCCGTGACCAGCGCCGGGATGGGCTGCATGGCGGCCCTTGATGCGGAAAAATGGTTGGCCGAACACGGGGCCGAGTGAACGCCAGTCCCTATTTTTTTCCCTTCGTAGGAAAGCCCGCCACAGCCATTGTGGCGGGCTTTTTTGTTTGAAATATTAGTTCAAACATGAACAAACATCTTGCGTTTTCAACTTTCGCGCAATATGTTCACTTTTGAACAAGTAAGGCCCGCCCGTGTCCGACACCCCAAACCTGCCCGATGAAGACCTGCTGTTTCGGCTTTTGCGCCAGCTTGATGCCGCGCCCGAGCTGTCGCAGCGCGCAACGGCGCAGGCTTTGGGGATCAGCCTTGGGCGGCTCAACGCCGTGCTGCGCGCCGTAACCGATGCCGGGCTGGTCCGCATTGCGACCCGCGACAGCACCGACCGACGAAGCCGCATGGCCTATGCGCTGACCCCTCAAGGCGCGGCTGAAAAGGCGCGGCTCACCGACAGTTTCCTGTCACGTAAACTTGCCGAGTATGACGCCCTCCATGCCGAATTGACCGGCACGGGGAGCGGTGTTTTTTCCCTAAAGACCAGGACCCTAGCTATGCAGACCCATCTTTCACCGATCCAAGAACTCTACGTCGCACCCGACAGCGCGCAAAAGCTCAAGCGCGAGGCGGGCGATCTTTTGTCTTGGGATCTGACCGCGCGCCAGACTTGCGATCTGGAACTGTTGATGAATGGCGGCTTTTCACCCCTTAAGGGGTTCTTGGGGCAGGCCGACTACGAAAGCGTCGTGGAAACCATGCGGCTGGCCGATGGCACGCTCTGGCCCATGCCGATCACGCTCGATATCTCGGAAGACTTCGCCGCCAAGGTCGAACCCGGCCAAGATATCGCGCTGCGCGACGCCGAGGGGGTGATCCTCGCGATCTTGTCGATCAGCGACAAATACATCCCCAACAAAGCGCGCGAGGCGCAGATGGTATTCGGGGCCGATGATCTGGCACATCCGGCGGTGAACTACCTGCACCATGTCGCAGGGCCGGTTTACTTGGGCGGTGCCATCACTGGCATTCAGCCGCCCGTGCATTACGATTTCCGCGCGCGCCGCGACACGCCCAACGAGTTGCGCGCCTATTTCCGCAAGCTCGGCTGGCGGCGCATCGTGGCGTTTCAGACGCGCAACCCGCTGCACCGCGCGCATCAGGAACTGACCTTCCGCGCCGCGAAAGAGGCGCAGGCGAACTTGCTCATTCACCCCGTCGTCGGCATGACCAAGCCCGGCGATGTCGACCATTTCACCCGCGTGCGCTGCTACGAGGCGGTGCTGGACAAATACCCATCCGCTACCACCACCATGAGCCTCTTGAACCTTGCCATGCGCATGGCAGGCCCGCGCGAGGCGGTCTGGCACGGGCTGATCCGGCGCAACCACGGCTGCACCCATTTCATCGTCGGCCGCGACCATGCAGGCCCCGGCAAGAACAGCCAAGGTCAGGATTTCTACGGCCCCTATGACGCGCAAATCCTGTTCAAGGAACACGAGGCCGAGATCGGGCTTGAGATGGTCGATTTCAAACACATGGTCTATGTGCAGGAAAAGGCGCAGTATTACCCCGCCAACGAGGTGCCCGAGGGCGATACCATCCTCGATATCTCCGGCACCGAACTGCGCCGCCGCTTGCGCGAGGGGTTGGAAATTCCCGAATGGTTTTCCTTCCCCGAGGTGGTGCGCGAGTTGCGCCGCACCTCGCCGCCGCGCAGCCAGCAGGGCTTTACGGTGTTTTTCACTGGTCTTTCGGGGTCTGGCAAATCGACCATCGCCAATGCGCTGATGGTCAAGCTGATGGAGATGGGGGGCCGCCCCGTGACGATTCTCGATGGCGATGTGGTGCGCAAGCACCTGTCATCGGAGTTGGGTTTTTCCAAGGAGCACCGCGACATCAACATCCGCCGCATCGGCTATGTGGCCAGTGAGATCACCAAGAATGGCGGCATCGCGATCTGCGCGCCGATTGCCCCCTACACGGCCACACGCCGCGCCGTGCGCGAGATGATCGAAAGCTTCGGCGCCTTTATCGAGGTGCATGTCGCGACCTCCATCGAGGAATGCGAACGCCGCGACCGCAAAGGCCTTTATAAGCTGGCGCGCGAAGGCAAGATCAAGGAGTTCACCGGGATCTCGGACCCTTACGAGGCACCGACCGTCGCCGAGTTGGTCGTCGATACCGAAGGCATGGATGTGGATTACTGCGCCCACCAAGTGCTATTGAAGCTTGAGAGCATGGGGCTGATCGCCGCGTGATCGGCACATTCCCGGCGCGGGTGGCAACCACCGCGCCGGGGCTCTGCCCCGGACCCCGGGATATTTATGAAACGAAGAAAAGCTGGGCTAGGGTGCCTGTGATGGTGTTGCGGCCGGGTTGCCCTCGCTTGTGTCGGGATCGGCAGCGGGCGGCGGACCTTCGAGCGCGGCACCCTCGGTCGGCAAACCGTCTACCCATGTGCCGCGCAACACCTCGCCCGAGGCATAGCGCATCGTCCCCTCGCCCTCGCGGCGGCCATCGACAAAGCGGCCCTCATAGGTATCGCCATTGGAATAGGTCGCGATGCCAAAACCGTTGATCTCGCCATCTGCCCATTCCCCGACATAGGAAAAGGCGTTGGGCTCTGGCATGTTAAGCCGCCCTTGGCCTGAGCGCTTTCCGGCCACAAAAGTGCCGTCATAGACCGAGCCATCGACATAGGTTGCCCGCCCCTGACCATGACGCAGCCCGTCTTGCCACTCGCCCTCGTAGCGGTAGCCATCGGGGTGGGTCATGACGCCTTGGCCATGTTGGCGGGCATTGAGAAACTGGCCCACATAGCTCAGCCCATTGGCATAGGTGGCGGTGCCTTGGCCTTGGATCACGCCTTCGACCCAGTCGCCATTGTAGCTGGAACCGTCAGGATAGGTGATCAGGCCCGCCCCATGGGCCAGATCATCGACAAAGGCACCCTCATAGACCGATCCATCGGGATAGGTGATCTTGCCATTGCCGCGCATCCGCCCCTCGACCCAGTCGCCGGTATAGCTAAACCCGTCGGCGGCGGTGATGGTGCCGGTGCCGTGGCGCTGGTCATTGGCGAAATCCCCCTCGTAGAGATCGCCATTGGCATAGCGCAGACTGCCGCGCCCGATGCGCTGACCGGACGCAAGGCTACCCGTGTAGACATCGCCATTGGACTGCGTCAGCACGCCCGCCCCATTGATCTGGCCATCGGCCCATTCCCCTTCATAGGTCGCGCCATCGGGCATTTCGAGCCGCCCGACGCCCGCGCGCAGCCCCGCGATGAAGCCGCCAACATAGGTCGTGCCATCGGGATAGGTGATGGAACCTTGGCCCTCCATCACGCCATTGACCCATGTCCCGTCATAGCGGTAGCCGCCGGGGCCGGTGATGATGCCTTGGCCATGATGCTGACCGTTCTCAAAGACCCCTGTGTAGCTCAGCCCGTTCGAATAGATGGCCGTGCCGTTGCCTTGGATCGTGCCGCCCGCCCATTCGCCCTCATAGGTCGAGCCATCGGCATAGGTGATCTTGCCCATCCCATGCGGGCGGCCAGCGAGGAATTCGCCCTCATAGATCGATCTATCGGGAAAGACGGCCCGCCCCTGTCCACGGATTTCGCCATCCACCCAATTGCCGGTGTATTCATAGCCATTGGGAAGGCGATAGGTGCCCTGACCATGTTGAACACCGTTGCGAAATGCACCCTCGTAGATCCCGCCGTTATCATATTGCTGGATATCGGTGACGATGGCATCGGCCTGCTGCGCGCTGACGCCTGATGTCCAGAAGATCGCGGCGCAAATCGCCAAGGCGTAGTGTGTCTTGGTCACGGTGAACGGCCCTTTTTGGGGATGGAGCGTGGCAAGTTTCGGCTGGGCAAAGTTAGGGGGTCAATCGCGCGGGCGCAACGGCTTTGCCAAGCTGCGATGCCGCATGGCCTTGGCCTCGGGGTGCTTTCTGTTACATCTGCGCGGGATGACACTTGCCTTAGCTTGAAAGGGCGCCACATGGCCGAGCGCTTCCGCCTAAGCCTTGCACAGCTCAACCCCACCGTGGGCGATCTACGTGGCAATGCCGCGCAGGCCAAGGCCGCTTGGGCGCAGGCCAAAGCCGCAGGTGCGGATATGGTGGCCTTTCCCGAGATGTTCTTGACCGGCTACCAGCTGCAAGATCTGGTCGGCAAACCCGCATTTGCCGCAGATGTGCAACAGGTCTTGGCGCAATTGGCACAAGATTGCGCCGATGGCCCCGCGATCGGGATCGGCGCGCCGCTGCCGGGCGGCGACAAGCCGTTCAACGGCTATTTTATCCTGCAAGACGGCAAGATTGCCGCGCAGGTGATGAAACACCACCTGCCCAATTACAATGTGTTCGACGAAAAGCGCTATTACCATGCCGGCAACCCCTCGGGTCCGGTGCGGGTGGGGCCGGTCCGCATCGGCGTGCCGATCTGCGAAGATGCATGGTTCGAAGATGTGACCGAGACCTTGGCCGAGACCGGGGCCGAGATTTTGCTCGTGCCCAACGGCTCACCCTATCACCGGGGCAAGATGGACACCCGACAGGCGATCATGGTCGCACGCGTGATCGAGACAGGGCTGCCGCTGGTCTATCTCAACCTTTTGGGCGGGCAGGACGACCAGATTTTCGATGGGGCAAGTTTTGTGCTGAACCCACATGGCGAATTGACCCACCAGATGCCCGCTTTCTTGCCGGGCATTTTCCATGTCGATTTTGTAAAAGATGCCGATGGTTGGCGCGCGGTTCCCGGCGAAAAGACACGCCTGCCCGACACATGGGAGGCCGATTACCACGCCATGGTCATGGGCCTGCGCGATTATGTGAAAAAGGCGGGGTTTTCACGCGTGCTTTTGGGGCTTTCGGGGGGGATCGACAGCGCGCTGGTGGCCGCCATTGCCGCCGATGCGCTGGGGGCGGACAAGGTGCGCTGCGTGATGCTTCCCTCGCGCTTTACCTCGCAAAGCTCGCTTGACGATGCCGCAGATGTGGCCGCGCGTTTGGGTGTGGCGCTTGATACCGTGTCTATCGGTGCAGCACATGACACGGTGCTTGCAACGCTTGCGCCGCTTTTTGCCGGCACCACCCCCGATCTGACCGAGGAAAATATCCAATCCCGCCTGCGCGGTGTGATGCTGATGGCGCTGTCCAACAAGTTCGGCGAGATGCTTTTGACCACCGGCAATAAATCCGAGGTCGCGGTTGGCTATGCCACGATCTATGGCGATATGGCGGGCGGCTATAACCCGATCAAGGATCTGTACAAAACCCGTGTGTTCGAGACCTGTCGCTGGCGCAACGCCCATCATTTCGACTGGATGCAGGGGCCGAGCGGTGCGGTGATCCCGCCCAGCGTGATCGACAAGCCCCCCACGGCAGAGTTGCGCGAGAACCAAAAGGACGAGGATAGCCTGCCGCCCTACCCGGTGCTGGACGAGATCCTCGAGATGCTGATCGACAAAGAGGCGTCGGTTGCCGATCTCGTGGCTATGGGTCATGATCGGGCGACAGTGAAAAAGATCGAAAGCCTGATCTATATCAGCGAATACAAGCGCTTCCAGTCCGCCCCCGGTGCGCGATTGACCGAACGCGCCTTTTGGCTCGACCGCCGTTATCCCATCGTTAACCGCTGGCGGGATGACGGCTAAGGGTGACGGTGCGCCCAAAGGCGCAGCCGTCGCTTTGGATCAATGCACGCTGACCGGCGTCATATCGTTCTGCCGCGCGACGACAAAGGCCAGATCGCGGTCGCGCACCAGCGCCAGCCGTTCGCCCGTCTCGCTGCCGATGGCGTAAAGCGTCTCAAGGCCATGGGCCTTTTCACGCAAAGCATCGGGCAGATCGGCCACGGCGATCGGGCGAATATAAACGATCCGCCCGGCGTTTAGGTTCATTGCGTTGTGTTCGTTGGTCATTTCTCACCCTTTCCCGCATCCGACGTGGCCACAGTGATCGCGATCTTGCGCACCACGCTATCAGGCACGCTGCGCTGCAAGGCGATATGCAAGAGCCCGTTTTGCAAGACCGCACCCGCGACCTCGACCCCATCGGCCAAAACAAAGCTGCGCTGGAACTGGCGCGCCGCGATCCCGCGATGCAGAAAGACACGCTCCGCGCTATCATCGATCTGTCGGCCACGGATCACCAATTGGCGATCCTCGAGGGTGATCGAAAGCTCATCTTCGGCAAAGCCTGCAACGGCCAGCGTGATGCGATAGGCGGTCTCGCCGATTTGTTCGATATTATAGGGCGGGTAGCCCTCGTTACCGGATTTGGCGGTGCGCTCCACCAGCCGTTCCAATTGGTCGAAACCCAACAAGAAGGGGTGGGTACCAAGGCTCAATTTCGTCATCGAAAGCACATCCTTACGATAAAGCGATCTGCGTGATGGCGCGCCCCATTCGTGGCGACACGCCTATGATGAGGATATGGGGGCTGCTTGTCTGCGTGCAAGACTTGGCGACGCGATCCGCGCGCGCTAAAGTGAACCGTCCAGACCGAGGACAGACCCAGCGATCGGACATGCCAGGCCATGAATGCCCCCTCCGGCCCTACCGAGATGAACCATGAAGATGTGTTGCGTGTGCGCCTTGAGGTGCTCAAGCGCCAACACCGCGACCTCGACACCGCGATCGAGGCGCTGCATGATGCCGTTAACCCTGACCAGTTGACGCTGAAGCGGCTGAAAAAACAAAAGCTTATGCTCAAAGATCAGATCGCGCGGATCGAGGATGAATTGATCCCCGATATCTTGGCCTAAGCAAGGCGATCATTTGCAAATCACAGCGGATTGCACCGCGCCGCCGCGCGGCTATAGTGCGCCGCTTATTCCAAAGCCGCGAGGGCGCGACAGATGGTACACAAGTCGGATGTCGAGGTTGGCATCATCATGGGCAGTCAATCCGACTGGCCCACCATGCGCGAGGCAGCGGCGATCCTTGATGAGCTTGGCGTGGCTTACGAGGCGCGCATCGTCTCGGCCCATCGCACGCCGGATCGGTTGTGGGATTACGGGATTGCGGCCGCCGGGCGCGGGCTCAAGGTGATCATCGCGGGTGCCGGGGGTGCGGCGCATCTGCCGGGTATGATGGCCTCGAAAACGCGGGTGCCGGTGATCGGTGTGCCGGTGCAGACCAAGGCGCTCTCGGGGGTCGATTCGCTTTACTCCATCGTCCAGATGCCCAAGGGCTACCCCGTGGCCACCATGGCCATCGGGGCGGCGGGTGCGGCCAATGCAGGGCTGATGGCTGCGGCGATCTTGGCGACATCTGACGCGGCGCTGGCCGCGCGGCTTGATGCGTGGCGCGCGGCCCTTTCCGCCTCAATCCCCGAGACACCGAGCGATGACTGAACCGCTGCCGCTCGGGGCGACCATCGGTATCTTGGGTGGCGGCCAGCTTGGCCGCATGCTGGCCATGGCGGCTGCAAGGCTTGGCTACCGCACGCATATCTATGAACCCGGCAGCGCGCCCGCCGCCGATGTGGCCCATGCATGGACCCAAGGCGCCTATGATGATTTAGACGCGCTTGGCCGTTTCGCCCAAAGCTGCGACCTCATCACCTTCGAGTTCGAGAATATCCCCGCCCCCGCACTCGATGTCTTGGCGCGCACCACGCCGCTTTTTCCCGACCGCCGCGCGCTGGAAACCAGCCAAGACCGGCTGGTCGAGAAGCGCTTTCTCGCAGGTCTGGGGCTGACCACCGCCCCTTTCGCACCGATTAACGGCCCCGGTGATCTTGACGCGGCGCTGGCTGCGACCGGCACGCCCGCAATCCTCAAGACCCGACGCTTTGGCTATGATGGCAAGGGCCAAGCGCGCGTCATGTCGCCCGCCGATGGCGCGGCGGCGCTTGACAGCCTGCAAGGCGCGCCTGCCATCGCCGAGGGTTTCGTGCGCTTCTCGCGCGAGATCAGCGTGATCGCCGCGCGTGGGCGCGATGGCAGTGTCGCGGCCTATGATCCGGGTGAAAACGTCCATACCGACGGCATCTTGGCCACGACAACGGTTCCCGCCACCTTGCCGCTCAAGCAGCGCACCGATGCGGTCTTGCTCGCCTCGCGCATCCTGACAGCACTTGATTACGTCGGCGTGATGGGGGTGGAGCTGTTCGTCACCCCCCAAGGTCTTGTGGTCAACGAGATTGCACCGCGCGTGCATAATTCCGGCCATTGGACGCAAGCGGGCTGCGCCGTCGATCAATTCGAACAGCATATCCGCGCCATCACCGGCTGGCCCTTGGGCAATGGCGCGCGCCATGCCAATGTGGTGATGGAAAACCTGATCGGTGCCGATGTGGACCGCGCCTTTGCGCTTGCCGGCGAGGCGGGCGTCCAGATCCATCTTTACGGCAAATCCGACACAAGGCCGGGGCGCAAGATGGGCCATATCAACCGCGTGACCGGCCCCGCCTAAGCTGCGCGCTATTCGATGATCCGCTCGATGGCCTCGATATAGGTCAGTTCGCGGTCGAAACGCCCATCGCGCAAAAAGGCCATGACTTGCGCGATGACCAGCGGGTTATTCATCATGAAAGTGTGCGTCACCGGCAGCACGATGTGATCGGCCATGCCCGCCACGCGGGTGCTATCGACCGCGACCTTGCCATCATCATCGCCGGGGATCATCGCGGAATAAACAGGGTTCAGCGATTGATTACCCGCGATCACGCCGAGATCGAAATCAACGGGCGGCAAGCGGTTCGGCAAACCCTCAACACCGGTGCCAAGCTGCAATGCCGCCGGGCCGTTGATCCATTCGAAGGGTTCAAGCGGGCCCAGCACATCGACGATTTCCGATCCCGCATTGGGCGGGGCCAGCATCACGACACGGCCCAGATTGCTGGTTCGATGATAGGCCAGCCAATAGCGCAGCAAAATGCCGCCCATCGAATGTGTCACCACATGCACGCGCTGCCCCTCGCAACGCGCGAATGCAGGCAGAAGCGCCAAAGGGGCCAACTCCGCAATCGAGGCGCGCCGCGAGGGGTAGCCGCGATTGACCACCTGATAGCCCTCGGCCCTCAAGGTCTCTTCGATCAGCAAAAGCGAGTTCTCGCTGCGCGCCAAACCATGCAGCAAGATCACGCAATCGGCGGCGCGCGCCGGAACCGCGGCGATGAACAACACAAAGAGCAGCACCGCGGCGCGCGCCCAGCGCGGCCCATGGGGGGATTGCCTCCGCTTGCGCGGCGCGCCACTGTGTGGACCATGTCCAAACATCGCCCCCGCCTCGCCGTTCGCGGCATCTTGCTGATCGAGAACCGCCTGCTGATGGTGAATGCGTGGGGCGGCGGCAAAAGCGATCTCTTGTGCGCACCGGGCGGCGGGGTCGAGATGCATAGCTCGCTTCATGACAACCTGATCCGCGAATTCCACGAGGAAACCGGCCTGACCATCGCGGTCGGCGCGCCTTGTCTTGTGAACGAGTTTCATGCCCCAAGCCATGATTTCCATCAGGTCGATATCTATTTCCGTGTCACGCTGGTGGCAGGCGATCCCTTGGCCCCTTGGACCGACCCCGAAGGCATCGTGACCGAGCGCCACCTGATCGCCCAAGACGAGATGCAACGCTACCGCTACAAGCCCGACAGCCTGCCCGCTATCGCATGGTCGGATTGCATCTTTTATGACAGTTTGGAGCCCTTGGTGCGCTGAGGCCAGAGGCCCCAACCAATGCCGCCCAAGACCACGGCACCCGCCAAGATCATCGCGCGCGTCGGTGTCTCGGCCAGCAAAAGCGCACCGCCCAAGCCCGCGATCACCGGCACCGAAAGCTGCATCAGCCCCGCAACCGAGGCACCGATGCGCGGCAAAACCCGGTACCACAGCGCATAGCCCAAACCCGATGTGACAGCGCCCGAGATCACGGCCAGCGCCATGCCAGCCCATGTCGCGTCATTGACCATGCTGCCGCCTGTCTGCACCAGCACCGCCACAAAGCCCAAGACCGTGGCCCAGACAAAGGCCGCGCCCGTGTCGCCCAAAGGGTCGGCCGAGCCGCGCCCGATCAGCGAATATATGCCCCAGCCCAGCGCAGCAGACGCCATCGCACCCACCGCCCAAAGCGGTGCCGTAGCCCCCGCCCCCGGCCAGACCAGCCAGACCAACCCCGCCAGCGCCAGCCCAGCACCCCACCACCGCCGCGCGGGGGGGCGCTCGCCCATCACCAGCGCGCCTGCAAACATCGTGACCTGCACGCCGCCGAACAAGATCAACGCGCCAAGCCCCGTATCCATCGCCAAATAGGCCAGCGAAAAGCCGATCAGATAAGTGGACAGCATCGCCCCGCCCAAAACCCGGCGTGGTTCCAATAGGGTCAAGCGCGCGCCGCGCAGCCTAATGAGCGCGATCAAAACCATGGCCCCGGCCACCGCGCGCAAAAGCGCGAAATCAAGCGCGCCGATCTGGCCCGTGCCGACAGCCGCACGATTCAAGACCGAATTGGCGGCAAAGGCCACCATGACCAAGGCACTGAGCGCCACTAATCTCATGCCAGCATCCTTGCGGCCAGCGCACCCGAAAGATGCGACACCCGCCCGCCCGCGATGGTGCCGCAGATCCGGCCTTGTGCGTCCATGATCACCAGATCGGCACGCGCGCCCGGGGCAATGCGCCCGCGATCTTGCCATCCCATCACCCGTGCCGGCCCCGAGGAGATCAACCCCCAAGCCGCCGCCCATCCCATGCGCGGCACCAGCTTCAAGGCCGCGCGCGCCAGCGTCGGATAGTGGTAATCCGACACCAGCGCATCGACGAGGCCCGCTTCGATCAGCACCTCAGCCGCGATCTTGCCACTATGAGAGGCACCGCGCACCACATTGGGCGCGCCCATGATCACAGGCTCGCCTGCGTCCTTGGCGGCGCGGGCGGCGTCCTCAGTCTCGGGGAATTCGCAGAGGTCTGCACCCAATGCCCGAAACCGTGCGCGATCCATCCCCGTATGATCATCATGGCTCCCCATACGCACACCAAGACCTGCAAGCTCTGCCGCGATGGGGGTCAGCGCCGCCTCCAGCCGCGCGCCATTGGCATGGAGCGTGGCCAGCAGCGTGGCGTGATCCTCGGGCGAACGGCCCGCTTTCAGCGCTTGGCCTGTCAGACCGGGTGGCCGCTTGCCCGCCGCCAAATGCTTATGCGGCAAGTGGTCGTTCCACACGACAAAGGAAATCCCCGCACGCCGCACCAAGGCCAGCATCGCATCCAGCGTGTCGATCATATGCGTTTCGACCCGCAGTTGCAGATGCATCGCGGTCAGCGTCTCGGCCCCGTGCAGCGCTTGGGCCAGCGTTTGGGCGAATTCCGGGCTGCGCATGCCGCCCTCCCAGCTCCAGAATTGGGCGAGAACGGCGGTGGTGATCCCGCTTGCGGCACATTCCGCATCAAGCCCCGCCAGACCCGCCGCCGGGCTGTCGACCGCACCACGGCGCGGGGCCATGTGCCGCTCGAACCCATCGCCATGCAGATCGATAATCCCGGGCAGGATGCGAAAGCCCGACAGGTCGATCTCGCGCCCGCCGCTGGTCGCGATCCGTCCGCCCGCAATGCTGATCGCATCGCGGCACAGGCCGTTCTCATACAAGATTTCGGCCCCGGTCAGGCGCAGGGGGGGCAGATCAGGCATCGGCATAGGCCATGGCAATCAAAGCGGCGACATCAGCCTCGGCCAGACCGGCATCGATGGCCGCTGCAATCATCGCATGTGCCGCGTCAAGCGTCGGGGTGGCAACCCCCGCCTCGGCGGCGATACGGCGGAAGACATCGTTATCCTTGGCCACGCCGCGAATGGGAAAGCCTACGCTCGCGTCATGGCCCAAGATGCGCGGCATCCGATCTTTCAGCACCGGCGCACCCGCAGGCCCACCGCTGAGGATCGTCACTGCCATCTCAAGCGACAGGCCAGCATGACGGGCCACGCGCATCTGTTCAGCCAGACCCGCAAAATAGCTTTGCATCATCGCGTTGTTGATCGATTTCATCACCAGCCCGGTGCCAAGCGGACCGACATGAAAGATCCGCCCTGAAAGCGGCGCAAGTGCTGCCTGTGCGCGGATCGCCGCCGCATGGCAACCGCCGACGAATATCCCGCAACTGCCGCTTGCCACCATTTCCGGGCCGCCCGAGATCGGCGCATCGGCCAAATGCGCCCCGGCAGCTTCGATTTGCGCGGCATAGGCCAACAGCGTGCCGGGAACGATGGTGCTGGTGTCGATGACGAGTTTCCCGCCAAGCGGGCAATCAAGCAGCGCGGCAAGCGTTTCGCTGACCGCCGCATCATCAAACAAGCTCAACACGATGACATCGGCGCGCGCCACAAGGGAAAACAGGTCAGGGGCAGTTGGCACATGCGCAACAGTGCGCCCGCTGCGCGTCCATCCCGTGACAGGAACGGCTTGCGCGGCATAACGTGTGGCGATTTCGCTTCCCATGCGGCCCAAGCCGATGACGCCGATCCGATCCATGCCTACCCCCATCGCTTTGCCCTTGGACCATGCCATGCGGGCCGAGCGGGAACAACCAAGCCCGCGCCCCAAAACAAAAGGGGCCGCAAGCTGCGGCCCCTTCCGATCATGCAAATCGCGGTGCGATTACATCATGCCGCCCATGCCGCCCATGTCGGGCATGCCGCCGCCGGCTTCATCCTTCTTGGGCTTGTCGGCCACCATCGCTTCGGTGGTGATCAACAGGCCAGCGACCGAGGCCGCATCCTGAAGGGCCGTCCGCACGACCTTTGCGGGGTCGATCACGCCGAACTTGAACATGTCGCCATATTCTTCGGTCTGCGCGTTGAAGCCGAACTTGAGATCCTTGGATTCGCGGATCTTGCCAGCAACGACTGAGCCATCGACGCCTGCGTTATCGGCGATCTGGCGCAGCGGTGCCTCAAGTGCGCGGCGCACGATGGTGACGCCTGCATCTTGATCGGGGTTGTCGCCTTTGAGGCCATCAAGCGCCTTGGCACCCTGAACAAGCGCAACACCACCGCCGACGACGATGCCTTCCTGCACGGCCGCACGGGTCGCGTTGAGCGCGTCATCGACGCGGTCCTTACGCTCTTTCACTTCGATTTCCGACATGCCGCCAACGCGGATGACAGCGACGCCACCTGCCAACTTGGCCACACGTTCCTGAAGCTTTTCACGGTCGTAATCGCTGGTGGTTTCTTCGATCTGGGCGCGGATCTGTGCAACGCGCGCTTCGATCTCGGCCTTGGCACCGGCACCATCGACGATGGTGGTATCGTCTTTCTTGATGACGATCTTCTTGGCGCGGCCCAGCATGTCGAGCGTGACGCTTTCCAGCTTCATGCCGAGATCTTCCGAGATCACCTGACCGCCGGTCAGGATCGCGATGTCTTGCAGCATGGCCTTGCGGCGATCACCAAAGCCCGGTGCCTTGACGGCAGCGATCTTCAGGCCGCCACGCAGCTTGTTGACCACGAGGGTCGCGAGCGCTTCGCCTTCGACATCTTCCGAGATGATCAACAGCGGCTTGCCCGACTGGATCACGGTCTCCAGCAGGGGGACCATCGGCTGCAGCGACGAGAGTTTCTTTTCGTGCAGCAAGATCAAGACGTCTTCCAACTCGACGGTCATCTTGTCGGCGTTGGTGACGAAATAGGGCGACAGGTAGCCGCGGTCGAACTGCATGCCTTCGACGACTTCAACGTCGGTCTCAAGGCCTTTGTTCTCTTCGACGGTGATGACACCGTCATTGCCGACCTTCTGCATCGCGTCCGCGATCATGCGGCCGATCTGCGCTTCGCCATTGGCCGAGATCGTGCCAACCTGAGCCACTTCGTCGCTGTCGGCGACAGCGCGCGAGGAGGCTTTGATATGCTCGATGACTTTGCTGACGGCCAGATCGATCCCGCGCTTGAGATCCATCGGGTTCATGCCAGCCGCGACCGACTTCATGCCTTCGCGGACGATGGCTTGCGCCAGAACCGTCGCGGTGGTGGTGCCGTCGCCGGCCTCGTCATTGGTGCGCGAGGCGACTTCTTTCACCATCTGCGCGCCCATGTTCTCGAACTTGTCTTCCAGTTCGATTTCCTTGGCGACAGACACACCGTCCTTGGTGATGCGGGGCGCGCCGAAGGATTTTTCGATCACGACGTTGCGGCCCTTGGGGCCGAGCGTCACCTTGACGGCATCGGCCAGAATGTTGACGCCGCGCAGCATGCGGTTGCGGGCATCGGTCGAAAATTTGACGTCCTTAGCAGCCATTGTGGGCTCTCCTTGGAATATCGTTGAATGGGAGGAATCGAAGCGGGCGCATTTGCGCCCTCATGCTCAGGCGGTGACGCCGAGGATGTCCGATTCCTTCATGATCAGCAGCTCTTCGCCGTCGATGGTGACCTCGGTGCCCGACCATTTGCCGAACAAGATACGATCACCGGCCTTTACGGCCATTTCGATCAGCTCGCCTGAATCCTTGCGCGCGCCTGGGCCGCAAGCGATCACTTCGCCTTCGGAGGGCTTTTCCTTGGCGCTGTCGGGGATGATCAGACCACCCTTGGTCTTTTCATCGGACGCGATGCGGCGGACCAACACACGGTCATGCAGCGGTTTGAATGCCATCTCTCGAACTCTCCTCTCGGGTTCGGTTTATCTCAATCATTAGCACTCATACCCGACGAGTGCTAACACATGGCAGATAAGAAGGCGCGGCGGGTGTGTCAACGGGCTCGCCACGCAAAAATGCACCTATGCCGCCAATCACGCGCGCCGCGACCCGCTACCCCGTGACAACGGGTGGGGCCAAAGCTATGAGGACGGCAAAATTCACTGCTTTTGCCTTAAGAGGACGCCATGACAACGCTCGTATTCGGCCATAAATCGCCCGACACCGATTCCACCGGCTCGCCGATCATCTGGGCTTGGTATCTCAACGAGATTGTGGGCGAGACGGCCGAGGCGGTGTTGCTCGGTGAGCCCAATACCGAGGCGGCGTTTTTGCTGCAACGCTGGGATCTGCCAAAGCCGCGCATCATCGCCGATGTGGCGCCGGACCAAAAGGTTGTGATCGTCGACACCAATAACCCCGCCGAATTGCCCGCTGGCATCAACGCCGCCGATATCACCGCCATCATCGACCATCACAAGCTGGTGGGCGGGCTTGAGACCAAGGGGCCGATTGCGATCCGGATGGAGCCATTGGCCTGCACCGCCACGATCATGCACAAGATGATCGGCACGGACATGGACCGCGCCCCCGATTGGATCAAGGCCACGATCCTGACCTGCATCTTGTCCGATACGCTGGAATTCCGCTCGCCCACCACCACCCCCGAAGATCGCGCGGTGGCAGAAGCGCTGGCCGCAGATTTGGGCATCGACATCCCAAGCTACGCCGCCGAAATGTTTGCCGCAAAATCCGATGTCTCGGCCTTTTCCGAGGCAGAGCTGTTGCGCATGGACAGCAAGGAATATGAAGTGGGCGGCAAGCAGTTTCGCGTCAGCGTGCTAGAGACGACCTCGCCCGCGACCGTTTTGTCGCGCAAGGACGCGCTGATGGCCGCCATGCCCGGCGTGGCCGCCGCAGATGGGGCTGATCAGGTGCTTTTGTTCGTGGTCGATATTTTGCGCGAAGAGGCAACGCTGTTGGTTCCCAACGCGCTTGTGGCGCAGATCGCGGCGAAAAGCTTTGGGGCCGATACCAAGGGGCAAGATACCGTGGTTCTGCCCGGCATCATGAGCCGCAAGAAGCAGATCATCCCCAATCTCGCGCTGTAAGACATCGCGCGCGCAGCTCATCGGGGCGGCCCCAAGGTGCCGCCCCTTTTCGCAGCGCATGGCTGGCCCTAACCCACGCGCTCGCGTATGGGTGGCGCGACCCGAGAAAGGAGCCCGCCCATGACCCGCATCATCGAGAGCCTTGCCGAAATCTCCAGCGCCTATGACGCGCTATTTTGCGATCTCTGGGGCTGCGTGCATGATGGTTTACGTGCCTTTCCCGCAGCAGTCGCAGCCTTGCAAGCCTATAAGGCGCAAGGCGGCATCGTGGTGCTGGTCACCAATTCACCCCGTCCGCGCGCATCGGTTGCGCGACAGCTCGACCGCATCGGGGTGCCGCGCGATTGCTGGGATGTGATCGCCACCTCGGGCGACAGCGCGCGTGCGGCCATGTTCGGCGGCGCGGTGGGCCACAAGGTCTGGCACATCGGTGAGCCGCAAGATGCTTCTTTCTTTGAGCCGCTCCAGATGTTGGACAACCCCGCGCCAATCACGCGCGTGGGGCTGGACGAGGCCGAAGGCATCGTTTGCACCGGCCCCTTCGACCCGCAGGCCGACCCAAGCGTGATGCGCCCCCAATTTCTCTTGGCCAAAACGCGCGGGCTGAAACTGCTTTGCGCCAATCCCGATATTGTCGTGGATCGCGGCGAGACGCGCGAATGGTGCGCGGGCGCGCTGGCGCAGCTTTACACCGAGATGGGGGGCGAGAGCCTTTATTTCGGCAAGCCCCATCCGCCGATCTATGATCTGGCGCGGCGGCGGCTGTCACAACTCGGCCACGATATCGCCAATGCGCGGATCTTGGCCGTGGGGGACGGTATTTTCACCGATGTGCAAGGTGGGATGGGCGAGAATATCGACACTTTGTTCATCTCGGGCGGGTTGGCCCGCGCGGAGACCGGCACCGCCGAACAGCCCGATCCGGCCCTTTTGGCGCGGTTCTTGACGGGCGCGCAGATGGAGCCAGGCTACACCATCGGCATGCTGCGCTAAGCGATCCGAGGGGTGTGCTGCGCGTCGTATGCAGCCCCGTGCCGGCATGCTGCCCCCGCACCCATACACCTTGACGGGGGGACGCTGTCCCCCCGCACCCCCCTGGAGTATTTAGAAAGCAAAGACGGAGTGACGCGCGCGCAACATAGTTGCTATTATTGTCTATTTTTGTTCTTTTTATTTCTTTCTGCATTGCAGAATGACTGAAGTCGGGCTATGAACCCTGCATATCGTAGGAATCGCCGCCCATGCTCGACAACATCACCACTGGCACCATCGTCATCGAGGATCTCGAGATCGGGATGAAGCGTTCGCTTCAAAAACTGGTGACCGATCAAGATATCGCGCTCTTCGCGCAGATCTCGACCGATCATAACCCGGTGCATCTGGATGATGATTATGCCCGCGATACGATTTTCGAGGGCCGCATCGCGCATGGCATGCTGACCGCGGGTCTGATCTCGGCGGTGATCGGCGAGCAGTTGCCGGGCCATGGCACCGTTTATCTCGGGCAGACGTTGAAATTCATGGCACCCGTGCGCCCCGGTGACATGGTGCTGGCCGAGGTCGAGGTGACCGAGATCGACCATAGCCGCCGCCGCGTAACGCTGGCCACCCATTGCAAGGTGGGCAAGACCGTCGTGCTGAAAGGCGAGGCCGTGGTCTTGGCCCCCTCGCGAAAGTTCGACTGACGCGGGCGGCGCTTGCGCATCATCGCGGGGGCGGCTACGCCAAGCGCCATGCGGATTTTGCGCGACCCACAATACACCCGCCCGCAAGATCGCGGCGCATCGGCGGCCATCGGGAACTTCGATGGCGTGCACCGGGGCCATTGCCATGTGATCGATCTGGCCCGCAGGCCCGGCGCGCCCTTGGGCGTCGTGACATTTGAGCCGCATCCGCGCGCGTATTTCGCCCCCGATGCGCCGGCCTTTCGGCTCATGAATGCAAGTGCGCGGGCGCATCAGCTGGAAAAGCTGGGCGTTGAGATCTTGGCCGAACTCCCCTTTGACGCGCGGCTGGCTGGCCTATCGGCCGAGGCTTTCGCGCGCGATATCTTGGCCCAAGGTTTGGGGCTAAGCCATGTGGTGGTCGGGGCGGATTTCTGTTTCGGACAAGGGCGCAGCGGCACCGCCCCGATGCTGCGCGATTTCGGGGCGCGTTTTGGCTTTGAGGTCACCATCGCCGATCTTTTGACCGCCGACGCGGGCGCTGTGTCGTCGACCGCCATCCGGGCGGCGCTCAGTGCGGGCAACCCGCGCGAGGCGGCCGCGATGCTGGGCCATTGGCACCGGATCGAGGGGCCGGTGCTGCATGGTGACAAGCGCGGGCGCGAATTGGGCTATCCCACCGCGAATATGGCGATCGAAGGGCTGCATGTGCCCAAACTTGGCGTTTATGCCGTGCTGGTCGATGTCTTGGATGGGCCGCATCAAGGCACCTATCACGGTGTCGCCAATCTGGGCATCCGACCCATGTTCATGCGTGAGACGCCCAATCTTGAGACATTCTTGTTCGACTTTTCCGGCGATCTTTATGGTGCCACCGTTTCTGTGGGGCTGGTGGCATATCTGCGCGGCGAGATGCGTTTTGATGGGCTAGATGCGCTGATCGTGCAGATGGACCAAGATAGCCGCGCCGCGCGCGCGGCCTTGGCGCTGACATGAGGGACCGCTTTTGGGAGCGCGTGCCGATGGATCGCATGACGCCCGCGGAATGGGAAGCGCTGTGCGATGGTTGCGGCAAATGCTGCCTCAACAAGCTCGAAGATGAAGAGACAGGCGAGGTCGCGCTGACACGCGTCGCCTGTCGCCTGCTTGATGATGAAAGCTGCCGCTGCGGGCAGTATGAGATTCGCAAAACGCTCGTGCCGGAATGTATCCGCCTGACGCCACAGACCATGGGAGATGTGGCCTATTTCATGCCACAGACCTGCGCCTATCGGTTGTTGCATGAGGGAAAGCCGCTGTCATGGTGGCATCCGCTGGTCTCGGGTGACCCCGAAAGCGTGCATCAGGCAGGGATCAGCATGCGCGGCCTCACGGTGCCGGAATTCGAGGTGCCCGAGGAAGAGTGGGACGATTACATCATCGAGGAGCCGGGCACATGATGTTTGCCAGTGACAATACCGGGCCGGTGCATCCCAAGATCATGGATGCCGTCATGGGCGCCAATGATGGCTACGCCATGCCCTATGGCAATGACGCCATCACCGCCGCCGCGCGCGACGCGGTGCGCGGATTGTTCGAAGCACCCGAGGCGGCGGTGGAATTCGTGGCCACCGGCAGCGTGGCCAATGCGCTGGCCTTGGCCTGTTTGGCAAAGCCTTGGGATGGCGTGTTTTGTCACCGCACCGCGCATGTGGAAGAGGATGAATGCGGCGCGCCCGATTTCTATTCAGGGGCTAAGACGATTCTCATCGATGGCGCGGATGGTAAGATCACGCCCGAGGGGCTTGAGGCCGCGATCATGCAGTGCAAGGGGCGTGGCGTGCATGGCGCACAGCCCGGCCCACTGACCCTGACCAATATCACCGAACGCGGCACGGCCTATAGCTTGGCTGAGATCCGCGCGCTCACCGCCGTCGCACGCGCGCATGGCTTGGCGACCCATCTTGACGGGGCGCGCTTTGCCAATGCCTGCGCAGCGCTCGGATGCAGCCCGGCCGAGATGACCTGGCAAGCGGGCATCGATGCGGTCAGCTTTGGCGGCACCAAGAACGGCTGCATGGGGGTGGAGGCGGTGGTGATGTTCGACCCCGCCCATGGGCGCGAATTGGCGCTGCGCCGCAAGCGCGGGGGGCATCTGTTTTCCAAGCATCGCTATTTGTCCGCACAAATGGTGCCCTACTGCCAAGATGGGCTTTGGCGTGAGATGGCCGTGGCCGCCAATGCGCGCATGGCGCAGTTGGTGCAGGGTTTAGCGCGGGTTCCGGGCGCGCATCTCTGCCATCCTGCTGCGGGCAATCTCGCCTTTATCGAGGTGCCCCGCGCAGCCCATGCGCGCGCTTTTTCAGCTGGGGCGATATACTATCTCTTTGGCGGCACGCTCGACGATGGGCCAGCCGATGCGCAGCTGCGCTGCCGGATCGTATGCGATTGGGCCAAGACGCCCGAAGATGTCGAGCGCTTGCTGGCGGCTTGGGCGGGGTAGCGTTTTCCTTCAGGAAAACGCACGGAAAACCCTAGGTTTTCCGCCCCCTCAATCCAAGAGCGTTGTAATCTCAGCGGCGACTGCGGCGGGATGGGTGATCGGGGCCATATGGCCCGCACCCAGAGCAACCGCGCGGCGCGCCTGCGGGATGGCTGCAGCCAAGGCTGCTTGAATTTCTGCGATAACAGGCGGTGAGCGATCACCTTCGATCAGCAGGGTGGGACAGCGCAACTGCCCCAAACGCGGCAAAAGATTTGCGCGGTCCTCCTCCAGCACGGGCGCACTTTCCGGCACGACCCAGATCCGCGCGGCCATATAGGCGCGCTGCGCCTCTGGCATGGCGGAGAATGGCACGCCGCCGCCCCATTCCGCCAAGAAATGCGCAGCCGCCGCGTCAAGATCGCCTGCCGCAAGCAAGGGGCCAAGCCCGGCCATCATGGCGCGATGCTTTTGCCAACCGGGTTGACCCTTTGCTGCTGCGAAAAGCACCGGCTCGATCAGCGTCAGGCTGGCTACCCGCGCCGGATGGTCGAGCGCCAGCCGCAAGGCGACGCTTGCGCCGAAGCTATGGCCAATCAGATGACTGGGCGCATCGGGCAGATGGCCCAAGGCCAAGTCGGTGCAATGATCGTGATAATCACGGCGAGGGTCGCGCGCCGGGCCGCGCCCATGACCGACCAGATCGGGCGCGACAGATGCGCAACGATCCGCCAAGGCGCGCGCCACACCGTCCCACGCGCCCGCATGGGCAAGCGAGCAATGCAGCAGCATCGCCACCGCGCCCGCATCGCCCCAGCGCCTGATCCCTGCAATCACAGCTTGCCGGAAAGAAACAGATCCAGATCCTCGATCCGGTCCTGACCCCAAAACTTCTCGGACCCGTTGACGATATAGAAAGGTGCGCCAAAGACACCGGCGGCGACCGCCTCTTCGGTGTTGCGGACATATTCCTCGGCACCGGCGAGCATTGCCATGCCCGCAAGGCCGCGATCAAAGCCTGCTTCGGCCAAGCAATCGGCGATCACATCATCCTCGGCAATATCGCGGCGGTCGCGCCACAGCGCCTTGGTAAAGGCATGCACCAGCTTGCCCAGATCACCGCCACCCGCATGTGATGCCGCGATAAACGCATATGCCGAGGGGGCCGCATTCACCGCGCGGAACGGCGGATCAAGATGCATGGGAAGGCCATGCTTGGCCGATAAACGGCGCAATTCCTGCGCGCGCAGCTCCAGGCGCGCGGGGTGACGCTCTTTCGGGGGCACGCCGCCCGTGCGGGGCAAAACCCCGCCTGTCAAATCCACCGGCTTATAGCTGATCGTCGCGTCATTGCGCGCCGCCACCGCCTCCAAGCGCATCCCCGCAAGATAGGTAAAAGGGGACATAGTTGAGAAATAGTAGTCGATATGTGCCATAGGACACCCCTTCCCTTTTCGGCTTTGCGCGACACTAGCCGGGTGCTAGGGGGTGTCAACGCTTCGCGGTGGGGACTGCGCGCGATGCTGCTGCCAAAGGGGACAAGATCACTATGCCTGCACAAGATCCGAAACTGATTTCCGGCAATGCCAACCGCTCGCTCGCCGAGGCAATCTCGCGCCGGATGTCGATGCATCGCGGCATGCAAGTGGGCCTCGTTGATGCGCGCGTCGAACGGTTCAACGATCAAGAAGTCTTTGTCGAAGTCTATGAAAACGTCCGTGGCGAGGACATGTTCATCGTGCAAGGCACCTCAAAACCCGCCAATGACAATTTGATGGAATTGCTGATCATCGCCGATGCGCTGCGCCGGTCCTCGGCTGCGCGCATCACGGCGGTGATTCCCTATTTCGGCTATGCCCGCCAAGACCGCCGCACCAAGGCGCGCACGCCGATTTCCGCCAAGCTGGTGGCCAATATGATGGTCGCCGCAGGCATCGAGCGGGTGCTGACCATGGATCTACACGCCGCCCAGATCCAAGGTTTCTTCGACATTCCCGTGGATAACCTTTATGCCAGCCCGATCTTCGCGCTCGACATCTTGCACCAGTTCGGCGGCGACATGTCCGATGTGATGGTGGTCTCACCCGATGTGGGCGGTGTGGCGCGCGCGCGTGAACTGGCCACGCGAATCGGTGCGCCCTTGGCCATTGTCGACAAACGCCGCGAGCAGGCGGGCGAAGTGGCTGGCATGACCGTGATCGGCGATGTCGCGGGTCACAAATGCATCATCGTCGATGATATCTGCGACACCGCCGGCACGCTGTGCAAAGCCGCCGATGTGCTGATGGAGGCGGGCGCGACCGAGGTGCATGCCTATACCACCCACGGCGTTCTGTCTGGCCCTGCAATCGAACGGCTCTCGGGCTCGGTGTTGAAATCGCTCGTCACCACCGACACGATCGAGGCGACGGCCGCGACCAAGGCCTGTTCGCGGGTGCGCGTGGTGCCCACCGCGCCGATGTTTGCGCAAGCCATCGTCAATATCTGGAACGGCACCAGCGTCTCGTCGTTGTTTGATACGGCCAGCCTCGTGCCAATCTACGAGGGGCTTTATCCCAAGGGCATGTGGGGGCGCTAAACGCTCAGCGCGCGCGCCCCTGCCGCCAAGCGATGGGCAAGATCACGGCCACGATCAGCGCGGCCAAGGCAAATGGCGCGCCCGGCCAATGGATCGGTGCGCCATCGCCCACAAAGACGCCAAAGACCGGCGTAAAGACCAGTGGTGCCATGATCGCCGCCAGCGAGGCCAAGGCCGCGATCACCCCTTGAACCATGCCTTGCTGATCCTCTTCGACGCTATTGGCGGCCATCGCGGTCAAGGTGGGCGGCACAAGATCGGTCAGCGCCGACAACGGCAGCAAGATCGCCACCGCCCAAATTGCGGTCGAAAGGCTAAAGCCCGCGAATGCGACAAAGGCCAGCATCAGCCCCAAAAGCATCAAGCGCCGCTCGCCCAGCCAGATGATCGCGCGCGGCATGACAAAGATCTGCGAGAGCGCGGCCAGAATGCCATAGGCCGATAGGCTCAGCCCGATCACCAGCGTGGACCAGCCGAAAACCTCGCGCCCCCAGAATGACCACAGCGTCACATAGACCATGTTGGCGAATTCAAACAGGCCAAGGCAGATCAACGGGATCGCAAGCCCCGGCAGGCGAAAGGCCCGCAAGATCGTGCCAAACGGGTTCAAATCGCGCAGCGCGAAAGGGCGGCGATGCGCCGGGGGCAGCGATTCGGGCAACACGAAGAGCCCGAAGATGACATTGATCCCTGCCAGTGCCGCCGCCAGCCAAAAGGGTGCCGTGATATGCCACGCCGCCGCGACCCCACCCAGCGCAGGGCCCAAAACAAAGCCCAGCCCAAAGGCGGCCCCGATCAGGCCAAAGCGCGCCGCGCGCCCCTCGGGTGGTGTGATGTCCGAGATATAGGCTGTAGCAGTGATATAGGTCGCCCCCGCCAACCCCGCGAGGGTGCGACCCACCAAAAGCCACCAGAAATTATCGACCAGCGCCATGATGACGTAATCAACCGCCAGAAAGGCCAAGGCCGCCAACAAAACCGGCTTGCGCCCAAAGGCATCTGAAATCGCGCCGACGATGGGCGCGAAAATGAATTGCGCTGCCGCATATGAGGCCAGCAAGACACCGCCCCAAAACGCGCCCTGCCCTGCGCCGGTGGCACCCACGCGGTCCATCAGATCAGGCATGATCGGAAAGACGATGCCGATCCCGATGGCGTCGATCACCATCGTCGCAAGGATGAATAAAAAGGGGCCGGTTGGACGGGTCATGGCCCCCTATCCGGGGCATGCGCGCGCTTGGCAAGATGGCGAAATCGCCCTTAGCGGAACGATGCTGCAATCGCCGCAATTTGGCCACTCAGTAAAGCTGCCAATCATCCTCGGATGCGACTTCGCCCAGCGCCATCCAATCGGCGCGGATACGCGCGACGCGGCTGTCGCCCCATGTGCGAAAGACCAGTTCGAAACCGGCTGTGGTAATCGCCTCGGCCCTCAGATCGGCGCGCTGGTTGGTATTTCCATCCATATCCCACATGGAAATCGCGACCTGCACCATCGGGGCGGTGCGGAAGGGTTGCGCAAAGCTGACCATATGGCGCTTTTCGCGTGGACCATCGCCCGCCCACATCGGGCCGTTATCGGCAAAATCGCTGAACAGCACGATCGAGCCTTGCTCGGCACCGATCAAATGGTTGCGGAACTGCTTGATCATCGGCGCACAAAACCCATGCGATCGACCAAGAACCGGGGCAAACGATGCCTGTACACGATAACTGCCAACCTCGCGGCGATTGTAACAACAAAGGCCCCAACACATGCGCGCGGGGCCTTTTGTCAATGCTTTAGGCGCGCAATCAGCCGACGAGTTGCGACTTTGCCATCTCTAAGTCAGCCACAAGCTTGGCCGCAGCATCAAGGCCGGGCTGGCCAGCGTCACCATCACGCAGCTTGTCATGGGCGGCGCGTGCTTGGCTGATGAAACCATCCATCACATCGGCGGTCACTTCGCTTGCGGGCATGGCTTGCTCGGCCAGAACCGTGATCGCGGGGCCCGCCACATCGGCGAAACCGCCGGTGATGAAATACGCTGTCTCGGCACCGCTTTCGGCACCATCGACCCGCAGAACACCGGGCCGCAGTGTCGTGATCAGCGGCGCGTGATCGGCCATCGCCGTCATATCCCCGTCAGCGGCGGGGATTTGCACGGCGTCCACCGCCATGGAGGCGAGACGCCGCTCGGGCGAGACCAGATCGAATTGCATCTTGGCAGCCATTCGCGGCTCTCCTTTGGGGCAGATTGTGGGTTGCACCCACCCTACGAAAGCTTGCCCGTAGGGTGGGTGCAACCCACCGATGTATTACGCGGCCTCGGCCGCCATGCGTTCGGCTTTCGCAATCACTTCATCGATGCCGCCGACCATGTAGAAGGCCGCTTCGGGCAGGTGATCATACTCGCCCGCAACAACCGCCTTGAACGAGGCGATGGTCACAGCCAGCGGCACCTGAACGCCGTCCGAACCAGTGAAGACCTTGGCCACGTCGAAGGGCTGGCTGAGGAAGCGCTGGATCTTGCGGGCGCGGGCCACGGTCAGCTTGTCCTCTTCCGACAATTCGTCCATCCCGAGGATGGCGATGATGTCCTGAAGCGACTTGTAGCGCTGCAAGATACCCTGCACGGCGCGCGCGACATTGTAATGCTCTTCGCCAAGAATCTTGGGGTCCATCAGGCGCGACGAGCTGTCGAGCGGGTCCACGGCCGGGTAAATGCCAAGCTCCGAGATCGCGCGCGACAACACGGTCGTGGCGTCAAGGTGGGCAAAGGTGGTGGCCGGTGCCGGGTCGGTCAAGTCGTCCGCGGGAACATAGACGGCCTGGATCGAGGTGATCGAACCCGACTTGGTCGAGGTGATCCGTTCCTGCATCTGGCCCATGTCGGTGGCCAGCGTCGGCTGGTAGCCCACCGCCGAAGGGATACGACCGAGCAGCGCCGACACTTCCGAGCCCGCCTGAGTGAAGCGGAAGATGTTGTCCACGAAGAACAACACATCGGTGCCGGACGCATCGCGGAATTGTTCGGCCAAGGTCAGGCCGGTCAGCGCCACACGCGCACGCGCGCCCGGCGGCTCGTTCATCTGGCCGTAAACAAGCGCCACTTGGCTTTCCGCCAGATTGTCGGGCTTGATCACGTTGGATTCGATCATCTCGTGATACAGGTCGTTGCCTTCGCGGGTCCGCTCACCCACGCCTGCAAACACCGAGTAGCCCGAGTGCACCTTGGCGATGTTGTTGATCAGTTCCATGATGAGAACCGTCTTGCCCACGCCCGCGCCGCCGAACAGGCCGATCTTGCCGCCCTTGGAATAGGGGGCCAAAAGGTCGACGACCTTGATGCCGGTCACAAGGATCTCGGACTCGGTCGCCTGCTCGCTGAACTCTGGTGCGGGCTGGTGGATCGAACGGAATTCATCCGCATTGACCGGGCCGCCTTCGTCCACGGGCTCGCCCACGACGTTGAGGATGCGCCCCAGCGTGGCGGTGCCCACGGGAACCATGATCGGGCCACCGGTGTCGGTGACTTTCTGGCCGCGCACAAGACCCTCGGTCGCGTCCATCGCGATGGTGCGCACGGTGCCCTCGCCCAAATGCTGGGCAACTTCGAGCACAAGGCGCTTGCCGCCATTGTCGGTGTTAAGCGCGTTCAAGATCTCGGGCAGGTGATCGTCGAACTGAACGTCGACAACAGCGCCGATGACCTGGGTGATTTTTCCGACTGCATTTGCCATGTCGTGTCTCCGGTTCTTAGAGCGCTTCGGCGCCCGAGATGATTTCGATCAGCTCGTTGGTAATCACGGCCTGACGCGAACGGTTGTATTCGATTGTCAGCCGCTCGATCATATCGCCCGCGTTGCGGGTCGCGTTGTCCATTGCGGACATCCGCGCACCCTGTTCCGAGGCGGCATTTTCCAGCAGCGCGGTAAAGATCTGCGTCGCAACGCCCCGTGGCAGAAGATCTTCCAACACGGCCTCTTCCGAGGGTTCATAGTCGTATTGCGCCCCGCTCGCCTCGGCTCCCGCTGCGGGGGCTTCGAACTGCGCGGGCACGATCTGCGTCGCGGTCGGGATCTGGCTGATCACCGACTGGAAGCGGTTAAAGAAGATGGTGGCGACATCGAATTCGCCCGCATCGAACCGATCCAACACATTGGTTGCGATACGTGCCGCATCCGCATAGCCCAGCCGCTTGACGTCCGACAGATCGACATGCCCGATCATCCGCGCGCTGTGATCACGCTTGAGTTGTTCGCGGCCCTTTTTACCAACGGTCAAGATCTTGACCGTCTTGCCTTGGGCCACAAGCGTGTCGATGGCCACGCGCGCTTTGCGCACGATGGTCGAGTTGAAACCACCGCACAGGCCACGCTCGGCGGTCATGACGACCAGCAGATGCACATCATCCTTGCCCGAGCCCGACAAAAGCCGCGGCCCACCGGCCGATGCATCCACCGCTTGCGCAAGGCCGCTCATCACGGCTTGCATCCGCTCGGCATAGGGGCGCGCAGCCTCCGCCGCGTCCTGCGCACGGCGCAGTTTCGCGGCGGCGACCATCTGCATCGCCTTGGTGATCTTGCGGGTCGATTTGACCGACGCGATCCTGTTTTTGAGGTCCTTAAGATTGGGCATCTGTCAGACCCTTCAGGCGAAATCGGCGGCGAATTCGTCGATTGCAGCCTTGAGTTTCTCGGCATCAGCACCCTTGATCTTGGGATCGCTCTTGGTGATCCACTCCAGCACATCGGCCTTCTTGGTGCGCATGAAGTTAAGGAGCGCCTCTTCGAAACGTCCCACATCAGCGACGGGCAGCTTGTCGAGATAGCCATTGGTACCAGCAAAGATCATGGTGACGATCTCGGCATTGGTCAGCGGCGAATACTGCGGCTGCTTCATCATCTCGGTCAGGCGCGCGCCACGGGCCAACAACTGCTGGGTCGAGGCGTCGAGGTCCGAGCCGAACTGCGCGAATGCCGCCATTTCGCGATATTGCGCCAGCGACAGCTTCACCGGGCCTGCGACCGAGGACATTGCCTTGGTCTGCGCGCTCGAGCCCACGCGGCTCACCGACAGACCCGTGTTCACGGCGGGGCGAATACCCTGGAAGAAGAGTTCCGTCTCAAGGAAGATCTGACCATCGGTGATCGAGATCACGTTGGTCGGGATAAAGGCCGACACGTCGCCGCCCTGCGTCTCGATCACGGGCAATGCGGTCAGCGAGCCCGAACCATTGTCTTCGTTCAGCTTGGCCGAACGCTCCAGCAAGCGAGAGTGGAGGTAGAACACGTCGCCGGGATAAGCTTCGCGGCCCGGCGGGCGGCGCAGCAAAAGCGACATCTGGCGGTAAGCGACGGCCTGCTTGGACAAATCATCATAGATGATCAGCGCATGGCGGCCATTGTCGCGGAAAAACTCCGCCATCGCGGTGGCCGAATAGGGGGCCAAGAACTGCATCGGCGCGGGGTCGGATGCGGTGGCTGCCACGACGATGGTGTATTCCATCGCGCCCGCCTCTTCGAGCTTCTTGACCAGCTGCGCCACGGTCGAGCGCTTCTGACCGACAGCGACGTAGATGCAATAGAGCTTTTTGCTCTCATCGTCGCCGGCAGCATCGTTGTAGGATTTCTGGTTCAAGATCGTGTCGAGCGCCACGGCGGTCTTGCCGGTCTGGCGGTCGCCAATGATCAACTCGCGCTGGCCGCGACCGATTGGGATCATCGCATCGATGGCCTTGAGGCCGGTGGCCATCGGCTCATGCACGGATTTGCGCGGGATAATGCCCGGTGCTTTGACATCGGCCACGCGACGCTCGGATGCCGCGATCGGCCCCTTGCCATCGAGCGGATTGCCAAGACCATCGACCACGCGGCCAAGCAGCGCGTTGCCCGCAGGCACATCCACGATGGCCTTGGTGCGCTTGACGGTGTCGCCTTCTTTGATGTCACGGTCCGAACCGAAGATCACGACGCCGACATTGTCGGATTCGAGGTTCAGCGCCATGCCCCGGATACCGCCGGGGAATTCGACCATCTCGCCTGCCTGCACATTGTCGAGGCCATAGACGCGCGCGATACCGTCGCCGACCGACAGCACGCGGCCAACTTCGGCCACTTCGGCATCCTGGCCGAAATTCTTGATCTGGTCCTTCAGGATCGCAGAGATTTCTGCAGCTTGGATCGCCATGTTAACCGACCTCTTTCATCGTGTTCTGGAGTGCGTTGAGCTTTGCCTTGACCGAAGTATCGATCATGGTCGAGCCCAGCTTTACGACAAGACCGCCGATGAGGCTTTCATCGACGGTCGCATTCAGTTTGACCTCACGCCCGACGGATGCTGCCAAAACCTTGGCAAGCTTGTCGGCTTGGGTTTTCGTCAGTGCCTTGGCCGAAACCACATCGGCTGTCACTTCGCCGTTGTGGATGGCGATCTTTTCGCGCAGCGCGCGCAAGAGCGCGGGCAAAATGAACAAGCGGCGCTTTTGCGCCATCAAGCGCAGCGTATTGCCGGTGATCTGGCTCAACTTCATCGCGGCGGCAAGCTTGCCCATCGCGGCCTCTGTCGCGTCGCGACCATAAAGCGGCGAGGTGATCACATCGCGCAGGTCGGCGCTCTCAGCCAATGCAGCCTCGAGGATGCCAAGATCAGCTTGGAGTGTTTTGAGCGCATCCTCGCCTTTGGCGAGTTCAAACACCGCCGTCGCGTAGCGCGCGGCAATGCCGGTCGAGATTGAAGCTGCTTCGCTCACGTCCACCCTTTCCATATAGGTGGCCCGGCAAGGGCGAATAACCGCCCCCGGGCAAGTCGCGTCTTGGCCGCACGCTGCCGCCACTATCCAATAAATTGCGGCCCATCTAACAGAGCACCCGCAATGCTGCAACCGCGATGTAACCCGCGGGTCAGATTGAAAGCCTCAACAAAACAAAGCGACAGCCCCAAGGTTGATATCTGCGACGCTTTGACCGCATGTCATATCAGTCCATGCCTTCGTCAAAAGGGAATCCCTTTCGCCTCATAGGGTGAAACCGCGCGCGCTTTGCAGGCAATTTCAAAACCCGCATGACACAGGCCGTGATGCGCAGGGTTTTTGGTTTTCCCATTAAATCCGCCCCGGCGGCGTCGATGATAAGCGGATGCTGCGCGCGCAAGCGGTCTTAGCCCAAATCACCTCGGCTGCTGGCCCCGGCAGGTGTCGGCACAGGTACGCCCTCTAGCACCTTAAGCGGTTGGCGCATGCGTTCGGCAAGCCCCGGCTTGGTCGGCGCATGCACGCGCTTTGAGACCTCCAGCAAGATCACACCCCCCGCATAACGCCGCGACAGGCGCGCGCCCATCTTTTCCAACAGCTCCGCCGAGCGCAGCCAAAAGCGGTGATGCGAGGGTGGCGCGAACAGGGCGGCAGCGTGACGTTCGGGTGTGAAATCATGGCGCTTCATCTGCGCCTCAAGCTGGCCCAGCGAGTAGGGCCGCCCAAAGCCGAAGGGCGTCGCGTCGCGCCGCGCCCAAAGCCCAGAGCGGTTTGGCACGATGAACAGCGCCCGCCCCCCCGGCCCCAGCACGCGCGCACATTCCTCTAGCACTGCGGCGGGATGCTCGGATGTCTCCAACCCATGAAGGCAGACGATCTTGTCGGCAATCCCAGTGGCCAAAGGCCACAACCCCTCGCGGCACAAAAGCGAGACATTCTCCATGCCAGCGGGCCATGGCATCACGCCTTGCTCGGCGGGCATGACACCGATCACGCGGCGCGCCTGTCCCAGATAGGGGCGCAACAGCGGCACGGCGAAGCCAAAGCCCACCACGGTCTGGCCCTGCGCCTCGGGCCACAGCGCCAGCATCCGGTCGCGCACCGCCTTTTGTGCAATGCGGCCCAGACTGGTCCGGTAATAGAATTGCCGCAGATCGGTGACGTCGAGATGCATTGCACTAACTTATTGACTGCGCGAGGGTGCGCGCCGCCTGAGTTTGACCCAAGGATGTGACAATTTCCATGCCAGATACCGGACAAAGCCCCGAAATCGTCACTGTTGCCTGTCTGAGCGATAATTATGCCTATCTGGTGCATGATCCGGCCAGCGGCGCCACGGCCGTTTTCGATGTGCCCGAGGTGGCACCGATCATGGCCGCGCTGGCCGCGCGCGGCTGGCAACTGTCCGATATCGTGATCACCCATCACCATGACGATCATACCCAAGGGGTCGCTGCGTTGCGCATGGCGACCGGGGCCAAGGTCTGGGGCGCGCGGGCCGATGCACATCGCCTGCCTCCGCTCGATCGTGCCTTGGCCGAGGGTGATCGCGTCACCATCGGCACGCTTGTGGCCCATGTCATCGATGTGTCCGGCCATACCATCGGCCATCTCGCCTATCATATGCCCAGCGCGGGCGCGGTTTTTACCGCCGATAGCCTGATGGCGCTAGGCTGTGGCCGCCTGTTTGAGGGCAGCGCCGCGCAGATGTGGGAAAGCTTGCAAAAACTGGCCGCGCTGCCGCCTGACACCTTGGTCTGTTCGGGCCATGAATATACCGCATCCAATGCCCGTTTCGCGATGACCATTGAACCGGACAATCGCGCACTTATCTCTCGGTGCGAGGAGATCGAAAAAGCGCGCGCCGCAGGCAGGCCCACGGTGCCGTCGATCTTGGCCACGGAATTGGCCACAAACCCGTTTTTGCGCGCGGCCGATCCCGCCATCGCGCGCAGCCTCGGGTGCGATGGGCAAGACCCGGCCGTTGTTTTTGCACGGATCCGTCGCCTCAAGGATTCGTTCTGAATTCTCTGCCAGCCTATGCATAAAAAATATGCAGCCCGCAGCAGAGCAAGAGATAGAGGGCGAAACACGCCCCGCACACGAAACCTTGTGCAGTTTCCCCTTGAAACGGACGCACAGAAAGCGATGCTTAATTCTATGAGGCCATCATCGGCGACGCAAAAAGCAGACCCGATGCACGCGTAAAGGAGCACGACCGTGCCATCTTTTTCGACAACACTTGAGCAGGCCATTCACGCAGCACTCGCCAATGCGAATGCGCGTCGCCATGAACTCGCCACCCTCGAGCATTTGCTTTTGGCACTGCTCGACGAACCCGAAGCGCGCAAGGTCATGCTTGCGTGTTCGGTCGATATCGACTCGCTGCGCGAAACCTTGGTGGCCTTCATCGATGATGATCTGTCGACCTTGGAAACCGATGTCGAAGGCTCCGAGGCCGTGCCGACCGCCGCATTTCAGCGCGTGATCCAGCGCGCCGCGATCCATGTGCAATCCTCTGGCCGGACCGAGGTGACGGGGGCCAATGTGCTGGTCGCCATCTTCGCCGAGCGCGAATCGAACGCCGCCTATTTCCTGCAAGAACAAGACATGACCCGCTATGACGCGGTGAATTTCATCGCCCATGGCGTGGCGAAAGACCCCTCCTATGGCGAAAGCCGCCCGATCACGGGGGCCAGCGATCTCGAAGATGAAACCGGCACCACCACGCCCGGTGGCACCGAAGGTGCTGACGCAAAGGATTCGGCGCTCGCCAAGTATTGCGTCGATCTCAACGTCAAATCGCGCAAGGGCGATATCGACCCGCTGATCGGCCGCCATGATGAGGTTGAGCGCTGCATCCAAGTGCTCTGCCGCCGCCGCAAGAATAACCCGCTTTTGGTGGGCGATCCCGGCGTCGGCAAAACCGCAATCGCCGAAGGTCTGGCCAAAAAGATCGTCGAGGGTGACACGCCCGAGGTGCTGGCCAATTCCACGATCTATTCGCTCGACATGGGCGCGCTTTTGGCCGGAACCCGCTATCGCGGCGATTTCGAAGAGCGGCTGAAAGCCGTGGTCAACGAGCTTGAAGAGCATCCCGATGCGATCTTGTTCATCGACGAGATCCACACCGTGATCGGCGCAGGTGCGACAAGCGGCGGGGCGATGGATGCCTCCAACCTGCTCAAGCCCGCGCTGCAGGGCGGCAAGCTGCGCTGCATGGGCTCGACCACCTACAAGGAGTTTCGCCAGCATTTCGAAAAGGACCGCGCGCTGTCGCGCCGCTTCCAGAAAATCGATGTGAACGAACCTTCGGTCGAAGATACGATCAAGATCCTCAAGGGCCTCAAGCCCTATTTCGAAGAACATCACGGCCTGAAATACACCGCCGACGCGATCAAGGCGGCGGTGGAACTGAGCGCACGCTACATCAACGACCGCAAGCTGCCCGACAAGGCCATCGATGTGATCGACGAGGCGGGTGCCGCACAGCATCTCGTCTCCGAAAGCAAGCGCCGCAAAACCCTTGGCGCCAAGGAGATCGAAGAGGTTGTGGCGAAAATCGCCCGCATCCCCCCCAAGAATGTCTCCAAGGATGACGCCAGCGTGCTCAAGGATCTTGAGGTGACGCTCAAGCGCGTCGTCTTTGGCCAAGATGCCGCGATCGAGGCACTGGCAAGTGCGATCAAGCTGGCCCGTGCCGGTCTGCGCGAGCCGGAAAAGCCCATCGGCAACTACCTGTTCGCAGGCCCAACCGGCGTCGGCAAGACCGAGGTGGCAAAGCAACTGGCCGATACGCTGGGTGTGCAACTGTTGCGCTTTGACATGTCGGAATACATGGAAAAGCATGCGGTTTCCCGCCTGATCGGCGCACCGCCCGGCTATGTCGGTTTCGACCAAGGCGGGCTTTTGACCGATGGGATCGACCAGCATCCGCATTGCGTGTTGCTCTTAGACGAGATCGAGAAAGCCCATCCCGATGTCTTCAACATCTTGTTGCAGGTCATGGATCACGGCACGCTGACCGATCACAACGGGCGCAAGGTCGATTTCCGCAACGTGATCTTGATCATGACCTCGAACGCAGGCGCGGCCGATATGCAAAAAGCCGCCATCGGCTTTGGCCGCGACAAGCGCGAGGGCGAGGATACGGCCGCCATCGAGCGCACCTTCACGCCGGAATTCCGCAACCGTCTGGATGCGATCATCTCCTTCGGTTCGCTACCGAAAGAGGTCATCATGCAGGTGGTCGAGAAATTCGTCCTCCAGCTCGAGGCGCAGCTGATGGATCGCAACGTGACCATCGAACTCTCGCCCGAGGCCGCAGCTTGGCTGGGTGAGGCGGGCTATGACGACCGGATGGGCGCGCGCCCACTTGGCCGCGTGATCCAAGAGCATATCAAAAAGCCCTTGGCCGAAGAGCTGCTGTTTGGCGCACTTGCCAAGGGCGGCAATGTGAAGGTCTCGGTCAAGGACAACAAGATCGACTTGCAGATCGAAGCCCCAAGCGCGCCGCGCATCAGCGCCAAGAAGCCACCGCTTCTGACCGCCGATTGATCTCGCGCGACCAGAACGACAAAAGGCCCGGCATCCCCCATGCCGGGCCTTTTCCTTTTGCGCCGATGCGGTAAGCTGCAAAGATGCGTCTGTTACCTGTTCTGTTTTGTATTCTGGCTTGGCCTGTCGCCGCACAAGATGCGCCTCGCCTGCTTTTCCCGGTCGATTGCCGCTTGGGCGAGACCTGTTTTTTACAGCAATTCGTGGATCACGACCCCGGACCGGGGGCGCGCGATTTCGCTTGCGGCCCGCAAAGCTATGATGGCCACACAGGCACCGATATTCGCACCATCGATATGGCCGGCATGGCCGCAGGCATGGTGGTGGTCGCGGCCGCCGACGGCGTGGTGCGCGCCTTGCGCGATGGTGTGCCCGATGGCGGCACGCCCAGCATGCGTGACGGCCAAGGTTGCGGCAATGGCGTGGCCCTCACCCATGCCGATGGCTGGGAGACGCAATATTGCCACCTGATGCAAGGCTCCATCACTGTGCGAGAGGGCCAACAGGTTGCCGCAGGTGCGGAACTTGGGCTGATCGGCTATTCCGGTCGAACGGAATTTCCGCATCTCGAGTTCATCTTGCGCCATGAAGGCCGCGTGATCGACCCCTTCGCCCCCACCGCCACGGGCAGTTGCGGCAGTGGCGAGGATACGCTGTGGCGCGATGCCCTGCCCCATGTGGCGGGCGAGATTTTGTCGGCCGGATTTGCCCCCGCCGTGCCGGAATTCGACGCGATCAAGACCGGTGCCGCCGATCATGGCGAGCTCACCACCGCCGATCCGGCGCTGGTGCTTTGGGCCTATATCCATAGCGCGCGCAGCGGCGATATTGTGCGCCTGCGCATCACCACCGCCACAGGCGACGCGGTCCATGCCCAAGATGTCACGCTTGAGCGGACGCAGGCGCAATTGTTCCGCGCAACGGGGCGGCGCAGCCCGGCGGGGGGCTTTCCACCCGGCCTTTATATCGGTGAGGTCACGCTAATCCGCGATGGCACAGCCGAGATCGACAGCCTGACCACCCGCGTGGTGATCACGCCCTGACGCGACACGCGCTAGCGCTCGGTCAGCTTCAACTCGATCCGCCGGTTTTGCGCCCGCCCTGCGGCGGTGTCATTCGTGGCGACCGGGTTATACTCGCCAAAGCCAGTCGCCGCCAACCGGTCCGAGGGAAAGCCCAATTCTTCTGCAAGATACTGCACCACCGAAAGCGCGCGGGCTTGGCTCAACTCCCAGTTCGAGGCGAAATCGCCATCGCCGCGCAGCGGGCGGTCATCAGTGTGGCCATCAACGCGCAAGATCCAATCAATGGTATCGGGAATTTCACCCGCCACCTCGTTCAAAAGGCTCGCGACATTGGCGATCTGCGCTAACCCCGCAGGTGCCAGATCGGCCGATCCGATCTCGAACAGCACTTCCGAGGAAAAGACGAAACGGTCGCCCTCGATACTCACCCCCTCGCGCCCTTCCAGCAGGGTCCGCAAGCGGCCAAAGAATTCCGAGCGGTAGCGCGACAACTCCTGCGCTTCAGCGGCAAGGCGCGCGGCCTCGGCGGCCTCGAACTCGGCCACGCGGGATTGTTCGCGGGCGAGTTGTTGCTGCTCGGCGGCGACGCGGGCAAGGGCCGCGTTCAGCTGGGTGCCCAGATTGGCGATCTGCACCTCAGCCGCCGCATCACGCGCGGCGGAATCGTCAAGAAGCCCCTGCAATGCCCCCAATTGCTGGCGCAGGGCCGCGACCTGCTCATTCAACAGTGCGACCTGCCGCTGGCTTTCGGCACTTGCTGCTTCGGCCTCGGCAAGCTGGGCATTTGCAACCGCCAAGAGGGCTGCTTGACGCTCGGCCTCGGTCATCGCGGCGGCGCGTGCGGCATCAGCTTCGGCCAAGGCATCGGTTGCCGCTTGGGCGGCGGCCAAGATCGTCAGCGTCTCTTCGGCGCGGCGGCGCTGTTCTTCGAGGGCCAGCGTCATCGCCGTCAGCTCTGCATCGGCATTTTCAAGGCGTGCGCGCAACGCCTCGGCGGCGGCGGCCTCGACAAGGCGGTTAGCCTCGGCCTCGGACAGCTCTGATTCCAGCGTGGCGATCCGCGTGTCCCGGCTGGTGGCGTCACGTTCCAAATCGGCAATCAGCGCCTCAAGCGCCGCGCGGCGGGCGGCGGCAAGACGCGCCGCTTCGGCGGCGGCGTCAATCTCGCTGCGCGCTGCCGCCACGGCCAGTTCCAACGCCTCGGCAGCACTCAGGCTTTCGGCCAGTTCAGCGCGCGCTTGGTCACGCTCAGCACCAAGCGAGGTATTGGCGGCGATCAGCGAGGCAACCTGCGCCTCGAAATCGGCAATCATCGCGGCTTGGGCAGCCAATTCGCCTTGGGCCGTGCTCAAACTGCTCGAGAGTGTCGCAACACGGCTTTCAAGGTCGGCGCTGCGCGCCGCTTCCAGCCCAAGCGCTTGCGACAAGGCGTTGAGCTGCGCGTTGAGACTGTTCAACTCATCGTCTTGGTTGTTGATCTCTTCGGACAGGACGAACTGCACCACCATGAAGATCGTCAAGATGAAGATCATCACCATCAAAAGCGCGGTGATCGCATCCACGAACCCCGGCCAGATGGCGCCCGAGACGCGATTGCCAGCGCGGCGCTGAAAGGCCATGACCGCTCAGCCCCCGCTTGGGCCGCGCGGCTGGCGGGCAGGTGCGCGCGCAGCCGCGACCAGATCACGCAAGGCTTGCGTCAAATCGGTGATGTCGCGGCGCAACAGCAAAATCTCGGCGTCGCGCGTCGTGCCAAGATCTTCGTAGATCTTGAGCAATTGCACATCGATCGAGCGTAGGCGTGCGCGGCTTTCCTCGTCTATGGCGGGCTTGCTTTGCATCGCGGCCAAAACCTCGACCAGTTGTTCTTGACCGGCAGCCAGCCGTTCGGTCGCGGCAAAGGGGGCCTGTCCGAACTGGCCCGCCAACCCCTCGATCGCACCGGCCAGTTGCAGCATCCGCCCTTCTGTCTCGGCGCGGCGCGCCTCGGATTGGGCGAAAAGCGATTGCAGGGTTTCGACCTGATCGACCATGTGATCAAGGACCGTGGCAATCGCGCTGCGATCAACGCCACCCTCACCCTCGCTGCTTGCAAGGCTGACCCGCGTGATCGAGGCCAGCCATTCCTCCAACTCGCGGTAAAAGCGGTTCTGGCCGTGACCTGCGTAAAGCTCAAGCAGCCCCACCACAAGCGAGCCCGCAAGCCCCAAGAGCGACGAGGCAAAAGCCGTGCCCATGCCGCCCAACTGATCCTCAAGCCCATCCATCAGCCGCCCGAAAACGGCCATGCCTTCCTCGCCCTCGGTCGGCTGAAGCGAGCGGATCGTATCGACAACCGCTGGCACCGTGGTCGCCAGACCAAAGAACGTGCCCAAAAGACCAAGGAAAATCAGCAGATTGGCAATATAGCGCGTGATGTCGCGGCTTTCTTCCATCCGCGATCCGACGGAATCAAGGATCGAGCGCGCCGCAGGTCCGGTGACCTGCATCGCCCGCCCCCGCACCCGCGCAATCCCGGTCATCGCCGCAAGCAGGCGCGGTGGCCGCTCGGTCGCATCTTGCGGGGCATTGCCCGCGATCGCCTCGATCCATGTGATCGAAGAGAAAAGCTGAAACACCTGCATATAGCAGGCAAGAACGCCCACCACGAAGACGACACCAATCGTGCCGTTGAGCACGGGTGATGCCAAGAAGACCGGCTGCACCGCAGGCCAAATCACCACGCCACCCGCGATGACCGCCGCGCAGATGATGACCATCAAAACGATCTGGCGCGTCGGTCGCGTGATATGGGTAAGCCGCTTTTCTGCGCCTATGTCTTCTCTGCTCGCCATGGCTCCGGCCCAGTTCTTTCTGTGCTCGGGCAATCTACAGCGACGGGCGCGATATGCCAATGCATGACACGCCTAACTGGCCTTGATCTGGCGCACACGCGCAACGAGCCAATCCAAATCCGGATCGGGCAGACCCAAAAGGTGCAGATGATGGGCAGTATTCTCCAGATATTCATCATTCGGCCCGCGCCCACCGATGGCATGGGCGATGATCTGGGCCTGCGCCTCAAGCGGCCAGATGCAGTATTGCTCGTGCAAGGGATCGATCACATAGGTCAGCACATCATCCAAGATCTGGCCGCAATCCAAGGTCACGCTTTGGCGGGTTTCCAGATAAGCGGATGAGACCAGTTCACGCGCCCGCAAATAGCCCAAGGTCGCCGCCGCATCGCAACCAGCCACGCGGAAGGCCACGCCGTGGCACAGCGCGCCATCGGCCCGATCAAGCGCCAGCACCAAACCCGGCGCGTCAACCGTGCCGCGATGATGGATCGAGGTCATGCAAAAGCTCCGCCGCCAGCCATGCAGGCAGGCTTGGCGTGTTTCGGCCACGGCAAAACCGGGGTTCCACAAAAGCGAGCCATAGCCGAAAACCCAAAGATCCTTCATGCCCGCATTCTCCCGCATGGTCAGCAGCACTCGGCGCGGCTATACCCAAAGCGGCGCAGCGGCGGTAGGTGGTGCATGAAGCGGATTTTGGGCATTTTGGCGGTCATCGGCACGCTTTGCGTAGCCGCTTGGTTCGGTTGGGCCGCATTCAGCAAACACGCAATCGAAAGCTGGTTCGCCGCGCGCTTGGCCGAGGGCTGGCAGGTTACAGCCGATGATGTCACCGTCACCGGCTTTCCCCTATCCTTCGAGACGCGGCTGACAGGGGTCATGCTGGCCGATCCCGCAACCGGGCTGGCATGGACGGCCCCCGATTTCACCCTGCGCTACCCGTCATGGGATCTGTCGCAGATTACGGCAATCTGGCCCCAAAGCCATATGATCGCCTCACCCGATGAGCGGCTGACGATCAGCGCTGATACGCTTTCCTCCACCCTTGATGTCAGGCCCAGCGCGCGCATGGCGCTCGACGCATCGCAAACCCGGATGCAGGGGCTTGCCATCACCAGCTCGCTTGGCTGGCAAAGCCAACTTGCCCAAGGTCAGATCGACATGATCCGGCAAACCGGGACCGAGGCGCGCTATGATATGCGGTTTTCGGCCAGCGATCTGGTGCCTGCCGAACAGGTGGCAAAGCTGCTCGATCCGGCGGGCGTGTTACCCCCAGCGATCCCTGTGGTCAGCGCCGCCGCAGTGGTCGATTTCGACCGCCCATGGGATATCGGCGCGATCGAGGATATCCGCCCACAACCCACCCGCATCGCCCTGTCCGAGGCGCGCGCCGAATGGGGCGCTTTGATGCTGCGCCTGTCCGGCACGCTCGATATCGACGCCGAGGGGCGCCCCACGGGCGAGGTCGCGATCCGGGCGCAGAATTGGCCCGAAATGCTGGCCATGGCCGAGCGCGCCGGGCTCTTGCCGCCGGGGTTGCGCCCGACGGTCGAAAGCGCGCTTGGCTTCTTAGCGGGGTTGTCGGGGCGGCGCGAAGACCTTGATGTCAACTTGCGGTTCGATCAGGGGTTCGTGTTTCTCGGCCCCCTGCCCGTGGGTGAAGGGCCAAGGATCAGGCTCCGCTAGGCGCACGCGCCGCAGGCGCCAGCCACGGGAAATCTCGAGATTTCCGCCCCCACCCTCGCCGTCCTGCCCTAACGGCAAAACGCCCCGCCGCGATGGCGCGCAACGTCGAAATGAAAATGGTCGCGATGAAAGCGGTCAGACTCCGGCCCCAGCACCGTGCCAAAGGGCCCACAGGCCCCGCGATGCAGGTCGCGCAAAATCCGCCCCTCGCGCCGCGTGCGCCAATCGCTGAGCACCGTCAACTCGCTGCCATCGGCCAGCCCGATGCCCGTGATGTCGATGGCATTGCCGCGCCCATGCTCGGATATCCGCGCGCCGGCTTGGTTGTTGCGTGTCCGGCAGGCGTAAGAGGCCACCACGCGCAGCGACCGCACGCCGCCACCATAGCGGCCCACATCGGGGACAAGACTTTGGCGCACCCATTGTTGCAACGCGCGCGCCGTCTCGCAGTTCAGCGTCGCGGGTGTGCTGAGCGTGATGCCATCAACCTCGCGCAGGCGGATGGGTTCGGCGATCCCGCACCCATTTCGCGTTGCCCGGATCGGCGCAAGCCTATCGCCGACCAGACCGCGCTGACCGCAAAGCCGCCCGCGCTGGACGCTCGCCACCACCGAGGCCGAGGCCGCGGCCGCGCTTGGACGCGCAAGGCCCGATGGGCGCAGGTTGGGGCGCAATGACCGCGCAACGGCCAGCGCCGTGGCACCCGCGACCACCCTTGGGGGCATGCGCTGCGGCTGAGCTTGGGTTGGCCGCACAAACGGCCTGATCGAGCGTCCCGGCGCATTGGCCCCGGCCAGCACGGCAATACGCGCCAACGCGGGGCTTTGCGCAGGCGCAACACCAACGGACATGCCCGCGCCAACACCAGGGCGTAATTCAGGGCGGGGCGACCGATCAGGTGCATTGGCCATCAACGGATGTGCCACCAAGACCGCAAGCGCGAGCGCTGCGTATCTTGCCAACCGCCTCACTTTTCGAGGGTTTCGCGTTTTACCTTCACACGCCCGAAATCGGGGGCGTCCGTATCCTGACCTGCCTCGATAATGCCGCGACGAATAGCGCGAGTACGGGTAAAATACGCATGAAGGTGATCGCCATCCCCACGCCGGATGGCGCGTTGAAGGGCGAACAATTCTTCGGTGAAGCGACCCAAAATCTCAAGGGTCGCCTCTTTGTTGGTCAGGAACACATCCCGCCACATGGTCGGATCGCTGGCCGCAATCCGGGTAAAATCGCGGAACCCCGCGGCGGAATACTTGATCACTTCGCTATCGGTCACGCGGCGCAAATCATCGGCCACGCCCACCATCGTATAGGCGATCAAATGCGGTGTATGGCTGGTCACGGCCAAGACCAGATCATGGTGATCGGCGTCCATCTCCTCGACGCGCGCGCCGCAACCTTCCCAAAATGCACGCAGCTTGGCGGTGGCTGCGGGATCGGTATCTGCCTCGGGTGTGAGCAGCACATAGCGGTTGTCGAATAACTCGGCAAAACCTGCGCGCGGCCCGGAATGCTCGGTCCCCGCCAAAGGGTGCGCTGGCACGAAATGCACGCCTGCCGGGATATGGGGGCCGACTTGCGTGATCACATCGCGCTTGACCGAACCCACATCGCTGACAGTCGCCCCTTGCGCCAAATGCGGCGCGATTTCAGCCGCGACCGCGCCCATGGCACCGGGCGGCACGCAGAGCACGACCAGATCGGCACCTTTGACAGCCTCAGCCGCCGTCTCAGCGATACGATCACATAACCCAATCTCGGCCGCGATGGCGCGGGTTTCGGCCGAGCGTGCAGTGCCCACGATCTCACCCGCAAGCCCTGCGCGCCGCATGGCATGGGCCATCGAGCCCGCGATCAAGCCCAGACCGATCAGCGCGACGCGGGTGTAGATCACGCTCATACCGCGCCCCTGAATGCGGCCAATGCCGCCAAGACGCGATCATTATCGGCCACCTGCCCAACAGTGATACGCAGCGCATTGGCAAAGCCGTAGTTCTTGGGATGACGCACGATGATCCCTTGCCCCTTCAAATACGCATCAGCGCCCAGCGCCGTACCCTCATCGGCGAAACGGGCCAGCACGAAATTGGCGTGGCTGTCATCACAAGCGATGCCCAACTGGCGCAAACCACCCACCAGCCGCGCACGTTCGTCGGCATTGACGCGCAGACATTCGGCCACCCATGCGCGATCACCAATCGCGGCCTCCGCACCCGCAAGCGCCACACCCGACAGGTTGAAGGGGCCGCGAATACGGTTCAGTACATCGATGATCGCGCGCGGGCCATAGCCATAGCCCACACGCAGCCCGCCCAAGCCGTAAGCCTTGGAAAAGGTCCGCGTCATCATGACATTGGCGCGGCTGCCTGCAAGCGCCGCACCGCCATCATAGCCATCAACGAATTCTGCATAGGCTCCGTCGAGCACCAAGATACAGCTTTCCGGCAGCCCATCGGCCAGCCGCGTGATCTGATCCATGCCCAAAAAGGTCGCCGTGGGATTGGCGGGGTTGGCGATAAAGACCAGCGCCGTATCCGGCCCGGCACGATCGAGGATTGCATCAACATCGACGATGCGCTCGCGTTCCGGCACCTCGACGGGCGTGGCACCCGCGGCCAGCGCGCTGATGCGGTACATGGCAAAGCCATGCTCGGTATGCATCACCTCCAGCCCCGGCCCGGCATAGGCTTGGCACAGGAAATGGATGATCTCATCGGAACCCACGCCACAGATGATCCGATCCGCATCCAATCCCTCGACCGCCGCAATCGCTGCGCGCAAGGTGCCATGATCGGTCGATGGGTAGCGATGGCTGTCGCCCAGCGCCCCCGCCATGGCCGCCACGGCCTTGGGCGATGGGCCAAAGGGGTTTTCGTTGGAACTCAGCTTCAGCGGTTCGGCATGGCCCGCCAATGCCGATTGCCCGCCCTGATACAGCGCGATCTCAAGGATACCGGGTTGTGGGCGGATCGGGGCGGACATGGGATGCACCGGGCTTGGGTTGTTGCCGAAATTCTCTAGCGGGCTTCGCGGGATATGAAAACCGCAATCAGTAAAAGCTTTGCGGGTCGATATCGACCGCCAGTCGCAGCTTGGCGCTTTGCCTGATTGGCGCAATCCATTGCGCAATGGCCGCTTGCAGCGCCGCGCCCTTGGGGGCCTTGACCAAAAGCCGCACCCGGTGGCGACCGCGCACCCGCGCGATGGGTGCAGGTGCCGGCCCATAGACCATGGCACCGACCGCGCGCAGCGCGCCATCATTGCGCGCAAGCCTTGTGCCCAGATCAAAGGCCGCCGTGGCATCATCACCCGAGATGATGACACCTGCGAGCCGCCCATATGGGGGCATGCCTGTTGCCTCGCGCTCGGCGGCCTCGGCGCGCCAAAACCCTTCCTCATCGCCTGACAGGATCGCACGGATCACCGGGTGTTCGGGTTGGAAACTTTGCAACAGCGCCAGCCCCGGCGCCTCGGCCCGCCCGGCCCGACCCGAGACCTGCCGCATCAACTGAAAGGTCCGCTCGGCTGCGCGCAGATCGCTGCCCTGCAGCCCCAGATCGGCATCGATCACGCCGACCAGCGTCAGGCGCGGGAAATTATGCCCCTTGGCCACAAGCTGGGTGCCGATGATGATATCGGTCTGGCCACAAGCGATCTCTTCGATCTGCGCCTTCAGCGCGCGGGCAGAGCCGAACAGATCGGATGACAGGATCGCCAGCTTGGCATCCGGGAAAACCCGCGCGGCTTCTTCGGCGATGCGCTCGACCCCCGGCCCGATGGCGGCCATCTTGCCGGTCACACCACAAGATGGGCAAGTCTCGGGCAGGGGTTTTGTCTCGCCGCATTGATGACAGACCAGCCGCTTTTGAAAACGATGCTCGACCATGCGCGCATCGCAGTGATCGCAGCCCACCTGCACCCCGCAGGCCCGACAGAGCGTGACCGGCGCATAGCCGCGACGGTTGAGAAACAACAGCGCCTGCTCGCCGCGCTCCAGCCGCGCGCGCACCTCGGCCTGTAGGGTGGGTGAAACCCACGCCTGCCCCGGCAAATTCTCGGCCCGCATGTCGATGGCGCGCATCTGTGGCAAGACCGCCGCACCAAAGCGCGCGCGCAGATCAAGGCGCGTGTATTTGCCCGCCTGCGCATTAGCCCAGCTTTCCAGCGATGGCGTGGCGGATGCCAACACCACCTGCGCGCTGTTGAGCGAGGCGCGCAGCACCGTCATATCGCGCGCATTGTAAAGCGCGCCCTCCTCTTGCTTATAAGAGCTGTCATGTTCTTCATCGACCACGATCAGCCCCAGATCGCGGAAAGGCAAAAACAGCGCCGAGCGCGCGCCGACGATCAACTGCGCCTCGCCTTGTCCGATCATACGCCACGCCCGGCGGCGTTCGGTCATGGTGACGCCTGAATGCCATTCGGCGGGCTTTGCGCCAAACCGCGCCTCGACCCGGTGCAGGAATTCCGAGGTCAGCGCGATCTCGGGCAAAAGCACCAGCGCCTGCCGCCCCGCCCGCAAGCAATCGGCCACCGCCTCAAGATAAACCTCGGTCTTGCCTGAGCCTGTCACACCTTTGAGCAGCGTGGTGCCGTAGCGACCGCTTCGCACGGCCAGACGCAGCGCATCTGCGGCGGCCTGTTGATCCTCGGTCAGGGGCTTGCCGGGCCGTTCGGGATCGAGTGGCAAAAAGGGCGCATCGCGCGGCGTGTCAATCTCGACCACCGCACCTTGGGCGGCCAAGCCCTTGACGACCGAGGCGGTGACACCCGCCAAATCGGCCAATTCTTTCAGCGTAAAGCCAAGCCCGCCATATTCGACCAGCGTAGCGATGACGCGCGCGCGCGCATCAGTCATGCGGTCGGGCTGGGCTTGGCCCAAGCGGTAAATCTTGCGCATCGATGGGGGGTCGGACAGCCCCGGCACCCGTGTGGCCAGCCGCAACATCTGCGACAAGGGCGTAAGCGTATAGGCCCCTGCTTTTTCAAGGAAAACCCGCAACTCCTCGCGCATGGGGGCGGCGTCAAGCACGCGGGCGATGGCACGGATCTTGGCCGCATCCCAATCGCCGCGACCCGGCCCCCAGACCACGCCCAACACCTTGCGCGGCCCAAGCGGCACCTCGACAAATGCGCCCAAGAAACAGCCCCCCTGCGGCGCACGGTAATCCAGCACCCGGTCAATCGGCTCGGGCGTGAGGACACCGACAAGGGTGCCTTCCTCGAAATAGCTGTCGGTCATGCCTTCCCGCCCGGGGGTCGCTGCGTTAGAAGCCTCTCAACACACCATGACCTCCGCCAGAAAGGAAGGGCCGCCATGAAATTCTTTGTGGATACCGCCGATGTCGCCGCAATCCGTGAGTTGAACGATCTGGGCATGGTCGATGGGGTGACCACCAACCCCTCGATCATCGCCAAGTCAGGCCGTGACATCAAAGACGTGACCGCCGAGATCTGCGCAATGATCCCCGGCAAGCCGGTATCGGCAGAAACCGTCGCGCTCGACGCCGCAGGCATGATCGCCGAGGGGCGCGAGTTGGCCCGCATCGCCGACAATATCGCGATCAAGGTGCCGCTGACATGGGAAGGGCTGAAAGCCTGCAAGGTGCTGACGGGCGAGGGCCGCATGGTCAATGTCACGCTGTGCTTCTCCGCCAATCAGGCGCTTTTAGCCGCCAAGGCGGGGGCGACATTCATCTCGCCCTTCGTCGGACGCCTCGATGATATCAATATCGACGGCATGGAACTGATCGCCGAGATCCGCCAGATCTATGACAATTACGATTTCCCGACCGAGATCCTTACCGCCTCGATCCGCACCGTGAACCACATGAAAGAGGCCGCTCTTTTGGGCGCGGATGTGGCAACAGCGCCACCCGCCGTGATCAAATCCATGGCAAATCACATCTTGACCGATAAGGGGCTGGACGCCTTTTTGCAGGATTGGGCAAAAACAGGGCAGAAAATCCTGTGACTTTGCTGTAAGGTCCGGGCGCAACGATAACAAAACGATGAGGCCATCCCCGTGAGCAGCGTTGAAGCCGACGATCTGTCCTCCCATGGTGCCGAAGACTGGCGGGCCCGGGCCATTGCGGACCCGGACCTGATCCTTGATGACCGCGACCTGATGCGCGCGCTCATCGCGGCCAATGACCGGCAGATGGGCGGCAATATCGTCGATATGCGCGGCATCGCGATGGAGCGGTTGGAAAACCGTCTGGATCGGTTGGAAGATACCCACCGTTCGGTCATCGCGGCGGCTTATGAGAATCTGGCTGGCACCAACCAGATCCACCGCGCGATTCTCAAGCTGCTTGACCAGCCCGATTTCGAAACCTTCCTCAAGGCGCTGGGGACCGATGTCGCCAGCACCCTGCGCGTGGATCGTATCAGGTTGGTTCTCGAAAGCGCCGAGGCAACAGCAACCGCCGCGCCACATGTCCAAAAGCTCGAGGATGTGCTGACCATCGTGGCACCGGGCTTTATCGAAAGCTACATCACATCGGGCCGCGCCGTGCCGCATCGTCAGGTGACGCTGCGCCAAGTGGGCGATGGCAGCACCCTGATCTTTGGCGCAGACGCCGCTTGGATCAAATCCGAGGCGCTCTTGCTGCTCGATCTGGGCGAGGGGCGCTTGCCTGCGATGTTGATCATGGGGGCCGAAGACCCACACCAATTCCGGCCAAGCCAAGGCACCGATCTGTTGACCTTTTTCGCCGGTGTGTTCGAGCGTCAGATGCGGCGCTGGCTGGGATAAATCACCATGACCCTCGCGCTCAGCCCCGCAGTGCGCGACCTGTTGGAAAACTGGCTGAGCCAACTGGGCAGCTTGGCAAACCGCGCCGACACCACGATCGACGCCTATGGGCGCGACCTGACCGATTTTTTGAATTTTCAGGCACAGCATGCGGGCGATATCCTCAGCCCCGCGATGCTGCGTGATCTGTCGCTGGGCGACATGCGCGCTTGGATGGCCGAGCAGCGTGGGCGCGGCGTTGGCTCTCGCTCGCTTGCGCGACGGCTTTCGGCGGTGAAATCCTTTTTCCGCTGGTGGTCTGAGCGCGACGGTTTCGATGCGACAACAATCTTGTCGATGCGCAGCCCCAAGCATGGCCGCCGCCTGCCCCGCCCGCTTTCGGTCGATGGGGCCAAGGCGCTGATCGCAGCCGTGGGCGAGAATGACGCGCGCGATTGGGTGGCCGCGCGCGATGTCGCCATCATGATGCTGCTCTATGGCTGCGGCCTACGCCGGTCCGAGGCCTTGGGCCTTGATGCCGGGGTCTTCCCTTTGTCCGACACGCTGCGCATTCGCGGCAAGGGCGGCAAAGAGCGCGAGGTGCCAGTGCTGCCCGCCACCATCGCCGCCGTCGCACGTTATCGCGCCCTTTGCCCCCATCAACTCAACCCCGGCGCGCCGCTGTTTCGCGGTATCCGCGGCGGCCCGCTGAACCCGCGGCTTGTGGCAGGTGTGATGGAGCAGGTGCGCATGCAGCTTGGCCTGCCGGCGACGGCCACACCACATGCGCTGCGCCATAGCTTTGCCACCCATCTGCTTGATGCGGGCGGCGATCTGCGGGCGATCCAAGAATTGCTGGGCCATGCCTCGCTTTCGACGACACAGGCCTATACGGCGGTCGATACTGCCCGCCTGCTCGAAGTTTATGCCGCCGCCCACCCCAAGGCGTAGCGTCATGAAACTGTCACATCTTTGGTTGCCAAGCCGCGCGGAACCCGTCATCTGACATGCATGCGAATTCGGGCCTATAGCGTTCATCTCTTCACCGCCCTCGGCGCATCGCTTGCGATGCTCGCCTTGCTGGAAGCAGCGCAGCAAGATTGGGCGATGATGACCATCTGGTTGACCGTGGCCTTTGTGGTCGACGGCATCGACGGGCCGCTGGCACGCCGCTACGCGGTGACCGAGAATGCGCCGATCATCGACGGGGTGCTGTTGGACCTGATCGTCGATTTTCTGACTTATGTGATGATCCCGGCCTATGCGCTTTATGGCTCGGGCCTCTTGCCCGGCTGGTCAGGCTGGATCGTGGTCTTGCTGATCCCCTTCGCCTCAGCGCTCTATTTCTCCGACACGCGGATGAAGACCGAAGACAAAAGCTTTCGTGGCTTTCCCGCCTGCTGGAACATGGTTGCGCTGGCCCTTTTGGTGATCGTCCCCCCGTGGGAGGTGATCTTGGGCCTTGTCGTGGTCTTGTGCGTGGCGCAATTTCTGAACCTGAAATTCGTCCATCCCGTGCGCACCGCGCGCTGGCGGTGGCTGACACTGCCGGTGGCGCTCCTCTGGACAGGGTCCATCGCCTTGGCGGCTTTATCGGGTTTTGCCGATAACCCGGCCTTGACCGTGGTTGTGACGGTTTGTTCTGTCTATCTGGTTCTGGCAGGCATCGCCCAGCAACTCATCCCGGCCCGCGCCTAAGTGCGGTCGCGGATAATCGCGGCAAAATTGTCAAAGATCGGCTCGGATGCGGCGACAAGCTGGCCATCGGTCAGCATATCCTGACCCTCGCGGATCGGCTGGACCAGACCGCCTGCCTCGCGCACCAGCAAGATACCGGCGGCAATATCCCACGCATTCAGCCCGCGTTCCCAGTAGCCATCGTAACGGCCCGCCGCGACATAGGCCAAATCCAGCGCTGCCGCCCCCCAGCGCCGCACACCAGCGCAAGCGGGCATCAACCGGGCCAGATCTTGCAGCGTCGCAGGCAGGTATTTCGCCCCACCAAAAGGCACGCCGGTGGCAAAGACGCATTCGATCATCTTGTTGCGACCCGAGACGCGCAAGCGCTGGCTGTCGTTCAGCCAGCAGCCCGCGCCTTTCTCGGCATAAAACATCTCGTCCTTGGCAGGATCATAGACCACGCCCGCCACGATCTCGCCCTTATGCTCCAGCGCGATGGATACCGCCCAATGCGGCATGCCGTGCAAGAAGTTCGTCGTGCCATCAAGCGGATCAACGATCCAGCGCCGCGTCGGGTCGGTGCCTTCGATCAACGTGCCTTCCTCGCCCAGAAAGCCGTAATTGGGGCGCGCGGTCATCAACTCGGTCTTGAGGATCTCTTCGGCGGCGCGATCCGCACGGCTGACGAAATCGCCCGGCCCCTTGGACGAGACCTGAAGATTCTCCACCTCGCGGAAATCCTTGACGAGGCTGCGCCCCGCCTTGCGGGCAGCCTTGAGCATGATGTTGAGATTGGCGCTGCCTTGCATGCTGGTCTCTCCGTCGCAGACAAGCCGCGCGTATAAGCGCCGTGTCGGGGAATGCCAAGCCGCTAGATCACAGCCGCCTTACGCCCGCGACGGATCGCCCGGCCATTGACCGCGCGCTTGCAGCAAATCGCGCAGCACACGCGGCCTGTCCGTCATGATCGCCCCCACCCCAAGATCAAGCAGACGCGCCATCTGGTCCGGCTCATTGACGGTCAAGAAAGGGATGGCGGCTCATCTGCGTTGCAGCTTGGGCGGTTCACTGCGGCTCAGCTTGAGCATCTGCGCCATGAAGGGCTTGGCCGTATCAGCCGCCCGCGTCGCCCCGTATAGCCGCCGCGTGATCCCCTTCTCAGTCAACCGCCGCGTCACCAGCGAGGGATGCTTGGCATGATCGCGCACCACCCAATCCGGCAACACCGCCACCCCACGCCCCGAGGCGACCAAGAGCAAGATCACCGCCGATAACTCCACCTGTCGGATCGATTTCGGCTCGACCCCGGCGGCGAACAAAAGCTGGCTGAACACATCAAGCCGCGCGCGCTCGACCGGATAGGTGATCAACGCTTGATCGGCGAAATCAGCCGCCTCGATAAAGGGTTTGGCCGCCAGCGGATGATCGGCGGCGCACACGAAAACCGGCTCATAATCAAACAGCGGCGTGAAATCGACACCGGGCAAGTTCTCAGGGTCGGAAGAGACGACCAGATCCACCTCTTCGCGCAAAAGCGCGGGCAGCGCCTCGAATTGCAGGCCGGGGCGGATATCGACATCGATATCGGGCCAGCCCACGCGAAACGCATCAAGCACCGGCAAAAGCCAATCGAAACAGGCATGGCATTCAATCGCGATATGCAGGCGGCCCGATTTGCCCTTGCGCAGATTGTCGAACTCATCTTCCAGCGCCGCGATGCGCGGCAAAACCTCTTCGGCCAGCCGCAAAAGCTTGATCCCCGCAGGCGAGAGCTTCATCGGCTTGGAGCGGCGCACGAACAGCTCAAGCCCCGCCTGATCCTCCAGCCCCTTGATCTGATGGCTCAGCGCACTTTGCGTGATGTGCAGCCTGTCGGCGGCGCGCGCCAGCCCGCCCTCTTCGTGAATAGCCTTGATGGTGCGCAGGTGCCGAAACTCGAGATGCATGTGAGACTCATATTGATCTTGAAGATTATGAATTTGCCGCAAGGACCACTCTATGCGACACCATGGGCCAAGAGATCAAGCATTGGATGTATCATGACCCGCCCGCCCCGCGTTTCCTTCGAGTTCTTTCCGCCAAAATCGCTTGAGGCATCCTTTCGCCTCTGGGAGACCTTGGGCGTGTTGGCGCCGCTTGCCCCCGAATTCGTCTCGGTCACCTATGGCGCGGGCGGCACGACCCGCACGCTCACCCATGATGCGGTCAAAACGATCCATGCCAATTACGGTGTCGCGGTCGCGGCGCATCTGACCTGTGTCGATGCGACCCGCGCCGAGACGCTGGCCATCGCTGAAAGCTATGCCGCCGCCGGTGTCACGCAGATCGTGGCGCTGCGCGGCGATCCGCCAAAAGGTCAGGGCCGCTTTACCCCCCACCCCGATGGTTTCGCCGATTCCATCGCCTTGATCGCGGCATTGGCCGAAACGGGCAAGTTTCACCTGCGCGTCGGTGCCTACCCCGACCCCCACCCCGAAGCGGGATCGATGCAAGACTGCGTCGATTACCTCAAGCGCAAGATCGACGCGGGCGCATCTTCGGCCATCACCCAGTTCTTTTTCGAGGCCGAGACGTTTTTCCGCTTCCGCGATGCTTGTGCGGCCTCGGGCATCCATGCGCCGATCATCCCCGGCATCTTGCCGATCAATGGCTGGACCGGCGTGCGCAAATTCGCCCAAAGCTGCGGCACTGCGATCCCCGCGTGGTTGGATGAGGCCTATGACAAAGCCATCCGCGACGGGCGCGAACAGCTTTTGTCGACGGCGCTGGCCACCGAACTTTGCGCCGATCTGATTGCAGGCGGGGTAGAGGATTTGCATTTCTACACCCTCAACGCCCCCGATCTGACGCGCGATGTCTGTGCCGCGCTGGGCGTCATGCCCAAGGTCGCCTTGTCAGAGGTCGCATAAGAAAAGAGGGGGCTCTGCCCCCGGCCTACGGCCTCCCCCGGGATATTTTTGAAACAGAGAAGCTGCAGCGATCACCGCGCCGACTTGACCCCATCACGATCCATCAATTGACTCAGGGCACGCCCTGCGTAATGCAGGAGCTTTAAGTCCAGACACGGAGATCGCGATGATTTCGCCCGTCCTGCCCAGTTACAACCGTGCCAAACTCTCCTTCGTCAAAGGCGAAGGCGCATGGATGATCGCGGCCGATGGGCGACGCTTTCTCGATTTCGGCTCGGGCATCGCGGTCATGTCGCTGGGCCATGGGCATCCGGCGCTGGTCAAGGCCCTGACGGATCAGGCGGGTGCGCTGTGGCATACCTCGAACCTCTATGTGGTCCCCCAGCAAGAAGCGCTGGCCGAGCGGCTGGTCGAACACACATTCGCCGACACGGTGTTCTTCTGCAACTCGGGTACCGAGGCAACCGAGCTTGCCATCAAAATGGCGCGCAAATACTGGTACGAGAGCGACACGCCCGAGCGTACGACGATCCTGACCTTCGAGGGGGCTTTTCACGGCCGCTCGATTGCGGCGATCTCGGCGGCGGGCTCGGAAAAGCTGACCAAAGGGTTCGGCCCGCTCTTGCCGGGTTTCCGGCAACTGCCCTTTGGTGATCACGCGGCACTGCGCGAAGCGGCCGCCGTCCCCGATGTGGGGGCGATCATGGTGGAACCGGTGCAAGGCGAAAGCGGCATCCGGCCCCTGCCCGATCAATGCCTCAAGGGGCTGCGTGATCTGTGCGATGAATACGGGCTTTTGCTGATCTTCGACGAGATCCAGTGCGGTGTTGGCCGTACGGGGCGGCTCTTCGCGCATGAATGGGCAGGCGTCACACCTGACATCATGATGGTGGCCAAGGGCATCGGCGGCGGCTATCCCATCGGCGCGCTTTTGGCGACGGAAAACGCCGCGCGCGGCATGACCGCGGGCACGCATGGCTCAACCTATGGCGGCAACCCGCTTGGCTGTGCTGTCGGGGCTGCGGTGATGGATGAAATGACCAAACCGGGGTTTCTCGAAGATGTCCGCCAAAAATCAGGCTTTCTGCGCCAAAAGCTCGAAGGGCTTGTCGCCGCCCATCCCGATATTTTCGAGGGTGTACGCGGCGCGGGGCTGATGCTGGGGCTCAGATGCAAGGCGCTCAACACCGATATCGTCGCCGCCGGTTACGAGGCCCAGATCCTCACCGTGCCCGCAGGCGACAATGTCGTGCGTATCTTGCCGGCCCTGACCATCACCGAGGATGAGATCGCCGAAGGCGTTGCGCGACTTGACACTGCTGCCAGCGCACTCAGCCAAAAGATTGCGGCTGCCTGATCCCATCTTTGCTTTGCAAATACTCTCGGGGGGTCGAGGGGGGCAGACAGCCCCCCTTGCTCCGCCCTTAGCCGAAAGGCCAGACCGATGCCCCATTTCCTCGACATCAACAAAACCGCCCCAACCGATCTGCGCGCAATGATCGATCAGGCCGCCGCGATGAAGCGCGCGCGCGCAGACCGCCCCAAGGGTGCGCCCGATGACGACCAGCCCCTTGCAGGCCGCATGGTCGCGCTGATCTTCGAGAAACCCTCGACCCGCACCCGCGTGAGCTTTGATGTCGGCGTGCGCCAGATGGGCGGGCAGACAATGGTGCTCACCGGCTCCGAGATGCAGCTTGGCCATGGTGAAACCATCGCCGATACCGCGCGCGTGCTGTCGCGCTATGTCGATCTGATCATGCTGCGCACCTATGAAGAGGATGTGCTGTTAGAAATGGCAGAACATGCCACCGTTCCCGTCATCAACGGGCTGACCAACCGCACCCATCCCTGCCAGATCATGGCCGATATCCAGACCTATGAGGAACATCGCGGCCCGATCACGGGCAAAAAAGTGGTCTGGTGCGGCGATGGCAATAATGTCTTTGCAAGCTTTGCCCATGCCGCCGGGCAGTTTGGCTTTAACCTGACCTTTTCCGGTCCCGAGCCGCTTGATCCCGAACGGGTTTTCCTCGAGGAGGCACGCGCCAAAGGCGCGGCCGTCGAGATCATCCGCGACCCCGCCCGCGCGGTGGCGGGGGCCGATCTGGTCGTCACCGATACTTGGGTGTCGATGCATGACAGCCAAACCACCCGCGAGCGCCGCCATAACCAACTGCGCCCCTACCAGGTGAACGCAGCGCTGATGGCCCAGGCCAAGCCTGACGCGCTGTTCATGCATTGCCTGCCCGCCCATCGCAACGAAGAGGTGACTGATGCGGTGATGGACGGTCCGCAATCGGCGGTCTTCGACGAGGCCGAGAACCGGCTGCATGCGCAAAAGGCGATCTTGCGCTGGTGTCTGGGGCTGTAAGACGAAAAGGCGCAAGGCTTTGCCCAAAACGCCATCCCTGACGCCGCAAGCGCTCGTGCCGCCCGCGGCTTTGCCCCTGCCGCAGCAACCTTCTGAACCGGGCCGGGCAATCGCGTTGATGATCTGCGCCACGGCGCTTTTGGCAGGCACCACCTTGATCGCCAAGGCGCTTGGCACCGATGCGCTGGGGCCACCCCTGCACCCGCTTCAGGTCAGTTTCGGACGCTTTCTCTTTGCATGGGTCGTGATCGCGGCCACGGTCGCGGCTTTGCGCCCGCACATCAGCAAACCCGATGTCAAAACCCATGTGATCCGCACCTTTTGCGGCTGGGCTGGTGTCACCTTGATGTTCGCTGCTGCCGCCACCATCCCGCTCTCGGATGCAACCGCGATCTCGTTTCTCAACCCGGTTCTGGCGATGATCCTCGCCATCCCGCTTTTGGGTGAGCGTGTGGGCCGCTGGCGTTGGCTGGCCGCGGCCATCGCCCTGACCGGTGCGATGATCTTGATCCGCCCCGGTAGCGCGGTGATGCAGACCGGCGCGCTTTTGGCGCTTGGCGCGGCCTGTGCGCTGGGGTTGGAATTGATCTTTATGAAGCGGCTCTCAGGCCGCGAGCGCCCGGCCCAGATCTTGTTGTTCAATAACTCCATCGGCCTTGTGATCGCCGCTTGCGCGGTCATCTGGGTCTGGCAGCCGCCCACGGGGGCGCAATGGGCGGGCATGATCGCGCTTGGCTGCGTCATGGCCTGCGCGCAGGTGTTCTTCATCAATGCCTTGGCGCGCGCCGATGCCAGCTTCATCACACCGTTTTCCTACCTGACGCTGGTCTTTGCGGCGGTCTATGACGGGGTGATCTTCGGCGTCATTCCCACCGCGGTCAGCCTGCTGGGCGCGCTGACCATCATCGGCGGCGCGGCGCTTTTGGCTTGGCGCGAGGCCGTGCATCGGCGCAAGCGATAAGGCTTGGCCTTGCGCCCAACCATAGCCCCCGGATAGAATGGGGCTTCAATTCCGGTCAAGACCCCGTCATATGAGGTGGTCTTGGGCCGCGCTGCTTGAATTCGGCCCCCAGATCAGGAGACGGGCATGTCCTGGACCGACGAACGCGTCGAGACGCTGAAAAAGATGTGGGGCGAGGGCCAGTCGGCCAGCCAGATCGCCAAGGAACTTGGCGGTGTCACCCGCAATGCGGTCATCGGCAAGGTGCATCGCCTTGGCCTGTCCAATCGCACGGGCGGTGGTGGCACAACGCCTGCCCCGCAAGCCAAACCCGCACCCGAGCCGGAACTGCGCCAAGCGCCCAAGCCCGCCCGCAAGGACGAGCCGAAAGCCGCACCCGCACAGCCCGAGCGCGCGCCTGCTTTCGTCAGCGACGATCCACCGCCGTCACGCCCCAGCAATGTCACACCGCTGCGCAAGCCCATCGTGCCTGCGGGCCAACCCCTGCCGCCCCAGCCCTCGGCCAATGAAATCAGCCCTGAGGCACTGGCCAAGGTCCACGAGGTCGAGAAAACCGCCAAGCGCATCAGCTTGATGGAACTGACCGAACGCACTTGCAAATGGCCCATCGGCGATCCGGCGACGCAAGATTTCTATTTCTGCGGCCTGCCCGTGCAGCAAGGCAAACCCTATTGCGAGGCGCATGTTGGCGTGGCCTTCCAACCCATGTCGGCCCGCCGCGACCGCCGCCGCTAGGCCAGCATAGATCGCGGGGGCGGCCATTTGGGCTAAAACGATGCAACAAACCGTAGGCCGGGCTTCAGCCCGGCCATTTGTTTAATTCCCCCGCCCCAAAAGCCGCAAGAGTTGCTGTTCAGCCTCATCGCGCAGGCGTTGTTCCAGCGCGTCCCGCGCATCTTGGACGGTGTCGCCTTGCTGCAATTGGGTGCCAAGCGCCTCATTGGCGCGCGCGCGCGCTTCGGCCTCCAGACGGTCGACCTCGGCATCGATCCGCGCCTGCGCCTCGGCCTCCAGCCGCGCGCGTTCCACGGCAAGCTCTTGTTGCGCAAGGTATTCTAAATCAAGCCGAATTGACGGCCCCGACCAAGGTCCACGGATCAGCACGGGTACCCGGATCGCGCCATTGTCACCGCTTTGGGCGATGGCTGGAATCATCCTGTAATCAAGGCTTTGGCCGCCCAAATCCACACGCCCTGCCCCGGTCGCCCCACCCCATCCGGCGGCAAGCGTCAGATCGTCATTGGCCAAGACACCGTCGGCGATGGTAAAGCTGGCCCTAGCACTGTCATAGACCGTCCGCGCCCCCGCCCCTTGCAGGCTGGTATCGCGGTTACGGATCATCGCCGCCAGATCGATCCCCCGCAAAGCACCTGCCCCAAGGCGCAATTCCCCCTCGCCCGACAGCCCGGCCATGATGCTGGCCATGTCATTGCCTACGCCCAGAAAACGCAGCCTCCCGGCACCTGTCCCTTCCAGCCGCTCAAAGCCCGCAAAATCGCGCAGCATCGGCAAAAGCGCGATATCGCTTGCGCTTAGATCCCCCCCCACCGACAGCCCGCCGCGCCCATTGACCACGAATTGCCCGCTCACCGCCCCGCCATAGGCCGCGAGGCGCGCGATATCGAGAACCAGCCGCCCCCGCGTCAGCGTCGCGGTCAGATCGACGGGGCCAAGGGCGATATCGCCAAGGCCCAGCGCACCAAGCCGCAGCGCGATCTCGGCATCGGTGGCAAAAAGCCCGCTCACATCGATGGGCACGCGCGACCAGCCTTGGCCGCCCGTAGCGCTGTCATCGCCGCCGGGCAGTGTCAGCGCATCAGCCGTGACCGTGCCACGGATCATCGGACGCTCTGCGCCTTGGGTCAGGTCAAGCGCCAAAGCAAAGCCGGTCTGATCAAGCTGCAACCGCCCATCGCGCAGATGCGCGCTACCCTCATCACTCAGCGCGACTTGCCCCGATAGCGCCACGCGCTGCCGCCCGAATCCTTGTGGCAAATCAGGCATCGCGACACCAGCAAGCCCCGCCAGCGGTGTCAGATCGCTGGCATCCAACGACAGTTGCCCACTGAAAACCGGGCTCAACCCAAGCTGGCCATCAAACCGCGCCGTGCCGCCCGCCCATTCCAAACCGAGCGCGCCATCGCTTAACCGACCCGCCATCAGATCGGACAGGGCAGCAAGATCAAACGAGAATGCCATCGGCACGCCCTGCGCCGTGGCGCGCCCTGCAAGGCTGAGCGCCCCATCGCGCGGCAAGGTCAAGCGCGCGTCAATGGCCGTGATCTCAAACCGCTCCCCGGCCTGCGCATCGATATAGCGCAAGCTGCCGTCGGTGATCTCGGCCATCGCGATGGCGATCGCGGGTGCGATGCTTTGCGTGCCAGCACCGGGCGCGGTGCTGGCCGCCATCTCCCAACTGGCGCGGCCATCGGCGGCGCGCACCAGCGTGATCTGGGGGGCGATCAGCGTGATCTCGTCGATCTGCGGGGTGCCATCCAAGATCGCGGTCCATGGCAGGCGGACAGACAGCGCCGTGGCGCTTAGCATCGGCCCCTCGCTGACCCAATCGGGGTTGGCCACGCCCACCCCTTCGGCACGCACGCCCAGATGCGGCCAAAAGATGGGCTGCACAGCACCCGAGATTGTCACCGCACGCCCAAGGCTTTGGCCAAGCTGTGCAGCGGCCAAGCCCGCGATCCGTTCAGCCGGCACCATCAGCAATGCCACGACGCCCAAGACGGCGAGGGTGACGAAGACCCCCAGCAATCGAATAATCCAACGCATGCGCAAACCCCTTACCATTGCCGCTAACCTAACGCGCCGCGCGCGGCTTGTGCAGCCGTTTTCCGGCATACCCTTCCCCTTTGCGCCGCGTCACGCTATCTGCGCGGGCATGAGCCAGAACCCACCCGAGTTGCGCCCCGATCTTGCGCGCGCCCATGTGCCCGATGTCGCCCGCCCCGGACAGCCCCGGATCGGGATGGTCAGCCTGGGCTGCCCCAAGGCGCTGGTCGATAGCGAGCGGATCCTGACGCGGCTCAGGGCCGAGGGTTATGCCATCTCGCCTGATTACGCAGGCGCGGATGCGGTGATCGTGAATACCTGCGGATTTCTCGATTCGGCCAAGGTCGAAAGCCTTGATGCCATCGGCGAGGCGCTGCGCGAAAATGGCCGGGTGATCGTCACCGGATGTCTTGGGGCGGAGCCTGAATATATCACCGGCGCGCATCCATCAGTCTTGGCCGTGACCGGGCCGCATCAGTATGAACAGGTTTTGGATGCAGTTCATAACGCCGTGCCGCCGTCGCCCGATCCGTTCATCGACCTCTTGCCGCCCGGTGGCGTGAAGCTGACGCCGCGCCATTACAGCTACCTCAAGATTTCCGAGGGCTGCGATCACAAGTGCAAATTCTGCATCATCCCCGATATGCGTGGCCGCCTTCAGTCGCGCCCCGCCAAGGCCGTGCTGCGCGAGGCCGAAAAGCTGGTCGCGGCCGGTGTGCGCGAATTGCTGGTCATTTCTCAAGACACATCCGCCTATGGCACAGACTGGAAAGGGCGCGAGAGCAAGTTTCCGATTCTCGATCTATCCAGAGACTTGTCCACATTGGGTGCTTGGGTTCGCTTGCACTATGTCTACCCCTACCCGCATGTGCGTGAATTGATCCCGCTGATGGCCGATCCGGCCAACGGGCTCTTGCCCTATCTCGACATTCCGTTCCAGCACGCCCATCCCGAAACGCTCAAGCGCATGGCGCGACCGGCTGCTGCCTCGCGCACGCTCGATGAAATCGCCGCATGGCGGCGCGATTGTCCGGATATCACGCTGCGCTCAACCTTTATCGTGGGCTATCCCGGCGAGACGGAAGATGAGTTCCAGACGCTTCTCGATTGGTTGGATGAGGCACAGCTCGACCGGGTGGGCTGTTTCAAATACGAAAACGTCGCAGGCGCGCGCTCGAACGTGCTGCCGGGTCACGTTCCCGAAGAGGTCAAGCAAGACCGCTGGGACCGCTTCATGCAAAAGGCGCAAGCCATTTCCGAGGCCAAGCTTGCGGCAAAGATCGGGCAAACCATGATGGTGCTGGTCGATGCGGTCGATGAAGATGGTGCCACCTGCCGCACCATGGCGGATGCGCCCGAGATCGACGGCAACCTGTTCATCGACGAAGGCTTTGACGGGCTTGCCCCCGGCGACATGGTCACGGTCGTGGTCGAAGAGGCGGGCGAATACGATCTTTGGGGCCGGGTAGCCGGATAGGTTCTATTCGGCGGCCAAACGGTGCAAGATATCGGCGTTACGGCAATAATCCGGCCCGGTCTCGGCCTTGGCGTTGCGCGCCAGCCAATGGGCGCATCCGCTGGGCTTGGCGCATCCCGTGCAGGCCAAAAGCATGTCTTCGCGCGCCTCTGGCGGCAGCACGCCGCGCAATTCGGCGCGGTCTAGATCAGCACCAAGCGTTTCGGCCATCTGGTGCATCAGCGCGGCATGGCGCGCGCGGGTCTTGTCACCAAGCATCTGTCGCATCCCTGTTTGGTCCCGCAAGGGACGATCCATGATGGCAACAGGTTACGCGCAGCGCGCATTCGCACCTTGACCTAGATCAAGCCCCCGGTACGCGACCGGCCACGGTGCGGCGCACCGTCTCGATCCGCTGGGCATTAGGCGGATGGGTGGCAAGGAAACTGCGCGCGGGGTCGGGGATGCGGGTGAAGAATTCCGCACCGCGCAACGGGTCATAACCTGCGCGCGCGGCGATGACGGTGCCGATGGCGTCAGCCTCGAGCTCGGCCTGCCGCCCGTATTGGCGCGAGGCGACGACAGCGCCGACTTGGGCGACACCGCCCAAAGCTGCCTCGTTGATCCCGCCTGCCCGCGCGAGGGTGGTCAAGATTTGCGCGCCCAGATCGGCGCTGGCCTGCACCCGCGGCAAGTGACGCCCGATATGGTGGCCCGCCTCGTGGCCCATGACAAAGGCCAATTCATCCGCATTGGCCGCCACCGCGATCAAGCCGATGGTAAAGATGATCGCGGGCTGGCCGTTATCATCTATGGTATGAAAAGCGTTCACACCGCTTTGCGGATCGCGGTCCACATAGATGGCGAAATCGCACAGCTGGTCGGGGGTTTGCTCGCGACAGACTTGCTCGGCCACGGGTTCGACCCGGTCGATCACCTCGCGGAAATTGATCACCGCTTGTTCGGGGCTGATGGTCGGGCTTTGCACCGGGGGGGCGGCAGGCTGCGTTGTCGGAACACAGGCGCCAAGCGCCACGACACTGGCCAAGATCAAAGCAAAGCTGCGCATCGGCATCCCCATAATTCCGGCCGCTAGGGTAATCGGACCGCGCGCGGCGTAAAGCCCCGATCACGCGCTTGTGGTCGGGGCGCGCGCTTGACGCGGAGGACGGTCGCGATAGCTGGCAGGTCATGGAACAAACCCGCATCCTTTACAACGACCGCTGCCCGATCTGCAGGGCCGAGATTGCGCATTACCGCGCGCGCGCCGCAGCATCAGGTGCGCCCTTGCTGTTCGAGGATCTCAACACCGCCGATCTGGGTGGGTGGCAACTTAGCCCCGATCAAGCCAAGCGGCGCATGCATGCAGCGCTCCCCGATGGGCGGATCATCAGCGGCATTCCCGCCTTTGCCGCGATCTGGGCAGCACTGCCCGGCATGGGCTGGATGGCGCGTCTGGTGATGCTTCCGGGTCTGCGCCATATCGCCGATCTGGCCTATAACCGCCTTGCCGCCCCTTGGCTTTACCACCGGCAATTGCGGCGCGAGGCGCGGTGTCTTGCACCGAAAGATGCGCAGCCCTAGGCTGGCTTCATGTTTACAATCGAGCATGATTTCGACGCCACGATCATCACCCTTGTCGACGAGGGCGAGGATAGCCAGCCCTTGCTCGAAGATATCGCCATCGCCGCTTTCGCCGAATGCGTGACGCTGACCCAGTATGATGCGCGCAATGACCGCGAACAGGTGGTGACATTGTCCATGGCGCAGCTGCGCGATCTGGCGGCGGCGCTGAACCTGCCCGAAGGGGTCTATCGGCTGGAGCGCTAAGGCGCGCCATTGTGATGGACAGCCGCCCAAGCGCGCCGCAATATCGGCGTGGGGGAATAGGGGACAATCACTATGCGCACGGGTTTTTTCTACAACGAGCGGTGCTTTTGGCACTCGGGGGGCAATTACAGCTTTCTGGTGCCTGTCGGTGGGCTGATGCAGCCCGCCAGCGGCGCGGGCCTGCCCGAAAACCCCGAGACCAAGCGCCGCTTTCGCAATCTGGTCGAGGTGACGGGGCTGATGGGTGAATTGGCCACGCCCAGCGCTGCCCCCGCCACGCATGAGGATATTCTGCGCATCCATCCGGCCAGCTATATCGACACATTCCGCCAGAAATGCGCCGAGGGTGGTGGCGAATTGGGCCTGCGCACACCCTTTGGCCCCGACGGCTATGAGATTGCGGCGCTGTCCGCCGGGCTGACCAAGGCGGCGCTGTTCGATGTGCTGCAAGGCAGGCTTGATAATGCCTATGCGCTATCGCGCCCACCGGGCCATCACTGCTTGCCCGACTTTCCCAATGGGTTTTGCCTTTTGAACAACATCGCCATCGCGCTTGAGGCGGCGCGGGCGGCGGGGCTGGCCAATCGCATCGCGGTGATCGATTGGGATGTGCATCACGGCAACGGGACCGAAGCCATCTATTACGAGCGCGCCGATACGCTGACCATCTCGATCCATCAAGAACGCAACTATCCCCGCGACAGTGGCGATTTCGAAGATCGCGGCGCAGGTGCAGGCGCGGGCTTCAACCTCAATATCCCTCTGCCACCCGGCGGTGGGCATAGCACATATCTCGAAGCTTTCGAGCGGCTGGTGATCCCCCAGCTTTACGCCTTTCAGCCCGATGCCATCGTGGTCGCTTGCGGCTTTGATGCCTCGGGCGTCGATCCCTTGGGGCGGATGATGGCGGGATCGGACACCTTCCGCGCGATGACCGCCATGGTGATGGAGGCGGCCGCCGATCTGTGCGAGGGACGTTTGATGCTGACCCATGAGGGCGGCTATTCCGAGGCGCATGTTCCCTTTTGCGGCCATGCCGTTTTGGAAACGCTTTCAGGTAGCGACATCCGCGCGCCTGACCCGCTGAAAGACCGGATCGACGGCCAACAGCCCGGCCCCCGCTTCGAGGCCTATTGCGCAACGCTTCTCGCCGAGATGGAAGCAGCACTGGATCACTGAGCGCCGCGTTGACTTCGCCGCATTGCGGCGGCAGGGTGCGCGCGACAGGTTTTCGGAGGGTATCCGCATGAAAAAGATCTATGGTTCGGCCAAGGAAGCGCTGGATGGCGTGCTGTTTGACGGCATGTTGATCGCGGCGGGCGGCTTTGGCCTGTGCGGCATCCCCGAGCTTTTGATCGACGGGATCGTCGCGGCGGGCACCAAGGATCTGACCGTCGCCTCGAACAACGCGGGCGTCGATGATTTCGGTCTGGGCAAGCTTTTGGCCACCCGGCAGATCAAGAAAATGCTCTCCTCCTATGTGGGCGAGAACGCGGAATTCATGCGCCAATACCTCAGCGGCGAGCTGGAGCTGGAGTTTAACCCCCAAGGCACGCTGGCCGAGCGCATGCGCGCAGGCGGCGCGGGCATTCCCGGTTTCTACACCAAGACGGGCGTCGGCACCGTGATTGCCGAGGGCAAGGAAGTGAAAACCTTCGACGGGCAGGATTACATCCTTGAGCGCGGGATTTTCGCGGATATTTCCATCGTCAAGGCGTGGAAGGCCGACGCGACGGGCAACGCCGTCTTCCGCAAGACCGCGCGCAACTTCAACCCGCCCGCCGCCATGTGCGGGCGCATCTGCATCATGGAAGTCGAAGAAATCGTGCCGACAGGCAGCCTCGATCCCGACACCATCCATTTGCCGGGCATCTATGTGCATCGCCTGATCCAAGGGCAGCACGAAAAGCGGATCGAGCAACGCACCGTTCGCCAGAGGGAGACAGCATAATGCCTTGGGACCGCAACCAGATGGCCGCCCGCGCGGCAAAAGAACTGCGCGACGGGATGTATGTGAACCTTGGCATCGGTATCCCGACCTTGGTGTCGAACTACATCCCCGAGGGCATCACCGTGACGCTGCAATCGGAAAACGGGATGCTGGGGATGGGGCCTTTCCCCTACGAGGGTGAGGAAGACGCCGATCTGATCAATGCGGGCAAGCAGACGATCACCGAACTGCCGCACACCGCCTATTTCGACAGCGCGACGAGCTTTGGCATGATCCGGGGCGGCAAGATCGCGATGGCGATCTTGGGCGCGATGGAAGTGTCGGAGACCGGCGATCTGGCCAATTGGATGATCCCCGGCAAGCTGGTCAAGGGCATGGGCGGCGCGATGGATCTGGTGGCGGGCGTGGGCCGCGTGGTCGTCGTGATGGATCACGCCAACAAGCATGGCGAATCGAAGGTGCTGAAATCCTGCACCCTGCCGCTGACCGGCACGGGGGTGGTCGATCTGATCATCACCAATATGGGTGTGCTCGAGGTGGTTCCCGGCGGCCTGAAGCTCTTGGAACTGGCCGATGGCGTGACCGAAGCCGAATTGCGTGCGGCAACGGAAGCCACGCTTGTCTGAACGCACACCCCAAGGCACGCTGACGCTTCAGACCGTGCCGATGCCTGCCGACACCAATTCCGGCGGCGATGTTTTTGGCGGCTGGGTCGTCAGCCAGATGGACATCGCCGCTGGCACCACCGCGATGGACCGCGCGCAGGGGCGCTGTGCGACTGTGGCGATCGAGGCGCTCAGGTTTCATGCGCCGGTCCTCGTGGGGGATCTGTTTTCCGTCTATTCCCACATCACCCGCACGGGCCGCACCTCCATCACCATGCATATCGAGGCATGGGTGCGCCGCCAGCGCACGGGCGAGCGGATGCTGGTGACAGAAGGTGATTTCACCTTTGTCGCCATCTCAGCCTCGGGCGTGACCCGGACCTTGCCACCCGAGGCTTAGGGCACGCTCACTCAACCGCCATCGGCTGAAACACGCAACCATCGGTGATCAGATCGGGCGGTGTGCGGCAAAGCCCGCGCGCCATGATCCATGTGGCCAGCACCTTGGGGACGTAATCGCGGGTCTCGGGGAAATCCGGCACACCGCCTGCGCTTCGCACCGCCCCTTCGCCTGCATTATAGCCCGCAAGGGCCAAAAGCGGATCGCCGTCGAATTCCTTGAGCAGCCAGTTGAGATAGGCGGTACCGCCTGCGATATTCTGGGCGGGATCAAAAGGATCGGCCACGCCAAAGCGTTCGGCTGTGGCGGGGATCAGCTGCATCAACCCTTGCGCGCCGGCATGGCTGACCGCATCGGCGCGACCGGCGGATTCGACGGCCATCACCGCGAGGATCAGCGCAGGCGATACCTCGGCCGTCAGGCTGGCGCGCAGAATATCGGTGCCGTGCTGGGCCACGATCTGTTGCAAGGTTGCAAGCCGTGGCACAGCGATATCCGCCGCCGTGCCAGCCGCAGCCAAGACATCAAGCGCTGTCCAAAAGCGCGCGGGATCAGGCGGCAGGTTGGCCGGGATCGCATCCCAAAACCATGCCGCAACGGGGTCTTTGGGCAAGGGCCGGTCCGGATCTTGCGGCGCAACGCGCAATGCGGCGGGCGGGTTAGCGTTACGGAAATGCTCGTCAGGGGTGATCTGGATCGTGATCCTTGCGCCGGAATGACCCGCGCCGGGGGCTGTGACAATCCTGATACCGGGGCTTGTCGGCACCTCTTGCGCCAGCAGCGGCGCAGCAAGACCCAAACACACAAAAGCCGCGCCCAAAGGGGCAAACCGTTTAAACAACATCCAACCGCCTACGCCTGAACCATGACAGCGCCATTGGGAAAATCAGGCACCAGCGCGGCTGTCTACCACAAAAACATTCCGTCATCTGCCCGCAAAACCACAGGCGAAACGCGACAAACCTCTGCTTCTAGGTTCAATGCCGATCATGGTGAGGGATGACAAAGCTCCATCCACCCCAATGCCTCTCTCGGAGGGGCAAGCCCTGAGCGTATCCAGCGACCCGCAGGATGACCAAAATGATGTAGAATTTTGTCACCGCCGAACGCGGCGCTGCGATGATGGGCCTTGGCCTTGCCAGCATCATGCGGGTGTCAAACAGGGGCCAGAACCTTGGCGGCAAGCCGCGTTGCCACCAACGGCGCAGATGACGCGCCGCGCGACGGACCCGATGCGACAGCGCATGCGCTTCGTTCATGAGCCGCGCCGCGATGGGCGCGGCCCTTTTTATTTGGCCCCCAATCCCAACTCAAACCGCACGATCATGCAAAGCCAGCCGAGAGAATCATCAGTGCCCTGCCCACAAACTTTCTTAGACAATCCGTCAAACTTTCCCTTTTGGGCCGTATTCCAGCCATTTTCAGGGGGCAAAACATGCCTATCCAAACCGGGCCATCCCCCGTTGGAACAACGCAGAAAGCAAACCTGGAGAGCTATACAATGACCGCACTGATCAAGAATTTCGTAACTTCCGAATCCGGCGCCGTGACCGTTGACTGGGTCGTTCTGACCGCTGCGATGGTGGGCCTTGGCTTTGCCACGATCGTTTTGGTGTCGAACGGCGTCGAAGATCTTACAGGCAATATCAACACAGCCTTGAGCAACACCGAGCTGCCCGGCAACCCCTTCGCCACCAATGGCGCGGCTACGGCGAACAACGACTAATCGACCTGTGCCATACATGGCATAAAAAGGGCCTCGCCTCTTGGGGGCGGGGCCCATTTACCCGTACAGCGCCGACGACAGGCAGGGGTCAAACATACACAAGCAATGCAAATCCGCGGGGATTTCATGCTTTGACCATCAAGCGCCCCCAGCTCCGCACCATACAAGGCGGTAACGCTTGTCCCGCAGAGGGGCTGACCGGCTGGCGCAACACTGGAAGCGGAAAGGACAACACATGAGACTGATTTTTGGGTTGGTACTGTTCTTGGGCATCGGCCTTGCTGGTTTTGCCGTCAAGGCCGCGATGGAGCGCTTTGGCCAATATCAGCTTGCCATTGAACAACAGAGGGCTGCCATCACACCGACGGTCGAGGTGTATGTGGCCGCTCGCCCGCTGCGCTATGGTGAGCGCCTTGTCCCCGAAGATGTAAAGGCGATCCGCTGGCCCGCCGAATTTGTGCCAAACGGAACCTTCACGACACTGGACGAGATTTTTCCCCCGAACGAAGACACGCAGCGCACCGTTCTGCGTGTCATCGAAATGCATGAGCCACTTTTGGCCAGCAAGGTGACGCGGCCCGGCGAAGATGCCGGTGTTGCCTCCCGGCTTGAGGATGGCACGCGCGCCTTCACGCTACAGATCGACGTCGTAACCGGCGTATCGGGCTTTTTGCGCACCGGCGACCGTGTCGATGTTTACTGGACCGGCACAGGCCGCGATGGAAAAAGCCTGACGCGACTGATCCGATCCGGCATTCAGATCATGGCGCTTGACCAATCCGCCAATAGCGACCGCAACAACCCGGTTATCGCGCGCACGATCACCTTTGCCGCCCTGCCCCGCGATATCGCAGCGCTGACGCAGGCACAGGCATCGGGCCGCCTGACGCTGGCACTGGTCGGTATCGATGATCAAACCCAAGTTGAAACGGTCGAGGTTTCGCTCGATGGGCTTCTTGGTGGGCGCGAAGAAGTGGCCGAAAGCTTCGAAGCACCACGCATCTGCACCGTGCGCCAGCGCAACGCCGGTGAATTGGCGGTGGTGCAGGTGCCTTGCACAAACTGAAGAAAACGCAACAGTTCACGCGGCCTAGCAGATTTTCTCTGCTGGGCCGCTGCGCGTTTTGGCGCTCGCTGCGCTGGGATCGCAGGACGAATTAACGGCCAAATGCTTCTGATTCTTGCGGTACAATCTTTTTTCGTACATATTTCTCGAAAGATATGCGCATCAAGACGCAGTAGAGCAGTCATCAGTGAGGCAAATTTGCCATGAACATGTTGGGTTTCTTGCGTGCGGGCCTCATCGGCTGCACCTTGGCAATCATGCCTGTCACCGTCGCATTGGCGCAAAACACACCGCTGCGTGTCGTTGAGGGCCAAACTTCTGTCAGCTTGACCGTACCGATGAACCGCGCCGTCGTGGTCGAAAGCGATGTGTTTTTCGCCGAGGTCAGCGTCGCCAACCCCGCCATTGCCGATATTGCCACCCTGTCTGAGCGCAGTATCTATATTCTTGGCCGCGCACCGGGTCGCACCAGTATGACACTTTTAAGTGCCGACGGCATGCTGATCGCCAATGTCGATCTGCAGGTCGTGCCCGATGTCGCCGAGTTGCGCGAACGTCTGCGCGAGATTTTGCGCGGCGAGCAGATCGAGGTCCGCCCAGCAAACGACGGGATTGTGCTATCGGGAACGGTCAGTTCGGGCCGCGTTGTCGACCGCGCGATGGAACTGGCCGAGCGTTACGCGCCGGGCCGTGTGTCGAACCTGATGCTTGTGGGTGGGAGCCAGCAGGTGATGCTGCAAGTGCGCTTTGCCGAGATGAACCGCACGATCCGCCAAGAGCTGGGCATTAGCATGACCGGCACCAGCGTAGGCAATGGTGGCAATGTCGCCGCTGTGAATTCCGGCAACATCGTGGAATTCCCCATTGGAATCATTCCACCGCAAGGTGCCGCCGCACTTGGGTTTGTGGGGGCCAATTTCTCTTTCAACATCCTACTCGAAGCGCTTGAGTCCGAAGGTCTCGTCAGAACATTAGCCGAACCGAACCTGTCGGCCTTGTCGGGCAAAACAGCCTATTTCTTGGCGGGTGGAGAATTCCCTGTGCCGGTGCGCGACGACGACGGGGATATCACGATCGAATTCAAGCCTTTCGGCATAGAATTGGAATTCACGCCCACGGTGGTCGATAGCGACATCATCAATCTTGCCCTTTCCACAACCGTCAGCTCGATCGACGCAGGCATCCCCGGAACAGGCGCGGTGCCGGGTTTGCGCACGCGTGAGGCGGCAACGACGGTCGAAATGCGCGATGGCGAAAGTTTTGCCATCGCTGGCCTGTTGCAAGATGACTTTCGCGACAACATCGGCAAGGTGCCGTGGTTGGGCGATCTGCCGATCCTTGGCGTCCTGTTTCGTTCGACCAGCTATCAGCGGGAACAATCCGAGCTTGTGGTGATTGTCACCGCGCATTTGGTGCAGCCCGTACGCGGCGAGGCGCTGGCGCTGCCCACTGACCGGGTCACCATTCCCAGCGAGCGCGAATTGTTCTTGCATGGTCGGCTTTCGGGCGGACCGCGCGCGGGCACTGCCGCCGGTGACGTCGCCCGGCAGGATTTTTTCGGCTCCTACGGTTATGTGATGGATTGAGGCCATGCCAATGCTGATCGCTTGTTTTTCGCCATTGCGCGCCCATCGCACCCCACTCGCGCTGTGCACATGTGTTGCGATCACCCTGATGGGGTGTAGCGATCGTGAAGTTGGCTCCGCAATTGACGAAGGTGCCTTTGGCAACCCGACGATGAACAATGTCCTCTACCACAGCGGTGAGCGCCAATACGTCAGCGTTTTGGCCGAGCGCTTTGTCGCCGAAGTGCCGACGACCGTCACCTTTGCGTTCAATTCCGCCATCTTGGAACCCGAGGCACAGGCGATCTTGCGCCAACAGGCAGATTTCATCCGCAATTTCCCCGAGGCGCGTTTTTCGGTCTATGGCCACACCGATCTGGTCGGCTCGGAAAGCTACAACCAGCAGCTTGGTTTGCGGCGCGCACGCGCAGTGGTGGATTTCCTCGTTTCCCACGGCATTCATCGGGCGCGTTTGGACGCGCTGGTGTCACGCGGCGAACGCGAGCCCTTGGTCGCCACCCAATCCCAAGAGCGCCGCAACCGCCGCACCGTGACCGAGGTATCGGGATTTGTCCGTGGCAACCCGCTGGTCCATGATGGGCGCTACGCCCAGATTGTCTATCGCGCCTATGCGCAATCGGGCGGCGGTGAAATTGACAGCCAAGGCACAGTCGCCACATCCGGTGAATAGGCGCGCGACGCAATCGTAGCGTCAGCTGCCTATGTCCAAGTATTGCAAACGAAAACCCCATTTTTCGTCGTATTGTTGCCCCTTTTGCCAAGCACCTTGCTGGCATGAGGTCGTGATCCGCCATCGGCCGCGTAAAAAACGCGCAATCACCGACGGGTCATTCGACCGGGCACAAGAATAGTCCGGAGAATCCGGGCCATAAAGGACTTGAGAAATGAGTAGCGGACTTGCATTGCGAGCGGACCCTGCACCGATACTGGCCTGCACGGTGTCGCGAAATGTCCATCACTTCGATCTTTTGATCGAGGATATGGAAGCAGAGCTGGGGAACGCCTGGGGCGATCTGAGTTTCGCCGAGGCACGCAGCTTTATCCATCAACCCGGAGCCGAGAACCTTGAGTTCCTCGCCTTGGCCTTGACCCCCAAGGACGAGGGCGACCTTGGCATGATCGGGGAGTTGATCAAGGCCGCTAAGGCGCGCGGTGTGCGCAGCATTTTGGTGGCACATGAGCTTAAACCAGCAAGCCTGCACGAGCTTTTGCGGCTTGGGGCTGAGGATTTCGTTCCCTATCCGTTAAGCAATAGTGCCTTGCACGATGCAATCACGCGCCTTCGCAACCAAACCTCCGCGCCCGACATGCCACAGGTCCACCCTGTTCGCATCGTCGGCGAGCACCCCGAGCGCAACACCCAAGCCCCCGCGACAATCGCACCACGCCTTGGTGGCAAGGCCGCTGTTTTTGCAATCCAAGGGCTTGCCGGTGGCACCGGCGCATCGACATTGGCGGTCAACCTTGCTTGGGAATTGGCCACAATTGACAAGCAAAAATCCCCATCGGTCTGCCTCATCGATCTTGACCTTCAGGCCAGCACAATCTCGGCCTATCTCGACCTTCCGCGCCGTGACTTGATCATCGAGCTTTTGCAAGACGCGCGTAACATGGATGTGGATGCCTTCAAGCAAGCGCTCTTGGGATACGGCGGCAAACTGTCGGTTTTTCCCGCGCCGCCCGATGTCTTGCCGCTTGATCTGATCGGCCCCGAAGAGGTCGAGGCGCTTTTGAACCTCGCCACCCAATGTTTCGATGTGGTTGTCGTCGACATGCCGCATACCTTGGTGATGTGGACCGAGACGGTGCTGAACCGGGCGGATGTGTTCTTTACCACGATGGAACGTGACATGCGGTCGGCACAAAATGCCATGCGCTTTCTTAAGGCGCTGCGGGCAGAAAGCCTGCCGGTGGAAAAGTTGAACTTCGTTCTCAACCGCGCGCCGGGTCTGACCGATCTCAACGGCAAGGCCCGCGTCAAGAGATTGGCGGAAAGCCTTGGTGTGAAGATTTCCACCCTTTTGCCTGATGGCGGCCTCCAAGTGGTGCAAGCCGGTGACGAAGGCCAACCGCTTTGCGAGATCGCCCGCAGAAACGTGCTGCGCAAAGAGATCGCGCGGCTCGCCACCGGGCTGCACAAGGCGATGATCAGCGAGTTTCAGGCCAAAGCCTGAGCAAGGGGTGAAAGATGTTCGGTAAATTCAAGAAAGCTGACACGGCCGAGGCACAGAACCATGCGCTGACTGATGCCGCCCGCGATGCCGCTCATGCTGCGGCCACGAGCTTGCGCAAACCCCAGATCGTGACCGAAATTCAGCGTCCTGCCGCACAGATCGCCGCTGATGACAAGGACGTCAAGCGCCGCCAAAGACTTGATGAAATCAAGACCGAGATGCATTCAAGGCTTCTCGACAACCTCAATCTTGCCGCGTTGGAAACGGCCAAAGAGGCGGATCTGCGCACCGAGATCAACGCCATCGTCTCGGAACAATTGGGCGAATTGGGCGCGGTCCTGAACCGCGAAGACCGCCAGACGCTCAATACCGAACTTTTCGACGAGGTGACGGGGCTTGGCCCGCTGGAACCCCTGCTCAAAGACCCTGATGTCAATGATATCTTGGTCAATGGCCCCAACCGCGTCTTTGTCGAACGCGCGGGCAAGCTTAGCCTGACGGATGTGCGCTTCAAAGATGAGCGGCATTTGCTGCGTATCATCGACAAGATCGTCTCGGCTGTGGGGCGTCGGGTGGACGAATCCAACCCCTATGTCGATGCCCGCCTCAAGGATGGCTCTCGCTTTAACGCGATGGTGCCGCCCGTGGCTGTGGACGGGTCGCTCGTGTCGATCCGCAAGTTCAAAAAGGAAAAGCTGGGGATCGACGATCTGGTCCGTTTCGGTGCGTTTTCCGAAGAAATGGCCGCGTATCTCCAAGCGGCTGTCGCCACGCGGCTCAATGTGATCGTGTCGGGCGGCACGGGGTCGGGCAAAACCACCACGCTCAACGCGCTCTCGTCGTTTATCGACAACAAGGAACGCGTGCTGACCATCGAAGATACGGCCGAACTACAGCTCCAACAGTTGCATGTTGGCCGGATGGAAAGCCGCCCCCCGAATGTCGAAGGCAAAGGTGCCGTGACCCAGCGCGATTGCTTGCGCAACGCGCTCCGGATGCGACCTGACCGGATCATCGTGGGTGAAACCCGCGGTGAAGAGGTCATCGATATGTTGCAGGCGATGAACACAGGCCATGACGGCTCGATGACCACGATCCACGCCAACAATGCCCGCGATGCGGTGTCACGATTGGAAAACATGATCGCCATGTCCGGTATCGAAATGCCGCTCAAGGCCGTGCGCGCGCAGATCACCAGCGCCGTAAACCTGATTGTGCAAGCAAGCCGCCTGCAAGATGGCTCGCGCCGGATGGTATCGATCACCGAAGTCACCGGGATGGAGGGCGATGTTGTCTCGATGCAGGAGGTGTTTCGCTACCAGCGCACCGGCCTCAAGCCCGATGGCACCATCATCGGCCATTTCACCGCCTGCGGTGTGCGTTCGCATTATGCCGAGCGCTTCCGCCAGTGGGGGTATAATTTGCCCGCTTCGATCTACGAACCGATCGCGGCGGAGTAAGGGCCATGCAACTTTCCATTGAGCCGTTGATTTATATCGGCATCTTCGTCGGCATTATCATGCTGGTCGAAGGGGTCTATCTCGCGATTTTTGGTAAATCCATCAGCTTGAATGCGCGTGTCAATCGCCGCTTGGCCATGCTGGAAAAAGGTACGAACCGCGAGGATGTGCTGGCCAAGCTCCGCAAGGAGATGGACCAACACAAAGGAGCGACGCGCCTGCCGCTCTACGCGATGATCGCGGATAAGGCCCAAAAGGCCAACATCGCCTTTACCCCGTCGCAGCTGATCCTTGTCATGGCGATGTTGGCTATGGCCGCTTTCGTCGCGCTGTCGATTTTTGTCACAGTCTCACTGCCGCTGCGGCTTTTGCTGAGTGTGGGCATGGGTGTGGGTGGCGTATATTTCTGGGTCAACTCCAAAGCCAAGAAACGGCTTGCCTTGATCGATGAGCAGCTACCAGATGCGGTCGAGTTGATGGTGCGCTCGCTCAAGGTGGGTCATCCTTTCGTCTCTGCGATCAACGCGGTGGCCAAGGAAATTCAAGATCCCCTCGCCTCCGAACTCGGTGTGATCGCCGATGAGGCGGCCTATGGGCGCGATGTTGCCGATGCCATCCGCGCGATGGCCGAGCGCCTCGATAGTCAGGATTTGCGTTTTCTGGCCGTTGCCGTCGGTATCCAACAAAAATCTGGTGGCAATCTCGCCGAGATCCTTGCGGGGCTTGCCCAAGTGATCCGCGCGCGTTTCAAACTGTTTCGTAAGGTCAAAGCCATTACAGGCGAGGCAAAGTGGTCGGGCGCTTTCCTCTCGGTTTTTCCGCTGCTTGCACTGGTTGGGATCAACTTGTTGCAGCCCAATTATTACGATGCAGTCATGGAAACACCAATCTTCATCCCGGCCTGCATCGCGGTGGGTGTGATGCTGCTTATGAACATATTGTTCATGAAAGCACTTGTGAACATCAAGGTTTAAGGGGGCACGACAATGGCGTTTTTTTCAAGTTTCTTAGCCAAGGCAAATAGTCTGATCCTTGGCAATCTGGGTGATTTAGGGCCATTGATCGTTGTAGGCTTTCTTGGGCTGTTGCTGATCCTCGTCACGCTGCCCATGATGTTGTTCAAGAAAAAGGACCCGCTTGAACGGATACGCGATGCGAATGCCGTCACCGAAAAAAGCACAAGGGTCGGCAGCCTGCGGCGCGGCGGTAAGGATGAACGCCTCAACCGTTTCGCGCAGTATCTCGAACCGCAAGATCAAACACATTACAGCGCTATGCAGCTTCAACTGTTGCGCGCGGGCTACCGTTCCAAAAGCGCCGTGCAGATTTTCTTCTTTGCGCAATTGGCGCTCGCGATTGGCGGACTGATCTTGGGGAGCATCTATACACTCTTGAACGGCGCCAATGATCCGCAAACGACAATCCTGTCGGTACTGGTGCCAGGCGGTCTGGGTTATTATGCGCCGAAATACTGGGTCCAGCGTCGCGTCAAGGCGCGCGAGACCGAGATCACATCGGGCTTTCCCGATGCGTTGGATCTGATGCTTGTTTGCGTCGAGGCGGGCCAATCCTTGGATCAATCGATCATCCGCGTGGCGAAAGAAATCCGCACGGGCTATCCCGCCTTGTCAGAAGAGTTCGAAATGGTCGCCTTTGAGATGAAGGCAGGCAAGGACAAGGTCCGTGTCTTGCGTGACCTGTCCGAGCGTGTAGGCGTTCAAGATGTCACCAGCTTTGTGACAACACTGATCCAATCGGCAACCTTTGGCACCTCGATCTCAGAGGCGCTACGCGTCTATGCCGACGAAATGCGCGACAAGCGCGTGATGCGCGCCGAAGAAAAGGCCAGCACGCTGCCAACCAAACTGACCTTGGGCACGATGATTTTCTGTCTGCCGCCGCTTTTGGTCATTCTGATCGGGCCGTCGATCTACGGCGTTGTCATGGATTTGCAGCGCGGGATGTGAATGATGACCGCGCATCGCGATTGCCTGACGTAGGGAGGGTGTGATGAGGGGGCTCATCATCCTGATCGGGCTGAACCTATTGGTGGCTTGCGGCGATGCCAATGATGATCGGCGTCTCGACCCGCTTCCCCAAGAGCTAGAGGTTGCCGCGCCGCAAGGCACAGTCGTGTTGCAAGATACAGTGGATCAGTTGTTGGTCGGTGATCGGCTCATGGATGCAGGCCAGCCAGAGCTGGCCTTGCGCGCCTATTACCGGGCGGCGGGGGAACGGGGCTTGACGCCTGAAACCCTGACGGCCATCGGTGCCGCCAATCTCAGGTTGGGGCGCGTGGGGCAGGCTGCCCAACAATTCCGTCAAGCACTCGAACGTGACGCGGCCTATGTCCCGGCGTTGAACAATCTGGGCGTCGTTTTGATGGAGCAAGGCGAGTTTGGCGAAGCGCGGCGCGTTTTTGAATTGGCCTTTGCGCATGATAGTGGCCAATCGGACGCGATCCGCGAGAACCTACGGCGGGCTATCGCAAGAATAAAAAATATCATCTATAGTGAAGAAAATAATCAAAAGAGCCCCGGACTAATCCGGCGCGGCGAAGGTGTTTACGTGCTTTTCGCCGAACCCTGATCGGGATTGGGGCGCAGAGTATGAGCAGTAAGAGGTCGCCATGCCAGTTTGTCCCCGGATGCATCCGGCGGTTATGTTCGCAGTGATCGGCTTGGCCGCATGCAATCCGACCAGCGCGCCCGATGTGAACCGGGCCATCGACCCGATCAATGTGATCGATGAATCCAATCTCAGCGAGATTATGTTGACCGCTGCTTCGCCAAATGAGGCCGTCGCCTATTTCCAACGCGCGAGCGCTGAACAGCCTGATCGCATCGATTTCCGCCGTGGTTTGGCCACCAGCCTTGTGCGCGCTGGACGCGCTGATGAAGCGATTGCCTTGTGGCGCGATATCGTGAGTGGCCCCGATATGATCGATCAAGACCGCATCGATTTCGCCGGTGCCTTGATCCGGTCAGGCGACTGGGCCGAGGCCGAGCGCCAACTCGACCTTGTCCCACCCACGCTCGAAACCTTTGAGCGCTACCGGCTGGAGGCGATGGTAGCCGATAGCAATCAAGAATGGGGACGCGCCGATCATTTCTATGAAACTGCGGTGGGCCTGACCACGCGCCCGGCGAATGTGTTGAATAACTGGGGTTTTTCGCGGCTGTCACGGGGTGATTTTGATGGTGCGGAAGAGCTGTTTCTCGAAGCGGTCCGCTATGATCCCAACCTCTTCACGGCCAAGAACAACCTTGTCATGGCGCGCGCCGCACAGGGCAATTACCAGATGCCCTTGGTGCGCATGAGCGAGATTGAGCGCGCCCAGCTTTTGCACACCGCAGGGCTGGCCGCGATCCGGCAAGGACAGATCGATACAGGCCGCGGCCTTTTGGCCGAGGCGATCGAGACCCATCCCCAACATTTCGATGCGGCCGTGCGCGCGCTCGAGACCCTTGAGACGGAGGTTCGCCGCTGATGTCGCTTGCTTTGACACCCGCAGAGGCACTGTGGTTTTTGCCCTTTGCTCTGCCGATTTGCATCTGGGTCGCGCTCAGCGATCTGCGCAGCATGCGCATTCCCAATATCGCGGTTTTGGCCCTGGCCGGTGGCTTTGCGGTGATTGGGCTGATCATCATGCCCTTCGACGCATATCTGTGGCGGCTTGCGGTCCTGCTGATCGTGCTGGCCATCGGCTTTGTCATCACCTCGCTTGGGCTGGTGGGGGCGGGGGATGCGAAATTCGCCGCTGCCATGGCCCCCTTTGTAGTGCCCGGCGATGGGCTGTTTTTCTTGCTACTCTTCTCGTTTGTTTTGATTGCATCATGGATCACGCATCGCTTGGCCGGGCGCGTTCCCGTCTTGCGCCGGGCAACGGCTGATTGGGCCTCGTGGGAACAAGGCAAGCTGTTTCCGATGGGCGTGGCGCTGGCCGGGGCGCTGGCGATCTATCTGATCATGGGGGCAGCGGCGGCGCTTTAGGCCGCATCGCTTTCTCAGCTTCGCCCATAAAGCGCCGCAATCCCAAGCCATTAAACGCGAACACATCACGCGTGGGGTTGCGCAATGAATATCCAAATCTCGCAAACCGAGACAGCGGCACCGCCGCCACTGCGGCAATTGTCTGATACCGGCCTGACGCCGGTGATGATGCGCGACATCCTTCTTAAGACGGTGTTTCGCAAGAATGTGGATAAGACCTCGGAAATTGCGCAAGCCATCGCGCTGCCCATTCCGCTGACGCAAATCTTGATCGATACGCTGCGCGATCTGGGGCTGATGCAGGCGACCGGCACGCTGCATGCCACCTCAAGCGCCGAGATGGGGTTTCAACTCACCGATAGCGGCAAGGCCCGCGCCCTCGATGCGCTCAACCAATCGGAATATTACGGGCCAATGCCCGTGCCACTTGCCGACTACAAGGCGCAGGTCAAACGCCAGTCGATCCGCGATATCAAGCTGACGCGCGCCATGCTTGAGGCGTCGATGGGCCATCTGATCTTGCCCCAAGGCCTACTCGATCAGCTTGGACCGGCTGTTGGGTCGGGGCGCTCGGTCTTGATGTATGGCCCGCCCGGCAATGGCAAATCCTCCATCGCCGAAGGCATCCGCAAGGCGATGGGCGACAATATCTACATCCCCCATGCTCTGGCCTATGCGGGGCAAGTGATCACGATGTTCGACCCAATCGTGCATACGCCGGTCGGCCCATCCGCCGACACCCCTGAGAATGGTTCGCTGCGCAAATCCGCGTCACGCCATGACACGCGCTACCTGCTGTGTACGCGGCCCACGGTGATGACCGGGGGTGAACTGACGCTGTCGATGCTTGATCTGAACTACAACGCGGTCAGTCGCACCTACCAAGCCAGCCTTCAGTTGAAATCTACGGGCGGCGTTTTCATCGTCGACGACCTTGGCCGCCAAGAAGAACCGCCGCAGGCGCTGATCAACCGTTGGATCGTTCCGATGGAGAATGCCTATGACATCTTGGCCCTGCAATCGGGCGAGAAATTCGAGGTGCCATTTGACACCTTGGTCATCTTCTCGACCAACTTCCACCCCAACGAGATTTTCGACCAAGCAGCCCTTCGCCGGATCTTTTTCAAGGTCAAGATCGATGGGCCGACACAGGAACAATTCCTCAAGATCTTTGCATTGGTCGCCAAGAAAAAGGGGATTCCCCTCGATCAAGCCTCGCTCGTGCATCTGTTGCGGCACAAATACCCCAGCATCGGGCATAACTACGCCAATTATCACCCGGTATTCTTGTGCGACCAGATCAAGGCGATCTGCGATTTCGAAGGGATCACCTATCAAATGCGGCCCGACTTCATCGACCGCGCTTGGGAGAACCTCTTTGTGAAGGACGAGAAGATCGTTCACTGAGGGCGCGAAAAACGCCAGTTTTTCGCGTGGGTTTTGCTGCAGCAAAACCACCCCCCATGGCCAAAGGCGCGCAAGCGGTTATCTAGGGGTTATGACGCGCGCCCTGCCCCCACAGATCACCGGCTGGTTTGACAGCCGTGGCTGGTCGATCCACCCGCACCAGCAAGACATGCTGGCGCGCGCCGATGCACCTTGCCAATTGCTGATCGCGCCCACGGGGGGCGGCAAAACCATGGCGGGGTTTTTGCCAACGCTTGCCGAACTAGCCGATGGCAAGCACAAGGGGCTGCACACGCTTTACGTCTCGCCGCTGAAAGCTCTGGCCACGGATATCAAGCGCAACTTGACCGGCCCGATCACCGAGATGGGCCTGCCCATCCGGGTTGAGGATCGCACGGGCGACACCTCTGCCCATACCAAGCGTCGCCAACGCGCCGACCCGCCGCATATCCTTTTGACGACGCCCGAAAGCCTTGCACTGATGGTGTCGTTCGAAGATGCCCATCGGACATTTGCGGGCTTAAGCCGCATCATCGTCGATGAAATCCACGCACTGGCCGAAAGCAAACGGGGCGATCAGCTGATGCTCGCGCTCTCGCGGCTGTCGAGCCTTGCGCCGGGTCTGCGCCGTGTGGGCCTGTCTGCCACCGTCGAAGACCCCGATGCCATCGCGCGCATCTTGGCCCGCCACCCTGACCCTTGCGAGATCTTGCTGGCCGATCCCGGCCCCGACCCCGACATCGCCATGCTGACGACCGAAGCCCCACCGCCATGGTCGGGCGGCGGCGGTAGATACGCCATTCCCGCCGTGCTAGCGGAAATTCGCAAACACCGCACGACGCTGATCTTTCACAACACCCGCGCGCAGGCGGAGCTGTTCTTTCACCACCTGTGGCTTGCCAATGACGACCAGTTGCCCATCGGTATCCACCATGGCGCGCTGGCCCGCGAACAGCGCGAGCGCGTCGAACAGGCGATGGTGGACGGACGGCTGAGGGCGATTGTCTGCACCGGATCGCTCGACCTTGGGATCGATTGGGGTGATGTGGACCTTGTGATCCAGATCGGCGCGCCCAAAAACGTCAAGCGGCTGGTTCAGCGGATCGGGCGGGCCAATCACCGCTACAACGCGCCCTCCAAGGCGCTGATCGTGCCCGCCAACCGCTTCGAGGTGATCGAATGCACCGCAGCACTAGAGGCCGTGCGCGCCCATGCGCTGGATGGTGACACCGACCACACTGGGCCGCTGGATGTGCTTTGCCAACATATCCTGATCCGCGCTTGCGCCGGACCCTTCCATGCCGATGATCTTTTCAACGAGGTCCGCAGCGCGGGCGCTTTTGCGGACCTGCCGCGCGAAACCTTCGACCGCTGCCTCGATTTCGCGGCGACGGGGGGCTACGCGCTGCGCGCCTATGATCAATGGCAACGCCTGATCCAACGCCCCGATGGCCAATGGCAGTTGCGCGATCCCCGCCGCGCCGCGCGCATCCGCATGAACATCGGCACCATCGTGGATGCCGACAAAATGCAGGTGCGCTTTCAGAAATCGCGCGGTGGCGCCCCCTTGGGCGAGGTGGAGGAGTATTTCGCCGCGATGCTGCGCAAGGGTGACACCTTTCTTATCGGTGGCCAGATCGTGCGCTTCGAGGGCATGCGCGAACTGGTGATCGAGGTCAGCCGCACCCCCCATCTCAAGCCCAAGATCGCAACCTTCATGGGCACGAAATTCGCAACCTCAACCCAGCTTTCCGACCGCATCTTGGAGATGTTCCGCCACACCGATTGGCCAGCCTTGCCGCAGCACACCCGCGACTGGCTGGCGCTACAACGCAAGCTTAGCCGCCTGCCCGAGCGCGACAGGCTTTTGGTCGAAAGCTTTCCCCATGACGGGCGCGAACATGTCGTGGCTTACGGCTTTGCAGGCCGCAATGCGCAGCAGACGCTTGGCCTTTTGATCACCAAACGGATGGAGGAGCTGGGGCTAAACCCGATGGGCTTTGTCGCCACCGATTACGCGACGCTGATCTGGGGGCTGGATGCGCCGGGCGATCCCACGACGCTATTTTCGCGCGACAATCTGATAGAAACCATGACGGCGTGGCTGGCCGATAACGCGGTGATGAAACGCACCTTCAAGGCCAGCGCATTGATCGCGGGGCTGATCGAGCGCAACCAACCCGGTGCCGCGCGCAAAACCGGGCGACAGGCGACGTTTTCGACCGATATCCTTTACGATACGCTGCGCAAATACGACCCCGATCACATCATGCTGGCGATCACACGGGCCGAGGCGATGCGCGGACTTGTCGATTTCGGCCGGATCGAGGGGATGCTGGCGCGCATCGGCGATAGGATCGACCATATGCGCCTGCCCCGTGTCAGCCCGCTGGCCGCACCCCTGTTCTTGGAACCGGGCCGCGTGCCGATTGCGGGCATGGCCGATCAGCGCCTGCTCGAGGCCGAGGCCGCGCGCCTGATGGCCACCGCAGGTTTGGATGCTGTCATCACCTGACGCCCCCCTTGCTGAACGCGCACCCAAACGCCTATGAGCAGGCGATGACCACCCTGCCCTTTCCCTTCCGTGGCGAAACGCTGCACGCCCTGCCGACGGGTGCGCTTTTCTGGCCCGCGCGCGCGCTTTTGTGCGTGTCTGATCTGCATTTGGGCAAGTCCGAGCGGGTGGCACGGCGGGGCGGCACCCTGTTGCCCCCCTATGAGACGATCGAGACACTCGACCGGCTAGGCCAAGATATCGCTGCAATGCGCCCTGCAACGGTCATCTGTTTGGGCGATAGTTTCGATGATCTGCGCGCCGCCCAAGCCTTGGGCGAACCGCTCAAGGCGCGGCTGACCAGCTTGATGGCGGGGCGGCGCTGGGTCTGGATCGCGGGCAATCATGATCCCGGCCCGCTCGATCTGGCGGGCAGCCACTTGGCACAATACGACGACGGCCCGCTCGTCTTTCGCCACATCGCAGAGGCGGGGGCGATAGGTGAGATTTCGGGTCACTACCACCCCAAGGCGCGCATCACCTTGCGCGGGCGCAGCATCAGCCGCCGCTGCATCTTGCGCGATGATACCCGGCTGATCTTGCCTGCCTATGGTGCCTATACCGGCGGAATGTTCTGCGACCGCCCCGAACTCGCAGGGTTGATGGCGCGCGAGGCCGAGGCGATATTGCTGGCCGCGCCACCCATCCGTTTGCCCATGCCCCGCTGATCGAGCAAGCCAGTGGCGCGCAACGGTTCGAGATAGGCTTGGCTGACTGGCAAGACCGAGCCGTCGATCAATTCCAGCACATAACGCCGCCCCTCGGCCCTCACCCGCAAGACCGCATCCATCGCCACCCAATGCGAGCGGTGAATACGAAACCCCTGCAAACCATCGAGATCCCGCAAGGCATCGCGAAAGCGCATGATCATGCGACCCGTGCCATGGGTGGTTTGGATCACCAGATAATGATTGTCGGCCGACACCCGCATCACCGCACCGGGCAGCGCAAAATCGCAGCGCGCGAGAAACGCCGGGCGGCTCAAAGATGGGATGTGATCGGTTTGCGCCGACAGGCGCTCTTGCGGTTCCACATAACGATCATGCGGATACGGGGCGAGCAGATCGACCAATCCCACCACTGACCCTGCCTGACCGCGCAATACGCTGATGCAAAGCCAGACCAGCACCACCACGATGACGCTATTGCCAAGTGATGGCACCACCGCCAGATCAACCCCCGGCAAGGCGCGGCACAAGGCCCAGATCATCGGCCCAAGGATCAGCGCGCACAATCCACATTGAAACAGTCCCGCCCAGATCGCGCCACCAGCCCAAAGCGGGCGCACCAATACCGCCGCCCCACGCGCCACCGTCACCCCGGCGGCCAAAACACCGCCCCAAAACAACAAGCGCCAGCCAAGTGGCAAAGCCGCCAATGTGCCGAAAGGGCCGATGAGGCCAAGGGTCAGGGCAGAGAAAGCCCATATCATACCCAATGATGTCATCGGGCGCGCCCAATCGCGGACGACCTCGTTACGCACAAAAACCATGAACCACGACTATTCCGGTCAACACATTCCCGCGCGAACTCTAAACCACATTGGCCATGGCGCAAACCATTCTCGCGCGGGCCTGTACGATCTGCGAAGGATCGGCGCCTAAGCTGTCAGCCCCACGGGCTCATCCAAACCATGCGCCCGGCAACACGCCGTCAGCGTATTGGCCAACAGACAGGCAATGGTCATCGGCCCCACACCGCCGGGCACAGGGGTGATCGCCCCCGCCACGGCGGCGCAGCTGTCGTAATGGCAATCGCCCACCAGCCGGGTCTTGGCCGGATCATCCGGATGCGGCACCCGGTTGATGCCCACATCGATCACCGTGGCACCGGGCTTGATCCAATCGCCCCGGATCATCTCGGGCCGTCCAACGGCGGCCACCACGATATCGGCGCGCCGACACACCGCACCCAGATCGGCAGTGCGCGAATGCGCGATGGTCACGGTGCAGCTATCGCCCAGCAAAAGCTGCGCCATGGGCTTGCCCACAATGTTCGAGCGGCCCACCACCACCGCCTCTAGCCCCGACAAATCGCCGTGATGGTCGCGCAGCATCATCAAGCACCCCAAGGGCGTGCAAGGCACCAGCGCCTTTTGCCCTGTCCCCAGAAGGCCCACATTCGAGATATGAAACCCGTCCACATCCTTGGCGGGATCGATGGCATTGATCACCAATGCCGCATCGACATGGGCGGGCAGCGGCAATTGCACCAAGATGCCATGCACCGCAGGATCGGCATTCAGGCGGGCAACGAGCGCCAAGATCTCAGCCTCGGGCGTGGCGGCATCAAGCTTATGCTCGAAACTCGCCATCCCCGCCTCGATGGTCTGCACACCCTTGTTCTTGACATAGACTTGGCTGGCGGGATCTTGCCCGACCAAGACCACGGCCAATCCCGGCACAATCCCATGCCCAGCCTTGAGGCCCGCGACATGGGCCGCCACCTGTGCCCGCACCTTTGCTGCAAAGGCTTTCCCGTCGATGATCTGTGCGCCCATGCCCTGATCCTTCATCTTTCCCAAAAATACGCATGCCGCCTTTGGCCGACCCACGCTGCCCGCTGATCGGGGCGCCCGCTTGCTTAGAACAACCCCTCGATCAGACCTGCATCGTTCAGCCGGATGGTTTCCGAGGCTGGAACCTTGGGCAGGCCGGGCATGGTCATAATCTCGCCGCAGATCGCCACGACAAAACCCGCACCTGCGGAAAGCCGCACCTCGCGCACGGGGATGGTATGCCCCTCGGGCGCGCCGCGCAGGGTCGGGTCGGTGGAAAAGGAATACTGCGTCTTGGCCATGCAGACGGGCAGATTGCCATAGCCCGCATCCTCCCACGCTTTCAGCTGGGCGCGCACGCTTGCATCGGCGGTCACGCTGCCTGCACGATAGATCTTGGTTGCGATGGTCTCGATCTTGGCCATCAGCCCCATCTCGTCGGGGTAGAGCGTGTGGAAATCCGCGCTGCCACCTTCGGCAAGTTCGGCCACACGATGCGCCAGTTCTTCGATGCCCGCGCTGCCTTGCGCCCAATGCTTGCACAAGATCGCCTCCGAGCCTTGGGCCGCGACATAGGCTTTGACGGCTGCAATCTCGGCATCGGTATCGCCTGCGAAATGGTTGATGCCGACGACGACGGGCACACCAAAGCTTTTGACGTTCTCGATATGACGACCCAGATTGGCGCAACCGGCCTGAACGGCTGCGACGTTCTCGGCACCCAGATCGGCCTTGGCCACGCCACCATTCATCTTCATCGCGCGCACGGTCGCCACGATCACCACCGCATCGGGGGCAAGACCCGCTTTGCGGCATTTGATGTTCATGAACTTTTCAGCACCCAGATCGGCCCCGAAACCGGCCTCGGTCACGACGAAATCGGCCAGCTTCAGCGCGGTCTTGGTCGCGATCACGCTGTTGCAGCCATGCGCGATATTCGCGAATGGGCCGCCATGCACAAAGGCGGGGTTGTTTTCCAGCGTTTGCACCAGATTGGGCTGCATCGCATCCTTGAGCAGCACCGTCATCGCGCCATCGGCCTTGATATCACGGCAATAAATCGGGGATTTGTCGCGGCGATAGGCCACGATCATATCGCCCAAGCGCCGCTCCAGATCGGCGAGGTTCTCGCTGAGGCACAAGATCGCCATCACCTCGGAGGCAACGGTGATGTCAAAGCCTGTCTGACGCGGGAAACCGTTCGAGACACCGCCAAGCGAGACCACCACATCACGCAGCGCGCGGTCGTTCATATCCATCACGCGGCGCCACACCACCCGGCGCTCATCGATGCCCAGCGTATTGCCCCAATAGATATGGTTGTCGATCATCGCCGACAGCAAGTTATGCGCCGAGGTGATCGCGTGAAAATCGCCGGTGAAATGCAGGTTCATCTCTTCCATCGGCACGACTTGCGCATAGCCGCCACCGGCGGCCCCACCCTTCATCCCGAAATTCGGGCCAAGGCTCGCTTCGCGGATACAGATCGCGGCCTTTTTGCCGATGCGGTTCAGGCCATCGCCCAAACCCACGGTGGTGGTGGTTTTGCCTTCGCCCGCAGGCGTGGGGTTGATCGCGGTCACCAAGATCAACTTGCCGTTCGGGCGATCGGCCAGTCCGGTGATGAAATCTTGTTCGATCTTGGCCTTATCATGCCCATAGGGCAGCAATGCCTCATAAGGGATGCCAAGCTTTTCACCGATCTGTTGGATCGGCTTTTTCTGCGCCTCGCGGGCGATTTCGATATCTGTCTTGAAGGCCATGTCAGGCGGGCTCCCTTCCCACATGCGGGCGTGTTTTCTCACCCTTGGCTATAGCGGGTGCATTGCGCGCCGGGAGGACCGATTGCGACACATTCCCAATCTCATTCGTCACGCGGCGTTTCCGATGCGAAACTGCCGCCCTTAACCGTGGGCCTTGCGCGCCTCATCGAGAAAACGCCAGACGGGCTGATCGGGGATATGCAGGCGCAGTGTCGCGCCAACTGCGATCACCCCTTCGCGCTCGACCCAAGCGGTCACACCGCGCCGGTTTTGCGCCGCGCGCTTGAACCGTGCGCCCATGCCCGGATGGCGTGCCTCGATTGGTTTGGCGGGCAGCATGCAGGGGCGGTTTTCCATATCGATGGTCAGCGTTGTGCCGCTGGCCTCATCTTGCAGCCGGGATGAGGGCGGCACATGGGTGAAATCGGGAATGCCCCGGATCACCATCGAGGCGCCGACAAGCGCCGGGTCAAGGGCGTCAATCCCCATCTCGGCGGCGATGGCATCAAGATCTTCGGCCGACAAGATCGCGAGTTGGCGGGTATTTCTAATCGGTGTGCCGCGCTTATATTGCGCCAAGACCCGGCTATCAGAGGGGCGCACCAGCCCCGCGCGGCTTTCGCCCGCATAGCCCGCGAAACTCAAGGCCATGTCGCGCAAGGCTTGCGTTTCCAGCGCGGCATCGCGGTCGGGGTTCACGCCCAACCATGTAACGGTGGCGGTGTATTGCGTCGGGATCAGCGCTGGCATCTTTGCATCCTCTCATCTGCGGGATGATGTCACCCAAAGGCCATGATCTGCGCAACCCGGAACCGGCGCATCACACAACAAAAGGCCCCCGATACGGGGGCCTTTTGATAATTCTGCCTTGGGCGATTTACGCGCTGGGTTCAGGCTCCATATCGCCTGCGGGCTTGGATTTTGGCTTGAGCTTGGGGATGGCCGTGATCGAGGGGGTGCCGCCCGAACGACTGCTGGTATCACCACTATCGTCGCCCTTGTTCAGCGGAAGGCCATCAATCACCTTCTTGATCTCGGATCCTGTCAGGGTCTCATACTCCAACAGGCCTTGGGCCAGTCGCTCGAGATCGTCGCGCTTTTCGGTCAAGATACGCTTGGCGGTCTCATAGCCTTCGTCAACAAGGGCTTTGACTTTGTCGTCAATGATCTTCTGGGTTGCAGCGGAATGGTTCGTGCCGCCCCCGTAAGAGCCCAGATAAGACTGCTGCTCATTGGCGTAATCGACATAGCCAAGCTCTTCGGCATAGCCAAATTGCGTAACCATCGCGCGCGCGATCTTCGAGACCTGCTGAATGTCAGAGGCAGCCCCTGATGTCACCATCTCTTTGCCGAACACCAATTCCTCGGCCACACGCCCACCCATCGCCATGGCAATCTTGGATGTGTATTTGCGATAGCTGACCGAAAGCTGATCACGCTCGGGCAACGACAGAACAAGACCCAGCGCACGGCCACGCGGAATGATCGTCGCTTTATGGATCGGGTCATGATCGGGCACATTCATGCCAACGACGGCATGGCCTGCCTCGTGATAGGCGGTCAGCTTTTTCTCATCCTCGGACATGACCATCGAGCGGCGCTCGGCACCCATCATGACCTTGTCCTTGGCGTTTTCGAAATCTTCCATCGTCACAAAGCGGCGGTTGATGCGCGCCGCCGTCAGCGCCGCCTCGTTCACAAGGTTCGCCAAATCCGCGCCCGAGAAACCCGGCGTGCCGCGCGCGATGATGCGCAGATCAACATCGGGGCCAAGTGGCACCTTGCGCGAATGCACGTTCAAGATCCGCTCACGGCCCTTGATGTCGGGGTTCGGCACCTGCACCTGGCGGTCGAAGCGGCCGGGGCGCAACAGCGCGGGGTCAAGCACATCGGGCCGGTTGGTGGCCGCGATGATGATGATGCCCTCATTGGCCTCGAAACCGTCCATCTCGACCAAAAGCTGGTTCAACGTCTGTTCACGTTCGTCATTGCCACCGCCATAGCCCACGCCACGCGACCGGCCGACAGCGTCGATTTCGTCGATAAAGACGATGCAAGGCGCGTTCTTCTTGGCCTGTTCGAACATATCGCGCACGCGGCTTGCACCCACACCCACGAACATCTCGACAAAATCAGAGCCGGAGATGGTGAAAAACGGCACACCTGCTTCGCCCGCGATGGCGCGTGCAAGCAGCGTCTTACCCGTACCGGGGGGGCCAACCAACAGCGCGCCTTTGGGGATCTTGCCACCCAAACGGCTGAATTTCTGCGGATTGCGGAGGAATTCGACGATTTCTTCCAGCTCTTCCTTGGCCTCGTCGATGCCTGCGACATCGTCAAAGGTCACGCGACCATGCTTTTCGGTCAGCAGTTTCGCCTTGGATTTACCAAAGCCCATCGCCCCACCTTTGCCGCCGCCCTGCATCCGGTTCATGAAGAATATCCAGATCCCGATCAGCACCAGAACCGGCAGCCACAAGGACAAGACACTCAGGAAGCCCGACTGTTCTTGTGGGCGCGCCTCGATCCGCACACCGCGCTCGAGCAAGATTTGCGTCGTGTTCGCATCGCCCGGCGCAACGGTGCCAAAGGTGCCATTGGCTGTGGTAAACTGCACATTCTCGCCATCAAGCGTGGCTGACAAAACCTGTCCACCCTCCACTTGGCCGATGAATTCGGAATAGGCCACGCCGCGCTGCGCCACCTGCGTCTGACCACCCGAGAACAGGTTGAACAAGGCCAGAATCAGTAGAAACAGGATGACCCAAAAAGCGATGTTTCGCGCGTTACCCAAGGGAGTATCTCCTCACATGCCGGCCGGAAGGGTGCGGACGGTCGATCCACAGGAAGATAAGGATGCAGCGCCCGAGTTCAATGCGATTCCAAGAATTGGGCGAAATGGCCGCTGGGCGGGCGGAAAATAATCATATCCTGCGGCCCAACACCCAAAAGGGGACAGGCCACCAAATGATCATCCCGAAACAGCGCAGGCCAAGCATAGGCCGCCCGCGCAGGCGATGAAATCGGTTTATTTTCAGGGCGTTGCGCCCATCCGTCAGGGCCAAGCGCGCGCAGCGTCACCCCCGATGGGGCAGCCGTCCCCACCATCCAGCGCCCATCCCAAAGCGCACCCGCACAAGCGGCAATTTGCCCATCGCGCAAAGCCGCACCCTCGCGGGAAAGGCGGATCGTCACAGCATGTGTCGTCGCATCAACCCCGTGCAGCGTGCCGCCACCACCCGCCAAAAGCCGGTCAAGCAACCCCTCCAGCGCATGGGCACGCGGCCTGTAGGGCGCTGTGGCCACCCATTGCAGCCCGGCGGCCAAGATCCGCATCTGCGTGTCGCGCTCCACGCCCTCCAGCCCATCGCGGTCGATGAGCAAATCACCCGTGTGAAGATCGTTCACCCGATCCTCGGTCACGATCCGGCGCGCGATCTCAGTTGCGCGCGCCCGGCAGGCAACAGCTGCACGCGCCATGCGGTCGGCGGTCTGGGCCAAGCCATCCACCGATAGCCCAAGGGCTGCAATCGCCTGTCGCGCGCGCACCCGGTCAAAGCGCGGGTCATCATTCGAGGGGTCATCGACAAAGGGAAGCTTCAGCGTCACCGCATAATGGCGCAGATCGGCGCGCCGTTCGGCCAAGAGCGGGCGCAAAAGCCACCATGTGCCGCTTGCGTCATTCACGGCGCGCGCCCCTGCCATCCCGGCCAGCCCCTCGACACCCGAGCCGCGCAAAAGCCGCATCAAGACGGTCTCGGCCTGATCATCGCTTGTATGGGCAAAAAGCACATGGGCCAGATCGCCCCGCCATGCGCCGATCAGATCGCGGCGCGCCTGTCGCGCGGCATCTTGCAGATTGCCTTGCCCATCCCATTGCCAGCGCAGCGTTGTGTGCGGATGACCAAGTGCCGCGCATTCGGCGGCGACCATCGCGGCCTCATCGGCGGCGGCGGCGCGCAGCCCATGATCAACCGTCACGACATGCAGGCCAATCCCCATGACGCGCGCCCAGCCATGCGCAAGCGCCAGCATCGCCATGCTGTCGCCGCCGCCTGAGACGGCAAGACCGATCGCAGATGGAAAATCAGGGCCAAGAAGCGCGCCCATGCTTGCGGCAAAGCGCGCCTCGAGCGTGTCGGCTGTCACGTGCAGTTCAGCCGGCTCCGCACCGCGAGGGCCTCGGATGCGGCAGGGCTTGCGGGGAAACGCGCGCCCACCTCGCCCAAGGTCAGGCATGCCTCGTCGCGCTGACCCAACTCAGCCAAGGAAAGCCCAAGATTAAGCAGCGCATCGCTGGCCCGCGCGCCCGATGGATCGGCGGTAAAACTATCGAGATAAGCACGCGCCGCCCGGCTCCATGCGCTTTGCTGCGCCTCGGATTGCCCGCGCAGAAAATGCGCCTCGGCCGAAAGCGGGCCACCAGGATAGGTTTGGGTGAAGGCTTCGAAAAGCTGGGCTGCTTGCGCAAAATCGGCCGCTTCATAGGCCGTGCGCGCGCGGTCGAAATCGCTTTGCTCGGCCACGGCAAGATTGGCACCGCTGGGCATCACCGGGGTCGCGGGCATTGCGCCGCCAAGTGCGCCCACATCACCGGCACCACCCAAGGCAGGCGTGGCCGCAAGATCGCCGATCCGGCAATCGGGGGTCAGTTCGCACAGGCGAAACTCCAGATCGCCGATGCGGTTGGTGCCATCTGTGACGACCCGTTCAACCTTGATCTGCAATTGCTCGGTCTGGTCGGTCAGGCGGCGCAACTCGGCCTCGATGGCATCAATGCGCGAAAGCACCGTGCCGCCGCCACCCGCGCCCATCGCGCCACCTGTCGTGTTCAACTCGCCCCTGAGGCGCTGCATCTCGACAAACAGCACCGACAGCTCTTGGCGGATATCGGCCAAGGATTGGGTGCGGTCTTGTGCCATCGCCATGGGCGGGCACAAGCCGATCAACAGCGCAAGGATCAGGGCGTGGCGCATTGGTTCAGACCCCGGCGCCGGTGCCCAGAACCGTCACAGCGCGGCGGTTCTGGCTGTAGCAGCTCTCATCCGAACAAATCTCAAGCGGGCGCTCCTTGCCAAAGCTGATCGTGTTGATCCGGTTGGGGGCAACCCCCCGCGAAACAAGGTAATCGCGCACGGCGGCTGCACGGCGCGCGCCCAGCGCAAGGTTGTATTCGCGCGTGCCTTGCTCGTCGGCATGACCTTCGACAAGGGCTGTGAATTCGGGATTGGTCATCAGCCATTCCGCCTGACCGTCAAGCACAGCCATGGCAGAGGCGTTGATGGTGGATTGATCGACGGCGAAAAGCACCCGGTCGCCCACGATCTGGTTGAAATAGGCGATGCTGCTCGGGTCCGAGACCGAGCCAAAGGCGCCTTGCGCGCCGTTGAGGTTGATGGCGTCATCGCCGCCGCGAAGCCCGCCCTGCGCACAAGCGGAGAGGGCCATTGCGGCGGTCAAGATCAGCGCAGTTGCGCGAAGGGACATGGTCATGATGCTCGGTCCTTGTTGTTTTTCTCAGTATAGCATGGGCGCGGGGCCTGCGTCCATGCAAGGGTTAGGGTCAGGGAAGGCGCGGCGACCATGACGGGTCGGATGCCATGCCGGGTGTCGCGACGCGCTGGAGGTTGCGCCCCGAGATATCGACCGAATAGACGGCGGGCGCACCATTGGCCCCTGCGGTTTCGCGGGTGAACATCAGCACACGCCCATTGGGTGCCCAAGTCGGCCCCTCATCAAGGAAAGAGGCGGTCAAAAGCCGCTCTTCCGAGCCATTGGTGCGCATCACCCCGATATGGAAGCGCCCGCGCTCTTGCTTGGTAAACGCGATGTAATCGCCACGCGGCGACCAGACGGGCGTGCCGTAGCGACCGCTTCCTCGGCTGATGCGCTGCACCTCGCCGCCGCCTGCAGGCATGACATAGATCTGTTGGCCGCCGGTGCGGTCGCTCTCAAACACCATCCGGCTGCCATCAGGCGAAAACGAGGGTGCCGTTTCGATCGAAGGGGCATTGGTCAACTGGCTGCGCGCGCCACCGCTCACGGGGACGCGGTAGATATCGGTATTGCCGCCTTGTTCCATCGAAAAGACCACGCTGCCGCCATCGGCGGTAAAGCGCGGCGAAAAGGTCATGTTGCCTGCCGACACCGCTTCAAGCGGGCGGCGGCTGACGCTGGCCACATCCATAATATAGACGCGCGGCTGACCGCTTTCGTAGCTGGTATAGATGATGCGATCACCCGTCGGGCTAAACCGCGGCGCCATCACAATGCTCCGGCTATCGGTCAGGAATTGGACATTCGCCCCATCGTAATCCATCAGCGCCAAACGCTTGAGGCGCGCGTTCTTCGGCCCCTCCTCATGGACAAAGACAACACGCGTGTCGAAATAGCCTGTCTCGCCGGTGATCCGCTCATAGACTTGATCGGCGACATTATGGGCCATGCGCCGCCAGCCGTCACGGGTGCCCACGAATTGCAGCCCATCGCCCAAAGGCTGTTGGCTAAAGACGTCAAACAGGCGGAAGCGCACGATCAAACGGCCACCTTGCTGCTCGACCTCGCCCACGATCAGGGCTTGGGCATTGATCGCCTGCCAATCGGGGTAAAGGATCGGCGCGTCGAAATTGGTGACGCTCGAGATATGCGCGCTGTCGGGGATCTGCCGGAACAGCCCCGTGCCGCGCAGATCGGCGGCGATGACGCGGGTGATATCGGCGGCCGCATCAGCAGCAGCCCCATTGCGCGCGATGAAACTGGGGATGGCGAAGGGCAAGGGTTCGATCACACCTTCGGTGATCTCAAGCCGAAGCGGGCGAGTTTGCGCGCGCACCAGACCGGGCAGGGTTGCCGCCGCCGCGAAGACCGAGGCAGAGCGGATCAAGGATCGACGGGTCAGCAACATGGATACACCTCTCGCCACGCGGAGTGGTTCCGCCAGCTTATGCTAACAGGGTTACGCGACAAAATCATCTCAGACGCATCCCCTCGGGGTTGAAGACAAGTTCGACCTGCCGCCAGTCATCATAGCTTTCGACAGGCAGGTTATAACCATTCGCACCGCAGCGCAGGATCGCGCGGCGCGCAGCCTCAAAGGCCTGTTGGGCGGCCACGACACCACCCCCTTCGGCAGAAATCAGGCGCAGTGACCCATCCACAGGCCGCCCCTCGGGGGTCATGTCGAACCCGACCACGACAGTGGTGCCCTGCGCCTCGGTGCTAAGTGAGCCGACATTCCAACAGGTCGAGACGGCGACACGGAACCCTTCGCGCGCACCGGCACTCAGCGGTGGGCCGGATGGCGCGCTTGGTGCTTGCACGGCTTGGGCCACGGCAGATGCAATCGCATCGGCCAGCGGATCGGCGGCGGGTTCGGGTTCAGGCGGCGGCGGGGCGGGATCGGGCGCGGCGGCGGCGGCCTCGACCGGGCGCGGGCGCGCGGGTCGGGTCGGTGGGCGGATAGAGGCTGTAGGGCCAAGCGGACCACCCGATGGCGTTTCCGCCTCAGTCACGATCTCGGTCGTGGCTTCCTCGGGGGCGGCTTCTGGCGCTGCCTCCACAGGTGTGGCCGATGGGGCGGGGGCGGTCGATTGGGTCACTGCCTCAGGGGCGATCTCCACCTCGGGTTCCGGTGCGGGTGCAGGCAGGGGCGCGATGCGATCAGCCGCGCGCGGGGTCGGGCGGCCATCCTCTGGCAGATCGGGGGTGCCCGACAGCGGCGCGGGGGGCGCAAGCGTATCGGTCACCTCACCCGGCGGGGTGGGTTCAGGCTGAGGTTCGGGTTCGGGCGCAGGTTCCGGTTCCGGCGTCGGTTCAGGACGCGGCGGGGGGGGCGCGATCTCCAAAGCAACAGGCGTGGCCGCAGCCGTCAGCGCATCGAACTCCGCGCTCGACAGGATCGTGACACCCGTGACCTCGAACACCGGATCGGGACTGTCTTTGAACAAACCATCGCCCAACGCGACCCAGAGCAAGAGCGCGGCATGTATCGCTGTCGAGGCGTAAAGGGACCGGCGCATCCGTTCCCCCCTTACTGTCCGCCACCGTCAAGCCGGGGGCCGCCCGAATCGGTCACCAACCCGATCTCGCGGAAACCGCCGGCGTTTAGCGCCCCCATGACGCGCATCACATCCTCATAGGGGATCGCGCCATCCGCGCGCAGGAATATCCGCGAAGATGTGCGCTCAGCCGCAATCGCCTCGAGCCGGCTAACGATTTCGCCCAGCGGCACTTCGGTGGTCTGGATCATCACCGTGCCATCGGGTGCCAGCGTGACGGTCAGCGGCTCCTCCTCCTCCGACGGCAGGGCCTCGGCGGCGGTATCGGGCAAGTCGATGGGCACGCCCACGGTCATCAAGGGGGCTGCCACCATGAAGATGATCAACAGGCACAAGATGACGTCGACGAAGGGCGTGACGTTGATCTCGGACATCGGCTTGAGATTGGCGCGGCGGCCCCGGCCCCGGCGGCGCGAGCCGCTATTGGTTGCAACCGAGACACCCATCAGTCGAGCTGCCGCGACAGAAGTGTCGAGAACTCATCAGCGAACCCTTCCAGCCCGCTGACAAGGCGGTCGGCATCGGCGCTGAGCATATTGTACAAGATCACCGCAGGGATCGCCGCCAACAGGCCCAAGCCCGTGGCAAGCAAAGCCTCGGCAATACCGGGGGCGACGATGGCAAGCGAGGTATTGCCGGAAATCGCGATCTCTTGGAACGAGCGCATGATCCCCCAGACGGTGCCGAAAAGCCCCACGAAAGGTGCCGCCGATCCGGTCGTGGCCAAAAAGCCCAAACCATGCGTCCAGCGTTCGCTTTCGCGCGCAATCGCCACATCCATCGAGCGATCAACGCGCTGCTGCACGCCGGGGATCAAGGCACCATCATCGCGCAACGAGCGCCGCCATTCGGTCATGCCCGCAACAAAGACGCGCTCATAGGCGCTGGCGGGCGCATCGGCGATACGGTCGTAGAGCTCATCCAGCGGCTCACCCGACCAAAAGGCCGCGTCAAAGGCCGTGGCATCGCCGCGCGCGCTGCGAAACATCTTGACCTTGGTGAAAGTGACCGCCCAAACCCAGACCGACGCCACGATCAAGGCGATCATGACAAGCTGGACCGTGATGCTTGCACGGAAAAACAGCGCAATAACGGTATAATCCGCCTGCTGCGCGACAGCGAGTGTTTCGGTTTCCATAGTGACTAAAAGTTTCCTCTGCCCCGGCCTCAATACAATATGGGCACGTTTTTCATGCCTCATTAAGGGGTAAGCATATCAGCTTATAAGGGGGAATGCGAACACTTCTCTGTCAACGGCTGACATCTGCCGTGACGGCATCCAGCCTTGCGCGAAGTTCCGCCGGAAGGCGTGTGGCCCGCCCGGCTTGGTTCAACACGACAATCATGACATGTGCTTGAAACAAAAGCTCATCTTCGCGCCACACCTCTTGCGGCATGGCAAAGCTGGCACCTTTGACATCGGTCAGCCTTGTGCGCACTTCGATCTGGTCGTCGTAATGGGCGGGCTTGAGGTAATCGGCCTCGACCCGGCGCACGGCGAACACCAGCCCCGCGGCTTTCATCGCCACCTGATCGATCCCCGCCGCGCGCACCAACTCCGAGCGCGCGCGCTCGATAAAGCGCAGGTAGTTGGCGTAATAGACGATGCCCGCCAGATCGGTATCCTCGTAATAGACGCGGATGGGCCAGCGATAGATCATTGCATCCGCCCCAAACGCGCGGCCAATCGCAAACCAAGCGCCGGATCGGCGGACGCCACCGGCAGCGCGGGGTCATAGGCTGCGCGGATCAGATCGGCGATCTGCGGCTTGAGGATCGCGGGGCCGCCCGCCCGCAAGATCGCCAAGGGCGATGTGCCCAAGAATGCGGTGTCAGACCACAAAAGGATCGTCTGCACGATCTGGCTCAGCGCGATCGTCTCGGCCGGTGCCTGTGCCATCGCGGCGTCCATGCGGATAAAGACAAAACCGGCCTTGATCCCGCCGCCCTCGTCAAAGCGAAAGGCCCGGTATTGATTGGCATCCGCCCGCTCTAGCCGCGCGACCAACGGGGCCAGATCGGGGATCAGCCGGTCAAGATTGGGGGTTGCGGTCAACTCAGACCAATCGCGGATGAAAAACACCATCAGATTGGCGCCCAACTCCGGGTCGGTCTCGGCCATCTTGTGACCTGCCAGCGCCACCACCGCCTCGATCGCGCCCTTCAGGATCGACACGGTGCCATCTTCGACCCCAAAGACCACCGGCACAATGGGCCGCCCCCAACGCGCAAACAGGAATTGCCCATCGGCGCGCGTGAACAGGGCGGCAACGGCTTCGGGGGTAAGGGGTGAAAGGCTGGTGTCGGTCATCGTCATCGGTATGGTTAAAGCAGTTCGCCCTGCCCCGGCGCGGGTGGCGCGGCCAGCCCAAGATGGGTCCAGCCCTTATGGGCCAGCATCCGTCCCCGTGGCGTGCGCGCGATCAGGCCCTGTTGCAGCAGATAGGGCTCGATCACCTCTTCCAGCGTGTCGCGGCTTTCCGAAAGTGCCGCCGAGAGGGTTTCCACCCCAACAGGCCCGCCCGCATAGTTTTCGGCAATCAAGCTCAAATAGCGCCGGTCCGCCCCATCAAGGCCCAGATGATCGACACCCAGCCGCGTCAGCGCGCTATCTGCAATGGCTTGGGTCAGCCGCCCATCCCCCTCGACCAGCGCGAAATCAATCACCCGGCGCAAGAGCCTGCCCGCGATCCGCGGCGTGCCGCGTGCGCGACCGGCAATCTCGGCCACGCCTAGCGGGTCGGCGTCAATGCCCGACAGCCGCGCACCGCGCGCCACGATGCGCGTCAATTCCTCGGTGGTGTAGAAATTCAGCCGGGTGGGAATGCCGAAGCGGTCGCGCAAGGGCGTGGTCAAAAGGCCCATCCGCGTGGTCGCACCCACCAATGTAAAGGGCTGCAACTCAATCCGCACCGTGCGCGCGGCTGGCCCCTCACCAATCACAAGATCCAGTTCGAAATCCTCAAGCGCGGGGTAAAGCACCTCTTCCACCGCCGGGTTGAGGCGGTGAATTTCGTCGATAAACAGCACATCGCGCGCTTCAAGATTGGTCAAGATCGCGGCCAGATCACCCGCCCGCGCCAAGACCGGGCCAGAGGTCATGCGGAAATTCACGCCCAATTCGCGCGCCATGATCTGTGCCAGCGTGGTCTTGCCCAAGCCCGGCGGGCCATGGAACAGCACATGATCCATCGCCTCGGCCCGCCGCCGCGCGCTTTCGATGAAAACCGACAGGTTCGCGCGCGCCTCGGCCTGCCCGATGAAATCATCAAGCGTCTGCGGCCGCAGGGCGCGGTCGGCATCCTCGGGCAGGGCCGCGGGGCGAAGGGTTGGGTCAGGCTCTGTCATGTCATGCATCTATGGCTGAGGCGCAAAGTACGCACCACCCCCTACTCCTTCGGTGCCAATAGACGCAGTGCCGCGCGGATCAGCGCGGGTGCCTCGGCCCCCGGCGCATTGCCTGCCGCCTCGGCCACGGCGCGCGCGGCCTCGGAGGGTGCATAGCCCAGATTGGTCAGGGCCGAGAGCGCGTCAGCCTGCGCCGCGCCGGATGATGGCGGTGCGGCCTGCGGCATCGGCGCTTTGACCGGGCCATCTTCCTCGATCAGCGGATCGATCTGCGTGCCCGCCGCCTGCCCCATCGTGCCGCCCAAGGCCATGATGCCCGGCGCTTTCTCTTTCAACTCGTTGACCACGCGCTGCGCAAGCTTTGGCCCGATCCCCGGTGCGGCCTTGACCGCGCCCCAGTCGCCGATGGCAATCGCGCGCGCCACGCCATCGGGGCCAAGTGTGCCCAAGATCGCCATCGACGCCTTGGAGCCCACCCCTTGCACCGTGATCAACAGCCGGTGCCATTCCCGCTCATATGGCGAAAGAAAGCCGAAAAGCTGAAGCAAATCTTCGCGTACCAAAAGCTCGGTATAAAGTGCCGCCATTTGCCCCGCGCCGGGCAATGCGGCCAAGGTGCGATCCGAACAATGCACCGTATAGCCCACCCCCCCCACATCGAGCAGCACATGATCGGCGGCCTTGTAATCCACCCGCCCTGTCAGCTTGCCGATCATGATGCTGCCCCGATGGCCTGGGCCAAACGATCCGCCGATTGCGCGTAAAATGCATGACAAATCGCGACGGCCAGCGCATCGGCGGCGTCTGGGCCTGCCGGGTCACAGCCCGGCAATTGCAGCCGCACCATATGTTCCACCTGCTGCTTTTCGGCATGGCCCACGCCGACGACCGCCTTTTTCACCGCGTTGGGGGCGTATTCCGCCACACGCAGCCCCGCTTGCGCCGGCACCAGCATCGCAATGCCGCGCGCCTGACCCAGCTTAAGCGTGCCCGCCCCATCCTTGTTGACAAAGGTCTGCTCAACGGCGGCCGTTTGCGGCGCGTGGCGCGCGATGACCGCGCTCAATTGCTCATAAAGCGCCAAAAGCCGCACCGCCAAATCACCTGCCCCAGACAGGATCTGCCCATTGGCCACATGCCTGAGCCGCACACCATCAACCTCGATCACACCCCATCCAAGGCATCTCAGCCCCGGGTCGATCCCGATTATCCGCATCTGCCCGCCCCTGCCCTGCAATTAACAGCCCATTTCGTGGCCTTTGTGCATCACTAGCACGAAAGGCGAACATTGCCTAGCGCTTGGTCCCTTTGGGCGCGCGAAAAGTCGCTTTTGATCGATGTCGGAAATGCGCCGCCAAAAAGCGTCACTCAACGCAAAGAAAGCGACATTTGTTTTCCCGATTTTTCCTTTATTCATTGCCGAAAATAGCCCTGAGGCAGGCATGCGCAAATTGCATGTGACCCATGCACAATCGCGCATTGTGTGACGCAATCTGCACATCTAGATGCGGCATCTGATCAAGCGACCGGCGGTCTTGCACCGCTTGGCCGAAACGATGAACCCATAAGGAAACGCCAGATGGCCATTATCACGAACCGCCCCCTCGGCGCCGGGTCTAGCGCCACCCGTCTTCTGACCGAAGTGTTCGGCCGGATCGCCGCTTGGAATGATGCGCGCGTCACGCGCAAAAGCCTCTCGGCGCTGACTGACCGCGAATTGGAAGATCTGGGCCTTGTGCGCGGCGATATCGACGATATCGCGCGCGGCAATTACCAGCGCGGCTGATCGCCCCGCACCAGAACACACAAATTAAAACGCGCCCCCAAAGCAATTTGGGGGCGCGTTCTTGTCCGCCGGTTCAGCGGCGCAAGGTCAGCGTCGCCCAATCCCCGATCTCGCGCCGGGCAACCGGCACAAAGCCTACCGCCACATAGGCCGCCGTCACATCCTCGGCCTGCGGGATCAAAAGCCCAGACAAGATCACATACCCATCCGCTGCAACATGCGCGGCCATATCAGGCGCCAATGCGATCAGCGGCCCTTTGAGGATATTTGCAAAAACCAAATCATAAGGCGCGCGCGCAGCAAGATCTGGATGATCAAACCCAGCTGCCTCGACACAGGCGACACGCCCGCCCACACCATTGGCCACCGCATTGGCCAAGGCAACATCCACCGCCACCGGGTCAATATCCGAGGCGATGAAATCCCCCTCCAACACCTTGGCCGCAGCAATCGCGAGGACCGCCGTACCACAGCCGATATCGGCCACGTTCTTGAACACATGGCCCGCGTCCAACAGGCTATCCATCGCCTCAAGACAGCCCTTCGTGGTGCCATGATGCCCCGTGCCAAAGGCCATCGCCGCCTCGATCAACAAGGCGATCCGCCCATCCGGCACCTTGTCGGCATCATGCGACCCATAGACAAAAAACCGACCGGCAAGCACCGGGTGCAATTCACGGCGCACATGCGCGACCCAATCGGTTTCGGGCAATTGCGATATCGCGAAAGGCTTTGCGCCATAGGTTGCGGCCAAGAGCATCAAGGCAATCTCATCAGGGGCCTCGGTGAAATAGGCGCCAACCTCCAACAGGTCAGATCCATCCTCCAACTCAAAGACCCCGACACCCGTTGGCGCGGGCGTCATGTCTTCAAGGGCTGTGCCCAGCGCCTCGGCCTTGGTCTTATCGGTCAGGGTCGTCAGCGCGGTCCAAGTGGGCATCGGCAAGCTCCGTTCAGCAAGGTATTCGCGCCATGGCCCTAAGCGCTTGCCCCGCCCTTGGCAACGGGCGCACCGCGCCGCGCGACCAAGATCGTCTCATGCCCCGGCAGGGGATGGCGCGGCACCAGACAAGACAGGCCCAAGGACACCGCAGCCATCCCTGCGGCCAGCATAAAGACCGACACAGGCGAGGTGAGCCAGACATAGCCCAGAAGTGCGGGCAAAAACACCGCCGCGATATGGTTGATGGTAAAGGCCACGGCTGCGGTCGGCGCGATGTCACCGGGGTCGGCGATCTTCTGGAAATACGTCTTGAGCGCCAAGGCCAGTGCAAAGAACAAATGATTGGCGATGTATAGCCCCGCCGCCGCCCAAGGCCCCCAGTCAAAGATATAGAGCGCGGCATAAAGCAAGAAGATCGCCCCGAGCCCCCCATATTCCACGACAAGCGCCAGCCTTTCGCCAAAACGCGCCACCACCGCCCCCAACAGCGGCGCTGCAACCATATTGGCCAGCAATGTCACCATGAAGAGCGCCGTCACCTCATGCACGCCAAAGCCGTAGCGCTCCACCATCATGAAGGCTGCGAAAACGACGAAAATCTGCCGCCGCGCGCCTGACATGAATTGGAGCGCATAATAAAGCCAATAGCGCCGGCGCAGCACCATCTTCTTGGTTTGCGGATGCGGGCTTTCGAATTGCGGAAAGGCAAACAAGCACACAAGGGCGATCACTGCCGTCACGCCGCCGGCCAGCCAATAGACAAGATCATAACTCAGATCAAAGGCGCGCCATGTCAAAACGATCAGCCCATAGGCAAGGAATGTGGCCCCTGATCCAACCGCCATCAACCAGCCCAACACCTGCGGCGCGCGCTTTTTGTCGATCCATTGCAATTGCAACGACTGGTTGACCGTCTCGTAATAATGAAAGCCAATCGAACTGATCAGCGTAATCACCAGCAACCCGCCCAAGCTGGGGAATTGCGCGGTCAGGGCCGTGGCGACCCCCAGAATCACCAGCGACACCAGCCCCAAAACCTGTTCACGGATAAAGATGATCAGCGCAATCACCCCAATGGCGAAAAACCCCGGTATTTCGCGCACCGTGTGCAGCCAGCCGATATCGGCCCCATCAAACCCGGCCATCTCGATGACGAAATTGTTCAAAAGCGCCGACCATGTGGCAAAAGCCACGGGCATGGCAAAGGCCATCAGCACCAAAAGCGCGATGGGACGCCGCCAAAACGGCAATTCTTGCGCCTGCGCAAGCGAGAGGGTGCGGAAACGGTCGCCATATGCCATGGATCGCCCTTACGCTCTCTCAAGGCCCGCGTCCATCACCTCGAAAGCGCGGATCACCGCGTCATCTTTGCTTTTCAAATACTCCGGGGGTGCGGGGGCAGCGCCCCCGCCACCCGAGCCCCGCCAAAGGCGGGGTGAGATCAAAGTCGCGCAGCCAAAGGCTGCACCTTTTGATCAAGCAAAGGATCAGCTCGCCAAGACATTGCGAAAGGCCCAAGGCTCTTCGGGGTCGATATCTTCGGGAAACAATTCCCAGCGGTCCTGCAAGGGCGTCCAATCGGTGTAATGCGCCTCAACCGGGCCAAGATAGGGGCGCTGCACCGCAAGACAGCGCGCATGATCCATCTCATCGGCCTCGACAATGCCCGCATTGGGGTTTTCCAAGGCCCAAACCATCCCGGCCAGCACCGCGCTTGTCACCTGTAACCCGGTGGCGTTTTGATAAGGGGCCAGATCGCGCGTCTCGGCATTCGACAGGCGCGAGCCAAACCACAGCGCGTTCTTTTCATGGCCGTAAAGCAGCACGCCCAACTCGTCGATCCCCTCGACGATCTCATCCTCGGTCAAGATATGGTGCTTTTCTTGCGCCCGCCCCGAGCCGAACATCTCATGCAAGCTCAGCACCGCATCATCGCAAGGGTGATAGGCGTAATGGCAGGTCGGCCGATAGTCCGGCGCGGCTTCCTGCCCAACAGTGTAGTAATCGGCAATCGAGATCGCCTCATTATGCGTGACGAGAAAGCCGAATTGCGGCCCCGGCGTCGGGCACCAGCTATGCACGCGCGTGATCGCCCCCGGACGGTCAAGCCAGATCGCAGCCTGACAGCCGGTCTCGTGGCGATAGCCGTTTTCGGGGAACCACGGCTCATGCGTGCCCCAGCCAAGTTCGGCGGGCTGGAACCCTTCGGCGATGAAGCCCTCGACCGACCATGTGTTGACGAAAACACCGCGCGGACGCGGCACGCGGCGGGCCTGCGTGTCACGCTCGGCGATATGCACACCCTTGACCCCCAAATCGCGCATCAGCCGCGCCCATGCGGCGCGATCTTGCGGCGTGCCGGCATCATGGCCGGTGTCGCGCGCCAAGGTCAAAAGCGCTTCCTTCACGAACCACGACACCATGCCGGGATTGGCCCCACAGCAGGAAATCGCCGTGGACCCGCCGGGATTGGCGGCCTTTTCATCGCGTACCGCTTGGCGCAGCGCATAATTGGTGCGCGCGGCATTGTCGGCTGTGCCGAAATAATAGCCTGCCCAAGGCTCAACGACGGTGTCGATATAGGGCACGCCGATCTCACGGCAGAACCGCATCAGGTCAAGCGATGAGGTATCGACGCTGAGGTTGACACAAAACCCTTTGCCCGGCTCCAACAACCGACCCAGTACGGCGCGATAATTCTCAGGCGTCAGCGCCTCTTGCACATGGTTCAGGCGATGCTGGCGCAGAAAATTCGCCTGTGCGGGATCGGGTTCGATCACCACCAGCTGTTGTGCATCATAGTCGAAATGGCGTTCGATCAGTGGCCAAGTTCCTTTGCCGATTGACCCAAAGCCGATGATCACAATTGGGCCGTCGATGCGTCCATAAACGGGATGGGTCTGCGCCATATGTGGGCCTCCTATCGCCTGACAGAAAGAAAAAGGGCCGCACCAGATTGGCACGGCCCCGGAAACTTGCGTGCAGCAGATATTAGTTCTGCGCGTAATATTCGATGATGAGCTTGGGTTCCATCACAACCGGGTACGGCACATCACCAAGGCCCGGCGTCCGCACGAAGGTTGCGATCATTTTGGAATGATCCACTTCGATGTAATCGGGAACATCGCGCTCGGCCAATTGCACGGCCTCGAGCAGAACGGTCATCTGCTTCGACTTCTGACGCACCTCGATCACATCGCCTTCCTTCACGCGGTAGGAGGGGATGTTCACGCGCTGACCGTTCACGGTCACATGGCCATGGTTCACGAACTGGCGCGCGGCAAAGATGGTGGCGACGAATTTCGCGCGATAGACGACCGCATCCAGACGGCGCTCAAGCAGGCCGATGAGCAATTCACCGGTGTCACCGCGACGGCGTTCAGCTTCGGTGTAGATGCGGCGGAACTGCTTTTCGGTCAGGTCGCCGTAATAACCCTTCAGCTTTTGCTTGGCGCGCAGCTGCAGACCGAAGTCCGACACCTTGCCCTTACGGCGCTGGCCGTGCTGGCCGGGGCCGTATTCGCGCTTGTTGACCGGGGATTTCGGACGACCCCAGATGTTTTCGCCCATCCGGCGGTCAATTTTGTACTTGGCAGAGGTGCGTTTGGTCACCGTCTGATCTCCTCTTCATCATGCGAGAGGGCGTTGTCCTTTCCCCGGATTTTGCCGAGGCGACAGGCATTCCCTTGCGGGGGCCACCAACACCAATAAAAACACCGACCCCTTGGGGCCGATGAATGAGCGCGTCGTTTAGGCCCAATGTGCGGGGCTGTCAATGCCGGGCTGATACCGAAAGGGCGGGCGCGCCATGCAGCAAGATCGCAGCCTCGGCCCGGCTTAACATGCGGCGCGCAGGTGGACCATAAAGATCGGGATTTTGCGACAGCTCCGGGCGCAGGTCAAACAACAGCTCGCGCTGCGCGGCGTTGATGTGATCAAGCCCCATGAAACCGGGATGAAATGTCTCGACCTCCAAGCCATTGGCCCAGATCACCTCGTGGCGCTCAAGCATCAGGTGAATATACCAAGTCTCGCGCAGGGAATGATCGACCGTGATGAAGCGGTCACCGACAAGATCGGCGGCGCGGACCAGAACCTCGGGCTCGCCCCATAGGTCTTGGGCGGCGCGGCCCATCACCAAAACGCGATGTTCAGGACTGACGATCAAATCATCCTCGGGCCGGTCCAGCCCCAGCGCACCGCGCCGCAACCGGATCGGGCGCTGCGCAGGCATGGCAAAAAGGCGCGCACCCGACATGCGCCGATGGCCAGACCAAAGCACTGCTTGCGGGCCGCTGTCGCGGGTCAAAAGCCGATCACCCGGCCCCAAATCCTCGATCGCGACATCACCGTTGAGCGTGCGCATCCTTGTGCCCGGCGTAAAACAAATGACCGAAGGACGCTCGGATTGCGTTGGGCGCAGCGTTCGCTGGGCACATTGCAAAATCGTCAAGTCACGCTCGGGCGGGGGCATCTCATCGACGAAAAGCAAGATCGGATCGGTCGTGTCATCAAGTAAGATCGGCACGATGGTGAAAAGTTTGCGCCCATCGGTCACGACAAAGGCACCGCGAAAGATCGGATCAGCTTCGTCCGCCGCGATCTCGGCGGCGCTTGGTGCGGGGCGCTGCATCAGCTTGCGCACCACCCGCGCCGCGCGGGCGCGCAATTCATCATGTTCGGCGCTGTCTTGCAGCAAAAGCGCGCCGCCTTCACCCTCAAGCGGGATGGCGCGGCCATGCCAGCGCCATGTCATCCCTTCGCAAAGTTGAAGATGTCCCTGTGCCGGATCGCCATCCAGCTTGGTCTGCGCCCATGCGATCACGAACGCGCCCCGAAAGCCCGTGCCCATTACTCTGCCTCACACTCGATACGCGGCCAACCGTTGTTCGGCTGTGCCTTTCGCAAAGCGTATCAAAAGTGATTCGCGATGTATAGCTTTCGATTCGCCATACCCGACGAAAGATCAGAATCGCAGGTTCAAACTCAATGATCCGACCAGCTGACCCTCGGGTTGGCCCACAAATTCTTCCGACAGATAGGTCACGCCGTAGAACATATTGCTGCTGCCAAAGCCGTAGTTCACGCCCGCGCGCAGCCGGTGGCGCGCTGTCTCAACCGTATAGCCACGGCTTTCGGGCAAAAAGATCGAGCTTTCGACATGCGCGACATCCCCACCAAGCAAAAGCGACCAGCCGCTGGCCTCTGCATCGACGATCCCTGCGAGACGTTGCCCCGTGATCGGTTCACGGCTGCGCAATCCAGCCTGTCCCAGCGTGCCAAAGGTCAGGTCAAGCCCAGCGCGCGCCAGTGTTTCAACGCCGCCCTGAAGCTCGGCAAAGGGGCGCACCTCACCCCAAGACAGCCTCAAGGATTTGCCAGCCTCAACCGTGCCGTGTAGATAGACACCATCCGCGACCTGATACCCCTCCACATCCATGCGCGGCATGGAAAACCAATCATGGATGCGCGTTTGGAGTTGCCGCACGCCGGATTGCTCGCCGGTCACGACCAGATCGCCACCCGCCGTCACATCAAGGCCAAGCCACGCCAGATGAGTATGGGCACCCAGCCATAGGCTACCTGCATAAAGCCTGTCACCCGGCGCAGGGCGAGCCAGATTGTCAGGGGCCATCACCTCGCCACGCAGGCGGTATTCCATGATCGCGAAAGGCTGGCTTGGAAGCGCACCCGCCCATGCCTCTCCACGAAAGCGGCTGATCCCATAGCCGCCCGAGCGCCAGCGATCTTGCCTGTCGGCGATGGTGTCATTGGTAAAGACCCGCGCCGTGCCGAGGGTCTGACGCCCCCCTTGGTCTTCGGCCAAAGCGGGGGCCGCCAACGATGCAGCAATGACAACGAACGCCCCGAAACGGGCAAGACCAACACACATGACACCAACCTACAGGCTTAGCGGTAAACCCGCCCCTTCGTTTCTCGCGACTTATCCGGCCAAATGCGGCGAAAATGTGGCAAGGTGCAGGGGCACCTCAGCCACATTTCGAATAGCCGCAGCTGTTGCAGGTCAAACACCCCTCCGCCATGCGCATGTCGTATTGGCCACAGGATGCACAGGCCGGGCCAGGCTTGTGGCCCAGATTAACCACCTCGGCCTGCGGGTCGGATTTCAGCCCCATCCCCTCGCCCGCGATGAACCCGATCGAGATCATGTGCCGCTCGATCACGCCGCCGATAGCCGCCAGAATGGACGGCACATATTTGCCGTTCATCCATGCGCCCCCGCGCGGATCGAACACGGCCTTGAGTTCCTCGACCACGAAACTGACATCGCCACCACGCCGGAACACCGCCGAGATCATCCGCGTCAGCGCGACCGTCCAGGCGAAATGCTCCATATTCTTTGAGTTGATGAACACCTCGAAAGGCCGCCTGTGACCGGCCAGAATGATGTCGTTGATCGTGATATAAAGCGCATGTTCGCTATCGGGCCATTTGACCTTGTAGGTATGCCCCTCAAGCGAGGCAGGACGGTCAAGCGGCTCGGACATATAGATCACATCGCCGCCCGCTGCCTCGACGGCCTCGGGGCCATCGGCTTTGTCGGCGCTTTCGGAAACTGTCAGCACCGAACCCGTCACATCATTGGGCCGATAGGTCGTGCAGCCCTTGCAGCCGGTGGCATAGGCTTGCGCATAGACATCCTTGAAGCTTTCAAAATCGATATCGGCGGGCACGTTGATGGTTTTCGAGATCGAGCTGTCGATCCAAGGCTGGGCCGCGGCCTGCATCCGCACATGATCAAGCGGGGCAAGCGTTTGGGCAGTGACGAAATGATCGGGCAAGGGCGCGCCGCGCATCTGATCGCGCCACATGGCCACGGCGTAATCCACCACCTCTTCCTCGGTGCGGGAGCCGTCGGGTTGCAGCACCTTTCTTGTATAGGAATTGGCAAAGATCGGCTCGATCCCCGAACTGACATTGCCCGCGAACAGGCTGATCGTCCCCGTCGGCGCGATGGAGGTCAAAAGCGCATTGCGCAGCCCATGCTGGGCAATCAATCCCTGCACATCCGCATCAAGCCGCAAGATCATCGGCGCCTTGGCATAGGCGGCTGCATCGTAAAGCGGGAACGCCCCCTTTTCAGCGGCCAGCAAAGCCGAGGCGCGATAGCTGGCATTGGCGATCAGCCTTAGCCATTCGCCCGTCATCTCGGCGGCCTCGGGCGCGCCATAGCGCAAGCCCACCATCGCCAGCGCATCGGCCAGACCCGTCACACCCAAACCGATCCGGCGCTTGGCGCGCGCTTCGGCCGCTTGCGCCTCGAGCGGAAAGCGCGAGGCATCGACGACATTGTCCATCATCCGTACGGCAAGGGCCACCATCTCGGACAGCTTGGCGGGATCGATCCGCGCAGCCGCACCAAAGGGATCATCAACCAGCCGCGACAGGTTGATCGACCCCAGAAGGCACGCGCCATAGGGCGGCAATGGCTGCTCACCACAGGGGTTGGTCGCCGCAATCGTCTCGACATAATTGAGGTTGTTCTCGGCATTGATGCGGTCGATGAAGATCACGCCGGGTTCGGCATAATCATAGGTCGCGCGCATGATCTTGTTCCACAGATCGCGCGCCTGCACCGTGCGGTAAACCCGCCCGCCAAAGACCAACTCCCACGGGCCATCGGCCTTGACCGCTTCCATGAAGGGATCGGTGACCAGAACCGAGACATTGAACATCCGCAGCCGCGCAGGATCGGATTTGGCAGCGATAAATGCCTCGATATCGGGGTGATCGCAGCGCAGCGTCGCCATCATCGCACCCCGGCGCGATCCCGCCGACATGATCGTGCGGCACATCGCATCCCAGACATCCATGAAGGACAGCGGCCCCGATGCATCAGCGGCCACGCCCAGAACCTCGGCCCCCTTAGGGCGGATGGTCGAGAAATCATAGCCGATCCCACCACCCTGCTGCATGGTCAGCGCAGCCTCGCGCAGATTGTCGAAGATACCGCCCATGCTGTCGGGCACCGTGCCCATGACAAAGCAGTTGAACAGCGTCACCGACCGCGCCGTGCCAGCACCCGCCACGATCCGGCCCGCAGGCAGGTATTTGAAATCCTCAAGCGCTGTGTAAAAGCGATCTTCCCACCCGGCCTTATCGTCTTCGACATCGGCCAGCGCGCGGGCGATGCGCCGCCAAGTATCCTCGACCGATTGATCGATGACTGTGCCATCGCCTTGCTTGAGGCGATATTTCATATCCCAGATCTGCTCGGCGATGGGGGCGGCGAAACGGGTCATGTGCAGGGCTCCTTTGGGAAGACGAACAACATAGCGCGACAGGTCGCTGCGATCAACAGATTGCAGCGGCGCGTGAACGCCCTACGATATACGGTAGAAATTCGGGATTCTGTGGAGCAATCTGTGAGTAAGTCGGGGACAATCCATCTGATCAAGCTTTGCGTCGGTGCCGAGCGGTTCGAAGACCTGACCGATTGGCAGGCAAGCGCTCGTGCCAAGGGCCCCGACGGCCTGCCGCGCCATGTCACCCGCATGTGGCCCAAACGCGCCGATGAGGTGCTGAACGGCGGCGCGCTTTATTGGGTGTTCAAGGGGCTGGTGCTGTGCCGCCAGCGGGTCTTGCGGCTGGATCAGATCACCGGCCAAGACGGGATCACGCGCTGCGCCATCGTGCTTGACCCAAGCGTGATTCGCGTCGCCCCCACCGCCAAGCGCCCTTTTCAAGGTTGGCGTTACCTCGCCCCCGAGGATGCACCGCGCGATCTACCCCAAGGGCGCGACACCGAAGAGGCGCTCCCGCAAGCGCTACAAAACGCGCTGGCTGAAATCGGTGTGCTGTAGCGGCCGCTTCACGCCGCGCCGATGAGGCGCACCAGATCGCCCAGCGCGGCCTTTTCCGCCGCGCCCCACCGCGCTTTGCGCGCGCGAAACAGCGTCGCCTCCGAGCGGTGGATCATCCCATCGTCCAAGATGCGCAGGTGGTTGGCGCGCAATGTCTCGCCGGTCGAGGTGATATCGGCAATCGCCTCGGCGGTGGCATGCGCGACTGTGCCCTCGGTGGCACCTTGGCTGTCGACAAGCTGGTAGTCGGCCACGCCTGCCTCGCGCAGAAACTCGCGCACGAGGCGGTGATATTTCGTGGCAATGCGCAGGCGAAACCCATGCTTGCGCCGGAACGCGGCGGCGACGGCATCCAGATCATCAAGGCTTGTCACATCGATCCAACAGGCGGGCACGGCGATCACCAAATCGGCATGACCAAAGCCCATCCGCGCCACGATCTCGACCGCCTGATCCCAAGCGGGGATACGTTCTTGCACAAGATCAGAGCCCGTGACACCCAGATGGATGCGCCCCGCCGCCAATTCACGCGGGATTTCCCCCGCCGACAGCAGCATCAACTCCACATCCAGCCCATCGACGGCGGCGGCATATTCACGATCCGACCCGGTGCGCCGCATCTCGACCCCGCGTTGAGCGAACCAATCAAAGGTTTTCTCCATCAGCCGCCCTTTGGACGGCACACCCAGCCGGATCGTCATCGCCCACCCCCGGCGCTTAGCCGCAAGACCAGCTCGGGCCGGATCACGCCGCCCACCGCCGGAATCGCGCGCCCATTGCCCAAGATCCGCGTCAGCGCGTCATAGCGCCCGCCCGAGGCCACGGCTGGCAGATCATGGCGGCCAGCGGCCAGAAAGCCGAACACGAAACCATCGTAATATTCCATCGTAGTGCGGCCGTAATTCGCCTCAAAAGGTAGATGGGCGAGATCGACACCGGCTGTCGCCAGCGCGTCCATTCGCGCGGCCAGCCGGTCCACCGCCGGTTGCAGCCCCGGCAGATCGACACAAATATCACGCAGCTGCTCATAGGCATCGGGCAGCATCGCCTTGAGCGACAAGATCACGCCCAAAACCTCGGCCTGCGCGGCGGGGATCGGCGGGAGCGCGGCGTCAGCGGCCAGCGCGTCAAGCCGCGCTGCGACCTCTGCCATGGCGCGCAGACCAATCTCAGGCCCCGCCGCAGCGACCAGCGCCGCCGCCCCCTGTTTTTCCATCGCCGCCATCAGCGTCACGCGTGCCGGTGGCATCGCCTGTTTGCCTGTGAAACGGTCGATCAGCGCGCGAAAGCGGCGCGGACGCCAGATATGGCGGCGCAGTGCCGCCTTGCGCGCATCCGATGTGGTCAGCGTGTCGATTGCCGCCGCGAGAATGCCAATATCCCCCGTCACGGCGCGCAGCCCAAGCGGTGCAAGCGCGCGGGAAAACAGCGCGAAAACCTCGGCATCGGCGCGGGTCGGATCGGCGCGGTCAAAGACCTCATAGCCCACTTGCAGATATTCGCTGGGCCGCCCGGACCCGGCGGCTTGGGTGCGAAACACCTCACCCATGTAGCAATAGCGCGCGGGATCGGCCCCGCCCTGCATGTGCATCTGCACCACCGGCACGGTGAAATCGGGGCGCAGCATCAATTCGCCGCGATCCGGGTCATGGGTGACATAGGCGCGCGCGCGGATATCCTCGCCGTATAGGTCAAGCAGCGTCTCGGCGGGCAGCAACAGATCGGCCTCGACAGGCGTGGCGCCCGCCGCGATGAAAATGGCCTGAAGCCGTGCCGCTTCGGCCCGAAGGGCGGATTTGTCGCTCACCTGTGCCGATCCAAGATTGCTTGGGTCTGGGCCACCAGATCATCGAGCGCCACCTCGATCTGCGCAGGCTGGGATTTCCATTCCTCCAGCGTCGCCTCCCCGGCCAGTTTCGCGCCAAGGATCAGATCCTTGATCTGCACCACGCCGCGCGCGGCCTCGTCCTCGCCTTGGATGATGGCGATGGGTGATTGCCGCTTGTCGGCGTATTTGAGCTGGTTGCCGAAATTCTTGGGGTTGCCCAGATAGACCTCGGCCCGGATACCGGCGGCCCGAAGCGTGGCCGCCATGCGCTGGTAATCGGCCATGCGGTCGCGGTCCATCACGGTGACGATGACCGGCCCTTGGGTCTCGCCCGACAACCGCCCCTTGGCGCGCAGTGCCGCCAAGAGCCGGTCCACGCCGATCGAGACACCCGTGGCAGGCACCTCTTGGCCGGTGAAGCGCTTGACCAGATCATCATAGCGCCCACCACCGGCGACCGAGCCGAACTGGCGCGGACGGCCCTTTTCATCGAGGATCTCAAAGGTCAGTTCCGCCTCATAGACCGGGCCGGTATAATAGCCCAAGCCCCGCACGACAGATGGGTCGATGACGATGCGGTCGGGGCCGTAGCCTTGGGCGGACAAGAGATCGGCGATCTGTTCAAGCTCACCCACGCCTTCTTGACCGATCTGCGAGCCCCCGACCAATTCCGAAAGCCGCGCCACGGTCGCGGCGGCGCTGTCGCGGCGGGCGTCCATGAAGCCCATGATCACATCGGCCTGCCCCTCGGCCAGCCCTGCGCCTTGCGTGAAATCGCCGCTCTCATCCTTGCGGCCTGCACCCAAAAGCGCGCGCACGCCGCCCTCGCCCAGACGGTCGAGCTTGTCGATGGCGCGCAGGACGATGCCGCGTTCGGCTTCCTTGTCGTCGCCCGACAGACCCGCGACCTCGAGCACGCCGTTCAAAACCTTGCGGTTGTTGATCCGCACGATGTAGTCGCCCCGCTCAATCCCCACCGCCTCGAGCGCATCGGCGAGCATGCCGCAGATCTCGGCATCGGCGGCAACGCTGGCCGCACCCACGGTGTCGGCATCGCATTGATAGAATTGCCGAAACCGCCCCGGCCCCGGCTTTTCGTTGCGCCAGACAGGCCCCATCGCATAGCGGCGATAGGGGCTGGGCAGATCGTTGCGAAACTGGGCCGCGACACGCGCCAAGGGTGCGGTCATGTCATAGCGGAGTGCCAGCCAATTGCCGCCCTCACCCTCCTCCTCCTGCCAGGCGAAGACACCGGCATTGGGGCGGTCAACATCGGGCAGGAACTTGCCCAAAGCCTCGACCGTCTCAACCGCGGCGGTTTCCAGCGGATCAAAACCATGGGCGTGATAGACACGCGCGATCTTGTCCAGCATCTGCTGGCGTTCCAGCACCTCGGCGCCGAAATAATCGCGGAAGCCTTTGGGCGTCTCGGCCTTGGGGCGGGGCTGTTTACGGTCTTTGGCCATGGGTGGCATATCCCTGCGCTCGGTCGCGCCCCGTCTAGCGGAGGGGGGCGCAATCGGCAAGCCGCAGGCGGGGGGGTGTGCGAGGCGCAGGCAAGCTGTAGAAGAGACGCAAATGCGCCGCCTTGGCGGCAAAGCGAGGCACCATGACCGATATGACCGCCTATGAAGAACGCATCGCCCATCTGGCGCGGATGGTCGATGATCTGTCAGAGGTTGTCGCGCGCCAAGACAGCGAGATCGCCCGGCTGACACGCCGCGTCGAGATGATCATAGCGCGCGAGGCAGAGCGCGAATATGCGGCAGGCGGCAGCGTGCCCTTGGCCGACCAAAAGCCGCCGCATTGGTGAATGAGATGGGGCGCTGCCCCATGCCTTTTTTTGCGGGGGGCGCTGCCCCGACTCCCTTGTTTGCGGGGGGCGCTGCCCCCCGACGGCCCTTGGCCGTTCCCCCCGGAGTATTTGGGAAGCAAAGATGGGGGGCGTTCATTTGCGTGACGGATTAGGCGGGCAATCCCTCGGGTCTGCGAGGGCGTGAGCGCGCGATGATGAAGAGCATGATCGCCACATTGAGCGCGTTGAAGCCGATGCCATTGATAAAGGCCCAACGGTAGGAGCCGGTGAGGTCATAGATCAGCCCCGAAAGCCAGCCGCCGAGTGCCATGCCAAGGATCGTGGCCATGATGACGAAGCCCACCTTTGCCCCCGCCTCGCGCGCGGGCAGGTATTCGCGCACGATGATCGCATAGGCAGGCACGATGCCCCCTTGGCTCAGCCCGAAAATCAGCGAGACGAGATAGAGCGAGGTGAGACCGGTGCTGGGCAGATAAAGCATCAAGGCCAGCATTTGCAGCGTGGAGCCGACAAGCAGCGTCATGACCCCGCCCAAACGGTCAGCCAAAAGCCCCGAGATCAGCCGCGAGGCGACGCCGCCCATCAGCATCAGGCTGAGCATTTCCGCCCCCACGGCGGGGCCATAACCCAGATCGGCGCAATAGGCGACGATATGGACCTGTGGCATGGACATGGCCACGCAACAGCCGATGCCTGCTGCGGCCAAAAGCCATGTCAAAGCACGCGGCCCAAGCCCGCTGTCGCGCGCGCGAGACGCGGCGGCGGTGTCAGAGGCCTCCATCGCGCCGGCGGGCAGCGGGCGGCGCAAGAGCCAAGTGGCAGGCAACATGACGAAAAGGGCGGCGGCCGCGATCACCAGATAGGCGGTCCGCCAGCCGGGACCGGCAAGGATATCGGCCAAGATCAAGGGCCAGATCGCCCCCGAGAGGTAATTGCCCGAGGCGATCATCGCCACCGCGATGCCGCGGCGCTTGAGGAACCACTGGCTGACATCGGCGATGAGCGGGCCAAAGCTGGTCGCAGTGCCAAAGCCGATCAACAGTTGCAGCGCCGAGAGCGTGGCGATGTTGGGAGCAAGCGCCGCTGCGCCAAAACCGGCCGCCATCACAAGCGCCGAGGCCGCCAAGGCCCGCGCCACACCCCAGCGATCGACGGCGCGCCCGATCAGGAAATTGCCTGCCGCAAAACCCAGCATCGTCAGCGTGTAGGGGATCGCCGCATCGGCCCGGTCGACGCCAAACTCGGCCTGCATCGCGGGCATGATGACGATGATCGACCACATGCCGACATTGCCGATCAGCGAAATCAACAGCGCAAGGCCAAGACGGCTCCATGCAGCGCGGCTATCGAGAATGGGGGCGGTCATGGCGCGAGGCTAGGCGCGGCGCGCGCGGTTGAAAAGGGGGATTAGACCTCTTCGACCGTCACCACCCCCTCCATCGCGCGCAGCGCGCCTTTGATCTGGGGCGAGACGGGGAAATCATCGCCCAAGACAAGCTCGACCTCGCCGGGCAGATCGGGGGCCATGAGGCAGAGATGGATCGGCCCCCGCACAGCGCGTGCCGCGTCACTGGCCATGCGCGCAAGCAGCGATTGCACCGAGGCGATCCCGGCCGCACCATCGACAAAGACACGCAGGCCGGTGGTGGCACTGGCCACGGCCGCATCAAGTGGCTGCACGCCCCGGCAGAGCAGCTTGAGTTGATCGGCCTCAAAGGTCGCCTCGACCTGCAGCAAGATATTCATCCCCGTCTCAAGATGGGGCCGCGCAGCATCGAGCACATCGGAGAACATCGTCACCTCGTAAAGCCCCGTCGGATCGGACAGCGCGACAAAGGCAAAGCGGTTGCCCTTTTGCGATTTCCGCTCTTGGCGCGAAGACACCGCCCCCGCCATGCGCGCGACAAAGGCACCGCCCTGCACCTTGGCCATCACATCAGTCAGGGTCAGCACGCCCTTGCGCGCGAGCGCGGGCAGGTAATCATCCAACGGATGACCCGAGAGGTAAAAACCCACCGCCGCATGCTCGGCGGCTAGCCGCGCGGCGGGTAGCCAATCCTCGGTATCGGGCAGGCGCGGCTCGGGCAGGTCATCGCCCGCCGCCCCGAAAAGCGAGACTTGGTTCGAAGCCGCCGCATCATGGATCGCGGCCGAATAGGCCACCAGCGCATCGAGCCCCGCAAAGACCCTTGCGCGGTTGCGATCAAGCGCATCAAAGGCACCGGCGCGCGCCAACATCTCAAGCGGGCGTTTGCCCACCCGCTTCAGATCGACCCGGCGGGCAAGATCGAAGAGCGAGCGGAAGGGTTTGTCTCCCCGCGCCGCGACGATCAAGCGCATCGCATCGACGCCCACATTCTTGAGCGCGCCCAGCGCATAAAGAATCTTACCCTCGGCAACCGCAAAGCTCGCGGCCGCACGATTGACGCAAGGCGGCACAACCTCGATGCCCATCCTTGCCACCTCTTGGCGGTAAATGGCGAGCTTCTCGGTCAGGTGGATGTCGCAATTCATGACGGCTGCCATGAATTCGACCGGGTGATTGGCCTTGAGCCATGCGGTTTGATAGCTGACCACCGCATAGGCCGCAGCGTGCGATTTATTGAAGCCGTAATTGGCGAATTTCTCGAGCAGGTCGAACACCTCGCCCGCTTTTTGCTGGCTCACGCCATTGGCTGTCGCCCCTTCGATGAATTTGGGGCGTTCCTTGGCCATCTCCTCGGCGATCTTCTTGCCCATGGCCCGGCGCAAAAGGTCGGCGCCGCCCAGCGAATAGCCCGCCATGACCTGCGCGATCTCCATCACCTGTTCTTGGTAAACGATGATGCCTTGGGTCTCTTGCAAGATGTGGTCGATCGAAGGGTGGATCGATTCCAGCGGCCGCAGCCCGTTCTTGACCTCGCAATAGGCGGGGATGTTTTCCATCGGGCCGGGGCGGTAAAGCGCCACCAGCGCCACGATATCCTCGATACAGGTGGGCTTCATGCGCCTGAGCGCGTCCATCATGCCCGAGCTTTCCACCTGAAACACCGCGACCGTCTTGGCAGAGGCATAGAGCGCATAAGTCTTGGGATCATCGAGCGGGATGGCGTTGATCTGGTTCTCGGCCCCCGGCGCGGGGTCGTAAAGCCTTGTGCCGTCCGCCCCCTCATGCAGTTGCCGCCCGCTGGCATGGATCAAGGCGATGGCGTTTTGCACCACGGTCAGCGTCTTGAGGCCGAGAAAGTCGAATTTGACCAGACCGGCGGGTTCCACCCATTTCATGTTGAACTGCGTGGCTGGCATATCCGAGCGCGGATCGCGGTAGATCGGCACCAGCGCGTCAAGCGGTCGGTCGGCGATCACCACACCCGCCGCATGGGTCGAGGCGTTGCGCAAAAGCCCCTCGACCTTTTCGGCATAGTCGAACAGGCGCTTTACCGGGTTGGTGCGCCCCTCGCGGCGGTCTTGCTCGGTTTCGCGCATTTCTTCGCGGATGCGTTCTTCCTGCGCCACGGCCTGCGTGATCGAGACGGGCTTGACCCCTTCGACGGGGATCATTTTCGACAGCCGGTCGACCTGCCCAAAGGGCATTTGCAGCACGCGGCCCACATCGCGCACGGCGGCCTTGGACAAAAGCGCGCCAAAGGTGATGATCTGGCCCACCCGGTCGCGGCCGTATTTCTCTTGGACGTAGCGGATCACCTCTTCGCGGCGGTCCATGCAAAAATCGATGTCGAAATCGGGCATCGACACCCGTTCGGGGTTGAGAAAGCGCTCGAACAGAAGCGAATAGCGCAAAGGGTCAAGGTCGGTGATCGTCAAAGCATAAGCCACAAGGCTGCCCGCCCCCGACCCGCGCCCCGGACCCACGGGAATACCCGCATCCTTGGCCCATTTGATAAAATCGGCCACGATCAGGAAATAACCGGGGAACCCCATCCCCTCGATAATGCCCAGCTCGAAATCAAGGCGCGCCTCGTACTCCACGACCGGGGCGGCATGGGGGATGACGGCCAGACGCGCGGCCAGTCCCGCGCGGGCCTGACGGCGCAACTCCTCCACCTCATCCTCGGCAAAACGCGGCAAGATCGGGGGGTGGGTGCGCGCGCGATAGGCGCAGCGCCGTGCAATCTCGACCGTGTTTTCCAGCGCCTCGGGCAGATCGGCGAACAATGTCGCCATCTCTTCGGGCGATTTGAAATAATGCTGCGGGCTCAGGCGGCGGCGCGGCTCGGATTGATCGACATAGGCACCTTGCGCGATGCAGATCATCGCATCATGGGCCTGAAACATATCGGCTTTGGGGAAATAGACATCATTGGTCGCCACCAGCGGCAGATCGCGCGCATAGGCCAGCTCGATACTCGGCCGCTCGGTCGCATGCTCGGCCTCGGGCAGGCCGCCCTCGCCCGGATGGCGCTGCAATTCGATATACAACCTGTCGGGATAGATCGCGGCCAGCCGCGTCAAAAGCGCCTCGGCCTTGGCGTGATTGCCAGTGCGCAGCAAGCGCCCCAAGGGGCCATCGGGCCCGCCCGTCAGGCAAATCAGCCCGGCCCCATGTGCGGCCAATTCGTCAAGCGTGACATGCGGCGCGCTGCCATCCCCGCGCAGATAAAGCGCCGAGTTCAGCTTCATCAAATTCTCATAGCCGAGCCTATCTTGCGCCAAAAGCACAAGTGCCGCGGGCGGCACGGGCCGCTCGCCAGGGCGGACCGGGTCGTAATCGACATCGATCTGGCAACCGATGATGGGCTGCACCCCTGCCTTGGCGGCGGTTTCCGAAAACTCCAAGGCGCAAAACATATTGTTGCTATCGGTCACGGCGACGGCGGGCATGCCCGCATCAGCCACCATGCCGGGCAGCTTTTTCACCCGCATCGCCCCTTCGAGCAGCGAATATTCCGTGTGCAAACGCAGGTGAATGAATTTTGGATCGGCCATGGCCGCACGCTACCCCAGCCCCGCGCGCGATGGAACCGCAACATCGCGGCCTGCACAGAAATCGGGCGCATCCGATACGACAAGAAGCCCAGCGCAAGCGAAAGCTTGCAATATCGGCCCAACCCCGCTTTTCTAGGCGCTGGTCGTACAACTTTGGGGCCGCGCTCTACGCCGCATCGAGCGCCGGACGACCTCCCCGTTCACGGGTATCGCGGCAGGCTGATTTCATGACGATCCGGTTTCTTCTGAACGGGGAACCTGTGGAGGTCGATGCACCCCCGACCGCGACGCTGCTTGATTGGCTGCGCGAGCAACGGCGGCTGACCGGCACCAAGGAAGGCTGTAACGAAGGCGATTGCGGTGCCTGCACGGTGATGGTGACCGACCCCGACGGGACAGCGCGCGCGCTCAACGCCTGTATCTTGTTTTTGCCGCAACTCGATGGCCGCGCCCTGCGCACGGTCGAAGGGATCGCTGGCCCCGATGGCACGCTGCACCCGGTCCAACAGGCGATGGTCGAACATCACGGGTCGCAATGCGGCTTTTGCACACCGGGCTTCGTGGTCTCGATGGCGGTGGCACATCTGAACGGGCGGCGCGACCATGACGATCAATTGGCCGGGAACCTATGTCGCTGCACAGGTTACGCCCCGATCATCCGCGCAGCCGAGGCCGCAACCACGGCCCCTGTCCCCGACTGGATGCGTAGCGATGCGAAAGGGCTCCCTTCCGCCTCCTTCTCTGTTTCACAAATATCCTCGGGGGGTCGCCATTGGAGCGCCATTGGTCCGAGCGACAATGGCGACGGGGGCAGACAGCCCCCCACCTGTCCGACATCCTCCGATGAACTGGCCGCATGGTATCTCGACAACCCCGAGGCCACGCTGATCGCGGGCGCAACCGATGTGGGGCTTTGGGTGACCAAGGGCTTGCGCGATCTTGGGCCTGTCGCCTTCCTCAACAAATGCGCCGATTTGCGCGGGATTGTTGCGGATGACGAGACAATCCACATCGGCGCGATGACCAGCATCGCCGATCTCGGCACCTTCTTTGCTGATCGCCACCCTAGCTTTGCCGAACTCATCCGCCGCTACGGCTCGGCCCAAGTGCGCAATGCCGCCACCATCGGGGGCAATATCGCCAATGGCTCGCCCATCGGCGACAGCCCGCCCGCGCTGATCGCGCTGGGGGCAAAGCTGCATCTGCGCCGGGGGGATGAGCGCCGGGACATCGCGCTTGAAGATTTCTTTCTCGCCTATGGTCGCCAAGACCGCCAGAAAGGCGAGTTTGTCGCGGCGGTCTCGCTTCCCGTCCAGCCCGATCACCTGCGCTGCTACAAACTGTCCAAACGCTTCGATCAAGATATCTCGGCGGTCTGCGGCGCGTTCAACCTGACGATTGACGATGGCATGGTGACGTCCGCGCGCATCGCCTTTGGCGGCATGGCAGGCACTGCCAAACGCGCCCTTGCGGTCGAGACTGCGCTGATCGGCCAACCATGGACCGAGGTGACGGTGATCGCAGCACAAAGCACCTTTGCCACCGATTTCACGCCGCTCTCAGATATGCGCGCCTCGGCCAGCTACAGGCTCCGCTGCGCGCAGGCCATGCTGATGCGCTATTTCCACGAAAGCAGGGGCGAGCTTGTCAATGTGCTGGAGGTGCGCTCATGAGCGCGCATGACAGCCTGCCGCATGATGCGGCCCGCCTGCATGTGACAGGGCGCGCGCGCTATGTTGATGATATCCCAACGCCCGCCGATTGCCTGCATCTGGCCTTTGGCCTATCGCCCATCGCGCGCGGCACGATCACGGCGATGGACCTTTCGGCTGTCCGGTCAGCACCGGGCGTGGTCGCCGTACTGACAGGGCAAGACTTCGACACGATCCCCGATTGCGCGCCCGCCGCCCATGATGAGCCGCTTTTGTCGGATGGCACGGTCCATTACGCAGGCCAGCCGCTTTTCTTGGTCATCGCACACAGCCATCTGGCCGCGCGCAAGGCCGCGAAACTGGCGCGCCTTGATCTTGCCGAAGAGACGCCGATCCTCGGCGTCGAGGAGGCGCTGGCCGCAAATGCAAGGTTCGAAGATGGGCCGCGCATCTACGCCAAGGGCGATGTGGACGCCGCCTTGGCGACCGCCACCCATGTGATCACGGGCCAGATCAGCCTTGGCGGGCAAGAGCATTTCTACCTGGAGGGCCAAGCTGCCCTCGCCTTGCCGCAAGACAATGGCGACATGGTGATCCATGCCTCGACCCAGCATCCGACCGAGATCCAGCACAAGGTCGCCGACGCGCTGGGCCTGCCCATGCATGCCGTCCGCGTCGAGGTGCGTCGCATGGGCGGCGGCTTTGGCGGCAAGGAAAGCCAAGGCAATGCGCTGGCCATTGCTTGCGCCGTTGCCGCCGCGCGCACGGGCCGGCCTGCCAAGATGCGCTATGACCGCGATGATGATTTCCTGATCACCGGCAAGCGCCATGATATCGTGATCGCCTACAAGGTCGGTATCGATCAGACCGGGCGTGTCTTGGGGCTGGATTTCATCCATGCCTTGCGCTGTGGCTGGTCGATGGATCTTTCGCTGCCGGTCGCCGATCGCGCCATGCTGCATGCCGATAATGCCTATGACCTGCCCGCCGCGCGCATCACCTCGCACAGGTTGCGGACCAATCATCAAAGCGCCACGGCCTTTCGCGGCTTTGGCGGGCCACAAGGCATGGTGGGGATCGAGCGGGTGATGGATCATATCGCCCATCATCTGGGCCGCGACCCCTTGGAAATCCGGCGCCTCAATTACTATCCAGAGGCGCGCGTGGCACGGACCGAGGCCTCCGGCGGGAGTATTTATGAAGCAAAGATGGCCGAAGCCACCCCCCGCTCGGGGGTCACACCCTATGGCATGGAGGTGCGTGATTTCATCTTGCATGGCCTGACCGAACGCTTGGCGCAGTCTTGCGATTATGCCGGACGCCGCGAGGCCATCGCAGCATGGAACGCGCAAAGCCCGATGATGAGGCGCGGTATCGCGCTCAGCCCGGTGAAGTTCGGGATTTCTTTCACGCTGACCCATCTCAACCAAGCGGGCGCGCTGGTGCATGTCTATCAAGATGGATCGATCCAAATCAACCATGGCGGCACCGAGATGGGCCAAGGCCTGTTCCAGAAAGTAGCGCAGGTGGCGGCAAGCCGCTTTGGCGTCGGTATGGACAAGATCAAGATCACAGCGACCGATACGGGCAAGGTGCCCAATACTTCTGCCACGGCGGCCAGTTCTGGCACCGATCTGAACGGCATGGCGGTGCAGGCGGCCTGTGACGCGATCCGCGACCGCATGGCAGAGGTCGCGGCCCCGCATCTACAGGCGGCACCGAGCGAGATCGTCTTTGCCGATGGCATGTTGCGCGCGGGCGGGGGCGAGATGCCCTTTGCCACCGCGGTGGCAAAGGCCTATGCCGCCCGCGTCAGCCTATCGGCCACGGGGTTCTACAAGACACCCGACATCGCTTGGGACAGGATCGCGGGCCAAGGGCAGCCGTTTTTCTACTTCGCCTATGGCGCGGCCTGCACAGAGGTGGTGATCGACACGGCTACAGGCGAAAACCGCATCTTGCGGACCGATATCTTGCATGATGCAGGCGCCAGCCTGAACCCCGCGCTCGATATCGGGCAGGTCGAGGGGGGCTTTGTGCAAGGTGCGGGCTGGCTGACCACCGAAGAGCTGGTCTGGGATGATCAGGGGCGGCTCAGAACCCATGCGCCCGCGACCTACAAGATCCCCGCTTGTTCGGACAGGCCGCCGGTGTTCAACGTGGCGCTTTGGGATGAGCCCAACCGGGCCGAGACGGTCTATCGCTCCAAGGCGGTGGGCGAGCCGCCCTTTATGCTGGGGATCAGCGTCTTGATGGCGCTGTCAGATGCCTGTGCAGCGTGCGGGCCGCATTACCCCGATCTGCAGGCGCCCGCGACCGCCGAGGCGGTGCTTGCAGCCATCGACAGGGCGCGCGGGGCATGAGTGCGATCCGCGTCACCGTCTTCGCCGTGCAAGGCTCGGCCCCGCGCGAGGTGGGGGCGGCGATGCTGGTTGCGGCCGATGGGATCGAAGGCACCATCGGCGGCGGCGCGCTGGAATGGGAGGCGATGCGCATCGCGCGCGCCATGCTGGCCGAGGGGCAAGATCAGGCCGAACACCGCCTGCCGCTTGGCCCTGCCTTGGGCCAATGTTGCGGCGGCGCGGTCAGCTTGCGCTTTGAGGTGGCCGAGACACTGAACCAAAGCCCCGGCGCACCGCTGTGGGTTTGGGGTGCGGGCCATGTGGGGCGCGCCGTGGTGGCGGTGATGGCGCCCCTGCCGCAAGTGGCGATCACTTGGATTGATGACAGTGCGGCGCGCTTTCCCACCGATATTCCCAAAGCGGTCGAGACGGTCGTGGCCACGGATATGGCGCTTTTGATGGCCCATGCGCCGCCATTGGCCCATCATCTGATCCTGAGCTATAGCCATGAGATTGATCTCAGCCTGTGTCACGGCGCGCTTTTGCGCGGCTTTGCCAGTTGCGGGCTGATCGGCTCCGAGACGAAATGGGCGCGATTTCAGGCGCGACTAAAGGCACTGGGGCATCAAGATGCCGAAATTTCGCGCATTCTTTGCCCAATCGGTGAGCCGGACCTGGGCAGATCCCCGCAAGCCATTGCCGTTGGGGTCGCTCGGCGGCTACTGAAAGAGCATATGCACAAGGAATCGGCAGTTGAACCGATCCACCGGGGGAAAGTGAACGACACGTGACCGCGCTCTTGGAGATTTCGGGGCTTTCCAAAGCCTATCCGGGCGTTGTGGCCAATGACGATGTGTCCTTCTCCATCCAACCGGGCGAGGTGCATGCGCTTTTGGGCGAGAATGGCGCGGGCAAATCCACGCTGGTCAAGATGATCTATGGCTTGGTCAAACCCGATCACGGCACGATGCGCCTAAAAGGCGCGCCCTATGCACCGGCCGAGCCACGCGCTGCGCGGGCCGCCGGTGTCGCCATGGTGTTTCAGCATTTCAGCCTGTTCGAGGCACTCAGCGTCGCCGAGAATATCGCGCTGGGCATGGAAGACCCGCCCAAACCCCGCGATCTGGCCGCGCGTATCCGCGATGTCTCGCACGCCTATGGCTTGCCGCTTGATCCTTTTCGGCTGGTGGGCGATCTCTCGGCGGGCGAGCGTCAGCGGGTCGAGATCATCCGCTGCTTGCTGCAAGATCCCAAACTGCTGATCATGGATGAACCCACCAGCGTCCTGACCCCGCAAGAGGTCGAGATCTTGTTTCAAACGCTGCGCAAGCTGGCAGCTGAGGGGACGGCAATCTTGTACATCAGTCACAAGCTCGAAGAGATCCGCACGCTATGCGATGCGGCCACGATCTTGCGGCTGGGGCGCAAGGTGGGGGAATGTACACCGCGCGCGGTGTCAGCCGCCCATATGGCCGAGATGATGGTGGGCAAATCGCTGGCCCAACCGGCGCGCGACACCCACACGCCCGGCGCGGTCTTGCTTGCCGTCAAGGGGCTAAGCTTGCCCGCCACCACACCCTTTGGAACCAGCCTGCAAGATATCAGCTTTTTGGTCCACGCAGGCGAGGTCTTGGGCATTGGCGGTGTTGCGGGCAATGGGCAGGATGAGTTGCTTGCCGCCCTATCGGGCGAGATCAATGCGGTACCCGAGACCATCACGCTCAATGGCTTGCCCATCGGCGCGCTTGGCCCAAATGCGCGCCGCGAGAAGGGGGTGCTTTGCGCCCCCGAAGAGCGGCTTGGCCATGCCGCCGCCCCCGAGATGACCCTGACCGAGAACGCGGTGCTGACCGCGCGTATCCGGCGCGGGCTGGATCAAAGCGGCTTTGTCGATTGGGCCCGCGCGCGGCGCTTTGCCCAAGAGATTATCACCCGCTTCGATGTGCGCACCCCGGGGACCGAGGTCGCGGCCCGCGCCCTTTCGGGCGGCAATTTACAGAAATTCGTGATTGGGCGCGAAATTCTCCAAGATCCGACCGTGTTGGTGGTCAACCAGCCCACTTGGGGGGTCGATGCCTCGGCCGCCGCCGCGATTAGGCAAGCACTTTTGGATCTTGCCCAAGGCGGGGCTGCGGTCATCGTGATCAGCCAAGACCTTGATGAATTGCTAGAGATTTCCGACCGGTTTTGTGCGCTGAACGAGGGGCGTCTTTCGCCTGCGCGCGATGCACGCGCGCTCAGCATGGAAGAGATCGGCCTGATGCTGGGCGGGGCGCATGACATGGCCGAGGTGGTCGCATGATCGCGCTGGAAAAACGCCCGCAGCCCGCGCGCGGCTGGGTGATCGGCGCGCCGCTTTTGGCGGTGGTGCTCACGATGATCGCAGGCGGGATCATGTTCGCGGCTTTGGGCAAAGATCCGGTTGGCGCGATCCGCATCATCTTTTGGGATCCGCTGTTTTCTGAACAGTTCTCGGGCTATTCGCGGCCACAATTGCTGGTCAAGGCGGGGCCGCTGATCTTGATCGCCATTGGCCTCAGCCTTGGGTTTCGGGCAGGCATCTGGAACATCGGGGCCGAGGGGCAATATATCGTCGGCGCAATTTGCGGCGCGGCGTTCGGCCTTGCGTTTTGGCCCTCGACCCATCCGCTGATCTTTCCCGGCATGGTGCTTGCTGGCCTTTTGGGCGGTGTGCTTTGGGCGATGATCCCGGCACTGCTGCGGGTTTATGCGCGCACCAATGAAATCCTCGTGTCGCTTTTGTTGGTTTATGTCGCCGAGGCGATGCTGGCCTCGGCCGCCACGGGCTGGCTGCGCAACCCCGACGGGGCGGGCTTTCCCGGCTCACGCAACCTTGCGCGCCATGCGGGCACCGACAACCCCGAACTGATCGCGGGCACGGGGATGCATTGGGGGGTGCTGGCCGCCTTTGTCGCGGTGATCGCGGCCTATGTGATCATGACGCGCCATGTGCTGGGCTACCAGATCCGGCTTGCGGGCCAAGCCCCGCGCGCGGCGCGCTTTGGGGGCGTCAATGCCGGGCGGCTGGTGATCTTGTGCATGGGTGTCTCGGGCGCGCTCGCGGGCATGGCGGGCTTGTTCGAGGTCTCGGGCCCCGCGGGCCGCATCTCGATCGATTTCAACGTGGGCTACGGCTTTACCGCGATTATCGTGGCCTTCCTTGGCCGTCTAAACCCCATCGGCATCTTGCTGGCGGGGCTTCTTTTGGCGCTCACCTTCATCGGCGGCGAGTTGGCGCAGCTGATGCTCGGCATCCCCGCCCCCGCGATCCAAGCCTTTCAAGGCATGCTCTTGTTCTTTCTCTTGGCGCTTGATGTGCTGGCCAATTACCGGGTCAAACTGAAACGGAGGGTGGCGGCATGATCGTTGATCCCGTCACACTGATGGTGGCCTTGATCACCGTTGCCACGCCCGTGCTTTTGGCCGCCATCGGCGAGTTGGTCGTGGAAAAGGCCGGCGTTCTGAACCTCGGTGTCGAGGGGATGATGATCATGGGCGCGGTCTGTGGCTTTGTCGTCGCCCATCACAGCGGATCGGCGGCTTTGGGCTTTGCCGCTGGCATGGCCGGTGGCGCAGCGCTGGCCATGCTTTTTGCCATTCTGACCCAACTTCTGATGGCCAATCAGGTCGCCTCGGGCTTGGCGCTGACGCTCTTTGGTCTTGGCCTCGCGGCGCTGATCGGGGTGGGCTATGGCGGGCTGCCTTTGCCCACGGTCTATCGCCCCTTCCCCGAGGCGCTGCGCGACATACCCGTCGCGGGGCCCATCGTGTTTTCGCATTCCGTGCTGGTCTATGTGGCGCTGATGCTGGTCGCGGCGGTCTGGGTCGTGCTGACGCGCACGCGCATCGGGCTGGTCTTGCGCGCGGTGGGCGAGAACCATGACGCCGCCCATGCGCTGGGCTACAAGGTGGTGCGCATCCGCATCGCCGCGATCTTGTTCGGCGGGGCCTGCGCGGGCTTGGGCGGGGCGTTTTTGTCGGTGGTGCGCGTGCAAAACTGGCTTGAGGGCATGACCGCAGGTGCAGGCTGGATCGCGCTGGCGCTTGTTGTCTTTGCCTCGTGGAAGCCATGGCGCGTGCTGTTGGGCGCATGGCTCTTTGGCGGGATCGCCGCATTGCAACTGCGCCTACAAGCCGCCGAAGTCGGGGTTCCCGTGGCGCTTTTGGATGCCTCGCCCTACCTCATCACGATCATCGTGCTTGTCATCATCTCATCGGACCGAAGCCGCGCGGCGCTCAGCGCACCCGCGATGTTGGGCCGTATCTTTCACACATCTGGCTGAGGGCGCCGCGACATGCCAAAGACGCCAGACCCAGATCACCCCCGCACGCGCCAGCGCGCATCATCTTCACCCTATCCAAACTGGAGGATAACTGAATGAAACTGCTGCCAAAACTTTTGACCTCTGCGGCGCTTGCCGTAGGCCTCGCGCTGCCCGCGCTGGCACAAGACCCCTTTAAGGTCGGCTTTATCTATGTCGGCACGCCCGGTGACTATGGATGGACCTACGAACATGACCAAGCGCGTCTGGCCGTCGAGGCCCATTACGGCGATGCTGTCGAGACGGTCTATCTTGAAAGCGTCCCCGAAGGTGCCGACGCCGAGCGGTCGATCACCCAGATGATCCTTGGCGGTGCGGACATGATCTTCACCACCTCCTTTGGCTATGGCGAAGCCACCAATGCTGTGGCGGGTCGCTTTCCCGATGTCTATTTCGAGCATGCCACCGGTTACATGCGCGAACATGCCAATGTCTCGACCTATAATGCCCGCTTTTACGAAGGCCGCGCCGTCTTGGGTCACATCGCGGGCCAAATGACCGAAAGCAACATCATCGGCTATATCGGGTCCTATCCGATCCCGGAAGTGATCCAAGGCATCAACTCAGCCTTCTTGCATGCGCGCGCGGTCAACCCCGATGTCGAGTTCCGCGTGGTCTGGGCCTATACTTGGTTCGATCCTGCGATCGAAGCTGACGCAGCCCAAGCGCTGGTCGATGCCGGTGCCGATGTCATCATGCAGCACACCGACAGCACCGCGCCGCAGACGGTCGCGCAAGAAGCTGGCATCATCTCCTTTGGTCAAGCATCGGATATGATCCAGTTCGCACCGCGCCCGCGCGTTGCCTCGATCATCGACAACTGGACACCCTACTACATCCGCCGCGTCGGTGAAGCCATGGACGGCAGCTGGGCCCAGTCCGACATCTGGGAAGGTATGCCCGAAGGCATGGTCGTGATCGGCGAGTTGACCGATGCAATCCCCGCCGAAGTCCGCGCCAGCGCGCAAGTGATGATCGATGCGCTGAAGGCGGGCAGCTATCACCCCTTCACCGGCCCGATCAACAAGCAAGACGGCTCGCCTTGGTTGGCCGCAGGCGAAGTGGCCGATGACGGCACGCTGTTGGGCATGAACTTCTACGTTGAAGGCATCACCGGCGATATCCCGAACTAAGGCGAAGCACCATCGATGGAGCGGCCCGCCCTTGTGGCGGGCCGTTTCGTTTGGTGCCGCA
>NZ_JAGYJN010000020.1 GCF_018402035.1 Roseicyclus sp.
CTGCCCCCGCAACCACAACCCCAAAGAAATATTTAGCGATGTCAGCGGCCTGACCAAGTTTAGCCGTTTGCCACTGTCGAGCCATATGCAAAATCAATAGCTTGGCGAGATAAGTTCAAATCACCGCGCAACCAGTTGCCTTTTCCTATGGTTCGCAGGCTTGACCCTGTGGTGCCCGGCACGCTGCTTGTGGACCAACGTACTCTCACCCCGCGAGAGGCTCGCCGCATGATTGCAAGGAGCATTGACAGCTTCCATCCTACTGTGGGACAACAGTGCGGATTGTAACGAAGGCGAAGTATTTTCCGCAGCGTGGGTGGCAGGACCATGCCGACTAAGCCCTTGCTCGTAAAAGTGGTAGGCGCTTTCGACGTTATCGATAGTCGAAAGTCGTCTGTTCGACCGTCTGGTCGCAAGGAATGCGCGCTCGTCGCGATCCTGTCTCTGACCCGACACCATAGGCAGACCCGCACTTGGTTGCAGGAGAAGCTCTGGGGCGAACGCGGGCCGGCTCAGGCTGCTGCGAGCCTGAGGCAGTCGCTGACTACGCTACGCAGCCTGTTAAACTGCAATGGAGAGGTGATCTGCGCTGACCGAACGTGGGTCTGGCTCGATCCGGAACTTATCGAGTTTGACCACCTGTTGCCCGGTGCCGACGGCGAGATTCTGCGCGGGTTTGACTTGTGCGAAGAGGGTTTCAATGACTGGCTCCGCAGCACACGCGCCGAATTTGCCACGCGCGCCGCGAAGCCAGGTTCGGAAGACACGGCAATAACCCTCGATCGCCTCTGGCACATTGAGGCTCCCGTTTGCAGGGGCGAGCATAGCCGGGTAGTTTCCATTTGCGATTTCCTGCACGAGAGCCTTGTCGAGGCTCTGGCAGTCATCGGTGTGAACGCCGCCATCGGTCGAGAACCGCAAGCTCTGGCGCCAAGAGCTTCCGACATGATTGTCAGGCTGCGTGGGCTCCAGTTCGGCACCAGCTGTGCCCTCTCGCTTTCTGTGACAGACGGGTTTGGCGCGTTGAAATGGCAGATCCGGCGCGAAGTCGAACAGACTCGCTGGCCCGATATCCGCGCGGTCCAGATCGAGCTGTCGGAGATGTTCCAAGATTTTGTCCTGCGGGCGGAGGCCAGCGCCTTGCGGGGGGCCCGCTGGAGCGCCCATGCATACGGTTGTCAGGCACTTCTGGGGGTTCTGGTGCCCGGCTCGATCCCGTTGAGCGAGATCACGCGATGCAGCCAGGCGGCAATCGCGGCCGACGAGAAGGGCGTGTATCACGCGCTGCTGGGGTTCTCGCGTCTGCTTCTGTTCGGCGAGCGCGTGATGCGGACGGTCCCGGACGCCGATGAAGTGCTTCAGAGTTTTCGGGCTGCGCTGCGCTTGTCGCCCGGCAACGGCCTAGTCCAGGCCCTGGCCGGCCACAGCTACGGTTTCCTGATGCGCGATCTCGACCGCAACGCCGCGATGACCGCCGAAGCGGTGCGGCTATTGCCCGGGAGCGGGGCCTGCTGGCTGTTCCGGGCGATCTCGCTGGTCTATTGCGGCCGATATAGCGAGGCCGTGATAGCCGCGAAACATGCCGTGTCGCTATGCCGGGGGACTCAGGCCCAGCCGCTTGCACTGAGTACCGAACTTTTTGCACGACTCATGGCAGGCGATACCTCTGGTGCCATCCGGGCGGGCAAGGTCTCGCTCGATACCATCGTCTTTCGACCGACCATCATAGATCTGATGACTGCCTATGCCGTTGAAGGGCGCGTCAGCGAAGGGCGCGCGAAGCTCGAGTTGCTCGTCGCGCGCGAGCCTGACCTGTCGGTCGATATGTTGCGATCGACGGACTACCCGATCGTGAACACCGCGCATCGGGTGCTGATCACCGAGGCAGCAGGGCGCCTTGGCCTGCGATAGAGAGGGAGTAACTGGCATGGCACTGGCACCATTCGGCGTGCTCAATGACGGGCACAAGGGGCGGCTGACGGGTGGGATCCATACGCCAATGTATGAATGGCCCGGTACGCGGGAAGAGTTCGCGACATTGATAAGTAGCTGGGTGGCCGAAGTCGCCGAGTCGCTTTGGCCGGCATGGAGCAATGATGGTTGGGTGGGTGGTGCCAATGCGCGGATGACGGAGGCCGCACGCGCCGAACTGGCCCTTGCCGTCGACCTCTATCATGGCGGCGGTGACAACCTGGGAATTCTGGCCGAAGTTCCAGAGGACGTGCCCGTGCCGCCCGACGGTCACCCGCGCACCCACAAATGGCACTACGAGATCGAGGATGCCCTTGTCCACGACCGGAAGTATCAGTTTCTGATATTGCCGCCAGGAGAGGTACCCAGCTTCGATTTCCGGGCGAGTCGGACGATCGGCTCGAACTATCTGATCTACGAGCCGGGCTTTGACATCACGCGGTTCGAAACCCTGTTCTGGGGCCGGATGCGCGGGCTCCAGCCGCCGATCTTCGATATCAAGCAGCATTTTCAGCGCCCCCGTCCATGGACGGCTGCGACGGCCCTCGGGGTGAAGGGGTTCCGCTGGATCACCGCCGACGGGATCACACACACGGGGGTTCACCCTGCGATCCTTAGCGGTCATTGCATACAGGGCATTCTGGGTGGTTGCTCGGTTCTGGACGCGCTGCTTGATGAACTGAAGCAAACCGGACAGGGGCTGAGCGGAACACAGATCCGCAGCCTTCAGAAGTACATGGTCGACTGGGGCGACCGGCGCGTCTTTGCCGGGGTCCACTACATGACGGACAATATCGCATCCTGGACCCTCGCGCGGAGGCTGATCCCGCATCTTTTCCGCAATAAGCAACAGGTCGAGAACTTCGCGGTTCAGGCGATCATCCACCACAGCCAGGTATTCAAGGACATTGTCCGGCACTTCGGCGAGAAAGTGCCTGATCGCAGCGTCCTGGATCCGGCCCTGCAGATGCTGCTGCGCGATTTCCCTGAGGCGAATCCAACCTCATGACGCGCTGAACAGGACCCGCGAAACCCGAGTTTCAGCGGTATTCGCCGTTGCGACTCCGTCTGTCCGAGCGATTTGACGCCGATTTGATCCTGTCTTTACGATGGTCTGACGCTGCTCTGACGGGCCGGGTCCAGTCTGCACGCAGCCGGATCGGAGGCTGCAATGATCGTCGACAGTGCCCGCACCAGAAGGTCTGACCGGCATGGCTGGCGTCCCATTCGGCGCCCGATGCGGCCGATCATCGTTGCCGCCGGGCCATCCGGAGCCACGCCCTTCTAACTCGGAGACGCAACATGCTGATTCTGCCCAAGATCATCGAGGAAAACGGCCTCAACGACTTTCCGGTGCTCTACTGGAACCACGTCGGGCTCGAGATGAACCGCATCACCCACTCGCTGGGCGGGCCACATCGCGGGCCCACGATGAGTTCCCGCGCGCTGGGGCTTCTGCATCTGGCGATTCACGACGCCTATTTCGCGGTCCTCGGGCACACCCAGGCCAGCAGCCCGCCAACCTGGCTGCCTGACGGCGAGCGTCCCAGCTCCGGGGCTATTCCCGCGACCCTCGTCGAAGCCAATGCCGCCCTAACGGGTGCGGCGGTGCGGATGCTGGAACGGCTCTACGGCGAACCCGATCCCGGCATGTCGACGCAGAACCGGGAAACCATGGTCCAGTTGATGCGCGGCTACACCACCGGCTACCGGCACCATATCGATACTCTGTCGGCCGCGCATATCTACGGCATGGGAATCGCCGATCTGATCCATGCCCGGCTAGCGGTGAAACCCGGCGAGCCAGGCGCCGGCCACGGAAGCTACCAGCCCCGCAGCGGCCGCTACTATTTCCGCGACGAGCCTGGCATACCGGTCCGGCTGGTCAACATCGATCCCGACGATCCGTCCAAGGGACAGCGAGCCGTACAAGAGTATCACGGGCCGTTCTACGGCACCACGGTCGGTGATTTCGCCGTGACGGACCCGGACGGACACCGACTTGCGCATTGGCCCGAGGGCACAGCGGAATACGTGAATGCCTTGGCCGAGGTACGGAAGAAGGGTGGTGCGGCTCACCTGAACTCGACTGACCGCTCACCGGACGAGACGGTGGCAGCGGTCTACTGGGCCTATGACGGGCCCAACCTGATCGGCACGCCGCCGCGCCTCTACAACCAGGTCCTGCGCGTGGTCGCCTGGAACAAGCGCGACCCGGCCGCCAATCCCGCCGACACGACCTTGGCCGCGACCCTCGACCAGAGCAGCGAGTTCGTCCGCGTTCTTGCGCTGGCCAATGTGGCCATGGCCGATGCGGGCAAGTTCGCCTGGAAGGAGAAGTACCGCTTCGAACTCTGGCGGCCGATGTCGGGCATCCGCGAACACGACCCCAGCGCGCAGGCGGGCAATGGCGGGGCCCAGAAGCTGACCGCCGAAGCCGACCCGTTCTGGTTGGCCTTGGGCGCGCCCGAGACCAACTCGGACCGGATCAGCTTCAAGCCGCCTTTCCCGGCCTATCCCTCGGGTCACGCGACCTTCGGGGCGGCCTGCTTCCAGATGGCGCGGCTCTATTATGCTTCGGTTGGCAAGGCGATGGTCGAGCCGAACGGCACCGATAACATCGCCTTCACCTTCGTGTCCGAGGAGTTGAACGGGATTTGCCGCGACCTCTACCAGCCGCATGACCCCGGGCGCCCGATCGAGGACCAGCCAGGCCTCGTGCGCACCTATGTCGAGCGTCGGTTCAACTCGTTGTGGCGCGCGATCTGGGAGAACGCCTTCAGCCGCATCTGGCTGGGCGTGCACTGGCGCTACGATGCCTTCGACTACGCTGACGCGGGCAACGGAAAGGGGGGCTACAAGGACCCCGACACAGTCGCCTACTCCAACGTCTGGACAGCCCCGCGGGCCCCGGACGCGCCCGACAGCGCCCTGCCAACCGGCGGGGTGCCCCTGGGGCTGGGGATTGCCAACGACATCTGGGCCAACGCGATGCGGGCGCCCTGATCCGGCCGCCACACCCAGCAACTCGAAACGACCGCCCCTGAACCGGGGCGGTCACCACGCGAAGGGATCACACCATGCTGATTGCACGCGGCACCTTCACGCCCGGCCAAGGGCACGAAATGCGCGGCGGCTTTACAATCAAGAACCAGGAAGGCCGGTTCCTGATGGAAACCACCGAAGATTTCTATTTCGACGGATCTCCCGATCCGGGCTTTGCCCTAAATATCGGCATCCCCCAAAGCGCCAGCGATCCGGAATTGCGGCAAAGGATGGCCGCAACCCGTTTCCTGAATCTCCCCGGACAAGTCGTCGAGGTGCGGGGACGCCATGCCGGTGAAATCCCGCCGACGCTGGATCTGGTGGCTTTCGACATGCTGGTGCTGTGGTGCTTCGGCTTCCCGTTCATCCTGGGCTTCGGCGTGATCGAGCGGGTCTAAGTCACTTCCAAACAGGGAGAATCCCATGCCACTTTCGGCAAATGAACTGGCTTCCGCCCATCTGGGCGAGGCACTGGCTACCAACATGGTAGCAATGCTGGCCCGGATACTGAATCGATCGACGCTCGTCGATTTCGAGCTCGACGCGATCGGAGATGCCCAGCGCGACCTGCTGTTCGAGCTTTCCTTCTTTGCGATCGCCGTGTTCGAAGATCGCGGCGGAATCGACTTCGCGGGGCAGAAGCACTTCCCACGTGTAACGTTCGAGATCGGCAGCTCAAGCGGCGAGCCGGACCTCATCTATTCAGGCGTCATCCTTCATGGATTGGTGGAAGACCCCGTTCTGGACGCGGGCTTGGCGCGCGCCAGGGCGTGACATACCAAAGCGAGGTGTCCCATGCTTTTCTCCAACGCCGTCGACATGGTGATCGGGTTGATCCTGATCTACCTTTTGCTCAGCGTCATCTGCACGAGCATCAACGAGCTAATTGCAGGCCTGTTGAGGTTGCGCGCGAGGGTGCTGCATGCCGAGATCCGGCTGATGATCGATGACGACAAGGTCCTGGAGGCGTTCTGGAACACCGGACTGATGCGCTCGCTCAGTCGCCCGACACCGCAGGCACTGGTCGCGCCGGGTCAGGCGCCAAGCTATATGGGCCGCACCAACTTCTCGCACGCGCTGATCGAGGCCCTGCGGACCCCCGTCAACGATCAGGTGGGCGGGGACAGCACCGAGGAAATGGCGCCACTGTTCGCACGGGTCGATCGCAACTCGATCCTCTACAAGGTCATTCATGAACTGGGTCTCGACCCTCTCGAACGGGTTGATGCCGCCCGGCAGGGGCTGGAATCCTGGTTCGATCAGGTCATGGAGCGCGCAACCGGTGTCTACAAGCGCTATTTGTCAATGGTGTCCTTTCTGGTAGCTCTGATCCTGGTCGTCGCGATCAATGCGGATACGTTGGCTATCGCAAACACGCTCTGGCGCGACGAGGCCCTGCGCGCGCGTTTCGTCGAGGCGGCCGCCGGGATCGTCGACACGTCATCGGCTCAGCCCGCTGCCACGCCGGATAGGGAACAGCTTGCCGAACTGACCGGAGCCTTGCTGCCGTCAGTCTTAGGATGGTCCAATGATTCCTGTGCAAGAGACGGTTGCCTCGAGGTGCTGGGTTTTGCGGTCAAGGCCCTCGGTCTTCTGCTGACGGCCTTTGCGATCACCCTTGGTGCCCCGCTCTGGTTCGATGTGCTGACGCGCTTTGCCGCCCTGCGCAATAGTGGCCCGCTAAGGCGACGCGACCCTAGCTGAGACGCGAACTTGCGTAGATCGGGATGAGCGTTGCGTTCACCGGGCGCCAATCGGTGGCTCTGGCTTGTCCCGCGAAGCTACGAAAAGTCAATAGTTTGAAGTTCGCGCCCGGCACCCTTCCTACGGGTACCGCCCGTGTCGTTGCCGACGATACGACGGATCGATGAAGAGCTTCCAGCCGAAGATGGGCGGCCCGCCGCCCGATGACGACCCGGGCAGCCTGCCCGGACCCGATGGCACCGCCACAGACCACCCCGAACCGATCCCCTCCGAGACCGACCCCATGCCCCGCCCCGACCGCCAGTTGCGCAATGCCGAAGTCGACTTCCGGGGCGAGAAGCGGAGCAATGCCACCCATGTCTCGACCACCGGCCCGGACGCACGCCTCTACAAGAAATCCCCCGGGACCGGGGCTATGCTCTGCTTCATCGGCCATGCCCCGATGGAGAACCGTTCCGGCCTGATCGTGCAGGGCGATCTGACACAGGCCGACGGCCATGCCGAGCGCCGGGCGGCGTTGTCCATGCTCCTCGGTGAAATCGATGCGACCATGACCGTTCGGCTGCCTGTCACCCTGATGAAGCGACAGTCCGTCAGTCGCAAGCTTTAGTGCGGTCGATTGCATCCGAATCCTTACCGTGACGGCGGCAGATGCAGATGCAGAGCAGGCGATCGTCGTGATGCCCGTCAACCGAGGCATTCCTGCAAACCGCGAGCCGCTTGCCGGGTCACTCTTTGCCGTGGAGGTTGAAGTTGTCGACCGTCACGTGACCCCTAGGCCACCGATGAGGCTCTCTAGTCATTCTTCGCGGTTGAAGAAGCGTAGCTTCCCCTAGCGGACTGACTCCTTCGCCCACATACCGCTAGGCGGCGAGCCTTGGCACTACCAATTCGACTATTCGCCGCAATCGTTTTCTGCGAGCCCCCGCAACCAAATTACTGCGTAATTTCATGCGCTTAAGAGCCTCCCTCACGGGGGGCTTTTTGCGTTCCGCCCGTGGCGGAAGCACTACGGAAGCAGCGGGGCGAAACTCACGCCAGTGTCCGAGCTGCGTAAGCGTCCGGCCTGACCGCCCTGCCGCGGATTGAGAGAGGCGGATAGTGTCCACCTACGATAGTGGACACTAAGGTGCAAGCGTGGCGCGGCGGACGAGGCGGCTTTGGACGGATGGGGAGAAGCGGTCGATCTGCTTGCAGACGACGGCGCCCGGCGTTTCCGTGGCTCAGGTTGCGCTTTGCTACACGGTGAACGCGAACCTGATCTTCAAATGGCTGCGTGATCCCAAGTATCGGCCCGCCCCCCGGACTGAGGCAGAGGATTCCGGTTTGAGCTTTCTGCCAGTGGAGATCGTCGCGGAGGCGAAGGCACCGATAGCGGTTTGTGCGACCGAGGGGCATATCGAGATCGAACTGGCCGGTGACCTGCGCCCCGAAAGGTCCCTCGCCATGATGTAGAGTCTGCCCAACCTGAGAAGGAGCAGACGACATGAGGAAAAGCCGTTTCACCGAGGCGCAGATTATCGGGATGATCAAGGAACAGGAGGCTGGTTTGCCGACCTCCGAGCTTTGTCTGAAGCACGGTCCGAGCCCTGCGACGTTCTACAAGCTGAAGGCCAAACATGGCGGGATGGAGTTGTCGGACGCCAAGCGGCTGAAGCAGCTTGAGGACGAGAACGCCAAGCTGAAGCGACTGCTGGACGAGCAGATGCTCGACATGGCTGCGATGAAGGAACTGCTGTCAAAATGTATGGTCCGCCCCGCAATCGCAAGGTTTTCGTGAGTGACGCATCGGCTTGCGTAAATGTATCCGGCCTCTGGGGTAATCTCCCCATATTTAACGGGATGCATTCGTAGAACTTACGCGGCCATTTTCAGTTTCATTGCGGGTGTGATGCCGCCGATGCCCATGTTCGGGCGGTCGTTGTTATATGTCCATAGCCATTGCGTGGCTTGATCCTGTGCCTCCTCGATGCTTTCGATGATGTATTGGTCCAGCCATTCGTGCCTGACAGTACGATTGTAACGCTCGACATAGGCGTTCTGCTGGGGCTGTCCGGGTTGGATGTGCTG
>NZ_JAGYJN010000021.1 GCF_018402035.1 Roseicyclus sp.
GCGCAAGGCGCGGGGGCGGTTCGTGAGCATTTGACCTAATTCCTGCGAGAGCTTAACGCAGATCGGGCGGCACGGCCTCGGCGGTCAATTCGGCCAGCACCTCGGACAGCGGGCGCAGTTGGGTCTGGCTTTCGCCCAAGCGGCGCAGGGTGACGGTGCCTGCTTCGACCTCATTGCGGCCGATGGCGAGGATGACGGGCACCTTGCCGACCGAATGTTCGCGGATCTTGTAGTTGATCTTTTCGTTGCGGGTATCGGCCTCGGCGCGCACGCCTGCGGCGCGCAAGGCAGCCACGGTTTCATGAACGGCCTCATCCGCCTCGGACACGATGGATGCGACGACCACTTGGCGCGGCGCAAGCCAAAAGGGCAGCTTTCCGGCGTGTTCTTCGATCAAGATGCCGATGAAGCGCTCGAAGGAGCCAAGGCAGGCGCGGTGCAGCATCACGGGGCGGTGCTTTTCGCCATCTGGGCCGATGTAATTGGCATCCAACCGCTCGGGCAGGACGAAATCGACCTGATGGGTGCCGCATTGCCATTTGCGCCCGATGGCGTCGGTCAGGGTGAATTCGAGCTTTGGCCCGTAAAAGGCGCCTTCGCCGGGGTTCAGCACCGGCTCGATCCCGGCGGCGCGGGTGGCGGCCAAAAGGGCGGCCTCGGCCTTGTCCCAAACCTCGTCACTGCCGGCGCGTTGTTCGGGGCGGGTGGAGAACAGCACTTCGAACGCGGCAAAGCCCAGATCGCGGTAGATGTTCGACAAGAAATTGATAAAGCGCGCGGTCTCTGCCTCGATCTGGTCTTCGGTGCAGAAGATATGCGCGTCATCTTGGGTAAAGCCGCGCACGCGCATGATGCCATGCAGCGCGCCCGAGGGTTCGTAGCGGTTGCACGATCCAAACTCGGCCATGCGCAAGGGCAGATCGCGGTAGGATTTCAGGCCGACGTTGAAGATCTGCACATGGCAGGGGCAGTTCATGGGCTTGAGCGCATTCACGGCCTTTTCGCGGGCATGGTCTTCGTCCACTTCGACGATGAACATGTTTTCTTGGTATTTTTCCCAATGGCCCGACGCCTCCCACAGCTTGCGGTCGACGACTTGGGGGGTGTTCACCTCGACATAGCCGCCGCGCTTTTGCTGGCGGCGCATGTAATCTTGCAGCGTGGTGTAGATGGTCCAGCCATTGGGGTGCCAAAAGATCTGGCCGCGCGCCTCTTCTTGCATGTGGAAAAGGTTCATCTCGCGGCCCAAGCGGCGGTGGTCGCGCTTTTCGGCCTCTTCCAGAAAGGTCAGATGCGCCTTGAGGTCGTCGCGGTTCTGGAATGCCGCGCCATAGATGCGTTGCAGCATCGGGCGATTGCTATCACCGCGCCAATAAGCGCCTGCGACGCTCATCAGTTTGAAGGCATCGGCGGGGACTTGGCCGGTATGGGCCAGATGCGGGCCACGGCACATATCTTGCCAGTGGCCATGCCAATACATGCGGATCGGTTGCCCCTCGGGGATCATGCCGACAAGCTCGACCTTGTAGGGTTCGTTGTTGGCCTCGTAGTATTTGATCGCGCGCTCACGCTCCCATATCTCGGTCGTGACGGGATCGCGGCGGTTGATGATCTCGCGCATCTTGGCCTCGATCTGGCCAAGGTCTTCGGGGGTGAAGGGCGCGCTCCGGTCGAAATCGTAATACCAGCCGTTTTCGATGACGGGGCCGATGGTCACCTTCACATCGGGCCAAATCTCTTGCACGGCGCGCGCCATGATATGGGCAAGGTCGTGGCGGATGAGTTCGAGCGCTTGGGGGGCGTCTTTCATCGTATGGAGCGCAATCGAAGCATCCGCTTCAATCGGCCACTGCAGGTCAAAATGCGCGCCGTTCACGCTGGCCGAAATGGCGGCTTTCTCCAACGATTTGGAGATGGAGGCGGCGACTGCGCCGGGCGTGATGCCAGCGGGGTAGTCACGCGCATTGCCATCGGGGAAGGTGAGGGTGATCTGGGCCATCTATGGCCTCCTCGTCGGTTTGGCGCCTACGAAACGCCCGGTTGCGGGTATGTCTTGGCGGTGTTTTGGCGCGATGATGTACCGAAGTCAACGGCCCGTTGGGCGGGTTTGGGATTGCCCCGCGCGTCGTGCTGGCGCAGGATTCCAGAAAAACAGGGGGTGTGCGGCATGGTGCAATATCTCGAAACGGCGACGGGGCGGCGGTTGGCCTATCATCGCCATGACGGGCAGGGGCCGGGCGTGGTGTTTCTGGGCGGCTTGCGCTCGGACATGACGGGGACCAAGGCGGTGCATCTGGAAGAATGGGCGCGCGCAACGGGCCGCGCCTTTCTGCGGTTCGACTATTCGGGCCATGGGCAAAGCAGCGGCGCCTTTATCGATGGCTGCATCGGGGATTGGGCCGAAGATGCTATTGCTGCGATCACTGCGCTGACCACGGGGCCACAGGTTTTGGTGGGTTCATCCATGGGTGGGTGGATCAGCCTGCTTTTGGCGCGGCGCATGCAAGAACGGTTGGCCGGGCTGGTCACCATCGCCGCTGCCCCAGATTTTACCGAGGATGGAATGTGGGCCGAATGGTCAGAAGCGCAGCGCCGCATGTGTATGGAACTGGGCCAAGTTGCGCTCGCATCCGACTATGGCGATCCGATGATCATCACGCGCCGCATGATCACGGATGGGCGCGATCAGCTTGTGCTGCGCAGCCCCTTGCGGCTGGATGTGCCGGTGCGGCTACTGCAAGGCACGGCGGATGTGGATGTGCCGATGGCGGTGGCGCTGCGGCTTTTGGACCATTTGGACGGGGGCGATATTCGCCTTGAACTGGTCAAAGGTGCCGATCACCGCTTTTCCGATCCGGCCTGTTTGGCGACGATCACGCGCGCGGTGACGGAGGTTTTGGGTAATGCCTAGGGTTCTGCGCGTGCTTTCTTGGCTGATCGGCGTGGTGGCGACGTTGATCGTGATCTTTTGGCTTTTGCCGCGCGAGCGGGTTGCGATGGGCACCCTGTCCGTGATTGACGATCCGGCCAGCTTTCTTGCCGCGCGCGAGGGGGCGTTTGACGATATCCGCCCCGGTGACGCGGCGCAGATCATCTGGGCGGGCGAGGCTGGGGCGGTCACGCCGATTGCGGTGCTCTACCTCCACGGGTTTTCCGCCGGGCCCGAGGAAATCCGCCCTGTGCCTGATGATGTGGCGCGCGCGCTGGGTGCGAATTTGGTCTTTGCCCGGCTGTCGGGCCATGGGCGCGATGGGGCGGCGATGGCTGTGCCGCGCGCGGGCGATTGGCTGGATGATACGGCGCTGTTTTTGGAGATTGCGCGCCGTGTGGGTGAACGGGTGATCGTGATCGGCACCTCGACCGGCGGGACGCTTGCCGCTTGGGCTGCGACCGATCCGGGCATGGCGCGCGATGTGGCGGGGGTGGTGTTCGTGGCCCCCAATTTCGCGCTCGCCAATCCGGCGGGTGTCTTGCTCGAATGGCCCTATGCGCGGGCGTGGGGACCGCTTGTGGCCGGGGCTGAGCGCAGCTTTGAACCGATGAACGAGGGTCAAGCCGCACATTGGACGACGCGCTATCCCATCGGGGCGGCGGTGACGCTTGGCACGCTCTTGCGCGAGATGCGGGGGCGCGATCTGGGCCAAGCGATGCAGCCCGCGCTGGTGCTATTTTCGGATGCGGATCAGGTCGTGGATGCGGCGGCCATGCGCGACGCGATGGCGGGTTGGGGTGGGCCGGTCGATCTTGTCGCGCTGGAGATGCCCGCCCAAGGGGCCGACCCCTTTGCCCATGTGATCGCGGGCGATATCATGAGCCCGGCGATGACCGCCACCGTGACCGCGCGCATCTTGGATTGGGCCGAGGGGCTTTCGCGCTGATTGGCGCGCTTGACCCTTTGCGCGCAATTTGTCACCGAAAAGGGCGGCAGACCGGGGCGACCCCGGCGGGGGAGGGCATATGGCACAGGTCGATCACGCAGCACTTTGGGATTTCTGGATCGACCGTGGCGGCACCTTTACCGATGTGGTGGGGCGTGCGCCCGATGGGGCGATCCATCCGCTCAAGCTTTTGTCGGAAAACCCCGAAGCCTATGCGGATGCCGCCATCGAGGGCATTAGGCGGCTTTTGGGCGGCGTGATCGACCCCGCGCGGATCGGCACGGTCAAAATGGGCACCACGGTCGCCACCAATGCGCTTTTGGAGCGCAAGGGCGACCGGACATTGTTGCTGATTACCAAGGGGTTTCGCGACGCGCTGCGCATCGCCTATCAGGCACGCCCCGATATCTTTGCCAAAGAGATCATCCTGCCCGAACAGCTGTACGCGCAGGTGATCGAGGTCGAGGAACGGCTGCGTGCGGATGGATCGGTCGAGTTGGCACTGGATACCGCCCCCTTGCGCGGCCCCTTGAACGCGGCGCGCGCCGATGGGATCGGGGCAGTGGCCATCGTCTTGATGCATGCGTGGAAAAACCCCGCGCATGAGGCGGCTTTGGCGGCGCTGGTGCGCGCCATGGGCTTTTCGCAGGTCTCGGTCAGCCACGAAGTCAGCCCGCTGGTCAAGCTGGTGGGGCGGGGCGATACCACGGTCGTCGATGCCTATCTCTCGCCCATCTTGCGCCGCTACGTCGCCCGCGTGGCCGATGCGCTGGGCGCGACGCCGGCGGGCGAGCCGGGGCCGACGCTGCAATTCATGATGTCCTCAGGTGGCATGACGGCGGCCGAACGCTTTCAGGGCAAGGATGCCATCCTGTCCGGCCCTGCGGGCGGTGTTGTCGGCATGGTGGAAACGGCTGCTGACGCGGGTTTCGACCGGGTCATCGGTTTCGACATGGGCGGCACATCGACCGATGTGGCCCATTTTGCGGGCGACTATGAGCGCGCCTTTGATACTGAGGTCGCGGGCGTGCGCATCCGCGCGCCGATGATGCGGATCAACACAGTCGCCGCCGGGGGCGGGTCGATCCTGCATGCTGAACCGGGGCGGTTCCGCGTGGGGCCGGACAGTGCGGGGGCCAATCCCGGCCCCGCCTGTTACCGGCGCGGCGGGCCACTGACAGTGACGGATGCGAATGTGATGCTGGGCAAGCTGCGCCCCGAGTTCTTCCCCCGCGTCTTTGGTCCGGGTCAGGATGCGGCGCTCGATGCCGAAGTGGTGCAAGCGCGCTTTGCCGAGATCGCCAAGGCCGAGGGCAAAACCCCCGAGGCGGTGGCCGAGGGGTTCTTGACCATCGCCATCGAGAACATGGCCAATGCGATCAAAAAGATCAGCGTCCAGCGCGGCTATGATGTCACGAAATACGCGCTCAACGCCTTTGGCGGGGCGGCGGGTCAGCATGCCTGTCTGGTGGCCGATGCTTTGGGGATGGAGGCGGTGCTGATCCATCCGCTCTCCGGCCTCTTGTCAGCCTATGGGATCGGGCGGGCGACGGTTTCGGCCAGTCGGCAGCAAGCCTTGGTCAAGGATTTGGGCGCGGACAGCCTTGGTGCCATTGATGCCTTGGCGGGCAATCTCCGCGCGGCGGTGGCCGATGAGCTTTCCGAGCAAGGGGTGGATATTGACGCGGCCCTTGCCGCGACGCGCCTGTATCTGCGCTATGCAGGCACCGATACGAGTTTGCCGGTCGTTTGGGGCGGCGATGCCGATGCCGCGCGCGCCGCGTTCGAGGTCGCACACAAGGCGCAATTCGGTTTTGTCAGCCCCGACAAGCCCGTCACGGTCGAAGCGGTCGAGGTCGAAATGCGCGAGGCCCCGCGCGACAAGGGCACAGATGTGCTTGCGGAGGTCATGGAGCGCGCGGCCAAAAGCGACACCCATGTGCCGATCTTTTGCCAAGGCCGCCATGTGCAGGCCGCCGTGTTCCCGCGCGCGGCCCTTGCCCCCGGCGACACCATCACCGGCCCCGCGCTGATCATCGAGGAGAACCAAACCATCGTGGTCGAACCCGGCTGGCGGGCCGCATTGACCGCGCGCGATGATATTGTGATGCGCCGCCAGGAAAAGATCGCGCGCAGCATGGCGGCTGGCACGCGCGATGCCGATCCGATCTTGCTGGAGGTGTTCAACAACCTGTTCATGAATATTGCCGAGCAGATGGGCGTGGCGCTGCAAAACACCGCCCATTCGGTCAATATCAAGGAACGCTTGGATTTTTCCTGCGCGGTGTTTGATGCGACCGGCGCGCTGGTGGCCAATGCGCCGCATATGCCGGTGCATCTAGGCTCGATGGATCGCAGCGTCGAGACGGTGATCCGGCTCAATGCGGGGCGCATTCGCCCCGGTGATGTCTTCGCGCTGAACGCGCCCTATAATGGCGGCACGCATCTGCCCGATATCACCGTGGTTTCACCCGTCTTCGACGATGCGGGCGAGACGATCCTGTTCTGGGTCGCAAGCCGTGGGCATCATGCCGATGTGGGCGGAACAGCACCCGGTTCGATGACGCCCTTGGCCACCACGGTGGACGAAGAAGGCGTGTTGTTCGACAATTTCGTGTTGGTGGATCAGGGTCAGTTTCGCGAAGATGCGTTGCGCCATTTGCTCACCGATCACCCCTATCCGGCGCGCAACCCCGACCAGAATATCGCCGATCTCAAGGCGCAGATTGCCGCGAATGCGCGCGGTGCCGCCGAGTTGCACAAGATGGTCACGGAATTCGGCCTACCCACGGTGCAAGCCTATATGGGCCATGTGCAGGACAACGCGGCAGAAGAGGTCGCGCGGCTGATCGGGCGGCTGTCGGATTGCGCCTATGACTATCCGACCGATACGGGCCAAGTGATCCGGGTCAAGATCAGCGTCGACCGGGCGGCGCGGACCGCGACCGTTGATTTCACTGGCACGAGCGACGCCATGGGCAATAATTTCAACGCCCCCGAACCGGTGACACGCGCCGCCGTGCTTTATTGTTTCCGCGTGATGGTGGAGGCGCCCATTCCGATGAACGCGGGCTGCTTGCGGCCCATCAAGATCATCATCCCCGAAGGCTCGATGCTGCGCCCCGCCTATCCGCGCGCGGTGGTGGCGGGCAATGTCGAGACATCCCAGCATGTCACCAACGCGATTTTCGGCGCGCTGGGGACGCTGTCCAACAGCCAAGGGACGATGAACAACCTGACCTTTGGCAATCAGACCTACCAGTATTACGAGACGATCTGTTCGGGTGCCCCTGCGGGGGTGATGAATGATGGGCGCGGCTTTGCGGGCACATCGGGGGTGCATACGCATATGACCAATTCGCGGCTGACCGACCCAGAGGTGCTGGAGATGCGCTTTCCGGTGCTCTTGGAGCATTTCGGGCTGCGCCCCGGCTCGGGCGGCAAGGGGGCGTTTGACGCGGGCGACGGGACCGAGCGGCGCTTGCGGTTCTTGGAGCGGATGGATTGCGCGATCTTGTCGTCACATCGGGCCAGCCCGCCGCGCGGGATCGCGGGCGGCGGCGATGGGCAGATCGGGCGCACAGAGGTGCGGCGCAAGGATGGATCGGTCGAGGTGCTGCGCGCCTGCGACCAGACGGTGTTGGAGGCGGGTGAGGCGGTGACGGTGATCACGCCGACGGGCGGCGGTTACGGCAAGGGCTGAGGCGTTTTCCTGCAGGAAAACGCGTGGGAAAACACGTGTTTTCCGCCCCCGCCTTGCGTCGGCGCGCGCCGCGCCGCAAAAGGGGTGAGAGCTATGTCGAAGGGAGGGGCCAGCATGCCCAAAGGTTACATCATCGGCCATATCACCGTGAACGACGCGGAGGCCTATAAGGAATATGTCGTGCGCGATACGCCAATCCTGCAAGGGCTTGGCGGGCGTTTCATCGTGCGCGGCGGTCAATCGCAGGTGATGGAGGGCGAGACCCTCATGCGCCATGTGGTGATCGAGTTTCCAAGCTACGCGGCCGCAATGACGGCATACAACGACCCAGACTACCAAGAGGTTGCTGATATCCGCCGCCGCACTGCCAATAGCGTGATCATCGTGGTCGAAGGCACGGAATAAGCCCACAAAAATCTTGCGCGCGCCCGGCCACGGCCCGGCGCGCGCAATTGTTTTCAGTGACCGTAAAGCCCCGCACTGCGCGCGCGCAGTGTGACGAGCGCCAGCACCGTGTCGATGGTGGGCGTCGCGGTGCCGGTCACGCGGCCAAGCTCTTGCACCGAGCCCAAGAGCGCGTCGATCTCCATCGGGCGACCTGCATCAAGGTCTTGCAGCATCGAGGTGCGATGCGCGCCAACGGCGGCCCCGCCATCGATCCGGCGGTCCACATCGATGGGGAATTTCACGCCAAGTTTTTCTGCAATCTCTTGCGCCTCAAGCATCATGCCGCGCGCCACGGCCCGCGTGCCGGGATCGGTGCAGAGCACATCGAGCGTGGCATGGGTGAGCGCCGAG
>NZ_JAGYJN010000022.1 GCF_018402035.1 Roseicyclus sp.
GCTGCCCACCAAGAAAGCGGGCCGCTACACCGGCGGGCTTTGGGTGGGCAAGTTCCTGAAAACCCACAGCTACCAGCGCGTGACGACTGATGCGGCGGCGGCCGAGATCGGCGCCTATGGCTCGCGGCTCTGCATGCTCGAGGGCTTCGTCGGCCACGCCGAACAATGCAACATCCGCGTGCGCCGCTACGGCGGGCGCAACGTCCCATACGGGGAAGCGGCGGAATGAGTTTGCCCCAAACCCCCTCCTTCCGGCTTGAGGGCAAGCGCGCGCTGGTCGCGGGGGCCAGTTCCGGCATCGGCTTGGGTGCCGCCGTCGCACTGGCCGAGGCGGGGGCGGATGTCACGCTTGTGGCCCGTCGGTTGGAGCCGATCACCGCGCTTGCCCAAGCGCTGACGGCCAAGGGGTTGAAGGCCGCACCGCTTGCGCTCGACATCACCGATATCGCCGCGACCGAGGCCGCGATCACGCAGCACGGCCCTTTTGACATCCTCGTCAACTCCGCAGGGCTGGCGCGGCATACACCCGCGCTTGCCACCACGCTTGTCGATTACGATGCGGCGATGGATCTGAACCTGCGCGCCGCCTATTTCCTGACGCGCGCGGTGGCGGCTGGCCTGATCGCGGTGGGCAAGCCCGGCAGCTTGATCAATATCTCAAGCCAGATGGGCCATGTGGGCGGGCCTGACCGCGCGGTCTATTGCGCGACGAAACATGCGCTTGAGGGGATGACCAAGGCGATGGCCATCGAATGGGGGCGGCATGGTATTCGCGTGAACACCATCTGCCCGACCTTTATCCGCACGCCTTTGGCCGAACAAACCTTGGCGATCCCCGAACGCCGCGCATGGATCGAAAGCATGATCAAGCTGGGCCGGGTGGGCGAGATCGAGGATGTGATGGGGCCAGTGGTCTTTTTGGCCTCGGACGCGGCAGGGCTGATCACAGGCACCAGCCTGTTGGTCGATGGCGGCTGGACGGCCGATTGACGCGTTAAATCTCGTCCAAGGCATATTCGGCCAAGATCGGCGCAATGCCCGAGCCGATGGCGCGCGCCGATAGACCGATTTCACCGGGCACAATAGTAATCCCTGACAAGCCGCGATGATCGTAATGTGCATAGGCCGCGCGGGTCACGGCGGCGACAAGCTCGGCTGTCAGCGCGGGGGAGAGGGAACTATCAACCACGATGGCGTCGGGGTCGAGAAAAGCCTGCGCAGTGACAGCGGCAAAGGCGATCTGCGGGGCCGCCACGCGGAGCCAATCGTCAAACACCGCCTGCGCCGCCGCGTCGCGCGGTTGATCGTTATAGAAGATGTCCGAGACAAGGCCCGCCGCCTCGGCGCTTTGTTCCAGATAGTGCAGCGATGCCCCCTCAAGCAGTTGCGCGGCCTTGCCTTTCGCGGTCACCGCCGTGGGGATCGAGGCTATCGCGCCTGCAAGGTTCTTTTGTCCGGTGTAAAGCTTGTTGCCGATGGCGATGCCGCCACCAATGAAGGTGCCGACGTAGAAATAGGCAAAGCAATCATGGCCATGGCTGTTGCCCACCGCAATCTCGGCCAAACAGGCCGCCGATGCATCATTGAGTGATGTGACCGGCAGCGCGAAGATCTCTTCCAATTCCTGCGCAAGATCGGCCGAGACCCAATCGGCCATCGCACCATCGGGCGCGCCCACGGTTGCTTCCCATGCTTCAAGCTCATCGGGCAGCGCGATGCCGATGCCCACGACACGGGCGCGCTGCGCGAGGGTCAGCGCGTCAAGCAAGAGCGTGACATCGCGCACCACGCTTTGGCGGATCGTCGGCAGATGCGGGAAATCATAGCGCTGCACGCGCTGTTGCATGATGCCATAGTCGAAGCCCATGCACGCCACCTCGAGCGAGCGGCGACCGACTTTGATACCGATCGACAAAACGCCGTCGGGATCAAGCGAATAGGGGGTCGAAGGCTGGCCGATCTTCCCCTTGACCGAGGCACCGGCGCGCAACAGCCCATCATCGACCAAGCGGTTCACGATCACCGTGGCCGACTGCGCACTCAGCCCCGAGGCGCGCGTCAGTTCCGCCTTGCTCATCGCGCCATTGGCCCGGATCAAATCAAGCAAAAGCCGTTCATTATAGGGGCGCTTGATGCGCGCATCGCCTTGTCTGTCTTTCGGCATCGCCCGTTTACCTCTTGGCCCTTAACGCGGGGTCGTTTCATGGCTGCTTTGAGGTTCAACAACACCCTTTCGCAAAATGACATTGGCAAAAAGCGCCGGTTCACTGGTCGCAACGACAGCATAGCAGTGTTTGACGCGATCATAAAAGGCCGGCCCATGCGTCACGGCAATCTGCGCGGGGGCGCGCAACGCGCGGTGCAAGATCTGATCCATCGCATGATGCACCGGGTCGGGGCAATCGGGCTGCGCGGGGTCGCAGCTACGCAAAGCGGGATGGGAGACATCAGCATCCAGCGGCAAAACCGAAAGCACGGCGGCCAGAACGCGCGGCACGGGCAAGCCATCGGCCCGGATCAGGCGCTGCGCATGGGCTGCAGCCGGGTAATTGCCATCAACGATCGCGATTTCATCGCCATGCCCCATGGCGCGCAAAGCGGCCAGCAATTCAGGGCCAAGCACAGGATCAAGCCCAATGAGCATCAGATATAACTCGCATCCTTGTGCACGCCTTGATCGACGCCGGTGATCATAGCGACGACATCATTGCCGCTGGCGGTTTTGGCATCCAGCACACCCGCGATCCGGCCTTGGCGGAACACCACGATACGGTCGACCAGATTGAACACTTGGCGCAGGTTATGCGACACGATAATCACCGGTACGCCGCGTGTTTTGAGACTGCGGATGATGTTTTCGACGCGGGTGGTTTCCTGAATACCCAAGGCGGCGGTGGGTTCATCCATGATGATCAGCTTGCTGCCCCAGCCGGCCGCACGGCTAATGGCGACACACTGGCGCTGGCCGCCCGACATGCCCGCGACGGGTTGCTTGGCATCGGGGATCTTGATCCCGGTTTGTGCAAGCAAATCATCGGCGCGTTTGACCATCGCCTTTTTCTTGAGCCACGACAGCGGGCCAAACTCGAAATACACCTCTTCGCGGCCCAGAAAGATGTTTTCCGGCACGTTCAGGTGATCGGCCAGCGCAAGGTTTTGGTAAACAGTCTCGATCCCATGGGCGCGCGCATCGATGGGCGCTTTGAACCGCACGGGCTGACCGTCGATCAACACCTCGCCCGATGTGGGTTGTTCCACGCCGGTGATGTTGCGCACAAAGGTGGATTTGCCCGCGCCATTATCGCCGACGATGGCGATATGCTCGTCGGCATACATCTTGAAATCGGCATCGTTCAGCGCTTGGACACCGCCATAATGCTTTGTTAATCCACGTGTTTCAAGGATGACCTTCCGTTCGGCAGCCATCTTTTCCCCTCCCCGAGGTATCCATGTTGAGGGTCAGATGAGCATCATCGTGGCGGCCAAGTCAATAATTAAATCAAATTGACTTAAGTATTGACAGAAGGCCGATTCGGCGTCTTTCTACGCCTATGTGCCTTTGCCCTTTTGCGGTGCGGCCGATTTTTGGGAGGAAACCGACGTGAAAATGAATCTGAAACTTGCCAGCGTGGCTGTGGCCGCCTTGCTGATCGGCTCTGCCGCAAACGCGCAAGACGTCATCGGCTACATCACCAAATCCGCAACCAATGCGGGCTGGATGATGATTAACCAAGGCGCCGAAGATGCCGCCGCCGCCGAGGGTGTGACCCTCGTGGCCGTTGGCCCCGCCTTTCAGGGCGATCTGTCAAGCCAGTTGGAAGTGTTCGAAAACCTCGTGGCGCAGGGTGCCAAGGCGATTGCCGTGGCCCCCGTTGACAGCGCAGGCATCGCGCCAGCCGTGAATGACGCGATGGCGTCGGGCATTCCCGTGATCGCCGTCGATACCGGCGTTGCGGGTGCCGATGTCACCTCCTTCGTGGCGACCGACAACTATGCCGTGGCCAAGGTGCAGGGTGCCGTTGCCGCAACGCTGATCGAAGATGGCCAGCCCATCATCTATGTCACCGGCAACCAAGCGCAATCGACCGGCCAAGAGCGCCGCAACGGCTTTATCGAAGCCTTCAGCGCCGCGCGTCCGAACTCGGAAATCCTCGAAGTGCCGACCGAGTGGAACAGCCAAGAGGCGCAAGAGGGCGTCGAGGCGATCCTCAATAGCCGCCAAGACATCGCGATGGTCGCCAATGCATGGGATGGCGGCACGATGGGTGCCATCGCCGCGCTGCGCAACCTTGGCTATGACGCGGGCGATGTGAAGCTCGTGGGCTTTGACGGTGCAAGCGATGCCATCGTCGCGATGCGCGAGGGTTGGGTGCATGCCAATACCGCCCAGATGCTTTACCAAATGGGCTATCAGGGTATCCGTGCCGCTGCTGCCGCCGCACGTGGCGAGGCCGTTTCGCCCCGCATCGACACGGGCTTTTTCCTCGTCACCCCCTCCACCGCTGCTGTGTACAGCAAGATGGTCGGGATCGAGTAAACAGGTAGAGCTTGGTCAAAGGGCGCGTCATTCGGCGCGCCCTTTTTGCAGCCCCCTCATGTGGTCAAAGACAAACCGATGACAGATATCGTGCAAGATCGGGCAAGCCGCTCGCTACAAGACCGCGCCGTGATCGCCATGGTGAAATTCTTCCGCGCCGATTGGTCGGGGGCTTTCTTGGCCATCGTGATCTTGGGCATCGCCATCGAATTGACGACCACGGGGCGGCCGTTTTTTCATCCGTCGAACCTGATGACGATCCTCAATAATTCCGCCGCGATTGGGATTATCGCGGCTGGCATGACCTTGGTCATCATCACCGCTGGCATCGATCTATCGGTCGGCTCGGTCATGGGGATGACTGCGGCGCTGACAGGCTATGTGGTGAGTTTTTGGGGCTTTCCACCATCGCTGGCGATCTTGACGGGATTGACATTGGGGCTGGCGGTGGGCGCCTTCAACGGCACGCTTGTTGCCTATTTCGGCATGCCCGCCTTTATCGTGACGCTTGCGGGGCTGTCGATCTGGCGCGGCACGGGGCATTTGACCACCGGCGCACAGGCAACCCCCGAACTGCCCAGCACCTTCAATTATTTCGGACGTCACAACCCGTTCTCTGGCCTGCGCGAAGCCTATAACAACGGAGAATTGACCGGGCTTTGGCACAGCATCGGCGGCTTTGTCGACGCCAACTGGATCAACTTTTTCCGCACCTTCCAGATGTCGATGCTGATCTTCATCGGCTTTTTCATCGTGCTGACCATCATCATCGCCAATACGCGCTATGGCCGCTGGGTCTATGCCATCGGCTCGAATGAACCCGGCGCGCGCCAAGCGGGCATCAACACCGCGCGCTATATGCTGATCACCTATATGTTCTGTTCCTTCACCGCCGCCTTGGGTGCCTTGCTGTTTCTGGGCCGCGCCCCATACGCCAAATCCGACTATGGCCAGATGTGGGAGCTTGACGCCATCGCCGCCGTGGTGATTGGCGGCACCTCGCTGTTCGGCGGGCGCGGGTCGCTTTGGGGCACCTTCATGGGTGTGATCTTGCTTAAGCTGATCAACAACGGCCTGACGCTGGCCCAGCTTGACACATTCTGGCAGATGGTCGTGACCGGCCTGATCATTCTGGTCGCTGTCGGCATCGACATCGTGCGCCAATCGAAGAACCCCGAAAGCGTGCGCAAACTGCTGGCCGCCATCGCCGCCGTGATGGCGTTTCTCGCCTGCATGACGCCCGGCGCGATCTATCTGCGCGCCAAGATCGCGATCTTGGAACATAACGCCGCCGACGCGATGCGCGCGGCAGGCACGCAATTGGCCCCCGGCCAAAATGCCCGCCTGTTGTCGCCCGCCGAGCTAGAGGCATATCAAATCGCCGCAAGCACCAATATCAACGCTGCCATGCTCTTGTCGCTTTTAGTGATTGCTGCGGCCTATGTGGTGTTTCGCGGCAAGCCGCTGATGACTTGGCTTTTGGCGGCGGGCTTTGTCGCGATGATTGTGCCCTTGGTGGCGATGGGCTACCAGATCACGGTTCCATTCCTTGTCTTGGGGGCGGTTGTCGCTTTGGGCAGCAATTTTGTTTTCACCATCTTCGCAAAGGCGCGCACGCTTGATGTCAATGCAAGCTGAAACACTTGTCGTCATTGGTGGCGAGAACCTGATCGACAGCATCGAGGATACCAGCGGCACCGCCCCTGACGGGTTTTTCCACAATCTTGGCGGCTCACCCTATAACGTCGCTGTCGCACTGGGCCGCCAAGGGATCGCGACCCATTACATCACGCCAATCTCGACCGATGCCTTCGGCCAGCGCTTGGCCGATCACCTTGCGGGTCAGGGTGTCGTGACCGCCGGACCGCGGCTCGATGCGCCAACATCGCAAGCCATCGTCACCCTCAAAGACGGCGTGCCACAGTATCGGTTCCTGCGCGAAGGCACGGCCGAGCGGATGATCACGGCCCCGATGCTGCGCGCAGCTTTTCCGCCAGCAGGCACGCATTTTCACCTCGGCTCCTTGGCCTTGGCAGGCGGGGATGATGCCGCAATCTGGGAAGAGGCCTTTATCGCGGCGGCGCAAGCGGGCATCTGCACCTCGCTCGATCCCAATGTCCGCGCCTCGCTTATCGCTGATCCCGACAGCTATCGCGCAAGGATCACCCGGCTTTTAGGCCATGCCAGCATCGTGAAACTCAGCGATGAGGACCTCGAATGGCTTTACCCCGGCCTGTCGCAGGATGAGGCAATCACCGTTTTGCTGGGCCAGACCAAAGCGGGCATCGTCGCGCTAACCAAAGGCCCAAATGGCGCCGAGGCATGGGCGGGCGGGCAGCATGTCAGCCTTGCCAACCCTGCCTTCAGCGGTCTGGTCGATACCATCGGGGCTGGCGATACATTCATGGCAAGCCTTCTGGCGGGATTGGCCGAACAGGGGCGGCTTGCGCAAACCGCGCTTGTCGCGCTGACGGAAGATGAGCTGACACTCTTGGTCAAGCGTGGCCTTTATGCGGCCTGCATGAACTGCACCAAGGAGGGATGCGACCCGCCCGTTGCCGCGGCTTTGGCGCAAGCCTTGATGGACGGGCGGATATGACACTCTACCTCGACACCGCTGATCGCGACGCATGGGCTGATCTGATGCCTGTGGGCTTGTTTCGCGGCATCACCACCAACCCGCTTTTGGCCGCGCGTGCCGGGCTTGATTACCCCAAGATCGATTGGGCGGGGATGGCGGCACTGGCAAGGGATCTTGGCGCGACCGAGTTACACGCCCAAGTCTATGGCCCGACCGAGGGCTATGTCGATTGGGCAGGCGCGCTTTACGAGGCTGGACACCGCGCAGGGATCGAGACGGTGGTAAAGATCCCGCTTGTCGCGGCCGCGATCCGCGAAACCCCCGCGATCAAGGCGCTCGGCGGGCGCATCTTGATGACCGCCTGTTATGACGCCAAACAGATGTTCGTGGCCCGCGCGCTTCAGGCCGATTTCATCGCCCCCTATTTTGGCCGCATGGCCGAGGCGGGCATCGACGCGATGGCGCATCTGGCAACAATGGCCCGGATGAACGCGGGGCTTGGTAAACCCTGCACCATCCTCATCGCGTCACTACGCTCAACTGACCAGATGGTTGCCCTTGCCGATGCCGGGCATGATTGTTTCACCATCTCGCCCGACATCGCACGCGGGCTTTTATCGAGCGAGCATAGCATTGCGGCCCATGAGGCATTCGAGGCGACGATCGGGAGGGGCTAGACTGCGGCGTCCAAAGCAATGCCTTGAGCGCAAACGGCGCGACGGCACCGATCAAAGCAAGCAACACAGATATTGTTAACGCGACGCTCGCGGCCAAAAGGATGCACGCAAGGCTATAAAATGCAGATTGCACAACGTTAATCACGGAACGATTGGTAACGTATGGGATTTTGGTTGCGGGGGCAG
>NZ_JAGYJN010000023.1 GCF_018402035.1 Roseicyclus sp.
GCGGGATAGCAGCCCTGCGCCTATGTGAAGGGAAAAGGAGATGCCGCCGATGACCAACGCGCTGCTTGAGATTTGGGATACGCCCTTTGGATTGCCGCCCTTCGCGCGGATTAGGGATGCGGATTTCGCGCCCGCGATGGCGGCGGCCTTGGCCGAGGGGCGCGCGGCCGTGGCGGTAATTGCCGCGAACCCGGAGCGGCCGACATTCGCCAATACCATCGCAGCTTTGGAGCTGGCCGATGACCTGCTCGACCGGGTGGCTGGGGTGTTTTACAACCTGTCAGGTGCCGATGCGAACCCGGCGCGCGATGCGCTGCAGCGGGAATTCGCGCCGATGCTGTCGGCCTATTCTTCGGAGATCACCAATAATGCCGCGCTGTTCGCGCGGATCGACGATCTGTGGCGGCGGCGCGAGGGTCTTGGACTGACAGACGAGGAGATGCGGGTACTGACGCTGACGCATCGGTCCTTCGTCCGGTCGGGGGCGGCGCTGGAGGGGGCGGCGCGCGAGCGGCTGACGGAGGTGAAGTCGCGGCTGGCGGTTTTGGGCACAGCGTTTACCCAAAACCTTTTGGCCGATGAGCGGGATTGGTTCATGGCGCTGTCCGAGGATGATCTGGATGGATTGCCCGATTTCGTCGTCAGTGCAGCGCGCGAGGCAGGGCGCGAGAAGGGGCAGCCGGGGCCGGTGGTGACGCTATCGCGGTCCTTGATCGTGCCGTTTTTGCAATTCTCGTCCCGGCGCGATCTGCGCGAGCGGGCCTATCGCGCTTGGACCGCGCGCGGGATGAACGGGGGCGCAAGCGACAATCGCGCGCTGACCGCCGAGATCTTGGCGCTGCGCGCCGAGCGGGCGACGCTTTTGGGCTATGAGAGTTTCGCCGCCTACAAGCTTGAGACCGAGATGGCGGGCAGCCCCAAAGCAGTGCGCGATCTGTTGATGGCGGTTTGGGAGCCTGCGCGCGCGCAGGCCGATGCGGATGCTGGACGGCTCACCGCCATGCTGCATGATGATGGGGTCAACGATGCGCTCGCCCCATGGGATTGGCGCTATTATTCCGAGAAACGGCGGTTGGCCGAGCATGATTTGGATGAGGCGGAACTGAAGCCCTATTTCCAGCTTGATGCGATGATCGCGGCGGCTTTTGACAGTGCGGCGCGTCTTTTCGGGTTGGAATTCCGCCCGCTTGATGTGGCGCTGTATCATCCGGATGCGCGGGCATGGGAGGTGACGCGCGGGGGCAGCCATGTTGCCGTGTTCATCGGCGATTATTTCGCGCGGGGCTCGAAACGCTCGGGCGCGTGGTGTTCGGCGATGCGCAGCCAGCGCAAGCTTGGTGGGGATGTGCGGCCCATCGTGGTCAATGTGTGCAATTTCGCCAAGGGCGATCCGTGCCTTTTGTCCTATGACGATGCGCGCACGCTGTTTCACGAGTTCGGCCATGCGCTGCACCATATGCTGTCGAATGTGACCTATGGCTCGATCAGCGGCACATCTGTGGCGCGCGATTTCGTGGAATTGCCAAGCCAGCTATACGAGCACTGGCTGGAGGTGCCCGCGGTGCTGGATCGCCATGCCCGCCACGCGGTAACGGGTGCGCCGATCCCGTCCAGCCTGCGCGACAGGCTTTTGGCGGCGCGGACCTATGATATGGGGTTCCAGACGGTGGAATATGTGGCCTCGGCCCTTGTCGATCTGGATTTCCATGATGGCCCGGCGCCCAGCGACCCGATTGCCGCAGAGGCCGCGACCTTGGCGCGGATCGGCATGCCAGCCGCGATCACCATGCGCCATGCCACGCCGCATTTCGCCCATGTGTTTTCGGGCGATGGCTATTCGGCGGGCTATTATTCCTACATGTGGTCCGAGGTGATGGATGCCGACGCCTTCGCCGCCTTTGAGGAGGTGGGCGATCCTTTTGATCCGGCGACAGCGGCGCGGCTGGAGCGGTTCATCTTGTCGGCAGGCGGCAGCGCCGAGGCCGATCAGCTTTACACCGCGTTTCGGGGCCGGATGCCGGGGGTGGAGGCGCTGCTCAAGGGGCGCGGCCTCGACCGGGTCGCCTAAGGTCGGCTGGCGCGGGCGGCGGCCAAGGGGAAGGCCGCCATCAGCAGTGCCAGCGCACCGAAGGCCATGGCAAGGCTGGTGGCATCGGCGGCAAAGCCGATCAGTGCGGGGCCAAGCAATATGCCCGCATAGCCGGTCGTCGTCACCGCCGCGACCGCCATGCCCGCTGGCATGTCGCGGCTTTGCGCGGCAAGGCTGAAGATCACCGGCACAAGGTTGGCGCAGCCCAGACCGATCAGGGCAAAGCCCAGAAGCGCGGGCCAGAGCATCCCCGGCACAAGGGTCAACGCGATACCGGCCATGGCGATAAGACCGCCCAAGATCATCACTCGTTTGCGCCCCAAAGCCGCTACGACCTTGTCACCCGTGAGCCGGGCGATGGTCATCGCCACCGAAAAGATCATATAGCCGATCCCCGCGCCTGTGGCGGCCATCAGCCCTTGATCGACAATCAAGAGCGCGCCCCAGTCGAGCACTGCGCCCTCGACCAAGAATGATATCGCGGCGAGCCCCGCCAAGAGCAGCACGATGCCGCGCGGGCGGATGAATTCTGGTGTGGCCCCACCCGATTGCCGCAAGAGGCGGGGGGCCGCCCAGATCATCGCGCATCCGGCCAGCGCGCTGCCCGTCAAGGCCGCGCCAAGCGGCGACAGGCCCGCCGACAAAAGCGCGGTCAGACCACCCGCACCCAAGATGCCGCCAACGCTCCACATCGCGTGAAAGCCTGACATCATCGGGCGCGTGGCGCGGGTTTCAACCTCGGCTGCATGGATGTTCATCGCCACATCGATGGTCCCAAGGGCTGCACCAAACAGCACCAGCGCCAGACCCAAAGACCAGACGGAGGGGGCGAGGATCAAAAGCGGCAAGATCGCGACGAGCCCGAAGCCACCCACAAGGATCATCGGCCGCGCGCCTGTCACGGCGCTAAGATATCCCGTCAGCGGCATGGCCACGATTGCGCCCAGCCCAAGGCAGAACAGCAACAGCCCGAACACCCCCTCATCCGCGCCGACCTGTTCCTTGGCAAAAGGGATGAGCGGCGCCCAACAGGCCATGACGAAGCCTGCCGCCAGAAAGGACAGCCGCGTGGCGAGCATTGCGGCGCGCAAGGCGCTGGCATCTGAGATTGTCACGCGTGCGGCCTTTCGCAGGCAGGTGTCGGGTCAGTCGATCTCTTCGTCGGGATCGACGCCCCAAAGACCCGAGATTGTGACCCAACCGCGAAAGCCGCCTGCCTCGACCTCGCACCAGCCCGCGCGGCATTGGCGAAGCTCGGCGATGACGTCACGCTCGGCCTGTGCGCGCAGCGCGGCACCGGCCTCGGGCCGGGCAAGGATGGGCAGCATCTCGGCGGTGACGATGGCGGTGCGTACGCCGGAAAGCAGCGTGTGATGCACCCAGCCGCCTGCGCCATCGCGGTCGATGATGCGCCGCCAATGGCCATGCTCGGCCACCACCATCACTGGCATGTTGCGCCGCTGAAACACCCAATCGATGCGATGGCTGCGCGATGGGCCGCGCCGCGCATTCGCCTCGGATGCTTTGATCGAGACATAGCGCGGGATGGGAAAGCCCGTCACCGGGCCGCGCTGTGGCCCCGCGGCCTGTGGCGTGGGGGCGGCGACATCTGTTGCCGCCTCGGCGGGTTGCGCGGTTAGCGGCGCGGGGGTGATCTCGGCTGTGGGGGGTGTTGGGCGGGGTTGGGGCGCTGCACTTTGCTGTGCCAGCGCCATGCTCGATAGGCCCATGATCAGGCCCATCATGACGGCCGAAAGGCTGCGCCTTGCCCATGGGTTTTGCATACTGCTCGTCTCTGTCCTTGGTCCCGCTGCCGTGATGGTGCGGGGTGGTTCGGTCCGGCGCGTGCCGCGCGGCTTGCGTCGCCGGTTCGGATGCGAGAGTGTCAGACCCAAGAGCGGATTGCCAGCGAGGGGATGCGAGGGATGCCAGCACAGCGATTGAGTGTTGTCGTGACGCGACGGTTGCCCGAGGTCGTCGAGACCCGGATGAGCGAATTGTTCGATGTCACCTTGCGCGGCGAGGATGTGCCGATGTCCAAGGCCGATCTGGTCGCGGCGATGGCGCGCGCCGATGTGATCGTGCCTTGCATCACCGACCAGATCGATGGCGCGATGCTGGCGCAGGCGGGTGATCGGCTGAAGCTGATCGCCAATTACGGCGCAGGCGTGGATCATATCGATGTGGCAACGGCCCGTCAGCGCGGGGTATTGGTGTCGAACACGCCCGGCGTGATGACCGATGACACCGCCGATATGGCGCTGGCGCTGATCTTGGCCGTGCTGCGCCGCCTGCCCGAAGGCATGGCCGTGATGCAAGAAAGCCGGTGGGAGGGGTGGGCGCCCACCGCCTTCATGGGCGGGCGCGTCGCGGGGCGGCGTTTGGGCATCTTGGGCATGGGCCGGATCGGTCAGGCCGTGGCGCGGCGCGCCCGCGCGTTCGGGATGCAGGTGCATTACCATAATCGCCGCCGCCTCCATGCCGATATCGAAGCGGCGCTCGAGGCGACGTATTGGGACAGTCTTGACCAGATGTTGTCGCGGATGGATGTGATCTCGATCAACTGCCCGCACACGCCTTCGACCTTTCATCTGCTCAATGCAAGGCGGCTGAAGCTGATGAAGCCCAGCGCCGTGATCGTGAACACATCGCGCGGCGAGGTGATCGACGAAAACGCGCTGACCCGCATGCTGCGCGCAGGCGAGATCGCGGGCGCGGGGTTGGATGTGTTCGAGCGCGGCCGCGAGGTGAACCCGCGCCTGCGCGAACTGCCCAATGTCGTGCTTTTGCCCCACATGGGATCGGCCACGCGCGAGGGCCGGATCGAGATGGGCGAGAAGGTGCTGATCAACATCAAGACCTTCGCCGACGGCCACAGGCCGCCGGATTTGGTGGTGCCGAGTATGTTGTGAGGGGGGATATCCCCCCTCACAAGGCATGACGGCGATAAAGGGCGTGCATGCTGCTTGATTTTTTACGAGGATCGTCGTATATGACGAAGCGTATCGGGTTCGCGGAGGCAAAACAGCGTTTGATCCGCGCGCTGACCGAGGGGCGTTTCCTGCACGAGGCGCGCGGCCAGGTTGAAACGAAAAACCTGCTGCTGATGGGGCAGGTGACGACGGAGGAGCTTTTGGCTGTCGTCAGGCGTTGCGCAGGCCAACATCACAGCCGGTCACCGCATCATGCCGAACCCAGCGTCGATGTGCATATCCTTCGCCGCGATGGTTGGTATGTGAAGTTCTACTTTGTCGATCCCGACACGATTTTCATCAGTGTGCATAGGTGAGGCGATCATGATCGTTTACAAAGCAGGCGAGACATCCAAGGCGATTTGCGAGCGCTGCAAATCGCTTGTTACCACGACCTTTGCTTATCGCGATGTGCCTTTCGACGATGGCATGGGGTTGGTGAAAGACATCCTATGTGCTGTCTGCGATCGCTGCGACCATGTCGTGGCCGTGCCGCCGCAATCCACGCCCGCGATCAGGCGTGCGCGCAATGCGGCAGATGTGCCGCTTGAGGTGATGTTGTTTGCCCCCGAGATGGAGCTTCTCGATCTGGCGATTTGGCGGATCGACCCCGATGCCGGTCAAAGGCTGCGCAAACCGCTATTGGCCAACTATATCCGCCGCTTGGTGGATGATCCCTCCGCGATTGCGTCTTTGCAGGCCACAGCCGGGATGCAATCGGCGGGCCGCCTGCGCGCCGACAAAACACCCAAACGGCGGTTGTCGGTCAAGTTCGCGCCGAAAACCGATCATGCGATCAATCAGTTGATGGCCGCCTCAGGATTGAAGAAAACTGATCTGATCCGTGCAATCATTCACCAAATCGATAAGGATCTGGTGCGGCCAGACAGGCCCGCAGGCCTTGAAAAACTGCGCGAAATCGCTTGGGTCGTGGCGGCCTGAGGGAGTGCGCAGGCCCATCCCCCTTGCCCCCACCCCATCCCCCATGCCACCCATCGCCCCATGATCCATGACTTCCTCATCATCGGCGGTGGTATTGCGGGTGTCTCGGCCGGGGCGCGGCTTGCCGAACTGGGCCGGGTGCTGCTCATCGAGGCCGAACCCGCGCTTGCCTATCACGCCTCGGGTCGGTCGGCTGCACTTTACGAGGCGCAGTATGGTAAGCCCGCGACCGTGGCGCTCAACCTTGCCTCGCGCGCCGATCATGACAGCCTTGATGGTGGGGTTCTCAGCCCCCGTGGCCTGATGGTGCTGGCCGGGCCGGGCGAGCACGCGGCCTTTGACCATGATGTCGCTGATATGCACCTAACAAAGGTCTCGGTGGCCGAGGCGGTGGCCCGCGTGCCGATCCTGAGGGCCGAGGCGATCCATGCCGCAGCCATCCATGACGAGGCATGGGATATCGACACCGACCGGCTGATCCAGCATTTTGCGCGGGCCATCCGCGCCCATGGCGGTGCGGTCATCACCGGCGCGCGCGCGACCGCGATCACGCGCCTTCGCGATGGTTGGCAGGTCGCGGTTGGCGACACGATCCACACCGCGCGGATGCTGGTCAATGCAGCTGGTGCTTGGGCCGATCAGATCGCGGCCATGGCGGGCATCGCGCCCATAGGGATCACGCCCTTGCGCCGCTCGGTCGCGCGCATCCCGGCACCCGGTGGCCATGATGTCGCGCGCTGGCCCATGCTGATGGGCGCGGGCGAGACTTGGTATGCCAAGCCCGATGC
>NZ_JAGYJN010000024.1 GCF_018402035.1 Roseicyclus sp.
ACGCCACGTTTTCAAGACGATGCGCGTGCCTTGGCGCAAACCGCCCGTGGCCTGAGCGCGGCGGATCTCGCCGCATTGATGGATATTTCACCCAGCTTGGCCGCGCTGAATGTCGAACGCTTCCAGCGCTTCGATGAGGGGCAAGATGACCTACGCCCGGCAGCGCTTGCCTTTGCCGGTGACACCTATCAGGGGCTTGAGGCGAGCAGCCTTGACGCCGATGATCTGCGCTTTGCGCAAGATCGGCTTTGCATCTTGTCAGGGCTTTACGGCCTGTTGCGCCCGCTTGATGCGATTGCGCCTTACCGCCTTGAAATGGGGAGCCGCATGGCCAATGAGAAGGGTGCAAATCTTTATGCCTATTGGGGTGACAAGATTGCTCGCGCGCTGAACGCGCAAGCAGCCGCGATGAAAAGCGAGACGCTGATCAACTGTGCCTCGGTCGAGTATTTCTCGGCCGTTGATCGCGGCGCGCTGTCCTTGCAGGTGATCACGCCGCAATTTCTTGAGGATAAGCCGGGTGGCCCCAAGATCGTCAGCTTTCATGCGAAAAAGGCGCGCGGCGCGATGGCGCGCTTTATCATCGAGCGGCGGCTGACCGATCCGGCGGGGATTTTGGATTTCGATCTGGGCGGTTATGCCTATGCCGCCGATCTTAGCACGGCGGATAAACCGGCCTTTTTGCGCAGTGCAGAGGCCGCATCACAAAGCGCTGCTTGAACCGGGCAGGGAAACGCGCGTTGGAACGCGCGTGACACGGGCCTTGGAAGGCCCGTCCGCCAGCCCGTCCATCCGCTATCGGTCGCGCAACAGCCGTAGGGCGCACCAGATCGCGGAGCCGCCGAAAAACGCCGTGCCGATGATCCCGATTTCAAGCGAGGCAATGCCGCCGATGCCGTTTGTGGCATAGGCGCCGATCAACAGCGCCATCCCGCCAAGGCTGATGGCAAGTCGCAGCTTCAACTCACCGCGCGAAGGGCCAAATTTGTTGTGATTGGGCATCGGCCAATGGCCGCTGGGTCAAATGCGCAAAAAGACTTGCGCGATCCGTGGCAAAAGCCCGTCAAAGCGCAGCCGCCCATCGGTCGCTACCAAGCAGATGCAATCTTCACCATCATCATCGGCGATGGGCGTGTGATGGGTTTGCTGGCCCGCCACTTCCAGATCGCCGCGCTGAAAATGCCCATCTTCCGAACTATACCCGCCCTGAAGCACCAGCGTCATCTCGGTGCCACGGTGGCTATGTTCCGGCATGGCTTGACCGGCAGGGATATACAAAAGCCGCGCGGTCGCGTCGCCATCGGCGCAAAGCACCGCCTGTTTGGTGCCGCGCGCGATGGATTTCCATTTAACCGCGCTGGCGTCACCGCCAATCATTTTACGCAGGGGGGCGGGGAATACGCCGCCCGTCGGCGCGCTGCGCTCGGTCGGTTGCATGCGCGAGATCTTGGCAAGCGTCTGTTCAAGGCTATCAGGGGCCAGTTCAGCCTCGCCGAGGTCAGACAGAACCGCGCCGCCCAATTCCTCGTAGCCCGCAAGGCGGACACGCGCGTCATCATTGAGCGAGACATGGGCTGCGACGACCAGATCGAAGGCTTGGGGCAATACGCCAGCGGCGTAGCCCATCAAGAGATCGTCAGGAACATGATGGCGAATGGCAGGCATCCGGCCTCCTCAATTCATTGCGTGGCGCAACCTTTCTAGCGCCAACCTAATGCGAGACTTGATCGTGCCAAGGGGTAATCCGGTTTCGGCAGCGATTTCATTATGGGTGAGGTCGCCGAAATAGGCCCGTTCGATCAGGTCACGTTGTTTTTGGGGAAGCTTGCGAACGGCGTCGACAAGTTTCGTGGATTCTTGTTGCAGAGCGATTGCGTCAACCTGATCGGGCGCATCCTCGGGCCCCCAAGGGAGATCCTCGGGCTCGGGGCGCGCATAGCGGCGCAACAGGTCGATCTTGCGGTTGCGCGCAATCGTAAAGATCCACGTCGCGACGGATGCCCGCGACGGGTCGTAAAGATGCGCTTTATGCCAGAGCGTGGCCATCACGTCTTGCATACACTCCTCCGCAAGGGCGTAGTCCGCCCCCGATTTGATCAAGAAGGCTTTTACCCTTGGGGCGAAGTGTCGAAACACTTCGGCAAAGGCCTTTTGATCCTTGTGTTGCGCGATGGAGGTCATACTGGCCACCCAATGCGCTTCTGTCTTTTCCATTGCCGTCACGGTCGGGTCACGCCTTTCTCGCTGACGCATAAAAAGATGGCCGGTACCATCCCCACAGGGCGTCAGCTGGCTGTTCAGCGTGGTCGTTCAACGACAGCATAGCGCGTTTACGGGATTATCCCTAGACTGGATCAAAACTATTTTCTTTGATCTAGCGAGACCGGATACGCGTAACCTAATTAACGCGCTTTTCGATGCTTTTATGGGGACATTGCCGATGCCATTCGAACAACCGGCCGCCGCGCCGAAACGCATTGCCGTGATCGGCGGCGGAATCTCGGGCATGGGCGCGGCTTATCACCTCGCTGATTCGCATCATGTCACCTTGTTCGAGGCCGAGCCGCGCCTTGGCGGGCATGCGCGGACCATCGTCGCGGGCAAACATGGCGATCAGCCGGTCGATACCGGCTTTATCGTGTTCAACTACGCCAACTATCCCAATCTGACCAAGCTCTTCGCGGCCCTCGATGTGCCGGTGACGAAATCGGATATGAGCTTTGCCGCCTCCATCGGCGGTGGGCGGATCGAATACGGGCTGCGCAGCCTTTCGGCGCTGTTTGCGCAAAAGCGCAATCTGGCCAACCCCGCTTTCTTGCGGATGGTGCGTGACCTGTTGCGCTTCAACGCCGGGGCGGAAAAGGTCGCGACCGATGCCACCATCACACTGGGCGAGTTGATGGACCAGATGCAGATGGGCCGCTGGTTCCGCGACTATTACCTCACCCCGATCTCGGGCGCGATCTGGTCCACCCCCAAAGAAGAGATCATGGATTTCCCGGCACAGGCCCTCGTGCGGTTTTTCCGCAATCATCACCTGATGCAGGCGACAGGCCAGCACCAATGGTGGACGGTGCAGGGTGGGTCCATCGAATATGTGACCCGGCTTGAACAAGCCTTGCTGGTCAAGGGTGTCGATATCCGCGTGGCCACCCCGATCACGACGGTCAAGCGGAGTGCCCTTGGGGCTGAGGTCTTGCGCGAAGGGCATTGGGATGTCTTTGACGAGGTGGTGTTTGCCACCCATTCCGATGATAGCCTTGCCATGCTGGCTGACCCCACACCGACCGAGAGCGCGGCGCTGGGTGCCGTGCGCTACCAGCCCAATACCGCCGTGCTGCATGCCGATGCCAGCGCCATGCCCAAGCGGCGCGTGACATGGTCATCATGGAATTACACCGAGCGTCCCGGCTATGAGGGTGGGCCGATTGACCTGACCTATTGGATGAATTGCCTTCAGCCGATCCCGGAAAGCGACCCGCTTTTCGTCACGCTCAACAGCCGTGGGCCGATTGATGAGACATTGATCTATGACACGGCCACCTTCCGCCATCCGGTCTATGATCTTGCAGCGCTGGCCGCCCAAGGCACGGTGCGGGCGATGAACGGTCAAAACAACACATGGTTCTGTGGGGCTTGGATGAAGAACGGCTTTCACGAAGATGGATATGCAAGCGCGCTTGATGTGGTTGACGCGATGGCGGCACGCGATAGGGCGCGCATGGCGGCATGAGCCATGTCGCGCATATCGCGGCCGCGACCTTTCACGGACGCCGTGGCGCGGTGGAGAATGCTTTCACCTATTCCATCGACTATGTGCTGGTGGATGCCGAAGACCCGCATCCGCGCGCGCCGTGGCTTTTTGCGCGCAACCGCGCCGGGCTGACATCGCTGCATGACAGCGATCATGGTGGCCCGCCAAAGCAAGGGCGCGGTGCGGCTTGGGCGCGCGAGGTTTTGAACAGTCACGGGCTTGCCGATGCGACGGGCGGCACCCTACAGCTTTTGGCGCAGCCGCGCATGCTGGGGCATGTGTTCAACCCGGTCTCATTCTGGCTCGCCCATGATGATGCGGGCCAATTGCGCGCGGTGATTGCCGAGGTCTCGAACACCTTTGGCGACAGGCACAGCTATCTGTGTGTCCATCCCGATCAGCGGCCCATCACGCGCGAAGACACGCTCTGCGCACAGAAAATCTTTCATGTCTCGCCCTTTCAGCCCATCGAAGGCGGCTACAGCTTTCGCTTCGATATCCGGGCCGACCGGCTGGGCATCTGGATTGACTATTCCACCGATGGCGAGGGGCTTTTGGCGACGTTGACCGGCAAGCGGCGCGCGCTGTCCACGGGGGCGATCTTGCGCTCGGTGCTGCGCCGCCCCTTTGGCGCGCGCCGTGTGCTGGCGCTGATCCATTGGCAGGCGCTCAAGCTCTGGTGGAAGGGTGCGCCGTTTCACAGACGCCCCACCCCGCCGGAGCAAGATGTTTCCTGAGATGGCACCCGCCCCCTCGCGACCGGGTTATGCGGTGTTTGCCGCGATGTTGGCGGCCGCTGGCCTGCCCATCTATATCCACGCGCCCAAGGTCTATGTTGATGAGTTCGGTGTCGGGCTGACCGCGCTGGCGGGGGTTTTGTTCGCGCTGCGCCTGTTCGATGTGGTGCAAGACCCGGTCTTGGGCTGGCTGGCGCAACGTTTGCGCGGCGCGCGGGCTTTGGCCGTCGCGGGCGGTGTGGCGGTGCTGGCGGCCTCCATGTTCGGGCTTTTCGCGGTGACGCCGCCCATCGCGCCGATCTGGTGGTTTGCGCTGATGATGACGGGGCTCTTCTCGGCCTTTTCATTCTTGACCATCTGCATGTACGCCCAAGGTGTCGCCGCCGCCCCACGGCTTGGCCCGCAAGGCTATCTGCGGCTGGCCGCATGGCGTGAGACGGGCGCGCTCCTCGGCGTCTGCGCCGCCGCCGTCGCGCCGACGCTGTTGGATGCGACGGGAAATCCCTATGGCAATTTCGCGCTGGGCTTTGCCGGGCTTTGCGCGCTGGCCTTGTGGCTGATGCGGGCGCAATGGGGGGCCAGCCTTGTGCCCGCTGACAGCGGCTTTCGCATCGTGCTGGCCGACGCTGTGGCGCGGCGGCTCTTGCTGGTGGCGCTGATGAATGCGGCCCCCGTCGCCGTGTCATCGACACTGTTTTTATTCTATGTCGAAAGCGTTCTGTTGGCCCCGGGGATGGAGGGGCCGCTGTTGCTCTTGTTCTTCCTTGCCGCCGCCGCCACTGCGCCCATCTGGTCGCGTGCAGCCGTGCGGTTCGGTCCGCGCGCCATGCTGCTTGCCGCGATGGCCTTGGCGATTGCGTCCTTTTCATGGGTGCTTTTCTTGGGGCCGGGCGACACGGTCGCATTCGCGCTGGTCTGTCTTGTTTCAGGCGCGGCGCTGGGGGCGGATTTCGCCCTTTTGCCTGCGCTCTTCGCGCGCCGCCTAGAGCAGATCGCCCCCGAGGCTGCGGCGGGTTTCGGCCTTTGGGCCTTTGTCTCTAAGCTGACGCTGGCCTTGGCCGCTGTGGTGCTCTTGCCCGCGCTTGATCTGGCCGGGTTCCGCTCGGGCAGCGATAATCCGCAAGGCGCGCTTGATCTTTTGACCTATCTTTATGCGCTGGTGCCATGCGTGCTGAAACTGGGCGCGATGGCGGTTCTGGCGAGCACGCCGTTGCCGCAAGGCGTGGCCAATCCGATTTGAAGGGGTGATGTGATGCGGGATTTCAAAGGTAAGCGTTATTGGCTGGTTGGCGCATCCGAGGGGTTGGGGCGCGCGCTCGCCCTCAAGCTCAGCCGTGCAGGGGCCGAGGTGATCTTGTCGGCGCGCTCTGCCGAACGGCTTGCCGCGCTCGCCGCCGAATTGCCGGGGCGCTGTCATGTGGTTGCGATGGATGTTGCCGATCGCGACAGCGTGCAAAAGGCCGCCCAAGAGGTGGGCGAGATCGACGGGTTGGTGTTTCTTGCGGGCATCGCCACGCTTCTCAAGGCGCAGGAGTGGGATACCGACAAGGTCGAGCAGATGTTGGATATCAACCTGACGGGTGCGGCCCGCGTGATCGGGCAGGTGATCGGGCCGATGGTGGCGCGGGATGCGGGCCATATCGTGATGATCGGCTCGCTCTCGGCCTATCGCGGCCTGCCGGGATCGATCGGCTATTCCGCGTCAAAGGCGGGGCTGATGGCCTTGGCGGAATCGATGCATGGCGATCTGCGGCACAGCAATATCTGCGTCCAGCTTGCCAATCCGGGCTATATTCAGACGCGGATGCAAGATGACAACCCCCATGCCAAACCCTTTATCATGTCGCCCGAGAAAGCCGCGCAAGAGGTGTTTGAACAGATGAACACCGATATCTTCCACAAAGCCTTTCCCTTTGGCTTCGGCCTGTTGTTTCGCTTTTCGCGCTTGCTACCAATGCGTCTTTACGAGGCGATCTTCTTCCAGCGCTAGGTTGATGTCGATCAAGGACGCAA
>NZ_JAGYJN010000025.1 GCF_018402035.1 Roseicyclus sp.
GAAGGCGACCCCTTTGCCGAAGCCATCGGTGGCGTGAAGCGCGGCTCGATCATCACCGTTGCCGTCACGGCGATCGAAGAGGGTGGTGTCGAGGTGGAATATGAAGGCATGAAATCCTTCATCCGCCGCTCGGACCTGAGCCGTGACCGTGCCGATCAGCGCCCTGAGCGGTTCCAGGTCGGTGACAAGATCGATGTGCGCGTGACCAATATCGACCCCAAGACCCGTCGTCTTGGCCTGTCGATCAAGGCACGCGAGATTGCCGAAGAGAAAGAAGCCGTCGAACAGTATGGCTCGTCTGATTCGGGTGCATCGCTTGGCGATATCCTTGGTGCCGCGCTCAAGCGCGAGGACTGAGATCGAAAACTGCGGGGCTTTTGCCCTGCATTCGGAAAGGCCCCGCGTTGAGCGGGGCCTTTTTTCTTGAGGTCATGCAGTAAGCGGGCAGAAATCTGTGGATAAAACCCCAGCGCGTTTCTTGCGACATCTTGCTGTCATATGCCGCGCGCAGGCTTGGATGCACGGCTGCCCTGTCCCCCAACGTCCCCGGCTTGCGGCCGCCATACCCCTCAACCCCGCGTCTGATCGGCGCGGGGTCTTTTTGATCGCACTGCCCGTTTGGCATTCTGTCGCATCATTTCGCTGTTGCTTTGCCACTGAATACGTTTACTTAGATTTCAGAAATTTCTGAAATGACTGAGCGAACAGGATTTGAGCAATGACGCTGACACCGCTGCAACAGGAGTTCGTTTTGCACTTCGGTGAGATGGGAAGCCGCTGGGGCATCAATCGCACCGTGGGCCAGATCTATGCGCTGTTGTTCATCTCCTCTGCGCCGCTCAATGCCGAAACCATCACCGATGCGCTGTCAATCAGCCGCTCGAACACCTCGATGGGGCTGAAAGAGTTGCAAAGCTGGAACCTTGTGCGGCTCAAGCATGTGCCGGGCGACAGGCGCGATTATTTCACCACCCCTGACGATCTGTGGGAAATTGTCCGCACGCTGGTTTCCGAACGCAAGAAGCGCGAGATTGACCCGACCTTGACCAAGCTGCGCGAGCTTGAGCTACAGGGCCCCGCCGGTGATGATTACGCCGAGGCGCGGATCGCCGAATTGCGCGAGATGATCGAGATGATGACCGGCTTTTACGCCGAGATGGAAAAGCTTGAGACCGAGCGCTTGGTCAAGCTGATGACGTTTGGCTCGCGCATTGCGGGGTTGATTGAAAAGACCGGGGGCATGTTCCCCACGCTGACGAAACGCAAGTAGGGGATGATTGATATGGAAACGCTCGACACCTTGATCCTGAGCCGCATCCAATTCGCGGCCAATATCTCGTTTCACATCCTGTTCCCGACGATCACCATCGCGCTGGGCTGGGTCTTGTTCTTTTTCCGCGTCCGCTACGCGCAGACGCGCGATGATAAATGGATGGCCGCCTATCGCTTTTGGGTAAAGATCTTCGCGCTGTCCTTTGCGATGGGGGTCGTGTCGGGCATCACCATGTCCTTCCAGTTCGGCACCAATTGGCCGGGCTTTATGGAGACCGTGGGCAATATCGCAGGGCCGCTCTTGGCCTATGAGGTGTTGACCGCCTTTTTCCTTGAGGCGGTGTTTATCGGCATCATGCTTTTTGGCTTTTCGCGGGTGCCGGGTTGGCTGCATATGCTGGCGACATTCCTTGTGGCCTTCGGCACCAGCATGTCGGCTTTCTGGATCATCGTGCTGAATTCTTGGATGCACACGCCACAGGGCTTTGAGATGGTCGATGGCGTGGCCTTTGCCACGGATTGGTGGGCGATCATCTTCAACCCCTCTATGCCCTACCGCTTTGCCCATATGATGTTGGCAAGCTTTCTGACCGTGGGCTTTTTGATTGCGGGAGTGTCGGCCTTTCGCTGGCTCTTGGGCGACCGCTCGCGCGAGGTGCGCGCGATGCTCAAGGTGGGTGTCGCGATTGGTGCGCTCTTGATCCCGGTCCAGATCTTCATGGGCGATCTGCACGGGCTGAATACCAAAGAGTATCAACCCGCCAAGGTCGCCGCGATGGAGGGGCTTTGGGAAACCCAAGCCGGCGCGCCGCTTGTGCTGTTCGGCATCCCCGATGAGGCGGCACGCACCAACCATATGGCGATCGAGATCCCCGGCCTCGCCTCCTTCATCTTGACCCATAAGTGGGATGGTGTGCTCAAGGGCCTTGATGCATTCGTGGCCGAGGATGGCACGGTCATGCATCCGCCCGTGGCCCCGGTTTTCTGGTCCTTCCGCGTGATGGTCGGCACCGGCATGGCGATGCTGTTGCTCAGCTGGGCCGCCGTCGGTTTCATGTGGTGGCGTCGCGCGCGGCACGAGGGGCGGATGGCTGGCCATTGGCTTGCCGTCGAAGGCTTGCCCAAGCCAATCCTTTGGGCGCTGGTGCCGATGGCCTTTTCGGGCTGGATCGCCACGCTTGCGGGCTGGTACACCACCGAAATCGGCCGCCAGCCTTGGCTCGTGCAGGGTGTCATGACGACCGAGATGGCGGTGGCCGATGTGCCCGCGCCCTTGGTCTTGGGCACGCTCATCACCTATCTCGCGATCTATGCGGCGCTTTTGTTCGCCTATATCGGCGTCATCGCCTATCTCGCGCGCAAGGCAGCAAAAGGCGATGATGGGCGTGCAATCGACATGAGCCATTCCGGCAAGGCCGGTGTCATGGCCCTTAGCCCGGCGGAGTGAACCTGATGCCCGATTTCGCAAATCCCGCCGATTGGCTGCCTTGGGCCTTTGCCTCGCTCATGGGCTTTTCCATCCTTGTCTATGTTGTTCTTGACGGCTTCGATCTGGGTGTGGGCATCTTGTTTCCGCTCGCCACGCCGGGTGAACAAGACAAGATGATCGGCTCTATCGGCCCGTTCTGGGACGCCAATGAGACATGGCTGGTCTTGGCCGTGGGTCTTTTGCTGGTGGCTTTCCCACAGGCGCATGGGATGATCCTGACTGCGCTTTATCTGCCTGTTTTCATCATGTTGGTTGGGCTGATCTTGCGCGGTGTGGCGTTTGAATTCCGCGCCAAGGCGCGCGCGCAACATAAGCGGCTGTGGAACCGCTTGTTCTTTACCGGCTCGCTCATGACCGCCTTGGCGCAGGGTTTCATGCTGGGCCTCTACGTCATGGGGCTAGAGCAGACATGGGCGACCTATGGTTTTGCGACGCTCACGGCTGTGTTTCTCGCGGTTGGGTATAGCTTCATCGGCGCTGCATGGTTGGTGCATAAGACCGAAGCTGAATTGCAGCATAAATCCCTGCGCTGGGCACGCGAAAGCCTGTGGGGTGTTGTGCTGGGGATCGGGGCTGTATCACTTGCCACGCCGCTTGTCTCCACACGGCTGTTCGAGAAATGGCTTAGCTTTCCGCAGGTGCTCTACCTCGCGCCGCTTCCCATCCTGTCGGGGCTGCTCATCATCTGGCTTTGGCGGATGCTGCGCGCCATGCCCTTCGCCGATGATCGCCGCTCTTGGCTGCCCTTTGCTGTCTCAACCGCGCTTTTTGCGTTAGCCTATCTCGGCATGGCCTACAGCTTTTACCCCTATGTCGTGCCTGAGCGGCTCACGATCTACGAGGCGGCCTCGGCCCCGGAAAGCCTGTTCATTATCTTTGTCGGGGCCTGCGTCGTCGTGCCGGTGATCGCCGGATACTCGGTGCTGGCCTATACGATCTTTCGCGGCAAGGCGACCGAGCTACGCTACGATTGAGGGCGTGTCGCCTGACCGCGCCTTGGCCTGTCTCGCACGAAGAAACGAACAGGCTGCGCGTTAAAAATCGACGCTGACCCCCGGCAGGTTTAACGCCCGCATCAGGTCACGCAACTCGTTACGCGCGGCAAGGTTCGAGATGTTGAGCCGGTCCACACCCAACTCTCGCAGGTCTAGAAGTGTCATGCCGCTGGGAAAGAGTTCGCGGAAAATAACGCGCTCGGAAAAGCCGGGTGCCACACGAAATCCGATCCGCTCAGATAGGCTTTCAAGCGCGCGTCCGACCTTACGTTTATTGTGCATCTCTTGCGCGCCCAAACGGTTGCGCACCACGATCCAATCCATCGGCTTTAACCCGGCCTTGGCGCGCAACTGGCGGGCATGCCAGACCATTTCGGAATAGACGCTTGGCCCCTTGATGGTCATGCCATCGATATCGATACGGCCCAAAAGGTCGAAATCGACGAAACTGTCGTTCATTGGCGTGATCAGCGTATCAGCCAAGCTATGGGCCACTTGGCTAAGGCGCGTGTGGCTGCCGGGGCAATCGATGACGATGAAATCGCACCGCCCCTCCAACGTTGCCACGGCGGCGGCAAGCCGTTTGTCGAGGCTGTTTTCGCCCTCGCTCAACTGGGCAGGGTCAACCTGAGGCAATTCCAAAAGCTCTGGCGTGGCAATATCGAGATGTTGCGCGGCGATAGAGGATGCGCGGTTATCGATGTAGCGCGCAAAGCTGCGTTGGCGCAGGTCGAGATCGAGCCCGCCCACCACATGGCCCATCCTTGCCAGCGCCGTTGCCACATGCATCGCGGTGGTAGATTTGCCCGAGCCGCCTTTTTCATTGCCCAAAACGATAATATGCGCCACGCCGAGCCCCCAATATACGCCTCAACATCTATGCACGCTCAAACGAAAGCCCGCAATATGTGGCGAATGATACGCCAATCTTAGTGAAAGGTTAAGCCGCAATCACCAAAGAAAAACGCCGCCCCCAAGGGGCGGCGTTCAGATCTGCCAAAAAGCCGTGGCTTAGAAGCCGAGGCCTTCGTATTTCTTTTTGAACTTCGACACGCGGCCGCCGGTATCCATCAAGCGCTGCCCACCGCCGGTCCATGCCGGGTGAACAGTGGGGTCGATGTCGAGCGACATGGTGTCGCCTTCCTTGCCCCAGGTCGAGCGCATCTGGACCATGTCGCCATTGGTCATCTTGACGTTGATGACGTGATAGTCGGGGTGGATATCCTTTTTCATCACGCGGGTCCTTATTTATCGGCGCCGGCTTGCGGCTTGTAGGTGTTATCCTCGGCGATACGGGCAGATTTGCCGCGACGCGCGCGCAGATAATACAGCTTGGCGCGACGTACTTTGCCGCGGCGGACCACTTCGATCGACTCGATATTGGTCGAATGCAGCGGGAAAACGCGCTCGACACCTTCGCCGAAGGAAATCTTGCGAACGGTGAAAGAGGCGGCAATGCCCGAACCGTGACGGCGGCTGACGCAGACGCCCTCGTAATTCTGGACGCGCGAACGCGTGCCTTCAGTCACCTTGTAGCCGACGCGAATGGTGTCGCCGGCCTTGAAATCGGGAATGGTTTTCCCGAGGGCGGCGATTTGTTCCGCCTCGATCTGTGCGATCAGGTTCATCTGATCCACTCCTATGTTTGCCCACGGTTGTTCCGCGGAGATGTCATGGTCTTGCGCCGAGAGCTCTGATCTTCACTCGGGTTCGCCTGTGTCCGCCTGCGCGGGGCGCCCGTCAGAGGTCGTCTGACCCTTGCTTGTTCATTGATCCGTCGCAGGCCCGTGCCGAAGTATGCACGAAAACGGAAGCCCGCTGGAGTTACCCCCGCGGGCGTGGGCTGCGTATAGGCCGGCTTTTGCGGCGGATCAAGCTGATTCCAACGCGTTCAATCGCCCTTGCGGGCCTGATATGCGGCCCAAAGATCGGGGCGGCGGGCGGCGGTCAACCGCTCTGCCTCGGCGCGGCGCCATTTGGCGATCTCGCCATGGTTGCCGGACAAAAGCACATCAGGAATAGACCGCCCCTTCCATTCGCGGGGCTGGGTATACTGGGGGTGTTCGAGAAGCCCATCGGAAAAGCTTTCCTCTTCGGTCGAGGCGGCATTGCCCAAGACACCGGGGATCAGCCGCACCGTGGCGTCGAGCAGGGCTTGGGCGGCGATTTCCCCGCCCGTCAGGACGAAATCGCCAAGGCTCACCTCTTCGAGGCCATGTTGCTCGATCACGCGCTGGTCCACACCTTCGAAGCGCCCGCACAAAAGCGTCATGCCTTCGGCCTGCGCGAAACGCGCGGCGTCGGCCTGACAAAAGGGCTTGCCGCGCGGTGAGAGATAGACGCGCGGCCAGCGTGCCGGATCGGTGGGTGTGCCGATCTCGGCCATGGAAAGCGCGCGGCTGACAACATCGGGTTTCATCACCAACCCCGCGCCGCCCCCTGCGGGCGTGTCATCGACTTGGCGGTGCTTGCCTGTGCCAAAGCTGCGCAGATCAATCGCCTCGAGCGCCCAAAGCCCGTGTTGCAAGGCCTTGCCCGTCAGCGAGGCCCCCAGCACACCGGGAAAAAGGTCGGGGAAAAGCGTCACGACCTTGGCGCACCACGCCCCCTTGAGGCGCGGCGTCTCGCTCATCAGGTCGCGTGGCGTGACACTGGCAGAGATCGCCAGCCTGCCATGAGATTTCGCTGGTGTATCGGTCATGTCGTCCTCGTGAGCGCCCATATGGATGCTGGGCCAGAGAAT
>NZ_JAGYJN010000026.1 GCF_018402035.1 Roseicyclus sp.
TCAAAAATCGAGACGGATTATAAAGGTCTTGGAATTTCAGCATGTTGTCGAAGTCCAAATGCGCCGCAGTTGAAGCGGGTTCGTCTGCTCTCGGTGCGAACAGAGACACCCGAAGGCGGCGTTGTCGTGCGGGGTGCCGCGAACTTGGGCGCGGGGTCAGACTACCGGCCCGAGGTAGCAAGGGGCGGTTTGCAGACTGTGAGGTTGCAGCAAAGCACTTGCGGCATTTTGGGACAGCAGACGTTTTGGACACCGTTGTTGCGCAGCGACGCGCTCCAATGTGTGTAATTCTTGAATGCCATTAACCGCGGCAGAGATCGCGCCAATTTCAAAGATTGTCTGCCATCGCGCAGGACCTGCCCTCAGTTGAAATGCTATGAATAAAGCGCGTCTAACTGTCGACTGCTCGCAGCTACCATCTTCTTATTTCATGCCTGCTATCTGTCGCGCATTGGGCTATGCAGGTCGGTGACTCAAGCCATTTCGGAACCACCGTGACCTCCAGCATCGACACAAAGCTCTCACAGACTTTCCTTCTGACTTGTCAGTCCGGGTCGATGCGCGCTGCAGCCGAGGCGCTTGGGATCGAGCCGTCTTCAGTCAGCCGCCAGATTGCTCAGCTAGAGGCGCAAGTGGCCATTAAACTGGTCGAGCGAGGTCGACGCGGGGTGCGGGCGACCGAGGCGGGCAGGCTGTTGTTGCAATACCTTCACAGCCAGAAAATCGAGTTGGAAACCGTCATGTCGGAATTCGACGCTCTGCGCGGCCTGCGGCGGGGTCAGGTCGACATTGCCTTGGGCGACGGGTTCATCAGTGATTTCATCGGTAATGCGCTTGCGGAGTTCAGCGCCACCTATCCGGGCGTCACCTACAGGCTGCAAAGTGGCTCGACGGCCTTTGTCGAACACCAGCTCTGCGAGGATCTGGCCCATTTCGGGCTGGCTTACAATGCGCGACCGAATCAGGGATTGCAGGCGAAGGCACGGGCAGGTCAGCCGCTGGATCTTCTGGTTGCGCCTGAAACGGATTGGGCGACGCTACCCGAACCTATATCAGTGCAGGCGCTTGGACAGATCCCGCTTGCGCTGCTGTTGCCGGGGTTCGGGATCGGTGCGCTGGTGCGCGATGCAGAGACCCATCATTCCATACGGTTTCAGGCCACAGTCGAGTCCAATTCCATTGCCGTCTTGCGCAACTTTGTCCGTGCGCGGATGGGGGGTACCATCTTGCCCGCGTTTGTCGTCACCAGCGAACTCGCGGATGGCTCCATCATGCGCAAGACCATCGACTTGCTAGAGTTCGGCGCTGCGGACGCTACGCTTTTGGTCCGGCCTGGTCGCCGTCTGCCCGAAATCGCGCTGAAGCTGATGGATCATCTATGCCGGCGGATGAAGGCCATGGGCAGGGGATAGATAAGGCTTCGTCTGCGTTGCATTTAGTGCAACGATATCGATCTTCCGCTGCGCTGTACGAAAGGAATGCGTTGCCTTAACTTGCTATGAGAGAGGCTTGATGGAGGAGTGGCCATGAAACAGCAAATCGGACTTGTCGGGCTTGGGGCAATGGGCACTGGGATGCTGACCAGGCTGCGCGAAACGGGCCACGAAGTTCTTTGCTTCGACGCCGACCGCGGGGCGATGGACCGGGCGGCAGGGCTTGGCGGCGGGGAGGCGGCTACGCTAGCTGAAATCGGTGCCGCCTGCCGAACGGTTTTGCTGTCGTTGCCCAAGGCCGCAATTGTGCGTGACGTGATGGGGCAACTACTCTGCGCCATGGCCACAGGGTCAGTCGTCATCGATACATCGACATCAGAGCCGGAAACAACGCGTGACTTGTCTGCTGAGGCGCAAGCACAGGGGTTCCACTTCCTCGACGCACCAGTCAGCGGTGGTCCGAAGGGCGCGCGCGAAGGCACGATGAGCATGATCGTCGGCGGCGACGCCGCGGCGCTGGATCAGGTGCGCCCGGTTCTTGAACAGATGACGGGGAAGCTTTTGCATATCGGCCCCTCGGGGGCGGGCCACACCGCCAAGATTGCCAATAACCTGCTGTGCGCCGCCAATCTGGTGCTGGTCAGCGAAATGGCGCATCTGGCAAGCCGTGCGGGCGTGTCCCTGGGCGACCTGCTGGCCGGGATTAATGCCGGATCAGGCCGCAGCGGGGTCAGCGAAGTCAACTTTCCCCGCTGGATCCAGAACGGCGCTTTTGATTCCGGCTTTACCATGGGTCTGATGCGCAAGGATGTGGGGCTTGCCTGCGATCTGGGCCAAAGCCTTGGGCTCGACCTGCCTGCCACCAGCGCCATCGCCGCGATCTGGCATAACAGCCGCAGCACCCTTCCCGACAGCGCCGATTTCAACGAGATTTACAAATATGGACGCCCGCATGACTGATCGCCGCCGCCTTTTCCACACGCTCTGCGCCGAGCTTGGCCTGCCCGCCGAACCTCAAAGTCTGGTCGGCGGGGCCTTCCAGCCCGGCACGGGCGAGGCCATCACGCTCGAGGACCCCTTCACACGCCAGACGCTGGCGCAATACGCAGATTGCGGGACCGATCTGGCGGCAAGGGCCTGTATGGCGGCCGATGCCGCCCAAAAGCTCTGGGTCACGCAGTTCAACCCTGCCGCGCGTGGCGTGGTGATGCAGGCTGTGGCCAGCGCTCTGGCAGAAAAGATCGAGACATTTGCCCGCATCGAGGCGCTTGTCGCGGGCAAACCCCTGCGCGACTGCCGTGTCGAGGTCACCAAGGTCGTCGAGATGTTCCGCTATTACGCAGGCTGGACGGACAAGCTGCATGGCGAGGTGATCCCGGTCCCCACGGGCCATCTGAACTATACGCTGCGCGAACCTTTGGGGGTAGTCTTCCAAATCACGCCCTGGAACGCGCCGATCTTTACCGCAGGCTGGCAGATTGCCCCCGCGATTGCCTGCGGCAATGGCGTGGTGATCAAGCCCAGCGAATTGACGCCCGTCACGACGCTTGCGCTGGTTCATCTGGCCGAGGGCGCGGGCCTGCCCAAGGGCCTCGTCAATGTGCTGGCCGGGCTTGGGCCGACAGCGGGCGAGGCCGCGATAGCCCATGAATCCGTGCGCAAGGTGGTGTTTGTCGGCTCGCCCGCGACGGGGCGGCGGGTGGCGATGGCGGCGGGAGCCGCGCTGAAGCCGGTGGTTCTGGAACTGGGCGGCAAGTCCGCCAATATCGTCTTTGCCGATGCAGATCTGAAACCCGCGCTTTTGGGCGCTCAGGCGGCGATCTTCTCGACTGCCGGGCAAAGCTGCGTGGCCGGTTCGCGCCTGCTGCTGGAACACAGCCTGAAGGACCGGTTTCTGGAGCTGATGGATCAGGGCATGCGCCAGATCCGCATTGGCGACCCGCTGGACGAGGCGACCGAATTCGGCCCCGTCAGCAATGCGCGCCAATTCGCCCATGTGACGGCAATGATCGACGGGGCGGTGCAGGACGGTGCAACCCGCCTTGGCGCGCAGGGTACGCAGGGCGATGCGCTGATCGTGCCGCCCACGATCCTGACCGGGCTGTCGCCGCAATCGGCTGCCGCCCAGACCGAGATTTTCGGCCCCGTCGTCACCGCCCTCGGCTTTGCCGACGAGGCCGAGGCCATCGCTATCGCCAATGACACCGATTTCGGCCTGGCGGGCGCGATCTGGACCCGCGACGGCGCGCGCGCCCACAGGGTCGCGGCGGCAGTGCGGGCAGGCACGTTCTGGATCAACAGCTACAAGGCGATTCATGTGTCCTCGCCCTTCGGCGGGTCGCGCTCCTCAGGGTTCGGGCGCTCCAGCGGGCAGGATGCGCTGATGGAATACACACAGCCAAAAAGCATCTGGCTAGATCCCGCGCCGATCCCGCGCGTGGCCTTTGGCTATGCGCCCAGCACATGATGGCGTAGACCATGACGGATAACCTTGCCGCTGATCTTCGCCGCCTCTTGCTCGACCAGCCCGCGATTGCCAGGCTTGGGGGGCTTGACCAGACCCGTATCCACACCGACGCTCAGGCCCTGGCGGCGGCCTTGGCTTCTCTGGTGCCAGACCCTCTTGCGCGGGCCGAGCTGCAAGTGCTGGCAGAGCGTGTCTTCGCCAACGCCACCCCCCGCGAGGCCGCGCTGGATGACCTGCGCGCCACGGCCGAGCGCGACATCGCCACCGGGGGCATGGCCCCGACGCTGCTTTTTGCGCACGGGTTTCATGGCCTGCTGGCCTATCGTCTTTCCCGCGCGCTGTGGCTGGACGGGCAGGAACCGCTGGCGCTTGCCGTCAAGACCCTGTTCGCGCGGTTCCTGTCCATCGACATCGCGCCACAGGCCCGGTTGGGGCGACGGATCTGGCTGGATCATGGCCATGGCACAGTCATCGGGTCCACGGCGGAACTGGGCGATGATGTCTGCCTCTGGCATGGTGTCACTCTGGGGTCGAACCTGACGGACCGAGGGGACCGGCGGCACCCCAAAATTGGCGCGCGCGTGGTGATCGGGGCCAATGCCACGATTCTTGGTGGGATCGAGATCGGGGCAGATGCGGTCGTCGCCGCTGGTGCCGTTGTCACCCGCGCTGTGGCCCCCGGCGAAATCGTCGCCGGGCCGCGTGCCGCCCCGATCGTCAGGCGCGCGGATGGGTTTCGCGGGTTTACCCGGCCAGAGGGATCATAGCATGACCGACTGCCCCACCATCGACCACCCGCTGATTGCGGTTCGTGATCTGGCCGCGACAGTCGCATTCTACCGCAGCCTTGGCTTTTGCATCGCTCCGCCCGGTCAGCATCCCTGGGGCACAGCCACCGCCCTTGCACTGTTCGACCGGCAGATCATCGAGCTTGTCTCGATCGGGGATGCGGGGCTGCTTGACGGCTACAGCGCAGGCGATTTCCGCTTCGGGCGGCATGTCGAACACTATCTAGAACGGGGCGAAGGGATCGCCCTGACCGCCCTTTGCACCGACGATGCCGAAATGACAGAGTCCGCCCTGAGCGCGCGCGGTCTGCTCTGCGCGGGCACGGTAAATTTCGGGCGCGACGTGATAGCCCCCGATGGCCAGCCCGACCGGACACGAACCACGCTGAAGATCTTTCCGAACGCAGCGATGCCGCGCCTGTCGGTCTTTGCCTGCCAACAACACCGCCGCGATCTGCTGGAATTTCCCGACCGGATGCACCACCCCAATGGCGCAAAAGGCATTGCCGCCCTGTCCATCGTCGCGCAGCCCTCTGACATGTCCCGCGTCAGGGACTGGCTGCGCGCCTTGCATGGCAGACCGGGCACCGAAGACGCAGACGGAGTGTTCACCCTTGATACGGGTCGTGGTCTCTGGCGTGTGGTGTCGGTCAAGACCTTCGGACGGATCTATGGGGCGGAAACAGGGCCGGCTGCTCTGGACAACGGGCCGCGAGTTTCCGGTATCGACATAGCCGTTGACGATCTTGCTTCTGTCGACCAGTTGGTACGCGACGCAGGCTTGGCGGCCATGTCGGGGCCCGGTACCATCACATTGAGTGGTAGAAACGGGCTAGCTGGCGTCGCCTTGCGTTTTCTCGCCGCAAAGTGAGCGCCCGCGCGCTGGTCGCACGACTCCGGCAATGGCAAGTGTTGTTCAGTCAGATCGCCCATGGCGCGTGTCGGCCGGGGCGCGAGGCCGCAGGCAGACTTCTGGCAAAGGATTGAGTTTCCACCACTCTTCCTGATGCCCCCCAACGGTTGAAGCAGCTTGCAGTCTGTATCAGGTGCGGTTCGCTTTATTCCGGTGCTGCATCGGGTTTGAATGACCGCTGAAGTGACATCAGCATGACAGGCTGACCGTCGGCTTTGGGCCGATCGCGTCAATTTGCTGCTCACTCGCCAATGGCACGACCCACCTGCTCCCCCCAAGCCTCCCCAGCCAGAAAACACAAATCGTAAAGGCTGACCGCTGAAGCCTCGCGCCCGCAGGTGAGCCGTTTCAGAACTTCAGGCGCAAGATAAGCCAACCGCAACTGGCGGCTGACATGGCGTTCGGCCAACCCGACGGCCTCGGCCAGTTCCTGGATCGTGCTGAACTCACCGGCGTCCATGCGTCGGCGCCACCCCCATGCGCGGCCGATGGCCCGCAGGATGTGCGGATCCTGAGTCTGATCCTCGCTGGGGCAGTAGTCGGCGGGTGGCATGATCTTCGGCCGCCCGTTCTTCTTGCGGATCTTCAATGGGATTAGCACGCGAATCGTGTCGTTGAGCTTGGTCATTCAGCCGCCTCCATTCTGCGC
>NZ_JAGYJN010000027.1 GCF_018402035.1 Roseicyclus sp.
CCAGAATCGTGGCAAGATCGGCTAAGTTGGGGCGCAAGTTCCGTCGTTGAACAAGGCGTTCGAGGATCAATCCCGGCGGGTCGCGGGGATTGTGCGCAAACTGCAAACACTGCTTTGAAAGCACCCAAGCGTTGCCTCTTTTTTGCCTTATTTGGCCGCGATTGCGTCGGAACTGGGGAAGAAGTTGGATGTTTGCTCATGGGGGTTTCGGTGCGCCCACGATATTTGCTGCGCGTGGTCAAACTTGACTGGCTGCTGGTCACAGTAGGGCTGATGGCTCTCGCGCTTTTGGTGGCGAGTTTGATCCGCAGTGCGCCAGCCTATCCGGTCACAGCGTTTGGTACCAAGATTGGCGGCCTGCGCGCCTTGGGCGCGACCGAGCGTTTGGTTCTTTTCGAAGATCTCAGCACTGGTCCCGCGCCCGATTGGTCGGGCGGAAAGCGCGATGACACGCAGGTCGGGCTTGGCGCGATCTGGTTGGCCACGCCCGGCGATGCACCGATGACGCGCCGGATCGCCCTTCCACCACAGACGCAGCGCAGCATCGTGACCATGGATCTGATCGCAATCGACGCTTGGGCGCTGGAGCGGCTGGAGCTTTCCGTGAATGGCGCACCGGTCTTGCGACAAAGCTTTTCCTCCCAACCCGATCTGATCGCAGCCCAGCATCGGGAGGTTTTGGCCCAAGATGGCATCACCTTGCGCAGCCGCTTGACAGGGCCGCAGGAATTGGGCTTTGCCGCTGGGCCGGGCCTTTTGGAAACCCGGCTATCGGTCGAAATGGCGATCACGACCACCGCGCCAGAGTTGCAGCTTTCGATCACGCCGCTGCCTGCGGCGGCGGGCATGGCCGATGGCGAACCGCCCCGTTGGGCGATTGACAATCTCGTGGTGATTGCCGTCACACCTTAGCGCGCGCAAAGCGCCGGTCAGCCAAGGGCGCGATCAAGCCGGACGCGCCCTTACCAATTGCACGGCCAAGATACCTGCTGCCACGATGGCCACGCCCAGCGCATCGACCCAGCTTAGCCCCTCGGCCAAAAGCAGGGCTGCGATGGCGACACCGAAGACCGGGTTGAGAAAGTGAAAGGTCGCGGCCCGCGTGGCCCCGATGCGGCGCACCAGCCAAAACCAGATCAGTGTCGCCACAAGCCCCGGCATCAAAGTGGTATAGCCAAAGGCCAGCACAAGCCGCGTGGACCAATCGACCGACCAGCTTTCGGTGAGCAGCGCAAATGGCGCAAGCGCCGCTGCACCCACCAGCATTTGCAGACCCACGACCATCAACAAATTGCCATTGCCCCCTGTCGCGCCTCGCATTGCCAAAGTGGCCACCGTCAGCGCCACCGCCGCGATCAGGCACAGCACGATACCCGTCGGATCGGCCCCGCCGCCCAAGCGCTGCGCCATGATCAAACCCACGCCACAAAAACCCGCCGCTAAGCCTACTACGCCCAGTAGCGGGAGCTTTTCGCGGAAAATCCCCCAATTCGCCGCCGCGACCAACAAGGGCATGGTCGAGGCGATGATCGCGGCAAGCGAGGCCTCGATCCATTGCATCGCAACGAAATTGAGCCCGAGGTAGAGCGCGTTCTGACAAATGCCAAAGATGATCACCGCGCGCCATTGGCCCGGCCCAAGGCGGAAGCTTTGACCCAAGGCCCGCGCGATGGCGATGCCGATCAACCCCGAGATCAAAAAGCGGATGGATAAGGCCGTGACCGGCGGCATGGCCTCGACGATCATCCGCGCCGAGGTAAAGGCGGACGACCAAATCAGGGCAAAGACGAGCCCGGCAAAAAATGCGCGGAAATCCATGGGGTCAGTCGGCCTCGGCCCAGAAAAGAGAAAGGGCCGCAGCCCATCTTGGGCGCGACCCTTTCACGAAAGCTGCATCAGGGCAATCAGCCGTTGACGCTGTCCTTGAGTGCCTTGGCAACGGTGACTTTCACCTGCTTGTCGGCATCTTTCTTGATCGTCTCGCCGGTGGCGGGGTTGCGCACCATGCGCACGGGGCGCTCGCGGCAGTAGATCTTGCCGATGCCGGGGAGGGTGACAGCGCCGCCTGCGGCGACTTCCTTGGTCACGATTGCGGAAACCGCATCGATCGCTGCTGCTGCGGTTTTCTTGTCCGCGCCCATTTCTTCCGCGAGTGCGGCGACGAGCTGGGTTTTGGTCATGGGTTTTTGTGCCATTGGTTTTTCTCTCCTGAATACTGCCCGAGCCCTAGGGCCGGTTGGCGCAAAAGTAACCGAATATTGTGGCTCCACACAACGCTTTGCGTGCAGAAAAAACCCAAAAACATGGCCGCGATGTCGTTTTTTTCCTCTAAAGAAAGGCCGTTTCCTCAAAAGATCGTAATTTCCGGCTGTGAAGGCGTTCCAGCGGCATATCACGCAGCGTTTCCATGGCGCGGATGCCGATGAGCAAATGCCGCGAAACTTGGGTTTTATAAAATTCCGACGCCATGCCGGGCAGTTTCAGCTCACCATGAAGCGGCTTATCGGACACGCACAGAAGCGTGCCGTAAGGCACCCGGAAGCGAAAACCATTGGCCGCGATGGTCGCACTTTCCATATCAAGCGCGATTGCGCGCGACTGGCTCAAGCGTTGCACGGGGCCGGTGTGGTCGCGCAATTCCCAATTGCGGTTATCAAGGCTGGCGACCGTGCCGGTGCGCATGATGCGTTTAAGCTCATAGCCCGCAAGCTCGGTCACATGGGCGACCGCGTTCTCAAGCGCCACCTGTATCTCGGCCAAGGCCGGCACCGGCACCCAAACGGGCAGATCATCGTCCAGCACCTTATCCTCGCGCAGATAGGCATGGGCCAAGACGAAATCGCCAAGCCGCTGGGAATTGCGCAAGCCCGCGCAATGGCCGACCATGATCCACGCATGCGGGCGCAAGACGGCAATATGGTCGGTCGCGGTTTTGGCATTCGACGGCCCCACCCCGATATTGACCAAGGTGATCCCGTTCCCATCCGCGCGCTTGAGGTGATAGGTCGGCATCTGCGGCATCTTTTGGGGATGGGCGATAGGGGCGGCGGGGTCGGTGATCTCGATATTGCCGGTGGCGACAAAGCTGGTGTAGCCGCTGGCCGGGTTGGCCAACATGGCGCGGGCATAGCCTTCGAACTCATCGACATAGAATTGGTAATTGGTGAACAGAACATGGTTCTGGAAATGCACCGGGTCGGTCGCGGTGTAATGGGCGATGCGCGCCAGTGAGTAATCCACCCGCTGCGCGGTAAAGGGGGCCAAAGGATGGGCGCCATCCTCATAGGTAAAGCCAAGCCCGTTGACGATATCGTCATGCGTCGTGGAAAGATCAGGCACATCGAAAACATCGCGCAGAATGAAATCACCCGCCCCTTCTTGCGGCACGGTGATCGCGCTGTTGCTTGCCACGGCGAAATGCACGGGCATCGGTGTCAAAGACGGGCCAACCTCGACCGGCACACCATGGTTCTTGATCAAAAGCCCGATCTGTTGGCGCAGGTAATTGGCGAAAAGATCGGGGCGCGTGATGGTGGTGGCATAGCTGCCCGGATCGGCCACATGGCCAAAGCTCAAGCGGCTATCGGTCAAGGCGTAGCTTGTCGTGGTGATGCGCAACTCGGGGTAAAAGGCGCGAAACCGCGTCTCATCAGGTGCGCCATCGCGCAGCGTCGCGCTGAACTGATCGCACAAGAACCGCACCGCTTGCGCATAAAGCGCCTGAAGATGGGCAACGGCGTCATCGGCGTTCTCAAACAGCTTGCGCTGCTTTTCTTGATCGGGGCTGACGATGCGGGCGGATTTGTTTTTCATCTCATGATCTTTATGTACAAGGGGCGCGCATGGGCAAGGCGCGCCGTTACGGCTTTTCCCCCACGACCAGATCGGTCAGGGCGAAACGGGTCACATCAACCAGCCCCAAATCGGAAATCCGCAAAGCGGGGATGACGACAAGCGCCAAGAGCGAGTGTTGCATATAGGCGTTGTTGAGCGTGCAGCCGCAGGCGGCCATCGCCGCGACCATGGCTTGGGCCTTGGCCGCCACCTCGGCTGCTGGGCTGTCGGACATCAGCCCGGCGATGGGCAATTCCACCAACGCCAACTCCACGCCATCGCGCCAGACCGTGACGCCGCCGCCCACTTCGGCCAGTCGGTTGGCGGCCTTGGCCATCATCGCGCGACAGGTGCCAACGACGATCATATGGTGGCTGTCATGGGCAACGGTCGCGGCCATCGCCATGCCGGGACCATAACCAAAGCCCGAGACAAAAGCATTAACCACCTGCCCCGTCCCGCGATGACGTTCGACCAGCGCGAGATGGGCCACATCGCCTTGCGCTGCGATCACGCCATCGACGACCGGCAATACGGCCTCAAGCGCCTCGGTCGGGGCTTGGTTCTCGACCACACCGATAACGCGGACCTTGACCGCCCCCGTAGCCAAGGGTGCCTTGGCCGCGAAATCATCGGCCACCAGCACCCGGCCAAGATGCACCGTGTCGCGCGCATCATCCGGCCAATCAAGATGCGGACAATCGACCAAGCAGCGCCCGCTTTCGGCCACCAGCCGCCCGCGCGCATAAACGGCCTCAATCGGCAGGCTGGCTAGATCAGAGGTCACGATCATATCGGCCCGCCGCCCCGGTGCGATCTGGCCGATCTCGCGTTCCAGCCCGAAATGGGTGGCGGTGTTGATCGTGGCCATTTGCAGCGCCACCAGCGGGTCGCAGCCGCAAGCAATCGCATGGCGCACCGCGCGGTTCATATGCCCTTCATGCACCAGCGTGCCGGAATGACAATCATCGGTGCAGATGATCATGTTGCGCGGATCAAGCCCGCGCTCGGTGATCGCGGTGATCTGTGCCTTGATATCGAACCAAGCCGAGCCGAGCCGGATCATCGACCGCATCCCTTGGCGCATGCGGGCCACGGCGTCATCCTCGGATGTGCCTTCGTGATCATCAGCGGGCCCACCGGCGGCATAGGCGTGAAACGCTGGCCCCAGATCGGGCGAGGCATAATGCCCGCCCACGGTCTTGCCCGCCTTTTGCGTCGCCGCAATCTCGGCCAGCATTTGCTGGCTGCCCGCCACCACGCCGGGGAAATTCATCATCTCGCCCAAGCCCACGATACCGGGCCAACCCATCGCCTCGGCCACGTCATCGGGGCCAATCTCGTAGCCCGTGGTTTCCAAACCGGGGGCGGAGGGGGCGCAGCTTGGCATCTGGGTCCAGATATTGACGGGCTGCATCAGCGCCTCGTCATGCATCAGCCGCACACCGCGCAGGCCAAGCACATTGGCGATCTCATGGGGATCGGTGAACATGGAGGTCGTGCCATGCGGGATCACGGCGCGCGCGAATTCCGCAGGCGTCAGCATGCCGGACTCGATATGCATATGCCCATCGCAAAGACCCGGGATCAGGTAGCGGCCGCCCAGATCCACCACCTCGGTCGCGGGGCCAATGCAATGGCTGGCATTGGGGCCGACATAGGCAAAGCGGCCATGACGCACGGCAACCTGCCAGCCCGCCATCACCTCGCGCGTTTGCACCAGAACGATACGGGCATTGGTCAACACCAGATCGGCGGGCGCGCGCCCCGCGGCTGTGGCGACCAGATCGGCGGCCACATCGGGCCAGCTTGGAAAAGGGATGGGCATTTGCATGGCCCAATCTTGCCCATTGCCGCCAAGCTGGCAAGTGACGCTTGGGTGACGGGGGCGTTAAAGCAGGTCTTCCTCGACATCGGTGATGTCGATGCCCATTGCTTCGGCACCCGCCTCGAGATGATCGGCGAAATGTGGGCTGCCCAGCAGGTAGTCGGCGGTGGGCGTCGTTGCCTCGGCCAATGCGGTTGCCACCGCCTCTTCCCAATCCTCGGGCTCGAAACTGCCGCGTCCGACCCAGTAAAGCGCCACCAGTTCGGCGCGCTCATCCTCGGGCAT
>NZ_JAGYJN010000028.1 GCF_018402035.1 Roseicyclus sp.
GCCCATCGCATGATCCGCCTGAGCGACGGGGCGACCGTGTTTCAAGCCGAGAATGTCTCGGTCTTTTTCGACCTCGCGGCGCGGCGCGCCGTGGCGATCCCCGATGATCTGCGCCATGCCTTGGACCGCTTGAGAGAGGAACCAACAGATGCGACTTGAAGGGAAAACCGCCATCGTGACCGGCGCGGGCTCGGGCTTTGGCGCGGGCATCGCGCGGATTTTCGCGCGCGAAGGGGCCACTGTGATGGTGGCCGACATCAACGCCGCAGCAGCACTTGCCATCGCCGATGAGATCGGTGGCATCGCTTGCACCGTCGATGTCGCCAATGGGGCCTCTGTCGCCGCCATGGCCAAGGCCGCGCGCGACGCGTGGGGGCGGATCGACATCTTGGTCAATAATGCCGGCATCACCCATCTGCCGAAAGCCATGGAAGATGTGACAGAGGAAGAGTTTGACCGCGTCCTCGCCGTCAACGCCAAATCCGTCTACCTCACCGCGCGCGAGATCGTGCCGGGGATGAAGGCGGCGCGCACGGGTGCCATCCTCAACATCGCATCCACCGCCGGGCTCAGCCCACGGCCGCGCCTCAACTGGTATAATGCCTCCAAGGGCTGGATGATCACCGCGACCAAGACCATGGCGGTCGAGCTTGCCCCCGCAGGTGTGCGCGTCAACGCGCTTTGCCCCGTAGCGGGCGAGACGCCGCTTCTGGCCAGTTTCATGGGCGAGGATACGCCCGAGATGCGGGCCAAGTTCCTGTCCACCATCCCGCTTGGGCGCTTTTCCACCCCGCAAGACATGGGCGAGGCGGCGGCCTTCTTGTGTTCCGATGCAGCTTCGATGATCACCGGGGTGGCGCTGGAGGTTGATGGGGGCCGCTGCATATGACGGGCTTCACCCGCCATGACCTGCCTTGCGATATCGTGGTGCATGCGGGCAATTTCGCGGGCCAGCCTGCGGCTTTCGCCTATCTGCTCACCCATTGCCCCGATCTTGACCTAGACCATGTCGAGGTGATCCGCGAGCGCCCCACAACCCGGCTTCGCGCGCGGTTCGACGCCGAGACATCCGATGAGATCGCGACCGCAGGCGGGGCTTGGAACACGCTCATCGTGATCCTGCCTGCCGCATATCCGGGGCTTGATTGCCCATTGGCCGATACCGCCACCCTACCCCGCCTTGGGCTTTGGCGTGGGCGCATCCCGCATCTTATCCCCGACAAAGGCACGCCATGATCCAGCCCGGGCCAAGGAACCTCATCACCGATGTCGCGGGGCTGCGCGTCGGCCACGCAAGCGACGCCACCATCAAGACAGGCGCGACTGTGCTGCTGGGCGATAAGCCATTTATCGCCGCCGTCCATGTCATGGGCGGCGCACCGGGCACGCGGGAAACCGACCTGCTCGCCCCTGACAAACTGGTACAGGAGGCCGATGCATTCGTGCTCTCGGGCGGCTCGGCCTTTGGGCTTGATGCCGCCTCGGGCGTGGCCGACGCGCTGCGCGCGCAGGGGCGCGGGTTCCGAGTGGGCGATCAGACCGTGCCCATCGTGCCGGGTGCGATCCTCTTTGACCTGATCAATGGCGGCGACAAGGCTTGGGCCGAGAACCCCTATAAACGTCTGGGCGCGCAGGCATTGGCCGATGCCGGGGCGGATTTCGCCCTTGGATCGGTCGGCGCTGGCACCGGCGCGCTCATCGCGGACCTCAAGGGCGGCTTGGGCTCGGCCTCCGCCACATGGAGTGGCTATACCGTCGGCGCGCTTGTCGCGGTCAACGCGCTGGGGCGCGTGACCGTGGGCGATGGGCCAGCCTTCTGGGCCGTACCCTACGAGATGGGCGCAGAATTCGGCGGGCTTGGCCCCGCCACCAGCTTTGATCCCCGCGCTGTGCCAGCGATCAAAGGCGGCGACAGCCGCAACACCACCATCGCCATCGTCGCCACCGACGCCGCGCTGACCCAAGCACAGGCCACCCGCATGGCAATCGCCGCCCATGACGGCATGGCGCGCGCGATCTGGCCCAGCCATACGCCGATGGACGGCGATCTGGTCTTTGCCGCCGCAACCGGCACACGGGCCTTGGCCGATCCGGTGCAAACGCCCCTGATGCTTGGCCATATGGCCGCACTTTGCCTATCCCGCGCGATTGCGCGTGGCGTCTATGCGGCAAGCACAGCGCCGGGCGATGTCAAACCCACATGGCAAGCGCGCTTTGGCTGAACGAAAAAACCCCGGATCGCTGATCCGGGGTTTTTCAAATCAATTGCGCCTTTGGGTTAGTGCAGGCGGCGCTCAACTTCGCCGATGGCGTTGTCGATCATCTTGTTGGCATCCGCCGCTGCCATCTGCTGGGCGATGGTCTCAGCAGCAGCCGCAATCGCAACCTCAACCGCACGGTCACGGACCGAGCGCACGGCCTTATCCTCGGCGCTTTGGATCTGATCCTCGGCAGATTTGACACGGCGCGCAATGGAGCGCTCAAGCGCTGCGCGGGCCTCAACGGCGGCGGCCTCTGCATCGGCCTTGGCTTGAGCGATGATCCGCTCGGCCTGATCGGCGACTTCGCGGCTTTGACGCTCGTAATTGGCCAAAATCGACTGTGCCTCTTCGCGCAGCGCGCGGGCCTCGTCGAGCTCGGCCTTGATCCCCTCGGCGCGCTTGTCGAGCATGCCCATCAGCATCGCGGGCACGTTGAAATAGAACAAGATCGCCAAGAACAGCACAAAGCCGATCAAGACCACGAAATCGGAATTGCCGAGCGAGGGGTTGAGCAGCCCCTTGGGCTTGCCTTCGGCGGCCAGCGCCATGGCGGGGGCCACACTCATCATGATGGCGAGCAGATGCTTCATCGTCTTACCCCTTGACCCGTGCAGCGACAGCGGCGGCCAGCGCCTTTGCATCGACCTTTTGGCCCGGTGCCACAGCCGAAACAATGTCACCTGCCACATCGGCCGCAACGTCTTCGATACTGCGCAACGCGCCTGCACGAATTTCTGTAATCCGCGCTTCACTCTCGGCGGTTTTGGCCGCAATCTCATCGTCGGCGCGCGCGATGGCTTTGCCGAGATCGGCCTGAATGGCCGCGCGTGTTTCATCAGCGATTTTCGACGCCTCGCTGCGGGCATCTGCCAGCGCTTTTTGATAGGCAGCCTCAGCCGCGACCGCGCGCTGCTTCAGCTCTTCGGCGGCGGCTAAATCATTGGTCAGCGCCCCCTGCCGTTCGGCCAGAACGGCCGCAATCCGGGGCAGCGCGATCCGGCTCAAGATGAAGTAGATCGCGACCAAAGCAATAACCAGCCAGAAGATCTGGTTGGGGAAGGTCGCAAAATCGAGCTGCGGCATACCAGGCCCAGAGGCATGGGCGACACTAACAGAATCATTTGTGACGTTCTCGGCCATATAAGTCATCCTCCTAGAACCGGGTCTACATCGGGGCACGCATCACATGACACGCGCCCCGGACGTAATGGTGGTCTCGTGAAGGTGCTGGTTCAGACGGCAAACATCAGCAGCAGCGCAACGAGGAAGGCGAAAATGCCCAGCGCTTCCGCAAATGCGATCCCGATGAACAGAGTCGCGGTCTGACCGGCCGCAGCCGAGGGATTGCGCAGCGCGCCGGCTAGGAAGTTGCCGGCAACATGGCCCACCCCGATAGCGGCGGCGCCGGAACCGATGGCGGCAAGTCCGGCACCGACGAACTGACCCATTTGTGCGATATCGCCTTCCATTGTCATTTCTCCTTAGGTTGGAAGTTCTGGTTTAGGGTGGACGTATTGCCCACCGTCAGTGATGCGGATGTAATGCGTCCTTGAGATAGACACATGTGAGGATGGTAAAGACGTAGGCTTGGATCGCCGAAACCAACACCTCGAGACCGTAGATCGCCACCACGCCGAGGATCGGCGCGATGCCTGCTAAACCCATCGCCCCTGCGAACCCAGCGAACACCTTTAGCACGGCGTGACCAGCCATAAGGTTCCCGGCAAGCCGGATTGAGTGGCTAACAGGGCGCACAAAATACGATATCAATTCGATGATTGCGAGGACGGGCCGCAAAGCCAAGGGCGCGGAGGCGACCCAAAATAAGCTTAAAAAGCCAAAGCCACTCTTGACGAAACCCAAAACCGTCACTGTAAAGAACACGCCCATCGCAAGGATCGCAGTGACCGCGATGTGCGAGGTGGTCGTGAAGCTCGACGGGATCAGGCCAAGGAAATTGGCTGACAGGATGAAAAGAAACGCGGTAAAAATGAAGGGGAAGTAAGGCAGCGCATCCTTGCCTGCCACATCCTCGACCATCTTGCGCACAAAACCGTAGGACAATTCCGCCATCGACTGCCCGCGCGAGGGGACAACAGCGCGTCCGCGCGTGCCCATCACCATCAGCGCGAAGATCGACAAGATCGACATGCCCAGCCAAAAGGTCACGTTGGTCGGCGTGTACCAAGCGATAGTATCACCACCAAACAGCGGCTTGACCTTGAACTGGTCCATCGGCGCGATGGCCAGCTTGCCGTAACCATCGGCATAGGCCAAACCGAACAACACGACCGCAAGCGCGATCAAGCCATAGGCGATCACGCGCCCATTGCCCTTGGATTGTGTCCCGGTGGTGTTGGTGCTTTCGCTCGCCACGACCTTAATCCTTCTCGTTCGCATCGGCCGCGCCTGCGACCTGTGTCTGTCTGTCGGCCTCTGCTTCGGCCTTTCGCTGAAGTTCGCGCGCCGACCGGATCATGGTTTTGACCCCCGCGACAAACCCCAACAGCATGAACAAGACCATCAACCAAGGGCCAGTGCCCAAGAGCCAGTCCAGCCCGTATCCAATCCCGAAGCCGATGCCCATGCCGGCCACCAGCTCGATCACCATCCGCCACGCAAGATGCGCCTGCGAATAATGCTCCTCCATATGGGGTTTGGGTGCCTGTGCTTTCTTAGCGGCGGCGATCCGTGCTTCGAGCGCTCTCAGACGCGCATCTTCGCTTGGGTCAGCCATGGCACTCACCCCCCTTTCGGAAGTTGCGCGGAAACTATGTCGCCAACAGCCCAGAGTCAACGCGCGCCGCATCGCAGAGAATTCGCGTTATGTATCTGAAATAATGATATTATTCTCGGATGCGGCAAATCGGTATCGGGCCACGGATCGGGTCAAAGGGGCCATTTGCACCAAAGGCGCATATTCAACCGATTGGTTGACGATCTGGGCCAAGCCGGTCTAGCTCAGCGCATGACCAGCGCGCTCGACATTGTTTTCGCCGCCCTCGCCGACCCAACCCGGCGCGAGATCCTGCGCATGTTGTTGGAAGATGACATGGCCGTCACCGATGTGGCCGAACCGTTTGCGATGTCATTGGCCGCGATCTCCAAGCATCTGGCGATCTTGGCCGCCGCAGGCCTCATCAGCCAAGAAAAGCGGGGCCGGGTGAAATGGTGCAAGCTCGAGCCCGACGCGCTGCGCGCAGCCTCCGTCTGGATGCAATCCTTTGGCCAGTTCGAGCCGGTCAATCTTGATGCCTTCGAGGCGTTCTTGGCGCAGGAACTTCACCTCCCGACCGACCCCGAGTTGTAGGCTGCGCCTTTAGGGGCACCATGTGCCTCAATCCTTGAGCAAAAGCGCCAAGGCGAGCATCGTCA
>NZ_JAGYJN010000029.1 GCF_018402035.1 Roseicyclus sp.
ACCCAATTGCGCCCTCTGCCGAGCCTCTGCCCGCTTCTCTTTTGTTAACCTACCGTGCTTGGTCTGCGCAGCCGCAATCCGAGCGCGTCCTGCCTCGGTCCGAGGCCCTGTGCTCTTGCCCCCATGATTGGGGCACCGCCCTGTATCGGCCACTGTAGGGCGCTGGCATAATGATCCCTTGCGCGTTTTGGACCCACAACGCGCCCCAGGCCACTCTTTTCCAAAGCGGGTTGCGGAACCGATTTTGTTACCTTTCTCGAACATCGCAAACACCCCGATCATGAAGTGTTGTATTATAACACATATGGACTGAGATGCGAGGTGTGCGGTTCTTGGTTCTTGGCTCAAGTTTCGAGGTTCGAGGCGCGTGGACCCGTCATGCACGCGCAAGACGGCTGTGTAGAAACCTGCACCCCCACCGGATGCCTGTCACCGTCGCTTCTGCAACTCGCGCAAGCGGTCGGACAGGATCGCCATGACGCCGCGCACAATCACGTGCGACTGGGTCAGAAGAGAATTAAAGTCAGTTTCGGACACGAAAATGATTACGCTGTCCTCCAGCGCCCTGGCCGTCGCCATCCTCGGCGCGGTGTCAATGATGCCCATCTCGCCAAATATCTCGGTCGCACCTAACGTAATATCGGGAATTTTCATCTCATAATTTGTCGGAAAGAATATTCCCACGGTGCCCGACCCGATGACATAAAGACCATCTGGCTTGTCGCCCTTCTTAAAGATATTGGAGTTCTTAGGAAAATCGCGTTTCTGCATCCAATTTCTCCCGCAGCGTCCAGGATGACAGCCTCGTGTTGCCCCATATTCTCACCGAAAGTCAAGACGGTAGCCCGGCACCCGCGCGCCCAGAACCCCGGCACGACCACGCCCGTTCTTGCCGTTGCTACAAAGCCTTGAATTACAATTATGCCATCTAAATTTACCGAAATGGATGATTTTTCCTATCAGGGTTCCACCATGGTAATTGTGCGACGGCCGCTCCGGCCGTGGGCAAGAATTCCACACCAAAATGCAATTTCTCGCCTCGAGAATGGGCCAACAACCTTCAAAACCCCTAAAACCTCCGAACCGACGGCCTCAACTCCACGCTTTATTTACGCAATCCACAACCCTTTCCGGCAAAAGTTACCTCCCCCCGCGCCTGTCCACGGATTGCAAACCCGATTGATGCAAAACACCGAACCGCCCCATAAATTGCATTTCAAGATCATGCATCCAGCAAATACGCGCCGTGTCAAAATCGTCGCCGCGCCAAAGACACCGCCGTTCCATCCAGAAATGCGCCCGGTGCCCCATCCGCACCACGGCCGCCCGAACCCCACGTCGCGCGGTGTCGACCCCAATGCCGCGCCAACCCCCAATGCGCCAGCACCTGGCCCCACTCCCAACAGCGCAAGGGCAATGACGCTCCCCAAGCCCCGCCGAAAACTTGCAAATGCAGCAGGCTCGCCCCCTAATGTGCCACCCACACGCCGCCCCAAATTGCATGCAAAATTGAAACCTTCTGCCGAGTCGGTCAATCCTCGCGTTAAGATCTTCTGCCAAATTCTGCACAGGGATGGAAAATGAGATGCATGCCCGCATATCGCCGCGCAAGTTGACTGGATGTTGCGGCCCAGGCCAAGCTTAGAGGATGAACAACGAAGCCCAGCCGTTGACAAACGTTGCAAAAATCAGGCAATGTCCATCGAAATTTTTGCAAATAGAAAACAGCCCAAAATAACCCTGGTTCTTTAGGCGGCATGACGATGCGTTCCAACGCCACCCCACTGCCCGGTCGCGGAGTATATCGTTGCCGGAATTGAGCTTAAAACGATCCCGTAGCGGGAAGTTCCAGTTATAGACACGCCCAGAGCGGGGGAGCCAACATGAGACTGAGTATCCACGGATGTCGCGGGTCCATCCCAAGTTGCAGTAACGACACCGTCCGCTATGGCGGCAATACCTCGTGCTACGAACTGAACTTCGGCGACTTCCAGGTCTTTTTCGACACCGGCAGCGGATTCCGGACGGTAAAGTTTGGAAAAGACAAGACAAAGATCTGCCTTTATAGCCATTGGCACCACGACCACATTCAGGGACTCCCTTTCAACGCGGACATTTTCAACCCCGCGAATGAATTTACGATCTGCAGTGCCCTTTCCACCAAGCGCCCCCTCCGGCACACGCTGCAAACCTACTTTTCGGGCGGCTACTTCCCGGTCGACATAATCACGACGCTGAAGAACTTGAACTTCGCGAATATTTCCGAATTGCAGCAGGGTTTCGGTGACCAGTTCAAACTGGACTGGCTCGAATTGAACCATCCTGGGGGTGCGGCCGGCTACAGCGTACTGCATGACTGCCGCAAATTCTGCTACCTTTGCGACAATGAATACGAAGACGACCAAAGCGACAGGCTGCTAGAATTCTGTTTGAACGCGGATGTCGTTGTCTGGGACGGCATGTTCACCCAGGCTGAACTCGGCGCCAAAAAGGGCTGGGGCCATTCCTCCATCGAACAGGGCATCAGGTTTTTCGAACATTCCGGCATCGGCCGCCTTGTGATTGGTCATCACGCACCATCACGCACCGATGCTCAACTGGACGACCTGGCTAATTACCTGCCCACCGGTGTTTCCTTCGCAATGGACGGGATGGAAGTCGAAATATGATAGGGGCCCCCGGCCTGCAAAAAAGCCGCGCCCCCTGATTGCCCTGTCGGCGTGACACTGGGCCCAAGGATCATGTCCTCCAGACTTTCGGCCTGCGCGAGTCAACTGATCCTTCACTACCAGAAAAGGTGCAATGCCATTCCGCCTGAAAATGGTCCTAGGCGAGGAAGTTAACCCAGCCCGAGAGATTTAGATGCGCCAGAACACTTCTCCTCAGCCCTTGAAAATCCAGTTCAGCAAGGTCAATGAAAGACGCGCGCAACTCCGTTCTGCCAAAAAGACCACATCTTCTACCATGGCCGCCCGCAAATCCGTCTCGTCCGCCAAAAGGTCAAGCAAAGTTACCCATACGGTAAGTTTCTGACAGCGCAGATTTTTGAGCGCGCGGCGTTTAGCTGTGGGCCTCCGGATGCCTTCCCGCGATCACCCGAAACGCTTCAGCCATTCCGCGACCACCCGATCATGGCTGGCGTGACCCGAAAGCTCCTTCAGGACCTTTTGCGCATCAGCCGCCTTGTTTGCATAATAAAGGGTGACCAGCTCATTGATCTTGGCGGCGTAGGCGACCTTGCGCGTGATTCTCTCGGGGTCATCCGCCGTGAACACCTCATAAATATTTAAAGCTTCCGTCTTGCCCTTCACCACGGTTTGGTCAATCAGCCGCGACAGGCCCTTCTGCTCGCTATCCAGCTTTTCGAACACTGCGCTCGAAACGATGATGTTCGCGCCATACTGCTTGCATAGGCTTTCCAAACGGGCGGACACATTGACGGTATCGCTGATCACGGTCGTTTCCATACGGTCAGCTTCCCCGATTGTGCCCAGGATCAGATCACCGACATGAATGCCAATCCCCATATCAAGTTGCGCGGAAGTCGGACGCTTGATCGACTTATTCCATTCCTTCAGACTTTTGATCATTTCGGTCGACGCCCGAACCGCATTGCTCGGCGTTTCCGGGAACAAGGCCATGATAGCGTCCCCGATATACTTGTCGATGAACCCGCCATTGGCCCGGATCGCCGGCGTAAGCTTGCTGAAATATTCATTCAGGAACTGGAAGTTCTCTTCAGGTGACATCTTTTCGGATATCGCAGTGAAATTCCGCATATCCGAGAACAACACCGACATCTGCAAGGCTCTGCTATCGCCCAGCTTTACATCTGTAATCCGGTCCTTTTCCAGCAAGGTCAGAAACTCCTTGGGAACAAAGCGTTCAAAGGACTGGTTCAACTGATGGATATCTGCGATGCGACTCTGGATGTTGTCCTTCATTACCTGGATGCCGTTTTGCAAGGTCGAAACCTCGCTCGACGACGACAGCTTCGGAATGTCGCCATCCAAATCCCCTAACGCGATCTTCTTGACGGACTGATTCAGAAGCATGATCGGACGGGATATCGTTCCCGCCAGCACAAGTGACAAGGCGCCGCCGAGAAGAATAAAGATCGAAGTGATCAGGATCTGGTTCTGCGCGAGGCTGGCCAACTGCGCGTTCACCTCGGAGGTGTCAAAGACTAACTCGATCACTCGGTCGCCTTGCGATACGGAATCTAGTCGCTCTTCCACATCGGCCTTCACATAGACCGTCATAATAGATGCCGCCTCATCAGCATATGTCTCGGTCACCCCGGAATCATAGACCTTGCGAACCCGTTCAATCAGGGCATCGTCGGGCACGAAGTCCGGATTGTTCATTATAACTGCACCACCGTTGAAGATCCTCACTGATTTCAGCGATGGGTTGAAATTCTCGAACCCGGTGGCGATCTGCACAAGATCCAGGCTGCTCAGCGGAATCGCAAATTGGGTCGACTTAATGCCGATCTCCAAAATGTACTTCCTGTCCGGCGTGCCCCAATAGGCATATTTCCGCACATTGCCTGTAACTGTTTCGCTCGCGATGCGGTCACTCTGATAGGTGCCGGCCAAACGGATGGCCTGCAGCATTTCATTAAATTTCGGCGCAACCTTTGAAAAATCAAGACCTAGGTCCTTGTCAAAAGTCGTATGAATAATCACACCGTTTTCATCGATGATGTACAAGTCGAATTCTTCGCCCAGCGACGCCTTCAGCGTGGCAAGATCGATGTCCGCAACAACTCCCCCGGCTGTAAAATAGGCGCTTTTGAACGGCTCAAAGGCCGCCAACATCTTGTTTTCCATGCTCAGCGACAGGATTTCATAGCCCACCTCGACCAAGCTATAAGCACCAGTCACGTTCTGCGCCGTCTGCTCAACCATGAAATCGAAATTGTCCTGCAGCGTCTTGTTGGCCTTCCGATAGTCAGCAATCGATAGCAGCACCAAAGCAGGAATAAGAACCACCATAAAGGACAATAGTATCAATCTCTTAATAGATAACTGCATGTGTTCCCCCTGCCGTGGCCCTGCCCAACGCATTCCAAGAAGTGTTTCGCTTGCCGCGCTATGGCTCGTCATGGCGCTACTACTGAACTTGTCATTGAAGCTAATAGCTGTAAATATTTAATGTCGTGCGTAAAAGCTTGTAATGTTGGTGATGTGGCGAGGCACCTTTTCACCGACATTCCCCAAAAGGCATTCTGGCTGACGTGACGATCACCTGAATTTTCTCGCTGGACAAGCATTTTTACCCCGACCGGCGTCTGCGGTCGCCCAAGCCGCTGGAACAGGGCGGATCAGACCGCGAAGCCGCTGTTTTCTTGCCCAGGGGCGTTGTTTTTAAGGGCATCGGACAGACCTGTCCTAAGGCATTCGTTCACCGTCCTAAAATGCTGCATCGTGCACGAATGGCAGCAGTGCGGTAGCTGCACCAAAGCGTGGATACTGCTCGTGAATGACAGGTCGGGGCCGATTGCTGATGATCACGCAGGGCA
>NZ_JAGYJN010000003.1 GCF_018402035.1 Roseicyclus sp.
GATCAAACTCTCAAGTTGAAAAGCTGTTACCAGCTTATCCTTGACGTTCGAACCTCTGCACATCGTCCCTTCCGGCTAGGAAGGGACAGTCTCTGTTTGTTGTGCTTCGGGTTTCATCAGAAACCGAAAGCCGTACAAACAGTGAAGCTGACACTCTATCATCGGACCGAAGCCCTAAGAGCGCGATATACAGAGGATGATCCATCGAATGGACCAAACCGCCCGCATATCTCTTCAGAAACCAGCAATTTCAAAGAGCGAGAGACAAAAATTAACCGACTGCGCTCTTCCTATTGAGCGCTGCCCGCCTCAGTGTGTCTCAGTTTTTTTGTTTGCCGCCCGCAGCTTTGCCTCTCAGCGCCGCCTCGTTTGGCTTTCCGTTGGCACCTCAGCGCCGCCGGTGAAGGCGTATTTACGGATGGGGCCGGGGGGCTGCAAGGTCTTTTTTACGGAAAGATGACATTTTTTGCATTGGGTCGGTAAATTCCCAATAAAACAACGGTTTAGCGTTTTCATTTTCTTTGCGTCAGGGCTGTTTTTGGCCTGTGGGCTGAATTTTGATCGCGACTCGCCCGCATAAATTCTGGCCCACTTGTGCCAAATCAGCGAATGCCCCCAATATGTTGATAGGCCTAGGCCGAGTCACCAGCTAGTCCGGTGCGACTCGCGGGCGGCGGGCGCGAATCCGAAGCGCCAAAAGCATGATGATGGCTGCGAAATAGGCCAAGGGTTCGATCTGCACCCCCTTTGACAGCCAAATGTAATGCAGCCCGCCCAGAATCGCCGCCGGATAGGCCAGCTTGTGAATCACACGCCAGCGCGCCGCGCCCAACCGTCGGACGGCCAGATCATTGGATGTCACCGCAAGCGGCAGCAACAACGCGAATCCCGCCATCCCAATCGTCACATAGGGCCGCTTCACGATATCGGCCCAGATCGCCGCGAGCGTCTGCACATCCAAGATGGCCCAAACCAGCAGATGCGCCACGACATAGAAAAAGGCGGTGACACCAATAGCGCGCCGAAACGGCATGAGGTTTAGCCCGGTCCATCGCCGCAATGGCGTGACGAGCAAACCGAACACGATCAGCTGTAGCGCAAGCTTGCCATAGCGGTGTTCCAGCGCCTCGATCGGTTCAACCCCAAGGCCACCGGTCGCGGCCAGCCAGAACAGCCAAGCTGCCCAGCCAGCCCCTAGTATATATAGTAGCGATGCAGGGACGCGGCGCAGGGCGATATTACTGCGCTGAATGACCGTCGCACCGATGGGGTTCGCCATCACCTTAGAACGAGGCCGAAAGGTCCATACCGTCGTAGAGCGAAGCGACCTCTTGCTCATAGCCGTTGAACATCAGGGTGGGGATGCGCCCCGCAAACAAACCGCCACCGATCCGGCGTTCGGTCGCTTGGCTCCAGCGGGGGTGATCCACATTGGGGTTCACATTACTATAGAAGCCGTACTCATCCGGCTGGGCCGCATTCCAGCTTGCGTATGGCTCTGTGTCGGTCAGCGTGATCCGCACGATGGATTTGATCGATTTGAAGCCGTATTTCCACGGCACCACCAATCTGATCGGTGCGCCGTTCTGGTTGGGCATGGTTTCGCCATAGACACCCGTTGCCATAATGGTCAGCGGATGCAGCGCCTCATCCAGACGCAAACCCTCGCGATAGGGCCAATCCAGAACCGGCAGGCGGACACCGGGCATCTGATCGGGGCGAAACATCGTTTCAAAGGCGACGTAGCGCGCACCTTCTTGGACACCGACACGCGCCAACAAATCGGCAAGCTCGAACCCGTTCCAAGGAATCACCATCGACCACGCCTCGACACAGCGGAAACGATAGATGCGCTCTTCGATGGTCATGCCCTCGACGATCTGCTCAAAACTATAGGTGCCGGGGTTATCGACCATCCCGTCAATCACGATCGACCAGGGTTGTGTGGTCATCATATGCGCAAAGCGCGCGGGGTCTTCCTTGCGGGTGCCGAATTCGTAGAAGTTATTATAGGTCGTGATGTCGTCCCAGCTATTGGGTTCAAGATCGCCCTGCGCGCGCGCGCGCGATCCGGCCAAGCCCGCGCCGATCAATGCGCCCGAACCGGTAAGCAACTGACGCCGGTTCAAGAAAAGCTGTTTTGGCGTGACATCTCCCCAGCCAAGATCCGAAGTGTAGCGGCGGGCCATGCAAGCCTCCCTATTTGCTGTCGCGATACTGTGCCCATGATATACGCCCAAAACCAAGCATTGCGCGCATCGGTCACGAAACTGTTTTCCAGCGTGATGGGTTGAAACATTTGGGCCGTTTCAATCACGCCCCGTCAAATGATCTCACGCCCATTTGATTAGAATTCGTCACACCGCTTGGCTTAGGGGCGAAAGCGCCTGCGTCAAGGGACGCGGCGGAAAACCGCTTCACTTGAAAACATCGCCACCACAGCCACCTCAGCAACAGACGAGAGGGTGCACCCCCCCGCTCGATCACGCACATAGGAGAGTTTGTGATGCGCAAAACACTTATCGCCCTTGCAGCCACCACCATCTTGGCAGGTCAAGCATTCGCCGGCGGACATGGCGGAAAGAACATTGTCGAAACCGCGATCGAAGCAGGTAGCTTCACCACGCTGGTCGCCGCCGTTGCGGCCGCCGATCTGGTCGAAACGCTGTCGGGCGAAGGCCCCTTCACCGTATTCGCCCCCACCGATGAGGCATTCGCCGCACTGCCCGCCGGCACCGTCGAAAGCCTGCTTCTGCCCGAGAACCGCGATCAGCTGATCGCCATCCTGACCTATCACGTTGTGCCCGGCGCGGTGATGTCCACCGACCTGACCAATGGCATGATGGCCGCAACCGTTCAGGGCGGCGAAATCACCGTCGACCTCGGCAATGGTGTGATGATCAATGACGCCAATGTCGTCTCGGCCGATATTACGGCCAGCAATGGCGTGATCCATGTGATCGACAAAGTCCTGCTGCCGAAGTGAACCCGGCACCATAGACCTTGAAAAAGGCCCCCGTGATTGTTTCACGGGGGCCTTTTTATTTAAGAGCGCAACGCGCGATATCATGCCGTGTTCAATGCAAGACAGCATCATCGGGCTTGGGCCGCTTGGATGGGGCGATACGATCCCCCACCATCAGCCCGTCAGGCCCAACCGTGACATGCACCGTCGCGCCATCGCCAATGTCGCCCGCAAGGATCATCTCGGCCAGCTGATCTTGCAAACTGCGCTGGATCACCCGCTTGAGCGGGCGCGCCCCAAACACGGGATCATAGCCTTCATCGGCCAGCCATTGCCGCGCATCCCGGTCCAGATCGAGGGTGATCTTGCGCCCGGCAAGCCGCTTGGCCAAAAGCCCAAGCTGGATGGTGACGATGCCACCCATATCTTCCCGCGTAAGCCGATCAAAGACGATCATATCGTCAAGCCGGTTCAGGAACTCGGGCCGGAAATGGGCGCGCACGGCTTCCATCACATCATGCTTTGCCGCCGCCGCATCCGCGCCCTCGGGCAATTGGCTGAGCGCTTGGCTCCCGAGGTTCGAGGTCAGGACGATCAAGGTCTGCTTGAAATCCACGCGCCGGCCCTGACCATCGGTCAAGATGCCGTCGTCAAGCACCTGCAACAGCACGTTGAACACCTCGGGATGGGCCTTTTCGACCTCGTCGAACAAGATCACCTGATAGGGTCTGCGCCGCACCGCTTCGGTCAACACGCCGCCCTCATCATAGCCGACATAGCCCGGCGGCGCACCGATCAGCCGCGCGACCGAATGCTTTTCCATGAATTCCGACATGTCGATACGCACCATCGCCTGATCATCATCGAACAGGTAAGCGGCCAGTGCCTTTGTCAGCTCGGTCTTGCCCACACCGGTCGGCCCAAGAAACAGGAACGAGCCAAGCGGCCTATTCTCATCTTGCAGGCCCGCGCGCGCACGGCGCACCGCACGGCTGACCGCCTCGACCGCCAAATGCTGGCCGATGACGCGGCGGCCAAGTTCGGCCTCCATCTTCAGAAGTTTCTCGCGCTCCCCCTCCAGCATCTTGGACATGGGGATGCCGGTCCAACGCTCGACCACGGCGGCGATCTGTTCGGGGCGCACCGCCTCTTCGACCATCACATCGTCATCTTGCGCTTCGGCGGCGACAAGATCCTTTTCAAGCTGCGGGATCACGCCATAAGACAGCTCGCCCGCTTTCGCGAGATCGCCATTGCGCTTGGCTTGATCAAGTTCGGCGCGCGCTTGCTCGAGCCGCTCTTTGATACTGCGCGCCTTGTCCAGCTTGTCGCGCTCGGCCTGCCATTTGGCAGACATCTCAGCCGATTGCTGTTGCAGATCGCCCAATTCGCGCTCGAGCTTTTCAAGCCGGTCACGGCTAGCCTGATCATCTTCCTTTTTCAGCGCCGCCGCCTCGATCTGCATCTGCAAGATCTGCCGATCCAGCGCATCGAGTTCCTCGGGCTTGCTATCGACCTCCATCCGCAGGCGGCTTGCCGCCTCATCCATCAGGTCGATGGCCTTGTCGGGCAGGAATCGGTCGGTGATATAGCGATGCGACAGCGTGGCAGCCGCGACCAAGGCGGCGTCGGATATCCGCACACCATGGTGCAGCTCGTACTTCTCCTTGATGCCGCGCAAGATACTGATCGTATCCTCGACCGTCGGCTCTTCGACCATCAAGGGTTGAAAGCGACGGGCAAGGGCCGCGTCTTTCTCCACGTATTTGCGATATTCATCCAAGGTGGTCGCGCCGATGCAATGCAACTCACCACGCGCCAAGGCGGGTTTGATCAGGTTGGCCGCATCCATCGCACCGTCGGATTTGCCCGCACCCACCAGCGTGTGCATCTCATCGATGAACAAGATGATCTCACCAGCGGCGGCGGTCACTTCGCCCAGCACGGCCTTGAGCCGCTCTTCGAAATCACCGCGATATTTTGCACCCGCGATCAGCGCGCCCATATCCAGCGCCATCAGCGACTTGTTTCGCAGGCTTTCCGGCACATCGCCATTGACGATGCGTAGCGCCAGCCCCTCGGCAATCGCGGTCTTGCCAACGCCGGGCTCGCCAATCAGCACGGGGTTGTTCTTTGTCCGACGGCTTAACACCTGCATCGCGCGCCGGATTTCTTCATCGCGCCCGATGATCGGGTCGATCTTGCCCTCGCGCGCGGCCTCGGTCAGGTCGCGGGCATATTTCTTGAGCGCGTCGTAACTCTCTTCGGCGCCAGCCGAATCGGCAGTACGCCCTTTGCGCAAATCATTGATCGCGGCGTTCAGCGATTGCGCATTCACCGCGCCGGCCTCAAGCGCGTCACGCGCGGGACTGGTCACGATGGCCAGCGCGGTCAAAAGCCGTTCGACCGCGACGAAACTATCGCCTGCCTTTTTCGAAAGCTTTTCCGCCTCGTCCAGCACCTTGACCAATTGCCGGTCCGATACCAGCGATGCAGCATCGCCCGTGACCTTGGGGATACGCGACAAGGTCAGCGCAAGCGCCTCGCGCACCCGTTCCGGCGCGCCGCCAGCACGTTTGATCAAAGCCGCGGCCATGCCTTGTTCATCATCCATCAATGCCTTGAGGATATGTTCAGGGCCGAGTTTCTGGTGGTCTTCGCGTTGGGCGATCGTTTGGGCGGCTTGCAAGAAACCGCGGGCACGATCGGTGAACTTATCCAAGTTCATCTTCATCTCTCCTTTTCCAAGCGCCCGTTCGGCAACCACCCGTCTCGCGGCATGGTGACCATTGGGCCTCGATCTTCATGTGGGAAGCGAAATCTTGACCTGCAAGACGCAACTAGCTCTCGACATCAACATTGCGTGCGACTAAAGATATGCGCAGTGTCAAAAGTTTCAGCGCGATTGCGTGTGTTTTGATCGCGACAGGGGGGTGCCGACCTCAGTATAGGCGCCCCCCGACCTGTTCCCCGCAAAGCTTATCCCGCCAATGCCGTGCGAATGGCACGTGATATGGACATGGCGGCATTCGCCACCTAGGAACGGGCAACCCCCGAACCAAAAGGTGCCAAGCATGTCCGATGACCGCCTGATCGTCGCGCTCGATGTTGCAAATGCCATCGAAGGGCTCAACGTGGCCGAACGCCTTGGCGCAACGGTCGATTTCTACAAGATCGGGCTGGGCATGCTGACCGGTGGCGGGCTTGGCCTTGCCAATGAACTCAAGCATGAACAGGGCAAACGCATCTTTCTTGATATGAAGTTCTTCGACATCGGCGCGACGGTCGAAAAAGCTGTGCGCGGGATCGCAGGCTTCGATTTCGACTTCCTCACCGTGCATGGCGACCCACAGGTCGTGCGCGCCGCGAAAGAGGGGGCATCGGGCACGGCGCTAAAGATTCTCGCCGTGACAATTCTCACCTCTAACGACCGCGCTGATCTCGATGCCAATCTGATCATTCCCGGCGATATCGCGGACATCGTGACCACCCGTGCCGCGCGTGCGTTCGAGGCTGGTGCCGATGGCGTCATCGCCTCTCCGCAAGAGGCCGCGCTGATCCGCGCCTTGCCGCAAGCCAAGGGCCGTCTGATCGTCACCCCCGGTGTGCGCCCCGGCGGTGCGGATCTGGGCGATCAAAAGCGCGTCGCAACCCCGGCGCATGCGATTGCCGCCGGTGCCGATCATATCGTCATCGGCCGCCCGATCTGGCAAGCGCCCGACCCGCGCGCGGCGGCACAAGCGATCTTGGCGGAGCTGGCAACCGTCTAGAGCGTGTCGCGTTTGATCAGTCCGCAGTATTCACCGCAACAGGCGAGGCAGCGTTTGCAAGGCATAACGCGTTCGCCTGTTGCGGTGAATGCGTTATAACGCGACACGCTCTGAAGTATCCGTCTTGATCAAGACCGATACTTTAATTGTCGTTAATGTCGTGGTCGAATGTCTTGACCTGCCCGCGATAGACCCCGACCCAACGGCGCAGTGCCAACCAGCACAGCAGCGAAACAATCGCGAATAATAGCAGCAAAAGCGGCAGGGATGCGGCCAGCCACACCGACAAGGGGCCGCCAAAGAGCAAAAGCGCCGCCACAACGGCCGCGCCCAGCGCAAAGCCCAGCAAGACGAAACTCGGCAGCAAGACCTCACCGATCGCAAGCAGGACCGCCGCCGCCCCCCAGACCCACCAGGCCGCCCACATCAGCCGCGCCCTTTCAACATCGAGAACGCCTTGCCAAAGGCATCGACCGCATCGGCGGGTACGATGATCATCTGGCTGCCTTGGCCCTTGCCGACCTGGCCGATGGCCTTCACCTGTTCAAGTGCGATGTTGTACTGCACCGCCTCAAGCCCGCCCTTGGCAATCGCCTCGGCCACCACGCCCGTGGCATAGGCTTCGGCATCGGCTTCGACCCGGCGCGCCTCGGCCTGTTGGCGCGCGGCGTATAACTCGGCGTCAGCGGCCAGTTCGACGGCCCGCTTTTGCCCCTCGGCCCGCGTCACGGCGGCGCGGCGCTCACGCTCGGCGTTAAGCTGTTGCAGCATCGCATCGCGCGTCGCTTGATCCAGCCCCACATCAAGGATTTCGGCCCGCGTCACCTCGATTCCCCAATCGTCAACGGCCCCCTCGACCGCCTCCTTGATCCGCATGATCAGGCTGGCGCGGTTCGATTGCACCTCGTCCAGCTCCATCTTGCCGATCTCGGCGCGCACGATCCCCGCGACCGTTGTCGCGATGGCGGCATCGACATCGCGGATGCGGTACACAGTCCGCTCGGGATGGAGCACGCGGTAAAACACGCTGGTTTCCACGACCAAAAGCACGTTGTCAGTGGTGATCGCATCTTGGCTGGCCGTTGGAAGCTGCCGCTCAAGGATCGACACGCGATGCGCCACCCGATCCAGAAACGGCACGATGAAATTGATCCCCGGCCCCAAGACCACTCGCAACCGCCCAAAGCGTTCGACCACATGCTGCTCGGATTGCGGCACAATGCGGATCGCAAGGAAAATGGAAAGGATGATGAACAGCGCGAACAACAAGATCACGATGTTCCCGCCCAAGATCTCGGCAAGCAGTTGGTCCATTGGGTTACTCGTCTATTGGGTTACGGGCTGACTGGGGCCATCCTATGCGATCTTCGCCCTCATTTTTCCAGCCATAATGCGCGCGCGCGACATCTTCCGTCAGGGCATGGATGGGCCTATCCTCGCCCCATGCCCAGCTTGTGCCGCGATTGTCTGACCCGTTTCGACCAGCGCCCGCGCTGTCCGGCATGTGCCAGCCCGCGCATCACCACCCATGCCGAGCTTTGGGATCTCTCCATCGCGCATATGGATTGCGACGCCTTTTATGCGTCGGTTGAAAAACGCGACAATCCCGATCTGCGCGACAAGCCCGTGATCATCGGCGGTGGGCGGCGCGGCGTGGTTTCGACCGCTTGCTATATCGCGCGCATCAAGGGCGTGCGCTCGGCCATGCCGATGTTCCAAGCGCTCAAGCTCTGCCCCGAGGCGGTGGTCGTGCGCGGGCGCATGGATGTCTATGCACAGGTCTCGGCCCAGATCCGCGCGATGATGGCCGATCTCACACCCGCAATTGAGCCGCTCTCGCTTGACGAGGCATTCTTGGATCTTTCCGGAACCGCTCGGCTGCATGGTGCGCCGCCTGCCGTGCTGGTGGCGGGGCTGGTCAAACGCATGCAGACCGAATTGGGCATTACCGGCTCCATCGGGCTGTCGCATAACAAGTTTCTGGCCAAGCTCGCCTCCGACCTCGACAAGCCGCGCGGCTTTTCGGTGATCGGCCGGGCCGAGACACTAGATTTCCTGCGCGACAAGCCGGTGCGCATGATCTGGGGGATCGGTGCCGCCGGCCAAGCAGCGCTCGAACAGGTCGGCATCCGCAGCTTCGCCGACCTGCGCCGTTGGGAACGCAAGGATCTTCAGGCGCGTTTCGGCACCATGGGCGAGCGCCTCTTCCATCTGGCCCGCGGCGAAGATACCCGCCGCGTCAGCCCGGACCGCGCGATCAAATCGATCTCGAACGAGACGACCTTTGCCGACGACATCTCTGATCCCGATCTGCTCGATGGCCATATCTGGCGCTTAGCCGAGAAAATCGCCGACCGCGCCAAGGCACGCGGGCTTGCCGGGCGGGTTGTGACGCTCAAGCTCAAGCGCAATGATTTCAAGCTACTGACCCGGCGCGCCTCGCTCGATGACGGCACCCAGATCGCGGACCGCATCTACCGGGTGGCGCATGCGCTCTTGACGCAGGCCGATCACCCCAAACCCTATCGGCTGATCGGCCTCGGCCTGTCAGAGCTGATCCCCGCGGCGGCTGCCGATCGCGCCGGTGACCTGCTTGATCCCGGCCAATCCCGCCGCGCCGCCGCCGAGCGCGCAACCGATGCAATCCGTGCGCGATTCGGAACAGACGCGATCCTCAAGGGCCGCGCGCTCCGCTAAGTCTATGCTTCTTCGTTTCATAAATATCCCGGGGGAGGCCGCAGGCCGGGGGCAGAGCCCCCTATTGCGCGGCCAGTGGCACCCGGCCCGGCCTTGCGATGATCACGCGCGATATGACCCGGGTAATGACCTCGCCTAGCTTCTCGAAATCGGCATTTGGGCGCAGGCTGCGCTCATCCATATAGAGGCCACGATCAATCTCGATCTGCACCGCGTGCCAACCACGCGATGGACGCCCATAATGCTGCGTGACAAACGCCCCGGCAAAGGGCGCATTGCGGATCACGCGCAACCCTTCGCCTAAAAACCCATCTTCCAGCGCATCAAGGATCTCACCAGAAGCCGAGGCACCGAATCGATCCCCCAACACCACTTGCGGCCGGGGGCGACCGGGCCGCACGACCGCGTCGAGCGCTTCATGCGGCATGGAATGGAAATCCAAAAGCACCGCCTCGCCAAAGCTGGCATGGGCTGTCTGCATCAACCCCTCAAGCGCTGCATGATAGGGCCGCCACACTTGCGCGATGCGCGCCTCGGCCTCGGCACGGGTGATCTTGCCGCGATAGATCGCGCGCCCATTGGCCACGACGCGCGGGATCACCCCAAGCCCCGAGGATATCCGCGGCGTCTGCATCACGCGGATGACACCCTCGATCACGCTAGGGTCCAACTCATCGGGGCTGCGGTTAAGATCCAGCCAAGCGCGCGGATATTCCGCCGCCAAGAGCGGCGCACCAAGGCTGGGTGCCTGTGCCACGAGAAGATCCATAAAGGCATCTTCCGATGATCTGACGCTTGCCTCGTCCAAGACGCTCGCCGCCAAGAAGGCCGCCGGATAATACCGCCCCGAATGGGGCGAAGCCACCACCACGGGCGTGAGCAACTCATCAGGACAGGCAAGGCGAAAAGCAGGCTGCATCGACGCTCCGTTCAAACATCTGTTGCCTTCATATAGCGGATTTTGCCGATAATCCAAAAGCTCTTGAACCCCTACCCCAATCCTTCTATAGACCCGTCACCCATGCGGCGGGATGCGCGGAATCGGGCCTTGCGATGGCCGACCCTAGCTGACGTCCCGGGCAAAGGGCGGTTAGCTCAGCGGTAGAGCACTACGTTGACATCGTAGGGGTCACTGGTTCGATCCCAGTACCGCCCACCATGAACCGGTCCGCAAGGACCAAATGAAACCGAGAGGCGCGACGCCCGCGCCGCGACGAAGGAGATAGGCCATGAAGGTCAAGAACTCGCTCCGCTCGCTCAAGCAGCGTCACCGCGATTGTCGCGTCGTGCGCCGCAAGGGTCGGGTCTATGTGATCAACAAGACCCAGCGCCGGTTCAAAGCCCGTCAGGGCTGATCCTGCGTTATATTCACAGCGAAAAAAGCCGCCCCTCGGGGCGGCTTTTTCTTTGCGCGATGTGAGCATGCCTTACCCGATCCGCGCCGCCGCATCGGCCAAGACGGCAAGGCCCGTGATCAGATCGGCCTGATGCGTGTCCTCTTCGAAGGCATGCGAAATCCCCCCGATGGAGGGAACAAAGACCATGCCCACTGGCATTAAAACCGCCAAGTTCGATGCATCATGCAGCGCACCCGATGGCATAGCGCGCCAGCGCCCCGGTGCCACCGTGTCGGCCGCTTTAGACAAGATCGCTTGAAGCCCCACATCCATCGGCATCGGCGATAGATCATGGCGCAAGCGCGTGGCGGTGACCTCACAGCCCGAACTTGCGGCTATATCGTCGAGCAATGCCATGATCGCCGCCTCCATCCGGTCAAGCCTGTCGCTCTCGATATCGCGCCATTGCAACGAGAATGTCGCCCGCCCCGGCACGACCGAGGCCGCCCCCGGATGCAGCGCGATTTGGCCAATGGTCCAAACCGATTGGGGCGTCACGATATTGGCAAAGCGGTCGGGCAAGGCCGTGGCGATGCTGGCTGCAACACTGAAGGCATCGCGCCGATGCGCCATCGGCGTGGTGCCCGCGTGGTTTTGCTGACCCATGATCGTGACCTGCAATTGCCGCAAACCCACGATCCCCGTGACCACGCCAATCGCTTCGCCCGCCAAATCCAAAACCGGCCCCTGCTCGATATGCATTTCGAGAAAGGCGCTGAACCGCGTGGGATCGACGAAATCGCCCACTCTTGCACCCAGCTGCGCGCGCGTCCGCAAAGGACAGCCCATCATTGGCCACCAGCCCATCGGCGGCCTCCAAGTCCAGCTTGCCTGACCAGACCGAACTGCCGGTCAAGGCACCAAAGCGGCCCTCCTCGTCTTGGAAACTGACCACGGAAATCGGGGGGCCGCCCGATTCGCGCGCCGCGCGTGCAATCTCCAGCGCGGCGACGACACCCAAGGCACCATCTAGCCACCCCCCCTCGGGCTGGGTATCGCTGTGTGAGCCCAGCAAAAGCGACCGACCCGGCGCAAGGCCAAAAAGATTGCCTACCGGGTCAAAGCGCGGCTCTAGCCCCGCTGCCGCCATTTGTTCGCCCAACCAATCACGGGCGGCCAAATCCTCAGGGGAAAAGGCGCGCCGCCGCACCCCCTTGCTGGCACTATCGCCCCCAAAGCGGCGCAGCGCGTGAAGATCGGCAAGGAAGCGGGCGGGATCGACGGGAATATGAGCCATGCCCATGTTGAAGCACGCCCCACGCCACGCGTCCAGCCGGGCCTTGCGATCCGGCCCGCGATCGCCCATCACCTGCCCAAACCGGGAAAGGAAGCGACATGGGTGAACTGGTTCTTGTGCGCCACGGCCAAGCGAATTCGGCGGCCGATGACGAGGCAGGCTATGACCGCCTGTCCGATCTGGGCCATCAACAGGCGCGCTGGCTGGGCGAATGGCTGCGCGACCATGACGCGCCATTCGACCGTGTCCTGACCGGATCGCTGCGCCGCCACCGCGAGACACTGGCCGCCATGGGCGAAATGGGTGCCACCCCCGAGGTCGATGCCCGCCTGAATGAGCTGGATTATTTCAACCTGACCAAGGCGCATGCCGCGCGAAACGGCACCAGCCAGCACACGCCCGAGAATTTCGTCCACCACATCACCGATGTCATGCAAGCGTGGCAGCGCGCCGAGATCCAAGGCGATGAGACCTACGACAGCTTTGAGGGCCGCGTGGCCGAAATGCTGACGCTCGCCGCCCGTCCGGGCCGCCGCGTGCTATGCGTCACCTCGGGGGCGTGATCGGCATGATGGCGCGCCATCTGCTCGATCTTGATATTGCGCGCATGTCGCATCTGCTGGTGCCGATCCGCAATTGTTCGATCCATCGGGTGATGGTGCTGCCCGATGTGCAAATCTTGGCGGGCTTCAACGCCACCCCGCATCTGGATGGGCCGGACCGCAGCTATGCCAGGACGGAGTATTGAATGATCCATCTCTGGGTCCGCGCCGAAAGCCGCCCGAATGAAGACCGCGTTGGCCTGACACCCCAAGGGGCGGCTGCGCTGATCGGCAAGGGCTTCAAGCTCACCGTCGAAGACAGCCCGCGCCGCATCTTGGCGCTTGCGGATTATGTCGCCGCCGGTGCCGATGTGGCCCCGGCACATAGCTGGCCCACGGCCCCCCGCGATGCGATCATCTTCGGCCTCAAGGAACTGCCCGAGGATGGCACCCCCTTGGTCCATCGCCATATCATGTTCGGCCATGCCTATAAGGGGCAACAGGCCGGGCGCGCGCTTCTTGATCGCTTCCGCGTCGGTGGCTGGTACGCTTTATGATCTTGAATATCTTGTCGATACCGATGGCCGCCGGATCGCGGCCTTTGGCTATTGGGCGGGCTATGCCGGGGCGGCGGTCTCAGCGCTGGCGCTGATCGCGCAGGCCAAGGGCGAGATCTGCCCGCCCATCGCGCCGATGCAAGATGCCGCCACGCTCAGGGCCGCGATCGCACCGGCGCTGTCGGCCCTGCCGCAACCCCCGCGGGTGATCATCATCGGCGCCAAGGGCCGCGTCGGCACAGGCGCCGCCGATTTCTGCCGCACCATGGGGCTTGCACCGACCCTGTGGGATATGGCCGAGACCGCCCATGGCGGCCCCTTCCCCGAAATTCTGGATCACGAGATTTTTCTCAATTGCATCCTTGCCATGCCCGGCGTGCCTGTCTTTGTTCCACATACGGCCAAGACCACGCCGCGCGCCTTGCGGGTGATCGGCGATATCGCCTGCGATCCCGGTTCCGATTTCTCACCGATCAAGGTGTATGACCAGATCACCGATTGGGTGGCGCCCTGCGCGCCGCGTCCATGACGCACCGCCACTTGATGTGATGGCCATCGACAATCTGCCCTCGCTCTTGCCGCGCGAAAGCTCCGAGGATTACGCCGCCCAACTCTTGCCCAGCCTGATGACGCTCGACCGGCTGGATCAAGGGGTATGGGCCGGGGCAAAGGCGGTCTTTGACCGGCACATCGCGGGCTAGCGCGGCGTCAAGGCGACCGCGCGCATCGCCTCATAGATCGGCATCGCCGCGGCCAAAAGTGCCGCGCGATTGGGTGGCAATTCCGGCAATGGCCCCTCTGCCCCGGCAAAACCTGTCGAGCGATGCACCGCATGATACCAATGCGCGGCCCAGACGCCGTCGAAACCCTTGGCCCCCGCAGGCCATGCCAGCATGGATGCGCGATAGGGCAGCCCGATCTCGGCGCAAAGCGCGCCCAGCGCGCGGGCCGGATCGGCGCGAATATCCTCGGCCGCGATCACCGGGCCGCCCAAGACCTGCCATAACTGGGCCTGTTGGGGATATCCGATATCCTCCAACGTGATGTCATCGCGCTTTTCGGCATAGCTTGCGATCACCCGCGCGGGATGGCGGATCAAATGGATATTGACGCAATCCCCCGCCCAGCCCAGCGGGAAACCCGGCAGCATATGATGGGGCATATGCTTCATATACCAATGCGCCGCGCCATCCGGCACCGGACCGGCACAGCGCGCGGCAACGGCGGCGGGATCGGCCTCATGGGCGCGCAGAATATCGTCCCGCATCGGATGATCGGCCCCACTTGCTGCCAAGTAAGGCGCATAAAACGGCTCATCCCAGACCGCGCAATCGCCGCGCGCGGCAAAAGCATACATCATCGCGGTCGATAGGTTCCGCGGCCCCGACCACATCGCGATTTTCACGATCCGCCCCCGTTTTGCCAATGACCCCCATTCGCCATGTCACGCGGCTGGGTGCAAGAGGCCACGGGCCAAGCACGGTCGTTATGATTTCATCGCGCAGGTGTTAATGCCAATCAGCCGGTAGAGCGGGCAAAAGCCAACCAACCCCGTGACAAGCGGCACAAGGCCAATCCAGCCCCACGGCGTCTGTGGCCCGACGAAGACCAGCGCCAAAAGGCCAAGGCCAAGGATGATGCGCAAAGCGCGGTCGATATTGCCCTCATTACGAGACATGGGATCGGTCCTTTCTCTGTGGATCATGGATCATACACAGCCCATAACCGGCGACCGCCCCGATCACCTTGTCATGGATCAATAGCGACAAGTCGCAGCGAAGCTTTGCACATCCCGGATTGACCATCGCCCCATTCCAGCGCAGATCGGTGCCATGAGCGAAGATCCCAAACCACGTCGCACCCAGCATGTGTATACCCTTGTGGTCGAGGTTGGCCGCAAGGCGGGCGATGGTTTGCCCGACAAGGCCACGGGGGCCGCCCTTTTGTGCTATGCATCAGGCGTGGATGAGGCCGAAGCCGTGCGCGAGACGGTCGCGATTTTGAAACAGGCCGATCTTGCGCCGCTTGACGTCACCGGCCACGGCACGCGCGAAGAACGCATGGAGGCGGGCGAAGAAATCGACGAGGATGAGGTCGCGCTAATGCAGCGCGCCGCGCAAGAAAACGCGGTTATCGTCGCACAGATGACCCCTTTTTACGACTAATTCTGCTAGATCAAAGTCCGCCGCCCCGTGGTCGAGGCCGCGATCAAGGCCTGCGCACTGGCCCGGTCGAGTACCGGCAGGCAAGGTGTGCGGTCCGTCTGGCTGAGATTTCGCTGCGCGCCCGCATCTTCGGCGGCAACCACATCAGCAAGCAGCGCGGTTTCAACACCGCAGCGGTCAATCGCCACGCAAGCGTGATCATCCAGCATTAAGTGGTACATGTCGCGCACAGGCATGCGACGGTCGCGCTGCGCGCCGGGGCTTGATGTCAGATCGCCGGCGCTGATCAAGACGCGCTCATGGCCAAACAGGTATTCCACGGCGGCACCGCTGCGCAAAACCCGCGTCTCTGGCGTGGTGACGATATCTTGCGCCAGCCCAAAATAAGGCGCGCGCAGCCGGATCGGCGCCATGCGCCCAAGGCAAAGACGCGGGCGGCGCGTGATCCAGCGCAGGGGCTTGGGCGGCCCATCGGTCAAGATGAGCATCATATCAGGACGCAGTGCCTCCACCGGGATTGGCCCCTCGGTCGTAGGAAGAATAACCCCCGCCCCAAGTGCCGGAAGATCGCTTGAGCAGACATGGAAATCAGCGATTGCCGCAACATGACAGACGCGCAAGAACCTGTCGTCGCGCGGCAAGGCCTCGTCTAGCCGGGCGGCATGCGCGACACCCAACCGTACCCTTATCCGCTGTCCGCGCGCATGGTTGACGAACTCGACCAGATCGGCCCGGCCCCGCGCGCAGGTCAAATAGCGCATGCCGATCATGTCACCCGGCCGCGCAAAACCCGCCGTCGTGCTGAGGTCCGCCTCGCCGTGAACAAGACGCAAGGCACCATCGCGCTGGGCGTAAAGCGCAATCGCGCGCGACGCCTCGGCCACGCCTTGCCATAGTCTGAGCGGGTGCCTACCCGCGACAAACGGCATGCAGAATTCAAGCAAAAGCGACAATGCCATGTGCGGTTCGCGCTTGGCAAACCGCGGTGGCGGGATGCAGATCTGGCCCATATCCCAGACAGCGACCCAGTGATCGGCTGCCCCAAGGCGCACGCCGCTTGGCAAATCATCATGCGTGAGGGCCAGATTCACGCGACAGCACCCCGCATGACATGCGCCTCAAAGGATTTAAGGGCGATGCGCGCCGATGGCCCATACCCAGCATGGGTCACGGGATCAATATCGGGAAACAGTGTCAGAACCTCGGCGCGCACGGGCGCCTCGAAATCGTTCAATCCCATCGGACCGGGCAAGAAACTCTCGGTTGGGAGCCCTTCTGCAAAGATGATCTCATGCGCGTCAAACAGCAGGTGAAGATATTCAATCTCGCCACCCTCGGCGATGCGCACCGAACAGTCGTTGATCAAATCCTTTGCGGCAACCAGCACCTCTTGCTCGCCGAACATCAACTCGGCCATCCAATGCGTCAGCAAGATCCGATGCTGAGGCGACACGATCAACCGCCGATGATGGCCAAATGTGCCAGCCTCGATGACGACCGGGGCAAAGCGCCCCTTGGCCGCAACCTTGCGCCGCCCGATCCAGCGCAAGGCTTGTGGGCCGTGATCGCGGGTCTCGACCAGATCACCGACCGAAAGCGCGTCGATGGGCACCTCACCCTGTGGGGTCCGGATCATGGTTCCCGAAGCGAAACAAGGCACCGTCTTGATGGTCACATAGGCCGTGTCGCTGACGCCGTTTTGATTCTGCGCGGTGTAGGTGAAATTGGTCACGATAGGGTCGGTCAACCCAGTCATACTGGCCGGTGGCGCGATCTCGAGCTGGCCATTGGCCAGCAAGGTGACCTGATACCCGTTGGACAAGGTCACCGTGTCGCCAACGCCAAGCGCGACGCCATTGATATGTGTGACGATACTGATGCCGACGCCGTTGCCATCATTGGCAAGCACATCGAGAACCCCAATCTGAAGTTCGTTCAAGGTGATGGTATCATCATGCGCGATAAAGGCACCTTGGACCGAACCCGCAGCAATCAAAAGCGCGCTGTCGTAGCTTGCATCCCCAACATCCGCGATGCCGATGATCAATGTGTTGACTTGCCCGTTATTGACCGGGATCAGCAGCGACAAGGTCGCGGTAAAGCCATCCATCTCGGTGTTATGCGCGTCGCCCGTATTATCGATGAAAAGGGTTTCATTCTCGGTTTGATTGATCCCGTTGATCTGGGCCACATTGATCACAGGCGATGTCACCAGCTGCCCGTTGATCCAAACCCCCACCACATCGTTGAAAATGGTGCCGACGAACTCGGGGTATTCTTCCGAGGAAAAGGTGAACTGTATCGACAAGAAATCCGAGGTCGGAATGAACTGCGTCGTCAAGATCGCCGCATCATAGGTGCTGGTCCCGGCAAGCGCGTCGAACAACGGGTTCCCGTTCTGCCCGGTCGAGTTGTAGGATGTGCTCGTGCTGCGGTTGGGGTCGCCATTGGGCTGGGTGAAGTTGCGCACATGCCCCGTGGTCAAGATGACGCCGGTGTCACCCGGTGTGACCTCCGGCGAAACTGTGTCACCGTTGGTGTAGATGCCTGATGAAACACGGTCGCCGGAATAGCTTGCGCGCACCACTTTGACATCATCGCCAAAGATCGTCCGCGCCATCTGCATCGCGGACGCATTGATATTGATCGGTAGCGTTTGCCCCGTTGCCATGCCTTGCCTGCCTCGGTCTTGGGCCTTGGGCGGGTCTGGTCACAGAGCATTACAAGGGCCGTTTGATACGCGGCCCGGAACCTTTATGCATTCTGCTACATCGCGGTCTTACGCCGCTGCCTGCCTCGGCCTTGACTTATTATTTATACCCAAAAGTAGTAGTTTACTCTCTAAAGTTGAAGTCATTCTTTGCGGCACTGGCTGGGCAACACCCTGTTGTGCCTTCGCGGTCACAGCGTTACGCATGGCTCACGCCCCAACCGGAGCCGCGCCGATGACCGTTGATCCCGTTGATCTGACCGCTGCCCTTGTCCGTTGCCCCTCGGTCACACCGGAAGAGGGCGGCGCGCTTGTGCTTTTGGAACAGATGCTTGGCGCGGCCGGTTTTGCGTGCTGGCGCGTGGATCGCAACGGCACGCCCAATCTTTTCGCGCGCTGGGGCGACAAGGCGGCGCCGCGCAGCTTTGGCTTTAACGGGCATACCGATGTCGTGCCCATCGGTGATGCGGCTGCATGGACCTACCCGCCCTTTTCCGCCCATCAAGCGGATGGCTGGCTTTATGGGCGCGGTGCGACCGACATGAAATCGGGCGTCGCGGCCTTTGTCGCCGCCGCCGTCGATTTCGTGACCCAGACACCGCCCAAAGGTGCCGTCGTGATCGCGATCACCGGCGACGAAGAGGGGCCGGGCAAGGATGGCACGGTGGCGATCCTTGATTGGATGGATCAAAACGGCGAAAGCATGGATATCTGCATCGTGGGCGAGCCCACAAGCGTCAGCCAGATCGGCGATATGGTAAAGATCGGCCGCCGTGGATCGATGACCGCCTATTTCGAAGTGATCGGCAAACAGGGCCATTCCGCCTATCTGCACAAGGCGCTGAACCCGATGCCCGCCATAGCGCTTTTGGCCCATCGCCTATCGACCCATGTTTTGGACGAAGGCACCGATCATTTCGATGCCTCCACGCTGTCGGTCACCACGATCGACACGGGCAATACCGCATCAAACGTCATTCCAGCACGCACGCGGATGACGGTGAACCTCCGCTTTAACGATCTGCACAGCGGTGCTGCGCTGCATGATTGGTTGCAAAGCCAAGCCGATGCCGTGGCGGCACAGATGGGCGTTCAGATCACGATGCGCAGCCAAATCTCGGGCGAGGCGTTTCTGACGCCACCCGGCCCGCTTTCGACACTGGTCAGCCAAGCAATCCGGCAAGAAACCAACGCAAGCCCGGTGCTTTCGACAACCGGCGGCACATCGGATGCGCGCTTTGTCAAAGATCACTGCGCGGTGGTGGAATGCGGCCTTGTCGGGCATCGCATGCACGAGGTGGATGAGCGCGTCTGGATCGCCGATATCCATGATCTCAAACGAATTTATAGCCGGATGCTGCAAAACTATTTCGCGGGTGAGCCGTTTCGCAGTGACATAGGCTAAGCGGCTAGCGCGTGCCGCGCCCAAGCACGCGCCGGATCACCGCCCAGACGATGATCATCATCCCTACATCCTTGGCCAGCATCCAGCCCAGATCAGCCGCAAGAACAAAGTCTTGCGGCAAGGTATAAAGGGCCAAGCCCGAAAGCGGCCCCTCGACCCCGACAACCAAGATCGCGGCGCAGTTATTGGCAAAATGAAACCCCCAAGCCGCACCAATCGTGCCGGTATGGGCGGTCAGATCAGCCGCCAATAGCGCAAAAACGAAAACGGCACCGACCATCATCCACGCATTCTGGCCGAAAATTTCGGGCTGGTAATGCAGCGCCGCAAACACCGCAGAGGGGATGATCATCCACACCAATGGCGCGGCAACGCGTGCGGCAAGCTGGCTTTGGATATAACCGCGAAAAAGCACCTCTTCAGCGCCGGTCTGGATCAGCACCGCCACCAAGGCGAGCGGCAGAAACGAGGCCCATAAGCCAAGGGGCAAGTTCGGCGCAGGCACCGCCCCAACCGGCAAAAGCGCGGCCAGCGCATAGATCAGCGCGCAGATGATCGCAGCCGCCCCGAAATGCCGCAAAAGCCGCGCCTGTTCACCAAAAAGCGACCAAAGGGGGCGCGCATGCAACAGCCGTGCCGCGACCAAGGGACCGATCCCCATGCCGATGAATGTGGCCAAAACCAAAAGCGTCGCGGTGGGGCTATCGGCATCAGCCATGCGGACAAGCCAGACCTGCGCGCCATCCCACCCGCTGATCACAACCAACAAACCAAACAATGCGGCGATACCCGCGACATAGATCGCGATCACCACGATCAGGCCGACACCCAAACGCCACAATGCCGATTTCGCGCCCGCAGCCGCCACCAACGCTTCTTGTGCTACATACTGCATCGACCCTGCCTTTGACGGCTTTTGATTGGCGATAGTCTAATCCGCATGGGATGATGCGGCAATCATGCTTGTCTGCCCAAGGCCATGGGTCTATTTCCCAAGCAACAACAGCTTGCTGACAGACGCCATAGGGGGGCCAGCACAATGCCGACAGGGAAATTCGACAAGTCAAAACTGCCAAGTCGGCATGTCACCGAGGGCGCATCGCGCGCGCCGCATCGGTCCTATTTCTATGCCATGGGCCTGACCGACGAAGAAATTCATCAGCCCTTCGTCGGCGTTGCCACCTGCTGGAACGAAGCGGCACCTTGCAACATCTCGCTCAACCGTCAGGCGCAAGCGGTCAAGGTCGGCGTCAAGAAAGCCTTTGGCACCCCGCGTGAGTTCACCACCATCACCGTGACCGATGGCATCGCCATGGGCCATGAGGGGATGCGCTCATCGCTGGCAAGCCGCGATGCGATCACCGACACCGTCGAATTGACCATGCGCGGCCATTGCTATGACGCGCTGGTGGGTCTGGCCGGTTGCGATAAATCGCTGCCCGGCATGATGATGGCGATGGTGCGTCTGAATGTGCCGTCGGTGTTCATCTATGGCGGCTCGATCCTTCCCGGTCGTCTGGATGGCCGCGATGTGACCGTGCAAGATGTGTTCGAGGCCGTGGGACAGCATCAGGCGGGCAATCTCAGCGATGAGGCGCTGGCCATCCTCGAGCGGGTCGCCTGCCCCAGCGCGGGTGCCTGCGGCGGCCAATTCACCGCCAACACCATGGCCTGCGTGTCCGAGGCCATCGGTCTGGCCCTGCCCAATTCGTCCGGCGCACCGGCCCCTTACGAGTCACGCGATCAATATGGTGTGGCCTCGGGCGAAGCGGTGATGAAGCTGTTGGAAATCGGCCTGCGCCCGCGTGATATCGTGACGCGCAAAAGCCTTGAAAACGCGGCCCGCGTTGTGGCCTGCACGGGGGGCTCGACCAATGCTGGTCTGCACCTGCCCGCCATCGCGCATGAGGCGGGGATTGATTTCGACCTGTTCGATGTCTGCGAGATTTTCAAGGACACGCCCTATTTCGTCGATATGAAACCCGGCGGTCAGTATGTGGCCAAAGACCTTTACGAGGTGGGCGGCGTGCCCGTCGTGATGAAGGAATTGCGCAAGATCGGCCTGATCCACGAAGATTGCCTGACCGTGACCGGCCGCACCATGGGCGAGGAGCTTGACCTCATCACCCGCGAGGCCGATGGCAAGGTCATCCACCCCGCGGCCACCCCCATCACCGAAACCGGTGGTGTCGTCGGCCTCAAGGGTAATCTCGCCCCCGAAGGCGCGATTGTGAAGGTCGCGGGCATGTCGGCCAAGGAACAGGTCTTTTCCGGCCCTGCGCGCGTCTTTGAATGTGAAGAGGACGCATTTGAGGCGGTCAAAAACCGCGCCTATCAAGAGGGTGAGGTTCTGGTCATCCGCAACGAAGGGCCGCGCGGCGGCCCCGGCATGCGCGAAATGCTGGCCACCACCAGCGCGATCTCGGGCCAAGGCATGGGCAAAAAGGTGGCGCTGATCACCGATGGCCGTTTCTCGGGTGCAACGCGCGGTTTCTGCGTCGGCCATGTCGGCCCAGAGGCGGCGATCGGCGGTCCCATCGGCTTGCTGCAAGATGGCGACATCATCACGATCAACGCGGTCAGCGGCGAATTGTCGGTCGCGCTGAGCGAGGCCGAGTTGGAGGCACGCCGCAAACTGTGGCAAGGCCCGCGCGAGACGATCTATGAAACCGGCGCACTGTGGAAATATGCCCAGTTGGTCGGCCCGGCGGTGAAGGGTGCAGTCACCCATCCCGGCGCGACCAAGGAAAAGCATGTTTACGCTGATCTTTGATCACATCAGACAGGCCGCGATCATCGCGGCCTGTCTTGTTCTTGTCGGCTGTGGGGGCAGGTTCGGTGGTGCTGGCGATGGTCCCGCTGCACCGGCCCCGACCCAAGTGACGGTGACCGCCGACCGGATCGTCATCACCGGCCCCGAGGGGTTTTGCGTCGATCCAACCTCGACCCGCGACAGCTCGGACACAAGTTTTGTCCTGCTCGGCAATTGCGCTGCGATCTCAAATTCACGCCGCGCGCGGCAGCCGACAACGCCTGCGGTGCTGACGGCGACGGTGTCGGCCCCCTCAACCGATGGGCGCTTGTCCGATAGCCTTGGGCAGCTCGACGGGTTCTTCCGCTCGGATGAGGGGCTGACGCTGCTCAGCCGGTCGGGCGATCCGGCACAGGTCACGATCCTTGATACCGCCTTGGATGGCGGGGTTTTCTTGCTGCATGCCAATGATACCAGCGATGATGCGATTGGCGGGGTGCAAAGCGAATATTGGCGGGCCTATCTCGATGTCGGGCCGCGCATCGCCACCTTGTCGGTGCTGTCGCTGGAAGAGCGCAACCTTTCGCGCGAGGAAAGCCTGTCGCTGTTGCTCAGCTTCGTGCGCTTGGTGCAAGGGGCAAACCTTGATGTGCCACTCGCGCCCATGACGCCAATCGACCCTATCGCGCCGATGACGACGCCACCGCAACCAGCCGTTCAGCCCACGCCGCGCCCTCAAAGCGTTGCACCTGCGCCAGCTTCCCCGCGCATCATGCCATTGGAACGGCCGACCCTCTGGAATGTTGGTTTCTTTCGTCGGATACTCGGTTAACGAAAGAGCGAGTTTTTTACGCCATGACGTTGCGCAAGGCGAAGTGTTTTTAGTTCCCAAGGGTTGCGTGTGTATGGGTAAGGACAGGTTAAAATTGTTCGGCTTTTTCGGCCAATCTAGCCCGCTCAAGCGCTGGGAACGGGCGCTAAAATCGCCAAATACCATGTCGATGCGCGATCTGCTTGGTCTGCAGCAGCGCATGTGCGGCATGCGTGGTGAGATCGACCGCTTGGCCGCACGCGCAACCACCGAAATGCTAGCGCGGGTCGAAGGACTTGACGTCAAACAGCAGGGTGATCAATGCGACTGGGCCGAACGGGCCGCGCCGTGGCGGTCGCGGCTTTCGCCACAAGCGCATCTCGATTTCGCCTCGCCGCTCGCGCTGGGGACGGGCGTGACCTTGTTTCATGATGCCAACAACGCCGATCTTTGCCTGCGCCAAGCGCCGATCAAGGGCCGGCAGGGGGCGGCCTACGGGCTTTTTCTCGATGTCTATCGCTTTGATGGGTCGTTCTTGTCGCTGGTGCAAGATCTGCCTTGGGCGGCGCTGCAGGGATTAAGCCTCGCGCATTGCTTTCGGGTCCAACTGACTTTGGCACGTGAACAGCCGATTGAAATCTACGCCCGCCTCAACATCCAGCATGGGCCTAACCACGAACAACTCGTGCGTCAGTTCGATTTCAGCGGCGAGATAGCGCTGGCTGAATTCGATCTGGCCTATACCAAGGTCAATGAGCGGCGGATCGAAAAGGCTTGGCTGGATCTGATCTTGGAAGGTCCGGAAATGAACCGGATCGCGATCTTGGACATGGTGATGTCGCGCGCACCACGCGCGGATGTATAAGCTGGGGTTAGACCGATGACAGATGACGCGCTTGTTCGGGTTCGGTTGCAGGCAGGGCAGTATCAGGCCGTCTTGACCAGCACCAACGCCGCTATGGCCGAGGGGATCGAGGCCGTGCATGAAGGCAAGGTTGTCGCGATTGCCACCCTCACCCCGGACGCGGGCAAGCCCGGCAATTGGCAGGTCAGCCTCGATTTACCCGCGCAAGTGATTGCCGATGGTGTGCAAGTCATCGCATTGCGCGCCGTCGCCACGGGCAGCGTGCTGGATCGCATCACCTTGATGGCCGGCTCCCCGCTGGACGAAGATATCAGGGCGGAAATCGCCCTTTTGCGCGATGAGTTGGAAATGCTCAAACGCGCCTTTCGCCGCCATTGCGCCGAAACCGGGGGCCGTTGATCGCCGCATGACGCCGCGTTGGGCGTGACAGGGGCCGCGCCGCAGGTTTACCTGTCGGTCAGGCAACGCAGAGGTTATCGGCATGTCACGCTATCCGCATCTTTTGGCACCGCTCGATCTGGGCTTTACCACGCTGAAAAACCGCGTGCTGATGGGCTCGATGCATACCGGGCTGGAAGAGACCAAGGATTGGCCCCGCGTCGCGGCCTTTTATGCTGAACGCGCGCGGGGACAGGTGGGGCTGATCGTGACGGGCGGCATGGCCCCCAACCGCGAGGGCGGCGTGTTTCCGGGTGCCGCGGGGCTCTTCACCGATCAAGACATTGCCAATCATCGCATCGTCACGAGTGCCGTCCATGACGCGGGCGGCAAGATCGCGATGCAAATCCTGCATGCCGGGCGCTATGCCTATTCGCCCGATTGCGTCGCGCCCTCGGCCATCAAATCGCCCATCTCGCCTTTCCCTCCCAAGGAACTGGACGAAGAGGGGATCGAAAAACAAATCGCTGATATCGTCACCGCCGCCACCCGCGCGCGGCAGGCAGGTTATGACGGGGTCGAGATCATGGGATCGGAGGGGTATTTCCTCAACCAATTCCTTGTCACCCATACCAACAAGCGCACCGACCGCTGGGGCGGGACATACGAGAACCGGATGCGCCTGCCGGTCGCGGTGGTGGCCCGCACCCGCGCCGCCGTCGGCCCCGATTTCATCATCATCTTCCGCCTGTCGATGATCGACCTGATCCCCAATGGCTCCACCCATGACGAGGTGGTGCAGCTTGCCCAAGCCATCGAGGCGGCAGGGGCCACCATCCTCAACACCGGCATCGGCTGGCACGAGGCGCGCATCCCCACCATCGCCACCTCCGTTCCGCGCAAGGCATTCGCTTGGGTCACCCAAAAGCTGATGGGCAAGGTTTCGATCCCCATCATCACCTCGAACCGCATCAACACCCCCGATGTGGCCGAGGATGTGCTGGCCACGGGCTGCGCCGATATGGTTTCCATGGCCCGCCCCTTCCTTGCCGATCCCGATTTCGTGGCCAAGGCGATGGCGGGCCGCGCGGATCAGATCGCGCCCTGCATCGCCTGCAACCAAGCCTGTCTCGACCATACCTTTTCGGGCAAGCTGACCAGCTGTCTGGTCAACCCCCGCGCCTGTCACGAAACCGAGCTGAGCTATACCAAAACCGCCACGCCCAAGCGCATCGCCGTGGTGGGCGCGGGCGCCGCTGGCATGATGGCGGCATTGGTCGCCGCAGGGCGCGGTCACACCGTCACGCTGTGGGACAAGGCTACCCAAATCGGCGGGCAACTCAACATGGCGAAAACCATCCCCGGCAAGGAGGAATTCATCGGCCTTGTCGATTGGTTCGCCGCCATGCTGGCGCAAAGCGGTGTCGATCTGCGGCTTGGCGTGGCCCCCGCTGTCGATGACCTGACCGGCTTTGACGAGGTGATCATCGCCACCGGCGTGCGCCCCCGCAACCCCGGTATTCCGGGCCAGGATGGGCCGAATGTCCTGTCTTATGTCGATGTGCTGGCGGGCCGCGCGCCCGTGGGCCAGCGCGTGGCGATCATCGGCGCGGGCGGCATCGGTTTCGATATGGCCGAATTCCTGACGCATCAAGGCGAAAGCCCGACACTTGCCCCGGATCTGTGGCAGCGCGAATGGGGCGTGACAGACCCCGCGCTTCATCGCGGCGGTCTGGCCCCCGAAGGGCCACAGCCCAGCGCCCCCGCGCGCCAAGTCGTGATGCTGCAACGCAAGGCAGAGAAGCCCGGCAAACGCCTTGGCAAGACCACGGGCTGGATTCACCGCGCCAGCCTCCAGATGAAGGGGGTCAAGATGATCGCGGGCGTGAATTACGAGGCGATCACGCCCGAGGGGCTAGAGATCAGCTATGGCGAAGCCCGCGAAAACCCCACGCTGATCGCGGTCGACACCATCGTGCTTTGCGCCGGCCAAGAGGTGGAGCGCACATTGGCCGACGAGCTGACCGCCCACGGCATCACCCCCCACATCATCGGCGGCGCGGATGTGGCGGCCGAGCTTGACGCCAAACGCGCGATCGATCAGGCGGCACGGCTGGCGGCGGGGTTGTAGGGGGAGCGATTTGTCGATGACGGATTATTGAGGTGAGTAAAGAGCGCGCCGCCATGGCAGATAAGAATTGCATATAGATTATATGGTGCAATTGTTCACTGGAATAATTTTGTGAAACACGAAAAGGAACAGCTTTGTCGAACCAGTTAAAATTTGATCGCGTTTCGGATCTTCTCGTTTACACTTATCACCTTGCACTGTCGAAACATGATGATTTGTATACTGAGTATACAGCGCTTCAATATAAACTCCCTATTCCTGCTAATTATGCGATTGTAAATACCCAAAGCTACGCACAGTTAGATATGGTTATTAGAAGTTTGGAAGATGAGATCTGTCAAGATTTATCCGCTCAAAATAGTCCTGCTTCGATTGATTATCTTTTAATTAACTTGCATATCGCATTCTCGGAGATTTGGATTATTGGAATTTACGAACTTCTAAGGGCTGCAAAAGAGTACTCCCCTAAAAAAGTTGACATTAAACTTTTCCACGACATTGAAATTATTCGAATACCTCTAGCAAAATACCAAATCGCAAAGGATAAGAAACTTACTGGACCTCTCTATTTTGACCTAAAAGGTTCAAACAGTGCTGCGGAGAAATCCGCAACCTATGACAACACAGACCGCCAACGAACCCATCATTTGCCAAGATCCATATCTGAAAGAGGATCAGCACAATGGTGCACAGTTGATGTGACTGGTGAAGAACAGCAGAGATGGCTTGAACGTCGGGATATTTCAGACAGGTTTCTAAATTATTTGAGAAATCTCTAATGTTGATGATCATTTAGGTTTTTAGGCATGCCTTTTGCGCGCCCTACCCAACCCGATCCAAAACATACCGCGCGGTCATCAGGTCGAGATGCGCGCCGCCGCCGTTTTTGAACAGCGTGATCTCCTCCTCCGACTGCCGCACAAAGGCACCGCTTTCCAGATCATAGTAATCGGCCAGCACATCCCCCACACCAATCACCCCATGCGCAAGCGGGATCTTCAACTCGCCGATATGGCCGATGGTGGTGGCGCGGCTGTCGACGAAAATCCGCGCGCGGGTGAGGGCCGTATCATCGGCCTCGCGCATGTCGGGGCGATAGGCGCCAATCAGGTCGAGATGCTGACCGGGGCGCAGCCATGCGCCCTTGATCACCGGGTCGGTCGCCATGGTGGCGCAGGTGATGATGTCGGCGCTACGCACCGCCCCCTCCAGATCTGTCACCGCCTCCGCACCGGGAAACACCGCCGCCATGCGCGCGGCGCTGACTTGGGTGCGGTTCCAAATCTGGAACCGTGCGCCCGGAAAAGCCGCCCCGTAAGCCTGAAAAAGCGAGGCCGCGACCGTTCCCGCCCCCACGATCAGAATGCGCGCGCTGTCCTTTCGCGCCAACATCCGCGCGGCACACAGGCTGTCGCCCGCCGTCTTCCACTTGGTCAGCAGATGGAAATCGACAATCGCGGCCAAGGTGCCATCGGTGTCGGAATAAAGCGCCGCCGACCCGTTCACCGCCGGTTTGCCATGCGCGGCATTGCCCGGAAAAATCGTCGCCGTCTTGACCAGCTGCCCCAAGCCATCGATCCACGCCGCCCGAGACAGCAGCGTATCGGCCCCGCGATACAGGAAACTATCCGCGATCTCGGCCCTTGGGCGCGCATGCCCGGCCATGATCGCATCGCAAAGGCCCAGCCAATCCAGCCGCGCCTCTGCCTCGGGTCCGATGAAGGGAACGCTCACGGCCGCGCCTCATCCGCGCTCAACAGCCCCGCCGCCACCAGCCTATCGGCCCAACCTTGCGGATGCTCAAACAGATGCGCCTGCCAGCCACGGGTTTCGGCCACCTTGATATTGGCCTCCCGATCATCGGCAAACAGGATCGCAGCGGGCGGCAAAGCCAATTCCGCCTCGACCATCTCATAGATCCGTGGATCGGGCTTGGTCACCTGCATCCGCCCCGAGACGAACTCGATGTCAAACTCATTGAGGAAATCAAACTGCGTCTGGGCATAGGCGTAGCTGTCCACCCCGAAATTCGTCAGGCAATGCACCGGCACCCCCTTGGCGCGCAATCGCCGCAACAGCGTGACGGAATGATGGATCACCGGCGTGGCCAACTCGATCCAGCTGTCGTGCCAATCGCGGATCTCCGCGCGCCATTTCGGATGGGCATCGGCGGTCTCGTAGATCACTTGGGTGAACGGCTCGCCGCGATCCACGCGCTCGTTCATCCAGTGCAGATCGACCTCGGCAAACAGCGCGCGGCGGCGCTCCTCCCCATAGACACGGTCATAGTATAGCTCGGGCTGCCACCCGATCAGCACATTGCCGATGTCAAAAATCACGGCCTGCGGTGTCATTCGCCCACCCCATAAAGCGCCTCGGCGTGAAAGCTCACATGATCCTCCATAAAGGTCGAAACGAAATAATAGCTGTGATCATAGCCCGGCTGAAACCGGATCGTGGCATGCTGACGCCGCGCGGCGATGGCGCTTGCCAAGGCCTCGGTCCCCAACAGATGCGCGAACTGATCCGCCGTGCCGGTGTCGATCAACATCGGCCCCGCAAAGCCGCGCTCGCGCATCAGAACGCTTGCATCATGCGCCGCCCAGAGCGCGGTATCGTCGCCCAGATAGGCGGTGAACTGCTTGCGGCCCCAATCGCTTTGCATCGGGTTGCAGATTGGCGCAAAGGCCGAGACGCTGGCAAACCGCCCCGGAAAACTCATCGCAATCGTCAGCGCGCCATGCCCGCCCATCGAATGGCCGGTGATGGCTTGACGCCCCTCATCCAAGGCAAAGCGGCTAAACAGCGCCGTGGGCAATTCCTCGGTGATATAGCTCCACATCTGGAAATGCTGCGCCCATGGGTCTTGGGTCGCGTTCACATAGAACCCCGCCCCTTGCCCCAGATCATAGGCGTCATCATCGGCCACACCCGCCCCACGGGGGGAGGTGTCGGGAAAAACCAAAGCGATCCCCTGCTCGGCGGCCCAAGTTTGCGCGCCCGCCTTTTCCATCGCATTGGCATGAGTGCAGGTCAGCCCAGAGAGATACCACAAAACGGGAACAGGCCCGTCCGCCGCCTCGGCGGGCAGGAACAGGCCGAAGGTCATCTCTGTCCCCGTGGCGTCCGAGGCATGGCGATACACCCCTTGGGTGCCACCAAAACAGCGGTTCTCGGAAATCGTTTCCATCCCAGTCTCCTCCGTCAGCCGCCCGGCACGATCCCCGCCATCTCAGACACCCAAGCGATCACCACCGACACCGTCAGGATCGAGACCACCGTCGAAATCAAGATCGCCGCCGATACCCGCTGCGGGGCCACGCCGTAATGCTGCGCCAGCATGAAGATATTGCCCGCCACAGGCAATGATGCCGCCGCAATCATCACCGCCGCATCAAATGTCTGCACCGGAAACAGCAAGAGCGCCGCAAAAGCGACCGCCGCCGGATGCAGCACCAGCTTGCAAAAGCTCAACCAGCCCGCAACCTCGATCCGCTCGGCGGATTTGCCCGCCAGCGATGCCCCAATCGCAAACAGCGCACCGGGGGTGGCAGCGGCCCCCAAAATGCCCAAAAACTCGTTCACCGGCCCCGGCAAGGGCATGCCCGTCGCGGACCAACTTAGCCCCAGCACCATCGACACGATCATCGGGTTCTTGATCAGGCCCATCCCCACGGTCTTGACGATGCCCAGCGACATGCGCCCATCGCGGCTGCCCGTGATCAAGATCACGATGATCGAGGAGAACACGATCAGATCCAGCGCCAAAACCATCAGCACAGGGCCCGCCGCCGCCTCGCCCATCAACACGATCAGCATCGGCACGCCAAGAAAACCGGTATTGCCGATCACCGCGCATTGCGCCTCGACCGCCGCCTCCTCGATCGAGCGGCGGCGCAAAAACGCCACCGCCGTGGCGATAGCATAGACCACGAAGCAGCCCCATAGATAGGCCGCCACGAACCACCAATCGAGGATCTCAGACAGCGACAGGTTCGCGGCAAAGCGAAACAGCATCGCCGACAGCGCGAAGTAAAACACGAATTTCGTCAGATAGGCCGCCGCCTCGGCGGTGAAAAACCCACTCCGGCAGGCCTGCCAACCCAAGCCGATCAAGGCGAAAAACGGCAGTGTCTTGAGAAAGATCTCGATCATATCTCTTGGCTAATCCGCCCCAAAGAGAGAGTCCATCCATCCCGCGAAAATCCGGCGCGTGTCGAAATCCTTGCCGAAACTGAACCGAATGGTTTACGTTGATCCTATCAAGGGGAAGCGGATGAACGCACCAGTGCAGATCAAGAAGGGACGCAAATTCGATCAGGTGATCGAAGGGGCGCGGTCCGTCTTTATGCGCGAGGGTTACGAGGGGGCCAGCGTCGATGTGATCGCGCGCGATGCGGGCGTGTCCAAAGCGACGCTTTACAGCTATTTTCCCGACAAACAGCATCTTTTCCTCGCCGTGCTCGAGGCCGAATGCGCCCAACAGGCCGAGGTGGAATTTCTCTCCGACACGAACAACCTCACCGTCGAAGAAACGCTCCACGTCATCTGCAAAACGCTGATCACCTTTTTCTTGTCGCGCTTTGGCCAAGACATGTTCCGCGTCTGCGTGGCCGAGGCACAGCGCTTCCCCGAACTGGGCCGCGTCTTTTATGACAGCGGGCCCAAGAAATGGTCGCGCAACATCGCCCAATATCTCGACAGCCCAAAGGCGCGCAAAACCCTTGGCATCGAAGACAGTCTTTTGGCCGCCGATCAACTGGCCCAGCTTTGCCGCGCCGATTTAATGCTCAAGGTTCTTTTCGGCATCGAAAAAGACCCGGCCGAGGATGAGATCGACCGCGTTGCCGCCGAGGCGGTCAAAACCTTCCTCGCCCGCTACCGTCGCGCCTGAGCGGATAACCCAATATTAAGGTTAACGCGCGCCGCCATCTTTGCTTCATAAATACTCCGGGGGGCCCGGAACGGGCGGGGGCAGCGCCCCCATGCCCAAGCCCGCCATCAATCCAGCCGTCGCACCAGCAATTGGTTGCTCACACCCCGCCTGACTTCCAGCATCTTCAGGCTTTGCACCAGATCGCTCAGCTTGCGTTTGCCATAGGTGCGGGTGTCGAAATCGGGATTGGCCGCGGTGATGAACTGGCCGATCTGACCCAGCGAATACCAATCATCTTCTTGCTCCATCCCATCCATGGCCCGAAAAATCAGGTCGCGGGCCTCGATCAAGGGCCGCTTGTCGACGGGCTTACCCTCACCCTTGGGATCATCACCATCGCTGGGCAAGATATTCTCGACAAAGATGAACCGCTTACAGGCCCGGCGAAAGGCGTCGGGCGTCTTTTGTTGGCCGATGCCATAGACATCCAACCCTTGCTCGCGGATGCGCTGGGCAAGCCGGGTAAAATCGCTGTCCGAACTGACCAGCACGAAACCGTCGAACCGCCCGGTATGCATCAAATCCATCGCGTCGATCACCAGCGCGATGTCGCTGGCGTTCTTGCCCACGGTATTGGCAGGCTGATGATGGGGCACGATCCCAAACTCGGCCTGCACGCCTGACCAGCCCTTCATATGGCTCGATGAGAAATCCCCGTAAATACGCCTGACGCTGGCCTCGCCGAAACCGGCGATCTCGTCGAAAATCGCCATGGCATGTTTTGAGCTGGTGTTGTCGGCGTCGATCAGCACCGCCAACAGCGGTGTCTTTTCACTTGTCATCTGCAGATACCTCCGCGGTTAGCCTGTCACATCGGGCGCGACCTTGCCAGACCCGCGCCCAGCGCCTTAGCGCATCGCCCCCGGCAAATCTTTCCACATCACCAAGGCATCGACGTAACCATCACGCGGGTGGTGAAACGCACCGGGCAGGCGACCAACGATCTCAAACCCGGCGCGCTGCCAGATATCGATCGCCCGATGGTTGTTGGCCACGACAAAATTGAACTGCATCGCGCGGTAGCTCATGGCCGTGGCCGTGGCCAAAGCGTGATCAAGCATGGCGCGCGCCACGCCTTGGCCATGGGCGGCGGCGGCGGTGACAAAGCCGCAATTGCAGACATGCGCACCGCCGCCGTGCTGATTGGGGCGGATATAATAGCTGCCTAAAATGGTGCCCAGCGCCTCGGCGACGAAAACCGTCTTCTCGGCGGCGCACCAATAGGCCAGCGCCGCCTCGGGCGTGATGGCAGGATCAATGGTATAGGTCTCGCCCGCGCGAAACACCGGCAACAAGACCGCCGCCAATGCCCCGGCATCAGCCGGGGCGGCCAGGCGGATCACAAGGTCCATCGCGTCGCGCACCGGATCAATACACCACGACCGAACGGATCGATTTGCCCGCATGCATCAGGTCAAAGGCAGTGTTGATCTCATCAAGGGGCATGGTGTGAGTAATCATCGGATCAATCTCGATCTTACCATCCATGTACCAATCCACGAATTTCGGCACATCGGTGCGCCCCTTGGCCCCGCCAAAGGCCGTGCCTTTCCAGACCCGGCCCGTGACCAGCTGGAAAGGCCGCGTCGCAATCTCGGCCCCTGCGGGTGCCACGCCGATGATCACCGACACGCCCCAGCCGCGATGGGAACATTCCAGCGCGTCGCGCATCACCTTTACATTGCCCGTGGCGTCAAAACTGTAATCGACACCGCCGATATGATCGATCCCGCGCTTGGTCAGGTTCACGATCTCTTGCACCACGGACCCCGCGATTTTGGCGGGGTTGATGAAATGCGTCATGCCGAATTTGCGCGCCATCTCTTCCTTGGCGTCGTTCAGATCGACACCGATGATCATATCGGCCCCCGCCATCCGCAGACCTTGGATCACGTTCAGCCCGATGCCGCCAAGCCCAAAGACAGCCGCCGTTGAGCCGATCTCCACACCGGCGGTATTGATCACGGCGCCAATGCCCGTGGTCACGCCGCAGCCGATATAGCAAATCTTGTCAAAGGGCGCGTCCTCGCGCACCTTGGCCAGCGCGATCTCGGGCATCACCGTATGATTGGCAAAGGTCGAACAGCCCATATAGTGATAGATCGGCGTGCCATCGAGCATCGAGAACCGCGTGGTGCCATCGGGCATCAGACCTTGGCCTTGGGTGTTGCGGATCGCGGTGCAAAGGTTCGTCTTGCCAGACAGGCAGGAATAACACTGCCGACATTCCGGCGTATAAAGCGGGATGACATGATCGCCGGGTTTGAGCGTGGTGACACCTTCGCCCACCGCGATGACAACGCCCGCGCCCTCATGGCCCAAAATGCAGGGAAACAAGCCCTCGGGGTCGGCGCCTGACAGGGTGAATTCATCCGTATGGCAAATGCCCGTGGCCTTGATCTCGACCAAAACCTCACCGGCTTTGGGATCGTCGAGGTTCACCTCCATGATTTGCAGCGGCTTTCCGGCCTCGATCGCGACAGCGGCACGTGTGCGCATGGACATCTCCTTTATCTGGCGTGTTGCAGAGCAGCTTGGGCCAATCCCGCGCCCAAGGCAACGCGCGATCCCCATATGGGCCGCCCCCGCGCATAGGCTTGCGCGCGCCGCTGATTCCCCCTATATGCGGCTCAACAGCGGCGCCCCCGGGTCCAAACCGGATGGCACCACCGGACAAGTTTGACGGGCCGCGCGGCCCGTTTTTTCGTTTCTAAAGGCATGTGAGCGACATGAACGACCTCATCGCCAAATCCGCCATCGACCGGCGCATGGCCGAGATCATAACCCCCGTCATCGAGGATATGGGTTTCGAAGTCGTGCGAATCCGGCTGATGGGTGGCATGACCAAAACGCTTCAGATCATGGTCCAGCGCCCCGATGGCGGGATCGAGGTTGACGAATGCGGCCAGATTTCGACCGCCATCAGCGCGGTGCTTGATGTCGAAGACCCGCTTGAGGATGCTTACGCGCTGGAGGTCTCAAGCCCCGGCATCGATCGCCCGCTCACCCGGCTCAAGGATTTCGAGCAATGGGAAGGCTACGAGGCGCGCGTCGAGACGACCGAGATGATCGACGGGCGGCGGCGCTTTCGCGGCATTCTTGCCGGGATCGAGGGTGACGAGGTTTTGGTGAATATCGAAGAAGGCGGCGAAACCATCACGGTCGGCCTGCATTTCGACTGGTTGTCGGATGCCAAGCTGATCCTGACCGACGAGCTGATCCGCGAAATGCTTCGGGCGCGCAAAGCGGCCGGAATTATCGACGAAACACAATTTGACGAGATCGAGGAAGACACCTCGAAGGCGGAGGATTAACGACAATGTCCATCACGTCAGCAAACCAGCTGGAACTGTTGCAAACCGCCGATGCGGTGGCGCGCGAAAAGATGATCGACCCCTCGCTGGTCGTGGAAGCGATGGAAGAATCCCTCGCCCGCGCGGCCAAGTCGCGCTACGGGGCCGATCTCGACATTCGCGTCAAGATCGACCGCAAGACCGGCCGCGCGTCTTTTACCCGCGTGCGCACCGTTGTCGAAGATGACGCTGTCGAAAACGAAAAGGCCGAGTTGACCGTCGCACAGGCCAAGCCCTACTTGGACGATCCCAAGGTTGGCGATCTGATCATCGACGAAATCCCGCCTGTCGAACTTGGCCGGATCGCCGCGCAATCGGCCAAGCAGGTGATCTTGCAAAAGGTCCGCGAAGCTGAGCGTGACCGCCAATACGAAGAATTCCGCGACCGCGCTGGCACCATCATCAACGGTGTCGTCAAGCGTGAAGAATACGGCAATGTCATCGTCGATGTGGGCCGGGGCGAGGGCGTTCTGCGCCGCAACGAAAAGATCGGCCGCGAAGCTTACCGCAACGGCGACCGCATCCGCTGCTACATCAAGGATGTGCGCCGCGAAGCGCGTGGTCCACAGATTTTCCTGTCGCGCACCGCGCCGGAATTCATGGCCGAGCTGTTCAAGATGGAAGTGCCCGAGATCTATGATGGCATCATCGAGATCAAGGCCGTCGCCCGCGACCCCGGTTCGCGCGCCAAGATCGCCGTGATTTCTTATGATAGCTCGATCGACCCCGTGGGCGCCTGCGTCGGTATGCGCGGCTCTCGCGTTCAAGCCGTGGTCAACGAGCTTCAGGGCGAAAAGATCGATATCATCCCGTGGAACGAGGACGCCGCCACATTCTTGGTGAACGCGCTTCAGCCTGCCGAAGTGACCAAGGTCGTGATCGACGAAGAGGCCGAGCGGATCGAGGTTGTGGTCCCCGACGAACAGCTATCGCTGGCCATCGGTCGGCGCGGTCAGAACGTGCGTCTGGCCAGCCAGTTGACCGGCCTCGACATCGACATCTTGACCGAGGAAGAAGAATCCAAGCGCCGTCAGGCCGAATTCGAAGAGCGCACGCGCCTGTTCATGGACACGCTCGATCTCGACGAATTCTTTGCCCAGCTTCTGGTGTCCGAAGGCTTCACCTCGCTCGAAGAGGTGGCTTATGTCGAATTGGACGAGCTTTTGGTCATCGAAGGCGTCGATGAAGGCACCGCAGGTGAGCTTCAGGCCCGCGCCCGCGACTATCTTGAAGAGCAAAACAAGAAGGCGCTGGAAAAAGCCCGCGCCTTGGGTGTCGAAGATGCGCTTGTTGAATTTGACGGCCTAACCCCCCAGATGCTTGTGGCGCTGGGCGAAGACGGTATCAAATCGCTCGATGATTTCGCGACCTGCGCCGATTGGGAACTGGCCGGTGGCTGGACCACGGTGAATGGCGAACGGGTCAAGGATGAAGGCTTGCTCGAAGCCTTCGAAGTCAGCCTTGAAGAGGCGCAGAACATGATCATGACCGCCCGCGTCAAACTGGGCTGGGTCACTATCGAAGAGTTGGAAGCGCAAGCCGCTGCCTCCTCCGCGAACACTGAGGGGGCGGAGGGCTAAGGCCCTCCCCGCCGGAGACCCGCTGATGAGCCGGGGCGGACAGAAAACAGATCGGGATGACGGGCCAGAGCGGCGGTGCATCGCCACCGCCGAGGTCCAGCCCAAGCACGGCTTGATCCGTTTCGTCATCGGCCCTGACGGGCAGGTGGGACCGGATCTGGCCGAAAAGCTGCCCGGAAGGGGTATCTGGGTCGCTGCGGATCGTGCTGCACTTGAGCTTGCGATCAAGAAGAACCTCTTTTCACGGGCCGCCAAGCAACCCGTGACGATCCCCCCCGACCTGATCGAACGGGTCGAGACGGGCTTGATCCGGCGGCTGACCGATCTCATCGCGCTCTCGCGCAAAGCAGGCGAGGCTGTCGCAGGCTTTGAAAAGGTAAAAGACTGGTTGGCCACCAAACAGGTCAAGGTTCTGCTTCAGGCCACGGATGGGTCTGAGCGGGGCAAATCCAAACTCTGGACACCCACGGGTGCCCGCTATTTCAGCGTCCTTACCGCCCAGGAATTGGGTTTGGCATTTGGACGCCAAAGTGTGATACATGGCGCGCTTGCTGCTGGTGGTTTGGCCCCTCGTGTTGTAGAGGGTGCCGCGAAACTACAAGGCCTGCGCAAGGCAGACGGCGGACACCCCGCCGGGAAAGACGAACGGAACGCATGAGCGACACGGACGGAAAGAAACCCCTTGGCCTATCTGGCGGCGCGCTTTCAGGCCGCGTCAACCAGAGCTTCTCGCGCGGACGCAGCAAAAGCGTCGTGGTTGAGACCAAGCGCAAGCGTGTGGTTGTCCCCAAGCCGGGAACACAATCCGCCGCGGCACAAAATGCCGAGGGCGGTAAGCGGGAGAAGTCCGTCCCCGATGCAGAACTCGAACGCCGCCTGAGGGCGTTGCAAAACGCCAAGGCCCGCGAGGTCGAGGACGAGCAGCGCCGCCAGCAAGAAGAAAAAGACCGCGAGGACGAACGCGCCCGCCGCCGCGCCGAGGCCGAGGCCAAGGAACGCGAAGAGCGCGAGCGCGAAGAAAATCTGCGCGCCAAGGAAGAAGAAGAAACCCGCCGTCGTGCCGAGGATGAGGCACGCCGCAAGGCCCCCGCCGCCGCACCGGCGCGCGCAACCGCGCCATCGCCCAAAGATGTGGTCAGCGACCCAGCCGCCGTCGAAGCGGCCGCCGCTGCGACACCCGGATCGCGTGGGGCAAACAAGCCCTTGCCGCCGCCCACGCGCCGCAAGGCCGAAGATGATGACCGTGCCGGCCGCGCCCGCACAGCCGAGCGCGACAGTGAGCGTCGCTCGGGCAAGCTGACCGTCAGCCAAGCGCTGACCGGCGGCGAAGGTGGTCGCCAACGCTCCATGGCGGCGATGAAGCGCAAGCAAGAACGCCAACGCCAAAAGGCGATGGGCGGTATGGTTGACCGCGAAAAGGTGGTGCGCGACGTTCAGTTGCCCGAAACCATCCTTGTCTCGGAACTCGCAAACCGGATGGCCGAACGCGCCGCCGATGTGGTCAAGTCGCTCATGAAAATGGGCATGATGGTCACGCAGAATCAGGCAATCGATGCCGATACCGCGGAACTGATCATTGAAGAATTTGGCCACCGCGTGCAGCGCGTCTCGGACGCGGATGTGGAAGATGTCATTGTCTCGGTCACCGACCATGCAGGCGATCTTCAGCCGCGCCCGCCCGTCATCACGATCATGGGCCATGTCGACCACGGCAAGACCTCGCTTCTCGACCGTATCCGCAAAGCCAATGTCGTCTCGGGCGAAGCAGGCGGGATCACCCAGCATATCGGCGCCTATCAGGTAACGACCGAGGGTGGCGCGGTCTTGACCTTCCTCGACACACCCGGCCACGCGGCCTTTACCTCGATGCGTGCGCGCGGTGCGCATGTGACCGATATCGTCGTTCTTGTGGTGGCCGCCGATGACGCGGTCATGCCGCAGACGATCGAGGCGATCAACCACGCCAAGGCCGCTAAGGTGCCGATGATCGTGGCGATCAACAAGGTCGACAAGTACGAAGCCAACCCCGACAAGGTGCGCACCGATCTGTTGCAGCACGAAGTTGTCGTGGAAAAAATGTCGGGCGATGTGCAAGACGTCGAAGTCTCGGCCGTCACCGGCCAAGGCTTGCCCGAGCTGCTTGAGGCCATCGCGCTTCAGGCCGAAATCCTTGAACTGAACGCCAACCCCGACCGCCCCGCCGAGGGTGCTGTGATCGAAGCACAGCTTGATGTGGGCCGTGGCCCGGTCGCGACCGTCTTGGTGCAAAAAGGCACGCTCAAGCAGGGCGACATCTTTGTCGTCGGCGAACAGTGGGGCAAGGTCCGCGCGATGGAAAACGACCGCGGCGAGCGGATCAAAGAGGCCGGTCCTTCGGTTCCTGTCGAGGTTTTGGGCCTGAACGGCACACCCGAGGCGGGCGATGTTCTCAACGTCGTCGCAACCGAGGCGCAAGCCCGCGAAATCGCGGAATACCGTCATCAGGCCGCCAAGGACAAGCGCGCCGCGGTCGGTGCCGCAACCACGCTGGATCAGCTTTTGGCCAAGGCCAAGGCCGACAAGAACGTCGCCGAATTGCCCATCGTGGTAAAGGCCGACGTTCAAGGTTCGGCCGAGGCCATCGTGCAAGCGATGGAAAAGATCGGCAACGACGAAGTGCGCGTGCGCGTGCTGCATTACGGTGTGGGCGCGATCACGGAATCCGATATCGGCCTTGCCGAAGCCTCGGGCGCGCCTGTCATCGGCTTCAACGTTCGCGCCAACGCACCCGCACGCAGCAGCGCAAACCAAAAGGGCGTCGAGATTCGCTATTACTCGGTGATCTACGATCTTGTGGATGATGTGAAAGCCGCCGCCTCGGGCCTGTTGGGTGCCGAGATCCGCGAGAACTTCATCGGCTATGCGCAGATCCGCGAAGTCTTCAAGGTCTCGGGCGTCGGCAATGTTGCGGGCTGTCTGGTCACCGAAGGCATCGCGCGGCGCTCGGCCGGTGTGCGCCTGTTGCGCGACGATGTCGTGATCCACGAAGGCACGCTCAAGACCCTCAAGCGCTTCAAGGACGAGGTCAAAGAAGTGCAATCGGGCCAAGAATGCGGCATGGCCTTCGAGAATTACGAAGATATCCGCAAGGGTGATGTCATCGAAATCTTCGAGCGCGAAGAGATCGAGCGCTCGCTCTCTTGATGCTCAGCAGATTTTTCAAAAGGGGCCCCTTCGCGGGGCCCTTTTTTCTTGCGCAGAACATCCTTATACTACTCAGTAGCACCAAAGGGGGCCGCGCATGACCGTCAAAACCTCCATCTCGCTCAGTGACCAGCAAGCTGACTTTGCCCGAAAGCTGGTCGAAGAAGGCCGCTATGCCAGCATCAGCGCCGTGATCCAGCACGGGCTTGACCGCCTCCAGCAAGAACGCGAAGCAGAAATGGCCGATGTCGCCGCGCTGAAAGCGCTCCTCGACGCGCGGCGCAAGGGGCCGTTCGTCTCGAATGCACAGGCAAAGGCACAAACGGCTGACATGTTGGCGCGCAAGAGGGCGGCACTTGGTCTGGACGGTTGAGCGGGCTGCGACGGTTGGGGCCGATCTAGAAGCGATCTACGACCACCTTCTGGCTTCAATGCTTGCGTTTGGTGAGCCGGTCGACCGTGCTCATGCCAAATGCGCCGCAAGGATCGACCAGATCGAAAGCGATATCGACAGCCTTGCTAACGTCCCGCATCAAGGCGTGCGCGATCCGACCCTTTCCCCCAACCTCCGCCATGTCACAAAAAGCCGCGCGATTTTGTATTTCGAACTCCAAGAAGCGCGCAAAGTGGTGCATGTCCTCGCCATTTTCTACGGCGGTCAGGATCACGTGCGGCAAATGCTGATGCGGATGTTGCGCTAGGCTGCGGCAAGTGGTCGGTTACGCATCCACACGCTGGCATTCAGCGCACCCGCAATGCTGACCCAGATCAGGTAAGGCACGAAAAGCGCGCCGGCGATCCAATCAAGCTGGAAAAAGGCAAGCATCGTTCCCGCGACCGCAACCCACAGACCCAGCATGATGAAGAACGCCGCTCTGATACGGCGCAGGCCGAAAAACACCGGGGTCCAAAGCGTATTGAACGCGATCTGCATCGCCCAAAACGCCATGCCATAGGCCGCGCCTTCCATCGGCGCGACACGGGCGGCGGCGACGGCAGATGACAGGTAAAGCACCGTCCACGCGACCGGAAAGACCCAATCAGGCGGTGTCCAGCTGGGTTTTGACAAGGCGCGATACCACGCGCCCGGCATAAACATCGAGCCCGTCGTTGCCGCCGCACCGCAAGCGGCCAGAAATATCGCGAATAATGCCCAATCCATGACCCTGACATAGGGCGTCAGGCACCCCGCGCCAAGCCACCATCACTGCGATCACGGGCTTCCAACTGCGACAGAACCGCCAAAACATTGTCGCTCCACCCGGTTTTAGCGGTGCTTGGGTGGGCTGCAGCCTCGACCAGAAAGGAAACCTCGGCCAAGGGGCGGGCATAGATGACCGGGCTTTGCGGAAATGCGGTGACCATGCCAGCACGGATCACCGACCATCCCAAGAGGCGCATTTTATGCCCCCGCGTGGTAAAGGCACGCGCGCTGACGCTGTCATAACCGCCGCGCGACAGCTTGCGCCCAATCGCGTCATAGCAATAGCGCGCCGCAAAAATGCCGGGGCGGGCCGCGATAGGAAGCCCCTTCACCCCCGCTTCCGAGCGGTGATAAAGCCTGTCCGCCTCAGCCAAGAGACGGCGCACCATGGCCCTAATCTCGGGTATGGCGCGCGGATTGGCGAGGAAATCCGCCGCATCGATCTCTGCCTCATCCAGCCAATCGGTCGGCAGGTACAACCGTCCTGCGCGTGCATCTTCGCCGACATCGCGGGCGATATTGGTCAATTGCATCGCCACGCCCAGATCACAGGCCCGCGCCAGCGCATGTGGATCGCGCACCCGCATCAAAACGCACATCATCGCCCCCACGGCCGATGCAACCCGCGCGGAATAGGCGCGCAGATCCGATAGGCTGGCATAGCGCCGCTCCATCCCGTCCCAGGCCAGACCTTCCAAAAGCGCCTCGGGCAAGGCGCGGGGCATGTCGTAATCTGCGATCAGGCTGGCAAAGGCGCGATCAGCCGGCGCATCCTTGGGCCGACCCGCATAGGCCAGCTCCAACCTATCGCGCAGGGCCAAAACCGCCGATGGCTTATGCGTGCCGAAATCAACCTCGTCATCGGCGACCCTGCAAAACGCATAAAGCGCCAAGGCCGCATCACGCACATCGCTAGGCAAAAGCTTGGAGGCCGCGTGAAAGGAATACGACCCCTCGCGGATCGCGTTGCGGCACCATTCCAGATCATCGGGGCGAATCATTCTGCTGCGACCTTTGTATCAAGCCGCACATAGGGGCGCGGTGCATCCGGCACCAATTGGCGCAAAACCTCGGACGAGGTGACGACCGATGGAATACCCGCGCCGGGATGCGTGCCCGCCCCGACCAGAAACAGGTTACCAAATTCTTCCGAGATATTGTGCGGCCGGAACCACGCCGATTGGAAAATCCGCGGCTCTAGGCTAAAGCCCGCGCCATGCGGGCTAAGGTAGCGGCTTTCGAAATCGGCGGGCGTTAGGATATGGCTGGCCGACAGATGATCTTCGAAACCGGGCATCAAATTGTCGTTCAACACCTTTGCCATGCGCTGGCGATAGGTTTCCTCCATCTCGGCCCAATCGACCGAGCCCTTGCCATGTAGATTGGGTACGGGGCTGAGTGCATAGAATGTATCGTCACCCTCTGGCGCGACCGAGGGATCAGTGACCGATGGGCGGTGCAGATAGATCGACATATCATGGGCTAAATGGCGCTTCATGAAAATGTCGTTGAGTAGCCCCTTGTAGCGCGGACCGTTCAGAACGGTGTGGTGGCCCACATCGGCCCATTTGCCCTTGGTCCCCTTGGTGCCGAAATACCAAACGAACAGGCCCATGGACCAGCGCGAGCGGTTCAGCCGTGCGGGCGTCCAACGCCGCTTGGCCTGTTTGCGCAACAGCCGGTCATAGGTATGGCCCGGATCGGCATTGGACACGATGATATCGGCACGGATGCGTTCACCATCGGTTGTGACCACGCCATCGGCTTGGCCGCTTGTCACCGTGATCTCATCGACCTCGACACCGCGCCGGACAGTGCCGCCCTGATCCTCGATCACGCGCACCATCGCATCGGCCATCGCCTGCACCCCGCCCATGGCGTAATGCACCCCGAACTCCTTCTCGAGATGCGACACCAAGATATACATCGAGGTCACATGCGTCGGATCGCCCCCGATAAAGAGCGGATGAAACGACAGTGCCATACGCAAACGCGGGTCGCGCACACGCGCTTGCGCATGGCCATAGACCGACCGATCCGCGCGTAGCTTCACAAAACCGGGTAATTCGCGGATCAGATCCATCAGTTTGTTCATGGGGCGGCGGCCCAACCCCTCAAAGCCGAATTGATAGCGCGCTTCGCTATCTTTCAGGAAACGCTTGTAACCCGGCACATCGCGCGGGCTTAGGCGAGCCACCTCGTCGATCATGGCTTGCTCGTCTTGGCGCACGGTAAACACCGATCCATCGCGCCAACGAATCTCGTAATAGGGATCGACCGGGCGCAGATCGACATCCTTGCGGAAATCGCGCCCACATTCGGCCCAAAGCTGTTCGAACACCTGCGGCACGGTCACGATGGTCGGGCCAAGATCAAAGCGGTGGCCATGTTGCGTGATGGACGAGCCGCGCCCGCCCGCACGATCAAGCCGGTCAAGCAGCGTGACCCGATACCCCTTGGCGCCCAGCCGCATCGCGGCCGAGAGGCCGCCAAGCCCCGCGCCGATCACGATCGCGCTAGAGGCGGCGTTGGCTGTGCTGCGGTCGGTCATCCGGGCCTCATACTGTCTAGTTAGATTTACAATAGGGCAGTGGCGTCCATTTTGCCAAGACAATCTATAGGCGAATTGCCTTTTCTTCTCAGCTACAATATGTCAGACTTTGTTGACACATGGAGGACCGGCCATGCAATCCGTCACCCTAAGCCTGTTTCGCTTCGGCACAGTTCGCGCGCGCGCATGGGCGCTGTTTCAGATGGGGCCAGCGCGATTCGCACTGCGCGCCATTCGCGATATTGGCACGGTCAAACTGTGCGGTTCCGGCGTGGGCGAGGGCTTTACGCCCATTCCCGACACATCCGTCTATGCCATTCTCGCCACATGGCCCGACCATGACACCGCGCGCCGCGCGATGTTCGGCACTCGCATCTTTCGTCGTTACGCCGCTATGGCGGATGAGCAGATGACGATTTTCCTGACCCCCACCGCCGCGCGCGGCCAATGGGATGGTGCCACCCCTTTCACCGCGCAAAAGGTTGCCACAGATGGCCCGGTCGCTGCATTGACCCGCGCCACCGTGCGTATGCGCACCGCGCGCCGCTTTTGGCGGCACGAACCCGCAATCTCGCGCGCCATCGGCAGCGACCCCAATGTGCTGTTCAAAATCGGCATCGGTGAATTGCCCCTTGTGCGCCAAGCCACCTTTTCGATCTGGCCCGATACCGCCAGCATGGCCGCATTTGCCCGTGCCGATGGCCCCCATGCGACGGCAATTCGCGCCGTCCGCGACGAGGGGCTGTTCAAGGAAGAGCTTTACGCAAGGTTTCGCGTCGATGCGATCGAGGGGCGTTGGGCGGGGCAAACCCCCGATCTGACCGCCGCGCGCATCGACCATGCCACAGATATGAAAGTTGCTGCTGAATGAAAGATGTCACGCTGACAGGGCCATTCCCCTTTTCCGCCATCGTCGGGCAAGAGGATATGAAGCTGGCCATGATCCTGACCGCGATCGACCCCGGCATCGGCGGCGTTCTGGTCTTTGGGGACCGTGGTACTGGAAAATCCACCGCCGTGCGGGGTCTGGCGGCACTTTTGCCCCCGATCAGCGCGGTCGCGGGTTGCCCGGTGAATTCCGCGCATGAGGGTGACATTCCCGCATGGGCACAGGTCAGCGATACCGCCATCATCGAGAAGCCAACGCCGGTGATCGACCTGCCGCTTGGCGCGACCGAGGATCGCGTGGTGGGCGCGCTTGATATCGAAAAGGCACTGACGCGCGGCGAAAAGGCGTTCGAGCCGGGCCTGCTGGCGCGTGCCAACCGTGGTTATCTCTATATCGATGAGGTGAACCTACTCGAGGATCATCTGGTCGATCTGCTTCTCGATGTGGCCCAATCGGGTCTCAACGTGGTCGAGCGCGAGGGGCTATCGATCCGGCACGCCGCGCGCTTTGTGTTGGTCGGTTCCGGCAACCCCGAAGAGGGCGAATTGCGCCCACAGCTGCTTGACCGGTTCGGGCTTTCGGTCGATGTGACCTCGCCCAAGGATATCGACACGCGGATCGAAGTCATCCGCCGCCGCGATAGCTATGATCGCGATCCGGGCGGGTTCCTGACCGAATGGCGCGGCACGGATATGGAGCTGCGCGCGCGTATCGTCAGCGCCCGCGCGGGGCTTGGCCATGTCGACGCAGGCGAGCCGATCTTGCGCGATTGTGCAGCACTTTGCTTGGCCTTGGGTTCCGACGGCCTACGGGGTGAGTTGACGCTGCTGCGCGCCGCACGCGCGCTTGCCGCCTTCGATGGTGAGCGCGTCGTCACCCGCGATCACCTCCGCCGCGTGGCCCCTGCTGCGCTGCGCCACCGCCTGCGCCGCGATCCGCTGGATGAGGCCGGATCGACCACCCGTGTGACCCGCGTGGTGGAGGAGGTCTTGGCGTGACCGACAGCCAAGAGCGCTGGCAAAGGGTCAATCTGGCGCTGGCCTGTTTCGCGCTCGATCCGGCAGCACTGGGCGGTATCTGGCTGCGCGCCCGCGTCGGTCCGGTCAGGGACAGGGTGCAAAATGGTCTCGAAAAGGCGTTGCAGGGTCTTTCCTTGCGCCGCTTGCACCCCGGTATCGGGGATGATGCGCTTTTTGGCGGGATCGATCTTGCCGCGACCTTGGCCGAAAGGCAGGTCATCCGCACCCGCGGGATATTGGATGGCACGGCGGTCTTGCTGATGCCCATGGCCGAGCGGGTCAAGCCCGGATTGGCCGCGCGCCTTGCCACCGCCATAGATGCGCGCAAGGGCCTATCTCTGATTGCCTTCGATGAGGGCGCAGAGCCGGAGGAGACACTCCCCCCTGCCTTGGCTGATCGCCTCGCGATCCATCTCGATCTTGCCGCACAGGGTCTATCGGACGCGCCCGAACTTGCCTTGGATCTTGCTGCATTGGCCGAGGCGCGCTTGCTTTTGCCCCGCGTCACGCTGCCCGACAGCGCCATTTGCGAAATGGCCGAGGTCGCGGCGCGTTTGGGTATCGGGTCGCTGCGCGCACCGCTGCAAGCGCTGGCACTTGCCCGCGCAAGTGCCGCGCTGATGGGTGAGGATCGTGTCGAACAAGCCGATTTGACCCTTGCGGTTGAATTGGTCCTCGCGCCGCGCGCCACGCAACTTCCACAGAATACGCAAGAGCCACCGCCCGAGACCGAACCCGATCCGCCCAACCCCGAAAAGGCCGAAACGGCCGATGAGGGCGACGACCAGAACCAAACCGACCTGCCCCCGGTCGAGATGCTGATCGAAGCGGCCAAAGCCATGCTGCCCCCCGACCTTTTGGCCCGCCTGCAAGCTGGGCGCGCGGCGCGGCAAGCGCCCGCCGCCAATGGCTCGGGTGCCGCGAAAAAGGGGAACCGTCGGGGTCGCCCCCTGCCGTCACGGCCGGGGCGTATGGGCGGCGATGCGCGCGTCGATCTGGTCGCGACCCTGCGCGCAGCCGCACCTTGGCAACCGATGCGCCGCAAGGCCAGCGGGGCGCATGACCGGCTGCATATCCAGATGTCCGATATCCGCCTACGGCAGTTCGAGGAGACATCGGACCGCGCGATCATCTTTGTCGTCGATGCCTCGGGTTCTGCCGCCTTGGCCCGATTGGGCGAGGCCAAGGGCGCGATCGAGCTTTTGCTGGGCGAGGCTTATGCCCGGCGTGATCATGTGGCCCTTGTCGCTTTTCGCGGTGATGGGGCCGAGGTGCTTTTGCCGCCAACACGCTCGCTTGTGCAGACAAAGCGCCGTTTGGCGCAGCTGCCGGGTGGCGGTGGCACGCCCTTGGCCGCTGGGCTAAAGGCCGCGCTTGAACTGGCGCTTTTGGCGCAGGGCAAGGGCATGACAGCCTCGCTTGCGGTGTTGACCGATGGGCGGGCCAATGTGGATCTGGCCGGGATCGCCAATCGCGCGCAGGCAGGCACAGATGCAACCGCTATGGCCAAGGCGATCCGCGCGCGCGGTATCCCGGCGCTTGTGATCGACACGGGGCTGCGGCCAACACCGGGGCTTGCGACGCTGGCGGGCGATCTGGGCGCGCCCTATCTGGCGCTGCCACGCGCGGATGCGCGCGCCTTGTCTGCTGCGGTGGATGCATCGCTGAGCCTTGCATGAGCGCGGCTGATCTACCCCCGCCGGACTGGCCCAATGTCGCGGCCAGCCAGATTATCGCGGCCCGGCCGCATCGCTGGCATGTGCAAATCATCGGCACCGGGCCGGATGTGCTTTTGCTGCATGGCGCGGGTGCATCTAGCCATAGCTGGGCCGCGCTGATCCCCGATCTGGCCCGCGATCACCGGGTCATCGCGCTGGACCTGCCCGGCCATGGCTGGACGCGTAGCCCCAAGGGGCGCGCGCGCTTGGGCGATGTCGCCCGCGATATCGCCACGCTTTGCATCCAAGAAGGCTGGTCGCCCAGCCTGATCATCGGTCATTCTGCGGGGGGTGCGGTCAGTCTCGAACTGGCGCATCAGGGTCTTCTTTCTCCCGCGCATCTGGTGATCATCAATGGCGCGCTTGAGAACTTCCAAGGCACCGCTGGCTGGCTCTTTCCGGTCATGGCCAAGATGCTGGCGCTCAACCCCTTCACCGGGCTGTTGATCGCGCAAGGCGGTCGTGGGGTGTCACAGGTGCGCGCGATCTTGGGCTCGGCTGGCACCACGCTGGATGAGGTGGGGCTGGCACGCTACGCCCATCTGATCGGGCGGCGCGCCCATGTGGATGGGACGCTGGCCATGATGGCGCAGTGGTCGCTTGATGCGCTGAATGCGGCGCTGCCATCCATTATCACGCCCACGCTCTTCATCCATGGCGCGCATGACGGGGCCGTACCGCTACGGGTGGCCGAGCGCGCCGCGCGGGCCATGCCGCAGGCGAAACTGATCACACTGCCCGGCATCGGCCATCTGGCCCATGAAGAGGCACCGGCCCTTGTCACAACCGAGATCAGGCGCTTTGTCGCCGCGCCATGAAAAAGGGCGCCCAAGTGGGGCGCCCTTTGTCCGGGTTGCCGTCAAGAAACCCTAAAATTTAACTTACTGCGCCGACAAAGAGACGATGTAGGCGTAGACGTTCTTGGCATCCGCCTCGGAGCGTACACGGAAGCTCATCGCGCCGCGTGCCGAGTTATTCCCCGTTGCTTCACGGATATAGGCGGTCGGATCTTGGACATAGGCGACAAAGCTTTCCTCGGTCACGATGATGCCGGCATCTTTCAGTGCCGTCATGCCGGGCGACCAGCGGAAATCTTCGATGTGGGCCCATGTTTTGCCTGCGATACCGTACAGGTTGGGGCCGGTCCGCGCATTGCGGCCAGCCAAAACGTCACCCGCTTCGTTCTGCACCACGTGGCAGGCCACGCACTGGTTGAACACACGTTCGCCAGCCGCCGCATCACCGGAGGCGGCATGGGCGTCAGCCATAGCCATCGGTGCCGACAAAAACAAAGCAGCAGCAGCGAGCACGATTTTGCGACTCATCAGGTTGTCTCCCTCTCTCGAATGGTCTCGATAGGGATAAACTATGTCGATCCTGCTAGGGTCCAGTGGTTTTTTTCAAATTCACGCGACGGCATGGGCAATGGCGCATTGTTTCCACAAAGTCTTGAGCGCCAAGACCAGATATTCGATATCCTCATCGCTGTGCAGCGGGCCGGGGGTAAAGCGCAAACGCTCGGTCCCCTTGGGCACGGTGGGGTAGTTGATCGGCTGCACATAGATGCCGAACTGATCCATCAAGATGTCCGACAGCATCCGGCATTTGACCGGGTCTTTCACCATCACCGGGATGATGTGGCTTGCGTTCATCTCGTGCGGGATACCCTCGGCGTCCAAACGCGCGCGCAGGCGGGCAACCTGCCGCTTTTGCATGTCGCGCTCATACGAGCTTTCTTTCAAATGCCGGATCGAGGCGGTGGCGGCGGCCGCCACGGCGGGCGGAAGGGCCGTGGTAAAAATAAACCCGCTGGCAAAGCTGCGGATGAAGTCGACCAAAGCATGGCTTCCGGTGATATAGCCGCCGACGACGCCAAACGCCTTGCCCAGTGTCCCCTCGATCAAGGTGATGCGGTCCATCAGCCCTTCGCGCTCGGCCACACCGCCACCGCGCGGACCATACATGCCAACGGCATGGACCTCATCGATGTAGGACATCGCGCCATGCTTGTCGCAGACATCGAGGATTTCTTTGATCGGCGCGATATCGCCATCCATCGAATAGACGGATTCAAAGGCCACGATCTTGGTCGCATTGGCGGGCAGGCTGGCCAGCTTGCGGTCCAGATCTTCGGGGTCGTTATGCTTCCAGATCACTTTCTGGCAGCGCGCGTGGCGGATGCCCTCGATCATCGAGGCGTGGTTTAGCTCATCCGACAAGATCACCGCATTAGGCAGGCGCGCGCCCAAGGTCGACAGCGCCGCCCAGTTCGACACATAGCCAGAGGTGAACAAAAGCGCCGCTTCCTTGCCGTGCAGATCGGCCAGTTCCGCCTCGAGCTGTTTATGGTGCCATGCATTGCCCGAGATATTGCGCGTGCCACCCGCGCCTGTGCCACATTCTTGCACGGTCTCAACCATCGCGTTGATGACGTCGGGATGCTGGCCCATGCCCAGATAATCGTTGGAACACCACACAGTCACCTCGTCCTGACCATGCGAGTGGTTTTTCACACGGGGAAAGGCCCCGCATTTCCGCTGAAGTTCGGCAAAGACGCGGTAATTGCCCTCCTGCTTGAGATGATCGAGCTGGGTTTGGAACAGCTTGTCAAAGTTCATCGGGCATCCTCGCTTGTCTTAATGGCTTGGTTGGGCACTGTCCGCTCTGCAAGCATCCAGCGCCAAAGTTTCTCGTCAGGAAGCGGAAGCACCATGAACCAGTGCTCCAGCAGCGCGAGCGCGGTAAGCGCGCTCAATAGGGCAAAGCCGACGATGTCGGCCTGCGTTTCGACCGCCCAGATCCGCTCGAGGAAACAGGCGACAGCAAAGCTAAGGCCAGTGATCGAGATCGGGAAAAGCCAGTTCATCCGCGCGATGCGGAAATGGCTGGGCAGGTGGTTCAGATGCTCGGGGAGGAATTCCACATTGATTTTGCGGACCCCGAGAAAAAGGTTGAGCTTGGCCGAAACCCGCGCGGCGAACAGCACCGCAAAGGTCCACATGCCGAACTGGTTTTCTGCGCCAAGGCTTGCCACGATCATCGCCAAAAGCGTGAAGGCCAACAGCATTTCGTGATAGGCGATGGTGCCCCATGCGCGGATAAAGCGTTCCCATTCGCGCACCCCCGCTTTCAGCGGTTGGCGGACCGGGCCAGTGATCACGCCGGTCAGGAACGCCAATTCAATCCAGCCCCAAAGCGCCAGCGCCGACAAAAAGCCCACGTAAACCCCCGCCACGCTGGTGTTGCCCAGCGTGTCGAGAAAGCCGAAGCCGCCCAAAAGCAGAAAGGGCAGGTTCCAAAGCACGGCCCAAAGCCGTGCCTTGGCCCCTTCACGATCCGCGCGCCGCACAGCCATAAGGATCGCCCCGGTGGCGAACCACCAGAAGAACAAGGCCACGAGGGCTGCGATCCAAGGCGAGCTGAGCATCAATATGCAGGCTCCAACCGGGTGGAGGCCGGCACGCGATGCTTGACGGCAGGGATGGTCAGCAGGCTGACGAATGCCGTGGTCGCACGGACCGTCGCACCGATCCGCTTGACCCAATTGCCCGACTTTTTCGCCATGGCCAGATCGGCATTGGCGCGTTGCATCGCAACCAGCCCCTTTTGCCAGCGCGGATGGTCGATATCGAGCGTGATCGGGAACACCTGCTTGGAGATTTCCGAGGTCTTGGTAAAGACCTCATGGGCATACCAATCGGGGTCCACGCCAAGGGCTGCGTGAAACGCTGGGCGCTGGTGATCGCGCACATACATGGTGGAATAGACCGCCGTGAGGAAGAACTTGATCCACAGCACATTGACGCCCGAGGTCAGCTTGGGGTCGGTCTTCATCAGCAGGGCAAAGGCCTCGCCATGGCTGAACTCGTCGTTGCACCATTCCTTGAACCACTTGAAAATCGGGTGGAACCGCAACTCGGGGTTCGCCTCGAGGTGGCGGTAAATGGTGATGTACCGCGCGTAGCCGATCTTTTCCGACAGGTAGGTTGCGTAGTAGATGAACTTGGGCCGGAAATAGGTGTATTTCTTCTTTTGGGTCAGGAACCCGAGGTTCACGGCGATCCCCGCTTCGCGCAGCGCATCGTTGATAAAGCCCGCATGCCGCGCCTCGTCACGCGCCATAAGCTGGAACAGCGTCACGATATCCTCGTTATTGCCGCGCCGCTTCATTTCCTTATAGAGCACACAGCCCGAAAATTCGGCCGTGCAGGACGAGACAAGGAAATCGATGAACTCGGCCTTGAGCTTGGGTTCCATCCCGTCCCAATCGACATGATCCCAATCTTCGTTCTTCTTGAAATGGCCCTTGTTCGGGTCGCTTTTCATCTGGTCGATCAACAGATCCCAGTCTTTGCGCACCGGGCTCACATCAATCGCGTCCATCTCGTCGAAATCGGTGGTGTAAAACCGCGGGGTCAGCAGCGTGTTTTGCATCGCCAGCGCGGTGGCACCTTCGCTGTCGACGATGCCTTGATGGTTGTCGGCTGCCAGCGCCTCTTCGACGGTGGTGGCGTCGGCGGAATGTGTCATATCTTTCATGCTGGGATTCCTCTCTTGCCTACCGCGCTTTGCGCTACTTGAGGCATGACCTCGTCGCTAAACGAGAACTCGCACAGCTCCATAAACTCGAAATCCCCGGTCATGCGGGTCCAGAGTTGTTCGAGTTTGCTGGCGCGCGTGATGCGGGCGATGCGTTCTTCGCGGATCACCTCGCCATAGGGCGCCATCACGGGCGGGCCTTGCACCTGAACCTCGTCGCCGGGGTTAATCACGGCGCCGTTCAGGAACTTCACATGTGCATGCAAACTGTCGAAGCGGTGGCTGACCTCCACTTCGCAGGGTGCGGTTTCAAAGTCTTTCGTGAGCCATCCCATTGGTCATTCCTCCAGCATGCGGGCAAAGACCCGCTCGTTGTCCGCCCCAAAGCCGAAAAGCTCGGCCCTGAAATCGGTCAGGTCATCACGAAGCCCGATGCGTCCGTCTGAAAAACGCACCAACCGGATGGGCTCCGATGCATGGCGGCCGACGGCCCCACGCTCGCGCTCCAGCACGCGGTAGATTCCGGCGACAAAGCCGCCTTCGGTCGGCCCCAGATCAAGGATCAAGGAACCGTTCAGGTCCAGCACACGGGCCGAACCGTCCATTTGGCCGAAAATCCGGATCATCCGCTCTTGCACGGCGGGCACTTCGGCCTCGCTGGGCGGCATCGCGGCCAGCGGGCGATCGGTCAGCCTTGCATATGCCACGATGATCAGGACACACACGCAAAGCACGAACATCGCGCGCACAAGGATGGTTGGCACCATTTCCTTGTCGCGTTCGACCAGCTTTTGCTCATGCTTGTTGTAGCTACGGGTATAGGCCATGGCGTTCACTCCGCCGCGACCGGCTGATGGGCCGGTGCGCGTTCAATAACAGGTTCGGACACAGCGGTTTCCGCCGCCTCGGCCAAGATCGCGGCCACCTTGCGCACATCGGGGATGCAGCGCAGCGCGGGCTGGGTTTGTTTCATCTTCCACGGGCGCACATGCGGCCATGTCAGGATGTAAGACAGCCGCGCGCCGTCATCCTCCATCAGCTCAAGCGCGATGGTGCCGGTGCCGTTCTTGCGCACGCCCAGATCGGCATTCGCGATCTTCTTGAACGGAAGGTTCAGCGTCATGGTCAGCGCCGCGCCGATGCGCATCGCGACCCGCTTATTGGTGATGGTGTAAACCGTCGCCTTGGCCTGCATCAGCGCGACCAGCACCAAGATGGTGCAAACGATCAGCCCCAGCACAAGGAAGAATGACGCCGCCGTGGCGCTGTCGGCCCAGCTTTCGGTCGCGGCACCACCAATGGTGCGCCATGCGAACAGAAAGGTGAAATAGCCCGCCACCCACCAGAAATTCAGGCTTTCGCAGGCAAGTTGCCACCAGCTTGGCTGGCCCTGCCACAATATCTCTTCGCCCGGCGGCAATTCCTCGGGAAGGCCGCGGACAGGTTCAGTGGCAAAATCGTCATGATCATGAGACATCGGTCGTTTCTCCTTCGTCGGTCGTGGTCCGGCGCGCGGGTCTGATGCGCGCGCCGGTTTTAGGTCACAGGAGCGGGTCCAAACGATCCTGCGCAGCGTAGAGAATACCGCCGCCGTAGTAGGCGGAGATCTTTTCTTCCTCGAGCAGGGTGATCTGCGTGGAGGATTTGGTGACGGGCACGGCGGCGAAATGCTTGCCGTAGATCGAATTGATCTTCACCTTGCCGCCCCAGATCCGGCAGAAGGTCATCGGCACAAGCCGCTTGCCGCCGCCATGATCGCCATCCAGCTCGATCTCGAGGTAGCGGATCAGCTGTTCGGGCGCATCGACCCACATATCGCTGATCGTGCCGACAACCGCACCATCACCGGCCACAACCGGCATACCGCGCGGATCGCGCCCGGCCGAGACACGGAAAGTCTCGGTCTGGCCCATCGGCACGATCTTGGCATGGCCGTGACCGTCAAGTTCCGGCACATCGCGGCGCGGCGTCCAAGCGCCCGAGCCGACGCCCGCCAACATCGGGTCGCCGACTGGGTCATAGGGGTAGCCGTTGCTGGTGCCAAAGTTCGACCGCTCCATCGCGAGATCGGTGCGGCGATGCGCATTCTCGTTCTCGATCGAGGGGACGGTGACTTCGCCGCGACCATGCATCAGCTTAAAGGTCTTGGCGTCGGGAACGGGGAAGGGGCCCTGGTTCGGGGCGGCGGTGCCGTCCTCGTTTTCCAGCGGATAGCCTTCGCGCATGTTCTCGGTCTGCAGATAATAGATCAGCAGGGCGAAAAAGATCCAAAACAGCCAGATAGACAGGCTGGCCAGATCGAAATTGCCGAAGAATGTAGCTTCCATGGTTAGATCCTCTCGGGTTCGGCGGTCTCAGGTGGGAAGGTCGGCGAGCCCGAACTTCCCGGTCCCCCCGTTCCTGTTGGTCGTTGCAGTGCGAACAAGCGGCCCAAGGGCCACAAGCGTGACGAAAAGCAGAAAAATCTCGAGGTGATAGACAACCGAATACCCCGTACTCGGGTCATTCAGCGCGACACCCAAATGGCCTTGGGTCGCGGCCGCGTTCACCAGATCACGCAGGCCGCCGCCGATGGCGGTGGACAGGCCCGCAGCGGTCGCTTGCGCGGCCCCCCATGCGCCCAGCGCCAAACCGCGCCCAGCAACGCCCGCGGGCATGGTCATGGCGGCGGTCAGGGTCGCGACCGCGAAAAGCCCGCCGCCGAAGCCGATCAGGCAAGCCCCGATAAAGAACATCTCGGACGAGCCCATGGGATTGGCAAAAATCACGGCGGAAAAGGCGGCAAGCCCGGCCAGAATACCGCGCGCGCCCATGCGGTAGGGGTTCATTCCTTCGGCCAGCCATTTCGCGGCAAACGCAAAACCGACCAAGGCACCCGCCGCCCAGCTTGCGGTCAAAAGCGTGGTGGCCGATACACTCAGCCCCAAGATCTCGCCGCCGTAGGGTTCAAGCAGCACATCTTGCATGTTGAAGGCCATAGTCCCCAGAAACACCACGACCAACAGCCGCCCGGCGGTGCCGCCAGCGGCGTAATCGGCCCATGCATCGCGGAAACTGGGGGTGGGTGCCTCACGTTCGGCCCGGTTCATCGGGCGGACGCGCTCTTGCTTCCACAGCGCGATGACGTTCAAGACCAAGGTCATGAGTGCCGCACCCTGCACCACGCCGATCAACTCCAGCGCGGTGAATTCCTTGAGCAGATAGCCGATCACCAGCGACGAGACCGCCATGCCGACCAGCAGCATGACATAAAGCAGCGCCACAACACGCGGGCGCGTCTCATCCGTGGCGCGGTCGGCGGCCAAGGCCAGACCGGCGGTCTGGGTCATATGCATGCCAAGACCGGTCATCAAAAAGGCCAGCGCTGCCAGCGCCTCACCGGCAAAGGGGATGTCGTAGCGCACCTGCGTGACATCACCGCCCAGCACCAAAAGGGCGGCGGGCATGATGGCAAGGCCGCCGAACTGCCACAGCGTGCCAAACCAGAGATAGGGAATACGCTTCCAGCCGATGGCCGATTTATAGGTGTCGGATTTAAAGCCCAACAGCGCGCGGAAGGGCGCGATCAACACAGGCAGCGCCACCATGGCGGCGACAAGAAAGGCCGCGACCTTTAACTCCACGATCATGACGCGGTTCAGCGTGCCAAGCAGCATGACGGTGGCCATACCGACCGAGACCTGAAACAGCGACAGGCGCAGCAATTGCCCAAGCGGCAGATCGTCCGACGCCGCATCCGCAAAGGGCAGATACCGGATCGATATGCGCTTGAGCACGCTCATGCCCGGTACTCCAGACATGTCGAGATATAGAACCCACGGGCGACCCGCTCGACGTCGCGGATCGACCCTGTTGCGCCGCTTCGTATCGCTTCTTGCGCCAGCTTGCGCGGGTTGTGCGGGATCATCACGGGCGAGCGATCAGAACGCGGGAACAGCTTTCCCAAGCCCCAGAAGGCCATCAGGAAGGGCGTGCGCGGTGCCACGGTGAAGACGATGCTGCCCTGCACGCGGGGGCAAAGATGGGCCAGCGCCCGGCCCAAATCGGGGGCAGTGTAATAAATCATGCTGTCCATCGCCATGACATGATCGAATGCGCCCAAGCCATCGGCGAGCATATCGCCCGAGGTAAAGGTGACGCGCGGGGCAAGGGCTTCGGGCAGGCGCTTGGCCGCGATCTCGACCAGCGCGGGCGAGATATCAATCGCCACCACATCCGCGCCACGGCGGGCCAATTCCTCGGTCATGGCACCCGTGCCGCAACCCGCGTCAAGCACACGCTTGCCCGTCAGATCAGCGGGCAATTGCGCCAACATGATCGCGCGCATCCGGTCACGCCCTTCGCGCACGGTCTGGCGAATGCCCGACACAGGCGCGTCAGAGGTCAGCCGCTCCCACGTCCGGGTAGCGGTGCGGTCGAAATACTCTTCGACCCGGTCGCGTGTGCGCCCATATGTCGGCGTGGCGACCATCAATCAAAACCCAGCAGTTCAAAGATATGGCGATCTTCCAGCGGCTCGGGCGAAAGCGGCTCTGTTCCGGCCCATAGGGTCTCAGCCAGCCGGATATATTCGGCGCGGCACTGCACGATATCTTCTTCATCGGGCATCTCGAACAGGGTCTTTTTCTTCAACCGCGAGCGGCGGATCGCATCCACATCGGGCATATGCGCGATGCGGTTGAAACCAACCTCGGCGCAGTAGCGATCAACCTCATCCGTCGCCTTGGAGCGGTTGGCGATGCACCCCGCCAGCCGCACATTGTAATTCTTCGACTTTGCCTGAACGGCGGCGATGATGCGGTTCATCGCATAGATGCTGTCGAAATCATTGGCCGTCACGATCACCGCGCGGTCGGCATGTTGTAGGGGTGCTGCAAAGCCACCGCAGACCACATCGCCCAGCACATCGAAGATCACCACATCGGTATCTTCCAGCAAATGATGTTGTTTCAAAAGCTTGACCGTCTGGCCCACGACATAACCGCCACAGCCGGTGCCGGCGGGCGGGCCACCCGCCTCGATGCACATGACGCCATTATAGCCCATGGTCACGAAATCCTCGGGGCGGAGTTCCTCGGCATGGAAATCCACATCTTTCAGAATATCGATCACCGTCGGCTGCAAATGGCCGGTCAGGGTAAAGGTGCTGTCATGCTTGGGGTCACAGCCGATCTGGAGCACTTTCTTGCCCAGCTTGGAGAACGCCGCCGAAAGGTTGGAGGAGGTCGTCGATTTCCCGATCCCGCCCTTGCCGTAAACCGCGAAAACCTGCGCCCCCTCGATCTTCATCGACGGGTCGAGATGCACCTGCAGCGATCCCTCGCCATCTTCGCCCTTGCGCAGCACCGGGGGTGCGCCCAGATCGCGCTTGGCCAGACCTGCGGCCTCGCGCATTGCGGCACGGGCAGCGGGGGGTGATTTTTCGTCCAACATCGGTGTCGTCCTTCCTATTCCGCGGCCATGCCCGGGGTTAGCCCCTCAAGCGTGTCTTCCAGCTCATCCGCGCCAGCCTGAAGCGCGGCCAATGTGGCCTCATCGGGTTGCCAGTAATTGCGTTCGAAGGCCTCGATCAGGCGGTTGGCCATACGGACCGACGCCTGCGGGTTCAGCGCGGCCATGCGGCGGCGCATCTCTTCGTCCAGTACAAATGTCTCGGAGAGGCGCTGATAGACCCATGGATCGACCTGACCCGTCGTGGCCGACCAGCCCAGCGTATTGGTCACCTGCGCCTCGATCATGCGCACGCCCTCATGGCCGTGCTTCAAAAGCCCCTCGAACCACTTTGGGTTCAAGCTGCGCGAACGGGTTTCGAGCGCGACTTGATCTTTCAGCGTGCGCACCTTGCCCGCGCCACGGGTCTGATCGCCGATGAACACCGGCGCTTCTTGACCACCCTTGGCGCGTTTGACCGCACGCGAAATGCCGCCCAGCGTGTCGAAATAATGATCGACCGTGGTGACGCCCAACTCGACTGATTCAAGGTTCTGATAGGCCAGATCGACATCTTTCAACGCCGCCTGCAAAAGGCCCGCATTCTTATGCGCCTTGCCATCCATGCCATAGGCAAAGGATTTCCGCGCCTGATAGGCATCGGCCAGCTCATCCTCTTCGCCCCAAGCGCCGCTATCGACCAATTGGTTGACGTTGGAGCCATAGGCACCCTCGGCATTGGAAAAGACCCGCAAACTGGCCTCTTCCATGCTGACGCCCATCTTGGCGGCATAGTCCAGCGCATGGGCGCGCACGAAATTCATCTCGGGCGCCTCATCGGCGGTTGCCGCCTTGAACGCCGCCTCGGCCAGCATCCTTGTCTGCAAAGGCAACAAATCGCGGAAGATGCCCGACAAGGTCATCACCACATCGATGCGTGGGCGACCAAGCGTTTCCAGCGGGATCAGATCGGCACCGCACAGCCGCCCATAGCCATCAAAGCGCGGCTTGGTGCCCATCAGGGCAAGCGCCTGTGCAATCGGGCCGCCGTCGGATTTGATGTTATCCGACCCCCACAGCACCAGCGCGACAGAGCGCGGCATCTCGCCCGCCGCCTCGATCAAGCGCTGCGCTTGTTGCGCGCCATCTTGCAGCGCGAAAGCGGTCGGCATGCGGAAAGGGTCGAAGGCGTGAATATTGCGCCCCGTGGGCAGCACCTCGGGCGAGCGGATCAAATCACCACCCGGCACGGGTGCGATGTAGCGGGCCGAAAGCGCGCGCATCAGCCCGCCCAGCTCGGTCTCTTGGCGCAGCAGATGTTCGACCCGAACCCGCGTTTCAGGGTCGGTTTCGGCCATCACGCGCAGATGCTCTTGCAACTCTGCCTCGGCCATCGGGCGGCCCACAACATGCAGCCCGTCAGTGATCAGCGCATCCTCAGTCTCGAGCAGCGTCAGCCACAGCCGGTCAGGGTCGCGCGCGGTCAGATCGACGGCTTCGGCCTGTGTTTCGATCAGCGCGGCCAGATCAGCGCGCTCATGCGCATCGGGGGCCAGACCGCGCCACCGCGTCAGGCTGTCCTTGAGTTCCGACAACCCCTTGTAAAGCCCAGCCGATGCCAAGGGCGGCGTCAGATGGGTGATCGTCACAGCGTTTGACCGGCGCTTGGCCAGCGTCGCCTCGGACGGGTTGTTGGAGGCATAGAGATAGACATTCGGCATCTCGCCGATCAGCCGGTCGGGCCAATCGCGCGCGCCAAGCCCGGCCTGTTTGCCGGGCATGAATTCCAGCGCCCCATGCATCCCGAAATGCAAAAGCACATCGGCGCGGTAAGTGTTGCGCAGCCACAGGTAGAACTGGGTAAAGGCATGGGTCGGCGCGAACCCATGCTCGAACAACAGGCGCATCGGGTCGCCCTCGTAGCCGAATGTCGGCTGCACACCCACAAAGACATTGCCGAACTGTTGGCCAAGGATGAAAACGCCGCGCCCATCGGATTGGATCTTGCCCGGTGCCGGACCCCAAACCGCCTCGATCTCCTTCAGCGGCGGTGTATTGCGCACCATCGTGTCAGCATCGACATGGTCGGCGACATTCGCCTCTTGCCCGTATTGCTTGGCATTGCCCTTCAGGATCGCATCGCGCAGATCATCGACCGATGCGGGCACTTCGACAGCGTAGCCATCTGCCTTCATCCGTGTCAGCGTGTTGAACAGGCTTTCAAACACGCTCAGATAGGCCGCCGTGCCAATCGCGCCTGCATTGGGCGGAAAGCCGAACAAAACGATCCCGACCTTCTTGTCGACATTGCGCTTGCGTCTGAGCAGCGCAAGCCGCTTTGTTTTCTCGACAAGGCTGATGATCCGCTCGGGGCATGGCGCCATCGCCTTGGTCGCCGATTGGCTTTGGCACATCAGCGCACAGCCTTGGCAGCCATCAAGCCCATGCCGCCCACCAAAGACGGTTGGATTGGTGGCGCCGTCGATCTCGGGCAAAGCAACCAACATCGTGGTCTCAACCGGCCCAAGCCCACCGGCCGATGAGGCCCATTGACCAAGGGTCTGAAACTCCAGCGCATGGGCCGCGATATAGGGCAGGTCCAGATCCTTCAGAACCGCAACCGCCGCCGCGCTGTCGTTATAGGCCGGTCCCCCGATCAGGCTGAACCCGGTGAGCGAGACCAAGGCGTCGATCTTGCCACCGGCAAAATAGCTCGCGATCGCGGGCCGCCCGTCGAGCCCACCGGCAAAGGCGGGCAAAACGGCAAGGCCAGCGTCCTGCATCTGGCGGATCACAGCGTCATAATGCGCGGTGTCAGAGGCAAGCACATAGCTGCGCATCATCATCAGGCCCACGGTCGCAACCGGGTTGGCGGGCTGCGGCAGATCGGCAGGGTTGGTGGTGATGCGATGACCGGGCAGGTCGGGGTGATACAGCCCCACCTCGGGGTAATCGATCGGTGCCGCCGCGCGCGCGCCCTTAAAGGCGCGGTCGCTGGCATAGCTGCCGATCAGGAAGCGGATCATCTGCTCGACATTGTCGTCAGACCCGCCCAGCCAATATTGCATGGTCAAAAACCATGCGCGCAAATCCTGCGCCTTGCCGGGGATGAATTTCAGGATCTTGGGCAAGCGGCGCAAAAGCTTCATCTGCTTTTCGCCGGAATTGGCCGAAGGCTCTTTTGATCCGCGCAGCTTTTTCAACAGCTTCATCGGCCCGGTCGCGGGCTTCATCATGTCCAGATCGCCCATCTTGGTCAGTTGGACGACTTCCTTGGCCGATATGACGCCGATCATCGCGTCGCAAGCATCGCGGCGCGCCTGCAACGCGGGCAGGATCGCTTTGATATGTTCCTCGATGAACAAAAGATTGGCGACGATGATGTCGCCATGGCGCACGGCGATGCGCGCCTCTTCCAAGGCGGCGGGGTTTTCGGCCCATTCGGCGGCGGCATGCACGCTCACGTTCAGCCCCGGAAACTCGCCCGCCAACCGCTCACTCACACGTGCCGCAGGACCCGCCGCATGGCTGTCGAGCGTGACCATCACGACCCGGTAGCCGGGGATATGATCACCGTCACCGCGCATAATGGGCCTTTGCCTCGTAGAGCGTGTCGATGCTGATCTGGGTCACACCGCGCTCGGCCGCGAATTTCTCGGTATTGCGCCGCGCTTTACCCCGCACGAAAAAGGGGATCTTTTTCAGCTCGCGCTCGGCATCCGCCAGCCAGACCATGACATCTGTTCCGCTCGATTCTGTGGCGGGAACCTCGTCCATCTTTGCTTCGAAAATACTCTGGGGGGTCTGGGGGGCTAGCCCCCCAGCCACCGCCGCGCGCATTGGCGCGTGGCCACCATGGTGGCTGGCGCCAGCCGCGTCATGGAACTCGAAATCCTCGCGGAACATCGCCAAAAGATGCTCCTCCAGCCCCATGACCAGCGGGTGAATCCAGGTGTCGAAGATCACATTGGCGCCTTCCCAGCCCATCTGGGGGGAATAGCGGGCGGGGAAATCCTGCACATGGACAGGGGCGGAAATCACGGCGCAGGGGATGCCAAGGCGCTTGCCGATATGGCGCTCCATCTGGGTGCCAAGGATCATCTCGGGGGCTGCATCCTCGATGGCCTTTTCCACCTCGAGGTAATCATCGCTGATCAGCGCCTCGAGGCCGAAATCCTTGGCCAAGGCGCGCATCGGCCTTGCAAACTCGCGGTTGTAGCAGCCAAGGCCCACAACCTCGAAGCCCATCTCGTCGCGTGCGATGCGGGCGGCGGCCATCACATGGGTCGCGTCGCCGAACAAGAACACGCGCTTGCCGGTCAGATAGGTGCTGTCGACCGATTTCGACCACCAAGGCTGGCGCAGGCGGCTCAGGTCTTTTTTCGGCGCGATACCGCAGATCTGGGCCACTTCAGCCACGAAATCATGGGTCGCACCAACACCGATGGGCACGGTTTTGGTGTAGGGAATGCCAAGTGTCCGCTCCATATGGCGGGCGGCGGTCTCAGCGTGTTCGGGATACATCAAGATATTGATATGCGCGGCACCCAGCCGGGTCAGGTCATGGGGTGTTGCATCAAAGGGGGCCACGACATTGATGCCGATGCCCATGTCATAAAGCAGGCCCTTGATCTCTTCGATATCGTCGCGATGGCGAAAGCCCAGCGCGAGCGGGCCGATCAGGTTCGCGGTAATCTCGGGCGTTTTCTCGACAGGCTGCGCCAAGGCCTTGACCAGCTGGTAAAAGGTCTCATCCGTGCCGAAATTTTCCTTGCGCTGATAGCTCGGCAATTCCAGCGCGATGACCGGCACAGGAAGGTTCATCGTCTCGGCCAGACCGCCCGGATCATCTTGGATCAACTCTGCGGTGCAAGAGGCGCCAACGATCAGCGCTTGGGGCTGAAAGCGATCATAGGCATCTTGGCATGCGCGCTTGAACAGGCCCGCCGTATCCTCGCCCAGATCGCGGCCCTCAAAGGTTGTGTAGCTGACAGGCGGGCGATGGCCGCGCCGCTCGATCATGGTGAACAAAAGATCGGCATAGGTATCGCCCTGCGGCGCGTGCAGGACATAATGCAGGCCCTTCATCGCAGTGGCGACACGCATCGCGCCAACATGCGGCGGGCCTTCATATGTCCAGACGGTCAGCTTCATGGCAGCATCCGGGGGCTCTGCCCCCGGACCCCCGGGATATTTAAGAAACAGAGAAGAGGCGCGGTCATTCTGCGGCCTCCAGCTTCAAAAGCGCGCGGCGGCGGATCGGGCGGCTAAAGAGCCCTGCCAGATCACCGGCTTGGTCGTAGAAATGCACGGGCGTAAAGACCAGCTCGATGGCCCATTTGGTCGTCAGGCCCTCTGCCTCCAGCGGATTGGCAAGGCCAAGGCCGCAGACGGTCAGATCGGGGCGCGCGGCGCGGACGCGGTCGAGTTGTTTATCGACATCTTGGCCCTCGGAAATCGTGGGGCCGGCGGGCATCAGATCCAGATCGGGGCCGACGAGGCCCTTATGGATGAAGGGTTGGCCAATCTCGATCGCCTCCATCCCGCATTCACGGGTCAGGAATCGGGCCAGCGGAATTTCAAGCTGGCTGTCGGGCATGAAAAACACCGTCTTGCCGCGCAGATGCTCGGAGGCATTGGCAATCGCAGTGCGCGCCCGCGCGCGGGGGGCGGCTGTTACCGCCTCAAAGGTTGCATCATCCACGCCAAACTCATCGGCGATGGCGCGCAGCCATAGGGTGGTGCCCTCCTCGCCGAAGGGAAAGGGGGCTTGGATCATCCGCGCACCGCGCCGTTCCAGTGCAGCGGCGGTATCGCCCAGAAAGGGCTGGAGGCAGGCAAAAACGGTATTTGGTCCAACACCCGGCGCATCAGAGGTGCGCGGTGCGGGCAAAACCCGGACCCGAGCGATGCCCATTTTGGTCAACAGGCCAACGGCCTGATCTTCGACAACATCCGGCAGCGCACCCACAAGCAAAAGCTCGCGTGCCTCCGTCCCGGGGAGGACGGGAACCATGGAAGCAAGACAGGCATCCTCACCTTGGGTGAAGGTCGTCTCGATGCCACTGCCGGAATAGTTGAGCACCCGCACATGGGGCGCGTGGATCTGTGTAAGGCGCTGCGCTGCGCGCGCGAGATCCAGCTTGATGACTTCGGAGGGGCAAGAGCCGACGAGGAACAGCTGCTTGATATCGGGGCGACGCGCCAAAAGGCGACCGACTTCGCGGTCAAGCTCGTCATTGGCATCGGCCAGACCCGCCAGATCGGTCTCTTCCAAGATCGCGGTGCCAAAACGCGGTTCGGCAAAGATCATCACACCCGCCGCCGATTGCAGCAGATGCGCGCAGGTGCGCGAGCCCACGACAAGGAAAAAGGCATCCTGCATCTTGCGGTGCAGCCAGATGATCCCGGTCAGGCCGCAAAACACTTCGCGTTGGCCGCGTTCTTTCAGAATCGGCGCGTCGCGGCAGGTGGCGGCGGGAATACTCGCGGGGCGGTTCATGCGCGCCCCTCCGCATCCAGACGCGCCATGCGCAGCTTCCAGATGAATTGGGCGGCGTTGATGACATAGGCGGTATAGGCCGCCAGCGCGATCCACATCTGATCAGCATGGGGCCAGCCCGCGACCAGCGCCCAGACATAGGTAAGGTGCAGCGCGATCACCAAAAAGCTGACCACATCCTCCCAGAAGAAAGCATCGGCAAACAGGTATTGGCCAAAGACCACTTTTTCCCAGATCGCGCCTGTCACCATGATGGTCAAAAGCACAGCGGTCTTGAGAATAATCGATACCGTCGCGGCCTCGTAGCCTGCGCCGGTCATCATGAAACGCAGCACAAGCCCCAAGGAAACAAGGAAAACCACGAATTGCAGTGGCGCCAGAACACCCTGCACGGTCGTCCAAACCGTGCTGTCGCGCCGCGCCCGTTCCTCAGAGGTGTAAAGCTGGCGTGACGGTACCGATGTGAGTGTTTCGGTCGGCATTCGATGTTCGATTCCTTTGGACGATATGGAAAAGTTAGCCTCCGGCATGGTTGAGTGTCAATTAAAACTTACACATTAACTGTCTGGTGAGGCGAAGTATTTGGGAGCTGGGCACCCAGAGAAACCAGCGGAAAATGCGTGATTTTCTGAGGAAAGATTCCAAAACTTCGGCGGGCGGGCGCCTTGAAACACCCCACGTGTCAATTTACTTTGACAGAATAGGAAGAATGCGCGACACTTACTTAAGGCCAACTTGCTCCTGACCAACGTCGATGCCGACGGACATATTTGGGCGGTGGCGCAATCGGTGACATCAAATGCATAACGAACGGCACAGCAAAGCGGCGGGCCGACAAGCCATCGAGGCTGCCGAGATTGCGCGCCTTGCGCAGCGCGCCATCGCCGTTCTTGCGGCTGACAGGCCGGGGCGGTCTGATGGGCTAAAGCTACGGCTGATGCAGCTTTGCGATGCGTTCATCGCGCCCGAGGAAGAGCGCCGCCACGACATGCTGATGCGGCTGCGCCAAGATGGCGTAAGAGCAACCGAGATCATCGATCATATCGTACCTGCCGTGGCACAAGAGATGGGCGAGCGTTGGGGCACCGATGCGATCAGCTTTGCCGATGTCACGATTGGTGCCGCGCGCTTGCAAGAAACAGTGCGCGGTTTGGGCTGGCATGACACCGGGCGCAGCGCGGCCCATACCGATGCGCCAACGATCCTTGTGATCATTCCGCGCGGCGAGCATCATACGCTTGGTGCCTTTGTCTTGGCCGATCAATTGCGGCGACGCGGCTACCGGGTCGATGTGGCGGTTGATCGTCACCCCAGACAGATCCACGAGATGCTGAGGCGCAAGCCCTATCGCATGGTTGGGATTACGGTTTCAGGGCGCAGAACACTTGCATCGGCAAAAGAATTGGTGGACATAATTCACCTTACTGTAGCGCGTGTGACCCCGATCGTGATTGGGGGGGCTATCCTCGACAAGGGGTTAGATGTGCTTGCGCTTAGCGGTGCGGATCATACTGCCCGTGACGCCGTATCGGCACTGCGGCGGTGTGGATTGAATGCGGTGGTATCCCCCGAGGGGCCGCTGCAAGAATTGGAAGGCTTGGCCGGCGAACTGTTGGATCGGCTCTAGGGATATGGATCGTATGAACACGCGCGGATCAGATTTCTGGGATCAGCCGTCGGCACCGACCATCGGGCCGGAGCAGTTCAATGAGATCGTCACCACAGCAGCCGATCTTGCCTTGGTTCTTGACACCGAGGGCACCGTTAAATCCGTAATCGTGAACCCGCTCAACCCCACCTTGGGGCGGCTCGACCATTGGAAAGATCGCGATATCCGCGAGTTCATGGCCGAAGACAGCCTGTCCAAGCTTGAAGCGCAGCTTGACGCGCATCGCGAAGGCAAGAAGATGGCCGTCGATGCCATCGAGGTGAACCATTTCGACAATGCGAATTGGGAATTCCCGATCCGCTACACGGTCCACAAGACCAGCAATCCCGATATCATCTTGATGCTGGGCCGCGACCTGCGCCCTATCGCCGAATTGCAGCATCGGCTGGTCAAGGCGCAGCTTGCGCTTGAGAAAGATTATGAGACGCATCGCGACTACGAGACACGCTATCGCGTGATCATGGAGGCGGTGCGCGATGCGATGGTCTTGGTCGATGTCGCCTCGGGGCGGATCGTCGATCTGAACTCGGCCGCCGCACAGATGCTTGGTGCCGAGATTGATACGCTGACCGGCAGTGCCTTTACCCAAGAATTCGACGGTCGCCGCCGGGGCGAGTTCATCGAGGGACTTGTGCTTGCCTCGGGCGATGGGACGGGTGGCCCGGTCACGGCGACCACGCGGCGCGGCAAGATCGATGTTTCGCTGCACCCCATCGTGTTCCGCGCGGCGGGCGACAAATCGCTTTTGTGCCGAATCGAGTCGGCCAAATCGCAAGAGACCGTAGCGGTTGAGCTATCCAACACCTTGGCGCAGCTTTACCGCGAAGGGCCGGATGCCATCGTCATCACCGATGCCCATGGCACGATCCGTTCGGCCAATGATGCGTTCTTGAACCTGACCGATGCAGGTTCGCTTGCTGATGTGCGCGGGCGGTCTTTGGCCGAGTTCCTTGCGCGCGCCAGTGTCGATTTGAAGGTATTGACCGACAATGCCGCGCGGTCGGGCAAGATGCGGATCTATGCCACAAGGCTTGAGGGGGCTTACGGCTCGCAGCTTTCGGTCGAGATGTCGGCAACCCATCTGAGCGCGGCTGGTGCGACAGGTTTTGCCTTCGTGATCCGCGACACCTCGCGGATGGAAGTTGTGCGCGAGCCAAGCGCCTCGGCGATGCCGGGAACCGGAACGGTGTCGGACGACGCGATGCGCAATGTGATGGATCTGGTGGGCTCTGCCCCGCTAAAGGATATCGTGGCGGCAACCACCGATGTGGTCGAGAAGATGTGCATCGAAACGGCGGTCGAATTGACCGACAACAACCGTGTCGCCGCCGCCGAGATGCTGGGCCTGTCGCGGCAATCGCTTTACGTGAAGCTGCGCAAATACGGGCTGCTCAGCCGATCCGACCGCAGCACCGAGAACTGATCACCCCTTTTGACCGCTGATGCGCGCGCCCTGATCTTGGGGCATCTTCGGCATGCGTAAAGACCTGTTTACACTTGCCGACTCGTAAACTGTCAGGCTATGTTTACACTTATGAGTGTAACGACCGACCTCAACCCTGCCTCTGCTGATCGTCGCTTGCCCGAAACACGGGCGGTGCTGACATTGCTGAAACCGATCACATGGTTTCCGCCAATGTGGGCCTATCTTTGCGGTGCCGTCTCGGCGGGGGTTGCGCCATCGGGGCATTGGTTGGCGGTGATCCTTGGGGTCATTCTTGCCGGGCCGATCGTGTGCGGCATGAGCCAAGCGGCAAATGATTGGTGCGACCGCCATGTCGACGCGATCAACGAACCGCATCGCCCGATCCCTTCGGGGCGTATTCCGGGGCGTTGGGGGCTTTGGATCGCGATCATCATGTCGGTGGCTGCCGCCATCATCGGGCTGGCGCTTGGGCCTTGGGGCTTTGGCGCGACGCTGCTGGCCATTGCGGCGGCTTGGGCCTATTCGGCGGAACCCGTCCGGCTCAAGCGCTCAGGCTGGTGGGGGCCGGGGCTGGTGGGGCTTTCCTATGAAACCCTGCCTTGGTTCACGGGTGCCGCCGTCTTGTCGATGGGCGCGCCTAGCTGGCCGGTGATCATCGTGGCGCTGCTTTACGGCATTGGCGCGCATGGGATCATGACGCTCAACGACTTCAAAGCGCTGGAGGGGGACCGCCAGATGGGCGTGAATTCCCTGCCCGTGACACTTGGCCCCGAACGCGCGGCAAGGCTTGCCTGCATCGTGATGGCCGTGCCGCAGGTGTTCGTCTTCGCCCTGCTCTTCTTTGTTTGGGACCGGCCCCTTCACGGGCTGGCCATCGCCATGTCACTGATCGCCCAAGCCTATGCGATGCAAGTTCTGCTGCGCGATCCGAAGGGCCGCGCGCCTTGGTATAACGGCGTGGGTGTCACGCTTTACGTCTCGGGCATGATGGTCACGGCCTTTGCCGTGCGCACGTTAGAGGCATGGCCATGACGCTCGGCTGGCTTCAGATCATCCGCCTTGGCTTTGTGCAGATGGCGCTTGGGGCCATCGTGGTGCTGACCACCTCGACCTTGAACCGGCTGATGGTGGTCGAGCTTGCCCTACCGGCCGTTTTACCCGGCGCGCTGGTGGCGCTGCATTACGGGATACAGATCACCCGCCCCCAATGGGGCTATAAATCCGACACCGGGGGCAAGCGTACGCGCTGGATCATCGGTGGCATGGCGATCTTGGCCTTTGGCGGACTGGCGGCGGCTTACGGCGTCGTCGTGATGGAGACGCAGGCAGCGCTTGGCCTGATCATCTCGATCCTTGCCTATGCCGCCATCGGTGTTGGCGTTGGCGCATCCGGCACCTCGCTTTTGGCGCTATTGGCCACATCGACCGCGCCGCGCCGCAGGCCGGCGGCCGCGACGATCACTTGGCTGATGATGATCTTTGGCATCGCGATGACGGCGGGTATCTCGGGCCAGTTCCTCGACCCCTACACCCCCTTGCGGCTGATGCAGGTGGTGGCGGTCGTCACGTTGGGTGCCTTCGTGCTGACCTGCATCGCCGTGCGCGGGATCGAGGCGCAAGTCATCGCACAGCCCGTGGCCGAAAGCGCCCCCTTCATGGTTGGGCTGCGCGAGATTTGGGCCGAACCTAAGGCGCGCATGTTCACGCTTTTCGTCTTCCTCAGCATGACCGCCTATTTCATGCAGGAGTTGATCCTTGAACCCTATTCCGGCCTTGTCTTTGGTTTCACCCCCGGCCAATCCACGACGCTTTCGGGCGCGCAGAATGGCGGTGTGTTCCTTGGGATGGTTGTCGTCGGCGTGGCAGGCACCGCGCTCAAGCTGTTGAGCTTGCGGGCTTGGGTCGTGATCGGCTGCATCGGATCGGCGGCGGCGTTGATCGGTGTGTCCGCCTTGGGCCAGATCGGGCCGGGCGCACCCTTGTTGCCCGTGGTCGTCACGCTTGGGTTTTTCAACGGCATGTTTGCGGTCGCGGCCATCGGATCGATGATGGCGCTGGCGGGCGAGGGGCGCAATGCGCGTGAAGGCACGCGGATGGGCCTATGGGGTGCCGCGCAAGCGATTGCCGCCGGTTTCGGCGGGCTCGCCGGTGCGGGCCTTGTCGATCTGGCGCGGCTTGTCACCGATGACGCCACGGCTTTTGGGGCCGTTTTCACATTCGAGGCGCTTCTTTATCTCGCCGCAGCGCTGATGGCGCTGCGCGTGATAGAGGGCAGGATATCCATGTCGCCACATTCAGGCGCGACCGTACCGGGAGAATGACCATGAAATACGATGTCGTCGTTGTGGGCGGTGGCCCTTCGGGTGCGACCGCCGCCGAAGATCTGGCGCGCTCGGGCCATAAGGTTGCGCTTTTGGATCGCGCGGGACGGATCAAACCCTGTGGCGGTGCGATCCCGCCGCGCTTGATCCGCGATTTCCAGATCCCCGATGACCAGCTGGTCGCCAAGATCACGACCGCGCGGATGATTTCCCCCACCGGGCGGCGCGTCGATATTCCGATCGAGAACGGCTTTGTCGGCATGGTGGATCGCGAACATTTCGACGAATTCCTGCGCGCGCGCGCCGCCTATGCCGGGGCCGAGCGGCTGACCGGCACCTATACCAAGATCACGCGCGATAAGGATGGCACCCATGTCCATTACCGCGACAAGGCCACGGGCGAAGATCGCGCCCTGACCACCAAGATGGTGATCGGTGCCGATGGCGCACGCTCTAACGTGGCGCGGACCGAGATCAAGGATGGCGACAAGATCCCCTATGTGATCGCCTATCACGAGATCGTCGAGGCCCCCGGCCCGCGTGGCGATTACCATCCCGACCGCTGCGATGTGATCTATGATGGCCGGATCAGCCCCGATTTCTACGGCTGGGTTTTCCCGCATGGCAAATCGGCCTCTATCGGCATGGGCAGCTTTCTGAAAGAGGTCGATCTGAAGAAGGCCACCGCCGATCTGCGCGAGGCAAGCGGTCTGGCCGATTGCAAAACCATCCGCAAAGAGGGCGCGCCGATCCCGCTCAAGCCATTGGACGAATGGGACAATGGGCATGATGTGGTGCTGGCGGGCGATGCCGCCGGTGTCGTCGCCCCCTCAAGCGGTGAGGGGATCTATTACGCGATGGTCGGCGGGCGCGTCGCCGCGATTGCGGCGGCGACAAAGCTTCAGACCGGGATGATCAAGGATCTCAAGCTTGCGCGAAAGCTGTTCATGCGCGACCATAAATCGGTCTTTAAGGTGTTGGGCGCGATGCAGGATGCCTATTACAAATCCGATGAACGGCGCGAGCGTTTCGTCTCGCTCTGCCATGATATCGATGTGCAACGCCTGACGTTCGAGGCCTATATGAACAAGGAATTGGTCAAGGCCCGCCCCCTTGCCCATATCAAGATCGGGATCAAGAACCTTGCCCATCTGACCGGGCTGGTTTCCCCCACACACGTATGACCGAGATGATCCCGGCCTGGGTGAACGGCGAACTGACCCCCGTCGAAAAGCTGGAGGCCCATATAAAGGGTATCCGGCATAAGGCGATATCTGTCTTCCTGATGCGCGGCGACAAGGTGCTGCTACAGCGCCGGGCCATGGGCAAGTATCACACGCCGGGGCTATGGGCGAATACCTGCTGCACCCATCCCCATTGGGGCGAGGCCTCGCTTGATTGCGCCACGCGGCGCTTGGGGCAAGAGCTTGGCCTAGACGATGTCGCGCTCAGTTTCCGCGATACGGTCGAATACCGCGCCGATGTGGGCGGCGGGCTGATTGAGCATGAGGTGGTCGATATCTTTGTCGGTGAATTGGCACACGGGCATGAGCCCGTGCCGAACCCTGATGAGGTGATGGATACAATCTGGACGCCCCTACATAATCTTATAGAAGATGTTGCGGCAAGGCCCGCTGGCTTTACGCCATGGCTACAGATCTATCTGCGTGACCATGCAGGCGTGATTTTCCAATCAGCTTGAGGCTTTGGCCCGCACCGTTCAGGCGCGGGCTTTTCCTGTCAGCGTCGCAACACCCATCGCATCCAATGCGGCGGCGGCGATATCTTGGGCGGTCAACCCGGCATCAGCATACATATCCGCAGGGCTTGCTTGGTCGATGAACCGATCAGGCAGGCAAAGGGTGCGGATCGCGACACCACGATCAAGCTGCCCCGTGGCCGCCAGATGGTGCAGCACGATGGCCCCAAACCCTAGCATCGCGCCCTGTTCCACCGTGATCAGCGCCGCATGATCCGCTACCAGTTGATCGACCAAAGCAGTGTCAAGCGGCTTGGCGAAACGGGCATCGGCGATGGTCACGCTCAGACCGCGGGCCTCAAGCGCGCGGGCGGCATCGGTTGCCTCGGCCAAATGCGCACCGAAGCTGAGGATCGCGATATCGCGGCCTTGCTGGATGATGCGGCCCTTTCCGATCTCCAACACCTCGCCCACCTCGGGCATCGGTACGCCGGTGCCCTCGCCGCGCGGATAGCGCAGGGCAATCGGCCCGCTGTCATGGGCGGCGGCGATGGCCATCATATGCACCATCTCGGCCTCATCGGCGCAGGCCATGACCGTCATATTGGGCAGTGCTGCCAGAAACCCGATGTCAAAGGCACCGGCATGCGTCGGCCCATCGGCACCCACCAACCCCGCGCGGTCGATCATGAATCGCACGGGCAGGTTTTGCAGCGCCACATCATGGACGACCTGATCATAGCCGCGTTGAAGGAAGCTTGAGTAAATCGCGCAGAAGGGCCGCATGCCCCCCGCCGCCATCCCGGCGGCAAAGGTCACGGCGTGCTGCTCGGCAATTCCCACATCGAACACGCGGCCCGGCATCGCCTTTTGCAAGATGTTCAACCCCGTGCCGCCGGGCATGGCGGCGGTGATCCCGACAATGCGGCTATCCCCCTCGGCATGGCGCTTGAGGCATTCGCCAAAGACATTCGTATAAGCGGGCGCATTGGGGGTGGATTTCTTTTGCACACCCGTGGCGACGTCGAACTTGTTCACACCGTGATAGCAATCATCCGACCGCTCGGCGGGGGCATAGCCCTTGCCCTTGACGGTGACGGCATGGATCAGCACCGGCCCCGTTGCGCGCGCCTTGGCGCCGCGCAGCACGTTCAAAAGCTCGGCCATGTTATGACCGTCGACCGGGCCGATATAGGTAAAGCCCAGATGCTCGAACAATGTCGCGGATTTCTGGTGGCCGGTCACCAATTCGCGCGCCCGTTCCGCGCCTTGGCGCAGCGGTTCGGGCAGATGGGCGGCAACGCCATCGGCGATATCCTTGAGCGCCGCCAAGGGCGAGTTCTTGGCAAGCCCCGCCAAATAGCTTGACATCGCCCCCGTCGGCGGCGCGATAGACATGTCGTTGTCGTTCAGGATCACGAACAAGCGCCGTCCGATATGACCCGCATTGTTCAGCGCCTCATAGGCCATGCCGGCGCTGATCGAACCGTCGCCGATCACGGCAATCGCGTCACCTGTCGCCTGCCCCATCTCGCGCGCCATGGCGAAACCAAGGGCTGCCGAAATACTTGTAGAAGAATGCGCCGCGCCGAAGGGGTCGTAATCGGATTCCGCGCGCTTCGTGAAGCCCGACAGCCCATCCTTTTGGCGCAGCGTGCGAATACGGTCGCGGCGGCCGGTCACGATCTTGTGGGGGTAGCATTGGTGGCCCACATCCCAAACCAGCTTGTCATAGGGCGTGTTGAACACCGCATGGATCGCCACGGTCAACTCGACCACACCCAGCGATGATCCCAAATGGCCGCCCGTCTCGGAAACGGCCGAGATCGTCTCGGCCCGCAACTCATCGGCGCATTGTTTCAGCTCGTGGTCAGTCAACCGGCGCAAATCGGCGGGGTAGGTGACACGGTCGAGAACGGGGGTATGGGGTCTATCGGTCATTTTGCTGGTCCTCCCGAACCGGCGGTGGAGAGACGAAAAAACCGCTGGCAGGGTCTGAACCTGCCCGCGGCTAAAGGCACCTCACGAAGGGACGTAAGGGTCAGGTGAAACCGGGGGCGAGGCTGGCCGCCCCCGGTCGCATTCGATATGGGCCGCGGCCCGCATGGCCTACTCGAAGGCCGAGTAGTCGGGCAGGTCATCCAGCACGGCCAATTCGGGCCAGTTCCGGATCACGTTCAACCCATTGAGCGGCTGCTGTTCGCCTTGGTGGCAAGTGCGGCAAGCCAGCTTCGGCACATCCGCATAGACCGGGCCCAGACGTTCGGGCGGCAGCACGGTTTCCAGCGGCAGGATGTATTGCTCCAGCGTTTCCTGAACCATCAGGATACCCAGACTTGCCGTGGCCCATTGCGGGGTCACCTGCGCCGGATCGTAGAAGGCGCGGGTGTTGTGGCAGAAGGTGCAATTCACCCCTAGCGAATTCGAGAAGTAGTTCATCCAGGCGTAGGTCATTTCGGCGTGCTGGATGAGCGGGCTGCCCGGCGGGTTTTCGGCCCGGCTGACAAGGTCATGAACTTGCGCGACACCATACTGGCCGTTCTCGTCCAAAAGCAGGAAATGCTCCAGGTAGGTCGAGGGCAGCGAGGTGAAGTTCGAGGTCATCGTCACACGGTTCTGGATCGCGGGCCAGCCTGCGACGTTGTCGTTGACGGGGCCGACGCGGAACCAGATGTTGTTGGGCACCGGCTGTCCGCGGTGGCAAGTGTAACAAGTCACGCCCACCTCCGCATTGGCCTGAACGTGCCCCGCCCAGTTCTGGTTAATGTTCTGCGTCATCTCGATCATCGAGTAGGCGAGGGCTGTCTGGTAGCTGTCATTGCCCGGTTCCAGAAGGTCGGGAATGCCGGTCCAGGACCTCATCGCTTCGAGCAGGCGTTCGTAGTTTTCCACGGTGACATTTGCCAACGCGGGGGGAACACCTTCAAGAACGTCGATCGCAAGCTGAGAGTCGGCGGTCGGAACCACCGGCTCGGAAGTGATGTAACGGTCCACATCGGGGTAAACCGCCAGATCCGACACGAACTCTGGCACATGCATGCCGGTGCCGCGCGGGCCGGTCTGTTGGCTTTCGGTCGGGAAGGGTTGGCCAAAGCCAACGATCATCGCCGCCACGAACACCGCCGATCCCGCGACACCCACCGCAATGGCGGGGCCGAAGATGTTGGTCGGGTTGTCCTTGTTCCAGTTGTCAAACCACTTGGGGAACATGGCTCAGTTACCTCCCGCCGGAACGCCGCCGAAGTCCTGGTAGGTGCCGTAGGCTTCGTAGCCGTAAGCGCCCAGGTATTCGGGTGCGAAGTTGTGTTCGATGGCCCAGATGAACCAGTTGTCCACGACTGTGCCTGTCAGCAAGATGCCGATCCCGCCGGTGATGGGGGTCAACACCGCGAACCACCACGCCCAGCGATGGATACCTTCCATCGTGGCGTTAAAGCCCATGGTCCAGCGCCAGAACAGGCCCGCGCGCTCGGATGCCGTGCCGCGGTCATAGATCTGTTCCAACTCGCGGTCGCCGCCGTAGCGAGAGACCGCCAGAATGGTCGCGCCATGCATCGCAAACAGCAAGACGGAGCCATAAAGGAACACGATCGAAAGCGCGTGGAACGGGTTATAGTAAAGGTTCCCGTAGCGGATCGAAAAGGCCGTGGTCCAATCAAGGTGCGGGAAGATACCGTAAGGCACAGCCTCCGACCAAGATCCCATCAAGATGGGGCGGAACAGGCCCAGCACAAGGAACAGCCAGATCGCCGCCAAAAAGGCCCAAGCGATATGTTTGCCCATCTTGTGCTGTGCGGCCAACAGGTAGGTCCGCAGCCACCAGCTCATCACCGAGATCAGCAAGAAGAAGCTGGAGATGATATACCAGCCACCATCATTGAGCGGCGGCATCGACAAGCCATGCTCAGGGCCGGGCGGCTCCAGCGCCAGCCAAAACAGTTGGCGAACGAACTGCGTCAGCGACCAATCAACCTGCGCCAGCATGTTGAGGCCAACGATGTTGAACCACAACAAACCGGTCGCCATGCTGATCACGCCAGCCCAGCCCAGATAGATCGGGCCGATCTGGGCGTTGCCCAACCACCCGGCGAGGTTCGAGAACGTCGCCGTGCGGGTGCGGTCACCGCCTTGGATATTGTCTTCCATGGCCATGCCCATCTCGGGCTCGCCACGCACCTGCACCTGGGTGAAGATGTTTTGATACTCGAAGTAGGCCATTAGTTGGTCCCTCCTGCGACGACGGGCGCGTTGGTGCCGTAGGTCTCAAGGAAGTTGGAGGTATGTACCGGGCCTGCGTCTGGCCAGATCGGCAGCGTCAGCCACCAGTTCCACCATTCGGGCCAGCCAGAGGTCCAGACCGGGCCAGAGATGATGATACAGACCGCACTCCAGAAACCGGCATTCAGCGCCAAAAGCAGACCGACACGGTGGATACCCAAGGTGCCAATCGAATAGCCGATGAAATCCCGGAAGAAGGTATCTTCGTGATCCGGTGTCTTGGCCTGCTCACCCTTTTCGGGGTTGGCCGCAGACAAGATCAGGCCACCATGAAGGGCCAGCGCAAAGGTCGTCGCAAAGAAGAACGAGACCGCGATCATATGCGCCGGGTTATAGTGGAAATGCAGATAGGCGTAGCCGACATTCGACACCCAATCGAGGTGGCTGAAAATGCCATAGGGGAAAGCATGCCCCCAAGCCCCCATCAGAAGCGGGCGGAACACCACCAGCGTCATATAGGCAAAGATCGCAAAACCGAAAGCGATGGGAACATGATATCCCATGCCCAGTTTGCGGCTGATCTCAACCTCGCGCAGCGCCCAGGACACAAAGGCCCCGATCGCGCAGAAGGTGACGATCTGCCATAGGCCGCCCTCCATGAGCGGCGCAAAGCCGAGCCCGTAGCTCAGATCAGGAGGCGCGATATTGATCGTCCAAGGGTTGAAGTTGCCATCCATGGCAGCGCCCCAGAAAATCAAAATCGTCCCCAACAAGGCGAAAAAGGCTGTCGTGACCCCGAAAAAGCCCACGTAGAAGGGCCCAACCCAGAAGTCGAACAGATCGCCGCCAATCAGCGTCCCTCCGCGGACGCGATACTTTTTTTCGAAGCTTAGCAAAGCCATGCGTCTGTCTCCGCGTTCGGCGGCGTCAACGGGCAGTGCCGGTCAGCCGTCAATAAAATCGTTCGGATCGCTGCGGGCAAAGCGGATCGGCCCCGCCCGCAGCAAAAGTGTCCGCGCCAATGGTTGGCACGGGGTCGCATCAGCCGCCGAAACCTGCGGTTGCAGCAGCGGACTCAAACCAGTTCAGGCCGGACGACAGAACCACCAGGTGGATCATCGCCGCGAGAAGGAACAGGAAGACACCCTGTGCCACGAACACGCGGCGGGGGTCGAAAATGAGCCAGATCTTGTAGAATTTAGCCATGATTTAGCTCCTTCTCAGAACCAGGGTGCCCAGATGTACGTGGCAAGGTGAGCGACAAGGGCGACGGCCGCAAACAGCCAGAGCCCGCTCATGTATACCGCGTGCAGCTCTTGCGCCTGCTCGTCAGTAAGACCTGTGAAAGACAGGTCGGAATTATCAGCCATTTAACTTTCCTCCGGAACGTTAGACCGATGCCGCGAACCCCGCGGCCGGGCCCCGACAAGGCCTCATTGCCCTGTCGGCCATCCACCCCAGCCCACTTGCGCGGAATTGGGTGAATTTCGTATCGGCTCCGGTCGTCACGCCGAGTGTCTTGTTGTGGCTTCCCCCACCCACCTGTGGTCTGACGACAGGCTTTGTTGGGCAGGTTTGGGCCAGATCAGGCCGAGAAGATCATCGGCGTGATAATACGTGCCTGGCTCCAAGCCCGTTTGATCGGGCCCTTCTCGGTCAGGCTTCCCGTGCGGATCGCCGCCAGCGCCCAAGTCAGGGTCGCCAAGGGCAGCGTCGCTAAGAAAATGATTGCGAAATAGACCATGAATTCGGCCTTCTGCGTCTTGTGCCGTGCGACCGGATGGTCGGAGGTAAAGTCTGTCATCTTTCCTCTCCCTCGTTGAAATCGAACCCGGCCGGCGCCAATGCACGGACGGTATCTTTCATGACCCGCTCAGCCCCGCTGGCGAGTGCCGTCTTCTCGGCGGCATCGCGCAGCGTCTTTGCGGCGGAAATACGGGTCAGAATCGGGTGCTCCTCGACGATCCGGTCGAGAAGCGTTTGCGCATCCGCATCCCATGGGAAATCGCGGCGCAGCGTTGTGGGGGTGGCCTCAAGGCTGTCCATCTGGCTGCCCAAGGGCAGGATGTGAAACAGCGCATCGAACAGGCCGTTGCAGACCTCTTGCAACATGTAAGTGGCACCCGCATAGCCCATGAAGGGCGTGCCAGTCGCGCGCCGGATCGCGGCACCCGGAAAGCTTGCGGGGATGAATGCGGGCTTGGGTCCATGCCCCGCCGCCATCTCGGCCAGATACATCTTCTCGTTGATCGAGCCCATCAAGATCAGCGGCCGCTTTTGGCTGACCAATGCGCGGACCTGATCATTGTCGGTCTTGCGCCCCGCCACCCGCGCCACCGCAAAGGCGCAAGGCAGGCCCAGATCGGTCTCAAGGAATTGCCGAACGCCACGGGCATAGGTCTCATTGGCGACGATGCCGAAACTGGCCGTCGCAAAGAAATCTTGCGTGACCGAGCGCCATAGATCCCAGACAGGCTTGATCGTGGAATGCTTTTCGCGTGCGATAAAGGGCTCGGGGTCCAGCCCCAGCAACTCGCCCAGCTTGCGTAGGAATTTCGTGGTGCTTTCCACCCCGATCGGCGCTTGCAGATAGGGCTTGCCCAGCACTTCACACAAACCGCGACCAAATTCGCGATACATGCAAATGTTCACATCCGCATTCACCAGATTGCGCATCTCGGCCAGATGACTGCCCAAGGGCATGACCATATTGACCTCGGCCCCGATCCCTTCGACCAGCCGCCGGATCTCGTGCAAATCCGATGGCATGTTAAAGGTGCCATACATCGGCCCAAGGATATTGACCCGTGGCGCCGCACCTTCTTCGCGTGGCTTTTCGGGCGGCATGCGCCCCTTGGTCATGCCAAACTCGGTAAAGATCCAGGTCATCGCGCGGTCGGCCGATTCCCACTGATCCTCATCAATGGTGCGCGGCAGGAAACGCTGGATATTGGTGCCCATCGGCGTCACGCCGCCGCCGATCATCTCGGCAATCGACCCTGTGACAACGACCGATGGCAAAGCCGGGTCCAACACACCCCAAGCGCGCTTCATCGCGCCTTCGGTACCGTCGCGGCCAAGCTCTTCCTCGCCCAGACCGGTGGTCACAATGGGCAATTCATGCGGCGGCAAGCCGTCGGTGTAGTGCAACACGCTCGTCACCGGCAGGTTTTCGCAACCCACCGGCCCGTCGATGATAACCTGCAACCCCTTTACCGCGGTAAAGGCATAGACCGACCCCCAATAGCCACCGGCGCGGTCATGATCCTGGATCAGCATGACACCGCTCCAGTCTTCTTCGTTTCAGAAATATCCCTGGGGGTCTGGGGGGCAGCGCCCCCCAGCGGGTCGGCCCGCAGGGCCGAAACACTCTGATAAACCGCGCTCATATCATCTGCTCCGCCTGGGCGGCGCGCGCGGCCTTGTCGAGTTTCTTTTGATGCGCAGCGCGGAAATCGGGGCGCAGGTTCGGCGCACCCTCCCAAATCCCGGCGGTGTCGCCTTCGCCCACCCCGGCAAAGAATTCGCGCATATGATCCATACGGCCCTTGTTGGCCATCGCGGCATTGACCACTTGACCAAGCGAGCCTGCACCAGCCGGCCCCATCAGGGGACGCGCCGAAATCAGGTTGGTGAAATAGAGCGACGGGATGCCCATCTCTTTGCCCTTCTGGACCACGGGCGTCGTGCCGATGGCGAGATCAGGCTTGATCGCCTCCATCGCGGCGCAATCATCCTCAAGGCTGGCGCGGAACTTGATCTTGACGCCGCGCGCCTCAAGCCATGCGATATCGGGCGCCGACCATTTCGTCTTGGGGCAAGCGCTCCCGACGTAAGGCACATCTGCACCGCTTTCGATCAGCAGGCGCGCGACCAATAGCTCGGACCCTTCATAGCCCGACAAGGTGATGGTCCCTTTGATCGGGTTCGCGGCAAGCCCCGCCTTGATCGCGGGCAAAAACGCGTTTTGCGCCGCCGCGATCTTGTCGGCACCGACACCATAGGCGGCCCCGATGGCCGCCAACCAATCGGCGGTGCCGTCATGGCCAACGGGGGCAGAGCCCACGATAGTGCGGCCAGCCGCTTCGAACTCGCGGATCGCGGCGGTGTAGAACGGATGAATCGCCGCCACGACTTGGCTATCCAACGCAGAATAGAGCTCGCGCCACTCACGACAGGGAACGACCGGACCTGCCGCCAGACCGAGTGGCGCGAGCATCCCTCCAATACCCAATGGGTCTGCAGGGAACATTTCGCCCAACAGGGTCACTGTCGGACGGTCTGATTTACCCGAAACGGGGGCTTGAACTGGGCCGGCCTCCACTTCCCGTCGGGCATAGTTGAGCATCGCACCCGCAAGGACGTCTTTGGCCTCTGCATGGGTGGGGATGCCAAAGCCGGGTACATCGATACCGACGATCCGGACTCCGTTAATCTCGTTGGGCAACAGGCGAAGCGGCACACCCGATGCGGTCGGCACGCAAAGGTTCGTCACCACGATCGCGTCATAACGCTCGGGGTCGGCCATCTCATGCACGGCTTCGCGGATGTCCTCGAACAGCTTGCCCGTAACGAGTGTCTCAGAATTGAAAGGCACATAACCGACGGACCGCCGTGCGCCGTAGAAATGGCTCACAAAGGTCAGCCCATAGACGCAGCAGGCCGAACCGCTCAGCACGGTCGCGGTGCGGCGCATCCGCAGGCCCACGCGCAAGCTGCCAAAAGCAGGGCACATGGATTGCGGTTTGTCATGCGGACCTTGGGGGTAATCCTTGGCGTATTGGTCAAGGATCTCGGATTTGCCCGCCATGCGGGCGGCCTTTTCCATTTCACCGGCACCGGCATGGCAGCCCATACCATCGCCACCTTGCGGTGCGACAGCGGGGGCGCTCGCGTCGACATTCGCCTCGCCCCGGATCACCGGGGCGTCGGCGGTATCGTCGTAGCGGACCTCTCTGAAATCATCGGCCATTGCGTCACGCCTCGTCGTAGATGACTTCGAGGGACGGTTTATGAACCGCATTCTTACCGCGCATGTCGGCATCGCTTGCCGGTTCCAGCGTGATGCCTGCGCCTGTTTCCGATCCATCGAACAGCTGCAACAGCTGGTCTTGGTTCAGCGCGACGGGCTTCATCGGCGGCGCGACAGCAACATTGTCGCCCAGCGCGGCAAACAGGCTGCCCCATTCGCTTTCTGCGGTGCCGACGATTTGGTAATTCGCCGACTTCTTGCGCAGATCGTCGTTTTGCGGAATGGCAGCCAAGATCGGGATGCCCACGGCCTCGGCGAATGCCTGCGCCTCGCCCGAGCCGTCGTCCTTGTTGATGACGAGGCCCGCGACGCCGACATTGCCGCCCAGCTTGCGGAAATATTCCACCGCCGAGCAAACGTTGTTGGCCACATACAGCGATTGCAGGTCGTTCGAGGCGACCAGAATCACCTTTTGCGCCATGTCGCGCGCGATGGGCAGGCCAAAGCCGCCACAGACCACATCGCCCAGAAAGTCGAGCAAGACATAGTCGAAATCCCAATCATGGAAGCCGAGCTTCTCGAGTAGTTCGAACCCATGGATGATCCCGCGACCACCACAGCCGCGCCCGACCTCGGGGCCGCCAAGCTCCATCGCGAAAACACCGCCGCGCTTGAAGCAGACATCGCCGATCTTCACTTCCTCACCCGCCAGTTTCTTCTGGGTCGAGGTCTCGATGATCGTGGGGCAGGCCTTGCCGCCGAAAAGCAGCGAGGTGGTATCGGATTTCGGGTCGCAGCCGATCAGCAGCACGCGCTTGCCCTGTTCGGCCATCATGTGGCTGAGATTGGCAAGCGTGAAGCTCTTGCCGATGCCGCCCTTACCGTAGATCGCGATGATCTGGGTTTTCTTGGTCGGCTCGCCCTGCGGCACCTCGAGCGTCGGCTCATTGGCTTCTTCGCGCAGCTTGGCGTCGTAATCACGCAGGTTCGGAACATCGAGGCTCATGCGGCGTTCTCCCAGCTTAGAATCATTTTCAGGCAAGCCGGGTCTTCGAACGCGGTCTGATACGCACTCTCGGCTTGCTCTGCAGTTGCGGTATGCGTGATCAGCCCCGAGAGGCTCAGCGCGCCATGGTTGATCAGATCGCGCGTGGCGATCAGATCTTCGCGCGTCCATTCGGCGGCGATACGGAACCGCGCCTCGCGCATGAAGGCGGGCGGAAAGGCGAATTGCAGCGGCTCGGGGTAAAAGCCGGCCAAGACGATCTCGCCGCCCTTGGCCAGACGACCAACCATTGTGTCCAAAAGCGACGACACGCCGGAGGCGTCATAGATGCAGCCATAATCGCGGCGCGGATCGGCATCGGGATGAATGACGCTGTAGCCCGTCGCACCCAACTGACGATCTTCGTTGATTTCCCAAACGGTCGGGGCTGGGCCACCTGCAGCAATCGTCAGCCGGGCCAACAGGCGGCCAAAGACGCCATGGCCGATGATCAGCTCTGGCAGGCGGGTGTTCATGCCTGCAAGCGCGTGGCGGGCGGTCGCGGCCAGCGCCAAAAGCGCGCCTTCGGCCCCAAGTGCCGGGTCGATCCGCACAACGCGATTGGCGGCGGTGACCAAACGGCTTGCGGCACCGCCGAACAGCCCTTTGACCTCACCGTAGCAATTTGCGCCGGGAACAAAGACGACATCACCCACCTTGAAGCCCGTGCCGGGTCCGGCACTGACAACTTCACCCGCGGCCTCGTAGCCGGGGACAAGCGGATACCCCATGCCGGGGAAGGGCGGCATTTCGCCCGACCAGAAAAGCTTTTCCGTGCCTGTGGAAATCCCCGAATGACGCACATCCACCACAAGATCATCAGGACCGGGATCGGTCAGGTCAAGCTGACCTACGCCGAGGGTCTTGGGGCCTTGAAGTATGACGGCGTTCGAGATCACGGGTGTCTTTCCTGACATGAGCGCAAGCACACAAAAGAATCCTGCACCTGCGGCAACTTGACTGTCAGTTTATCCTGACACTATTTTATGTCAATCCAAATAGACACATGTGTCAGGTTTTCTTTACGCTTTACGCGCTTGCACCACGGAGGTGATGAAGGGACGGGCCGTTCTGGGCATGGAAATATCGCCAAACCCCGCCGCCTGAAGATGCCCGGAAATCTCAGCGGCGCTGCGCGCGCGCCCTGTTCCCATGGCAAGGCAATAAAGCCCAAAGTAAGCATCCCCCGCCCGATTGGGATGCACACCGCCCGACATCGGCTCACTGATGATGATCCGCCCACCGGCCGGAAGTGCCGCATGCGCCTTGGCCAAAAGCATGCGCACCGTATCGTCGGAATGGTCGTAGAGAACCCGGATCAGGCTGATCGCATCGGCACCACCGGGCAGCGTATCGGTGCGAAAACTGCCGCCTGTGATCGTGACGCGATGGGCGAATCCTGCATCGTTGAACCGCGCTGTCGCGGGCGCGATCACTTGCGGCAGGTCGAACAGATGCAACGCAAGATCGGGATATGCGCGCCCCACCGCCGTTAGGAACGCACCCGTCCCCCCGCCCACATCCAAAAGCCGCGTCACACCGCCAAGATCGATCACGCCTAACGCCTCTTGCGCGACAAGGGTTTGGCTATCGGCCATGAGCTGCGAATAGGTGGCGGCGGTCTCGGGGTCGATCTGGCCGGTCGCGCCAAAGACATAGGGCCAGAAAGCGGCCAATTCCGTTGCAGGCGCATCGCGGAAAAAGGCGACGGGGTCGGCCATGTCGCGATAAAGCACATCATGGTGGCGGATCATCTGCGCCAAGCCGGGAATGCCCGGAAGTGCCGCACCCAGACGCCCCAGACCATAGCGCCCATCGCTTGTGCGTTGCATCAGGCCCAGCGCGCTGGCCGCTTGGCACAACACGCGTAACCGATCAGGGGCGACACCAACCCGAAGGGCCAAGGCCTCAACACTGCGCGGACGATCAGACAGGTGATCAGCCAAATCCAAGGCGACAAAGGCCATCAACACCTGGCTATGCAAAAACCCCGCGACCAGATCGAACAAGGCCTCGCCATCTTTGCGCGCGACACGCGCGGCAATCGGTGTGCGTGCGGCCCAGCGCTGAAACCGGTCTGAACGCAACAGCGCGGTGCGCCAAGCATAAAGCCGGTCGCGCAGGCGCGGACGGTCATCTTGCATGGGGTCAGCCACCGACATCGGCTTAAATCATCTGGTTTGCAGGAAGCACAGGCGTCAACCGCTCGGCGGTCTTGCGTACCAAGGCCGCCAAGGCCGCCTCACCCGCGCAGGAGGGGATCGAGGAAATGGCACCGGACAAGATATCCTCCAACCGCCGGATCGCACCGCGCACGCCAAGGGCGGCGACGGCATTGGGGCGGCCATTGATCTCATCTTGATGGGCGGGCTTGCCCAGCGTCACCTCGTCATACAGCGCATCGCGCAGATCATCGGCGACCTGAAACGCCTCACCGATGCGCGCGCCAAGTTCTGTCCATGCCTCGGGGTCTTCGCCTGCTGCCGCCGCACCCATGCGGGTGGCCGCTACGAAAAGCGCGCCGGTCTTGGCGCGGTGATAGGCGGATAGATCGATCTTCGCCTCGCTCTCCCAACCTTGGCCGGCGCAGATACCGCCGGGCATGCCGCTGGTCTCGCCCAAGATGCGCAACAGCCGAAGGCCACGTTTCGGGTCGGCCTCGGCCGCGCGGGTCAGCACCTCAAACGCCATGATGATCAGCGAATCACCTGTCAAAAGCGCCAAGGGCTCGCCATAGGCGCGATGCACCGAGGGTTTGCCGCGCCGCGTGTCGGCATTGTCGAAGCAAGGCATGTCGTCATGCACAAGGCTGGCGCAATGGATCAACTCAATCGCCGTGGCCGCCGCATTGGCCATGGCAGGCTGATCATCGCCACAGGCCAGCGATACCGACATACAGATTGTTGGCCTGATGCGCGCACCACCGGGGTTTACCGCATAATCAAGGGCAGCGGCCAGTTTTGGCGGCGGGCTACCCACTTGGCCCAATCGAATTGCACTGGAAATCGCGGCTTCGATCCGGGGTTTCAACGACATGCGCGGCCTCTCTGATCATTGGGAATCTGCCCGGTCTGACAGCCCATGTGTAAATCAGGGTGGACAAATGCCCGCAAACTGTCAACATGAATTGACAGTTGAGGAGGAAAGCCCCGTGCAAGACGCGCCTAACCGTGCAGTCGTGATTGGCGCCGGTATCGGTGGCCTTGCGGCGGCGCTGCGGCTTGCGCATGCGGGTCTTGCGGTCACGGTCATCGATGCAGCACCCACCGTAGGCGGCAAGATGCGCACCCGCGACAGTGTCGCGGGACCAGTCGATATCGGGCCAACCGTGATGACCCTAAAAGGCGTGTTCGAGACACTTTTTGCCGATGTCGGCGCGCGGCTATCTGATCATGTCAGCTTGATCCCCGAGACGGTCTTGGCGCGACATTTTTGGCGCGATGGATCGGTTCTGGATCTGCACAGCGATCCGGCGCGCAATGCGAACGCGATTGGTGCATTTGCCGGTGCAAGCGCGGCGCGGCAATTCACACGCTTTTGCGACCGCGCCGCCCGGCTTTACGCCGCTTTCGAGGGGCCAATCATGCACGCGCCCAGCCCCCGGCTTGCGGGGCTTGTGGCGCATGTGTTGAAAAACCCGGCGATCATTCCCGCGATGGCGCCGGGCTTTAGCCTTGCCGCCAGCCTTGCGCGGCAATTTAGCGATCCGCGCCTGCGCCAGCTTTTCGGGCGCTACGCCACCTATGTCGGCGGCTCACCCTATGACAGCCCAGCGGTGCTTGGCCTAATCTGGCAATCCGAGGCAAGCGGCGTCTGGCGCGTTCAGGGCGGCATGCACAAGCTGGCGCTAGCGATGCAGGATTTGGCCACGGCCAAGGGCGCGGCCTTTCGCCTTGGCACGCGTGCGATGCGGATCGAACAGCAAGATGGCCGCGTGATCGCCGTGCATCTCGACGATGGCACCCGACTGGCGGCCGATCTGGTGGTGTTCAACGGCGATCCCAAGGCGCTAGTCGATGGGCATCTTGGCACCGGCCCCAGCCGCGCCGTGCCGCGTAAAGCGGTGGCCGCGCGCAGCCTATCGGCCTTTGTCTGGGGCTTTGCCGCCGAACCCGTGGGGGTTGAGCTGGCCCACCACAATGTCTTTTTCTGTGACAATCCAGCCCAAGAATTCCGTGATCTTGCCGCCGGTCGTATGCCCAGCGACGGCACGCTTTACGTCTGCGCCCAAGATCGCGGTGGCGACGCACCGACAGGCGCAGAGCGCTTTGAGATCATTTTGAACGGCCCGCCCGGTCACCCCTCGACCCCGGAGGATGCATATACATGTCGAACACGCACATTCGAGACGCTTTCCCAGATGGGCCTGCGGTTCTCGCCCACCCCACAGGTCAGCGCGCTGCACATGCCGGGGGATTTCGACAGGGACTTTCCAGCGTCGGACGGTTCCCTTTACGGGCTGAGCCCACATGGGATGATGGCCAGCTTTCAGCGCCCGACGGCGCGCACGGCGATCAAGGGTCTTTATCTGGCGGGGGGCGGGGCGCATCCGGGGGCGGGGATTCCGATGGCCTGCCTCTCCGGCAAGCACGCGGCCGCGGCGATCTTGAGCGACCTTGCTTCGATCTCGATGTCCCGCAAGACGGCTACGCATGGTGGTATGTCGACGGGATCAGCGATGACGGGCAGCGCGCGATCTCCATCATCGGCTTCATAGGGTCTGTTTTCTCGCCTTGGTATCGCTGGTCGGGCCGTAAGAACCCCGCCGATCACTGCTGCTTGAATGTCGTGACCTATGGGCAAGGCGGGCGCTGGACAATGACGGACCGCGGGGAAGCGGCCCTTGGCCTATCGCGCGACCGGCTGCAGATTGGACCATCGGCGATGGTCTGGGCGGGCGATCATCTGCGCATCGAGATTGCCGAGATGTCGACCCCGCACGCCCAAATGGTGACGGGCGAGGTGATCATCCGCCCAGCCGCGCTAACCCAAGTGGAGATGGCGCTGACCCCCGATGGCGCGCATATCTGGCGACCCTTTGCACCCAAGGCCAGCATCGAGGTGCGGCTGAACCGCCCCGGCTGGAACTGGACGGGGCATGGCTATTTCGACGCCAATTTCGGCACCCGCGCGCTTGAGGCTGATTTTAGCTATTGGACATGGGGGCGTTTTCCGCTGCGCGATGGCGCGGCCTGTTTCTATGACGCCCAGCGCCGCGACGGGTCGGAACTTGCCGCCGCGATTGGCTTTGCCGAGGATGGCACGCCCCGCGCGATTGCCATGCCGCCCAAGGCCAAGCTCAAACGCCCCGGCTGGATGGTGCGCCGTGAAACCCGCGCCGATGCGGGATATCAGCCGCGACAGGTCAAAGCGATGCTTGATGCGCCATTTTACAACCGTGCCGCCGTGCAGACGCAGATCAACGGTGAAGAAACAGTCGGCGTGTTCGAAGCGCTCGACCTTGACCGGTTTCGTGGACCATGGCTGATGCCGATGCTGGCCGTGCGGGTGCCGCGCCGCCGCAGCTGGCCGGGAATGCCGGGCTGAAGCCCGGCCTACCGGCTGTTGCGGCAGGGCGCGCGAGCCGCCATAAAGACGCGCAAAGCAAGCGGAGGCCCTATGGCAGACAGCAATTTTCCCGGCTGGCACGGCACGACGATCATCGGCGTGCGCAAGGGCGACGAGGTGGTGATCGCGGGCGATGGGCAGGTCAGCCTTGGCCAGACCGTGATCAAGGGCAGCGCGCGCAAGGTGCGCCGCCTGTCACCCGGTGGCCACGCGGTGGTGGCGGGTTTTGCCGGATCAACCGCCGATGCCTTTACCCTTCTAGAACGGCTTGAAAAGAAACTGGAGGCAACACCGGGCCAATTGCAGCGCGCCAGCGTCGAATTGGCCAAGGATTGGCGCACGGATAAACACCTCCAGAAACTCGAGGCGATGCTGATCGTGACGGACGGGCGCGAGCTTTATGTGATTACCGGCGCGGGCGATGTGCTGGAACCCGAACATGGAATTGCCGCCATCGGATCGGGCGGCATGTATGCGCTGGCCGCCGCGCGGGCGTTGATCGACGGCGAGCATGACGCCGAAACCATCGCGCGCCGCGCCATGGCGATCGCGGCCGATATCTGTGTCTATACCAATGGCAACCTGACGGTGGAGCGGATTTCGAGATGAGCGACCTGACCCCACGCGAGATCGTGTCCGAGCTTGACCGCTTTATCATCGGCCAGAAAGACGCCAAGCGCGCCGTTGCCGTTGCGCTGCGCAACCGCTGGCGGCGCAAGCAGTTGGGCGATGACCTGCGCGATGAGGTTTATCCAAAGAACATCCTGATGATCGGCCCCACCGGTGTCGGAAAGACCGAGATCAGCCGCCGCCTAGCGAAACTTGCCCGCGCGCCCTTTATCAAGGTCGAGGCGACGAAATACACCGAAGTGGGCTATGTCGGACGCGATGTGGAACAAATCATCCGCGATCTGGTCGATGCGGCCCTGATCATGGTGCGCGAGCATATGCGCGACGAGGTGCGCGCCAAAGCCCATGCCGCCGCCGAAGAGCGTGTGATCGCGGCGCTGGCCGGTGACGGCGCGCGCGATCAAACCCGCGACATGTTCCGGCGCAAGCTGCGCTCGGGAGAGTTGGACAGCACTATTATCGAGTTGGAATTGACTGATACCGCGAACCCGATGGGCGGCTTCGAGATCCCCGGCCAGCCGGGGATGGGCGGCGGGATGATGAATTTGGGCGATCTTTTTGGCAAAGCCTTTGGCGGGCGCAAGATCAAGCGCCGCATGACCGTTGCCGCCAGCTACGAGGCACTGATCGAGGAAGAAGCTGACAAGCTTCTCGACAGCGAGATGGTGACCCGCGAGGCGCTGCGCGCGGTCGAGCAAAATGGCATCGTCTTCATCGACGAGATCGACAAGGTCGCCAGCCGCCAAGATATGCGCGGCGGTGATGTCAGCCGCGAGGGGGTGCAGCGCGATCTTTTGCCCCTGATCGAAGGCACGACCGTTTCGACCAAGCATGGCCCGGTGAAAACCGACCATATCTTGTTCATCGCCAGCGGTGCTTTTCATATCGCCAAGCCATCGGACCTATTGCCCGAATTGCAGGGGCGCTTGCCGATCCGGGTGAACCTTCGCCCGCTGACCGAGGATGATTTTGTCCGCATCCTGACCGAGACCGACAATGCGCTCACCCGGCAATATACCGCGCTGATGGCGACCGAGGCGGTCGAGGTCAGCTTTACCCAAGACGGGATCGCCGCCTTGGCCCGTATCGCGGCCGAGGTGAATGAGAGCATCGAGAACATCGGCGCGCGGCGGCTTTACACCGTGATGGAGCGTGTGTTCGAAGAGCTGAGCTTTACCGCCCCTGATCGCGGCGGCGAGGCGATCATTGTCGATGCCGCGTTTGTCGAGGCAAATCTGGGTGAGTTGACCCGCGACATCGATCTGTCGCGCTATGTTTTGTGATCAGCGCGGACGCTTGAGATATACGTAATAAGCCCCGCCGCCGCCATGGCGCTGGTGCGCTTCGCGGATATCGAGGACCAACGCGCCCAGCGGTGGGGCATGCAGCCAAGACGGCACTTGGTGGCGCAAAATCCCGACCTTGATCGGGATGGGCGTGTCGCTATCGCGCTCTTTGCCCTTGCCGGTAATCACAAGAACAAGACGATCACCCCGATCATAGGCGGAAAAGACAAAGCGGATCAGTGCGGGATGGGCCTGCGCGATGGTCATGCCATGCAGATCGATCCGCGCATCGGGTTTAAGCTTGCCGCGCACCAGCTTGCGATAGGCGCCATGATCCATCCGCACGGGCGCTTGTGCCAAACGGGTGGATAGATCGGTGCTGGGTTGCGGTGGATGGGGCTTGTGGCGGGCCTTTTCGCCGATGCGAAAGGCGGAAATCCTTTCGCGCGGGACGGTGGGGGCAGGTTTTGGCCCCTCGATCTCGGGCAGCGAAAGGTTGCGCGCGGGCGGATCAAGCGGCGTCGTGCTTTTTGCGACCTTTTCCCACAGATGGCGTTCTTCCGCGCTTAGCCCGCGCTTGCCCTGACGCGCCATCGCTCAGCGATCCGGCGCGCGTTGATGGGCCAATTCAATCGGGAGCAAAACGACCATCCGGCCCGGATCGCGTATCTCGCCGGCGGCGAGACCTGCCTGATCACCAAAGCCATAGAAGATATCGGCGCGCTGCGCCCCACGAATAGCGCCGCCTGTATCTTGCGCCACCATCAATCGCCTGATCGGGTCTGCACCTGCTTTTTCGATCCAGACAGGTGCGCCCAAGGGCGTATGTTCCGGATCGACCGCGATAGAGCGCATCGGCGTGATCGAGCGGTTCATCGCCCCCAAAGGCCCAAGATCGGGATCGGGCAAATCGACCTCGCGGAAAAAGATATAGGATGGGTTGTGATAAAGTAGCTCGCGCCCCGCCGCCGGGTTGCGACGCACCCAGTTGCGGATCACCTGCGCCGAAACCTGATGTTGGGTGAAGATGCCCCGGCGCACCAGCTCTTGCCCGATGGAGCGATAGGGCTGGCCATTCCTGCCACCATACCCAACGCGGATGATTGACCCATCTTGCAGCTTGATCCGGCCAGAGCCTTGTATTTGCAGAAAAAACAGCTCAACCGCATCATCGACCCAAGCGATCTCTAGCCCGCGACCTTCCAGCAAGCGGCCCTCTTCGATCTCGCGGCGGGTGACCCAGCGGCCATCGACGGCCTCGGGCGGTGTGCGATAGACGGGATAGCGAAAGCGCATACTGGGTGTGCGCGCGCCATCAAGTTGCGGCTCAAAATAGCCGGTGAACAGCGCCGGTGCGGCCCCGCCGATCAGAACCGGGCGAAAGAACATCTCGAAAAAGCGGCGTGCGTCGCGTGCATTCTGGGACAAGGCGCAAAGGGGTTGCCAATCCGGGCCGACAAGATCGGCACAGGTATTGCGAAACGTGGCCAAGGCAGCGGCGTGGTCATCGGTGGCCCAGCCGTCGAGATCGGCAAAAGACAAAAGCTCAATTGTCTCTTCAGACATTGAAGGGCTGCTCCAGGCAGAGATGGCCATAACAAGGCCAAGGACCGCACCCAACCCGCGCATCTGTCATCCGTCGGTTGCGACCAATTCCCAGTTCGGATCGCTGGCCCCCATATGGCGGGCGAAAGTCCAAACATCGCGCTGGCGCTTGATCTCGTTCGGGTCACCCTCGACCACCTGACCTTCGGCGTTGCGCACGACCGAGGTCAACTCGCCCACGAAACGCACGGTAATCTCGCCCACACCGGTGGCGCGGTCAAAGCGTGCGCGGTCAAGTGCCAATTCCCGGATGCCGATAAAGGAGGCTTGGATCGACAAGCCTTGCGCCTCGCGTTCGTCGATCACGGAGGCGAAGGTCTCCATCACATCGGACGCAAGAAACGGGCGCAGCGCTTCTACATCGCCGTTTTCAAAAGCCATCAAGATCATCTCGTAAGCGCCGCGCGCGCCTTGCAAGAACTCGGCAACGGTAAAGCTTGGCTCGGCTTGCTTCATGGCGCTCAACGCCTTGGCGCTGTCAGAGCCATCTTCGACATGGTCGGTAATATCGCGATCAGGGCCACCTTCGATCACTTCGAAATCGCGGCGGCGATCCTTGCGCGCGGGCTCTGCCACCTCGGGCGGTTTTTCATAGCCTTCGCGCGTGCCAAGCACACTGCGCAGACGCAGAATCAAAAACACTGCGATACCCGCCAAGACCAGCAAAGATAGAAGGGACGAGTTCATGAAAGCTCCTTGCTGGGCAAACGGGGTTCTCTTGGGCGTTACAATGCACATATGTAGGTCAGGGGTGGTATCAAGTCCATCACCCTCGACCGCGCCAAATCGGCGCTTGCCCCGTTGGGAGAGCAATTCATGTGGCTTTTTCTTGCCTTTCTTCTGGTTCCGCTGGTCGAGATTGCGCTTTTTATCCAGATCGGCGGGCTGATCGGCCTATGGGCGACCTTGGCGATTGTGGTGTTGACGGCTGTTGCGGGCACGATGCTGGTAAAGTCACAGGGCGCCTTGGTCCTATCGCGCCTGCGCGATAGCTTTCAAACCCTGCGCGACCCGACCGAACCCTTGGCCCATGGGGCGATGATCTTATTTTCCGGCGCGCTCTTGCTGACGCCGGGGTTTTTCACCGACACAGTCGGCTTTTTGCTTTTGGTGCCTGCGGTGCGGAGTTGGCTTTTGCGCGAGGTGGCGAAGCGGGTCACCTTTACGACGATGCAGATGGGCAATGGCCCGACACGGCCAAGCGATCCGCGCGATGATGTGATCGATGCGCAATATACGGTGGACGAGAACCCAGATCGCAACGGCCCCCCATCCCAGTGGACGAAGCATTGAGGCTGGCGGCTTGTGCTGTTAGACGATTGGGCAAATCCTGATGCCGATGTGAAAATTGGAGAGAAAGATATGTCCGAAACCAATGGCAGTTCCGCCCCCCAAGCCACAGCTGGCACCGCCGAACAGCCAGTGATGCCGAAATTGCAGATCCTTGGCCAGTTTGTGCGGGATATGTCGTTTGAGAATATCGCGGCGCAAAGGTCGGTCAGCGCGCAGGTGCAGCCCGATATTCAGGTGCAGGTCGCACTTGATGCGCGCAAGCGCGAAGCCGAAGATCAGTATGATGTGATCATGAAGCTGAAGATCGAAAGCAAGACGCGCGAAGAAACACCGCAGTCGATCTTTTTGCTCGAGCTGGAATATGGCGGCATTTTTAAGGTCGAGCATGTCAGCGCCGAACAGATGCATCCGTTCTTGCTGATCGAATGTCCGCGGATGCTGTTTCCCTTTGTGCGCCGGATCGTGTCGGATGTGACGCGCGATGGTGGCTATCCGCCGCTTGGGCTTGATACCATCGACTTTCTGGCGCTTTACCGCCAGCAATTGGCCCAGCGCGCGATGGCGCAAAAAGCCGACGCGTGATCGGTTAACGGGTTTTCAACCAGAGCGCGCCCTCGCCCAGCTCCGCGATCATCGCGGCATGGGTGGCGCGCTCTGTCTCGCTCAGGCGCGAGGGCAATGGGTTGCTGCGCGGCTGAGCGCGCCATGCGCCATCTACAGTTTTTGATCGATTGCGTGCCTGATCGGCACCCAAGCCGAAATCGGCCTGACGCCCGCCGGTCAGTTCAAGATAAACCTCTGCCAAAATCTCGGAATCAAGCAAGGCGCCATGCAGCGTACGGTTCGCATTATCGATGCCGAACCGGCGGCAAAGCGCATCAAGCGATGCGGGAGAGCCGGGAAAACGCCGGCGCGCGATCAAGAGCGTGTCAAGCGCGCGGTCATCTTGCAGCGCAGGCAGGCCGACCCAGGAAAGCTCGGCATTGAGAAAGCGCATATCAAAGCTGGCATTATGGATGATCAGCCGCGCATCCCCGATAAAGGCAAGAAATGCTTGGGCGATATCAGCAAAACGCGGCTTATCTGCCAAAAAGGCTTCGCTGATGCCATGAACCGCGAAAGCCTCGGGCGGCATGTCGCGTTCGGGGTGGATATATTGGTGATAGGTCTGGCCGGTGGGAACTTGGTTCCACAACTCGACCGCGCCGATCTCGACAATGCGGTGGGCGGGCTTGTCAAAGGGATCAAGGCCGGTGGTTTCGGTATCGAGGACAATCTCACGCATCATCGGCCCCTTTGCCCGTCAGTGTCGCGATAAGTTTTGTCACATCGGCGCGGGTTTGTTCCAGCGTCTTTGTCGCGATGACATGATCGGCGCGGGCGCGTTTCTCAGGATCGGGCATTTGACGCGCGAGGATCTGAGCGAAAGCTGCATCGGTCATGCCGGGCCGCGCCATGACGCGGGCCGCTTGGGTTTCGGGATCGGTCGTCACGACCAAGACAGCATCAAGCCATGCATCGGCACCGGTCTCAAACAACAGCGGGATATCAAGGACGACAAGGGGTTGGTCAGCATGGCGCGCGAGGAAGGCGGCCCTGTCTTGCGCGACCAGCGGATGGACGATTTTTTCCAGACGGTCCAAAAGGGTCGCGTCGGCCGCTATGGCGCGTTTCAAAGCGTCGCGGTTGATCATGCCGCCTTGCAGGGCGTCGGGGATGAGAGCGGCGACAGGTGCGACCGCCGTGCCGCCCCCCGCATAAAGCCGATGCACGGTTTCATCTGCATCCCAAACCGGGATACCCATCGCACGAAACATGGCCGCTGTCGTCGATTTACCCATCCCGATCGAGCCGGTAAGCCCAAGCTTGATGGTCATGGGGCCAAAACCGCCGCGCGGAGATCGTCATCAACCATCGGCGTATAGCCAAACCAGCGCTCAAAACCCGGCACGGCCTGATGCAGCAACATGCCCAGACCATCGACGGTTTCACAGCCCATCTGGCGGGCTGTCGCCAAAAGCTCAGTCTCGAGCGGTTTATAGACGATATCGGTCACGACCGTGGGCGGGGTAAGGCGCGACAAATCGATGGTGAGGGGGGATTGCCCCTCCATGCCCAGTGAGGTGGTGTTGACGATCAGCGCGACGTCGCCAACCAGATCGGGGATGCGGGTCCAATCTTGGGTTTCGACGCGCGCGCCGAACTGATCCTTCAAAGCGTCGGCGCGCAGTCTGGTACGGTTGACCACCGTGACCTTTGGCGCGCCATCATTGATGAGCGCCGAGACGATGGCCTTGGCCGCACCGCCCGCACCGAGAACGAGGGCTGGCCCGGTGGCCGCCGTCCAGCCGGGTAGATTTTGGCGGATATTCGATAAGAAACCAATTCCGTCAGTGTTATCAGCTTGGATCTGACCATTGCCAAGAAAGGTCAGTGTATTGGCGGCCCCAATGAGTGCTGCGCGGTCGCTGACTTGCGTCGCGAGCGAAAGGACAAATTCCTTGTGCGGGATGGTGATATTGACGCCGACAAAGCCCATTTCGGGCATGATGCGCAGCACATCGGCGAGGTTTTGATGCGTGACATGCAGGGGCACATAATGCCCTTTCAGCCCATAACGCTTGAGCCAATGCCCATGCAGCCTTGGAGAAAGAGAATGCGCGATGGGATCACCGATCACACCCGCCAACGGGATTTCGGGACGGGTCATGTGAACCTCCAACCTCGCAGACGCAGATAAGAGCATAGTTCGAGCAAGGGAAGCCCCAGAACCGAGAACCAATCCCCCTCGATCCGGGCAAAAAGACGCGCGCCAAGGACTTCGGCTTGATAGGCGCCAACGGATGTGGCGACCGCTGGCCAAGCCTGATCAAGATAGGCGGTGATTTCATCATCGCTTAGCTTGTGCATCGTCATGCGCGCCACGCCGACATGACGCCAGACAGGCTGCGCATCCTCATAGATGACGGCAGCGGCGTAGAGGTGATGCGTTTGTCCCGAGAGTTGGGAGAGGTGGCGATGCGCCTCGGCCCGGTCGTGGGGTTTAGAATAGATCGTGGATTTCAGCGCCAAGATCTGGTCGCATCCCAGGGTAAGCCCAGGTGCGCTTGCTTTGCGCGCTTTGAATTCGGCCAAGGTATCGGCGATATCGCGCGGGGCCGCCCCCTCGCTGATTAGGGCGTCGCGAATAGTGTCTTCATCGATTCGCACCGGCTGTCGAAGATGGGCGATGCCCGCGTTGCTGAGCATTTGGGCGCGGATCATCGATGCCGAGGCAAGCGTCAGACTGGGTTGGGGTGAAAGAATTCTGTCCATGACGCTGTGCATAACCGAGGTGAGAACTGGCTGCCAATCTTGTTGGTGAATGCGACAGAGTTGCGACAGCGTATGATGGGGGCCATATCGGTGCTTTCGCTCTGCACTTGTCCACGGTGATAAACCATCCAGCCACGAGATGTTTAGTGAGCACGACGTCGGCGTTATGGGCTGATCTATCCACCTGAATATTGGTTGTTCAAAGTATTAAAGCTTTGTTTTTAAAGTGTTTTTATTAACTACGCGCGTTCTGTGGATGATTTGTGAACAGATCATGCCATGTGTATGGCTGTGAGAAGAAAGGACAGAAAAGCTGCTTCTGCGGCTTACCAACTGGAACACTACAGCCACATCTTTTCTTAAATATCTTATTTCTTAATTAGAAAATCACCATGCCGGGATCGCTTGACAGACGATGCCATGGGTCATAGCAGGTGATTTGTTCCCGTTCGGGATCGCTTTTCCAAATGACATGACTGCGTGTTGACCGTGAAAGGTCAATCCATCTGTAGGATTTCCATGACCGATATGACGTTGAAACTGGCCGATCTTAAGGTCAAATCGCCCAAAGACCTTCTGTCGATGGCGGAAGAGCTCGAGATTGAGAACGCCTCGACCATGCGCAAGGGCGAGATGATGTTCGAGATCCTTCGCGAACGCGCGGAGGAAGGTTGGGAAATCTCGGGCGACGGCGTGTTGGAAGTTTTGCAAGATGGGTTTGGGTTCTTGCGGTCGCCTGAAGCGAACTATTTGCCTGGTCCTGACGATATTTATGTCTCGCCTGATATGATCAGACAGCACAGTTTGCGCACCGGTGATACGGTTGAAGGTGTGATGAATGCGCCGCGCGAAACCGAGCGTTATTTCGCCTTGGTCAAGGTAAAGCGGATCAACTTTGAAGATCCTGATCGTGCACGGCACAAGGTAGCTTTTGACAACCTGACGCCGCTTTACCCTGATGAGCGGCTGAAGATGGAGATCGAAGATCCGACGATCAAGGATCGTTCGGCACGGATCATCGATTTGGTGGCCCCGATTGGCAAAGGCCAACGGGCCTTGATCGTCGCACCGCCACGCACAGGGAAAACGGTGCTGTTGCAGAATATCGCGCATTCGATCGAGGTTAATCACCCTGAGTGTTACCTGATCGTTTTGTTGATCGACGAGCGCCCCGAGGAAGTGACTGACATGCAGCGCAGTGTGAAGGGTGAGGTGATCTCTTCTACCTTCGATGAACCCGCGACGCGCCACGTTGCGGTCGCTGAGATGGTGATCGAAAAGGCCAAGCGACTGGTCGAGCATAAGCGCGATGTTGTCATTTTGCTCGACTCGATCACGCGTCTTGGCCGTGCGTTCAACACGGTCGTGCCGTCGTCGGGCAAGGTGTTGACAGGCGGTGTCGATGCGAATGCTTTGCAGCGGCCGAAACGCTTTTTCGGTGCTGCGCGGAATATCGAGGAAGGTGGATCGCTGACCATTATCGCGACCGCGTTGATCGATACGGGTAGCCGGATGGATGAAGTGATCTTTGAAGAATTCAAGGGCACTGGCAACTCGGAGTTGGTTCTGGATCGTAAGGTTGCCGACAAACGTGTCTTCCCGGCGATGGATATTCTGAAATCCGGTACCCGGAAGGAAGATCTGTTGGTTGATAAGGTCGATCTGCAAAAAACCTATGTCCTGCGGCGGATCTTGAACCCAATGGGAACGACGGATGCGATCGAATTCCTTATCTCGAAGTTGAAGCAGACCAAGAGTAACTCTGAGTTTTTCGACTCGATGAACGCGTAAGGGGCAGGCGATGCATACGATCTTTGCCCTGGCGACAGCCCGGGGAAAATCGGGCGTCGCTGTTATCCGTATCTCTGGGCCTGCTGCGCATGAGATTGGCAGTGGGCTAGCCGGGTCTTTACCGCAGGCAGGTCAAGCTGGCTTGCGGGTTTTGCGCAATGCTACTGGCGCGGTTCTGGACCAAGCATTGGTTTTACGGTTTGATGAACCTCGTAGTTTTACGGGCGAGGATGTTGTTGAGCTGCAGCTGCATGGCAGTATTGCGGTGATCCGCGCTATCGAGGCGGCGATCTCTGGCACAGGTTTGGCGCGCATGGCCGAAGCTGGTGAGTTCACACGCCGCGCGTTGTTGAATGGCAATCTTGATTTGGCTCAGGTGGAGGGTCTTTCTGATCTCATCGCGGCTGAGACGGAGGCGCAGCGCAGACAAGCACAAGAGCTTTTCTCGGGCGCGATGCGTGGTTTTGCAGATATGTGCCGTCATGATTTGGTACGGGCGACGGCCTTGATTGAAGCGACGATAGACTTCGCGGATGAAGATGTGCCGGTGGATGTATCGCCCGAGGTGGGTGCTTTAATCGATAAGGTGATTAGTCGGATCGCCGAGCAGTTAGGTGGATATCAAGCGGCAGAGCGGATTCGTAGTGGGTTTGAGGTGGCGATCATTGGTCCACCAAATGCTGGAAAATCGACACTTATCAATAAGATAGCGGGTCGAGATATTGCGATAACATCGGAGTTTGCTGGGACGACACGCGATGTTTTGGAGGTTCGCATCGATCTTAATGGGCTACCGGTCACCTTTCTTGATACCGCCGGGCTGCGGGAGTCTGATGACGTCATAGAGCGCATCGGTGTTGCGCGTGCACGGAGCCGTGCAAGTGGCGCGGACTTACGCATTTTGCTGATCGACGGGTTGCAGGCGCAAGGTGATTTTGACCCCGGTATCGCCGTCGATCTACGGTATATGACGAAATCCGATGTGACGGGTTCAGGCATCTCTGCAGTGAATGGGGACGGCATTGATCAGCTTTTGGCTGATGTCTCGCGCATTTTGATGGATCGGGTATCGGGTGCGACACTTGCGTCTCATGAACGGCATCGACAGGCGCTTGAGAGGGCACATGCGTTGATGATGGTTGGGAGATCTTGCTTTATCGAGGGCAGCGTTGGGGCAGAGATTTTGGCGCTGCATCTGCGCGATGCAGTCGGTGCGCTTGACTCGTTGATTGGCCGGGTAGATGTAGAGGCCGTTCTGGGCGAAATTTTCGCGCAGTTCTGCATTGGCAAGTGAAGGGTGTTTCACGTGAAACATGATGCATTCGACGTCGTTGTCATCGGTGGTGGGCATGCCGGCGCGGAAGCCGCCCATGCAGCGGCGCGTGCTGGCGCCATAACGGCCTTGGTGACGATGCGGAAAGATACCATCGGCGTGATGTCTTGTAACCCGGCGATTGGTGGGCTTGGTAAAGGCCACCTTGTGCGGGAGATTGATGCGATGGGCGGCATTATGGGGTTGGCCGCCGATATGTCCGGCATTCAGTTTCGGTTGCTTAATCGCCGCAAGGGCCCTGCTGTGCGCGGCCCGCGGACGCAATCGGATCGGGCGCTATACAAAGCTGCCATACAGTTTTTCCTCGCAGCGCAAGAAGGCCTGACAGTCATCGAGGGTGAGGTGGCTGATCTCGTCTTGGCAGATGGTCGGATTGCGGGGGTTGAGCTTTCAGATGGCGCAATTATTCCTGCGGGTAGTGTTGTTTTGACGACCGGCACGTTCTTGAACGGGGTTATCCATATTGGGGATCAAAAGACTGCCGGTGGGCGAATGGGCGATAGACCATCCGTACGACTGGCGGATCGCCTGCGCGCTCTCGATCTTCCTTTGGGTCGGTTGAAAACGGGAACGCCGCCACGGTTGCGTGCATCTTCCATCGCTTGGGAAAAGCTGGAAATGCAGCAGGCGGATGATGAGCCCGCGCTGTTTTCTTTTCTGTCGGATCGGCCGCATGTGCGCCAGATTGCTTGTGGCATCACGTATACAAACCAACAAACTCACGACATCATAAATGACAACCTCTCTCGTTCTGCGATGTATGGTGGGCATATCGAGGGCATCGGGCCGCGATATTGCCCGTCGATTGAAGATAAGGTCGTCCGCTTTGCTGATAAGGCATCGCATCAGATCTTTCTTGAGCCTGAGGGATTAGATTGTGACACTGTTTATCCAAACGGGATCTCAACATCGCTGCCGGAAGATGTTCAGCGTTCGTATGTGCATTCTATCGTCGGTCTTGAGAAAGCTGAGATTTTGCAGCCCGGCTATGCGATTGAGTATGATTTCGTTGACCCACAGAACCTTGATCCGAGCTTACAACTTCGCGCGATACCGGGTCTTTTCCTTGCTGGTCAGATAAATGGCACAACCGGCTATGAAGAGGCAGCGGCGCAAGGGCTTATGGCGGGATTGAACGCAGCGCTACGCGCGCGCAACAGCCGGAGTGTTATCTTGTCCCGTGCGCAGGCCTATATCGGTGTGATGATTGATGATTTGGTCACGCGTGGCGTTGCAGAACCTTACCGCATGTTCACGTCTCGCGCCGAGTACCGGCTGTCGCTACGTGCGGATAACGCAGATCAGCGGTTGACGGAGATGGCTGGCGCCCTGGGCCTTATCACGCAAGAACGTCAGCAAAGGTTCGCTGTAAAGATGGATGATCTTGCGTTGGGGCGTGGGTTTTTGGAAGCATCATTGTTTACGCCGCGCGAAGCGGCAGAGGCGGGTATCGCGATCAGTCAGGATGGGCAGCGGCGCAGTGGCATGGATTTGCTCGCATTTCCGGACGTTGATCTGGCGCACATGGATGTCCTTATTCCGGCCTTTTCGCAGTGCACACCCGCCACACGGGAACAGTTGGCGACTGAAGCGCTTTACAAGACCTATGTCGCCCGCCAACAGCGTGATGTGTCGGCAATGCTGCGGGATGAGGCGCAGCAAATTCCATCTCACATCGACTACAGCGATATCGGTGGACTTTCGAATGAGCTAAAGGGCAAACTCCAGCGCGTGCGTCCTGTCACAGTGGCTCAAGCTGCTCGGATCGACGGCATGACGCCTGCAGCGCTGGCGCTCATTCTCTCGCGTATTCGTCAAGACGAACGACGCAGCGCATGACAGAGGATGAGGCAAAGGCAACCATTGCGTCGATTGTTTCACGTGAAACACTAGAAAGGCTGACAATTTTTGCGAAGCTCCTGATCAAGTGGCAGGCAAAGATTAACCTTGTTTCGCCAAGTACAATCCCAGCCTTGTGGACGCGCCACATGCTGGATTCAGCCCAGTTGGTGCAGTACATCCCTGCAAATGCATCACGATGGCTTGATCTGGGGAGTGGCGGCGGTTTCCCTGGCCTTGTTTGTGCGGCGATTGCGCATGATCATCATCCGTCACTGCAGATAGCATTGGTCGAATCCGATCAACGCAAGGCCGCGTTCCTGCGCGAGGCGGCGCGGCAGATGGGGATTTCTGTCGCGGTCCATGGTTGCCGTATCGCTGATCTGCCCCCTCACAGGGCAGATGTCATATCTGCCCGTGCTTTGGCGCCGTTACAAATTCTGTTAGACATGGCGTGTATTCACCTTGCTACAAGCGGTATATGCCTGTTTCAAAAAGGTGCACGCTATGATGTAGAGTGCGAGGCTGCGAAACAGACATGGCAATTCATTTATGACATGATACCCAGTGTCACTGATGAAGCAGCAGTTGTGCTTAGGATCAAAGAGTTACGTCATGTTTGAGCAACGCAGTGCCCGGATAATCGCAATTACAAATCAGAAGGGCGGTGTCGGAAAGACTACCACCGCGATCAATCTTGGTGCAGCGCTAGCCGCGCTTGGACAGCGGGTATTGATCATCGACCTTGATCCTCAAGGGAATGCATCAACTGGTCTTGGCGTGTCGGCAAAGGATCGTGGCACGACCACATATGAACTTCTACATGAAGAGGTTGCGCTCGCTGCGATCATACGGCCAACAGCGACAGATGGCTTACATCTCGCGCCCGCGACCACCGACCTTAGTTCAACCGACGTTGCGCTAGGCGATCAAGAGAACCGTGTTTTTCTTTTGAAAGACGCTTTGGCTGGCAACGCGCTTGCAGCCTATGATTACGTGTTGATCGATAGCCCGCCCTCGCTCAGCCTTTTAACGGTCAACGCGCTTGTCGCAAGCGATGCTGTTCTGGTTCCCCTTCAAGCAGAGTTCTTCGCACTCGAAGGTCTCTCACAGCTCATGCTCACGATCCGCGATGTGCGCGAAACCGCTAATCCGAATTTGCGGATCGAAGGCATCGTCCTAACTATGTTCGACCAACGTAACAACTTAAGCCAACAGGTCGAGGATGACGCCCGCGCCACATTGGGCGAATTGGTGTTTCAGACGCGGATACCTAGAAATGTACGCTTAAGCGAGGCGCCGTCCTATGGGCTTCCAGCCTTGATTTATGATCCATCCTCCAAAGGAAGCCAAGCTTATCAAGATCTTGCAGCCGAGCTTTTGGCGCGTGGACAAAAATGAACGGAGCAGGCCCCATGGTCAAAAAACGCGAGAGAACAGGTCTTGGTCGCGGCCTCTCGGCCCTTATGGCTGATATCGACATCCCGTCTTCCGGAGCAGCCGCAGCTGAATTCGTTGACTATTCGGCGCGCGGGTTACGGCGCGTCGCGATAGACCGGATTACCCCAAATCCTGAACAACCCCGACGCCATTTCGCGGAAACAGCTTTGGCTGAGCTTGCCGCATCCATCCGCGAGAAGGGCGTAATTCAACCCCTCATCGTACGTCCTGATCCTGCAAACCCGCAAGACTTCCAGATCGTTGCCGGGGAAAGGCGCTGGCGTGCCGCGCAGCAAGCACAGCTGCACGAGCTTCCCGTGATCGTTCGTGACTTTGACGAAACCGAAGTTCTGGAAGTTGCCATAATTGAGAATGTGCAGCGGGCCGACCTCAATCCGATGGAAGAGGCTTTAGGCTATCGTCAGCTCATTGACCGTTTCGGCCATACCCAAGAAAAGGTTGCCCAAGCGCTTGGAAAAAGCCGTAGTCATATCGCCAATATGATGCGCTTGCTCGCACTTCCGGAAGATATCCAATCCTTTGTGCGGGGTGGCCAGCTCAGTGCCGGCCATGCGCGGGCGTTATTGACCGCTCCCGATCAGCTTCTTCTCGCGCGCCAGGCGGTTGCGAATGGGTGGTCGGTCCGCGAAGTCGAGGAAAGGGCCAAGGCAACGCGCCCGGGTCGCACCTCCAAGCCCAAAGCACGGGTCGGCGACAAAGATGCAGACACGGTCGCCCTTGAGCGCGACCTTACCGCCGCCATAGGAATGACGGTTCGCATCGATCACCAGCCAAGTGGCGAGGGGCGCGTTTCAATTCGCTATAAGGATTTAGAAGCCTTGGATGACATCATCCGCCTGTTGAGCGGTAACTAGAGCGTGTTGCACTGAACGCGATTGCACGCGAAACGCGTTCGCTCAACCTGCCAGAAGATTGCGTAGCAGCCCGTTTAGCAAACGCCGCCCCGCCGGCGTTGCAGTTATACAGTCGGACGATGCTGTAATCAGCCCCAGATCCTCAAGCTGAGTAATTGTACCAGCATGAAAATCCGCCCCGTTCAACGCTACAAAGCGTCGCCGATCTAGTCCCTCCGCTAGCCGAAGGGACATCATCGCGTACTCCTCAGCATGTTCGCGCGGCGTCAGCGAACTCCGCAAAATCTCACCTGACCCTGCTTCGCGCACACGCTTTAGCCATGCTTGCGGCAACATTTCGGCCTCTGTTGCATAGCGTGTGCCGCGTAAGGTCACACGACCATGCGCACCCGGTCCGATGCCGACATAATCACCGCCCCGCCAATAGATCAGGTTGTGGCGTGATTGCCCCATGTCACTGGCATGGTTCGACACCTCATATGCGGGTAGCCCAGCAATGCTGCAGATTTCTTGTGTCAAATCATACATATCAGCGCCTGTATCATCATCGATCAGGCCAGCTAGCCGCCCGCGCGCATGTCGATCACCAAATGCCGTCCCTGGCTCAATCGTCAGCTGGTAAAGGGACAGGTGATCGGCTGCAAAGCCTACGGCCTCCGTCAACTCTTGCCGCCAATCATCCAAGTTTTGGAACTGACGGGCATAGATCAGGTCAAAGCTGACGCGCGGAAAGATTGTTCGTGCCAAATCATAGGCTTTACGCCCTTCTGCCGCGGAATGCAGACGGCCCAAACGTTTCAAATCCTCGTCGCGCAGCGCTTGCAGCCCGACAGAGACACGATTGACGCCAGCATCGCGAAACCCAGCAAATCGCCCAGCCTCGGCTGATGTCGGGTTTGCTTCCAAGGTGATCTCTAAATCATTCGCACTTGGCCAAGCGGCCTTAGCCGCAGCAATAATGCCCGCAGTTGTCTCGGGGTCCATCAAGGATGGTGTGCCGCCACCAAAAAAGATGCTGGTCAAAAGACGGCCCTGTGTTTCACGTGAAACGCGCGCTATCTCAGAAAGATAGCAATTCAACCACTGGGTTTGATCGATGCGCATAGCCACATGGCTGTTGAAATCGCAATAGGGACATTTGGCCTGACAAAATGGCCAGTGGACATAAAGCCCAAAGCCGCCATGTTCCCAATCCTCAATCACCGATGGCCTGTTTCAGCTTTTCAACAGCCCGGGCGCGATGGCTTATCTGGTTCTTCTCCCAACGATCCATCTCGCCAAAGGTCACATCGAACCCATCCGGTACAAAGATCGGGTCATATCCATGCCCTTGATCACCGCGCATGGGCCATGCAACCCGCCCCGGCATCACGCCCTCAAACACTTCATCGTGCCCATCTGGCCAAGCGAGGACAAGTGTACAGCAAAACTGGGCCGTCCGGGGATGCGGCGCGTCAACTTCTTGTAGAAGATTATGCGTCTTTTCCATCGCCATCACAAAATCACGCCCAGTTGGCGTCTCAGCCCAATCCGCCGTGAAAACGCCCGGCGCGCCGCCCAGCGCATCAATTGCAATGCCACTATCATCGGATAGCGAGGGAAGGCCGGTGGCCTGTGCCGCGGCATGCGCTTTAATCCGTGCATTCTCGATAAAGCTGGTCCCGGTTTCATCGGGCTCCGGCAAATCATGATCGGCGGCCGAGCTGACAGTGATCCCAAACGGTGCAAGCAGGGCCACCATCTCTTCCAGCTTCCCGCGATTATGCGTCGCGATCAAAAGATGCTTCCCCGTAAATCGCCGCATCAGCGAGCGGCCGCCTTTTGGGCTGCAACCAGTGTGCTGATCCCCTGTGATGCAAGCCGGTACAGATCGTCAAATTGCGCGCGTGAAAACGCGGCCCCTTCCGCGCTGGCTTGGATCTCGACCAAGGCACCACTGCCCATCATGACGAAATTGGAATCAGTGCCTGCCTCGCTGTCCTCAAGATAATCCAGATCAAGCACCGCTTGACCCGCATAAATCCCGCAAGACACCGCCGCGATATGGTCAGTGATTGGGTCGCTGGTAATATCGCCAGCCTTCAAAAGCTTGTTCACCGCCAAGCGCAGCGCAACCCATCCACCAGTGATCGCGGCACAGCGCGTTCCGCCATCGGCTTGGATCACATCACAATCGATGGTGATCTGACGCTCACCCAGCGCCGAGCGATCAACACCGGCGCGCAAGGCACGCCCGATCAATCGCTGAATCTCTTGCGTGCGACCCGATTGCTTGCCTGCTGCAGCCTCTCGGCGCATGCGGGTATGGGTGGCGCGCGGCAGCATGCCATATTCCGCCGTAACCCAGCCAAGACCGGTATTCTTCAAGAAGGGCGGCACGCGCTCTTCCAATGTCGCGGTGCATAAGACATGTGTGCCACCACAGCGGATCAGACACGAGCCTTCGGCATGCCGCGTCACATCGGTCTCGATCACGATTTCGCGCATTTCGTCTAGGTTTCGGCCGGAAGGACGCATATCTTTCTCCTGATGATCCGTGATGCGGGGCATAATCCGCTGACGCACCACCGCGCAACCCCGAATGCCCAAACAGCTGATGAAGATGACAGACCGCACCATGCACCAAAATATGCCTCTTAGCGATCTGAATGACCGCTCCCGCGAAGTGTTCCGTCGCGTGGTCGAGGGCTATCTGGAAACTGGTGTGCCCGTCGGCTCGCGCAGCTTGACGCGCAGCTTGACTGAGCAAATCTCGGCGGCGACCGTGCGTAACGTGATGCAAGATCTTGAGTTTCTTGGTCTTTTGGGTAGCCCCCATATCTCGGCTGGCCGCATTCCCACACAGCTTGGCCTGCGCATGTTCCTTGATGGCTTTCTCGAGGTGGGGGAACTCGCGCTGAGCGATAAGCAAAGCCTTGATGAAACCGTGGGTTCGAACACCAATGATGTTGCGGCCACGCTTGACCGGATTGGTTCGGCCCTGTCGCAAGCCACCCATGGCGCCAGCGTCGTCTTGGCCCCGAAACGCGAGGCGCCGATCAAGCATATCGATTTTGTTTCACTCTCTGCCGACCGCGCCTTGGTCGTTCTGGTCCATTCCGATGGCCATGTCGAAAACCGCCTGTTTCAACCGCCATCGGGTCATACGCCCAGCGCGATGCGCGAGGCGGCGAATTACCTTAACGCCCATTTGGCTGATCGCACCCTCAGCAGCTTGCGTGCCGAAATCCAGACCGAGGTTGATAGCCGCCGCGCCCAGATCGACGAGATTGCCGCCCATCTGATCGCCGCTGGCCTCGCCGTGTGGGATGGTGACGGTGACGATCTGGGCCGTTTGATTGTCCGTGGCAGGGCGAATCTCCTCGCTGACGCCGCCGAGGCGGATGAGTTAGAGCGTATTCGCCAGCTCTTTGATGATCTCGAACGCAAGCGCGATATTGCCGATTTTCTTGAATTGGCCGAAACAGGCGAAGGTGTGCGCATTTTCATTGGCTCTGAGAACAAGCTTTTCTCACTTTCGGGTTCCGCTTTGGTCGTCTCTCCCTATATGAACGCGGACCGGAAGATCGTCGGTGCCGTGGGGGTGATTGGGCCCACGCGGCTCAACTACGGGCGCATCGTTCCGATCGTGGATTACACGGCGCAGTTGGTGGGCAAGTTGATTGCCGACCGCGGCTAAGCGCTGAAAAGAAAGACAAAGGGGGCAAGCATGTCCGACGCAAACCAAGATCAATTCGCCGAGACCACACCGCCCGAGGGCGCGAACGCGGCAGAACCAACAGCAGCCGCCGTCGATCAAGACACAGCGCTTGATCCTATCGACACCTTGATCGCGGAGCGTGACGCCCTCAAGGATCGACTCCTGCGCACCTTGGCCGAGTCAGATAATGTCCGCAAACGCGCCGAACGTGATCGCCGCGAGGCTGAGAAATTTGGTGGCACCCGCATCGTGCGTGATCTTTTGCCGGTCTATGACGCGCTGCGCCGCGCGCTCAATAGTGCAGCAGATGCCGCTGGTGATGCCGACCGCGCCCTTCTCGAAGGGGTGGAGTTGACCTTGCGCGAATTGCTCAAAGTCTTGACCAAGCATGGCGTCACGCCGATTGTCCCCGAAATCGGTGATCGCTTCGATCCCGAAAGCCACGAGGCCATGTTCGAGGCACCGGTGCCCGGCACCAAGGCGGGCGATATCTTGCAAGTCATGGCCGAGGGTTTCCTGTTGCATGATCGCTTGGTTCGCCCTGCACAGGTTGGCGTCTCATCGAATACCGGCGCTTAACCCCGCCCGATCATATCCTTTAACTCGTAGAGAAGCGTCAAAGCCTCGCGCGCGGTCAATTCATCGGGATGGACCGCGCCAAGGCGCGCTTCAAGCGCGCTTGGGCCTTTGGCGGGCGATGCGGGCACGACAGCGACGGCCGCGAAAAGTGGCAGATCGTCGATGAACGCCTTGCGGTTGCCACCCTCGCGCTCGCCCTTCTCCAGCGCATCCAACACCTGATGGGCGCGCGCGATCACGCTTGGCGGCAATCCGGCCAGTTTTGCCACCTGTACCCCATAGGAGCGGTCCGCCGCCCCTTGGCGCACCTCGTGCAAGAACACCACATCGCCTTGCCATTCCCTGACCGCGACAGTGGCATTGGATAGACCGGGCAGGCGGGCACCCAACCCCGTCATCTCGTGGTAATGGGTCGCAAACAGCGCACGGCAGCGGTTGACGTCATGCAGATGTTCCAGCGTCGCCCAGGCGATGGACAGGCCGTCATAGGTCGCCGTGCCGCGCCCTATCTCGTCCAAGATCACCAGCGCGCGGGGATCGGCTTGGTTCAAGATCGTGGCGGTTTCCACCATCTCGACCATAAAGGTCGAGCGCCCCCGTGCCAGATCATCGGCTGCGCCAACACGGCTAAAGACTTGGCTGACCAGCCCAATCTCGGCGCGCGTTGCGGGTACAAAACTTCCCATCTGGGCCAAAATCGCGATCAGCGCGTTCTGGCGTAGGAATGTTGATTTCCCCGCCATATTCGGCCCGGTCAACAGCGTGATTGCAGCCCCCTCCGCTTCGGGGGAAAGGCGGCAATCATTGGCGATAAAGGGCGCACCGTCGCGGGCAAGGGCGGCCTCTACCACCGGGTGCCGCCCGCCAGTGATGTCAAAGGCGCGGTTTTCGCGCATCTGTGGGCGTGTCCAATCCCCTTCGACCGCGCGGCGGGCAAGTGCAGCTGCTAAATCGAACTCGGCCAAGGCGCGTGCGACCTGTCCGATCACATCGGCTTGCTGCAAAACGGCATCGCGCAGGTTGGCAAACAGGTTGCGCTCGATCTCTTGCACACGGTTGCCCGCGTTCAGAATGCGGGTTTCAAGCTCGGACAAATCCAGCGTGGTAAAGCGCACCGCATTGGCCGTGGTCTGGCGATGGATAAACTGCTCGGCCAAGGGCGGGGACAGCATCTTTTGTGCATGGGTCGCGGTGGTTTCGATGAAATACCCCAGCACGTTATTGTGCCGGATCTTCAGCGAGCCGACACCGGTTTGCGCGATATAATCGGCCTGCATGCCGCCAATCACGCCGCGCCCCTCGTCGCGCAGGTGGCGCGCTGCGTCGAGATCCGGGTCATAGCCCGGCGCAATGCTGCTGCCATCGCGCAGTTGCAGGGGCGGCTCGGCCACCAGCGCGCGGTCAAGAAGCGCGCCCAGATCAGCATGGCCGTGTAGATCACCGCGCGCCTGCGCCAACAGCGCCGGCAATTCCAGATCGCGCAGCACAGCCCCCAGCGCGACGGCGGCCCTTAGCCCGTCACGGATCGCGGCCAGATCGCGTGGCCCGCCCCGGTCAAGCGCCAGCCGCGACAAGGCGCGGTCAAGGTCAGGGATGCGGCGCAAATGCTGTTCCAGATCGTCACGAACTCGCGCGTTAGTGACGAAAAACGCGACCGCATCATGGCGTGCCGTGATCACGCCCAGATCGGTGGATGGGCCGGACAAGCGCCGCTCCAACAGGCGCGCGCCACCTGCGGTCAGGGTGCGATCCAGAACCGACAACAGGGTATTGGCCCGCCCCCCCGCAAGCGCGTGGGTCAGTTCCAGATTGCGCCGCGTCGCTGCATCAAGCTGCAACAAGCGCCCCGCGCTTTGCTGGCGCGGTGGGCGCAACAGCGGCAAGCTGCCCTTTTGCGTCAGCTCCAGATAATCGATCAGCGCACCCATCGCGCCCAACTCGGGCCGGGTGAATTGCCCGAACCCATCCAGCGCGCCGACATTGAACACCCTTGAAATCCGCGCCTCGGCGCTGCGGCTGTCGAAACTGGTGGGGGCAAGCTGTGCCACGGCGGCGCCGATCTCTTCGATGGCTGCGATGCGCGCGGCCTCCATCCCGTCGGAAATCAGCACCTCACGCGGCAAAAGCCGGGCCAGTTCCGGCCCCAACCGTACAGGCGGGCAGCCCATGACACGGAAATCCCCGGTCGAGATATCGCACCACGCCAGCGCACCTTCGCCGCGCACCTCGGCATAGGCGGCAAGATAGTTGTGCCGCCGCGCCTCGAGAAGCGTGTCTTCGGTCAGGGTGCCGGGGGTGACAAGGCGCACAACCTCGCGCCGCACAACAGCCTTGGAGCCGCCGCGCTTTTTCGCCTCGGCCGGGTCTTCCATCTGTTCGCAGATGGCGACGCGAAACCCTTTGCGGATCAGGGTCAAAAGGTAGCTCTCAGAACTATGGGCCGGCACGCCGCACATGGCGATATCTTCGCCCAAATGCTGGCCACGTTTGGTCAGCGCGATATCCAGCGCGGCGGCGGCGGCCACCGCGTCATCAAAGAACATCTCGTAGAAATCGCCCATCCGGTAGAACAACAGAGCATCGGCATGCTGTGCCTTGATCTCCAGATATTGCGCCATCATTGGCGTGACGCTGCTCATTCCGCCCCCCGGTTATCTGTAACGCAACCTAAGCAAGCCCCGCGCGAGATTGAAGCGGCAAAAGCCTGTTATTGCCGCCGCGTCCTGCAATGGCTACACCAGACACCGGACCGAGGGAGAGATGAAAATGGCCGACAAGAGCAGGATTACCCGTGAAGAGGCGTTGGCCTATCATCTGGAACCGCATCCGGGAAAGATTGACATCAACGCCTCGACCCCGATGGCGACACAGCGCGACCTCAGCCTTGCCTATTCCCCCGGCGTGGCGGTCCCTTGCGAGGTGATCGCGGAACGGCCTGAGGCGGCTTATGATTATACCACAAAGGGCAATCTGGTCGCCGTCATCTCGAACGGCACGGCGGTATTGGGGCTTGGCAATCTTGGCGCGCTTGCCTCCAAACCCGTGATGGAGGGTAAGGCGGTGCTCTTCAAGCGCTTTGCCGATGTGAATTCAATCGATATCGAGCTTGATACCGAAGACCCGGATGAGTTCTGCCGCGCGGTTAAGCTGATGTCGCCCACCTTTGGCGGTATCAATCTCGAAGATATCAAGGCGCCCGAATGTTTCATCATCGAGCAGCGCCTCAAGGAAGAATGCGATATCCCGGTTTTCCACGACGATCAGCATGGCACCGCCGTGATCTGTGCGGCGGGTCTGATCAACGCGCTGCATATCTCTGGCAAGAAGATCGAGGATTGCCGCATCGTGCTGAACGGCGCGGGGGCGGCGGGAATTGCCTGCATCGAACTGCTGAAAACCATGGGCGCGCGGCATGACAACTGCATCGTCTGTGACACCAAGGGCGTGCTTTATCAGGGCCGCACCGAGGGGATGAACCAATGGAAATCGGCCCATGCGGTGAAAACCGATCTACGCAGCCTAGAGGAAGCGATGCGCGGCGCGGATGTGTTTCTTGGTGTGTCCGCCAAGGGCGCCGTCACGCGGGAAATGGTGGCCAGCATGGCCCCCAACCCGGTCATTTTCGCCATGGCCAACCCCGATCCTGAGATCACGCCGGAAGAAGCGCATGAGGTGCGCCCCGATGCCATCGTCGCGACTGGCCGGTCGGATTACCCCAATCAGGTCAATAACGTCTTGGGCTTTCCCTACTTGTTCCGTGGCGCGCTTGATATTCATGCCCGCGCGATCAATGACGAGATGAAGATTGCCTGCGCCCATGCACTCGCTGATCTGGCGCGCGAGGATGTGCCGGACGAGGTCGCGGTGGTCTATGGCCGCGATCTGTCTTTTGGGCGCGACTATATCATCCCCACCCCGTTTGATCCCCGCCTGATCTACACCATCCCCCCCGCCGTGGCGCGGGCAGGCATGGACACAGGCGTCGCGCGTCGCCCGATCGAAGATCTGGATCGCTACGCCGAAGGGCTGCGCGCGCGGCTTGATCCGACCAGCTCGATCTTGCAAGGCATCTATGCAAGGGCCAAATCGGCGCAAGCGCGGATGATCTTTGCCGAAGGCGATGATGTGCGCGTCTTGCGCGCCGCTGTCGCCTATCAACGCCAAGGTTTGGGCCGTGCGCTGGTCGTTGGCCGCGAGGCGGATGTTCAGACCAAACTGGACGCCGCCGGTTTGGGTGATGCCGTGCGCGAGCTCGAGGTGGTGAACGCCGCGAACACCGAGCATCTCGATAGCTATAAGGCGTTTCTTTACGACCGCTTGCAGCGCAAGGGGCATGACCGATCTGACATTCACCGCCTCGCCGCGCGTGACCGGCATGTTTTCGCGGCGTTGATGCTGGCCCATGGGCATGGTGACGCGCTGGTCACGGGTGCGACGCGCAAATCGGCCCATGTGCTGGATCTGATCGGCAAGGTTTTCGATGCCCGCGCCCAAGATGGTGCGGTTGGCATTACCGCCTTGCTTCACAAAGGGCGGATCATCTTGATCGGGGATACGCTGGTTCATGAATGGCCCGAGAAAGAAGATCTGGCGCTAATCGCGCAGCGCGGCGCACAGGTCGCCCGCGATCTGGGGCTAGAGCCGCGTGTTGCCTTTGTCAGCTTTTCGACCTTTGGCTATCCGGTCAGCGAGCGGTCTGAAAAGATGCATCAGGCCCCGCAAGTCCTTGATAAGATTGGCGTTGATTTCGAGTATGATGGTGAGATGGCCGTTGATGTCGCGCTCAACCCCGAGGTGATGGCGCAATATCCCTTCACCCGCCTGTCTGGCCCGGCCAATGTGCTGGTCGTGCCCGCGCGCCACTCGGCCAGTATCTCGGTCAAGCTGATGCAGGCGATGGCGGGGGCCACGGTGATCGGCCCGATCCTGACCGGGCTGAAAAGCCCCATTCAGGTGTGTTCGACCGTCTCGACAGCCAATGACATCTTGAACATGGCCGTCATGGCCGCCTGCGAGATTGGGCGGCGCTGACCGGGTTGCTTGGCGTGTGGGGTGATCATGTGTATGATCACACCACACGGAGGGTGTGTCATGGGTAAGCAACGGACGAATATCACGATTGACTCTCAGCTCTTGTCGGATGCACGCGAGATGGGTCTCAACGTCTCTGCCATCGCGGAAGCAGCGCTGCGCACCGCCCGGCGCGAGGCATGGTTGGCGGAAAACGCCAAGGCGCTGGAAGAGCGGCGCAATTATTACCAGACGAACGATACAATCTTGGCGCCCTATCGCGTGCTCACGGTCTAGCCGTGCAGTATGATATCTACCGCCTCGCGGGTGATGTTCTTGTCGTCGATCTTCAATCCGATCTGATCGATATTGGCACACGCGTTGTCGCGCCGCTTGTGCTAAAGACCGCAAGACCCGTGCCCTTGCCAACATTGGAGCCGATGGTCCTGTTCAATGGGCACCCTCACCTGATGTTGGTTTCTGAGATGACCGCGATATCCGCGCGGCACCTGGGCCCTGCGATCGGTGACCTTCGGCGCGAGGAATATATGATCCGCCGCGCCGTCGACATGGTCTTTACCGGGATTTGACGGTTATCCCTTCATCCCGTCCCAAAAGCTTTTGACTTTGTCGAAAAAGCCGCTGGCGTTGGGGTTGTTGGTCTTGGCGCTGATCTCTTCAAACTTGCGCAGCAGCTCTTTTTGCTCGGCGTTCAGGCTGACCGGTGTTTCCACCGCCAGTTCGATATACATATCGCCCACACCCGCGCCACGCAGTTGCGGCATGCCCTTGGCACGCAGGCGCATTTGGCGGCCTGATTGCGATCCTTCGGGCACCTTGACCCGCGCGCGACCGCCATCGATGGTGGGCACCTCGATCTCGCCGCCAAGGGCCGCTTTGCTCATCGAGACGGGCACACGGCAAAATAGGTCAACCCCGTCGCGCTGGAACAGCGTGTGATCGGCCACTTCGATAAAGATATAAAGATCGCCTGACGGCCCACCGCGCAGACCGGCCTCACCCTCGCCCGATAGGCGGATGCGCGTGCCGGTTTCCACACCTTGTGGAATATTCACCGAAAGCGCGCGATCCTTTTGCAGACGCCCCGCGCCACCGCAGCTTCGGCAGGGGTTCTTGATCACTTGGCCCATGCCCGAACATGTTGGGCAACTCCGCTCGACGGTGAAAAAGCCCTGTTGTGCGCGCACTTTGCCCATGCCCGAACAAGTGGGGCAGGTGGCTGGTTCTGATCCACCCTCGGAGCCGGTGCCAGAACACGCCCCGCAAGCCGCGGCGCTTGGTACGGTAATCTGCTTGGTCAGCCCGGCAAAAGCCTCTTCCAGCGAGATCTTGAGGTTATAGCGAAGGTCCGATCCACGGCTGGCGCGCGAACGCGGACCGCCGCGCTGGCCGCCCATGAAATCGCCGAACAAATCCTCGAACACGTCGGAAAAGGCCGATGCGAAATCGCCCTGACCGGGGCGGCCGCCATAACCACCCGCGCGACCACCGCCTGCCATGCCACCGTCAAAGGCACTATGGCCGAAACGGTCATAGGCGGCGCGTTTGTCGGCGTCTTTCAGGATATCATGGGCCTCGTTCACCTCTTTGAACTGGGCCTCGGCATTGGGATTGTCAGAGTTGCGATCAGGGTGAAGCTCTTTCGCCTTTTGGCGAAAGGCTTTCTTGATCTCGTCGGCAGATGCGCCTTTCGAGACCCCGAGAACCTCGTAATAATCGCGCTTGGCCATATCGTTCCTTCCCTGAACGCAGGCGACCGGCCGGGTTTACGCCCAGCCGGTCGCCGTTGGATCACGCCGTTGGATCAGCCGCGCTTGCGGTCGTCGTCGAGATCTTCGAAATCGGCATCGACGATGTCGTCATCGACAGGGCGCGCGCCGTCTTGGTCATCATCGCTATCCTCGGCCTGCGCCTTGTAGATCGCTTCGCCCAAGCGCATCGCGGCTTCGGTCACGTTCTGAATGCCGCCCTTGATCTTGCCGGCATCTTCGGTTTCCAGCTGCTCTTTCAGCGCCTTGATGGCCAGTTCGATCGCCTCGATGGTCGAGGGGTCGACCTTGTCGCCATGCTCGTTCATCGATTTCTCGGTCGAATGGATCAGGCTTTCGGCCTGATTGCGGGTTTCGACCAATTCGCGCCGCTTCTTGTCGGCATCGGCGTTCTCCTCGGCCTCTTTGACCATGCGGTCGATATCCTCGTCCGACAGGCCGCCCGAGGCTTGGATGGTGATCTTTTGCTCTTTGCCTGTGCCCTTATCCTTGGCACCGACCGACACGATGCCGTTGGCGTCGATGTCAAAGGTCACTTCGATCTGCGGAATGCCGCGCGGTGCAGGCGGGATATTCTCAAGGTTGAACTGACCCAACATCTTGTTGTCGGCGGCCATCTCGCGCTCACCTTGGAAGACGCGAATAGTCACCGCATTCTGGTTGTCGTCAGCGGTCGAGAAGATCTGGGCCTTTTTCGTCGGGATCGTGGTGTTGCGGTCGATCAGGCGGGTGAACACGCCACCCAGCGTTTCAATCCCAAGCGACAGCGGCGTGACGTCGAGAAGCACGACATCCTTCACATCACCCTGCAACACGCCCGCCTGAATGGCGGCACCAAGGGCCACGACTTCATCAGGGTTCACGCCTTTATGGGGCTCTTTTCCAAAGAACTTGGTCACCTCTTCGACGACCTTGGGCATGCGGGTCATGCCGCCGACCAGAACGACCTCATCGATGTCACCCTTGGACAGGCCCGCATCCTTCAACGCGGCGGCGCAAGGCTTCATCGATTTGGTGATCAGATCGCCAACAAGGCTTTCAAGCTTGGCGCGCGTCAGCTTCATCACAAGGTGAAGCGGCTGACCGTTCGCGCCCATCGAGATGAAGGGCTGGTTGATTTCGGTCTGGCTGGACGATGACAGCTCGATCTTGGCTTTCTCAGCGGCTTCCTTCAGGCGTTGAAGGGCCATCTTGTCGCTTGTCAGATCGACGCCGTTCTCTTTTTTGAACTCATCGGCCAGATACTGGACGATGCGCATGTCGAAATCTTCGCCACCAAGGAAGGTGTCGCCATTGGTGGATTTCACCTCGAACAGGCCATCGTCGATCTCGAGGATGGTGATATCGAAGGTGCCGCCGCCAAGGTCATAGACCGCAATGGTGCGGGTCTCTTTCTTGTCGAGGCCATAGGCCAATGCCGCCGCGGTGGGTTCGTTGATGATGCGCAGCACCTCAAGACCCGCGATGCGGCCCGCATCTTTGGTGGCTTGGCGCTGGGCGTCATTGAAATAAGCAGGCACGGTGATGACGGCTTGCGTCACTTCCTCGCCCAGATAGCTTTCGGCGGTTTCCTTCATCTTGGTCAGGATTTGTGCCGAAACTTGGCTGGGCGAATATCTCTCGCCGCGCACTTCGACCCAAGCGTCGCCATTGCCGCCATCGACGATCTTATAGGGGACAAGCTTCTTGTCCTTTTCCACCTCGGCATCGCCAAGGCGGCGGCCGATCAGGCGTTTGACCGCAAAGATGGTGTTTTCGGGGTTGGTCACGGCCTGCCGCTTGGCGGCTTGGCCGACGAGGCGCTCATCATCTGTATAGCCGACGATCGAGGGCGTGGTACGCGCCCCTTCGGAGTTTTCGATCACGCGCGGCTGGCTGCCATCCATGATGGCGACGCAAGAGTTGGTTGTGCCGAGGTCGATACCAATCACTTTTGCCATGTTGGTCGGGTCCCTTCTATTAAGCGAACGGGCGGTGGCGGGTCCGTTGTGGCCCCCGATGCGCCCAGCATGAGATTTCGATATTGGCCAAGGTGCACGCCCCGACCGGTTCGGAGGGTATATAGGAGGGGGGTTAAGCCCCTGCAAGCGGGGCTTGACCTCAGAAAAACTGGCAACTTGCCAATTTTGTGCGGGGAAATGTCGATTAACGCCCGGCCTCCCAGCTGGCGGAGACATGTTTGCGCGAATACGCCTCGCCCATGAAGCCGATCAACAAGGCGATCAGGGTGAAGTAAAGCGGGTACTCCCAGTTCGAATGGTGCGGAAAATAATTGACGAAGGTAAAGCCCCGCGCCTGATCGATCACATGAAACAGCGGGTTCCAATCGAACATGTCGATCATGAAGCCCGGCATCATATTAGCCACGAACATCTTGCCCGATGCGACCATATTCGCCCGGACATAGACCATCTGGATCATGCTTACGACATCGGGCACCCAAGGTTTGGCGGCCAAAAGCAACAGACCGACGGCGCAACCTGTGCCCCATGACAACAAGAACATCATCAAAGCGCCCGGCCAATCATGGATCGTGACTGGGTTGATCAGCGTATGCAGCACGAGCAGCAGAACCAAAAGGCTGATGGTCTGCGTGTAAAGTACACTGAATGCTGAGGAGAGTATCGCAACCAACGTGTTCATTGGCGCATGTTGCATCATCGCCGAGGCCGGCCCTTCGGCACTCATGATCCCCTGAACAGCTTTGATATGTGTCAGATAGGCGAAAATGCCCGTCAGAAGATACAGCATGAAATCGCCACGGATCGCAGCACCACGCGCTCCCATCACGCTGAACATAAAATAAAAAGCGACCAGAAAGAACAAGGCTTGCAGCACGTTGGTCATGATTGCCCAAACCGCGTTGCGATGGCTTTGGCGGACCTTGCGGGCCGCTGTGACAAAGCTCAATTCAAACATGTTGATCGCAAGACTAAACGTCGATTGCGTGCGCCGTGCCTCGTACATAGGCGGCTAACCCCCGATTACCCAAAAGATGCAACAGGATCGATTGTCTTGCGCACCGCACTTGCCCCGCCGGGTGATGCCGACGATAACGCGATGGCCTTATCACCTAATCAAGGCAAAATGGAGGCGAATGTGGATTACGATCATGTGTTGCGGGTTTTCCGCCAAGCGGCCATCGAAGCGGGTGCCCAGATCATGGAGGTCTATCGGGCCGATGATTTTGATGTGCGCGCCAAGTCCGATGATAGCCCCGTGACCCAAGCGGATGAGGCGGCCGATGCGCTGATCTCGGCCCACCTGCGCGCGGCGTTCCCTGATATGGTGCTGGTGACCGAGGAACAGGCCGATAGCCATGCCCAAACTGCCGCGACATTCCTGATCGTTGATCCGCTTGATGGCACCAAGGAATTCGTCCAGCGGCGCGGTGATTTCACGGTGAATATCGCCTTGGTCGAACACGGCGTTCCTGTGCGCGGCGTGGTCTATGCGCCTGCCAAGGGGCGGTTGTTCTACACCGACGCCACCGGCCAAAGCGTCGAGGAAACCGGCCCCTTCGATCCCGAAAAGATAGGCCCGATAACGCCGATAAGGGTCGGTCAGCCAGACAAGAACGGGCTTTTTGTCGTGGCGTCGAAATCACACCGCGATGCGGCGACGGACGCTTATATCGACAAATATGCCGTGGCCGATCTGAAAAGCGCGGGCTCCTCGCTGAAGTTCTGCCTTGTCGCCACGGGTGAGGCCGATCTTTACCCCCGTCTTGGCCGCACCATGGAATGGGACACCGCCGCCGGTGACGCCGTTTTGCGCGGCGCGGGCGGGCGCATGGTCCGGTTCGAAGATCACCAACCCTTTACCTATGGCAAACCGGGGTTTGCCAATGGGTTCTTCATCGCATTCGCCCCGGGGGTGGAGTTGCAACAACCATGAGCGTCATTTGCGTTATTCCGGCCCGCTATGCCTCGACCCGCTATCCCGGCAAGCCGCTGGTAAAGCTGCGCGGCGCGACGGGACAGGCGCAAAGCCTGATTGAACGTAGCTGGCGTGCGGCCTGTGCGGTCTCGGGCTTTGATGCGATCTATGTCGCCACTGATGATGCGCGGATCGCCGATGCCGCAAGGGGTTTCGGGGCCGATGTCTTGATGACCTCATCCGAGGCGCGCAACGGCACCGAACGTTGCGCCGAGGCGCTGGCCCAGCTTGGCGATGGGGTCGAGATGGTCGTAAACCTGCAAGGTGATGCGCCACTGACCCCCCCTTGGTTTCTAGAGGCGTTGATCGCGGGCCTGCGCGCCGATGCTGGTGCCGCGATTGCCACGCCGATCTTGCGCTGCGACGGCGAGACTTTGGCAGCACTCAAGGCGGACCGTGCCGCCGGGCGGGTGGGCGGCACGACCGCTGTTGTCGATCACGCGATGCGCGGGCTCTATTTCTCCAAGGAAGTGATCCCCTTTACCGTCCAAGACTACGCAGCCGATGCGCCGACCCCGGTGTTTCACCACGTGGGTGTCTATGCCTATCGGCCCGATGCGCTGCGCGCTTATCCCGATTGGCCCATCGGCCCGCTCGAGACGCTCGAGGGGCTGGAACAGCTTCGTTTTCTTGAGGCGGGGCATCCGCTTCTTTGTGTCGAAGTGGCGGCACAGGGTCGAAAATTCTGGGAACTCAACAATCCCGAAGATGTGCCGCGGATCGAGGCGATGTTGACCGAGATGGGCCTGCCCTAGCGACCGAGGCGCGAAATATTCCGTGCAAATCCGCGCGAAAGTGTTTTTTGTTAATTCCCCTTTATCCGTCTTTTCGCCATAATGTGAGGCACAGCTGTTACGGGGCGGCACGCCACTGTGTAGGTCGAGCAAGGATGAGTAGATGAAAAAGCGTGTGACAAAGGCGATCTTTCCTGTTGCGGGGCTTGGCACAAGGTTCTTGCCCGCGACCAAGTCTATCCCCAAAGAGATCATGACATTGGTGGATCGGCCGCTGATCCAATACGCGATTGACGAGGCGCGCGCAGCCGGCATCAAGGATTTCATCTTCGTCACCAGCCGGGGCAAATCCGCGCTCGAAGATTACTTCGACAACGCACCCGAGCTTGAGAACCAGCTGCGCAAAAAGGGCAAGACCGACCTGCTTGAGGCGCTGAAAACCACCAATATGGAATCGGGCGCGATTGCCTATATCCGCCAACATCGCGCGATGGGTCTGGGCCATGCGGTGTGGTGTGCGCGGCGTCTATTGGGCAATGAGCCCTTCGCCGTGATCTTGCCCGATGATGTGATCGCCGCCGAAACCCCCTGTCTGCAACAGATGGTCGAGGCACATGCCGAGATCGGCGGCAATATGGTCGCCGCGATGGAGGTGCCAGCCGCCAAGACATCGGCTTATGGCGTGCTCGACATCAAGGAAGACATGGGCGCAGTCGTCTCGGTCAAGGGGATGGTCGAAAAGCCCGAGCCGGGCACCGCACCATCAAACCTTGCCGTGATCGGCCGTTATATCCTGACGCCTGCGATCATGGAAAATCTCAACAAGATCAAGACGGGTGCCGGTGGCGAGGTGCAGTTGACCGATGCCATCGCGCAAGAAATCGTCAATTCGGACAATGTCTATGGCTTCCGCTTTCGCGGGCAGCGGTATGATTGCGGCTCGAAAGCGGGCTTTTTGCAGGCAACGGTCGCGTTTGCGCTGGGCCGCGATGATTTGCGCGACGAATTCATGGCATATCTTGGCGACCTGATGGCCGCGCGCAGCGCCGCACAATAGGCGCGCGCCCCCACCAGATGCCCGCACCGCTCTTCGCCGCACTTGCAGCGCAGAACCCGCCGCTTCGCTGTTCGCCCATTTTCGCCTACCGCATGCGATGGAAACGGCGGCGCTTGATCTGGCGCGCGCTGCGCCGCCGCCATGACCTAAGCCGCCTGCGCGTGGATGAGGGGGCGATCGCCGCCGCGCCTCTACTGGCCTTTGCCACCATCCGAAACGAGATGGAGCGGTTGCCGTTCTTCCTCGCGCACCATCGCGCCTTGGGTGTTGGGCATTTCTTAATCGTCGACAATGCCAGCACCGATGGCAGCGACAGCTACCTTGCCGCGCAACCCGATGTCTCCGTCTGGCGAACAGATGCGTCCTACAAGCTGGCGCGCTTCGGGGTGGATTGGCTGATGTGCCTCAAGTTCAAGTTCGGGGCCGGCAAATGGTGCCTGACCCTTGACGCGGATGAGGCGCTGATCCTGCCCGGTGGTCGCAGCCTTGGCGCGCTTGTCACCCATCTTGCGGCGACGGGTCGGCCCAGCTTTGGCGCAGTGATGATCGATGCCTATCCCAAGGGGCCGGTGAATGAGGGTCATTACCAGCCGGGCACCACCCCTTTTGATCATCTGTGCTGGTTCGATGGCGATGGCTACAGGGCGCAGCGTCACCGGGTATTTGATAATCTTTGGGTGCAAGGTGGCGTGCGCGAAAGGGTTTTCTTCCAAGATCAGCCTGCGCGCGCACCAACTTTGAACAAAACGCCCTTGGTGCATTGGCGCAGGGGCTATGCCTATGTCACCTCAACCCACCAGATGTTGCCGCGACGTCTGAACCATGTCTTTGACACCGGCGCGCCGACGGGTGTGCTACTGCACAGCAAGTTTTTGCCGCAGATCGCGGCGAAATCAGCCGAAGAACTTACGCGTCGCCAGCATTTCCAAAATAGCGCCCTCTATGAGGACTATCATCAACGCCTGATTTCCGGTCCCGTGCTTTGGCACGCTGCATCGCGGCGCTACCACGGCCCCACGCAGCTTGAGCAGCTTGGCCTGATGTCGGCGGGCGACTGGCAATAATCACGCTTTCTTCGTGCTGCACCCCCTTTCACTTGGGGATAAAAATGCCGTATCTTTTGCAAGTAAGCGGTATATTAATCGAAATGGTGCTAGCGCGTCGTGTAACCCCGGCTGTTCCGGGTCGTAGGTGTCGGTTTTGGGTATTTTGCAATCACTTCGGTTGCGTTTTCAGCGGCAGCGCTGCCATGCGCGGGCATGGCGCAAATCGCGTGAGTTGCGCGTCGCGAAAGACCGGACAAAGCTGATCAAACCGGGCGATATCCTCGTCTTCAGCACCTTCCGCAACGAGGCGGTGCGCCTTCCTTACTTTTTCCAATATTACCGCGATCTGGGCGTGGACCATTTCATCATGGTCGATAACGACAGCACCGATGGCGGCGGTGACTATGCCATCGCGCAACCCGATGTGTCGGTCTGGACCACCAAACATAGCTACAAGGCTGCACGATACGGGGTGGATTGGCTGAACTATCTGCAACGCCAGCATGCCCATAATCACTGGACGCTTGTTGTCGATCCGGATGAGTTTTTCGTGTTTCCCTATTGCGACACCCGTCCGATCCGGGCGCTGACCGATTGGCTTGAGGCCAGTGCGATCCGGTCCTTTGGCGCGATGATGCTTGATATGTACCCCAAAGGGCCGATCAGCGCGCAACCCTATGCGGCGGGGACCGACCCTTTCCAGATCGCTTGTTGGTTCGATCCGGGCAATTACGTGATCGCGCGCAACTGGCAATATGGCAATCTATGGATCCAAGGTGGGCCGCGTGCGCGCAGCTTTTTCGCCGATACACCGGCCAAGGCGCCTGCGTTGAACAAGATCCCGCTGGTCAAGTGGCAGCGCGGTTATGCCTATGTCAGCTCGACCCATATGTTGCTGCCGCGCGGGCTGAACCGCGTCTATGAGGAATGGGGGGGTGAAAAGACCTCTGGCGTTTTGCTGCATGCGAAGTTTCTCGACACCTTCAGCGCCAAGGCGGCCGAAGAGCTTGAGCGCGGCCAGCATTACGCCGCCTCGGCGGAATATAAGGCCTATCACGATGGGCTGTCCAAGAATCCCGATTTCTGGACCAAATGGTCCGAGCGATACATCAACTGGCGCCAGCTTGAGATTTTGGGCCTGATGTCCAAGGGCAACTGGGCATGAGTAGCTTGGGCTTTGTCATGTTGTGCCACACCGCGCTGCACCGCGCGGCACAGGTCGCCCGCCACTGGGCCGAACGTGACTGCCCCGTGGTCATCCATGTCGACCGACAGGTTACGCGCGTGCGCTATGACGCGTTTCGCCGTGAACTGGCCGATCTGGATAATGTACGATTTTCCAATAGGTTGCGCTGTGAGTGGGGAACTTGGTCGCTGGTGCAGGCCTCGCAAACCGCGGCTGAACTTTTACTCAGTGAATTCCCTGCTGTGCGGCATGTCTATTTGGCCTCGGGCTCGTGTTTGCCGCTACGCCCGGTGGATGAGCTGCGATCCTATCTTGCCGCCCGCCCGATGACCGATTTCATCGAAAGCGTCACCATCCGTGATGTGGATTGGACGGTGGGTGGCCTGAATGACGAGCGCTTTAAGCTGCGCTTTCCCTTTTCATGGAAGCGCCGCCGCTTTTTGTTCGATGCCTATGTCGAATTGCAACGCAAGCTTGGCTATCGCCGCAAGCTTCCCGAGGGGATCACGCCGCATCTTGGTAGCCAATGGTGGTGTCTGACGCGCCAAACTTTGACGGCGATCTTGCAAGACCCACGGCGAAGCGCGCTGGAACGCTACTTCAGCCTCGTTTGGATACCGGATGAAAGCTACTACCAAACCTTGGCGCGCAATTATGCCCGCAATATCGAAAGCCGTTCGCTGACCCTGTCCAAGTTCGATTTTCAGGGAAAGCCGCATGTTTTCTATGATGATCACCTGCATCTGCTGCGCAGGTCAGATTGCTTTGTCGCGCGCAAGATCTGGCCAAGGGCCAACCGGCTTTATAATACATTCTTGACCGATGACGCCGCGATCAACCGCATGGCCGAACCCGCGCCGGGCAAGATTGATCGGGTGTTCTCTCGCACGCTCGAGCGGCGGACGCGCGGGCGTCCGGGCCTTTATATGCATAGCCGCTTTCCATATCCCGATTGGGAAAATGGCAAGACCGCCGCGCCCTATTCGGTGTTTCACGGTTTTAACAGCCTGTTTGTCGATTTTGAAAGCTGGCTGGCGCGCCGCCTCGGGACGGTGGTGCATGGCAATATTTTTGACCCGCGCCGCGCACGTTTTGTTGGTGATGTGCCGATCTATGCGGGGTGTTTGTCATCCAACGCCACCATGCGCGACTATAACCCAGAGCATTTCTTGACCAATCTGATCTGGAACACGCGGGGCGAGTTGCAGACATTCATGTTTGGGCCGCGGGACAGTCAAAGGATTGGCTCTTTCATGGCCTCTGACAGCAATGCGCAGATTTCGGTGATTACCGGGGCTTGGGCGGTGCCGCTCTACCTTTCGAACCGCAATTTCGCCGAAATCCGGACCGAGGCGGCCTTGCTGCAACGCCGCGAGATCGATTTCGTCAACACCTTGCGCCATGTGAAGTCGCGCGCCGATATTCGCATTTGGACCTTGGCGGAATTCATCGAAGAACCGATGGAAAACCTTCAAAGTATCCTTGATGCGGCTGAGGGTGCAAATGCGCTGCGCCTAACCGAAGCGCCGCGCATGGCAGATTTGTCAGGCTTTGCCGCCTTTTTGCAATCGCTCAAGAACCAAGGGATGAACCCGATGACGGTGGGTGATTTCCCGCAAGAGGGGCTTGTTCACCGCCCGCCGGGCGACCGTAACCGCCCGTATTTGGTGAATTGATCCATGGCTGCCCGCCGTTTCGATGCCTTTGTCATGTTTGCCGAGATGCGAACCGGCTCGAACCATCTTGAGGAAACCCTGAATTCCCTGCCTGATGTGATCTGCTATGGTGAGGTGTATAACCCGGTCTTTCTGGGCCAACACAACCGCTTTGATCTGCTCGGCTACGACATGGATCGGCGCGAGGCTGATCCGATTGGCCTTTTGGATGCGATCATGGCGCAAAGCGATGGGCTGCCGGGGCTACGGCTGTTTCACGATCATGATGCAAGGGTGGTTGCCCGGGTTTTGCCCGATCCGCGGATTGCCAAGATCATTCTGACGCGCAACCCGCTTGACAGCTATGTCAGCCGCAAGATCGCAAGCGAAACGGGCCAATGGCGGCTGACCGATGCCCGCCACCATAAAACCGCACGCATTCGTTTCGATCTGGCCGAGTTCCGCGCAGAGTTGGCAGAGCTGACCGCATTTCAACACCACCTTCGGCATGGGCTTCAAACCACCGGCCAAGCAGCGTTTCACCTGCGCTACGAGGATATCAATGATACGAGCATCCTTAACGGGCTTGCGGCATTCCTTGGATCAAAAACCCGCATCGCGGCGACATCGGGCAAGCTGAAAAAGCAAAATCCCGACGATCTGTCCCAGAAGGTCGAGAATTACGCTGAGATGCTGGCCGCCCTGCATGATCTTGATCCATTCGCCCTTTCGGTGACGCAAGATTATGAGCCGCCGCGCGCTGCGGGTGTGCCGGGTTTTGTCGCTCACCCCAAGGCGGGGCTCTTGTTCTTGCCGATCAAGGGCGCGCCCGAGGATGGCGTGCTGGAATGGATGGGCGCGATAGGCGGGGTTGGGTGCGATGCGCTGTTGCGCAAGATGAGCCAAAAAGACCTGCGCCAATGGATGAAGGATCATCCCGGCTACCGCAGCTTCAGTGTGCTACGCCACCCTGTGGCGCGCGCCTATCACAGCTTTTGCTGCTATATCTTGGCCACTGACCGTCCGGGCTATGAAGAGCCGCGCAAGGTGATGCGCCAGCGTTATAAGCTGCCGCTGCCCGCCAAAGCGCCCGGCCCCGATTGGACGCCAGCGATGCAAAAGCAGGCATTTTTGGGCTTTTTAGCCTTTCTCAAACCTAATCTTGCTGGCCAAACAAGCATTCGGGTTGATTTGGCTTGGGCGACGCAGTCGGCGATCTTGCAAGGCATGGCCAGTGTCGCCATCCCGCACCGCTTGATCCGCGAAGATGAGATGCACACAGGCTTGACCGATCTTGCCCGCGCGGCCGGCGTGACCGACCCACCCCCACCCATGGCCGAGGCGATGCCTTCGCCTATTGCGCTTGATACGATCTATGATCCCAAGATCGAGAAAGCCGCTTATGATGCCTATCGGCGCGACTATCTCAACCTTGGGTTTCAGCCATGGCAAATGCCGTGATCGCGCGGTGACTCAGGCGGCCTTGGAGCCGGTATATTCGGTCAAGAGCGTATGCAATGTTGCGGCGTCATGATTGGCGCGCAGCTTGGCGCGGAGCCCCGCATCGCGCAATGTGCGCGACACCAGCGCCAAAGCCTTGAGGTGATCGACACCCGTATCGGCAGGGGCAAACAACACGAAAACCAGATCGACAGGGTGCTTATCGGCGGCGTCGAAATCGACCGGTTTCTCAAGCTTGAGAAACGCGCCATGCACCTCGGTCAATTCGGGAAGCCGCGCATGCGGTAGCGCCACGCCATGACCCACACCCGTTGGCCCAAGGCTTTCGCGCTCTTGCAGCGCGTCGAAAATCTGCCCTTCGGGAAGCGCGATCAGGTCATGCGCCAAGGCGGCGATCGCCTGCATCAGGCGCTTTTTACTGGTGACGTCGGTCAATACTTTGACTGCGCGCGGCTTCAAGAGCGACGACAAGTCCATTTCACACCCCGTGATGATCCGGCAACCGGATCGGTTTCGCGCATCGCAGCCCTATGGCGCGATGCGCGTATTGGTTATTCTGGCCGCGGGTCTATCCAGCCGACATTTCCATCGTCACGCCGATAGACCACGTTCACACCGCTATGTTTCTCGTTCCGAAAGACCATGACGGATGCACCGGCCAACTCCATCTGCATCACGGCCTCACCGACCGAGAGCGACGGGATTTTCGCCTCCATCTCAGCCACGATAATGGGCTGAAGATCCTGCGGTTCATGTTCCTCTTCGTCATGCCCGGCTGGCGCAAGCACATACATCGGCGCGTCGCTGGTTTCAACGGGGCTTTGCCTGTCGCGGTGATGGTCCTTCAGCCGCCGCTTATAGCGGCGCAGCTGCTTTTCCATCTTTTCGCAAGCCGCCTCAAAGGCGGCGTAGATCTCATGGGCATGGCCTTTGGCCGATGCCGTTAAACCGGTGGAAAGATGGACCGTTGTCTCGCAAATGAATTCCGAGCCTGAGCGAGAGAAAAACACGGTCGCATCTGTTGGTCGCTCGGCATATTTGCTGACGGCCGCGCCAAGGCGGGTCTTTACATGCGTTTGCAAGGCTTCGCCGATATCGATCTGTTTTCCACTGATTTGGTAGCGCATGTGGTCTCCACGATTCGTTGGCGCGGGGCGGTTATGGGCCGGGATGACCCATGCGCCGCGCGCAAGCTATGCTCGGTTTGATTCGATTAAGGGTGATCCAGAGCCCCCTTTTGCGGGGCTTTTCCCGGGCTTTGCCCGGTGGGATCAGGGATGAAGCGAACGCGAACATCACACGCATTAGGCGATGGCATTGGCCATCTGTCAACGGCAAGCAGAGCGCTTGATCACGTAATCCGGAAGCTTTGCCCAAGATAGACGCGCCGGACATCTTCATCGCGCACGACATCATCGGGCGTGCCGGATTTTATGATCACGCCATCATGCAAGATATAGGCGCGATCCACGATCTCGAGCGTCTCACGCACATTGTGATCGGTGATCAGCACACCGATTCCCCGCGTCTTAAGGTCTTGCACAAGGTTGCGGATATCACCCACGGCAATCGGATCGACACCGGCGAATGGCTCGTCCAACAGCACATAGCGCGGGCGCGATGCCAAACAGCGCGCTATCTCAACCCGGCGACGCTCTCCCCCTGATAGCGAAAGGGCCGCAGCACGACGCAGATGGCCAATCGAGAAATCGGCCAACAACTCTTCCAGCCGATCATTGCGCTTTGCGCGGTCAGGTTCCACGATCTCGAGGATGGCGAGGATATTCTCTTCGACGCTCAGCCCACGAAAAATCGACATCTCCTGTGGCAAGTAGCCGATCCCAGCGCGCGCGCGCCGATACATCGGCAAAAGCGTCACATCACGCCCATCGATGGTGACGCTGCCGCCATCGGGTGTGATCAGCCCTGCGATACAGTAAAACGAGGTGGTCTTGCCTGATCCATTCGGCCCCAGCAGCGCCACAACCTCGCCCCGCGCCAGCGTGATCGAGACATCGCGGATCACTGGCCTTTTGCGATAGGATTTGCGCAGCCGGTCAACGACCAAACCCTGCGCACCTTGCGTGACGCTAAGTGGTGGGCGCTTGTCGCTCATGGTGCCGACTGCGGGGTCAGGACAGTGCGCACGCGCCCCTCGACGACCCCATCGCCGGTGGTCATATCAACCACCATGCTATCGCCCGCGATGGTTGTGGTGCCTTGTGTCACCAAAACATCGCCCGTCATGGTCAAGATCCCAGCCGCCACCGAATAGACCGCATCTTCACCTTCGGCGGCGTCTTCGCCGCGTGTGATCAAAACACCGCCCGTGGCGATGACCTCATCCACGCTACGCTCTCCATCAAGGTCGCTATAAATCACTTCGACATCTTCGGCGGCGATGCGCAGATCGCCCTGAATGATAATGACATTGCCCGAAAACAGCGCGCGACCATTGGTTTGATCGATGGTTAGCGTATCTGACACCGCTTCGACCGGTTGATCGGAATCATGGGCCACCCCGCCAAAACCGATCGCAACCTGTGCGGCCGCCGGCTGGATCAGCGCGACCAGACCGGCAAGGGCGGCGACAATCAAGGTTCTGCGTTGGCTCATGATCACTCTTTTCAGTTCTGCACATCATATAGCAGGCGAACGCCGCCCGTGAAATGCACCAAAGCCTGCCCTTCCGGCCCGGTCAATTGCATCGCGCCCGCCTCTAGCATCATTCCCGGCCCGCGTAGCATAACGGCACCGGGCGAGGTCATCTGCATCGCAGCCATCGCAACAAGAATGCGCTCAGACATCAACTGATAGCCAGTGGTGGTTTGCGCGTTTACCGCACCCATCAAATCGACGGTTTGGGCGCTGGCGTCATAGGCACCATGATCAGCTACAAGGTTGAGGTTTTCACCATCCTTGAGCAAAACATCGCTCTCGACCCGGTCCATCTGCATCATGTTAGGGTCATCCATCCGCTGTACCGCGTACTCGGCCGTCAGTGTGACAGGTTGACCATCGCCCAATATGCCCGCGAAACGCGGCTCGGTCAGGCGCCGCTCGGTGCCAAGCAGGCCGATATCGACATCATTGAACTGCAAAGCATCTTGCGGGTTCGGCGTGCGCGATAACAAAAACAGTGTCGATAATAGCCCAAGCGCCGTCAGCGGCAGCAAAACCTTGGCCCAAGCGACTAGCGTTGAATATCGGTTCGGCCCAGCCATTGGCCCTACCTAGTGGTTGAAAATGTCGATCTCTGGCCAACCGGCAAGGTCAAGTCGGGCACGGGTCGGGAGGAAATCGAAACAGGCCTGCGCGATCTCGGTCCGGCCTTCACGCGCCAAGAGCGGGTCAAGCGCGTCTTTCAGGCGATGCAGATAAAGCACATCCGAGGCGGCATAGGCTTTCTGCGCCTCGGTCAGATTGGGCGCGCCCCAATCGGATGTTTGTTGCAACTTGGAGATGTCGGTATCCAGCAGCTCTTGCAAAAGGTTCTTCAGCCCGTGGCGGTCGGTGAAAGTGCGGATCAGCCTAGAGGCGATCTTGGTGCAATAGACCGGTGCCGCCAGCGCGCCAAAGGCATGATACATCACCGCGATATCGAAGCGGCCAAAGTGAAACAGTTTCAGCACCGCGGGGTCTGTCAAAAGCCGCGACAGGTTCGGCGCATCTTTCTGGCCCGGCGCGATCTGCACCAAATGCGCATCGCCATCACCGGCCGAGAGTTGCACCAAGCAAAGCCTGTCGCGATGTGGGTTCAGGCCCATCGTCTCGCAATCGATGGCGACGGCTGGCCCAAGGTTCAGCCCATCGGGCAGATCATTATGGTGAAAATGAATGGTCACGATCCGGTCCCCTTACGCCGCGTTTGTCGTGACATAAGCCCCCCGGCGCTCAAATGCGACAGGTTTCGCATCTGTCGGCAGCCCTGCGCCGGTCACGATGCCGCGGGAACGTTGTGTTTGATTTCGAAAAGCGACGAACGACCCAAGGTCGTTTGGTGCCCAGGAGAAGGACTCGAACCTCCACGACCTTTCGGCCACTGGTACCTGAAACCAGCGCGTCTACCAATTCCGCCACCTGGGCAGGTGTCGTGGACGGGCTGATATCGCTGCGCTGCGGGGCTGTCAACGGGGCTTGCGTGGGGTAAGTGACGGCTCAGTAATCGCGCTCGAAAAACACGCCAAGCCGGGTTTCGCCATCAGCCGATAGACCGCCGCGCGCGGTGATGTTCGGCGTCAGATCGATGTTGAGCGATAAATCCGCCCCCCCGTCGCCCCCGATGGTGACATCGCTATAGACATTCTCCGACAGGTATCGCCCCGCGCGCAACGCGGCATTGCCCGTGGCATCGGTGCGCAGGTCCAGATCATCTAGCCCTAAACCTTCGCGTAGATTGGCGAAAATCCCCGCCTCAGATGAACCACCAGCAAGCGCGGTCACCGCATCGGTCATCTGCAACAACTGCAGGGGCGATAGCGTCGCGACCGTGCGACCGAACAAAAGCTGGGCCAGAATTTCATCTTCGGGCAAGGGCGGGTTGGCGCTTAGCCTGATTTGGGGCGCGCTGACCGGCCCGGATAGGCCAATCCCGATCAGATATGTGCCGCTGCGGTTTGTGGCCAACAGGTCGATTATTGGGTCGAAATTGCCCGTCAGGGCCACGGCACCTTCGGTCAGGTCAAGCCGTGTGCCAAGGATCGATAGCCGCCCCCGGATCAAGGAAAACCGCCCCGAGGGGATGATCTGTGCCGCTGTGCCGCCGATTTGCAAACGGCCGCCCAGTTCGGCGTCCAATCCGCGACCGCGCAGAAAGATACGGCCCGGCGCGGTGAGCGTCAGATCCAGCGCGATGTTCTGCGAGCCGCTTTGCCCTTGGATCGCTGGGCCAAGCCCTGCGGCGATCCGCGTGCGTCGCTCGGGCGCGCTTTCGCCCATGTGCAGGATCGGCGGGATCGGGGCCGCCCCGCCCAACCCGCTTTCCGGCACGCGCAGATCGGTTTGCGCCAACGCCAGATCACCTGCGATGAGCATCGACCCGGTCAGCCCGCCGCTGATCCGGATCGCCGCGCGGTCGATCCGCGCGTCGTAAAGCGCAGGATTGATGAGCCGCAATCGCGCCCCGGTCAGATCGATCTGTGCCGCGAGATCGCTTCTTGTCAGGTCGATATTGCCTGTGCCGTTGATGCGACCGGTCTCACCTTGCGTGGCCGCAAGATCGAGGCGCAACTGCCCGCCCGCCAACTGCCCGCGCAGGTCCATGTTCTCCACGGCGGTTTGCAAACCCGGCAAGGAAAGCCGCGCATTATTCGTCACGAAACGGCCCGTCAGAGCCGAGAATATGGGCCGCCCTTGCAGCGCCAGATCAAAGTCAAGTCGGCCTGTGACACCCTGCGGGGCCAATGCGCGATTGGCCAATGCCAGCGGCAATTGCCCGCGTGCGGTCAAATCTACGGTGCCTGCCTCGGCCAAAACTGCGCCTTGGATGGTGGCATCAATGCCAGCGGCGCTGTCAATTTTGGCGCGCACTTGCCATGGCGCTTGGCTGGTCGGCCCGCGTGTCGCGTCAAGCTGGGCGCTCACCGCCCCCGAAAGCGCATCGGTGAAAAGCCCGATATCGGCCAGACGCCCGTCAAACGCGACCAGCGCGCCATCGCGATTGACCCGCCCCGTCCCGTTCAGCGACACTGCGCCGCCACTTAGGCTCAGGTTGCGCAGCACAAAGCCCGTTTCATCGCGGCGTGCTGAAAGGGTCAGATCGGTCTGTCCCGCGAATAGCTGTGGTGGCAGACCAGCGCCAAGGCGCAAATCACGCCCCGCGCCATCCAAGACCATGTCGAATGCACCCGAGAGCGGTTCGGCTTGCAAGACAAGGTTTGCGGCCAGCCGCCCGGCCAGCGGTTGACCGGAAATTGCTGCAAGGCGCGCCAGATCGGCGACCTCGGCCGCAAGGGTGGTGGCAAGCGTGGGCTGCCCATCGGTCCATTTTATTTCGGCTTGCCCGGCAAGGCCGACATCACCCGCCCGCAGCGCCAGATCGCTCAGCAAGATCGGCGCGCCTGTGGCCCAACCCAGCGTCGCGCGCAGTTGCGCGGCATTGCCTAAAGCTTGCGCCATGGCGGGGTCGCGATGTGTAAGGCCGGTCATCGCGACCGTGATCGGTGCGCTGAGTGCCAGATCATCGCCCGTTGGTTGCAAGCGCCCGCTTGCCTCTAGCCCAATCTCTGCCACGCTGAAGCGCGCGCTTTCCAAATCGCGCACGATACCCTGCGCCGTATAGTCCGGGCCGCGTGCCGCGTCATGGCGCAATGTCAGATCGACCAGCCCAACGGTGACATCGGCCCCCGAAACGGGCAGCCGCACTGGCCCCTGCCCGCTGGGGTCGGCCATGCGTAGGCGCAGATCAAAACCGCTGGGCTGGCCATTCGGGGCCATCGCAAAACGGCCATCAAGGCTGAGTGCTGCGGCCGACAGGCTGAGGTTGTCCAATGCGATCGCCCCATCAGGGCCAAGGCTGATCAGGCTCGAAAACGCCACATCGGGTCCGAAAAAGGGCCGATATGCAGGCAAGAACAGGGGCGTGATATCGCCGCGTAGATCGGCGCTGATCGTTCTTGTGCTGCCCTCGCTGGGCTTTTGCGTCGCCACTTGGCCGGTCAGGCGCGGTTCGCCATCGCTTGACAGCGCAATCTCGGCCCGGAAATCATCGATGGGCGCGTCGCCTGAAACGCGCAGCGTGATCGCGGGCGCATCCGGCAGGCCAAGCTGCGTGGCGACGATCCCGCCCGCCGCCTCCGTCAGGTCGAGCGATAGGGCAAGGCGGCGGCTGTCATTCGCGTATGACGCGGCAAGATCAAAGCGCCCCTGCGGCCCATCTTGCCGCGTGATCGCCAGTTCGGCGTTGCCTTGGCCATCCGCCAAAGCCGCATTGCCGCTGATCGCCAGTTCCACGGGCAGGCCCAAGATATCGGTGCCCAGCACGACACTGTCGATGCGCAGCACGGCAATGGCAATCGACACCGGCAGTTGCGGCAGGCGAAATTGTGTCGCCTCGGCCGCCGGAAGATCCAAACCTTCAGGGGTTTTGGGTCGGCGCAGAATCTCCAGCCGCGTGGCGTGGAGGGTGTCGATCTGAAGCGCGCCGCGCAACAGGGCCGCGCGCGACCAGTCCAGCCGTGCGCCCTCAAGCCGTAGCCAGACGCCATCGTCATCGGCGATGGTCAGCACATCCATCGCGGCGCTGGCGCTCAGCGCGCCACGAAACCCCGTGATGCTCACCTGTCGGGCACTGCCCGATAGCTGCGTTTCCAAAAACGCCACGATGCGCGAGCGATCATCAGTTTGCGCGCTAAGCATTGCGGGCCAAAGCAGCGCAAAAAGCAGGGGTATGATCGCCCAAAGCCGCATCAAAAGGCCTGTCCAATGCCGATATAGATGAACAGATCGCGCCCCGCCGCAGCACCCGATGTCGGTGTCGCAAGATCGACCCTGATCGGCCCAAAGGGTGTGATATAGCGCAGGCCGATCCCCGCCCCGGAATGCCATGTTGTGGCGTCGATATCCCACGCCTCGGCGCTGATACCGCCAAGATCGGCGAAACCGACCAAGCCAAAGCGGCTTTCGCCAAGGTCATGGCGCAGCTCGGCCGACAGGCCCAGAAAGCCGCGCCCGCCGCTGGCAAGGCCGGATTGTGTTGCGCCAAGGCTGCGATAGGGTTGGCCGCGCACCGTGCCCGCGCCCCCCGAATAGAACAGATCATCAGGGGGAATATCGGCCAGATCGGCCCCAATGATCCCGCCAATCTGACCGCGCGCGGCCAATCGCGTGGCGCGGCCCGCCCCAAGCGGCCAATAGCGCCGCCCATCCAGAGCGATCCGCGCGCCGCTGCTCGCATCAAAAAGCCCGAAGCCCTCAAGCTCGGCCGCGATGTAGCTGCCGCGCCGCGCATCGATCAGGTCATCGCGCCAATCGACGATCAGACCCAAGGGCAGGGTCAACCGTGTCAGATCGCGCCGCCCCAAGCCATCGTCGATCCGCGAGAATTCCAGACCAAGCCCGCCCGACAGGGTGATCGCGTCAGATAGGCGATGGGTCAATCCGCCTGCGATCCGCGCGCCCTCGATCCGATAGGTCGGCTCGCGCAGGATGAAGGTCTCAGCCTCGAGCGAAAGCGCGGTATCAGGTCCGAATGTGGCGGGTCGGTCAAAGCGGGCGGAAAGCGTGGTGTCGATGTCATCATCGCTTTGAATGTCGTCGATCCCTGCAATGGCAAGGTCAAAGCGAAGCCGCTCTGCCCCGCCGAAGAGATTGCGATGCAGCCAATAGGCGCTGAGTTGAATTCCCGCATCGCTGGCAAGCTCCGCGCCAAAGCCAAGGCGGCGCAGCGGTGCCTCCTCCACGATGGCGGTGACATCGGCCACGTTGTCGCCCTTGGCCGGGGCAAGCGAAAGCGCCACGGCACCAAAGGCACCGGTATCGCGCAGACGCGCCTCGGCGCGGTTCAGGGCCGTGGGGGAATAGACCTCTCCGCTGGGTAGCCCGGCGATGGCGGTGATCCGCGCGGGCCGCATGCGCACTTGGCCCAAGGGCAGCAGGTCGCCAAAGCGAATGACCGGGCCGGGGGCAAGGCCGATATCGACATCCAGCAGCGCATCGCGGTTTTGCGCGACGATCCGCTGATGTGACAGCGCGGCATTGGCATGGCCGATGTTTTGCCACCCCAAAAGTGCTGCCTGTGTCGTGTCGCGCAGCAGCGCGGTATTGGCCGGTTGCCCCGGCGCGAACCCCGTGGGCAAAACCGTGTCCGGCGCAAGCGGCGCAATCTGCGCTTGGCCAAGGCGAAAGGGCGCGCCGGTTTGCACTGTGATCTCAACCCGCGCGACCCGCGCAGGCGGCAACAAAGGCGAGATTTCGGATGCCTCGCGCCCATCCAGCCGGATGGAGATGACAGGCGCGAAAAATCCCGCCTCATAAAGAACGCCAATGAGCCGCCCGTAATCGGCCCGCGCGGCGGCGGTGATATCGGCCCCGCTACGCACATCGCCATCATCGCTTTGCCGCAAAAGCAAGGCGTCGCGGCGCAGCCGATCAATCACCGCCTCGGGCGCATTGGGTGCGCTGAGCGTGACCTCTTGGGCGGTGCCCGCGCGCAGCCCAAGGCCCAAGGCGGCAACACAAATTGCCGCGAGAAAGTTGATCTTGATCTGGCGTTGCACTGACCGCATCGCGGCAATTCTATCGCGGCCAAGATGGCGGATACCAGCACGATCCCAAAACGCCCCCGAAACCGGCAAAGATTGGGACGATTTGCGCCTTGTCGGATGCGCCCCGCCCGCCTATCACCCGCGCATAGCGACCGGAGGACATCAGACATGTCGAAGCTCGTCACCATTTTCGGCGGATCGGGATTTGTTGGCCGTTACATCGCGCGCCGCATGGCCAAAGAGGGTTGGCGCGTGCGCGTCGCGGTGCGCCGCCCGAACGAGGCGCTTTTTGTGCGCCCCTACGGCGTTGTCGGACAGGTCGAGCCGGTCTTGGCCAATTTGCGCGATGATGCCAGCGTGCGCGCGGCCATTCATGGTGCCGATGCTGTCGTCAACTGCGTTGGAATTTTGGCCGAGGCGGGCAAGAATCGCTTTGACGCGGTACAGGCCGATGGGGCAGGCCGCGTCGCGCGCATCGCCCGCGAAGAGGGGGCCACCCATCTGGTGCATCTCTCGGCCATCGGTGCCGATGCTGACAGCGACAGCCGTTATGCCGCCACCAAGGCCATGGGCGAAGAGGAAGTGCTTGCTGCCTTTCCCAGCGCGGTGATCTTGCGCCCCTCGATCATCTTTGGCCCCGAGGATCAGTTTTTCAACCGTTTCGCCGCGATGAGCCGTCTTGGCCCGATCTTGCCGGTGGTGGGTGCCGATACGCGGTTTCAGCCGGTCTACGTCGATGATGTCGCCCAAGCTGCCGTGATGGGTGTCTTGGGTCAGGCAAAGCCCGGTATCTATGAATTGGGCGGCCCCGAGGTCGCGAGTTTCCGCCAGTTGATGCAGCGCATGCTTGATGTCGTGCGCCGTCGCCGCTTGATCGTGAACACGCCATTCTGGATCGCGCGTATCATGGGTGCGGTGTTCGATGGGTTGCAGACGGTCAGCCTTGGCCTGTTCCAAAATGGCCTTTTGACCCGCGATCAGGTGCGCAATCTGGCGCGCGACAATGTCGTGGGCGAAGGGCGCATGGGGTTCGATACACTTGGTATCGTTCCCACTGCGATGGGCGCAGTGCTGGATGAATATCTTTGGCCCTATCGGTCAGGCGGGCAATATGCCGAGATCAAGGAAAGCGCGCGCAATCTTAAGCAAGATTAAGCATAGGCAATCCAAAGCAGCACGACGCCCAATACCACGCGGTAGATGACATAGGGCGTAAAGCTGACCGATTGCAAAAGCCGCATCATCAGTGAAAGTGCTGCCAACGCGGCGACAAAGGCAAAGGCCGCTGCAATCGCGCCCTCGCGCAGTGCGGCGAGGTTGGCCGCGACCAGCGCATCGAGTCCCAACAAAACGCCCGAGGCGGCGATGGTGGGGATCGACATCAGCATCGCGATGCGCGCGGCACTGTGGCGATCATACCCCAAGAACCGTGCGCCCGTGATCGTGATCCCCGAGCGCGAGGTGCCGGGGATCAGCGCCACCGCTTGCCATAGGCCCAAGATGATGGCGTCGCGGGTGTTCCACCCCTCGGTCTGTTTCACCTGTGGCCCGCGTTGATCGGCCCAATAAAGCACGATGCCGAAAATCAGCATGCTCCACCCGATCACGGCGACCGAGCGCATCGCATCATCCAGCCCCGTCAGATGCAGCGCCAGCCCCACCAGCACCACGGGGATGGTCGCGATCATCAGCAAAAAGGCGAGCTTTGCACCAGCCGTGTCGATCCGGCCCGTCAGCATGCGCGGCACACCCAACAGCCCCATCCGCACATCCGACCAGAAGTACAGGATCACGGCGGCCAGCGTGCCGACATGCACCGCGACATCAAGCAATTGCCCCTGATCGGCCAGCCCCGTGAGATTCGGCAAAAGCACCAGATGACCCGAGCTTGAGACCGGCAAGAACTCGGTGATGCCTTGGATCAAGGCCAGCAAGATCAGGTGCCAGAGAGTCATCGTGCAACACCCACCCAAGCTGTAACAGAACTATAATATTGTTTTTGCATGATTAAAAATCCGATAGGTCCGTTTGTTTACTAGTTTGTCGGTATGGCGGCTGTGTCTTAGTGTGATGGGGCAAAAGAATCTTTATTTAAGTCAGCAATACTGTCTTTTTATCTGTTCGCGCTCTCGGTATAGGCGTCGCAGCTAGGATGGGAGATGTTTCGTGGCCAAGCAACCCATGTTGAAATTCGTCTCGTTGCCGAAAGAAATGCCGGAAAAGCGTCCTCCGACGCTGCGCAAGGCGGATTTCGACGAGATATACGGTGAATATGCGCGCGAAAAGGCCGCTGAACAGGCGGGCCGCTGCAGCCAATGCGGCGTGCCTTATTGTCAGTCGCATTGCCCGCTGCACAACAATATTCCCGATTGGCTAAAGCTGACCGCCGAAGGGCGTCTGCAAGAAGCCTATGAGATCAGTCAGGCGACCAACACCTTCCCCGAGATTTGCGGCCGCATCTGCCCGCAAGATCGCCTGTGCGAAGGCAATTGCGTGATCGAGCAATCGGGCCATGGCACGGTCACCATCGGCTCGGTCGAGAAATACATCACCGATACCGCATGGGATCAGGGTTGGGTCAAGCCGGGCATCCCCTCGGTCGAGCGGACCGAATCGGTCGGCATCATCGGTGCTGGTCCCGGTGGATTGGCTGCCGCCGACATGCTGCGCCGTGCGGGCCTTCAGGTCACGGTTTATGACCGCTACGACCGCGCGGGCGGTCTGATGACCTATGGCATCCCCGGCTTCAAGCTGGAGAAGGATGTGGTTATGCGCCGTACCCAGCAGCTTGAGGATGCGGGCATCGCCTTTGTCCTCAACTGCAATGTGGGCGAAACGATCAGCTTTGACGCGATCCGCGGCAAGCATGATTTCGTGATCATCGCCACGGGCGTTTACAAATCCCGCGATCTGAACGCGCCGGGCGTGGGTGCCGATGGCATCGTGCGCGCGATCGATTATCTGACCGCGTCCAACCGCAAAAGCTTTGGCGACGAAGTGCCGGAATTCGATAGCGGTGAGTTGAACGCCGCAGGCAAGCGCATCGTCGTAATCGGTGGCGGTGATACCGCGATGGATTGCGTGCGCACCGCGATCCGTCAGGGTGCCGAAAGCGTCAAATGCCTTTATCGTCGTGACAAGGCCAACATGCCCGGCAGCCAGCGCGAAGTCGCCAATGCCGAGGAAGAGGGCGTTGATTTCGTATGGCTTTCCGCGCCCAAGGGCTTTGTTGCCAGTGACAAAGTTGACGGCGTGCTGGTCCAGAAAATGCGCCTTGGCCAACCTGATGCGACGGGCCGCCAAAGCCCCGAGATCATCGAAGGTGCCGATTACAATGAGCCCGCCGATATGGTCATCAAGGCGCTGGGCTTTGAGCCAGAGGATTTGCCGGTGCTCTGGGGTGCGCCCGAGTTGGAAGTGACCCGTTGGGGCACGATCAAGGCGAATTTCCGCACGCATGAGACCCAGATCCCCGATGTTTACGCGGTGGGTGATATCGTGCGCGGCGCAAGCCTTGTGGTTTGGGCGATCCGTGATGGGCGCGAAGCGGCCGAGGCGATCTTGGAAAAGCTCGCCATGTCGGGCGCGGTCGCGGCAGAGTAACGGGCAAAACGCGGAAGGGCGGCGAAACGTGAACCGGACAGGACAAATTGGCCTTATCTCAGCTGCTTTGGCGGCGGTGATTGGCTTTGCCTTGCCCGCACCGCTTGCGGCCCAACCCCAATTGTTCGAGGTGCCCGCTGGTTGCACGGCCTTTTTGACCGTGCAGGCGCGGGGCTGCACCGTCAGCCATCACTGGCAATGCGCCGCCGATCCGCAAGGCACGCATTGGCGGATCTCGCTCGATAGCGACGGCCCTTTCCACCTCAGCTACACCGATGCCGAGTTTCGTTGGCTGCAAAGCTGGAACCTGCGGTCGGGCGGCGGCAGCATCTTGATCGAACCCGAGCAAGACCCAGCCAGCCTGACCGAGCTTTTGGAGAACGGCAGTGACAGCATGGTGTTCTCGCTGCTGATCGAGGGTGCATCGGGAACCGTGCAGCGCGACTATACCGGCTTTGACAGCCTGACGGGTGACGCGGTCATCATCGATGGCGAGCGGCTTTTGGTGACGGACTTCGCCTATCAATACAACCTCGGCGCAGGGCAACGCCGGGTGCAGGGAAACCAATTCGTGCATCCCGACTGGCGGATGTTCTTTGGCGGGATCGAGACGGTCATCGATGGTGATGAGCGCTTTGAGTATGACAGCAGCCCGATGGAATTCGCCCAGACGGGCGAGGCGGGCTTTCTCAGCATGACCCCGATCTATGATTGCGGCGAGATGATGAGCGGTGGGCCAGTTGGGCCGATACAGAACGGCTGAACAGATTTTTCCGGGCGCGTGACACGAATGCACCGCCCGGCCCGAACGAAAGGGACGAGACGATGACCAAATATGATGCCGAATGGGTCGCCGCCGAAGAGGCAAAGCGCGCATGGCTGGCCGAGAATGGCCTGTATTCCGAGGATGAAGAGCATTCATCCTGCGGTGTGGGTCTGGTCGTGTCGATTGACGGCAAGCCCTCGCGCCAGGTGGTTGAAAATGGCATCAACGCCTTGCGGGCCGTTTGGCACCGTGGCGCGGTCGATGCTGATGGCCGCACTGGCGATGGCGCGGGTATCCATGTGCAGATCCCGGTGCAGTTCTTTTATGATCAGGTCCGCCGCACCGGCCATGAGCCGCGCATGGATCAGCTGATGGCCGTGGGTCAGGTCTTCTTGCCGCGCACCAATTTCGGCGCACAGGAAACCTGCCGCACGATCGTGGAATCCGAAGTGCTGCGGATGGGCTATTATATCTATGGCTGGCGTCATGTGCCCGTCGATGTCAGCGTTCTGGGCGACAAGGCCAACGCCACCCGCCCCGAGATTGAGCAAATCATCATCTCGAATTCCAAGGGCGTCGATGTCGAAACCTTCGAGCGCGAGCTTTACGTCATCCGCCGCCGGATCGAGAAAGCGGCGCAGGCCGCAGGCATCCGCGAGATGTATCTCTGTTCGCTCTCGTGCCGCTCGATCATCTACAAGGGCATGATGCTGGCCCAAGATGTGGCCAATTTCTATCCCGACCTGATGGATGCGCGGTTCGAGAGCGCTTTCGCGATCTATCACCAGCGCTATTCGACCAACACCTTTCCACAGTGGTGGCTGGCGCAACCTTTCCGCATGCTGGCCCATAACGGCGAGATCAACACGCTCAAGGGCAACACCAACTGGATGAAAAGCCACGAGATCCGCATGGCCTCGACCTATTTCGGGGATATGGCCGAGGATATCAAACCGATCATCCCGCAAGGCGCATCCGACAGTGGCGCGCTTGATGCTGTGTTCGAGGTTCTGGTCCGCGCGGGCCGTTCCGCGCCCATGGCCAAAACCATGCTGATCCCCGAGGCATGGTCGAACACCGCGACCGAGCTGCCGCAGGCGTGGCAGGATATGTATTCCTATTGCAACTCGGTGATGGAACCATGGGATGGCCCCGCCGCCCTTGCCATGACCGATGGGCGCTGGGTCTGCGCCGGGCTTGATCGCAACGGCCTTCGGCCCATGCGCTATGTCGTGACGGGTGAGGGGCTGTTGATCGCAGGCTCCGAGGCGGGGATGGTCCCGATCAACGAGGCAAGCGTGGTCGAGAAAGGCGCGCTTGGACCGGGCCAGATGATCGCCGTCGATATGTCCGAAGGGCGCTTGTTCCACGACACCGAGATGAAAGATCGCCTTGCCGCCGCGCGCCCCTTTGGCGAATGGGTCGGCAAGATCGTCGATCTGGCCGCCGAGACAGATGGCGCGCCGGAAAAGACCCTGTTTGAGGGGACCGAGTTGCGCCGTCGTCAGGTGGCCGCCGGCTATTCCATCGAAGAGCTCGAGCAAATCCTTGCCCCCATGGCCGAGGATGGCAAAGAGGCGCTGGCCTCCATGGGTGACGACACGCCCGCCGCTGTGCTGTCGAGCATGTATCGCCCGCTGTCGCATTATTTCCGCCAGAACTTTAGCCAGGTGACGAACCCGCCCATCGATAGCTTGCGCGAATACCGCGTGATGAGCCTTAAGACGCGGTTCGGCAACCTCAAGAACGTGCTCGATGAGGATAGCAGTCAGACCGAGATTTTTGTTCTGGATAGCCCCTTTGTCGGCAATGCCCAGTTCGATGCGATGGTCGGCCATTTCAATGCCGAGCATTTCATCATCGACTGCACCTTCCCCGCTGATGGCAAGCAAGACGCGCTGCGCGAAGCGCTTGAGCGTATCCGCCACGCCGCCGAAGATGCCGTGCGTTCGGGTGCGGGGCATTTGATCTTGACCGATCAGGGCCAAGACGAAGGTCGCGTGGCCATGCCCATGATCCTTGCCACAAGTGCGGTGCATAGCTGGCTGACGCGGCAGGGCTTGCGCACCTTCTGTTCGCTCAACGTGCGCGCCGCTGAATGTATCGACCCGCATTACTTCGCGGTTCTGGTCGGCTGTGGTGCGACCACGGTCAACGCCTATCTGGCGCAAGACAGTATCGCGGACCGCATCAATCGCGGCCTGATCGAGGGGACGCTGACCCAAGCCATGGCGCGCTATCGCGCCGCCATCGACCAAGGTCTGCTCAAGATCATGGCCAAAATGGGCATCTCGGTCATCTCAAGCTATCGCGGCGGCCTGAATTTCGAGGCCGTGGGTCTGTCCCGTGCGATGGTCGCGGAATATTTCCCCGGCATGGTCAGCCGTATCTCGGGCATCGGCGTCAGCGGCCTTCAGAAAAAGGCCGAGGAAGTGCATGCCAAGGGCTTTTTGCGCGGCGAAGGCGTGCTGCCCATCGGCGGTTTCTACAAGGCGCGCCGCTCGGGCGAAAAGCATGCGTGGGAAGCAACCACCATGCATATGATGCAGGAAGCGTGCAACCGCTCCTCTTACAGCTTGTGGAAGCAGTATTCGCAAAAGATGCAGTCCAACCCGCCGATCCATCTACGCGATCTGATGGATATCAAACCGCTTGGCGCGCCTGTGCCGATTGACGAGGTTGAAAGCATCACCTCGATCCGCAAGCGCTTTGTCACGCCGGGCATGTCGTTGGGCGCGCTCTCGCCCGAGGCGCACAAGACCTTGAACGTCGCGATGAACCGCATCGGTGCGAAATCCGATAGCGGTGAGGGTGGCGAAGACCCGGCGCATTTCGTGCCGGAACCCAATGGCGACAACCCATCCGCTAAGATCAAGCAGGTGGCATCGGGCCGTTTCGGCGTCACGGCGGAATACCTGAACCATTGCGAAGAGCTGGAGATCAAGGTCGCCCAAGGTGCCAAGCCCGGCGAGGGTGGCCAGCTACCCGGCATGAAGGTCACCGACCTGATCGCGCGGCTGCGCCATTCGACCAAGGGCGTGACGCTGATCAGCCCGCCGCCGCATCACGATATCTATTCGATCGAGGATTTGGCGCAGCTGATCTATGACCTGAAGCAGATCAACCCGCGCGCCAAGGTGACGGTGAAGCTCGTCGCCTCCTCCGGTGTTGGCACGATTGCTGCCGGTGTGGCCAAGGCCAAGGCTGATGTGATCCTGATCTCGGGCCATAACGGCGGCACGGGGGCAAGCCCCGCGACCTCGATCAAATATGCGGGTCTGCCGTGGGAAATGGGCCTGACCGAGGCGCATCAGGTTCTCGCCATGAACAACCTACGCGACCGGATCACGCTGCGCACCGATGGTGGGCTGCGCACCGGGCGTGACATCGTCATGGCCGCGATGATGGGGGCCGAGGAATATGGCATCGGCACCGCCGCGCTGATCGCCATGGGCTGCATCATGGTGCGCCAGTGCCAGTCGAATACCTGCCCCGTCGGTGTCTGCACGCAAGATGAAAGCCTGCGCGCCAAGTTCACCGGCAATGCCGACAAGGTGGTGAACCTGATCACCTTCTATGCGCAGGAAGTGCGGGAAATCCTCGCCTCCATCGGGGCGCGGTCGATGGATGATGTGATTGGGCGTGCTGATCTGTTGACACAGGTCAGCCGTGGGGCCGCGCATCTGGATGATCTGGACCTGAACCCGATGCTGATCACCGTCGATGGTGCGGACCGGATCGTCTATGACCGCTCTAAGCCGCGCAATGTGGTGCCCGACACGCTGGATGCCCAGATCGTCAAGGATGCGCATCGCTTCCTCGAAGATGGGGAAAAGATGCAGCTTTCTTATGCGGTGCAAAACACGCTGCGCACCATCGGGACGCGGACATCCAGCCATATTGTGCAGGCCTTCGGCATGCGCAACAGCCTCCAGCCCGATCATCTGACCGTCAAGCTGCAAGGCTCGGCCGGGCAATCGCTTGGGGCTTTTGCCGCGCCGGGCCTCAAGCTCGAGGTGTCGGGCGACGCCAATGACTATGTCGGCAAGGGTCTGTCGGGTGGCATCATCGTGGTCAAGCCGCTGCAAGATAGCCCGCTTGTCGCCCATGAGAACGTCATCATCGGCAACACCGTGCTTTACGGTGCAACGGCTGGCCATCTGTTCGCGGCGGGCCGTGCGGGTGAACGTTTCGCGGTGCGTAACTCGGGCGCGTCGGTCGTGGTCGAAGGCTGCGGCTCGAATGGCTGCGAATACATGACCGGCGGGGTTGCCGTGATTTTGGGCCGGATCGGTGCCAATTTCGGTGCCGGGATGACCGGGGGGATGGCCTATCTTTACGATCCCGAGGGTGCGGCGCTGGTGAATATGAACCTTGAAACGCTTGTCACCTGTCCCGTGACGGTTGCGCATTGGGAAAACCAACTCAAAGGGCTGATCGCGTCGCATCTGCGCGAAACCGGATCACGCCGCGCCGCGGCTATCTTGCAGGATTGGGATACCGAGCGGGGCAATTTCATCCAAATCTGCCCGAAAGAGATGCTGGGCAAGCTCGCCCATCCGATCAGCATCGAAGCGGCGGCGGTCCCGGCTGAGTGATCCTAGAAGGCCGCGCAGAGGCGTAATGCCTCTTGCGCGGCCTTTACATCAGGTTCGGCAAGTTGACCGATAGTCCGAACAATCCTGTTGGCATCCAGTGTCGCGATCTTGCTACACCGAATTATGGACGCAACAGGCAGCCCAGCTTTGGCAAGGTCGCCGATTGCGACATCACCGATTTCAGAACTGCCGACCGAGGTGATCATCGCCAACCAGACTCGCCCAAGCATTTCTGGCAAGTCTGCATTGGACACGATTAACGCCGGTCTGCGTTTTTCGCTCAACCTGTCGCTATACGGGAAGGGAACGACGACGACGGCATAGGGGCGTAGGATCATAGATCGCGATACGCTTTGTCATCAGCCTCGGTCGCCCATTCAGTGAAGCTTGCAAATGGATCATCGGAATCGACGGCCAGCAACTCAATCTCTGACGCGCTGATCAGATTGGGTTGACCCGTGATGTCGCCTTTCATCCGCAGCGAGACACCACCCCTACGCAGCCGGGCCACCAACGCGGCCGTATCCTTTAGGTAGAACTGATTGATCGCCTTGTTGTGCTGTGCGTCCACAGCGCGGTCTGCGAGGATAAAATACCCATCCGCGTTCTTCATGGGGGTGTATGTCTCGACGCGCCCATCATCGAGGGTGCGGCATCGGCGAATAATGTAATCCATGGCGCTACTCCGGGCGGACCATTGCGAAATGATAGACGCAGGCTTGCCAACTTTGCAAGTTTTGCAACCGTTGCAAGATCACAGAGCGACGAATTCCGCCCGTGCATAGCCTTGCGCGTAAAGCAGCGCGGTGAGATCGCCGTGGTTGATTGCATGGGGTGCCTCGGCCTGCACCACGGGTTTGGCGTGGACCGCGACACCCAGATGGGCGCGCGTCAGCATGCCCAGATCATTGGCCCCATCGCCGATGGCCAGCACATCGGCATCGGTGATCCCCAGCTTGGCCGAGAGATCGTCAAGCGCTGTCACCTTGGCCGCGCGGCCCAAGATGGGCTCGGCCACGGTGCCCGCAAGCTGACCGTTTTCGATATGCAGCGTATTGGCGCGGTGTTCGTCAAAGCCAAGCTTGGCCGCGACCGCTTGGGTAAAGGCGGTGAACCCACCCGAAACAAGCGCGGCATAGGCACCATGCGCCCTCATCGTGGCCACCAGCGTTGCGCCGCCCGGCATCATGGTGATGCGGCTGGCCAAGACATCCGCGATGACGCTTTCGGCCAGCCCTTTCAGCAGCGCCACGCGTTCACGCAGCGCGCCTTCGAAATCCAGCTCGCCATTCATCGCGCGCGCCGTGATCTCGGACACCTGCGGGCCAATACCCGCCGCTACAGCCAGTTCGTCGATGCATTCTTGCTGGATCATGGTCGAATCCATATCCGCCAGCAGGAGCTTCTTGCGCCGCCCGGCGCTGGGCTGGGCGATCATATCCACGCCTTCGGCATTCAGGCTGTCGCGGATTTCGGCCAGTGCCTTGGGCAGTTTGGCCACTGCGAATTCTGCGGCGGAGTTGGGGTCGAGCCAGATCGCATCGCCGCCCCCCATCGCATCGCGCAGCGCGCGCACCAGCGCGGGGTCAAGGATCATGGCGGGATTGGTGATCAGCGTGACGGTGAACATGGCGAACCCCCGTGTTTTGCGCGCCATAGACCATGATCCGCCGCACAGGGCCAGAGGCTTTGGCGCTTGGCTTGGCCCGTTGTGCTGCTATCTGGATCGTAGCAAAGGTGACGGGTGATGCGATGAATTGGCGGTTGGGGATTGTCGCGGCACTTGCGGTGCTGGCGGTGGTGATCGGGCTGGCCCGGCTGGAAGAACCGCGCGCCGATCTGGTGATCCGCGACGCGCATGTGGGCCAAACCCCCGTCACGGTGATGCATCAGCCCGAGGCCGAAGGGCCGGTGGTGGTGATTGCCCATGGTTTTGCCGGATCGCGGCAGTTGATGGCTGGCTGGCAGCTCAGCCTTGCACGCGCGGGCTTCATCACGGTCAGCTTCGATTTCGAGGGACATGGGCGCAATCCGGTGCCGATGTCAGGTGATGTGACCAGCATCGACGGCACCACGCGGTTGTTGATGGAAGAAACGGGCCGCGTCACCGATTTCGCCGTTGGCTTGCCGGGTGCTGTGCCGCGCGTGGCGCTGCTTGGTCACTCCATGGCCTCTGACATCGTGGTGCGGCAAGGGCTTGCCGATCCACGGGTGGCGGCGGTGGTGGGGCTTTCGGTCTTTAGTGCCGCGATCACGCCCGATGCGCCCAAGAACCTGTTGATCCTGAATGGGGAGTGGGAGGGTGCGCTGAGGGCCGAAGCGGTTCGCGTCATGGCCGAGATCGGCGCGGGAGAGGGTGAAACCGTCGGCACCCCCGGCGCAGGCTTTGCGCGCCGTGCCGCCCCCGTGCCGATGGTCGAGCATGTCGGTATTCTTTATGCGCCCGCCGGCATTGGCGAAGCGGTCGATTGGCTAGGCGCAAGCCTTGGCGTTACCCCACAATCGGGGCCAGTGAACCTTGGCCCTTGGATCATCCTGACGCTGTTCGGCGTCGTGCTATTGGTGCGCCCGCTTGCGCGGCTATTGCCCGCTGGCCCCGCGCCTTGGCATCCGGACAGGCGGCTTTTCTTGGCCTTGGCCATTCTACCCGCGCTGGTGACGCCGCTGATCTTGTCGCTGTTCGAGACGCGGTTCTTGCCCGTGCTGGTGGCTGATTACCTTGCACTGCATCTGGCGCTTTACGGCGCGCTGGTGTTGGCGGGGGCTGCATGGGTGGGCGGTTTGCCAAGGCTGCGCGGCTGGGTCTGGGGCGTGATGCTCGCGCTTTACGGCATTGCGGTCTTTGGCGGGATCATGGACCGCTATGTCGGCAGCTTCGTGCCGCATCCCGGCCGCATCGCGGTGATCGCGGCGATCTTGCCCGGCGCTGTGCTTGCCATGTTGGCCGATGCGCTTTTGTCCGAGGCAACGCGCGCGGCCCTTTGGCGGCGGGTGGTGGCGCGGGGGATGTTCTTGATCTCACTCGGGGTGGCGGTGGCGCTGGATTTCGAGCGGTTGTTTTTCCTGATCATCATCTTGCCGGTGATTTTGCTGTTTTACCTCAGCTTTGGCACGATGGGCCGCTTTGTGGGACAGCGCACGGGATCGGTGGTGGCGGTCGGATTGGGATTGGGGTTGATCCTTGGCTGGGCGCTGGGCGTGACATTTCCGATGTTCGACCCCGGTTTATGAGTAAGCGCGCCTCGCACGCGGCGCGGAGTCCTTGTTTGGGGGGCTCTGCCCCCGGCCTTCGGCCTCCCCCGGAGTATTTGTGAAGCAAAGATGGGCTATTCGTAGCCTGTCATTTCCAGATAGCCGCGCCCTTGATGGGTGCCGGTGATGGTCACCGGCCCCTCCCAATAGGCGACGGAGACATCCATCCAGCTTTGCGGGTTGAGCGCGGTGGCGGTGATATCAAGCGCGCGATCGGGGAGTGCGATGCGCCATGTCGTGGGGATCGCGCGCCCCGCCACTTGGGTGGTTGCATGCGGGGTCATGCGCAGCGCGCCATCGGGGTAGGATTGGGTCGTGCCATCCGCGTCGATCCATGTGGCGGCGGTAAAGGGCGCGCGTGCGCTGTCGCGAAGCGTGAAGCCCATGAGCCGCGCGCCATCATCGAATTGCAGCGAGACCCAATCCCAGCCGTCTTGGGTTTCCGACAAGGGTTGCGAAGACCATTCTCGATCCAGCCATGCCGTGCCTGTGACGGGGATCGTACCACCCGGCAGGGTGATGCTGCCCGCAACATCGTAGAAGGGTTGGGAGTAGTAGTAGCTGGCCTGACCTTGCGCGGATTTCACCGAATAGCCCGCTTGGCCGTGAAAGATCAGCGGGCCGCTGGCGGTCAGCGACAGATCATAGGCAAAGCCATCGCCTATGGCCCCGATGCTGAGTGCATCCAGCGCATCGGCGGTGGCGGGCGCGGTGGAGGTCATGGACCAATCATCGATCCATGCGGCGAAGGGCGTGGTCGTCACCCCCGCCTGACCAATGCCGCCGCGCGCCAGACGCTCGGCACTCAGATGCGTGTCTGGTGTGGTCAGTCCGGCATGGGCCATCCAAAGCTGGCTGGCCTCCCATCCCGTGGCGTCATTGGGGGTGAGGGCAGAGCGAAACAGCGTCCATTGCGCGCCATAGGCGGTGCCATCTGGGCCGGTCAGATTGGCGGTCAGATACCACCATTCGATGCGATAGGCGGGGTGCGCCCCGTGATCGGTGGGAAAGTCGAAGATCGCGGGGGATTGCGGGATGGCAAAGCCCTCGGCATCACTTCCCAGACCGGCGAAGCCTTGGGCGGTGGCATGGCCCGCGATCAGACACAAAAGGGCGGCGCAGAGACTAAGCTTCATGGGCAAAGACCTTGAGCAAGCGGCTGGGCGAGATACGGGCAAGCCGCAAAGCGGGGAGGGCTGCGGCCACGCATGCCGCGAGCAGCGCCAGCGCCAAAAGCCGCCCCGCATCGGCGGGGAAAACCTGCATCGGCAAGCGCCAGCCAAAGGCCTGGACATTGATCACGGCCAAAAGCATCCAGGCCAGCGCCAGCCCGACGGGCAACGCCAGAACAAAGGTGAGCGCCGCCAAGATCAGGCTGCGGATCAGCTCGAACCGCGCCAGCCGCGCGCGCGTGATGCCCAGCGCCCAGACCGGGGCAAGCTGGGGCAGGCGCATATCGGCCAAGGTCAAAAGCCCGGTCAAAAGCGCAAAGCCCGCCACCCCAAGGGTCAAGAGGTTCAGCGCACCCGTGATTAGGAATGTCTGCTCGAAAATCTCGAGTGAAAAGCGCTTGATCTGGGTTTGGTTGATCACCGCATCGGCGGGCAGGCCGAAGTCATCGCGCAGCGCGCTGGCCAAGGCGGCGGTCGCGGTGGGGGCGACGCGCAGGGCAAAGCGCGTGGGCGCGATGTCGGGAAAGGTCGCGGCGAACAGGTCATCGGTGATGATCGCCTGTGCCTCGGGGTTGCCGTAGTCGGAATAGATGCCAAGGATTTCTAAGGTGACACCCGGCGTGATCGTCAGGCTGTCGCCGGGGGAAAGCCCCGCGAAACGGGCGAGCTGTTCGTTGATCAAGACGCCATCGCCGGTGGCCAGGCTGTCCCACGCATCGGGCAATGCTGCGAGCAGCGGCCAGTGGTCGCGGAACGTGGGGTGATCGGCTTGGCCATAGACGGCACCGGGCCGCCCGGCCAGCGTGGTATCGGCCCAGACCACGGGCAAGACGGCTTCGGTTCTTGGGGTGAGATAGGCCACCAGCCGCGCGGCCTCTGCCTCGGTTTGGGCGGTGACGTAAAGCTCGGCCACAAGGCGTTGGTCGAGCCAGCCGACGAAAGTGGCGCGGAAACTCCCCACCATGGTCGAGACGCCGATATTGGCCGAGAGCGCCAGCAAAAGCGCCATCAGGGCAAGCGACAGGCCCGGAAGCTGTTGTCGGGTATCGGCCAAAAGCCATTCGCCCAAGGGGCCGCGCGCGCCGCGTTGGGCCAGCCGTAGCAGGGTGGAAAGCGTGATGGGCAGCAACAGTGCCGCGCCCAAGAACAAGCAAGCCACCGCGCCAAAGCCCAAGATCAGGCTGTCGCCCCAAAGGGCGAGGGTGCCAGATAGGCTCAAAAGGGCAAGCGCCACGCCTGCCTGTCGGCGCATCTGGCGGGTGCTGGCCTGATGCCATGCCTGTGGCAGGGCGGGTGCCAGGATTGGCATGCGCGCGGTGCGGCCCATCGCCTGTGCCCCCGCCAAAGCGGCGCCGGCCAATGTCATGGCGAGGGCTGCCAGCGCCCAGATCGGGTCGAAGGACAGCGTGCCGGGCAGATCGGCACCGTAGAGACCGCGCAATGTACCCGCGACACCGGGCATGAGGGCGGCGGCGATGGCATAGCCCAAGATGATGCCAACAAGCCCAGCAAAAAGACTCAACACCGCCAGTTCGAGACCGAATGCCGTCAACAAACTGCGCAGCGGAAGGCCAAGCGCGCGCAGCGTGCGGATGGTTGCGCGCCGTTGCTCAAAGGCCAGCCCGATGGCGGCATGCACGATGAACAACCCCACGGCAAAGGCCAAAAGGCCAAAGGCGGTAAGGTTAAGGTGAAAGCTTTCGGTCAGCTGTGCAGGATCCGCGCGTTGTTCTGGTGCAACACGCTGAAGGTTGGTTGCCGTCGAAAGCGGCGGCAGATGGGCGGGCTGATCCAGCCAGATCAGCAGATAGGAAGGATCGGATTGACCAAGCAGGCGCGCGGCGGTCCCGATATCGGTGAGCGCCGCACCGGGTGGGAAACTCTCGGTCGTGCGGATTGGTGGCAGATCGGGGGGCAAAGGGCCGGCTGCGGTCGCACCCGTCATCAGCAAGAGGCCCGGCGCGGTGAAGAACGCGGCGAGGTTGAAATCTTCGCCTTGCAGCGTTGGGGTATTCGCCTCGGGCGGCGCGGTGAGCGGGTCGATGCCCAAAAGCCTGAGCCGCGCGTCGCCCGCGCGCAATTCACCCGAGATGACGGGCGAGACCAGATAGCCCGCGCGGCGCAGCGCGATGTAGTCGGCAAGCGGCACGGGCCGACCGTCGGCGCGCACCAGCCGGTCAAGCCGGTCTTGGCCCAAGGTGGCGGCAGCATCGGCATAGGCGGCGCGCGCTTCGGTATTGATCGCTTGCACGCCGGACCAAAGCGCCGTGGCCAAGGCAAGCCCCAGAACCAGCATCGCAAGCTGGCCGGGATGGCGACGCCAATGCGAAAACAGGGTCGAAAGGGCGGTGTAGACCATGATCTAGCCGGACCCAAGCGGGGCCAATTGCCCGCGCGACAGGTGCAAACGGCGGTCGAGCCGCGCGGCAAGCCGGGTGGAATGGGTGACCATCATCAGCGCGGCACCCGTGCTTGTGACCAGCTCAAGCAACAGGTCAAGCACCGCGTCGCCTGTCGCCTCGTCAAGGTTGCCGGTGGGTTCATCGGCCAAGATCAGCGCGGGCGCATGGGCCAGCGCGCGGGCAATTGCCACGCGCTGTTGTTGGCCACCAGAAAGCTCCTCCGGATAGCGGGACATGAGATCTGACAGGCCAAGCCGCTGGGCCAGCATCGCATCGCGGGCGGGGTCATGGCGGTGGGCAAGGCGGGCCTGAAAGGCGATATTCTGCGCCACGCTGAGCGAGGGGATCAGGTTGAACTGTTGGAACACCAGCCCGATCTTGTCGCGGCGCAATGCGGCGCGCGCGGCGTCATCGCCCCCGGTGATTTCGACCCCGTCGAGCATGATAGAGCCATCATCCGGCGCATCGAGCGCGCCCACCAGATGCATCAGCGTGCTTTTGCCCGAGCCGCTTTCGCCGGTCAGCGCCAGTGATTGCCCATGCGCAAGCGTCAGCGATACACCCCGTAGCACGGCAACTGGCCCATAGGCTTTGGTGAGCCCGTCGATCTGTAACAACATGTTCATGCCTGCTTAACTAGCGGTCGCGCGGCCCAGTGAAAGGGGTCAGCGAAAACGGATCGGCAGGTTGAAGGCATAGCTTGCCTCACGCAACGCATCGGGCGCGGCGGGAAAGCGCCCCGCGCGGCGCACGGCGGTCAAGGCCGCCTCATCCAGCGCTTGATTGCCTGAACTGTTGGCGATGCTCAGCGCGGTCAATGCGCCGTCGCGCGCGATCCGCAAGGACAGCGTCACCTGACCCGCGCCATTGACGCGGGGGCGCGCGCGTTCGATGCGGGCCATGATCTGTCCGCCCCAAGTGGCCATCAGGCTTTGATGCTGCGCTTGGCTGAGCGCGGGGGTGGATGGGGCGGGTGCGGGCGCGCTGCCGCTTGTTGCACCGCCGCCTTGCCCTTGTGCGATACGCTCCGCTTCCGGGGTCGCGGCGGGGGCGCTTGCAACAACAGGGCGCAGCATCGGGCGCGGCGATTTTGATAGCGCGTTTGGGCTGGGTGGGGGTGGCGCGCTTTCTGTCATGTTGGGGGCAAGCGGCGGCGCATCCGGGCGGGCAAGCGCTGGCAATTGCGGCATGGAAAGAGCCGGTGCCGCCTGTTCGAGACTTTGCATCAGCGGGGGCGCGATCATCTGCGGGGCAGGCAGGGCAGCGGTGCTGATCATGTGCTGGGGCGGCTCGGCCCAGCGGTTGGCCAATGCGGCCATGCTTTCGGGTGCGGCGGCTAGCGTGATCCGGTCGGCCCCGGCTTGGCCTTGCGCCTGCGGGCCGCCGGTGGTGTCGCCAAAGCCTGCCATTACCCCGGCATGCACGGCGGCCGATAGGCCCAGAAAGGCGATGATTTCGGCCATCCGCCTCATGGTTGCACCGTGATCAGGCGGATATCGGTGATACCCATAGCGGCCAGTTCCGGCAAAAGCCGCGCCAGTTCCGCCGCCGGATAGGCCGCATCGGCGAGCACCGGCAGTGGCCCCTCGGGCGGTGCTGCGGAGAGGGCGATCAAGGCGGCCTCATCCATCTTGTCGCCGAAGTAAAGCTGACCAGCCGCGCCGATATAAAGCGTGCCGGGTTGCGGATCGCGCAGGGGCGTTTGGGCAACCGGGGCCGTGATCTCGCGCGGGGGCGGCGGTGTCAGGCTGGCGGTCATCAAGAAAAATACCAAGAGCAAGAATACCACATTGATCATCGGCACGATGGCGCGGTCTTGGGCCATGCGGGGTTTGCGGGGCGGCGCAAAAATCATGGCGACACCAGCACAAGGTTGGCAAAGCCCGCCGCCTCTAACACTGCCATGATATCGAGCAGGCGTTGCAGGCCCACACCCTCATCTGCGCGGATCAAGATTGGGTCCAAACGTGTCTCTGTTAGGCGTGATAGAGCCTGTTGAAGCGCTGTTGCGCCGATGGGCTGGCCGTTGATGAACAGCTCCTCCGCGGCGATCCGGATAAGGCGCGGTGGGCCTTGCCATTCGCTGGTCGCCGCACCCCCGATGCGCAGATCAAGCGCGCCCTCCTGCCCAAAGCGCGCGGCCAGCATGAAAAAGACCAAGAGCAAGAACACCACATCGATCATCGGTGTCAGGCTGGGCCTACGGCGCGGCTGGGGTTGAGCAAAGCTGAAACTCATGGGCGCGGCGCGCCCCCCCGGGTAAAGATGCGGGTGGCGTCATCCTCCATCTCGGCTTGCACGCGGTCTGCGATACTGTCGAACCACGTGAGCGCGGCGGCAGCGGGGATGGCCACGGCCATGCCAGCGGCGGTGGTCAAAAGCGCCTCCCATATGCCGCCGGCAAGTGTAGCGGGGTCGGTCTGGCCGCCGGCCTCTTGCAGGGCTTGAAAGGCGGCGATCATGCCCAAAACAGTGCCTAACAAGCCCAAAAGCGGTGCAATCGTCACGATCAGGTCAAGGGGCCGAAGGCCGCCGCGCAATTCCGCCAAAAGCCCGCGCGCGATGCGGGTGGTGTCTTCGCGTGCGGCATCTTGGGTCAGCGCGCTGTCGCCATGGGCGATCATCGCGGCATGGGCCAGACGCGCGCGCACCGACCGGCGCGGCGCCAGTAGGGCCAATGCGGCACCCACCTCGCCCTGTTGCCACTGTGTGATCGCCGCCGCCGTGACGCGCCCGCCCGACCATGCGCCCAATGCCGCAAGCCGGTACAGTTTCCACAAGATCAGCGCCAGCGTCAGCACCGAGAGCGCCGAAATGGCCCAGATCACCGGGCCGCCGCGCGCCAAAAGATCGGGAAGATCGGTCATGTCAGCACCTCGAGCGGCTGAAAGATAAGGCCATCGGCGGTTTGCGCCATATGGGCGGAAATGCCAAAGACCTGCGCCAGATTTTCGCGCGTCAGCACGGTGGCGGGGGGGCCATCGGCATGGATGCGGCCCTTGTGCATCAGGATCAGCCGCGTGCAATGCCGCGCGGCCAGCCCCAGATCATGGAGCGAGACCATCAACGCCTTGCCCCGCTGGGCCAGCTGGGCAAAAGCCGCCATGGTCGCGATCTGGTGGCCGGGATCAAGCCCCGCGATCGGTTCATCGGCCAAGATCAGCGGCGTATCTTGCGCCAGCGCGCGGGCAATCAAGACGCGGGCCTGTTCGCCGCCTGACAATTCGGTCGCGGCGCGGGCTTCAAACCCGGTCAGATCCATGGTGGCCAGCGCATCGGCAACGGCGATGCGATCAGCCTCGCTTGGACGTTGGCCAGCGGCCAGATGCGGGATGCGGCCCAGCATCACCAGCGTTTCGACGGCCACAGGCCAAGCAATCTCGCGCGATTGGGGGAGCCATGCGGCATGCCGTGCGCGGCTTAGCGGCGGCATCGCGGTCAGTGAGGAGTGGCCATCATGCGGCAAAAGCCCCAGCGCGCCGCGCATCAAGCTGGTCTTGCCTGCACCATTGGGACCGATCAGGCCGACCAATTCGCCCGCCCCGATTGTCAGCGTCGCCGCGTCAACCACAGGGCAGGTGCCGCGCGTCACTGTCAGGCGGTTTAGGGTCAATAGCGTCATGCCCCCGCCCTCCGGGTTTTGTAGATCAGGTGCAAGAACAGTGGCGCGCCGATGATGGCCATCAGAACGCCCAGTTTCAGGTCGCGCTCGGGCAGGACAAGCCGCACGGCGATATCGGCCAACAGCACCATCGCCGCACCCCCAAGTGCCGAGGCGGGCAAAAGCACCGAGGGCCGCGCGCCGACGATGGGCCGAAGCAAGTGCGGCACCACCAGCCCGACAAAGCCAATCGCACCCGCAACGGCGGTGGCCGCGCCCACGCAAGCCGCCACGCCCAGCACCAGTTGCAACCGCAGCCGCGCCAGCCGGATGCCCATCGCGGCGGCCGCATCTTCGCCCAAGGTCAGCGCGTCAAGACCCCGGCCCAAGGTCAAAAGCAGCGCCCAGCCCAGCGCCATGAAGGGGGCGGCCAGCCAAAGGTGCGAAAATGACCGATCCGCAAGTGAGCCCATCATCCAGAACACGGTTTCCGCCGTGGCAAAGGGGTTGGGTGAGAGGTTCAGCGCCAACGACATCAGCGCGCCCGCCAGTGCCGAAATGGCGATCCCCGCCAAGATCAGCGTCAGCGACCCGCCGCGCGGACCGGCCAGCATCAAGATCAAAAGCACCGCGATCACCGCACCCGCCAGTGCCGAGAGCGGCAATGCCAGCGCGAAAGCGGCGGCAAAGCCTGTCTGCATCGCGATGACAGCGCCCAGTGCGGCAGAGCCTGACACGCCGATCAGACCCGGTTCGGCCAGCGGATTACGCAAATATCCCTGTAGCGCCGCGCCCGATAGCCCAAGGCTGGCGCCGACCATCACCGCCAATATCGCGCGCGGCAAGCGGATCTCACGCATGACCAGCGTGACCGCCTCCCCTTGGCCTGTGACCAGCGCCCGCAGGCTTTCGCCAAGGCCAAAACCCGCCGGGCCAGTCAGCAGCGAGACCATGAAAAGTGCCATGGTAAGCAGCGCCAACAGGGGGAACAGCACGCGGGTCATGGTGCGGCCTCGATCATCTGGCGCATCTCGACCAAGGCGCGCAGTGCCGCGATCACGCGCGGTGTGCCACAGGCCCAATCAGGGCCGCTTTCATGGCCCGCACCCGCAGCGATCAGGGCGGCCAGCGCGGGGTGATGCATCAATTCTTCGGCGCGCGAGGCACCGGGATAGGGGCGGTCGCGGATGATCAGATCGGGGGCGGCCATCACGAGCAGTTCAAGCGCGATCTGTCCCGTGGCGCTGGGCGTCAACTCGGTCGCGATGTTGCGAAACCCCGCCCGCGTCAGGATTTCATGCGAGAGAGAGCCTTCGCCAAGGCTATAGCCATTGGGGAAATAGATCACCGCGCGCGGCCCATCTTGGGGTGCGGAAAGGGCGGCAAGATCAGTCTCGAACTGGCGGATCAGAGCCTCAGCCGCGTCTTGGCGGCCGAGCAGTTCGCCAAAGCGGCGCAAGCGCGCGGGAATGTCGGAGAGTTGCCGCACCCCTTCGACCTGCACCACCGCGATGCCGAGCCGCCGCAGCATCGCCAGCGCGGCGGGATCGGTCCAAGGGTCGGCCAGCACCAGATCGGGGGCAAGCAGGTAGATCTCCTCGGCGCTGCCATGGTTGAGCGGGTAGCGCGCCGCGAGATCGGCCAAGGGCGAGGTGACAGGATCGGCCGAGATATAGCTGACCGACACAAGCTGGTCAGGTGCGGCCAGCATGAGGGCGAATTGATCGGTGCAAAGGTTCATGGAAACCACCCTTTGCGGTGGTTCCTGCGCGCCCAGAGGCCCCGCCACAAGGGCAAGGCCAAAGGCAAGGGCGCGCAGGGGACGCATCAGAAGCGGCTCCGCAAACCGAGGTAGAAGGCCCGGTCGGATGTGCCGTAGCCGCGTGTCAGCTGGTACTCGGTATCTTGGAGGTTCTCGATCCTGAGATAGGCATCGACGGCATCCGAGATCGCATAGGTAAAGCTGGCGTTCGCCACGGTGTAGTCGGCCAAGGTGGGGCGGTTGCGAACCGATTGCATCGAGAGCGTCGTTGACAACCGCTCGGTGATATCGCCGCTGAGTGTAAGGGAAAGGTCATTGCCCGGAAACTCGAGATTCCAAGCATTGCCTGCCGTCAGCGTCGGGTTCTCACCAGTGGTGACGGTGTAGTTTCCGTCCACCCGCCAGTTCGCGGTGATCGTAGTGCCGAATTCCACTTCAAACCCACGGCGGCGGACGGTGCCGGGGACTTGCGTATAGTTGCTGGCAACGTAGTCGATCACGTTGTCGGTTTCATTGTAAAAGGCTGTTGCGCGTAGGAAGGCGTCGCCGCCAATCCGGCGTTCAATGCCTAGATCCAGTGAGCGGTTTTCTTCTGGTTGCAAAAGCGGATTGCCGCCGAACCTATAGAACATTTCGTAAAGCGAAGGTGCGCGGAAACTCTGCGCCGCGGATGCGCGGATAATCCATTCTTCGGCGGGTCGCCACGAACTTGCCAGGCGTCCCGATGTCAAACCGCCGAACCTAGAGTGATCATCATGCCGAATTGTTGCTGCAAGGTCGAGGGTCTCAGAGGGTGACCAGCTGATTTCAGAGAACATACCGAAAATATCGTTCTCACCAGAGTCAGGGCCCCATGTTCCTGTAAGGCTGAACTTCTCACGTGTCGTATCGAGGCCAAAGCGAAGTGAGGATGCTGCGCTGAGATCGACAGCCCCTAGGTAGCCAAGACTTGTACGCTGGCCGGTGTAGAGGTTTCTGGTGAGACCAAAGCCCTCTTCTTGTTCAACGTCACGCTCAATTTCATAGTAGGTTGCGTCTATGGTGCTTTCGACGACTCCTGTTGGCAGTTTCAAGTATGCTCGCAGACCGAGTGAATCATTCCATGAAACTTCATTTGGTGTTCCGTCACTGATGGAAAACTCATCGAACTCTAACCGCGCATCCTCAATAAAACCGTTCACTCCCACGCGTCCGCCGTTGGCGAGATCATGGCCCACGGAAAAGCTTAAACGGTTGGACTCAAAGCCATCGGCCTCGGTATTGCCGTTATTCTCATCCGCTGCGGAAAAGCCGTCGGTCTGGGTGCGTGTCAGGCTAAAGGCGTAATCCAAAGCCCCGATATCGGCCGTAACACCATATGAGCCGCGAAAGCTGTTGTAGCTTCCGGCCTCGATCGTGGCGAACTGCTGGACGCCCTCTGCCTCCGCGCGCCGCGTGGTGATGTTGATGACGCCACCAATCGCCTCGGAGCCATAGACCGCCGATTGGCCACCGCGCAGCAACTCAATGCGGGAGATATCGGCGGTTGTCAGGCTACCGAAATCAAAGGCATGCTGGGTCCCGGACACATCCGACACATCGATACCATCGATCAGAACCCGAACATAGTTTTGGCCCGTGCCGCGGATCGTGATGGACGTCAAAGAACCCATCGGGCCGCGCGCGCGCACATCGACGCCGGGAAGTCGCGCGATGTAATCGATGACGCGCGTTTCGCCACTCGCGGCAAGTTCTTCGCCGGTGACAACGGAAATACTGGTACCGGTTTCTTGCAATGTGGTGGTGCCAAACTCAGCCGAAAACACGATCTCATCGAGATCGAAGACGGATTGCGCCTGTGCAATGGCGGGCAGTAGCAGCGCTGGGATCAGCGCGGCGGAGAGGTGTTTCATCATCGGTCCCCCGATACGGGCCGGAACTTGGCCCAATTGTGGTCACAGATGTTCTTTGGGGGAGACACGCGGCCGTGACCCTCCCGCGAACGGCGAGGCGTCACCACAACGGAAGGGTCCGTTGCCCATAGCGCCCACCGCGCCCGGACAGGGTGATCACTTCGGCAGGTCTCCTGACTCGCGGGTCATCGCGAGAACCGGGCCTTCCCGGGGTTTGTGGCCCCAGTGGCATATGCCGGTTTCGCTCGCCGCTTACAGTTGCGGGGGCAGTCACGGATTTACACCGCGTTCCCTTTTCACCGAATGGTTGTGACATCCGGACCGAAGCATCCTCTTGATAGCGGTGGATGCAGGCGCAAGGCAAGCCCACAGGCGACCTGTCATGGGCTGATTGCGAATTCATCGCCGCCCCGTTGCATCCGCCATCAGCTTGGGTCTTGCTGTCACCCAAAGAGAGAGGAGCCGCCATGCCGATCAGCGATTGGGACGATGCCTATGCAAATGCCGCCCATATTCCGGGGGCCGAGATATTCCTGCGCGATTGGCCCGACCGCAGCCAGCGCTTGCGCGCGGACCATCCCCCAGAGCGGCTGAGTTATGGCAGTGGTGCGCGGCAATTCGTTGATCTTTATCGACCCAAAACCGCATCACAGGGTCTAACAGTGATCGTGCACGGCGGCTATTGGATGCGCTTCTCGCCCGAGGAGTTCGGCTTTCTTGCGGCGGGGCCTTTGGCGCATGGGCAAAGCGTGGCAGTGGTCAGCTACACCCTTGCCCCCGAGGCGCGTATTGCCGCGATCACCGCCGAGGTTGCGCGCGCCGTGACCATGGCCGCCGCCACTGTGGAAGGGCCAATCCGGCTGACCGGGCATTCGGCGGGGGGGCATCTTGTCACACGCTTGGGTTGTGAGGGTGTGCTGCAAGCCGAGGTGGCGGCGCGAATCGCCCATATCGTCTCGGTCTCGGGGGTGCATGATCTGCGCCCGCTTTTGCGCACGGGCATGAACGCAACACTGCGCCTTGATCCGGTCGAGGCTGTGGCCGAAAGCCCGGCCTTGCAGCGCCCGCTTGCCGGGCTGCGCCTGACCTGTGCGGTGGGCAGCGGTGAGCGGCCTGAATTCATCAGGCAAAACGATCTACTGGCCAATATCTGGTGGGGGCTTGGGGCCGAGACGCGGGCCATGCAGCTTGCGGGCAAGCATCATTTCGACGTCATCGATGCGCTGGCCGACCCCGAGGGGGTGCTGACCCGCGCCTTGCTCGATCACAGCTTTTCGTAAAGCCCGCCAATCGCGGTCTTGAGGTTCGAGCGATCCTCTGGCCCCAATTCGTAAAGAAGTGCGGTCTCGATCTCGCGGGCGACGAACTTGAGCCGCGCAACCTCGGCCGTGCCTTTGTCGCTGAGTTTCACCACAAGGCGGCGGCGGTCGGCTGTGTCGCGCACGACCAAGATCATATCGAGGTCTTCGAGCCGCCGCTGGGCGCGGCTGACACGGGCGGCATCCATCGCGGTCAAGATGCACAGATCATGGCTGGAACAGGGCTGGTGACGCGGCAGCGCCATCATGATGCGCCATTCCGGCACCTGCATGCCCGCGCTTTCCATGATCTTTTGAAAGGCGCGCCCGGCGATGACCGACATCTGGAACGGCAGGAAATCCGTTAGATCAAAGGGAAGGGTTTGTGCTTGGTCTCTCACGCGCCATCCAATCCTAGGTTGTATTGTCTAATTGCTTTCATCTTTAAGTTTAATGCCGACTCGATTATTTGGGCAAGTAAATTGTAAGGCTGACTAGACAGTTTATTGCGATTGCCCCGGTGGGCGCTTTTGGCGCGGATCGATAGACGCCGTTTCCGATTGGCAATAATTTTCCAAGAAAATGTGAAAAAGCGACGCTTGGCCGTCAATTTCCGGCTTGTATCCCCCGCGCGCTGGCCGTATTCGCCGCGGTGGGACACCCCTCCCCAACGAGGGGCACATATCTGTGAGGGTATCACATTATGGCAATGACTGCTCCGGCCACGCGGCCGGCTAACCCGCGTTTCTCTTCTGGCCCTTGCGCCAAACCCCCGACATTCACGCTTGATCTGCTGGCTGATGCAGCGCTTGGCCGCTCGCACCGCGCCGCCGTGGGCAAGGCCAAGCTCAAGGCCGCAATCGAACAGACGCGCGCCATTTTGGGTGTGCCTGCCGATTACCGGATCGGTATCGTGCCCGCATCTGACACCGGTGCTGTCGAAATGGCGATGTGGTCGCTCTTGGGCGCACGGCCCTGCACCATGGTCGCTTGGGAAAGCTTTGGCGCGGAATGGGTCAGCGATGCTGTCAAACAGCTCAAGCTCGACGCCACCATTCTCAAGGCCGATTATGGCCATATCGTCGATTTCACCCAAGTTGATTTCGACACGGATGTCGTTTTCACATGGAACGGCACCACCTCGGGCGTGCGCTTGCCCAATGCCGATGCGATCCCGGCGGATCGCGCGGGGCTGACCATCTGTGATGCGACAAGTGCCGCGTTCGCGCAGGATTTGGCGTGGGACAAACTCGATGTCACCACCTTTTCGTGGCAAAAGGTGATGGGTGGCGAGGCGGCGCATGGGATGCTGATCCTCAGCCCCCGCGCGGTGGAACGGCTGGAAAGCTACACGCCACCATGGCCCCTGCCCAAGATTTTCCGCATGACCAAAGGCGGCAAGCTGATCGAGGGGATTTTCGTCGGTGAGACGATCAACACCCCCTCGATGCTGGCGGTCGAGGATTACTTGGTCGCGCTGGCGTGGGGCCAATCCATCGGTGGGCTGCCCGCCTTGATGGCGCGCGCCGATGCCAATGCGAAAGCGATTTTCGATTTCTGCGATGCCCGCGATTGGATCGACAATCTGGCGGTTGATCCGGCAACGCGGTCCAATACCAGCGTGTGTCTGAAATTCACCGATCCGCGGATCACCGATGGCGCGGCCTTTGCCAAGGCGGTGGCCAAGCGGTTGGAGGGGGAAGGCGTGGCGCTGGATATCGGCGCCTACCGCGACGCGCCTCCCGGCTTGCGCATTTGGTGCGGTGCCACGGTCGAGACCGCCGATATTCAGGCCATGCTGCCATGGCTTGATTGGGCCTTCGCGGTCGAGATCGCCGCGCTGGCCGAGGCCGCCTGACATCCTGACAGATGGTGGGTTTCACCCACCCTACGATTTCGCCCACCCGCGTAGGGTGGGTGCAACCCACCATTCATCCATCCATAAATGGAGTGCCCACCATGGCCCCCAAAGTTCTCATTTCTGACAGCCTGTCGGATGCCGCCGTTCAGATTTTCAAAGATCGCGGGATCGATGTCACCTTTGACCCCTCGATCGGCAAAGACAAAGAAAAGCTGCTGGCCGTTATTGGTGAATATGACGGTCTGGCAATCCGTTCCGCCAGCAAGGTGACGGAAAAGATTATCGCCGCTGCCACCAACCTCAAGGTGATCGGGCGCGCCGGTATTGGTGTCGATAATGTCGACATCCCCGAAGCGTCGAAAAAGGGCATCATCGTGATGAATACGCCCTTTGGCAATTCGATCACGACCGCTGAACATGCCATCGCGATGATGTTCGCGGTTGCCCGCCAAATCCCCGAGGCCAATGCCTCGACCCATGCGGGCAAGTGGGAAAAATCCCGCTTTATGGGTGTGGAGTTGACCGGCAAGACGCTGGGCGTGATCGGTGCGGGCAATATCGGCGCGATTGTTTGTGCCCGCGCCTTGGGCCTCAAGATGAAGGTGGTGGCCTATGACCCCTTCCTCTCCGAGGAACGCGCGACCCAGATCGGCGTGACCAAGCTGGAACTCGACGAATTGCTTGCGCGCGCAGATTTCATCACGCTGCATGTGCCCTATACCGAGAAGACCGCCAATATCCTCTCGGCTGAGAACCTCGCCAAGACCAAGAAGGGCGTGCGCATCATCAACTGCGCGCGCGGCGGTCTGGTCGATGAGGCGGCCTTGGCCGCGCTGATCACATCGGGCCATGTCGCGGGCGCGGCCTTCGATGTTTTCGCCGAGGAACCGGCTACGGAGAACCCGCTGTTCAACCTGCCCAATGTTGTCGTCACCCCGCATCTGGGTGCCGCCACCACCGAGGCGCAGGAAAACGTGGCCCTGCAAGTGGCCGAACAGATGGCCGATTACCTGCTGACGGGGGCTGTGACCAACGCGCTGAACATGCCATCGGTCACCGCCGAAGAGGCGCGGATCATGGGCCCATGGCTAAAACTGGCCGAGCATCTGGGTGCTTTCGCCGGTCAGCTGACCGAAGAGCCGATCCAGTCGATCGAGGTGGTCTATAACGGTATCTCTAAGGATATGAACCTCAAGGCGCTGAACTGCGCCGCGATTGCCGGCGTGATGAAGGCCACGAACCCCGATGTGAACATGGTTTCGGCCCCGATCATCGCCAAGGATCGCGGGATCGAAATCTCGACCACCACGCAAGACAAGACCGGCGTGTTCGACGGCTATATCCGGCTGGTCGTGGTGACCGATGAGCGGACGCGTTCGATCGCGGGCACGGTGTTTTCGGATGGCAAGCCGCGCTTTATCCAGATCAAGGGCATCAATATCGATGCCGAGATCGGGGCGCATATGCTGTACACCACCAACCGCGATGTGCCCGGCGTGATCGGCACCTTGGGCCGCACCTTGGGCGAGCATGGGGTGAATATCGCCAACTTCACCTTGGGCCGGTCGGGCCGTGATGGCGATGCTATCGCGCTGTTGTATCTGGACGAGGCACCCGATGGGGCGGCCTTGGCGGCGCTCCGCGCCACAGGTGTGTTCCAACAGGTGCGCCCCTTGGTATTCGACGCGGTCTAAGGCGCGCATTTGCATTTGGCCCGTCGCATTGACTTGCGGCGGGCCGCCACTCTGCGCCACAAAAGGTGCAACAGGTTTTGCGGCGGCCGTTCCGCGCGCCGCCCAGCATCAGGGAGAAGTGGCACATGGACGAGATCGTCATCCTATCAGGCGCGCGCACCGCAATCGGCACCTTTGGCGGCAGTTTGGCCGCCGTGCCGCCCACAAAGCTGGGCGCGCTTGCGGCCCGCGCGGCGTTGGAGCGCGCAGGCGTTGCGGGTGCCCAGATCGGGCATGTGGTCTTTGGCCATGTGATCAACACCGAACCCCGCGACATGTATCTGTCGCGTATCGCGGCGATGGAAGCGGGCATTCCCGACACCACACCGGCGATGAATGTCAACCGTCTGTGCGGCTCGGGCGCGCAGGCGATTGTGTCGGTCATTCAATCGCTGGCGATGGGTGACGCCGACTTCGGTTTAGCGGGTGGTGCGGAAAGCATGTCGAATGGGCCGCATATCCTGCAAGCGGCGCGGTTCGGGCAAAAGATGGGCGATGTGCGCGCGCTTGATATGATGATCGGCGCGCTGCATTGCCCCTTTGGCACCGGGCATATGGGGGTGACGGCCGAGAATGTGGCGGCCGAGCATGACATCAGCCGCGCAGCGCAAGATGCCTTTGCGCTTGAAAGCCAAGCCCGCGCCGCGCGCGCGATTGCCGAGGGGCGCTTTGCCGATCAGATCGTGCCGGTCGAGGTGATGGTGAAGCGCGAGATGGTCCCCTTTGCCACCGACGAACACCCCAAGGCCACCAGCCTTGACGCGCTGGCGGGGCTGAAGACCGTGTTCAAGAAAGACGGCAGCGTGACCGCGGGTAATGCCAGCGGCATCAATGACGGGGCGGCGGCCCTTGTTCTGGCGCGGGCCGATGCGGCGGCCAAGGCGGGGCTGAAACCCCGCGCGCGGATCTTGGGTTATGCCCATGCGGGTGTGCGCCCCGAGGTGATGGGCATCGGCCCGGTGCCTGCGGTGGAAAACCTGTTGGCGCGCACGGGCCTGAAGATCACCGATTTCGATGTGATCGAATCGAACGAAGCCTTTGCTGCGCAAGCCTTGGCCGTGAACAAAGGGCTTGGCCTTGATCCCGCCCGTGTGAACCCCAACGGCGGGGCTATCGCGCTGGGCCATCCGGTGGGGGCGACAGGCGCGATCATCACGATCAAGGCGCTTTACGAGCTTGAGCGGACCCAAGGCCATCGCGCGCTGATCACCATGTGCATCGGCGGCGGTCAGGGCATCGCGCTGGCCATTGAGCGGGTCTAGGCGCGCTTTGCATAGGCGGGGTTAACCGCTTCTTCAGCATGCACTGCCACAACAGGCCCATTGGTTTCGGGGCGTGTCAGCGGCATGGGCATCAGTGGGTTTGACGAACGTTTCGCGCGCGAACGCCGCGCCCGGCTACAGGCCGAGCGCTTGCTCGCCCAACGCTCGGAGGAGTTGTATTCCGCCAATAAAAAGCTGGCCGAACATGCCCATGCGCTGTCGCATACCGTCATTGCCCAGCGTGAAGAAAACGCCGCGCTGATCGGGCGCTCGACACGCACGCAAGCCGCGCTTGAGGTGGCGACCGAAAAGGCCGTGATCGCTGAGCGCCGTTTGTGGGATGCGCTGAGCGCGGTTGAGGATGGTTTTGCCATCTTCGACCGTGACTGGCGTTTGGCGGTGGCCAATCCGGCATGGCTTGGGGCGTTTGACGGTGTTGCCGATGTTGCCCCCGGTGCCAGCTATGAGGCGATCTTGCGCATCGCGGTCGATGAGGGGCTGATCGATCTGCAAGGCGAAGATGCCGATGATTGGGTTGATCGCATGATCGCCCGCTGGGAGGGGGCAAGCATCACCCAGACCGATATTCGGCTATTCAACGGCGTCTATGTGCGGCTGATCGACAAGCGCACACCGCAAGGTGACATGGTCAGCTTGGCTGTCGATATCACCGACACGATCCGCCGCGCGCGCGCGCTTGAACATGCCCGCGACCGGGCCGAGGCCGCGACACGGGCAAAATCCACCTTCCTTGCCAATATGAGCCATGAGATTCGCACGCCGATGAACGGCGTCGTCGCCATGGCCGGCTTGTTGCGCGATACCGCCCTCAGCGATGAACAGCGCCTTTATGCCGAGACGATCCAGAACTCGGGCACGGCGCTGTTGACGATCATCAACGACATTCTCGACTACTCCAAGATCGATGCGGGCAAGATGCTTTTGCATCTCGAAAGCTTTGATCTGCGCCATCTGATCGATGAGATCTTTCGCCTGATGCGCCCCGGGCTAGAGGGGAAGGATCTGCGCTTGGTCCTTGATTACGACATGTTCTTGCCCGCGCGGATGGTCGGTGATCCGGGGCGGGTGCGGCAGATCCTGACCAACCTCATCGGCAATGCGGTGAAATTCACCGAAGCCGGTCATGTCACGGTGCGCGTGATCGGTGTGCCGGATGCCGCGCAGCCCGAGACCTTGCCCGTCAGGATCGTGGTCGAGGATACGGGCATTGGTATCGCCCCCGAGATGCAGGCCCATATTTTTGGCGAATTCAATCAGGTCGAGGCGCAGGCGACGCGCCGCTTTGACGGCACGGGGTTGGGTCTGGCCATCACGCGGCAGCTTGTGGCCTTGATGGGGGGTGAGATCTGGCTGACGTCGGCGCTGGGTCAGGGGTCATCCTTTGGCCTATCGCTGCCCTTTGGGCGCGATCCGGCGGTAGCAGCCGACCCTGCGCCGCCCGAGGAACCACCCATTGCCGCCAAGCGTGGCCTGCATGTTCTGGCGGCTGAGGATAACAAGACCAATCAGCTTGTCTTTCGCGCCATGCTCAAGGGTGTGGATCTGTCACTCGATCTGGTCGAGAACGGCGCGCTTGCGCTTGCGCGCTATCATGAAGGGCGGCCTGACCTGATCTTGACCGATATCTCGATGCCGGAGATGGATGGGATGGCGCTGGCGCGTGCCATTCGTGCGCATGAGGTGCAAATGGGCTTGCCGCCTGTGCCGATCATCGCAATGACCGCCCATGCGATGGAGAGTGACCGCGACCGTATTCTGGCCGCGGGGATTGACGCATGCCTGACCAAACCGCTCGACAAGACGCTGTTGCATGACATGATCCGCCGCTATGCACCGCCCGATTGCGGTGTGATTGCGGGGCTCAAGGCCGCCAACGCGTAAGTGCCTCGGTCAGGCGGTAATGGCCTGTCTCGACCGCGCGCCAATTTTGGATTGGCCCATGGGTATAGGACCGCGCGACCGGGTCGGCGGGGTCGATCACGCCCAGCGCGCCAAGGATCTGGGTAATCACCGCCTCGGAGGCGCGGGTGCTGCCATCGGCGATCTTGAGGGCCACGCCGATGCGATGTTCGGGGATGATCGCGGCAAAGACCGCCTCGGCCCCGGTTTTGATCGCGGCACGGTTGCCCATCACGCGCATCAGCTTGGTGCAGGCGCGCCCCTCGCCCGCCACAAGATGCGGATGGGCCATCATCGCGTTGCGCAGGCGCACCATCGCCGATTGGCGCGCATCAACACCGTCTTGGGCGGCGGCGAACATCGCCAATGCGCGGGCAAAACCCGATAGGCTTGAGGCGAAATTGGGGGCCGAGCAGCCATCGATGCCATAGCCCGGTGTTGCCGCGTCGGTCACATCCTCCCATGCCGATTTGATCATGCGCTGGATCGGGTGGTCAGGGTCGATATATTCCGGCCCAGCCTTGAGGTGTTTGGTCAGCGTCAAAAAGCCTGAATGTTTGCCGGAACAGTTGTTGTGGCGCTGATCGGGGCCGCAATGGGTACAGATGAGGTCATCGCGGGCGGGCGTGTCATTTGGCCATTGCACACCGCAGCGCAGATCGGCCTCGGACAGGTCCAGATCGGCCAGCCAGCGCGTGACCATCTCGGTGTGGACAGCCGCCCCCTGATGCGAGGCGCAGGCCAGCGCCAGATGCGCATCACGCAAGCTATAGGCATCGGCCGCGCCGCTTTCGATCAGCGGCAAAGCCTGCACCATCTTCGACGATGAACGCGGCAAAATCGTGCCCGCGACATCGCCCAAACCCCAGATCAGCCCTGCATCGGCATGCCAGACCGCGACATGGCCGTTGTGAACGCTTTCGCAAAAATCGCCCCGCCAGACCTCGACCAACCGCTCTGCGTTCATCTTCATCTCTCTCTTTGCTTCACGACCCGGCGATTTTCCGCTACCGGGGCTTTTTCTGCGGCGCAGTTTCCTTTAGGTTCATGCACGATAAGGTTGGCCGCCCCTCGATTACGTGAACCAAAAAGCGGGCGCAGACCAGAGGCAGATGGGGCGGAGGCTCTGAAACATATGAAACACTGGCTTGTCGGTATTTTGGCGGGGGCGGTTCTGGCGATTGCGGCTGGCCCCTCTGTGGCGCAAGAAACATCTACAAATCGCGTCGGGGCGCAGACGGATTGGTCCGTTTTCGTCGAAGATGATCCAACCCAATGTTGGGTGGTGTCGATGCCGCGCGAAACGGTCAATACCCGCGACGGGCGCGTGGTGTCGGTTAATCGCGGCGAAATCCTGATGTTCGTCAGTTTTTGGCCCGGCCAAGATCGGCTTGGTGAGGTCTCGTTCACCGGCGGCTACCCATTTGCCGATGGCTCGACCGTGACGATGAAAATTGGCGATGCCAGCTTTGAACTGTTCACCGATGCTGAAATGGCATGGGCCGCCTCGCCGCAGGATGATCAGCGGATCATCACCGCGATGAAGCGTGGGTCGGATGCGGTTTTGACCGCGCGCTCAAGCCGGGGCACCCAGACGCAAGACACATTCTCGCTGTTGGGCTTTACCGCCGCGGTCGAGGATGCCGAGACGCGCTGTTCGGGCTAAACCCGGCGCAGCGTTTCGCATGATTGCAAACCCCTTTGCAGGGGCGGGCAATGCCTGTATTTGGCGCGGGTCCACAAAGGAATACGCCCATGTCCGCCTCTGCGCCTATCACGCAGGATGTTTTGACCATTCCGCGCAAGCTGCCCGAAGGGCCGGTTAACCTGATCGGGTTGACGCGCGATGGGATGCGCGCGGCGTTGATCGCGGCGGGAACCCCTGAGAAACAAGCCAAGATGCGGGTCACCCAGATCTGGCAATGGCTTTATATCTGGGGTGCGCGTGATTTCGACGTCATGACCAATCTGGCCAAGGGCTATCGCGCCGAACTGGCCCAGCATTTCGTGATCGACATCCCCGAGGTTGTGCGCCGCGATATCTCGGCCGATGGGACGCGGAAATATCTGGTGCGGATCGCGGGCGGCCATGAGGTCGAGGTCGTCTATATCCCCGAGGTGGATCGCGGCACGCTGTGCATTTCCAGCCAAGTGGGTTGCACGCTGACCTGTTCGTTCTGCCATACCGGCACACAAAAACTGGTGCGTAACCTGACCGCGGGCGAGATTATCGGTCAGGTCATGATGGCGCGCGATGATCTTGGCGAATGGCCCGAACCCGGCGAAGGCATGGGCGAGCGGCCAAGGCTGATCTCGAACATCGTGCTGATGGGCATGGGTGAACCGCTCTATAATTTCGACAATGTGCGCGATGCGATGAAGATCGCCATGGATGGCGAGGGCATCGCGCTGAGCCGTCGGCGGATCACGCTGTCGACCTCGGGTGTGGTGCCCGAGATCGCGCGCACCGCCGATGAGATCGGTTGCATGCTGGCCATTAGCTTTCACGCCACCACCGATGCGGTGCGCGACAAGCTTGTGCCGATCAACAAACGCTGGAACATCGCGGAATTGCTCGATGCGCTGCGCGCCTATCCCAAGGCCAGCAATTCCGAGCGAATCACCTTTGAGTACGTGATGCTCAAGGATGTGAACGATAGCGACGAGGATGCGCGGCGTCTGGTCAAGCTGATCGCGGGTATCCCCGCCAAGATCAACCTGATCCCCTTTAACGAATGGCCCGGCGCGCCCTATCAACGCTCGGATTGGGAGCGGATCGAACGATTCGCCGATATCGTCTATAAGGCGGGCTATGCCAGCCCCATTCGCACCCCGCGCGGCGAGGATATCATGGCCGCCTGTGGCCAGCTGAAATCAGCGACCGAGCGCGCACGCAAATCGCGCGCCGAGATCGCGGCCGAGGCTGGATTAGATAGCTAAAACGAAAAAGGCGGCCCGAAACCGGACCGCCCTTTCCTAACTGTCGATGGCAATCGAATCAGTCGTTCGCAGCAACGGCTGCGGCGATCAAGATAAGCGCCAGAAGCGGAACCAAGATGCCGCCGGCCGAAGAAGATGTATCTTCTGCGATGACGACGGGTGCGACTGCCGAGCCAGCAACGCCGCCCGCGATAGCGCCAGTGGCAACGATCGAAAGAGCAGCAGCGAGAGCGAGTTTCTTCATTGTATCCTCCAAGATACGCTCCATTTTACGCGACATGCGCAAGGTCGGAGCACCTAAGACTGTACCTCGTGCGATTGTATAAGCCGCAACCACATCGCAATGCAATGCGCCCGCAATCGCACGTGCCATAGGATTGACGCGGTGTCGTCAAATTAGCAACACCTGCGTGCCGATCCGGGTGAGTGTGTAGAGCTCGGCGATGTGGTGATTGTAGAGGCCCACACAGCCATTGGAGGATCGTCGCCCGATCTTTCGCGTGTCATGGGTGCCGTGGATGCGGTAATATTGCCAACTTAAGTGTAGCGCATGGGTTCCAAGCGGGTTGTCGGGGCCCGGCGGCACGAACTCCGGCCACTCTGGGTTGCGCGCGCGCATGGCGGGGGTCGGGCTCCACGAGGGGCCATCAACTTTTCGTGTAATCTCGGTTCGGCCACGGCGTGTCAGATCTTCGCTCATCGGAACAGAGGTTGGGTAAAGCCGATAGATGCTGCGATCCGCGCTCCAGAAATGCAGCGCGCGCGAGGTCAGATCGACCAAGATCGCGCCATTTTGTGTGTCGGTGAAATAGGGCCGCCAATCGAGCGCCCGAAAGCTTGAAATATTGCGCGGCGTACCCTGTGCGATAGGTGTTTCAAACTCAGTCGAGCCCGGTGTTGCCTGCGCCAAAGCGGGGCTGGCGATGAGGCTGACCACGCCGCCCAAAACAGCGCGGCGGCCCATGGCGCGCGGGTGAAAATTGCTCATTTCTGCCTCATGTCGATTGGGCCCATACGGCCTCTTGCGCGAAAGATAACACGATTGCGCAAAATATGATGCAGTGTTGCGTCGATTTGGCGAGGCATGTGGTTCTTGCGCAGCAATGCGCGGGGTGCGGCGAATTTAAACGGATTAACAACAATTTCTCGATAAATGATGCGCGTTATGATGACCCCTTTCCGCTTTCCCCGTCTTGCATTGCCACTTGTGGCGCTGGCCTTGGCCCTCGCCGGGTGCGTCAGCGCGCCGCCAGCGCAAAGCGGCCTTGGGCCGGATCGCGGGTCCGCGCCGGTGATCTATCGTATCGATCCCGCCGATACCGCCCATATCCAGTTTCGCATGCTTGACAGTGTGAATGCCTTGCGCGCGACGGCGGGTGCGCCGCCCTTGGCGCTTAGCGCGGAATTAACCGCGGCGGCGGCCACACATGCGCGCGATATGGCGATGCAGAACCGACCTTGGCATTTCGGCTCGGACGGGTCGTCGCCCATCGACCGGGCGCGGGCGGCGGGCTATCGCGGCGGCGTGCTGGGGGAGGCGATTTCCGAAACTTACGAATCAGAGCTTGAAACCATCGCCGCGTGGATGGGCCGTGCCGACACGCGCGCCGTGATCGTTGACCCCTTGGCGCGCGATCTTGGCATGGCCTTTTTCCAAGAACCATCGGGCAAAATCTGGTGGACGCTGGTGGTGGGCGACGGTGTGACAACGCCGCCCAGCTGAGGCATTTCAGGGATAGATGTCGATCACCGTGCGCATGGGAACCATTTCAAAGATCTCGCGCATTTCGCGGTCGGTCACAGCGATACAGCCCGCCGTCCAATCGCGCTTGCGGCGAAATTCGCGCGGGGTGCCATGGATAAAGATATCGCCGCCCGGGCTGACGCCGCGCGTCACCGCTTGGGCGCGGTCGGCGCTGTTGGGATAGCTGATGCCGATTGAGAGGTAAAAGGCGCTATTGGGGTTGCGCCGGTCGATGTAGTAGCGCCCCTCGGGTGTGCGGCCATCGCCCTCTTGGGTCTTGTGACCATCGGGGGCGAAACCCAGATCGATGTCATAGCCGCGCACGACCTGGTCATGATGAAGCAAATACATCCGGCGCTTGGATTTATGTACCGCGATCCGGGTAACCTCGGGGCTGGAAGAGGTGCTCAATGTCGGCTGCATGCAGCCAGCGGTTGTGCTTGCCGCAAGCAAAAGGAGAAGCGTTGACCGCCGTGTCTGAAGGATGCCCATAAACCTGCTCTTAGTATTTTTTTCGATCTTCTAGATCAGATTTGCAGCGCTGTTGAGGGGTTATCTTTCGCGCTCTTGCTTCAAAAGTGCGGCCAATCCTGTGCGGTAATCGGGATAGCGCAGGCGCACGCCAAGATCGGCCTTGATCCGGCGGTTATCGACACGTTTTGATTCGGCATAAAAGCTTGCAGCCATGGGGCTGAGGCTGGCCTGATCGAACGGGATTGCAGGCGGTTCGGGCAGGCCGAGCAGCGTGGCGGCATACGCGATCACATCTTGCGGCGGGGCCGGGTCGTCATCGCACAGATTATAGGCGGCACCCGGATCGGGCCGCGCCATGGATGCGATCAACACCTGCGCGATATCCGCGACATGGATACGGGAAAAGACTTGATCGGGCTTGATGATGCGCCGCGCCGTGCCATCGCGGACCTTTTCAAAGGGTCCACGCCCCGGCCCGTAGATGCCCGCCAGCCGAAAAATGTGCAGCGGCAGGCCATGCTGATGGTAAAGCTCCATCCATGCGGCCTCGGCCGCCACCCGCGCGCGGCCCCGTTCGGTCGAGGGGGTAAGCGGTGTTGCCTCATCCACCCAAGCCCCGCCGTGATCGCCATAAACCCCGGTGGTCGAGAGATAACCCACCCAGTCGAGCCGCTTGGCATGGGCGGCAATTGCCTCGCGCGCATGGGCCAACACGGGGTCTTGCCCATCCTCTGGCCCGGCGGTGATCAAGATGTGGCTGGCCCAAGCGATGTCATCAGCCATGTCGGTGCCGGGAAAGATGCGGGGCGTCAGCCCCTCCGCGGCCGCCTGCGCGGCCTTGTCGGGGCTGCGCGTGGTCACGCGCACCGACCCCGGCGTGGCGGCAAGTTCCGCCACCAGATAGCGTGCGCTATAGCCATAGCCGAAGATCAAGAGCTTCATCGCAACCTCTCTACCGCCCAGCGCGCGGCATCGGCCACGGCCTCATCTGGATCATTCACAAGGCGCTGCGCCGCATAGATCAGCCCCGCATCACCGGAATTGCCAATCGCATATAGCACGTTGCGCACAAAACGGTCGCGCCCGATGCGCTTGATCGGGCTGCCCGCAAACAGCGCGCGAAATGCGGCATCGTCGAGTTGGGCCAGATCGGCCAGCCTCGGGCTGACCAGTTCCGGGCGCGCGGCATAGCGCAGTTCGGTGGCTGTTTGGGCGAATTTGTTCCAAGGGCAGACCGCCAGACAATCGTCGCAGCCATAGATGCGGTTGCCCATCAGCGCGCGCAGATCGCGGTTCACTGGCCCCTTATGCTCGATGGTCAGATAGGAAATGCAGCGCCGCGCATCGAGTTGGTAGGGCGCGGGAAACGCCCCCGTCGGGCAGATATCGAGGCAGGCGGTGCAGCTACCGCAATGCCCATCCTCGGGCGCGTCGGGGGGTAGGTCGATGGTGGTGAAGATCGCCCCCAGAAAGAACCAATTGCCCAGATCACGCGACAAAAGGTTGGTATGCTTGCCCTGCCAGCCAAGGCCAGCGGCCTCGGCCAAGGGTTTCTCCATCACGGGTGCGGTGTCGACGAAAACCTTGATCTCGGCGTCAGGCGCTTGGTCCAAAAGCCAACGGCCCAGATGCTTGAGCCGCTTTTTCACCAGATCATGATAGTCACGATTGCGCGCGTAGACGCTGATCGTGGCGCGGTCGTGGCGGTCAAGGGCGGCCAGCGGGTCATCATCTGGGGTATAGGGTTCGGCCAGCATGATGACCGATTTCGCGTCGGGCCAAAGTGCGCTTGGATCGCCACGCCATGCCATGCGCTCGGCCATCCATGCCATCTGGCCGTGCCGCCCTTGGGCCACGAATTCGGCTAGACGGGCGGCGGCTTGCGGGATCGCATCGGGGCGGCATATGCCCATCTTGGCAAAGCCCGCCGTGCGGGCCTCGGTCAACAGGGCATGTTTGAGATCACTCAAAAGTCGAGGTTCGCGTAATGGGGCGGCTGGATGAAGCCGGGGATTTGATCGGCAAGGATCGAGCGGAAGGCCGGGCGCGATTTCACCTTGGAATACCACTCCTTGACCACTTCGGAGCGGTTCCAATCCACATCCGAGATATAGTCGAGACAGGACAGATGCGCGGCAGCGGTGAAATCGGCCATCGTCATCGCATCGCCCGCCAGCCAGCGGCGGTGATCGAGAAGCCACGCCATGTAGTCGAGGTGATACTTGATCTGCTGTGCGCCTGTTTTGACCGCTTTGCCATCGGGATAGCCCGTGCGCATGATCTTTTTGTTCACCCGCTCATAGACCAGATTGGCGGTCACCTCGTGGTGGAATTTGTCGTCAAACCAGCTGACCAAGCGGCGCACCTCGGCCCGCGCTTTGGGATCGGCGGGGAAAAGCGGCGGCTCTGGGCGGGTTTCCTCGAGATATTCGCAGATCGCGCTCGACTCGGTCAGTAGCATCCCGTCGATCTTCAGCACTGGCACCTTGCCCGCCGGGTTGCGGCGCAGAAACTCGGTCGAGGGTTCCCAATACTTCTCGTCGATCAATTCGACTTCGATCCGCTTTTCGGCCAGCACCAGCCGCACCTTGCGGCAGAAGGGGGATAGGGCGAAATGATAAAGACGCGCCATTGCAATGCTCGATCCGTTTTGGGTTGCCTCTCTATGGCGCGAAAACCTGTCCGATTTCAATTCGCAAAGCAGGTGTCGCGACCATCTGCGGCGATGGTGGCGGCCCCATCGGCGATGGATGCTGCGCGACGTGACAGCTGATCGGTGGGCGCGCTGGCGTTGCGTTCGCGGGGGTTGGGCAAGACGGCGGCCAAAAGGGCCGCTTGGCGCTGGGTCAGATCGGCGGCGGAAACGCTAAAATGATGGCGCGCCGCCGCTTCGGCACCAAAGATGCCCGGCCCGAATTCGGCAATGTTGAGATAGACCTCCAAGATGCGGCGTTTGGGCCAGATCAGTTCAACCACCGGGGTGATCGCGGCCTCCATCGCTTTGCGCGGCCAGCTTCGCCCGTGCCAAAGGAAGGCGTTCTTGACGGTTTGCTGGCTGATGGTCGATCCGCCGCGTGCGGCCCCCGCTGCGATAGCGTCGCGGATCGCGGCCATATCAAAGCCCCAATGAAGGCAGAAATTCGCATCCTCGGCGGCAACAGCGGCGCGTTGCAGATGGACCGAGATATCCGACATCCCCACCCAGTCATAGCTGACAGAACCCAAGCGGCGGCTCTCGCCGATCATATGGGCGGTGGTCGGGACGGGGACAAAGCCATAGGCGATGATCCACCCCATCAGGAGGGCCAGCCCCAGCCCCAAGGTGCGCGTCACCCATCGGCGCAGCCGCGAAACCCCGCGCTGCCAGCGCGACGCTGGGCGATCTGGCCCTTTCTTGGGCTTGCGCCGCAGGGTCACGGCTGATGCCACGGGGTTGTCGCTTTGGGGTCTTCGGGTCAATTCTGCCTCGGGTGTTTTGGTGTTTTTCACCAGACTAGCCTTTCTGGCATGATAAAACCAAGGCTTTGCGCAGCTCTTGGCATGTGTGGGTGCTTGGCGAGGACGCCAAGCTCGGCTATGGCGGGCGCATGAAATTGAAATTTGTTGAACTCGAAGCCGCCGCTCTCATGTCCGAGGTTATGTTCGGGCATGGTTTCGCGCATTACGGTTATTTCCCTGATGGCACCCCCGAGGCGCTGACAGCGGCGGCGCTGGGCGCGGCGCAGATGGCCTATTTCGAAAAGCTGGTCGCGGCGATTGGCACCGTGCCGGGTGGGGTTCACACGATCCTTGATGTGGGATCAGGGACCGGGTCGAACGCGCGCGCGCTGATTGCGCGCGGCTTTGAGGTGGCGTGTGTCTCGCCCTCGCACCAGATGAACGAGATGGCGCGCGCCAAGCTGCCGCAAGGTACGCTTGTCGTTGATGCGATGTTTGAGGATTTCGATCATCCCCAACGGCGCGATATTTGTCTTTTTGCGGAAAGCTTTCACTATATCGATCTGGTCACAGCCTTATCCAAGGCGGGCCAACTGGCCGATAAGGGTTTGGTGATCTTTGATTATTTCCGCCGCCCCGGCTTTGCCCATGGCGATGGCACGCGCGGCACCCATGCGACTTTTGTCGCCGAGGTCGCCCGCCAAGGCGTGTTCGAGATCGTGTCGGATGACGATATGACCGATGCGATCACGCCGACCTTTGTCATTCATGAATACCTCAAGAACGAAAAAATTGCCCCCTTTGTTCAGCGCTTTCGGGCCGAGTTGAAGCGGGAATACCCGTGGCGGTCGTGGATGATGGAAAAGATGCTGGGGCGCGCCTTGAACAAGCTGGGCCGCCACACGGGCCGCGCGGCAAAATTCGCGCGCGAGCATGAATACCGGCTGATCGTTTTGGCCCGCCGCACCCCTGTGTGATCATCCGCGATCGCTTGGCGATTGGATGAAAATTGATGCGCGGTCATGAACGATCCGCGCAAAAACCTGTCTTTGGCCCGTGCCGTTCCGCAATCATGCCGCATTTGCGGACCACATGAGAGGGAGCGCAAAGCCCGAGCAGGAATTGAAAATGGACCGTCTGACTGAAATGGAAGCCTTTGCCATGGTCGTTGATCAAGGTGGCTTCACGGATGCGGCACGCAAGATGGGGATTTCGAAATCCGCCGTGTCCAAACATATCTCAAGCCTAGAGGCACGGCTTGGGGCGCGCCTGCTCAATCGCACGACGCGGCGTGTCAGCCCGACCGAGATCGGTCTTGCCTATTACGACCGTGCGCGGCGCGTTCTCAATGACGCGGGCGAGGCTGACGCGCTGGTCACCGCGATGCAATCGGCCCCCTCCGGCACGCTGCGTGTGTCGGTGGCCACTGATTTCGGGGTCAACCATATCTCGCCCATTTTGGGGCAATTCTTGCACGGATTCCCCGATGTGACGGTCAACATGGTGCTCAATAACCGCTATGTTGAACTGATCTCGGAAGGGTTCGATATGGCCATCCGCGTGGGCGAGTTGGAAGATAGCAGCCTGCGCGCGCGCAAGATCTGCGAGACACAGCGCCGGATGATTGCGGCCCCCTCATATTTTCAGAAATACGGCCGCCCCGAAAAGATCGACGATCTGAACGAACACAAGCTTTTGCATTACTCCAACAGCGCCACCGCGAATGTGTGGAAGTTGCTGGCCCCCTCGGGCGAACAGCGTCAGGTGCGTAGCGGGGGGTGGCTGACCGTGAATGATGGCCAATCGCTGCTTAATGCCGCCATCGGTGGGCTTGGCATCGCGTTTTTGCCCAGTTTTCTTTATGCACAGCCGTTGCGCGATGGGCAGGTTCAAGATGTCATGCCTGATCTGCCGGTCGATATCCAAGGGGTCTATGCGATCTATCCGCCGGGCCGCTATACCCAGCCCAAGGTGCGCGCATTCATCGATTTTCTTGTCGATGCCTTTCGCGATAAGGGGCCGAACGACTGGTAGGGAAAGCCCCGGCTATGGCGTCAACAGCACCACTTCGACCCGGCGATTTGCCTCGCGTCCCTCGGGCGTGGTGTTGGTGGCGCGCGGCGCAAGAAAACCCACACCCGCCGCGCTGATCTGATTGGCGGCCGCACCGTGATCGCTGATCAAGGATTGGCGCACCGCTGCGGCGCGTGCCTCGCTGAGTGCGATATTGCGATCAAGCGCGCCTTCGGCATCGGTATGGCCCACCAGTGCGATCCGCCGCGCCCGGTCACCCGCCAGCCAAGCGGCCAAGACGACAAGGCTGTCATAGCGGTTTCCCGATAGTGCCGAAGCGCCGGTTTCAAAGGTCAGATCGGCAAGCACCATATGCCCCGTTTCAACCAGCTCTGCGATCATATCGCTTTGATCCGCATCTTGGCGTGGGGCAAAGCTGGGCCGCGCGGCGGCGGGTTCAATATCGCCGCTTCCGATACGGGCCAGATGCACATATCCCGCCTGCCCGCCGACCGAAACGGTGAGTGCAACATCCGCAACCGCGCCGGGCGTGCTGCGCTGGGCGGCGAGGTAATGAAAATTGCCAAGATCGACGAACATCTCGGGCGCTTGCGCAATGGGCAGGGCAAAGCGGAAATCGAAACCGCCGCAGTCGCGATCAGCGCAGGCAAAGGTGACCACGTAGCCTTGGGCGACGAGCTGCGCGCGCAGCGCCGCGATGATGGTCGCCGGATCGCTATCCTCAGCGGGGAGGCGCCAGATCTCTTCTGTCAGAGCACCCGCCACACTGCGCGTCGGCGGCACGCCACCGCGCGCGGCCGCAGCTGTCGCGATGTTGAAATCGGCGGTGCTTTGGCTGCGCGCCACGATCTGCGTCGCGCCCGAGGGCCAGACGACATCCAAAGCGACCACGGGTTGCGCGCAGAGAATGAAGATCGCGATGGGATAGATCCGCATTGCGCGGAGGGGGTTTTTCATGGGCGCGTCAGACCGCTTTGGCTCGGTAATGATACTGTCCCACAGCCGTGAATCCGAGGGAAGCATAAAGCCCCAAGGCCGGTTCGTTTTCGCGCGTCACCAGTAAGCTGAAGGTTGTGGCCCCTTGGCCCAAGGCCCAATCGGCAACAGCGCGCATCATCGCCGCGCCCAAGCCGCGCCGCCGATAGGGTGCCAAGATCTCAAGCGCGTGCAGCATTGCAACACCGTCATGGATCGCGGCAAAGGCCGTGCCTGCGGGGCGGTCTTGGGTGCGGCCCAGAAAAGATGTCTTGGGTGCGCGCGCGCGTGTCATGACCGAAAGCCGCCCCGGCCCAACCCCGGCTGTGGCCCAAATCTCGGATTGGATGGCCAAGGGGGGCCAGATGGGAAAGCAGGTGATTGGCGGCGGTGGGGCGGCGATCTGGGCGCTTGGCGCGATCATGGCGCATGTCGCATCGCGCCGCGCAAAGCCGCGCGCCGCCAGCCGTGCATCCAGCGCGCCTTGATGGTCGAGCAGCATGAACAGGGGCGGCTGGCCAAGTGCTGCAAGCCGGGCGATGGCGGCGTCGATCTCGGCCTCGGTCGCGTCTTGGGCCAAGGGATCACACAGCCGCGCGGCGCTGACCCTTTGGCCGCCCCCCGCCCCATCGGGCACGGTAAAAGGCCCCTCGGGGTAAAGCGCTGCGGCGGGCCACGTCGCGGCGATGACCGGCATCAGGTCGGATAGCCGCATGACATTACCTCAGGCACCGGGGCCGAAAATATCCGACAAGGCGGCCATCACGCGGTCGACCGCTGGGCCATCTTGGCTGCGCACGACGATATTGGTGCCATGCACCCCGTTCAGGTGGAAGGGGTAAGAGCCGATTGAAACCTCGGGGTGGCGGGCGGCAAGCGCGCCTAAGGGCCCCGCGATATCGCCCTCGCCCTTGAGCAGGCGCAGGGATTGCGACAGCATTGGCGGCCCACCAATCAAGCGCGGCATCAGGCTTGCCACCATGGCTTCGAAAATCATCGGCACACCGGCCATGACATGGACATTGCCGATGCTGAAACCGGGCGCGGCCGAGATCGGGTTGTCGATCAGCGTCGCCCCATCGGGGATGCGCGCCATGCGCAGCCGCGCTTCGTTCAGCTCTTGGCCGCGGGCGTCGTAATGGGCCTGTAGGATGGCGCGGGCATCGGCGCGCACATCGATCTTTGCCCCCATCGCATCGGCCACCGCATCGGCGGTGATATCATCATGGGTGGGGCCGATCCCGCCAGAGGTGAAAACATGGGTATAGCTGGCCGCCAAGCTTTGGACCGCTTGCTTGATCGTCTCATGATTATCGCTGACCACGCGGGCCTCGCGCATCTGGATGCCGTGGTCGGTCAGCGCGCGGGCCAAGTAATTGGTGTTGGTATCCCGGGTGCGTCCCGAAAGGATCTCGTCGCCGATGACCAGCATCGCGGCTGTAGGGGTTTGCATGCGGGCCTCGCTATTATGTCTGGCCCTCGGTATAGGCCCCTGCACTGGCGCTTTCCAAGCCCTGTGATGGCGCGCCTTGTGGCGATTGTGCCAATTCACAGTGTCGAGAATGACTTGCCGATGGTTTTGTGACATCACCCTGACTGGAAATTCGGGTAATCTGGGCCTAGTCTAGGGGTTGAAAAGCTGGAGGGTCCAAGGTTTGGACGATTTCAAAGGCCGCCTGACACGGGATGGCATACGCATTCACGACGCCGATGATTTCATCGGCATGCACCGCGCCGGTCAGGTTGCCGCGGGCATTTTGGATGCCATGGCGCCACTGGTTTTTCCCGGCCAAACGACCGAAGCCATCGATGCCGAGATCGAGCGCATGGTCAATGCCGCCGGCGTCACCTCGGCCACCATCGGTTATCGCGGCTATCAACATGCAAGCTGCATCAGCGTGAACCATGTGGTGTGTCATGGCATCCCCGGACCAAAGACGCTTAAGGATGGTGATATCCTCAATATCGACGTCACCGTGATCGTCGATGGCTGGTATGGCGATACCAGCCGCATGTATGTGGCAGGAACCCTTGGCCGCAAGGCCGAGCGTTTGGTGCAGGTCACGCATGATGCGCTCTTTAAGGGGATCGAGGCGGTGCGCCCCGGCAACCGGTTCGGCGATATCGGCTTTGCCATCCAAAGCTATGTCGAGGCGGCGCGCATGTCAGTGGTGCGCGATTTCTGCGGTCATGGTCTGGGGCAAGTCTTTCATGCGCCGCCCAATGTGCTGCATTACGGTCGCCCCGGTACCGGCCCCGTGCTGGAAGAGGGGATGTTTTTCACCATCGAGCCGATGGTGAACCTTGGCCGCCCCGAGACCAAAGTGCTGGCCGATGACTGGACAGCGGTGACGCGCGATAAATCGCTTTCGGCGCAGTTTGAGCACTCCATCGGCGTGACCGCGACAGGGTGCGAGATTTTCACCCTTTCGCCCGCCGGGAAATTTCACCCGACTTGGGGCTGAGGGCGGCTGCGCTAACGATCCCTTAACCTTTGTTGCGCAGGCTGCCCGCATGTCCGAGCAGCCGTCCTTTTCCTTTGACGAAGCATCGCCCCGGTTTGTGCCGGGGGGTGTTGCCCGCGCGGTGGGGGCTGTGGCGCGCGGCCCCTCCAAGGGGGCAGAGATGCATCGCCATGCCCATCGCGACCGGCTGCGCGCGCGTTTTACCCAAGGTGGCGCCGATGCCGTGCCGGATTACGAGTTGCTTGAGATGGTGCTTTATCGTGCGCTACCGCGCGGCGATACCAAGCCGCTGGCCAAACGCCTGCTCAAGCGCTTTGGCGATCTGAACCATGTCATGGCCGCCGCCCCCGCCCGCCTGAAAGAGGTGGAGGGGGTGGGCGAGCGCGTGATCTTGGAGTTGAAACTGATGGAAGCGGTCGGCCATCGCATGGCGCGCGCGCAAGTCATCGGCAAACCGCTGTTGTCGTCATGGGATGCGCTTTTGCGTTACTGCCAGACCGCGATGGCGCATCGCGATCTGGAACAGTTCCGGGTGCTTTATCTCGACCGCAAGAATGTGTTGATCGCGGATGAGGCGCAGGCCGATGGCACCGTCGATCATGTACCCGTCTACCCGCGCGAGGTGGTCAAGCGCGCGCTGGAATTGAACGCCTCGGCCTTGATCTTGGTGCATAATCACCCCTCGGGCGATCCTGCGCCCAGTCAGGCGGATATCGACATGACCTATGCGATCCGCGATGCCGCCCATGTGCTGGGCCTTGCGATCCATGACCATTTGATCATCGGCAAGGCGCGCGAGTTGAGCTTTCGCGCCGAGGGTTACTTGTAGCCGCATAGGCGCGCGGTCAATCCAGCCAAACCTCGACCCGGCGATTGACGGCACGCCCTTGGTCCGTCTCTTCGCAGGCCATTGGCATTGCCTCGCCAAAGGCGGCAATCTCAAAGGTGACGCGCCCCGGTGTCGCGGCATCGGCTGCGGCTTGCACGGCGTCGCGCACCGCCTCGGCCCGGCTTTCAGCGATCCGCAAGTTAACCGCTGCGGCCCCTGCGCTATCTGTGAACCCGACGAAGATCAGCCGCCGCCCATCAAAGGCGCCGCTTTCAATCGCGGCGGCCAGCCGCGCCACAGCCGCGCGCGATTGTGCATCAAGATTGCTGGAGCCATCGGAAAAGCGCAAAGTTGCAGAGAGCCGCTCCGCCCCGCGCAGGCGGCGTACAAGGCTTTGCAATTGCGCAAGCGGCACCTCGTCACCGGCGGCGGCGATGGCGTTGGCTAGCCGGATACCTTGGCGGTCCAGCGGTGTGCGGGTCAGGCTTTGATCGACATATCCCGATGCGGCGACGATGGCCTCGGCAGCGGCGGTTTCGGTCCAGTCGAGAAAATCCTGCACCAGCTGCGGCAGACGCCTTGGCGCAAGATAGACATGGACCGGCACGGTCAGCGGATAATCCTCGGCCTTGATCGCGTCAGCCTCGGCCATTTGGGTCAGCCCACATGCACCCAAAAGTGGCAAGATACGCGCCAAGCCTTCATGCGCGCGGGCCGAGACGCCCAGCGCGAAGTGATCACGCAGAACGGCGGTGGCCAGCGCGGCCGCGCTGTCGTGATAGGTGATCTTGGGGGTCAGATCCCCCTCGGATGTACCAAGCGCCAGTGTGGCAAAGAACTGGGTCATCCCATGGTCGCGGTGCAGCAGATGCAACGCAATTGGGGCGTCGGGGCCACCCAGGTCTTGCCAATTATCGATCTCGCCACGAAAGGCCGCTGTCAGATCATCAAGCGAGATCGCATCGATGGGATTGCCGGGCGCGACCAAGGGAACGATGGCATCAAGCGCGATCACCCTGACACGGCGGCTAAGCGGCGGATCATCGGGCGCATTGGCCCGATCCGCGCGTAGCTCGCCCCGTGATGGCAGGCGCAAGGTCAGTGCCATATCGGTTTCGCCGTTCAACAGTGCCAGAAAGCCCGTGTCGCTACTGCCGGGCGTTACAAGGAAACGCGCGGCGATGCTGTTGTCTTGGCGGGTCAATTCATAGGCGAGCGCGCCATTGTAGGGTGCTGGGCCATGCAACGCCATTGCCCGGTTGGCGGCAAAACCCTGCAATAGGGCGGGCAGCAAGGTCTCGGTCACGCTTGCCTCGCCCGCGATCCGCGCCTCGGCGGTAAAGCGGATCAGATCGGGGCATCCCGGCCCAAGGCAGGCGACCCCTTCGGCGGCAACAGTCAGCAGGCCATAGACCGTGTCAATTTGGTAATAGGTGCCGTCAAAGGCGGTCAATGTGCCTTCAACCCGGACACCGCCGTCATGCGAACGCAATTCGACGTCCTGCGCAGCAGCGGGCGCAGCCAGAACGATACTCAACAGGGCCAGCCGACGGGCTACCCCACACCAAAAACACATACGACAGGCCACGCAAACTTAATTCGCGGCGAGTCTCGGGGCCTCGAAGAGATTTTGCAACATGAGAAAATCACCAACAGCATCGCAGCCCGGCAATGTCACCGTGATGGGCCAGATATCGACCGCCCCGCTTTGGGTCAGTTGCATGGCTTGCGCAACAAGCGGGCGGTCGCATGTGGCGGGATTGATCGGAATGTCGAGCGCAAGGCGCAGATCGTTCGCCTGCGCTTGGGGGATGGAAAATATCTGGATCTGGCGCGACGGGGTCAGATGCGGGTCGCCCAAAACGGTCAGGAAACCACCTTGGCCCGCCAGCATATCTGTGACGGTGCCGGGTGTCCCTTGCCAGATATGGCCCGGCACGCCGAAGTCGGCACCAGCCGCGAATGCGTGGAATGCGAGGCCCAGATCGCCATCCCATGCAATGGCGACGCGCATGTAATCGGCAAGATCGGGCAAACCCGCGATGGCCATGACCGCGTCATCATCACCGCTGCGAACCGTGACAAAGGCTGGTGTCTCAAAGGCGGGAATATCGACGGTCAACAGCCCCATCATGTCGGTGCGCGCGGCAAAGCTGAACCCGGCATGCGAAATCTCAAGATCGGCCTCAGCTTGGCAGGGGTCGAGGATATCAAGCGCCACCATCGCTGCTGGCATCGCCGCGGCCGTCACCACCAAGCCGCAGGGCAAGCCAAAGGGGCTTAGTCGTGCTGCCGGTGCGGGATCGACCGGCGATTGGCTTTCCACCGCGTCAGAGTGGGTGATGGGCGCGGATAGGGCGCTTGGCGTTTGCGTTTGAACGCGGGCAGGCCATCCAACCGCAAATGCCACGCACAAGAGCATCAAGGCACTTGCCCGCAAAATCGCCATTCTTATCGCCATGGCCGTTGCCCCCGCGCAATCCGATGCTTGTGGTGATAGCGGCGAATTAGGGCAGAATCGGGGAGAAAAGCGTCACTGCTTGTACACAGTGACGCCTGCGCCCGCGCAGTGATTGATAGACCACTAAGCCTTGCGTGATTAGGCCAGCCGCCCATGACAGTGCTTGAATTTTCTCCCTGATCCGCAAGGGCAGGCGTCGTTGCGGCCGGGGTTGCCCCAGGTGGTGGGGTCGCTCTCGACAAAGCCTGCTTGTGCGGGGCCAGTGGCGGGGTCGGCGGCACCGCTGGTGGTTGCGGCGGCAAGCTGGCGTTGGGCTGCCTCTTGCTGGGCCTGAAGCTGGCGGATCAGCTGCTCTTGCTGCTCGGCGCTCAGCGGTTGAATCCGGGCCAGTTTACCCGTCACATCCGTGCGCAAACCGTCGAGCATCGATTCAAAAAGCTGAAAGCCCTCGGTCTTGTACTCGTTCAGCGGATCGCGCTGGGCGTAACCACGAAAGCCCACGACCGAGCGCAGATGTTCCAGCGTCAGCAGGTGGTCGCGCCATTTCGCATCGATGGTTTGCAACACAACCTGCTTTTCGATCGAACGCATCTGTTCGGGGCCGAATTGCGCGGCCTTAGCGGCCATGTATTGATCGGCGGTCTGCTCCAGCCGTTCACGGATCACCTCTTGATCGACGCCATCTTCGGCGGCCCAATCGGCAAGCGGCGGGTCGATGCCCAGCGTTTCGCGCAGGGCGGCGCGCATCTCGTCGATTTCCCACTGATCGGCGTAGGATTTGGGCGGCATATGCATATCGATCAGATCTTCGATCACCTGATGGCGCATATCGGCGGTCACTTCGGCGATATCTTCGGCACCCATGACCTCGCGGCGCTGATCAAAGATGACCTTGCGCTGATCGTTCATCACATCGTCGAATTTCAACAACTGTTTGCGAATGTCGAAATTGCGCCCCTCGACCTTGGCCTGTGCGCGTTCGAGGGATTTATTGACCCAAGGGTGAACAATCGCCTCGCCCTCTTTCATGCCCAAGGTCGACAGCATCTTGTCGAGCTTTTCTGAGCCGAAGATGCGCATCAGATCATCTTCGAGCGACAGGAAGAACGAGGACCGCCCCGGATCGCCCTGACGGCCCGACCGGCCACGCAGCTGGTTGTCGATGCGGCGGGATTCGTGCCGTTCGGTGGCGAGAACATAAAGCCCGCCTGCGGCCTTGACCTTTTCTTCGTCGCCTTTGTGTTCGGCTTCGATCTGGGTGCGGATGGCGGTGTGATCGCCTGTCGGATCGGCGGCGATGGCTTGCATGATGCGAAACTCGACATTGCCGCCCAGTTTGATGTCGGTGCCGCGACCGGCCATGTTGGTGGCGATGGTCACAGCGCCCAGCTTGCCCGCATCGGCGACGATCTGCGCCTCTTGCTCGTGCTGGCGGGCGTTGAGGATGTTGTGCGGCAGCCCCGCCTTTTCCAACATCTTGCCCAGCATTTCGGATTTCTCGATCGAGGTGGTGCCGACGAGAACCGGCTGGCCCTTTGCATGGGCCTCGCGGATGGCTTCGACGATGGCCTCGTATTTCTCGCGCGCGGTGCGATAGACGGCGTCGTCATCATCTTGGCGGGCGACCGGCACATTGGTGGGGATCTCGACCACGCCAAGGCCGTAGATCGCCATGAATTCCTCGGCCTCGGTCGCGGCGGTGCCGGTCATGCCGGCCAGCTTGCTATAAAGGCGGAAGTAGTTCTGGAAGGTGACGGAGGCGAGGGTCACATTCTCGGGCTGAATGGCGCAGCCCTCCTTGGCCTCGATGGCTTGGTGCAGACCGTCCGACAGGCGGCGGCCGGGCATCATCCGGCCGGTGAATTCATCGACCAAGACCACCTCGCCCGAGCGCACGATATATTGCTGATCCTTATGGAACAGCTTGTGTGCGCGCAGCGCATTGGTCAGGTGATGCACGATTGTCGTGCTTTCGGGGTCATAAAGGCTTTGCCCCTCGGGCAAGAGGCCAGTTTCCAGCAGCCGCGCCTCGAGGAAATCATTGCCCTCATCGCTAAAACTCGCGCTGCGCGCTTTTTCGTCGATGGTGAAGTGATCGTCCTGCACATCGGGAATGATCTTGTCGATGGTAACGTAAAGCTCGGAGCGGTCTTGCGTCGGGCCGGATATGATCAAGGGCGTGCGCGCCTCGTCGATCAAGATGCTGTCAACCTCGTCCACAATGGCAAAGTTATGGCCGCGCTGGGCCATATCCGCCAAGCTGGCGCGCATGTTGTCGCGCAGATAGTCAAAGCCAAGCTCGTTATTGGTGGCATAGGTGATGTCGGCGGCATAGGCCGCGCGCTTTTCATCATCGGGTTGGCGCGGATAGACCACGCCGGTGGTCAGACCCAAGGCGGCATAGACCTTGCCCATCCAATCGGCGTCGCGCTTTGCCAGATAGTCGTTGACGGTGACGATATGCACGCCCTTGCCCGACAGCGCGTTGAGATATGCCGGAAAGGTCGCGACCAGCGTCTTGCCCTCGCCGGTTTTCATCTCGGCGATATTGCCCTGATGCAAAAAGATGCCGCCGACCAGCTGCACATCATGCGCGCGCAGGCCAAGCGCGCGGCGCGCGGCCTCGCGGCAATTGGCAAAGGCTTCGGGCAAAAGCGCGTTCAAATCCTCGCCACCTTCGGCGCGTGCGCGCAAGCTATGTGTCTTGGCGATGATGTCGGCATCTGACATCGCCCTGTGCGCGGCTTCCAGCGCGTTGATCTGTGCCACAAGGGGAGAGACGGATTTGACCTTGCGGTCGTTCGAAGAGCCGAAGACCTTTTTCGCCAGCGAACCCAATCCGAGCATCTGATGCGCCTTTTTGTGGTGGCCGTGATGCACGTTATTTCGCGCTGGCCGGTAAAACTCAAACGATCGTGTGGGGCATCCGGGTTGTTCGGGCCATCGCGTCGGTCTATCTACGGCGCCAATACACTGCGCCCCAGTGTCATCAAACCAGCGACATAAGGGGCCGCTACATAGGTGTCAACGCAGGCGACTACCGCCGGGTTACAGTAAAGGAACCCTTTCCATGACGAAATTTTTCGCGGGCACCGCCCTCTCTCTTATCCTTGCCCTGCCTGTGGCGGCGCAAGACAGCGTGAATGCCGGCACAGTATTGGCAAGTGTCGGTGAGACCGAGATCACTTTGGGCCATGTGATTGCGATGCTCACCGTGTTGCCGCCCGAGTATCAAGGCCTGCCTGATAACGTGCTTTTGGACGGGTTGTTGGAGCAGTTGGTCCAGCAAGAGGTGTTGGCCGCCGTCGCTGAGAACGATATCGGCTTGGTCGAACGCTTGGGTCTTGAGAATGAGCGGCGCGCCTTTCTGGCCGCGACGTTGATCGACCGTGTGGGCAACGCCCCCGTGTCAGAGGATGAGTTGCAGGCCGAGTATGACGCGCAATTCGGCAATCTTGGTTCTGTCACCGAATACAACGCCAGCCATATCTTGCTCGAGACCGAGGCCGATGCCCAAGCCGTGATCGTGGCTTTGGGTGAAGGGGCCGATTTCGCGGAATTGGCGCGTGAACGCTCGACCGGACCATCGGGGCCAAATGGCGGCGAATTGGGCTGGTTCACCGCAGGCATGATGGTGCCGACATTTGAGCAAGCGGTTTTCGCGCTTGGCGTGGGCGAGGTCTCGGCCCCGGTTGAGACACAGTTTGGATGGCATGTGATCGTTCTGAACGAGACACGCGATCAAGCGCCGCCCAGCCTTGATGAGGTGCGCGCCGAGCTTGAGGATGGTCTACGCCGCGCGCGTGTCGAGGCGACGATGCAGGAATTGACCGCCGCAGCCGTGATCAATCGCCCCGAGATAACGATTGACCCGGCCGTAATCCGGGATTTGGATCTGCTCGCGGAATAACGCTAGTCATCAGGGGATATTGACGATGGCAAAGGACGACAAAAAGAAAAAGGCCAAGTCCAAGGACAAGGTCGCCAAAAAGGGCAAACCGGCCAAAGCCGCCGTGAAAGCCCCGCTTAAGATCTCGCCTCTGGCGCCTGCGTCCTTTCCCGATCTGCCCGTCATCGCCGGTGTGCGCTACGCCGCCGGCGAGGCGGGGGTGCGCTATGCCAATCGCACTGATGTGATGCTGGTCCAGATCGCCGCCGGTTCGGTCATGGCGGGGGTTTTCACCCGTTCGGCCACCCGTTCGGCGGCGGTGCTGGATTGTCAGGCCAAGCTTGCCGCCCTTGGCCCCGCGCCGAAAAAGGGCTTTGGCATCGTCGTGAACTCGGGCAATGCCAATACCTTCACCGGCCAACGCGGTGCCAGCGATGTGGACACGATCGCTGAGGCCGCGGCCAATGCGCTCAAGATCCCGGCGGGCCATGTCTTTACCTGCTCGACCGGGGTGATCGGTGAGCCGCTGCCCGCCACCAAGATCACCGATATCTTGCCGGTTTTGGCCGATGGGTTGGATGCGGCCAAGGTCGCGGTCGCCGCCCGCGCGATCATGACCACCGACACTTTCCCCAAGGGCGCGATGGCCGAGGTGATGATTGGCGACAAAACGGTCAAGATCGCGGGCTTTGCCAAAGGCTCAGGCATGATCGCGCCGGATATGGCGACGATGCTGGGCTATATCTTTACCGATGCAGCGATTGCGCAAGACACGCTACAGACCATGCTGTCGGCGGCGACCAAGCAAAGCTTTAACGCGGTGACGGTCGATAGCGATACCTCGACCTCGGACGCGGTATTGGTCGCGGCGACGGGCAAGGCGGGCAATGCGCCCATCACCAGCACGCGGGGCCGCGATGCACGCGCCTTTGCCACCGCCTTGGGTGGCGTGATGCGGGATCTGGCACTTCAGATCGTGCGCGACGGCGAAGGGGCGACCAAGCTGGTTGAGGTCAGCGTGACCGGCGCAAGATCGACCCGCGACGCGACCCTTGTTGCGCGTGCCATTGCCAATTCGCCCTTGGTCAAGACCGCCATCGCAGGCCAAGATCCCAATTGGGGCCGCATTGTCATGGCGGTCGGCAAATCGGGGGCCAAGGCCGAGCGCGATCTGTTGACCATCCGCTTTGGCGAGCATCTGGTTGCCGAAAAAGGCTGGCGCGCGGAAAGCTATGTCGAGGAAGTCTTGGCCGCCTATATGCAGGGTCAAGAGCTTTTGATCGACGTCGATCTGGGCCTTGGGCGGGGCAAGGCCACGATGTGGACCTGCGATCTGACGCATGCCTATATCGATATCAACGCGGATTACCGATCGTGAAAACGATATTGGTCTCGGCCGTCGCGCTGATCGACAGCGACGGCCGGGTGCTTTTGGCCCAGCGTCCCGAAGGTAAATCCATGGCCGGGCTGTGGGAGTTTCCCGGCGGCAAGGTCGAGCCGGGCGAAACACCCGAAGCGGCCTTGGTGCGCGAGTTGCAAGAAGAGTTGGGCATCGACACCTGGGCCTCGTGCCTTGCGCCGCTGACATTCGCCAGCCACAGCTACCCGGATTTTCACCTGCTCATGCCGCTGTTTGCCTGTCGCAAATGGCAAGGTATCCCGCAAGCGCGCGAGGGGCAGCGCCTTGCTTGGGTGCGCGGCGCGGCCTTGCGCGACTATCCCATGCCGCCCGCCGATATCCCGCTGATCCCGATCCTGCGCGATTGGCTGTAGGCCGCGAAAGATATCAAGAATATAAACTTAAGATGATGAATTAAAAGAGAAATCTCACCTGTTTGCCGGTATGATGGCCTTGGGGTAATTTCTGGGGATTGTCGCCGTGCTTGTAACAATCGTTTTGGGAAGCAGCGTTTACATCCAAGGCACATTTGAACGACGCCATGATAATGGCATGGTCACGGTGCGCGTTGGCGACCGGCTTTTCACCGGCCGCCCCGCCAATAGCCACATTGCCGCCTAAGCGCGCTTAGTCCAGCCAGCCTTTCAGATTGTCTTCGACCACCGATGCCAGCGCATCGATATGCGCCGCATCATCGTTGAGGCAGGGGATATAGGTGAATTCCTCACCGCCTGCATGCTCGAAGCTTTCCTTGATCTCTTCGTTGATCTCTTCCAGCGTTTCGATGCAATCGGCGCTGAACGCGGGGGCAATCACCGCGATGCGCTTTTTGCCCTGCTCGGCCAGCCGCGCGACCTCTTCCACCGTGTAGGGTTTCAGCCATTCTTCGGGGCCAAAGCGGCTTTGGAAAGTGGTGACGATCTCGGTCTTGTCCCAGCCCAGACGCTCGCGCAGCAGGCGCGTGGTTTTCTGGCATTGGCAATGATAGGGGTCGCCCTCCAGCAAATAGCGCTTGGGCACGCCGTGATAGCTGCACACCAGCACATCGGGGCGCTGCTCAAGGCCCGCATAGGCGCGCTCGACCGACTGGGCCAGCGCGTCGATATAAATCGGGTTCTCGTAATAAGGTTCGACCGTGCGCACGAGGGGCTGCCACTTGATATTCTCAAGGCTGCGGAAAAACTGGTCGCAGGCCGTGGCCGAGGTGGCACCGGCATATTGCGGATAAAGCGGGAAAAAGACGATCTTGGTGCAGCCTTGGGCGATCAGCGCATCGACCTTGGACTTGGTCGAGGGGTTGCCATAGCGCATGCAGAAATCGACCACGACTCGGTCGCCAAAGCGTTCAGCCATGCGTTCGGCCATCAGCGCGGTTTGCGCCTTGGTGATGGTCATCAGCGGGCTTTCATTCAGCTCTTCGTTCCAGATCGATTTGTAATTGGCACCTGACGAAAAGGGCCGCTTGGTCAGGATGATGAGTTGCAAAAGCGGCTGCCAGATCCACGGGCTATAGTCGATCACCCGACGATCCGAGAGGAACTCGTTCAGATAGCGGCGCATCGGCCAATAGCTGTAGTGATCGGGCGTGCCGAGATTGGCAAGCAAGATGCCGACCTTGCCAAAGCTGACCCGCGGGTGATCGGCGGGGGCATGTGGCAGGTCATTGGCGGGCTGAGCGGCTTGTGTCTCGGACATCATATTCATTTCTAGCGACCTCAATCGTCGGACGGGTGTAGGACCGGCCGGGCGGTTTCGTCAAACGCCGATGTGCCAAGCGCGTCGGCAAGACGCGCCTTGGCCGCACCGGGGCGGAGCGGTTTTTGTTGGCTGTCGTGTGGCGCCCATCCAGAAAGGAATACGATCTCAAAGCTGGCGCGGATCCGTTTTTCATCATCGGCGGCGGGAAAGTTAGCGGCATAGATCGCGGCCATGCGCGCGAAAAGGGCGCGGGGGGCGGGTTTGCGGTGGCGGTCGGCCAGCGCATTGGTCTCACCCATTGCGCGCAGATCGGCCATTAGCGCAAAGGCATCGGGATAGGTCACTGTCTTGGGTAGGCGGTCGGCCACCGGCAGGGCAAGGCCCGCGCGCTGCAACAGCCCGCCCATATCGCGGATTTCGGCCATCGGCGCCACGCGCGGCGACAGACCGCCCAGCACCTCGGTCTCGGCCTGTGCAAGGGCTGTGCGCAATTCGACAAGCGTTTCACCACCAAAGGCCGCCGACAGAAACAGCCCGTCGGGGCGGAGCGCGCGGCGGCATTGCACGATCTGGCCCACCGGGTCATCGGCCCAATGCAGCGCCATGGCGTGTATTACCAGATCATGCGTGCCAGGCGTCAGATCGAGCACCTCATCGGGGGCGACCATCCGCGCGCCGGGGGCAAGATCGGCCCAATAGTCGGGAAAGGCGGTGACCAGCGCGGGTGCCGTAAACCTTCTGTTAACGTCGATGAGTCTTTCCTGAAGCTCGGCCTTGGCCTCGTCATGCAGGAAACCGGCCAGGTCCAGCCGTGCGCGCGCCCGCGCCTGCGCAAGGCGGGCGGGGTCCGCAAGGCGCGGCTGTGGGCTGTTCTGGGCCAATGTCATCGGATCTTGTCGCATGATCCGGTGCTACTTAGGGGAATACGATGAGATTGCAAACGCTGCTGCGTGCGGTCTTTCCGCCGGAATGCCTGTGTTGCGGGGCGCGGGTGGACAGCGACTTCGCAGTTTGCGGGCCATGTTGGCGTGAAACGCCCTTCATCTTTGGGGCGGCATGCGATCTGTGCGGTGTGGGTCTGCCGGGGCAGACAGGCGGTGACGAGGTCTTGGTTTGCGAAGATTGCCATGGTGTCGCACGGCCTTGGGCGCGGGGTCGGGCGGTGATGCATTACGCCGACAATGGCCGCAAACTGGTCTTGGGCCTGAAACATGCCGACCGGGCCGAGGTGGCGCGCGCTGCTGGCCCTTGGCTGGCGCGGGCGGGGGCCGATCTTTTGGCCGGTGATCCGGTGATCGTGCCGATCCCGCTGCATTGGCGGCGGCTGGCCCAGCGGCGGTTCAACCAAGCGGCCCTGCTTGCCAAGTCCTTGGCCAGCGTGTCGGGGCGCGATTGGTTGGCCGATGCCTTGATCCGGCCGCGCTATACCGCCAGCCAAGATGGGCGCGACCGCGATGGGCGCTTTGCCAATCTTGATGCTGCGATCCGCGCCCATCCGCGCCACATGGCGCGCCTTGCCGGGCGGCGGGTGCTGTTGGTCGATGATGTCATGACATCGGGGGCGACGTTTTCCGCCGCGACGCAGGCTTGTTTGCGCGCAGGTGCCGATGGTGTTGATGTGATCGCACTGGCGCGCGTGGCGCGCGATGGCTAGATCAGGGGGGAGATCACGCCTTCGAAGGGGATGCGCGGATGCCGAATATCGAGATCTATACATCGCCGCTTTGCGGTTATTGCCATGCCGCCAAGCGCCTGTTGGCTGCCAAGGGCGCCAGCTTTGTGGAATATGATGTGTCGCGTGACCCCAAGCTGCGCCAAGACATGATGGGCCGCGCCAATGGCCGCCATACGGTGCCGCAGATCTTTATCGGCGCGCGCCATATCGGTGGCTTCGACGACATGGCCGCACTTGACCATGCCGGGAAACTCGACGCGCTTTTGACCGATAATTGAGGGACTTGCGACCCTTCGCCCCCTTGCCAGATCGGGGCAAGGGGTGGCTAGATCGCGCTATGGCAAGCACCGACGACCCCCTTTCCATCGCACTGTTCAGTGAGATGTTCATGGCCGACCAATTGGCGCGGAACCGGCTGAGCCGTGCGTTGCCCAAGGGGATGGAGCTTAGCCATTTTTCGGTGCTGAACCATCTGGCATCGGCCAGTGAGGAAAAGACGCCCGCCCAGATCGCGCGGGTCTTTCACGTCACGCGCGGCGCGATGACCAACACGCTCAACCGGCTGGAATGGGCGGGCTATGTGCATATCCGCCCCGATTGGGATGATGCGCGCCGCAAGCTTGTGTCGATCAGCCCCGCAGGGCGGCGCGCCCGCGAGGCCGCCTTGTCAGCCATCGTGCCGATCTTGTCGGAGACAGTGCGCGAGATCGGGGCTGACCGCGTGCGCCAAGCCATCCCGGTGATCCGCGAGATGCGGCTGCGGCTGGAGAACGAAGGCTAGGCCCGCTTGAGCGAGGCGGTGACGTAATTCACCGACAAATCGCGCCCCGAGATCGACCAACTCCATGTCAGCTTGTTAAAGACAAAGCCCTTGCGGTCCACTGGATCAAGGCCCGCTTTGCGGATCAGGTCATAAAGCTCATCGGGGGTGATGAACTTGGCCCATTCATGGGTGCCCTTGGGCAGCCAGCGCATGACATATTCCGCCCCGATGATCGCCATGAGAAAGCTTTTGGGATTGCGGTTGATGGTCGAGCAGATCATCAGCCCGTCGCGCTTCAAAAGCTGCTGACAGGCGGTCAGATAGGCCAGCGGGTCGGCGACATGCTCGACCACTTCCATGTTCAGCACGACATCGAATTGCTCGCCTGCCTCTGCCAGCGCCTCGGCGGTGGTGTGGCGATAATCGATGGTCAGGCCCGATTTCTGCGCGTGGATTTGCGCCACGGGAATGTTGCGCGGTGCGGCGTCCGCGCCCACGACATCGGCGCCCAACCTTGCCATGGGTTCGGCCAAAAGCCCGCCACCACAGCCGATATCGAGAATGCGCAACCCCGCAAACGGCAGGGGCTTGGTCAGGTCGCGCCCGTATTCTGCCGCGATCTGACGGGTGATGTAATCAAGCCGCGTGGGGTTGAGCATATGCAGCGGTTTGAACTTGCCGTTCGGATCCCACCATTCGGTGGCCATCGCCTCGAATTTCGCGATTTCGGCGTCATCGACGGTTTGGTTGACCTGTGCCATGGAATCTTTCCTCACATTCTGTCAATTTGATCGCGGCGGACCCTGATTATCGGTCTATATAGGAGCGGCATGGACAAATTCTCCGGCCAAAAGCGCGCAGTCGCCCATCTTTACCCGCCGATCGACCCCTTCGATCAGCGTATGCTGGATGTGGGCGATGGGCATCACATCTATGTCGAGCAATGCGGCAACCCCGATGGTGCGCCGGTCGTGGTGCTCCATGGTGGGCCGGGCGGCGGCTGTAGCCCCGCGATGCGGCGCTATTTCGACCCGGCACTGTGGCGGATCATTTTGTTCGATCAGCGCGGCTGTGGGCGCTCACGGCCCCATGCCAGTGTGCGGGCCAACACCACATGGCATCTGGTCGCCGATATCGAGCGCATCCGCCATACGCTGGGCATCGAGCGTTGGGCGGTTTTCGGCGGAAGCTGGGGTGCCACGCTTGGCCTGATCTACGCACAGGCCCATCCCGGGCATGTGGCCTATCTGGCGCTGCGCGGTGTGTTCTTGTCGATGCAGCGCGAGTTGGATTGGTTCTATGGCGGTGGTGCCGGGCAATTCTGGCCCGACCAATGGGGCCGGTTCGTCGCCATGATCCCCGAAGAAGAGCGTGGCGATCTCATCGCGGCCTATAACCGGCGCCTGTTTTCCGGCGATCTGATGGTCGAGACACGTTATGCGCGGGCTTGGGCGTCATGGGAAAACGCGCTGGCCTCGATGGAGAGCGATGGCGGCGGTGGCGAAGGGCCGGCCGATTACGCGCGCGCCTTTGCGCGGCTGGAAAACCACTATTTCATGAACAAGGGTTTTCTCGAGGTCGATGGCCAGATTTTGCGCGACCTGCACCGGATCGCGCATATTCCCGGCACGATCGTGCAGGGCCGCTATGACATGATCTGCCCACCGCTTTCGGCGCATCGGCTGGTCAGCGGTTGGCCCTCGGGGCGGCTGCACATGATCAAGGCCGCAGGCCATGCGCTGTCGGAGCCCGGTATCAGCCAAGAGCTGGTGCGGGTGATGGGCCAGGTCGGCGAAAAGCGGGTCAAGTTTGGGCTGTGAGTTGGACGGGCTTTCAAAAGCCCGTATCGCGGCGAACGCCGCGGGTTAAGCGCCTTGCAAGGCGCTTTCATGTCCCTTGGAAGGGACATGCGCCGCCAACAGCCGCCGATCAATCCCTGGGCTGAGGTGGTGGCGGATCAGCGCCACGGGATGGGATCGCAGCGTCAGGCGCATGGCGACGTAATCCTCCACCACGGCCTCGCCCTCGGTCATCTGCGGCAGATGGGCCGAGGGTTCCACGATCCCCTCGCCATCCAGATCACCCGAGAACAGCGGCAATTCGTTCTTTGGCACCAAGGCGCGGGCGGCCCATAGCGCGTCGCGCCGCGAAATCCCCAGCGATGCAAAGGCATCGGCCTCGGCCAGAATGGTCAGGCTGCGCGCGGCCAGACCGGCACGCCGCCAGACATCCTCGAGCGTGGTGTAGCCATTGCCGCGCGCCGCCATCAGCCAATCGGCCTCATCCTCGCGCATTGCCTTGATCTGGCGAAAGCCGAGCCTGAGCGCCAGATCGCCACGCTCGGTCCGTTCCATCACATGGTCCCAATGCGAGCGGTTGATGCAGACGGGCCTAATCTCGACCCCATGTTCGCGGGCATCGCGCACGATCTGGGCGGGGGCGTAAAACCCCATCGGCTGGGAATTCAAAAGCGCGCAGGCAAAGATGCCGGGGTGGTGGCGCTTGAGCCAGCTGGATGCATAGACCAAAAGCGCGAAGCTGGCCGCGTGGCTTTCGGGGAAACCGTAGCTGCCGAAGCCTTCGATCTGGGAAAAGCAGCGCTCGGCGAAATCATCATCATAGCCATTGGCGCGCATGCCGCGCAAAAACCTTGTGCGGAATTCCGTCACGCTCCCATGTTTCTTGAAGGTGGCGAGCGCCCGGCGCAGCCCGTCTGCCTCCTCAGGCGTAAATCCCGCGCCGGTGATGGCGATCTGCATCGCCTGTTCTTGGAACAGCGGCACGCCCAGCGTTTTGCCCAAGACGCGCCCCAGATCGTCGGAGGGAAAGCTGACCGGCTCTTCCCCATTCCGCCGCCGGATGAAGGGGTGGACCATGTCGCCTTGGATCGGCCCCGGTCGGATGATCGCGACCTGGATTACCAGATCGTAGAAACAGCGCGGGCGCATGCGCGGCAGGAAATTCATCTGCGCGCGGCTTTCGACCTGAAACACCCCCAGCGTGTCGGATTTGCACAGCATGTCATAGACTGCCGGATCTTCGGGGGGCAGCGTGGCCAGCGTGTAATCGACCTGATGATGCTGGCGCAAAAGGCCAAAGGCCTTGCGGATGCAAGACAGCATCCCCAGCGCGAGGATATCGACCTTGAGGATGCCCAAGCTGTCGATATCATCCTTGTCCCATGCGATGACGGTGCGATCCTCCATGCTGGCGTTTTCGATTGGCACCAACTCGTCCAGCCGCCCTTCGGTGATGATGAAACCGCCCACATGCTGGGACAGGTGGCGCGGAAAACCGATGATCTCTTCGATCAGCGCCATGGTCTGTTGCAGGCGTGGGCTGTCGGGGTCGAGCCCGATCTCGCGCAGGCGGGCCAGTTCCGGCCCGGTCTTGGACCATGAGCCCCAGATTTGCGAACTGAGCGCGGACAGCACATCTTCGGACAGACCCATGGCGCGGCCCACCTCGCGCACGGCGCGTTTGCCGCGATAATGGATCACGGTCGCGCAAAGCCCCGCGCGGTGGCGGCCGTAGCGCTCATAGATGTGCTGGATCACCTCTTCCCGCCGCTCATGTTCGAAATCGACATCGATATCGGGCGGCTCGCCGCGCGCCTCGGACACGAAACGCTCGAAGACCATCGTTCCGATCTCGGGGCTGACGGATGTCACCCCCAGCGCGTAACAGGTGATGGAATTGGCCGCCGATCCGCGCCCTTGGCACAAGATGCCGCGCGACCGGGCAAAGGCCACGATATCATGGACGGTCAGGAAATAGGGCTCGTAGCCCAGCTTGCCGATCAGGCGTAGCTCATGGGCAAGCTGGGTTAGCGCGCGTTCCGGGATGCCTTGGGGGTAGCGCCATGCAAGCCCCGCTTGCGCCAGCCGCTTGAGCCGGTCGGCGGCGGTTTCGCCCTCTGCAATCTCGGATGGGTATTCGTAGCGCAAACTGCCGATGTCGAATTGCAGCCCCGCCGCGATCTCGCCCGCGCGGTCAACGGCATCGGCATGCTCGCGAAAGATGCGCCGCATCTCATCCTCGCCGCGTAGGCGCTGTTCGGCATTGGCAAGGGCATGGGTGCCTAAATCCTCGACCCGCAGCCCCTCGCGGATGCAGGTCAGAATATCGGTCAGCCGCCGACGACCCCCGTGATGCATGATCGGCCGGGCCGAGGCGACGGGCAGCAGGTCGAGCGTTTGCGCCAAAGTGCGTGCAGCGGCGAAACGGCCCGCATCCTGCCCATCATAAGCGGGGGCCATCAACAGGTGCATCTGGTGCTTTCGCGCCGCGACAAGCCGCGCCGCATCGCGCCGCCATTCGGCGCTGGGCCGGTCGGGGGCGTGCAGCAACAGCGCCAGACCATCGGCAAATGTCAGCACATCGTCAGCGCTGAGTTCGCACGCGCCCTTTTTCGCGCGCCGCCGCCCGGCGGATAGGATACGGCACAGGTTTCCCCACCCCAGCCTGTCGCGCGGCAACGCGGTCAGGGTCAGGCCGCCCGTCAGCACCAGACAGGCGGCGGGCATCAGGCGCGGCAGATGATCGATGGGCGCGCGCGGGGGCGCGGGCAGATGCGCGGGCTTGGGCGGGCCGATAGGATCGGCGCGCGCGGTTTTGGCATCGTCGATCTCTTGCGCGATTTTCTTGAGTTCCGTCCACGCGCGCACCACCCCTGAGACCGAGTTCTCATCAGCGATGGCGATGGCGGGCAGGCCAAGCAGGGCCGCACGCCTTGCATATTCCTCGGGGTGCGAACCGCCGGTGAGGAAGGTGAAGTTGGAGGTGATGGACAGTTCCGCGAATCCCATGACACGCAGTATATTCACCTTTTGTTCTCATTGGGAGGGTGCAAACTATCGCGCTATATCGGTGGAATTATCCCCGCCCGCAGGTCATGCACCGGATCATCGGCGGCGCAAGCTGCGCCCGAAATCGGGTAGCGACACGGCGCAGGGCCCGTGCAGCCAGACAGCAAGATCAGGCCAGAGAATATCATCAAGGTGGCGATCATTCTCACGATATGTCCTTTCGGAGCGGTCAGCAGCAACAGGTGCATGGCTTGCAGATTACCCGTAGGACGCCGCCCAATCCTTGACGCGGCGCAACGCGGCTATGGCATGCCACGCCTCAGCGCATATCGCGATGATCCGGCCTCGCGGGCGACCGCCAAGACCAGCAAAATTCATCATTAGACATTTTATTTCGAACTTTAGTGTGCAAAATATCCTTGAGCGTGATGTGGGGTGCCCGTGCTGAAATTGTTGAACAGTATCCTGCCCGCCGCATCACACAGGGTGTCGCGTGACGTCAGCGAAGCCTTTGACCCCGCATTTTACCGGGTTTTACATGCCGATTTTGCCGCTTTGAGCGATCAGGCATTGCTGAGGCATTTCATGGAGTCCGGATGGCAGGCGGGCCTTGACCCGACGCCATTCTTTTCGGTGCGCCGCTATTTGACCAACAACACCGATGTCGCGGCGGCCAATGTGAACCCATTTGCCCATTACATGGCGCGCGGGCGATCTGAGGGGCGTGCAACGCATCTGAGCTTTTGGGGGCGCGACAAGGGCCCCGAGCATGCCAGCAATGTGATTGGTTTGGTGCGCAATCTGTTCGATGCTGAACATTACCATGCGCAGGTGCCCGCGCTTGCCCATCTTCCTGCTGAGACGTTGTTGTCGCATTATCTGGTGATTGGCTGGCTAGGCGGTTTGACACCCAGCGCGCGCTTTTCTGGTGCGGCCTATCTGGAGGCGCATCCCGATGTGCGCAATGCGGGGACAAATCCCTTCCTCCACTTCGCGCTTTACGGCCAAAAGGAGGGGCGGCTGCTCGCCCCTTGGCAAGATGGCGCGCAAGCGCCAAGCGCTCCTGCGACAGCATCGCCTCAATCGCTTGCCATGCTGTCCGACCAAGAGGCCGTTGCATCCATTGCGGCCTTCTTCGACGCTGAATTCTATGCCGCGCAATACCCCGATATGCGCGGCAATGCGCATGACCTCGCGCTGCATTATCACAAACATGGATGGCGCGAAGGGCGCAACCCGGCCGCCGATTTCGAGACCGCCTATTACCTGCAAACCAACCCGGAACTGGCCGATGCGGGGGTGAACCCCTTGCTGCATTACGCGCAGATCGGGGTTCGCTTTGCCCAGCCAAAGACACGCCCGCTCAGGGAGAGGGTCGATCCCAGAGATCTTGATGCCGTACGGCATGCCTTTGACCCGGCCTTTTACCGCGCCATGAACCCCGATGTTGACGCCAGTACCGATGACGCCCTTCTCATCCACTACATGGCGATCGGTTGGCGCGAGCGTCGCGATCCGCGCCCCGATTTCTCGACGAGGTACTATATCGAGCGCTATCCCGACATCGCCAGCGGCGATATCAATCCGTTTTTGCACTATATCTTGTTCGGCAAGGCCGAGGGGCGGCGCGTTCGCGAAGATGCGCCGTTCCGACTTTTGAAAGGGGCTGAAAGCGCCTCACTTCCCCTGCATCTGCAGGTGGTTCTGCATGCAGCGAAAACAGGGCGTAAACAGATACGCCCACCTGCCAAGATCCAGATGGATGCGCTGACCCAGCATTGGATCGTCCCCGATTTTCAGCCCGGATCAGGCGGGCATATGACGATCTTTCGGATGATCAAGTTCCAAGAGATGTTCGGCCATCGCTGCAAGGTCTGGATCGAGGCGCCGGTGTTTCACACCACGCCCGCGGCGGCATGGGACACCATCGTCAAACATTTCCAATGTATCGGGGCCGAGGTCGATTTCGTCGAGAACGGGTTTTTCGATGCGCGCGGCGATGCGGTGATCGCAACAGGATGGTCCACGGCGTATCTGGCGCGCGCTGCCACGGGCTTTCACGAAAAGTTCTACTTCGTGCAAGATCACGAGGTGGAATTTTACCCCACCGGGTCGGAACGGCTTCTGGCCCTACAAACCTATCACTTCGGCCTGTCCTGCATCTGTGCTAGCCCTTGGCTGGAAAGCATGATGCGCGAGCGCTACGGGCTTTGGGCGCGCAGTTTTCATTTGGCGTATGATGCTGAAATCTACACCCCAACCGATCCGTCGGCCCAGTCGCAAGAACAGACCGATGGGCCGCTGCGCATCGCCGTTTACGCGCGCAATCATACGGCCCGGCGCTGTGTCGCCCTGTCGCTGATCGCGCTGGAACAACTGGCCACCACGCGCGATGATTTCGAGGTGCATTTCTTTGGCCAAGCCGATTTGCCCTTTGTGCAGGCCGGCTTTTCCGGCGTGAATCATGGTGTTCTGGGCGCGCAAAAGCTGGCCGCGCTTTACCGGTCTTGTGACATCGGGATCTGCTTCTCCGGCACGAATTACTCGCTTGTGCCGCAAGAGATGATGGCCTGTGGCCTGCCGGTGGTCGAGTTGGATGGCGAAAGCACGCGCGCGATCTTTCCCAAAGGGGTTGTCACGCTTGCCGGGCCAGAGCCCGCCGATATCGCGGCCAAGCTTGCCAAGCTGCTCGACAATAAGGCGCTGCGCCGCAAGCAGGCCAAGCAGGGTCAGACATGGGCGGCTGGCTTTTCATGGGATGACAGCGCGCGGATTGTCGAGGGGGCTATGCGTGATCGGCTGGTTGCGCGTAAAGCCAGCAAGATCGCGGCCCCCGCTGTGGCGCGGCCCAAGCAAACCCAGCTTGATGTCGTCATCCCCACGTGGAACGGCTTGGGTGAGACTGAACCGGTCATCGCCGCGATCCGGCGTCAAAACATGGCCGAGGCGATCCAGATCTACTGCATTGATTCCAACTCCTCCGATGGAACAGCGCAATGGCTGCGCGCACAGCGCGATATCGCGCTGATCGAGATTGACCAAGCCGATTTCCAGCATGGGCGCACCCGCAATCAGGCTGCGGCGGCGGGCACAGCGCCGCTCATTGCCTTTCTGACCCAAGATGCCATCCCCGCCACAGCGACTTGGGCGCATGATATCTGTGCCATGTTCGCCCATGTCCCCACGGCTGCGGGCCTGTTTGGGCGGCATATCCCCTATCCGCATCACCCCGCATGGGTCCGCCAAGAGATCGAGGGGCATTTCGACAATATGTTGCAACACCCGCTTGTCCTGTCGCGCGATACCGATCCTGAGAAATGGGCCTCGGGCGATCTGGGCTGGCGGCAATTGCTGCATTTCTATTCTGACAACAACTCTGCCATGCGGCGCGCGGTCTGGGCCGATTTCCCCTATCCCGAGGTGGACTATGGCGAAGACCAAGTCTGGGCGCGCGATATCATCGAAGCGGGGCTGACCAAGCTCTTTGCGCCGACGGCCTGTGTCTATCACTCGCATGATTACGACCCGGATGAGACATTCAAACGCGCCCGCACCGAGGCGGCGTTTTTCTTTACCCATTTCGGCTATGCGCTTGGCGATGGGACCGAGGATGCGCTTGCCGCACGGATCAAGCGCGAACAGACCGATTATCGCGGATGGGCCTATCGCTATGCCATCAGCCCCAAAGAAGAACCGCGCCGCCTTGGCAACATCGAAGCAAAACACCGCGGCTGGAAAGCGGGGCTGGATGAGGCGCGGGGTGCGCTAATAATACAGGAAAGCACAAGATGACCGATCACGCCGAACGTTCCGATCATCCGGGTCTGGTGCACAAGACAGGGACCAAAATATTCCTGCACCTCACCAAAACAGCAGGGGGCACCCTTAAATCAGCTTTGGGAAACACAAAGGGATTGTCAACTTTCTTCGTTTACGGTCCGCAGGATGTGAATCGCCTCAAAGAGGGATCTCCCCAGGACTATGACATGATTTATGGTCACTCGCTGTATGGATTGCATACGGTCGTCGGGCTTTCCGATGCATCCCGTTATATGTGTTTCATGCGGCATCCGGTCTCTCGGACAATATCACACTATTATCATTTGAGAAACGTTGATCAGGGACCAATTGGTAGTCGTATTCGGACTTCGTTAGATATAAACGATTTTTTTGCTAATCAATCGCATTGGGAGTTCTCAAACTTTATGGTCAAGGTAATCTCAGGCATCGGTAATGGTCGTGCAGGTGAGGGAGTAAATCCGTTTCGCCTTGCTGTCGAAAACATTGAAGAAAAGTTTGATTTTGTTGGATTTCAGGAGTATTTTCCAATATCGGTTCGAAGTCTATCAAAAGTGATTGGCAAGGAAGTTGATATCGGGAAAGACGTAAATGTCGGGAGACATTCCTTCAAAGATGTGCATTCATCCACACTTGCGCGAATTGAGGAGCTAAATCAGCAGGATATCCGCCTCTATAAATTTGCCATAAGAAAGTTCCTATAGGGGAATTAAATGCGCGCATTATTTCATCCGGCAAATCCCGGCTATCCCAGTAGCCATGCGAATTTGCATTTAAAGACTGGCCTGCCGCTGCAATCTGCTCGCACGCTTAGGCAGCTTAAATCGCAGATAGCAGCAAGTTCGAATAATGTCGGGAATGTAGTTCATAACGAGGCCGTCGCAAAGACTTTTGAGTTTGACCCTGCATTAAGCGTTATGGGAGGGATCGAAAGCTTTTTCCGTTCAGAATGTCATTCGAGGCGGCAAGAGTTTCAGCAGAGGCTATCATCAAATTTCGACGCAGTTTTCTTTTCTTTTGCAAATTTAATTGCGCCGCCTATTGTTGGAAAAGAAGAAAGTCAAAGGCAGCACTTCAGCCGTCTATCTGAAATCGTGCGTGCAATTAACGTTCCGTTATATGTTTTTGGTATTGGGATGCAAGAGCGCCTCGAGGTCAAGGAGGACATTCTACCTGAGCTCGCTGAATTTTTGAATGAGATAAACAATAAAGCTGAGATATTTGGATGTAGAGGTGCTGAGACGCAGTCATATCTTTGGTCGATTGGGTGTGATCGCGCAACAGCATTGGGATGCCCAAGCCTATATGTTTATCCCTCACAAGTGCAGTCGATAAAGCCAATCAGCGAAATAAATAATAAGAAGGGTGTTACTGCAGGTTACTTGGATCGCCGACATTTGCTTGGTTATCAGCCAGAGCGTATGTCTAGTCTTATAAGAATTGCGTCTAACTTAGAGCTGAGTTATGTCTTTCAGAACGATTTACTCACACTTTTAGAACTCGAGGATACTCCGGATTTATATAGTGACGCTGATAACAAATGCGATCCGAGAATCATTAGCTCTTACCTAGATAGTTTTGGGTATAGCGTTCCGGTTAGAGATTATAGGTTTTTCCGTGATGCGCGATCTTGGCGACAGTTCGCAAGTGCGAATGACTACTTTTTCGGCGACCGATTTCATGGTGGTGTGGTAAGCTTACAAACTGGGCGACCTGCATTTTTCATTTATAATGATGTTCGTGTGAAAGAACTCACAGAGCACTTTTCGATCCCAAGCGTATCGCTACAGAATGTAATTGCAGGTGATGTAAAAGAAATTCTTGGCCAAGCTTTTTCAAAAGACTCGATCGATAAGTTTCAAGATATCTATAATGAGAGGCTGAAAGAGTATTTTGACATCACTAAGCGGGCCGGCCTTGTTCCCTTGAAGGGGCTGTATGAAAAGCGCAAGTATTTAGATGATCATAGTCAACATTTCTCTGAAACAATTTCGAATATGGATGATTCCGCGGCAGGTCGAAAGATCTCAGCGGCGGTCAATCTATCCAATCTTGGTGATTGGAATCTTGCAAGTGTTGAACGTTTGATATGCGCTCTAGCCGAAGCAGAGGTGCAGAATAAAATTCTAGATTTAGTTCTAGTCGTCCTTGAAAAAGAGGATTCAGCAAATCTGGATGAAGCCTTATTTTTTAGATTATCACAAGTGCTATTGAAGTCGAATTCCGATCCGAGTTGTGAGGCCCTCTTGCGATTCTATCTGAACCAAAATGAATCCATTTGGACTGAACGCATTCTCAAGGCGTTCATTGAAGTTCTGATGCGGGATGGAAATGTCATAGCCGCCAGAGACTACCTACTAATGGAGAAGGCTAAAAGTTGCCTTAGCCTAGATGCCGCCAAGCATTTGGCTAAGCGCGTCAATAGTTGATATGATCGGAGTAAGCCCTAGAGGGCCGATTTTTTGATTACTCAGTTTGTGGCGTGGTCAACTCATTGATCACCAAAGCAATCTTGCATGCTCACGCCACCCTAAACTCCGCCAGTACCGCCGCATAGATCGGGCGTTTGAACGGCACGATCACCTGCAGAAGCTCGGCCCCCGTCATCCAGCGCCAGTTGGAGAATTCTACGTCTTGATGCGTCAGGTCTATCACGCTGTCGGGCGCGGTCAGTTCAAACTGCACCCATTTCTGCGCTTGACCGCGATAGCGGCCTTTCCAGCGGGTTGGCACGACGTCAATCGGTAGGTCGTAATGGTGCCAATCGGCCGTCTCGGCCACCAGCCGCACCGCATCGTGGCCGACGCCGGTTTCCTCCCGCAATTCGCGATAGGCGGCATCGCGCGGCGTTTCGCCATCATCGATGCCGCCCTGTGGCATTTGCCAAGCGGGGCTCGCCATATCGGCGCGTTGGCCCGCAAACACCCGGCCATCGGCATGGGTCAGCACCACGCCGACACAAGGGCGATAGGGCAGGCGCGCGATCTCTGCAGGTGTCACGGGGTCAGTTGCCCCGTGGCCCAAGCGCATTGAGGCCGGTCAGGATGTCGATGGCATAGGCCAGCTGGTAATCCTCGTTGCGCAGACGGGCTGTTGCCTCGGCGATGGCCTGTTCCTCTTCGAGTTGGCGCAGTTCATCCTCGGACAGGGTAGCGTTTTCAATCGCGCCGCGCAGGCTTGCCTCATTGCGGCTATTTTGCGCTTCTTCCTCATCCTCGGTGGTTTCCACGGCGGGGCGTTGATCGACCAAGATATCGGGCGCGATGCCCAAGGCTTGGATCGAGCGGCCCGATGGCGTGTAGTAAAGCGAGGTCGTCAGCCGCATCGCGCCATTGCCCGCAAGCGGCATGATCGACTGCACCGATCCCTTGCCAAAGCTGTTGGTGCCCACGACCACGGCGCGGCGGTGATCTTGCAGCGCGCCCGCCACAATCTCGGAGGCCGAGGCAGAACCGCCATTGATCAACACGACCATCGGCAAATCGGTGATCAGATCGCCCGGCGTTGCATTATAGCGCTCGCCATCTTCGGGGCGGCGTCCACGGGTCGAGACGATCTCGCCTTGCTCAAGGAACGCGTCCGAGACGCGGATCGCTTGGCTGAGCAAGCCGCCGGGGTTGTTGCGCAGGTCAAGCACGACGCCGTTCAAATTCTCAAGCCCGCCCACATCGCTGATCAAGCCGCGCAGACCCTCTTCGAGGTTCGGATAGGTCTGATCGTTAAAGGTCGAGATGCGCACGATGGCGGTGTTGCCTTCGAGCCGCGTGCGCACGGCGGTCAGACGGATACGGTCACGCACGATGGTGATGTCAAAGGGCTGATCGCGGCCTTCGCGCACCACGGTGATGGTGATCTCCGAGCCGACGGGGCCGCGCATCATATCGACGGCTTGCTCTAGCGTCAGGCCCAACAGCGCCTCGCCATTGACATGGGTGATAAAATCGCCCGCCTCGACGCCCGCTTCCATGGCTGGGGTATCATCCATGGGCGTGATGACGCGCACGAAACCGTCTTCTTGCGTGACCTCGATGCCAAGCCCGCCGAATTCGCCGCGCGTCTGCACCTGCATATCGCTGAAGTCATTGGGCGGCAGATACCCTGAATGCGGATCGAGCGAGGTGAGCATGCCGTTGATCGCCGCCTCGATCAGTGCGGCCTCATCCACCTCTTCGACGTAATTGGCGCGGATGCGTTCAAAGATATCGCCGAACAGGTCAAGCTGTTCATAGACCGAGGCATTGGCGCGATCTTCTTGCGCGATCAGCGGCCCTGCGACCTGTGAGCTTAGCACCACACCGCCCGCGATGCCGCACACAGCAGCGATGATCAGCTTATTCATGACATCCATCCTTCGTCTCAGTCGCGACCTGTGCCGATGAACCATTCCGCCGGATCGACGGGCACACCGTTTTCGCGCAATTCCATATAAAGCGTTTCCGAGAGGGCAGCGCCACTCCCTTGCACCGTAGCAACGATCAAATCTTTGGTGTCGCTCTGTGCGCCACCGGGCATCAGGCCCAAAGGACCGACCGCCGGGATGAACGCCCCGGTATTCACATAAACGGTATCAAGACCGGCCAAGATCAGCAAATAGCCCGCTTCGGGTTCAAGGATAATGACATTTCCGTAATCCAAAAGCGGCCCGGCATAGCGGACCGAAGCAGGCCATGGCGCCGTGACCAAGGCACCTGCGCGTGTGGCATAGACCAGACCGGGGCGCGCGACACCTGCGGCGTCCGCCTCACCAAAGGCGCGAAGCTGGGTGCCAAGCACCGGCAGGGGTAAGGCGCCGCGCGCGGTGGTGAAATCGGGCAAGTCAGGGGAAGCAGGCGGTGGTGATTGCGCCAGCAAGGCCGCGAGGGTGTCGAGCGAATCGACACTGTCGATCAGCTGGTTCATGGCGATATCGTCGCTCAGGAAATTCTCGGGCAGCATGCGGCGTTCGGCGATGGCTTGGCTAAGCTGGGTGCGCGCGTCTTGTGTGCGTTCCAGCGCATCGCTCAGATCACCCAAAGCCGTGTCTTGGACAGCGCGCAAGGCCGCCAATTCTTCGAGTTGGGCGCGCAGCGCACGGGCTTGGGTTGCGACGGCCGGTGTGACCTCGGACAAGATCATGCCCACACGCGCCGTGCCAAGCGGCCCTTCGGGATGCATCAGCACCACCGGTGCAGGCGCGGCCTCGATGCTTTGCAGCACCCCAAGCAGGCGCGACAGCCGGTCGCGTTCGGCCTCAAAGGCCATCAAGATCGTGCGTTCGCGCAGTGCCGCCTGCCTCATCCCTTCGCGCAGCGCCAAAAGCCCCTCTTCATAGGCGCGCACGGTTTGGGTCAGCGCCTCGACCCGGTCGCGCGCCCCTTGCGCCTCGAGCAGCGCAAAGCCCGCTTGTTCCAGCATCTCTGCCGCCTGCGCGGCGGTTTGGCCGGCATCGACTTCTGCCCGAACAGGGCTGGCCAACAACACAAAGGCCAAGGTGATGGCACGCAAGCTCATACGATCAATGATGTCCCTGTCATCTCGGGTGGTTGGGCAAGCCCCATCAGCGCCAATAGGCTGGGGGCCAGATCGGCAAGGCTTCCATCGGTCAACCGCGCATCTGCGGGGCCACCGAACAAGATAACCGGCACAAGATTGGTTGTATGGGCGGTATGCGGCCCGCCTGTCACCGGGTCGATCATGGTTTCGCAATTGCCGTGATCGGCGGTCACGATCATCGCGCCGCCCGCCTGTTCCACAGCGGCAAGCGCCCGGCCGAGGCCCGCATCAACCGCAGCACATGCGGCCATCGCAGCATCCAGATCGCCGGTATGGCCCACCATGTCGGGATTGGCGAAATTCACCACAATCAGATCATACCCCGCCCCGATCGCCGCGACGAGGTGATCGGTCACTTCGGGTGCCGACATCTCGGGTTGCAGATCATAGGTCGCCACCTTGGGCGATTGCGCCATGTAGCGATCCTCGCCGGGAACGGGGCTTTCCTTGCCACCGTTCAGGAAAAAGGTGACATGGGGGTATTTCTCGGTCTCGGCGATATGGAACTGGCGCAGGCCATGGGCCGCCACCCATTCAGCCAGCGTATTGCGGATCTCTTGCTTGGGATAAACCGCCGTCATGTAGCGATCATGCGCGGCCGAGTAATCGACCATGCCCAAAGCAGCGGCCAGTTTCGGCCGCGGGCCGGTGTCGAAAGCATCGAAATCGGGATCGGCCAGCGCCGAGAGGATCTCGCGCGCGCGGTCGGCGCGGAAATTCAGGCAAAAGATGCCATCGCCATCGCGCATGCCCGCGAAATCGCCCAAGATCGTGGGCTGGATGAATTCATCACTCTCGCCCCGGTCATAGGCCATCTGCACCGCTTGTTCCGGGGTTTCGGCGGTAAAGCTGCCCTTGGCCTGCATCATCGCGGACTGCGCGCGCGCGACCCTGTCCCAACGATTGTCGCGGTCCATCGCGAAATAGCGCCCGATGATCGTCCCAAAACCCGCCCCATCAGGTAGCGCGGCGGTCATTTCATCCAGATAGTCCAAGGCCGAGCGCGGCGCGACATCGCGCCCATCGGTGATGGCGTGGATATGCACCCTGACCCCGGCTGCCGCGATCACGGCGGCGGCGGCCATCATATGGCGATGCTGCGAATGCACCCCGCCGGTCGATGCAAGACCGAACAGATGCGCAGCCCCACCGCTTTGACGCAACGCCGCGATGAAGTCGGTCAGCGCGGCTTCGGATGCAAGGCGACCCGTCTCGACCGCCTCGTCGATGCGCACCAGATCCATCGGCACCACGCGGCCCGCCCCGATGGTGGTATGGCCCACTTCGGAATTTCCCATCTGACCCTCGGGTAGACCCACCGCGCGGCCATGGGTGATCAGCCGCGCATGCGGGCAATCGGCCATCAGCCTGTCGAAATGGGGCGTGCTGGCCAGCAAGGGGGCGTTGCCCTCTGCGCTTGGGCCAATACCCCAACCATCGAGGATACACAGCACCACGGGTTTGTATGGGCGATCAATCGGCATAGCGGCCTCCTTGCCCGTGGTTCTAGGCAGCGTCAGCCCAAGGCGCAAGCGATCCTCAAAAGATGAAGTCTGTATTGTCGAGAAGGGCGATATTGACGCCCGCAAGCAGGATTGAATTGCCGCCGCCCGTGTTGATCATGACGCCGCCGCCTGTGCTTGTGACCGCGCCCGTGCCGAACAGCGCGTCGTAATCGGCGATGCTGGAAAGCCCGGTTATGGCGGAGAGGTCGATCTTCTCGAAGCTGTCACTTGCGTCGAAGTCGCTGATCGTATCGCGGCCATGGCCGTTGGCAAAGATGAACACATCCGATCCCGCCCCGCCGAAAAGCCGGTCGCTGCCCGCGCCGCCATTCAGCGTGTCATTGCCGAGGCCGCCAAAAAGTTGGTCATGCCGCGTGCCGCCATCAAGGCTGTCATCACCCTCGCCACCATCGAGCCGGTCGTTACCATCCCCCCCAAAGAGGTGGTCATCGCCATGTCCGCCAAAGAGGTGGTCAAACCCGCTCGCGCCGGTCAGCCGGTCATTGCCCTCATCACCGTGCAGCGTGTCGTTGTGCATGCCACCATCAAGCGTGTCATTGCCGCCCCCGCCAAAAAGCAGGTCGTTGTGCGCCTGACCCATAAGCCTGTCATCGCCTGCATCGCCGAACAAGGTATCATGGCCCGTGCCCGCCCAAAGCCGGTCATTGCCGTCCCCGCCATTGAGCAGGTCGTTTCCATCCCCCCCGAAGAGGAGATCATTGCCGTGACCGCCAAAGAGGTGGTCAAACCCGCCCGCGCCGATCAGCCGGTCATTGCCCTCATCGCCGTGGAGTGTGTCGTTGTGCGTGCCACCATCAAGCGTGTCATTGCCGCCCCCGCCAAAAAGCAGGTCATTATGCGCCTGGCCAAAAAGCCCGTCATTACCCCCGCCCCCCGCAAGCGTGTCATTGCCGCCAAGCCCGTTGATCGTGTCATGACCTTCCGTGCCGGTCAGGTTATCCGGCCCTTCGGTTGGGCCGGTGGGATCTTCGGCAGGTGCAAATTGGATTGGGCTGCGGTCGGGGGCGGTGATCACGGCGGCGATCACTTGGGCGGCGCTCAAGGGCATGCCGAGCGCTGTCTGGATGATCAAAACTTCGTTGCGCCATGTGACCACGGCCCCGGTGGCGGTCGGTTGGATCGTCAGTTGGGACGCATCATAAAGAAAGGGCCAGCCTGACAGGTCAAGCTGATCACGCCCCGGTTCGAAGTCGGTGATCGTGTCGCTTGCACCGTCGGCGCGAAGGATGAAGCGGTCGGCACCTTCCCCGCCTGTCAGCGTGTCGCTGCCTGCACCATCCTCGATGATGTCTGCGCCATGGCCGCCGAAGATGCGATCATTGCCTGACCCGCCAATCAAGATATCGTTCCCCGCCCCACCGATCAGATCGCCGCCCGCCGAAGTTGCCATCAGCATTTGCCTATTGCCCGAGGTGTCGAAGGCAAGGGTGGTCACGCCCCCGCTGATCTGTGAGGCGACGAAGATATCGACCCTGTTGCCTGCCTGTCTCGTCGTGATGGCCGTGACATTCTCAAGCCCGATATGGGCGGTATCAACCAGCACATCCATCAGGTGCAGCCGACCATTGGGCAAAAGCAGAAACAAGGTGATGCCCTCGTCACCGCCACCTGCAAGCACATAGGTGAAGCCGCCCGCCGTGATCACCTCGAGGCTTTGCAACATGCCAAAGCGCGTCGCTTTGGTGTCAATCACATGGTCGGTTGCGCCAAGGCTGCCGTCACTGCGCAATTGCATGACCGTGATCGCACCCGAGCGCCCCATACCGTCGCCCGGTGCCGATCCGACCAAAACGAAGCTGCGCCCTGCCAGCGTGGCCGTGGCAAGCGCGGTCGGCGTCATGAGGCCGATCCCCTCGGCCACGCCCAGATTTCCCGTCGCGGCCAATCCGGTTGGGGTGACACGATAGGCTGTTACCCCTTGTTCTGTGACACTCGCCCCGATCAGGTAGCTGGCCCCTGCTACTGGCACCGCAGCCAAGGCAAAGACCGAATCGCCATAGGTCGCAGGTGTGTCTGCAATGGTGAACTGGCGGGTGAGTGACCCGCCCGCGCTGGTCGCATTGATGTGATAGGCTTGGATTGACCCAGCGCCGGGATTGGCCAGATAGAGCGTGTTGCCCCCCATCTGATCAATGTCGAGCACACGGGTCTCGACACCGACGAGCCCGCCAAGCGTGCTGGGGCCGCCGATGCGCCCCGTTGCGTCAAGCGAGAGCGCCGTCAGCCCCGCATCGGGATCGCCCGCGACAACCAAGCGTGACCCGTTGACCGTGTCGAGGATCGTCAGCCGATCCATCACCGATGTGGCCAGTGCGGGGTCGAAATGGGTGAAATCATGCAGACTGAGCGCGCCATTTGCCCCCATCGCAAAGGCCGCGACCCCGCCGCTTGGCCCCGATGTGGAATAAAGCACCGGACCCGCATTGGTCATATGCACCAAGAGATCCGTGATCCCGTGATCAAGGATGCTTTGCCCTGTCTGAACCTGACCCCCAACGGTCAATCGCGGCATCGATGCCCCCGAAACGTGAACGGGCCCAAGCTCACTGCGGCGCGGGGCGTAGTCAGGAATGGATTATGGTTATGCTGCGAAAATCTGGATGGATTTGAGCGATCACGCTAACGCTCTATGCAACCAAGGCGTGCAATCTTTAGGTGAGGTTGCGCTTGTGCAGCTCGATTGCCTCGTCAAGATCTTCGAAAAAGGCCAGTTTTCCCTTTTCCAAGATCAAGGCGGCGTCGCAGAATTCTTTAAGCTCGGACAGGTTGTGGTTTACCATGATTGCGTCTGATGTGCGCATCCGTTCATGGAAAAGCGCCATGCTGCGCAGGCGAAAGGCCGCGTCGCCCGCGCCTGTGACCTCGTCGATCAGGTAGGTGTCGAACTTGATCCCGAGCGATAGGCCAAAGGTCAGCCTTGCACGCATGCCTGCGGAATAGGTGCGCACCGGCATGTGGAAATGTTCGCCGATCTGGGCGAAATCCTGCACGAAATCGATCAATTCCGCCGTTTCGATCCCGTAAACCCGCGCGATAAAGCGCACGTTTTGCGCGCCGGTCATTTGCGGGTGAACAGCGCCCGCCTGTCCGATGGGCCATGACATGGTGCCGTCGCTGATGACCCGCCCGTGATCTGGGCGCATGTTGCCCGCGATGATCGACATGAGCGTCGATTTGCCCGCGCCATTGCGCCCCAAAAGCGCCAAGGATCGGCCAGTTTCCAGTGTGAAAGACAGGTTGTCGATGACGATCTTGCGCCGCCCATTGACCTCGAAACTCTTGGTCAGATTCTCGAAGCGGATCATCGCGCCGCCCCGTTACTGCCGGTCGCGGATGCTGTAATAGATCAGCGCGGCGGTGGCCCATCCCAGTGTCAGGAACAAAAGCGCCATGCCCGCGATGACGTCGCGCCGGGGGAATTCCGCGCTTTCGGGAATGGTTGGGCGGATATAGACCGCAAGATAGCGGCTTTGGCGCGCGGCATTGGTGCGGGCCGCATCAAGTGCCGTCAGCGCGGCGCGATAGCTGCCTTCGGCGAATTCGCGATCCACGATCAGCCCCTCGTAGCGGGCGATCAATGTCGGATAGTCCTGACCGTCGCGCCCAGCATCGCCGCTGGCGAAATTCTGGCGCTCTTGGTCGATGCGGTCGCGGATCACCTCGATCCGGCGCTGGGCCTGTATCAGCCGAGGATCATTGTCATTTGTCGTGTTCTCCGACAACAGATCGAAATCGATCAGGGCCTCGGCCAATTGTTGTTGCAGGTTGTTGAGAACGCCTGTGCGCCCCTGAAGGTCGCTTTCGGGATCGACGATCTGGGTTTCGGTACGAAACTGGGTCAGCGCCTCGCGCGCAAGGCGGAGCCGCGTGATCGCCGCCTCTAGATCGGTTTCGGCAAAGCGCATCGCATCGGCGCGTGCTTGCGCGTTCAATTCATTGATCAGCGATTGGCTTTCTTCCACGATTGCCATCGCGATGGTGTGGGCTGTTACCGCATCGAAGGCGAGCACTTCGAGATCGATCAGGCCGTTGCTTTGCCCATAAGAGACGCGGACCACCTCTTGCCAATGGGAGACGAGATCTTCGAAGGCGGCATCGGGCGATAGTGCAAAAATCGGGTCGGTGTCATGTGGGGCTGCATAATGGGCCAGAAGATCGACCCGCTGGTTCAGCCGCCCGACCAGTTCGGCGCTGGTGATGAACTCAAACAAGATATCGCCATCGACCTGTGTGCTCGCCCCTGAAAACTGCGCGATACCGCCCAAGATATCGGTCGCGGCGCTGCCTTCGTCGCTGCGCACGGTAAAGCCCGCCCGCGCGGCGTATTGATCCTGCGCATAGGTGTAGAGGTAATAGCTCGTCACGAAAAACGGCGCGGCGACCATGATCAGAAACGACAAGACAAGCCCGTAATGGCGCCGCCGCATCCGCGCTTGGCGTGCCGCTGGTTTGAAGGTCTGTTCCTTCTTGTCAGCGGCAGGTGGCTTTGCAGCACCCGGTGGTGCCGGGGGCTTTGCCTTGGGCGGCGCGTTGGCCGCTTGCGCCTGCGCCCCGGGCTGCGCTGGCATGGCTTGTGGTCCCGCGGTATTGGCCAAATGCGCCGCCCTGCATCAATAGTTTGAATTCACTCTTTCGCTCATACATAGTCTGCGCAGCCTTTGCCAGCCTGTTGGAGCGTCGCACTGAAGAACCCCGCGCCATATCTGCCGCCGCTTCCCGCAAGTCGGACGGTCACAAAGATGCGCTCTTTCCCTGCATTGCGCGCGATCATGGCGTTGATCTTGCGCGAGATGTCGACGCGCTACGGTCGCACGCCGGGCGGCTATGTTTGGGCCGTGCTCGAACCTGTGGGCGCGCTGGTCGTGATGTCGGTGGTTTTCGCCATCCTTTTGCGCGCACCGCCCTTGGGCAATTCGTTTATCTTGTTTTACGCCTCGGGCTATTTGCCCTTTATCATCTCGGCCACGATCATGGGCAGCGTGCAGTCCGCGATCAGCTTTTCAAAGCCTTTGCTCATGTATCCGGCCGTGTCTTGGCTGGATGCGATCATCGCGCGGTTCATCTTGAACCTGCTGACCGGCGTGGTGATCTTTATCATCGTGTTCGTGGGGATTTTGCAGTTCACCCAAGCCACCGCGACGCTTAGCTTTGGGCCGATCATCTTGTCGGTGCTGCTTGCGGCCTTTCTGGGCCTTGGCTTGGGGACGCTGAATTGCTTTTTGATCGGGCTGTTCCCCGCATGGGGAAGTATCTGGGGGATCTTGACCCGCCCCTTGTTCCTTGTTGCGGGGGTCATTTTTCTTTACGAAAACATGCCGCCCTTTGTGCAAGAGATCTTGTGGTACACGCCTTGGATCCACTTCACCGGAATCGCGCGCACCGGCGTCTATCCGACCTATGCGCCTGATTATATCTCGGTCCCGGTGGTTTTGTTGTGGTCGCTCGTCTCGTTGTTTTTCGGGCTATTGCTGTTGCGCCGCTTTTATCAAGACATCTTGAACCGCTAGCTGGTCATGCCCGGTGATAAGGCCCGCCCGACAGGATCGAGGCCGCGCGGTAAAGCTGTTCGGCCAACATGACCCGCACCAGCATATGTGGCCATACCATCGCACCGAACGAGATCGCCATCGCCGCCTCGGCCCGGAAATCGGGGGCTAACCCATCGGCACCACCGATACAGATCGCCAGATCGCCCTGACCCGCATCGCGCAGTGCGCCCAATTGATCGGCAAATTGCGGCGAGGTCATTTGCACCCCGCGCTCATCCATCACCCAAAGCGTGGCACTGCGCGGGATGGCCCGGCGCAGCAGCTCAGCTTCGGCCTGCATGCCGCCGCCCTTGCGATCCTCGACCTCGGTCACGCCGCCCGATGTCAGGCCAAGCATGCGACCGGTCCGGTCGAACCGTGTCAGGTAATCGTCAATCAGCGCCTGTTCGGGCCCAGCCCGCAGGCGCCCGACCGCGCATAGATGCACCCGCATGATGGCCTATCGCTAGGCTGTGCCGCCCGCAGGCATCCACATTTTCTCAAGCTGGTAGAACTCACGCACCTCGGGGCGGAAGATATGGACGATGATATCGCCCGCATCGATCAAAACCCAATCGCCGGCGCCTTTGCCCTCGACCTTGCAATTCATCCCATAGCTGACTTTCAGCCGTTCGACCAAATTGTCCGAGATCGCCGCGACCTGCCGCGAGGACCGCCCAGAGGCGACCACCATGTAATCGGCAATCGAGGATTTGCCGCGCAGTTCGATCTGCACGACCTCTTCAGCTTTATCGTCATCGAGTGATGCAAGAACGCTGGCCAGCAGTTCCTCGCTGGTCGGGGCGTTCATCTGGACCGCTGCTGCGGTCCGGTGGGATGTGGCCTGTGCCACTGCGGTGGTGTGTCCGGTCAGGACCCGATCCTCCAATCTGCGCGCCTGATCTCCCCGACGCCGGGTTGTGGCTAAGGTAGCATCAGATCGGCTCAATCTCAATGACCCGGGTGGGATGAAACAGCATGGGTAAGATTGCGCCGAATATGGCGGTTGCAGGGCGCGCGCCCAATATTCCTTGCGTATTTGGATATATATTGGGGATAACCCGCCATTGATTGCTATATGCGGTGGCCCAACGCTTGACTCACGCGGCGCTGGGCCGGAAGCTTTCGGTTCAGAATCGTTTTTCCCGAAAGGGGCCGCGCCATGCGTTTCACCCGGCTACGCCTCAATGGCTTCAAAAGCTTCGTCGACCCCACCGACCTGATCATTCAGGACGGGTTGACGGGTGTGGTCGGCCCCAATGGCTGCGGTAAATCCAACCTGCTCGAGGCACTGCGCTGGGTCATGGGTGAAAACCGGCCAACCGCGATGCGTGGCGACGGGATGGAGGATGTGATCTTCGCCGGTGCCGCGACGCGCGGCGCGCGCAATTTTGCCGAAGTGGTGTTGCAACTCGACAATACCGAGCGCTTGGCCCCTGCGGGGTTCAATGATGAAGACACGCTCGACATCACAAGGCGCATCACCCGCGATGCGGGATCGGCCTATAAGCTCAACGGCAAGGATGTGCGTGCGCGCGATGTGCAGATGCTTTTTGCCGATGCCTCGACCGGCGCGCATTCACCCGCATTGGTCCGCCAAGGCCAGATCGCCGAGCTGATCAATGCCCGCCCCAAGGCGCGCCGCCGTGTGCTGGAAGAGGCCGCCGGGATTTCCGGCCTCTATCAGCGCCGCCATGAGGCCGAGCTGAAGCTGAAAGGGGCCGAGGGCAATCTGACGCGTGTCGATGATGTGCTGGAACAGCTTGCCGCCCAGCTTGCCACGCTTGCCCGCCAAGCGCGCCAAGCAAGCCGCTACCGCGAGATCGGCGCTGAGCTGCGTCAGGCCGAGGGGCTGTTGCTGTGGCTGCGCTGGGGCGATGCGCAGCAGGCCGTTTTGCGCGCCGAGGCGGTGCTGCGCGAGGCACTGGCCGCCGCTGGTCGGGCCGAGGGTGGCGCGCTGCAAGCGGGCAATGCGCGCGAAGCCGCCGAAGCGGCCCTCCCGCCCCTGCGCGAGGAAGAGGCTATCGCAGGCGCGATTTTGCAGCGCTTGTCGCTTGAGCGTGACGGTCTGGATGGTGAGATTGCCCGCGCGCGCGAAGCGGTCAGCATGCTGGAAGGGCGGCTTGACCAGCTGACACATGACATCGCTCGCGAGGGTGCGCTCAATGCCGATGCCGGTGAGACCATCGCCCGGCTGGAAGATGAGCGCGCGACGCTGGCAGCCGAGGGTGCAGGGCATGATGATCGCCTTGCCACAGCGCTTGCCGCCGCCGAAGAGGGAGCGGCGGTGTTGCGCACCCGCGAACAGGATTTGGCCGAGGCCACCGAAGAGGCTGCCCGCCTTTCAGCCCGCCACCAATCGGCCGACCGCCGGATCAGCGATGCGCAAAAGGCCCGCGCCCGTCACGCGACCGAGGCCGATACCGCCGCGCGTCAAGCCGAAGAGGCCGAGCTGCGTTTGGCCGCCGTTGCGCGCGATGTCGCCACGGCCGATGAGGCGTTGGCCGCCGCCCGCGATCTCGCGGCGCGCGCCGAAGAAACCCTGACCGAGACCGAGATCGCCCGCAGCGATGCCCAAACCGCCGAGGCCGAAGCCCGCGCTGCCCGTGCCGATGCCGAAGGCCGCGCTGGAACGCTGGAGGCTGAAGTCACGGCGCTGAACCGTCTGCTGGAGCGCGAGCGGGGGCAGGGCGATCAAATCCTTGACCGGATCACGGTTGAGAAAGGCTATGAAGCTGCACTCGGTGCCGCTCTGTCGGATGATCTGAAGGCCGGGGAAACCAAGGTTGCCGGTGGCTCTGGCTGGAGTGCGCTTGACGCTTATGCCACCCCCGCGCCCTTACCCGGCGCTGCGCGGCCCATCGCGGCAGTGGTGCAAGCCCCGGCCCTTTTGGCGCGACGTCTGTCGCATATCGGGATCATTGACCGCGCCGATGGCCCGCGCTTGCAGACCTTGTTGCAGCCCGGCCAACGCCTTGTCAGCCGCGAGGGCGATCTGTGGCGCTGGGATGGGTATGCTGTTGCGGCCGCCGATGCCGTGTCATCGGCTGCGCGCAGGTTGGAGCAGGTCAATCGCCTCACCGAATTGCGCGCCGAAGCGCTGGAGGCTGCCGCCAAGGCCGCTGGTACCCGCGCCGCCCATGAGATGCTCGCCGCGCGACTGAGCGCATTGACCGAAGCCGACCGTGCCGCGCGTGCGGCCCGCCGCGATGCCGATACGCGGCTGGCAGATAGCTCGCGCATGCTGAGCAAAGCCGAGGCCGAGCGCAGCGTGCTGGAAGGTAAGCTGGAAACCTTGCAATCGGCGGCATTGCGTCATGCCGATGAGGCCCATGCCGCCCAGACCGAGCTTGCCCGCGCCGAGGGTGCCAAGGCCGAATTGGAAGATCTCGACGCCGCAAAGTCGCGGCTTGATGATATCCGCACCACGGTCGAGGCCGCGCGCATGACCATGTTGGCGCGGCGCACCGCACATGACGAGGTCAAGCGCGAGGGTGAGCGCCGCAGCGCGCGGACAGCCAAGATCGGTGAAGAGATCGGCGGTTGGCGCAAGCGCCTTGATAGTGCCGCCGGTCGCTTGGCCGAGCTTGAGGCGCGCAAGGTCGAGACCGAGGCAAAGCTAACAGCCGCCCGCGCCAAGCCCGATGAATTGGCCGCCGCCCGCGCCGGTCTGGCCGACAAGATCACCACTGCAGAGGCGCGCAAAGCCGCCGCAAGCGATGCGCTTTCGACCGCCGAAAGCGCCCTGCACCATGCCATTGCCGCCGAGCGCGACGCCGAGCGTGCCGCATCCGAGGCCCGCGAAGGTCGCGCCGCCGCCGAGGCCCGCCGCGATGCCACCCGCGAAACCGTCGACAGCGCGGCCCAGCGCATCGCCGAGGAAATGGAAACCACGCCCGAGGTACTGCGCGAGTCTTTGGGCGATTTGCCTGATCCCTTGCCGCCCTCCGATCATATCGAGGCCGAGGTGCAACGGCTGCGCCGTCAGCGTGACGCTTTGGGTGCGGTCAACCTGCGCGCCGAAGAAGACGCGCGTGAGGTGCAGGTCGAACACGACACGCTCGCCGCCGAAAAGAGTGATCTGGAACAAGCCATCGCCAAGCTGCGGACCGGCATTTCCAGCCTGAACCGCGAAGGGCGCGAGCGCCTGCTCAAGGCCTTTGACGAGGTGAATGTGAGTTTCGCCAAGCTCTTTACGCATCTTTTCGGGGGTGGCGAGGCGCGGCTGGTGCTGGTGGAAAGCGACGATCCGCTTGAGGCGGGGCTCGAGATCTTGTGCCAACCACCGGGCAAAAAGCTGTCGACCTTGTCGCTTTTGTCAGGGGGCGAGCAGACGCTGACCGCCATGGCGTTGATCTTTGCGGTTTTCCTCGCCAACCCCGCGCCCATCTGTGTGCTCGACGAGGTGGACGCGCCGCTTGACGATGCCAATGTCACCCGTTTTTGCGACCTACTCGACGAGATGACGCGCCAGACCGCGACGCGGTTCTTGGTCATCACGCACCACGCGGTGACAATGGCGCGCATGGACCGTCTGTTTGGTGTGACCATGGTCGAACAAGGCGTGTCGCAACTGGTCTCGGTCGATCTGAAAAAGGCCGAGCAGATGGTGGCGTGACGCTCAGGCGGCCAGCACCGCCAGCGCATCGCGCAGGACTAGCGCGCCATAGCTGCCGTTCATATGCCGACGGTCTGCTTCGCGATGCACCTCGTCGTTCAGGATACGGCGGCTGCCGGTGCAGTAGTCTGGCAAGGTATCCAGACGCGTGCCGATGGTTTCGGAAGGCTGGGGCAGAAAGCGGATACCGCCCAGCCCTGCCATGTTCTGGACCGCGGCGCAGACATCGGCATAAGCGACGGGCCGGGTCGGTGGAAGCGCCCTCTGCGCATATAGAGGTGCATCTAGATCGGCATAAAGCGGGTCTGGGCTAATGATCACGGGGGCTTTGGACAGCCGCGCAAGGCTGCGGGCCAGGTTGAGACCCAGCGCCTGATCCAGCATGGCCCGGATCGCCGCGGATCGTACCGCCGTGGAATGGCGCTGGTCGAGGGCGAGGGATGTAAAGAAACAGACCATGGACCAGAAAGGCGTCAAAATCGGCGATCACGATCTCGCGCAGGCCACCTGACGTGACCGCCAGAACACTGGCAGTCGCCTCGTTTCGCGGGCGCAAGGTGCGACTGCTTTTCACCGGGCTCAAGTCCCTTGAGCCCTCGATCTGAACACCGAACAAGACGATCTCGGCATGTTTGCCGATATCGGTTTCACGTACAGCGCCCAATTCAGCGCCGCGCCATGGGAATTGCTGAGCACGCACTGGACGCATCACCGCTTCTCCCGGGTCCGAAGGCCGACAGCAATTCCTCTTCGCAGACCAGATCGTCACGCTGGTCGCGGGCGGCGGCAGTTTGGACCTTCGACGCGCAAACTGCGGAAAGCTACGGTCCTGGTCCGCAAAGAAGGTCGCCATGACGTGATCGACCCCTTGCGTTTTACGCCGCGCTTGTTGTCCTCGTAGAACCTTCCGCCAAAGGGAGTACTGGCGATGATCTCGTAGGAGGGGAAATAATCGACGAACCCTAAGCGCGCGGCGGTCTGACCCGCCACCGCGCGCAGGACGGACTTCGACCATGTCGTCGCCACCAGGACATGGGCATCGGATTTCGTCGCGGTCAGCGGCACGGGCGACACGGTCAGTAGGACCCGAACACGCGGGTTGACGCCGCGGATCAGCTTGAGCGCCTGCAAGAGCCGCGCTTCGATAAAGCCGTAGTCCTGGTTGCGGAACACATGCTGATCGGGGTCAAAGCGGCCCGCCACGGTGCCCGGGCACATCGGGTACTCGTAATCCCCTGCACGTTCCACCAGCTTTCGGTCAGGCCAAGCGTGAAGACGAAGATATCGGCCTTGCGCACCGCGTCGCCAAAGGCCTCGATGGTCAGGTCGCGGCTGGCCAGAACCTCGTCATGGCTGGCGAACCCGTCGGGTTCGATGGCGGGGCGGAATGGGTCGTGAAGCGGCCGTTCCTTTCCCAGACCTCATCCGGAGGGCTTGCTTCACCCAGCGACCAGGCCACCCATTGCGCAGAAGCGAGACCGTCTAGATATTGCCGGTGCGGGCGGTGAAAACATGATAGTTCAGGCTCTTTTCGGTGTCCGGCGGCAGTTCGCAAGGTGGGCATTCGGTCTGCATCCAGCGATAGCCACGCTCGGCCAGGGCGCGCCTGAAATGCTGCGCGAAGCAGGGAGCCGAAGGTCGCGATCCCGTGGCGCGGCGCACCGGCCATTTGGGTTGCCAAGCTGGTCGATCTCGAGCGCGTCGCGCCGCCCGACGGCAGGCGACCAGGCGGCCCGTTCGGGCAGGTCGTGATAGGGATGGGTCATCGTGCTCTCCGTTAGGCCTGGTCGGGCCCTACAGCGCGTTCAAAAGGGCGCGCGTCGGCCATGCGTCGGCGGGTAGGCCAAGCTTGCGTTGTTCGGCGCGCACGGCGGCGCGGGTGCGCGCGCCAAGGATGCCCGTGGTGCCGCCCACATCATGGCCGCGCGCCTCAAGCTTGCGTTGCAACGCCTGCATCTCGTCGCGCGATAGGCCTGGTTCGGGGTTGCGTGCATCAAAGACAGGCGCGCCATCTAGCCGTGTCGCGAAATAGGCGGCGGTCAGCACATAGGTGAAACTTTGGTTCCACTCGAACAGCACGCTGAAATTCGGATAGGCCAAAAAGGCCGGGCCAAAACGCCCCTCGGGCAAGATGACGGAAGCTGCCGCATTGGGCATGGGCAGCGTGCCGTTGCGGGCGCGTACCCCGTCCGCCTCCCAGGCCGAGACAGGCTTGGCGCTGTGGATGCCGGTTTCATACCAATCCAGATCATCGGGGATCGTGATCTCGACCAGCCAAGGCTCGCCCGCGCGCCAGCCCAGCGAGGACAGGATATTGGCCCCCGACAACAGCGCATCGGCAGCCGAAGTCTGGAGGCTGATGCGCCCATCGCCATCGCCATCGATGGCATGGGTCACGATATCTTCGGGCAGCATTTGGACCATCCCGATCTCGCCCGCCCAAGCGCCTTGGGTGTTGACCGGGTCGAAATCGCCGCGCGCGAAAAGTTCCAGCGCGGCGAAAACCTCGGGGCGGAACAGTTCGGGGCGGCGGCAATCATGGGCCAAGGTCACCAATGAATCGAGCGTGTTGAAATCACCCTGAAACGCGCCGTAGTCAGTCTCAAAGGCCCAGAAAGACAACAAGATCCCCCGGCTGACGCCAAAGCGGCGCTCGACCTCGTCAAAGATGGCGCTGTGCCGTTCAGCGTTGCGGCGGCCATTGTCGATGCGGTTTTGGCTGATCAGGCGGCGTGAAAACTCGGTAAAGGGAAGGGTAAAGACGCCCTGCCGCCTGTCGGCATCCAAGGTGCGCTGATCAAAGTCGGCATGCTGAAAGAACCCGTCGATCGTGGCGCGATCATAGCCACGCTGAGCGGCCTCGGCCCGCAGGTCTTGTACGAATTGGTCAAAGCTACCGCCGCATTGTTGGGCCCAAGCGCCCCCAGCCGAAAGCCCCAACGCAAAACAGCCCGCCACTATACCACGCCACATGCCACACACCTTTGGTTACACCACACCCTTGCGGACAACCTAACAGGGATGCGTCACCCCGCAAGCGTTGCGCAGGGATTTATGCGCGATTGTCGCGCTTGCGGCGGCGAAACGCCTCGGCCTTGGCGCGGTTGCCGCAGCGCGTCATCGCGCACCAACGCCGCCCCGGCCCGCGCCCATGGTCAATGAACAGATGCGTGCAGCGCGCACATTCGCGCAGCCGCGACAGATCATCGGCGCGCAAAAGATCAAACAGCGACAGGGCGAGCCGGTCATGAATGCCGCCAAGTGGGCCGGCGCTAACCCCAAGCCGACCGGGCTTGAACAAGAGGCTGGCATCTTGCACCGCCGCCTTGATCGTCGTCTCAAGCATCAAGGCTTCTTCGCGGTCGGGGGTGCGGGATGCGGCGATGGCCGACAAAACCGCATAGGCCGCTTCGCGCAGGATCAGCAATGATTGCATTTGCCCCCGGTCTGGCACCGGATGATCGGCAATGGCCAAACCGGCATCAACCAGCAGGCGATGCAACGCGCCGGGGTCCGCAAAGCTATTCTCGCGCCGTTGTTTGCCGTCATCGCCCACGGTGTTGAGAAACAGCAAGATCGGGTGACCCGGGTGGGTCGTCGTCATCGCGGCACCTATTTGAATTATGGTGTAGCTTTGCCTTGTGCGCGGCCAGCATGAGGCTTTGGCGCGCCCGCGTCCAGTGGGTGATGTGGCTAATGCGTGACGTTTGCAAGTGCAGCATACTCAAATCATTGACTAAATTTTGTCATGCGCCAATTTATCCACAAGACGCAGCCCGGAAGGATACCGTGATGTCGAGTTTCTTGCCGCAATCGGTGCGCGATGAATTGGCCGCGGCCCAGAAATCAGCCCGCCGCCGCCGCGCCACGCGGGTGGTGCATGTCGGTGATGAGGCCTATCCGATCCTCGAGATGACCGAGGATGGGTTTTCGGTCGATAGCGCCGATGCGCCCCGGTTGCGGGGGTTGATCGATATCTATGACGGGGCGCGCCATCTGTATCAGGCGCTCATCGTCGCCTCTGAGCAGCAGGGCGATCTGATGCGTTACGAGTTCAAGCGCAACACGGCCGCTGCCACATCGGCACCGCTTGATTTCGAGACGCTCGGTGATCGCCCCGTGGCACTTTTGACGCAGCGCTGATAGGCCTTGGCCATATGGCTGCGGGCGATGTGTCCGGGTCTGGATCGGTAGGGCCGCGATGATCACCGTCATCCCCGAAACCTTTGCGCTGTCCGAGGTGTTCACCATTGCCCGCGGATCGCGGCGCGAGGCACGGGTGCTTTGCGCCACCCTGCAACGCGATGGTCGAACCGGGCGCGGTGAATGCGTGCCTTATGCCCGCTACGGCGAAAGCCATGACAGCGTCACGGCGCAGATTGCATCCCTGCCCGAAGCGGTGACGCGTACCCAGCTTCAAGCCCTTCTGCCACCCGGTGCGGCGCGCAACGCCGTTGATTGCGCCTTGTGGGATCTGGCCGCCAAACAGGCGGGCCGCAGGGTATGGCAATTGGCGGGCCTGTCGGAACCCGGCCCCATGATCACCGCCTTTACCCTCTCACTTGCAGCACCCGGGGTGATGCGCGCCGCCGCCGCGCGCCATGCCCATCGCCCGCTTTTGAAGATCAAGCTTGGTACGCCCGATGACATGCCACGGCTCGAGGCGGTGCGCGCAGGCGCGCCCAAGGCGCGGATCATCGTGGATGCAAATGAAGGATGGACGGCCGAGGTCTATGCCGATCTGGCCCCGCATCTTTTGCGTCTGGGGGTGGAGATGGTCGAGCAACCCCTGCCCGCCGATGCCGATGACATGCTGGCCGAGATTGCACGGCCCTTGCCCGTCTGTGCCGATGAAAGCTGTCATGACCGCGAAAGCCTGCCGGCGCTTCAGGGCAAATATGACATGGTCAACATCAAGCTCGACAAAACCGGCGGGCTGACCGAGGCGCTGGCGCTGCGCGATGCGGCGCGGGCGATGGGCTTTGGCGTGATGGTCGGTTGCATGGTCGGAAGCTCGCTTGCCATGGCCCCCGCCGTGCTTGTGGCGCAAGGTGCAACCATCGTGGATCTTGACGGGCCGCTTTTGCTGGCAGAAGACCGGGCAACGCCTTTGGAATACGACGCCGCCTTGGTGCATCCACCGCGGCCAGAACTTTGGGGATGAGACCGCGATGACGCGCATTGTTTACGTGAACGGAGATTACCTGCCCGAAACCGAGGCGAAGGTGTCGATTTTCGACCGTGGTTTCCTTTTCGCCGATGGCGTTTATGAGGTGACCAGCATTCTGGGCGGCAAGCTGATCGATTTCGCGGGTCACGCCAAGCGCCTGCAACGTTCGCTGGATGAGTTGGCGATGGCCAACCCCGTGACCGAGGATGAATTGCTCGCCATTCACCGCGAATTGGTGCGGCTGAACGAAATCGACGAAGGTTTGATCTATCTGCAGATCACGCGCGGTGCCGCGGATCGCGATTTCGCCTATCCCAAGGATGCAACGCCGACCATCGTTCTGTTCACCCAATCCAAGCCCGGGCTGGCCGAAAACCCCTTGGCCCGCACGGGGATGAAGGTCATCTCGATTGAGGATCAGCGCTGGGGGCGGCGCGATATCAAGACGGTGCAGCTGCTTTACCCGTCGATGGGCAAGATGATGGCCAAGGCGGCGGGGGCTGATGATGCCTGGATGGTCGAAGATGGCCATGTGACCGAAGGCACATCGAACAACGCCTATATCGTCAAGGGCAACACCATCGTCACCCGGCATCTTGGCAACGAGATCTTGCACGGGATCACCCGCGCCGCCGTGCTGCGGTTCGCGCGCGAGGCGCAGATGGTGGTCGAGGAACGCCCCTTTAGCGTCGCTGAGGCCAAGGCGGCGGATGAGGCGTTCATCACCTCTGCCTCGGCCTTTGTGATGCCGGTGGTCGAGATGGATGGCCAGCCCATCGGTGCGGGCAAGCCGGGCAATGTCACCGCGCGTCTGCGCGAGATCTATCTTGATGAAATGCGCAAGGCGGCGGTGTAACCCGCCGCCTTGCCAAGAAAGGCCAGGCCGCCCATCGGCCCAAGGCGCTGCGCCTTAGAACGCGACACGCTCTAGCTGGGGATGGTCGTGATGCTTGCGCTCAGCGCAGGGGATAGGCTGTTTGCTTGCAGAACCACGAACACCGTGCCGTTCACAAGCACCTCGACATCGGTGCCATTCGCCGCCGCTTGTAGGGTCAGCGTGGGTATCGTCGGCGTCTGCCCCTCAATGGTCGTGTCGATTGTCAGCCTGTCGAGCGCCGGATCGAAATCGGTGATCACGGCGGGCGATGCCGCGGACCCAAAGGCGCTGGCGATGGTGATACTGTCGGCCCCATCGCCGCCGGTGATCGTGGCGTTCAGATCGCCGATGATCGTGTCGTCGCCAAGGCCACCATCGATGATCGAGCCCAGCGTCACGCCCGCACCTGGTGCGGTAAGCGCGGTGATCAGATCGTCGCCTGCGAAGCCAAAGATTGTGTCGCCGATCCCGTCAGTTGTCAGCGTGTCATCGCCGGCACCACCGATCAGGCGATCACTTCCTGAAAGATCGATCAAGAGATCTGCACCATCGCCGCCAAGAAGTGTGTCATCATCCATCCCGCCGGTCAGGGTGTCGTTGCCGTCGCCGCCATCAAGGTAGTCGTTGCCATTGCCGCCTTGCAGGCGGTCACCCTGTTCACCGCCCAGCAAGGTATCATCGCCAGTTCCCCCATCGAGGAAATCGGCACCGACGCCGCCCACGAGTAGGTCATTACCCGCCTCGCCGCGCAGGTGGTCAGCGCCCGCTTGGCCAAAAAGCTGGTCATCGCCGTCGCCGCCGCGCAGCGTGTCTTCGCCATTGCCGCCGTTGAGCGTATCCTTGCCAGCGCCACCAAGCAGGCGATCATCGCCATCACCGCCGTTGAGCAGGTCATTCCCGCCGCCACCGATCAAGGTGTCGTTGCCTGCCTCACCATACAGGCTGTCGGCACCGAAACCGCCATCAAGACTGTCATCGCCGCCGCCGCCGAACAGCTTATCGGCACCGATGCCACCAAAGAATCTGTCATTGGCGGTGCCGCCTTCCATCGTGTCATCGCCTGCGCCGCCATAAGCCGTGGCGCGGGCGGTTTCGACGGAAAGTTCGTCATTGCCCATGCCCAGATAGGCCAGCAGCGTGCCGCTCTCCATGGCGACGGTATCATCACCCGCGTCGCCATAGATCGTCGCTTGGCCATGTTGGACAAAGGCGCCATCATTGCCATCGCCCAAGCGGATGAGCAGGTTCTGTTGGCCAAAGGCGGCGATCGTATCGTCACCTGCCAAAGCGTTGATCGTGCCCAGATCGCTGGTGTTCAAGATGAGCTGGTCGTCATTCGGCGTCAGGTTGCGGGTGTCGTTGCCGGCCTGATCATCTTTGTCGTCACTGCTATCGAAAATTGGCGTCAGCGACAGCCCGGCGAGGAGCATGAATATCCAACCCAACATCACATCATCCTTTTACTCGTTACGCGGAACAGCCCCAAACCGGGATACTTAACATCTCGCAATATCTATTTCCGCATCGGTTGGGATTGCCCAAAGCGACGCGGAAAACCAAACGCGATTCGTGAAAAACGTTAACAGGTCTTTGGCCCTTACGAAAAGTAGCAAAATTGTGGCTAAATTACAGAAAAATCATCAATTTTCAGATTTGGCTGTGATTGTCTTTGCGGTGTGGACAATCAGCGACCTGACATATGTGTCAGCCAAAATCGCCTTGCGCGAACCAGCCGCCTGACATGCTGGCCCCATGGGCGTAGAAGAGCCAGATACGCGGACCTTGCGCAGTGGTCACGCGCCAATAGTCGCGCACGCCCGAGCGCCATTGCGGATCATCGAGCCACCATTCCGGCGCAATCCGTTCGGGGCCATGGGCGGCGCTGACCTCGAAGTTGCGCCCACGCCAGCGGAATTGCAGCGGCGGTTCGGGCGTGTCGGCGGCGGTGACGGGTTCGGGGCGAAACAGCGTCAGGGGGCGGGGCCGATCTGTGGCGGGCCAATCTGTCGCCGGATGGCTATAGGCCGCGGCCTGTGTCGTCGTGGTCTTCTCGGGGATATGGCTGTCGGCGGGGTGTTCGCGGGTGATGCGGTCCAGCCCGACGCGCGCACCGATACGCGCGATCAGATCATCGAGGGCTTGGCCGGGCGCGCGGGCGCTCTGTGCCTTAAGCTGCGCCTCGGCGGCGACGGCCCAGCCACCCTTGTGTTCGGTGCTGTGCAAGGGTTCGCTGACCGTTGCCACCAGCCGCAACACATCAAAGCCAAAGCCCGCCGCAACCCCGCCCAGCTTCAGCGCGAAAAGCGCGCGCAGGCTGTCGGGCCGGTCGGTGGGGCGGGCCAGCCCGATCTCGATACGCTCAGCGCCGCCTTCGGCGCGGATCATCTCGAGCCGGAGCCTCCGCGCGCCGCGCCCACGGGCGCGGAGCTTGTCGCACAGAACCGGCAAAAGCCGGTCGAGACCGGCAAGGATATCGGCCTCAAGCCCGATGGGTTCGGGCAGGCTGAGCCTTGCGGCGAAATGCAGTGGCGCACCGGCCGGGGAAATCGGTTCCGGCTCGACCCCCAGCGCTTGATCCAGACGGCGCACCAGATCTTGGCCAAAGCGCCGGGCCAGCCCCGCGCGCGGCATGCCCCAAAGATCGCCGATGCGGCGCAACCCCAGCCGGGCCAACCCCTCGGCGGTGGCGGGGGGCACGCGCAGCGCCGCGATGGGCAAGCTGGCCAGCGATTGCCGCAAGCCGCCGGGGGGCGAGATGCGCGCAACACCCCCTTGGGGCGCGCTGTGTCGCTGGGGCGCGGCGCCGCCCTTGACCCAGTGGCGCTTTTGCGCGCGTGAGCGGGTGGCGCGCGCCTCTTGATCGATGGCGTCACCGCTGCGGGGGCGCTGTGCCGCCGCCGCCCGCATAGCGCGCCAAGGCCCAAGCCGCACCGGGGGTATCGGCGATGGCCGCGCAAAGGCTGAAGCCAAGATCGGCGCAATCGTCATGGATTTGCGCAAACAGCGCCGCCTCGCCGCCGAAAAGATGCGCGCAGCCGGTCAGGTCGATCAGCAGCGCATCATCCCCTTCCTCGGCCACCCACGGGCTAAAGCGGCCCGCCCAGCGACGCAGCGCCGCCAAGAGTTGTGCCGCGCGATCAGGATCGGCGGGGCGGGTGACCAGATCGGGGCAAAGCGTCAAGGCCTCGGCCAGCGCTTGGCCGCGCGACAGGCCGCGCGCGCTGGCCGCAAGGCTCAGCGATGTGATTTGGCGCAGATTGCCAAGCTCGCCCACCACGGCAAGCGGCGCCTCGCTCAAGCCCGGCGCAGCGCGCAGCACATCTTCGGCTGCCAGCCGGGGAAACCACAGCGACAAGATCCGCCGATGGGCGGCGCGGGTCGGGTGTGTGGGGGTGATCATGGCGCGGATGGTCCAAAATGTTCGTGTTTTGTTCCAAGCTAAGCCAAGGGGTATGAGGAGTCGAGTCCGCCCCGCTCAGCCAGTTTTCACAAGAACAGCGACACGTTGTTGCGCAAGACGATCTCGAGCACGTAAAGCCCCAAGATCACGATCAGCGGTGCCAGATCGAGCCCGCCCATCGCAGGCAGGCGGCGGCGGATCGGGGCATAGACCGGCTCGACCAAGCGGTTTATGCCATACCAGATCTGCGCCACGACCGGCTGACGCAGGTTCAGCACCCCGAAATTGATCAGCCAGCTCATGATGATATGCACGAGGATGATCATGAAGGCGACGTTGATCAAAAGCATGAGGATCTGGAAAAGCGAGGTCATGGGCGCGGTATCCTTGGCTGATGCGTCTTTGCCAAATAGTCGGGTGCGGCGCGTGGCGCAAGCATATGCCCCCGTCGCCAGAGGCGACGAACCTTGAGTTAAGGGGGCTCTGCCCCGCCGCGCCCTTTGGGCGCGCCTCCCCCGGGATATTTTCGAAACGAAGAAGCAAGGGACGGTGTGCTGACGCGAGGGCGGGGTTGACGGCTGGCGCGCGCTGGGGTTTGGCGGGGGGATGTATCCTTATCTGCGCCTTGCCTCAGTGATGATGACCGAACGTGCCAAGCCGCGTTTGGGATTGTTTGACGATCACACAATGGCGATGCGGTGCTTGCCCAATGATCTCGACGGGTTTTTCGAGATGAACAATGGGCGCATCTTGACGCTTTACGATCTGGGACGGTTCGCGCTTTCGGTCAGGATCGGCCTGTGGGATGTGCTGCGGCGTGAAGGCTGGGGGCTGGTGGTGGCGGGTGCCTCAGTACGCTACCGGGCGCGGATCACAGGGTTGCAGCGCTTTTCATTGCAGACGCGGCTGTTGGGCTGGGACGGGCGGTTCTTTTACATCGAGCAGGGCATGTGGCGCGGTGCGACATGCTGCAACCATGCGCTGTTGCGCACTGGGATCACGCAAGGCGGGCGGCTTGCGCCTGTCGCAGATGTGGCGCGCGCCATGGGCCATGCGGGTCAATCGCCCGCTTTGCCCGATTGGGTGGCAGGCTGGGTCGAGGCCGATCACACGCGCCCATGGCCACCGATGCAAAATGGCCCATCAAGCCCATAGACAAATCATAAGTTGATAGCGGAAGCTGCGCGCATGAGCATTGCCGTATCCGAGCCATCCGCCCTGTCGCACCAGAGCGCCCGCCGCCGTATCTGGGGCTGGTGGGCTTTTGACTGGGCAAGCCAGCCTTATTTCACGCTGTGCCTGACCTTTATCTTTGGCCCTTATTTCGCGGCTGTCGCGACCGAGAGTTTCATGGCGCAGGGCTTGGCCGAACAGGTGGCCGATGCGCGGGCGCAAAGCCTATGGTCACTGGGCCAGACGGTAGCGGGCGTGATCATCGCGCTCTGTGCGCCGATCCTTGGGGCATTTGCCGATAACACCGGGCGGCGGATGCCGTGGATTGTACTGTTCTCGGCCTTCTACGTGCTAGGTGCGCTGGGGATCTGGGTGCTTTTGCCGGATGGCTCTTATCTGGTGATGGCGCTGGTGGCCTTTGGGATCGGGTTGATCGGGGCGGAGTTTACGACGATTTTCACCAACTCCATGTTGCCCGAGCTGGGCGATGACAGCGCCATCGGCAAGCTTTCGGGCAATGGATTCGCTTGGGGCTATTTGGGCGGTGTGCTGGCCCTGTTCATCATGCTGATCTTTTTCGCCGAGGGCGAAAGCGGCAAGACCTTTGTCGGGCTTTCACCCGCGCTGGGCCTTGATCCCGAGATGCGAGAAGGCACGCGGTTTGTCGGGCCATTTACGGCGATCTGGTATCTCGTCTTCATGATCCCGTTTTTCTTCTGGATGCGCGAAGTGCCGCGTCCGGCCACCCATGGGCGGTTCGGCGCGGCATTGTCAGAGCTATGGGGCACGGTGAAATCCCTGCCAAAGCGGACAAGCCTTTTTGCCTATCTCGGCTCGTCGATGTTCTACCGCGATGCGTTGAACGCACTTTACGGGTTCGGCGGCACCTATGCGGTGTTGGTGCTGAACTGGTCTGTGACGCAGGTGGGGGTTTTCGGGATCGTGGGGGCCATCACGGCGGCTGTGGCGACATGGATCGGTGGCAAGCTTGACGCAAGGCTGGGTCCAAAGCCCGTGATCATCGGTAGCATCCTTGTGCTGATCGCGGTCTGTGGCGTGGTCGTTGGAATGACCCGCGAAAGCCTTTGGGGTATCGCGCTGGTCGAAGGATCGGCCGTGCCGGATATCACTTTTTATATTTGTGGCGCGCTGATCGGTGGCGCGGGCGGCGTGCTGCAATCGGCCTCGCGCTCGATGATGTGCCGCCATGCCACGGCGGGCCGCCCGACCGAAGCCTTTGGGCTATACGCGCTGTCGGGCAAGGCGACAGCGTTTTTGGGGCCGGCGCTGATCGGGGTGACGACCTATCTTACGGAAAGTGCGCGGCTGGGGATGATCCCCTTGATCGGGTTGTTCGTGCTGGGCCTGATCTTGATCATCTGGGTCCGCGCCGAGGGTGAGGTGCGGGGGTGAGACCGCGTTTGCCCATGCGGGCCGGTTTGGCCGTCTTGAGCGTTTTGGCGGTGATGTCTTGCAGCCCCACGGAACAAGAAAGCCCAAGCTTGCCGCCGCTCGACGCCACGCTGTCGGGGCAGGAAGCACGGCTTTTGTTTGGTGCCGCGCAGGGCCCCGACGCGGGACCAAGTGCTGTCGTCGGCGGCTATGCGCGGGGCTGTCTGGCAGGCGGTGCGCGCCTGCCCGAAACGGGGCCCACATGGGCCGCGATGCGGCTGTCGCGCAACCGCAACTGGGGCCATCCCGAATTGGTTGATTTCGTGCAGGATTTCTCGGCCCGGGTGGCCGAACAGACTTCGTGGCGGGGGCTTTATGTCGGCGATCTGACCCAGCCGCGCGGCGGGCCGATGCTGTCGGGGCATGTGAGCCACCAATCGGGGCTTGATGCCGATATCTGGATGTTGCCGCCCACACGGTTCGACCTTTCGGCGGCTGAGCGCGAAAACCTGTCGTCGATCTCGACCCGGTCGGCGGGCGGGGCGCGGGTGGGCGAAAACTGGACGCCCACGCATATGGAGGTGATGCGGCTGGCCGCGACCGACCCGCGTGTGGCGCGGATTTTCGTCTTTACCGGGGCCAAGGTCTGGATGTGCGACAATGCCACGGGCGACAGGGATTGGTTGCGGAAAATCCGCCCCGCCGTGGGGCATCACTACCATTTCCACGTGCGGCTGCATTGCCCCGCTGGTTCGCCGCACTGCGAGGCGCAAGATGAGATGCCCCCCGGCGATGGCTGTGATGAAGCGCGCGCGCGGGCCGAACTGATCCTGAACCCGCCGCCGCCCGACCCAAACTACGTGCCGCCGCCGCCGCGCCCGCCGATGACGCTGGCCGATCTGCCGCGCCAATGTGCGGCGCTTTTGGGCGATCTTTAGCGGCCCGGGATCTCGCCACGGCGGCCTGAGAGTGGCCAGCTATCGATAACATCCAGCGCCTCATCTGCGGTTTCGACGAAGCGGAACAGCTCCAGATCGGCGGCGGCGATGGTGCCTGCCTCGCGCAGTGCGTCCCAATTGATCACGGTGCGCCAAAAGCTTTCGCCAAAGAGGATCACGGGAACCTGCTCCATCCGCCCCGTCTGGATCAGGGTGATGCTTTCGAACAATTCGTCGAGTGTGCCGAACCCGCCAGGAAACACCGCGATGGCCTTGGCGCGCAGCAGGAAATGCATCTTGCGGATGCCGAAATAGTGGAAGTTGAAGCAGAGTTCCGGCGTGACATAGGCGTTGGGCACCTGTTCATGGGGCAACACGATGTTGAGGCCGATGGAACAGCCGCCCGCCTCGGCCGCGCCGCGATTGCCTGCCTCCATCACGCCGGGGCCGCCGCCGGTGACGATGACATTCTCGGTACAGTTACTCTCGACCGAGCGTTCGGTGATAAGCCGCGCAAAGCGGCGCGCTTCGTCGTAATATTGGGCCATGGGATGAGCGGGGCCATCGCCTTGCGCCTCGGGGCTGGGGATGCGCGCGCCGCCAAACAGCACCACGGTCGAGCGGATGCCGCGCGCGTCAAGCTCGAGCTGGGGTTTGAGCAGTTCCAGTTGCAGCCGCACGGGGCGCAATTCATCGCGCAAAAGGAAATCGGGGTCGGCAAAGGCCAGCCTGTAGGCGGGGGAATTCGCCTGCGCGGTGTCGGGGGCATGACGGGCGGATTCAAGATCTTGCTCGGCGTGGCGGAATGGGCCGGGGCGGCTGTCTTCTGTCATGTCATGTCCTCATGCACTGGTCCTAGATTGACCTAGCAAGACCGCGCCATGATTGCCAGCAAAGGGCGCGCCCGCTATAGCCGCCCCGAACCGCTTTCGCCGCAGGAGAAGTCACCCATGTCCAATGCCGCACTCGAAACCGCCATCGAAGCCGCCTGGGAGGCGCGCGACCAGATCACCCCCGCCACCAAGGGCGAGACCCGCGATGCCATCGAGGCGACGCTGACCGCGCTCGACAGCGGCACGTTGCGCGTGGCCGAGCGTCAGGCCGATGGTCATTGGCATGTGAACCAATGGGCGAAAAAGGCGGTGCTTTTGGGGTTCCGCCTGAAGGATATGGAGATGCAGCCCGGCAGCGCGCAGGGCGGTAGCTGGTGGGACAAGGTCGACAGCAAATGGAAGGGCTGGGGCGAGGGCGAATGGAAAGCGGCCGGGTTCCGCGCTGTGCCCAACTGTGTCGTGCGCCGCTCGGCCTATATCGCACCGGGGGTGGTGTTGATGCCCTCTTTCGTGAACCTCGGGGCTTATGTCGATAGCGGCACCATGGTCGATACTTGGGCGACGGTCGGCTCTTGCGCGCAGATCGGCAAGAATGTGCATCTGTCGGGCGGTGTGGGCATTGGCGGCGTGTTGGAGCCGATGCAGGCCGGCCCCACGATTATCGAGGACAATTGCTTTATCGGTGCGCGTTCCGAGGTGGTTGAGGGCGTGATCGTGCGCGAAGGCTCGGTTTTGGGGATGGGCGTGTTCATCGGCCAATCGACCAAGATCGTGGATCGCGAAACCGGCGCCGTCATGTATGGCGAGGTGCCCGCCGGATCGGTCGTGGTGGCAGGCTCCATGCCATCCAAGAATGGTGTGAACCTTTATTGCGCGGTGATCGTGAAGCGGGTGGATGAGCGGACCCGTTCCAAGACCTCGATCAACGAGCTTTTGCGCGATTGATCCGAAGGATGGTGCGCCTTTGGGCGCACCATGCGCTATCGGCGCAATCGTTCCAACACATCCACCGAGGCGAAACCATCGGGCACAAGTCCGACCGATGTTTGAAATTTGCGAAGTGCATCGGCGGTTTGCGATCCGATGATCCCATCGACCGTACCGCTGAGCAGGCCGCGCGCGGCAAGGTGGCCCTGAAGCTCTTGGCGTTCAGCGCGGCTGAGCCCGCGGGCGTCGCGCGGCCATGTGGCGCGGAATGGCGCGCCGCCTGCGATCCGGTCGGCCAAGTGGCCAATCCCGATGACATAGGCATCGGAGGCGTTGTAGCGCGCAATGACATGGAAATTATCGAAGATCATCAGCGCCGCGCCGCGATGGCCAGCGGGCAACAAGATCGCGGCCTGCCCATGATCGGGGATTTGACCACCATCGGCCAGCCGCACCCCTTGCCGCCGCCAGAACCCCGCGCCGCGCTTGGTGTGCTTGCCTGCCAAAGTGTAATCAAAGCTAGGGGGCAAAACGACCTCGACCCCCCAAGGTTGGCCCGTGACCCAGCCATGCTCGCGCAGGTAGGCGGCGGTCGAGGCCAGTGCATCGACAGGGTTATCCGACCAGATATCGCGCCGCCCGTCGCCGTCGAAATCGACCGCATAGGCAAGATAGGAGGTCGGCATAAACTGCGTATGACCCATGGCACCCGCCCAAGAGCCGGTCATTTGACGCGCACTGATATCGCCCGCCTGCAAGATGCGCATTGCGGCGATCAACTCGGCCTCGAAAAAGTCGCGCCGCCGCCCCTCATAGGCGAGGGTGGCCATGGCCGAGATGATCTCGGTCTTGCCGCGTAGCGCGCCATAGGCTGATTCCAGCCCCCAGATCGCCGCGACAACCTCAGCGTCGACACCGTAGCGCCGCTCGATTTGGGTCAGGGCATCGCGGTGGCGCGCGAATGCGGCCCGACCATTATTGATCCGCGCATCGGATACCGCCCCATCAAGATAATCCGCCAAGCTGCGCGAAAATTCGGCTTGTGTATTGTCGTTATTGATCACGCGGTTGATCACCGTGACCCCGGAAAAGGCCGTGTCAAAGGTATCGGGTCTGATCCCTTGTGCCAGCGCCTTGTCGCGAAACCCGTGCTTCCAGTCGGCAAAGCCAAGCGCCGCTGCGGAAAGCCGCGCATCGCTGACGGGTGCCGCGCGCAGGCCGCGTATCATGGGGCGCAAGGATTGGCTGACCGCCAGCGGCGATCCTTGGCTTGAGAGCGTGACATTGGCGATCCCGGCGATGGGCCGCATATCCGGGCGCGGCGAGGCCGTGGGCGCCAGCGCTATAGCGGATGTCGCAAGCACAAGGCTTACGGCAAGCGTGGAGAAAAAGGCGTGGCGCATGTTGCTGCTCGACGGAAGAATTGTTGTTCTGTTTGGGACAATATAGCCTAAGCGGGGCCATCTGTGCAGGGGCTTGCAGCAATCAATTGCGCGCAATTTGAACGAGCAGCGCCCACACGCCAAAGACTTTGCGGCGCTATCCCCGGCGGGATGGCGTTTTCTTGCGCAAGCTGCCGCGTTTCTTGGCCGCTTGGCCAGCCATGCGGCGCGGTGTGCCGCGATGTTTGCCACCGCTGCGCCGGATCGGGCTTTGACGGCCCTCGATCTCGATCAATTCCAGCACCAAGCCGCCCGTCACCGGCACAGCCTCGGCCAGCTTGACCGTGACCCGGTCGCCGATCCCGATGGTCAGCCCGGTTTCGGCCCCCATCAGGGTTTGGCTATCGGCATCATGGTGGAAATATTCTTGGCCCAAGGCCCGCATCGGCAACAGCCCGTCGGCGCCTGTCTCGTCCAGTTTCACGAAAGCGCCAAAGCGCGCGATCCCCGAAATCCGCCCGGTGAATGTGCTACCCACACGGTCCGACAGATAGGCCGCGAGGTAGCGATCATTGGTATCGCGCTCGGCCGCCATCGAGCGGCGCTCGGTGTCGGAAATATGCTTGGCGGTGTCTTCCAGCGCCTCGGCATCCTCAAGGCGCAGACCATCATCACCCCAGCCATGCGCCGTGATCAGCGCGCGGTGCACCACCAGATCGGCATAGCGCCGAATGGGCGAGGTGAAATGGGCATAAGCCCGAAGCGCCAAGCCGAAATGCCCGAAATTCTGCGGGAAATAATAGGCCTGCTGCATCGCGCGTAGTGTCGTGATGTTGATCAATTCCGCGAAATCGCCGCCTTGGGCCTGTTCAAGCAAGCGGTTGAGTTGGCGGGTTTGCAGCACTTGCCCCTTGGCCAATGAAAAGCCGCTTGCCTCGGCGGTTTCGCGCAATGATTCCAGCTTTTCAGGGCTGGGTTCCTCATGGACGCGGAACAATAGCGGCTGGCGGCGGGCGATCAGCTCTTCGGCGGCGGCGACATTGGCCAGCACCATGAATTCTTCGATCAGCTTATGGGCATCAAGCCTGTCTTTGAAGCCGACCGCGATCACCTCGCCCGCATCGTTAAGTTCGATCCGGCGTTCGGGCAGGTCAAGCTCAAGCGGTTGGCGATGCGCGCGCGCCTTTTTCAGCGCACCATAGGCCGCGTAAAGCGGGCGCAGCACATCCTCGCACAGCGGGTCGGTTTTCGCATTGGGTTGCCCATCGATGGCGGCCTGCACCGCCTCATAGCTGAGCGAGGCGACCGAGCGCATCAGCCCGCGCACAAAGCGGTGGCCGATCTTGTTGCCATCGGCGTCGATCACCATGCGCACGGCCAGACAGGCGCGCGGCACATGCTCGTGCAGCGAGCAAAGATCGCCCGACAGCGTATCGGGCAGCATCGGCACCACCCGGTCAGGAAAATAGGTGGAGTTGCCGCGTCGCTTGGCCTCGTGATCCAGCGCCGAGCCGGGGCGGACGTAATGGGCGACATCGGCGATGGCGACCCAGATCACATGGCCGCCGGGGTTTTTCGGGTCGTCATCGGCATGGGCGAGAATGGCATCGTCACGGTCGCGCGCATCGACCGGGTCGATGGTGACAAGCGGCAGATCGCGCAGGTCTTCGCGCCCAGTGACACTGGCTGGTGTCGCGGCATCGGCTTCGGCCACGGCGGCATCGGGAAAGGCATCGGGGATGCCATGTTCGGCAATGGCGATCAGGCTGACAGCGCGCGGCGCGCCCGGATCGCCCAACCGTGTGACGATGCGCGCGCGGGGGCTGCCCATGCGGGCCTTGGGGCCGATCTGTTCGGCCTCGACCAATTCGCCGTCGCGCGCGCCATGGGTTTCACCCGCCCGCACCACCCAATCGCGATCCGAACCCTTGGAAATCGGCACGATCCGGCCACCTTCGGCCCCGGCGCGGAACACGCCCAAGACGCGGGCGGGGTTGGTGCCGATCTTGCGGATCAGGCGGGCGACATAGTGATAATCTTCCCCCTCGACCTCTTGCAGGCGGGCAAGGATGCGGTCGCCGCTGCCCACGGCGGGGTCGGTCGCGCGCGGCGAGAAGAAGATACGTGGCACCGGCCCCTCGCCTGCCCATTCCAAGGGGCGCGCAAACAAATCGCCCTGCGCGTCGGGGGACAGGATTTGCAACACGGACACGGGCGGCAAGCGCGCGGCGTCGAGATAGGTTTTGCGCCGCTTTTCCAGATGCCCCTCTTCGGCAAGCTCTTTGAGCATGCGCTTGAGGTCGATCCGCTTTGCCCCCTTCAGCCCAAAGGCATGCGCGATGTCGCGCTTGGAGGTTGCGTGCGGATTTTCGGAAATCCACGCGAGGATCTGTTCTTTGGTCGGAAGCTGGGCCATGGCGCGTGCCCTATCATGCGCGCGGTTTGCCGTCATGCGCGAAATCGGCTTGTGATTGCAAGTTTGGCCCGCATCTCATATCTCGTCAGAACACGGACAGACCCCGGAGCGTTGCGCCTTATGAACTGGATCACCAATTACGTCCGCCCTCGCATCAACTCGATCTTCTCGCGCCGCGAGATGCCCGAGAACCTGTGGTCGAAATGCGATGAATGCGGCACCATGCTGTTTCACCGCGAATTGTCCGATGCGCTGAATGTCTGTACCAATTGCGGGCATCACATGGCGATCACGCCGCGCGAACGCTTCGCGGCCTTGTTTGACAATGGGATCTTCCTTGAGGTTGCGGTTCCAAAACCCATCGACGATCCGCTGAAGTTCCGCGATCAAAAGAAATACCCCGACCGTTTGCGCGCGGCGCAGAAATCCACCGGCGAGGCCGAGGCGATGCTGGTCGCCGAGGGTGAGATCGGGCGCACCCCCATCGTGGCCGCCGCGCAGGATTTCAGCTTTATGGGCGGGTCCATGGGCATGTATGTGGGCAACGCCATCGTCGCTGGCTGTGAACGGGCGGTCAAACTCAAGCGGCCCTTTGTGCTGTTTTCCGCCGCTGGCGGCGCGCGGATGCAAGAGGGGATCTTGTCGCTGATGCAGATGCCGCGCTCGACCGTGGCGATCCAAATGCTGAAAGAGGCGGGGCTGCCCTATATCGTGGTTTTGACCCATCCGACCACGGGCGGCGTGACCGCGTCCTACGCCATGCTGGGTGATGTGCAGATCGCCGAACCCAATGCGCTGATCTGTTTCGCGGGGCCGCGCGTGATCGAACAAACGATCCGCGAGAAGCTGCCCGAAGGGTTCCAGCGCGCTGAATACCTTCTGGATCATGGGATGCTCGACCGGGTGACGCCGCGCGGCAAGATGCGGGCTGAGTTGATTGGCATCATCCGTATGCTGACCGGCTTGCCGCCTGCCGTGGTGGCCGATCTGCCCAGCCCTGACGCCACCGATGAGGCGCAGGTCACGCCGTGAGCATGCCGCGTTCTGACGTCCTCCTTGAGCGGATGATGTCTTTTCATCCCAAGATCATCGATCTGACGCTGGATCGCATGTGGCGTATCTTGGCCGCCCTCGACCACCCCGAGCGGCGCTTGCCGCCGGTGATCCATATCGCTGGCACCAATGGCAAGGGATCGACGCTGGCCATGATCCGTGCGGGGCTAGAGGGGGCAGGGCATGTGACCCATGCCTATACCAGCCCGCATCTGGCGCGGTTTCACGAGCGTATCCGCCTTGCGGGCGATCTGATCGACGAGGATGTGCTGTCGGAGATGCTGGACCGTTGCCTTGCCGCCAATGGCAGTGATCCGATCACCTATTTCGAGATCACGACCGCCGCTGGCCTTTTGGCCTTTGCGGAAACACCGGCCGATTACACGCTTTTGGAGGTAGGTCTTGGCGGGCGGCTCGATGCCACGAACGTTATTGATGCCCCCGCGCTTTGCGTGATCACGCCGGTCGATATGGATCATGAGCAATATCTGGGCGACACGCTGGGCCGGATTGCGGGTGAAAAAGCCGGGATCATCAAGCGCCGCGTGCCGGTGATCGTGGGCCGCCAGCAAGATGCCGCGCTCGAGGTGATCGAGGCGGTTGCTGCGCGCCATTCTGCCCCGGTGTACGCCTATGGCCAGCATTGGCATGTCTGGGCCGAGGCTGGGCGGCTGGTGTTCCAAGATGAAAACGGCCTGCTCGATCTGCCGATGCCCGCGCTTTTGGGGGCGCATCAGGTTGAGAATGCGGGCATGGCGATTGCCGCGCTGCGCGTGCTTGACAAGGGCGAGGCCGCCTGTGAGGCCGCGATGACGGATGCCGTCTGGCCCGCGCGGATGCAGCGCTTGCGCCATGGCCCGCTGTTCGACATCGCACCACAGGCCGAGCTTTGGCTTGATGGTGGGCATAACCCACACGCCGCCCGCGCGATTGCGGCGCTTTTGGCGGGCATGGCCAAGCGGCCCACCCATCTGATTTGCGGGATGCTGAACACCAAGGATGTGACGGGCTATATGGCGCCCTTGGCAAGCGTCGCGCAAAGCCTGCATGCCGTGTCGATCCCCGGGCAAATGGCAACGCTGTCGGCCAGTGAAACGGCCAATGCCGCAACGCGTGCGGGGCTACAAGCGGTGCAGGCAGATAGCGTTGCCGATGCTTTGCGCGCGATCGTGGCGCAAGACCCGACTGCGCGGATCTTGATCTGTGGCTCGCTTTATCTGGCCGGTGAGATCCTGAAAGAAAACGGCTAGGCGCGCGCAGCCCTTGACCTCTGCTGCCAAGGGTTCACACTCACATCCATGTGGATTGCCCGTATCATAAGCTTTTGGCTTGCGGCCATGCTTGCCGCCCTGCCCGTGCAGGCCGCGCAGTTGCAATTTTGCTGGATCGGCGCGAATGGCTACACGATGGAGGGGGTCATCGGCTTTCCTGATACCCTTCTTGGGACCGGGATCATTACCGAGAAACAGGTGACCGCGTTTCGCATCCAAGGTTACAAGGATGGGCTGCCCATTGGCTTTTGGTCGCTCTCCATGTTGACGCCCAAGACATCTTGGACGCTGCGCTTTGATACCGACAGCTTGGCCTTTCCCATGGGTGGTTCGCGCGAGGCGCAGAGCTATCAGGAATGGAACGCCAATGGCGAGGTGAATGATTGCGGTGCCACGGGCGGGTTCGGTTTCAACGGCGGCAACTGGGCGCAGGATATCTGCATCGACAACAGATGGATTTCCGACAGTTCCATCGACCCGTTCACGCCCTTGCCCGCCTTTGGCATGGATGTGCGGCTGAACTGCGACCCGCTTTTGCCGATCAGCTAAGCGCGTCGCGCCCTTCGCCCCAAGCGGCACCCTGCATCTCGCGCAGGCGGCTGGCGGTGCGTTCGAACTCGAAACTGCCTGCCCCCTCCAGATAGAGCCGTTCGGGGGTCTCTTCGGCCGAAGCGATCAGGCGGACATGCCCCTCGTATAGCGCGTCGATCAGGGTGACAAAGCGCTTGGCCTCGTTGAACTTGGTGGCATCAAGGCGCGGGATGCCTTCGAGCACCAAAAGCTTCACCGCGCCCACAAGCGCAAGGTAATCGGCCGGTCCCAAGGGTTGGCCGCACAAATCCCAGAACGAGGCGCGCGCCATCCCCGCCCAGTAGCGCGGCAGCTTGACCTCGCGGCCCTTGACCTCAAGGCAAAGCACCTCTTCCTGCCCGCCGGTCAGATCGCGCCAAACGGCATCGATGGCGCGCGTCGCCTCTGCGCCAAGGGGGGTGAAATAGACCTGTGTTCCGGCAAGGCGATCTTGGCGGTAATCGGTCATCGCATCCAGTTGATCGACCTCCAGCCGATCCTCGATAAGCTTGATGAAGGGCAAGAACAGCTGCCGGTTCAGCCCGTCCTTGTACAAATCCTTGGGGTGGCGGTTCGAGGTGGTCACGATGATCACGCCGGCGGCAAAGAGTTTCTCGAACAGCCGGCCGACGATCATCGCGTCGGCGATATCGGTGATCTGCATCTCGTCGAAACACAACAGCCGCAGATTGCGCGCGATTCCCTCGGCCACGGGTTTGATCGCGTCTTCGACCCCGGTCTTGCGCGCCACATGCAGGGCTGATTGCACCTCTTGCATGAAGGCGTGGAAATGCACGCGGCGTTTCTGGGGTGTGGGGGCATGCTGAAAGAACAGGTCCATCAGCATCGACTTGCCGCGCCCGACACCGCCCCACAGGTAGATACCCTGTTTGCCTGTCGGCTCTGGCGGTTTGAAGAAGCGCGCCAAAAGCGAGGCGCGCGGTTTCGGGTTCACCTCAAGCATTTCGCGCAGGCTTTCTAGCCGCACCAGTGCCGCGCGCTGGGCCGGATCGGGGCGCAATAGCCCTTCGGCCACGCGGGTGTCGTAGATTGCTTGCAGATGCTGTCCCATGGCGGCCTGATACAGCCATTCGCCGCCGGGGTTAAGCGGGTCTTGCAGGGGCGCGCGGGGCGTGATTGGGTCGCGCCAAGCAGAGGGGAAACGTGCCAATGACCCGCCAAGACACTATGTTCACGCCGGTTTTGATCGGCTCGTGCATCATCATCATGATCTGCTTCGCCGTCCGCGCGAGTTTCGGCGTGTTCCAGATCCCCATCGCCGAGGAATTCGGCTGGCTCAGGGCCGAGTTCTCGCTGGCGATCGCGATCCAGAACCTTGCTTGGGGCATCGGTCAGCCGATTTTTGGGGCCATCGCGGAACGCTTTGGCGACCGCAAGGCGATCTTTCTCGGTGTCATCCTTTATGCCGCAGGCTTGGTGTTTTCGGCCTATGCGATCACGCCGGGCCAGCATCAGCTTTTGGAAATCCTTGTGGGCTTTGGCATCGCGGGAACGGGCTTTGGCGTCATCTTGGCCATCGTGGGCCGCGCTGCGTCTGACAAGAACCGCTCGGTCGCCTTGGGCATTGCCACGGCGGCGGGGTCGGCGGGGCAGGTGTTCGGCGCACCCTTGGCCGAGGCGCTGTTGTCGGTTTTCGCATGGCAAAGCGTGTTCTTGATTTTCGCGGGCATGATCATGGCGACGCTCTTCGCGCTGCCCATGCTGCGCGCACCGATCCGCACGGCAAAGGCCGAGATCGAGGAAAGCATGGGCCAGATCGTGGGCCGCGCCATTCGCGACCCGTCATTTGGGCTGATCTTTATCGGGTTCTTTTCCTGCGGTTATCAGCTTGGCTTTATCACCGCGCATTTCCCCGCCTTCGTGACCGAGCTGTGCGGCCCCATCGCACCGGGATCGCTTTTGCATAGCATGGGCATCACCACCACATCGGCGCTGGGCGCTGTGGCGATTTCGCTCATTGGGCTTGCCAATATCGTGGGCACGATCACCGCCGGGTGGCTGGGCAATCATTTCCCCAAGCGCTACCTTCTGGCACTGATCTACACGGGTCGCACGCTGGCGGCGGGGCTGTTCATCATTCTGCCGATCACGCCGGAAACCGTCATCGCCTTTTCCATCGTGATGGGCGCGCTGTGGCTGGCGACCGTGCCGCTGACCAGCGGTCTTATCGGCCAGATCTACGGCCTGCGCTATATGGGCACGCTTTATGGGCTGGTGTTCTTTTCCCACCAGCTAGGCAGTTTTATCGGCGTCTGGCTGGGCGGCGCACTTTACGACATCTACGGTGATTATACCGCCGTGTGGTGGATCGGCGTGGCCGTGGGTTCGCTCTCGGCCATCGTGCATCTGCCGATCAAGGAATCGCCGCTCAAGGATCGGATGCAGGCTGCGGCCGCCTAAGGGCCGCCGCAGCTTTTGGGTTAGCCTTTGGTACGGCGGTTGCGCGACGCGATCAGTTTCAGCCGCAGCGCGTTGAGCTGGATAAAGCCCTGCGCATCCTTTTGATCATAGGCGCCGGCATCTTCTTCAAAGGTCACATGCGCCTCGGAATAAAGGCTGTGATCCGACCAACGCGCGACGGTGCGGGCGTGACCCTTGTAAAGCTTCACGCGCACCGTGCCGCTGACATGCTCTTGGCTTTTGTCGATCAGCGCTTGCAGCATCTCGCGCTCGGGCGAGAACCAAAAGCCGTTATAGATCAGCTCTGCATAGCGGGGCATGATGCTGTCTTTCAGATGGCCCGCGCCGCTATCAAGCGTGATCTGTTCGATCCCGCGATGCGCCTCGAGCAGGATCGTGCCGCCGGGGGTTTCATAGACGCCGCGCGACTTCATCCCGACAAAGCGGTTTTCCACGAGGTCGAGGCGGCCAACGCCATGCTTGCCGCCAAGCTCATTCAGCTTGGTCAGGATCGTGGCGGGCGACATCGCCACGCCGTTGATCGCCACCGCATCGCCGCGCTCAAAGGTGATTTCCACCATTTCGGGGGTATCCGGCGCATCCTCGGGGTTGGTGGTGCGCTGATAGACGTAATCGGGCGGCTCTTGTCCGGGGTTTTCCAGCACCTTGCCCTCGGACGAGGTGTGCAGCAGGTTCGCATCGACGCTGAACGGTGCCTCGCCGCGCTTGTCCTTGGCGATGGGGATCTGGTTCGCCTCGGCAAATTCCAACAGCTTGGTGCGCGAGGTCAGATCCCAGAGCCGCCAGGGCGCGATCACCTTGATCTCGGGGTTCAGCGCATAGGCGCTGAGTTCGAACCGCACCTGATCATTGCCCTTGCCGGTTGCGCCATGGCTGACCGCATCGGCGCCTGTCATCGCCGCAATCTCGACCAGCCGCTTGGAGATGAGGGGCCGCGCAATCGAGGTGCCGAGCAGGTAAAGCCCCTCGTAAAGCGCATTGGCGCGGAACATCGGGAAGACGAAATCGCGCACGAATTCTTCGCGTAGATCTTCGATGAAGATATTCGCGGGCGCGATGCCCAGCATCTCGGCCTTGGCGCGGGCGGGTTCCAACTCTTCGCCCTGACCCAGATCGGCGGTGAAGGTCACGACCTCGCAACCATATTCGGTTTGCAGCCATTTCAGGATGATCGAGGTGTCAAGACCGCCGGAATAGGCAAGAACAACCTTCTTGGGTGCGAACATGGACAGGCTCCATCAGATGCGGGAATAACGGCGCGGCGATATCGGGTTTTCGCAGCAGGGGCAAGGTGAGCGGCGATAACTGGCGCTGGACTTGCGCCACGAGTTGCGGCACGCCAATGGAATGAATGATTTCGTAGACAACGCCCGGGCCACGACACGCGCTTTGCGTGATTTGTTTCCGCCTACACCACTTCAGCGCAACGCCCATCTTTCCGAACGTTTCGGGGCCGATATCTGGCTAAAGCGCGAGGATTTGTCGCCAGTGCGCTCATACAAGCTGCGCGGTGCGTTCAATGCGATGCGCAAGGCGCTGGCCATTGATCCCACGCGGCGCGATTTCATCTGCGCCTCGGCTGGCAATCACGCGCAAGGCGTGGCCTTTGTCTGCGCGCATTTCGGGGTGCGCGGGCGCATCTTCATGCCCGTGACCACGCCCGAGCAGAAGATCATGAAAACCCGCACATTCGGCGCAGGCACGGTCGAGATCGTGCTCACGGGCGACTTCTTCGACGAGACATTGGCCGCCGCCAAGGCGGAATGTGCGAAGACGGGCGCGCATTTCCTGTCGCCCTTCGACGATGCCGATGTGATCGAGGGTCAAGCCTCGGTCGCGGTCGAGATGCTTGATGAAATGGGCCACGCGCCTGATCGGTTGATCTTGCCTGTTGGCGGCGGCGGGCTTTCGGCGGGGATGATCTCCTATCTCGATGCGGTGGGTGCCAAGACCGCGCTGACGCTGGTGGAACCCGCCGGTGGCGCCAGCCTGACCGCTGCGTTGGCCCATGGCGCACCTACGACGGTGCCGATCACCGATACTTTTGTCGATGGCGCGGCGGTGGCGCGGATTGGCAATTTGACCTTCGCGGCCTTGCGCAATGTCGCGCCGCAAGATGTGTTGATCGCGCCTGAAAACCGCATCTGCATCACCATTCAAGAGATGCTGAATGTCGAGGGCATCGTGTTGGAACCCGCCGGCGCGCTGTCGGTGGATGTGCTGGCCGAAATGCGCGATCAGATTGCGGGGCAAACGGTGGTCTGCGTGACATCTGGGGGGAATTTCGATTTCGAACGCCTGCCCGAGGTCAAGGAACGCGCGCGCAAATGGCAGGGGTTGAAGAAGTACTTCATCCTGCGCCTGCCGCAGCGCCCCGGCGCGCTGCGCGATTTCCTTGATATGTTGGGGCCGGGCGATGACATCGCGCGGTTTGAATATCTCAAGAAGAACAGCCGCAACTTCGGCTCGGTGTTGATCGGGATCGAAACCGATGATCCGGCAAATTTCGACCGGATCGTTGAACGCGTCACCGCGCGCGGTTTTGGGTTCCGCGACATCTCGCAAGATGAGGTTTTGTCGGATTTCCTGATCTGAGGCGCGGCGCTAAACGGAATTGCCAAGGCCGGGGATTTCGGTCGCGATGGCGATCATGGCGGCGGCAAAAGCATCGGCGACAGCGGCCACATCGGGGGGCATACCCGCGCGGCATGCCGCCTCGCCCGCGTTGCAGGCCGCGACCATGTCAGACAAGCCCAGATTGGCCGCACTGCCGCGCAGAAAATGAAAATCCTCCGCCGTGGCGGCGGTGGGGTCGGCGGCCATGCTCACCAGACGATCGCGCATCTCGGTCATGAAAAGATGGGCAACATCGGTAAAATCCGCAGCCCCGATATCGTTGCGCAGATCATTTAATCTGGTCCAATCGATCATATTCTTGCCTGTCTTGCCATTCGCCCTTTGGTTAGGCCCGCCCGCTTAACAAGGGCTTGCGATCTGACGCCGCGATCCATTGCATTGTCAGGTTCATCCCGCGTTAACCCGCGTGGGTGCAGGTGGGCCATCATCGCGCAAGGCAGACCGACATGTTGCATCTTCCCAACCGCCTGACATGGCCCCGCACGGATGTGGCTACTCAGCCGCCAAAGGTTCTGTTGCTTGATGATAGCCGCGCCCAGCGGATGCTTTTGCGCGCCCTTTTGCGTCGCTGGGGTCATGAGGTGGTGGAATGTGCCACGCCCGAAGCAGCCTTGGCCGCCGCGACCGATCCCGAGATCGGGCTGGTGATCAGCGATTGGGTGATGCCCGGCCTGACCGGGCCGGAATTCTGTCGCCGCCTGCGCGCGCTCAAGCGCGAGGGGTATGTTTATGTCATCTTACTCACCTCGCGCAGCGAAGATGGCGCGCTGACCGAAGGGTTGGACGCAGGGGCCGATGATTTCCTGACAAAGCCCGTGCGCCCGCCCGAATTGCGCGCGCGCCTGACTGCCGGGGAACGGATCGTGGCGATGCAGCGCGATCTGGTACAGAAAAACCAGCTTTTGTCGGGTGCTTTGGGCGAGTTGCGCACGCTTTACGACGCGCTCGACCATGATCTGGACGAGGCGCGGCGGCTGCAATGCGCCCAGATGCAAGAGCGGTTTCGCCGCTTTGGCCATGTCGATGTTTCGCTGTGGCTCAAGGCTTCGGGCCATATCGGCGGCGATATGGTCGGCTGTTTCCCGGTCGATGATCGCACGGTGGGTTTGTTTGGGCTCGATGTCTCGGGGCATGGGGTGGCGGCGGCGATGATCGCGGCGCGTGTGGCCGGTATCTTGAGTGCGGCGACCCCTGACCAGAATATCGCCCTGACCCGTGGGCGTGACGGCGCGCTTTGCGCCTTGGCCCCGCATGACGCCGCCGCAAGGTTGAACCAGATGATCTTGAACGAGATGCGGTCCGAGCGGTACTTCACCCTTGCGCTGGGCTTTCTCGATTTGCCCACGGGGCAGTTTCAACTGGTGCAGGCGGGCCATCCCCATCCGCTGATCCTGCGCGCTGATGGGCAGTGCGAATGGGTGGGCGCGGGCGGGCTTCCCATCGGGCTCATCGACGGGGCGGCCTATGACAGCACGCAGATGCAACTTGCGCCGGGTGATCGGATGCTCATCTGTTCTGACGGGTTGATCGAATGCCCCAACCCCCAGGGCCAAACGCTGGACGAGGGCGGGCTGATCGACCTTGTGCGGCAATGCGCCCATCTGCGCGGTCCACGCTTTTTCGCAGCGCTCGAGGCGGCGCTGGCGCGGTTTGCGGGAACCGCCGTGTTTCCCGACGATGTTTCGGCCGTATTGGTCGAGGTTCACGGCCCGCGCGCCTAGCGCCTGTGTTCGCCCCAGACCTGACGCAGGAAATGGCGATCACCCGACACGGCCAGACGCTCGGCTGCGACATCCCATGGCAAGAACACCGCGCTATGGCCTGCCTCGGTCGGGTCGCCACGGCGCGGCCCCAGCCGGGCGTAATAGATATGGCACAGCTTTTGGGCATGCATGTCGTATTCGGGCATGTAGACATAGCGGTGGAACATCCCCAGCCGCCGGGCTGTATGGATGCGGTAGCCGGTTTCCTCCATCACCTCGCGGTAGAGCGCGCGCAGGGGTGGCTCTCCGGGGTCGATCCCCCCGCCGGGCAGTTGCAACTCTGGCCGCGGCTCTTCTTGAAAGGTGGCAAGGATGCCGTCGCCCGCATCGATCACGGCATAGACGCCGGGGCGGGGAGTGTAGTGGCGGCCCGGCTCGGGCCAATGGCCAAAACGTCTGTTCATCGCAGCCTCATGTTGTTTGAAGCCTTGTGCCAGATGGGGCGCTTTGGGGAAATCCCCCCTCTCGCCAAAAGCGGGGCCTTGGGCTAAGGGATGGCCATGACCGAAGATCAGAACAACGCCATCCGCGCGACCGCCACCCGTGTGCTGCAAACCGAAGGTGCAGCGGTAAGTGCCATGGCCAATGCGCTTCCCGCAGATTTCGCCGATGCGGTCAGCGCGATCCTTGCCACCAAGGGGCGTGTGATCTTGTCGGGGATCGGCAAGTCCGGCCATATCGCGCGCAAGATCAGCTCGACCTTTGCATCGACCGGGACACCCTCGGCCTTTGTCCATCCGGCCGAGGCCAGCCATGGCGATCTGGGCATGGTCATGCCGGGCGATCTGACCATTTTGATCTCGAATTCCGGCGAGACCGCCGAGCTACGCGATATGGTCGCTCATGTTGCGCGTTTTGCTATTCCGATGGTGGCCATCTCGGGGCGGGCCGACAGCACCTTGATGCGCGCGGCCGATTACCGGTTGTTGCTGCCCCCCGCGCCCGAGGCTTGCGTGATCGGCATGGCGCCCACCACCTCGACCACGCTGACGCTGGCCTTGGGTGATGCGCTGGCGGTGGCGGTGATGGAACAACGCGGCTTTTTGCCGGAGAATTTCCGCACTTTCCATCCCGGCGGCAAGCTGGGCGCACAGCTTTCCAAGGTGGCGCAGCTGATGCATGCGGGTGCGGCCCTGCCGCTCGTGGCCGCTGACGCACCCATGGCCGAGACTTTGATCGTGATGAGTGAAAAAAGTTTCGGCATCGCCGGTGTCGTGGATGGCGGGCGGCTTGTTGGTGTGATCTCGGATGGCGATCTGCGGCGCAATATCGACCATCTGATGGCGCGCACCGCCGGACAGGTCGCCACCCGCAACCCGCGCGTGATCGGGGCCGATGATCTGGCGGCCGAGGCGATGGCCGTGATGTCGGCCAATCGCATCACAGCGCTTTTCGTCGTCGATGACACGGGCGCGCCTGTGGGCCTCTTGCATCTGCATGACTGCTTGCGCGCTGGGATCGCCTAAGGCGCTCAGACCCGGTAATAATCGCGGTACCATTCCACGAAACGCGCCACACCTTCGGCCACCTGCGTCTTGGGGCGGTGGCCTGTAAGGCTTTGCAACAGTGATGCATCGGCCCAAGTGGCGGGGACATCGCCGGGCTGCATCGCCATCAGGTTGCGGATCGCGGTTTTGCCTGTTGCCGCTTCAATCGCGGCGATGAAATCGGTCAGTGCGACGCTTTCGGAATTGCCGATATTGACCACGCGGTAGGGTGCGACCGGGCTTAGGCTGTCGCCCGGCGCGATATCGGCTGCACTGGCGGGGCGCTGCGGCACCGCATCGATCAATCCGATGATGCCAGCGACCAGATCGTCGATATAGGTGAAATCGCGGCGCATATCGCCGTGGTTATAGACGTCGATAGGCTGCCCTGCGAGAATCGCCTTGGTGAATTTGATCGGCGCCATGTCGGGCCGCCCCCATGGCCCGTAAACAGTGAAAAACCGGAACATCGTGACCCGAAGATCGTAAAGATGGGCGTAGCTATGGGCCATCGCCTCATTCGCCTTTTTGGTGGCGGCGTAGAACGACATCTGGGTGTCGGCCTTTTGCGTCTCGGCATAGGGCATGTCGGTATTGGCACCATAGACCGATGAGGTCGAGGCCAGAAGGCTATGTTTGGGCGGCACGGCGCGGATCGCTTCGAGCAGGCGGAAGGTGCCGATCAAATTCGCCTCGACATAGCTTTCGGGGTTGTCGATGGAATGGCGCACGCCCGCTTGGGCGGCCAGATGGATCACCGCATCGGGGCGAAAATCGGCCATCATGTCACGAAGTACGCCCGGTGCCTCGATCCGGTCGTTGACGGTGCGAAACCCGGCATTCTGCGACAGCATCGCCTGACGCCGCTCTTTCAGCGCGACGTCGTAGTAATCGGTCATGGCGTCGATGCCCAACACCTCCCAGCCGGCGGCGAGGAGTTGGCGGCTCAGGTGAAAGCCGATGAAACCCGACGAGCCGGTGACCAATGCTTTGCGTGTCATGCCCCACCCGCCATGTTCGAAACCCATTTCCACGAGCTTGCGCACATTTCATCCAGCCCCTTTTCGGTCTGAAACCCAAGCACCTCGGCCGCGCGGTCGGCGCGCGCCACGTAAATCGGCACATCGCCGGGGCGGCGGTCGGTGATCACATGGGGCAGATCGCGATTGGAAGCGCGCCGATAGGCGGCGATGACCTCAAGCACCGAGTAGCCGCGCCCGGTGCCAAGGTTCACGACATGCCCTTGGCCTGTCGACAACAGCTTTTCCAGCGAGAGCACATGGCCGCGCGCCAAATCCTCGACATGGATATAGTCGCGCACGCCGGTGCCATCTGGCGTGTCGTAATCATTGCCGAACACGCTGATACGGGGCAATTCGCCAAGCGCTACTTTGGCGACGAAAGGCATCAGATTGTTGGGAATATCGCGCGGGTCTTCGCCGATCAGCGCCGAGCCATGCGCGCCGGCCGGATTGAAATAGCGCAAGATCCCCACCGCCCATTCCGGGTTGGCGGCTTGCAGCCAGCCCAGCATTTGCTCGCCCATGATCTTGGTCTGGCCGTAAGGGTTCATTGCGCGAAAGGGGGCAGTTTCGGCTGTCGGTGCCTCATCGGGCACTCCATAGACCGTGGCGGATGAGGAAAACACCAATCGGCGGCAACCAGCCGCCTCCATCGCGTGCAACAGCGTGGTCAGCCCCCCGATATTCACATCGAAGTAATCAAGCGGGCGGGCCATGCTTTCGCCAACCGCCTTGAGCGCTGCAAAATGCACCACCGCATCGATGGCCTGCGTCTTGAATATCGCGGCCAAGGTGGCGGGGTCGCGCACATCACCCTCGATCATCTTCGTCGGTTTTCCGGTGATCTGTTCCAACCGCTCGGGCACCGCGCGGCGCGCATTCGAGAAATTGTCAAGAATCACAACATCATGCCCTGCCGCAACCAGCGCGACATGGGTGTGAGACCCGATATAGCCGGCGCCGCCGGTCAGGAGGATACGAGATGCCATGATGCCAGATGATCGTTAATTTGGCCGGACGCAAACATGCTTTGGCGGTTGGTTTCAAGGTAAAGATGCACCCAAGCGAGGGGCCGCAACGCTTTTCGCGGCACCGCATGGGCAAAGCGGCGGGGCATTTCTGCATCTTCTTTCGATAATTTATGTGACGAAAGTTGATATTGTGGCTGGGCTGCGTAAACAAGTGCGCAAGCATCTTGGGGCAGGGCGCATATGGCATATTCTCGAATTCGCGGCGTTTTGGCCTGTGCACTGATCGTTTTCGGGCTTGCGGGTTGCGAGGTTCTGCCGCGTGGTGCCGCCGTTGAGCGCGAGATTGTCAAAGCCGCCACGGGCGAGCCGACCGATTTCGCCGTGCATGCCGTGACGCGCGACTTTCTTGCTGATCTTGCGGCTTGGCCCAACCCACAGGCCGCGCATCTTGGCTGGATACCCGCCAGCGGCGGTGCGCGCACACAGGTGATCGCCGTCGGTGACACGCTCGAGATCACGATTTGGGACAGTAGCGATAGCTCGCTTTTGTCAACGCCCGGCCAGCGCGCGGTGCAGATCCAAGCGTTGGAAGTGGCACCCGATGGCACGATCTTTTTGCCCTATGTGGGTGATACGCGTGTGGCGGGGATGACGCTTCAGGTTGCGCGCCAAACCCTGCAAGAGGCGATCAACCCCATCGTGCCATCCTCGCAGGTGCAGCTTGCCATGGCCGAAGGGCGGGGCAATTCCGTCGATCTGATCGGCGGGGTCGCGGCACCCGGATCATATCCGATGCCTGATCGCAATTTCACGCTGCTTAACCTGATTGCCTTGGGTGGCGGTGTGCAAACCGCGCTGACCAATCCACAGGTCCGGCTGATCCGCGCCGGTGACATTTACGGCACATCGATTGCCCGGCTTTACGCCAATCCACAGCTTGATACGCTGCTGCGCGGTGGCGACCGGGTGATCGTGGAAGAGGATCGGCGCTATTTCCTATCGCTTGGTGCGGCCGGGCAGCAAAACCAGCATCGCTTTGTCCAAGATGAGCTAAGCGCGCTGGATGCGATCTCGATCATTGGCGGGGTGCAAAGCGGCCGGGGCAATCCGGGCGGTGTCTTGGTCTTGCGCGAATATCCCCAAAGCGCGCTGCGCCTTGACGGGGCGGGGCCAGATCAGTCGCGCGTGGTTTTCACGCTTGACCTGACATCGGCCGATGGCTTGTTCAGCGCGCGCAACTTCCACCTTGCCCAAGGTGATCTGGTGCTTGTCACCGAAAGCCCGATTACATCGGTCCAGACCATCTTTGGCCTTGTCGGCGCGGTCTTTGGGCTGGCCAATCAATCAAGCAGTTTGGCCAATTGAGGTTGAAACGCTGAAGGGGATGGCGCGCGCCTTGGGCACAAGGTCATTGATCCGCGCGATATGCGTGGGCAGGCATTTGGTCGTGAAATCATAATTCGCAACAATATGCGCCCGCGCCGCCGGACCCAAATGGGCGTAATCATCGGGGCGGGCCAGCACCGCGATCACTTGGCGGGCCAATGCATCGTGATCGTGGAAATCGACCAAGGCGGCGGTTTTGCCGTGTGTCATGATCTCGCGCACGGGTGGCGTATCTGAGGCGATGATGGTGGCACCCATCGACATCGCCTCCATGCTGGACCACGACAGCACGAAGGGCACGGTCAGGTAGATATGGGCGCGGCTCATCTGGATGATCTGCTGATAGGCATCATAGGGCACCTTGCCCAGAAAATGGACCCGGTCCCAATCGACACGGTCGCCGATCTCGCGCTCCATCTCGGCGCGGTAGCCGCCGGTGGCATCGCTGGCCTTGCCGTATGACACCTCGTTGCCGCCAATGATGAGCGCGCGCGCATTGGGCCGCTCGGCAAGGATGTGCGGCAGCGCGCGCATGAATTTGTGAAAGCCGCGCACGGGTTCCATGTTGCGCGCCATATAGGTGAAAATCTCATCCTTCCGGCTGACCGCGCGCCCCAAGCGCGACAGCGGCACCGCGGCCTGTGGGTTTGGCACCAGCCGATCTGTGCGAATCCCGTCATGGCAGACATAGATCTTGTCGTGGAAATTGGCTGGATAGGTGTCGCGCTGAAAGAATGTGGGCGATTGGCCAAGATCGACGGTTTGGAAATTGGCGAAATTCACCGCGTTGCGGGCATGCATCAAGAATGGCGCATGCTCCGAGGCGGGGAATTCCGGGTCGAAACCGACAGAACCGCCTTTGGCCAGAAAGTAATACTCGAAAAAGCCGATGATCGGCACATCGGCCCAGATTTCCTTGAGAAAGGTCAACTCGCCCCAGCCGACATGGCCAAGGATGATATCGGGCCTAAACCCCGCCGCCGCCAGTTTTTGCGCGGCAAAGGCCGCGCCCAAGCCGTTGCCGGTGCATTCCTCCCAATATTTGGTCGGCGCATAGGTCGTTTCGGCCGGTTTGTGATGCGTCGTGTATTCAATGATGCGCGCGCCATTGACGGGGGGCACGCCCTTGCGCTGGGTCAAAAAGACGATCTCATGGCCGCCTTGTGCGACAAGCCATTGAAACAAATCACGATACTGGCCGGGAAAGTTCTGGTGGACGAAGAGTATGTTCATATCGAAATATCACGTTTCTGCACTTTCGTGACATACAGCCCAAAACGCGCCCAGCGGCAAGGTGAAGCGGATATTGTCAAAGTAAATTTGGGATTGCGGCGCAGCCCTCTATATGGAACCCACGGCCCGCAGATCAGGACAACCAGCCATGACATTGACGACAAAGATCGCGTGGGACGATACCGTCTTGCCGTTTCAACTCGACCGATCCGATATCCGGGGCCGCGTCGCGCGCCTTGACCAGACGCTTGAGCGGGTCTTGGCCCAGCATGACTACCCGCCCGAGGTTGAAGCGATGGTGGCCGAGGCCGTGCTGTTGACCGCGATGATCGGGCAAACCATCAAGCTGCGCTGGAAGCTGTCGTTGCAAGTGCGGGGCGATGGGCCAATCCGCCTGATCGCGACCGATTTCTATGCCCCCAGCGAAGAGGGTGCGCCGGGCCGTATCCGTGCCTATGCCAGTTTCGACGCAACACGGCTGATCGCTGGGCAAGACCCCTTTGGCCAGATCGGTCAGGGCTATTTCGCCATTCTGCTTGATCAGGGGCGGGACACGACGCCTTATCAGGGGATCACACCCTTGTCGGGTGGCTCGCTCGCCGCTTGTGCCGAGGCGTATTTTGCCCAATCCGAACAATTGCCGACGCGCTTTGCGCTGAGTTATGGCCAAAGCAGCGCACCGGGCGAGCCGTCGCTATGGCGCGGCGGCGGGGTCATGTTGCAGCATATGCCCAAAGCCTCGCCACTGATGGGTGACGGTGCATCGGGTGAGGATGGGCTGCTGGCGGCGGTCGATCTGCTTGACGATGATGCGGCGGAAAACTGGAACCGGGCCAATATCTTGCTCGACACGGTCGAGCCGCTGGAACTGGTCGGGCCGCGCGTGGCGCCGACCGATCTGCTGTTGCGGCTGTTTCACGAGGAAGGGCCGCGCGTCTATGATGCGCTGCCGGTGGCGTTTGGCTGCACCTGTTCGGCAGAGCGGGTGCGCAACAGCCTATCGATCTATTCGGCGCGCGATATCGGCCATATGACGACCGATGATGGCCGCGTCACCGCCGATTGCCAGTTCTGTGGTGCGCATTACGAATTCGACCCCAGCACCTTGGGCTTCGAGGCGAGCGCGGGACCGGAGCAAGACAATGGACCGCAGGATTGATTTCGCGACCATGGTCGCGGCACTGCGTGAAAGCCCGCCGCAGCCCTCGTCGGATTATGAGCTGAACCCCGAGATTGTTTTGCCGCCGGGCCGGGTGCTGAAACCCGCCGCCGTGCTGATCGGGGTGGTTGGTGAGAATGTCGTGCTGACCAAGCGCGCCTCGCATCTCAAGCATCATCCGGGCCAGATCGCGCTGCCCGGCGGCAAGCTGGATGTGGGCGATGCCGATGCCGCCGCTGCCGCGCTGCGCGAAGCCCATGAAGAGATCGGCCTTGCGCCTGCGACGGTCGACATTTTGGGTGAGCTACCCGCTCATGAAACCGTAACTGGTTATAGTATTAAACCAGTTATTGCGCACATCATCCGCGATTTCCAAGCCACGCCCGAAGCAGGCGAGGTGGCCGAGGTGTTTCGCGTGCCCATCGCGCATCTGCTTGATCCGGCAAATTATCGCATCGAAGGGCGTCGCTGGCGCGGTGTGCGGCGGCGCTATTTCGTGGTGCCTTATGGCCCCTACTATATCTGGGGTGCGACGGCGCGCATTCTGAAATCCTTGGCTGACCGGGTGTCGGTATGAAGGTGGCGGCCCCATGGCTGAACGATCCGGCGACCTGCGCGGTTATGGACCTGCTGACACGTGATGGGCATGGCGCGTGGTTCGTGGGCGGGTGTGTGCGCAACGCGCTGTTGGGGCTTGAGGTTGCCGATATCGATATCGCCACCGATCTGCGGCCAGAGGATGTGATGGCATTGGCGCAAGATGCCGGGGTCAAGGTTGTGCCGACGGGCATTGACCATGGCACCGTGACGCTGATCGCGGATCACCGCCCTTTCGAGGTGACGACGCTGCGCCGCGATGTGGCGACCGATGGACGCCGCGCAACCGTTGCCTATACCGATGATGTGGCAAAGGACGCCGCGCGCCGCGATTTCACGATGAACGCGCTTTATGCCAAAGCCGATGGCACGGTGCTTGATCCGACGGGCGAGGGCTTGGCCGATCTGGCCGCGCGCCGCTTGCGGTTCATTGGCAACCCGCATGATCGGATCGCCGAGGATTACCTGCGCATCTTGCGGTTCTTTCGGTTTCACGCATGGTATGCCGATCCGAATGCCGGGATCGATGCCGAGGGTTTGGCAGCATGCGCCGCACTTGCCGATGGTTTGGGTCAGTTGTCGCGCGAAAGGGTCAGCGCCGAGATGATCAAGCTTCTTGGCGCGCCTGACCCTGCGCCAGCCGTGGCCGCGATGGCGCAAGCCGGGATCTTGGCGCGCATCCTGCCCGGTGCGATGGCGCGGATGCTGCCCATTCTCATCAGCTTTGAGGATGCGCCGCCTGATCCGATCCGGCGGCTTGCCGCCCTTGGGCCGGTCGATATTGCCGCCGATTTGCGCCTTTCGAATGCACAGATCGCGCGGCTTACAATCCTGCGCGATGGCATGAGCAGCACGACCGCACCCGATGCGCTGGCTTATCTGCATGGGGCCGATGCCGCATGGGATATTGCCGTGCTGCGCGCCAGCCAGTTCGAGACACCGATTGACCCGACCCTGCGCAGCTTGATCGCGCGCGGGGCCAGCGCTGTGTTTCCGGTCAAAGCCGCCGATCTGATGCCGCGCCTGTCGGGTGCGGCTTTGGGTCAGGCGCTCAAAGCGCTGGAGGCGCGCTGGATCGCGTCGCGCTTTACGCTCAGCCAAGCAGAGCTTTTGTCGCGCTTGCCCCAATCGGAGTGACCCTTGGACCCGCTTTACCCTTTCGTTCTCCTCGGCCTGTTCAGCCCTGGGCCGAATGTGATCTTGCTGACCGCATCGGGCGCGCGCTTTGGCTTTCGCGCGACCTTGCCGCATGTCGCGGGTGTGGTGATCGGCGTCGGGATCGTGGCGGGGATGACCGGGCTTGGCATCGGCGCGATCTTGGTGGCGCAACCGGCGTTGCAATATGCGCTCAAGGGCGCGGCTGCGGTGTGGATCGCTTGGATGGCGGTGGCGCTGTGGCGGTCATCAGCGCGGCAGGCGGATGACCAGCGCGCGCGCCCCTTTACCATGATCGAGGCGATCTTGTTTCAATGGATCAACCCCAAGCTTTGGGCCGTGGCGCTGGCCGCTGCCTCGGGCTATGCGGCGGGGCTTGGGCCATGGGGCGAGGCGCAGCGCCTTGCTTTGGCCTTTTCCGGGCTGAACTTTTTCGTCTGCTTGTTTTGGAGTTTCGCCGGCGCGCTTTTGGCCATGTTACTCAACACGCCTGCGGCATGGCGGGTCTTTGCGCGGGTCATGTCACTTGGGCTTGGCGCGGCGGCGGTGATGGTCTTTTTGTAACATGCGACCTATATGAAGCATCAAGCTTCACACGGGTGCCGCATGTTCCGCTTCTTCGAAAATCTGGTCGATCCCTACACGACCTATGTCGAGACGGACACGCCGCCGCGCCGGGTTTGGCCGTTTCTTTGGGTGTATTCCCAACCGTTTAAACGAGTCTTTGCCCTGACGGCCATCATCTCGATCTTTGTCGCCGCGGTCGAGATCGGGCTGATCTGGTACATGGGCCGTGTCGTCGATTTGATGACGAACGGCGATCCGGCCAGCCTTATGGCCGCTCATGGTTGGGAATTGATCGCCGCCGCGATCTTTATACTGACGCTTCGCCCGATGATCCAAGGGCTTCAGGTCGCGCTCCTGAACAATTCCATCTTGCCGCAATTTGGCGCGCTGATCCGCTGGCGCGCGCACAAACAGGTTTTGCGTCAATCAGTTGGCTGGTTCGAGAATGATTTTGCGGGCCGTATCGCTAACCGGATCATGCAGACGCCTGGCAGCGCTGGCGATGCAATTTTCCAGATTTTCGACGCCATCACCTTTGCCCTCGCCTATCTGATCGGGGCGGCAATCCTGCTGGCAAATGCCGATCCGCGCTTGGCTGTCCCGCTTTTGATCTGGTTCGGGCTTTACGCGCTGTTGCTGCGCTGGACGATTATCCGCATCGGCCCCGCCTCCAAGGCCAGCGCCGACGCGCGGTCCATGACGACAGGGCGGGTCGTTGACAGCTACACCAATATCCATGCGGTCAAGCTGTTCGCCCATCATGACCGCGAGTTAGATTACGCCAAGGAGGCGATAGAGGAAACGCGCCAGACCTTCGCGCGCGAGATGCGGCTGTTCACGATCATGGATGTGGCGTTGACCGCGCTGAACGGCTTGCTGATCGTGTCAGTGGTCGGTTGGGCTTTCTGGCTCTGGTCCAGCGGTGCGGCTTCGGTTGGTGCGGTCGCCGCTGCAACCGCGTTGACGCTGCGGCTCAATGCGATGACGGGTTGGATCATGTGGGCGGTCTCGACGCTGTTTCGCTCGCTGGGCGTGGTCGCCGAGGGGATGGAGACGATCACCGATCCCATCCGCCTGACCGATGCACCGGATGCGGCGACCTTGGTTATGGATCGCGGCCAGATCGATTTTGCCGCGGTTAGCCATCACTACGGGCGCGGCGCAGGCGGGCTGGACCAGTTGCAGTTGACGATTCAGCCGGGTGAAAAGCTGGGGCTTGTCGGCCGCTCGGGCGCGGGCAAATCGACCCTCGTGAAGCTTTTGCTGCGCTTTTACGATGCGGAGGCGGGGCAGATTCTGATCGATGGTCAAGATATCCGCACCGTGACCCAAGACAGTTTGCGCGCCCAGATCGGCATGGTGCAGCAAGACAGCGCGCTGTTGCACCGCTCGGTCCGCGACAACATCCTCTATGGTCGCCCCGATGCGACCGAGGCCGCGATGATCGCCGCCGCCAAGCGCGCTGAGGCGCATGATTTCATCCTCACGCTGGAAGACCTGCAAGGGCGGCGCGGCTATGACGCCCATGTGGGTGAGCGCGGCGTCAAGCTGTCGGGTGGTCAGCGCCAGCGCGTGACGCTTGCGCGCGTGATCTTGAAGAACGCACCCATCCTTGTGCTGGACGAGGCGACATCGGCGCTCGACAGCGAGGTCGAGGCCGCGATCCAAGACACGCTTTACGGCGTGATGGAGGGCAAGACCGTGATCGCCATCGCGCATCGGCTTTCGACCATCGCGCGGATGGACCGGATCGTGGTGCTGGATGGTGGGCATATCGTCGAGGCAGGCACGCATACCGAACTGCTGGCCAAGGGCGGGCTTTATGCTGGCTTTTGGGCGCGCCAATCGGGCGGGTTTCTTGGCACTGATGCGGAGGCGGCGGAATGAGCGCCCTTTTGCACCGCTTGCGCGATTGGCTGGCCGAGATGATCGACGGCTTTGCCCCCGCCAAGGGTGCGCCGCCGCGCAGCCTATGGCCCTTTATCCGCTGGTGCCTGTCTGGCACTTGGCCGGTGATCTGGCTTGCCACGCTTTTCTCGGCCTTGGCCGGCGCGATGGAGGTTATCTCGGCCTGGCTGCTTGGCATGGTGATCGATAGTGCGCTGGCCCATGGCCCGGTGGATTACTTCGCCGACAATGCCGTGCTGATTGCGGTCTATGTCGGGTTTTTCTTGCTGATCCGCCCCTTCTTGTTCGGTGCGGCGGCGGCCTTTAACGGGATCGTCATTCCGCCCAATGTCGCGCCCTTGATCCAAAGCCGTTTGCACCGCTGGTCACTGGGCCACGCGATTGGCTTTTTCGACAATGATTTCGCCGGTCGCATTGCCCAAAAGCAGATGCAGACCGCAGCGGCGCTGGTCAATGTCGTGACCGAGGCGATCAATGCCGGTGCTTTCGCGATTGCGACATTGGTGGGCGCGGTGCTGATGCTGGCCGCGATTGATTGGCGGATCGGCATGATCTTGGCCGTCTGGTCGGTGATCTATTTCTACATGATCCGCTGGTACCTGCCGCGCATCCGGTCACTGTCCAAGACGCGGGCCGCTGCACGGGCCAATGTGACGGGTCAGATCGTGGATACGATCACCAATATCAAGACCGTCAAGCTATTTGGCCATGTCGATCACGAGGATCAATCCGCCATCGCCGCCATGCAGGGGTACCGTGCCGCCGCCTTGGATTTCGGGGTGTTCTCGACCGGGTTTCGCTTTGTCTTGATGACGGCGGCGGGCGTTCTGCCCGTGGCCCTGGTGCTGTTTGGTGTGATGCTCTGGCAAGATGGGCGGGTCAGCGCGGGCGAGATTGCGGCCATTGGTGCGGTCTCAATGCGGATCGCACAGATGACGGGTTGGGTCAGTTTCACGCTGATGGCGATCTATGCCAATCTGGGCGAGATCGAGGATGGCATGCGCACCCTGACGCCGCCCCATGCGCTGGTCGATGCCCCCGACGCGGTCGATCTGCCCAAGGCGACGGGCCGCATCGTCATGTCCGGCGTGAGCTTTGCCTATGGGCGGCAATCGGGCGGTGTGGATGGGATCGATCTGACCATCGCACCGGGCCAGAAACTTGGGATTGTCGGTGCCTCGGGCGCGGGGAAATCAACCCTCGTGGCGCTTTTGCTGCGCCTTTACGAGGCCGAGGCGGGCCGCGTCTTGATCGACGGCATTGATGTGCGCCATGTCAAACAAGACAGCCTGCGCCGCCAGATCGCGATGGTCACGCAAGACACCGCCATGTTCAACCGCTCGGCCTTTGACAATATTCTTTATGGTCGGCCCGATGCGACCCCTGAAGAAGTCTATGCCGCCGCTGCCCGCGCCGAGGCCGATGTTTTCATCGCCGCCTTGGTCGATCACAAGGGGCGGCGCGGTTATGACGCCTTTTTGGGGGAGCGCGGTGTCAAGCTTTCGGGTGGTCAGCGCCAGCGCATCGCCCTTGCGCGGGCTTTTCTCAAGGATGCGCCGATCCTTGTGCTGGACGAGGCAACATCGGCCCTTGATAGCGAGGTCGAGGCCGCCATTCAGGACAGCCTGATCAAGGTGATGGAGGGCAAGACCGTGATCGCCATCGCGCATCGCCTGTCCACACTGTCGGCGATGGACCGGATCGTGGTGCTGGATCAGGGCCGCATCGTCGAGGATGGGACACATGACGCGCTTTTGGCCAAGGATGGGCTTTATGCCCGCTATTGGAACCGCCAATCGGGCGGCTTCATCGGCCTGACCGAGGCGGCAGAGTAGGCGGCGTTTATGGATCTTGAAACCGTATCCGCCGATGATCTTGGCCGCAGCCTTGCGGGGATCGGCGTGAACCTTCTTAGCCGCGATGTGCGTGGTCTTGCGGGGTTTCTCAGCGCTGTATTTGGCCTCAGCGCGCATCGGCTATCGGATGATTTCGCCATTTTGCGCCATGGCGCGATGATTTTGCAGATCCATTCCGATGCATCCTTTGCGCGTCATCCGCTGCCCAGCTTGATCCCTGAGAACCCGCCGCGCGGCGGTGGGGTGCAGATTTATCTTTTCGGGGTCGACCCCGACGCGGCCATTGCGCGCGCCGCAGCGGCGGGGCATGTCGTGGCCGAGCCTGCGACCAACAAGCCACATGGTTTGCGCGAGGCAACGATCCTCAGCCCCGAGGGCTATGCCTTCAGCCCAGCGATAAAGCGACCATGACCCAAACAGAACTGACGATCCACCGGCTTGGCCATCACGGCGATGGTATCGCGCCCGGCCCTGTTTTCGTGCCGTTGAGCCTACCCGGTGAAGTGGTTGCTGGCGTGGTTGCGGGTGATCAGATGACGGATACCAAGATCGTCAAACCCTCGGTTGATCGGGTCAGGCCCGCTTGTGCGCATTTCAAAAGCTGCGGTGGGTGCAATTTGATGCATGCCTCCGATGATTTTGTTGCGGTATGGAAAGCTGGGGTGATCGTGGCCGCCCTTGCCGCCCATGATCTGACCGCGCCGATCAAGCCCATCGCCACATCGCCGCCCCGCGCGCGGCGGCGCGCAACCTTTGCCGGGCGGCGCACCAAGAAAGGGGCGCTTGTCGGGTTTTATGCGCGCCGCTCGGATGTGATCGTGCCGATCAGCGATTGCCATGTCTTGGCCCAACCCTTGGTCGATCTGTTGCCCGTGCTGGCCGAGATCACGCAGATTGGCGGCTCGCGCGCGGCGACCTTGAGCTTTGCCTTGACGCTGACCGACACGGGCGTCGATTGCGCGGTGACGGGCGGCAAACCGCTTGACGAAGAATTGCGCACCGTCTTGCCCCGCTTTCGCGCCAGTATCGCGCGGCTGAACTGGGGCGATGAACCGGTCTATGCCGAAACGCTGCCCAGCGTGCATTTCGGCACGATTGCCGTTGCCCCGCCGCCCGGTGCCTTTTTGCAAGCGACCAAGGCAGGCGAGGATGCGCTGCTTGCCGCTGTGACCGCCGCGCTTGATGGGGCCAAGCGGGTGGCCGATCTGTTCGCCGGATGCGGGACATTTGCCTTGCCGTTGGCGCGCGCGGTCCCCGTGCATGCGGTCGAGGGGGCGGCGGCGCTGACCGCAGCACTTGATCACGCCATGCGCTACGCGACCGGGCTGAAGGCGCTGACGGTCGAGACCCGCGACCTATTTCGCCGCCCGCTTTTGCCGGCCGAGTTGGCGCGCTTTGACGGGATCGTCATCGACCCGCCCCGCGCCGGTGCCGAGGCGCAGGTGACACAGATCGTCACCGCGCAAATCCCGCGCGTTGCGATGGTGTCGTGCAACCCCGTGACATTCGCGCGTGATGCGGCCTTGCTCATTCAGGGGGGCTATCGCCTGAATTGGGTGCAACCCGTCGATCAATTTCGCTGGTCGCCGCATGTAGAGCTTGCGGCAAGCTTTACCCTGCCCCATCTCAGCCCTGTTTGAGGGAGTTATTATGAGTGACATGAGTGCTACCCAAATCGGGTTTCGTGCGCGGCTGGCCGCGTGGCTGGAACAGCCCATCATCCGCAACAGCATCATCGGCGTGATCTTGTTCAACGCCGTGATCTTGGGCATGGAAACATCGCCCAGCATCATGGCAGCCGCAGGCCCGTTGATCTTGGCGCTTGATCAGGCCTGTTTGGCAATCTTCGTGATCGAGCTGGTGCTCAAGATGGTGGCACTTGGGCCGCGATTTTTCCGCGTTGGCTGGAACATCTTCGATTTCGTGATCGTGGGCATCGCTTTGGTGCCGGGTGGGCAAGGCCTGTCTGTTTTGCGCGCGCTGCGCATCTTGCGGGTTTTGCGTGTCGTCTCGGCGGTGCCGTCACTGCGACGGGTGGTCGAGGGGTTATTGACCGCGCTGCCGGGGATGGGGTCGGTGTTCTTGCTGATGTCGATCATTTTCTACATCGGGGCGGTGATGGCGACGAAACTTTTCGGGGCAAGCTTTCCCGAATGGTTCGGCTCCATCGGTGCCTCGCTTTACACGCTGTTCCAAGTGATGACGTTAGAGTCGTGGTCCATGGGCATCGTGCGCCCGGTGCTGGATGTCTATCCCTATGCTTGGGCGTTTTTCGTGCCCTTCATCATGGTCACGACATTTGCCGTGGTGAACCTGATCGTGGGTCTGGTGGTCAATTCCATGCAAGACGCCCACGCCGCCGAAAGCAACGCGGCCACCGATGCCTACCGCGACGAGGTGCTGGATCGGCTGAGGAAGATCGAGGAGCGGTTAGAGAGGTAGGGTGTGCCTTCAGGCGCACCCGACATGAGCCGTCATCACGCCCGCTTTTCTAACCGCGCCACGCCCAGCACATCCAGCACCTTGGCTGCAATGTCGTCCGCGTTCATTCGGGCCACGGCATACATATCCTCGGGGCTGGCTTGGTCGATGAAGCTGTCGGGCAAGAACATCGACCGATACTTGAGGCCGGTGTCAAACACGCCTTCCTCGGCCAAAAGCTGCGCGACATGGCTGCCGAAGCCGCCCACGGCCCCCTCTTCGATGGTGATCAGCGCCTCGTGGTGGCGGGCCAGTTGCAAGATCAGATCGCGGTCGAGTGGTTTGGCGAAACGGGCATCGGCGATGGTGGGCGTGATGCCCTTTTGCGCCAAGGCCTCGGCGGCTTCGCGCACCTCTTTCAACCGGGTGCCGAAGTTCAGGATCGCGACCCGGTTGCCCTCGGCAATCATGCGGCCGCGCCCGATCTCAAGCACTTGGCCCCGCTCGGGCAGATCGACGCCCACCCCTTCGCCACGCGGAAAGCGGAAGGCAGAGGGGCCTTCATCATAGGCAAGTGCCGTGCGCAGCATATGGACCAGCTCCGCCTCATCGGCGGCGGCCATGACGATGAAACCGGGAAGGTTGGCAAGAAAGGCGATGTCGAAACTGCCCGCATGGGTCGCCCCATCGGCCCCCACCAGCCCCGCGCGGTCGATGGCAAAGCGCACGGGCAAACGCTGGATCGCCACATCATGCACGATCTGGTCATAACCGCGCTGCAGGAAGGTAGAATAGATTGCACAGACAGGCTTTAGTCCACCGGCCGCCATCCCTGCACAAAATGTCACTGCATGCTGTTCGGCAATGCCCACATCAAAGCAGCGGTTGGGAAAGCGTTCGGCGAACAGATCAAGCCCCGTGCCATCGGGCATCGCGGCGGTGACGGCCACGATCTGCGGGTCAAGCTCGGCTTCGCGGATGAGCGACTGGGCAAAAACCGCTGTGTAGCTTGGCGCGTTGGACGGGGCCTTTTTCTGCTCCCCCGTCTGGATATCGAATTTCGCGGTGGCATGCCCCCGGTCGGGGCGGTGTTCGGCATAGCCCTTGCCCTTTTTCGTGATCGCATGGATCAAGATCGGCCCATCGGCGCGCGCTTTGACGGTGCGCAGAACGGCCAAAAGCTGTTCCATGTCATGCCCGTCGATGGGGCCGACATAGGAAAAGCCCAGTTCCTCGAACAGCGTGCCGCCCACGGTCGCGGCCTTGAGGAGTTCCTTGGCCCGGCGCGCGCCCTCCTGAAAGGGTTCGGGCAAGAGCGACACCGCGCTTTTGGCGGCGGCCTTCAACTCCTGAAAGGGTGCGCCCGCGTAAAGCCGCGACAGGTAGGAGGACATGGCCCCCGTGGGCGGCGCGATCGACATCTCGTTGTCGTTCAAGATCACGATCAGACGCTTGCCCAGATGGCCCGCATTATTCATCGCCTCATAGGCCATGCCGCCCGACAGCGCGCCATCGCCGATCACGGCAATCGCATCGCCATGCCCGGTGTCGCAAGCCCCGCCCAGATCGCGCGCCACGGCAAAGCCAAGGGCGGCCGAGATACTGGTTGAAGAATGGGCCGCACCGAACGGGTCATAGGGCGACTCCGAGCGCTTGGTGAAACCGGAAAGCCCATCCTTCTGGCGGATCGTGCGCATCTGTTCGCGCCGCCCGGTCAGGATCTTGTGCGGGTAGCTTTGGTGGCTGACATCCCAGATCAGCTTGTCGCGCGGCGTATCGAACACGGCATGGATCGCCACGGTCATTTCCACCACGCCAAGGCCCGCGCCGAAATGGCCGCCGGTTTGGCTGACCGACCAGATGGTTTCCGCGCGCAGCTCATCTGCAAGGCGGCGCAACTCGCTATCGCTCAACCGCTTGAGGTCGGCGGGCGAAGTTACGCGGTCGAGCAAAGGGGTCGTCGGGCGGTTGGTCACTGGCTTGGCCTCCTTCGGCCTTACTTGTCGCGTTCGACAATGTAGCGGGCCAGCGCGCGCAGGTGATGCGCCTTTTCGCCATAGGGGGTCAGGGCGGCCTCAGCCGCAGCGACGAGGGCTTCGGCGCGCGCCTTGGCGGCGTCAAGCCCGAGGAGCGACACGAAGGTCGCCTTGCCAGCGGCGGCATCTTTTTGCAGCGCCTTGCCGGCGGTGGCGGCATCGCCCGTCACATCCAAAATGTCATCGGCGATCTGGAACGCCAAGCCAATAGCGCGGGCATAGGCCAAAAGTGGCGCGGGATCGGCCCTGCCCAAGATCGCGCCCGCAAGGGCGGGCCACTCGATCAAGCGGCCGGTCTTGTTGCCCTGCAATTCGGTGATCTGGTCGAGCGTCAGGGGCGCCTGCGCGGTCTCAGCCGCGATATCTTGCGCCTGACCCAAGACCATCCCTTGCGCGCCCGAGGCGCGCGCAAGGCTGCCCACCAGCGCCACGCGCTGCGCGTCATCGCCCGCGCGCGGATCGGCCAAAAGCTCAAAGGCGAAAGTTTGCAGCGCGTCGCCCACCAGAACGGCGGTCGCCTCGTCCCATTTCACATGCACCGTGGGCTGGCCCCGGCGCAGATCATCATCATCCATGCAGGGCAGATCATCATGCACAAGGCTATAGGCATGCAGCGCCTCGACTGCACCGGCGGCGAACATCGCCTGATCGCGGTTCACACCGAAGACCGCGGCGGTTTCCAGCACCAAGAAGCCGCGCAGCCGTTTGCCGCCATCCGTTGCATAGCGCATCCCTTGGGCCACGCGGTCATCGCCAAAGCGTGCCAACTCAACCGTCAGGAATTGCGCGATATCCGCCTGTGTCGCCGCGAGCGCTGCCTTGAACACGAGATCACAGCCCCTCGACCGGGGTGGTTCCCGTGGGCTGGCCACTGCTGTCGAGCGTGATCTGCGCGACTTTTTCTTCGGCCTCTTTCAGCTTGGTTTCGCAATGCGCCTTCAGCGCCGCGCCGCGTTCATAAAGCTTGATCGATTCCTCAAGCGCCACATCGCCACGATCCAGCGCGCCGACCACCTGTTCAAGTTCCCGGATCGCGTCCTCGAAGCTCATTGCCGCGATTGCTTTGGTGTCGCTCATGCGCCCCGCTCCTTCAATTCCGTGACATGCACTGCGGCGCAAGCCGCCAATGCGGGCAGATCATAACCACCCTCGAGAGTCGAGACCACGCGCCCGGCGCAGACCTCATCGGCGATGTCGCAAAGCCTGCGCGTGATCCAGGCGAAATCCTCTTCGTCCCACATCAGATTGGCGAGCGGATCATCGGCATGGGCATCGAACCCCGCCGAGATCAGGATCAATTCGGGCGCCCATGCGCGCAGACGGGCAAAGCCTTGGGTTTCATAGGCCCGCCGCATCGCCGCCCCATCCGTGGCGGGGGCCAAGGGCAGGTTCAGCACATTGTTCGACCCGCCACGCTCATTGGCGGCACCCGAACCGGGGTAAAGCGGCATTTGGTGGGACGAGATGAACAGCGCGCGCGGCTCATCCCAGAGCACATCTTGCGTGCCATTGCCGTGATGCACATCGAAATCCACCACTGCCACGCGCGAGAGCCCGTGATGTTCCAGCGCATAGCGCGCCGCGATGGCGACGGTGGAAAAAAGGCAAAACCCCATCGCGCGGGTTTTCTCGGCATGATGGCCCGGCGGTCTTGTGGCAACAAAGGCGTTCTTTTCCCGCCCGCCCAGCACCGCATCGATGGCGGCGATGCAGCCGCCCACGCCGCGCAAAGCGGCCTCCCACGAGCCGGGGCTGGCATGGGTGTCGGCGTCAAGGGCTGCGCGCCCGACCTCGGGCATCTGGGCGCGCACCCAATCGATATAGGCTTGCGGATGGCCCAAAAGCAGCATGGCCTCATCGGCCATGGGGGCAATCATGCGGGTCAAATCGTCGAATTCAGGGGCAGACAGCGCCTCGTTAATCTCGGACAGGCGCTCGACCCGCTCGGGGTGGCCAAGCGGGGTCAGGTGATCAAGGCCAGCAGGGTTTTCAACCAAAAGCGTCACGGCGGCATCTTTCCTCAGTCGGGGGCCAGCATATAGCCCGCGCCCCGCACGGTTTGAAGATAGCGCGGCTCTTTCGGGCTGACCTCGATCTTGCGGCGCAGGCGGGTAATCTGCACATCGACGGCGCGTTCTTGGACCTGATCAGCACCGGATTTATCGCGGTTGAGAAGCCCCACCAATTCCGTGCGACTGATCGGGCGATTTAGTTCGCTGGTGAAGATGCGCATCAAGGCGGCCTCGGTCGCGGTGAGCCGGACAAGGTTTGCGCCACGCCACATCTCGCCGCGCTCAAGGTCGTAGCGGATTGGCCCCAGATGGAGGATTTGCGGCAATTCCGGCTCGTCCACGGGCTTGGGCATGCGCCGCAGGATGGCGTTGATCCTCAGCAGCAATTCCTTGGGCTCGAATGGTTTGGCAAGGTAGTCGTCGGCCCCTGCCTCGAGCCCGCTGATGCGATCACCCGCTTCACCGCGCGCGGTCAAGAGCAAGATCGGCGTCGTCTGATTTTGCCTGATCGCGCTGCATAGGCTAAGCCCATCTTCGCCGGGCATCATCACATCAAGCACGATCAGGTCAAAGGCCAAACCCTTGAGCAGCCGCCGCGCCTGTGCCGCGTCGCGCGCAACGCTGGCCATGTAGCCGTTGCGCATCAGGAATTTCTGCAAAAGCCCGCGGATACGCTCATCATCATCGACGATCAGCAGATGCGCGCCGATTTCGCCGCTCATCTCGCACCATCCCCGCCGTCCATGTATTGCCGCCGCATCTCGAGGTTCATCATCTGCTCAAGCACGGTGCGAAATCCCGCAACCGCCTCGGGGCCGGCGGCGCGATAGGCGTCGCGCATGCGGCTGCGCTGGGCCTCGGACAATTCGCGCTCAAGGGCCGCGCCTTTGGGGGTGAGGAATAAATGCCGCTCGCGCTTGTCGCGGGTGCCGACGCGGCTGTCGACCAGACCATCCTCGACCAAGGTGCGCAGCACGCGGTTGAGCGATTGCTTGGTCACGCCAAGGATCGACAACAGGTTATTGACCGTCGTGCCGGGGCTGCGGTTGATGAAATGGATCGCGCGGTGATGCGCACGGCCATAGCCGTAATCTTGCAAGATACGATCAGGGTCGGCGGTGAAGCCGCGATAGGCGAAAAACATCGCTTCAATCCCGCGGCGCAGTTGGTCGTCGGTCAGGAACAACAGGCTTTCGCCCCGCCCCATCACATTCGCCGCATTGCGATCCGCCATATTCTAGCCCCTCGTTTGCATCCCGTTGGGGATTTCGATCAGTTTATGTCAGCCTTGTTGACTTTCCAAGAATCGATTGTTAGCGATTAGGGCGTTTTGCGCAATAATATGCCCGATACGGACGTAATCTGCGCAACATTCGAAAACCCGACCGGATGGAAGTGCCGGTGCAGCCTACAAGGAAGCGGACCGATGGCCGGAGCCTATGATGATCGTGATGGCAAGATCTGGATGGATGGCGAGTTGGTGGATTGGCGCGGGGCCAATGTCCATATCCTGACCCATGCGATGCACTACGCCTCCTCTGTGTTCGAGGGTGAGCGCGCTTACAACGGCAAGATTTTTGAGAGCCGCCTCCATTCCCAGCGCTTGCTGAAATCGGGCGAGATGATCGATATGCCGATCCCCTATTCGATCGACGAGATCGAGGCCGCGAAATACGCGGTGATGCAGGCCAATGGCCTGACCGATGCCTATGTGCGTGCGCTGGCATGGCGCGGCGCGGGCGATGATATGGGTGTCTCTTCCAAGCGCAACCCGGTGCGCATGGCCGTCGCGGCGTGGAGCTGGGGCAATTACTACGGCGACGCCAAAACTAAGGGGGCCAAGCTCGATATCGCCAAGTGGCGCCGCCCAGCCCCCGAAACCGCCCCCTATCAGGCCAAGGCGGCAGGTCTTTACATGATCGCCACTATGTCCAAGCACGCCGCCGAGGCCAAGGGCTGTTCGGACGCGATGATGTTCGACTATCGCGGCTACGTGGCCGAGGCGACGGGTGCCAATATCTTCTTCGTCAAGGATGGCGAGGTGCATACGCCCTTGGCCGATTGCTTCCTCAACGGGATCACGCGCCAGACCGTCATCCGCATGCTGGGCGAGCGCAACATCACCGTGCATCAGCGCCACATCATGCCCGAAGAGTTGGAAAGTTTTGAGCAATGCTGGCTGACCGGCACCGCCGCCGAAGTCACGCCGGTGGGCCAGATCGGCGACTACACCTTTGAAGTGGGCGCGCTGACCCGCTCCATGTCGGATGCCTATGAGGCGCTCGTAAGGGCGTAACCCTCAATGACGGGCCTTCATGGTCGCCCAGACCGCGAAGGCCCGTCTATCCTTGTTCGCTGTGCGTCGGTATAGTTTTACCGTCTCTTCCGCGACGTCTATGATTTGTACGACGTCGCTCAGTTGAAAGCGGGATGTAGGGTCGTAATCGGCGTTGTGACGATCCTCTTGCAACTTGACGAACAGGTTGCCGAAGTCCTGAATTTCCTGCGGAAACTTCGTCATTACCTTTCCGTTGCTGCATTGTGCTTTCGCAAACCCGTGTTCAACGGACCTGTAGGCTTGTCGCCATGCGGGTGCACTGCGTATTGATCCGGCAGTGCCGATCATTCCGTCGGCAACGGTTCGGCATACCTCATGAAACATTGCGTAATAGGCGCTGCTGACCGCACGTTTGAGGTCTGACTGCCGCGGCCGACGAGATGACCGGTTTGTGACCAGCAGTTTCGCCGTTCTGAGAAGATCAAGCGGCTGCAGCGGCGTCTTCCTTGACGGTCGCGAAGTTGAACATGGGGAATTCGTTCACATCAAGCGGGGTGAGGGCTTCACGCAGGTGGCGGATCAATCCGCGTACCGCGGTCGGATTGAGCCTGTCATTATCTGCCTCGAACACAATCTTGATCCGCAAGATGGGGTCTCCATCATGGTCTAGATCGCGCGCAACATCCACCCGCGCGATCCGGGCGGGTTCAAGTTCGCGCACGACAACGTCGTGTATTGCAGTGATCAGGGCGGGATCGGTTTCTTGTGTCATCATGCCATCAATATAGTCATTTCTTAACAAAAAGTGAATCTCGAAGACGCCACCCTGCTTTTGCTTGATTTTCGCGGCCATCGCGCTCAACATTTCGGGATGGTGATGCATTCCCTGCCCATCGGGCCCGCAGCGCGCACAGAGCAGGTGGCTTTTGACCGCCACGAGCTGGGCAATATCCTCACGCTTTATGGGCGCATGGTCGCCGCGGGTGAATGGCGCGATTACGGCATCTCGCATCTGAGCGAGGTCGCGGTCTTTTCGATTTTCCGACGCACCGCCGAGCATCCGATCTACCGGGTGGAAAAGCGCCCCCGCCTGCGCGAGCGGCAAGGGCAATATGCCGTGATCGGCATGGATGGTCGTATCCTTAAGCGCGGCAATGACCTGAAGGTTGTGCTGCGCGTGCTGGAACGCAAGCTGATCCGCGCGGTCGAGACCTAGCGGGGCAGCGCCAAGCGCCGGTAAGATGTCACCGCGCCGAACTCACGCGCTTCGATGCGTTCTACCGCCTCGGCCAGCGGTTCATAAGCGACGGCCATGTGATGTGCATTGGCATGCAGCAGCATGTGATCATTCGCCATGATGCCCACATGGCCGCGCCAAAATACCAGATCGCCGCGTTGTAGGGCCGCACCCTCGGGAAGGGCCATGCCCAAGGCTGCTTCTTGCTGGTCGCTGTCGCGGGGGCAGGGGATGCCACAGGCCAAAAGGGCCGCTTGTACCAGCCCGGAACAATCGATCCCCCAACGGCTTGTCCCGCCCCATAGATAGGGCGTGCCAAGAAACAGATCGGCAATCCCCACAGGGTCGGAAAACCGCGCACGGATCGGGGTGAGGTGCTGGGTAGGAATGTGGTGGCCAGTCTGGATGCGCAAAAATCCATCGCGCTCGCCTGCGACTTTGACCTGACTGCCGAAAAACAGCGCCACATCGGGTGGCGATTTGAAATCCGGCTTTGGGTAAAGATGGGTGGCGGGGGTGGTAACCCAATGGGTGGAATCCTCGGCCCCGGTCAGCGCGCCGGACAGGATATAGCCCACGTAATTGTCGCGCTCGGCCATGCCAAAGGCAAAGCCATCGGCCGTTTCCAGCGACAAGAACCGCTCACCGAACAAAAGCTGGCTGACCCGGTTGCCGCGCGGCGCATCGGTGATGTTGACCATGGGTTGCTGGACCATCATCCAGCGCCCATTGACGAAGCGCTCAGCCTCGACCTGTCCCTCGAGCGAGATATGGGCCACGCGGCCATTGCAAGGCGTGGTGCGTGGATCACTCATGACTTTACCCTTTCTTCGCCAAGCAGGGCAAATAGCGCGCGCGCCCCTTGGCCCAAGCCCCCCTTTGGCCGCCCCGGTGCGTTGGATTGGCTCCAGGCATAGATGTCGAAATGCGCATAGCACGGCACATCGGGCACGAAACGGCGCAAGAACAGCGCCGCCGTGATCGCACCGGCCATGCCGCCCGAGGGCGCATTGTCGAGATCGGCGATACCCGGCTCGATCAGCGCCTCATAGGCGGGATGGAAGGGCAGACGCCACACCGGGTCTGCCACTCGGCTGGCATGTCGTGCCAGATCGGCGGCGAAACCATCATCATCGGTGAAAAACGGCGCGATATCGGGGCCGACCGCCACCCGCGCCGCACCCGTCAGCGTCGCCATCGAAATGGTCAGATCGGCGGGTTGTTCATTGGCAAGTGCCAGCGCATCGGCCAAAACCAGCCGCCCCTCGGCATCGGTGTTGTTGATCTCGACCGTCATGCCATTGCGCGCGGTGAAGATGTCACCGGGCCGAAAGGCCGCGCCCGATACCGCATTCTCGACCGCCGGGATCAAGACGCGCAGCGTGAGATCCAGCCCCTCTGACATGATCATGCGCGCAAGGCCCAAGACCGTGGCCGCGCCGCCCATATCCTTTTTCATCAACCCCATCGATGCGCCGGGTTTGAGGTTTAGGCCGCCCGTGTCGAAACACACGCCCTTGCCGATCAGGGTCAGCGTCCGCTTGCCCTTGCCCCAACGCATCTCGATCAGGCGTGGCGCGCGCGCTGCGGCCCGGCCTACCGTGTGGATCAAGGGAAAATTCGCACTCAGCAAATCATCGCCGGTGGTGACTGAGATCGTGGCGCCGAACGCCCCCGCGAGATCACGCGCCGCCGCTTCGAGTGCCTCTGGTCCCATATCCTCGGCGGGGGTATTGATCAGGTCACGCGTCAGCGCCTCGGCGGCAGCGATGCGTTCCAATTGGGCGGCATTGACCCCATCGGGGGCAATCAAGCGCGCCTTTGGGCGGCTTTGGTCGCGATAACGATCAAAGCGGTAACACGCGAACAGATAGCCAAGCGCCAATTCCGCGCCATCAGTTCCCTTGGGTGGGTTGGACAGCAGATATGTCGCCTCTGGCAGCCCGGCGATGGCATGGCCAAGTGCAAAACGGCGACAAAGCCGATCTTGTGCTGTGCCCGAGCCAAGCAAGACCATGACAGGCCGCCCATCATCACCGGGCAGCGTGCAGCTTTGGCCCAAACTACCTTGAAAGCCGTGATGCTCGGCCCAAGCGCGCTGTGTCTGCGTCAGCGTATCGAGCGCATCGTCGCCTGCGACAAGCAAGATGGGCATAGCCGTTGGATCGGGCGCGGCGAAACATAGGTCTTTTTGCATGACACTCGGGCGGTTGAGGGCGATTTTCGTGTGCGGCCACACTAGCGCCATGCCCGGTCGCCGCAAGGCCCGTCACCCGGAAAGATCCTCCAAATCCCAGATCGCGTCGATGGAGCGATCCCCCACCCGCTCGAGCCGGGCCAAGGTCGCGGCCAAAGCGACGGGATCATCCCCGTCGAGGCAATCAAGCACATGCCGCCCCGCCTGTGCCAGCGTCGCCATGCCGATCAACCGCGCATCGCCGACAAGGGCGGCCAAGAGCTTTTCCAGCGCCGCGCGATCCGCCCGGAGGCGATCTAAACCAAGCTGGGACAGATGCTTGGCGATCCGTTCAAGCGCATAGGCAACCTCGGCCTCGGCACGATGCTCGCCCAAGCGGTCACATAGTAATTCAAGTTGGCTGGGGTTGAAGCGCGCAGGCTCTCCCAGCGGTAGGTCCGTTACACCCGCCCTCATTCATACGCTCCACACTTCTCCCCCACCACGGGCAGGCGGGACCATGCGATCCGGGTCTGAACAAAGCCTTATTGCCGCGTGAAAAATCGCCTCCAATTTGCGTGGCATTGGGCTAATGAGGTATCGGACATCCACGAGGAACGACTGCAAATGCACCGTGTCAAATCCCTGCCTGACTATCTGCTTGAACGCTACAAGCGCTGGAAAACCCATGAATTCCCCAGCAATCGTGACCTGTTTCGCAAACTTGCCATCGAAGGTCAGAACCCGCAGGCGATGGTGATCGCCTGTTGTGACAGCCGTGTCGCGGTTGGGCCGGTCTTTGGCCAACAGGTCGGCGAATTATTCGTGCATCGCAACATTGCCAATCTGGTGCCGCCCTATGCGCCCGATGGGCATCACCAAGGCACGGCTGCAGCGGTGGAGTTCGCGGTCAGGTTCCTCAAGGTGCGCCACATCATCGTGAAAGGCCATTCGCAATGCGGCGGCGTGCGCGGCTGTTTGCAAATGTGCGCAGGCGAGGCCGCCGAGCTGGACCAGATCGACAGCTTCGTTGGCCGCTGGCTGGATATTCTGCGCCCCGGTGTGACCCGGATCGCTGATATCACCGATGCCGCGCATCGCCAGACCGCGCTTGAGAAAGAGGGGATTTTGATCAGCCTCGAAAACCTGATGAGCTATCCTTTTGTGGCCGAGGCGGTTGATGAAGGCCGCCTGACGCTGCACGGGCTTTGGACTGATCTGGCCGAGATGGATCTTGAGACATTTGACGGCGAAGTGCGCCATTTCGTGCGCGGCTAAGCTTTACCGGCGGTTGTATGGCCGCTAAGGAAAACGCGGCGAAACAACCGACAGGGGTGAGTGGATGGATGGGATATTGGCGCTTGCGGCGGATAACCTGCTTTCACCGATCATCCTGTTCTTTGCGCTGGGGCTTTTGGCGGCTTTCGCCAAATCCGACCTCTCTATCCCCGAAGCTATCGCTAAGGGCATGTCGATTTACCTGTTGTTTGCCATCGGCTTTAAGGGCGGGGCCAGCGTGGCCGATCATGGGATCGACGCCAGGCTGTTGATGTCGCTTTTGGTGGGCGTGATCTTGTCCTTCGCGCTGCCTTTGATCGCGTTTGCGCTGCTCAGGGTGATGTCGCGGCTCGACGTCACCGATGCGGCGGCGGTTGCCGCCCATTACGGTTCGATCTCCATCGTGACCTTCGTGGCGGCCACCTCGGTCATCACCTCGGCTGGCCTGACATCTGAGGGGTATATGGTCGCCGTCGCCGCCGCGATGGAGGCACCTGCGATCTTGTCGGCATTGTGGATCATCGCGCGCTACGGCAAGGCCAGCGGCGAGATGGAAGATGGGCTGATGCGAGAGATTTTGCTCAACGGGTCCATCGTGCTTTTGGTCGGCTCCTTCCTGATCGGCTGGATCACCGGTGACGCGGGCATGGACCGGATCGCGCCCTTCATCGTGGCACCTTTTCAGGGTATTTTGTGCCTGTTCTTGCTGGATATGGGCCTTGTGGCGGGGCGTGGCCTGCGCTCGGCGCGCGGGGTGTTGACGCCGGGCCTGTTTCTCTTTGGCGTGGTGATGCCGCCCATCGGCGCTTTGTTGGGTTTGGGCGCGGGGCTGATGCTGGGGCTATCGACGGGTGGGGTCGTGCTGTTTATGACGCTCTGCGCCTCGGCCTCTTATATCGCGGTGCCCGCCGCGATGCGGGTTGCGCTGCCCGAGGCGAACCCTTCTGTCTATCTGACGCTCTCGCTGGGCGTGACCTTTCCCTTTAATCTGACGCTTGGCATCCCGCTTTATCTTGCGGTGGCCAGCGCCGTTACCGGAGGCTGACGCAGATGCAGACCCACAAGGCCAAACGGGTCGAGATCACCATCGAATCGGTGATGGAGACGCGCCTGACCAATGCCTTGATCAAGGCAGGTGTCACGGGGTTTACGGTGCTGCCGGTTCTGGGTGGCTCGGGCAGATCCGGCCAATGGACACGCGAGGGGCAGGTCAGCCGCGCGGGCGGCATGGTCAGCGTGGTTTGCATCATCCGCCCTGAACGGTTGGATGGGCTACTCGATGCGGCCTTTGCCGTGGTTGATCGTCATATCGGCGTGGTCACCGTCACCGATTGCGAGGTGCTCAGGGCCGAGCGGTTTTGAACGGGCGTTAACGCTTGGTTCATCAAGATCGGCGAGGGTGGCTGCATGTCGCAAAGCCGCCGCTTGATCATTGATCTGCCCGAACCGCTCTTCGCCGCGCTGGCCGAGGCCGCAGGGGGCAATGGTCGCAGCTTGCATGAAGAGCTTCGCCATCGCCTGCGCCGCAGCCTGCCGACAGAGGACAAAGGGGCGAAGAGGTCCGGCAGGACCGAGGAGCAGCTTTTTGCGCCCGTCCGGGCGCGTGTCGCCGCTGACATTGGCCAAGCGACAAGTTGGGATGATCTTCAGGCGCGGATGCGCGCCCATGGTTTTGTGTTTCGCGAACGCGGCGGGGGTTTGGCGCTGCACCGGATCTTAGATGGCGAAAGGCTTTGCAAAGGGTCCGAGATCGGGGCCGCCTATGCGGGTCTGATGCGCCGGTTCAACGCCCCCTTTCCCGGTCACGCGCACCGCCATCTGGTCCCACGTATTCTTGGCGCCGAGAAAATAACCCGTCCGGAACCTGATCCATGGGATGATGACAACCCGGTCTTGATCGCACCCGGCTAATCCCTCAGGGCTGCCAGACCAGCTCTTGCCCCTCGGGCCAAGCAAATGACAGGCCCATCTCGACCAGTTTCGTCTCACCGGGTGCCACCGACAATGTCCAAGCCTGCACCCCGCGCAGATCATCGACATCGCCCGTCTGAGGTTGCGACGTCAGCGTCATCGATAGGCGCAAATCCTCTTGCTCGGCAAAGGGTGTTGCATAAAGAAGGCGGACCGTCTCTGCCTTTGTGCCGGTGTTTTCTACCCCAAAGGCGATGCGGCGCTCTTGGGTATTGGCGGTGACGAAAATCCCGCGATCCCCCTCGGCCAGTGACCGATCGATCCAGACCAGGCGCAAATGATCGAGCGGACCAAAGCCAAGCTCGGCCTCGGCCCCCATGGGGATCAGCGGCAGCCACTCTTGCGCGATCAGCGCGCCATCGCGGAAATAGCGCGCGGGGCCCGGCAAGATCGGTGCACCGCTATCATTGCGCAGCGTGGCAAGCAGATATGCCGTTTGATCAAGGCGCGGCACAGCGCGGATTTCGCGCGCAACCTGCATGGCCAAGCGATCAAGCGGCAAGATCGCGCGGCCATCATTATCAAGGCTGACGGGGCTGCCATAGACATGGGTCACTGCCAAGCCGGTGACCGCCTGCGCGGCAATGCTATCGGTTGCCGCCTCCATCATCGGGGCCGCGCCAAGGCGCGATATTGCATAGGGTTGTGGCGATACGGGATCGATAAGCCGGGCGGGATTGGGCCAAAGCGCGCTTGGCGCGCGCGGGCGGTCCGGCTGGCTGGTTGAAAAGCGCATGGCGACGTCGCGCCACGGGCCGGAACCCTGCACCGCGACCGCGATGAAAGGCGCGATTTCCAAAGCGCCGGTCTCGCTGTCCAAATGCAGCTCATAGCTGGGTGACCAGCTTGCCGCTTGGGTGAAGTAGTCAAGCTTGATCTGCCCCTCGGTCGCGCTTGGGGCGTCGAGCGTAAAGGCGATGGCATCGACCGCCACGCCAAATGGGTTCAGCCGGTCCAGCGCATCTTGCGCCGCAGAAAGCGCGGCATCGCGGGTCTGGACCACCGCCTCCGGGGTGCGCCGCGCGATGCGCGCCGCATGCAATTCCCGCTCAAGCCGCGCGGTCTCAGCCCCGAGTGCTGCCAAAAGCTGCGGCAGGCGGTCGGGGTCCATATCGGCCATGCCGTCGCCCACCAATGTGCCCAGAAAGCGAAGCTGTGCTTCAAGCGCGCGCACCTCACCATTGACCAGTGCCAGATCGTCTTGGGCTTGGGTTAGCGCCAATTCGGCTGCGTCGCGCGCAGCGCGGGCTGCGGCCTGTGCAGGGTCGTCCAAGACCCCCTCGGCGATGGGATAGTCCGTGATCTTGCGCGGCTGTCCGATGGTCACTCCCTCGGGTGCGCTCAGCATGATACGCTCGGCCTGTGCCGCGTCTTGCATGGCGATCACGATCTGATGGCTGTCGGGGGCAATCGCGAGATCCGCGTGCCGGCTGACCTCGGCCCCGGATAGGTAGATCGTCGCCGCCGCGACATCGGCCCTGAGCAAGATATCATCGGCAAAGGCCGGTGCGGCGCCGATCATGGCCATGACAAGTGACAGGGCGATACGCATCATGGGGCGCTCCGTGATCGTGACTTTACATGGCACTAGACCTGCGGCTTTGCGACGGCTGAGACAATGAAAAACCGTGATGGCGCTGGCCGTTCAGCAAAGTTTCGCCGCTTGCCTGCGCCCTAGCCATGAAAAAGGCCGACCCCAGAGGGATCGGCCCGTTCAACTTGGCCAAAGGCCTTAGCCCTTTTTCAGCACCCGGTTGCCCAGCGTCTCGGCGATCTGCACCGCGTTCAGCGCCGCACCCTTGCGCAGGTTGTCACTGACGCACCACAGGTTCAGCCCGTTATCGAGCGTGCTGTCTTGCCGGATACGGCTGATGAAGGTGGCGTAATCGCCCACACATTCGATGGGGGTGACATAGCCGCCATCCTCGCGCTTATCGATGACCATGACGCCGGGTGCCTCGCGCAGGATATCGCGGGCCTCTTCTTCGTCGAGGAAATCCTCGAACTCGATATTGATCGCCTCGGAATGGCCGACAAAGACCGGCACGCGCACACAGGTGGCCGTGACCTTGATCTTGGGGTCGAGAATTTTCTTGGTCTCGACCACCATCTTCCACTCTTCCTTGGTCGATCCATCCTCCATGAACTTGTCGATATGGGGGATGACGTTAAAGGCGATCTGCTTGGTGAATTTGGTCGGCGGCTTGCTGTCGGTCGGGTTGTAGATGCTTTTGGTCTGGTCCCAAAGCTCGTCCATCCCCGCCTTGCCCGCGCCCGAAACCGATTGGTAGGTCGAGACGACAACTCGTTTGATCCGCGCACGGTCATGTAGCGGCTTGAGCGCTACGACCATCTGCGCGGTCGAGCAGTTTGGGTTGGCGATGATGTTTTTCTTGGCATAGCCCAAAACCGCCTCGGGGTTCACCTCGGGCACCACCAGCGGCACATCGGGGTCATAGCGGTAGAGCGACGAGTTATCGATCACCACGCAGCCCGCCTTGGCGGCCTTGGGGGCATAGATCGCCGTCGCCTCCGAGCCGATGGCGAAAAGCGCGATATCCCAGCCCGTGAAATCAAAGGTATCGAGATCCTTGGTTTTCAGGGTCTTGTCGCCAAAGCTGCATTCCGTCCCCAGCGATCTTCGGCTGGCCAGTGCCACGATCTCATCGATCGGGAATTCCCGCTCGGCGAGGATGTTCAGCATTTCGCGGCCCACATTGCCTGTGGCACCGGCGACGACGACTCGGTATCCCATATGTTTGGTCCTTACCCTTGTGGATGGACGGCACATAAAGGAAGCAGTCGCCAAGGAAAAGGGCCGTGGCGCTTGACATATGGCCCGACAGCCCGCATGTGCAGCTCATGTCGCTGCACTGCCGCGTGAGCAGTCGGACGGCGGGGTTATTCCCCGTGGGCCTGACAACGACAGCAAGTTTCTCCCAGTTCCCATTCACGCAGGGTTCTGACGATCGTGTCCCGATAATGGCGCGGTCGCACCCTCGTCCGCCATGCATGATCTGCGTGGCCCCTGATCGATGGCGTTCGCATGATGCGGCGCCCGAAAGGATATGAATTGTTTGATTTCGATATGCTGGGCCTGAACAAGGTTCTGCTCAACGCGCTCAAGGCCGGTGGCTTTGACAAACCGACCCCGATCCAGAACCAAGCGATCCCGCTGGCGATGGAAGGGCACGATATTCTTGGGCTCGCCCAAACCGGCACTGGCAAGACGCTGGCCTTTGGCCTGCCGCTCATCGCACATCTGATGGAGGCGGACACCCGCCCCCAGACACGGACAGCGCGCGCGCTGATCCTTGCGCCAACGCGCGAATTGGTGAACCAGATCGCGGACAGCTTGCGCCATTTCACCTTCAACACCCAGATCAAGATCGCCACCGTGGTCGGTGGTCAGTCCATCGGGCGTCAGATCGGCGTGATGGCACGCGGCACCGATATCTTGGTGGCCACCCCCGGCCGCTTGATCGATTTGATGGATCGCGGTGCGGTCGATCTGCGCCAAGCGCGCCATCTTGTGTTGGATGAGGCCGACCAGATGCTTGATCTGGGCTTTATCCATGCGCTGCGCCGGATTGCGCCCGCGCTTGGCACGCCGCGCCAGACCATGCTGTTCTCGGCCACCATGCCCAAGCAGATGGAAGAACTCAGCCGCGCCTATCTAACCAATCCGCGCCGGGTGCAGGTTTCGCCCCCCGGCAAGGCGGCCGATAAGGTCACGCAATCGCTGCGCTATGTGGAAAAGGGCGAAAAGCCCGCCCAGCTGCGCGAAATCCTCAGGCGTGATCCCACGGCGCTGACGCTGGTGTTCGCGCGCACCAAGCATGGGGCGGAAAAGCTGATGAAGGGGTTGGTCGATGACGGCTTTAACGCCGCTTCGATCCACGGCAACAAAAGCCAAGGCCAGCGTGATCGCGCGATTAAGGCGTTCCGCGATGGCACGATCAATGTGCTCGTTGCCACTGATGTGGCCGCGCGCGGCATCGACATTCCCGGCGTGGCTTACGTGATCAACTACGAATTGCCCGACACGCCCGACAATTACGTCCACCGCATCGGCCGCACGGCGCGCGCCGGTCGCGAGGGTGAGGCGATCGCCTTTTGCTGCGCCGAAGAGGTCGATCTGCTGATCCAGATCGAGCGGTTGATGAAGACCGAGATCCCCGTGGCGTCGGGCACGCGGCCCAAGGCCGTGAAGATGGAAAAACCCCGTCGCGGTGGTGGCGGCGGTGGTGGCGGTGGTGCCGCCCGTGGGCGCGGCCCGGGTCAGGGCGCCAAGCCTGCCGGTCGTCCCTTTGCCAGTGCCAAGCCGCAGGGTCGCCGCCCACGGCGTTCGCGCGCGGCGTGATCATCCTTTAGCCAGTGCTGTCCTTTGCCCAAAGGTAAAGGGCAAGCCCGGCGATGATGATCAGACCGATTAGGCCAAACAACGTGCCATAGGCTGTGGACGGGTCGTTGTTTCGGGCAAGGGCGGCATAGGTTGGGCCGGTGGCGAATTGCATCACACCCGCCCCGCCCATGCCGAAGAGGTTCAAAAGCGTCACCCCCCGCCCCGTCAGGTGTGGGGGGCAAAAGCTGCGGCCATGGCTGATCACCAGCGGATAGGATGCACCGCATAGCCCGATCAGTGCGAAAAGGGCGATGGCCATCCCGAAACCCTGCGGTGGGGCGAGCCAAAAGCTCAGGCATGCCAGCGCAACAATGGCATTGCCGATGAGGATGGGCCGCTTGCGGCCTCCAAAGAGGCGATCGGCAGGGCCGTAAAGAAAATTCCCCGCCACCATCGCCAAGCCCATGACGAGTGTCGTGTTGCCGATCAGCGCCAGATCGGCGCTAAAGCGATCCGCCATATAGGGGCTAATCCATAGCCCGCGCAAACCAGCGGCGGGCGCGTAGCACACGAACATCATTGCAAAGAGCGGCCAAAGCTGTGGCATGCGCAGCAGGTCCGAGAGCCTGCCTTTCGCCTCGCCCGCTGGTTTTTCGGGGTCGCGCACCAACAGCGCGATGGCAATCGCGATCACGATGGTCAGGCCCGCGAAACCGCCCACCGTCGCGCGCCATCCGAAAGCCGCGATCATCCAAGCCAGCGGTGTGGCCGACAAGATATTGCCAAGCGAAGACAGGCCCACCGTCACCCCGGCCAATGTGCCGAAGATAGCCGCTGAATATTGGCGCGCAAAGATGTAGTAGGTGGCCATCAAGATCGGCGCGCAGCCAATCCCGATCAGCACCATCGCCCAAGTGATCGCGCCGGGGGTCTGTGCCAGCGCAAAGATTGTCGCCCCGCCACCGCCGCCGATAAGGAACAACGTCGCCGCCGTGCGCCTTGGGCCCAGATGATCAAGCGCCCATCCCACCGGCAATTGCATTGCGGCAAAACAGATGAACCACAGCCCCGAGGCGCGAGCCAAATCGCCGGTCGTGGCCCCAAGCTCTTCCATCAAGACGGGTGAAAGCACCGCCAAGAAGGCGCGGTAAAATTGGCTCAGTGTGTAGGCGATAACCAGAAACGCGATCCCGGCGCGCATGGCGTTCCCCCTTCTCGTGATTGCCGCGCGACCCTGCACCTTGCATCCGGCCGCGACAAGCGGGCGCAGTATTCCTATTATTTTTGTCGGAAATATTGACAGCCCTTTCTGAAAGATGTTCAACGGCATCAACCCAACTGAGTGTTTCAGTCAGGTATAGGATTGACCAAACACGGAGCTTGCCATGACACGCACCCTTGCCGCCCTTTTGGGGACTGCCATCACCCTCTCGACCCTGACCGCCGCACAGGCGCAGGAGGTAAACCTTTATTCCTCGCGCCATTACGACACGGATGAGCGGCTTTATTCCGACTTCACCGCCGCCACGGGCATTACCGTCAACCGCATCGAAGGCAATGGCGACGAATTGATCGCCCGCATGCAGGCCGAGGGTGCCAATAGCCCCGCCGATGTGTTCCTGACCGTCGACACCGTGCGCCTTGCGCGCGCCGCCGCGATGGGCCTGTTGCAGCCGATTGAGAGTGCGATCCTCGAGGCCCGCGTGCCGGCTTACCTGCAAGATGACGACAATAACTGGTTCGCCTTTTCGCAGCGCGCGCGCATCTTGTTCTATGACAAGACCGAAGTGACCAACCCGCCGCAGAGCTATCAAGATCTGGCCAAGCCGGAATATGCCGGTCAGGTCTGCATCCGCTCGGCCACCAATGTCTATACGCAGAACATCGCGGCCGCACTGATCGCGCATCTGGGCGAGGCAGCGGTGCAGGATTGGGCCACCGCCGTGGTGGGCAACTTCGCCCGCGCACCGCAGGGTGGCGATACCGACCAGTTGCGCGGCATCGCCTCGGGCGAGTGCAACATCGCGATGTCCAACACCTATTACTATTCGCGCATCATCCGCGAAGGCGACAGCCAGATCACGCCTGAGCAATTGGCCAATATCGGCTGGGTCTTCCCGAACCAAAACGACATCGGCGCGCATATGAACGTGTCGGGTGGCGGAGTGGCGGCCAATGCGCCCAACCGCGAGAACGCGATCAAATTCCTTGAATACCTCACCTCGGAACAGGCGCAGCAGTATTTCTCGGCGGGCAATGATGAATACCCCGCCGTTCCCGGCGTGGGCTTGGCCCCTTCGGTTGCCGCGCTTGGCATCTTCCGGCCTGACACCATCGACCTGTCCGATATCGCGGCCAATGTTGAGGCGGCGGTTAAGGTGCTGAACAACGCCGGATGGCAATGATCTTCACCCTATAGGGTAAGACGCGGGCGCCTTTGGGTGCCCGCTTTTGCTTTGGCATGTCCGTTAGCCGCGCCGCGTTTCGCGGCCGATGCTCCAGCACAAGAGCGCGACGGGCAACAGCCCGACCGCCCCGATGACAAGGCTGGGCACCGCCGCTTCGGCCAGCCGTTCGTCCGAGGCGAGCCTGTGCGCCTGCACCGCCAGCGTGTCATAGTTGAAGGGCCGTAAGATCAGGGTTGCTGGCAACTCCTTCATCACATCGACGAAAACGATCAAGAGTGCTGTCAGGATCGCGGGCTGCAAGATCGGCACATGGACGCGGGCCAGCATCGGTGTCGGTCCATAGCCTAGCGTGCGGGCCACGGCATCCATATTGGGGTTCACCGTAGCCAAGCCCGCCTCATAGGTGTTCAGCGCCACCGCCATGAAACGCACCATATAGGCCGCGATCATCAGCCAGATCGAGCCGGTGATCAAAAGCCCGGTCCGTACCCCGAAATTCTGGCGCATGAAGGCATCAAGCGCATTGTCGAAACCCGCAAAGGGAAAGAGCAGCCCCACCGCGATCACGCCGCCCGGCACGGCATAGCCGATCCCCGCGATGCGCAGGCCGGTTTTTGCCGCGCGCGAGGGGAAGATGCGCGCATTGAACCCCATCGCGATGGCAGCCCCCACCGTCAACAGGGCGGCGATGCTGGCCAGCGTTAGCGAATGTTGCAAAAAGCCCAAGTAGCGTGGCGAGAACAGGATTTGGCTGGTCCCCGATGCCAGCGCGATCAAAATCCCGCTGGGCAACAGAAAGCCAAAGAACACGGGCAGGCTGCAGACAATGATCGCGCCCAAAGCGGCGCGCCCGCGCAGGGTGACGGGCTCCATCCGCTCAAAGCGGCGACCGGCGTCATGGTGGCGCTGGTTTTGCCTTTGGCGACGCTCGAGCGTGGCTAATGTCAGCGCCACGACCAAAAGGCATAGCGCCAATTGCGCCGCCGCTGCCCGGTCGAACAGGCCGAACCAGCTGACATAGATGCCGGTGGCGAAGGTCTGCACGCTGAAATAGGCGACCGTGCCGTAATCGGCCAAGGTCTCCATCATCGCAAGCAGAACGCCCCCCGCGATAGCAGGGCGCGCCACCGGCACCGAGACGCGGAAAAACGCCCCCCATGGCCCCAGCCCCAAGGTGCGTGCCGCGATATAGGCGGTCGCGGATTGGCGCAAAAACGCCGCCCGCGCCAAAAGATAGACATAGGGGTAAAGCACAAAGATCAGCATCGCCGCCGCCCCCCCGAGCGAGCGGATTTCCGGGAACCAATAATCGCGCGGCCCCCAACCGGTCAGATCGCGCAAGGTCGATTGCACAAGGCCCGGATGGTCCAGCAAATCGGTATAGGCATAAGCCAGCACATAGGCCGGATAGGTGAGCGGTAGCGCCAGCGCGATTTCCAAGATGCGTCGTCCGGGAAAGCGGGTGGCCGTGACCAACCACGCAGTCGCCGTGCCGATGACGCCGGTGCCGATGGCCACCACCAGCACCAGAAAGGCGGTCGTGCCCGCGTAGCGCGGCAAGACCGATCCGGCCAGCGCGCGCAGCGTCTCGCCGCCACCGCCAAGTGCCGCAACAGCCACGGCCACCATCGGCAAAAGGCAAAGCGCGGCCACCAGCCAAGCAAGCGCTGACAAGCGTCGAGAGCGGTGGAGGCGATGGGTATTGGACATGGGCGCGGCGGCTATGGTCTTTGAAAAGCAATCCGATCTCTTTTGTCAGGCTTTGGCCGGATTGCAAGGTGACAGGTCCGACATGGGCCGCAGTGTCGCAAAAGCTTCACTTGCATGTATGTGCAACTTCGATATTTCGAGAAATATGGAAATAACACTTGCAGAGAGATTCGCGACCCTCGGCCACCCTGTGCGGCTGGATGTGCTGCGCCTGTTGATCCGGCGTCATCCCGACCTCTTGCCCGCAGGTGAGATCGCCGAGGTGCTGACGCTTAGGCCCAATACGCTGAGCGGCTATCTTGCCGATCTTGTGCGCGCCGGGCTGATCACGCGCAGCCGTAGCGGCACCTATCTGCGCTATGGCGCTGACCTTGCGGGCATCAACGCGATGACCGGGGCGCTGTGGATCGATTGCTGCCTTGGCAGGCCAGATCTTTGCCCGCCCAACGCTCTTATAAACAGTTTTGGAGACACTCTCATGACAGCCGACCGCCCCTATAGCGTGTTGTTTATCTGCACCGGGAATTCCGCCCGCTCGATCTTTGCCGAATCGATCCTGCGCAAGATCGCGGGGGATCGGTTCGATGTGTTCTCGGCCGGCACCAAGCCGCAGTCCGAGCTGAACCCGCTGGCCGTGAAGATGTTGCAATCCAAGGGCTATGACATCGACAGCCTGCGTTCAAAGAATGTGGCGGAGTTTCAAGGCCCCGATGCGCCGGCCTTTGATTTCGTGTTCACCGTTTGCGACCGCGCCGCCAACGAGGCCTGCCCGCCATGGCCGGGTCAGCCGATGTCGGCGCATTGGAGCACGCCCGACCCGGTGAAAGCCGAAGGGACCGAGGCCGAGCGGATGCTGGCCTTTCAACATGCCTATGGGATGTTGCGCAATCGCATCGCAGCCTTTGCAGCGCTTCCCTTGGACGCGCTTGACCGGATCTCGCTGCAGCATGCGCTTGACGATATCGCCCGCAATCAGGAGAGCGCGACATGACCACCTATGCGTTGAACGGCTTGGGCCGGATCGGGAAACTTGCGCTGCGCCCGCTTTTGGAGCGTGGGGCCAAGATCGCGTGGATCAACGACGCCGTGGGCGATCCGGCGATGCATGCGCATTTGTTGGAGTTCGACACGGTGCATGGCCGTTGGCGCGCCGATATCAGCAGCGATGCCGACAGCATCACCATCGATGGTGTGCGCCTGCCTGTCTTGAACGAACGCGATCCATCCAAGCTGCCCTTGGATGGTGTCGATGTGGTGATCGACTGCACAGGCGTCTTCAAAACGGCGGCTAAGATTGCGCCCTATTTCGATGCAGGCGTCAAGCGTGTGGTCGTCAGCGCCCCGGTCAAGGATGGGGGGGCCGCCAATATCGTCTATGGCGTGAACCACGATATCTATGACCCCGCAGCGCACCGCATCATCACGGCTGCAAGCTGCACCACAAATTGCTTGGCCCCTGTCGTCAAGGTGATCCACGAAGGGCTGGGAATCAAGCATGGCTCGATCACCACGATCCATGATGTGACCAATACCCAGACCATCGTTGACCGCCCGGCCAAGGATCTGCGCCGCGCGCGGTCGGCGTTGAACAGCCTGATCCCGACCACCACGGGCAGCGCCACGGCGATCACGCTGATCTACCCCGAGTTGACGGGCAAGCTGAATGGCCATGCCGTGCGGGTGCCGCTGCTCAACGCCTCGCTCACCGATTGCGTCTTCGAGGTGGAGCGCGCGACGACAGCGGAAGAGGTGAACGCGCTGTTCAAAGCCGCCGCTGAAGGCCCGCTTAAAGATATCTTGGGCTATGAGGAGCGCCCCTTGGTCAGCGCCGATTACACCAATGACACACGTTCCAGCATCGTCGATGCGCCCAGCACGATGGTGGTCAACGGCACGCAGGTGAAGATCTACGCATGGTATGACAACGAGATGGGCTATGCGCATCGCTTGGTCGATGTCGCGTTGATGGTGGGCGAAAACCCATGACCGATACCGCGCAGCGCCCGGCAGGCATGGCCGCCTATATCGCGGTCACGGCGGCCTATTGGGCCTTTATGCTGACCGACGGCGCGCTGCGCATGCTGGTGCTGTTGCATTTCCACACGCTGGGATTTTCCCCTGTTCAGCTGGCCTATCTGTTCATCTTGTACGAGATCGCGGGGATCGTGACGAACCTGTCGGCAGGCTGGATCGCGGCGCGCTTTGGCCTGACGGCGACGCTTTATGCAGGGCTTGGGTTGCAGATCGTGGCGTTGATCGCGCTGGCGCAGTTGGACCCAAGCTGGGGGATCGCCGCCTCGGTCGCCTTTGTGATGTGCGTGCAGGGGTTGTCGGGTGTGGCCAAGGATCTGGCCAAGATGTCGTCGAAATCGGCGGTGAAGCTTTTGGCACCTGCGGGCGAGGGGGTGCTGTTTCGCTGGGTTGCGCTGCTGACCGGGTCAAAGAATGCGGTCAAGGGGTTGGGCTTCCTCCTCGGGGCGGCGTTGCTCGCCCTCGTCGGCTTTGTCGGGTCGGTGTTGGCGATGGCGGCTGTGCTGGCAGCAATCTTGTTGGTGATCGCGCTGCGCATGCCAAGCGGCCTGCCCACGGGTCGCAAAGGCGCCAAATTCACCGAAGTGTTTTCCAAATCCCACAACGTCAACTGGCTGTCGGCGGCACGGGTGTTCCTGTTCGGCGCGCGCGATGTGTGGTTCGTCGTGGGCATCCCCATCTATTTTTACGCGGTTCTGTCGGATGGCACAGTCGCGGGCAATCGCACGGCGTTTTTCACCATCGGCGTATTTATGGCGGTCTGGATCATTCTTTACGGCGCGGTGCAGGCCAGCGCGCCACGCCTTTTGCGGGCCGATACGCGGGGCGAGGCCGCCTTGATCGGCGAGGCATGGCGTTGGGCCTTGGGCCTTGCGCTTTTGCCCGCGCTTTTGGCCACGCTGGTGTGGTTTGCGGGCGCGCCCGCGCCGTGGCTGACCGGCACGCTGATCGCGGGGCTTTTGGGGTTCGGCGCGATCTTTGCCGTCAATTCGGCGCTGCATTCCTACCTGATCCTTGCCTTCACAAAGGCCGAGCGGGTCACGATGGATGTGGGGTTTTACTACATGGCCAATGCCGCGGGGCGGCTCATTGGCACGCTGTTGTCGGGGTTGAGTTACCAATGGGGCGGGCTGCCCGCGTGCTTGGGCGTCGCGGCGGTGATGCTGGCGCTGAGCGGGATCTTGGCACGACAGCTCCGCCCTGTTGCAGCCTGAGACGGCGTTAAGGGGCTGTTCAGGCTTGGCATGCTATGGCCCTTGCCATGGCCGAGACCGAGAATAAGACCCGCCCGTTGATCGTGAAGCGCAAAAAGGTGATCGCAGGCGGCGGTCATCACGGCGGCGCGTGGAAGGTCGCCTATGCCGATTTCGTCACCGCGATGATGGCGTTTTTCATGCTCATGTGGCTGCTCAACGCCACGACGGAACAACAGCGCAAGGGTATCGCGGATTACTTCTCGCCCACCATTCCCATCACGCGTATCTCGGGTGGGGGTGATGGTGCCTTTGGCGGCGACAGCCCGTTTTCGGAAACAACCACCGCCCAATCGGGCACCGGTGCCACCAGCCTGCGCCCGACCGAGGGGCGGCAAAGCCTCGGGGTATCTGGCACCAATCATCGTGATGAACCGGGGCAAGATGCCACTGCGCTGGCCCAGCTTGCCGCCGCGCTGACCGGGCAGAATGGCGATAGCGCCCTGCCCGAGCATTTGTTGGCCCATGTCGCGACACGGCTGACCGATGAGGGGCTGATCATCGAGATATTCTCGCGCCCCGGACAACCGATTTTCGACCCTGACACGGGTGCCGCCGCGCCATGGCTGGCCGATATCGCCGCCGTGATGGCCAGCTTGTTTGCAACGGTCACAAATGCCGTGGCGGTTGCGGGGCATGTTGCCGCTGAACCCGTGGTGGTTGCCGCCCAGACACGCTGGCATGTCTCGACAGACCGGGCGCATCGCTTTCGTGGCTTGCTTGAGATGGCGGGTCTGGACCCAAGCCGCATCATGCGTGTGACGGGCCATGGCGATCGCGAAGCGGTCAGCGAGAACCCGATGTCGCCGCGCAACGAACGGCTAGAGATCATTTTGTTGCGGGCCGACCGCTAGGCCGGTCGCGGAAATACCTCGAATTTGAAGTGTTAGGCCCCTGTTAAGTGGCGTCTGCCAAGGGTGGCCATGTCCCAGATGCAGCAGAAAGGCGCATGAGATGACCATTTCCTCTTCGCTCAATTCCGGCGTGGCCGGTCTTCAGGTGAATGCAAGCCGCCTTGCCACCATCGCCGATAATATCGCCAATGCTGGCACCTATGGCTACAAGCGAGCGGTCGCCGATTTTCATTCCCTCGTGATCATGCAAAGCGATGGCAGCTATTCTGCGGGTGGTGTGCGCGCCTCAACGTCGCGGATGATCGACCAGCGCGGTACGCTTGTCACAACCGGCAATCCCACCGATCTGGCCATTGGCGGGCGCGGCTTGATGGCGGTGACATCAGAGGCAGCACTTGACGGGCCGGGCGGGAACCTTCCCATCCGGTTGCTGACCACCGGGTCTTTCCGCCCCGACGCGGAGGGGATTTTGCGCACCCAGACGGGTGAGGTGCTGATGGGTTGGCCTGCCAATCCTGATGGCACCATTCCCAATTTCCCGCGCGATTCCTTTGACGGGTTGCAACCGATCCAGATCAATTCGAACCAGTTTACCGGCGACCCCACCACGCGGATGCAGCTTTCCGTCAACCTACCCGCGACCCAGACCGACGCAAGCAGCAGCGGTGAGCCATTCGTCATGTCGGCGGAATATTACGATAATCTTGGTACCTCCCAATATCTTGAAATCACCTTTACCCCCCAAATCCCTGCCGCCGGGATGAGCCATAATTGGACCATGGTGGTGCGCGACAGCGCCAGTGGCGGTGGCGTGGTCGGGGAATATGGGCTGGCCTTTGATGATGCGCGCGGCAATGGCGGCAACTTGGCCGCGATCACCCCGATCTCGGGGGGGGCCCATGATGCCACGACCGGTACGCTGGCGCTGAATGTCGATGCGGGGCCGCTTGACCTTGTGATCGGTGGTCCCGGCCTACCAGGCGGGCTGACGCAGCTGTCCGATACATTTGCCCGCGCCCCGGTGATCAAGAACGGCTCACCCGTCGGTGATCTTAGCCGGGTGGAGGTGGATGCAAATGGCAATCTTCACGCGATCTACGACAATGGCATCACAAGGGTGATCTACCAGATCCCGATTGTCGATGTGCCCAACCTGAGCGGGCTGACCACGGGCGATAACCAGACCTATTTGATCTCGCCGGATTCGGGACAGTTCTTCCTATGGGATGCGGGCGATGGGCCCACGGGTGAAATGGTGGGCTATGCGCGCGAGGAATCGACCACCGATGTCGCGGGTGAATTGACCCAGCTGATCCAGACGCAGCGCGCCTATTCCTCGAATGCCAAGATCATCCAGACTGTCGAATTGTCGCGCGCGCTGGCCACGGATTTCCCGGTCGAGATTTCGGATTGGGTTTTCTGGAGGTTCGCGTTGACGGATTTGAGCGTTTGCAGCGCGACCATGGCGCTGTTGTTGGTGAGAATGCTGGACATGATTTGCCCTTCCAGTTTTCGATCGCGGCGCGCTTTGGCGCCATGAAATTCAAGGCCGTCATCGGCCCCGGCGAAGCGTCATCTTGACACCTGCACCCCATCGCTTGGGGATGCGCCACCCAATCGGGTGCAGGGGCAAATTCAGCCATCAGGTCTAAACAGCCGCCTAATTCGGCCCGCGATTTGCAGCGGATTTTAACGGCCTCAGCGCCGTGAGATCATTTGGCCGGGCAGACAGGCGGCGGCTTTGCGGCCTTGCGCGTTATAGGTTGTCAAAGCCGTCGCGGGCGCGCGGTCATGCGTGGCGCGCGCCAGCCCTGCGCGCGCGGATAACACAAGGCGCGCATTGCGCGCGGCGATCTGCGCCAGATCTGCAAGGGCCACCGGATCGACACGCGCGCGGGCGAGCCGGCGCATGGCCTGGTCCAGCCGTTCGGGCAGTTTGGCGAGCGTCGCGATATCGCCTTGCAACAGTGCGGCACGCTGTTGGTCAAGCAAGCGCGCCACGGCCCCCACCGAATCGCTATCGCCCGTCATTGCGCCGCCCCGCCGTCTTGATCGCTGCGCGCGACGAGTGAGGCGTAAAGCGATTGCGCCAGACCGATGCCGCCGCGTTCGACCAAGGCGCGCGCATGCTCAGCCCGCAGAAGCGAGGCAAACTGCGCCTCGCCCACGCCGCCGCCGAAACTCTCGCGCGATTGGCCAAAGCCCGCATGTTTCAGCATTTCCGCCAGAAAACTGGCCTCAAGCTCTTGCGCGACTTGCCGCAGCGCGGCGGTTTGATCGTGGCTTGGCGGGGGCGTGATCGCGTGGGCGCTGGCTGTGATCGGGGCGGTCATGGCTTACCTCGGATTGTCGCGAATTGGCGGTAAGCTGACAGCGGGGCGTAAAGAATTCGTAAGGAGCTTTGGGCGCATAAGCGGATGAGAACGCAACAAGGGACAGCCAGAATGGATGACCTGCTCCATGGCCTTGCGGCCTTGTCCGACCGGATCAGCCGCCCAAGACAGAGCTTGCCGGAGATCGGGCAAGAGGCCGCGTTTATGGCGGCCTTTACCAGCCCGGATCAGGGGGTGGAAAAGCTGTCGATGGATCAAGCCCTTGATCTTGGCGGTCATGTTATGAGCACGCCACCGATTGCGCCAAAGGCCGCGCCGATGGTGCCGCCACTTGGGGCTTTCGCTGGCCCTTTGGCGGATGCTTTGCCTGAAAGTGGGCAGCGGGTGGTCGCGATGGCGGATGCGCCGCAGGTCAGGCCGATGCCGCATATAGCTGCGCCGGAGATGCGCAAGTTTGATGTGGCAATCTCACCGGAAGTTCCGCCGTTGGTTCCGCCCGAAACGGCGCTGGTCGCGTCACCGGGTATCATGCCCGATGTCATGCCGATGGCGGATCACCCGGCAGCAATGCGCGCGACGCGACGCGCGCCCGCCCTTCACCCCACCGATGTGATGCCAAAGCCAACTGATGCCATTGGCAAGATGTCTGACCCGTCGGCGGATGACACGCCCCCGCCGCTTAAGGTTTTGCCAGAACAGCAGGTGGCCAAAAAGGCCGCGCCTGTCGCTTTGCCCGCAGCTGCGCCGCCGCAAGGCGAACAGACCATGGCTCAGAGCTTGGCCCAGCCTATTGCGCAGCAACTTCTTGCACCCGGGGCGGGGGCTGCCTTGGCCACACCCAAAGCCCTGCCAAAGGATGCGGCGGCGGCGCTAGATCTTATAAAAGAATTACCTCCGCGCCCTGTCGTCGCTGAGGCGATGGTGATGAGAATACCTGACATTTCCACCCCGGCGCAGGTCAAGATGATGCCGCAGCCTGTGCTATTGCCGCTCTCGTCGTCACCTGTGCCGATGCCCATGCCCATGCCCATGCCCATGCAAGCGAATTTGCCCACGCCAATCGTGCCAATACCGATGCAGATGCAGTCAGCTTTGACCCCGCCCCATGCGACACCAGCCTTGGTAGCATTGTCACCGTCCAACAATTTGGCAGCCCGTCTTGAACCCCTCCCCCTCGCCGTCGCCCCGACTTTGCCCGTCGTGGTGACGGCCGCAGCCCCCGTGGAATTGCCCGCGACGCCGGTGCAGCCACCCCTCCAAGCCGCGCCACTGGCCCCCAGATTCTCGGATCAGCCGCGTCTGGCCCCAGCGATGAAGCAGGACGGGCCGGTCCCGCCACAGAAGGTCTTAGGCGCGGTTGCCGCCTTGCCTCGCCCTGCTACCCCTGATCCTGCAACAACGCCCTCAGGGGCGGTTGCGGTTGCCGCACCGCTGAGCGTTGCAGCCCAAGTTACGGGCGCATCTGTGATGCCCTTGGCCACGGGTGAAAACGGACTGCCGCAGGTTGCGGATCACATGCCCAAACCAGCCTTGGCGCCAATCCCGATGCCAAGCTTGCCCGACATGCCGGTCGCGCCTACCCAAGCCCCACCCGCGCCGGTGGCGATGCCCTTGGGCGATCCCGGCGATCTGGCCTTGGGCTTTGGCTTGGGTTTGGCGGATGCCGCAGCAACGCCGTTGGCGGCGCGTTTTGGCCCCGTCACCGCCGATTTGCCCAGCCTTGCCCACAACACAAGCCAGCAGATCGCGACCGGGGCGGCGCAGCTTTCGGCCGCGCCGGGTGGGGCTGTCGATATCGCGCTTGACCCGCCCGAGCTTGGGCGCGTCCGCCTTAGCCTTGTCGAGGTGGCGGGCACGATGACCCTGTCGATCACCGCCGAACGCCCTGAGACCGCCGATCTAATGCGCCGCAATCTGGCACTTTTGGCTGATGCTTTTGCCCGCCAAGGCCTTGATGCGCCTTCGGTCGATATTTCGGGCGGTGGTCAAGGTGGCCGCCATCCACGCGAAGAGGGCCCGCGCCTGCCGTTTGACGCGCAAGATCAGCCAAGCCTACGCCCCACCGGCCCATCGGCTGAAAAGGCCGCGCCGATGGCGGCAAGCGGCCTTGATCTGCGGCTCTAGCAAGGAGAGCATGATGGAGATTTTTCAAACCAACCAAAGCTTTGGCGCGAACCCCAAAACGGGGGCATCGGCAAGCAAGGCGGGTGTCATCACCTCGGACTTCGAAACATTCTTGCGGATTTTGACCACCCAGATGCAGAATCAAGATCCGCTCAACCCGATGGAATCGACCGAGTTTGCAAGCCAGCTTGCGCAATTCTCGGCCGTGGAACAGCAGGTGCGCAGCAATGAATTGCTGGAGGGCTTACAGGCCGGGCTGCAAACATTGGGCATGGGGCAGATCGGATCATGGATCGGGATGCAGGCGCGTGCCGAAATGCCCGTCAATTTCGAAGGGCAAAGCGTGACGCTGGCGGGAGCGCGCCATGTGCTGGCCGACCGGATGGAATTGATCGTGCGCGATCAGGCGGGCGAGGTGGTGCAACAACTGCCCATTCCGCTCAGCGATGACAGCTTTGCATGGAATGCTGCTGGGCTGGATGGCAACGTCCTGCCGCATGGGATTTACAGTTTTTCGGTCCAGAATTGGTCAGGCGAAGCGATGATCGAGGAACGCGGCGCGATGGTCTATGGCATCATCCAAGAGGTCGCGATGGTCGACCAAGAGGTTTGGCTGTCGATGGAGGGGGGGGTGGGCATTCCCGCAGGTGATCTTTTGGGGCTAGGCCGGCCGGGGAGCTAAGGCTCAGGTCAGATAGGCCAAGATCGCAACCGCCCCCGCCCCAAGGATCAACCCGGCGGCAGCGATCCCCAATCGCTCGGGCCAAGGGCTGCGGCGTGCAACGCGCGGTGGGTTCGCCTGTGCCAAGAGGGCCCGCTCGGCCAAGGCAGGCAGGCGTGGGCCAAAGCGCGCCAGAACGCGCGCGGTCGCCACCAGATCGCGCAGCGCGGCCTTGGGGCCGATATTCTCGCGGATATATTCCTCGACCACGGGGCGCGCGACGGTCCAGATATTGATCTCTGGATCAAGCGAGCGGGCCACGCCCTCGACCACCACCATGGTGCGTTGCAGCAAGATCAGCTCGGTCCGCGTTTCCATCCCGAAACGCTCGGTCACTTCGAAAAGATAGGCCAAAAGCCGCGCCATCGAGATGCGGCTGGCATCCATGCCAAAGATCGGCTCGCCCACGGAACGGAGCGCTTGGGCAAACTCGTCGATATCGCGGTCGGCGGGCACATAGCCCGCTTCGAAATGCACCTCGGCCACGCGGCGGTAATCCTTGCGGATAAAGCCCATCAAGATCTCGGCATAGACGCGGCGGGTATAGGCATCGAGGCGGCCCATGATCCCGAAATCCAGCGCCACCAGATCGCCATTGGGCGCGATCTTGAGGTTGCCGTGATGCATATCGGCATGAAAGAACCCGTCGCGCAGCGCATGGCGCAAAAACATCTGCAACACGCGTGCGCCCATCGCGCGCCGGTCGACCCCATTGGCGTCGATGGTTTCCAGATCCGAAAGCGTTGTGCCCGTGACCCAGCCCAGCGTCATCATCCGGCGCGAGGACAAGAACCATTCCACCTGTGGTACGACGAAACCGGCGTCGTTCTTGGTATTGGCGTGAAACTCACCACAGGCCGAGGCCTCGATCCGCAGGTCAAGCTCCTGCATCACCACACCTTCGAAATGGGTGATGACATCGCGTGGCCGCAACCGGCGCGAGGCGGGCGAGAGTGTCTCGACAAACCATGCGATCAGGTAAAAGGCGTCGATATCCTTGCGAAAGGCACGCTCGATGCCGGGGCGCAGGATCTTGACCGCCACTTCGCGCCCATCCCCCACCAGCCTTGCGCGATGCACCTGCGCGATGGAGGCGGCGGCGACAGGTTCCGAGAATTCGGAAAACAGCGCATCCAGCGGCTTTTCCATCTCTTGCGCCACGACGCGCTTTGCCTCGGCCAAGGGAAAGGGCGGCAGCTTGTCTTGCAACACCTGCAATTGCAGCGCCATCTCGGCCCCCACCACATCGGGGCGGGTCGAAAGGATCTGGCCGAACTTGATATAGGCAGGGCCAAGGGCGGTCAGCGCGCGCGGCACGGGCGGCACGCTGGGATCACCGCGCAGCCCCAAGAACTTGAACGGCCAGCCCAAGACGCGCGCGGCCACGCGAATCGTGCGCGGGGCGTCCACGGCCTCGAGCACAGCGCTCATCGCACCTGTCCGCTCGAAGGTGGCGCCGGTGCGGATCAACCGCCAGATGTTATGGGGGCCCTTCACCTCAGATTTTCCACCCCGAATGAAGCGCTGCGATCCCCATCGACAGGTTACGATAGCTCACCTGTTCAAAGCCTGCATCGCGGATCATCGCGGCGAATGTCTCTTGGTCGGGAAAGCGGCGGATCGATTCGACAAGGTACTGATAGCTGTCGCGATCCCCCGCGATCAGCTGGCCCATGCGCGGGATCACGTTGAAGGAGTACAGATCATATAGCTTTTGCAGCCCGTCATTTGGCAATTGGCTGAATTCCAGCACTATCAGCCGCCCACCGGGTTTGAGCACGCGAAATGCCTCGGCCAGCGCATCGGGGATGCGGGTCACGTTGCGGATGCCGAAACTGATCGTGTAGCGGTCGAATGTGTTGTCTTCAAAGGGCAGGGCCATCGCATCGCCCACGATCCAGTCGAGTTTCTCGGCCATCTGGCTCGCTTCGGCGCGCTTTTGCCCCTCGATCAGCATGGATTCGGTCATGTCGAGCACGGTGGCGCTGGCACCGGGTGCGCGGCCCAGAAAGCGGAACGCAACATCGCCCGTGCCGCCCGCCACATCAAGCAGGCGTTGCCCATCGCGCGGCACCAGCCAATCCATCAGCGCATCTTTCCAGACGCGGTGGATGCCCATGCTCATCACATCGTTCATGATGTCGTATTTCGAGGCGACATTGGTGAAAACACCATGGACCATCCCGGCCTTGTCATCCTCGGCCACATCCCGAAAGCCGAAATGGGTCGTGCGACCTGTGCTGTCTTCGGCCATCGTGGCTTGTCCTTTTTCTTACCCGCTTCTTCTTATAGAGGCACATCAGCGCGTTACAACGCCGCCCGTGATATAGGAAAGCCCGCTTTGCCCGAACTTCCAGAAGTCGAGACAGTCCGTCGCGGGCTTGCCCCCGTGTTGGAGGGCGCGCGCATCGCGCAAGCTTTGGTCAATCGCCCTGATCTGCGCTGGCCTTTTCCCGAAAACATGGCCGCGCGGCTGACAGGGGCCGCGATCACAGCACTTCGGCGGCGGTCGAAGTATATTCTGGCCGATCTCGATACTGGTGAGACCTTGATCGTGCATTTGGGCATGTCGGGGCGGATGATCGTCTCGGCGCCTGAGGGTGCGCGCGATATGCTGGCGCAGTTTCACCATTTGCATCCCGCGCCTGAAAAGCATGACCATGTGGTGATCGACACCGATCAGGGTGCGCGCGTTACCTTTAACGATGCGCGTCGGTTCGGGGCGATGGATCTGTGCCCCACCAATGCGGTCGATGATCATTGGCTGATCAAGGGGATTGGCCCCGAACCTTTGGGCAACGCCTTTCACGCCAATCACCTGATCGCGGCGTTCAAGGGCAAGCGCAGCCCGGTCAAAACCGCGCTGCTCGATCAACGGATCGTGGCGGGGCTGGGCAATATCTATGTCTGCGAGGTGTTGCACCGTGCGGCCATTTCGCCCTTGCGCCACGCAGGCCGGATCGCGCCCGCGCGTATCGCCGCGATGATCCCCATCATCCGCGATGTGCTGTCCGAAGCGATCGAGGCCGGTGGTTCCAGCTTGCGCGACTACCGTCAGGCCGATGGTGAGTTGGGGTATTTTCAACACAGATTCCGCGCCTATGGCCGCGAGGGCGAGCCCTGCCTAACCCCCGATTGCCAAGGGATAATCCGCCGTGTTGTGCAATCGGGGCGGTCGAGCTTCTATTGCCCTGACTGTCAAAGATAGCTTGAAACCACGGGCGATGGTGCTAACCCTCCGCCCCCAAGCCCCAGTGGCACCCATAGCCCGAGAGCCTGACCCATGGCCTATGAGACCCTGATCGTCGAGATCGAAGATCACATCGCGCTGATCAAGCTGAACCGCCCCGATGCGCTGAACGCCCTCAACTCCACCTTGTTGGGTGAGTTGTCGGCGGCGCTCAAGGCGGCGGATGCCAATGACAAGGTGCGCTGCATCGTTTTGACGGGCAGCGAAAAGGCCTTTGCCGCCGGTGCCGATATCCGCGAGATGAGCGAGCAAAGCTTTGTCGATGTCTTCGCAAACGACATGTTCGGCCCCGATGCCGAAGACATGCTGCGCGTGCGCAAGCCGATCATCGCGGCCGTTGCAGGCTATGCGCTGGGCGGTGGTTGCGAATTGGCGATGATGTGCGATTTCATCATCGCCGCCGATACGGCGAAGTTCGGCCAGCCCGAGATCAATTTGGGCGTCATGGCCGGTATGGGCGGCTCGCAGCGGTTGACGCGATTCGTCGGCAAGTCGAAATCGATGGATATGCATCTGACCGGTCGCTTCATGACCGCCGAAGAGGCCGAACGCTCGGGCCTTGTCAGCCGTGTTGTGCCCGCCAAAAAGTTGATGGATGAGGCGATGGCCGCCGCCGCCAAAATTGCCGAGAAATCCATGCTCGCCGCGATGGCCGTGAAAGAGGCGGTCAATCGCAGCTATGAGACCACGCTGCGCGAAGGGTTGTTGTTCGAGCGCCGCCTGTTCCACGGGCTGTTTGCGACCGAAGACCAGAAAGAGGGCATGGCCGCCTTCCTCGAAAAGCGCGAGCCGCAGTTCCGCGATAAATAGGCGGCACGCGTCTCTTTAGGATATCGCGGCGTTTGTGCTTAGGGCTTTGCAACGACAACAAAAGCATCTATAGGCGCGTCAGACATGCGTGTGAGGCCCGCCTTGGCCAGAGTCGCCCGGTTGCTGAACTGGGCTCGGGATCTCCCGCGCTATTGCATATTTGAGATCCGACGAGACGAAAGAGAGACAGCATGGCAAATTCGCCCCAGGCAAAAAAGCGCGCCCGCCAAGCCGAGCGCCGCACCATCGTGAACAAGGCGCGTCGTTCGCGCATCCGCACATTCCTGCGCAAGGTCGAGGAAGCGATCGCCGGTGGCGATTACGCCGTCGCCGAAACCGCGCTGCGCGATGCACAGCCCGAGCTGATGCGCGGCGTGACCAAAGGTGTTTTGCACAAGAACACCGTGTCGCGCAAAATCTCGCGCCTGTCTGCGCGTGTGAAGGCCCTCAAGGTCTGAAATCGCGACAGCACGTCCCGTTAGGGTTGTGATCCAAAAAGCGCTCCGCACTGCGGGGCGCTTTTTTTCTGAGAAAAATTTCGTGGAGTCAGAACCCGCTATCGCTTTGCGGGAGATTCGGGAGACAAAGAGTTGAGTGTCAAGTTCGAAGAGTCGTTGCAGCGCCCTTGCGCAATCCGCTAGCTTGACTGAGCGATTCAACTGCTCTGGGGGGCAGGTCGAAGGGGATAGTGAGTGCTTGGAAAGCCGGCTTGGGGTTGCGCCCATCTGGCCCTGCGTGTCGGCGTAAAGTTGATGCTCAAGCATGACGGGTGGTTTCACGCGGATCATTGATCCGCTTTGATTTCTCGTTATTCCGCATCGATCCGGCACCGAGCGACTGACCTTCGCGTCATATTTGTAAATTCGGTGTCCGCCGCCCTTAAGCACCGGACCTGTTGTATGTGGTACGCCCTGTTGGGTGTGGAATGGAGGTCTGGGCAAGTTCCAATGACCATCAAAAGAATCGCTTCGCATCCGCGGGGGTGCGATTGAAGCAATGGGCGTCGCAAGGCGTCTGAAAACAAGAAACGAGGATGGGACGATAATGACGAACGAGACTTGGGGCCGGGTCCGTGTTGAGCTGCGCAAAGCCGTTGGCGAAAACAACTTTACCGCCTGGATTGACCCCATCGTTTTCGATCGTCTGGAAGACCGCACCGCGCGGTTCCATGTGCCCACCAATTTCTTCGGCAGCTGGGTCTCGCAGAATTTCCGCGATGTGATTTTGCGCCATTTGAATTCTGCCGGGATCGGTGTGGATCGCGTTGAATTTTCCGTCTGCCCCGCCAATGCGGCGCGGGCCGATAACGCCAATGCCGCCCCGGTTGCGACCCCACGCCCATCGCTCCGCGCGCAGGGAACTGGGCTCAAGACCGGGACAGATGATCTTCCCGGTGCGACGCTTAACCCCGGCTATACCTTTGATAACTTCATCGTCGGCAAACCCAATGAGCTGGCCCATGCCGCCGCGCGCCGCGTGGCCGAAGGGCGCGATGTCACCTTTAACCCGCTGTTTCTTTATGGCGGCGTTGGCTTGGGTAAGACCCACTTGATGCATGCCATCGCATGGGAGTTGCGCACCCGCTTTCCCGAGGCGCGCATCCTGTATCTCTCGGCCGAACAATTCATGTATCGCTTTGTGCGCGCGCTACGCGAGCAAGACACCATGACCTTCAAGCAGATCTTCCGCTCGGTCGATGTGCTGATGGTCGATGATGTGCAGTTCATCGCCGGCAAAACCTCGACGCAGGAAGAATTCTTTCATACCTTCAATGCCTTGGTCGAAGAGGGCAAGCAGATCATCATTTCCGGTGATCGCGCCCCCGTCGATATGGAAGCGCTTGATACCCGTATCGCCTCGCGGTTGCAGTGCGGTTTGGTCGTCGATCTGCACCCTACCGATTACGAATTGCGTTTGGGCGTTTTGCAGCACAAGGCCGAGCAGGCATTGGCGCGCAATCCCCAGATCAAGCTGGCCGAGGGTGTGCTCGAATTCATGGCGCAGCGCATCTCGACCAACATCCGCGTCGTCGAAGGGGCGTTGACGCGCCTGTTCGCCTTTGCCGATCTGGTGCGCCGCGAAGTGACGATCGAGATGGTCCAAGACTGCTTGTCCGACATCCTGCGCTCGACCGACCGCAAGGTGACGCTGGATCAGATCATCAAGACGACCTGCGAATACTACAATATTCGCCAAGCCGATATCACCGGCTCTAGCCGCGCGCGCGCGGTGGCCCGTCCGCGCCAGATGGCGATGTTCCTGTCCAAAACACTGACCAGCCGCAGCTACCCCGAGATTGCCCGCAAGCTAGGTGGCCGCGATCACACCACCGTTCTTTACGGTGTGCGCAAGATCGAAGAGCTGATGGCCGTGGATAGCCAAATCGCCGAGGATGCCGAGATTTTGCGCCGGATGCTTGAGGCTTGATTGCACGACATTAAGCTGTCCGGTCCCTATGGGGCTTGACGCCCGCGCCCGCGCGCGACACTCCTTAAATAAATGCTTATGCACACGGGGGAGGCGGCGAGGCTCGCATCCCCCGCATTTGTCGGAGCCAGGGCCATGAAATTCTCGATCGAGCGCGCCACCTTGTTGCGGGCTGTCTCTCAGGCACAGTCCGTTGTCGAACGCCGCAACACCATTCCGATCCTTGCCAATGTCTTGATCGAGGCCGAGGGCGATACCGTCAGCTTCCGCGCCACCGATCTTGATATTGAAGTGGTCGACCGCGCCCATGCCATGGTCGAACGCGCGGGTGCGACCACCGTGTCAGCCGTCACCTTGCATGAGATCGTGCGCAAGCTGTCCGATGGGGCCTTGGTCACCTTGGCCGATGATCCCACGAATGGGCGGCTTACGGTGCAGGCGGGTCGCTCGACCTTTCAGCTTGCGACCCTGCCCAAGGAAGATTTCCCGGTCATGTCCACGACCGAGTACAGCGCGAATTTCTCATGCCCTGCGCCGGTTTTGCGCCGCCTGTTCGACAAGTCGAAATTCGCCATCTCAACCGAAGAGACCCGCTATTACCTCAATGGCGTCTATTTCCATGTCTCTGAAAGCGAGGGTGGCCCGGTGCTGCGCGCGGTCGCGACCGATGGGCATCGTCTGGCCCGGATCGATGCCGATCTGCCCAGCGGCGCACAGGGCATGCCCGGCGTGATCGTGCCGCGCAAAACCGTGGGCGAGATGCGCAAGCTGCTTGACGACGATGATGCACAGATCGCGGTGTCGGTGAGCGAGACCAAGATCCGCTTTGCCACGCCCGAGATCACGCTCACCTCTAAGGTGATCGATGGCACCTTCCCCGATTACGCGCGCGTCATCCCGCTGAACAATACCCGCCGGATGGAGGTGGACGCCGCCGATTTCGCCAAGGCCGTAGATCGTGTGGCAACCGTCTCGTCCGAGCGCTCGCGCGCGGTCAAGATGGCGCTGGATGAGGATCGGCTTGTGCTCTCGGTCAATGCCCCCGATGCGGGCAATGCCGAAGAGGAATTGGCCGTGGCCTATGGCGATGAGCGGCTCGAGATCGGGTTTAACGCGAAATACCTGCTCGAGATTGCCAGCCAAGTGGATCGTGAGAACGCGGTATTCATGTTCTCAAGCCCCGGTGAGCCGACGCTGATGCGTGAAGGTAACGATACCAGCGCGATCTATGTCGTGATGCCGATGCGGGTCTGACGGGGGCGGAAAACGCGCGTTTTCCGCACCGCAAAACCCGGGTTTTGCGCGTGGGAAATCCCGGGATTTCCCACGCGTTTTCCTCGAGGAAAACGCTTTGAGCCCATTCGTCGCGCGCCTTGCCCTGTCGCATTTCCGCAGCCATCGCCGCGCCAATCTGGCATTTGATGGGCGGCCAGTGGCGATCTTTGGCCGCAATGGCGCGGGCAAGACCAACCTGATCGAGGCGGTTTCGCTCTTGTCGCCCGGTCGTGGCCTGCGGCGCGCGGGGGCCGATGAGATCATCCGCCGCCCCGAGGCGATCGGCTGGAAGGTGACAGCCCAGATCACCGGCGGCGGCCCCGATCATGAGGTGGTGCTGAGCGCTGAACCCAATCATCCGCGCCTGACCCAGATCGACGGCAAGACGGCGGCGCAAACGGCCCTTGCGCGGCTTTTGCGCATCATCTGGCTGGTGCCCGCACAAGACCGGCTTTGGATCGAAGGGGCCGATGGGCGGCGGCGCTTTCTCGACCGCATCGCGCTGAGTTTTTTCCCCGAACATGCCGAGGCGGTGTTGAGCTATGAAAAAGCGATGCGCGAACGCAACCGCTTGCTCAAGGATGGGGTGCAAGATGCGCGCTGGTATGGTGCGCTCGAGGGGCAGATGGCTGATGCGGGTGCGCGGCTGACCGCCCATCGCCGCGATGCTATTGCGCGGATCATCGCAGCCCAAGAGGGTGCGGTCACGGCCTTTCCGACTGCGGCCCTTGCGCTTGAGATGGATGATCTGGCCACGCCTGCCGATTTTGCCGCGGCCCTTTCTGAAAGCCGTTCCCGCGACATGGCCGCAGGGCGCAGCTTAATCGGCCCGCACCGGGCGGATCTATCCGCGATCTACAGCGAGAAAGCGATGCCAGCGGCGCAATGTTCGACCGGCGAACAAAAGGCGCTGCTGATTTCGCTGGTGCTGGCCAATGCCCGCGCGCTTAAGGCCGAGACAGGCAGCGCGCCCTTGGTGCTGCTTGACGAGGTCGCGGCACATCTGGATTCAGGCCGCCGTGCGGCACTTTTTGACGAGATTTGCCAGCTTGACGCGCAGGCCTTCATGACCGGCACGGGGCCAGAGCTTTTCACCGAACTGGGCGCGCGCGCCCAACATCTGAGCGTCACAGACCAAGGCGGGGCAAGCGAGGCCCGATTTTGCGATGAAGCCCCATCATGACCGTCACATTTGAACAATTGGCCCTCTATGCCGCCGCGATGGCAGGGTTGTGGATCATTCCCGGCCCTGTTTGGGTCGCGCTGACCGCGCGCGCGCTGTCGGGCGGCATGGCAGGGGCTTGGCCCTTGGCCGTGGGTGTGGCGCTGGGCGATCTGATCTGGCCGCTTTGCGCAATTCTTGGATTGGCTTGGGTGCTGTCGCTTTACGGCGATGCGCTTGCCGTGATGCGCTGGATCGCGGCCTTAGTCTTTATCGGCATGGGGCTCCTCTTGTTTCGCGCACCCGCCAAGGCACCCGGCACCGATAGCCGGATGACGCGGCCCGGCCTTTGGGCGGGGTTTTCCGTGGGCGTCGCCGCCGTGATCGGCAACCCCAAGGCGATCTTGTTCTACATGGGTTTTTTGCCCGGATTCTTCGATCTGACGCAGATTGCTGTGCCTGATATCGTTGCCATCCTTGCGATCTCGGCGGTGGTGCCTTTGATCGGCAATCTGGGGCTGGCGCTGTTTCTTGATCGTGCGCGGCGCTTGCTGCAAAGCCCGCGCGCGATCCGCAGGCTGAACATCGGCTCGGGTGTCTTGCTGATCTTGGTGGGCGTGGCCATCCCCTTTGTCTGACGGGCCATAGGGTTTCGCGGTAAGCCCGCGCAAAACATCTAAATATTGTGTCTGCAGCGTGACATTCCCCGGCCCGTTGGGTATAAAACATCAAACAGAACAGGCAGAGATCCCAATGGCAGACAACGCCCAGGCGTCGAGCGAATACGGCGCAGATTCTATCAAGGTTCTCAAAGGCTTAGACGCTGTCCGCAAGCGCCCCGGCATGTATATCGGTGACACCGACGATGGCTCGGGTCTCCATCACATGGTCTATGAAGTCGTCGACAACGGTATTGACGAGGCCTTGGGGGGCTATGCCGATGCGGTGACGGTTATTTTGCACCCTGATGATAGCGTCTCGGTGCGCGACAATGGTCGTGGCATTCCCGTCGGCATCCACGAGGAAGAGGGTGTTTCCGCCGCCGAAGTCATCATGACCCAGCTTCATGCCGGGGGCAAATTCGACCAGAATTCCTACAAGGTATCGGGCGGTCTGCACGGTGTGGGGGTTTCGGTCGTCAACGCGCTGTCCGATTGGCTTGACCTGCGCATCTGGCGCGATGGCAAAGAGCACTACGCCCGCTTTGAACGCGGCGATACCGTCAAGCATCTGGAGGTCGTGGGCGACAGTGATGGCGAGACGGGGACAGAGGTGCGCTTTTTAGCCTCGACCACCACCTTTTCTAACCTCGAGTACAGCTTCAAGACGCTGGAAAACCGGCTGCGCGAACTGGCATTTCTCAATTCCGGCGTCAAGATCGTGCTCGAAGATCTGCGCCATGCCGAGCCTGTGCGCGTTGAGATGGTCTATGAGGGTGGCGTGCGCGAATTCGTCCGTTACCTCGACCGTTCCAAGACATCCGTGATGTCCGAGCCGATCTATATCTCGGGCGAAAAGGATGGCATCGGCGTCGAAGTCGCGATGTGGTGGAACGACAGCTACAACGAGATGGTGCTGCCCTTTACCAACAACATCCCGCAGCGCGATGGCGGCACGCATATGGCGGGCTTTCGCGGCGCGCTGACACGCTCGATCAACCTTTATGCCCAGTCATCGGGCATCGCCAAGCGCGAAAAGGTGAATTTCACCGGCGATGACGCGCGCGAGGGGCTGACATGCGTGCTGTCGGTCAAGGTGCCTGATCCGAAATTCTCGAGCCAGACCAAGGATAAGCTCGTCTCATCCGAGGTGCGTCCGGCGGTCGAGAACCTGATGAATGAAAAGCTGGGCGAATGGTTCGAAGAACATCCGCAAGAGGCGCGCCAGATCGTCGGCAAAATCATCGAAGCCGCACTTGCGCGCGAGGCAGCGCGCAAGGCGCGCGAATTGACCCGGCGCAAAACCGCGATGGATGTGGCAAGCCTTCCGGGCAAGCTGGCCGATTGTCAGGAAAAAGACCCGGCCAAGTCTGAACTTTTCTTGGTCGAGGGTGACAGCGCGGGTGGATCGGCCAAACAGGGCCGTTCGCGCCATAACCAAGCGGTGCTCCCCCTGCGTGGCAAGATCTTGAACGTCGAGCGCGCGCGGTTTGACCGGATGCTGGGCAGCCAAGAGATTGGCACGCTGATCACAGCCCTTGGCACCGGGATCGGGCGGGACGAGTTCGATCTGAAAAAGCTGCGTTACCACAAGATCGTGATCATGACCGACGCCGATGTCGATGGCGCGCATATCCGCACGCTTTTGCTGACCTTCTTCTTCCGGCAGATGCCGCAACTGATCGAAGGGGGGCATTTGTTCATTGCGCAACCGCCGCTTTACAAGGTCAGCCGTGGCAAATCCGAGGTCTATATCAAGGATCAAGGCGCGCTTGAGGATTACCTGATCCAGCAAGGCACCGAAGGGGCAGTGCTGCGCCTGCCCAAGGGCGAAGAGATTGCCGGTGCCGATCTAACCCGCGTGGTCGAGGGTGCGCGCAGCTTCAAGCGTATTCTTGACGCTTTCCCAACCCATTACCCCCGCCACATTCTGGAACAGGCCGCGATTGCCGGTGCCTTTGATCCGGGCCGTGCCGATGGCGACCTTCAGCGCGTGGCCGATGATGTGGCGAACCGTCTTGATCTGGTCGCCGCCGAGTATGAGCGCGGCTGGAGCGGGCGGATCACCCAAGAGCATGGTATTCGCCTGTCGCGCGTGTTGCGTGGCGTCGAGGAAATCCGCACGCTTGATGGTGCGGTGCTCCGCTCGGGCGAGGCGCGCAAGCTTTCCGAGGTCAGCCGCGACAGCCGCGAGGTGTATCGCGATCCTGCCAAGCTCTCGCGCAAAGAGCGTGAGCAGCTGATCCATGGGCCGACCGAATTGCTGAATGCGATCTTGGAGGAGGGGCAAAAGGGCCTGCAACTCCAGCGCTACAAGGGTCTGGGCGAGATGAACCCCAGCCAGCTCTGGGAAACCACCCTCGACCCCGAGGCGCGCACCCTGTTGCAGGTCAAAGTCGATGATCTGGCCGAGGCGGATGATATCTTTACCAAGCTGATGGGCGATGTCGTCGAACCACGGCGCGAGTTCATCCAAGCCAACGCGCTCAGCGTCGAGAACCTTGATTTCTAAGCGCCTGCCGCGCGCCCGCCGGGCGTGCGGCGTCGCTTAGCCCAGATTACGCAAGGCGGCGGTGGTTGCATCGACCGAGCCGCCGTTGCGATCAAGCAGCGATCCGATCTCGGCGCGTTCCGAGATCACGAGCGAGACGCCCTCGATCAGCAGATCGATAAACAAGGGCCGCCCCGACCGATCCCAGACGCGAAAGCGCACCTCGAACGGACCTTGGCTTGGCATGCTGACTGTCGACAAGACCTCGACATAGCGGCCGGTATCTTGCGCGCCTGTCACGGTGACGGTGCCGCCCACAAATTCGCGGAAACGGCGGCCATATTTGCGCGCCATATAGCCTTGGAATGCTTCGGCAAAGGCGGAAATCTGGCCAGCGCTGGCGCTGCGCGCGGGCGGTCCCAGCACCGATTGCGCGATGGTCGGCATATCGCCATAGCGCACCATCATCCGCTCAAAGTCGCGGATCATCGCGTTTTCGGATTGGCCCGAATTGATAATGCGCGTGATCTCATCGGCGACTTGCATGACCAAAGCGCTGGCTTGCGTCGTGTCTAATGCCACCGCAGCACCCGGAAAAAGGCTGGCACCCGCCGTGGCAAGGCCCGTCAAGATAATCGTGCGTCGTGTTGGATGAGGCATGCAAGACATGTCAAAACCCCTCAGGCTTCAATACGGATCGATATAGGGATCGGCGTAGATATCATCAACCGCGTCGTCCAGCCCGGCCGTTGGGCCACCAAGCTCAAAGCGCCGGCTTTGCAAGTAAAGCGAGCGCAGCTGCGCATAGCTATCGGCACTGCCATAGATCAGATCGTCGAGCACATCATCAACCTCGTAGCGATCACCCAACAGATCAAGAAGCTGCACCCCCGTGACGTAATGGCCATCACCCGCAGGCACGACCTGACGCACCGGGTTGGTGGCCATATCCACGATCAAGCCGACCGTGTCGCGCGTGGTGGACGGGCCAAAGCCCGGCAGCATGACGAAATCACCCTCGGGCACGCCCCAGATATGCAGGGTTTGGCCAAAATCCGTCCGCGCCGCAGGCACACCTATGGCCGTGGCCGGATCGAAAATGCCGCCGATGCCGATGGTGGAGTTGATCATGAAGCGCACAACATTCTGCGTGGCCTGCCCGATCCGAACCTGCAACAGGTTGTTCAGAATATAGGAGGGCTGCGACAGGTTCGCGGCAAAATTATCGACCCCTTCGCGCAGCGGGTCTGGTACAATCGTGCCATAGCCGCGTGCGGTTGGCCCGACCACCGCCCGATCGAGTGCAAGGTTAAAGCGATGCACGGCGCGGTTCTGCGCCTCGTCCACATCGGCGATCCGATCACCTTGCGGCAGCGTTGCAGGGCCACATGCGCCAAGCACCAAAAGGCCCAAAACGCCAAGTGCCGCGACAGGGCGCTGATATGAAAACACGTTTGGCAAGGGCAGCATCCACCGGTCTGACAATTTTCACCTGGAAACCTAGCCGGGCGAAACCGAATTTAAAGGGATCGGACAGCATCTAGCCATGCGACCGTAGATTTGGTTAAAGGGGTCTGCACAAGGCAGAGTCAAGAGTTGGCCCCGGCATCCGGGGTTTTGAGTGGATCATATGGCCCAGATGTCGCGAACTAACCGGGCTGGTCCCGACGAGCTGACGGTGTTTCGGCGGCGCAATGCTTGGCTGTTATGGTCTGTTGGCCTGTTCAGCATGGCGGTGAACGCGCTGATGCTGACCGGCCCGCTTTATATGCTACAGGTGTATGACCGGGTGCTTGGCTCGCGCTCTGCCGAGACGTTGCTTGCGCTAAGCGTGCTGATTCTTTTCCTTTTTGCCATGATGGCGGTCCTTGATTTCGCACGGGGCCGCGTGGCCGCGCGCTATGGGGCAAGATTGCAAGATGCGCTTGATACCCGCATTTTCGCGGCGGCTTTGACGCGCGCGCAGCGCACGGGCGAGGGGCAAACCGCCTTGCAAGATTTGGCCGCCGTGCAGCGCTTGGCCGCCTCGCCGGTGTTCATGGCGCTTTTCGATCTGCCGTGGACGCCGCTTTTTATCGCGGCGATTTTGTTGTTTCACCCATGGCTTGGCGCGCTTGCCGTGGTGGGGATGGCCTTGCTGATCGTGCTGGCTTTGGTCAACCGCGCGCGCAGCCATGGGCCGATTGCCGATGCGGCCATGGCCGCGCAAAGTGCTGACCGGGTCGGTGCCGAGATGCAGGGCGAGGCCGAGTTGATCCGCGCCCTTGGCATGCAGGGCAATGCCTTTGCGCGCTGGCACAGGCAGCGCCGCATCGCCTTGGCCGAAGGGATGCGCGCCAGCGATCTGGTCGGTGGCTTTTCGGCCACGACGCGCAGCCTCCGGTTGTTGATGCAATCGGCGATCCTTGGGCTTGGCGCCTATCTTGTCCTGCAAGCCGAGATGACGGCGGGCGCGATGATTGCGGGTTCAATCCTGCTTGGCCGCGCCTTGGCCCCCATCGATATGGTGATCGGCCAATGGAACGCCATCGCCGAGGCGGGTCAGTCATGGCAACGCCTGCGCGCATTGTTGCGCGACGAGGTTGCCGCAGCCCCGCGTATGCCCCTGCCGCAGCCCAAGGCGCGGATCGAGGTCAGCCAGCTTTCCGTCATCCCCCCCGGCGCGCAAGTCCCCACTTTGCGCGGTGTCAGCTTTGCCATCGCCCCCGGCGAGGCGGTCGGCATCATCGGCCCATCGGGCGCGGGCAAATCAACGCTAGCGCGCGCCATGACTGCTGTTTGGCAGCCAGCGGTTGGGCAGATCCGCCTCGATGGGGCGACGCTTGATCAATATGACCCTGACGCGCTTGGCCATTACATCGGCTATCTGCCGCAATCCGTGACGCTTTTTGCCGGCACCATCGCCGAGAATATCGCCCGACTGTCGGCCACACCCGATACGCAAAAGGTCGTGGCGGCCGCACGCATGGCAGGTGCGCATGAGATGATCTTGGCCTTGCCTGATGGTTACGAGACGCTCGTCTCTGGGCTTGGTGCGCGGCTGTCAGGTGGCCAGATACAGCGTATCGGTCTGGCCCGCGCGCTTTACGGGGCACCCGTGCTTGTGGTTTTGGATGAACCCAATGCCGCGCTCGACAATGACGGCTCGCTTGCGCTGAATAACGCGGTGCAGGCGATCAAGGCCGATGGCCGCGCGGTGCTGATCATGGCCCATCGCCCTTCGGCCATCCGGGAATGTGACAAGCTTTTGGTGCTTTCGGGTGGAACCACCGTGATGTTTGGCCCGACACAAGAGGTGTTGCAAAAGACGCTGGTCAACTATGCCGATATCAAGGCTACCGCCGTCGGGGGCGTGACATGAGCGCGCCGCTTGCCCCTGAACAATCATGGTCGGTGCGCGGCCCTTTGTTGATCGGCCTCTTGGGCATGGTTTTGCTGTTCGGCGGTTTCGGCGGCTGGGCGGTGACCAGCGAATTATCGGGCGCTGTCGTTGCCTCGGGCCGGATCGAGGTGGCGCGCAACCGCCAAGCGATCCAACATCCCGAAGGTGGCGTGGTGGCCGCGATCCATGTCGAAGAGGGCGCGCGCGTGGCCGCGGGTGATGTGATCTTGCGGCTCGAACCCGGCCAGCTTGCCCGCGACAGGGGCGTGACCGCCGCGCGGCTCTTTGAGGTGCGCGTTCGCCGCGCCCGGCTCGAGGCCGAGCGCGATGATACCGCACAGGTCGCTTTCCCTGCCGCGCTGTTGCAAGAGGCAGCCGTTGATATCGAGTTTGCCGATCTCTTGCGGGGGCAAGAGACGCTCTTTGCCGCCCGCCGCGATACGCTGACCCGTGAAATCGCGCAGCTGCGCGGCCGGATCGACCAAATCGCCGCCCAGATCGCGGCGCTGGCCGCGCAGGAGGCGGCACTCATTGAACAATTGGCCCTCGTCACCGCTGATCTGGCGCGGCAAGAGGGGCTTTTGGCGCGCGGCTTGATCCAATCTGACCCGGTTTTGCGTCTGCAACGCGACGCCGCGCAACTGCGCGGATCGCTGGGCGAGGTTGAGGCCCGCAAGGCCGAGGCGGCCGAGCGTGTGATCGAGACCGAGCTTGCGATTTTGCAACTGGGCACGACCCGGCGCGAAGCCGCCATCGCCGAGCTGCGCGAGATACGCGTTGCGGAGGAAGAATTGCGCCAGAGTTTGGCCGATTTCGACCGCCGGGTGGACGCGCTTGACCTGCGCGCGCCGGTTACGGGCCGGATCATGGGGCTACAGGTGTTTGGCCCGCAATCGGTGCTTGGCGCGGGCGCACCCATCGCCTTTCTCGTGCCCGAGGGTCGCCCCTTGATCATCACCGCCGAAGTGCCGGCGATCCATGTCGATCAGGTCTTTGTCGGACAGGCCGCCACGCTTTTGTTTCCCGCGCTCGATCTGCGCAATATCCCCGATCTGACCGGGCAGGTGACACAGCTTTCGGCCGATGCCTTTGTCGATGAGCGCACGGGGGCGGCCCATTACCGGGCCGAGATCGTGCTTGATGACGGTGAATTGGCGCGCCTTGCACCGCGCGTGCTTGTGCCCGGCATGCCAGTCGAGGCTTATATCCGCACCACCGCGCGCAGCCCGCTGACCTATCTGCTGGAACCCATCCGCATCTATTTCACCCGCGCCATGCGCGAAAGCTGACGGGCGGGCGCAAGGCCCCTTTTCCTTTGGGGCGCGGGCGGCTAGCTTCCGGCCAAACATCTGGGTGGGAGATACCGATATGGCTGGAATCATCGAAGCGCGCCTTGCCGAAATGGGCATCGAATTGGCTGGGCCGCCGCCGGCCCCTGCGGCCAACTACGTGCCTTATGTCGTGGCCGGCGATCTGGTCTTTGTCTCGGGTCAGATCCCGATGACGGCGGCCGGGCTTGAGACGCTGATCAAAGGCCGTGTCGGTGTTGATCTTGATATCGCTGCGGGTGCGGCTGCCGCGCGGCTTTGCGCGATCAACCTTTTGGCACAGCTCAAATCCGCCTGTGGGGGCGATCTGGATCGGCTGGTGCGGGTGGTCAAGCTGACCGGTTTCGTCAACGCGCCACCAGAGTTTGGCGATCAGCCCAAGGTGGTCAATGGTGCCTCTGACCTTTTGGTCGAAGTGCTGGGCGACAAGGGGCGGCATAGCCGCTCGGCCGTCAGCGCGGGTGGCCTTCCCTTTGGCTGCGCGGTCGAGGTCGAGGGGATTTTCCAGATCCAACCGGCCTGAGGCGCAAGAATGTCCAAGCTTCCTGCAAGCCTTATCGCCAGGCCTATCGCCCATCGTGGGTTGCATGATCGGGCGGCGGGCGTGATCGAAAATAGCCCCGCGGCTTTCGCCGCTGCTATCGCCGCGGGTTATGGGATCGAGCTTGATCTGCAACTCAGCCGCGATGGCGTGGCGATGGTGTTTCATGATGACAGCCTTGACCGGCTGACGGGTGAAACTGGCCCGGTGCGCGCGCGTGAAGCCGCAGCGCTGGGCCAAATCGCGCTGACGGGATCGCAGACGGGCGACCGCATCCCGACGCTTGCCGCCGTGCTGGAACAGGTCGCGGGCAAAGTACCGCTGTTGATCGAGTTAAAGGATCAATCAGGCGGTCTTGGCGTTGCGGGTCACGATCTGGAACAGGCGGTCGCCGCGACGCTTGCCGGGTATCGCGGCGATGTTGCGGTGATGTCGTTCAACCCGGCGATGATGGGGGCAATGGCCGATCTTGCCCCTGATTTGCCGCGCGGGATCACCAGCTGCGGCTTTGATCCGGCGGAATGGACGACGCTTTCGCCCGAGACCTGCGCGATGCTGGCCGAGATCGGCAGCTTCGATACCGTGGGTGCCAGTTTCATCAGCCATGATTGGCGCGATCTGGGCCGGGCGCGCGTGGCCGAGCTTAAGGCGCGCGGCGTGCCAATCCTATGTTGGACGGTGAAATCGCCCGAGGTGGAACAGATTGCGCGCGGGATCGCCGATCAAATCACCTTTGAAGGCTATCGCGCCTGATCGATGATTGACGCCTTGGGCGCATGCCCCATCTCAAGCGCGTGGCCAGAACGGCAGGAGATGGCATTTGGACGGCAGCCACCCCATCGAGATCGAAGTTCTGGGCGCGATCACCGAGATCGACGCCGCCCTTTGGGATGCCTGCGCTTGTTCCGAGGTGGCGGATGGTGGCCGCCCCTTTGATCCCTTCACCACGCATAGGTTTCTTGCGGCGCTCGAGGCGTCGCGCTCGGTCGGCACCGGCACAGGCTGGGCGCCCCGCCATCTGGTCGCGCGCAGCGCGGGCGAGGTGATCGCGGTCGCGCCGCTTTACGCCAAGGGCCATAGCCAAGGCGAATATATCTTCGATCACAACTGGGCGCAGGCCTATGAGCGCGCGGGTGGGCGCTATTACCCCAAGCTGCAAATGGCCGTGCCTTTTACCCCCGCCACGGGGCGGCGTTTCCTGACTCGGCCGGGTTGGCGCGACACGGGTGTTGCCGCACTGGTGCAAGGGGCCGTGCGCCTGACCGAGGAAAACGGGCTAAGTTCGCTGCATATTACCTTTTGCACCGAAGATGAGGCCGCATTGGGCGCGCAAATGGGCCTGATGGCGCGGGTAAGCCAACAGTTTCATTGGGAAAACGACCAATACGCCGATTTCGACGGGTTCTTGGGCGCGCTGAGTTCACGCAAACGCAAGACGATCCGCAAGGAACGCGCCGAGGCGCAGGGTTTCGGCGGACAGATCGTGGCGCTGACGGGCGATGCGATTCAGCCTGCGCATTGGGATGCGTTTTGGAATTTTTACCAAGACACAGGCGCGCGCAAATGGGGCCAGCCCTATCTGACGCGCGCCTTTTTCGACCGCGCCCATGAGATGCTGCGCGACGATATGCTGATGGTGCTGGCGCTGCGCGATGGGCGGCCCGTGGCGGGCGCGCTCAATTTCATCGGGCGCGATGTGCTATACGGGCGTTACTGGGGGTGTAGTGAACATCACCCCTGTTTGCATTTCGAATTGTGCTATTATCAGGCCATCGATTTCGCCATCGCCCATGGTTTGGCCCGTGTCGAGGCGGGGGCGCAAGGTGAACACAAGCTTGCGCGCGGCTATCTGCCGGTGGAAACTCATTCGCTACACTGGGTGCGCGATGCGGGCTTTGCCGATGCGATTGCGCGCTATCTTGTGGCCGAGCGCGCGGCGGTAAGCGAAGAGATTGAGGTGCTGACAGGCTACGGCCCGTTCAAGCGCGCCCATGTAGAGGAGCAAGATTGATGCCAGCCATAAAGCTAGACGGTGCCGCGCGGGACGCGGCCCTTGCCGCCCTGACCCAAGCCGGATGGGCGCTGGTCGATGGCCGCGAAGCGGTGAGCAAACGCTTTGTCTTTGCCGATTTCACGGCTGCTTTTTCATGGATGACACGGGTCGCGCTGGTCGCTGAAAAGATGAACCACCACCCGGAATGGTTAAATGTTTACAAGACCGTCGATGTGACGCTGGCCACCCATGATGTAGGTGGCCTCAGCGATCTGGATGTGAAGCTGGCCGAAAAGATGGATCTTTTCGCCCAATAAAAGGGAGCGGAAAACCCGGGTTTTCCGCTCCGAAAAACTTCAGTTTTTCGTTCGGCAAAACTGCAGTTTTGCCTGCCTCAGATCTGGCCGAGCAGCGTTTCACCGGCTGATAATTCGCACACGCCCGGACCTTCTTCGATATTGAGCGCCTTGATCACGCCATCCTCGGCGTAAAGCGCGTAGCGGCGTGAGCGGTCGTAGAAACCCGCTGGTGCCGCCGTCCAGTTCATGCCGATGGCCTTGGTGAACTCTGCACCCGCATCGCCCAAGAATGTCAGCCCAGCCTCGGCCGCGCCGGTATCCTTGGCCCAAGCGGCCATGACGAAGGGATCGTTGACCGAGACGCAGATGATCTCGTCCACGCCCTTGGCATCGAAATCGCCTTTGGTGCGAATGAAGCTCGGCACATGGGCGGCGGTGCAGGTGCGCGTATAGGCACCCGGCAGGCCAAAGATCACGACCTTGCGGCCACGGGTTTTGTCGGCCATTTTGACCGCTTCGGGGCCATTGGCACCAAAGATCAAAAGCGTGGCATCGGGCAGTGTATCGCCTATGGAAATGGTCATGGGTGCGGTCCCTTGGCTTGTGGTTGCGTTGCCCCGCCATATAGTCTGACTGCGTCCGCCGGCCAACGCGAAAGGTTACGCTTGATGGAAAAGATCGTGGTGGTTGGCGCGGGTCAGGCCGGGGCGGCTTGTGTCGCCAAGCTGCGCACCGAGGGGTTTGCAGGTGCGATCACCTTGATCGGTGCAGAAGCCGTGCCGCCCTATCAGCGCCCGCCCCTGTCCAAGGCGTATTTGCTGGGCGAGATGACCTTGGATCGGCTCTTGTTGCGCCCTGAAAGCTATTACCGCGAGGCGGGGATCGACCTGATGCTGGGCGCTGCGGTGCAGGCGATCAATCCCTTGGCCCGGCAGATTATCATGGGCGGCCAAACCATCGCCTATGACGCGTTGGTGCTGGCGACTGGATCGGTGCCGCGCCGCCTGCCTGCGGCCATCGGCGGCGATCTTGGCGGCGTGCATGTGGTGCGCGGCCTTGGCGATGTCGATGCCATGGCACCGGGCATGCAACCGGGGCGGCGCGCGCTGATCGTGGGGGGCGGCTATATCGGGCTGGAGGCGGCGGCGGTCGCCCGCAAACGCGGCATGGCGGTCACGCTGATCGAAATGGCGCCGCGCATCTTGCAACGGGTGGCAGCCCCCGAGACCTCGGACTTTTTCCGCGCGCTGCACAGCGCCCATGGCGTGGATATCCGCGAAAGCGTGGGGCTGACCCGGCTTATCGGTGCGGGTCATGTCACGGGGGCCATCTTGTCGGATGGGGTGGAATTGCCTTGTGACATGGTGATCGTCGGGATCGGCATCGCCCCTGATACCGCACTGGCCGAGGCGGCGGGGCTGATGATCGACAACGGCATCGCGACCGATGAACAGGGCCGCACCAGCGACCCCGCGATCTGGGCGGCAGGCGATTGCGCAAGCTTTCCCTATCGGGGTGGGCGCATCCGGTTGGAATCGGTGCAAAACGCCATCGATCAGGCCGAGATGGTGGCCAAGAACATCCTTGGCGCTGGGCTGGATTATCACCCCGAGCCTTGGTTTTGGTCGGATCAATATGACGTCAAACTCCAGATCGCGGGGCTGAACACGGGCTATGATCGTGTCGTCGTGCGCGACGCGGGCGCGGCGCGGTCGCATTGGTATTATGCCGGTGACAGGCTTTTGGCGGTCGATGCGATGAACGATCCGCGCGGCTATATGATCGGCAAGCGCTTGATCGCGGCGGGGATATCGCCTGACCCTGTCGTAGTGGCCAACCCGGCCCAAGACCTCAAACCGTTGTTGCAGGGATAGGGCGATGCGCATCATCGCGGGGCGTTTGCGCGGCAAGAAATTGGCCGAGATCGGGGCGGGCGACGCAGCCGCCCATTTGCGCCCCACGACCGACCGGGTGCGCGAGAACCTGTTTAACATCATTGCCAGCGGTAAGCATGGCGACCCGATCACGGGCGCGCGGGTGCTGGACCTGTTCGCAGGCACGGGGGCCTTGGGCCTCGAGGCGCTGAGCCGGGGCGCAGGCTATGTCAGTTTTGTCGATGACGGCAAATCCGCGCAGGCGCTTTTGCGCCAGAACATTGCGCTTTGTGCCGCACAGGGGACCAGCGCCCTTGTACGCCGCGATGCGACCGATCTGGGTCCAGTCACGGGTGCGCCCTTTGATCTGATTTTCCTCGATCCGCCCTATGGCAAGGGTCTGGGCGAGCGGGCGCTTGTCAGTGCGCAGGCTGGGGGCTGGGTCGCACCCAATGCGCTGATCGTGTGGGAAGAAGCCGTGCCACCGTTTGCCCCGCCGGGGTTCGATCTGATCGACCAGCGCAGCTATGGCGGCACGGTCATCACGCTGTTGCGCGCGGCCTTGGCTGATCAGTCGGCATAGGGGCCGGGTGCGCTTCCGGTCTCAAGGGCGACAGCGGCGCGTGCGGCATCGACAAGACCCGCGCCATCAAGCCCGCGTGCCTCCATTTCCACGATCCAATCGGCGATGACCGCTTCGCCCAATGTGGCAATCTCGGCGGTCAATGCGGGGGACATCTCGGCGATGGTATTGCCTGCATCCTCCATCGCGATGCGCCCTTCGGCATCGCCCGTGTCATGCGCCCGCCCCGCCCAAGCAGACGCCATGAGGCCGGAATTGGCATCAATCACCGCGCGCAGATCGGGTGGCAGCGCCTCATAGACGCCACGGTTCATCGCCCAAAGGAAATAGAGGTTATAGAGCGATTGATCGCCCGCCACATCGGTGTGGCTTTCGATCAGATCGGCAAAGCCGAGCGAGGGGGCCTGTTCCCAAGTGATCACGCCACCATCGACCACACCGCGCGACAGTGCTTCGGGGAAGGCGGGCACAGGCATGCCCACGGGTGTTGCACCCAGCCGTTCCAGCAAAAGCGTCGCAGGCCGCGAGGGGCCGCGCAGGCGGAGACCGTTGAAATCGGACAGCACCTCGATCGGTGCGCCGCGCAGATGGACCAACCCACGCCCATGCATATGCACCGCGATCAGATGCACATCTGCGAAATCATCCATCAGGTTTTGTTGGGTGAAAAGCCAAGCGGCGCGGCTGGCCTCTTCCGCCGATTTGGTGGTCATAAAGGGCAGTTCTAGCGCCTCGGCCTCGGGGAAGCGGCCGGGCTGGTAGCCGGGGATGACCCAGCCGCCATCGATCACACCGTCGCGGATCAGGTCGTATTGATCGGTGGCCGACCCGCCCAGCTGCATGAAGGGGTAAATCTCGATCTTGATGCGGCCCGCCGATTGTTCCTCGATCGCGTCGGCCCAAGGCTGCATGAAATGCGTGGGGTTGGCACTGGCGGGCGAGACGAAATGCTGAAAGCGCAGCGTCACCTCGGGCTGGGCTTGTTGCGCAGTCGCGGCGACCGCGGCCATCAGCCCAAAGAACGCGCCGGAGAGGGCAGATAGAATACGCATCTTGGTCTTTCCCCCAGAACACAGGCGCGGGTTTCGTTCCCCGTCGCGCTTAGGCCGTCGATGTAACCACTCTGGCGGTCGCTGCAAGCCTTTGTGCGCCACAATATCCTGTGGATGTTCGAAATTCGGCCCCCTGATCTGGCCCCAAGCCCTTGTTAACCCCGCCTCAACATGGGAGAGTCCATAAAAATCGAGCAAATTTTTCGAGTGACCCGACAGGCGACCCCCATGCAGGACGCGCACGCGCTTTTATCCTCGGTCTTTGGCTTTTCCGCCTTTCGCCCCGGTCAGGCCGAGATTGTGGAAGCCGTGGCCAAGGGGCGCAACGTGCTCGCAATCATGCCGACGGGTGGGGGCAAATCGCTGTGTTTCCAACTGCCTGCGCTGATGCGCGCGGGCGTGACGGTGGTCATCTCGCCGCTGATTGCGCTCATGCGCGATCAGGTGCGCGGTCTGCACGAGGCGGGTGTGGTCGCGGGCGCGCTGACCAGCGGCAACACGGCGGAAGAAACCGATGCGGTTTGGGCCGCGCTTGAGGATGGCAGCCTTAAGCTATTGTATATCGCACCCGAGCGGTTGGCGGCATCTGGCACTGAGCGTATGCTCAGGCGTGCGGGCGTGTCGCTGATCGCCGTGGACGAGGCCCATTGCGTCAGCCAATGGGGCCATGATTTCCGCCCCGATTACCTGCGCATCGGCGAATTGCGCCGCGCGCTGGATGTGCCGCTGGCCGCCTTTACCGCCACGGCGGATGCCGAGACGCAGGAAGAAATCATCGCGCGGCTGTTCGACGGTGCCCAGCCCGAGACATTTCTGCGCGGCTTTGACAGGCCCAATCTGGCGCTGGCCTTTGAGGTGAAACAAAACCCGCGCGGGCAAATCCTGTCCTTCGCCGCCGCGCGCAAGGGGCAGTCGGGCATCGTCTATTGCGGCACCCGCGCCAAGACCGAGACATTGGCGTCGGCACTGCGCGAGGCAGGCCATAGCGCGTGCCACTATCACGGCGGGATGGAGGCCGAGGATCGCCGCATCGTCGAGGGGCGCTTTGCGACCGAGGATGGGCTGATCGTGGTGGCCACCATCGCCTTTGGCATGGGCGTGGACAAACCCGATATCCGCTGGGTGGCCCATGCCGATCTGCCAAAATCGATTGAGGGGTATTATCAAGAAATCGGCCGCGCGGGCCGCGATGGCGCACCCGCCGATACGATGACGCTCTATGGTCCCGATGATATCCGCTTTCGCAGATCGCAAATCGACGAGGGGTTGGCCCCGCCCGAGCGCAAGGCCGCCGATCACGCGCGGCTGAACGCGCTGTTGGGGCTGGCCGAGGCGTTGGGCTGCCGGCGTCAGGTGCTTTTGGGCTATTTCGGCGAGGCGGCCCAGCCTTGCGGCAATTGCGATTTGTGCCAGACCCCGCCCGAAACCTTTGACGCGACCACCCCGGTGCGCAAGGCGCTATCGGCGATCTTGCGCACGGGCGAATGGTTCGGCGCGGGGCATTTGATCGATATCCTGACCGGCAATCTGACCGACAAGATGCGCGAACGCGGTCATGACACCCTGCCCACTTTCGGCATCGGGACCGAGTTTGACACCCGCGGCTGGCAGGCGGTGTTTCGCCAGATGGCCGCCCATGATCTGGTCCGCCCCGACCCGGCCCGCCACGGTGCCCTGCGCATGACCGAGGCCGCGCGCCCCATCCTGCGCGGCGAGGCGGGGATCACGCTGCGCCATGACACGATCAAAGCGGCACCCCGCCGCCCACAGGTCAAGATGCTGGTGGGCGAAGAGGATGCGCCGCTGTTGTCGGCGCTCAAGGCCAAGCGCCGCGCCTTGGCCGAGGGCGCGCGCGTGCCAGCCTATGTCATTTTCACCGACCGCACGCTGATCGAGATGGCCGAAACCCGGCCCGAAACGCTGGACCAGATGGCGCGCATCACCGGTGTGGGGGCCAGCAAGCTGGAAAAATACGGCGCGCAGTTTCTGGCCGTGATCACGGGCGATGCACCCGCAGAGTTGCACCCGGCACGGCGCAAGCTTGCGGGGCGCGATGCAGGCACGCTTTATGACCGGCTTTTGGCGGTGCAGGCCGATCTGGCGCGCGGCGAACGCGGCATCGACAAGCCTGTGACCTGTTCCTCGGCGCAATTGGCCAAGCTGGCCGAGGCACGCCCTGCCGATCTATCAGGGATCGTGCGCCTGTTGGGTGACCGGCGCGCCGAACGCTTTGGCGATGCCTTTCTCGAGGTGCTGCGCGAGGTCGGATGAAACCTTGGCTGGCCATCACAAGCGCTGATACGGCCCGCGCGGGTTGCCCCGCCCGGCCCATGGCGCTAGGTCCACCACTGACCCAGAGTGAACCGGAGGATGGCCTATGCTCATCGTGATTTCCCCCGCCAAACGCCTTGACTGGGCCGCCCGCGCGGTCGCGATGACGACGCCACGTTTTCAAGACGATGCGCGTGCCTTGGCGCAAACCGCCCGTGGCCTGAGCGCGGCGGATCTCGCCGCATTGATGGATATTTCACCCAGCTTGGCCGCGCTGAATGTCGAACGCTTCCAGCGCTTCGATGAGGGGCAAGATGACCTACGCCCGGCAGCGCTTGCCTTTGCCGGTGACACCTATCAGGGGCTTGAGGCGAGCAGCCTTGACGCCGATGATCTGCGCTTTGCGCAAGATCGGCTTTGCATCTTGTCAGGGCTTTACGGCCTGTTGCGCCCGCTTGATGCGATTGCGCCTTACCGCCTTGAAATGGGGAGCCGCATGGCCAATGAGAAGGGTGCAAATCTTTATGCCTATTGGGGTGACAAGATTGCTCGCGCGCTGAACGCGCAAGCAGCCGCGATGAAAAGCGAGACGCTGATCAACTGTGCCTCGGTCGAGTATTTCTCGGCCGTTGATCGCGGCGCGCTGTCCTTGCAGGTGATCACGCCGCAATTTCTTGAGGATAAGCCGGGTGGCCCCAAGATCGTCAGCTTTCATGCGAAAAAGGCGCGCGGCGCGATGGCGCGCTTTATCATCGAGCGGCGGCTGACCGATCCGGCGGGGATTTTGGATTTCGATCTGGGCGGTTATGCCTATGCCGCCGATCTTAGCACGGCGGATAAACCGGCCTTTTTGCGCAGTGCAGAGGCCGCATCACAAAGCGCTGCTTGAACCGGGCAGGGAAACGCGCGTTGGAACGCGCGTGACACGGGCCTTGGAAGGCCCGTCCGCCAGCCCGTCCATCCGCTATCGGTCGCGCAACAGCCGTAGGGCGCACCAGATCGCGGAGCCGCCGAAAAACGCCGTGCCGATGATCCCGATTTCAAGCGAGGCAATGCCGCCGATGCCGTTTGTGGCATAGGCGCCGATCAACAGCGCCATCCCGCCAAGGCTGATGGCAAGTCGCAGCTTCAACTCACCGCGCGAAGGGCCAAATTTGTTGTGATTGGGCATCGGCCAATGGCCGCTGGGTCAAATGCGCAAAAAGACTTGCGCGATCCGTGGCAAAAGCCCGTCAAAGCGCAGCCGCCCATCGGTCGCTACCAAGCAGATGCAATCTTCACCATCATCATCGGCGATGGGCGTGTGATGGGTTTGCTGGCCCGCCACTTCCAGATCGCCGCGCTGAAAATGCCCATCTTCCGAACTATACCCGCCCTGAAGCACCAGCGTCATCTCGGTGCCACGGTGGCTATGTTCCGGCATGGCTTGACCGGCAGGGATATACAAAAGCCGCGCGGTCGCGTCGCCATCGGCGCAAAGCACCGCCTGTTTGGTGCCGCGCGCGATGGATTTCCATTTAACCGCGCTGGCGTCACCGCCAATCATTTTACGCAGGGGGGCGGGGAATACGCCGCCCGTCGGCGCGCTGCGCTCGGTCGGTTGCATGCGCGAGATCTTGGCAAGCGTCTGTTCAAGGCTATCAGGGGCCAGTTCAGCCTCGCCGAGGTCAGACAGAACCGCGCCGCCCAATTCCTCGTAGCCCGCAAGGCGGACACGCGCGTCATCATTGAGCGAGACATGGGCTGCGACGACCAGATCGAAGGCTTGGGGCAATACGCCAGCGGCGTAGCCCATCAAGAGATCGTCAGGAACATGATGGCGAATGGCAGGCATCCGGCCTCCTCAATTCATTGCGTGGCGCAACCTTTCTAGCGCCAACCTAATGCGAGACTTGATCGTGCCAAGGGGTAATCCGGTTTCGGCAGCGATTTCATTATGGGTGAGGTCGCCGAAATAGGCCCGTTCGATCAGGTCACGTTGTTTTTGGGGAAGCTTGCGAACGGCGTCGACAAGTTTCGTGGATTCTTGTTGCAGAGCGATTGCGTCAACCTGATCGGGCGCATCCTCGGGCCCCCAAGGGAGATCCTCGGGCTCGGGGCGCGCATAGCGGCGCAACAGGTCGATCTTGCGGTTGCGCGCAATCGTAAAGATCCACGTCGCGACGGATGCCCGCGACGGGTCGTAAAGATGCGCTTTATGCCAGAGCGTGGCCATCACGTCTTGCATACACTCCTCCGCAAGGGCGTAGTCCGCCCCCGATTTGATCAAGAAGGCTTTTACCCTTGGGGCGAAGTGTCGAAACACTTCGGCAAAGGCCTTTTGATCCTTGTGTTGCGCGATGGAGGTCATACTGGCCACCCAATGCGCTTCTGTCTTTTCCATTGCCGTCACGGTCGGGTCACGCCTTTCTCGCTGACGCATAAAAAGATGGCCGGTACCATCCCCACAGGGCGTCAGCTGGCTGTTCAGCGTGGTCGTTCAACGACAGCATAGCGCGTTTACGGGATTATCCCTAGACTGGATCAAAACTATTTTCTTTGATCTAGCGAGACCGGATACGCGTAACCTAATTAACGCGCTTTTCGATGCTTTTATGGGGACATTGCCGATGCCATTCGAACAACCGGCCGCCGCGCCGAAACGCATTGCCGTGATCGGCGGCGGAATCTCGGGCATGGGCGCGGCTTATCACCTCGCTGATTCGCATCATGTCACCTTGTTCGAGGCCGAGCCGCGCCTTGGCGGGCATGCGCGGACCATCGTCGCGGGCAAACATGGCGATCAGCCGGTCGATACCGGCTTTATCGTGTTCAACTACGCCAACTATCCCAATCTGACCAAGCTCTTCGCGGCCCTCGATGTGCCGGTGACGAAATCGGATATGAGCTTTGCCGCCTCCATCGGCGGTGGGCGGATCGAATACGGGCTGCGCAGCCTTTCGGCGCTGTTTGCGCAAAAGCGCAATCTGGCCAACCCCGCTTTCTTGCGGATGGTGCGTGACCTGTTGCGCTTCAACGCCGGGGCGGAAAAGGTCGCGACCGATGCCACCATCACACTGGGCGAGTTGATGGACCAGATGCAGATGGGCCGCTGGTTCCGCGACTATTACCTCACCCCGATCTCGGGCGCGATCTGGTCCACCCCCAAAGAAGAGATCATGGATTTCCCGGCACAGGCCCTCGTGCGGTTTTTCCGCAATCATCACCTGATGCAGGCGACAGGCCAGCACCAATGGTGGACGGTGCAGGGTGGGTCCATCGAATATGTGACCCGGCTTGAACAAGCCTTGCTGGTCAAGGGTGTCGATATCCGCGTGGCCACCCCGATCACGACGGTCAAGCGGAGTGCCCTTGGGGCTGAGGTCTTGCGCGAAGGGCATTGGGATGTCTTTGACGAGGTGGTGTTTGCCACCCATTCCGATGATAGCCTTGCCATGCTGGCTGACCCCACACCGACCGAGAGCGCGGCGCTGGGTGCCGTGCGCTACCAGCCCAATACCGCCGTGCTGCATGCCGATGCCAGCGCCATGCCCAAGCGGCGCGTGACATGGTCATCATGGAATTACACCGAGCGTCCCGGCTATGAGGGTGGGCCGATTGACCTGACCTATTGGATGAATTGCCTTCAGCCGATCCCGGAAAGCGACCCGCTTTTCGTCACGCTCAACAGCCGTGGGCCGATTGATGAGACATTGATCTATGACACGGCCACCTTCCGCCATCCGGTCTATGATCTTGCAGCGCTGGCCGCCCAAGGCACGGTGCGGGCGATGAACGGTCAAAACAACACATGGTTCTGTGGGGCTTGGATGAAGAACGGCTTTCACGAAGATGGATATGCAAGCGCGCTTGATGTGGTTGACGCGATGGCGGCACGCGATAGGGCGCGCATGGCGGCATGAGCCATGTCGCGCATATCGCGGCCGCGACCTTTCACGGACGCCGTGGCGCGGTGGAGAATGCTTTCACCTATTCCATCGACTATGTGCTGGTGGATGCCGAAGACCCGCATCCGCGCGCGCCGTGGCTTTTTGCGCGCAACCGCGCCGGGCTGACATCGCTGCATGACAGCGATCATGGTGGCCCGCCAAAGCAAGGGCGCGGTGCGGCTTGGGCGCGCGAGGTTTTGAACAGTCACGGGCTTGCCGATGCGACGGGCGGCACCCTACAGCTTTTGGCGCAGCCGCGCATGCTGGGGCATGTGTTCAACCCGGTCTCATTCTGGCTCGCCCATGATGATGCGGGCCAATTGCGCGCGGTGATTGCCGAGGTCTCGAACACCTTTGGCGACAGGCACAGCTATCTGTGTGTCCATCCCGATCAGCGGCCCATCACGCGCGAAGACACGCTCTGCGCACAGAAAATCTTTCATGTCTCGCCCTTTCAGCCCATCGAAGGCGGCTACAGCTTTCGCTTCGATATCCGGGCCGACCGGCTGGGCATCTGGATTGACTATTCCACCGATGGCGAGGGGCTTTTGGCGACGTTGACCGGCAAGCGGCGCGCGCTGTCCACGGGGGCGATCTTGCGCTCGGTGCTGCGCCGCCCCTTTGGCGCGCGCCGTGTGCTGGCGCTGATCCATTGGCAGGCGCTCAAGCTCTGGTGGAAGGGTGCGCCGTTTCACAGACGCCCCACCCCGCCGGAGCAAGATGTTTCCTGAGATGGCACCCGCCCCCTCGCGACCGGGTTATGCGGTGTTTGCCGCGATGTTGGCGGCCGCTGGCCTGCCCATCTATATCCACGCGCCCAAGGTCTATGTTGATGAGTTCGGTGTCGGGCTGACCGCGCTGGCGGGGGTTTTGTTCGCGCTGCGCCTGTTCGATGTGGTGCAAGACCCGGTCTTGGGCTGGCTGGCGCAACGTTTGCGCGGCGCGCGGGCTTTGGCCGTCGCGGGCGGTGTGGCGGTGCTGGCGGCCTCCATGTTCGGGCTTTTCGCGGTGACGCCGCCCATCGCGCCGATCTGGTGGTTTGCGCTGATGATGACGGGGCTCTTCTCGGCCTTTTCATTCTTGACCATCTGCATGTACGCCCAAGGTGTCGCCGCCGCCCCACGGCTTGGCCCGCAAGGCTATCTGCGGCTGGCCGCATGGCGTGAGACGGGCGCGCTCCTCGGCGTCTGCGCCGCCGCCGTCGCGCCGACGCTGTTGGATGCGACGGGAAATCCCTATGGCAATTTCGCGCTGGGCTTTGCCGGGCTTTGCGCGCTGGCCTTGTGGCTGATGCGGGCGCAATGGGGGGCCAGCCTTGTGCCCGCTGACAGCGGCTTTCGCATCGTGCTGGCCGACGCTGTGGCGCGGCGGCTCTTGCTGGTGGCGCTGATGAATGCGGCCCCCGTCGCCGTGTCATCGACACTGTTTTTATTCTATGTCGAAAGCGTTCTGTTGGCCCCGGGGATGGAGGGGCCGCTGTTGCTCTTGTTCTTCCTTGCCGCCGCCGCCACTGCGCCCATCTGGTCGCGTGCAGCCGTGCGGTTCGGTCCGCGCGCCATGCTGCTTGCCGCGATGGCCTTGGCGATTGCGTCCTTTTCATGGGTGCTTTTCTTGGGGCCGGGCGACACGGTCGCATTCGCGCTGGTCTGTCTTATTTCAGGCGCGGCGCTGGGGGCGGATTTCGCCCTTTTGCCTGCGCTCTTCGCGCGCCGCCTAGAGCAGATCGCCCCCGAGGCTGCGGCGGGTTTCGGCCTTTGGGCCTTTGTCTCCAAGCTGACGCTGGCCTTTGCCGCCGTGGTGCTTTTGCCCGCGCTTGATCTGGCCGGGTTCCGCTCGGGCAGCGATAATCCGCAAGGCGCGCTTGATCTTTTGACCTATCTTTATGCGCTGGTGCCATGCGTGCTGAAACTGGGCGCGATGGCGGTTCTGGCGAGCACGCCGTTGCCGCAAGGCGTGGCCAATCCGATTTGAAGGGGTGATGTGATGCGGGATTTCAAAGGTAAGCGTTATTGGCTGGTTGGCGCATCCGAGGGGTTGGGGCGCGCGCTCGCCCTCAAGCTCAGCCGTGCAGGGGCCGAGGTGATCTTGTCGGCGCGCTCTGCCGAACGGCTTGCCGCGCTCGCCGCCGAATTGCCGGGGCGCTGTCATGTGGTTGCGATGGATGTTGCCGATCGCGACAGCGTGCAAAAGGCCGCCCAAGAGGTGGGCGAGATCGACGGGTTGGTGTTTCTTGCGGGCATCGCCACGCTTCTCAAGGCGCAGGAGTGGGATACCGACAAGGTCGAGCAGATGTTGGATATCAACCTGACGGGTGCGGCCCGGGTGATCGGGCGGGTGATCGGGCCGATGGTGGCGCGGGATGCGGGCCATATCGTGATGATCGGCTCGCTCTCGGCCTATCGCGGCCTGCCGGGATCGATCGGCTATTCCGCGTCAAAGGCGGGGCTGATGGCCTTGGCGGAATCGATGCATGGCGATCTGCGGCACAGCAATATCTGCGTCCAGCTTGCCAATCCGGGCTATATTCAGACGCGGATGCAAGATGACAACCCCCATGCCAAACCCTTTATCATGTCGCCCGAGAAAGCCGCGCAAGAGGTGTTTGAACAGATGAACACCGATATCTTCCACAAAGCCTTTCCCTTTGGCTTCGGCCTGTTGTTTCGCTTTTCGCGCTTGCTACCAATGCGTCTTTACGAGGCGATCTTCTTCCAGCGCTAGGTTGATGTCGATCAAGGACGCAAGCGCGAAACCCATGCCCAATGGCCCCAGATAGGGAGGGTTCGGCATGGAGTTAACACCGCAACATGTGGCGCAGATCGTCTTGATGGGCCATGAGCTGATCCGCGCCGAGGGCGAGCTGCGCGCCTTTATCGCCGCCATGCCCGAGGATGAGCGCGCCGAACTGGTGGCGCTTTACTGGGTCGGACGCGGCAGTTTCGAGCCCGAGGATTGGGAAGAGGCGGTGGCAACCGCATTGGCCGAGGCAACGACGCCCACCGCCGACTACCTGCTGGGCAGCCCACATTTCGCCGATCATCTCGAGGCGGGTGCCGAAGCAATGGGCATCGACATCACCGATGTCGAGGAAGACCTGCTTTAACGCCCCCGTCACCCAAGCGTCACTTGCCAGCTTGGCGGCAATGGGCAAGATTGGGCCATGCAAATGCCCATCCCTTTTCCAAGCTGGCCCGATGTGGCCGCCGATCTGGTCGCCACAGCCGCGGGGCGCGCGCCCGCCGATCTGGTGTTGACCAATGCCCGTATCGTTCTGGTGCAAACGCGCGAGGTGATGGCGGGCTGGCAGGTTGCCGTGCGTCATGGCCGCTTTGCCTATGTCGGCCCCAATGCCAGCCATTGCATTGGCCCCGCGACCGAGGTGGTGGATCTGGGCGGCCGCTACCTGATCCCGGGTCTTTGCGATGGGCATATGCATATCGAGTCCGGCATGCTGACGCCTGCGGAATTCGCGCGCGCCGTGATCCCGCATGGCACGACCTCCATGTTCACCGATCCCCATGAGATCGCCAATGTGCTTGGCCTGCGCGGTGTGCGGCTGATGCATGACGAGGCGCTGATGCAGCCCGTCAATATCTGGACCCAGATGCCAAGCTGCGCCCCCTCCGCCCCCGGTTTGGAAACCACGGGCTACGAGATTGGCCCCGATGACGTGGCCGAGGCGATGGGTTGGCCCGGTATCGTGGGCTTGGGCGAGATGATGAATTTCCCCGGCGTGGTGGCGGGCAGCCAGCAAATGCTGGCCGAGATTGCGGCGACGCAAAAGGCGGGCAAGACCGTGGGCGGGCATTATGCCTCGCCCGATCTGGGGCCAGCGTTTCACGCCTATGCCGCCGGTGGGCCCGCTGATGATCACGAAGGCACATCCGAGGATGACGCCGTGGCCCGCATGCGCCAAGGGATGCGGTCGATGATCCGGCTCGGCTCGGCTTGGTTCGATATCAAGGCACAGATCACCGCGATCACCGAGCGCGGGCTTGATCCGCGCAACATGATCATCTGCACCGATGATTGTCATTCCGGCACGCTGGTGCATGAAGGGCATATGAACCGCGCGGTGCGCCATGCGATTGCTTGCGGCTGCGACCCGCTGGTGGCGCTGCAAATGGCCACGATCAACACCGCCACCCATTTCGGGCTGGAACGCGAGATCGGCCAGATCGCACCGGGGCGGCGGGCCGATATGATCGTGACCTCTGATCTAGCCAGCCTGCCGATTGAGGCCGTTTATGCGCGCGGGCGGCTGGTGGCCGAAAGCGGGCGCTGCTTGGTCGATTGTCCGCATCTTGATTGGCCGGATGATGCGCGCGACACGGTGCATCTTGGCCGGGTGCTGGTGGCCGATGATTTCGCGGCCAAGGCACCCTTGGCTACGGGGGCGGTCAAGGTCCGCGTTATCGGTGTGGTCGAGAACCAAGCCCCGACCGAGGCGCTTGAGGCCGTATTGCCGGTCGTCGATGGCGTGATCGCAGCGCAAGGCGATGTGGCCCATCTCGCGCTGGTCGAACGTCATCGCGGGACGGGGCAGGTGGTTAATGCTTTTGTCTCGGGCTTTGGTTATGGTCCCGGCATGGCGATGGCCGCGACCGTTGCCCATGACAGCCACCATATGATCGTCGTTGGCACCTGTCGCGCGATGATGGCCAAGGCCGCCAACCGACTGGCCGAAGTGGGCGGCGGCGTCACGGTCTGGCGCGATGGCGTGGAGTTGGCGTTGGTGGAATTGCCCATCGCCGGGCTGATGTCCGACAGCCCAGCAGCCGAGGTGGCGGCCAAGGCCCAAGCCATGGTCGCGGCGATGGCCGCCTGCGGCTGCACGCTCAACAACGCCTATATGCAACACTCGCTCTTGGCGCTTGTCGTCATCCCCGCTTTGCGGATTTCCGATTTGGGGCTGGTTGATGTGACCCGTTTCGCCCTGACCGATCTGGTCGTGGGGGAAAAGCCGTAACGGCGCGCCTTGCCCATGCGCGCCCCTTGTACATAAAGATCATGAGATGAAAAACAAATCCGCCCGCATCGTCAGCCCCGATCAAGAAAAGCAGCGCAAGCTGTTTGAGAACGCCGATGACGCCGTTGCCCATCTTCAGGCGCTTTATGCGCAAGCGGTGCGGTTCTTGTGCGATCAGTTCAGCGCGACGCTGCGCGATGGCGCACCTGATGAGACGCGGTTTCGCGCCTTTTACCCCGAGTTGCGCATCACCACGACAAGCTACGCCTTGACCGATAGCCGCTTGAGCTTTGGCCATGTGGCCGATCCGGGCAGCTATGCCACCACCATCACGCGCCCCGATCTTTTCGCCAATTACCTGCGCCAACAGATCGGGCTTTTGATCAAGAACCATGGTGTGCCGGTCGAGGTTGGCCCGTCTTTGACACCGATGCCCGTGCATTTCGCCGTGGCAAGCAACAGCGCGATCACCGTGCCGCAAGAAGGGGCGGGTGATTTCATTCTGCGCGATGTTTTCGATGTGCCTGATCTTTCCACGACGCATGACGATATCGTCAACGGGCTTGGCTTTACCTATGAGGATGGCGCCCATCCTTTGGCCCCCTTTACCGCGCAGCGGGTGGATTACTCACTGGCGCGCATCGCCCATTACACCGCGACCGACCCGGTGCATTTCCAGAACCATGTTCTGTTCACCAATTACCAATTCTATGTCGATGAGTTCGAAGGCTATGCCCGCGCCATGTTGGCCAACCCGGCCAGCGGCTACACCAGCTTTGTCGCCACCGGCAATATCGAGATCACCGACCCCGCCGCCCCTATCGCCCATCCCCAAAAGATGCCGCAGATGCCGACCTATCACCTCAAGCGCGCGGATGGGAACGGGATCACCTTGGTCAATATCGGGGTGGGGCCGTCGAATGCCAAAACCGCGACCGACCATATTGCCGTCTTGCGCCCGCATGCGTGGATCATGGTCGGCCATTGCGCGGGCTTGCGCAATTCCCAGCGGCTTGGCGATTTCGTCTTGGCCCATGCCTATCTGCGCGAGGATAAGGTGCTGGACGATGATCTGCCCGTTTGGGTGCCGGTGCCGGCCTTGGCCGAGATACAGGTGGCGCTTGAGAACGCGGTCGCCCATGTGACCGAGCTTGCGGGCTATGAGCTTAAACGCATCATGCGCACCGGCACGGTCGCCAGCCTTGATAACCGCAATTGGGAATTGCGCGACCACACCGGCCCCGTGCAACGCTTGAGCCAGTCGCGCGCAATCGCGCTTGATATGGAAAGTGCGACCATCGCGGCCAATGGTTTTCGCTTCCGGGTGCCTTACGGCACGCTTCTGTGCGTGTCCGATAAGCCGCTTCATGGTGAGCTGAAACTGCCCGGCATGGCGTCGGAATTTTATAAAACCCAAGTTTCGCGGCATTTGCTCATCGGCATCCGCGCCATGGAAACGCTGCGTGATATGCCGCTGGAACGCCTTCACAGCCGGAAATTACGATCTTTTGAGGAAACGGCCTTTCTTTAGAGGAAAAAAACGACATCGCGGCCATGTTTTTGGGTTTTTTCTGCACGCAAAGCGTTGTGTGGAGCCACAATATTCGGTTACTTTTGCGCCAACCGGCCCTAGGGCTCGGGCAGTATTCAGGAGAGAAAAACCAATGGCACAAAAACCCATGACCAAAACCCAGCTCGTCGCCGCACTCGCGGAAGAAATGGGCGCGGACAAGAAAACCGCAGCAGCAGCGATCGATGCGGTTTCCGCAATCGTGACCAAGGAAGTCGCCGCAGGCGGCGCTGTCACCCTCCCCGGCATCGGCAAGATCTACTGCCGCGAGCGCCCCGTGCGCATGGTGCGCAACCCCGCCACCGGCGAGACGATCAAGAAAGATGCCGACAAGCAGGTGAAAGTCACCGTTGCCAAGGCACTCAAGGACAGCGTCAACGGCTGATTGCCCTGATGCAGCTTTCGTGAAAGGGTCGCGCCCAAGATGGGCTGCGGCCCTTTCTCTTTTCTGGGCCGAGGCCGACTGACCCCATGGATTTCCGCGCATTTTTTGCCGGGCTCGTCTTTGCCCTGATTTGGTCGTCCGCCTTTACCTCGGCGCGGATGATCGTCGAGGCCATGCCGCCGGTCACGGCCTTATCCATCCGCTTTTTGATCTCGGGGTTGATCGGCATCGCCATCGCGCGGGCCTTGGGTCAAAGCTTCCGCCTTGGGCCGGGCCAATGGCGCGCGGTGATCATCTTTGGCATTTGTCAGAACGCGCTCTACCTCGGGCTCAATTTCGTTGCGATGCAATGGATCGAGGCCTCGCTTGCCGCGATCATCGCCTCGACCATGCCCTTGTTGGTCGCGGCGGCGAATTGGGGGATTTTCCGCGAAAAGCTCCCGCTACTGGGCGTAGTAGGCTTAGCGGCGGGTTTTTGTGGCGTGGGTTTGATCATGGCGCAGCGCTTGGGCGGCGGGGCCGATCCGACGGGTATCGTGCTGTGCCTGATCGCGGCGGTGGCGCTGACGGTGGCCACTTTGGCAATGCGAGGCGCGACAGGGGGCAATGGCAATTTGTTGATGGTCGTGGGTCTGCAAATGCTGGTGGGTGCAGCGGCGCTTGCGCCATTTGCGCTGCTCACCGAAAGCTGGTCGGTCGATTGGTCCACGCGGCTTGTGCTGGCCTTTGGCTATACCACTTTGATGCCGGGGCTTGTGGCGACACTGATCTGGTTTTGGCTGGTGCGCCGCATCGGGGCCACGCGGGCCGCGACCTTTCACTTTCTCAACCCGGTCTTCGGTGTCGCCATCGCAGCCCTGCTTTTGGCCGAGGGGCTAAGCTGGGTCGATGCGCTGGGCGTGGCCATCGTGGCAGCAGGTATCTTGGCCGTGCAATTGGTAAGGGCGCGTCCGGCTTGATCGCGCCCTTGGCTGACCGGCGCTTTGCGCGCGCTAAGGTGTGACGGCAATCACCACGAGATTGTCAATCGCCCAACGGGGCGGTTCGCCATCGGCCATGCCCGCCGCCGCAGGCAGCGGCGTGATCGAAAGCTGCAACTCTGGCGCGGTGGTCGTGATCGCCATTTCGACCGATAGCCGGGTTTCCAAAAGGCCCGGCCCAGCGGCAAAGCCCAATTCCTGCGGCCCTGTCAAGCGGCTGCGCAAGGTGATGCCATCTTGGGCCAAAACCTCCCGATGCTGGGCTGCGATCAGATCGGGTTGGGAGGAAAAGCTTTGTCGCAAGACCGGTGCGCCATTCACGGAAAGCTCCAGCCGCTCCAGCGCCCAAGCGTCGATTGCGATCAGATCCATGGTCACGATGCTGCGCTGCGTCTGTGGTGGAAGGGCGATCCGGCGCGTCATCGGTGCATCGCCGGGCGTGGCCAACCAGATCGCGCCAAGCCCGACCTGCGTGTCATCGCGCTTTCCGCCCGACCAATCGGGCGCGGGACCAGTGCTGAGATCTTCGAAAAGAACCAAACGCTCGGTCGCGCCCAAGGCGCGCAGGCCGCCAATCTTGGTACCAAACGCTGTGACCGGATAGGCTGGCGCACTGCGGATCAAACTCGCCACCAAAAGCGCGAGAGCCATCAGCCCTACTGTGACCAGCAGCCAGTCAAGTTTGACCACGCGCAGCAAATATCGTGGGCGCACCGAAACCCCCATGAGCAAACATCCAACTTCTTCCCCAGCTAAGACGCAATCGCGGCCAAGTATGGCGAAAAAGGGGCAAGGCTTTGGTGCTTTCAAAGCAGTGTTTTCAGCCCACCGACAATCCGCGCCACCCCAGAGGGATTGATCGCAGAACGGCTTTTTCGAATTCGGAATTCCCGCCCAATCCTAGCCGATCTTGCCACGATTCTGTCCGACCTGCCCGCGATGCAACAGCATGTGGTCGAGCAGAACACAGGCCATCATCGCCTCGCCCACGGGGACCGCGCGGATGCCCACGCAAGGATCGTGGCGGCCTTTGGTGACGATCTCAGCCGGATCGCCCGATTTGGTGATGGTCTGGCGCGGCGTCAGGATGGATGAGGTTGGTTTGACCGCGAACCGCACCACGACATCTTGGCCTGTGGATATCCCACCAAGAATGCCGCCCGCGTGGTTCGAGCGATAGATTGGCCCATCCGCACCCATGCTGATCTCATCGGCATTGGCGCTGCCGGTCAGGGCCGCCGCGGCCATGCCATCGCCGATTTCAACACCCTTGACCGCGTTGATCGACATCATCGCGGATGCCAAATCGCTGTCGAGCTTGCCATAGATCGGCGCGCCAAGCCCAGCGGGCACGCCGCGCGCCACAACCTCGATCACCGCGCCCACGCTGTCGCCGGATTTGCGCAAGCCATCAAGGTAATCGGCCCAATCGGCGGCGGCTTGCGGATCGGGTGTCCAAAACGGGTTTTCCTCGATCTGGTCCCAGTCGAAACGCGCGCGGTCAATGCCGTGCGGCCCCATCTGCACCATATAGCCTGTGATGCTCAGCCCCGGCACCATCTGCGCCAGTGCGGCGCGCGCCACACCACCTGCGGCCACGCGCGCCGCCGTTTCGCGCGCGCTGGACCGCCCACCGCCGCGCGGATCGCGGATGCCATATTTTTGCCAATAGGTGATATCGGCATGACCCGGACGAAATTTCTCGGCAATCTCGCTGTAATCCTTGGACCGCTGGTCGGTATTGCGGATCATCAGTTGGATCGGCGTTCCGGTCGATTGCCCTTCATAGACACCCGAGAGGATCTCCACCTCATCGGGTTCGCGGCGCTGGGTGGTGTATTTGTTCTGCCCCGGTTTGCGCCGGTCCAGCCAATGCTGGATCGCCTCGGCCACGACTGGCACGCCCGGCGGGCAGCCATCGACCGTCGCACCCAGTGCTGGCCCGTGGCTTTCGCCCCAGGTCGTGACACGGAACATGTGGCCGAAACTGTTGAGGCTCATCGCGCGATCATCCCTTGCTGCCGTGTCAAAGGGCGTAACGGCAAGCGAAGAAAATGCCAAGCCGCTTGCACCTGTCCATGGCCAAGACTAGATGTTGTCACACCTCGGGGTGGCCTGTTTGGCCTGAGATGCGCGCGTTGCGTGAACCCGTTGAACCTGAACCGGTTAGGACCGGCGGAGGGAAGGTCTGCGGGTCATGACGACATGACCGACCTCACTTCGCCCGTCGCAATGGAGGAGTGAGAAATGAAACACACCATCATGGCTGCGGGACTGTCTGTTGTTGCGGGGGCGGCGTTCGCGCAATCCCCGGTGCTGACGGTCTACACCTATGACAGCTTCGTCTCTGATTGGGGCCCCGGCCCCGCGATTGAGGCGGCGTTCGAGGCGCAATGCGCCTGTGACCTGCAATTCGTGGGTGCAGGCGATGGCGCAGCACTTTTGGCGCGGTTGCGGCTGGAGGGCGACGCCACCGAGGCCGATATCGTGCTGGGCCTTGATACCAACCTGACGGCTGCCGCGCGCGAAACGGGGTTATTTGCCCCCCATGGCATTACGCCCACAGGCCTGACCCTGCCGGTTGCTTGGGATGACGCCGAATTCCTGCCCTTTGATTGGGGCTATTTCGCCTTTGTCCACCGCGCTGATCTGGCCAATGTGCCGACATCCTTTGGCGCCCTTGCGGCCTCGGATATCTCCATCGTGATCCAAGACCCCCGATCCTCGACCCCCGGCCTTGGGCTTTTGATGTGGGTGCAGGCCGCGCATGGCGACAATGCCGCCGCGATCTGGGAGGGGTTGTCAGACAATATCGTCACCGTCACCCCCGGCTGGTCCGAGGCCTATGGCCTGTTCCTGGAAGGCGAGGCCGATATGGTGCTGAGCTATACCACATCGCCCGCCTATCACCTGATCGCCGAAGAGGATGCAGGCTATGCCGCCGCCCACTTCGAGGAGGGGCATTATATGCAGATCGAGGTGGCCGGGATGCTTGCGGGCAGCGACCAGCCGGAACTTGCCACGGCTTTCTTGGAGTTCATGCTGCAGCCCGCCTTTCAAGAGGTGATCCCAACGACCAACTGGATGTATCCCGCAGCCCTTGACCCCGCAGCGCTCCCCGATGGGTTTGATACCTTGATCCAGCCCGAAACGGCATTGCTGGTGGCGCCGGATGACGCCCCCGCGATGCGGGATGCGGCCTTGGCGATATGGCAAGCCGCGCTCGCCCGCTGAGCGTGATCCAATGGGCGGGCGCGGCAAGTGTCGCGCTCGTCTTGCTTTGCGTGCTGGTGCCGCTGGGCGCGGTGATGGCGCGCGCCGATTGGCCCCCCGCGCTCGGCCCCGGCGATCTGGCCGCGATCCGCTTTACGCTCTGGCAAGCCGCGCTGTCGGCACTGTTCAGCGTGGCGCTGGCCATCCCCGTGGCGCGCGCGCTGGCGCGGCGGTCGTTCTCAGGGCGCGGTGCGCTTGTCACCTTGATGGGCGCGCCGTTTCTTTTGCCGGTCATCGTCGCGGTGCTGGGCCTTTTGGCGGTGTTCGGTCGCGCCGGATGGTTGAATGACGCGCTGGCGGGGATCGGGCTGGGGCGGGTCGACATTTACGGGCTACAGGGCGTTGTGCAGGCGCATGTGTTCCTGAACCTGCCCTTGGCGGTGCGTCTCATCTTGCAGGGCTGGCAGGTGATACCCGCCGAACGGATGCGGCTTGCCACATCGCTGGGGTTTTCCGCCCGCGACATGCGCCGCCATTTCGAGCGCCCGCTTTTGCGCGCGGTGCTGCCGGGGGCGGGGCTGTTGATCTTTTTGATCTGCACCACGAGCTTTGCGGTGGCGCTGATCCTTGGCGGCGGGCCGCGCGCCACCACGGTCGAACTTGCGATCTACCAAGCCTTTCGCTTCGATTTCGACCTTGGGCGCGCGGCGCTTTTGGGGCTGATCCAAGTCGCGATCTGCGTGACAGCGGGCGCGCTGGCCTTCGGCGCGATCCGCCGCCAAGAGGTGGGCGCGGGCCTTGACCGGCCAGCATTGCCTTGGCCCGGTGACAGCGCATGGGCGCGTCTGTTTGATGTGGCCGCGATCATAGCCGCAGCCCTTTTCTTGCTTTTGCCGATGCTGGCCGTAGCGCTCAAGGGGTTGCCCGCGCTGCCCAGCTTGCCGCCACAGGTTTGGGCGGCGGCGCTGCGGTCTATCCTTTTGGCGCTGGCCTCGACCGCGCTGGCGGTGGCACTGGCCCTGCCCATCGCGCTTTTGACCGCGCGGCTGGCCCGGCCCGGGCTGGTCGAGATGCTGGCCTTTCTAACAATCGCGGTCTCGCCTTTAGTGATCGGAACAGGGCTTTTCATCGTGATCAGGTCCATCGCCAATCCGGTGGCGCTGGCCTTGCCCATCACGGGGCTGGTCAATGCGCTGGTGGCGCTGCCCTTTATCCTGCGCGCGCTGGTGCCTGCGGCGATCATGGCCGAGGCGACGCAGGGCCGCTTGGCCGATGCGCTGGGCATGCGCGGCTTGGCGCGGCTCCGCCATGCGATCTTGCCGCGTCTCGCGCGCCCCTTGGGCTTTGGCGCGGGGTTGGCGGCGGCGTTCTCGATGGGCGATCTTGGCGTGATCGCGCTGTTCTCCATGCCGGGGCAGGGCACGCTTCCGCTTGAGATGTACCGGCTGATGGGGGCCTATCGCACCGATGACGCGCAAGGGGCGGCGCTGCTGCTCATGGTGCTGACGCTTGGGCTGTTTTGGTTGTTTGACCGTGGGGGACGGCTGGATGCTGCAACTCGATAATCTGGCGCTGACACAAGATGGCTTTACGCTATCGCTCTCGGCAGTGGTCGATCGGGCAACGCGGGTCGCGGTTCTTGGCCCATCGGGAAGTGGCAAGAGCACGCTTTTGTCACTGATCGCGGGCTTTTTGCAGCCCGACCTTGGACGCATCTTGTGGGATGGTGCCGATATCACCGAGGCGCTCGTCGCCGCGCGGCCGATGTCGATCCTGTTTCAGGACGGCAATCTGTTTCCGCATCTGAGTGTCTTCGACAATGTGTCGCTCGGGCTCCGCCCCGATCTGCGCCTATCGCCCGATCAGCGCGACCGCGTGGCCCAAAGCCTCACCGATGTGGGCTTGGGCGATATGGGCGACAGGCGGCCCGCCACGCTGTCGGGTGGGCAACAGGCGCGGGTGGGTCTGGCGCGGATGCTGCTGCGTGACCGGCCATTGGCGTTATTGGATGAACCCTTTGCGGCCCTTGATCCCGGTCTGCGGGCCGAGATGCTGGCGCTGCTCAAATCTATGTCTGAGCGGCGCGGGCTGACGCTTCTCATGGCCTGTCATGACCTGCGCGATGCCGAGCGGTTGTGCGACCGGCTTTGGCTCTTGGAAGATGGCAAATTGGTGTTGGATACGCCGATGGCGGGCTTGCGCGATGCGCCCGATCCTATCTTGCAGCCATGGCTGTGACGGCGCACCATCATCGGCGCAAACGAAAAACGCGCCCCGTGGGGCGCGTTTTGTCTTAGCGATAGGCCAAGATTACTCGGCCGGGTAGCCTTTGGCGCGTGCCTTGACCGGTGCCCAAAGCCGCTTGTTGCTCAGATAGAGCAGCACGGCCAACAAGCTCAGCATCAACACGGCGGTAAAGCCCATCTGCTTGCGTGCCATCAGCTTGGGCTCTGCTGTCCATGTCAGGAAAGACGCCACATCAAGCGCCATCTGTTCAACAGTCGCCTCGGTGCCATCGCCGTATTCCACGGCACCATCCCACAGCGGCGGGGACATGGCGAAATAGCCGCCATAGGTCTCGTTGCCGTAAAGGATTGCGCCGAACTCTTCCTTCTCGGACCCGGTGTAATGGGTCAAAAGCGAGGCGACATATTCCGAACCGCCCATGCCCTTGAACAGCGGGTTCAGCGCAAGGCCGTAGGGCCCGGTGAAGCCGGCCCGCGCCTTGGTCATCAGGCTGAGGTCAGGGGCATTTTCCATCGACGATTGCGGAAAATGGTCGTTTGGTGTGGCCGCGCGCCAGTCTTGCAGTTCTGCATCATACACTTCGATGTAGTTCTGCTCGATATAGGCGCGTACCTCTTCTTCGCTCAAGCCCGGGCCACCCTCATCTGAGAGGGTGCGCAGCGGCACGTAGCGCAGCCCGTGACAGGCGGCGCAGACTTGGGTGTAGACCTGCAGACCGCGCTGAAGCTGGGTCTGGTCAAAGCGGCCAAATGGCCCCTCATGCGGGAAGGCGTAGTTTTCCACATAGCGTTCGCCACCCGCTGCGAAGGCAACGCCAGACGACAGGGCCAGCACTGCCGCCATGGCCGTGTTGATGATAAGTTTCCTGAGCATACTCAGTGTCCTCTCTCTCACTCGGCCGGGGTGGGGGCAGTCGCGCCGCCCTGCCCGCCGGTTTTGCCGTAGTGCGCGTTAAAGTCTTCCTCGATGGTCGCGGGCTGGGCCAGCGGCTTTTCGATCACGCCCAACAGCGGCAAGATCACGAGGAAATAGGCGAACCAATAGGCCGAACCGACCAGGGCGATATACGGGTAGATGCCTTCGGCGGGCATTGCCCCGGCCCACATCAGAACAAAGAAGTTCACGATGAAGATCCAGAACCACCACTTGAACATTGGGCGATAGCGGCCCGAGCGCACCGATGATGTGTCAAGCCACGGTGCCAGCGCCATTACGACGATCGCACCGAACATCGCCAGAACGCCGAAGAACTTGGCGTCAACGATGCCCGCGGTCAGGAAATCGACCAAGATCACCAGCCAAACCTCACCGTCGAAGGCGCGCAAGATCGCGTAGAAGGGCAGGAAATACCACTCCGGCACGATGAATGCGGGTGTCACCAGCGGGTTCGCCTCGATGTAGTTATCGGGGTGGCCGAGGAAGTTCGGCATGAAACCCACAATCGCAAAGAAGGCGGCCATGATCACGGCGAGCGCGAACAGATCCTTGATCACGAAATAGGGCCAGAAGGGGAGCGTGTCGGCTTCGGCGTCTTTCTTCGACGTCCGGCGTACTTCAACACCCGTGGGGTTATTGTTGCCGGTCGTGTGGAAAGCCCAAATATGCAAGATCACAAGGCCCAAGATCACGAAGGGCAGCAGGTAATGCAGCGACAAGAAGCGGTTGAGCGTTGCGTTATCGACCGCAGGTCCACCCAAAAGCCATGTCTGGATCGCATCGCCCACGAAGGGGATCGCGCCAAACAGGCCGGTGATCACGGTGGCACCCCAGAACGACATCTGACCCCAAGGCAGCACATAGCCCATGAAGGCCGTGCCCATCATCATCAGGTAGATGAGCATGCCGATGATCCACGTAATCTCGCGCGGGGCTTTGTACGAGCCGTAGTAAAGACCGCGGAAGATGTGCAGATACACGGCAATAAAGAACAGCGATGCGCCGTTTTGGTGAATATAACGGATCGCCCAGCCACCATTTACGTTGCGCATGATATGCTCGACGCTGGCAAAGGCCATGTCGACATGCGGTGTGTAGTGCATGACGAGGATGATGCCGGTCACGATCTGCATCACAAGGCAAACTGTCAGCACGATGCCCCAGATCCACATCCAGTTGAGGTTCTTGGGGGTCGGGATCATCAGCGTGTCATACATCAGCGACACGATGGGCAGACGCCGATGCAACCACTTTTCAGCGTTGCTTTTCGGCTCATAATGGTCGTGGGGAATTCCAGACATATCTATATCTCCCTCGTTCAGCCGAGCAGGATCGTGGTGTCATCCACGAACGATGCCATGGGGATGGGCAGGTTTTCGGGTGCGGGTCCGCGACGGATGCGGCCCGAGCTGTCGTAATGCGAACCGTGGCAGGGGCAGAACCACCCACCGAAATCGCCAGCGCCATCACCGATGGGAACGCAGCCCAGATGGGTGCAAACGCCGATCTGAACCAGCCATTCGCCGGTATTCTCGCCCGAATAATCCGGCATGGACCGGTTTTCATCGGCGGCCTCGATCGGGCCGATGTTGGGGTTGCGGGCGTCGCGGTCGACCAGATCGGCCAGATCGACGGCGCGCGCGGCTTCGATCTCGTCGGCGGTGCGGCGGCGGATAAACACCGGCTTGCCCAAGAAAAGCACCGTCAACTGCGTGCCTTCGGACACGCCAGAGACATCAACACGCATCTGGCTGGCCGCTTGCACATCCGCCGATGGGTTCATCTGGTTGACCAGCGGCCAAACAGCGGCACCGACGGTGACGGCACCAACGCCGGCCGTTGCGTAGTATAGAAAATCGCGGCGATCACCGCTTTGGTCTTCGGCGTGTGACACGGTTTCGCGTCTCCCCTTGCTTTCGGTCCGTGGGTTGCCGGACCTTCAAACCCCGAAAGGACGAAGGGAATCTTCCCCACGCCCGGCTGGCACGCTGTCTATGGGTTAAGGTTATAGGCGTCCAGCGGACAAACGCGCGCATCTACGCCGAAATGTCGCAGCTTTACCAGCATTTTCCGGCCAAAAGGGCAAAGGGCGCAACCCACGCGGTAGGGTGCGCGCCACACTGCCCGCAGGCCGGGTGCTGCACGCTAGAGTTGGCGGCGCATCACGCGGTGCAAGATACCCGATCCATCGTCATATTCTGGCCCTTCGGCGATGAAGCCCAAGCCTTCGTAAAAGGGGATGACGTAAAGCTGCGCCTCAAGCAGCGCATGGGTGAAACCCGCCGCGCGGGCGGAAGCCATCACATGTTCCATGATCGCGCGGCCCAGCCCCGTGCCGCGCGCCGGTGCCATGACCGCGACGCGGCCGATCTTGGCGGTGTCACCCTGCGCGATCAGCCGCGCACAGCCCATGGGGCCGCTGTCGTCCTCAGCCAAGAAATGGGTGCAGGTCTTGTCGGCCTCATCCCATTCCTCGGCCTCGGGGATGTTTTGCTCGTCGATGAACACGGCGCGCCGCACGGCAAAGCACGCCGCGCGTGCTGTTTCGTCCTCGGCTTTCGCTATTCTCATCCGGGCTGGGTCGCCTGCATCGCGGGGCGGTTGGCGAAGGCGGCATACCATGCGGCAAGCCCGTCGCGCCCATTGCGCCAGCCGCGATCATCATGGCGGAAATCAAGATAGCCCAGCGCGCTGCCCACCGCGATCTGGCCCATATCAAGCGGCCCGTTCAAATGGCTGAGCCAAAGCCCCTCCAGCGCATCGAGCGCGCGGGCGATCTTGGTCCACTGCCCATCCATCCATTGTGCGAACTGGATCTCGGGCGCGCGAAAGCGCCTTTCATAGGTCAGGCTGACGGCCGCATCCATAATGCCATCGGCGGTCGCCTCAATCGTCAGCACATCCCAAAGCCGCGCCTCGGGGTAGAACCCTGCACCGTAGGTGGCATCAAGATAGCGGGTGATCACGCGGCTGTCGTAAAGCGTTGGCGCATCGGGACGGATCAGTGCCGGGATTTTGCCCAAAGGGTTGGCCGTGTTTAGCCTATCCTCGCCGCCCAGCGGTGACGCGGCCACCTGCACCAGCGGGACATCGACAATCCCCGCCTCGGCGATCATCACGCAAACTTTGCGCACAAAGGGGGAGGCGGGCGAACCCAAGAGTTCCATGCTCATGCGATTTTCCTTATGCGCAGCCGCGCCAGCGCGGATAGGTCAATCTCCATGCCCGGGCCATTCGGCCCAAGGCGAATGTTGCGGCACCAACGCGCGGTGCCATTCAACTGCCCCGGCGCATGACCGATGGCTGCGCCCTCGGGCGTCTGGTCAAGCGCGTCTTCGGTGGCGGGATCAAGCCGCCTTGGCCGGGCGCGGGTTGCCGCAGCATAGGCAAGGGCCGCGACCGCGCCGTAACGCAACACGAGGCCTGCAATCGGGACGAGTGATAGAGCCAAGCTGCGACCTCCCTTGCGGCTGGAATTCCGCTTAAAGATAGGGGAAGGGCGTGTCGCTGTCCATCGCGGGCGGGCCATCGACCATCAGCCGCGACAGCGTTTCGACCTCATGCCCGATCTGCGAGGCGCGGACCTGTGCGGCGGCCCCAAGCCGTGCGCCTTCGGTCTTGTTCTGGTTTAGCTTCCATGTGCCCGCGACGCTTTCGAGCGTGAAGCGAAAGGGCAAGATCCCCCGCATCATCCGCTCCAGCGTCTCATCAGGCATCTTGTCGACGGTCCACGGCTTTTTCGGTGCCAAGCGATCCTCGAAATGGGCGGAAACGCGGTCGAGATGACGGCGCATATCGCCTGCATCGGCGGGCATCAGCTGCCCACGCAGATGCACGGCGACATAATTCCATGTCGGCACCTGCGCCGGGTCGCCATACCAATCGGGCGAGATATAGCCATCTGGACCCATCACCGCGATCACCACAGGGGTCGGCCCAAGGACCGCGCGCGCGATGGGGTTCGAACGCACCAGATGCAATTCGCCCCCCGTGGCATCGTCATTCAGCCAGAACGGCACATGCGCCAGCATCGGCCCCTGATCGCCGTTGACGCAGAGCGTGCCAAAACCGCGCGTTCGCGCAAAGGCGATGTTCAGCGCCTCGGCCTCGCCGCGAAAGGCTGGGTTGGGATGCATCGGTTATCCCCTTGTTCACGCCGTCAGGCGCGCGCCTGCATGCCCGGTGATCTGGGCGGTGATGATCGCACCCTCGGGCTGATCGGTGCTGAAATCAACTTCGGTGAATTGCTCGGTCCGGCCCATGCGCGGGTTTTCCATCAAGATGTGATGGGTCTTGCCCTGTTGCGTGGCAAGGTGCGCCGCCACGGCGGCGGCCCCTGCATCGCGCAGCCGCGCGGCGCGGTCCTTGATCGCGGCACCCGCGACTTGCGGCATCCGCGCGGCGGGGGTGCCGGGCCGGGGCGAATAGGGAAAGACATGCAGCCATGTCAGTCCGCAGTCTTCGACCAGCTTGAGGGAATTTTCAAAGGCGGCTTCCGTCTCGGTCGGGAAGCCCGCGATGATATCGGCCCCAAAGACCATATCGGGGCGCAGGCGGCGCGCCTCTTCGCAGAAACGGATCGCATCGTCGCGCAAATGGCGGCGCTTCATCCGCTTGAGGATCAGATCATCGCCATGCTGCAAAGACAGGTGCAGATGCGGCATCAAACGCGGCTCGGTCGCAATCGCCGCCATCAGGTTCTCGTCGGCCTCGATGGAGTCGATGGAGGAAATCCGCAGCCGCGCCAGATCCGGCACCAGCCGCAAGATGCGCATCACCAGATCGCCCAAGCGCGGCGCACCGGGCAGGTCGGCACCCCAGCTTGTCAGATCAACGCCGGTCAGCACCACCTCGTTGTAGCCGCGTTCGACCAGCCGCTTGATCTGATCGACCACGACACCGGCAGGCACGGACCGCGAATTGCCGCGACCAAAGGGGATGATGCAAAAGGTGCAGCGGTGATCACAGCCGTTTTGCACCTGCACATAGGCGCGCGCACGGGTGCCGAAGCCGTCGATTAGATGGCCCGCCGTTTCCGTAACCGACATGATGTCATCGACCTGCACCCGCTCTGTCTCGCCCACAAAATCGGCGGCCATGCTGGCCCATGTTCCGGCCTGCATTTTCTCGGTATTGCCGATCACCCGGTCGACCTCGGGCATGGCGGCGAAGGTCTCGGGTTCGGTCTGGGCGGCGCAACCGGTGACGATTAGCGTGGCGTCGGGGTTCTGGCGGCGCAGGCGGCGGATGTCTTGGCGCGCCTTGCGCACCGCCTCGGCCGTCACGGCGCAGGTGTTGACGATCACCAGATCCGACAGCCCCGCCGCTGTTGTCATCTCGCGCATCGCCTCGGTCTCATAGGCGTTGAGGCGGCAGCCCAGCGTGTGGAAAACGGGCGGCTTGGTGCTCATCGCACCGCTGCCAGCCATTCGGGCGTCAGCACGCCGGAAAACACCGTGGCCGTGGGGCCGGTCATCCAGACACCGTCATCGCGCCAATCGATCCAGATATCGCCGCCATCAAGCGTGATCTTGACCTTGCGCCCCGTCAGCCCCCGCCGAACTGCGGCCACCGCCACGGCGCAAGAGGATGAGCCAGAGGCCAGCGTGACGCCAGCGCCGCGTTCCCAGACCCGCATGCGCAGATGGTCGGGTGCCAACAGATGGGCAAACTGTACATTGGTGCGCGCGGGGAAAAGCGGATGATGTTCCATCTGCGCGCCCATCTTGGCCAGATCGACCGCGCAGGCATCAGCGACGAAAAAGCTGCAATGCGGGTTGCCCATGCCGGTGGCGACCGGATCGCCCGCGATGGGCAGGTGCAGTGTATCCATCGCATGGGCGAGCGGGATATCGGCCCAATCTGTCATCGGTTGGCCCATGTTCACGGATGTCAGCCCACCGCCTGCATCGAAGGCGTGCAAAATCCCCCGCTCGGTGCGCAGGCGAAGCGCAGCGATCCCGCGCCGGTCCATCTCGTGGCGGGCAATGCAGCGCGTGGCGTTGCCGCAAGCCGCCGAGAGCGAGCCATCAGCATTCCAAAAGGTCAGCCTGAGATCGGCCTCGGCATCCTCTTCGATCACCGCCAACTGGTCGAAGCCCACACCGCGGTGACGGTCAGCCAGCGTGCGCGCAAGTGCCGCCGTCACGGGCATCGCCGTGACGCGCGCATCGATCACCACGAAATCATTGCCAAGCCCATGCATCTTGAGAAAGGGCAGGCCGGAGAGGGGCGTGTTATCCATCATCCGCGCCATATACGCCGGGTGCGCAAACATGGAAATCCCCCGCCCCGGTTTTTGGCTTGACGAGTCTTCGGCCCGTCCGTAGGTAGGCGCCCCTGAGTGGGCCCGTAGCTCAGTTGGTAGAGCAGTTGACTTTTAATCAATTGGTCACAGGTTCGAATCCTGTCGGGCTCACCAGTTTTCCCATATTTTTCAAGGCCTTATGATGCACGACCTTGCTGGTTTGTGCATAACGAAAAGTTATAAACAGTTATAAACTTGGATCACTGTGAATCGGCGAAGGATCGACCCAAGAACTGGGAGGTCACGTAGATGCGGCGCTCCCCAAAAAGTCCCTTTTTCAGTTCTGGATCGATTGAACTGTAGCCGTACATAGCACCAGCGATCTGTCCTGTGATGGCGCCTGTGGTATCAGCGTCATCGCCCAGGTTCACAGCAAGCAGAACTGCGTTCTCGAACGAATTCGTGTTTTCGATGCACCAAAGGGCGGCTCGCAGGCTGTCGAGCACATATCCACCTGATGGGATGAGAGCATCATCAACTCCTGCTAGGGGTGCTGCGACTGCTGACATTAACGTATCACTCCAGCCGAGCGCTAAGCTGTCTTCTTTGGCCGACCCGTAAGCCGCTCCACGTAAAATCTTGTAGATCAGTGCAGCCGTAAACCTACAGCACTCTTCAGCTATGGGGGAAGCATGGGTTGTGTGAGACTGCTCAACGGCAAAATCTATCGCTGTTTCGAGATGATGTGATGCAAAACACACTGCAGGTGAGAGGCGCATGAGCGAACCGTTACCGTCATTTTTCGCCCCGAAAGGTTCAGCCATTAAGCGCCCCGTGCGCCGATAGTCGCCCAGGGCTCGAAGGGTGTTTTGCCCTATTCCTACTGTGACGCCTGTGCTTGTATTGTCACCATGCTCAGCCCAGTTGCAAAAACGCTGAAGTAGATCGGCAGGGTCGAAGCCGCCATTTGCAATAAGGCTATCTGCCAAACAAAGTGCCATTGCTGTGTCATCAGTCCATGCTCCGGCTGGAAGGTTGAACCGACCTCCCGCCTGGTAGCCCTGCACGAAGGGAAACTGGCCCCTTGGTGTAAACTCTACTGGCGCACCCAACGCATCGCCAACCGCAAGCCCCACAACACTTCCCGCTATTCGATCATGCAGAGAGCTTGACTGCGCCTCCCAGAACAATCTTGGGCGTGTCATCTGCTCGTAGCTGTCACCAGCCAAGTTGATCACCTGCTCATGGAACCACTGAGCAAGATCCCAACTGTGCAAGATCCTAAGGCTGTTCATGACCCTCGTGATGCGCAGGTGGTTGTGGTTGTAAGACGACCGCCAATGGTTGTTGTCCCTCAAAAACTGCAGGAACCTGACCGTCATCCGTTCCAGGAAATCAATACTTTCTCCATCTTCGGCCAGCCAAATTGCTGTTCCGAGATCGAGAAGGGGGGCGCTGAAGTTGTTGTATGATTTCTCAGGGGTGGGAAAAGCCCATTGGATGAACCCATGATGTCGCTCAAAGTCAGCGTCGGTCAGGGTCAACAGATCGGCCCGACGATGCCCACTGGCCAACAGCATGCGTCCCTGATGGAAGTCCATCAACTTAATGGCCGGTTTGTGCGGCCACCTTGGTTCGTCATGTGAGACCGTCATGGGGGCTCCAGTTCGTTAGCTTCTCAAGTTACCACCTTAACGCAACAATGAAAAACCTGTTTAGAAAGCCATGATCACACCCAGTGCTTCCGCAAGAAACATGTTGGATGCTCACAAGAGAAATGAAATTTCCAACGCAACGAGCAACATTGTGAGAAAAAATGCATACCTTTTATCCATATTCATACAAAAAAAGAAATAGAGATTTAACAGAAAAACATCTTGCCGCTGCAGCATGCTTGGGCGCTACAAACGCCGAGCGCAGGAGTGCAGTATTTAAATTGCAAGAACTTGCAGAACAAGGTCGACATGATGCATGGATAGTTATTCACGAAATACTACACATCCACTGCATAGAAAATAGCAAGGCTTCAACAGTTTCGGATGAGTTCTATTCGGTATCCGTACTCAGCATCTTTCAAGGTCTGCACAAATCTGCAAAAAGCGGGAATACACAAGCACAGGGCTGGCTTGGCATACAGTACAGAAGTGGGATATACGGCATTGCAAATAATGCCGCCGCCGAAAAATGGCTTCGCACTGCGGCTCTCAATGGTTGCTTGGCCTCGCAGTATAATCTTGCAGCTTTTCTAATGACACATCCAAAAAGCGACCGAGCCAAGACTGAAGCAACAGTAATTTATCTCTCCCTTCTGAATCTTTTCAAAAAGAAAAGATCTATGCGTCCTATCTTTGAGCCACAACATCTAAAAGAACTTGAAAGATTAATAAAAAATTATTAAGTCATCCTTGATTTGATCTATAAAATTCATCCGTAATGATAATTGGATTGAATTCACATGTTTTCGCTAAATGATTATAGGATTCTCGAAAGCCTAAAAGTGAAAACCAGAAAAATACTTCGTTATTATCGTTTGCCACTAACTCGAGCTTCTCGCCCCTAAGGATTTGAAGTAGAAAATCAATTTCAGAATCTGTAGGAAAATAATTTTCATCCTCATAGAATAGCGTTAAAGTGTTGTTGTTACTCCGAGCGTATGCAGGTTCTCCACAGCAACTTCCAACATTAAATGAAATCTCAGGAATTTGAACACCATAGAAGAACGTCACAAACATCAAATGCTGTTCCGAACTGGTATCAACCCCTGGTTCTTGAAAAGCTTCAGAAGCAGCCCAGCAAGCCACCTCATCCTCAAACACTGACCAGTCCTCGAAGGAAGTTGTAGCTATAGCATCTTGGGATACAGATGGTTGGGTAGAGCAGAGCGTTATGACGCAACCAATAACTGAAGACATACGCAAACTTTGGGTAAATAATGCATTTTTTGTGACATGAAGATACGAAGTGATTTTGCTAATCATCTATTCCCCCAAACTTTATGCTTGCCAATAATTATTAGAACACCTCAGCAGCTGAAAAGCGCTAGTATCTTAGGCCAGAGGTGCTAAGCGCCTTGACAGCGTTTCTTGCTTCAACATGGCCCTGCTGAGCTGCTTTATTCAGCCAATTCGAGGCCTTTCTCAGATTCCGAAAGGTTGAATAGGTGTAGTATAAACTTCCAGCCTTGTACTGTGCCACTATATCACCATTTCTAGCTGCACATTCAATCTCCCTGAACTGCAAAGCTTTTGGCTTTGAGCTATTGCTTAGATCTGAATTCAGCGTCGCTGAAAACTTCTCGCAACCATTAAAGAATTTCTGTGCTCGAACCTCTGCGTCTGTTGACGGATCTATTTCCCCAGTCGCCTCGTTTAGCGACATAGTGGCATTTATGAATCCTTCATCACCATTAAGAAAGGCTACCGCAAGCCAGAAGTTAGCTTCTTCCAAATGGTTATGGCCAAGAAAGCCCACTGCGATCAATTTCCCTAAATCGGCTTGTGCTTTTACGCAATTCTGCAATGCGGCTATCCTAAACCAATGTGCCGCCGCATGAAAATTTTTAGGTCCATAAGTGCCTATAACGTAATCGCATCCTAAGATATATTGTGCGCATGCTTCACCTTGCTCTGCGGCTGCGGTGTACCAATGTAGTGATTTGGTTAAATTCTTTTTAACAAGGTCCCCACGTCCGTATAATGATGCTAGATAATGTTGAGCGCTAGCATTACCATTCTCTGCCGCAATTAAATACCATTTTAAGCTCTCGTCCTTATTTTCGTCGGTGCCCAATCCAAATTCATACATAAACCCTAACTGCTGTTGGAGGATATCATCACCAGCTTCCGCACCTAATTTGCAGATCTCAAATGCGCAAAATACGTCGCCTTCATTCATTTTCTTGTGGAATTCTTGCTCGAAACTCATTCTTTCAGAAGCTTTCTAGATCGGTTTTGCCCTATATGGAAAATAATACTCGATGAACCGCTCCGAATAGTACGATACAAATCCAATGGTTTCGTCATTCAAGCTTTTTCAAGCTTGGCACTGGTGCTCTATAGCTACTTTGTGGCCACTCTTGGATCTGATCGCCTTCGAGAAAAATAGTTTGTTGAAAGCTATCATAAACCATGTGGTGGTTCTTTACATCCTCTAGAATGTAATCACCCCACATTTTTTGGTGTGGATTTATTGTATTTAACATTCTATAACCTCGGAGTAATCTCTCTTGATAAATTTGAAAGTCATCTGAGTAAGGATTTCTTCCATCAAGATGAGCCGTACTTTTGTGCCAGTCATAATCTTTGGCAAACATAAGGTACTCAATTACTTCCTTAAGCAGACCAGCGCTATCAATAATTCTAATTTGATTTTGAAAAACCTTGTTCTTTAAAAAGTCAGGATTATCCCATCCAGCGAGGATCATGGGCAAAGGCAGTTTTTCATACTGAACTTTCTCGCCTTGGTGCCGCTTTGTTGCCTGCTCCTCTATAAGAAGTTCTTCAAAGTATTGATAAAACTTGTTCCATGCTGGCGGCTTGAGGCATACCTTTTTGCCGCTGACAATGTCATACAGCAGTGCCCTTTGGCGGTCTGTCATGCTTGGTCTAAAAGGAGTCATTTTATATCGTCAAAATACACATAACCGCAATGAAGATTTTGCATCTCCTCATAATTAGATATTTTTAGTTCTCGGCGATGTGTATTTTCCACGTTAGGGCCTTTCTGTTAAGCCTTTAACTAATGAGTAATTTGCCGTTAGAGCTTTTGGGAAATTATAGCACGCTTCGTCAATGAGAGTCTCTTGGTTGTTCGCAATCCCACTTATAAACATCTCGATAATATCCTTTCTAACTTTCGTCTCTGAAAAATTATACTTTCCTGCCAATTCAGATATCCCTTCTTGAGATGTTGCAAATAACAAAAAGGCTTCAACCCCCAATTTTTTCACATGTTGATTTATCATGTATTCAAATCGTCTTACGTCATCTTCTTTTGGAAAGACTCCAGAGGCCTCACCAATAGTTAAGGTTAAAATCTCAAACTTAAGTATCTCGTAAAAATACTTTACCTTAAAGTGCGCTCGGGAAGTTTCGCACAACTTTTGCTGGGAAATTTTTCGATCTATGTGCAATTTTGCCAACGGCATAAAGAAACTATCACCATGCTCAGTGAGGGTCGCTATATATGCGATTAACATGTTATCATCGCAATCATAGGAAAAGAATTTTAGTGCACATGCTTCCGCTTTGATTTCGAATGCAATTGAAAGGAGCTTGCGTCCCTGATTTGCTCGACTTGACTGGTGAAATTTTCCTTCAATTGCCTTTTCTAAGTCGCTTGTGACCAAGCCCGGAAGGTCGACATCTGGAAACAATACAGTGTAAAATGGCTTTTTCTTCTCGACATTTGATATTACACTTGTCGCAACATTTCGTATTTCAGCTATGAACTTCAAGTACGGCAACGGCCGATTCATAAGTTTGTTTAGGATATCCCCGAGAGTTACCCGCATTTTTGTCTTTCAAAATCCAACAGTTTGCAGTGGTCGACTCACCATTGCGTTTGGATAGTATTGTATTCTGAACAATGTGTCGATTGTTGTTGCCAACAAAGGATCAGTTAATGATTTGAACGCATAACGCTAGACGGCTATTCATGTAAGCCTACGCCAAGACTATAGCCAACCAGAGGGCTCAAATCCAGCATGTCAGACGAGATCGACCTTGAGGGCCTAGACACCTACCTGATGTCAGATGACAGCCCTGAAAATTGCATGATGCTGTCTGATCTGGATGGCTTCCTACATGGGATTGTCTGTTCCCCAGTGGAAATCCCCAAACAGGAGTGGCTACGCAAGGCGATGGGTGGTCCCTTTAATAAGGTTCCCCCTGCGATCCTTGAGACCATCACTGACATCTATGACAACATCGTCGATGGCTTGGCCCTAGAGGAGCCTGAGGTTGAACCGATCTTCTGGGAAGCCAAGGAAGGCCATGTGATTGCTATGGACTGGTGTGAAGGGTTCATGGATGCAGTGGCACTCAGGCCCAAGGAGTGGCTGAGGCTGACTGAGAGTGGCACCTCAGGCCATCTGATGACCCCAATCCTTTGCCACCTGATTGATGAGAACGGGAACTCTGTGATGGGTATCAGGAGGGAAGACCTGTTTGATGCTTTGGGTCAGGCTGCTGAGGATATTCCCACCGCTGTGGTTGGGATACATCAGTTCTGGAAATTGCCCTAACCGACAGTAGGAAGACCGTCTGAGCCATAACGTCCTGCGCCCAAGAATTGCCTTGAAAAAGATCAAGGACCGCCACAATCTCAGTGTAGTCTACAAGCGGGGATAAGAGGGTATGAAAAACTTCCTCACAACTGCAATGATAACCGCTGCGCTCGCCTCGCCATTAAAAGGGGAGGAAGAAGATCTTGTAACTGTTGAGCAGTTTTTTAACACATGCGCAATTATAAATACTGATCTTACCGAAGTGAGTGACTTTGATTTTGGCATGTGCATTGGAATTGTTAAAGCGATCGACCAAATAGGATTAATGAATTGCAATAGTAAGAGGAATTACGGACACGAAATTCCCATCTATTTAACTGCTGATACCGATAAGGTATCGTATGGCGCATTACTGCAAGCTATGACGAATTGGGCTGCCGAAAAGCCAGAGCTATGGGGCCAAGAAGTTGCTTACCTTATTCTTGCTGTGGCTGAAAAATTTCCATGCGATATCGATTGAAATCGTGAAACACTTCCCATCACAATCAAACCGCTAATTCCTATTCATCATCTTTTCTAAAAGCTTTATCAAACGAGTTAGCTGGCGGCTTATGGTCTTCTTTGTGGGGCGTCATGACCATGATAGCCCATGAAATAAGGAAGCCGAATGGAATAATCCAACCCAATGCAACAGCAATCACATACCAAAAAAAGAGATGCGCAATTTTTCTGGAATTCAGAAAGAGTAATGCAGCCAATGTGCAAGTAGCCAAACTGAATATCATTCAAACCTCATAATTTAAAGCCGCAAACTGTGAAATTTGTTGCCTCAATATAATTGGCTTTCCTCACGGATACAGCTTTTCTTTAATAATTGAAATCACGACATAAGCAGATAATGAGTAAATGAGCATAACGAAAAATTCAGCAGCCACTAAGCTTTCATAGGTCAAATTTAAGGCGGAAGCTTTCTCTATAGTTCGATCAGCGTGCTGTATGTAGCTATCATCACATTCGACATAGCCATCGTAATCAGTTCTACACCCATCATCCATTCGATACCAAAAATAGAATGCGATAAAATGCTGGACTGCCATTATTCCCAGTAGAGCAGATGTCACGTGTTGGTATGGCTTTACTGCAGTTTTGGACGCAACATAGTATATTATCAATGCATATATCCCAAACTCCCACCAGTTAGGGTTACTAATTTTTTGATTAAGCGCCAACAATAAACCTCCACCTTTAGGATACCAGATCATAGATATTATCATAAAGTATATGAAAATCAATGGCGATATTTTTGCGAAGGTAATTGATAGGTCATTATCGACCGTGAGAGATTTCCCCAGTTTGTCGAACTCTTGGGTGCCAATAATGAAAGGCATGATAAATATACCAGTCAGAAAGGCCAACAAAACCATCTGTAACGGAAGAGATAAACTAGAGTGTTCGACCAAGAGAGGACTTGGAAGTACAAAAATATTTAGCATACACCAAACTACGCAGAGCGTCGCTAAACTGTATTTTTTCATATTTACCATTGAGCTAATCTGCCCTAACAATGTCTGTGTTTCACCTAGTGAGTAATATCCAGTTCTTGTCAGCAGCCATTTGCCAGCCTGTCCCTTAGCCATGACTGATTTTGTATCATAAAATTTACCATATTACACGTCCAAAGTACGCTTAAAAGTAAAAGTTTTTTTATTGGTGCCGACGATAAACTTTTACGGCCCCCAATGCACCTACTACATTTACATTTCCACTCAATCCCACAAGAGGTGCTGCTCCCATCCGTTACCTGATCTTCAAGTTTCACACCGAGTATAGGCATTACCTCGACAACCTTTGCTCACTAAACCAGATCAACAATCTTCTTCCTCGCTTCGCTGTCCCCGTCAATGTATCGCTGGGTGACCGCCAACGACGAGTGACCCGCCAGCATCTGAACGTTACGAAGCGAACAACCTACCGTGCTGTTCTTTCGGACAGCATTTGTGATGAACTCCCGGCGTCCGCTGTGCGATAAACAGCCAAGTAGCCCCGGATCAGCATAGCTGTATTCTTCCTTTGTTCTCGATGGCTGCACATCATCCGTGATGCATCCTAAGTGTCGTACTCTTCTTTAGTTTCTGCCTTCGGAAAAGCTGCAACTACACGTTCACGGCACAGCTCATCAAATTCGGGATAAAACTTCGATTTTGCCTTGAAGAATGCCAATGCTGGCTCAAGTTGCCCGTCGAAATTCATTTCCAGGACATCAATTAATGACCATGCTGAATGAAAGAATTCCGTCATTTCCCTTAAGGTCATGGGCTCATCGGTGGTAACCTCTGTGGGAAAGTTAAGGGTATCGCCGCCATATTCATCAACCACTCTAAACTTGATTATCCCATTTTCCTTTTTCGCAAACAGGCATGTGACATCACCGGTTGTTGACGCAATTTCAATCCGTGCAACCTCGACTTCGCCTTCATCCATATCGGGTAGATAGTTGCCACCCATAAACATTGGATGTATTGCTTCGAGGCTCTGAATTGAGTTGGCAGTAATTCCAACCTCATCGAGGAGTTCTTTTATTTCTTCGATGCGACCTTCGCTTAAGAGTAGTTCTAGTCGCTCACGTATGGCCGCATTTTTGACTTTCTCAACTAGGTAAGTAACCATCGGCTGGGGAGAAAAATATGTCTTGGGTCTTTGTTCCAAGTCTATCTCGCTCATTTCTTCCTCGCTATTGAAAATTCAAATCCAGATAGCTGTGTACTAAACGTCATCGCATATTCTAGTTGCAAGCCGAGCTTGCCAGCAACACTTTCGTCGGTTAGCCAAAATGTACCTCATGATAATGGAATTGGGAATTGTTATGTAATGCACAAACTCTAACATTTTTGCATTAAATATTTAATTTCAATGGATTAGGGCTGGCTGTCTTTCCGGTGGGAACAGAAAATGTGTGACTTTAAGCTGTTGTACAGCTGAACCACACATGAGGCCCGAAGACGATGAAACAAGCCAAGCTCCTCACCCCCGCAGAGTACAAGCGCCTCGCTGCTGTTGTCGACAGCCTGCGCCACAGCACACGCAACCATACTGCTGTGGCGCTGAGCTTCTATGCTGGCCTGCGGGCATGTGAAATTGCTGCACTGCGCATTGGCGATGTGTTTGATGCGCAGGGTCAGCCCAAAGACACGATTCATTTGAGTGCGGCGCAGACCAAAGGCAGTGAGAGTTGCACTGTGCTGGTCAACAAGCGCTTGAGGCAGCAACTGGCCCGCTATGCAGCACAGTATCCAAAGCATGTGCTTAAACCCACAGCGCCTCTGCTGTTTAGCGCAAAGGGCGGCGGCTTTAGCGCACAGACAGTGGTCAACCTGTTTCAGCGTCTCTACCGCTTTGCAGCGATCGATGGTGCAAGCAGCCACAGCGGACACAGGCAGTTTGTGACCGAGCTGGCGGACAAGGGCATTAACGCTCGCATCGTCCAAGCTCTCGCACGTCACAAGCACCTCAGCACCACACAGCGTTATATCGATATAAATGACAATAAATTGCGAGCAGCGATTGAGCTGCTCAATTGATGCAAAATACCTAGGCCCAAAAACCTTAAGCTCCTATCTCATTAAAAAATAAACGAAAATAAGGCGAATTTATCGGATATCTTGAACAAGCCTATAAGCATCAGTATAGGCTTGAATTGCTTTACTATTGGCATTGAATGTTGTTTGAGTTTTAATCAATTCAGTCAGTTGAGACATAAGGTCTACATTAGACCGCTCTAAAGCTCCTTGAACCACGCTCCCGCCCGCAACATCTGATATCGATCCGATGTCAGCAGTAGGAAACTGGCTACCCATAACAAAGTATCCGCTTCTTATATATTTGAAATTTTCTGTGCTGATAGGATTTGTGAATGCCAATGTGCCAATATCGATTTCACCTTGATTGCCATCAATGTTACTGACAACAGAAATTTCTCCTCGGGTGTTTATATTAATACTATCGAAGTGGTCTATGGTCGTTTCTTGACCAAGATAAGTCACATCGTTCAAGTTCATTGCGATCGTGGATGTCACTCCTGCTTCTTCAGCGGGAGAGAATTCAACGTTAAGCTCAAGAGGTCCAACTTCAAAACCTTCAATCCTTGCATTCTGCTGTGCAAAGATTTGGGAGCCAATTTTCGATAGTATCGAAGGATCCAGAGACATTGGAACGTCTTGATCGACCATTACTTCTTGGAGTTCTGAAACGATCCTGGTTTCCTGCTTGATGACGGTTATTACTTCCTCAACAGGTCGGGTAACGTTCTGCGCTTCCCAAACCTTCACGATCTTTTCAACATCTTGGAATTCGAAATCTCGTTCTTGATAGGTCAGGTTTGAAATGCTTGATATGGCGCCTGCAACAGTTCCACCAGTTGCATCCCATGTGCCACCAACAAAAACAAGATCATAGAGACCATCTTCCGGCACCGGAAAACTAAAATTACCGCTCTTAACGTCACTACTACTTTTTCCCGTTTCGTTCACGGCAATCGTATATTCGCCGGTGTTCGTGTTCCTTAAATAAGCTAGAACGTCATAGGAGTCATCGCTTCCTCTAGTGTTCCAATCAAATTGAACAGTCGTGCCGCCTTGAAGAAAAATTGGGTCATTCGAGTGAAAATACGGTCCACGTGTCGTCTGATATCTATCTGCACGGACATTCTCAGTTCTGAGAGTAACCATGCTGCCATCAGTTGCGATACTTGTTAAAAAATCCCCGCTCTCGCTACCTTCGTCGTTTGCATATCTTTCGCTTATCGCATAATCACTATACGTTCCGCTTTCTATGTTTCCATAAGTTGTATCTGGAGGGCTGGGATGCCCATTGATAAGCTTCTTTTCAGTGTAGAAGCGCTCATTGACCACAGTCCACGCATTTGAGTTGAAATCGGCAATCTTTGTTGAAAAGGTGTCCAAGTACACTTTCTCATTTGTAATTTCAACCTTGTCCACTTCAACTAATTCAGAGGTTGTAACCTGCTTAATGACGATTTCCTGTGTCTCTACATCAAACGTTCTTTCAACATCTACCATTTGTAGAGTTTTTACGGTGGTTTTGATTACCGGATCACCAAAGGTAACTTCGATAGCATTGGCCTTATTTTTCTTGATTTCGCCAACTTTAATTGCCGATACCGGTTCAGAGCTTTCGTTAAGTGGTACAAAGAATACCCCCCCATCGTTCAAGAATACTTCACCCGGGAGTAGCTGTGTATTCTGCTCCTCATTCCAATCAAGTTGAACGGTTTCATCTTCAACTGAGAATGTAAGCTTTGCCTGGTTTATTGGGTCCGTGATATTCTCGCCTGGGACAGAATTTGAGGCAGCTGAAAAATCCGCAACTATGTTTGAAAAAGTGGTTGTTGGTAGCCTGATTGGCTGGAGATCTGTATCAAGTACGTTGTAGTTCTCAGCAGTGACAAGATACCCGTCTAGGTCAATATTAAAGCTTCCACTGCGTGTGAAGTAGTTGTTGTAGCGAGGTGTGTTGTCCGTAAGGCTTTCGTCCTTCGCTGCGGTGACGAAAAATGCACTACCGGATACGGCAAGGTCGGTCGCCGATCCAGTTGTTGCGATGGAGCCATTTGTGAAACTTTTGGTTATTGCACCCGCTACCACACCACTGCCAGTCTGCGAATTCGGAGATCCGAGCGGGGTGCTACCGACAATGTCGGTGAAGGTAATGTTTCTACTTTTGAATGCGGTGGTGCCAACGTTTGCAATGTTATCGCTGACCACTGAGATGGACTTTTGGGCGGCATACGCACCAGAAAGAGACAGTGTGAGAGACATGATGGGCTCCAATACAGACGTGCGCCCTCCGCAAAGTTTATGCCATCCCAGTGAGGCCTTCGTTGTTTTGAGCGGAAGTTGGCGTTAAATATCTGATTTAAATCGAAAAAATTCACCTTCCCACCGTGAGAGGTTGCGTGCGACCCGAAGCGGACGGATGTGCCGTGGGACCACCGCATAATCAAATTCACAGGTTGCGTGTGAGCGAAGGGTAGCAAGGACGTATCAGCGTTGAGACCAGCGAAGCGCTTTGCGGCCGCAAGCATTTTTTGATATTTTGAGCTGCGATTGAGCTGCTCAATTGATTTGCAAAATTACTTACCTTATGAAGGTGATCCGTGAACGGAGGATATCATGGATCTTAACTCGCTTGATTTGAAAGAACTCAAGAAACTTGAAGCTGAAGTACGTAATCGCATTGCGACATACGAAGACCGCAAAATTGCTGAAGCTCGTGCCGTGCTTGAAGCAAAAGCAAAAGAGCTTGGCTTTTCACTGTCGGCTCTTGTCGATGGTGGCAAGAAGGGTGGCAAAGCAGTGTCAAGCGTTGCACCCAAGTACGCTCATCCTGAAAACCCCAGCATGACTTGGTCTGGTCGTGGCCGTAAGCCCAAGTGGGTTGAGGCAGCACTTGCAGCAGGCAAGAGCCTCGACGATCTTGCGATCTGAAGCTATTTTCTTTGATTATTAAGAACAGCGCTTCCTCAGGGAGGCGCTGTTTTGTTTCAAGAAGTGCAGGAACAAGTTGAGAAAGAAGCTTCCGTTGCAGAAGCACATGCAGTCTATCACCGACGGACAAAATACAGGTTCAAAAAATAGTAAAAGTCTGCTGGGGGTGTGAAGGAGAAACATTTACTATAGTAGCCGATGCTCCTGCTGACGTCACAGTTCGATGCGATCCACAAAGAGCGTGCTGACCCCAGCCGTTACCCGGTCATCGGCTTTGATACCGAGTACCAGCAACTACCACAGTTGCGATTTTTCTCTGTATACCCGTAAAGATTGGGCCTTTCTCTTATAAATAGCTATATCTTAAACTAGCCGTTTGTTTCCCCATGCCCAAACCCCAAGACATAAAAACTTACTACCTCGAGCACCGGGTCCCAAACCCTGTGAACATCACGCTTACCCAAAAGCAGTGTGTGGATGGCGAATGGCTTGATGATCTCCGGTCTGAGCAGAACTTCCGTCACTTTGCCAACAAGCTGAACTCCAGGGCCCTTGGGGCAAGGTTCAAACGCTTCGGCAAAAGGTTGGCTATGCTTGTTGTCCGTGAGCACGATGCTACCCACCGTCATCACCTACACTGCATCATAGAGCGCCCAGAACATCTCTCTGAGCCCCTGTTCTTTTTGCTCATAAAGAGCTGCTGGACCTCAACAAGGTTTGGTTACAACCAGATCCATTTTGAACAACCAACAACAGCTGAGCGTGAGCTTGGCTGGGTTGATTATTGCCTTAAGCGTCGTACTAAGACGTTGTATTCTGATAGTATTGATTGGTCGAATTCTACCTGCTTCGAGCTTCGTTGAGTATAAACTCCTTAGCAGCCCTAACGATACAGCTTAAACAAAATGACTTGGTCTAGCTAAGCGCCTGACCTTTAATTCTTAATATTGCTTAAAGCCCGATAAGTCGCTTTGAGCCTCAATATCACCTAAGGTCACTTAAGATCCATTAAGCAACCAAATACTAATCAATTATAATTCAAGAAGAGGAAAATTCCATGAACCATCAATTAATGAACTTTAATATCCCTTATGAACTCAAGGCAATTCTAGACGAGATATCGAAGCGCAAGCATGTTTCAAGAACGTCTATTCTGAATAGCCTGATCGCCACTCACTGCCCACAGGAGCTGAGCCAACTAAGACGCTTATCTGAGGAACTCAGCCAATGATCTCCACGTTCTCGACCCCAAACAGCAAGTACGAGCTCTCTAGGGAAATCCTGAAGCTAAAGAATCCAAAGATTGAGACCCATGAAATCTTAGAGCCAAAAGACCTAATAGCGCTTGATAGACGCCTGAAAGCGTTAAGCCGAGCAGGCCAGTTATCCATTGTGATCATAAGGAGCTGAGGATGATCAGGTTCAAAAGCTTTATAAGTGAAGGTCGCTATCCAGCCTGGACCAAGGCTGTCACGGTAGGTCTGGTGCTGAGGGTTCGCAATCTGGCAGCTGCCATCGAGCGTGAACGTGACCCCGCAAAGCAGAACAAGCTGATTGGCCAACAAAACAAGCTGTTGGCGTACCTTGACGGACTTGGGATCGCTGTGAACTCGGATGACCCAAGGCTGATGACCAGTGTCAGGTCAAAGCTGAGGTGACCGATGGAGCGCTTTTACTTGCAAAATTAAGAAGCCGTGGCAAGCTGATGCGATCCCATGGGGTTGAACATGGCCTACACGAACGAACAGATCAATCAAGCTGTCGCAATGATGCATTCGACTGGTCGAGTTCGAAACTTCATCCGAAATGCTCAAAGGCGAAACGATGCTTATGCCGTTGAAGCGGGTCATAAACGGATTCAAGAAATCTTAGCTGTCGAACGTGCTGGCGATTCTGTCTTTTTCAACGAACTGATGCGGTACGTGGAAGCCTATGAGCAGGTCTTATCTGGCGATTCTGGAAAGAGAAGGCTTGCCCGCTACTGTCTGACGTCAGCACCTGTGGGTCTGATTTGAGGATTTGAACAACGGAGGATTTCTGGTTCATCTTATCGATTAGGAGATCGAGATGATGAAGAAACCTGAAACTTCGAAGGACGCGGCTGACAAGCTGGTCAAGAACATCCGCCGCAAGACTCGCCAGACGTATTCAGCGGAGGAAAAGATCCGCATTGTCCTGGCCGGTTTGCGTGGCGAGGAAAGCATTTCTGTGCTGTGCCGGCGCGAGGGTATTGCCGAAAGCCTGTATTACAGC
>NZ_JAGYJN010000030.1 GCF_018402035.1 Roseicyclus sp.
TTTTTTCGCGCACGAAGCTCCAGCATCGCCTCGCCATAGGCCTCTTGCAGATCCTTGAGCTGCTTCTCGTACTGTTCCCGGATATCGAGCGGGTTGGCGCGCAAGGAGTTCTCCATCCCGCGCTTGGCATCCTCGATCCAGCCCTCAATCTCAGAGGGTGACAGATCGAAGGAACGACTGGCTTCCGCCACCGTCGTCTTGCCTTGGATGATCTCGATGACCAGCGCCGTCTTCCGCTTCGCTGTCCACCGCTTGATGCTGTCGTCCATCGTCATACTCATCGCTATTTTCCTCTCTATAGCATGAGCAGATTTTCACTGGGTCATTACACGCCTAAGGTGTCGTCGCGGCCAGCGAGACATGCGCGTCAAGCGGCGGGTGCAGTTCGAACGCCTTCGACTTCGGTCTGAGTTGCTCTCGCCGCAGTTTTCGCGGTGCAAGGAGGCTCAAGGAAACGTCCAATCGCAAACCAACCAACCAAGCCTCAAAAAACGGCGATGATCAGAAAGACATCGCTTGGGGCAAAGTACGACACAGCGCGCGCAAGCCAATATGGCCGCACAACCACCGCATGCTGGCACTTGCTAAGCATCTCGGTCTGCGCAGCATTCCGCAATACGCGTCTGGGCGTCTTGTCTTCGTAGATACAGATGGCACAGTTCGTCGTGACCTCGACTTTGCCACCATGGGAGGTGCGTTGCGCATCAAAGGTGGGATGGCGCGCGTGACCTATGCTTGAGCCGAAATGTTGGGAGATAGTCTGCACTTAGATCACCCAGTGCGCAGGGTAAGCGAGGACACCTCAGGCGTGACGCTCGTCTGTAACACCTTCGAAATGCGGGCAGCAGGTGTCGTTTTTTCACTGCCGCCACGGCTCACGACGGGCTTAGGGATTGCCGTTCCCGATACACCAACATGGATGCCTCACCTGTTGCACGCAATATAGCTAACTGATCAAACGCAACACGCGCTAAACGAGCAAACGCCCCCTACGCCAAGATCACGTCGCTCGTGCCAAATTGGCCGACGGCGGACAGGCTGAAAGGTATGATCCTGTCAGGTCCACAGCACCGTGGGGTGAAACAATTCCTGCGCGCAGACAGGACGCGCAGCAAGATGTTGCTCGGTGGAGTAGCGGCAGATGGTTTCTAGCTCGTTGTGGTTAGTTTGATAGCCGTAGCGCCAGTAATCGGCACCCATCACAAGCCGAGTGCGCTCGAGCCCGGCGCCAAGCCACGGCAAAGTCAGCCGGTTGGCCGACCCAAGCCAGATATTTTCTAGCCGCTCCATGGCAATGCGTTTGGCTTCGCAGAATATTTCAAACAGTGACATCGCCAGCCCAGGGTCGTCTTTCAATAGGCTCGCGCGCACTGCCACAATATGCATGATTGGGAAAAATCCAGTGCGGCGGAAATAATCAGCCTCGGCCGTTTCGGGGTCGGGTATCAGACGCCGGATGCGGGGATCGCCCTTCAGAAAGGCCATGGGCGGCTTGGGGGCCAGAACCGCGTCGATCCGCCCATCGAGCAGCAAATCCTGCAAGGTTTCCCCCTCGGCGATGGGGAGCACTTCCATTCCTTCAGGCAGGGAAAGCGCCAGCCGCTCGTGGCGCACCCCTTCGTCTAGAGCGCCGGTCCGCCACCGGATGCTGGCCAGATCGACACCGTATTCATCTTGCAAGATGCCCCGCATCCAAAGTCCCGCGGTCATCTGGTATTCCGGCACGCCGACCACGCGGCCATTCAGATCCGCAGGGCTGTGAATACCGGATCCGCTGCGCGCGAAAAATCCGTTATGCCGAAATGCGCGCGATAGAAAGACGGGCAGAGCGGTATAGGGCGTGGTTCCCTGGGACAGCTGTAGGATATAGGTCGACAGCGACATCTCGGTCACGTCGAACCGCGCTTCTTGGGCGGCGATAGGAAATAGCTTGGTGGTGGGTAGGATCACCGGGTCGATTTCATAGCCCGGCAAACGCAGCGTCCCGTCATGGATCGGCATGACGCGGTCATGATCCCAGGTGGCGAGAGTGATCTTGGGCATCTTGTTTGTCCTGTTCGGCGGATTGAGGGATTTGGTGGCCCCGCGCAGCCAGCGCGGTTTCGGTCCGAGCGAAATGCTGTACGGTCAAGGCCGTGGCCTGTTCTGTGTCGCGGGCCAGTGCTGCCGCCGCGATGGCGGCGTGCTCGGCACCCAGATCGCGACTGCCTAACCCTTGATAGACCGAGGCGCGGCGATAGCGTTCGCACAGATCATGCAACTGCGCCCGGAGCCGTAACATCCATGTGGAGCCGCAAGCCGACACGATTGCGGTATGGAAATCGGCGTTCGCCCTTTCCCATGTGTCGGCAACCGTTCCCGCCGCGCGCGCCAAGACAGCGTCCTCTTTTTGCATGATATAGCTGGCCGCGACCACGCGCGCCTCCCAGCCATCATCGCCGTAGGCCAGCGAAAGGCGGATCGCTTCGGTTTCAATTGCCGTTCGCGCAGTGTTGAGATCGGCAAACTCCACCGGGTCCAGATCGGCCACCGCGAAGCCGCGATTGTCATGGGCCACCACCAGCCCGTCTTGCGCCAGCTTTTGTAACGCTTCGCGTAAGGGGGTGGGACCGATGGCATAGATCGTCTTGAGCTTGGCAATCCGCAAACGTTCACCCGGTGGGCGTGCGCCGGTGATGATATCGCGCCGGAGCCGGAGATAGGCGGTTTGCGCCAAGGTCTCGGCAGTGATGGGGTCAAACTGGGCCTTGATCACCTTGCTCTCCTCTTGGCCGGTCTCTGGTTCGGGTTTGACAGTCCATTATTTATTTGTTTTTCTACTTTATCGATAAAGTAAGGAAATGTCGATTATGAGAATCATCAGCTTTGAAACTGCCACGGGCCCCGCCGCAGGGTTCATTGATGGGCAAGAGGCAGTGATCTGCGCCGAAGGGGCGGGCGCGCTTGGTGCCGTTCTGGGGTTGATCGAGGGCGGCGCGGATGCGCGCGCGGACTGGGTTTCCAAGGGCGGTCGTCGCCTGCCGTTGGCGGATGTGCGCTTGTTGGCACCGATCCCCGAACCGCGGAGAGATGTGTTCTGTATTGGCAAGAATTACTACGCCCATGCCGCTGAGTTTTATTCCAGCGGCTTCGATTCTTCGGCCAAAGAAGAGGTGCCGTCGCATCCAGTTGTCTTCACCAAGGCCACGACCAGCGTTTGCGGGCCGGGAGATGTGGTGCGTGGCTCTCTCGATCCCACCGCATCGGTCGATTATGAGGGTGAACTGGGTGTGATCATCGGCACCCGCTGTTTCGGCGTCAGCAAAGCCGATGCGATGGACCACGTCTTTGGCTATGTGATCATCAATGATGTGACGTCGCGTGAGCTGCAAAAACAGCATAACCAATGGGTCATAGGTAAAGGGATCGACAGCTTTTGCCCGATGGGCCCGTGGATCCTGACCGCTGATGAGGTCTCTGATGTCACTGCGCTTGAGTTGGTGACCGAGATAAACGGCGAAGAACGCCAACGCGCACGCCTGTCGGATCTGATCTTTGATATACCCACGCTGATCGAAACCATGTCACGCACCATGACGCTGTTACCCGGTGATATCATTGCGACGGGCACGCCTGTTGGGGTTGGTATTGGCTTCAAGCCGCCGCGCTATCTTGAGAAGGGCGATCAGATGCGTGTCAGAATCACTGGGCTGGGGGTGTTGGAAAACACGATCGGCTAAGCGCTCGGGCGCAGCCGCGCTCCGGTAATGAGATTGAATCAGGCACTGCGTCGCGTGGGGCCTGCTTCTTTGCGCATCCAGAACATGACGATAAATAAATAAAATCACTCAATTTATCGAAATAATTTGACCATTTCGTATTTTTGTCGACTATTTGACCTTAGAATCAAAATTATCGGGGAAAATAATGAGACTGGTTGCGTATCGACAGAATAATGGCACCCGCCTGGCGCTGCGCGATCAGGATGGGGTGCGCGATGTCGGGCCGTTTCCAGCAAATAGCAGCGATTTTGCACAGTTTGCCGAAGATGTGGCTACTGGCCGGATCACTGGCGGTGCCATTGTCGCGGGAGCGATTGAGCCCGCGCTTCCAATCGTGGCTGATGCCCGCGTCATATGTATCGGCTTGAACTATGCCGAACATGCCCGCGAGGGTGGGCGGGAGCCGCCGAGCTATCCTGCGTTTTTCTTTCGCATCGACACCTCGCTGGCGCCGAGCGGCTCTGAAGTCGACACGTTGGGGATCAGCGACAAGCTGGATTATGAGGCCGAGCTTTTGGTGGTGATCGGCCGGGGCGGCCGAAAGATCGCCGAGGCCGACGCTTTGGATCACGTGTTTGGTTATGGCGTTTTCAATGACATTTCTGTCCGTGATTTTCAGCAAAAGGGCGGTCAGTGGACGCCGGGCAAGAATTTTGACGGCACCGGAATCTTCGGAGAACAGATTGTGACTGCCGATGAGCTTGCGCCCGGTGCGACCGGACTTGGCGTGCGCGCGATCCTGAATGGTGAAGTGATGCAGGATGCAAATACCGACATCATGATTTTCCCCGTCGCTAGAGCGATCGCGTTGATCAGCGAATTCATGACGCTGCGCGCAGGCGATGTAATTGCAACAGGCACACCCTCGGGGGTGGGCTATGCCCGCACGCCGCCGGTCTGGATGAAGCCGGGCGACGAGATCGTGGTCGAGGTCGAACGGGTCGGCCGCGCAGTAGCAAGGATAAGGTAAACAGATGGAAAAGCGTCCGGGTCTCTTGCCAGAGTTGATCATCCCGGTCGGGTCGATCGCATTCGGCATCTATTATCTGTCGACGGTGTGGGAATTGCCGTTTCAGGCCAAGGTCGTCGGCATCTACGTCGCTGCCGCGATTGCGATCCTAAGCTTCATTCTGTTCATCCGGTTCGGTCGGGAAATCTGGTCGGGTCAGAAATCCTGGGGGATCGAGGGGTTTTTCAGCGACCCGGTGTCGGAGGCACGCCGTTGGAGCGTGCTGGCACTCACCGTTGGTTTTATCGTGTTGATGCCGGTCTTGGGCTTTGTCGTCACGATTTTCGCCTTTGTGTTTTCTGCCGTGATCGTCATCGGCGGAGTAGAGCGGATCAAGGCTGCCGCTTTTACCGCTCTTGGCATGACCATCGTCGCCTTTCTTGTCTTCATCGTTCTGGTGAAGGTTCGTTTCCCGACGAACACCATAGACCAGACCCTTAAGGATCTTTTCCTCTGACATGGACCAGTTTGCCACCATAACCGGCCTATTTGCCTATTCGCTGACATTTTGGTGGGTAATGATCCCCGCGATCTTGTTAGGCAATCTGGTAGGCGCGATACCGGGATTTAGCGCGGCCAACACCATCATCATCTTGCTGCCTTTGACATTGTCGGTGGATGTTGAAGTGGCGTTGATCTTCATGATGGCGTTGTATTCAGCGTCGCAGCTTGGCAACGGCATTCCCGCGATCTTGGTCAATATTCCCGGAACAGGCGGA
>NZ_JAGYJN010000031.1 GCF_018402035.1 Roseicyclus sp.
GGCTCAAAGCTGTGGCGCGTGCCGGAGGCGGAGGTCCGCTCCCACGGCCATCTCAGAGTGGCAAGTGCCAGAAAATTTGCGGATGCTTCGCTTGGTGGCAGCGCTGCATCGTCACGGAACCTGTAATTGTCACTAAAGGCCGCAGCCTCGGTATCAAGCAAGAGGCCGCCACCAAGGCCCCAAGTCTCGCTCCACCGCAGGCCCGTGAAACTGCGCGAGATATCCCGCTGCCTTGCATTGTTGGGGCCGTATTCATTGTAATCAGACTGCGCCACGGTGTTGAAGAGGAAGTCGCCGGGGATGCCGCCGATGTCGAACCAACGGGCATATTCCGCGTCAACCGTGCGGCTGGGGTGGTCGGTTGTCGTTGTCGGTGCCTGCAACGTGTCGAGAAAAGCCGCGTTGAACGAAATGATCTCATCGGGGCGGATGCGGCTGACGCGCAGGTTTGATTGCAGCGTCGATGTTGCAAAATTCAACTCATCGCCGCGAAAAGTTTGCGTTCGGCCGTTAAAAAAGTTGTAATTCTGTAAGTACTGGCGGTCGCTTGCCATCTGAAGTTGAAAGGCAATGTTCCAACCCGTGGGATAGACAAATCCGCCATTGGCAAAAAGATAGCCGCGATCATGCAGGTTGGTCAGGTTATCGCGACTGATGGCACCGTTTACTTCGATGTCGCCATAGGCCAGCGACTGCCGATAGCGGCCCTCAATCGTGTTGATCGGGTTGCCATTGCCGCCAATCGTGATCCCAGGTGTTAGGGTGATGTCGGAATGGTCGCCCGTCACGATGAAATAAGGCAGGCGCAGCGTCGTGCCTGTTGCCGTGCTTGAACGGACAGAGGCCCGCACAAACCCTGTCGCGCGTTCGACCGTAGGGTCGGGCATGCTCAGATATGGCGTGTAGGCAAGCGGAACACCGGCCACGCGGAACTGTGCGTGGCGAAAGTAGATCATCCTTTCGATCTGGTCATGCGTTGCCCGTTGCGCGCGGATTTCCCACAGGGGCGTGGGGCGGCTTTCACAGACCTGGCAATAGGAGGCAACGATCGGCGTCCACTCGGTGTATCGCCCTTCGCGTCGCTCCATTTGCTGTGATGCGATCTGTAGCTCATCGGCAAGGATGTGGCGGGCGGCGGCCACCACGAAATTTTGCATATCAACCGAAAGGTCGGCAAATTCACCGAAGGTCGTCGATCCGCTCGCCTCGTCAAAAAAGACGATGGGCCCAGCCACAGAGACGCGCCCAGAAATACCGTCATACACGACCGATGGCGCGGTCAGCTTCATGCCTTGGTGGAAAACCTCGACATTGCCATGCGCCTCGATCGTGTCGTTGGCGCGGTCGTAATACATCTCGTCGGCGACAAGGAATGTGTCGACAAAGTCTTCGCCATCTTGCGCCAAGACGGTTGAGAAGAGCCCAAACACAGAAAAGATAACCGCCAAAGCGATTGCCGTGACGCCTTTGGATGTGGCAAAGGCCCGCCACCGTGGCGATGCCGTCGAACGCTCTTCAATCATCATGCTGCGGCAGCTCAGTCTCCTCGCCGATCATCTCCCCAGATGCGCGGCGTTTGGCCTTGGTGGCATTTCGCGAACCTAATGGCGGCGACACGCGTTGGCCACAGGAAATCCATGTCTTGGCGGATATTCGCGAAGTGATCTTTGCCGCGGCGGTTGCGGTCTGTGGGGTCTGGCATATGCGTGGGGGCGGTTGCACCTAGACGGCTCGCTGCCCGTGCTTTAGTCCGACGCTGAGCATACAAGGCGGACTGCGATAGGGGCAGAACATGGGGCAGGGGTGGCAGAGTTTCGCGGCAAGGCTTGGCGCAGTGCGCGACGCCACCATAGCCGAGGTGGCCATCCTTGCGCTTTTGCTCTTCGCGCTCCCGCTTTTCGAGGCACCAAAGAACCTCGCTAGCGGTTTGATCATCCTTGTTTTCCTGGTCAGGGGGATTTTCTTGCGCAGCTTTGGCAGGGCCGCGCCCTTTGAGTGGGCGATCTGGGTCTTGCTTGCCGTGACACTGATCGCGCCCTTGACGTCGGAATATGCGGATCAGGTGGGGGTATTTGCATCGTCACAGCACTGGCTCTTGCTTGGCTTGACTTCGATTGTGGCGGCTAGACTCAGCTATGGCCAAAATCAGTGGCGTGTGCTGATGGCAGCAGTGGTCATTGGCGGCATTGCCGCCGTTGGCGAAAGCTTTTGGATATGGTCCATCAATGGCAAGGAATATCCTGAGTTTCGATCTGTGGGCCATGTGAACCACTCCGCCCTCTATATGGTGGGCGTTTTGGCGGCATCCTTTGCCTGCCTGCGCGATTGCAAGCGCTGGATGTGGGCGCTTGGGATCGCGGGGATCGCCGCAAGTTTTGCCTACTTCGTCCCATCGAGAAGCATGGTTGCCATGGGCGCGGGGCTGGTGGTCAGCGCGGTTGGCCTGTCGATGATCTTGCGCCAATTCCTATCGCGCGCGGCCATTTTGGGCAGTGTTGTGGCGGTGGCGGTCGCATTTATCGGCATGATGGCCACGCCGCCCGCGCAAGGATTTCGCAGCGAGTTGATGGGGCGGTTCACAAGCTCTTCGCTCTTGTCGCATCGTGAGCATTTGTTCAGGACGGCTGTCGAAGTCTATGATCGCAACCCACTGTTTGGGACCGGCGTAAGGACATGGAACTTGGCAACGGATGAGGCTGTCGTCCGAGAAGAACTCGCCACAGACGGTCGCGATTATGACGCAGAGGCGTGGCGGTTCTTACACAATCTGAACCACGGCCATAACCTTTGGACCACGCTTTTGGTTGAGCGCGGCATTGTCGGCGTGCTTGCCGTGACCGCCTATCTTGCCCTTGGCCTTTTCACATTTGCGCGGCTTTATCGTGACTTGGATGATGATCCAGATCGCCAAGCGGCTGCCAAACTGGGCTTGCTGATCATCATCTATCTTGTCGTGGCGGGTCTGGGGAATACCACCATGATCGTTGAACATGGTCAGGCGGCTATGCTGTTGGCAGCCATCGCATGGGGAAGCGCTGCGCGCAGCCGCAAGGTGCAAGCGGCAATCTAAACCAACGCCTGCGTCAGCCCAAGCGCTTGCGCAGGCTTCTGGCCCATTTGTAGCGCAGCTGCCACCACCATGCCGCGACCAGATCGGCGCGCGTGACGCAAGCCTTGCTGCGCTGTGCCACCTTGCGCAGGGCGACCAAGGTGCCTTCTTGCCCGACCATCTCGAATTCTGGGCAATTGCGCAAAAAACGCGCGATGGCCCATGTGACGCCGGGGAATTTCGGGCTGCTGTCATGCAGGCAGATAAAGCCGCCCAGATTGACCAGATCGCCCCATTGCAGGTCGACCGTCACCGGATAGGCGCGGTGATCGCCATCGATGAAGACAAAGTCGAAACGCCCGCCGTTTTGCCGTTCGCGGGCAAGGAAATCACCCGTCACCCCTTGCCAAAAGGCCACGCTGTCCGGGTCAATGTCTGCACCGCGCAGGTTGCGGTCGATGATCTCGCGCTGGTTGGGGTAATAGGTCAGCGGGTCAATGACGCAAAATTCCGGCACCTTTTCGCGGCCCGTGTAAAGCCCGATCAACTCCTTCAGCGTGCCACCCGCCGCCGTGCCAATCTCAAGATGCCGGTCGTGTAAGTCATGGCTGGTCAGCACATGACGCAGCAATCCACGCTCAGCTTGCGTACATTCCGACTCCAGCGTCGTCGCGCTTGCTCGTGCCACTGCTGATCCTCCCTAACTCCGGCGCATATCGCGTGACGCTTGCGTGCTGTCAATTGCCCGAAGGCTATGGCATGTCTGGCAATTAATACCTTTTGATCTGGTTCAGCCTGACCCGCCCAACAACCCACGATAAATCGCGGTGATGGCGGCGGCTTCGTCCTTGATGCGAAAACCTGTTTCGATATGGCTGCGCGCGGCGAGGGAGTGTTGCTCGCGCAAACCCGCGTCATCGAGTAGCCGACCGATGGCCGTGGCGATGGCATCGGGTGCGCCCGGTGGAACCAAGAAACCGGTCTTTCCATCGACGACCAATTCCTCGAAAGCGCCGACAGTCGTGGCCACGACTGGCACGCCGCAAGCCATTGCCTCGAGTGGCGTCAGCCCAAAGCCTTCCCAGCGTTGCGGCGCGACGAAGAGATCAAGCGCCTGATACCATTGCGGCATCTCCCAAACCGGCACCTCGGGGCGAAACAAGATCCGCTCGGCCATGCCGGCATGCGCCACGCGCGCTTCGAGATCACGGGCGAAATCGGCGTATTTGTCCAGGGCGCGCCCCATCACCAAGGCCCGCGCATGGGGGCGGTCGCGCAGTGCTGCGATCATTGCATCGACAAAAGCATCCGTGCCTTTTTGCGCGCGGATGCGCCCGAAACAGCCGATCAAGACCCCATCTTCGGGCAGCTTAAGCGCCCGTCGGACCGCCGCGCGGTCGGGGGCGGGCTGAAAGCTTTCGGCATCAATCCCATGCAAGATGACCGTGGCGGGGCGTTCGAGATAGGCGGCGGAGCGCGCCGAGGTCGCAATCACCGCATCCATCCGCGCGATCAGCGCCTTGGTCAGCCATGTGTGGCGGCGCTGCGAGGCCGAGGTAAAGACCAGCTTCAGCGATTTGCCCAAGAGGTATGTCAGCGCAAGGCCGCCCAACATCTCGCTGTTGCGGCGCGCATGCCAGACGCGCGCGCCATGCGGTCCGCGCCGCGCCATGGTGATCAGATCGCGCAGGCGTATTTGCGGCACATGGGCCGGCAGCACGGGGCCAACGGCGGCGATGGCAATATCTTGGGCCTGTAGTGGCACAAGCCGCACGATGGTCGCGGTCACCCCTGACAGGCGGCGCTTGAAATTCGGCGCGATGACATCGATCTGCCGCGGGTCGCAAAAAGGCGTCATGCCCGGGCGCTCCTGTGGCTATGGCGGCATAATGTCTTGGTCGTTCGCTTAGGCAAAGCGACGCGCTGATGCAAGCCGTATGCCCTTAGCCCTGCGGCCAGCGCAGCTCGCGCGGGGCCTCCATGCCGACCGGGCGGCTCAGGCGCAGCACGCTGCGACCCTCGACCATCACCTCGGTGGCCGTCGATTGCGGGCGCATCGCCACCGCGTCGCGGCTGAGATCGAACAGCATGCGCGTTGTCTCGGCCAATCGCTCCTCGGCGCGCTCTGCACGCCTTGTCGCGGCGGAAAGCTGATCGCGCATCTCGTCAAGGCGCCCGCGATAGGCGTCGCGCTCGGCCTT
>NZ_JAGYJN010000032.1 GCF_018402035.1 Roseicyclus sp.
GCGCGTTAACCTTGATGCGGGGTTAACGCTGGAGGGCGCGGGTGAAGGCAGGGCGCGCGCGCATCATGGCCATATGCTCTTGCAGGCGGGTTTCGGTGATGGGGAATTTGGCATTGGCCGCCCAGCCGCAGCAATGGGCCAAGAGAATGTCGGCGATGGTGAGGGTCTCGCCCATGAGGAAGGGGCCGTTTTCATCCATGCGGCTGGCCATATGGCTTTGGCTGCGGGTGAATTCCCATGCAAGGCTTTGCTTGATTTCGGGGACACGATGTTCTTCGGGCAAGATGAAGCTATGGCGCGCGGCGGTCCATAGGAGCGCGTCAAACTCATCGAGGATCAGATGGGTCAGGCTGTCTTGATGGGCGCGTTCGGTGGTGCCGGGGGCGAAGGAAAGCGCGCCGTGGCGGTCGGCCAGATAGGTCATGATCGCCACCGAATCGGTGATCGGCACATCATCGGCGATGAAGACCGGCACCTTGCCCGCCGGGCTGACGCGCATCACCGCTTCTGATCTTGGGGCGGCGTCGATATGCGCGTAGTCGAGGCCCAATTCCTCGAGCGTCCAGAGCACGCGGAAGGCGCGGCTTTTGACGGCGCCGATCAAGGTGTAGCCCATGGTTATCGTCTCCCTTTGCCCGGCATCATCGCCAGCCGGATCAATGCCCGTTCCATCAGCGCCATTTGCGGTGCGCTTTGTGCCGAGCGCAAGGTCAGGTCGGTGTCGACCAGCAAGCTCAGCGCGGTTTCCAAGGGGTCGCGGCCCCAGCGGTTGATCTGGGCCAGCATCCGGTCGCGGCGTGGGCCGAAAACGGGGGGGCGTTGCGCTTGCAGCCCGGCCGCCGCGCCACCGGGATGGCAGGCCGCCGCATGCAGCGTGCGGAAATGGCGCAAGGCCGCGATGCAGAGCGTGACGGGGGCCACACCTTGGCCTGCGAGGCGCGACAGAAGCGGACCGATGGCACCGGCCTCGGCCTCGGCTGCGGCGTGCAAGATATCGTCAAGCTCGGCCTCGCGCATGAGGGGGGCGACGGCTGTGATATCGGCAGCGCTGACCGGTGTGGTATCGCCGCGCTTGTAAAGGCCGAGTTTCTCGATCGTCTGGCGCAGATCGCCGGGGGGCAGGCTGCGCGCCAGCGCCTCCAGATCATCCATCGCGTCGCGGGGCAGATCGCGCAGACCCGCCTCGGCCAGAAGGGCCGCAATCTCGGCGCGCGAGGGGGGATCGTCGTAGATCGCGGCGGCGCGGGCGGTCTTGTGATCCTCGAACAGCTTGCGCAGCGCGGATTTCGGGGTGAGGCGCGCGGCGGTGGCGATGATCTGGGCATCGCCCGGGTGCCAATCGGCCAGCGCGCTGGCGAGGGTCGGGGCAAGCCCGTCGGTGGCGCCATCGATGAACACGGCGCGCGGGCCGGGGAAAAAGCCCACCGCCTTGACCGCATCGATCAACGCCGCCGGATCGCTGCGCAGATCGGCGGCGGCCAACCGCGTGAGGCGCATTTCGGCCTCGGCATTTTCGCCCAAGAGCGCCTTGAGCAGCTCTTGGCGGCGCAGTGCCACGCGCATCGCGTCATCGCCGAAGATCAGGCAGCCCGCCGATTTGGGATCGGGCGCGCGGCAAAAGGCGGCGATGTCACGCGGGGCGAGTTTCATGGGCGGCCCATGATCTTGGCGAGCGTGTTTGGGTCAAAGAACGACATTCACGATCCGGCCGGGGACGACGATGAGCTTTTTGGGCTGGCCCCCTGCCAGCGCCTTTTGCACAGCGTCATCTGCCAGCGCGATCTTTTCAACCTCTTCCTTTGGCATGTCCTTGGGAACGGTAATCTCGGATTTGCGCTTGCCGTTGATCTGGATGGGGAGCGTGACGGTGTCGGAGATCAGCATCGCCTCATCCGCCTTGGGCCAAGGCGCGTTGGCGATCAGGCCTGCGCCGCCCAGCATGGCCCAGATCTCTTCGGCCAGATGCGGGGTCATGGGGGACATGAGTTGGGCCAGCGTCAGCATCGCCTGTCGCTTGGTGGCGGCACCGGCTTGCGATTTCTGCAGGGCGTTGGTGAAGGCGTAAAGCTTGGCGATGGCCGCGTTGAAGCCGAAGCTGTCGACGCCTGCGGTGACATCGAAGATCGCCTTGTGCATTTCACGCAAGAGCGCCTCATCGGCCTCGGGCGAGGCCTTTTCGGTGGTGTTGGCGATGTCGGCGGCGATGCGATGGACGCGGGCGAGGTGCTTGGCCGTCGCCTCGGCCCCGGCGGCGGTCCATTCGACGTCACGCTCGGGCGGGCTGTCGGACAGGACGAACCAGCGCGCGGTATCGGCACCGTATTGGGCGATGATGGCGACGGGATCGACCACGTTGTTTTTCGATTTCGACATCTTGGCGGAGGGGATGATTTCCACCTCGCGGCCATCTTTCAGAAAGCCCTTTCCGTCGCGCAGGTCGACCTCTTCGGGGTAGTGGTAGAGGGGGCGGCCATTCGCATCGGTCGTTTTGTAGATCGCATGCGTCACCATGCCTTGGGTGAAGAGCGCATCGAAAGGCTCGATCGCGGTGTCGGGCAGGTGGCCGCAGATCGCCATCGCGCGGGCGAAGAAGCGGGAGTAGAGCAGGTGCAGGATCGCGTGTTCGATGCCGCCGATATATTGGTCGACATTCATCCAATAGGCGGCGTCATCCAGATCGGTGGGCGTTGTCGCATGGGGTGCGGTGAAGCGCGCGTAATACCAAGAGCTATCGACGAAGGTATCCATCGTGTCGGTTTCGCGGCGGGCGGGCGCGCCGCAGGCCGGGCAGGTGCAGTCTTTCCACGTCGGGTGACGGTCGAGCGGGTTGCCGGGGATGTCGAAGCTGACATCGCGGGGAAGCTCAATGGGCAGGTTCTCTTTGCGCTCGGGGACCACGCCGCAGGTGTCGCAATGGACGACCGGGATGGGGCAGCCCCAGTAGCGTTGGCGCGACAGGCCCCAGTCGCGCAGGCGGAACTTGGTCACGCCATGGCCGATGCCCTTGCCCTCGCAATGGGTGATGGCGGCGTCGATGGCTTGCGCGCCGGTCGCTTCCTCGGGCCAGTTGAAGGGGAGGGTCCAGCGCACGCGGTCGGTTTTGGGTGGCACGAAGGCTGGGCCGCCATCCTCGGGTTTCACATGATCGCCCGCAAGCGGCACGAAGGTCGAGATCACGGGAAGGCCGTATTTCCGCGCGAAATCGAGGTCGCGCTGGTCATGGGCGGGGCAGCCGAAGATCGCGCCGGTGCCATACTCCATCAAGATGAAATTGGCGATATAGACGGGCAGTTCCCATGCGGGATCGAAGGGGTGGCGCACGCGCAGGCCGGTGTCATGGCCCAGCTTCTCGGCCTTTTCGATGGCCTCTTCGGTGGTGCCGCCTTTGCGGGCCAGCGCGCAGAAATCGGCGATCTCGGGGTTTTGCGCTTCGAGGGCGCGGGCGATGGGGTGGTCGGGCGAGATGCCGACGAAACTTGCGCCCATCAGCGTGTCGGGGCGGGTGGTATAGACCTCGACCGAGGCATGGCCATGGGCCGGGGCGACCATGTCGAAGGCGAATTGCAACCCGCGCGAGCGGCCGATCCAATTGGCCTGCATCGTTTTGACCTTGGCGGGCCAATCATCGAGCCCGTCCAGCGCATCGAGCAATTCGCCCGAGAAATCGGAGATCTTGAAGAACCATTGCGTCAGTTCGCGGCGTTCCACATCCGCGCCTGAGCGCCAGCCCTTGCCGTCGATCACCTGTTCATTGGCAAGCACGGTCATATCGACCGGGTCCCAGTTCACGACCGCGTTCTTGCGATAGACGAGGCCCTTTTCAAGGAAATCGAGAAAGAGCGCCTGTTGCTGGCCGTAGTATTCCACATCGCAGGTGGCGAACATGCGCGACCAGTCAAGGCCAAAGCCCAAGGGCTTCATCTGGGCGACCATGGTGGCGATATTCTGATAGGTCCAGTCAGCGGGGTGGCCGCCCGAGGCCATCGCGGCGTTTTCGGCGGGCATGCCGAAGGCGTCAAAGCCCATCGGGTGCAGCACGTTGAACCCATTGGCCAGTTTGTAGCGCGCGATCACATCGCCCATCGTGTAGTTGCGCACATGGCCGATATGGATGCGCCCCGAGGGGTAGGGGAACATCTCGAGCACGTAGTATTTCGGCTTGTCGTCACTGCGGCGCGCGACAAAGGTCTGGGCCTTTTCCCATTCCTGTTGCCATTTGGGTTCCAGCGTGGCGGGGTCGTAGCGCGACATGGGGCAGGCATCCTTGGGTCTGAGACGAAAACGCCGGGCATCATGGCCCGGCGTGCTGATAGATAAGGCGCGCGCCCGCGTAAAGCGAGCTTAGAGGCTTGCGTCGCGAATGCGCAGCTGGCGCGCGCGGGTCAAGATCGCATCTTCGATCTGGCGCGCGACATCGCGGCTGACCGCGCCACTGCGCGATTGCACCGAGACACGTAGGCTACGCGCTTCGAGTGCGGGGTCTTGCACATAGACGGTTGCACGATAGGCGGTGCGCCCGCCGGGCGGTGTGCCATAGCCGAACTGGATCACACCCGAGAAGGGATCGGCTGCTTCGACTGGCATGAAGTTCAAAATCTCAAGCGAGGCGTTCCACAGGTAGCGATTCACCTCGACCGTATTGTTGGGGTCGTCAGAATTCTGGAACAGGTCAAAAATCGACTCGCGATTGGGATCGGGCAAAAGCCCCTCGTCAATCGCGGCTTGGCGGTTCGCCTCGCGGCGCGCTTCACGGCGTTCTTCGGCGGCACCGCGCGCGAAAAGCCCATCGCCCGTGCCGCCGCCAAACAGCCCAGCCCCACCGCTGCAGCCTGTCAAAAGCACAGCGATTGTGCAAATTCCCGCGATCTTTGCCAGTTTACCAAGCATGCGCCGGTCCCTGAATGGCCCCAATTACAATGCACCTGTTGGTATAGGACCGACCCAGTCGCGGCAAGTGTCTTTCCCTTTTGGCCCGGCAAAGGCGACTGTGGCATGTCTGCACCAGCCGCGCGGCAAGACGCGGGGGGGCTGTTCGGCTTTCTTGCAATCGTGGGCGCGCGGCGCGACACAACAGCATACTCAATTCGGATTCCCCGTCTTGAGGTGCACCTTTGAATACCAACACGAGGGAAAAACCATGAAAAAGGTT
>NZ_JAGYJN010000033.1 GCF_018402035.1 Roseicyclus sp.
GGGGCCCTCATGCGCAAAGGCGTAGTTTTCGACATAGCCCGCGCCACCGGCGGCAAGTGCTGCCCCCGATGACAGGGCCAGCGTCGCGGCCGTTGCAGAGCCGATGATAAGTTTCCTGAGCATACTCAGTGTCCTCTCTCTCACTCGGCCGGGGTGGGGGCAGTCGCGCCGCCCTGCCCGCCGGTTTTGCCGTAGTGCGCGTTAAAGTCTTCCTCGATGGTCGCGGGCTGGGCCAGCGGCTTTTCGATCACGCCCAACAGCGGCAAGATCACGAGGAAATAGGCGAACCAATAGGCCGAACCGACCAGGGCGATATACGGGTAGATGCCTTCGGCGGGCATTGCCCCGGCCCACATCAGAACAAAGAAGTTCACGATGAAGATCCAGAACCACCACTTGAACATTGGGCGATAGCGGCCCGAGCGCACCGATGATGTGTCAAGCCACGGTGCCAGCGCCATTACGACGATCGCACCGAACATCGCCAGAACGCCGAAGAACTTGGCGTCAACGATGCCCGCGGTCAGGAAATCGACCAAGATCACCAGCCAAACCTCACCATCGAAGGCGCGCAAGATCGCGTAGAAGGGCAGGAAATACCACTCCGGCACGATGAATGCGGGTGTCACCAGCGGGTTCGCCTCGATGTAGTTGTCAGGGTGGCCAAGGAAGTTCGGCATGAAACCGACAATCGCAAAGAAGGCGGCCATGATCACGGCGAGCGCGAACAGATCCTTGATCACGAAATAGGGCCAGAAGGGGAGCGTGTCGGCTTCGGCGTCTTTCTTCGACGTCCGGCGTACTTCAACACCCGTGGGGTTATTGTTGCCGGTCGTGTGGAAAGCCCAAATATGCAAGATCACAAGGCCCAAGATCACGAAGGGCAGCAGGTAATGCAGCGACAAGAAGCGGTTGAGCGTTGCGTTATCGACCGCAGGTCCACCCAAAAGCCATGTCTGGATCGCATCGCCCACGAAGGGGATCGCGCCAAACAGGCCGGTGATCACGGTGGCACCCCAGAACGACATCTGACCCCAAGGCAGCACATAGCCCATGAAGGCCGTGCCCATCATCATCAGGTAGATGAGCATGCCGATGATCCACGTAATCTCGCGCGGGGCTTTGTACGAGCCGTAGTAAAGACCGCGGAAGATGTGCAGATACACGGCAATAAAGAACAGCGATGCGCCGTTTTGGTGAATATAACGGATCGCCCAGCCACCATTTACGTTGCGCATGATATGCTCGACGCTGGCAAAGGCCATGTCGACATGCGGTGTGTAGTGCATGACGAGGATGATGCCGGTCACGATCTGCATCACAAGGCAGACCGTCAGCACGATGCCCCAGATCCACATCCAGTTGAGGTTCTTGGGGGTCGGGATCATCAGCGTGTCATACATCAGCGACACGATGGGCAGACGCCGATGCAACCACTTTTCAGCGTTGCTTGTCGGCTCATAATGGTCGTGTGGAATACCAGACATCTCTATGTCTCCCTCGTTCAGCCGAGCAGGATCGTGGTGTCATCCACGAACGATGCCATGGGGATGGGCAGGTTTTCGGGTGCGGGTCCGCGACGGATGCGGCCCGAGCTGTCGTAATGCGAACCGTGGCAGGGGCAGAACCACCCGCCGAAATCGCCAGCGCCATCACCGATGGGAACGCAGCCCAGATGGGTGCAAACGCCGATCTGAACCAGCCATTCGCCGGTATTCTCGCCCGAATAATCCGGCATGGACCGGTTTTCATCGGCGGCCTCGATCGGGCCGATGTTGGGGTTGCGGGCGTCGCGGTCGACCAGATCGGCCAGATCGACGGCGCGCGCGGCTTCGATCTCGTCGGCGGTGCGGCGGCGGATAAACACCGGCTTGCCCAAGAAAAGCACCGTCAACTGCGTGCCTTCGGACACGCCAGAGACATCAACACGCATCTGGCTGGCCGCTTGCACATCCGCCGATGGGTTCATCTGGTTGACCAGCGGCCAAACAGCGGCACCGACGGTGACGGCACCAACGCCGGCCGTTGCGTAGTATAGAAAATCGCGGCGATCACCGCTTTGGTCTTCGGCGTGTGACACGGTTTCGCGTCTCCCCTTGCTTTCGGTCCGTGGGTTGCCGGACCTTCAAACCCCGAAAGGACGAAGGGAATCTTCCCCACGCCCGGCTGGCACGCTGTCTATGGGTTAAGGTTATAGGCGTCCAGCGGACAAACGCGCGCATCTACGCCGAAATGTCGCAGCTTTACCAGCATTTTCCGGCCAAAAGGGCAAAGGGCGCAACCCACGCGGTAGGGTGCGCGCCACACTGCCCGCAGGCCGGGTGCTGCACGCTAGAGTTGGCGGCGCATCACGCGGTGCAAGATACCCGATCCATCGTCATATTCTGGCCCTTCGGCGATGAAGCCCAAGCCTTCGTAAAAGGGGATGACGTAAAGCTGCGCCTCAAGCAGCGCATGGGTGAAACCCGCCGCGCGGGCGGAAGCCATCACATGTTCCATGATCGCGCGGCCCAGCCCCGTGCCGCGCGCCGGTGCCATGACCGCGACGCGGCCGATCTTGGCGGTGTCACCCTGCGCGATCAGCCGCGCACAGCCCATGGGGCCGCTGTCGTCCTCAGCCAAGAAATGGGTGCAGGTCTTGTCGGCCTCATCCCATTCCTCGGCCTCGGGGATGTTTTGCTCGTCGATGAACACGGCGCGCCGCACGGCAAAGCACGCCGCGCGTGCTGTTTCGTCCTCGGCTTTCGCTATTCTCATCCGGGCTGGGTCGCCTGCATCGCGGGGCGGTTGGCGAAGGCGGCATACCATGCGGCAAGCCCGTCGCGCCCATTGCGCCAGCCGCGATCATCATGGCGGAAATCAAGATAGCCCAGCGCGCTGCCCACCGCGATCTGGCCCATATCAAGCGGCCCGTTCAAATGGCTGAGCCAAAGCCCCTCCAGCGCATCGAGCGCGCGGGCGATCTTGGTCCACTGCCCATCCATCCATTGTGCGAACTGGATCTCGGGCGCGCGAAAGCGCCTTTCATAGGTCAGGCTGACGGCCGCATCCATAATGCCATCGGCGGTCGCCTCAATCGTCAGCACATCCCAAAGCCGCGCCTCGGGGTAGAACCCTGCACCGTAGGTGGCATCAAGATAGCGGGTGATCACGCGGCTGTCGTAAAGCGTTGGCGCATCGGGACGGATCAGTGCCGGGATTTTGCCCAAAGGGTTGGCCGTGTTTAGCCTATCCTCGCCGCCCAGCGGTGACGCGGCCACCTGCACCAGCGGGACATCGACAATCCCCGCCTCGGCGATCATCACGCAAACTTTGCGCACAAAGGGGGAGGCGGGCGAACCCAAGAGTTCCATGCTCATGCGATTTTCCTTATGCGCAGCCGCGCCAGCGCGGATAGGTCAATCTCCATGCCCGGGCCATTCGGCCCAAGGCGAATGTTGCGGCACCAACGCGCGGTGCCATTCAACTGCCCCGGCGCATGACCGATGGCTGCGCCCTCGGGCGTCTGGTCAAGCGCGTCTTCGGTGGCGGGATCAAGCCGCCTTGGCCGGGCGCGGGTTGCCGCAGCATAGGCAAGGGCCGCGACCGCGCCGTAACGCAACACGAGGCCTGCAATCGGGACGAGTGATAGAGCCAAGCTGCGACCTCCCTTGCGGCTGGAATTCCCCTTAAAGATAGGGGAAGGGCGTGTCGCTGTCCATCGCGGGCGGGCCATCGACCATCAGCCGCGACAGCGTTTCGACCTCATGCCCGATCTGCGAGGCGCGGACCTGTGCGGCGGCCCCGAGGCGGGCACCTTCGGTCTTGTTCTGGTTTAGCTTCCATGTGCCCGCGACGCTTTCGAGCGTGAAGCGAAAGGGCAAGATCCCCCGCATCATCCGCTCCAGCGTCTCATCAGGCATCTTGTCGACGGTCCACGGCTTTTTCGGTGCCAAGCGATCCTCGAAATGGGCGGAAACGCGGTCGAGATGACGGCGCATATCGCCTGCATCGGCGGGCATCAGCTGCCCACGCAGATGCACGGCGACATAATTCCATGTCGGCACCTGCGCCGGGTCGCCATACCAATCGGGCGAGATATAGCCATCTGGACCCATCACCGCGATCACCACAGGGGTCGGCCCAAGGACCGCGCGCGCGATGGGGTTCGAACGCACCAGATGCAATTCGCCCCCCGTGGCATCGTCATTCAGCCAGAACGGCACATGCGCCAGCATCGGCCCCTGATCGCCGTTGACGCAGAGCGTGCCAAAACCGCGCGTTCGCGCAAAGGCGATGTTCAGCGCCTCGGCCTCGCCGCGAAAGGCTGGGTTGGGATGCATCGGTTATCCCCTTGTTCACGCCGTCAGGCGCGCGCCTGCATGCCCGGTGATCTGGGCGGTGATGATCGCACCCTCGGGCTGATCGGTGCTGAAATCAACTTCGGTGAATTGCTCGGTCCGGCCCATGCGCGGGTTTTCCATCAAGATGTGATGGGTCTTGCCCTGTTGCGTGGCAAGGTGCGCCGCCACGGCGGCGGCCCCTGCATCGCGCAGCCGCGCGGCGCGGTCCTTGATCGCGGCACCCGCGACTTGCGGCATCCGCGCGGCGGGGGTGCCGGGCCGGGGCGAATAGGGAAAGACATGCAGCCATGTCAGTCCGCAGTCTTCGACCAGCTTGAGGGAATTTTCAAAGGCGGCTTCCGTCTCGGTCGGGAAGCCCGCGATGATATCGGCCCCAAAGACCATATCGGGGCGCAGGCGGCGCGCCTCTTCGCAGAAACGGATCGCATCGTCGCGCAAATGGCGGCGCTTCATCCGCTTGAGGATCAGATCATCGCCATGCTGCAAAGACAGGTGCAGATGCGGCATCAAACGCGGCTCGGTCGCAATCGCCGCCATCAGGTTCTCGTCGGCCTCGATGGAGTCGATGGAGGAAATCCGCAGCCGCGCCAGATCCGGCACCAGCCGCAAGATGCGCATCACCAGATCGCCCAGACGCGGCGTGCCGGGCAGGTCCGCGCCCCAGCTGGTCAGATCGACGCCGGTCAGCACCACCTCGTTGTAGCCGCGATCGACCAGCCGCTTGATCTGATCGACCACAACACCCGCAGGTACGCTG
>NZ_JAGYJN010000034.1 GCF_018402035.1 Roseicyclus sp.
AGTGTTCCAGGTGCTTGAATTCGGATTTGGCGGCGGAAAACAATTCCTCGACCACGCGGATATGGTCATCCATCGACCCGCCGACATCGAGAAACAGGATCACCTTGACCGCGTTGCGCCGTTCGGGCCGCGTTTTCACGTCAAGCCAACCCTGTTCGGCGGTGGCCCTGATCGTGCCGTCAAGGTCGAGTTCCTCGGCCGCGCCGTCGCGCGCCCATTGGCGCAGCCGTTTCAGCGCCACCTTGATGTTGCGCGTGCCCAGGTCGACATCATCGGCGAAATCGCGAAATTCGCGCTTGTCCCAGACCTTGACGGCGCGGCGGTGGCGGCTTTCGGCCTGGCCGATGCGCACGCCTTCGGGGTTGTAGCCATAGGCGCCAAAGGGCGAGGTTCCGGCGGTGCCGATCCATTTCGACCCGCCCTGGTGCCGCCCCTGCTGATCGCGCAAACGCTCGCGCAGGGTGTCCATCAGCTTGTCAAAACCGCCCAAACCCGCGATCTCGGCGCGCTCCTCGGGGCTCAGGTGCTTTTCGGCCAGTTTCTCCAGCCATGCGCGCGGGATATCGACGGCCTCCAGCACCTGTTCGGGGGTGATCGCCTCCAGCCCGCCAAAGGCATGGGCGAAACATTGATCGAACCGGTCGAAATGGCGTTCGTCCTTCACCATGGCCGTGCGGGCGAGGTAATAGAACCCCTCGATGTCATAGGTGACCAGGCCGCGCCCGACGCCTTCCAGAAAGCCGAGGTATTCCCGCAAGCTGACGGGGATGCGGGCGGCGCGCAGCGTTTCGAAAAAGGGCAGGAACATGCATCGCCCCCAAGGGTGTCAGCCGGGTGCGAGAACCACCAGCATGGCGAAGGCACCGAGCGTAAAGCCGATGATCCCAAAGATCGTGGCGTAATGCAAAAGGTCAAGCCGGTTGCCGCCCTTGCGGCGCGCCAGCCACAGGCCGAACACGATGCCAACGGCCCCCCCGATCAAATTCAGCATGCCCGTTTGCCCCGCCTGTCCGGTTGTGTCACGGCGAGAGCGCCGCAACCTCTGTCAGGCGCAGGCCCACCGCCGTGGTGTTGGCAAACCCATAGCGACCCCAGGCAAGGCTGTCGAGCCGGACCTGACGCGCCTCGGAGGCGCGGCCCAAGGCCTCCAGCGCCTCGGCCCGGATCATCAGCAAGGTCGACAAAAGCGATGCGTTCTGGGCCTGCGTAGCGCCCCCCATCGCCTGTGTGCTGAGCCGCAGCGCATCTTCGGGCCGACCGGAACTGAGCGCGAAACCCGCAAGCTGCATGTCGATATGGGCGGCGTGGATGCCACCGGGTGCGATCGTGTCGTAGATATCGGCCGCCGCCAGAAAGGCGTTGAGCGATCCCTCGACATCGCTGGCCAGCGACAGGCGGCCGAGGGCGAAATAGCTGAAGGCCAGCCGCGCGTCCGTCAGTCCCGCCTCGCGCGCGAGCGACACCGCGCGCTGTGCGGCCGGCACACGGGCGGCGTCGCGGGTTCCGGGGCCAAGCGCGGTTTCGATCGCCTCGATCCAGGCGCGCGGCGTGGGCCGGGTTTCGACCGGGGCGGCTGGCGCGTCACCGCGCGGGTTCAACCGCGCGAGGATGTCGGGCAAGGCCGCCGCAACCTCGGCCCGCGTCATGCCCGACCGCAGCGCGCCGTCGTAATAGGCCCGCAGGATCAACATGTCATAGCCGGTCAGCACGGCATGGAAATTGTCATCGTTGAAGACCGAATCGCTCAGGCGATACAGGTCGTTCAACGGCCCCAAAGCTTGCGACACCTCTTCGTGCAGGCAATCGCGCACCTCTTGCGGGGCGACATCATTGGGCAAGAACACCGTCACATGATCGCGCCGGTCCAGCGTGGTCCAATCCATGTCGCGGGAATTGCGCGCGCGCCGAAACTCCGCCCAAGAGGTGACGCGCGGCACGACGAAACAGGCGGCTTCCGGCACCAGCCGCTGCATCCGGTCGCGCGGCAGGGTTTCGATGGTGATATTGGCCGCATCCGGCCCATGGGCCCTGCGCGAGATGTCGATGCGGGCCTCTTGCCGCAAGCGCGCGATCAGCCGATCCAGGTCGGGCGACAGCGACGCGGGCGCGCCCGGGGCGACGGCGATGGTGATCGGCCCCTCGAACCGCGACAGCCGCTCGATCTGGCGGCCCGATTCCATCTGGAAACTCAGCGCGATGAAATCGGCGGCGATCTGGGCGTTGGATTGAGTCGGCGGCATCGGCTGCGGCGCGCCGAACTGGTTCATCACCGGGATGGTCTGCGACAATTCCGGGCTGATGCGCCGCTCTGTCAGATCATGGAGCCGCCCGTGGGATGGCTGGCATGCCGCCAGGGCCAAGGCCGAGACAAGGCAGGACAGGACCGGGCGGATGCGCCTCGGGCGCGGGGGGCTATCGGTCATGGCGGCAATCCAGAGAAAGAATCAAATAGATCAAAACTTTTCGCACATTGGCCGCGCAATGTGTCAGCAATTGGGTCATGGCAGCGATTTCATGCCGCCCGCCCGGCGCGGCTATGTCTGTCGCCGGGCCAGGAAAGCCAGCCGTTCGAACAGCGCCACGTCCTGTTCATTCTTCAACAGCGCCCCATGCAGCCGGGGCAGCGCCGAGGCCCCGTCGCGGCGCAAATCCTCGGGCGACAGGTCCTCGGCCAGCAACAGCTTGAGCCAATCCAGCACCTCGGAGGTCGATGGTTTCTTCTTGATCCCCTGCTGGTCGCGGATGTCGTAGAATTGCGTCAGCGCGGTGGTCAGAAGCTGTGGCTTGATGCCGGGAAAATGCACCTCGACGATCCGCTTCATCGTCTCCATGTCGGGAAAGCGGATGTAGTGAAAGAAACAGCGCCGCAAGAACGCGTCGGGCAGTTCCTTTTCATTGTTCGAGGTGATGATGACGATGGGGCGGATGCGCGCCCTGATCGTTTCGCCGGTCTCGTAGACGAAGAATTCCATCCGGTCCAATTCCTGCAACAGGTCATTGGGAAATTCGATATCGGCCTTGTCGATCTCGTCGATCAACAAGACCACGCGGCTCTCGGCCTCGAAGGCCTGCCAGAGCTTGCCCTTGCGGATGTAGTTCTTCACGTCATTGACGCGCGCATCGCCCAGTTGGCTGTCGCGCAACCGGCTGACGGCATCGTATTCATACAGGCCCTGCTGGGCGCGGGTGGTGGATTTGACGTGCCATTCCAGGATCGGCAGGCCAAGCGCCGTGGCGACCTGCCGGGCCAGTTCGGTCTTGCCCGTGCCCGGTTCGCCCTTGACCAGCAGCGGGCGTTCCAGCGTGACGGCGGCATTGACCGCTATGGTCAGGTCCTGAGTGGCGACATAGGTGTCGCTGCCTTCGAAACGTGCGTGCATGGAACCCTCCGGCAAAGCTTGCCACGTCATAGCGGCTTGGCCCGTGTCGCGAAAGGGCGCCTTGGTCCGCGCCGCACCAGGAATGCGCCTTGTCACGTAATAGAGTGTCGACAAGGGTCGCGCGGTCTAGTAATCGGGCGGCGAGGGGCCGGAAGGGTGTCATGCCAGACCGACAAGACAACGCCGGCTTCGCTGAGGGGAGCGACATGAAGGCCGAGAATTTTCTGCCAGAGGATTATCGTCCCGCCGAGGACGAACCTTTCATGAACGAGCGCCAGTTGGAATATTTCCGGCGCAAGTTGATCACCTGGAAGAACGAGTTGCTTGATGAAAGTCGGGGAACCGTGGAATCCTTGCAGGATGGAACCCGCAACATTCCCGATGTGGCCGACCGCGCCAGCGAGGAAACCGACCGCGCGCTGGAATTGCGCACGCGGGATCGGCAGCGCAAGCTGATCGCCAAGATCGACAGCGCCCTGCGCCGGATCGAAGAGGGCGAATACGGCTATTGCGAGGTCAGCGGCGAACAGATTTCGCTCAAGCGGCTGGATGCGCGGCCCATCGCCACCATGACGCTCGAGGCGCAGGAACGGCATGAACGCCGCGAAAAGGTGCATCGCGACGACTGACCGCGCTGCCAAGGCTGAAATAACACGGGGCGCCCTGCGGGGTGCCCTGTTTCATGTTTGGGGGGTGTCATGCTGATCGGGCAAGAACTCACGGTGGTGGGCGGCGGCATCGGCGGGCTGGCGGCGGCCTTGGCGCTGGCGCGGCGCGGGGCCGTGGTCTGCGTGCTGGAACAGGCGCCTGCCATCACCGAGCTCGGCGCCGGCCTCCAGATCAGCCCGAACGGCTGGCGCGTGTTGCAGGCCCTGGGCGTGGCCGAGGCGATCGCCGCCAAAAGCCCACGGTCGCGCGCGGTGCGGCTGCGTGATTTCCGGCGCGGGGCAGGGGTGTTTTCCATGCCCTTGCAACGCACTGACCAGCCCTGGCACCTCGTGCATCGCGCCGATCTGGTCGCGGTGCTGGCCGAGGCGGCGACGCAGGCGGGCGTGACGCTGCGGCTGGGCGCGCGGGTGGCCGCGATCACGCCGGGCCCGTCAGGCACCGACATCACCTTTGCGGATGGCCGCGTGGAACATCACGGCCTGACCCTTGCCGCCGACGGGTTGCACTCGCCCGCCCGCGCGGCGCTGAACCCGAAATCGCGGCCCTTCTTCACCGGCCAGGTGGCCTGGCGCTGCACCATTCCCGTCGACATGCCCCTGCCGTTCGAGGCGCATGTCTTCATGGGGCCGGGCCGGCACCTGGTGCGCTACCCGCTGCGGGGCGGGCATCTGGTCAATGTCGTGGCGGTCGAGGAACGCGACGGCTGGGCCGCCGAAGGCTGGCAGCACCGCGATGACCCCGCCCATCTGGCGCGCGCCTTCGTCGATTTCTGCCCCGAGGTTCGGGCGCTTCTGGACCGGGCGCAGGATGTGTTTCTCTGGGGCCTGTTCCGGCACCCGGTGGCGCAGGTCTGGCAGGACCAGGGGCTCGCGCTCTTGGGCGATGCCGCGCACCCGACCCTGCCCTTCCTGGCGCAAGGGGCCAACATGGCGCTGGAAGATGCCTATGTCCTGGCGCGATGCCTGTCGGAAGAGGCCGATCCCCGCAGGGCCTTTGCCCGCTACGAGGCGCTGCGCCGCCCCCGCACCGCGCGGATCGTGCAGGC
>NZ_JAGYJN010000035.1 GCF_018402035.1 Roseicyclus sp.
GTGTCGAGGGCAGGGTTGCATGATAGGATAATACGTGATACGTATCTCATATGATCCGTAGCTTTGCCTGCCGCGACACCGCAACGCTCGCCGCCCATCGACGCGTCCGCCGTTTCGTGCATATCGAACGGCCCGCCGTGCGAAAATTGGCGATGCTCGACGCCGCCCATCGGCTCGATGATTTGCGCGCCCCGCCGGGCAACCGGCTTGAGGCGCTCAAGGGCGACCGCGCGGGGCAGCATTCGATCCGGGTCAACGACCAATACCGCATCTGCTTCACTTGGCACGAGGATGGCGCCCATGACGTCGAAATCACCGATTACCACTGACCGCCTCGCCCCCATCCACCCCGGCGAGGTGCTGGCCGAGGAGTTCATGGCCCCCCTTGGCCTCTCCTCCAACGCGCTCGCCGCGCGCATCGGCGTGCCGGGCAACCGGGTGTCCATGATCGTCGCGGGCAAACGCGGGGTTACGGGCGACACAGCGCTCAGGCTGGCGGCCGCCTTCGGCACGACGCCAGAGTTCTGGATGAACCTGCAGAAAGGCTATGAACTGGCCGTGGCGCGGGAGGGGCTGGATGAAGACACCCTCACCGCCATGCGCGTCGCCTGACCCCACAACCCGCGCGACCCGTAGGGTGGGTGCAACCCACCACAAACACCCCACCACGGATCACGCCCTTCGGCGCGGATGGTGGGTTTCACCCACCCTACGCCTCAAACACCCCTTCAAACTCCCGCCATTCCCCCTTGCTCATCCCGCTCGTCTCCTGCGTCACCGCCTCGCCCGCCAGACGGCGGCGCAGCACCTCGACCCCCTTGGCCGACAGCGACACCCCCCCCATCCGGTAATCGGCGAAGGCCGCATAGGCGATCGGCACCCAATCGGCCACCAGCTTGCACATCAGATCGGCATAGACCCGGATCTCGTATTGCGCATGGGCATCGGCGCGCAGCCGCAGGAAGTGGAGCAGATTGTGCAAATCCACCTTCCAATACCATTGCGTATAGATATTGGCGGGCAGGTTCATCCGCGCCAACTCCCGCGCCAAGCCCTGCTGCCCGTCTTGGCTCAACATCGCCTCGTAATTGTCATAGGCCCGGCCTGCATCGGCTTTCAGCATCTCCAGCACGCGCGCGGCCTCCTCCCCCTCCAGCACGGCACCCCGGCCTTGGTTATTGACCGTCGATTGCGCCGCCAGATGCTCGGGCGCGGGGATGTAAAACTCTCGGTCAAGGATCGAGTAGCGCGCCGAATATTCGTTCACATTCGCCGTGCGGTGCCTGATCCATTGGCGCGCCACGAAAACCGGCAGCTTGACGTGAAACTTGACCTCGCACATCTCGAAGGGCGTCGAGTGCCAATGCCGCATCAAATAGCGGATCAACCCCTCGTCATTGCTGACATGCTTGGTGCCTGCCCCATAGCTCACACGCGCGGCCTGCACGATGGCGCTGTCATCGCCCATATAGTCGATCACGCGGACAAAGCCGTGGTCCAGCACCGGGTGCGCGGTGTAAAGATGCGCCTCCATCCCCTCGCTGACTGCGCGCAGCGTGGGCTTGGGCGTGGCGCGGGCGGCGTCGATTTCGGCTTGCGCCTCGGGGCTGAGCGGCATGGGGCGGCTCCTCTCTATGCGTGAATTTGGCGGCGAACCCCAACATCTTGCATCATTTTCGCTCCAAACCGCAAGATAAAGGGGCCATGCGCGCGCGCATTTACCCACAAGAAATTTACCCCCATCAAGGGCTGCGCAAGCCCGCGCCCTGCGCTAGCTTGATAGTCAACACAGCAAGGACGGCAAAAATGGCGATGAAATACCTCCACACCATGGTCAGGGTCAAAGATCTCGAAGCTTCCATGGCTTTCTATGAACTGCTCGGCCTGCGCCAAACCCGGCGCAATGATTACGAACAGGGCCGCTTCTCGCTGGTCTTCATGGCCGCCCCCGGCGATGAGGGCTGCCCGGTCGAGCTGACCTATAATTGGGACGGCGATGATGGGCTGCCGTCCGACAGCCGCCATTTCGGCCATCTCGCCTATGCGGTCGATGATATCTACGCCACCTGCCAGCATTTGATGGACAATGGCGTGACCATCAACCGCCCGCCCCGCGATGGGCGCATGGCCTTTGTCCGCTCGCCCGACAATATCTCCATCGAATTGCTGCAAGCAGGCGACCCCCTCCCCCCGGCCGAGCCTTGGGCCTCGATGGGCAACACGGGCCACTGGTGATCCGCGCGGCGGCCCTAGGATTATCCCTCTGGGCCGCCCCCCTCGCGGCGGATGCGCCCTGCCGCCTCGCGCTGCAATTGGGCTTCGATGTCTCGGCCTCCGTCGATGCGGCCGAATATCAGCTTCAGCGCGCAGGCATCGCCGCGGCCCTTCTCGCGCCCGAGATTGTCACGGGGTTCCTTCATGGCCCCGGCCATGTGGCGCTGTCGATCTTCGAATGGTCGGGTCGCTTTCAGCAAGAACTCGTCCTCGATTGGCTGCGCGTCACATCACGGGCCGATCTGGAAGCCATTGCCGCAACGGTCATGGCCCATCCGCGCAGCGCCCAAGACGGACCCACCGCCATCGGCTATGCGCTCGGCTTCGCGGCCACGCGCTTTGACACCGCCCCCGACTGCTTGTTTCAGACGGTCGATATCTCGGGCGATGGTGCCAATAATGACGGCTTTCCTCCCGGCGCGGCCTTCACGCATTTCGACTTCGATGGCGTCACCGTCAACGGGCTGGCCATCGGCGGTGCAGCCAATGATATCGCGCGCTACTTCGCAGAACAGCTCATCCGCGGCCCCGGCGCCTTTACCGAATACGCGGCCTCCTATGCCGATTTCGCGCCCGCGCTCCGCCGCAAGCTCGAACGCGAACTGCGCGTGATGATCTTGGGCGGTCTCGCCCTGCCCACGGGCCAACTCCCGCTCTAGGTCCATCTTTGCTTCAAAAATACTCCCGCCGGAGGCCCCCGCCGCCCGCCACGGACACTGGCCTTAGACCGGAAGCGCCGCCAGCCCCACACGCCGCCCTTCCGACAAAAGCACGTTATAGGTCCGGCACGCCGCCGGGCTTGCCGCGATCTCCACCCCGATCCCCGCCCCCTCCAGCGCGCGGCGCAGAGCGGCGGGAATGGGCGCAATCTCGGCCCCCGTCCCGATGAAGAGGACATCGATCTGACCCGCCGCCGCGATAAGCCGCGCGGCATCCCCATAGCCCTCCCAGCCGAACACCCCCGAAGGCAGGATGATCACCGCCCCCGCGACAACCTCGCCGCCGATACGGAAAAACCCCGGCCCATAGCCATCGACCGGGCGGCTGTCGTCAAATGTGACCTCGTTCAAACGCATCGGGTCTGTCTCCCTCTCAAGTCCAGATCGGCAACCCAACCAAGGCCGAGCCCGCGATAATTGCATAAGCGATCCGACGATACAGCATTTCTGCACGCGGGTCGAACAAGGCCTGCCCGATCCAATTGCCTAAACCATAAGGCAGCATCAACACGATCCCCAACCAGATCGCCTGCGGTGGCAACAGCCCTTGCAACCACAGATGCCCCAGCAACAGCCCCGAGCAAAGCGTCAAGAACACCAGCGTATTGGCCCGCATCGCTGCCGCGGGCGCACCTGCCCCAAGGTTGAACAAGATCACCACCGGCCCTGTCACACCCGTGGCCCCGCCGATCAGCCCCGTCGCTGCCCCAACGCCCAGCCGCGCGGCAGGCCGGGGACGCGCGGCCATCCGCCAGCCTGCGATCAGCACCACCAAGGTCAGCAGCACCACGACCGATACCGCCAGCCGGATCATCCCCCCATCCCAGACCCGCAAGGCCCAGATGCCCAAGGGAAAGCCCAGCATCGTGCCCAAAAGCATCTGGCCTAGCCCCGGCTTATCGACCGCGCCCCATGCGCGCGGCACCACCGTTACCAGCGCGATCAGCGCGGTCAGCGCGAAAGCGGCCACCGCCATGGCCGGTGCGATCAGCGCGACCGAGATCGGCATGAACACCAGCGCCGCGCCAAAGCCCGCAAAGCCATAGACCGTGCCCGCCAAGAAGGCCGCCGCCCCAAGCCATGGCAACGCCGATAGGTTCAGCGCCGCGATTAGCCCATCAAGCATCGATATTGGAAAACTGCGTGCCCGATTTCTGATCGGGCTTGGACCAGTCGCGCTTGACCCCGATCATCAACACCACGTTCTTGGCGACATAGATCGAGGAATAAGTCCCCACGATCACCCCCCAAAAGATCGCAAAGACAAAGCCCCGGATCACATCGCCGCCCAAGATCAGCAGCGCCAAAAGCGCGATCAGCGTCGTGCCAGATGTCATCAAGGTGCGCGACAGCGTCTCATTGGCCGACAGGTTCATCACATCTTGCAAGGGGCGCGATTTAAACTTGACCAGATTTTCGCGCAGCCGGTCAAAGATCACCACCGTATCGTTGATCGAATAGCCGATGATCGTCAAAAGCGCCGCAATCGTGGCCAGATCGAAACGGATTTGCAGCAAGCTGAAAATCCCGATGGTCAAGATCACATCATGGATCAAGGCCGCGACCGCACCCACCGAAAACTGCCACTCGAACCGCAACCAGATATAGACCAAGATCGCCGCAAGCGAGGCCAGCACCGCGATGATCGCGGTCTGGATCAACTCGCCCGAGACCTTGGGCCCAACGGACTCGACCGAGGGAAAGCTGATATCGGGCACGACCGCGACCAATGCCGCCTCGACCGCGGCGATGATCGCCGGGGTCACGGCCTCAGCCCCGTCTTGTGCCTGAATACGGATCATCGCGACATTCTGATCCGCCCCAAAGGTCGGATCGAAAACTTGCGTGATCGACACATCGCCCAGCGCCAGCGGCGCCAAAGCATCGCGGTAAAGCCCCACATCAAC
>NZ_JAGYJN010000036.1 GCF_018402035.1 Roseicyclus sp.
GAAACGAAGAAGCGGAGGCGCCTTTAGCCTTGGTCGGCGGGAGTGTCACCTTCGAGGCGGTTTTGAAAGCGCTCGAAGAATTGATCGGCCATTTTCTGGGCGAAGCTATCGACAAGCCGCGAGCCAAGTTGGGCGATCTTGCCGCCGACCTTGGCGCTAACGTCATAGGTGAGCACGGTGCCGCCCGTCTCGGCATCGCTCAGGCGCACTTGCGCGCCACCTTTGGCAAAACCTGCGACACCGCCCTTGCCCTCGCCCGAGATGGTGTAGCTTTCGCCCGGCACGATATCGGAAAGTGTCACCTCGCCGCGAAAGGTGGCTTTGACCGGGCCAACTTTCTGCGTGACGGTGGCGGCGAAGCCCGCTTCGGGGGAGCCGGTCAGTTCGTCACAACCGGGGATGCAGGCCTTGAGCACCTCGGCATCGTTGAGCGCGGCCCAGACGGTCATCCGATCAGCCGCGATCACGCGGCTTGCATGCATTTCCATTGGCTTGTCCTTTCTCGCTGATCTTGCATCAGCAGTAGGGCCGCGTGACGCAGGAGGTCAACGCTTGATCTCATAGGGCAGCGTGCCGCGCCGGTTGGGATCGACGATCAATTGCCGCTCAAGGGGCGGCACGGCGCGTTGGTGACACTGGGCGCGCTCGCAAATCCGGCACGAGATACCGATGGGCTGAAACTCTCGGTCGCGGTCAAGATCGAGGCCATCGGCATAGACCAGATCGGCGGCATGCTTGACCTCGCAGCCAAGCGAAATGGCAAAGCGGCGCTGCGGCGTGCCCCATGCGCCGCCCGATTTCGACACATCACGCGCCAAGATCACGTAGCGTACCCCATCGGGCGTTTCAGCCAGTTGACGCAGGAAACGGGTCGGCGTCTCAAAGGCTTGATGCACATTCCACAAGGGGCAGGCACCACCAAAGCGGGCGAATTGCAGGCGCGTGGCGGAGTGGCGCTTGGTTACCGTGCCCGCCTGATCGACGCGGGCGAAGAAAAAGGGGATGCCCTTGGCGCCGGGACGTTGCAGGGTCGAAAGCCTGTGGGCCACCTGTTCAATCGAGGCACCGAACTGGATCGAGAGGCGTTCGAGGTCATGGCGTGTTTCGCGCGCGGCGGTTGCAAATCCTGTATAGGGCATCAACACCGCGCCTGCGAAGTAATTGGCCATGCCGATGCGCGCGATCTCGCGGCTTGTGTCGGATTGAAAGCGCGCAAGATCGAGTGTCGCCTCGATCAGCTGGCCCTGCCCCAAGAGCGCATATTGGTGCAAAAGCTGAAAGCGTTGCGTCTCTGGGGCCGCGCGGGGGCTGAGCGTCAGGATGCGGCTAGCCGGGTCATAGGCGCGCACACCTTGACCTGCCTCGCGCCGGATGACGACGCCCATCGCGGCCAGCACATCTTGGGTATGGGTGGCCAGATCGCCCGCGGCCTTTTGCGCAAATCGCTCGGCGGCGCGGTCAACCGCGTCGATGTAGTTATCGCAGTAATGAAAGAAATCGCGCACCTCTTCCCAAGGGGAAGGGGCGGCAAGGCGATCTTGGCCCAAAGCCTCGTCCAGCGAGGCGAGGCGCTCGTGGGTCTGGCGATAGGCGCGGTGCAGATCGAGAAAGGCGCGCGCCAGCGCAGGCGCATTGGAGGCGGCAAGCCTTAAATCGACCAGCGCCGGTGCGTTATCGGTGAAAATCGGATCGGCCAAAGCCTCGCGCATGTCGGAGACCAGCCGCTCGGCATCGCCTGCGCGCAATTCGGTGACATCGACGCCAAATTCTTGCGCCAGCCCCAAGACCACAGCGGTCGAGACGGGGCGGTTGTTGTTCTCCATCTGGTTGAGATAGGGCAGCGAGACGGCAAGCTTGACCGCGAAATCCTTCTGCGTCAGCCCAAGACGCGTGCGGATCTCGCGCAGCTTGGCACCGGCATAAAGCTTGGCTGGGGACATGGGGCCTCCGAGGCAGTTTGCAACCCCATTTGCACGGTTTGCAAAACCCTGCGCAAGCCTTAGCGCGCCAAAAATTGGTCGCGCTTGATCGTGTAGATGATCGCCGCCACAGCAGATAGCGACGCGATCAGCATGATCACGATCAGCGGATAGGCGCCATTTCCCCCTTCAAGCAGGCTCCCCGCGAGGGCCGACAAGGCCGCGCCGCCGCCAACCATCATCGCACCGCCCAGCCCACTGGCCGTTCCCGCCAGATGCGGGCGCACCGACAACATGCCCGAGGTGGCATTGGGCAACACCATGCCATTGCCCAATCCCACGAAAGTCATGAAGCCAAAAAAGACAAAGGCTGTTTTGAAGCCGATGAGAAACATCAAAAGCGAGACGATCAAACCGCTGGCCGAGATCACGGCACCCGCAAGGATCATGGTATTGATGCCAAGCCGCATCGAATAGCGGCCCGATATCCAGTTACCAAAGAAATATCCCAAGGCAGGGGCCCCGAAGAAAAAACCGACCGCCGTGGGCGAGAGGTGAAATACCTGTGATCCCACGTAAGGCGCGCCGCCGAGATAGGCGAAGAATGCCCCCGATGCGAAAGCCGCCGCCAAGCAATAGCCCCAAAAGCGGCGCGAGGCCAAAAGCTCAGGGTATTCGCGCAGTTGCGCTGCAAAGCTGCCTGATTTCTGCGCCGCCGTCTCACCCAGATCGCGCCAGGTGAGGCCCAAGACCAAAACGCCCAAGGCAAAGAGCATCCAGAAATTCGCCTGCCAGCCAAAGTTTTCGTCAAGAACGCCGCCAAAGGCCGGGCCGATCATCGGCACGATGGCCATACCCATTGTGACATAGCCGATCTGGCTTGCGGCTTGATCGGCGGGATACATATCGCGCACCACGGCACGCCCCAACACCAGCCCAGCCACGACAACGGCCTGTAGCATGCGGAAAAATAGGAAAATCTCGATATTCGGGGCAAAGATGCAGCCCAAGGTTGCGACAAGGAAAATCGCCACACCACCCAAAAGAACCGGTCGCCGACCGTAGCGGTCTGAGATCGGGCCGATGAAGATTTGCAAAACAGCATTGACGCCAAGATAAAGCGCGACCGAAAGCTGCATCAGCCGGTAATCGGTCGCGAAATATTCCGTCATCCGCGGCAGCGATGGCAAAAAGATATTCATCGACAGCGCACCGAGGCCGGTGAGCAAGATGAGCGTGAAAATATGCGGCGGGGTCGTGCGGTCGAGGAACCGCACCGGAACATGTGAAGCCATGACACCGGGTTATGCCTTTGGCGTGACTTGGTCCAGCCCCCAGCGGCATTTCCCGATTGCGGCCATGTCTTGCACCGCTGCGCGCGGAGAGCGATCATTTGCAGCTTTGCAAATATTGCTGAAATTTCGCAAATTCATTTGCAAATATGCGCAATCCGACTCGCGCTTTGCACAAGGCGCGCCTAGGGTCTGGCGTGATTGGGAAATGCCGCTTTGCGATGCCATTTCCAAAGGGGCAAGGCCGACGGGGAAGGAACGGGCATGAAGGATATCTTGCAAGAGCTGGAAGATCGCCGGGGGCAAGCGCGTCTTGGCGGCGGCACCAAGCGCATCGAAGCGCAGCATGCCAAGGGCAAGCTGACCGCGCGCGAGCGGATCGAGCTTTTGCTCGATGAAGACAGCTTTGAAGAATATGACATGTTCGTCACGCATCGCTGCACCGATTTCGGGATGGAGGGGTCCAAGCCGCGCGGCGATGGTGTGGTCACCGGCTGGGGCACGATCAACGGCCGGATGGTCTATGTGTTCAGCCAAGATTTCACCGTTCTGGGCGGCTCGGTGTCGGAAACGCATGCTGCCAAGATCTGCAAGATCATGGATATGGCGATGCAAAACGGCGCCCCCGTGATCGGGATTAACGACAGTGGTGGGGCGCGTATCCAAGAAGGTGTTTCAAGCCTTGCTGCTTATGGTGAGGTGTTCCAGCGCAATATCGAAGCCTCTGGCGTGGTCCCTCAGATCTCTATGATCATGGGCCCCTGCGCAGGCGGCGCTGTCTATTCCCCCGCGATGACCGATTTCATCTTCATGGTCAAAGACAGCTCCTACATGTTCGTGACCGGCCCCGATGTGGTGAAAACCGTGACGAACGAGGTCGTGACCGCCGAGGAATTGGGCGGCGCCACCACCCATACGCGCAAATCCAGCGTGGCCGATGGTGCCTTTGAAAACGATGTGGAGGCACTCAGCGAAGTGCGCCGCTTGATCGATTTCTTGCCGCTCTCCAATCGCGAAAAGCCGCCCGTGCGGCCCTTTTACGACGACCCGAACCGGATCGAGGAAAGCCTTGATACGCTGATCCCCGACAATCCCAACAAGCCCTACGACATGAAGGAATTGATCCTGAAGGTCGCGGATGAGGGGGATTTTTACGAGATTCAGGAAGATTTCGCTAAGAACATCATCACTGGCTTCGTCCGGCTGGAGGGGCAGACGGTGGGCGTGGTCGCCAATCAGCCGATGGTGCTGGCGGGCGTTCTCGATATCGACAGCGCGCGCAAGGCCGCCCGCTTTGTGCGGTTTTGCGACTGCTTCGAGATCCCGATCCTGACGCTGGTGGATGTGCCGGGTTTCCTGCCCGGCGTGACGCAGGAATATAACGGCGTCATCAAGCATGGCGCGAAGCTTTTGTTTGCCTATGGCGAGGCGACCGTGCCCAAGGTCACTGTCATCACGCGTAAAGCCTATGGCGGGGCTTATGTGGTGATGTCGTCCAAGCATCTGCGCGGTGACATCAACTATGCATGGCCCACATCCGAAATCGCGGTGATGGGGGCCAAGGGCGCGACCGAGATCCTGTATCGGTCCGAATTGGGCGATCCAGAAAAGATCGC
>NZ_JAGYJN010000037.1 GCF_018402035.1 Roseicyclus sp.
GGGCTGATGACCCAAGCGCTTGGCGTGCAGCCGCGCGATACCGTGCTCGAGATCGGGACGGGTTCGGGCTATCAAGCGGCGATCTTGGGCCAGCTTGCACGCCGCGTCTATACCATCGACCGCCACCGCATCTTGACCCGCGAGGCCGAGGCGCGCTTTGCCGCCCTCAGGCTCAGCAATATCACGGTACTGACCGGCGATGGCTCTTTTGGGCTACCCGATCAGGGGCCGTTTGATCGTATCTTGGTGACCGCCGCCGCCGAAGACCCGCCCGGCCCGCTTTTGCAGCAGCTCAAGCCCGGTGGTGTGATGGTGGTGCCAGTGGGCCAATCCGACACCGTCCAAAGCCTGATCAAGGTCACGCGCCGCGCCGACGGGGCTGGTTTCGACTATGAAGAGCTAATGCCGGTGCGTTTTGTCCCCTTGATGGACGGTTTGCCGCGCGATTAGCGCTGCCATGCAAAACCGATGAGCCGCAGGGCTTTATCCCGCGCATGTTTTCGATGTAGAAAGGGCCAAGCCCAAGATCCCGGCAAACGGGGCCGGATGCTTTTTGTGACTGGCCGCGATCTGGCCAAAGCTATTGAGGACGACCCGAGCGATGCGCCGCGCCAAACTGATTGCCATCGGCCTTTCCATCCCGCTTTTGGCGGGCTGCGTTCCTGCGGATTTCGACTTCGACATGCGCCCCGAGCGGATCTCGACCCGTGGCGCGGGCGAGGCGGCACCCCGCCCTGCCCCCGATGCCAACGGGCTGATCACCTATGACAGCTACCAGATGGTCGTGGCCCGGCGCGGTGATACCGTGGCAGATGTCGCCGCGCGCATCGGCATGCAGCCCGAAGAATTGGCCCGTTTCAATGGCCGCAACCCCAGCGATGTTTTGCGCCCCGATGAGGTTTTGGCCCTGCCGCGCCGCGTCGATCCGGGGGCACCCACCGCGACGGGTACCGATATCACCGCCATCGCCTCAAGCGCCATCGCGGCGGCTGAAGCGCGGAGCCCCGTTGGTGCCACAACCGCCACCAGCCTGGCAGTGCAGCCCGGCCAAGAGCCTGTCCGCCACCGCATCGCGCGCGGTGAAACCGCCTATTCCATTGCGCGGCTTTACAATGTTTCGGTGCGCAGCTTGGCCGAATGGAACGGGCTTGGCCCCGATCTCGCCGTGCGCGAGGGGCAATTCCTGATCATTCCGATCGTGCTTGACGAAAGTGCCGCTGACGCCGTTGTTGCAACGGCCGCGCCGGGGGCCAGCGTCGCGCCGCTCCCGCCATCGGCGGCGACACCGCTTCCCGAACCGATCCAAGCCGCGCCTTTACCACAACAAACAAGCGCGGCCCCTGTGGCGGCACCACCACCTGCCGCACAGCCGGCACCGGCCCCGCAACCCACCAGCACCGCCCGCTTTACCCAGCCTGTCGCGGGTGACATCATCCGCCCCTATGGGCGCGGCAATGAGGGGATCGACATTGCAGCCCCCAGTGGGACAGCCGTGCGCGCCGCAGGCGACGGCGAGGTGGCAGCCATCACGCAAAGTACCGACCAAATCCCCATTCTGGTTGTCCGCCACCCCGATGGGCTGATGACGATCTATGCCAATATCAGCAATATCGCGGTTGCGCGCGGTGATCGGGTGACCCAAGGCCAAAAGCTGGCCGAGGTCGGCGCAGGCAGCCCCTCTTTCCTGCATTTCGAGGTCAGACGCGGCTTTGAGGCCCTTGATCCAACCCAATTCCTGCCTTGACGACAACCGCTTGGTTTGCGGGCTTTGCCCTTTCGTTTAGCTTGATCCTCGCGATTGGGGCACAAAACGCTTTTGTGCTGCGTCAGGGGTTGATGCGCGCGCATGTGGGGGCGGTCGTGGCGATCTGCTGCCTGTCCGAGGCAGTGCTGATCTTTGCCGGTGTTGCGGGCTTTGGCGCCTTGTCCGCCATGGCACCTTGGATGCTCGACGCGATGCGATGGGGTGGGGCGGCGTTCTTGGTCGTCTATGGGCTGCGCAGCTTGCAAGCGGCATGGGTGGCCAATGCGGCCCTCGACACCGGCGGGGCGGCCAAGGGATCGCTGCAAGCCGCCGCGGGCACGGCGCTGGTGCTGACTTGGGCCAATCCGCATGTCTATCTCGATACTGTCGGGCTGATTGGTGCAGTCGCGGCGACCTATGGGCCGGGGCGTTGGATGTTCGGGGCAGGCGCGCTCTCGGCCTCGGTCTTGTTTTTCGTCCTCTTGGGGTATGGCGCGCGCGGGCTTGCACCGATCTTTGCCCGACCTAAGGCTTGGCGTATTTTGGACGGGGTGGTAGGGGCCACGATGCTGGCGCTTGCGGTCAAGTTGACCATCACAGCCTGAGCCGCTGGACAGTCACCATGGCCTGCGTCATGTCATAGGCATGGCCCCGCACCCATCCGACGCACCCCGCACCGACAGCTTGACGCCCGCATCGCGGCCCTTGGTCGGCGTGGCATGGATGATCTTGACGGGCCTGTGTTTCGTCGCCGTCACTGCCAGCGTGAAAATGGTCGGCACCGAGGTGCCAGCCGCGCAATCGGCCTTTTTGCGCTATGCGCTGGGGCTGATCTTTCTGATCCCGATGTGGCCCGCCGTGCGTGCGGCGCGTCTGGAGCGGCGGACATGGGGCCTTTTCGGTCTGCGCGGGGCGTTTCACGCGGTGGCGGTGATCTTGTGGTTTTATTCCATGACCCGCATTCCCATCGCCGATGTCACCGCGCTTAACTACCTCAACCCGATTTATGTGATGATCTTGGCTGTGTTGTTTCTGGGCGAACGCTTGGGTCCATGGCGGATCGGGGCTGTGGCGGCGGCCTTTGCCGGCACTTTGATCATCGTGCGGCCGGGCTTTCGCGAGATCGATATCGGCCATATCGCGATGCTCTTTACTGCGATGGCGATGGCGGCGAGCTATTTCATGGCGAAGTTTCTCAGCGGCAAGGCCAAACCACAGGTGGTGGTGTTCATGCTGTCGGTGATTGTCCCAGTCATCTTGCTGCCCTTTGCAGTCGCGGTCTGGGTGCCCGTGGGATGGGAGGTCTTGGGCTGGTTGTTCTTGACCGCCAGCCTTGCCACGGCGGGGCATTACACCATGACGCTTGCCTTTACGGCCGCACCGCTGGCCGTCACCCAACCGGTCACCTTTTTGCAGCTGATCTGGGCCAGCTTGCTGGGGGTGTTGGTGTTTGGCGAACCAGCCGATGCCTACGTGATGCTGGGCGGCGCGCTGATCATCGCGGCAATTAGCATCGTCACATGGCGCGAGGCGCGGCGCAAAGCGCCAACATCGCCGCAAAGCGATACGCCTGTCACGTGAATGTCATTTTTCGTTTCGCCTGCAAATTGTGCATCTGCGCACGCCACCGCCCAAGGCGTCGCCAGTATCGCGCGTGATCGCGCCCTTGGGTGATCCATCGCTTGCCTTGTCGCGTCCCCGCAGATCGTGTGAGCCTGCGGAGGAACGACATGACCTTGGAAGCAGTGATTTTTAGCGGCATCGGCACGCTGGCAGAGGTTGCAGACCTTGACCGTGCGGCGTGGAACGCAGCCTTTCGCGCGCATGGGATCGCATGGAACTGGTCTTGGGATGTTTATGCAGAATTGATGCGGCAAGGCGGTGATCGCCAGCTTGCCGCGCGCTACGGTGCGCATCTGGGTCAGGTCGTCGACGCCGAGGCGCTCGACCGCACCCACCAACGCCAATTCGCAACCATGCTGGCCGGTGGCGTGCCGTTGCGCCCCGGCGTGGCGCGGGTGATGAATTGGGCGGCACGTGGCGGGGTGAAACTGGCGCTGGTCAGCCGCTCGGAGACGGAGCCTGTGCGGGCATTGTTGAAAGCCACGGCACGCGAACGCGGCGGCGTGGCCTTTGATGTCGCCATTTTGCGCGAAGATGCCAGCCATATGGCCCCCCATCCTGCGGGCATGGTGGCCGCGATCACCAAGCTGGGCATCGGACAGGGGCGCGCCGTCGCGGTGGTGGATACCGCCCTCACCCGCGAAGCGGCACAAGGGGCGGGCCTGCCTTCTGTCGTCTTTCACGGACGTTTGGCTGAAACCGATGCGGATCGGTTTGACGGCCCCGACATGTCGCATGCGCTGAGCCCCGAGGCGCTGACATCGGCGTGGCGCGGGATCAGGAACCACGCCGCTGAATAAGTGACGCAGGCAGACGTCTTTGATCTGGCGCAAAGCGCCATGCGCGCCACCCCGTAAAGTCGGGTCGACAAAGACCGACAGGAAAGGGGTGCAGATGTCACATACACCACATGAATTGGCCGAGGATTTTCCCGGCGCGGCCGCGCAAATCCACGCCTTGAAACTGGCCAACCCACATTTCGCACGGCTGGTTGAAAGCTATCACGACCTGAACCGGTCCGTACATCGCGCCGAGACGGGCATCGCACCAGTCGATGACTTCACCGCGCAGAAAATGCGCAAAGAGCGCATGATGCTGAAAGATGAGATCGCGGGCAT
>NZ_JAGYJN010000038.1 GCF_018402035.1 Roseicyclus sp.
GTCATATGGCCCGCCCATATAGGCCGCGCGGGGGCTGGCCATCAGCGCGGCATAGGCGGGGAAATCGCCATCGCGCATGGGCCGCAGCGTCAGCCGCGCGGTTGTCAGGGTGGGGGCCAGCATCGTCACTTTTTCTTTCCAAACCCGCCAAGGCCCGGGGGCAGCATGCCGCCGCCCATGCCGCCAAGGCCCATCTTGCGCGCGGCCTCTTCCATCGCTTTGGGGTCAAGGCCTGCGGGGTCCATGCCCTTGAGCGCGCTTGGCGCGCCCTTGCCCATCAAGGCACCCAAGCCGCCGCGCAAAAGGCCGGTCTTGCCCATCTTGCCGAGCTTTTTCATCGCGTCGGCCATCTGGCGGTGCATCTTGAGCAGCTTGTTGAGGTCGGAGACATCTTGCCCCGCGCCTGCGGCGACGCGCTTTTTGCGGCTGGCCTGCATCAAATCCGGGTTGGCGCGTTCTTTCTTGGTCATGGAGTTGATCAGCGCGATCTGGCGGCGGAGCACGCTGTCATCCATGCCTGCGTCGTCAAGCTGCTTTTGCATCTTGGCCATGCCGGGCATCATGCCCATCATGCCTTGCATGCCGCCCATCTTGAGCATCTGTTCAAGCTGGCCCTTCAGGTCGTTCATGTTGAACTGACCCTTCTGGAAGCGCTTCATCATGCGCTCGGCCTGTTCGGCCTCGAGCGTTTCTTGCGCGCGCTCGACCAGCGATACGATATCGCCCATGCCAAGGATGCGGCCCGCGATGCGGGAGGGCTCAAAGGTCTCGAGCGCGTCGGTCTTTTCGCCCAGACCCACAAAGCGGATCGGCTTGCCGGTGATCGCGCGCATCGACAGCGCCGCACCGCCGCGCCCGTCGCCATCCATCCGGGTCAGGACCACGCCGGTGACGCCGATCTTGTCGTCGAATTCTTGGGCGACATTCACCGCGTCTTGGCCGGTCAGGCCATCGACGACCAACAACGTTTCGCGGGGTTGGGCGACATCGCGCACGGCGGCGGCCTGTGCGATCAGCTCGGCGTCGATATGGAGCCGCCCTGCGGTGTCGAGGAGATAGACATCATAGCCACCAAGGCTGGCTTGCGTCTTGGCGCGCTTGGCAATCATCACCGGGTCTTCGCCCTTGACGATGGGCAGGGTGTCAACGCCGATCTGCGCGCCCAAGATCGCCAGCTGTTCCATCGCGGCGGGGCGGTTGGTGTCGAGGGACGCCATCAGCACGCGCTTGCCCTCGCGCTCTTTCAAACGCTTGGCGAGCTTCGCGGTGGTGGTGGTTTTACCCGACCCCTGAAGGCCCACCATCAGGATAGGGGCGGGTGGGTTATCGATTTTCAGGCGGCCGGGGTCGGCGTCGCCGGTCAGCACATGGACCAGCTCGTCATGGACGATCTTGATGACCTGTTGGCCGGGGGTGATCGATTTGGTGACAGCCGCGCCGGTGGCCTTTTTCTCGACCGCCTTGATGAATTGGCGGGCAACCTCGAGCGAGACATCAGCCTCCAAAAGCGCCACCCGCACCTCGCGCATCGCTGTGCGGACGTCATCCTCGGACAGCGCACCTTGTTTGGTGAGGCGGTCAAAGACGCCGGACAGGCGTTGAGAGAGGTTTTCAAACATGGGCGCGTGCCCCCTATGACGATCCGAAATGCCCCCGTGATGTGGGGGCGTGGCCGAAATGCACAACAACCCCCGTGGGCGAAACCTCGCTGACGGGGGGCGATCCCATGACGCTGCACGGGACCGGAAGCTGTTGCTTTCCGGCTATTGCGCGGCTCGATAGGCGCTTTCGGGGGCAGAGTCAATCATGGCTGCCGGGTCGCAGGCGACCGACAGCGCGGTGACCGCGCCTGCCAGCCGATCATAGCCGTAGGCATGCAAGGCAAAGCTGCGGCGCAAATCCATCGCGGCCCATTGGGCTGGGTCGGTCGGGATCGTGGGCGCGGGTAGGTGGCCGGGGTGGCCGTATAGGTTGAGGGTCATCGGCCCGCGATAGGCAAGGCCCGCAACAGTCATGCCGGTTACATGGCGCGCGTGAACGGCCAAAAGATCGGCCACCGGGTTGCCCGCCGTGGTGATGACGGCCCAAACCTCGCCGGTGATATCGGGGCCAATCCGCATCTCGCCTTGCACGATATGGACCCGCGCGCCGCCCCCTGCGGGGTAGCTTTGACCTGTGGTGGTGAAATGCGCTCTGCCCGCGAGCGGTGTGCCGGGGCGGATCATGCCCGCGCCTTGGGTCACGGTAACGGTGAAATCCAAGGAGCACGTCATCGCCACGGTAGGCGGGGCAAGCAAGATCAGGCACGCAAGCATCGGTAAAAAGCAACGCATGGCGCAATCTAGCATGCCTGCCCCCCGGTGCGAAGGCCCGGACGACAGCGGCCGGCGCTTGGGCGGTCCGACGCCTGCCCTTGAACTTCGCGGGGCAAGCGGTGAGAGTGGCAGGATCGACGCAACCGCTGGGTGGGATTTAGTGGATAACTGGGACGAGATCCGCACCGCCTATCAGGTTGCGCGCCTTGGCACCGTGTCGGGTGCGGCCGAGGTGCTGGGCGTGCATCATGCCACCGTCATTCGCCATATCGACGCGCTTGAGGCGCGCTTGGGCGCCAAGCTGTTTCAGCGGCACGCGCGCGGCTATACCGCCACCGAAGCGGGGCAGGATTTGCTCAAGATCGCCGCCCAGACCGATGACCAATTCGCGCAACTGGCCAGCCGCATCCGTGGGCGCGGAGATGAGGTGACGGGCGAATTGATCGTCACCTCGGTCGATGAGCTTGCCGTGCTTTTGGTGCCAGCAATCGCGCAATTCATGGCGCAGCATCCCGAATTGCGGGTGCAGTTGATTTCCGATCACCGGCTGTTTCGGCTGGAATATGGCGAGGCCCATGTCGCGATCCGCGCGGGCAAATTGCCCGAACAGCCCGACAATGTCGTGCAACCTTTTTTCAACCAAGTGCCCCGGCTTGTCGCTTCGCGCGCCTATGTTGCGGCGCATGGGCCGCTTGATCTGGCCAAGCTCGCGGCACATCGCTTTGTGGGTGTGACAGGCGACAACAACCGCGCGCCCTTTCACCGCTGGCTGAACGCGGTCGTGCCAGCCAGCGCCATCGCGCTGCGCGTCAGCGCGACCCGCGCGGCCAAGATCGCGATCAAGCAAGGCATCGGCATCGGCTTTGTCGCAAGCTGGGATCTTGCCGAGGATGATGATCTGGTCGAGGTGATGGCACCTTTGGATGAATGGTCTGCCCCGATCTGGCTGGTGACGCATATGGATCTGCACCGCACCGCCAAGGTCCAAAGTTTTCTGCGCTTTTTGAAATCACAGGTAAAGCAGTGGGGGGTGACCCCAGCGTGAGCGCCTTGGCCGATCTTGGGCAGGGGCCACGGCAGGGTCATCTTGCGATGCTGGCGTTCTCGGCCCTTGTCGCGGGGTCGTTTTCGCTGGGCGGGCAGATCGCCAATGAGATCGCACCAGCGGCCCTCAATGCCGTGCGCTTTGCGTTGTCGGCGGCGGTGGTGGGCGCGGTGATCTGGGCGCGTGGCGGCGGGATGACCACGCTCACGGACGCGCTGACGGCACCTTGGCGCTACGGGCTTTTGGGCCTGCTTTTCGCTATCTATTTCGTCACCATGTTCGAGGGGCTGAAAACCGCGCCCCCGGTCAGTGCGGCGGCGGTCTTTACGCTGACCCCGGTGATGAGCGGGATTTTCGGATACATCTTGCTGCGCCAGCTGTTTGGCGCGCGCATTGTCGTGGCGCTTGCCTTGGGCGCGCTGGGCGCGCTTTGGGTGATTTTCCGCGCCGATCTTTCAGCGCTGATGGCGTTCGAGATCGGGCAGGGCGAGGCGATCTTTTTCTGGGGCTGTATCGCGCATGCCGCCTACACGCCGATGGTGCGCCGCCTTAACCGGGGTGAGCCGATCCTTGTGTTTACCTTTTGGACGCTGAGTTTCAGCGCCGTGATCATCGGCATCTATGGTTGGCATGATCTGCTTGTGACCGATTGGGGGGGCTTGCGCCCGCTTGTTTGGGTCACGCTGGTCTATACCGCGATTGCGGCGTCATCGATGACGGTGTTCTTGGTCCAGTTCGCCTCGATGCGGCTGCC
>NZ_JAGYJN010000039.1 GCF_018402035.1 Roseicyclus sp.
ATCTTGGAACAGGATCGAAATGGGCCGCGCGGCAACAACCGCCTCGGTGATATCCGTGCCATCCCACAAGATACGCCCAAGGTCGGGCCGCACAAAGCCCGCGATCAGCGATAAAAGCGTGCTTTTCCCGCTGCCCGATGGACCAAGCACAGCCACCCTTTCGCCCGCAGCGACCCCCGCCGAGAGCGACAGCACAAAGCCGTCTTGCGTCAACGCCACATCATCGAGTTGCAGCATCAAGCCGTCCCCCACGGTCAAACATCCAAAACAGCCCAAGCGTCAGCGCCATCAGCAGCAGCGCCGCCCCTTGGGCGTCATCGGTGCGATAGGCCCCCATCAGCCGGTACATCTCAAGCGGAAGCGTGCCCTGCCCCGGCATGGAGAACAGCGCGATCACGCCAAGATCGCCCATCGAGAACGCCGCCGCCAACCCCGCGCCAAAGCCCAAGGGGCGCGCGAGACGCGGCAAGATCGCATGGCGGAGCCGCGCCAAGCCGCGCATGCCCAGCGCATCGGCCAAGCGGCCCTGCGTCGCCTCGGCCATGATCGCCGCAGGCACCAGCGCGCGCAGGATAAAGGGCAGCGCCACCAGCGCATTGACCAGCCCCGTGATGGGCAAGGCCAGCGCCACCGGATTGGCGATGGACCTGATCACGATGAAAAGCCCTGTTCCGATCACTAAAGGCGAGACCGCGATTGTTAGAAAGGCCAGCATCTCGACCAGCCCGGGCCGGGCCAGCCGCGCGGTCAAAAGCGCGATGGGCAGGGCCAGTGCCACCGCCAGCGCGGTCGAGGCCAGCGCCAAAAGGATAGACCGCAGCGCCGCCGCCCAAACCTGTGGCGGCAAGCTGGGCAGCGCGGGCAACCCCTTGAGCGCTACGGCCAGCATCGGCAAAAGCAAGAAAAGGGCTGCGGCTATGATCGCGGCCACATCAAACAGACGCGCCCATGCGCTGTCACCGGGCCAAGGCAATGCTGGCCGGTCAAGGCCCGCGCCCACCTCTTGGCGGCGGATCGCGCCGAAGGCCAGCGCGCCCGCTGTCACGCAGATCGCGACTTGGATCAGCCCCAAAAGCGCCGCGCGCCCAAGGTCGAAATCGAAGCGAAAGGCTTGGTAGATCGCAAGTTCGACCGTGGTGGCGCGCGGCCCGCCGCCAAGGATCAGCGCCACCGCAAAGCTCGTGGTGCAGATCAAAAAGATCAACAGCCCCGCCCCCGGCAGCACCGCGCGCAAAAGCGGGCGCTCGAAATGGCGGCGCATGTCGCGGGCGGAAAACCCCAGCGATGTGGCAAGCCGCATCCGTTCGGCGGGTATCACCTGCCAGCCCTGCAAGATGAGACGCACCGCCAAGGGCAGGTTCAGGAACACATGCGCCTGCACAACGCCCTGTAGCCCGTAAATGTCGACCCGCCCCAGCCCGATCCCCGCCAGCGCGTCATTCAACCATCCGGCGCGACCGAACACCGCCAAAAGGCCCAGCACCGCGACGATGACCGGCAAAAGAAACGGCGCGCCCATCAAGGTGACAAGCGCACCGCGCCCTGAGAACGACCGCCGCGCCAGCGCGCGCGCCACGGGGATGGCCAGCGCCACGCTGAACAGTGCCGACAGCGCGGCTTGCCAGAGCGTAAAGCGGATCGCGGCCAGATCGCCGGGGCCGAGCGCGGGGGGCCAATCGGCGCGCGCCATCACCGCGCCCAGCGGCACCAGCACGCAAAGCAAGACGAGCGCGACACTTGCCGCGCCCGCCCATTGGATCACGCTCAGCGGGCGAGCGCGGCTTGCCATATCGCCAAGGCCGCATCCCGCATCGCGGGGGCGTCATCCGGCGCCACCAGCAATGCCGTTTCGGGCTGGATCAAGGTATCAAACCCATCGGGGAGCGCTGCGGGGTCAAGGGCTGCGGGATACATCCAGTTGGTCGTTGGGATCACCTCTTGAAAGGCGGGCTGCAGCATGAACTCCAAGAAAGCCGTGGCAAGTTCCGGCTGGTCGCTGCCCGCAAGCATCCCGGCCACCTCGATCTGCATATAATGCCCCTCCTCGAAGTGGGCGGCGGCATAGCCTGCATCCTCTTCGGCGATCAGGTGATAGGCGGGCGATGTGGTATAGCTCAGCACCATATCGGCCTCGCCTTCCAGGAACAGGCCATAGGCCTCGGACCAGCCGGGGGTGACGGTGACGATATTGTCTGACAACCCCTCCCAGATCGCGGCGGCATTGTCGCCATGCGCGGCCTGCACCCACATCAAAAGCCCAAGGCCGGGGGTCGAGGATCGGGGGTCTTGGATCACGATGGAGATATCCGAGGCCGCAAGGGCGCCAAAGGATGTCGGCACATTGGCCAGATCAGCGCGGTGGACAAAGGCGAAATAGCCCCAATCAAAGGGCAGGAATTCGGCGTCATCCCAAGCAACCGGCAGGGTCAGGCCGGTGGGCGTAATGCCATGGGGGGCAAATAACCCCGTTTCGCGCGCGGCAGCCGTCAGGTTGGTATCAAGGCCCAGCACGATATCGGCCTCGGTGGCGTCGCCCTCCAGCCGCAACCGCGCCAAAAGTGCTGCGCCATCGCCTGCACCCACGAATTGCAGGTCACAGGCGCATTGCGCCTCGAACGCCGCCTCGATCGCGGGGCCGGGGCCCCAATCAGAGACGAAGCTGTCATAGGTGTAGACCGTCAGCACCGGGGATTGCGCGAACGCCGCCCCCGCAACAACAGACAGTCCCGCAGCCATGATGGTGTGTTTCATTTCTCACTCCTCCATTGCGACGGGCGAAGTGAGGTCGGTCATGTCGTCATGACCCGCAGACCTTCCCTCCGCCGGTCCTAACCGGTTCAGGTTCAACGGGTTCACGCAACGCGCGCATCTCAGGCCAAACAGGCCACCCCGAGGTGTGACAACATCTAGTCTTGGCCATGGACAGGTGCAAGCGGCTTGGCATTTTCTTCGCTTGCCGTTACGCCCTTTGACACGGCAGCAAGGGATGATCGCGCGATGAGCCTCAACAGTTTCGGCCACATGTTCCGTGTCACGACCTGGGGCGAAAGCCACGGGCCAGCACTGGGTGCGACGGTCGATGGCTGCCCGCCGGGCGTGCCAGTCGTGGCCGAGGCGATCCAGCATTGGCTGGACCGGCGCAAACCGGGGCAGAACAAATACACCACCCAGCGCCGCGAACCCGATGAGGTGGAGATCCTCTCGGGTGTCTATGAAGGGCAATCGACCGGAACGCCGATCCAACTGATGATCCGCAATACCGACCAGCGGTCCAAGGATTACAGCGAGATTGCCGAGAAATTTCGTCCGGGTCATGCCGATATCACCTATTGGCAAAAATATGGCATCCGCGATCCGCGCGGCGGTGGGCGGTCCAGCGCGCGCGAAACGGCGGCGCGCGTGGCCGCAGGTGGTGTGGCGCGCGCCGCACTGGCGCAGATGGTGCCGGGGCTGAGCATCACAGGCTATATGGTGCAGATGGGGCCGCACGGCATTGACCGCGCGCGTTTCGACTGGGACCAGATCGAGGAAAACCCGTTTTGGACACCCGATCCGCAAGCCGCCGCCGATTGGGCCGATTACCTTGATGGCTTGCGCAAATCCGGCGACAGCGTGGGCGCGGTGATCGAGGTTGTGGCGCGCGGCGTGCCCGCTGGGCTTGGCGCGCCGATCTATGGCAAGCTCGACAGCGATTTGGCATCCGCGATGATGTCGATCAACGCGGTCAAGGGTGTTGAAATCGGCGATGGCATGGCCGCGGCGGCCCTGACCGGCAGCGCCAATGCCGATGAGATCAGCATGGGTGCGGATGGGCCAATCTATCGCTCGAACCACGCGGGCGGCATTCTTGGTGGGATATCCACAGGCCAAGATGTCGTGGTGCGGTTCGCGGTCAAACCAACCTCATCCATCCTGACGCCGCGCCAGACCATCACCAAATCGGGCGATCCGGCTGAGATCGTCACCAAAGGCCGCCACGATCCTTGCGTGGGCATCCGCGCGGTCCCCGTGGGCGAGGCGATGATGGCCTGTGTTCTGCTCGACCACATGCTGTTGCATCGCGGGCAGGTCGG
>NZ_JAGYJN010000004.1 GCF_018402035.1 Roseicyclus sp.
AGCGTTCATTTACATTGAGCGAGGACTGCCGGTGCGGCTGGCGGTCACCGGATGAGCAGAATGCCATGTAAGATGAACCTGCGGGCTACTGGCCAATTTGGGGGGTACCGCCCGGGTGGGGTCTGAGCGGTGTACCAGCTGAAGAACAGGGGGGCCCCCATAGTGCGATATTAATGCTCGATTTAGCGGGCATCTCGTGTTTCGAGCAGGCTGCTTACCCAGAAGGCAATATGGCCCCTGAATCGGCTGATAATTAGCTCCAATCGAGCTATCGCAGTTTTGGTCGGCACCACGCCATCGTTCGAGCGAAATGCCATGTAAGTCACACCGTACAAAGTTACTCCATTTCGGCCCCTCCCCCCGGGTGGGGTCCTCGAACCGTAGATTTCTTGTTCGTTTACAGACATATATAGCAGTTCTGTGTCCCCCCTGAGTCCCCAGATGAGGGGTAAATGACGCGGGGACACACTGGGGACACAAAATCAGCGCACTGATGCAAGGCCATGCTCAGCCTAGAAGCGCGTCTCCGAGGCCTCTTGCTGCGCGCGGCCAAACAAAAAGGCCCCCATGACGGGGGCCTCTTATATTTATGGCAGTGCGCCTTAGCCTTGCAGCAGGCTCAACACACCCTGCTTGGAGGCATTCGCCTGTGCCAGCATCGCCATCGAGGCCTGCTGGAGGATTTGCGCCTTGGCAAGCTGGGTGCTTTCCGCCGCGAAGTCGGCGTCTTGAATGCGCGAACGGCCAGCTTCAAGGTTCGTCGAGATGTTGGTCAAGTTCGACACCGTGCTATCGAGGCGGTTGGAAACAGCACCAAGAGCAGCGCGCTGGGTATTGAGGGTTTCAATCGCGTTGTCGATAACGTCAATCGTCGCCGTTGCCGAAGCCGCAGTCGTTACATTGGCTGCCGATGGCTTATTGATGGTAAGTGTGCCATCACCATTATCATCAACAGTAACACCCGAAATCCCCGCCGCATCAATCGCAGCCTTAATTTGGGTAGCAACGCCCGCCTTATCATCCACACTGCTATCAGACGCATTGATCGTTACATCAATCGCAGTGCCTTCCACGTTAAGCGAAATCTTATCGCCATTTACAAAACTTGAGCGATTAACCGTCAAGGTGGAGGACAAGTTATCATCAGACGTTGCAATGCTCACGTCTGCGGCACGAATGACTTCGGTCTGGCTAAGCTGTGGAGTAAAGGCCAAGGTGACCGTAGCTGCAGCAGAAGTAGCAGTCATTTTGGTTTGCGTTGCAGTTATGCCCATTGCCTTCAGTTCAGCATTCGCATTGATGGCAGATGCTATTTGTTCCGAGATACCGTCAGAAGTGTCATGCCAACCGTCATTGGTGTCGACAACAACCTGGACGTCAACACCATTGATATTGAATTTAATGGTGTCGCCGTTTTCATGGTTCCCCGCATCACCATCACCAACGGCTCCGCTATCAATCGACAATACTCCAGTTGCCGAATTGTAAGAGCTTACCAGCGTGCTTGTTACGCCCACGTCGATAACAGTTAGGTCAGCAAAACTGGTCTTTGCCGCAGTTTGAGCGATGGTAACAGTTCCGGCAGCAGCGGAAACAGACACGCCAACGAGATCACCGTTATCGATCTTTTGTTGGACGGCATCGGCAAACTTTAGCGCAGCTCCAGTCGCGGTCCGATCGTACCCATCGTTTGCAGTCATTTCGATCGACACTTCAACGCCGTTGATGGTTGAAGTGAACTTATCACCATCAACTGGTGTATTCGCGAACGCAAGCGTCGAGGAACCCGATGCCTCAGTCGCAGTAAGTGTCGGAGAGACAGAAGCAGTTTTTGGAGTGTAAGTTTCAGCAGAGAATACTACATCTTGAACTACCCGAAACACAGTAGGGTCTTCGCTATCAACGATCGCTCTAATGCCACCATCAGTTAATGCAGAGGTGTTGTTGATTTGATCCACAATCTGGGCAACAACACCAGCTTTTGACGTTTCATACTCTAGATTTGTAGCAGCGAGTGTTGCAACAGATACAGCTGTTCCGTTGACCTTGAACGAATAAACATCGGTATCTTCGTGCGTACCACCTACGGTAAAGGTACCGTCAGCCGCATTGTAGGTGAAAGTCTGCGCATCCTTCGTTGCACCGGCTGTCTCTGTGGTGAGCACATCAGAAATTACAGGAGACGCGAATATTTCAAGGGTACCGTCGCCATTGTCGACGACAGAAAGACCATCTGCCATATCGGTGGCTGCCCGCTGAACCGTACGAATAGCATCGGCCATTTGCGCAGCCAAACCAGCAGCGTCATCCGTGTATCCATCACCAGTCGTCGCAGTGATCGACATGGTCTCATCAGCGATCTTCAGCGAATAAACATCGCCGGCGTTAAATTTGCCGCTGAAGGCAATTTTATTACCCTCAGTTACCATCTTTCCTTCACCGGTTGCACCAACAAACTCAGCAGTAACAGCAGGCGCGCGAGCAGCCCCATTCACGCCCAGTGCCGAAGAGGTTAGCGCAGTGATCGATGTAGAGATCATCTGCCCCGCTGATGTACCCGCTCCGATTTGGAAATTAAATGACGCAAGATTATTGCTGCCATCTGCTAGTGCATTGTCTCCAGCAGTGCCGTTCAGCAGCTTCACGCCTGCCCAGGATGTGCTTTGGGCAATGCGGTCAATTTCATCAGAAAGCTGCGTGATCTCTAGCTGGAGATTGGCGCGATCTTGAACATTGTTGGTGTCGTTCGCAGACTGCACAGCAAGTTCGCGCATGCGCTGCAACATGTTCGATACTTCAATATGCGCACCTTCAGCAGTATCAATCATCGCCTGCGCGTCCATCGCGTTGCGGATCGCCATGTTCGTGCCACGAATTTCCGCGGTTAGGCGCGAGGCGATAGCAGAGCCAGCCGCGTCATCGGATGCAGTGTTGATCCGCAATCCGGTCGAAAGCCGCTCCATCGCGGTTTCCATCGACTTGTTCACGCTAGTGGCCGCAGCAGCCGCACCAAGCGCGCCGATGTTGGTGTTGATATTCAGAGCCATGTTGTCTCTCCTTGTCTAAGTTTGAGCCCGCTTGCGCCATGTCGGCAAATCAGGGTCCGGTCAGGTCGTCTGAAACGTTGGTCACTCGCACTTTCAACCTGAGGCCTGTGTCGAGGCGCTCAGGGACATAAACGACGCATTTCACAATTGTTTAGTTGGGGGGGATGGATTGCTTTGGGGCATGGGCCTTGGCGCTGAGGCGACGTTATCCTGACACAGCCATCATCGCGCCCAAGTTGCGTAGAAATTCGCGTGAATTAACAGATGGTTAACCCGTCAATTTCCCGACCCGGCCATCGTCAAATAATCACCCTTCTATAATGGAAAAAAACACGCAAAATCAGGGCTTAAGATCATAAGGGCGATGAAAATGCAGTTCTTTCCAGCACAGCAGATGCAGCGAAAGCAATCGCTGGTCATCACGACCCAGCTGCAGCAAGCGATCCGCCTTTTGACCATGTCCAACATCGAATTGGCGGGGTTTTTAGATCAGCAATCCGAAGAAAACCCCTTTCTCGAGGTGACAAACGGCGCGGGTGAAGACGACCATATCGTGCCATTGCCCACGCCCGAGCTTGGCCCTGATCGCGCGGACCTCGATTTTTCCGACGGCACGATCACCAGCGATGCGCCCATTCCCGATGCGGCACTCGATAACCAATTCGAAACAGGCCAGATCGACCTTGGGCGCAGCGGTGCCACGGCCCCGGCGGGCGAGAGCGATTTTGACGCGCTGTCCTTGATCGCCTCTGATGAGGGGATGTCGCTTTACGGCCATGCCTGCGCCGAGGCTGAACGCATCTTTGCCGAACCTACCGACCGGATGATCGCGCTTGCGCTGATCGATGCGCTGGAACCCTCGGGGTGGCTGGGCCAGTCAGTCGATGAGATTGCAGCTTTTAGCATGGTCGATCTTGACCGCGTCTTGGCGGTGCTTGCGCAGCTGCAACAGATCGAACCCGCCGGGCTATTTGCCCGCGACCTGAGCGATTGCCTCCGGCTACAGGCGCGTGATCGCGACTTGCTGACCCCTGATTTCGAACTGCTCTTGGACAATCTCGCCATGCTTGGGGCGGGCAATGTCAAAGGGCTGACCCGCCTGTGCAAAGCCACGCCCGAGCGCATGGCCGAGATGCTGCGCCTTTTGCGCAGTCTTGACCCCAAGCCGGGGGCAAGGTTTGCGGGCAAGGCCGAGCCGATCTTGCCACCCGACCTGATCGTGCGCCGGGTTTCTGATGGGTGGTCGCTTGAATTGAACCGCTCCACCCTGCCCGCGATCAAGGTGCGGGCGGGTTACGCCAAGCAGATGGTCGCTGGCAGAAAAGACGAGGCGCTACGCAGCTTTGTCTCGGAACGCGTGTCCGAGGCGCGCTGGCTTGACCGCGCAATCGCGCAGCGCAACGAGACCTCGCTCAAGATCGGGGCTGAAATCTTGCGCCAGCAGATGGGGTTTTTCGAACATGGCCCCATCGCGCTCAAGCCGATGGTGTTGCGCGATATTGCCGAGGCGATTGGCATGCATGAAAGCACGGTGAGCCGCGTGACCAATAGCCTGATGATGGCAACCCCGCGCGGCACCTATCGGCTTAAGGTGTTTTTCAGCTCGAGCATCACACATGATGACGACAGCGACGGCGAGGCCGCATCGGCCATCAAGTTCAAATTGCGCAAGATGATCGCGGCCGAGACCCCCTCTCAGCCGTTGAGCGATGATGCCATCGTGCAAATCTTGGCCAAGGATGGGATACGCCTTGCCCGGCGCACGGTCGCCAAATACCGCGAGATGGAGGGGATCGCCTCCTCCTTCCAACGCAAACGCGAGGCGGTGCTTTCGGGGCGGATTTAACGGACTTCTGTTTTCCGGGCGTGTCGTTGCGCCAAGTAGCGAGGCCGCCGACCATCTCAGGCGGCGGCAAGCGCGCGCAACAGGCGTTGGTGGGCATCGGGTGCCGCGTCGATCAAGTGCAGAATTGGCGCTGTCTCTAGGACACGGAGCACGGTCGGCCCCTGCGCAAGACCGACCCCTTGCCAAACCCCGCCCGCCATCATGTCGCGCAATCCGATGATGCGCAGCGGCCCAATGGCGGTCAATACCCCCTCGCCCGAGGGCGCAAAGACCACAACGCCGCCGCGCTCGACGAGATAGATGGTCTCAACCCGTTCCTCTGGCATGAACACCACCTCACCATGAAGCAGGTGAAGCCGCTGCTGGTGCAAAAGCTCGCGCAGGCGCGGTGGCGGGGGCATTAGGCATGCTCCTTGGTGGCGGCAAGCGCCTCAATCGCCAAAGCGCAGGCAAGGTTCCAGGTCATCGGCCCTTGCGCATTCAGGCAGGCGCGCACCGCACCGCGCGGCAAGACAGCAACCTCGCCCGCGATACGCCCGCGCACCATGCCCGCATAGTGGCTTGCCCCAAAGAACTCGATCGGCTTGACGACATCGCCGGGGCCAAGCGGTTTGCTGGCGCTGCCAAAGCCAAGTCGCCCAGAAAGCACCACGAGTAGCCGATCTGTTTCGGTCCCCTCGCCCAGCACGATATCGCCCGCACCAAAGCTTTGGCGCGGGTAGAGATCGAAGTTGAGACCGAGGATGTCGTCCTTGCGCATGAAAATCTCCGCTCTGGTCATATAACGACCCATCAGCGGGATCATTTAACCCAGCGCGGGATTTAGCGCTTTCGCTAGCCCGGCTGTTGCGACGTCACACGCAGACGGTTTGGATTGCGCGTTTTCGGCTTTGCCTTGGGCAAGGGCTCAAAATTAAAGCGCAGATCGGGAATAAAGCGGCGGCATGTCTCGCGCGCCTCTGCCTCGCCCGGTTCGGCAAGCACCATCCAGAAAAACATGTCCTCGAACATCTTGTAGGACCGCAACAAATCAACCTGCGCGCGCTTGGTGTAGATCGAGACCAGAACATAGCTGATCACGAAAACAAACCAATGCGCCACGAAGGTGATCCCATAAACGATCAAAACCGCCACCATCGGGTAGTACAGCCGATGGTTCAGCATCCACAACACAGGCGCGATTGTGGCGATCTCTTCAAGGTCGGTGGCATGCATCGCCGCGTTCTTGCGAATATCGCGAAACACTTCAAAGTTCTGATAGCTCTCGAGCGGTGCGAATTTCAGCGTTTGCACCGCGCGTAAGATCTCGAGTGTTTCATCAGGGCCGGTGACTTCGAAACTGGCCTTGAGGCGCGTTTCCAAGATCACGTGAAACACAATGCCGCTGCGCCAAAAGGTTAACAAATGCGGCGTGAAGCCAAGCTCGGATGCGTCGACCTCGGGGTTGTCGTCGTGATCGGCGACAGGCTTACCCATGCGCGCAGACAGCATTTCGGCGTCGCCGGTGAATATCTCCCCATCGATGGCAACCAGCACATCCCCCGGCTTGAGCTTTTTCGCACGCGCCGCAAACCCAAGGCCACGGGTCTCAAGCTTGAGAAATGGCTGCAGGTTTTGGTCGGCAATCGGCGCATCGGCCGAGGTTGCAGCATCATTCATGGCGCATTCCGATCATGGAAACTTGATCATGTCATTATCGACAGGTGCCGCGCGCGGCGCAGGCGGCGTTGCCGTGCGGGCCGGTGCGCGCGGTGGGGTAGCGGCAACGGTGATCTTGGCCGAAATCTCTCTTTGTAGCATCATCATGGTTTCAAGTGTCGCCGCGATCTCGTCAAAGCGCGATGGCCCGGCATCTTCGGTGCCTGCTTCATCGTTGCTGCGCAAAGTTGCGAGTTCTGCCATCAGCGCGCTTTGCTGCGCCTCGATGGCCGCGCTGACTTCTCTGACCACGGCAGATGTCGACTGGCTGACCATGCCCGTGATCTCTGTATTGGCCTTGGTAAGCTCGCCCAGCGTTGTTTCGCCTTGCGCATCAAGACGGGTCGCCAAATCGCCCATCATGACCTCAAGCGATGCGATGCCATCCACCAGCCCCGCGATCTGTGCGGCTTGGGCGTTTGCCTCGGCCGTTGCTGCGGCAAGGCGGTCGACGTTCTCGGCAAAGATCACCAGCGCTTCAAGCGATGTGGCATTGGTCGTCTCCATTTCGCTCATCGTGCGGAAATAGATCAGGCCAGCAGCCGCGACCGCAAGCACCGAGGCCACAAGCGAGGACACGAACACAATCATCACCTGACGGTTGATTGCTTTCACTTCCACACGGGTCTTTGCGTAGTCATTGCGGATTTGGTCGAACTCACTGCTCACGGTGATAGCAGCGTCAGCAGCATCAAGGGCGGTCTTGATGCTGTCTTCGAGTGTCGGGGTGGCAGTTTGCGTGCTCATGCGGATTTCCTGACGTTTCGTCTTGTCGCGGGGGCCATGACAGGGCGTTTCTCTTCGAACCGAGCACAATTCGTGCCAGTTGACGCAAAGACCAGCAAATTAGGCAATTGCGCCGCACGAAACCCGAATGCGCGGCACCCCCAAGGCAATGCCGGATCATGCGTCACAAAGAAATATTGGCATTTGCCACAGACCGGCCGAGCGGGGAGTGTCATCGCCCACCGCCTTTACGATACCGGGCCCAAACCCTTGCAATCACGAAGCGTAATGCACCAAGCAAGCTTAGAAATGAGGTGAAGAGAAGGCCGTTGACCTGCAAGGGAGGCGCTTGACCGATCAGGCTGAGAGCTTCGAGAAAAAGCCATGCAGCCATGCCAAGAAAAACGATTGTCGAGATCAGCGCGCCAAGGGTGGTGTGGCTGTATTGATCCTTGGTCCGGGCACGTTTGGGCATTACGAAGCCTCATCATTGATCGGGCGACCGTTCTGGTCGAAATGCAGCTCTGGCGGGATGTCAAACTCGGGGACGTCGGGGTCTTCACCACGATCAACACGGTAAATATAGGCCAAGACCGCGGCAATCGGGGTGAAGAGAAGATCGGAAATTTCTTGCCCGATCTCACCGGTAAAGAACAAGGCCCGCGCCAAAAGCGGGCTTCGAAAGACGGTAATCCGTGCCTCGGTGCCGCGCTTGATAATCTCTTCAGCGATCCGACCACGGCCCATCGCGATAATCGTCGGTGCGTTCTGTTCACCCGGAACATAGCGCAAGGCAACCGCGAAATGGGTGGGGTTGGTAATGATGGCGGTCGCGTTGCCAACATTCTCGAGCGATCCGGCTTGTTCAGCGGCACGGCGACTGGCCTCATACTGCATCCGCCGGATCCGCGATTTGACCTCGGGCGAGCCATCGGTTTGCTTGCTTTCTTCCTTCAGATCCTGTCGGCTCATGCGCAGCTTTTTCATATGCTCGTAATTCGACCACGCATAATCCAGCGCACCAATGCCGCCCAAAATGGCCGCCGATATCCCCATCAGGAACATCAGCGCGTAGAACCCCGTCTCAATCGCACGATCAATGCTCATCGAGGCCAAGGTAAGCATCGTCGGCAGGTAATTGAGAATGATGAAATAGGCGGCTGTGCCGATGGCCCCCACTTTCAGGATCGACTTCGTGAGCTCAACTAGGCTGTGAAGCGAGAACATGCGCTTGAGCCCATTCAAGGGATTGATCCGATTGCCTTTGAAACTTGCTGAGGTTGGGGCAAAATGAAGTCCTTTGCCCACCAACATCTGGGTGCCCAAGACCACGACCAAAATTGGCACCGCCACGATCAGGGCGACGATGAGAAAATCCAAATATGCCTCTGACAAGCGCGCCATCAAAAGGCCGGATAGCGCGTCGCCCTGCTCAAAGCGGAAAAAGCCGCCCCAGCGACCAATCCACTGGGAAACGATATAAACCAAGGCCAGCAGAATGATCACGCCAGCCGCCGTCGTGGAAAAGACGAACATTTCCTTGGACGTCAGAACCTGCCCATCTTCGCGCGCTTTCTCAAGCCGCCGCTGTGTTGGCTCTTCGGTTTTTTCTTGTGCGTCGTCTTCACTGGCCAAGGGCAGCCCCCCGCAATAGATCGCCAAGATCGCCAAGGGCGCTGATGACGAGATCTTGGAATGCAAAACCAAGCGGCGCGGCAAACAGGAACAATAGCAGGAAAACCGCGAGCAAGGTGATCGGGAACCCGAATGAGAACAAATTAAGTGTCGGCGCAGACCGGGTGATAAGGCCAATGGTGATATTCACCAAGAACAACACCGTCACAACCGGAAGCATCAAGCGCGCCGCGGTGGCGAACATGGTGGCACCTGCGACCTCGCCCACCTGAAACAGGGCAAGATAATTGATCCCGGCCCCGATTGGCGCGAAGGTGTAGCTTTCGATCAAGATCGCAAAGGCCACGATATGGCCGTTCAGCGACAAGAACACGACCGTCAGGAAGAGCGTAAAAATCTGGCTGATCAGCGGTGTCTGCCCCCCGCTATTGGGGTCGATCTGAAAGGCAAAAGAAAGCCCTGCGGTTGCCGCCACCTTTTCGCCCGCCAAGGCAACAGCCGAGAACAAGATCGTCAGCAAAAGACCGGCGGTCAGCCCAATGGCCAATTCTTGCGCAATGATCGGAAGAACGCGGAATGTGGTCAGGTCATCAATCGACGGCACCGCAACCCGCCCCATCAAAAATGCCGCCAATGTCGCGGTGAAAACGATGCGAATGGGCAGCGGAACCATGCGCGAGCCGAAGAACGGGGCCGCAAGAAGAAAGGCACCAAAGCGCAGCGACACAATCAAGAAGATCAGCGCTTGATCCATCACATCTTGGATCGAAAGGCCAGGCAGATCTCCAAATTCCATCGCCGCTTTCCCCGTCATCTGATCGCGACAATCTCGCCGAAGATAAAGGCGAAATAGTCGGTCATTTGGGTCAGCATAAAGCCTGACATCAGGGCCATCGCCCCAAGCACAATGACAAGCTTTGGCACAAACGACAGGGTCATCTCGTTGATCGAGGTGGCCGCTTGGATGATCCCGATGATCAGGCCCACCGCCAGCGCCACCCCAAGAACCGGGCCAGCAGTCATTACGATGTGCCAAAAGGCGAGCCTGAGATAACCGATATTCGAGTCAAAATCCATCTTAGCCGCCCGTCCCCATTGCAAAAGTCGCAGCCAGCGAGCCGACCGTCATGGTCCAGCCATCCACCAAAACAAACAACAACAGTTTGAATGGTAACGAGATCAACATGGGCGAGAGCATCATCATGCCCAAGGACATCAAGATCGACGCGATCACCATGTCGATCACCAAGAATGGCAGGAAGATCAAGAACCCGATCTGAAATGCGGTTTTGAGCTCCGAGGTGATAAAGGCAGGCAGCACCACAGAAAGCGGAATTTCCGAGACATCGGTAAAGTCACCCGTTTCCGCCATATCAGAGAACAAAAGCAGCGCCTCTGTATGGGTATTTGCAACCATGAAATCCTTGATCAAGGTGCTGCCCTGCGCGAGTGCTGCATCAGCCGTCATTTCTTCGGCCAAATAGGGTGACAAGGCGGTGTCGTTGATCGCGGTGAGGGTCGGCGTCATGATCGCAAAGGTCAAGAAAAGGGCGATGGCGATCAATACTTGGTTCGGCGGGGTCTGCTGTGTTCCCAATGCCTGACGCAAGATCGACAAAACAATGATGATCCGGGTAAATGCCGTCATCCCAAGCACAATTGACGGCAATACCGTCAAGGCCGTCATCAGAGCAAGAATTTGCAGCGAAAGCGAATAGGTGGTGGCACCGTCTTCGTCTTGACCAACCCGAATGGCGGTCATGGACAGGGGATCTTGCGCCATCGCCATTTGTGGCAGCGCAATCGCAGCAAGAAAGCCTGCGATGATGAAGAACCGATGCGTCATGGCTGGGCCTGTGATGCTGGCGGCGTCACTTGGCCAAGCTGCAAAAAGGCCCCTGCCCCTTGCCGCCCGGTCAGAACCAGAATGCGCTGTCCGTCTGCCTCGACCAGGCACAGGCGTTCATGTTGGCCGATGGGCGTGACCTCGACCACCCGAATTTCGCGCCCGCGTCCAAGCCGGTTGCCGATGCCTGTGGCATGTCTGCGCAGCACGATTTGTACCGCAATCAAGACCGCGAGAAACCCCACGACCACGATCACTTGCATCAAGCCTACCTCTGCCATGTCGCGCCCTCATCCGCTTTCGCAAGAACAAGGCAAACACCATGCCATCCCCGCGAACTCAGGATAAAGAGTTTTTAAGGCATTGATGGGTAATGATTTTATTTCACGCTGCGAACAGGCCGCGCGCGGCCCGTCAATTCTTCGACAAGCTCAAAGGCCCTGAACCCGCTTTTCCAGATCGACGATTTCGCCAAAGCGCACGCCAAAGCGTTCGCCAACCATCACCACTTCGCCGCGCGCGATCATGGTACCGTTGATCAGAATATCAAGCGGATCGCCCGCCAGTCGATCAAGTTCGACAACCGACCCTTCGTTCAGGCGCAAAAGATCGCGAATGGTGATCTCGGTGCGCCCAACCTCGACGGTCATGCGCACTTCGATATTCTCAAGCACCCGCAAATTCTCGATGCTGGCGCGCTCGCCCTTGGCTTCGGTTTGCGGTGCCTTGGTATCTTGGTTATCGGCCATGTCTCGTTTCCCTCAGCTTTAATCTTCTGTCTCATGAATACGGCGCGTCAAATGCAGCGCCGCTTGCGGCCCCACCTGCCCCATTTCACCGCTAAACATCACGCGCCCCTCGACCAAGACCTGCACGCCATCATGCAATTGCATCGGAAACGTATCGCCCGATTGCAGATGGATCAGGTTATGCAAGGCGGTTGTCGGCTCGGCGAGCCGCCCGGTCAGTGTCAGCGGAATGTTCAAGATCGCGCGTTCAAGGCGCTGACGCCATGACAAATCATCATCCACATAATCAGACTGCACCCGCGAGCGCAGTTGCGAGGCAATCGGCTTGAGCGTTTGCAGCGGATAAATAATGTCAAAGGTCGCGGGTTCTGTCTTGGGCAACTGCACGACAAATGAACAGATGATCACCGTCTCTGAGCCATCGACGAAAGAGGCGAATTGCATGTTCTCTTCTCGGCCTTGGATCGAAAAGGTCACAGGCGTCAAATCGCGCCAAGCCATTTGTAAGGCCTCATTCAAGCCACCGGTGACAATCTCGATCACGCGCTGTTCGGTCGCGGTGAATTCACCTTGGACACGCTTGAGCGGCCGCACGGCCGTGCCGCCATAGTAGGAGTTCGTCAAGAGCGAGATGAAATTCGGCGGCAAGACCATCAATTGATTGCCGCGCAACTCTTCCATCCTGCTGTTTGTCAGGCTGACGAAATTCTCGGATGACGCACTATAATCGTCAAAGGTTTTCACCTCTGGCGGGAACGACGAGATCCGCGGTTGCACCCGCAGCATCGGCAAAAAGACCGACCGGGCAAATCGGCTAAAACGCTCATTGATCATTCTGAGCGCATAGTAATCCCCCAGAAGCGACAGATCATCCGAGCCAAAGGTAAACGGCCTGACACCGGAATTGTCCCCATCCATAAAGACGCCGTCGGCTGCGCCGGAAGAGTTGCTTAGACCCTCAATCAGCGCCTCGACTTCTTCGTTACTCAGTTTGCGCGACGATACCATGGCTTGCCCCTACCCCTTCACTGCAGAATGAAAGAGGTGAAATGGACGCCCTCTATGCCGCCAAAGCCTTCGAGTTGTGCGAGCTTGGCGTTGATCGCATCACGCATCCGCTCTGCCATTGCATCGCGCCCAACCTTACCCTCAACTTCTTCTTCGGTGAATTCGCTGATCACGCCTAAAACCTCGGACCGCAGCGCAAGTTGATGGGTTTCGACATTCCGCACGACGGTCTCGTCGTATTGCGTCGATACGCCGATTGCCACTTGCAGAAACTTGCGCGAGGCGCGCAGGTTTGTCGTGAAATTGCCCGGGAATTCATAATAGCTTGTGATGAAGGTCTCGACACCAGCGACCGGTTTTGCAACACGCGAGGGGCCTGCGCCTTCTTCCTCACCTTCCTCCTCGGGGGGCGGCAATTGACCCGATTCCTGAAGTTTGCGTTCGATAATCATATCGATTTCTTCGGATGGGTTTGTCGTTTGCCCAAAGAGGAAAAAACCCGCGCCAAGGCCAATACCGACAAGCACCAAGCCTCCGATCACGAAAATCAAGATCTTCAAAAGACCCCCCTTGGATTTACCCTCTGGCGTACTTTGGTCCGACATTTCTTAAATCCTCAGTTAGGCAAGCATATTGATGCCGGTCGACTGTTTCCGGTCAGCACTATATGCGCCACCTGTCGCAGTTTCGGAAGGTTCTTCACGATTGGCGTTTTCAAGGGCGGATCGATTGCGCCTTGGCGCATGCTGACCTTGCTGACCAGATTGCGCACCCGCGCCTTGTTCTTGCGCAGAAAAGCCCGACAAACGATAGCCCGATTGATCAAGCGCCTGCGCAAGCCGATCCTCGGCACCGCTTAACAGACGCGCAGCGGCGGTTGTTTCGGTGACGATATGCACCAAGGTCTGCTCGCCGCGCAGATCAAGCATGACGCGGATTTCGCCAAGGTTCTTGGGCCGCAGTGATAGCTCGATACGTTGCGATCCATTGCTCACCATCCGCTCAATATGGCCGACCAATTGCTTACCCCAATCGGCTTGCCGCAAGTTGAGCGTCGCGGCTGGTGCCATCGCCACGGGCGCGGGCGGCAAAACAGGCTGCGTCACACTCGCGGGGCGCGCCGCAGCGTTTGAGGCGGCGACCGGCTCGGATCGCTCGGGCGCGCTATGGGCAAGATCCAACATCGTGGCCCCGACGCGCCGGGAAATCTCACCAACAGATTTATCGCCGCCAGCTTCCGACAGGCGGGGGTCACGGGTGATGATCTTGGCCTGTTGCCCCGCAACAGAGATCATCATCGGGTCTGGGCGGGTCGCCGCAACGGCATTGGCTGCAGGCTCTGATGGGCTATCGTTGTTCACATTCATCATGATGAGCGGGTCAAGCGGCGATTTGGCCCCCCGCTCGACCGCGGGCTTTTTTTGCTCAGCGATCAGGCTGGCAAGGATCGGGGTTTTTGCCTGTGCCTCAACGGGCGCATCTTGCGGCGTGGCAAGATCAGGGGTCGCGTTGCGCGGTGGCACCTCGCTTGGCGTCAATGCCCGGTCAACCATCTTGGCCGCAGCTTCGGCCTTTGAAGGCAAAGTTTCGGCCGTATCCAAGGGCAAAAGTGCCGGGGGCAGCGGATCGATCGCTGCCTCGCCTGCCTCAGCGACGTTGCCCAGTGCCGTAAAGGCGCGCGCTTTGCCGGCTTGCAATGCCTCTTGCTGCATCGGCGCGGGAAGATCGCCCCTCGCGCGCGGTGCCAAAAGATTGGCATGCGCTGCATCTTCGACAGGCGGCAGCGTTGCGTCCATGGGCAAGCCCGGCACGGCAACCGCCAAACCTGCAGCGGCTTGTTCCGATGTTGCAAGCGCGGGGTCCGCGTGGGCAGTGCCCGCTTGGCCCACCTGCGCATCAACAATTTGCGGCATTTGCGCCACTAAGTTCTGCGACTGTGCAAGCGCCTCGGCCAACTGCTCTTCACCGGTCAATTGCCCCGGCACCATGAGAGTGGGAACAGCGATCTGCTGTGGATCAATTTGCCCAGGTAATGGCAGCGTCTCGACCACCAAATGATCCGTCATAAGCGCATGATCAGCCACCATAAGGGTGGACGGCGCAGTTTCCGTTGCCACCACCGCGATATCCGCGAATTGCGCGTCCAATATACCGGCAAAGGGATTTGTACGGCCTGCCTCGCCCTCGTGAGGCCAAGATCCAACGGCTCCTTGCGGATCATCGGCCAAGGCCAAAGCAACATCCTCATCAACCGGGTTTGCCGCGTCGGTCAGCGCTGTGTTTGTCATGGAAAAAAGCGGATCGAACAGTGCACCAAGGCCCGGCTTGGCGCTGCGCGCGTGCAAGCCCGGCTCTACGGCCTTCAAGTCGATCGTATTGACTATCGCTTTCATCGTCAGGCTCACCCAGTTTGGTCAAACACGTTGAACAGGCACACAGCAAATCTGTCTTATGCAAGAAAAATGCCAAGATTGAGCAGTTTGGCGCTAGTCTCTCGGCCTTGCGCCGCGTGGCGGCATTTGGCCCTCGGCAAGGCTTTCGCGGGTTTCGATCTCGGTTTTCCGCGCCACGACACGGCGCTCTTCCAGAACTGTTTCCCGGCTTTTGTGGTGCATTAGCGCTGCACGCGCCTGGGCAATCTCAACCGCCAAAAACTCGTTTCGGTTTTCCAGCAACTCGAATTGCTCTTGCATCTGACGCCCGTACCAAGCCCGCGAGCGCAGTGCAAAAGGCGTCATCGGCTCATCAAGCGGCGTATTGGCTTGGATCAGGCCGGCTAATTTGGTTTGCATGGATTGGGCGCGCCCAAGCTCGCCCGATAATTCGCCAACGGCCTGCGCTTGCCGGCGCGCGCGCATCTTTTCGCGCAATTGCATCAGACCGATCAAGCGCTCGGAACGCGACATGGCGCTGTCACTCCCCCATCATCGCGATCAAGCCTTTTTGGCTATCGACGAAACTCGCCGGTTCGTTTGGCGCTTGCTTGATAAAGGCCGTGAGGTTCGACCAAAGCGAGACCGCAAGATCGAGGTCGGGATCTTGCCCCGATTGATAGCCGCCCATCAGCATCAGGTCGCGGTTTTCAAGATAGAGCGAGACAAGTCTGCGGAACCGCATCGCGGCCGCCTGTTGCTTGGGCGGCGTGATATCGGACATCACCCGGCTGACCGAGGCCGAGATATCAACCGCCGGGTAAATCCCAAGCTGGGTCTGGCGGCGCGACAGCACGATATGGCCATCAAGAATGGCGCGCGCGGTATCGACCACTGGATCATTTGTCGTATCATCCCCGTCAGCCAGCACGGTGTAAAAGGCGGTGATCGATCCCTCGCCCTCAAGCCCGGTGCCAGAGCGCTCGACAAGCGCGGGGATCAACGACACGACCGAAGGGGGGTAACCCTTGGCTGTCGGCTGCTCACCAAGCGCAAGACCCACCTCCCGGCGGGCATGGGCCACGCGGGTAAGGCTATCCATAATCAGCAAAACCTCTTTGCCCTGAGCGCGGAAGTATTCGGCGATGGCCGTCGCGCGGTGCGCGCCCCTGATGCGAAGCAAGGCCGAGCGGTCGGCAGGCACGGCAACCACAACAACCTTGCGGCGCGCGTCCCCTTGCATCACCTGTTCGACCATCGCCCCCACTTCGCGGCCACGCTCGCCAATCAACGCCATGACGATGACATCAGCCTCGGAAAACCGCGTCATCATCGCAAGGAGCACCGACTTGCCAACGCCCGAGCCTGCGATAATGCCCACACGCTGGCCACGACCCACGGTCAACAAGGCATTGACCACCCGCACCCCGACATCGAGCGGCTTGGCAACGGGCTTGCGGGCAAGCGGATTGAGGGGGCGGCCCATCAACGGCCAGCTCTCGTCAAGCTCGAGCGGACCGATCGTATCAAGCGGGTTGCCCTGCGCGTCGATCACCCGCCCAAGCAGGTTCGGCCCAACCTTGATCCGGTTATCGATCTCAATCGGCGAGACGCGCGCACCGATCTCGACACGGGCGTCCAGATCATAAAGGAACAACAGGTTGCGCCCATCACGAAAGCCGATGACCTCGGCTTGGGCCAGATCGTGACCGGCGGTCTCGACCTGACAGATCGCACCTACCAGAACCGGGAAGCCGTCACATTCAAGGATTTGTCCATCAAAGCGGGTCACCCGGCCAGATGTCACCAGATGCCGCCGGTTTGGCAGCGCGGCCACATCAGCGCGAACCCTTTCGAGAATGGCGTTCATGTCTTGTCCTGCTCTGGCTTGGCAGCGGCGCGCGCGGTTTTGCGGCGGGCCGGTTGACCCAGGATCCGGTCGGAAATCCGCAAACCATCGACGACGAGATCGACATCACCGCGTGAAAGCTCAGCCGAGGTCACGACGCGCATGGATGCAAGGCTATCGGAGCCCGCGATCAGCGCTGCAATGGCCTCATGATCCTCGGGGTTAAGGCGCAAGACCGCTTGGGTCGCTTGACCGTGGATGCGGTCGGCCAGCGTTTCGATCCGTTCGACAAAAGCATCGGGTATGGTGTCGATCTCAAGACCTGCACGATCAGAGGCAAGCTTGAGCACAGCCTCGGTAATCTCGGCGCGCAAGCTGGCCATCATCTCGGCGGTCGGATGTTGGAACGCATGCGCGGCTGCCGCGAGGGTCTCGACCGCCGTGGATAAACGCGCCTCTGCCTCTGCTTCTGCCTCGGCACGGCCGGCGGCGAAAGCCTCGGCGCGGATTTGGTCGCGCATTTCCGACCCGTCCAGCGTCGCGGGTGGTGCCTCAGCCGGAATTGGGTCTGTCACCACGGCGTCGCTGGCAGGCTGGAGCGTGGCTTGATCCTCGGCGGTGCTGATGTGGTCTATGCCTAAATCCTGCTGGTCTTGGGGCGGTCCCTCGGCAAGAACCGCATCCTCAATACCAAAGCCACGCGTATCGGCGACAGCTGAGGCGATATCTTCGTCGCCAAGACCCTGCCCCGGCCCGATGATCGTTTGGGATGCCTCGCTGCTCTGTGCAGCCGCGGCAAGCGCATCAGCCTTTTCAGCGTCGCGCCGCAAAAGCGCGAGATCTAACAGGCTTTTGGGGCGGAACGTATCGCCGGTCGGGTGAAGGGGCGTATCCGAGGGTCGATAGGTTTCCGCGCGCGCCGCCGCGATCAGGCGATTGATTTCACCCTCGTCAAGCGGTGCCTTGTCTTGCTGCTTTGCCTCGGAGATGGGGGCGCTCGGTTGCATGGCTTAGACCATCTCGTCGCCGCCGCGCCCGGCCAGAACGATGGACCCATCGTCCGACATTTTGCGCGCGACATTGATGATTTGCTTTTGTGCCTCTTGCACTTCGGTCAAGCGCACCGGGCCCAAGGCCTCCATCTCGTCCTTGATATTGGCGGCCGCCCGGGTCGACATGCAGGCAAAGAGTTTTTCGCGCAGCAATTCGTCGGCCCCTTTGAGGGCAAGCACCAGCACATCGCTATCGACAGAGCGCAAGAGGGTTTGCAGCGACCGCTCATCGGACATGACAAGGTTGTCAAAGACGAACATGCTGTCTTGGATCGCGGTCATCAGGTCTTTATCGGCCTTCTTGATGTCCTTCATGATCCGCTGTTCCATCGCGGTCTTGGTGAAGTTCATGATCTTGGCCGCCGCCTTGACCCCGCCAATCTGCGACGCGCGCAGCGTGGTATTGGCCTTGAACTTGAGCTGCATGACACGCTCAAGCTCGCGCACCGCGTCGGGCTGAACGGTTTCGAGCGTGGCGATACGGGCCACAACCTCGGGTTGCAGATCATGCGGCAAAAGCCCCAACACATCAGCGGCAAGCCCATAGTCGAGATACGAGATAATCAGGGCGACGATCTGTGGATGTTCGTCGATGATCAACTCGGCGATGGCGCGCGCATCCATCCAGTCGAGAATATCAATCGGCCGCTCGGACGAGGCAGGCGTGATGCGGCTGAGAACCGACTGCGCCTTGTCGCCGCCGAGCGCCTTGGTCAGAACGTTGCGAATATAGTTGCCTGCACCAAGACCAATGCTTGTTTGTTGCTTGATGATGGCCAAAAACTCGTCAAGCACGAGGTTGACCGTTTGCTGATCTACACCTTGCACCGAGTACATCGCAGCCCCAAGATGCTGCACCTCGCGCGGCGAGAGGTTCTTGAGGATCTCGGCGGCTTCATCCTCGCCCAGCAGCATCATCAAGATGGCCGATTTCTGCGTGCCGGTGAGCGTGTCAAAAAGGCGATCCTCTTCGATCTTGCTGATTGTGGCGGCGTCTGGCATGGCATCTCTTCCTTCAAAGTCATTGGACCGGCGCGCTTGCGTCGGCGCGTGCGGTCAGGCTTTCTGGTCCAGCTCTTTTTTCATCATCTGCTTGAACACGTTCGATACGCGGCCGGCCTCATCGCCCACAATCATGCGGATGATCGCGACCTTGTCGTCATAGGTGTTGGCGGTATCGAGCATCTCGAGCGAGATGTTGGATTTCTTCGGCTTCAGCTTGGCCTTGATATCCTCAAGGCTCTCGCCTTCGGCGACCTCAACGGATTCAAGCGCGTCAGCCTCTTGCTCGGTCATGCCGCCTACCATCGCCCCGCCACCAGAGGGTACAAGCACACGGTTCAGAAGCGGCCGGATAACCCCAAGGGTGATAACGGCCAGCAACAGCACTGTTACGATCTGTTTGGCGAGGTTCTCAACCCAATCAGTCTGGAACCAGTCTACGGAAACACCTTCAAGTGTCGAGATAAAAGGTTGTGCCGTGACGGTGATGTTATCGCCACGCGTCAGGTTCAGGCCAATGGCGCTACTGACCAGCCGTTCGATATCGGCCAAGGTTTCGGGCGACATATTCTGCGGCTGCGCGATACCCGTTTCTGGGTCCGTGACCATTTGGGTCCGCAGCAACAGCGCCGCGTCAATTTTGACGATACGATTTGTGGGCGACATCGTCGTCGACACCCTGCGGCTGACCTCGTAGTTGCGCACTTCACTGCTTGAACGGTTCTCAGACTGGCCTGCGCCGCCGGGATTGGCCGCCTGACGATCGGCAATCTCGGCCTCGGTCGGGGCCGTGTTCGCGGTGGCACCCGGCACACCGCGGGCCTCGGCATTGGCGGCGACGTCCAGCGTGTTTTGCTCGCTGCGCAGCGCGGTCCCATCGGGGTCAACGCGCTCTTCGGTCACTTCGTTGCGGGTAAAGTCGATCTCGATATTGACCTGTGCGTTGACGTTGCCCGGCCCCACAATCGGGGTCACAAGCGACTCGATCCGCGAGCGATAGATGCCTTCCAGCCGCATGCGGTATTGCAACTGCGAATCCGTCAAGATCGAGGCTGGATCATCGAGCGATTTCGACAAAAGCCGCCCCGTTTGATCGATGATCGTGACATTCTCGCGCGCCATGCCAGTCACCGAGGTCGACACGAGGTTCACAATCGCCTCGACCTGGCCCTCATCAAGCCTGCGGCCCGAGGCCAGCTGCAAAAAGACCGAGGCTGTTGGGGCCTCTTGATGGCGCACGAAAGCTGAGCGTTCAGGCAGCGCCAGATGCACCCGCGCCGCTTGCACCACCGAAATCTCGTTGATCGAGCGCGCAAGTTCAATCTCTTGGGCTTGCTTGAGGCGGACAGTCTCGACCGAACGCGAGGTGCCCATCGGAATATCGCCAAGCGCCGCGTAACCTTCGGGGGCAGATGTCGGCAAACCTTGTGCCGCAAGGCTCATCCGCGAACGATGATAATCGCCAACAGGCACCAAGACATCACCCGTCACAGGATCAAGGGTGACTTCAATGCCAGAATTGGTCAGCGAGTCGACGACAGCGGCCTTGTCGGCTTCGGAAAGCGAGGCATAAAGCGTCGTGCGCGCGGGTTCGAGCATGTAGAGATAGGCCGCCAACCCCATGACGACCGCCAGTGCCGCGACAATGGTCGGCATGGCGCGTTGGAACCCCGGCTGCGAGGTGACGTTGCGCACGCTGGCCAGCATATTGCCACCAGATGGCACCAAGCCAGACCCGGCGCCAACGGCACCGCGTGTCATCTGTGTGGGTTGGGTCGTCTCTGCCATGCTCAATCCCGTTCCTCTAATTCGCCTTTGCCGCTATGGGTCAAACGGGCATGTTCATGATGTCTTTGTAAGCGCTCAAAGCCTTGTTGCGGACATTGAGCGTCAGCTGGAAACCCAGCGATGAAACCTGCTGGGCAACCATGACTTTTGCGAGGTTCTGCTCGGTTCCGGCTTCAAAAGCGGTGCCAAGGGCCGATGCCTCGTTCTGCGCCGAGGCCACGGTTTTCAACCCATCGGCCAGACGTTGCGAGAAATCCGTGCGTGTGGGTTTCGCCTCGAGCGCTTCATGCGCCTTGGCCAAAGCTTTCAGATGCGTTTGATCGACCTGAAACTTGAGCCCGCCGATACTGCTCATGCCGCACCCTCCCGAAGGCCGAGCGGCATGGCACCTTGATCAAGCCAAGCCGGGCGCATCTGCACCGAACGCCCCGTATCCAGCACGATATCAGCGGCGGTGATGCAGCCATCCACATGCAACACCAAGGCGCGCTGAATGACGTTCTCGAGTTCACGCACATTGCCCGGCCAGTCGTGCCGCACCAAGATATTGGCCGCGTCCGCCGTCATCCAAGGCAGCGTCGCCCCCGTTTCGGCATGGCGGCGCAAAAGCCCAACCGCAAGCGGCAAGATATCATCGGGGCGCGCGCAAAGCGGCAATGTCTCAAGCGGAAAGACGTTGAGCCGATAAAACAGATCTTCGCGGAAACTGTTGCGGCGGACCTCTGCGACCATGTCACGGTTCGTCGTGGCGATCACCCGGACATCGACAGGGATTTCCTTTTGCACCCCAAGCGGTGTCACGCGGCGCTCTTGCAGCACGCGCAGCAGTTTTGATTGCAGCCCGATGGGCATTTCGGAGATTTCATCAAGCAACAATGTGCCGCCATCAGCGGCGCGGAAAATGCCGATATTCGCGACCGATGCCCCGGTAAAAGCACCCTTTTCATGGCCGAACATCATCGCTTCGAGCATGTTCTCGGGGATTGCGGCACAATTGATCGCGACGAAAGGCTTATCCGCGCGCGGCGAGCGTGCATGGATGAAGCGGGCCAAAACCTCTTTCCCGGTCCCCGTTGGACCGTTGATCAGCACCGTCACATCGGCACGGGCAACGCGGTCTGCGACGCCCATCAGCTGGCGGCTTGCCTCATCGGCGCAGATCATCGCGGAAAGGCCAAAGCACAAGGTGTCAACAACGATGGCCTGACCATAGGGCGTGCGCGCCTCTTCGGCCCGAAGGCTAAGGCGCTGAAGCTTGCCCTCAAGCTCTGCGCGGATCGCAAAGGCTGGGGCGGCCTCATCGATTACGGCAACACGCATGGGGCGAAGCGCACGAGCACGTTCAAGCAATTTCTGTGTGCCGCCCATCGCGGCCTCTGCAGCACCGGAGATGACAAGGATCGGGGATTTTTCGGTCGACTCCGTGGGCCAGCCATCGACAGGCAGCACCTCGATCCCGCGTCTGCGGATCAGCTCTGCAAGCTTTTCTGCGCCCGCAAAGCCCGTTCTGTCCAAAATAATTCTGGTCACGCATGCCCCCTTTCGAACCCAATGCCCCGGGCTCGCTAAGAGAAGGCAAGAACCGGGCCAAGCGGGCAGAACCGATCATGGGAATCTCTCCACTTTCTCATAAACGATTGTTTTTATTTTATTCTTAAAGATTTATTCGGATGAAAATTGCATCAGGAAATACCGCAATCCACAGCCTGTCAGAAAATTGGCGGGCGATTGTGATCCCGCGCCGCGCGGTCTAACCAAGACCTGACACTGCAAAATGCCAATTGCACGTCCGCACCCACCGGTCTCGGTATGTGTTTTGCAAGATACTACCAAACCCCACGAAAGGAGCGGTCCATGAACCCCAATCTGCTCGGCGCGATCATTCTTGTTGCCATTCTTGGTATCATCGGGGTCGGCTTGGCGTGGATGGGTCTGTTCGACCGTGGTCGAAGCGACGGGCTCATCGATGTGCAAGTCACCTTGAGCAACTCTTGCCCAGTGGAGGACAGCTATTTCATCGCCTATGCCCCAGACAGCGGGCGCACCGCACGTTTTAGCAATGGCGTGGCCAATATGCGCCTCAAACGTGGCGAACCCCTACGCTTGATGACCGATCCAAGCTATCCGGCAATCACCTATGCAGGCTATGACGAGAAGGCGGCCCGGTCGGTTTCACTGGTGGCCGACTGCATGTCAAACGAACGTCAAAACACGATCACCCGTACGCTGCGCGAGCAATTTGGTAACTAAACAAAACTTTTTCCAAGCCGTTTAAGATACTGAACACGCAAGAAAAGTGATGATCGACCATGAATTATGCCCTCGCACGCTCGAAGTACATCCACGATCACCGGGTTCAGGTAAACGACATCGCTGACCCGCACGCGACCATTTTGATCGTGATGCAGGAATTGAACAAGAACCTGCGCAAGATTGCAGATCCGGCAAACCGCTCGCTTGACCTGCGCGAGCATTTTACCAAGGCATTCACAGCGATCTACATCTTGGAAACCAGCTTGGATTTCGAACGTGGTGGCGAGATCGCTGAGAACCTGTTCCGGCTTTACGAATACTGCCGCCACCAGCTGTTGCAGGCATTTGCAAGCAAACAAGACAACAGCCTTGAGAGTTGCGTTGTAATGCTTGACGAAATCATCCAATCATGGGAGGCGATCAAGAAAAGACCGGGCGGGCAACCTACCCGCTAAGAGATCAAGAATGGTGGTTTGATGCAGAAATTCTGTCCTGAATGGCTTTTGTCAGCAACAGTTGCTGTTGCAGCGGAACGTTACCTTGTGTCACCCCTTTCGCTTGATTTGTTCGCAAAGAAATACGCTAAGGTCTTGTCCGAACGCTATGCAGAGGTCGGACCAGACCTGATCGAACAAAGCATTGAAGGGTACTTGCGGGTATTGTCCGAGGCTGAAGCACAGGATGCTGATGTTGTCCTGCGCTCTTACGCCTATAACCGTATCACCTTTAAGCCCAACGGTGAGGTGCGGCGGATCAAGGGGATGTTCTCGTCGGAATTGGATGGCACCAAACTAGCAGAATACAACCTTGAGCAGATGATCAAGAGTTTTCGGCCATTCTTTTTCAACCTACGTTCCAAGCCTAGCATGGCAGCACCACCATCATGGTCATGGAAGCAGATTGAGCATGGCGAATGGATCGTCGATTTACCAGAGGTTGAGGTAAGCCTACTCGATGGCTTCGACGATCTAGGCTGATTGCCGCAGCCCTCTGAGCCGCTTTAAGCCCAAACGTCAATTGCTCGCCCGAAACGCGGCAGGGCGGTATTCATCATGGTCGACACCCGCGCCATGCGCGTGGCGGCGCTATCATGCATATATGTGGGCGACAAAAGTGCGCGCGCCATCAAGGCATTCTCGGTGTTGATGGAGGATGGGCCAAGCGACGGGTGATAAATCGTCACTTCAGCGCGATGGCCCGCTGACCGCTTGCCGCGATCAAGGGCTAGAGCCGGCGGAATACCTTCAAGCGTTTGACGCATATCTGGCACAGCACTTGCATAACCCGAATGCGACGAACTATGCGACGCGCCCAGAAAGCTTGTGCTGGGGCGATAACTGGTCATCGGCGATGGAAGGTTCGGATCCAACAAGAACTCAGGCCCTACACAGGGATTGCATGCCTTTAAACAATAGCACGCTTGGCGATAATTCTCCAAGGGGCCAAATTTTGTTACCCTCTCACGCGCAGCTTGGCTTCTGCGCGCTTATGAAAGCTGTGAGCTTGACGTACTCGACCTTGAAAACACTTCAAAAAAAGTTTGGGCAACTGGCGGCATCCGGCAGAATCGGTCGTAAAAAACTTTCGCGTGAAACATGCATATTTCGAGATACACAAGATAAAGTGACAAGTTGCGACATCAGGGATCTCGCAATTCTTCAACCAGTTTCTATCCCCTTCCCTCTGTTCTGGCGCAATCACCATGCTTGATGACGCCAAACGCCTCTGCGCATTCAACGCCAAGATCCGAAATGCAACCGACCAAGGCGCGGTTGAGCAGATGATCATCTTGATCGAAGAGAGGCGTCAATTTCTCGACACCATCGCGCAATCCACAACCTCTCGGTCACCTGACCTGATTGCCGCCCTCGGAGAAGCCGTTCGCGACAATAATGACCTTGTCTCTGGTATCGAAAAAGAAATGGCGTTGGCGCGAAAGCGCGGTAAGGTTACGTTGCACGCCCGACGCCGATATCACAAAACCCAGATAAACCCCTGATCAAGATCGCGCCCAGATCATGCAAAAGAACACTGACCTCAGCAAACCGACCGCGCCGTGCCAAGTCTGCGTGCGGACACGGATTTTTCTGGCGGTGTCCATTTGTCTAATCGTTGCGATGCCACTGCTGGGTGACAAGGCGACACCGCTGACGGTGCTTACGCCGATGAATATGGCGCTCACGATTGTCGGGATCGGAAGCCTTGCTTTCATCGCGCGCTGGATCGCGTGGCGGCGCGATGCGGCTCGCCCAAAGGGCACATCTCCGAGTACAGCAGAAGACGCCTGAATTCTTTAAATTTGTAATTGGCAACCCCTCAAACATCCAACGCAGCGTGCCGGTGACAGCGCGCCTTCGCAGAGGCTGTGATAACTACGATTTTAGGGCGCGCTTTTTGATGCTTTCGACGTCTTCCTCAGAAAGATCGAACCGCTTTTTGAGTTCTGCAAGCAAGGCGTCCTCATCCCGCGACAAAACACCATCCTCATAGGCTTTCTCAAGCTCTTGTTGATAGATCATGCGCCTGCGCTCGACCTGTTTCGAGAAGGCTGACGCAATAATACCCGTGAACATGGCCACAGTCGCGACACCAAGCAGTGCCGTTACCGATGAAATAATCCTGCCAAAGGGTGTGACGGGCGAGATGTCGCCATATCCCACTGTCGTCAGCGTGATCAGCGACCAGTAAATTGCATGCGGGATCGACGCCAGCTTTTCTGGCTGCGCATCGCCTTCGGCATAATACATCAGCGCTGAACTCAAGATTGTCACAATGAAAATGATATACAAGGTCGCGATAAACGAATTTCTCTCGGACTTTATGGCGCGCGCAAGATCATCCAAGGCGGAATTGTAGCGCGATATCTTGAGTAGCCGCAAAAGCCGAAACAGCCTGAGGATACGCAGATCCAAGCCGGGAAAGAACATCTGAAGATAGAATGGCGCGATGGAGATCAGATCAATCACGCCATGAAAACTCGTGACATACTCCAAACGGCCCCGCCTTGGCCCGCCATTATCTGCCTTGTAGGCGTCGCCACGCGCCCAAAGCCTGAGCAAGTACTCAGCGGTGAAAAAGGCAATGCTTACTCTCTCGAAGGTGATGAATAGGCCTTCATGCGCCGCGTAAGTTGGCCGGTGTGATTCAATGATCACCATAGCCACGCTAAGAATAATGGCGATGATGATGACGGTGTTCACAAGTCTCGCAAGTGGCGGCGCGGTCAAAGGATCGCCATCAAGAATCTGGTAGACCTGATTGCGCATCGTCGTCATTGGCTCAGGTCTCCGCAAACTGTTGTACTGCGTTCAAGGCCCGCTGTGGACATCGCAAAGCCGTCGCAGTTTTTGTATCAAGATCGGTTGCGCGCGAATGATTGGCACTCATTACTGATGGGTCAGATCCCCCATCCGACAGCATCGTCATATGCTGATGTTGCAATGATGAAACCACAAAAAAGATAAAGCATCTAGCCCATCAATGTGGCGATTATCCGGCAGAATTCGCGTGCATGCAGCCAAACATTCAGCCCGCGATGATGGTCGTGGGACAGTCAACAGCGCACAGACAAAGCCCAGCGCCTTTATGAGGCGAGTTGAATGATGAGGTCCACGCCTTATCTCTGCAGCGAAAGTCAATAAAAACGCCGAAAGAGTTGCGATGCCGTGTTAACGAGGGCCGCGCCTAGATCGCGCTGTTTTGTGAAATACAGAACCGATGACGCTTGACCTTTGGCCCGGCAAGGGCCTAGCTAAACTGTGGCTTCAACAGGATTGCTTCAATGTTTACGTCGAAACCACCCGCAAGGCCCATTGGGTCAGCCGCCGTCACGCATAACCGCTCTGGCATCGCCGAGGATATGTTGATCGAAGGCAATATTATTTCCAAAGGCTTTGTGGAGTTTGGCGGGCGGATCATGGGCGATTTGACCGCTGACACGATCATTTTGACCGCAACCGCCTTTGTCCACGGTCGGGTACGAGCGCGGCAACTAACAATCGAAGGTGAATTGCAGGGTGCCGCCACGGCCTTGAACGTCAGGATCAACAATGGCGCAAGGGTAAAGGCAAATTTTGCTTATGATACCCTTGAGATTGCCGCCGGCGCGCAAGTCGACGGCACATATCGGCGCGTCAGCCCAGAAAACTTCACGCTATAAACCAGCGCCGCATGTCACGCTTGGTGACACAGACCCTCACTGATCCATCGTCATGCCCATCGCTATTTTCTCTCAAGAGCAGGCGCAGATTTTCTGCTGGATCGATACATCCATGCGTCAGAAAGCCTGTCTGGCGGACTTACCCGGATCAAACCTTAGTCGAGCGCATCATACCCAATCGCCTTGCAATCAGAGAGATCCGATCCACCCGGGCAAGAACGGTGGGAATATCAGCGCGCAAACCCTCCGCGCCTTGGATGCCGAATTCCGCAAAGCTTCCCCGCCTGTGCAAGGCATTCGCCGCCTCGATCAGCGCCTTGGACGGCATGCACCCCGCCGCCGCGCAAGTCGTGCCCCAATGCCCGTCGTTCACCAGCAAGAGATCGTCGGTATAGCGGCGCACCTCGCGCAGGGCCGAAAGCCCCGCAGGACAAGGTGTCGGGCAGGTCTGGCTGCTCCACAACCGCCGGGACGGCCGCATCACGGCAAAGCCACGGGCGCACCACTTACTGCCCCTTCCCAATAGCTACCTGCGCAAGTTGTCGGACGCCGACTGGCCCGGCCGGTCCTTGCCGCTGTTCCGCATGGATTGCGACCGGCTGATGTCATGGCTGGTGCAGCAACGGCTTTTCGTGGTGATCTACCGCGCCTTGGCCGAAGCGTTTGCCAGCGAGCATGCCTCGCGGCTTGCCGCCATGCACGCAGCAGAGCGCAACATCGAAGAACGGCGCGATGCGCTGAAACAACTTTACCGCCAACGCCGACAGCAAACGATCACGCGCGAGCTTTTGGATGTCGTGTCGGGATTTGAGGCGGTGAGCAAAGCGGACCGACCGATGTGATCTCAAACCCCCGAGGCACCAGATCCATTGATTATCAACACGAGACGGTGACGATTGCGGCGCGTGCGACGGTGAATAGGAAAACCTTTTAGCGCGCGGCGATGTGGCGCCAGTCGTTCAACCTGCCGCACATGATCTCGATCCGATTTCTCAGCTGTTCGTGAGGAATGGCCTTATAGCGTGACTTCCGATCCGGGATGCATCGGCGTATCCCTTTGCCTTGCAACGCTGCACGGAACCAGTCGGCGGCGTAGCCCCGACCGACGATCAGCCATTCGGCGGCCGCCGCCGCCCCAAAAGTGCAGCAGCCCCGGTGTCGTCGCTGACTTGGCCCGCGCCTTGCCGTGGCTCTTGGGAAAGAACGGGCGCAGCCGCTCCATTTGCTTCTCGATCAGCGAGTAAAGGTTGCTCATCTTCACCCCCGTCAGTTCAGGGGCTTACATCGCGCAGGCCAGACCGCCTTAAGCATATCAATTGGCCCTGATCCTAAGTTGCAACGACAAGCTTTGGCGGTATGCAAGCCCCCGTATCGACGCTGCTTCCGCGATCCTGTCAAAGCGATTCTCGATGCGCTGATCGGTATTGCCGCCTGCGTGCTTCAAAGAAGTTTATAACTGTTTACAACTTTTCATTCGACAAGATTCGCCTGTCAAAATTCATCTAAATTGCTGATTTTGTTTGATTTTATGGTGCCCCCACACGGACTCGAACCGCGGACCCTCTGATTACAAATCAGATGCTCTACCAGCTGAGCTATAGGGGCGTTGAAGGTGAAATACGCCAAGCTTTCAGCGCATGCAAGCGTCCACCACCTTGGCATTGCGCCTTTGGCCGGTATAGGGTCTGGGCGTGGTTGATGTAGGGTTTGGGTAAACAAGAGTATGCAGGTCGTCTTCCACCTCGGTGCGCCATGCACGGATTATGGGCTCTTGCTGGGGTCATTGCTGAAAAACCGCGCGTTGCTGGCCGAGGATGGGGTGATCGTGCCTCCCTTGATGCGCTACCGCACGGTGTTGCACGACACGGCACGCGCCTTGGCGGGGCGGCCGGCAAGCGACGAGGTGCAGCAAGCCTTACTCGAGGCTATCGTCGATGAGGCGCGCGTCGAGCGGTTGATCTTTTCGGACCCGCGGCTGATCTGCATCAACCGGCTGGTGGTGCAAGGCGCACAGATCTGGCCAATGATTGACCGCCAAGCAGCCGCGTTGCGCGCACTTTTTCCGCAGGCGCATGTCGAGTTTTTCATCGGTATGCGTAACCCTGCGACGCTGATCCCCGCGCTCTTTGCCGGATCGCGCTTCAAGGATTTCGCGGAGTTCACCACCGGCATGCAGCCCCATGCCGCGACATGGTCAGAACTGCTGCGCCGCCTGCGGCGGGCCCAGCCCGACGCCCCTGTCACCGTTTGGTGCAACGAGGATACGCCGCTGCTATGGGCCGATATCATCCGCGAGATCACTGATGTCGCCCATAACGTCGCCCTGCGCGGTCTCGACGATTTGGTTGAAACCATCATGGATGGCACCGGCTTTGCGCGCATGCAGCAGTATTTGACCGACAATCCGCCCGACACCGAGATGCAGCGCCGCCGCATCCTTGGTGCCTTTCTTGATCGCTATGCGCTTGAGGCGGAAATCGAGGAAGAACTTGACCTGCCCGGTTGGACACCGGCCATGATCGACCAAATAACCCAAAGCTATGAGGACGACATGGCCGAGATCGTCACGATCCCGGGCGTCAAGCTACTGACGCCCTGATCGCAGGGTGGCTTAGCGCATGCCCAAGGCTTCTTTGTACATCTCAAGCACCGCCTCTTCCTCGGCGATATCGTCAGGCTCGCGGCGGCGTAGCGCGATGACCTTGCGCATCACCTTGGTGTCGTAGCCGCGCGATTTCGCTTCGGCCATGACCTCTTTTTGCTGATCGGCGATGTCTTTCTTCTCGGCCTCCAGCCGCTCGAAGCGCTCGATGAACTGGCGCAGCTCATCGGCGGTCACGCGGTAGCTGTCGGGGCGGTCGGCGGTTTCGGTTTCAATCACATCCATCGGATCTCTCGCGGCAAAGGGAAAATCAAAGCCCGATCTAGCCCTCTGCCCCGCCCGCCACAACCCTTGCCAGCGCCAAGAGGCTGGCATAGGTCAAGGCACTGACCACATGGAAAGGATCGCGCATGGCCACCCTCGTCTATATTGGAACCGGGTTGGCGCTGGTGGGGATCTTGGTGCTGCTTTATTGCGTCTGGGCCGCCATCGCGGCCAAGCGCGCGGGCCTGCCCGATGAGGTGTTGCGCGCCAAGCTGCAACGCGTGGTCGTGATCAACATGGTTGCACTTTTGGTCTCAGCCCTTGGGCTGATGTCGGTGATGATCGGGGTCTTTCTTGGCTGACAATCCTCGCCAATCCGCCCGAGGTGTGCGCGCATGAGTGGGATCGACGACCTTCCACCCTTGCGCGACGTGATCGCCACCCATGGGCTTTCGGCGCGCAAGTCGCTTGGCCAGAATTTTCTTCTCGATCTGAACCTGACAGCCAAGATCGCGCGGGCGGCGGGCGATCTGCGCGGCTGTGATGTGCTGGAGGTTGGCCCCGGCCCCGGCGGGCTGACACGCGGGCTTTTGGCCGAGGGTGCGCGCCGTGTGCTCGCCATCGAGAAAGACGCCCGCTGCCTGCCCGCGCTGGAAGAAATCGCCGCCGCCTATCCCGGACGGCTCGAGGTGATCAATGCCGATGCCTTGTCGCTGGATTGGTCTGCGCATCTGACCCCACCCGTCAAGGTTGTGTCAAACCTGCCCTATAATGTCGGAACCGAGCTGTTGATCCGCTGGTTGACGCCGCCCGCATGGCCGCCGGTCTGGCAATCGCTCACGCTGATGTTTCAACGCGAAGTGGCCGACCGCATCGTGGCTGCGCCCGGCTCCAAGGCCTATGGGCGGCTTGCGATTTTGGCCCAATGGCGCAGTGATGCCCGCATCGCGCTGACCCTGCCGCCCGAGGCGTTTACCCCCCCGCCCAAGGTCCATTCCGCCGTAGTGCATTTCACGGCCCGGCCTGTGCCGCGCTATCCCGCCGATCAGGCGGTGCTGGAACGTGTCGTGGCCAAGGCCTTCAATCAACGGCGCAAGATGCTGCGCGCGGCGCTCAAGGGGCTGGCACCCGATATCGAGGATCGCATCCTTGCCGCCGGGCTCAAGCCTACGGACCGCGCTGAACAAATCTCGATCGAGGGGTTTTGCGCGCTCGCCCGCGCGGTGGCGGGCTGAGCGATGGTTGCGCGTCGCGTTCACACGCGGCGCGCATCAGATCATTCCGCCGCTTCTTGCGGGCTATCGTCACCATCGGTGTCACCAGCCCCATCAGCCTGACCGGCATCGGTCGGTTTCTTGGGACGGCGCGTCCGGCTGCGCTTGGCTTTGGGCGCACCTTCGGGGGTTTCGACCAATCCCGCTTCCTCGACAGGGGCGGCATCAATGACGGCGTCGAAGTCACCGCGCGGCTCTGGCTGACGCGGGGCTTCAGCTTGGCGCGGGGCATCGACTTGGCGCGGGGCTTCGACCTCGGGGCGGGTATAGACCTGCCCGGGCTGCTGCGGGACATCGCCATAGGTATAGGCCGGCCCGTCGCTTTGGCCCTCGCCCTCGCCACGCTCGCGCCCGCCCTGCTGGGGCTGGAACTGCTGGCGCGCGTCTTGCTCGCGTTGGGCTTCGGCCAACATGCGCAGGTAATGCTCGGCATGCTGCTGAAAATTCTCGGCGGCGACGCGGTCATTGCTGAGCTGCGCATCGCGGGCGAGTTGGTTGTATTTCTCGATGATCTGCTGCGGTGTGCCGCGGACCTTGCCCTCGGGGCCGGACGAGTCGAATACGCGGTTGACGATATTGCCGACCGAGCGATTGCGGTTCCCCTTGGACCGCGAGCGGTTCTTCGATGATCTCATGTGCTGTTTACGGTTCCAGTTGTCCTGGGTGGGAAGCGGTCCAAGCTGCGCGGCTTGGCGACGCTCGTCACCCGCAGCGCTGCCCAAGGCGTCACGATGCGGAATGTGCGGTAGATCGGCAAGGGAAGGCGCGCTGTGCCTCGCCCGTTGCTGGACCCGAGTAAGCACGGGTCAGCGCGACTGACAAGTCTAATCTGCGCCCAAGATGCGGTTTTCGCGCAGAACTGCCCATTTTTGGCCCGATTGCGCCCGCGGCGCAACCGCGTTCAGGCGGCCAAGCGCCCAGAGACGACCCGATCCTTGCCATTGATATCGGGGTGCACCGCCACATCCACAAGGCCCGCCGCCGTAAACAGACCCGCGACATCGCGCCCCTGCCCTGCCCCGATCTCGACCAGACAGCGGCCGCCCAGCGCAAGGAAAGGCGTCACACCGCCCAAGATCTGCCGATAGGCCGACAGCCCGTCACCGCCCGGTGTCAGCGCCCCGCGCGGCTCCCATTGTGTGATCTCTGGGGCCAATCCGGCATAATCGGCCGCGCTGACATAGGGCGGGTTTGACACGATCAGATCAAAACGCCCCGCGATCCCGGCCCACCAATCGGCGCATTGCAGATCAAGCCGCCCTGCCACGCCATGGCGCTGGGCATTGCGTGCGGCCATATCCAAGGCCGCTTGCGAAATATCGCTGGCCAGACCATGCGCCTCGGCGCGTTCAGCCAAAAGCGTCACGGCAATGGCGCCACTACCCGTGCCAAGATCAACCAGCCGCGAGAACGGCTGGGCCAAGGCAAGATCGATGAGCGTTTCGGTATCGGGGCGCGGCACAAGCGTGTCTTGGCTCACATGAAAGCTGCGCCCATAAAAGGCCCATTCGCCCAAGATCTGCGCCAAGGGCTGGTGGGTCAGGCGCGCGGCCAGCATCGCTTCGGCTTGGGCCTGTGCCGTGGGTGCCAGCACCTCGCCGCCGCCCACCCCCAGATGGGCCGCAGACAAGCCCGTCGCGCGCATCAAGATCAGCCGCACATCACGCGCGGCCTCATCCGGCCCAATGACGGGTGCAAGCCGGGCAAGGGCCGCGCGTTGCCATGCGCCGATTGTTTGGGTGCTCACCCCGACATCTCCGCCAAAAGCTTGGCTTGCGCATCAGCGGAAAGCGCTTCGATCACCTCATCAAGATCGCCATTCATCACCTGATCAAGCTTGTAGAGCGTCAGGTTAATCCGATGGTCGGTCATCCGCCCTTGCGGAAAATTATAAGTGCGGATGCGTTCCGAGCGGTCGCCCGATCCTACCTGTGCACGGCGGTCGGCGGCCATTGCATCGGCGGCGCGGCGGCGCTCCATATCGTAGAGGCGCGCGCGCAGCACGCCCATGGCAATCTCGCGGTTGCGATGCTGCGATTTCTCGGAGCTGGTGACGACAAGCCCCGTGGGCAAATGGGTGATCCGCACGGCCGAGTCGGTGGTGTTCACATGCTGCCCACCCGCACCCGAAGAGCGCATCGTGTCGATCCGAATATCGTTTGCGGGAATGGTGATATCGACCTCTTCGGCCTCGGGCAGCACAGCGACAGTCGCCGCCGAAGTGTGGATGCGACCGCCCGATTCTGTTTCCGGCACGCGCTGCACCCGATGCACGCCGCTTTCGTATTTCAAACGGGCAAAGACCCCCTCGCCCGCGATGCGCACCGTCACCTCGCGAATACCGCCAAGCTCGGTTTGTTGCAGATCGACAATCTCCATCTGCCAACCCTGCGCCTCGGCGTAGCGGGTATACATGCGCAGCAGATCACTTGCAAAAAGGGCCGCCTCATCACCACCCGTTCCGGGGCGGATCTCGATCATCGCGGGGCGCGCATCGGCGGCGTCTTTGGGCAAAAGCGCAAGCTGCAAAGCCTGCTCGGCGATGGGCAGGTTTGCACGCAGCCGTGGCAACTCATCCTCGGCCAGCGCGCGCATCTCGGGGTCGCGCAGCATGGCTTCAGCCTCGGCGATCTCCGATTGCAACCGCCGCCATGCGTCGATCTGGGCGACAACGGGCCTCAGATCGGCATATTCGCGGCTGATCGTGGCAATCTCATCGGGCGCGGGCCCAGCATTGAGCCGCGCCTCGAGAAACTCGAAACGCTCAGAGATTTGGATCAGGCGATCATGCGGCAACATCCGCGCGATGTGACCTTGCACAGCCGCGCGGTCAAGACCCCGTCTGCGCGCCCAGCGCCGCGATCCATGCCGCAACGCGCGCAGCATTCACGCCCAGATCGCTGTAACCATAGCGCGAGCGCGAGAAAATCTCGAGCTTCGTCCCCGCCCCCTCCGGCACAAGACGGATCGAGATCGCATCAGGAAACCCCATGATCCGCGACCGCACCACATAGCTGACATGCCCGCTTTGCGGGCTGCCCGCGATGATCTTGGCCCCGGCATCTTGCGCGACGATAGCCAGCCGATCAGCAACAACCTCTGGGCTTTGCGCGAAAACCGGCGCGTCCACGCCGACCCGGAGAGCGAAATTGGGGCTGGACGGCGGGATAACATCCGCAGGCGCCACATGCCATTGGACAGGGTTCATCGGCGCAAGGCGGAACCACACACCGGCGGCTAGAACCGCCAATACCAAGAGGATCGGCACGATTAAGATCATCCGCATCATCACATTGGTCCCTTTTCATCTGGTATCGCGGCAAGCGCCTGTCGCACCGCATGTGCAATCATCTGTTCCTCATCGGTCGCCATGACAAGGATCGCAACCTTGCCCTTGTTGATCCGGGGCGCATGCGCGGCATTCGCGCCTTCATCCACCAGCAGCCCCAGAAAGGCCAGCTTTTCCAGCGCCAAGGCGCGGATGGGGGCCGCAATTTGCCGGTTCCCACCGGTAAAGATAATCCAATCGCTCTCGCCCAGAAGGGCTGTCTGTAAGTCGTCCGCGATCGCATCGGCTCTTTCTAGGCAGATCACGATGACGGGCGGCGCGGCCAAACCTTTGACCCTTGCGATGAGCGCATCGAAATGGCGGCGCGATTGCACCACCAATCCCCGGCAACGACAGATCATCGCAGCGATGTTGCGCTTGGATACGGTTGCGACACCCGTAACCGCGATCCATGCGCCGGGGTGCCAAGGCGACGATGTGTAACGCGTCCCGTGCTGTTGGGGCTGCTGATGCTGCGTCCCTCAGCTTTGGCAGGGTCGCGCAGATCTAGGGCGATGACCGCCCGCATCGCCTTGATGCAGATCATGCCACCTAGCGGCACCCTGCCCCCATCATACTTTACTTTCGATTGGAAAACGGGCATAAGAACTGGGCTATCTCTACTCTATCGACCCCTGTCTTTCGCCGCGATGCGAAGCTTGTGCTCTCGATCTTGCATGGGTGACGCCGGGCTGCCGCATGGTGCGGGCAGCGTGTAACTGACAGGAGACACGGTTATGGCCACTGGCACCGTGAAATGGTTCAACACCACCAAAGGCTACGGCTTTATCGCTCCCGATGGCGGCGCGAAGGACGTATTCGTCCATATCTCGGGCGTCGAGCGCTCGGGCCTGACGGGTCTTGCCGACAACCAGAAGGTCAAATTCGACCTTGAAAAAGGCCGTGATGGCCGCGAAAGCGCCGTGAACATCGAACTGATGTAATCTCGGATCGCTTCGATTGGAAAAGGGCGCCCAGCGGTGCCCTTTTTTCATGCGTCGGGCGTGTCGGGTTCACATGCTCCAGCCATGCACATGCACCTCGCGCCCTGAATGGCCTTGTAAGATCTTGACGGCCAGATCGCGATGCGCGGCGTCACGCAACCGCACCCAAAGCAACATGCCCCCATGCTCGAGCTGGGATGCGTAATTGCGCTGATGCGGCAGCGCCGCGCGCCGGGCCAGCAAGACCCCCAACACCGCCGCAGGCGTTCCGCCAATGGCAATGGCCGCGATAGAGGCCGCCAAGGTACTGGCCGGCCCCAGCATCGCCGCCATCGCGATCATTGATCCGATATAAAAGAAACCGCCCGCGATACTGCCCTCAAGTGCACCGATGGCATCCTCCGAGACAAAGGCCGCGCGCGGTGCCTTTGGATCATCGGCCAGCTCATCAGCCCGCCAATACGCGCGGCCCAACTTCTGTTCCAGCACATCTTGGCGGGCCAAAAGGCTGATATCATGCCGGCTAAAGCCCAAGGTGCGCAGATCATAAATCGCCGCGTGAAGGTCGTCGCGCCGGTCGAAAATGGCTACCGCCTCGGGGATGTCGATCACCTGCATCCGCTGCGGCGCTGGTTCGGTCTGATCCATGGATGATCTCCTTGGCAGGCAACGATGTGCTGCCAAGCTTATTGGCATCGCGTCGCGCCCGGGTTGACGGGGGTCAATCGACGGGGCCGCCCAGCGCCCAGCTTGCGACATGTCAAGCCTAGCCGTGGCACCCTGTGCCAATCTGGCAAGGTCATGACCAACACCCACCCCATCGTGTTTCGTACCGAAGGCCTGAGCAAGGTCTATGAGACAGGCACACTCAAGGTGCATGCCCTCGCGGGTGTCGATCTTCAGCTTTACGGCGGTGAGTTCACGGTGCTGCTTGGCCCCTCAGGGTCGGGCAAATCGACCTTGCTCAATATTCTGGGCGGGCTTGATCACGCCAGCGCAGGGCGGGTGTGGTTTCGCGATCTGGAGTTGACCGGTTTGAGCGAGCGCGCGCTGACGCGCTACCGGCGCGGCCATGTGGGCTTTGTGTTTCAGTTCTACAATCTCGTCGCCTCGCTCAGCGCGCGCGAGAATGTGCAACTGGTCACCGATGTCGCTATCGATCCGATGGCCCCTGACGAGGCATTGGACCGTGTCGGCCTCAGCCCGCGGGCCGATCACTTTCCGGCGGAACTCTCGGGCGGCGAGCAGCAGCGCGTCGCCATCGCACGCGCTATCGCCAAACGCCCTGAGGTGCTGTTGTGTGACGAACCCACAGGCGCGCTCGACAGCAAAACCGGGACAGCCGTGCTCGACGCGCTCAAACAGATCAACGAGACGATGGGGACGACGACCGTGGTGATCACCCATAACGCCGCGATCCGCGGCATGGCGCATCGCGTGATCCGCTTTGCCGATGGCAAGATCGCTGATGTCACGGTCAACCAGACGCGCCTCGCCCCGCAAGATATCAGCTGGTAGACGCGATGAAGGCGCTCGATCTCAAGCTCATGCGCGATTTTCAGCGGCTTTGGGTGCAAGGTGTGGCGATTGACGTTGTGCTGGCCTGTGGTGTGGCGATCTTGTTGACGGCCTTTGGCATGCACCGCGCCTTGGTCGATACACGCGATGCCTATTACGAGCGCAACCGTTTCGCCGATATCTTTGCCGAGGCGCGCCGCGCACCGCTTAGCCTATTGGAAGAGATCCGCGCCATCCCCGGCCTGCGCATGCTTGAGGCCCGGGTGCAGGGCATGGCCGTGCTGGACCTGCCGGACCGCGACGCGGTGGCGATGGGCCGGCTTTTGGCCTGGCCCGAGGATGGCGCGCCGCTCTTGAACCTGCCGATCTTGCGCAGCGGCACCCCCCCTGAACGCCCGGGCGAAGTGATGATCTCCGATGCCTTCGCAAAGGCCAACGGCTTTGTCCCCGGCGATGTGTTTTCGGCCAATATCAATGGGAAAGCCCGCGACCTGACGATTACGGGCACCGCCGTCAGCCCCGAGTTTATCTATACCATCGGGCCCGGCGCGCTGATGCCCGACAATGCCGGCTTTGGCATTTTGTGGCTGACACAGGCCGATATCGCAAGCGCCTTCGACATGGTCGGCGCGTTTAACCACCTTGCCCTGCGCTTGGGCATCGATGCGGTACCAGCCGATGTGATCGAGGCACTTGACCAGCTTCTCGATCCTTACGGCGGGCGGGGCGCTTATGGGCGCGACAGCCAGATCAGCGATGCCTTCGTCGCGGCCGAGATCGACCAACTGCGCGCCATGGCCATGGTGGTGCCGCCGGTGTTTTTCGCGATCGCAGCCTTTCTGGTCGGCATGGTGATGAGCCGCATCGTGACGCTAGAGCGTGCCGAGATCGGGCTGCTCAAGGCCTTGGGCTATGGCGATGGGCAGATCGCGCTGCATTACCTGTTACTGGCTGGCATGATCGCAGGGCTTGGCGTCGCACTTGGCTGGGTGGCGGGCAGCATCCTTGCCCGTGCCATGGCGGGGCAATACGCGCAGTTCTTCGATTTCCCCTATCTGATCTTCCATGTGCCGGGATGGGTCTATGCGATGTCGGCCTTGGCCGGGCTTGCCAGTACACTGGTGGGCGCGCTGCGTGCGGCGCTGATCGCCGCCCGCTTGCCGCCCGCCATCGCGATGCAGCCACCCGCGCCCCCGGTCTTTCGCAAAACAGGCATCGACCGCGCCATGGCCGCGCTGCGGCTGCGCCAGACCACCACAATGGTTTTGCGCAGCTTGATCCGCTGGCCGCTGCGCAGCGCGCTGACGGCTGTGGGACTGGGGGCTGCCACCGCATCGGTCATCGCGGCCGGCTTCATGTTCGGCGCGCTTGACCGGATCATCGATCTGGCCTTCAACCAGACCTACCGCCAAGATGCTGCGATTTTGCTCAGCGCCGAGCTCCCCATCAGTGCCTTGGTCGATATCCGCCGCTTGCCCGGTGTCATGCAAGCCGAGGCGCAGCAATTTCACCCCGCCACCTTGCGCCGCGGGCCGCGCGAGAAACGCGTCTCGATCGAGGCGCGCCCCTATGGCGCCGAACTCAGCCGCGTGATCGGGGCTGACGGCACCGCCATCGAACCACCGCCGGGGGGTATTTTGCTCTCTGACCGGCTTGCAGCCCAGCTTGAGGCAGGGGTGGGCGACAGGCTTTGGGTCAGTTTTCACACAGGCCAGCGCGAAACCCATGAAATGGTCGTTGCAGGCCTCATCGAACAGTATTTCGGCCTTGGGGCCTATGTTGAGATGGGGCATCTCGACCAGTTGTTTCGGCGCAGCCCACAGATGTCGGTCGCCAATATCTTGTATGATCCCGCCATGCTGCCTGATTTGCAGCGCGCATTGCACGCGACGCCCCTGCTTGGCGGTGTGATCGAGATGACCGAGAACCGCCAAAGCTTTCAAGAGACCATCAGCGAGAATGTGGTGGTGGTAAACGGTGTCTATGCGGTGATCGCGGTGCTGATCACCATTGGCGTGGCTTATAATGCGGCGCGCATCCAGCTTTCCGAGCGCGCGCGCGAATTGGCGAGCCTGCGCATCATCGGCTTCTCGCGCGCCGAGGTCAGCCTTGTGCTGATAGGCGAGACGATGTTGATCGCGCTCGTCGCCCAACCCTTGGGCTGGCTGATGGGCGCGCTGATCGCTGCGGCCTTGGCGCGTGGCTTTAGCTCCGATATTTACGCCATCCCGCTTGTGCTGGCCCCTGCCGATTTCGCGCGCGCCAGCCTTGTGGTGCTTGGCGCAAGCCTAGCATCGGTTCTGATCGTGCGGCGACGGATCGACCGGATGGATCTGGTCGCTGTCATGAAAACAAGGGAATGACGCAATGACCTTCACACATCGAGGGATTGGCCTTGGGCTGGCCGGGATGGGATTATTGGCGTTGCTGGGCTTTGTCGCCTTACGCACTGATCCGGTGCCCGTCGACCTGTTCACCGTCACCGCAGCGCCGATGCGCATCACCATCGACGCCGATGGCCAGACGCGCATCCGCGAAATCTTCGAGGTGGCCGCCCCTATCGCGGGGACCGCGCGCCGCGCGCCTGTCGCGGTGGGCGACAGGGTGCAAGCCGGGCAAAGCATCGTGGCGCGGGTCGAACCAGCCGCGCCTGCACTTTTGGATTGGCGCAGCCGAACCGAGGCCGAAGCCGCCGTCGCCGAAGCGATGGCGGCCTATGATTTGGCCCGCGCCGAACTCGCCCGCGCCGAGGAAGATACCCGCTTTGCCACGCTACAGCGCGATCGCACCCGCGCATTGCTCGAACGCGGGGTGGCCGCCTTGACCCAGATGGAAACCGTCAGTCAACAGCTCGCGCTGGCCGAGGCCGCCTTGCAAGCCGCGCAAGCGCGCAGCGCCATGGCGCAAGGCCATCTGGACCGCGCGCGCGCCGCGCTTCTCGCGCCAACCGCCGGCCACGCCCCCGAAAGCTGCTGTGTCGAACTGACCGCGCCCAGCGATGGGGTCGTATTGTCCATCGCCACGATTAGTGAACACCCTGCGCCGCTCGGCGCGCCCTTGGTCAGTATCGGCGATCCCAGCGACCTCGAAATCGTCGCCGATCTATTGTCAGCTGATGCAGTAGGCCTTCGTCCAGGCACGGCCGCGCTGGTCGAGCGATGGGGTGGACCGGACCCGCTCATGGCGGTGCTGGACCGGATCGAACCCTTGGCTGAGACCCGCGTCTCGGCACTGGGCATTTCAGAGCAACGGGTCGATGGCATCTTTCAGATCACCACATCGCCCGCCGCCCGGGCGGGCCTTGGGCATGGCTTCGCGGTCTTCTTGCGCATCATCGCTTGGGAAAGCGACAGCGCGCTGCAAGTGCCGCTAGGCGCGCTTTTCCGCCGCGAGGAAGGCTGGGCGGTCTTTATCGTCGAAGATGGGCGTGCGCGTGAAAGGGCGATCGCCATCGGCCAACGCGGCACTCGCATGGCGCAAGTGCTGGCGGGGCTCAGCGAAGGAGAGATCATCATCACCCACCCCGGCGCAGCCGTACGCGACGGTGTGGCCGTGGTGGATCGGCGTAACCTCTAGGGGCGCGGCCACGCGGCTAGAAAACCGCGTCTGGGGCGAGTTTTCGAAAACCCGCCTGCCCTAGATCAACGGCAGCGCGCGGCGCACCAGATCGTCAAGCTCGGCCTCATGAGACTTGGCCTGATCCTTGAGCGCCGCGCGCATCTCTGGCCCCCAAAAATCCTTGAGATGGGCCGCGACACGCTCGGCCTGATCGCGACCGGGCTGGGTCTTGAAAAAGCTCGCGATCTGGTTGGCCATGCGAATAAGCTTGTCATGCGACATCGACGTTTCCTCCAAGGATCCGTTCGGGATGGGTAAAAATCTCGATCCTTCCGCCGCGTGCGAAGCCAGCCACGCTCAACCCCGCATCCTCGGCCAAGCGCAAGGCCTGCGCCGTGGGTGCCGAGGCGGCCAAAAGCACGCCACAGCCCGCGATCACCGCCTTTTGCACCAGTTCGACCGATACCCGGCTGGTCAAAACAATGGCACCGCTGGCCGGGTCGATGTCGGCGGCAAGCAAGGCCCCGATCAGCTTGTCGAGCGCGTTGTGACGGCCCACATCCTCGCGCGCGCAGATGATCCCTTGGCCCGGCACCAAGAACCCCGCCGCATGCACCGCATGGGTCAGATCGTGCAACGGTTGATGGGCGCGCAAGCCCTCAACCGCCTCTGCTGCTTCGGCCCAATCAAGCCGCAACGCGCAATCCAATCGCGGCAGATCGCGCATCGCCTGTTCCAGACTGTCGATCCCGCAGAGCCCACAGCCCACGGGCCCCATCATCATGCGCCGCCTTGCGCCCAAAGCATCGGCTGCCTCCTGCGCGATCCAAAGCCGCGCCTCGATCCCTTGGGGCAATTCGACCAATTCGATCTGCGCGATCTGATCGGGGCTGGCATAGCCTTCGGTAAAGGCAAAGCCGCGCGCGAAATCTTCCAGATCGGTGGGGCTGCACATCATCACCGCTTGGGTCGAGCCGTTACAGGTCACTGCCACCGCCACCTCTTCGGGAAGCGAGCGCGCAATCTCACGCGCGCCCTCCGGCCCCAAGGCGCGCGCCGATATGGAGCGGCTGGCCCTCATTCCGCCGCCGGCAAGATGCGCCGCGACAGGCGTGCCTGTTCCTCGTAGCTTTCTTGCCAATCCGTCGGCCCGTTCGACAGCCCCACCTGCACCGCCGTCACCTTGTATTCCGGGCAATTCGTCGCCCAATCGGAAAAATCGGTGGTGATCACATTGGCCTGTGTCGTGGGGTGGTGAAAGGTCGTGTAAACCACGCCGGGGCTAACCCGATCCGTCAGATGCGCGCGCAAAGATGTCTCGCCCGAGCGCGAGCCAAGCTTGACCCAATCGCCCTCTTTCACGCCGCGCACTTCGGCATCATGGGGGTGGATTTCCAACACATCCTCGGAATGCCAGATGGTGTTTTCCGTCCGCCGCGTTTGCGCGCCGACATTGTATTGGCTCAGAATACGCCCCGTCGTCAAAAGCAGCGGGAAACGCGGCCCGGTCCGTTCCTCGGTCGCGATATATTCGGTGACGATGAACCGCCCCTTGCCGCGCACGAAGCCATCGACATGCATGATGGGAGAGCCTTCAGGATTGGCATCATTACAGGGCCACTGCACCGATCCCTTTTCCTCCAGCATCGCGTAATCGACATTGGCAAAACCGGGGGTGGTGGCCGCGATCTCTTCCATGATCTGGGACGGATGGGTGTAATGCCACAAGGGCCGCCCTTCTGCTTCCAGCATCGCATTGGCCAGCATCTGGGTAATCTCCCAATCGGCATAGCCATTGCGCGGTGCCATCACCTTGCGCACGCGGTTGATACGGCGTTCGGCATTGGTGAAGGTGCCGTCTTTCTCAAGGAAGGTGGAGCCGGGCAAGAACACATGGGCGTAATTCGCCGTCTCGTTCAGGAACAGATCATGGACGATGACGCATTCCATCGCCGCAAGCCCCGCCGCGACATGGCGTGTGTCGGGATCGGATTGCAAGATATCCTCACCCTGACAATAGAGCCCCTTGAACTGACCTGACACGGCGGCGTCGAGCATGTTGGGAATACGCAAGCCCGGCTCTGGGTCGATCGTGACCCCCCAAGCGCCCTCGAAAATCGCGCGCACCTCGGCGCCTTTCACATGGCGATAGCCCGGCAATTCATGCGGGAACGACCCCATGTCGCAGGAACCCTGCACGTTGTTCTGACCGCGGAGCGGGTTCACCCCCACACCCTCACGCCCGATATTGCCGGTCATCATCGCAAGATTGGCAATCGCCATCACGGTGGTCGAGCCTTGGGAATGCTCGGTCACACCCAGCCCATAGTAGATCGCGCCATTGCCGCCCTTGGCGTAAAGCCGGGCCGCCGCGCGCAACTCCTCCGCCGCAACGCCGGTCAAGATCTCGGTCATCTCGGGGGAATGGCGGACATCGCTGATGAACTCGACGTATTCTTGGAACTCGTCCCAATCGCAGCGGGTGCGGATAAAGCCCTCGTCAAACAGCCCCTCGGTCACGATCACATGCGCTAGGGCGGTCACGACCGCCACATTGGTGCCGGGGCGCAGGGCCAAATGATGGGCGGCCTCGATATGGGGCGTTTTCACCAGATCGATCCGACGCGGGTCGATCACGATCAGCTTGGCACCAGCCCGCAGCCGTTTCTTAAGGCGCGAAGCAAAGACCGGGTGCCCATCGGTCGGGTTGGCCCCGATCACGACGACCACATCGGCCTCGGCCACAGAATCGAAATTCTGCGTGCCGGCGCTCGTGCCGAATGTCTGGCCCAAACCATAGCCCGTCGGCGAATGGCAGACCCGCGCGCAAGTGTCGGTGTTGTTGTTCAAAAACACCGCCCGCGTCAGCTTTTGAACCAGATAGGTTTCTTCATTGGTGCAGCGCGACGAGGTAATTACCCCCACCGATTTGCGCCCATACTTAGCCTGAATGCCCCGCATCTTGGCGCTCGCAAACCCCAGCGCCTCCTCCCAACTCACCTCGCGCCACGGCTGGTCGATAGTCTCGCGGATCATGGGCTTGAGGATGCGATCACTATGCGTGGCATAACCATAGGCAAACCGCCCCTTGACGCAGCTATGCCCGCGATTGGCCGCGCCATGCTTATAGGGCGTCATGCGCACCAATTCGTCACCGTTCAGCTCTGCCTTGAATGAACAGCCCACCCCGCAATAGGCGCAAGTGGTGATGACCGAGCGCGTCGGCGTGCCCAGTGCGATGACCGATTTCTCCTGCAAGGTCGCGGTCGGGCAGGCCTGCACACAAGCCCCGCAACTCACGCAATCAGATGCCATGAAATCGTCGCCAACACCGCCCGCCGACACGCGGCTTTCAAACCCGCGCCCCTCGATGGTCAGCGCGAATGTGCCCTGAACCTCCTCGCAGGCCCGCACACAGCGGTTGCACACGATGCATTTGGCCGGATCATAGGTGAAATAGGGGTTGCTGTCGTCCTTGGCGATCCATTCGGGATTGGCGATGCCACTTGTGTCGCGCGCCGCGAAATGGGTGCGCATGCCCCCCTCGGGTGCCTCAAAGCGCTGATCGCGCAGGCCCACCACCCCCGCCATATCCTGCAACTCGCAATCGCCATTTGCACTGCAAGTCAGGCAATCGAGCGGATGGTCCGAAATATAAAGCTCCATCACACCCTTGCGGATACGCTTGACCTGCTCGGATTGGGTTTTCACCACCATCCCCGCCGCCACCGGCGTGGTGCAGGAGGCGGGCGTGCCGCGCCGCCCCTCGATCTCAACGACGCATAAGCGGCACGAGCCGAACGCCTCCAGATTGTCGCTGGCGCAAAGCTTTGGCACGGCAATGCCCGCGATGGCCGCGGCCCGCATGACCGATGTGCCCTCGGGCACGGTGACCTCAAAGCCATCGATCATCAAGCTGACGGCCGCACCCTGTTTGGCAGGCGTGCCCATATCGCGATCATCGCCCCAGGGAATGATGAAGTCTTTCATGGCGCTATAGCCTCCCTGCCCATCTTTGCTTTCCAAATACTCCGGGGGGTTCGGGGGGCAGCGCCCCCCGCGGGTCGACGCCAAAGGCGGCGAAACACCCTCACGCCGCTGCCTCCCGACGGCCCGCGAATTCCTCGGGGAATTGTTCCAGCGCACTCATCACCGGATAGGGCGTAAAGCCCCCCAGCGCACAGAGCGAGCCATGCTTCATCGTCTCGCACAAATCGACCAAAAGCGGCACCGCCGATGCGTCACCCGCCGCGATCCGGTCAATCGTCTCCACGCCGCGCACCGCGCCGATGCGGCAAGGCGTGCATTTCCCACAAGACTCGACCGCGCAAAATTCCATCGCGAAACGCGCCATGGCGCGCATATCCGCGGCATCGTCAAAGACCACCACACCCGCATGACCGATCAACCCGCCTTGGCCGTCGAATTCCTCATAGGCAAAGGGCGTGTCGAACTTGGCGGGCGCAAAATACGCCCCCAACGGCCCGCCCACCTGCACGGCCTTCACGGGTCGCCCCGTCGCCGTGCCACCGGCAATCTCATTGACCAAAGCGCCCAAGGGCATACCAAAACCCGTCTCGAACAGGCCGCCGCGCGCGACATTGCCCGCGATCTGGATCGGCATGGTGCCCTTGGACCGACCAAGCCCAAAGCTTGCGTAGTGATCCGCGCCCTTCTCGAAAATCACTGGCACAGTGGCCAGCGAGATCACGTTGTTCACAACTGTCGGCCGCCCCATGAACCCTTCGAGCGCAGGCAGTGGCGGCTTGGCGCGCACGACCCCGCGCTTGCCCTCGAGCGAGTTGAGCAGCGATGTCTCCTCGCCGCAGACATAGGCGCCGGCACCCACGCGGATCTCGATATCAAATTCATGCGTTGTGTGAAGAACACGCCCCAAAATATTGTTATCATGACAAATACGAACAGCGCGCGACATCACCTCGATAGCATCTGGATATTCCGAGCGGATATAGATGTAGCCCTTGCTGGCCCCCACCGCGAGCCCCGCGATCACCATGCCCTCGATCACGGAAAACGGGTCGCCCTCCATGATCATCCGGTCGGCAAAGGTGCCGCTATCGCCCTCATCGGCATTGCAGACGATGTATTTCTGCGGACCTGCCGCGCGCGCGACGGTCTCCCATTTGATGCCCGTGGGAAAGCCCGCGCCGCCGCGCCCGCGCAGGCCACTTTCCTTCATCTGCGCGATGATGCCATCGCTACCCATCTCCAGCGCACGGCGCAGCCCCTTCAGCCCACCATGGGCCTCGTAATCTGCAAGGTTGAGCGGATCGATCAGCCCGCAGCGCGCAAAGGTCAGCCGCGTCTGACGCGCGAAAAACGGAATGTTTTCAACTGGCCCAAGGCTTTCAACGCTGCCCGCCAAAATCCCCGCCACATCGCCCGGCGCAACCGGTCCATAGGCGCGGCGCATGCCATTTTCTTCGATCTCGACCAAGGGTTCCAGCCAGATCATCCCGCGCGATCCATTGCGGATGACCTGATGCCCCAAATCGGCAAAAGCTGCAGCGACTGCATCGGCACCAAGCGCACGCGCCGCCGCATCACGGGGAACATAAATCTTCATGCGCCCAACTCCGCCAGCAAGATCTCGGGCGTCACGCGCGCCTTAAGCTTGCCATCCACCATCGCCGCAGGCGCGCAGGCGCATAGGCCAAGGCAATAAACCGGCTCGACCGTTACCCGCCCATCGCGGCTTGTCTCGTGCCAATCAAGGCCAAGCTTGGCCAGAACCGCCGCGGACATTGCCGCGCCGCCCATGGCCTGACAGGCCTCGGCGCGGCAGATCTTCAGCACATGAACACCGGCGGGCTTGTCCCTGAAATCATGGTAAAAACTGATCACGCCATGCAGCTCGGCCTTGGTGATGTTCAGGGCTGCACAGATCGGCGCATGCGCTGCTTGCGGGATAAACCCAAAGGCGGCCTGCACCGCATGCAAGATCGGCAACAGCGGCCCCTCCCGCCACAGATGGGCGGCAATGATGGCGTCGATCTCGGCAAGCCCGTCGGGCCGCACTGCATGGGATGGGCTGGTCATGTCTGGCTCCGGATATCCAAGGGCCAGTGTCACGATCAGCGATCAACAATCAATATCGCTATTCCGTTGATCGATAGAGAAACCCAATGAAGCCCGCACGACCATCGCCGCGCGATTTGCGACGCTCATGCCCGGTTCAACCCCGCCGCTTGCGTCAAAAGCGCGTCAAGCACCGGCGTATGTGGTTCACGGAAAGGCGCCACTAGCCCCACGATATGCTCCACATGCGCGCCCATGATCGGCACAATGGCCAAGTGTTTGCCAGCACTCAAGAATCGCGCCATGTCCGAGGGCAGGATCGTCACCCAACCGCCCTGTTCGACATGGGCCGCCAGAACAAGGGTCGAGTTTGCCTCGACCAAGGCATCTGGGGTGACATCGGCCTCCATGAAGCATTGGTTGATGATGCGCCGGTTCTGCATATCGGGCGTCAGCAAACACAGCCGCTCCCCCGCCAGATCGGCCCATGTCACTTGTGACTGCAAGGCCAAGGGATTGTCCGCATGGCACACCAACGTATAGCGCTCGGTATAGATCGGCGCGGTCGTCATCCGGCCCAAAGGCTCGTTGTCGAGATAAGAGAGCCCGGCATCCACCTCGAGATTTTCGAGCATTTTCAATATGTCGGATGAATTGCGCGACAGAATAGTAAAGCGCACCTTGGGGTGAGCCTCGGCAAAGCGGGCCGAGAGTTTTGCCGCCCATGTCAGCGCCGTTGGAATGACCGCAAGGCGCAGATGGCCAGAAAGACCGTGACGGCTGACGCGCATCTCTTCGCGAAAGGCGCGGGCGTCACCTACCAGCCTGCGCGCCCAAACCAGCGCGCGCGCGCCCTCGGGTGTTAAACCGCCATAGCGCGAGCCGCGAAAGATCAGCTGCACGCCAAGGTTTTCTTCCAACTGCTTGATGCCGGTCGATAGCGTCGGCTGCGTGACCCCAAGGCTTTCGGCCGCACGCCCGAAATGCCCTTCCTTGGCCACCGCGATGAACATTTCGAGCTTGTTGATCATGATTGATAGTTCACGACCATTGCGGCAAATTTCAATAGCGAAATGCAATCAATCAGGTGGCAGGTCGGTCTCTACCCTATTCAAGTAGCCCCTTGGCCCGCAAACGCCGGGCGATCTCGGCGATATGGGCGGGGCCGACTTCGCAGCAGCCGCCGACGATGGTGGCACCTTGGTCGATCCAGCCCATCACGTGGTCGGCATAAACCATCGGGCCTAAATCGGTGCGCGCCGACAGGGCATCGACGGTTGGGCGATCAGCCAAGAAGCCCTCGCTGATTTTGGTGAAGCCATTGGCATAGGCACCAAAGGGCAGATCGCCCTTGGCGAATGCGGCCAGTCCTGCGGGCATCGCCTCGGGGATCGAGCAATTGGCGAGCGCCGCCACAGCACCGCCTGCCTTAAGGATCGGCAACAGATCGGCCACCGCCTCGCCCGAGCGTAGGCGCGACCCATCGGCATCATCCAGCGTGACCGAGAGCCAAACCGGCTTGCCCGCCGCTTTCGCCGCCGCAAGCGCGGTTTCGGCATGCATGAGCGAGGCGACACTTTCAAACAAGATCAGGTCAACCTGCGGCGCGAGGATCTGGACGATCTCGCCATAAAGCGGCACGGCCATCTCGGGTTTGGGGTGCAGATCGGGGCGGTAGCTGCCCACCAAGGGGCCGACCGAACCCGCGATACGCCCCTGACCATGGGCTTGGCGCGCGGCCATCGCCTCGGCGATAGCGGCGGCATGGAGATCGGCAAACAGATGCTCCAGCCCCTCATGGATCAAGCGGTCGCGATGGATGGCATAGGTATTGGTCGTGGCAATCTGCGCACCGGCGGCGAAATAATCGCTGTGGACCTGTTCGACCAAACCGGGATGGGCCATCATCACTTGCGTCGACCATAGCGGTGTGGGCCTGTCGCCCGCACGATGGATCAATTCTTGGCCCATACCGCCATCAAGAAGCGTGATTGTCATGATCGGGCTGCTCCTGCCATGCGCTTGGGTCCAATGTGGCCTGTAAGATCGCGACACGATCCGGTCGAAACCCGTTGATCCCAAAGTGTTTCGATGGTGCGGGTGGAGGGACTTGAACCCCCACGCCTTGCGGCGCCAGAACCTAAATCTGGTGCGTCTGCCAATTTCGCCACACCCGCATCGGCAGCGCCTTTAGCAGAGCTCAACGCCGTGCGCGAGGGTGAAAACACCCGCACTTAACGCGATTTCAACGCATGGCGCAGAATATCCCCGGAAATACATTCTGTTTTCGCGCAACACTTTGTCCTGTTCGTTCATGTGGCGGTCATTTTCCCTCGCCTCGGCGGCGCATGTCGGGATAGGCTTTGCACATAACAAACAGGGCGCAAAAGACGCCCATGACCGAGCAGGTTTCAACATGACCGAATTGACCCCGATCGCGGCGGGGCATTTGGTGAGCGTTATGGGGCAGGCAAGCCTCATGGCGATTGCACCGGGTACTGCCGTTCTTAGCCTCGATGGCGCTTTGCCGGTCGAGCATCTTTATGTTGGTGATCGGCTGATCACCCGCCACGGCGCGCGCGCCCTGACGGCCATCGACAAGATCGTCCTGCCCGTCGGGACAGCGATCGTGCGCTTGACAAAAAACGCCCTTGGTGGCCGCCCCGAGCGCGATCTTTGGTTGCCAGCCACGCAGCGGATCTTGATCCGCGATTGGCGCGCACAGGCGCTTTATGGCCAAAAACAGGCCTGCGTGCCCGTGGGCCAGCTTGCCGATGGCGAATATATCCGCATCGAGACGCTGACCGAGGCGATGACCGCGTTCGCCTTGCACTTTGGCAGGCCCGAGATGTTCCAAGCCGATGGGCTGGAGCTGGCCTCGGCCGATGGGCTGATGGTTGCGGCCTGAGAACGACGCTTTAGGCACCTAAGCGGCGTAAAACCGCTGGCAACACCTCGGGCAGGTCTTCGGCGATCAGCCCGGGGCCAAAGGTCAGCGCGGCCTCGACATGCAGCCAAGCAGCGGCTTTTGCAGCTGCCATCGGTGGCAGGCCGCGCGCCAATAGGCCAGTGATCAGCCCGGCCAGCACATCGCCCGAACCGGCCGTGGCAAGCCAAGGGGCCGCGCGCGGCCCCAATGCGGCATGAACCGCGCAATTGCCCGCCTGGTCGGCGATGACCGTATCGCGCCCCTTGAGCAAGACGACACACCCCGCCCGCTTGGCGGCAGTCCGCACGGCGCAAATCCGTGAAAAGGCCGGGCCCCGCAAGGCAGGCGCGCCAAGCGCCGCGGCCAAATCGGGAAAGAGGCGCGCAAACTCACCATCATGGGGCGTCAATACCGCGCCCGGATGCAGCATCGCAAAAAGCGCGTCAGGCGCGCCTGCATAAGCGCTGAGCGCATCGGCATCCAGCACCACGCCGCGCCCGGCCGCCAGCGCAACAGCCACCAGATCGCGCGCGCGCGCCAGCCCAAGGCCCGGCCCAAGGCAAAGCGCATTGATCCGATGGTCATCCAACATCACGCCAAACTCTGCCGCCGTATCAAGCGGGCGAAGCATGATCGCGGTCAACTGCGCGGCACATTCCGCCATCGCCGCCGCCGGGGCCGCCACCGTCACCAGCCCCGCGCCAATGCGCAATGCCCCCCGCGCGGCCAGCCGTGCGGCACCCGAACGCCCCAGACCACCCGACAGCACCAGCGCATGGCCATGATCAAATTTATGCCCAGCTGTCTTGGCGATATCACGCGCCATGGGCGCATCGACCAGCGCGAGTTCCCCCTGCGCGCGCGCCTCTGCGCGGCCCAAGCCGATATCGCACACCACGACATCGCCGCAATAATCAGGCCCGCGATCAAGGATATGACCCGGCTTTTGGGCATGAAAACTCACCGTCAGATCAGCACGAAAGGCCACCCCCTGCCCGTGCGCATCGACCAAGACGCGGCCTGTGTCAGCGCAAAGCCCTGATGGCAGATCGACCGCAACCCTGTGCCAATTGGCAAATGCAGCCGCATCAAGCGACAAGATCGCTTGCGCGAGATCGGGCACCAAGGCCCGTGTCAGCCCCGTGCCGAAAAGCGCATCCACGATCACCCCGCCATGCGCATCGGGCGCTGCGCCGACCGGCAAGGGGTGGATCGCGCCCATGCTTGCCCAGCGCGCATAGTGTGTGGCCGCTTCATGCGGCAGGCGCGCGGGATCGCCATAAAAATGCGCCGCGACCGTCCAGCCCCAGCCATGCAACAGCCGGGCAATCACGAATCCATCGCCGCCATTATTGCCCGGGCCGCACAGCACGATGGCCCGGCCCGGCACCTGCGCCAATTGGGGCCAATGGGAGACGATCGCATCAACCACGCCCCGCCCTGCGCGCTCCATCAAATCAGCGCCTGTGATACGGCCAGTCGCCATTGCGGTCTGTTCGATGGCCCGCATCTGGGCGGCAGTGACAAGCGTGGTGCGCATTGGTGTTTTCATTTCGCTCGCATTTTGTGCAAAACGCCTAAATTTTAATCATCATACGACAGAATCCTCGGCAAGTCGTCGCTTCTCGATCGTAGCGCATGGATTCCCCCCGCGCAAAATGGTGTCAGGGTGCCGCACATATGAGGAGGCTTGAGCCGCATGAAAAAGATCGAAGCGATCATCAAACCCTTCAAACTCGACGAGGTGAAGGAAGCGCTGCAAGAGATCGGCATTCAGGGCCTCAGCGTGACCGAAGTAAAGGGTTTTGGCCGCCAGAAAGGCCATACCGAACTTTACCGCGGTGCCGAATATGTTGTTGATTTCCTGCCCAAGGTGAAGATCGAGGTTGTCTTGACCGATGACATGGTCGATGCCGCGATCGAGGCAATCATCAGCGCCGCCAAGACCGACAAGATCGGCGATGGCAAGATTTTCGTCTCCGATATCTCGCAGGCGATCCGTATTCGTACCGGCGAAACCGGCGACGACGCAATTTAAGCCGCTGGCCCTCAGGCAGGCAATGCACTGAGCGGCCCAGCAAATACACGACCAATACGTCAGGGGAAGGTCACGATGAGCAAAGACAACCTTTTGAAGATGATCCAGGAAGAAGGGGCGGAATATGTCGACATCCGCTTCACCGATCCGCGCGGCAAGCTGCAGCATGTGACGGTCATGTCCGACCTCGTCGATGAGGACTTCATTGAAGAAGGCTTCATGTTCGACGGCTCCTCCATCGCGGGTTGGAAGGGCATTGAAGCCTCTGACATGAAGCTGATGCTCGACACCGACAGCGCCTATGTCGATCCCTTCTACGCCGAAAAGACCATTTGCGTGCATTGCAACGTGGTCGAGCCCGACACAGGCGAGGCCTATAATCGCGACCCGCGCGGCATCGCGCTCAAGGCCGAAGCGTATCTGAAAGCATCGGGCGTGGGTGACACCGCCTATTTCGGCCCCGAAGCTGAATTCTTCGTCTTTGACGATGTCCGCTACGCCGTGTCGATGAACAAGGTCTCCTTCGAGGTCGACGCCGTTGACGGCGCATGGAACAGCGACACCGAATACGAGATGGGCAACACCGGCCACCGCCCCGGCATCAAGGGCGGCTATTTCCCGGTCAACCCGATTGACCCGGCGCAAGATCTGCGTTCGGAAATGCTCTCGACGATGAAGCGCATCGGCATGAAGGTCGATAAGCATCACCATGAGGTTGCTTCGAACCAGCACGAGCTTGGCCTGATTTTCGGCACGCTCACCAAGCAGGCCGATGATATCCAGAAGTACAAGTATGTCATCCACAACGTGGCACATGCCTATGGCAAGTCGGCAACCTTTATGCCCAAGCCCATGGCCGGCGACAATGGCACCGGCATGCATGTGAACATGTCGATCTGGAAAGACGGCAAGCCGCTTTTCGCAGGCGACAAATATGCCGACCTGTCGAACGAGGCGCTGTATTTCATCGGCGGTATCCTCAAGCATGCCAAGGCGCTCAACGCCTTCACCAACCCGGCGACCAACAGCTACAAGCGCCTGATCCCCGGTTTTGAGGCACCCGTGCTGCGCGCCTACTCGGCACGCAACCGCTCGGGCTGCGTGCGTATTCCGTGGACAGAAAGCCCCAAGGCAAAGCGTGTCGAGGCCCGTTTCCCCGATCCGTCGGCGAACCCCTACCTCGCTTTCTCGGCTCTGCTGATGGCTGGCCTTGACGGTATCTTGAACAAGATCCACCCCGGCGACCCTTCGGACAAGGATCTGTATGATCTGCCCCCCGAAGAGCTGGCATCGATCCCCACCGTTTGCGCCAGCTTGCGCGAAGCGCTGGAAGAGTTGGAAGCCAATCACGACTTCCTGCTCAAGGGCGGCGTCTTCGACAAGGACCAGATCGAGGCCTATATCGCGCTCAAGTGGCAGGAGGTTTACGCCTTCGAGCACACACCCCACCCGATCGAATACAAGATGTATTACAGCTGCTAATCAGCAGTCGCATCAAACAAACGGGCGCCCTTGGGCGCCCGTTTTGCTTTCTGAAGCAGTCAATCTGACGAGCGTTAAAACCGCGCAAAACGGCGGATCAGGCGCATCGCTTGTTTGGTGCGGTTGCCGCTTTCGCGCGCCCTTGCTTGTTGTTCTGGGGTCGCATCCGCCCGGCCCTGCGTCAGCTTATCGATCCCGGCATTCATGCCACGATTGACCACTTGGCGGATAACCTGCCTGATCACCATGTTGATGACACGTTCCATACGACTGACCTCGTTACTCACATGCAGACCCGAATTGGATCGCTCACGCTTACATTCCACGATGATACCGCAAAAATGCGGCAAAGTCAGGTCACGCGTTACTGACCCGCGTCATCGATCAGATCATCGTCATGATCGTCGCGCATGGCCATTTCCGCGTCATCTTCGAACATGTCGCCGGTATCGCCATCGCGCGCGATCTCGCCCTCGGCCCCCTCGGGTGGGCGGCTTTCCAAAAGCCCCGCTTCGCGCAATTCCTTAAGCCCCGGCAGATCGCGCGCCGATTCCAGCCCGAAATGATCAAGGAACCCTTGCGTTACGACATAGGTGACGGGGCGGCCCGGCGTCATGCGGCGGCGGCCAAAGCGGACCCATTCCAACTCGATCAATTGATCGACCGTCCCCTTGGAGGCAGAGACGCCGCGAATTTCTTCGATCTCGGCGCGGGTGACGGGCTGGTGATAGGCGATGATTGCCAGCGTCTCGATCGCCGCACGGCTCAATTTGCGCGTCTCGACCGTTTCGCGTGACATCAAGTAGCCCAGATCAGCCGCCGTGCGGATCGCCCAAGCATCACCAACACGCGCAAGCGTAACCCCCCGCCCCTCGTAGCGCTTGCGCAATAGCTGCACCGCCTCGGCGGCATCACAGCCATGGGGCATGCGCGCTTCCATCTCCGATAGGCTCAGCGGGCGGGCGGCGGCAAAAAGCATCGCCTCGACCATGCGCTCTTGCTCGGCCAAGGGGGGGGCGCGAAACAGGCTTTCTTCGCGCGCGGGTTTGGGCGTGTCTGTCATCTAATCGTCTCTCCGGCGCAATTCGATTGGCGAAAAGGTCTCGGATTGCCGGATCAACACCTTGCCCGCCTTGCCCAGTTCCAGCGCTGCCGCGAAACTTGCCGCCATCGCCGAGCGGCGGCGCTTGGGATCGCCGCGCCAGTCATCTGGCAAGTAGCTTGCAAGATCGGTCCAATCACCGGCATAGCCGATCAGCCCGCGCATCCGGTCAAGCGCTTGTTCCATGGTCAAAACATTATCGCGATCCATGACAAAGGGGCGGAACTCGTCACGGGTGCGGATGCGGGCATAGGCCTGCATCAGATCGAGGAGCCCAGCCGTATAGGTGATGCGCCGGGCGGTCGCGACCTCTTGCTCCTCGCCGCGCACAAACCGGTCTTGGCCCAAGCGGTCGCGCGCCATCAGCTTGGCCGCGCAATCGCGCATCGCGGCCAAGCGCTCAAGCTGAAAGGCCAAATAGGCGGCCATTTCCTCGCCTGATGGCCCCTCTTCGCTGGGGTCGGGCGGCAACAATAGGCGCGATTTTAGGAAAGCAAGCCACGCCGCCATGACAAGGTAGTCGGCCGCCAGTTCGATCCTGAGCGCACGCGCTTGGTCGATGAAGGTCAGATATTGCTCGGTCAGTTGCAGGATCGAGATCTTGCGCAGATCGACTTTCTGCGTGCGCGACAGGCTCAAGAGCAAGTCAAGCGGCCCCTCGAACCCGTCCACATCAACAATCAGCGCCTCGGCCGCACGGCGCGAGGCGACCGCATCCCATTGGCTGTCCGTCTCATTGGCAGGCACGGGTGTGTCAGCCATAAACCTCTCCGTCCAGAAGATCGGCAAGGTCGGCCTCGGCGGCGGCGATGTCAAGCGGCGCGGGATGGCTGCGTTGGGCAAGCGCGCGGTCGCAGCGCGCAAGGGCCGCCCCGGTCAAAGCACCTGCATCGGCCAGAACCAAGGCCATCTCGGCCCGTTCGCCATTGCAATGCAAGATCAGATCGCAGCCCGCCGCGCGTGCCCTTGCGGCGCGTTCACCGATGGGACCGGGCAGCGCGCCCATCGACAGATCATCGGTCATCAGCGCCCCATCAAAGCCGATCTCGCTGCGGATCATGCCAATCAATTCGCCCGAGAAGGTGGCGGGCAAATCGGGGTCAATCGCCTCATAAACGATATGGGCGGTCATGCCCAAGGGCAGATCGGCCAAGGGTTTGAAGGCCGCGAAATCGACCCGCATCAATTCGTCCAAAGACGCGCTCACACGCGGCAGGCTGAGGTGGCTATCCACCTCGCCCAGACCATAGCCGGGCAGATGTTTGAGCACGGGCAAAACACCCCCGGCGCTAAGCCCTTGGGCCACCGCGCGACCCGCGCCGATCACCGTATCGGGTTCGGTGCCGTAAAGCCGGTTCAACAGCACGGGATGGGTGGTTTCGCGCGCAACATCGGCCAGCGGCATGCAATTCACATCAATGCCGACCGCGCGCAGTTCATGCGCGATCAGGCGTGCGCGCAGATACATAGCGCGGGCCGCGCGTGTGGGGCCTGCTTGCGCCATCTGCTCAAGTGCTGGTCGCCATTGCCGCCAATAGGGCGCGCGCATGCGCTGGACGCGCCCACCCTCTTGATCGATCAAGATCGGCGCATCACGCCCCACCGCCGCGCGCAGATCAGAGGTCAGCCCCAAAAGCTGCGTGGGATCTTCGATATTGCGGGCGAAGAGGATAAAGCCCCAAGGCTGGGCTTCGGCAAAAAAGCGCGCCTCGTCCGGGGAAAGGCGCGGGCCTTCGCAACCAAGGATCGTGGCCGAAAGCCCGGACATGCGCCTACCTGACCGTCACAGGGATACACGGCGCATTGCGCGCAACCAAGGCTGCACAAAAGCGGCGCGATGCGGCCAAATCCTCGAACCCATGGGCGCGCAGACGATAAAATGTTGCCCCGCCCGAGCTTGCGGATTGAATAACCCGTGCGCGGCCCACGAAGTAATCGGGGAAGCGCGTCAACAGGCGGTCCCACTCGGCCTGCGCGATCTCGGGGCTATCGAATGCGCCCAGTTGGACAAGCCTTGTACCTTGGGCCAATGCCGCGCCATCCAATTCGCGCACCACAGCCGCGCCAAGTGGCCCGGTGGCCGCCGCGCTGCTGGCAGAGGCAAGGATCGTCACCGGCCGCACCGGCGGGCGCAGCGACAGGCGAACACCGGGGATCGTGGCGTCAATTGCTTGCATCGGTTCTTGCGTCACTTGCGGCAAGGCGGAAAGCGGCGGGGTGATCAGGCTGGCTACTTCCGTGCTGGCCACATCCCCATCATCAGCGCGCGCCATCATCTCGGCAATCAGCGCTTGGGTCTGGCGCGATGCATCTTGGGGTGTTGGGCGCACATTCTCGGCCGCGTTGGCAAGGGATGCGGAACTCATCGCAACCGCTGTCAGCTCGACAGGTGGCGGGGCGAGAATAAGCGTATCGGGCACATCGGCTGCTTCCGCACCTTCGGCCAAGCGGTTGACGGCAAGCCCTTGATTGTCGGCCTGCATGCCGCCCGGATCTTCGGGCGCGCTGCGCATCGGCCCCTCAAGCGCGCGGATCACCGGCACACCCGAGACATCACGCGCGGCCAATTGAAAGGCCCAAACCGCCATGCCCACAACCAAGCCAAGCGATACAAACGCCCCGGCCCAATTCACCACCTGTCCGAATTGCGCCATTACAGGGATACCCGCGCCATGTTCGCGCGTTACCCCATAATCGCGATCATCACCGAATGATCCGATGCTTGCCATATCCTGCTACGCCTGCTCTTGTTCCCCGTTTGCGTGCCTCGCGACACCGGGGTTTGCCTGTACCGTCCCGCCGACAGGAGGTCTAACGCCTCACATTTTATCGGCAGGTTGTACGCCCAAGATACCAAGACCGTTGGAAATAACAATCGCCACGGCACGGATCATGGCAAATTTCCCACGGCTTGTGGCAAGATCATCCTCTTGCAAGAAGCGCAGCGCAGGCTCGCCATTGCCCTTGTTCCACAGCGCATGGAAATCGCTGGCCAGCTCATAAAGGTAAAAGGCGATGCGGTGCGGCTCATGCGCCTCGGCGGCACTTTCGACCAGACGCGGCCAATGGGCGAGTTTTGCCACCAGCGCCAATTCCGCCGGATCGCTGATCGCGGCCAGATCATCAGCGCCGCCCGGCATAATCCCAAGCTCGGCCCCTTTGCGCAGTACCGATTGGACGCGCGCATGGGCATATTGCACATAAAAGACCGGGTTGTCCTTGGATTGCTCGCGCACCTTGTCGACGTCGAAATCCAAGGGCGCGTCGTTCTTGCGGGTGAGCATCACAAAACGCGTGACGTCAGGGCCCACCATCTCGACCACATCGCGCAAGGTCACGAAGGTGCCCGCGCGCTTGGACATTTTCAACTCTTGATCGCCGCGCTTAAGGCGCACAAGCTGCATCAGCTTGATGTCAAGCGGCACACGGTTGTTCGACAAAGCCGCAACGGCCGCCTTCATCCGCTTGACATAGCCGCCGTGATCGGCCCCGAAAATATCGATCAACTCGTCAAAGCCACGGGTGATCTTGTCGTAGTGATAGGCGATGTCGGGGGCGAAATAGGTCCATGATCCGTCCGATTTCATCACCGGGCGGTCGACATCATCACCAAATTCGCTGGATTTGAACAGCGTCTGCTCGCGCGGTTCCCAATCCTCGGGGGTTTTGCCTTTGGGCGGCTCGAGCACGCCTTCATAGATCAAGCCCTTACCGCGCAAATCGGCAAGGGCTGCTTCGATCCGGCCTGTGCCATAAAGCGATTTCTCGGAATAAAAGACATCCATCTCGACGCCGAGCGTGGCCAGATCCTCGCGGATCAAGACCAGCATCCGGTCAGTGGCGAAATCGCGGATCGCGCTCAGCCAGACCGCTTCATCCTGGCCGAGATAGGCATCGCCAACTTCGTCCTTGAGCGCTTGGCCCACCTCGATCAGGTAATCGCCGGGATAGGTGCCATCGGCAAAGGCCACCTCTTGGCCATGTGCCTCAAGATAGCGCAGATAGACCGAGCGGGCCAAAACATCGACCTGCGCGCCGCCATCATTGATGTAGTATTCGCGCGTGACGTCATGGCCGGTGAAATCCAAAAGCCGCGCGAGCGCATCGCCAAAGACCGCGCCGCGGGTATGGCCCACATGCAACGGCCCCGTCGGGTTGGCCGAGACATACTCGACATTGATCCGCCGCCCTTGGCCCAGCGCCGAGCGGCCATAGCTTGCCGATTGCGCCAAGATCGTCGCCACGACGCCACGCCATGCAGCGGCGGTCAGCCGCAGGTTCAGAAAACCCGGCCCCGCCACCTCGGCGCTGGCGATGCGCGCATCTTTCGTCAGCTTCTCGGCGAGTGCGACGGCGATCTCGCGCGGGTTCATGCCCGCGGGCTTGGCCAGCACCATCGCCGCATTGGTCGCCATATCGCCATGCGCCGCATCGCGCGGCGGCTCGACCGCGACCGCGCGCATATCAAGGCCCGCAGGCAAGCGGCCCTCGGCACACATCTCGTTCAGCGCGGCGAGAACCGTGGCATGAATATCGGCAAACATCGTCATTTCTACATCCTCGGGTGGTGTGCCAGCCTAGTATCACGGCAACGCCCAAGGTCAATCAGGCGTGGACCGCAAAGCCCGCTTGCTCAGCCATAACCGCCCTGCCCCACGGCCGCGCCACCGCAGAACTGGCTATGGGTCAAAAGCGCGAAACGGTCGGTCATGCCCGCGATATAATCGCACACGATCCGCGCAAGCGCTGTCTCATCGCCCATGATCGCCGCCACATCATGGCGCCACTGCTTGGGCAGCAGGTCGGGATGGGCCATGAAATGGGGAAACAGATCGCGCACCACGCCCGTGACCTCGGCGCGCATCACCACGACCGATGGCGCGCGATACATGCGCTCGAACAAAAAGGCGCGGATGACTTTCAGATCCGTGAACACGCCTTGCGAAAAGCGGATGATCGGGCGACCGGCGGCGCGGATATCATGGGGGCTATGGGGGTCAAGCGCCGCCAGTTCCGCCCGCGCATAGCCGATCACATCCTCGACCAAGACACCGAAGAAGCGGCGCAGCGCCTCGTGGCGGCGGCGGTAATAGTTGAGATCGGGATAGGCCGCATCAACGGCAGCAAAGCAGCGGTCCAGAATGGGCAGCTGCGCCAATTCATCGCTCGAGAAGAGCTCGGCCCTCAGCCCATCATGCAGATCGTGATGGTTATAAGCGATATCATCGGCAATGGCGGCCACCTGCGCCTCGGCGCTGGCATGGGTAGAGAGTTCCAGATCAACCTGTTCGCAGGCCGAAGCCAGCGCCCAAGGGATCGGCGCGCCCACCGGGCCATTATGTTTGGCAATCCCCTCAAGCGTTTCCCAACTCAGGTTCAAGCCATCGAAATCGGCGTAGTGCCGCTCCAGATGGGTCACAATGCGGATCGCTTGCGCATTGTGATCAAAGCCGCCGAAAGGCGCCATCAAATCTTGCAAGGCATCCTCGCCCGTATGGCCGAAAGGCGGATGGCCCAGATCATGGGCCAGCGCCACGGCCTCGGTCAGATCCTCATCCAGCCCCAAGGCGCGTGCGATGGTGCGCGCCACCTGCGCCACCTCGATCGAATGGGTCAGCCGCGTGCGGAAATAATCGCCCTCATGTTCCACGAAAACTTGTGTCTTGTGTTTGAGCCGGCGAAAGGCCGAGGCATGGATGATCCGGTCGCGGTCACGCTGAAAGGGTGAGCGAAAGGTGCTTTCATCTTCCACCACCCGGCGACCCCGGGTCAGGCTTGGATCGCAGGCATAGGGCGCGCGCATCTGGATATTCCGCTTCTTGTAGGCCTTGGCTTGTTTCATATATGCTAAGCATCGGAAATGCGACAGCGCCGCAAAGGACTTCGCCCATGACCCTGACACTGACCCTTCCGCCCAAGGTCACGCCACGCGCTTTCGCGCGGCTGGCTGAAATCAACGCCACGACAGGCGCGGCCAAAGCGCTGCGTATCGCGGTCGATGGGGGGGGATGCTCGGGTTTTCAATATGATATACGCCTCGACGACCCGTCAGCCGATGATTTGGTTTTGGAAAGTGACGGCCAAAAGGTGGTGGTCGACAGCGTTTCGCTGCCGTTTCTGGCCGATGCCGTGATCGACTTCACCGAAGAGTTGATAGGTGCGCGCTTCACCATCGCCAACCCCAACGCCACCTCGTCTTGCGGCTGTGGCACATCGTTTTCGATGTAAGCTTGCACCCCATGCGCCCGCATGGGAGACCCGGCGCGACAGACGAAACTGACGGGGCATGCCATGAAGATCGCGAGTTTCAACATCAACGGGATCAAGGCGCGCTTTGAAGCGCTCAGCGCATGGCTGGATGAATTCAAGCCTGACGTCGCGCTTTTGCAAGAAATCAAATCCGTCGATGAGGGTTTTCCCCGAGAACATTTTGAGGATATGGGCTACCGCGTCGAAACCCACGGCCAAAAGGGCTTCAACGGGGTAGCGATCTTGTCGCGCTTGCCCCTAGAGGATGTGACCCGCGGCCTGCCGGGTGATGCAAGCGACGAACAGGCCCGCTGGATCGAAGCGACCGTGATTGGCGCGCGCGCGGTGCGCATCTGTGGCCTCTACCTGCCCAATGGCAACCCGGCGCCGGGGCCGAAATACGACTATAAGCTTGCATGGATGGCCCGGATGGAGGCGCATGCGCGCAGCCTTTTGGCGCAAGAGATGCCCTTAGTCCTTGCGGGCGATTACAATGTTATCCCACAAGACGCCGACGCCGCCCGCCCCGAGGTTTGGCGCGAGGATGCACTCGCCTTGCCGCAAAGCCGCGCGGCCTTTCGCCGGTTGCTCAACCTTGGCTTTACCGATGCGATCCGCGCGCGCATGCCCCAGCCCGGGCTTTACAGCTTTTGGGATTATCAGGCGGGTGCTTGGGAAAAGAACAACGGCATCCGCATCGATCATCTGCTGCTCAGCCCACAGGCCGCAGATTTGCTCATTGATTGCGGCATCGACAAGGCCGTGCGTGCGGGCGAAAAACCCTCCGATCACGTGCCCGTCTGGATCGAGCTCGACGCCTGAACCATCAACGGTCCGTGCAATCAGCTTTGGTCGCGCGGCGGTGTGCTCTGCGACAGCATACGCCGCGCCTCGGGGAAACTGGTGTTTTCCCCTGCGAAAAACGAGAGTATTTCGCCCCCTTCCCATCATCGCGACCTTGCGGCGCGGGCATTGCATCACGCCGGATGACGCCAATATTTTTTTGACCTCGCCGCAACGGGCCTGCTCACGTAACATCACCGTCACATATGCGGGTTAATTGCCACCCACGGGCTGGTCGCGAGGGCCAGCTTTTCATTTCCTGACCGATACACGCGCCGGGCGACCGGGCGGAGGAGATTTAGATGACATTCAGCAAGATTGCAGCAGCAGGCACCGTCAGCTTGCTCGCCTTGGTCAGCGCCGCACAGGCCCAGACCCAGATCGATTGGTGGCACGCCATGGGTGGCGAGCTTGGCGAAAAGACCGAAGCGCTGGCCACCGCCTTCAACGCGGCCCAAAGCGAATTCGTCGTAGTTCCCAGCTATCGTGGCTCCTACACCGAGACGATGACCGGCGCGATCGCGGCCTTCCGCGCAGGCGAGCAGCCCGATATCGTGCAGGTGTTTGAAGTTGGCACCGGCACCATGATGGCCGCCGAAGGCGCCATCGTTCCCGTCTACCAGCTGATGGCTGATGCCGGCGCGGAATTCGACCCCTCGGCCTTCCTGCCCGCCGTCGTCGGTTACTACACCGACCCCGAAGGCAACATGTTGTCGATGCCCTTTAACTCATCGACGCCGATCATGTACTACAACAAGAACGTCTTTGCTGCCGCTGGCCTCGACCCCGAGCAGGCACCGCGCACTTGGGCGGATGTGGAAGCGTTCTCGCGCCAGATCATGGCGTCGGGTGCGGCTGAATGTGGCTTCACCACCGGTTGGGTGAGCTGGGTGCAGCTCGAGAATTTCTCGGCTTGGCACAATCAGCAGATCGGCACGCTGGAGAACGGCTTTGGCGGTCTTGAGACCGAGCTGACCTTCAACGGCCCGGTGCAGGTGCGTCATTGGGAAAACCTCGCCCGCTGGCAGCAAGAGGGCGTGTTCCAGTATGGCGGCCCCGGCGGCGGTGCTGATGCCCCCCCGATGTTCTATTCGCAAAAGTGCGGCATGTATATGAACTCCTCTGCCTCGCGCGCCGGCGTTCTGAACAACACCCCCGATTTCGAAGTCGGCATCGGCATGCTGCCCTATTACGATGATGTTGCAGGTGCACCGCAGAACTCGATCATCGGTGGCGCGACCTTGTGGGTTCTCGCTGGCGGCAGTGCCGAAGAACAGCGCGGCGTGGCCGCCTTCTTCAACTTCCTCTCCTCGCCCGAAGTTCAGGCCCAGTGGCACCAGGACACCGGCTATCTGCCGATCACGCAGGCCGCCTATGAGCTGAGCGAAGCGCAGGGCTATTATGCCGCCAACCCCGGCGCCGACACCTCGATCATGCAAATGACGCTGAACGCGCCGACCTCCAACTCCAAGGGTCTGCGTTTTGGCAACTACGTGCAGATCCGTGGTGTGATCGACGAAGAGTTCCAGCGCCTTTTGGCAGGGAGCGTCGATGCACAAGGCGCGCTTGATGCGGTCGTGGCACGCGGCAACGCGCTGATCCGCGAATTCGAAGCAGCCAACTGATCGGTAACACATCTTGGCCCGCGCCGCCCTCACGGTGGCGCGGGCCTTTCTTGCCACGGGGGCGGCATGCAGACCAAACGGACGATTTTCGGCAACAAAGGGCTGCCCTATCTTTTGCTGGCCCCCCAGCTTGTCATTACCGCGATCTTCTTTCTTTGGCCCGCAGGGCAAGCGGTGCGCCAATCCTTTTTGCGCGAAGATGCCTTTGGCCTGTCGACGACCTTCGTGGGCCTGCGCAACTACCGCGCGCTGTTTGACAATCCCGAATATCTCGACGCGTTGCAGGTGACGGTCGTGTTTTCGATTGCCACGGTCGTTTTGTCGCTTAGCATCGCGCTTGTGCTGGCGCTGGCCGTTGACCGGATGCTGCGCAGCGCCGGCACCTATACCACGCTGTTGATCTGGCCCTATGCGGTGGCACCCGCTGTGGCGGGCATCTTGTGGTGGTTCATCTTCAACCCCGCCATCGGCATCCTGCCCTTCGTGCTGGAACAGACGATGGGCTATGATTGGAACCACAACCTGAACGGGCGCGACGCGATGATCTTGGTCATCATTGCTGCCGTGTGGAAGCAGATCAGCTATAATTTCTTGTTCTTCTTGGCGGGGCTGCAATCCATCCCCACCAGCCTGCGCGAGGCCGCCGCCATCGATGGCGCGGGGCCATTCAAGCGCTTTTGGACAATCACCTTGCCGCTCTTGTCGCCCACGACCTTTTTCCTTTTGGTGGTCAATGTCGTGTTCACGCTGTTTGACACCTTCGCCATCATCGACGCCACAACCGGCGGCGGCCCAGCGCAGGCGACCAATATCTTGGTCTACAAGGTTTATGACGATGGTTTCGTCGGTCTGAACCTCGGCTCATCAGCGGCGCAATCGGTGATCTTGATGATGATCGTGATGGTGCTGACCTTCATCCAGTTCCGCTATGTGGAACGCAAGGTCACTTACTAAGGGGGCACAGGACATGGTCGAGAACCAACGTTGGCTTGATATTTTCGCGCATGTGATCTTGATCCTTGGCGTGGCAACCGTGGCGTTCCCGGTCTATGTCGCGGTCATCGCCTCGACCCATACGCCTGCGGCTTTCATGTCCGGCACCATCCCGCTGTTGCCCAGCACCCATGCACCGGCAAGCTATGGCGATGTTCTAGCCGGGGGTGTGGCGGCACAGATGTCGGTCCCGATCAGCTTGATGCTGTTCAACTCCATGGTGATGGCCCTTTTGATCGCCACGGGCAAAATCGTGATCTCGATCATCTCGGCCTTTGCCATCGTCTATTTCCGCTTTCCGTTCCGGGTGCTGGCCTTTTGGATCATCTTCATCACCCTGATGCTGCCGGTCGAGGTGCGGATCGTGCCGACATTCGCGGTGATCGCCGATCTGGGCATGCTCAACAGCTATGCGGGGCTGACCGTGCCGCTGATGGCCTCGGCCACGGCGACGTTTTTGTTCCGACAGGTGTTCTTGACCATCCCAGACGAGATGATGGAGGCCGCGCGCATCGACGGGGCGGGGCCGATGAAGTTCTTTCGCGATATCTTGCTGCCCTTGTCGCAGACCAATATCGCGGCGCTCTTCGTGATCTTGTTCATCTATGGCTGGAACCAATATCTCTGGCCGCTGCTGATCACGACCGATAGCGGCTATTACACCATTGTCGCGGGCATCAAGCGCATGGCTGATGTCGTCGATAGCGAACCTTTGTGGAACTACATCATGGCCGTGACGGTGCTGGCCATGCTGCCGCCCGTGGCGGTGGTGATCTTCATGCAGCGGCTTTTCGTCAAAGGCCTTGTGGATAGCGAGAAATAACCATGGCTGAACTGAAACTGCGCAATCTGGGCAAAAGCTATGGCGGCGGCATCCAAGCGGTCGCTGGTGCCTCGGTCGATATCGCGGATGGCGAATTTATCGTGCTGGTCGGCCCCTCGGGCTGTGGCAAATCCACGATCTTGCGGATGATCGCAGGGCTTGAGACCATCACCACGGGCGAGGTCGAGATCGCGGGCCGCGTGGTGAACAAGCTCGAACCGGCTGAGCGTGACATCGCGATGGTGTTTCAGAACTACGCGCTTTATCCGCATATGAGCGTGCGCCGGAACATGGAATACGGGCTGCGCAACCGTGGCACGCCGCGCGATGAAATCGACCGCCGGATCACGGCGGCGGCGGCCACCCTGCAAATCACCGAATACCTCGACCGCAAGCCGCGCGCGCTGTCAGGCGGGCAGCGCCAGCGCGTCGCCATGGGCCGCGCCATCGTGCGCGAACCGGCGGTTTTCTTGTTCGACGAGCCGCTGTCGAACCTTGACGCGAAACTGCGCACGCAGCTGCGCGCGGAGTTGAAAGACCTGCACCGCCGCTTGGGCGCGACCTTTGTCTTTGTGACCCATGATCAGGTTGAAGCGATGAGCTTGGCTGACCGGATCGTGATTATGTCGCAAGGCAAGATCGAGCAGATCGGCACGCCGATGGCGCTTTATGAGCAGCCCGCAAGCCGCTTTGTGGCCGAATTCATCGGCGCGCCGCCGATGAATGTCTTTGACCTCGACACGGCCGCAGGGCAAGCCATCGCGGGTTTGGCCAAAGTGCCGCCGCAAGGCGCACAGGCGGTGGGCGTGCGCCCCGAACAGCTACGCATCGCGCGCGAAGGGGTCGCGGCCCAAGTCATCTTGATCGAGGCGCTGGGGGCTGAAACGCTGGTCCATTGCGCCATAGGTCCGGAACGGCTGATCTTGCGCGATGGGCATGGCAGCCGCCTGAAACTGGGCCAAACGCTTTGCCTCGATGCCGAGGGCGAGGCGGTGGTGTTTTTCGATGCCGCAGGGCGCACCTTGGCGCGGGCCAATGCCCCAGCCCTGAGCGTCGTCGAGTAAAGGCGGGAAAACACCAGTTTTCCCGCGCGAAAAACGCATGTTTTTCGCCCCCTACTCCGCCGTTTTCGACGGCGGCGTGGTCAGTGCGACCCATGCATCATATTGCGACAGGAACACCCGCCCGCTCAGATCATCGAGGAAATGGCTTTTCTTCAACCGATCCGTGACCGGCCCCTTCACCTCGGACATGTGCAAGGTAATGCCCATATCCTTCAGCCGGTGGTTCAACGCCTCAAGCGCCTCGAGCGCTGAGAAATCGATCACATTGACCGCCGAACACATCAGCACCACATGCCGGATCGGCCCATCCTTGCCCACGCGGTCCAGCACGTAATCCTCCAAGAACCGCGCATTGGGGAAATACAGGCTTTCATCGATGCGGATGGTCAGGATGGCCGGGTCAGTCTCGACCTTGTGGCGGTGGATGTTGCGGAAATGCTGGGTGCCGGGCACAAGCCCCACCTCGGCCACATGGGGTTTGGAGGTTTTGTACAGATGCAACAGGATCGACAAGATCACCCCCGCTGACACACCCGTCTCCACCCCAAAGCCCAAGGTGAGCAAAATCGTGGCGGCGACCGCGGCAAAATCGGCCTTGGAGTAAGCCCAAGCAGTTTTCAGGATCGAGAAATCCACCAGCGACAAGACCGCAACGATGATCGTGGCAGCGAGGGTCGCGGTCGGCAGGAAATAGATCAGGGGCGTCAGCGCCACAGCTGCAATCATCAGCCCCACCGCCGTATAGGCCCCGGCGGCCGGGGTTTCGGCACCCGCGTCGTAATTCACCACGGACCGTGCAAACCCGCCCGTCACCGGATAGCCGCCGGTAAAACCCGCGCCGATATTGGCGGCCCCCAGCCCGATCAACTCCTGATTGGGGTCAATGCGTTGGCGCTTCTTGGCGGCAAGCGTTTGCGCGACAGAGACGGATTCGACAAATCCGATCACCGAAATGAGCAGCGCGGGCACGAACAGCGCGACCAGCAGATCGAAATTGAAACCGGGCATTGTTAGCGGCGGCAGCGATTGCGGCACATCGCCCACGATCGACACGCCACGATCTGCCAAGCCCAAGGCCCAGACCGCCAGCGTGCTGACCACCACCACACCGACAGGCCCCGCCTTTTGCAAGATATCGGCAAGTTTCGGCCGTAGCCCCCGACGCAGAAGCAGGGGCTTCAGACCCTTGCGCACCCAGAACAAAACCCCCGTCGCGCTGGCCCCAATGATCAGCGTGATCCAGTTCACCTCACCCAAATTGCCAAAGAGCGACGTCAGCATCTCGGGCAGCGTGTGGCCCGAGCCGGACACGCCCAGAACATGCTTGAGTTGGCTTGCCGCGATCAAGATACCCGCCGCCGTGATGAAACCCGCAATCACTGGATGGCTCAGGAAGTTGGCCAAAAAGCCTAGCTTCAACAGCCCCATCGCCAGCAAGATCGCGCCCGACATCACCGCAAGCGTCAAAGCTGCTATGGCATAGCCCGCCGTTCCCTGTTCGGCCACCTGCCCCACCGCCGCCGCCGTCATCAGCGACACCACCGCAACTGGCCCCACGGCCAGCGCGCGCGAAGTGCCGAAAATCGCATAAAGGATGATCGGCAGGATCGAGGCATAAAGCCCCGCCTCGGGTGGCAGACCGGCCAGCATCGCATAGGCCAGCGATTGCGGGATCAGCATGATCGTCACGATCACGGCGGCCATCATGTCATTTTGCAGCGCGTCGCGCGTGTAATGGCGGCCCCATTCAAGGACGGGAACATATTTGCGCAAGGTCTCGATCATGGCCGGTGGTCTTTTTATCTGGGGCGGTCTGGGTCAGGCCGCCGGGGTTTGGTGGCGTGAGGTGGGGCTAGGCCGCGGAATGATCCTGGCGTGCCTGCGCCAAGGACCACAGCGTGGATGAGCGCATGCCCGAGCGGCAATAGGCCAGCACCGGGCCGGGCAGCGTGTTCAACAGACTGGCAAAACCTGCGGCCTTGTCATCGGTCAGATCGGCACCTGTCACCGGCAGGTAACGCGCTGCAATCCCTGCGGCGCGCGCCGCCTCTTCGATCTGGGCAAAGCTGGGTTGTCCCGGCTCTTCGCCATCAGGGCGGTTGCAGATGATCGCGCGAAAGCCTTGGGCAGCGATCTGGGCAAGCTGGTCTTGGGTGATCTGGCCCGTGACGGACAGATCAGCCGTTAGGGTGCGGATATCCATCACAACACCTCCTTTTGAGTAGAAAACCGTAAGGGATGGGTGGGCGAGGGCATGGCCCCCGCCCCTGCCCGATCAGAGCGCGTTCAGCGGAACCTTGAGAACGGGGCGGCCGTCCTTGTCCTTGGGAATGTCGCCTGCGCGCATATTCACCTGCAAAGACGGGATGATCAGCTTGGGCATATCAAGCTGCGCGTCGCGTTCGGTGCGGAACTTGACAAAGTCATCCTTGGTCTTGCCGCTGCCCACATGGATGTTATGCGCCTTTTCATCGCCCACGGTGGTTTCCCACTGAATATCACGGCCATTGGGGCCGTAGTCGTGGCACATGAACAGCCGCATCTCGTCAGGCAGGCTCAGCACCGTTTGGATGCTGTCATAAAGCGTGCCTGCATCACCGCCGGGGAAATCGGCGCGCGCCGATCCACCATCGGGCATGAACAGCGTGTCACCCACGAAAGCCGCATCGCCCATCACATGGGTCATGCAAGCGGGCGTATGGCCGGGGGTGTAGATCGCAAAAGCGCGCAAGCCCCCGATCTCGTAGCTGTCGCCATCATCGAACAGCTTGTCGAATTGGCTGCCGTCGCGCTGAAACTCGGTGCCTTCGTTGAAGACCTTGCCAAAGGTATCTTGCACCACGGTGATGTTGCGCCCGATGCCGATCTTGCCGCCGAGCTTGGCTTGGATATAGGGCGCGGCCGACAGGTGATCGGCATGGACATGGGTCTCGATCAGCCACTCGACCTTCAGGCCCTTTTCCTCGACATAGGCGATGATCTCATCGGCATTGTCATAGGTGATCCGACCGGCCGCGTAATCGATATCCATCACGCTGTCGACAATAGCGCAGCTGTTGGAGTTTGGGTCCTTCACGACATAAGAGATCGTGTTGGTCGCGGGGTCGAAAAACGGCTCGACCTCGGGACGGACATTCATGTTCACGGGAAAATCGGACATATCAGGCCCTCCGGCTTGGTGGTTTACGATGTTGCCTCAGCTTTGGGCCGAGACAGGTTTTGCAAGAATTTCGCGGCAAAGATGCCGCCAAGAAGGGCTGCGACAAACAAGATCACTTCGATCCGGCCCGTGCCGAGCGCCGGCAGCGCACCACCGGGGCAAAAGCCCGCAATGCCCCAGCCCACGCCAAAGACCGCCGAGCCACCGATCAGCCGCGCGTCAAGATTGCGCGCGGTGGGAAGCACGAAGCGCCCCTCGAACAAGGGACGCGCGCGGCCAAAGACCATGCGGTAGCCCACAGCGGTCACGATCAGCGCGCCGCCCATGACAAAGGCAAGCGAGGGGTCCCATGTGCCCGCGATATCGAAGAAATTGATGACCTTGGCAGGGTTTGCCATGCCCGAGACCACGATACCGGTGCCAAAGACCACACCGACGAGATAAATGATAATCAGCTGCATCAAGATCACCCTGCGAAAACGTGACGGACGAGATAGACGGTCACGGCGGTCGTCGCCATGAAGGTCAGCGTGGCCGCGATCGAGCGGGGCGAAAGCCGCGCCATGCCGCACACGCCATGCCCCGAGGTGCAGCCCGACCCATAGGTCACGCCGATGCCCACGATAAAGCCGCCAATCAGCAGCATGGGGGTGGAGACGGGGACCGTGATTTCGGGCATCTGGCCTGCAACCAGCCAATAGACCGTGGGGCCGGTGACCATGCCCAGCAAGAGCGCGATACGCCAGCTGGCATCTTGCCAAGACGAGGGCGCGAAAATGCCCGCCAAAACGCCCGTGGCCCCCATGACGCGACCAATGGTCAGCATCAGCAAAACCGCAGACAGCCCGATCAGGGCGCCGCCGAAGGCCGAGGTGAGTGGTGTGAATGCTGTTTCGATCATGCGCGCACCCCATGGGTGACGGGCAAGCATAGCTTGTTCATTGCAGTCATTTTGACTGGCTCCTTCCTGTTCGCAAGATCATGCATAGCGATTCGTGTGGGCGCGATCAGTGACCTAGTCACACAAGCCCCTCTCGAGCGTGGAAACAGAGCGGAAAACCCGGGTTTTCCGCGCGGAAAATCTCGAGATTTTCCAGACCGGCCGTCGATGTCAGGTTTCGGCCAAGCCGCGCAACCCATCGCAATCGCGAATCTCGATGACGCCGCGCGATTGCGCGATCCAGCCACGGCGCTGAAACTCGGCCAATTGCCGCGAGATCACCTCGCGCGCTGTACCAAGTTCGGCGGCCAATTGCGCATGGGTGGCCTTGAGCACCCCGGTATCGGCGCGTTCAATGATCTTTTGCGCCAGCCGGATATCCATGCGCCGAAAGGCGATATCCTCGATCACATGGAACAGATCGGTGATGCGCCGCGAATAGGCGCGGAAGACGAAATTGCGAAATTCCTTGGAGGAGGCGACAAGCTCGTCAAAGACGCCGCGCGGAATGGCGGCGGCGACAATCTCGGTCTCGGCGATGCCTTCGGCGGCGTGATCCTCATAGGCCAGCATGCAGGCCGTGGTCAGCACGCAGCTTTCGCCTGCGGTGACGCGGTAAAGCACGACCTCGCGGCCGCTTTCGGCCAATTGCTGCACGCGCACCGTGCCTTGCAAGAGCAACAACAGGTTGTCGGGCGATTTGCCGGGGCCAAAGATGACGCTGTCGGCGGGCAGGCGCACAACATGGCTGCGCGTGGTCAGCACATTGCGCAGGGCTGGCTCAAGCCTGCTGAGGCCATCGAAACGGTCGATCCAATCATCAGTCTTGGCCAGCGCCGTCATGTCCGTGGCTTTCACGCGGGATGATCCTTGGGGTAACGTAACGCCGCGCGGTGCAAATTGCATCCCCTTTGCACGACACCACAGGTCGGCGGCGCGCTCATGCCGCAGCGAAGCGTGCGCGCGCCAAGGGCTTGCGCATCAGCGCGCTTGGCATGGTGACACCGTCCCGCGTGATCTGGGTGCGCGTGATGACGCGCCAGCCTTGCCTGCGAAAAAAGCGTTCGCCCAAAAGGCTTGCCTCTGTTTCCAGATCGCGCAGACCAGCGGAACGGGCACGCCCTTCAAGCATGGCGTAAAGCGTATCGGCCACGCCTTGGCCCATCACCTCAGGGACAACATAGGCGAAATCCACCCAACCCGTGGCGATATCAAGCGTCATAAAGCCCAAAAGTGCGTCGCCGCGTTCGGCCACGATGGTCTGCGCCTCGATCAAGCGGCGACACCAGCCTTCGTCCATCGGGGGGCTAGGCGACCAGGCGTTGCATTGTTCCGCCGAATAATGCCGCCCTGCCCCTTCATGGACCGCGCGGTGATAAATCTTGGCAAGCCCCGGCGCATCGGTCACGCGGCAGGGCCGAAAGGTCAGCCCGTTCATGTACGGGCCGCCGCGGCGAGACCCGCCAGCAAATCGGCGATCAGATCATCGGGGTCTTCCAACCCGACCGATAGGCGGACCAAACCGGGGGTGATGCCAAGCGTCGCCTTTTGCGCATCGGACAACCGCTGGTGGGTGGTGGTGGCAGGATGGGTGATAATCGATTTCGCATCGCCCAGATTGTTCGAGATGATGATCGTCTCAAGTGCGTTGAGACACCGAAACGCCGCCGCTTGCCCGCCTGCGATCTCCATCGCGATCATCGTGCCGCCCTTTTCCATCTGCGACATGGCAAGGCCATGCTGGGGATGGCTGGCCAGACCGGGATAGATGACCCGCGTCAACCCCGCCTGCCCCTCAAGCGCTGTGGCAATGCGCAGCGCGCCTTCGGCCTGTGCGCGACAGCGCAAATCCATCGTCTCAAGCGCCTTGACCATGACCCAAGCGGTAAAGGGCGACATCGCGCCGCCCGTATGCTTCATATAGGGAATGACGGTTTTGTTGATGTAGTCATGGCTGCCCAAGATCACGCCACCCAAACAGCGCCCTTGGCCATCGATATGCTTGGTGGCCGAATAGATCACGACATCCGCGCCCAAGCCCAGCGTGTCTTGGAACACGGGCGTGGCAAAGACATTGTCCACGATCACCAGCGCACCAACCGCATGGGCAAGCTTTGACACGGCGGCGATATCGATGACCTCGAGCGTGGGGTTCGAGATCGACTCGAAAAACACCGCTTTCGTGTCGGGCCGGATTGCGGCCTGCCAGGCGGCCAGATCGGTGCCATCAACAAAGCTGACGGTGACGCCGTAGCGGGTCAGCACCTCTTCGAGGATATAAAGACATGAGCCAAAGAGCGCGCGCGCCGAGACGACATGATCGCCCGCGCGTAGCATCGACACAAGCGCGCCATTGACCGCCGCCATGCCGCTTGCCGTGGCAAAGGCGGCCTCGGCCCCTTCTAGCCCGGCGATGCGTTCCTCGAACATAGCGACCGTGGGATTGCCGTAGCGGGCATAGATATATTCATCGGGGCCGGTTGCAACAAAGCGCGCCTCGGCGGCTTCGGCTGTGTCATAGACAAAGCCTTGGGTGAGAAAGATCGCCTCGCTCACCTCGCCATATTGGCTGCGCTTGGTGCCGCCATGCACGGCGCGGGTGCGGGGTTTCCAATTGGGATTATTCACGCGCGTCATACCCGTTTCCTTTCGCATCGTTTCGAGGCGCAACACCTCGGTTAAGCTGAGGGTCGGGGTGGTGCGGGCAAGCCGAACATCCGCGACCTCTTTAGCGGAATGTTTAACGTGGCCCGCAATCCGGTTCACAAATCGCCACGCGCGAGTGGCTACGCCTTGGCCACGGCGGCGTCAAGCGGGGTTGATTGCGCGCACCCGTCACGGAAATGTCGCGCAGCCTTCATCCAAATGTTGCGGCACAGCCATATCTGGCCCGCAAGGTCTGGCAAGGACGACGGGCATGGGGCTGATTTCCATCACCGCATCCGAAAACGGATGGCGCGATGAGGGCGGGTTGACGGCGGCATTGGTCGCGCTGCCCAAGGGCGGCACGGTTACGATCATGGTGCATGGCTACCGTTTCGCACCGGGCGTCAGCGGCCATGACCCGCATGGCCATATCTTGTCGCATACCCCCGATCCGGGCTGTTGGAAGGCGATCAGCTGGCCGCGCCATCTGCATCTGCACCGCGATAAAACCGGTCTGGGCATCGGCTTTGGCTGGAATGCACGCGGCGCTTTGGGACGGGTCGCGGCACGCGCTTTTGCGATGGGGCGGATTCTGGCCGATCTGATCGCCCATATCCGCAGCCATCGCCGCGATCTGGCCGTCAACCTGATTGCACATTCGCTGGGCGCGCGGGTAGCACTGTGCGCACTGCACAATCTGCGCGCCGGCGATGTTGCACGCCTCGTCCTGTTATCGGGGGCTGAATATTGCAGCCATGCGCGCGCAGCGATGGCCAGCCCCGCAGGGCGCAGCGCGCGGGTGCTTAACGTCGCCAGCGGTGAGAATGCGCTGTTCGATCTGATTTTTCGCCTATCCGTCCCCGCGCCACGCGTGACGGATTGGGCGCTCTCGGCTGGCATGGCCGATCAAGCGGGCTGGAGCGATCTTTTCATCGACCGCGCCCATAGTCGGGCGGCCTTGCAGCGCTTGGGCATCCGTATTCGTCCACCGCAAGGCCCGATCTGTCATTGGTCAACCTATTTGCGACCGGGGCTGTTTCGGCTTTACCGTGCAGTGTTCGACCCGACCGCTGCTGATATCTTGGACAGGCTTGATCATGCGCTTGCCCAAGAAACGCGCCATCTGGACGAAAAACGCCCGCGCTGGGGCCTCTCGCCCTTGTGATCGGGCCGGGTGATCCCGATCTGCGATAAGGGCAATCTGACCCAAGCGGTGCGCGCCATCTTTTTTTCCGCGCGAAAGTTTTCTAACCTGAGGATGATCGCGATGATGCGGGGGATGGGGTGAGTATGCGTTCTGGTTTTCTTCAAGGTGTGTCGTTTTTCGCGTTGATGGTGGTCGTTGTCATGGCCGTCTTCGGCGGCTTTGGGACGCTTTGACATGGCACAGCGGTTTGGCGGAGAGTTCAGCCCAGAGGCACGCAGCGCAAAAGCCGGCTCACCACGCCCCGAACCGGTCAGTTTTCGTGGCCGCAAGCCGATGCGCCACGGTGCCAAGCTAAACCTTCTTTTCGCGCTGGCGCTTTTGCCTTTGTTGAGCGTCTTCTTTCAGCCGCTCATCGCGATGGCCACCGATCTGGTGGGAATGGGCGCGCTGTTGCTATCGGCATGGCTGACCCGCGACGGGGTGCGGGCCGAGGATGCGTTTGCAGAGCGCAAAGTGGCGCGCCGCCCGGCCATCCCGCGCAAGATTTTCGGTGCCGTCTCCATGGCCGCGGGTGTCGGGCTATTGGTGTTCGGCGGGCAATGGGCCGTGCTGCCCGCGTTGCTCAGCGCGCTGATCGCAGGGGCGCTGCATCTGGGCGCTTTTGGGCTTGATCCCCTCCGCGACAAGGGGATGGAGGGTGTCGACCGCATGCAAAGCGACCGGATCGCGCGCAAGATCGACGAGGCCGAAAAGCTGCTTGCGCAGATGCGCGATGCCATCCGCCGCGCGCGCGACAACCAGCTTGAGGACCGGGTCGCGGGATTTTCCGAAACCGTGCGCGGCCTTTTCCGTCAGGTCGAGGCCGATCCGCGCGATCTGGCCGCCGCGCGGCGTTATCTGGGCGTCTATCTCCAAGGCGCGCGCGATGCGACCATGCAATTTGCCGATCTCTACGCCCGCAGCCGCGACGCGGAGGTGCGCGCCGATTACATCGCCTTTCTCGATGATCTCGACACGAATTTCGCCAGCCGGACCACCGCGCTTTTGCGCGATGACCGCACCAATTTCGACATCGAAACCGAGGTGCTGCGCGACCGTCTTAACCGTGAAAACTTGCATAACGAGGGATAAGGACCGACCATGACCACCGAAATTCGCCAACAGGCCGAGGCAACCGCAAAGATGATCGACGAAATCAATGCCGTGGTGCTGCCCGATCCATCGGCTGATTTGATCCCGCTGCCACAGGCCGACGCGCCGACCGCCGAACAAATCCGCGCGCGCATGGCGCAAATCGACATGGGCGATACAAACTCCATCGTCAGCTTTGGCTCGTCCGCACAGGCCGAATTGCAACAGATCAGCCAAGCCATGCTGCAAGGCGTCAAGAACAAGGATGTGGGCCCGGCGGGCGATAGCCTACGCGAGATCGTGGGCACCATCCGGGGCTTTTCGGTCGATGAGCTTGACCCAAACCGCAAGCAAAGCTGGTGGGAGCGCCTTTTTGGCCGCGCCAAACCCCTCCATAATTTCATCGCCAAATACGAACAGGTCCAAGACCAGATCGACCGCATCACCGAGAACCTGCTCCGCCACGAGCATGCGCTGATGAAGGACATCAAATCCCTCGACCTGCTTTATGAAAAGACGCTCGATTTCTACCATGAGCTGGCGCTCTTCATCGCGGCGGGCGAAGAGAAGCTGCGCGAGTTGGATGAAGAGGCAATCCCCACCAAAGCGGCCGAGGTTGATGCCGCACCTGAGGCCGACCAAATCCTCAAGGCGCAAGAATTACGCGATCTGCGCGCCGCGCGCGACGATCTGGAACGCCGCGTCCATGACCTCAAGCTGACGCGGCAGGTGACGATGCAATCGCTGCCCTCGATCCGGCTGGTGCAGGAAAACGACAAATCGCTTGTCACCAAGATCAACTCGACCTTGGTCAACACCGTGCCGCTATGGGAAACCCAGCTGGCCCAAGCGGTCACGATCCAACGCTCGACCGAAGCGGCAAAAGCGGTGCGCGAGGCCTCCGATCTCACCAACGATCTGTTGACCCGCAATGCCGCAAACCTGCGCGACAGCAACCGCATCGTGCGCGAAGAGATGGAGCGCGGGGTGTTCGACATTGAAGCGGTCAAAACCGCCAATGCGGAATTGATCGCCACCATCGAGGAATCCTTGCAGATCGCCGATGAAGGCAAACGCCGCCGTGCCGCCGCCGAAGAGGAGATGAAGAAAATGGAAACCGAATTGCGCGACACGCTCAGCGCCGCCTCGGCGCGTGCCACCCCGCCTGCTGCCGACATCACGCCGGTGGGCTAAGCGAGCATGCGCCAAGCGGCCCGCTCTCTGATCATCTGTGCCGCAGCCTTTGGGCTGTCGGCCTGCATGGTGCAGACCGGGCCGCAAACCCCGCCCACCGCCGATCCGGGCGATGGGGCGGGCTATGTCCAATCGCCCGAAAGCGCGGCACTTGCGCGCTATTACACGACGATCGAGGCGCGACTGGTGGCCGATGGGCTGCTGCGCAGCGATGGTGGGGTGACGGATGCCCCCTACACCGCAGAGACGCTGGCGGCGAATTTCGAGCGGATCGCGCTTTACGACGAGTATATCCTGTCGGGGGGGCGCTTTATCCAGCGCGAAACACCCGCCCAGCTCCGCCGCTGGGAGGTGCCTGTACAGCTACAGGCCCATTTCGGTGCATCGGTCGATGCGCTTCAACAGGCCGAGGATTTATCGATCCTATCGACCTATGCGCGCAGGCTCTCGCGGGCCAGCGGCCATCCCGTGATCACCGTGCCGGAGGGGGGCAATTTCCATGTCCTCTACCTTGATCGCGACGAGCAACGCGCGGCGGGTGATCTATTGCGCCGCCTTTTGCCGGGGATCGGGCAAGAAACCATCAACGAGATCCAGAATATGCCGCGATCGACCTTTTGCGCGGTCTTTGCCTTTTCAGAACATGGTGCGCGCCCCGTCTATCGGACGGCCATCGCGATCATTCGCAGCGAGCATCCCAGCCTTTTGCGCCGCTCTTGCGTGCATGAAGAGGTGGCCCAAGGTCTGGGCCTGCCCAATGACAGTCCGCGCGCGCGCCCCTCGATCTTCAATGACGACGAAGAGTTTTCGCTACTGACGCCCCATGACGAGGCGCTGTTGCGCATTCTTTATGACCCGCGCCTAACACCGGGCCTGACGCCCGAGGCCGCGCGCCCGATGGTGCGTATCATCGCCGAGGAATTGATGGGCGGATCAAGCTGATCGCCCCGTGTAGCATTACGACCGAAATAAGGAGTGCCAGACCGTGCCATTCATGGATTTTCTCAAGGGCCAGTTCATCGATGTCATCGCATGGACCGATGATACCCGCGACACGATGGTTTGGCGGTTCGAGCGTTTTGGCCATGAGATCAAATACGGCGCCAAGCTGACGGTGCGCGAAGGCCAGATGGCCGTTTTCGTCCATGAGGGGCGGCTGGCCGATGTCTTCACCCCCGGTCTCTACATGCTCGAGACCAACAATATGCCGATCATGACCAGCCTGCAGCACTGGGATCACGGCTTTGCCTCGCCCTTCAAATCCGAGATCTATTTCGTTTCGACCGCGCGCTTTACCAATCTCAAATGGGGCACGAAAAACCCCATTATGCTGCGCGATCCCGAGTTTGGGCCAACGCGGCTGCGCGCCTTTGGCACCTATAGCGTCAAGGTGGCCGATGCAGGCCGTTTTATGACCGAGATCGTCGGCACGGATGGCGAGTTCACAACAGATGAGGTCAGCGACCAGATCCGCAATATCATTGTCCAGCAATTCAGCCAGACTGTCGCCTCGGCGGGTATTCCGGTGCTGGATATGGCGGCCAATACAGCCGAATTCGCCAAGCTGGTGGCCGCCCGCATCGCGGGCACGATTGCGGCCTATGGGCTGGAGTTGCCCGAGCTTTATATCGAGAATATCTCGCTGCCTGCCGCCGTGGAAGAGGCGCTTGATCGGCGCACCTCCATGGGGGTGGTGGGTGATTTGTCGAAATACACCCAGTTCCAAACCGCCGAGGCGATGCGGCTGGCAGCCGCCAACCCCGGTGGCGACGGTGGCATGGGGGCGGGTCTTGGCATGGGGATGGGTATGGCGATGGCCCAAGGGCTGGCGCAATCCATGGCCCCCTCCCCGGCCGCTGCCCCCCCGCCGCCGCCGGTCGAGCATGTCTGGCATATCGCCGAGAACGGCCAGACGCGGGGGCCGTTTTCCAAGGCAGCGCTGGGGCGCATGGCCGCCAATGGTGAATTGACCCGCCAAAGCCATGTCTGGACCGCAGGCCAAGATGGCTGGAAACACGCGGGCGATGTAACCGAGCTGGCCCAGCTTTTCACCGTGCTGCCGCCACCGCCGCCCCCCAACTGAAGCATGGGTTTTTGCGGCTTGGTCGCATGCGTATTTTTGGAAAGATGAAGGTTCCATCAGGCGCGCCCGCGCGGATGGTCAGGGACGAGTGGCAATGATCGATCAGCGCGAAATGGCCAAGAGTGAGACACCCCTTTTGGAGGAGGCGCGCTTTCCCTGCCCCAAATGCGGCTCGGACCTGCGCTTTGCACCAAGCGAGGGGCGGCTGATCTGCGATCATTGCGGCCATGCCGCGCCAATCGATACAGGCACCCACGGCCCATGGGCGCGCGAAGCGCCCGCGCTGATCGAGCTGGATTACGAGACTGCGATTGCCGCCAAACTGCCCCGCGAAGAGATGGAGGAGACGCGCGTCACAGATTGCCCCGGCTGTGGCGCGCAGGTGGCGTTTCAACCCGATATCCATGCCAAGGAATGTCCTTTTTGCGCCACGCCGGTCGTGGCCGATACCGGCACCCATCGCCATATCAAGCCCAAGGGCGTGATCCCCTTTCAACTGACCGAACGGCAGGCGCATCAGGCGATGAATGATTGGTTGGGGCGGCTCTGGTTCGCGCCCAACGGGCTACAGGCCTATGCCCGCAAGGGGCGGCGGATGCAGGGCGTTTATGTCCCCTATTGGACCTATGACGCCGAAACAGCGACGCAATATCGCGGCCAGCGCGGTGATGCCTATTACGTCACCGTGCGCGGCCCCGATGGCAAATCCCGCCAAGAGCGGCGCATCCGCTGGCGGCGCGCCTCGGGGCGGGTTGCGCGCGCCTTTGACGATATCTTGATCCTTGCCTCGCGCTCCCTGCCCAAGCGGTTCACCGACAGGCTTGCGCCTTGGGATTTTACGGGCTTGCGCGGCTATCGCCCCGAATTTCTGTCGGGTTTTCGCGCCGAAGGCTATCAAGTCGCGCTTGACGAAGGCTTTGAGGAGGCCAAGGCCGTGATGGAGGCGCAAATTCGCGAGGATATCCGCCGCGATATCGGGGGTGACGCCCAGCGGATCGACCAGATGACGCTGCGCATTGATGATGTCACCTTCAAGCATATCCTCTTGCCCATCTGGGTCGCGGCCTACAAGTATCGCGGCCAGTCTTACCGCTTTGTCGTCAATGGCCAGACGGGCCGCGTACAGGGTGAGCGGCCTTGGTCGTGGATCAAGATCACGCTCGCGGTTTTGGCCGCACTGGTGATCATCGCGCTGGCGGGCTACCTTTATGGGGTGATGGAAGACGGCGGCGCATTCAGATAGCGCCGCATGATGGGGGCAAAACCATGCGGGCATTGGTACAGCGCGTGACCGAGGCACAGGTGCGCGTAGCGGGCCAGTTGATCGGCCAGACCGGGCCGGGTCTGTTGATCTTGGTTTGCGCGATGCAGGGCGACACGCAAGACCAAGCCGACGCGCTGGCCGCCAAGATCGCCAAGCTGCGCATTTTCAAAGACGCGGCGGGCAAGATGAACCGCGCGCTTCTCGATACCGGGGGCGGCGCACTGGTGGTCAGCCAGTTCACCTTGGCCGCTGACACGCGCTCGGGCAACCGCCCCGGTTTTTCCACCGCCGCCCCCCCGGATCAGGGCGAGGCGTTGTATCTGCGCTTTGCCACCGCCCTGGCCGCACTTGGCCCAAAGGTAGAGACCGGGCAATTCGGTGCGGATATGGCCGTGCAACTTGTCAATGATGGGCCCGTCACGATATGGCTAGAAAATTAAGCACTTCGCCCAAATAATATGCATAATGACCTCTTCATGGGCTGATGCAGATGCCTTTGTCTGGCCCTTACATTCGGGGTCTGCACCGATGGGTCCAAGCTTTTCACAATGGTTGCAATGAGCGACACGCCAATCTTTTTCGACGAGATGTACCAAGGGGGCGGCGCCCCCCGCGCGCCCTATGCGGGCTATGATGGCTGGTTCCGGGGCGAAGACTTGCGCGATCTGCGCAAGAAATCCGCCGATGCCGAGCGGTTCTTTCGGCGCACCGGTATCACCTTCAACGTCTATGGACAGGCCGAGGCCGATGAACGGCTGATCCCCTTTGATCTGGTGCCGCGTATCATCTCGGGGCGCGAATGGGCGCGGCTAACCCGCGGGATTGAGCAGCGCGTGCGCGCGATCAACGCGTTTTTGCACGACATCTACCACCGCCAAGAGATCTTGCGCGCAGGCCGCGTGCCGGTCGACCTGATCGCCAAGAACGCCGCCTTTCTGCCCCAGATGATCGGGATGGCACCGCCGGGTGGTGTTTATACCCATATCGTCGGCGTCGATCTGGTGCGCACGGGCGAGGATGAGTTCTTCGTGCTGGAGGATAACGCCCGCACCCCATCGGGCGTGTCCTATATGCTCGAAAACCGCGAAACCATGTTGCAGATGTTTCCCGAGCTTTTCACCCGCATCAAGGTGCAGCCGGTGCAAGATTACCCGGTCAATCTGCACCGCTCGCTGGCCGCATCCGCGCCGCGCGATTGCTCGCCTGATTGCACGGTGGCGGTGTTGACGCCGGGCATCCATAATTCCGCCTATTTCGAACATGCATTTCTGGCCGACCAAATGGGTGTCGAACTGGTCGAGGGGCATGATATCCGCATCACGGGTGGCAAGGTGCAGATGCGCACGACCCAAGGCTATAAGCCCATCGATGTGCTTTATCGCCGGGTGGATGATGATTTCCTCGATCCGCTGAATTTCCGCCCTGACAGCCTGTTGGGTGTGCCGGGCGTGATGGATGTCTACCGCGCGGGCGGCATCACCATTGCCAATGCGCCGGGAACGGGCATCGCGGATGACAAGGCGATCTATTCCTACATGCCTGATATTGTTGAGTTCTATACCGGCGAAAAGGCGATTTTGCAAAACGTGCCCACTTGGCGCTGTTCCGAGGCAGATGCGCTGGCCTATGTGCTCGATCACCTGAGCGAGTTGGTGGTCAAAGAGGTGCATGGCTCGGGCGGCTATGGCATGCTGGTCGGGCCTGCGGCGTCAAAGAAAGAGCTGGCGGCGTTTCGGGCCAAGCTGACGGCGAAACCCGCCAATTACATCGCCCAGCCCACGCTTGCGCTGTCGACCGTGCCGATCTTGACGCAAGCAGGCTTGGCCCCGCGCCATGTCGATCTGCGCCCTTACGTGCTGGTGGCCCCCGATAAGATCACCATCACGCCCGGCGGGTTGACGCGGGTGGCGCTGAAAAAAGGTTCCCTCGTGGTGAACTCCAGCCAAGGTGGGGGCACCAAGGATACTTGGGTGCTGGAGGAATAGGGCAATGCTGGGCAAAACCGCAGGTGGCCTGTTTTGGATGTTTCGCTATCTCGAGCGGTCGGAAAACACCGCGCGGTTGATCGAGACGGGGTTTCGTATCGCGCTGACGCGTGCCGATGGCGATGACGACGAATGGACCAGCGTGCTGCAGACGGCGTCCGTGGCGCATCTTTATTTTGAAAAACATGGCCAGATCGAGGCGGCCAAAGCCATCGATTTCATGCTGCGCGATATGGCGAACCCCTCCTCGGTCCTGTCGGCCATCTCGGCGGCGCGCCAAAATGCCCGCCTTGTGCGCACCGCCATCACGCGCGAGGTGTGGGAGGCGGTGAACGACACCTATATGGTTCTGAAACAAGCACTTGCCCGCCCCGTCTCTGCCCGCGATCTGCCCGAGGTCTTGGCGCTGATCCGCCAGCAATCGGCACTGGTGCGCGGTGCGATGCATGGCACGATGCTGCGCAATGATATTTTCGATTTCTGCCGCTTAGGCACATTCTTGGAACGCGCGGACAACACCGCGCGGATCTTGGATGTGAAGTATTACGTGCTTTTACCCTCGATCAGCCAGATCGGCTCAAGCCTTGATAATGTGCAATGGGAGACCATCCTGCGCTCGGTCGCGGGCATGCGCGCCTATCGCTGGATCACCCAAGGCGAAACCAGCCCCATCGGCATCGCGGATTTCTTGATTTTCGACACGCGCATGCCGCGCAGCCTTGCGTTTTCGGTGGGCAAGATCGCGACGAACCTCGCCTATCTGGAACAAGCTTACGGCACGCGCCACCCCTGCCACGCAGCGATTGACGGGCTGGCCGGAAGGCTACGCCACGGCAAGATCGAGCGTGTTTTCGAGGATGGTTTGCATGAGTTTATCACCGATTTTCTGGCCGATGTGGCAAAACTTGGCCAGCAGGTCGAAGCCGATTACCGGTTTTTAGGATGACCGCGATGCAGCTGAAGATCCTGCACACCACGACCTATCACTTCGAGAACCCCGTCGCCTACGGGCTGCAACAGCTGCGCTTGGTGCCCCAAAGCCGGACCGGGCAGAATGTGTTGCGCTGGACGATGGAGATCGACGGCGGGCAGGTCGAGACAGAGTTTACCGATCATCACCAAAACCGCGTCACGCTTGTCTCTTTCGACGCGCGCGCCAAGGCCATCGTGCTTCGCTGCGAGGGCGAGGTGGACACCACCGATACTGCGGGCATCACTGGGCGGCATGGCGGCTTTGCGCCCTTATGGTACTTCGAAAGCATTACCGATCTCACCCGGCCCGGCGCAAGGTTGCGCGCCTTGCTGCGTGGGCTCAAGGAAGAAGAGCCCCAAGACCTGCCACGGCTGCATGCGCTTTCGGCGCGTATCAGGGCCGCGATGCCCTATGAGATCGGGCTGACCCAAGCCGAGACGACCGCCGAAGAAGCATTGGAGCATGGCGGCGGGGTGTGCCAAGATCATGCCCATGTCTTTGTCGCCGCTGCACGGGCGATGGGATATCCGGCGCGCTATGTCTCGGGCTATTTGATGATGGATGACCGGGTGCATCAAGATGCCAGCCACGCCTGGGCAGAGGCCTATGTGGATGTGCTGGGCTGGGTCGGCTTTGACATCTCGAACGGGATATCACCCGATCCGCGCTATGTGCGCGTCGCCACGGGCCTTGATTACCGCGAGGCCGCACCCATCAGCGGGCTGCGTTTCGGCGCAGGGGGCGAGGCGATGTCCATCGACATCCAAGTGCAGCAGCAGTAGGACAAGCACGGGGCTTGGGGGTGGGAAAATGACCTATTGCGTGGGGCTAAAGCTGAACCGTGGCGTGGTGTTCATGTCGGACACACGCACCAATGCGGGTGTCGATAATATCAGCGTTTTCAAGAAGATGTTTTTGTGGGAACGCCCCGGTGAACGGGCGATCACCTTGATGACGGCGGGCAATCTGGCGACCACGCAGGCGGTGGTGTCGCTTTTGCACGAGCGCGCGAAACCGGCGGAGGAGCGCGGCCACCCATCGATCTTTGAAGCGCCCTCGATGTTTCAGGTGGCCAAGCTGGTCGGTGAAACCCTGCGCGAGGTGATCGCGGAACAAACCCGCCGCGAAGGGCTACAGGCCGATAGCCCGTTTTCGGCCACGATGATCCTTGGCGGTCAGGTCAAGGGGGGCGAGCCGCGCCTGTTCATGATCTACCCCGAGGGGAACTTCGTCGAAGCGGCCGAGGACACGCCGTTCTTCCAGATCGGCGAGACAAAATACGGCAAGCCCATCTTGGTGCGCGCCTATGATCCGGCGATGAGCTTTGAAGATGCGGTGAAGCTGTTGATGCTGAGCTTTGACAGCACGATTAAAGCAAATCTTTCCGTAGGCTTACCGCTCGATCTTCATCTGTATGCAGCCGATAGCCTTTGCACGGGTGCAGTGCGGCGGATCGCGCGCGATGATCCCTTTTACGAGATGATCTCATCGGGTTGGGGCGAGGCCTTGCGCGCCGCTTTTGACGGTTTGCCCGCCTATTCGCTCGAGAGTTAAGCGGCGCGGGGTGGTGCGAATTTTCGTACGAAAATTCGGGGGGCTCTGCCCCCGCCGCCACAGGCGGCCCCCCGGAGTATTTGGAAAGCAAAGATGGCGCTGGTGGGTCAGGGTTTGCGCGCGTGGCCCGCGACATAGACCTGTGCGATTGCGCGGTCGTCGCCCATCATGATGGTGGGAAAGATGGCCTGCCAGATATCGTCTGCGCGCGCGCTGGCCTGTGCGATTGCGGAAGTAGAGGCAAGGTCGAGCACGACCAGATCGGCCTCATAGCCGGGGGCAAGGCGGCCGATCTTGGTCTCAAGGCGCAGGGATTTTGCACTGCCGCCCGTGGCCAGCCACAACAGTTCGGCCGGATGGAGCGCCGTGCCGCGCAGCTGGGCGATCTCATAAGCGGCGGCCATGGTGCGCAGCATCGAAAAGGACGACCCGCCGCCGGTATCGGTGGCAAGCCCCACCCGAAGCCGGTCACGCAGGCCCATATCGAAAAGCCCAGAGCCGATAAAGCTATTGGAGGTGGGGCAATGGACAAGGGCCGCGCCAACCTCGGCCAGACGGTCGATCTCGCGCGCCTCGAGATGGATGGCATGGCCGTAAAGACCGTTCGGACCCAAAAGCCCATGCGCCTCATAGGTGTCGAGATAGTCGCGCGCTTGCGGGTAGAGGGATTGCACCCAAGCGATCTCGTCTGTTTGTTCGCTCAGATGGGTCTGCATCAGGCAATCGGGGTGTTCGGCCCAAAGCGCGCCAAGGGCCGAAAGCTGCGCCGGTGTCGAGGTGGGCGAGAAACGCGGTGTGATGATATAGGAGAGCCGATCAACACCATGCCATCGGGACAAAAGCGCGCGGCTGTCGTCATAGGCCGATTGGGCCGTGTCGCGCAAGAAAGCGGGTGCCGTGTCGCGATCCATGCAGGTTTTGCCTGCAAGCACCCGCATGCCACGGGCTTGGGCTTCGCTGAAGAAGGCATCGACGCTTTGCGGATGGATTGTGCAATAGCTGGCCACTGTCGTGGTGCCATTGCTGAGCAGGAGATCAAGGTAGCGTGCGGCGATCAGGGCGGCATAGGCAGGATCGGCAAATCGGGCCTCTTCGGGGAAGGTATAGGTATTGAGCCAATCGATCAGGCGTTTGCCCCAGCTGGCGATAATGGCTGTCTGCGGGTAATGGGCATGGGCATCGACGAAACCGGGTAGGATGAGCCCCTCACCATGATCGGTGATTGCGGCGTCGGGATAGGCGGCGCGCAGCGCGCGTGCCGGGCCGATCTGGGCGATGTGGCCCGCGCGGATCAGCACCGCGCCATTGGCTTCATGCTGGGCCGCGCCCAGCCCAACTGCGGCAGGGTCGCCCGCGAAGGTGAGTGTTTGGCCAAGGATTAACCGGTCTGACATGTCGGTCCCTTTGCAATGAAAATCCTTATTTGCCGTGATAGCCGTACGCTGCGTCCTATGTTAGGGGCAAAGCGAAGAGTGTCGAGCAATGGTGAGGGGGTTGAGATGGCGCGCCAAGAAGAGCAACTCCTGCATCGTGACGAAGACGAGATGCGCGATGCCTATGCGCTTGACGAAAGCTTGCGCGGGCAGCTGAAGCAACTGGTCGCCGCAGGCGATGATGCGGCCATCGATGCGCTGATGGCGCCATTGCATGCGGCCGATATCGCCGATCTTTTGGAGCAGGTCTCGGACGCGGAGCGCGCCGCGTGGCTGGCGCTTTGGTCGCGCGGCATCGATGGTGAGGTGCTCTCCGAGCTTGATTTGGGCTTGCGCGAAGAGGTCATCGGCCTGTTGCCGCAAGATGTGCTGGCCGATGCGGTGCGCGAGCTCGACAGCGACGATGTCGTCGATCTGGTCGAGGATCTGGAAGATGACCAGATCGAGGCCATTCTTGATGTGCTGGAACCATCCGACCGTGTCGCGGTGGAACAAGCGCTGGCTTACCCCGAGGAATCGGCGGGCCGCTTGATGCAGCGCGAAGTGGTTCATGCGCCCGAGCATTGGACCGTGGGCGAGATGATCGATTATCTGCGCGCGCGCAAGCTGGAGCTGCCTGAGCAATTCTATCATGTGGTCCTGACCGATCCGCGGATGAAGCCCATGGGCTATGTCACGCTGGGGCGGCTTTTGTCATCGCCGCGCGATACCGCACTAAAGGATGTGACCGAGGATAGTTTTCGCACCATCCCCGCCACCCAGCATGAGGATGACGTCGCTTATGCCTTTAACCAATACCACCTGATTTCGGCGCCTGTTGTCGATGAGGATGGGCGGCTGGTCGGTGTCATCACCATCGACGACGCGATGATCGTGCTTGATGAGGGCGCGCAGGAGGATTTTCTGAAGCTTGCCGGTGTGGGTGAGGAATCAAGCCTGTCGGACCGGGTGATCGAGACGACCAAGCAACGCTTTCCTTGGCTTTTCGTAAACCTGATCACGGCCATCCTTGCCTCGCTGGTGATCGCGCAGTTCGAGGCAGCAATCGCGCAGATCGTGGCCTTGGCGGTCTTGATGCCGATCGTGGCCTCGATGGGGGGCAATGCGGGGACACAATCGCTGACCGTGGCGGTGCGCGCGATTGCCACGCGCGATCTGACAAGGTCAAACCTGATGCGGGTTGTGCTGCGCGAGGCGGCTGTTGGTTTGATCAACGGGATGGTCTTTGCCGCCATGATGGGGCTTGTGGGGTTGATCTGGTTCGGCAGCCTCGCCTTGGGCGGGGTGATTGCTGCGGCGATGGTGATCAACTTGTTGGTGGCGGGGCTGGCGGGTATCTTGATCCCGGTTTTGCTGGACCGGCTGAATATCGATCCGGCCTTGGCCTCGGGGGCTTTTGTGACCACTGTCACCGATGTGGTGGGTTTTCTTGCCTTTTTGGGGCTTGCAGTGGTGTTCTTGCTGTAGGGTGCGGTCTAGCCCGGAATTTCGAGGGTGATATTGCGCCCATTGACCACGTATTGCAGCGATGTCGTGCCAATGGCGGCGACGCGCCCACCATCAAGGCGGTCGCCCACCGCCACCCGCACGAAGCGGCCCGATGACAGGCGCACCAGCGCGCTCCGGTTTGACGATGTGCCGGTAATCCCGATGAGGTTGATGTCGCGCAGGCGGATCTCGTTGCGACTAGTAGCGGCGCGTGCCACATCGGCATTGGACGGGATGGCGGGTGCAGGCGCAAAGGCAGCGGCGCTGACCGTGGCGGGGGCTGTCGGTCGGCTGGTCGCGGCGGCAACGGTCGTGGCGAAATCGGCGGGGCGCGCGCTTGGCACGCGTGAGGTCGTGACCGCGCGCGCGGTGCCGCCTGTCACGGGTGCAACCGGCGTCGTGGCATCAGTGGCGGTTTCGCCGGCTTGCGGAAAGAGCGAGGCGCGCGCTGCATTCTCTTGGGCTGATACAGGGCGCAGTGTCGGGCGCATCGCGGCAAGCTCGGTCCGGCTTAGACCACCCAGCAGTTGCCGCTCACGCGTTTCATCCAGATTGATGGGGCGCGGGCGCGGCTGGATCGTGCTCAAGATCGCATCTTGCACATTCAAACTTACGGGCGGCGTTGGCGGCGCTGGCGCGATCTCACGCGGGCGCGGAATGGCCGCGACCTCGGGCTGACCCAAGATCACGAAAGCCCCCTCCGGCGTCAGCACACCCTCAGCCGTCGGGGCCACCAAGCCGCGTGCATCGCGGTCGATCCTGACGCCGAAGGCTGGCGGGGCTGGGACACGGCGTAGCACCTCGCGCAGATCGATCTGCGGATCGGAAAGCGCCACGGCATCGAAGGCCGAGACCTCGGGGTCGATGGAGGCGATGTAGATGTCATCGGTCAGGGTGAAGGGGCTGAAAAAAGGCCGCTCGGGTGGGCGCGGCCAGATCTGTTGGGACGCATAAAGCGCCTCGGCCTCTGCGATGGTTGGCAAAAGCGCGTCGGGCATGGGCGGCAAGGGTGCCAGGTCAAGATCGGCATCAATGCCCGGAAGTGTGGCGACCGGGCTTGGAGCAGGGGCCGGGGCGATTGGGGGCGCGACGGGCGTCAATGCGATCTCTTCGCTTGCTTGCGCATCTGCCAAGGCGTCGGGCGGGCTGATCGTGCCAAGTGTCGGTGCTAGTTCTGCGACCCCACTTGGTATCGCCGGCACGCTGGCCATCGGGGGTGGATCGGCAATGTCGGATTGTGCTGTCTGGGTCGTATTCCCGCCGCCAAATAGCCGCGCCATTGGGCTGTCGGGCAAAAACAGCACTGACCAGACCGCAATGATGATCAGCAAGATCAGCAATGCCAGCGTCAGCACCAGACCTGTACGTAGCGATGGCCCGGGCGGTTGGCTGGATTTGCGCGCCAAAAGCCCGGCTGCAAGTGCTGCATCTGGCCTGCTGGTAGCGGGCGCGGTGGTTTTCCCCGCACTGAGGTTCTTGATGCCAGCGGCAATCGCGCCTGTGCTTTTGCGCGCCACTTCGGTGGGCGCTGCGGCTGACGCCTCAGCCTGTGGCGCAAGAGAGGGCGGTTCGCCTTGCGGTTTTGGGCGTGATTTGCTGGCATCGCGCACGCGTGCGAGTTGCGCCACGAAAGCACTTCCCGGGCGGTCGGGGGTGGGTTCCACGCGGCGTGGCGGGGCAAGGGTCACATCAGGGTGGCGCTGTTTGCTTGCTTCTGCCGATGGGCCACCAAAGCCCAACCTGCTGCGCGTCTCCGCCATCAGTTTGCTCGTCGCAGCACCAAGCTCGGCTGCGGTGGATTTGGTGGGCTTGGCGCCCGGGCGGCGCTTGGCGCTGAAGCCAAAGATCGGCTGGGTGGGGGCGGTGGCCTTGTCGGTCGCCTGATCGGACGGTGCATCATCTGGACCGCTTGGCTGCGCCGTGGAGGCTTCGGTCGTCACCACGGAGGCGGCCCGATTTGGTGCTTGTGATAGAAGATCATCGTCCGCGACCGCCGCATCCCCGATAGGGGTGATCATGCGGTCAAACATCGGATCGAGAAGGTCCGCGAGCGCAACCACCTCTTCTGGCTCAGCCTCAGCCTTCATGTCCCTGTCCAAAGGCTGGTCGTTGGCTTGGTCGGGCTCTGCGCTTGCGCTGGGCTGTTCGGGCAGATCGGCCTCGATCACCGCCTCTGGCGCGGGCGGCGTTGGTTCTGGCATCGCAGCCGATTTTGTCTTGGGCTCGGGCTTAGGTGCAATCTGATCGGCTATAGGCGCGACAAGTTCAGCCTCGGGGGCGGTGGGGACCGGCGCGCTGCGATCTGGTGCAACGTCCGCCGCTGCCGGTATCGCACCATCTGTCACAACTAGCCGAGACTCTGGCGTTGGCGCTGGCATTGGCTCAGCGACAGGCGAAAGCGTTGCGGCTTTATCAATGTTTGCCTTCGGCTTTTTCGGCGGTTTTGGAGCGGGATCTTGCGCCGTCTTGGCCGTGGGCTCGACGGGTTTTGTTGCGGCATCGCCCGTTGCATCGCCACTCTCTGCCACTTGGGGCGGGACGGGGTCTGCACCAGTGGCCGCCGCGTCGGATGTCTCGGCCTTAGGGCTTGTTGCAAGCGCGATCTCAGGAATGATTTCTGGGGCGACCCAAAGATCGGGGCCAAAGCGTAGATCGGTGGTGGCCGCATCGACCGCCGCATTGGCATCGCCAAAGACCGGCATGCCGGGGTAGCGCTCGACCGGCGGCATCGCGGCAAAACCGGCGGCGACGAACCCATGCGCGGTCGCAAATTCTTTCGCTTCATCAAGCGTCTCGCGGGCGACAACGGCCACTTTGATACGGTCTTGCTCGACCGCGCGCCAATCATAGACAAGATCAGCCACCGGGTAAGGTGTCAGCCCATCCAACCCCGCGATGATCCGGTCCGTGACCAAGCCCGCGTCATGGGTGGGTGCCGTGAACGAGGTGTAAAGGATCTGGTCATCGGGCAAGACCAGCAAAACCTGCGCCTCAGCATCTCCGCGCGCGCCGACCATTGCCTTTAGTCCAGCCATCTGCGCGGCCAGATCCGCCACCGCGAATGGCACCTCGCCGATCAGCGCCCAATGGCCCGCGTCCTGGCGATGGGCCAGCGCGATGCCTTCCGGCGACAAGAACAGCGCGAAATTCACCGTCACATCCGATCCTAGTCGTCGTCCCCAAGTGGCTCAGCTCAAACTTTCGCCGCCCTTGCTCTACATCACAAATGCGCCGGGGAAAACACTTGCCCAAGGCGCGCCGCGATCTTCGGCGGAAAAAAACCCATGGGCAAGCGAAGATACCGCCAAAAGGCGCGCGGATTGCGCCCCTCTTGGCGATCCAATCCCTTGGCCCTACTGCGTGGCCCGCGCCAAAGCCTGATCAAGATCGGCGATCAGATCATCGGCATCCTCGATCCCGATCGAGACACGCACCACATTGGGCGCGGCACCAGCCGCCTTTTGCTGTTCGGGTGTCAGTTGGCGATGCGTGGTCGAGGCCGAATGGATGATCAGCGACCGCGTATCGCCCAGATTGGCTACATGGCTGAAAATCTCCAGCGAATCGACCAGCTTGATACAGGCATCATACCCACCCTTGACCGCAAAGGTGAAAAGCGCCCCGGCCCCTTTGGGGCAGACCGTCTTGACCCGGTCGAAATAGGGCGAGCTTTCAAGCCCTGCATAGGTGACGAAGTCAATGCGCGGATCGGCCTCGAGCCATTTGGCGATCTTGACCGCATTCTCCACATGGCGATCCATCCGCAAGGAGAGCGTCTCGATCCCCATCAGCGTGTAATGGGCGGCTTGCGGGTTCATCGTCATGCCCAAATCGCGCAGGCCGATGGCAATGCCGTGGAAAGTATAGGCCAAGGGGCCAAAGGTCTCGTGAAAGCGCAAGCCGTGATAGGCGGGCTCGGGCGCGGAAAGCGAGGGAAACTTGTCGCTGGCAGACCAGTCAAATGTCCCGCTATCGACCACACAACCACCCGTCACTGTGCCGTTGCCGGTCAGATACTTGGTGGTCGAATGCACCACCAACGTCGCGCCATGCGCAATAGGGCGACACAGATAGGGTGTGGCGGTGGTATTATCGACGATCAGCGGCACACCGGCCGCATCGGCCACATCGGCGACGGCGCGCAGATCGGTGATATAGCCGCCGGGATTGGCGATCGCCTCGCAGAAAACGGCGCGGGTATCATCGTCAATCGCCGCTTTCAGCGCGTCAAGATCGTCGAAATCGACGAATTTCGCGGACCAGCCAAAGCGCTTGATCGTCTGGGAAAACTGCGTGACCGTGCCGCCGTATAGCCGGGTGGAGGCCACGACATTGCGCCCCGGTGCCATCAAGGGAAACAGCGCCATGATCTGTGCTGCATGTCCCGATGAACAGCACACGGCTCCCACCCCGCCCTCCAGCGTGGCGATGCGCTCTTGCAAGGCGGCGACTGTCGGGTTGGTCAGGCGCGAGTAGATATAGCCCACTTCTTGCAGGTTGAAGAGTGCCGCCGCATGCTCGGCATCGCGAAACACATAAGCCGTGGTCTGGTAGATCGGCACTTGGCGTGCGCCCGTCGCCGGGTCAGGGCGTGCGCCTGCATGGATTTGCAGCGTATCGAAGCCATAGCTTGGACCATCGGTCATCGGTATCTCCCCTCAAGAAACGATATTTCACGCAGCAATAGGCCAAAGCCCGCGACGCGGCAATCGCGCAGCGTTCGATCCCGCCTTTCCATCTTTGCTTCACAAATACTCTCGGGGGGTCGCGGGGGGCAGACAGCCCCCCGCGCGGATCGGCCCGCCAAGGGCGGGACGATCCAAACCAAAAAGCGCGACCGCATGGCACTGGACGGGCCGCACCAGTTGGGGCAAAACTCGGCCATCGGACCTGCAACCCCGAAAGGGCAGCCCATGATCACCTTTCTCAAGCGCCTCGTCACATGGTGGAACGGCCAGACCATCGGCACCCAGATCTTTACCGCCCGCTACGGCGAAAAGGTCGGCAGCGATGCGCAGGGCAATATTTTCTATCGCTCCAAGGACGACAAAAAGCGCTGGGTGATCTTCAACGGCGAGGTTGAGGCAAGCCGCGTTGATGCTGAATGGCATGGCTGGCTGCACCACACATGGGATACGCCCCCAAGCGAGACGCCCGTCGCGCATAAAGCATGGGAAAAGCCGCATCTGCCGAACCTCACCGGAACGCCCGCCGCGCATGTGCCTGCTGGATCGATCCGGCGCGCTGAGCCCTTGGTGCGCGCCGACTACGAGGCGTGGCGCCCCGAGTAAGTGGCGGCGATGCGCTGGTTTGCAACAAACCCCCCTTGGATCACAGCCCGCTTCGCGCCATAAGCGTGGGATGACGGGGGGTTGGCATGGCGACGCAAGATAACACCATCACCGAAGTTCTCGTCGGCGCAGCCGTGCTGGCCGTGGCGACTGGATTTTTCTTCTATGCCTCCGGCACGACGGGTGCGGGCGCGGGTGGGCAGACATATGAAATGGCGGCCTCCTTCCGTTCGGCCGAAGGGATCGCGGTGGGCACAGAGGTGCGCTTGGCCGGTGTGCGCGTCGGCACCGTGACCGACATGACGCTTGACCCGGTGAGTTTCCGCGCTGAGACCACTTTTAGCCTGCGCGACGATATCGTGCTGCCCGATGACAGCGCCATTGCCATCGCCTCCGAAGGGCTATTGGGTGGCAATTTCGTCGAGATTATTCCCGGCGGCTCGCCCTTCAACTACGGCCCGGGCGATATGATCACCGATACCCAAGGTGCCGTCAGCTTGATCACCTTGCTGATGCGCTTCGTGTCGGGGGACGGAACGCAGTGATGCGTCGGCCAGTCGCGATCGCGGCGCTCGTGCTTGCGCTTGGGCTGTCGCCGGGGGCCGCGCAACAATTCGACAGCTTCGGCGATGGCCCGATTGAAGGTTTCGCGCCCTTGCCGGAAGGATCGCTTGATCCCTCGCTTCCCTCTCTGGGCGAGAATGGCACCCTTGGCCTTGGCGGCCCCGCGATTGGCTTGCAGATCACCGAGGGCCAATCAGGCGTCTCGCTCGAGATTTTTCCCGGTGTGGGTGGTGCGATCACCTCGATCAGCCAACCCCAGACCGCACAGGCACAGCGGGTGACATTGCGGGCGCTGGACCGGATGCTGGGCCAGCCCACGGATATTGAGATGAGCGTGGGCGAGACGGTGATCTATGGGCGCATCGTCATCCATGTGCGCGAATGCCGCTATCCGACCGATGATCCCGCCTCGGACGCTTTCGGCTTTATCGAGATCCTCGACCAGCAAGGCGCGCCGCTTTTCGCGGGCTGGATGATCGCCTCGGCCCCGGCGCTGAGCGCCTTGGAACATCCCCGCTATGATGTCTGGGTGCTGCGCTGCACAGCGAATTGAGCCGGGCTATGGCGCGCGGGTATCCAATCCCTGCGCGCGGTCGATGGCGAAGAAATCCGCGGGGCTCGTCACGGCAAGTTGCAGTTGCCGGCGATATTCGGCGCGCGAAATTTCCACCGCGCCAAGACTTTCCAGATGTTCGGTGGTGAATTGCGTATCGAAAAGCTGAAACCCGCCCGCCCTGAGCCGTGTGACCAGATGCGCAAGCGCGATCTTGGACCCATCCGTGCGGCGCGAGAACATCGATTCGCCGAAATAAGCCGCCCCGAGCACCACGCCAAAAATGCCGCCCGCCAGCACGCCATCCATCCACACCTCGACGGAATGGGCAAAGCCTTGGGTATGCAGCGATAGATAGGTCGCGTTGATATCGGCGTTGATCCATGTCTCGGACCGGTCGGCGCAGGCCGCGATCACGCCGGGGAAATCGCGGTTTATCGTGACCGTGAAGCCACCGCGCGCGATGCGGCGCTTGAGCGACCGCGAGACATGAAAAGCGTCAAGCGGAAACACGCCACGCCGCTGCGGATCGACCCAGAAAATGCCAGCATGATCTGCACCATCGGACATGGGAAAAATCCCTGCCGCGTAAGCCCTGATCATCAGTTCGGGTGACAGCGCCGGGCGAACCGGGCTGAGCATATCATGCGCCATGAGAGGCGACATAGTCTGCGGCCCGGGAAAGTCCTGCGGAAATTGAAAAATACGTGCGCGCGGCAGCTTTGGCCCCAACGCGATCATTTCGCCGCCATAGGGCAGGGGCGGAATATCGCCCGGATCAATCGGTTGACCTGGGCGTATCCGATCAGCCGAGGTTTTCGGCAAGCCAACCCTCAAGCCATTGGATCGTGTAATCGCCCGATTGCACCTCGGGTGTTTTCAACAGCGCGTGAAACAGCGGCACGGTCGTGTCGATGCCGTCGATGATCAATTCGCCCAAGGCCCGGCTGAGCCGCGCCAAAGCCTCGGGGCGGTCGCGGCCATGCACGATCAGCTTGCCGATCAAACTGTCGTAATAGGGTGGGATGCGATAGCCATCATAGATCGCGCTATCCATGCGCACACCCAAGCCGCCGGGTGCATGATATTGCGTGATCTTTCCGGGGCTTGGCGCGAAATTGGGCAGCTTTTCGGCGTTGATGCGCACCTCGATGGCATGGCCGTTGACGGCCAGATCCTCTTGTTGGAAAGACATCGGCAACCCAGCCGCGACGCGGATCTGTTCGCGCACCAGATCGACACCCATGATCGCCTCGGTGACGGGGTGTTCAACCTGCAGGCGGGTGTTCATCTCGATGAAGAAAAACTCACCATCCTCATACAAGAACTCGATGGTGCCCGCGCCTTCATAGCCAAGATCGGCCACGGCCTTGGCACAGGTCGCGCCGATGCGTGCGCGGGTGGCGGCATCAATGGCGGGGCCGGGGGCCTCCTCGAACACCTTTTGGTGGCGCCGCTGCAGCGAACAGTCGCGCTCGCCCAGATGGACCGCGCGCCCACGCCCATCGCCGAAAATCTGCACTTCGATATGGCGGGGCCGTCCGAGATATTTCTCGATATAGACCTCGTCATTGCCGAAAGCGGCCTTGGCCTCGGCGCGCGCGGTGCGAAAGGCGGTTTCCATCTCGTCTTTGCTGCGCGCAAGCTTCATGCCGCGCCCACCGCCGCCTGCGGTTGCCTTGACGATCACCGGATAGCCCGCCGCATCGCCCACGGCATAGGCCGCATCGAGCGTGGCCACACCGCCGTCAGAGCCCGGCACACAAGGCACGCCCAGCTTTTTCATCGTGTCCTTGGCGGTGATCTTGTCGCCCATCAGGCGGATATGGGCGGCCGATGGGCCGATGAACTTGATCCCGTGATCCTCGACCGCCTGCACGAAACTGGCGTTTTCGGACAAAAAACCATAGCCGGGGTGGATCGCCTCGGCCCCGGTAATCTCGCAGGCCGAGATGATCGCGGCCATCGACAGATAGGATTGGCCCGACGGCGGCGGGCCGATGCAGATCGCCTCATCCGCCATGCGCACATGCATCGCGTCACTATCGGCCGTGGAATGGACCGCGACGGTGGCCACCCCCATCTCGCGCGCTGCCCGGACGACGCGCAATGCGATTTCGCCCCGGTTGGCGATGAGGATCTTTTTGAACATGGGGCGCCCCGTCTACTCGATGATCATCAGCGGCGCGCCGTATTCGACGGGCGCGCCATCCTCGATGAGGATTCGCTTCACAACGCCTGCGCGCGGCGCGGGGATCTGGTTCATGGTCTTCATCGCCTCGACGATGAGCAAGGTCTGACCGGCGTTCACCCGGTCGCCTACGGCCACGAAGGGTTTGGCGTCGGGCTCGGGTGCCAGATAGATGGTGCCAACCATGGGCGAAGTCACAGCGCCGGGCGCTTGCGCGGGATCTTCGATCGCGACAGGGGCCGCTGCCGGGCTGGGCACGGGCGCGCTGACCGGCTGGGGCGCATGCACAATCGCGGGTGCGGCGGCTACTACTGTTGTCTGACGCGCGACGCGGACATTGAGCCAGTTATGCTCGCCATACTCGCGCTTCACCTCGACTTCGCTCAGCTCGTTCTTGCGCAAAAGCTCGGCCAAAGCCTCGATGAAGGCTACGTCACTGGCGCGTGTCGCGTCTGTCTTGTCGCTCATGTTCGTCCTCGCAAACTGGGGCGATCCAACTTTTAGATCGCACCCTCCGCCCTGGGTCCTGTTTGATCGGCCCCTGCGCACCGCCTATAGCGCAGGCTTTACGCCGGGAAAACCCGTTGCGTAAGCAAAGAGCGCTCCGGCTGATTGCTTGTTTCAAACATCCGCCGCCCATTTTTTCGGCAATGCCGCAGTTGGAGGCAAGAATTCCGCCGTTTGGGTGATGCGCCATAAATTTACCATTTGATAAAAAAAATATCCCATGCCAGCGTGAATCCATCCGATCGCCATTCGCTCGCAGGGAGATATGCCCGATGACGAACAGCCCATTTACCCCCGGGATCGTGCCTGCGCGGCTCGATGGGCGGGTATTGCAAGAAAATTTTTCCGATCTGCATGCGCCACTCGATGCCCATGAGGCGCTGGTTGCCGCTGATCGCTGCTATTTCTGCCATGATGCGCCATGCATCACCGCCTGTCCCACGACAATCGACATCCCGCTGTTCATTCGCCAGATCGCCACGGGCACGCCCGAGGCGGCGGCCAAGACGATCTTCGACCAGAATATTCTGGGCGGCATGTGCGCCCGTGTTTGCCCCACCGAAACGCTTTGCGAACAGGCCTGTGTGCGCGAGGCGGCCGAGGGCAAGCCGGTCGAGATCGGTCGATTGCAGCGCTACGCCACCGATAGGCTGATGGCGTCGGGTCTGCATCCCTTTGCCCGCGCGGCCCAGACGGGCAAGCGCGTGGCCGTGGTGGGCGCGGGGCCGGCGGGGCTGGCCTGCGCGCATCGCTTAGCGATGAAGGGCCATGATGTTGATCTTTTCGATGCCCGGCCCAAAGGCGGCGGCCTGAACGAATACGGGATCGCCACTTATAAGGCGACCGATGGTTTTGCGGGGGCGGAGCTTGACTGGCTGATGCAGATCGGGGGGATCACGCTGCATACAGGCCGCGCACTTGGGCGCGATGTCACGCTCGATGGGCTTTGTGCCGAATATGACGCGGTATTTCTGGGTATGGGGCTTGGTGGCGTGAACGCGCTGCGCGCCGATGGCGAAGATCGCGCAGGCGTGCGCGACGCGGTCGATTTCATCGCCGACCTGCGCCAAGCCGATGATCTGGCCCGCCTGCCCGTAGGGCGCAATGTTGTGGTGATCGGTGGCGGCATGACAGCCATCGATGCAGCCGTGCAATCCAAGCTTTTGGGGGCGGAGAATGTGACCGTTCTTTATCGGCGCGACCGTGGGGCGATGCCCGCCAGCCGCTATGAGCAGGATTTGGCGGCCTCAAAAGGGGTGCGCTTTGTCTTCAACGCCATGCCCGTCGCGATCTTGGGCAATGGCGCGGTCACAGGCGTGCGGGTGGAATACACGCGCGCAGAGGGCAGATCATTGATCGGCACAGGCGAGACCTTTGATATGCCCGCCGATCAAGTCCTCAAGGCGATTGGTCAAACGCTGGAGGATGCGCCCGATGTGCTGACCATTGCCGGGGGCAAGATCGCCGTGACGGGGCCGGGGCGCACCACGCGCAAAGGTGTTTGGGCTGGTGGCGATTGCGCGGCGGGGGGCGAAGATTTGACCGTGACCGCCGTGGCCGAAGGGCGCGATGCGGCGGAAGATATTCATGACAGCCTGATGGGGTAGCGCGATTATTCGTACGAATAATCGCAAGATGCGAATTTTCGTACGAAAATTCGGCCAAAACGCAAAAAGGGGAGACCGGGACCATGGCAGACCTTTCCAGCGATTTTCTGGGCATCAAATCGCCCAACCCGTTTTGGCTGGCCTCCGCGCCGCCGACCGACAAGGCCTATAATGTCGTGCGCGCCTTCGAGGCGGGCTGGGGCGGTGTGGTGTGGAAAACCTTGGGCGAGGCGGGCCCACCCATCGTCAATGTCAACGGGCCGCGCTACGGTGCGATCTGGGGCGCGGACCGGCGGCTTTTGGGGCTTAACAATATCGAATTGATCACCGATCGCCCGCTTGAGGTGAACCTGCGCGAGATCAAGCAGGTCAAGCGCGATTGGCCTGATCGCGCGATGATCGTATCGCTTATGGTGCCCTGCGAAGAACAGGCGTGGAAAGCGATCTTGCCGCTTGTGGAAGAGACGGGTGCCGATGGGATCGAGCTGAACTTTGGCTGCCCGCACGGCATGAGCGAGCGCGGGATGGGCGCGGCCGTTGGCCAAGTGCCTGAATATATCGAGATGGTTGCGCGCTGGTGCAAGCAAAACACCCGCATGCCCGTGATCGTGAAGCTGACACCCAATATCACCGATATCCGCTATCCGGCGCGCGCGGCCAAAAAGGGCGGGGCGGATGCCGTTTCGCTGATCAACACCGTGTCCTCGATCACTTCCGTCAATCTCGACAGCTTCAGCCCAGAGCCCTCGATCGACGGCAAGGGCAGCCATGGCGGCTATTGTGGCCCGGCGGTGAAGCCCATCGCGCTCAATATGGTGGCCGAGATTGCGCGCGACGCCGAGACCCGCGGCATGCCCATTTCGGGCATCGGGGGCGTCACCACATGGCGCGATGCGGCGGAATTCTTGGCCCTTGGTGCGGGCAATGTGCAGGTCTGCACGGCGGCGATGACCTATGGGTTCAAGATCGTGCAAGAGATGATCTCGGGGCTGTCGCAGTATCTGGATGAGAAGGAGATGTCGCTCTCCGATTTGATCGGGCGGGCCACGCCCAATGTCACGGATTGGCAGTATCTCAACCTTAACTACGTCACCAAGGCGCGGATCGACCAAGATGCCTGCATCAAATGCGGGCGCTGCTATGCGGCCTGTGAGGATACCAGCCATCAAGCGATTTCCATGTCGCCCGAGCGCGTGTTCGAGGTGATGGATGATGAATGCGTGGCCTGCAACCTGTGCGTCAATGTCTGCCCGGTCGAGAACTGCATCACCATGGAGCGGATGCCCGCAGGTAGCGTCGATCCGCGCACAGGTGCAACCGTTTCGGATGATTACGCCAATTGGACGACCCACCCGAACAACCCCGCCGCGCGCCCGGCGGCGGAGTGAGGCGATCGAGGGGGCTTTCTGCCCCCCCGCGCTTGGATCGCGCAATTGAAGAAGCGAGGGGGCTTTCTGCCCCCTCGCGCTCCCCCGAGAGTATTTTTGAAGCAAAGAGGGTCAGGGGGCCAGAAGGCGGGTAAAGAGCGTGTCGAGGAAGCCTTCGGCCTCGGCCAAGGGATCGCGCGCATCACCCAGCACAGCGCGGATTTGAACGTCGAAATCGGCGTAATGTTGGGTCAGCGCCCAGATCGAAAAGATCAAATGGTGCGGATCAACATCGGCGATACGTCCGGCTTTGGCCCAGTCCTGAATCACGGCGGATTTTTCATCGACAAGGGTCTTGAGATCGCTGGCCAGCGCCGCTTGCATGCGCGGCGCACCTTGGACGATTTCATTGGCGAAAAGGCGCGATTGGCGCGGATAGTGCCGGCTAAGTTCGAGCTTGCGGCGCACATAGGCGCGCAGCTCGGCGATTGGGTCGCCATCGGCATCAAGATCACGCAGCGGATCGAGCCATGTATCCATCAACTGGCTGAGAAGCGTGACATGGATCGCCTCTTTGGAGGGGAAATAATAAAGCAGGTTCGGCTTGGACAACCCGGCCTCGGTCGCGATCATATCGAGGGTCGCGCCGCGAAAGCCATGGAGGGAGAACACCTCGAGCGCCGCGTCCAGGATGGTTTCGCGGTTCTTGGCTTGGATACGGGTGCGTGGATTATGCTGTGCCATGGCGGTATCTGAGGCTTTGGCCCCTCTTGGCACAAGCCCTGTTTCACGGTCTGCCCTGTCTTTGGGCGGGGATGCTTGCGCGCGCATCATTTGCCTTGTCTTTATGCGCGCGCTCGCCCAAAATTTAGCGTCGGGTTGTTGACTGGCACTGCGTCTCTGCTAGCGTCCGATTGACCATTTGGTCAAAAACCAACATGCGGTTCGGCGGCGCGCGACCGGACCGGCAAAATAGGGAATGCCGCTATGGCGCTTGACCGTTCCAACCCCGTTCCGAATGACCTTTCCGCGTTCTGGATGCCCTTCACTGCGAACCGCCAGTTCAAAAAGGCACCGCGGATGTTGGTCTCGGCCGACCGGATGCATTACCGCACCGCCGATGGGCGCGAGGTGCTGGACGGGGTAGCGGGGCTTTGGTGCTGTAATGCGGGCCACAACCGCCCCAAGATCGTTGAGGCGATCCGCCAACAGGCAGGCGAGTTGGACTATGCGCCCGCCTTCCAGATGGGCCATCCTAAGGCGTTCGAGTTGGCCAACCGGCTGCGCGACATGGCGCCGAGCGCGATGGAGCATGTGTTTTTCACCAATTCCGGCTCAGAGGCGGTCGAGACCGCGCTGAAAATCGCCATCGCCTATCAGCGCGCCATCGGCCAAGGCACCCGCACCCGCCTGATCGGGCGCGAGCGCGGCTATCACGGGGTCAATTTCGGCGGCATCTCGGTCGGTGGCATCGTCAACAACCGCAAGTTTTTTGGCACGCTTCTGAACGGCGTTGATCATCTGCCCCATACCCATCAGCCGGCGCTGAACGCCTTTAGTCGCGGTGAGCCCGAGCATGGCGCCAATCTGGCCGATGAGCTGGAGCGGATCGTGGCGCTGCATGGCCCGGAAACGGTCGCCGCCGTGATCGTTGAGCCCGTGGCAGGGTCCACCGGCGTGTTGATCCCGCCCAAGGGCTATCTCAAGCGGCTGCGCGAGTTGACGCGCAAGCATGGCATCTTGTTGATTTTCGACGAGGTCATCACCGGCTTTGGCCGTTTGGGCGCGCCTTTTGCCGCCGATTATTTCGATGTCATGCCCGACATGATCACCTGCGCCAAGGGGCTGACCAATGGCGTGATCCCGATGGGGGCGGTTCTGGCCACCAAGGAGATCCATGATGCCTTCATGAATGGCCCCGAGCATGTGATCGAGCTGTTCCACGGCTACACCTATTCGGGCAATCCTATCGCCTCGGCCGCCGGTCTGGCCACGCTGGAGACCTATCGCGAAGAGGGGCTGTTTGAGCGCGCCGCCGAGATCGCCCCCTATTGGGAGGATGCGGTTCATAGCCTGAAAGGCCTGCCGCATGTGATCGACATCCGCAACCTTGGCCTGATCGCCGGGGTGGAGTTGGACCCCATCGCGGGCGAGCCGACCAAGCGGGCCTTCGCGGCCTTCCTCGATGCTTATGAGAACAATGTGATGATCCGCACCACGGGCGACATCATCGCCATGTCGCCGCCCCTGATCATCGAGAAATCGCATATCGACACGCTGATCGGGACCGTGGCGGACGTTCTAAAGCGGCTGCACTGACCCGATCCGACTGCAACGAAGCGAAAGGCAAATCCCATGGCTGCGCCCGGCGAGAATATGACGATCAATGGCGAGCGGCTATGGGATACGCTGATGGAAATGGCCAAGATCGGCCCCGGTATCGCGGGGGGCAACAACCGCCAAACCCTGACCGATGCGGATGCCGAAGGCCGCGCGCTGTTTCAATCTTGGTGCATGGCTGCGGGTATGCGCATGGGGGTGGACCAGATGGGCAATATGTTCGCCCGTCGTGAAGGCACCGATCCTGACGCCCTTCCGGTCTATGTCGGAAGCCATCTCGACACCCAGCCTACGGGCGGCAAGTATGACGGGGTGCTGGGCGTTTTGGGCGGGCTGGAGGTGATCCGCACGCTCAACGATCTGAACATCAAGACGCGCCACCCCATCGTCGTGGTGAACTGGACCAATGAGGAGGGGACGCGCTTTGCCCCGGCCATGCTTGCCTCGGGTGTTTTTGCGGGGCGGCACACGCAAGACTGGGCTTATGACCGTATCGATGCGCAGGGCAAGCGCTTTGGCGATGAGCTTGAGCGGATCGGTTGGAAGGGCGCGGAACCTGTCGGCCAACGCCCGATGAAGGCGTTTTTCGAATTGCATATCGAGCAAGGCCCGATCCTTGAGGCCGAAGGGGTCGAGATCGGCGTTGTCACCCATGGCCAAGGGCTGCGCTGGGTTGAATGCACGATCACGGGCGTGGAAAGCCACACGGGATCGACGCCCATGGCGATGCGGCGCAATGCGGGGCGGGGTTTGGCGCTGATCACCGAATTGGTGCATGAGATCGCCATGAAGAACCAGCCCGGCGCTGTGGGCGCGATTGGGCATGTCGATGTCTATCCGAACTCGCGCAACATCATTCCGGGCAAGGTCGTCTGCACCGTGGATTTCCGTAGCCATATCTTGGAAAAGCTCAACGGCATGGTGGATGAATTGATGGCGCGCGCGCCTGCAATCTGTGCCGAGATCGGTGTCGGGTTCTCGGCCCAGATCGTTGGCCAGTTCGACCCGCCAGCCTTTGACCCCGATTGCGTCGGTGCCATTCGCGATGCGGCCGTCCGGCTGGGCTATAGCCATATGGATATCGTCTCGGGCGCGGGCCATGACGCGTGCTGGATCAACGATGTGGCCCCCACGGCGATGGTGATGTGCCCCTGTGTCGGCGGGCTGAGCCATAATGAGGCCGAAGAGATCAGCCCCGCTTGGGCGGCGGCGGGCACCAATGTGTTGTTTCATGCCGTCGTGGCGACCGCGGAGATCGTTGAATGAGATGTGTTTATGGCCTGACCCTTGCCATGGTTTTCGCCCTCTCGGCCTGTGTCACCCCGACGCCCGAGGGCGAAACCGAACAGGTTAGCGAACAGGTGCGCGAACTGGCGGCACCGGGCCAAGATTTGATGCAAGTCCGCCTCGAGAGTGATGGCTGCTATTGGTACCGCTATGAGGGGCCGGTCGAGACGACATTTCTGCCACTTCTGACGCGCGATGACCGCATGATCTGCGTGCGCGCGCCTGCGAGCTGATCGAAACACAACCGGGGGAAGATGCGATGAGCACTGTGATCAAAGGCGGAACCATCGTGACGGCCGATCTGAGCTATGCCGCCGATCTACGGATCGAAGCAGGCCGGATCATCGAAATCGGCCCCGATCTCAAGGGTGACAGCGTGCTTGATGCCACGGGCTGTTACGTCATGCCGGGCGGGATCGATCCGCATACGCATTTGGAAATGCCCTTTATGGGCACCTATTCGGCCGATGATTTTGAAAGCGGCACGCGCGCCGCGCTGTCGGGTGGCACCACGATGGTGGTCGATTTCGCGCTGCCCTCGCCCGGTCAAGGGCTGATCGACGCGCTCCAGATGTGGGACAACAAGGCCGGTCGCGCCAATTGCGATTATTCTTACCACATGGCCGTGACATGGTGGGGTGAGCAGGTTTTCAATGAGATGCAGACCGTGATCGAAGATCGCGGGATCAACACCTTCAAGCATTTCATGGCCTACAAGGGCGCGCTCATGGTCAATGACGATGAGCTTTTTGCGTCCTTCAACCGTCTGGCCGAGCTTGGCGGCATCGCGATGGTCCATGCCGAGAACGGCGATGTGGTGGCCGAGTTGACCGCGAAGCTTTTGGCTGAGGGCAATACCGGCCCAGAGGCGCACGCCTATTCCCGCCCCGCGCAGGTCGAGGGGGAAGCCACGAACCGCGCCATCATGATCGCCGATATGGCGGGTGTGCCGCTTTACGTCGTCCATGTCTCGTCCGAGGATGCGCATGAGGCGATCCGGCGCGCGCGCGCGCTTGGCAAGCGGGTCTGGGGCGAGCCCTTGATCCAGCATTTGACACTGGATGAAAGCGAGTATTTCCACCCCGATTGGGACCATGCCGCGCGCCGCGTGATGTCGCCCCCTTTCCGCAACAAGAAACATCAAGACAGCCTGTGGGCCGGCCTGATGTCGGGCTCGCTGTCGGTCGTGGCGACGGATCACTGCGCCTTTACGACCGCGCAAAAGCGCTTTGGTGTCGGCGATTTCTCGAAAATCCCCAACGGCACGGGCGGGCTTGAGGACCGCATGCCGATGCTGTGGACGCATGGTGTGGCGACGGGGCGGCTGACGCCAAATGAGTTTGTGGCCATCACCTCGACCAATATCGCCAAGATCTTGAATTGCTACCCGAAAAAGGGCGCGATCTTGGTGGGGGCGGATGCCGATATCGTGGTCTGGGATCCCGCAAAGGAAAAGACCATCATGGCCAGCGCCCAGCAATCGGCCATCGATTACAACGTGTTCGAGGGGCACAAGGTCAAGGGTCTGCCGCGTTTCACGCTGACGCGCGGGCATGTGGCCGTGCATGATGGCGAGATCCGCACGCAAGAGGGGCATGGCCAATTCGTCAAGCGCCCCGGCAATGGCACGGTCAACCGCGCGCTTAGCACATGGAAAGAGCTGACAGCCCCACGCCCAGTGGAACGCACGGGCATTCCCGCGACGGGGGTGTGATGGTGCAACCCACCACCGCGATTGCGCCTGATGCGACCGGCCCAGTTATCGCAGCCAAAAACCTTGATCTGACCTTTCAGACCAATGATGGCCCGGTCCATGCGCTGCGCGATGTGAACCTGACCATCAATAAGGGCGAATTCGTCAGCTTCATTGGCCCCTCGGGTTGCGGCAAGACCACGTTTTTGCGCGTGATCGCGGCGCTGGAGCATCCGACGGGCGGCACGATCACGGTCAATGGCATGACCCCTGATGAGGCGCGGATGCGCCGTGCCTATGGCTATGTGTTTCAGGCCGCTGGCCTTTACCCGTGGCGGAGCATCGAGAAGAACATCAAGCTACCGCTCGAGATCATGGGCTTTGACCGCGCCGAGCAAGACAGGCGCGTGCGCGATGTGCTGGCCTTGGTCGATCTAGAGGGGTTTGGGAAGAAATTCCCTTGGCAGTTGTCAGGCGGCATGCAGCAACGCGCAAGCATCGCCCGCGCGCTGGCCTTCGATGCCGATATCTTGCTGATGGACGAACCCTTCGGCGCGCTGGATGAGATCGTGCGCGACCATCTGAACGAACAGCTTTTGACGCTTTGGGCACGCACCGAGAAAACCATCGGCTTTGTCACCCATTCGATCCCCGAGGCGGTCTATCTCTCGACCAAGATCGTCGTAATGAGCCCGCGACCGGGCCGGATCACCGATATCATCGACAGCGACCTGCCGCGCGAGCGCCCGCTTGATATTCGCGACACGCCGGAATTTTTGGCCATCGCCCATCGTGTCCGCGAGGGGCTGCGGGCGGGTCATGCCTATGAGGATTGAGCGCGCAGCCCAGCATGATCGCATGGTCGGACTTACGCGCGGCTGGTCAGGGTGGTGGGCATGAGTGCTGCGCTGACACAGAGGCCCGCGCGCGCATCTTGGGCGCTGGGCGGTCTGGCGGCAGGGGTTCTGCCGGTTATGACCGTGCTCATGGCGATCATTGCCATCTGGTATGGCGCCAGCGTGATGATGAACCGCGCTTGGACGCTTGACCAGATGCAGCGCCAGAATATCGAGATGACGCCCTTTGAGATCATTGCGGCCGCCATGACGCAAGAACGCCCCGTGCTGCCGCCGCCCCATCAGGTCGCAGCCGAGATCTGGAACACGACGGTGGGCGAGCCGATCATGCGCGAACGCCGCGGCCAGATGCAGGGCAATCCGCGCAATTTGATCTTTCATGCCTATCATACGCTTTGGCCCACGATCCTTGGCTTTGGGATTGGCGGATTTTTGGGCATCCTTTTGGCCGTGGGCATCGTGCATAGCCGCGCGATGGATATGAGCGTGATGCCATGGGCGATTGCCAGCCAGACCATCCCGATCCTTGCCATCGCGCCGATCATCGTGGTGGTGGTCTCGAACCTGCCTGTGCTGAATGCTGCGGTCGATCAAGGGTGGATCAGCGATGACACCAAGCTGTTGGTACCCAAGGCGCTGATTTCGTCTTATTTGAGCTTTTTCCCCGTCGTGGTCGGCATGGTGGCGGGGCTGCGCAGCCCGCAGACCAGTGATCTTGACCTGATGCGCACCTATTCGGCCAGCCCTGCCCAAACCTTTTGGAAGCTGCGCCTGCCCGCATCGGTGCCGTTCTTGTTCACCTCGCTCAAGGTATCGATTGCCGCAGCTTTGGTGGGCACGATCGTGGCCGAACTGCCCACGGGTGCGCGTTTCGGCCTTGGCGCGCGGCTTTTGACCGGCAGCTATTACGGCCAGACGATCCAGATTTGGTCGGCACTCTTCATGGCAGCGATCTGTGCGGCGGCTTTGGTCATGATCTTGGGCGCGCTGGAACGGGTGGTGCTCAAGCGCATGGGGGCGCGGCCATGAGGGCGGTTGGTCTTGTGCCTTGGGGCTTGCCCGTGCTGGGCGTGGCGCTGATTGTTTGGGCCGCCCTCAACGACACGCGCCTTGCGCTGATCTTGGGCGTCTGGTTCGGGGCTTGGGCGCTGAATGCTTGGCTATCGGACCGCGCGCATCGCCGCGGCGCGCGGCTGGTTGTGCCGCTGATCTTTGGCGTGACGCTTCTGGCGCTATGGGAAATGGCGGTGCAGCTTTACGATATCTCTTTCGTCATTCTGCCTGCACCCTCGGCGATCTGGGCGCGGATCGTGACGGAAACCGCCACGCTATGGGCCGATTTCCAGCAAACCATCCTCAAGGGTGCGCTGGCGGGCTATGCGATGGGTTGCGGCGCGGCCTTTCTTGCGGCCCTTGCCGTTGACCGCTCGCCGTTTTTGCAGCGCGGGCTGTTGCCGATTGGCAATTTCATCGCCGCACTGCCCATTGTGGGCACGGCCCCCATCTTTGTGATGTGGTTCGGCTTTGGCTGGCAGTCGAAATCAGCCGTCGTTGTTGCGATGGTGTTTTTCCCGATGCTGGTCAATTGCGTCCAAGGGCTCAAGGCGTCGGACGCGATGCAGCGCGATTTGATGCGCACCTATGCGGCAAGCTATCCCCAAACCCTGATCAAGCTGCGCCTGCCCACGGCGCTGCCCTTCATCTTTAACGGGTTGAAGATCTGCACGACTCTTGCGCTGATCGGGGCGATTGTCGCTGAATTTTTCGGCTCACCCACGGTTGGGATGGGCTTTCGCATCAAGATCGAGATGGGGCGTCTGGCCATGGATATGGTCTGGGCCGAGATTGCCGTGGCCGCATTGGCCGGTTCGCTGTTTTACGGAATTGTGGCGTTGATCGAGCGCAAAACAACATTTTGGCACCCGTCGCAAAGACGGGGCTGACACACCCATCACGATGGGTCCAACCTGGAGGGAAGAGAATGAATAAGCTACTGATCCCAACACTTGCCCTGACCATGGCCGCAGGCGCGGCACAGGCGCAAGACGCGGTGTCGCTGCAATTGCAGTGGGTCACCCAATCGCAGTTCGCGGGCTACTATGTGGCGCTTGAGAACGGCTATTACGAAGAAGAGGGCCTTGATGTCACCATCCTGCCCGGCGGGCCGGATATCGCCCCCCCGCAGGTCTTGGCCGGTGGTGGTGCCGATGCCATGCTGAACTGGATGCCCTCGGCCTTGGCGGCGCGCGAGCGTGGCCTGCCGGTGGTCAATATTGCCCAGCCTTTCGTGCGCTCGGGCCTCCAGCTCACTTGCTGGAAAGACAGCGGCATTGCTGAACCTGCCGATCTGGCGGGCCACACCGTGGCACATTGGTTCTTTGGCAATGAATACCCTTTCATGGGCTGGATGAACCAGCTGGGCATTCCGGTCGATGGGTCCGCGAATGGCGTGACGCTGTTGCAGGCGGGCTTTAACGTCGATCCGCTGTTGCAGCGTCAGGCCGATTGCATCTCGACCATGACCTATAATGAATATTGGCAGATCATCGATGCGGGCGTCAGCCCGGATGAGTTGGTGACCTTCCGCTATTCTGACTACGGCATGGATACGCTGGAAGATGGCATCTATGTGCTTGAAGATAACCTTAACGACCCTGCCTTCTTCGACAAGATGACCCGCTTTGTGCGCGCCTCGATGAAGGGCTGGGCATGGGCGGCGGAAAACCCCGATGATGCGGCGATGATCGTGCTCGATTACGACGAGACCGGCGCGCAGACCGAAACCCATCAAAAGCGGATGATGGGCGAGATCGCGCTTTTGGTAGCCGGCGGCGATGGCACCTTGGACGAGGCATCCTATGCCCGCACGGTGCGCACGCTGCTCGAAGGGGGTGATGCCGTCATCACCGCCGAGCCCGCCGGCGCATGGACCCATGCGGTGACCAACGCGGCGCTGGCCAACTGATCGCCACGCTTGATCTGATCGACAGCCCCGGCGCAATCCGGGGCTGTTGTCGTTTCATGCCTTGCGGTTCAGATGTTCGGCCCTCCCTTGGATGGGGGCCATCTCATAGCGCGGTGCGGGCGGCTCGGGGGCATCCAACCGGTCGAAATCACCGACCTGCCGCGTGTTCAGGGGCGGGATACCCAAGCCCTTGATCGGTGCGGGGTCCGGCGGCAGTTGTGGCCATGTATCATTGCGCGTGGTCTGTGTGGCATCGGTGGGCTGCACAGCTCGCTGCCCCAAAAGCGGGGCGGTCGTATCAACATCTTGGCGGGTGATCAGCGGATCGGACCGCGGCGCGATGGATGTGCCGCCGGATTGGGGGGGTGATCGCGAAAGAATGGGCAAGACCATGTCTTGGCCTCCGTCAAACGAAAGCCCCCAGCCCGCGCCCATCTTGGATCATGGGCCGGGGTTGCGCCAGAGGATCGCTAAAATCCACCGTATTCTGCGGCTTTGACACGGCGGGTCACATCACGGAACGGATTTGTAAATCCACCGATAACCCATTCATAAAGGGATGCTTTTCTGTTAAGCTGTGGCCAGCAATATTCGCAGGTATTTGATGGCTTCCAGCTTACCCCTTGCGCGGCGCACGCAATTGACCGGCAATCGCATCCGCGAGCGCCGTTTGGTGCTGGGCATGAAACAGGCCGATCTGGCCGAGGCGGTGGGTATTTCTGCCTCGTACCTCAACCTGATCGAGCATAACCGCCGACGGATCGGCGGTAAGCTGTTGGTCGCACTGGCCCGTGTGCTGGCCGTCGAGCCTGCGCAGTTGAGCGAGGGGGCCGATGCGACGCTTTACGACGCGCTGCAATCGGTGGCGCGCGATCATGCGGGCAACCTTGACGCGCCGCCCGAGACCGAGCGGATCGACGAGATGGCGGGCCGCTTCCCCGGATGGGCGGCGCTGATCGCTGCCCAGCAAAAACGCATCGCGGCCCTTGATGCCATGGTCGAGGGGTTGCGCGACCGGATCGGGCATGACCCGCTTTTGGCCGAGGCGATGCACGAGGTCTTGTCGAGTGTCGCGGCTATCCGCTCCACCGCCGATATCTTGGTACGTGAGGCCGATATTGACGCCGTTTGGCGCGGGCGGTTTCACCGCAACCTGCATGAAGAGGCCGAGCGCCTATCGACACGCGCCACCGCCTTGATCCGTCATTTCGAGCCGGACGCGGCAAAGGCCGATGCGCGCGCCGCCTCCACCCCCACCGAAACCGTTGAGGCGATGTTCGAGGCCGCAGGCCATCATTTCCCCGAGATCGAAACCCATGGGCGCGCGGCGATCCCGCTGGTGCTATCACGCGCGGCAGGGATGGAAGATCTGGCCACCCGCGCCTTGGGCGAGCGATGGCTTTTGGCCTATGCCATGGATGCCGCACGGCTGCCCCTGCCGGTGATGCGCCCCGCGGCCGAGGCGGCAGGCTATGACCCGGCGCTGCTTTTGGGGTTAGGGCAGGGCGATGTGGCGCTGGTTTTGCGCAGGCTTGCCACCCTGCCGCGCCAGACCGAGGCCGCAGCGGGTGCGCCGCCCTTTGGCCTTGCGGTCTGCGATGGTTCGGGGGCCTTGATCTTTCGCCGCCGTCTTGCGGCCTTTTCGATCCCACGTTTTGGCGCGGGTTGCCCGCTTTGGCCGCTATACCGCGCGCTGGGTCGCCCCGGCCAACCCGAGATGTCGCTGATCGAAATGCCCCAAGGCGCGCGGTTTCGCGCTTGGGCGGTGAGCCAACCCGCCGCCCCGATGGGCTTTGGCGAGGCGCCTGTGATGCAGGCGGTGATGTTGCTGACGCCTGTCGCGGAGGCACCGGCCACAGATCACCAACCGCCCGCGATTGCCGCAGGGCCGGGGTGTCATCTTTGCCCGCGCATGGGATGTGCCGCGCGGCGTTGAGCGCGCCGTGTTTGCCCTTGGGCATGATCCGGGGTGGTGCTTGACCACCGCGTATCCGCATGTATACAGCCGTATAACATTCGCGTGAAACGCGGCCGGGCCGGATAGTTTGCATCCAGACCACGCCGCGCCCCCAACGTCAGGATCAAAGCCCATGACCGCCCAACCGCAAGCCGTGCAAACCGATCCGCGTGTCGATGTCCTTGTGATCGGGGGGGGCAACGCCGCGCTTTGCGCCGCCATCGAGGCGCGCCGCCAAGGCGCCACGGTTTTGGTGGTCGAGGCCGCCCCCAAGTTCTATCGCGGCGGCAATACGCGCCACACCCGCAACCTGCGCTGCGCCCATGACGAGGGCAACGAGATCTTGACCGGCCCATACCCCGAGGATGAGTTTTGGGATGATCTCATGCGCGTCACAGGCGGTGAGACCGACCCGGAACTGGCGCGGCTGACCATCGCGGAATCCAAGGATCTGTGGGATTGGATGAACGGCGTGGGCGTGCGCTTCCAGCAACCCTTGGGTGGCACGCTGAACCTTGGGCGGACCAACGCCTTTTTCCTTGGCGGCGGGCGGGCGATGCTGAACGCGCTTTACGACACCGCCGAAAAGATGGGCGTGGAAATCCGCTATGACACCAGCGCCACAGCGCTTGATATCGAGGATGGGTTTTTCAAATCCGCCGTGATCGAAGGCCCCGATGGGCAGCAAACCGTCCATGCCCGCGCGCTTGTCACGGCGGCAGGCGGGTTCGAGGCGAATATCGAATGGCTCAAGGAATATTGGGGCGAGCGGGCCGAGAATTTCTTGATCCGCGGCACGCCCAACAACCGCGGCACGATTTTACGCATGCTGCTTGATGCGGGGGTGGAGCCTGTGGGCGACCCCACCCAATGCCATGCGGTGGCCATCGATGCGCGCTCGCCGCAGTTCGACGGTGGCATCGTCACCCGGCTTGATTGCATCATCTTCGGTGTGGTGCTGAACAACCGCTGCGAGCGGTTTTATGACGAGGGCGAGGATTTCTGGCCCAAGCGCTATGCGATCTGGGGCCGCTTGGTCGCCGATCAGCCCGACCAGATCGCCTGGATCGTGTTCGACGAAAAGGCTGCGGGCCGTTTCATGCCCTCGGTCTATCCCGCGATTTCCGCGCCTTCGCTGGAAGAGCTGGCCGAGAAGCTGGGGCTTGATCCATCAGCCTTTGCCGCCGAGATCGGGCGCTTTAACGCCGCTGTGGTCGATGGCGAATTCAACACCGAAATCCATGATGATTGCCGGACCGAAGGCATCACGCCGCCCAAATCGCATTGGGCGCGCCGCATCGATCAAGCGCCCTTCCACGCCTACCCGGTGCGCCCCGGCATCACCTTCACCTATCTCGGCACGCGGGTGAACCGCGAGGCGCGCGTCTTGATGCAGGGCGGGCGGCCAAGCGCCAATATCTATGCTGCGGGCGAGATCATGGCGGGCAATGTGCTGGGGCGCGGCTATCTGGCCGGTATCGGCATGACAATCGGCGCTGTTTTCGGGCGCCTCGCAGGAGAGGGGGCGGCGCGCCATGTTGGGAACTGAACTACAACAAGAGGCTGAGCGCCAGATCACCATCTGCAACGCCTGCCGCTATTGCGAGGGGATTTGCGCGGTGTTTCCCGCGCTTCAGATGCAGCGCAGTTTCGCGGCGGGCGACATCGATTACTTCGCCAATCTCTGCCATGATTGCGGGGCGTGCTATCACGACTGCCAATTCTCGCCGCCGCATGAGTTTGCGATCAACCTGCCCAAGACTTTGGCGGCTGTGCGGCAAGAAAGCTATGGCCACTACGCATGGCCCGCAGCGCTTGCCCCGGTCTTTGCGCGCAACGGTTTGATCATCGCGGTGATCGCGGCCTTGTCGGTCACGGGTTTTCTGGCAGGCATGATCGCGTGGAACGCGCCCGGCGCGCTGTTTTCGGCCCATACCTCGCCCGAGGGGTTTTATGCGCTGATGTCGCATAACGCGATGGTGGGGCTGTTTGGCCCCGTATTCTTGTTCTCGATCTTTGCCATGCTCATGGGGCTGCGCAATTTCTGGCGCGATGCCAATGCGGTGCGCATGGTCGAAGGTGCCGCCCCCGCCTCGCTCTGGCAGGCGGTCAAGGATGCGGGGTCTTTGCGCTATCTTGATGGTGGGGGTGCGGGCTGTTTCAACGAGGATGACAAGCCCGAGGACAAGCGGCGGCTTTATCATCATTTGACGTTCTACGGCTTTCTTCTGTGCTTTGCGGCCACATCGGTCGGCACGATCTATCACTACGGCTTTGGCCGCGTGGCGCCCTATGCGTGGTGGGATCTGCCGCAGATGTTGGGCACGGTTGGCGGCTTCATGCTGGCCGCGGGCACCGGTGGGTTGATGGCCGCCAAAAAGCGCCGCCTGCCCGATCTGGTCGCGCCCGAGACGCGGGGTATGGCGATGGCCTTTATCTTGATGCTGCATCTGACGGCGGTCACGGGGCTGGGCCTGCATATCTTGGGCGGCACGCCTGCGATGGGGCTATTGTTGGCGCTGCATCTGGGGGTGGTCTTTGCGCTGTTTCTGACCATGCCCTATGGCAAGTTCGTGCACGGGCTTTATCGCTTCGCAGCTCTTGTGCGGCTGGCCATGGCCAAGCGGACCGGGCTAAAAACAAGGGTGATGGCATGAAAATCGCGGTTCTGGACGATTATCTTGGCTACAGCGACCGCTTTGCCGATTGGGGCGATTTGGGCGGTGATGTGACGGTGTTTCGCGACCCGATCCCGCAAAGGGATTTGGTCGCAACGCTCAGCCCTTTCGATGTGCTCTGCGTCATGCGCGAGCGCACGCCGATGCCCGCCGATCTGATCAATGCGCTGCCCAATCTGCGGCTGATCGTGACGACAGGCATGCGCAACCTGTCAATCGACATGGACGCGGCCAAGCAGCGCGGCATAACCGTCTGCGGTACGGCAAGCAGGGCGGCGGCCACCGCACAGCTTGCGATGACGCTGATCTTGGTGGCGAGCCGCAATCTGGTCGGCAATCTCAACAGCATGGCGCGTGGCGGCTGGCAGGCCCCGGCGGGCCGCGATCTTGATGGGCTGACGCTTGGCCTGATCGGGCTGGGGCGGCTGGGGGCCGATGTCGCGGCCTTGGCGCGGCCTTTCGGCGTCAAGATGGTCGCATGGAGCCAGAATCTCACCGATGCGCGCTGCGCAGAGGTGGGGGTAAGCCGCGCTGATAGCCTTGGCGCGCTGTTGGAGATGGCCGATGTCGCCTCCATCCATCTGGTCTTGTCCGAGCGCACAACCGGCCTGATCGGCGCGGCGGAACTGGCGCGGATGAAGCCCGACGCAGGCATCGTCAACACCTCGCGCGGGCCAATCATCGACCGCGATGCGCTCTTGGCGGCACTGCGCGCAGGCCAGATCGCCAATGCGGCCATCGATGTGTTTGAAGAAGAACCGCTGCCCAAGGACAGCCCATGGCGTGATGCGGACCTGATCGCATCGGGCCGCCTGATCCTTAGCCCGCATGTGGGTTATGGCGCACTTGCCACCTATGAGCGGATGTACCGCGAAACGGCGGAAGATGTGCGCGCATTCACCGAGGGCGCGCCGCTTCGGGTAATCGGCGCTTAAGGAGTGGCCACATGGCACAGCACCAAGGCCATGTGACACCGCCGCTGGCAAGATCGATGCATCGCGGCTTTGCCTGTGACATCGGCACGGTCGCGTGCAACGCGGCCTTGCGGAGCGCTGAGAATTGTTGACAATCAACAAAATGGATCGCGTGAAGCCCGCAAGGGCTCCGGCTTTGCCACTGGCCAGAGGATCGGAGACCCCATGATCGACACGCAACGCGCGCTTTGGATGAGGCGGCTTTGGACCGCGCTGATCGGTCTGGTTGGCACGGTCGTGTTTTGGTGGCTTTCCATGCCGCTGCCCTTCTTGCTTGGGCCGCTGGCCGCGTGTCTGATCACCGCATTGATGGGCGCGCAACTCAAGGGTGTGCCGACCAATTGGCTCAATGCTGTGCGCACAATCCTTGGGGTGGCGGCGGGCTCATCCGTCTCGCCCTCGCTGATGGAGCAATTGCCACAGACCTTGGCCAGCGCCAGCCTTGTGCCAGTGTTTTTGGCCATTTCCCTGCTGATCGGCTACCCGTTTTTCCGCCGTGTGGCAGGCTTTGACAAACCCACCGCCTATTTCGCCACCGTGCCCGGCGGCTTTGCCGAGATGATCCTTTTGGGCAGCGAAAAGGGCGGCGATGTCCGCGCGCTCTCGCTAGTGCATGCGACCCGCATCCTGACGCTGGTGTCGCTTTTGCCATTTCTCATCAGCTTTTACGTCGATGTGAACCTGAGCGCCGCACCCGGTGTGCCGTTCACGGATATCCCGCTGATGGATATCGCCATCCTCACCGGCTGCGCCTATTTCGGCTATATCGGGGCCAAGCGGATCGGGCTTTTTGGGGCCACGATCCTTGGGCCGATGATCTTGTCGGCGGCGGCCAGCCTTTTGGGCCTGATCGAGAACCGCCCACCGACCGAGGCGCTGATCTTGGCGCAATTCGTCATCGGCATGAGCGTGGGCGCGCATTACGTGGGCGTCACCCGCGATGAACTGCGCCGCGTGGTGTCGGCCAGTGCGGGCTATGCCTTGATGCTGGCCCTGCTGACCGTGCTCTTTGGCGAGATCATCTATCTGATGGGGATCAATGATCTCTTGCACGGGATCTTGGCCTTTGCACCCGGCGGCCAGCCCGAGATGGTGATGCTCGCGATCCTGACAGGGGCGGATATCACTTTCGTGATCTTTCACCATGTGCTGCGCTTGGTGCTGGTGATGGGCTTGACGCCCGTTCTGGCGCGATGGTTTGCTTAAATGGCGCTTAAGCCGGGCGCGCCATCATGGCGACAACCGGGCCAAGTGCCGGGGCGGTGTCAAGCGCATCCAACGCCGTGAAAAGCGCGGATGCCCAATCTGCAGGGCCCACCGCCGCGGCGCAATCCATGAACTTGTCGCGCATATCGGCGGTTGTCGGGGGCACTGCACCGCCATCCGCCATCAAATCGTCGATGCGGTGCGCAAGACGCGCGCCTGTCTGCATCTCGACGATCACCTCGGCCGCCCATTGGCTGACGCTATGATCGCCCATCTCGGGATGGGGGCGGGCCTCACTCCGTCCGAGAAGCGCCTGCACAGCCTCCTGTGCAATCGCCGCTTCGCTGAAATGGGTCAGCTTGATCGCCCCGTCCAGCAACGCGCGCGCGACGAGGTATTGGACACTAAACTTGGCCTGCAATTCCGTCTTTGGCCAAGGGTTATCGGTATGGGGCAGGCGGCGGGGATGCACCAACACCGTGATCTTGGCGATCTTGGCCGGATCAAGCCCCGTCTGCGCCCGCAATTCCAGTGCCGCGCGGATCGCGGCATGGGCGCTGCCGCAGCAGGGGTAGGGTTTGATGGCGATGCCGTCATCCTCCAACTCCAAGGGCGCGGCCCAATTGGCAAAGATGCGCGTTGCGTCATAGTTGCCCGCGCCGTTGAACACCTCGAGAAAGCCTTGGGGATGCTCGAAGGCAGCATGGTTCGCGGTAAAGCCCTGCCGCGCCAAAAGCGCCGCCAATAGCCCCGCGCGTGCGCATTGGCCCACATGGAAGGGCTTGGTCATCGTGCCGAAATTGGCCTTCACGCCTGCGGATTGCGACACGGCCAAGGCCAGCGCGGTGGCGATCTGAGCTGCACTTAACCCCATCAGATGCGCGCAAGCCGCCGCCGCCCCAAAGGTGCCAAGCGTCGCGGTTGGGTGCCAGCCCTTGTCGTAATGGTGGAAATGCACCGCGCGCGCGATGCGGATCTCGGTCTCGACGCCTACGGCATAGGCGGTCGTCACCGCCGCGCCGCTATACCCCTCGGCCTCCGCCAGCGCGAAGAGGGCGGGCAGGATTGGCGCGGATTGATGCCCGCCAAAGACGCTTGAGAAATCGTCATAATCCAGCGCATGGGCGGCGGTGCCATTGACCAAGGCCGCATCAAGCATCGCAACACGGGCCCCTCGCCCGATCAGCGTGCAAGGCCCCGGCGCGTCAGCGATGCCCGGCACGGCGCAAAGCATCTCGACACAGTCCATGCCTGCGCCCGCCAAGGTCACGGCCACGGTATCAAGCATCAAGATCCGTGCGCGCAGACGCGCCTTGGGTGTCAGATGGCTTGGCCCAAAGGCATGGATGCGCGCGCCAAGCGCTTCGGCGATGGTCGGGGTTCTTGTCATGGGGTCCGCGCGGCTGTTGTTTTCCGCGCAAACTGGGCCAGCGCCATCAGGAGGTCAACAGCGCATCGCGGCCCGCCATCAGCCGAGCAGCATCCGCCCCTCAAGCTGGCGACGATAGGCCGAAGGGGCAAGCCCGCGCGCGGCCCGAAAGCGCTTGGAGAAATGCGACGGGTCGTCAAAGCCCAAGCGATAGCCGATCTGCGACATGGGCAGGCGGGTGAACGCCAAAAGGCGGCTTGCCTCATCCATCACGGCTTGCTCGATATAGGCTTTGGCCCCCATGCCGCTGGCCGCGCGGCAAAGGCGCCCGAGATGGGCGGTGCTGATTTGAAGCGCGCGGGCATAGTCGGCCACGCCCCAGCCTTGCGCCATCTGTGCTGTGATCAGCGCGTCCAGCCGCATCAGCCGCCCGTCGCGGTGTGGGGCGGCACCCGGCGCGCGCGCCGATGTGTTCTCGGCCAGCGCCACCAAAAGCGCCTGCGCCAGTGGCAGCACCAGCTGTGTTCGAAATCGACCCGTGGCGGCGAAAGCCTCGAGTAAAAGCGCAACAAGCCGTTGTAAGGTCGCGTCGGCTTGCCCGCGCAAGGGGCGCGCGAGGGCCGCTTTGACCCCCGGCGATTGCGCCGCGTCGCTGACCAAAAGCGCCGATGGCAGCGAGATCACATGCCCCGCCGTGCCGGGGCTGAAATCATAGCCATGCACCGCATGTGCGGGGATGAACAGGAAATCCCCCGCCGCCAACCGGCACTCATCCCCATCAATCCGGGCCCTCGCGCCACCTTGGTCGATGATGATGACCTGTGACAATTGCCCGTGGCGATGGGCGTCGATCCGCCAGCCACCGCTTGCCGCGCGGTCGGCCAAGCGCTCGATATAAACGATATCGGGAAAGGGAGTGGTTTGCCCATAAAGGGCGAAGACGGGGATATGGCTTGGCGCGGTCATGTTCGATTTCTACCAGCCGATGTTGGCACCGTCCATTCGTCTTTGCTGCGCGCGCCCCTATCTTGAACCCAGCGCGGGGAGGAAAGCGTTGTGAAGACCGATGTCGTCATTATCGGCGGCGGGCCATCTGGCCTGTTGCTGTCGCAGCTTTTGAACACGGCGGGCGTGGCCACGGTGGTGCTGGAACGCACCAGCCGTGCCCATGTGCTGGCCCGCATCCGCGCGGGCGTCTTGGAACAGGGCACCGTGCGCATGCTGCAAGAGGCAGGCGTGGGCGCGCGCATGGCGCGCGAAGGCCACCCGCATGAGGGCTGCATCTTTTCCGATGACGATCTGATGGTGCGGATCGATTTCAAGGAACTGACCGGCAAGACGGTGATGGTCTATGGCCAGACCGAGGTGACAGCCGATCTTTATGCCGCCCAAGATGCGATGGGTGCCACGATCTTGCATGATGTGGCCGATGTGGTGATCTGCGATGCTGATCGTGACGCGCCTTTCGTCACCTTCACCCATGACGGCGTGCAAAAGCGGGTTGATTGCGCCTATGTCGCGGGTTGCGACGGGTTTCACGGCGTCAGCCGCAAGACCATCCCGCAAGACAAGCGGACGGAGTTTGAGCGCGTCTATCCCTTTGGTTGGCTTGGCATCCTGTCGCGCACGCCGCCCGCGCATGAGGAATTGATCTACGCCAATTCCGCCAATGGCTTTGCGCTGGCCTCCATGCGCAACGAAATGCTCAGCCGCTATTACGTGCAGGTGCCGCTGACCGACAAGGTCGAGGAATGGTCCGATGACCGCTTTTGGGAGCGGCTGACCTCCTGTCTTCCCGGCGATGTGTCGAAAACGCTTGTGACCGGCCCGTCGATCGAGAAATCCATCGCGCCTCTGCGCTCTTTCGTCAGTGAGCCTTTGCGCTGGGGTCGCTTGTTCTTGGTCGGTGATGCCGCCCATATCGTGCCGCCCACGGGGGCCAAGGGTCTGAACCTTGCGGTGTCGGATGTCTTCTACCTGCAAGAGGCATTGATTGCGGCGCTGAAAAAGGGCGATACGGCGGGCATCGATGGCTATGCCGCGCGTGCCTTGGCGCGGATCTGGAAAGCGATGCGGTTCTCTTGGTCAATGACCACCATGCTGCATCATTTCGAGGGTGAGGATAGTTTCGCGGCACAGATGCGCAAGGCGACGTTGTTGCACCTGTCGCAATCGGAAACCGCGCGGCGCGATCTGGCCGAGAATTATATCGGTCTGCCATACTAGGGCCGGACCAAGGGGAGGAGATGCCATGACCGACCGCCACGCCAAAGGCATGCAGGTACGCCGCGCCGTTCTGGGTGACGCCCATGTCGACCGCGCCGAGGCCGCCAAGACGCCGCTTGATGCCGCCTTTCAAACGCTGATCACCGAATCCGCTTGGGGCACGGTTTGGGCCTCGGACGCGCTGACGCGCCGCGAACGCTCGATGCTGACGCTGGCGCTATTGGCGGGCTTGGGCAACGAAGAGGAATTGGCGCTGCACTTGCGCGCAACCGTGCGCACAGGCGCGAGCCACAGTGATGTGATGGAAGTGTTCCAGCATGTCGCGATCTATGCGGGCGTGCCGCGTGCCAATAGCGCGATCCGCATCGCCAAAAAGATCTTTGCCGAGATGGAGGGCGAGAAATGACCGATACCGGCCGCTTGATCCCGCGCAGGCGCGATATGCACCCTGTGCCTTACGACCCCGAATACAAGACATCGCTGACGCGCAGCCCCAACCTGCCGCTTTTGTCGCTGGAATCCACCCCGTCGGAGGAAACCGGCCCCCGCTTTGGCCACGGGCTGATCGGGGCGCTCGACAACAACCTGATCTTGAACTTCTCCAAGGGGGCCGCCCCCGCGATTGGCGAACGCATCCGCCTGCATGGCCGCGTGCTCGATGAAAACGCCCGCCCCGTACCCCATACCCTTGTCGAGGTCTGGCAGGCCAATGCCGGTGGCCGCTACCGCCATGTGAAAGATACCTATTTCGCGCCGCTTGACCCCAATTTCGGCGGCTGCGGGCGCACGCTGACCGATGAGAATGGCTATTACGAGTTCCTGACCATCCGCCCCGGTGCCTATCCCTGGCCCAATCGCGGCAATGACTGGCGGCCCATGCATATCCATGTCTCGGTCTTTGGTCATAGCTTTGGCCAGCGCTTGATCACGCAGGCCTATTTCGAGGGTGACCCGCTAATCGCGCGCTGCCCGATTGCGGCGACCGTCAAGGATCGCGGGCAGCTTGACCAACTGGTGGCACCGCTCGACATGGGCGCAAGCCGTCCGATGGATTATCTGGCTTACCGCTTTGACATCGTGCTGCGCGGGCGGCGGCAGACCATGTTCGAAAACAAGCCCGAGGGGATGTGAGCCATGGTGCAAAAGCTTGGAACCCTGACAGAGACGGCCAGCCAGACGGGCGGGCCTTATGTCCATATCGGTTGCATCCCGACCTTCGCGGGCCTGCCCGGTGTCTACCCCGAGGATTTGGGCCTGTCGCCCATTGCCGATGGCGCAAAGGGTGAGGTCATCACCATCACCGGTTCGATCTATGACGGCACGGGCTGGGCGATGCGCGATGCGATGTTTGAAAGCTGGCAGGCCGATGGCGCGGGCCGCTATCCGGGCCAGCCCGGTGCCGATCCGGCGGTCAATGGCTTTTGCCGCTTTGCCGCCGACAAGGACAGCGGCGAATTCACCTTGCGCACGGTCAAACCCGGTGCGGTCATGGGCCATGACGGGCGCATGATGGCGCCGCATATCTCGGTCTGGATCGTGGCGCGCGGCATCAATATCGGCCTGCACAGCCGCATCTATTTCGAGGATGAGGATAACAGCGCTGATCCGCTTTTGGCGCGCATTGAACAGCGCCCAAGGGTTGATACGCTGATCGCCAAGCGCATCGCGGCGGGGCAATATCGTTTCGATATCCGCCTGCAAGGGCCGGGCGAGACGGTGTTTCTCGATATCTGACGGAGCACTGCCCGGCCTTTCCCGCGCCTCGCGAGGGCGGGATATGCGTATTTTGGGAAAGGTGAGGGGGTGAATTACCCCTCCTCCGCCCCAAGCGTGAGTGCCACGCGCTCGCCTGCGAACCAAGTGCGCCCATATTCGATGGGCGCACCCCCGCTGTCGATATTGATCGCCACCGTGCGCAACACAGCCGCACCGGGCTGGATCTGTAGCTGCGCGGCCAAGGTGGCGGTGGCTGTCTTGGCCGTGATCTCGGTCTGGGCGCGGGTGTAATCGGGCAGGCCTTCGGCGGCCAAGGCTGCCGTGACCGAAGGGTTAGCGCGCAGATGCTCCATGAGCCCCGGAAAGCGCGCGGCCGGAAAGACCGAATGAAACAGCGCGATGGGCGCGCCATCGGCAAGGCTAAGCCCCTCGAAAACATGTACCGATGCGCCGGGGGCAAGGGCGAGCGCTGCCGCCTCACGCGCGTCGGCGCTGCGTGTTTCCAAGAGCAAGATACGCCTGTCCGGCACCCGGCCTGCGGCCATCAGGTTTTGGTGAAACCGCACCCGGCGGCCCAGCGGATAGGCGGTGGGCCTGTGGCGCACGAAAACGCCCGCGCCGCGGCGCGCATGTACCATGCCCGATGTCGCCAGATCCGCCAACGCGCGGCGTAGCGTGTGGCGATTGACGCCAAAGCGCTCTGATAGCTGCGCCTCGGTCGGGAGCCTATCGCCGGGGGCGTAATGGCCGCGCGCGATATCGGCGGCAATTTGATCGCGGATCGCGGTCCAAAGGGGGGATCGTCCCATGCTGTCACCAAATCTTCATATCTTGGCCCCTTGCCACGCATCGGGGCCTGTGCGATTAAATTTGTATAGTTGTATAAATAAATGGACAACTTGCCAAGATGTCTGTCACCGACCCTGCGATCATCGCCCGCCAAGCGCGGCTTTCGACTTTGGCCAAGGCGCCAGCCGCACGGCTGTGCGCGCTCTTTGCCGCTTATGCGCCCGAGCAGCCCACCCATGCACTCTTGCGTGCGCCTGAGATCGGCACAGTGATGCTGCGCGGGCGGGCCGGGGCCACGGGCGCGCCCTTTAACCTCGGCGAGATGACCGTGACACGCTGCGCGGTGCGGCTGGCCTCGGGTGCGGTGGGTCATGGCCATGTGCAGGGGCGCGATGCGGATGCCGCGCGCACAGCCGCCCTGATCGATGCGCTCTGCGAGGACGGGCAAGTGGCCGCGATCGAGGCTGCGATCTTGGCCCCCTTGCGCGCCGAGGCCGCAGCACACAAGCAAGCGCGTGCCACCCGCGCGGCCGCCACCAAGGTCGCGTTTTTCACCATGGTCCGGGGGGATAACGCATGAATGCTGTGCAGCTCGAGGGCGGTTTTGCCAATCTTTCCCATGATGCGGCCCATGCGTTTCGCGCGGCTTTGCAGGCGATGGCGCGTCCCGGCCAGATCGAAACGCTGGATATGGCGCGCCCACCGGCACCCTGCTCAGTGGCCGCTGGCGCGCTGATCCTGACGCTGTGCGACACCACCACGCCGATCTATCTTGCGCCATCCCATGATGATGCGGGCCTGCGGGCTTGGATCGCCTTTCACACTGGCGCGCCCGTGGTGGCGCCCGAGGCCGCGATGTTCGCGCTGGGCACATGGGGCGCACTTTGCCCCGTGGATCGCTTCGCCATCGGCACATCCGCCTATCCCGACCGCGCCGCCACCTTGATCGTCGAGATGGACGCGCTGGAGGCCAAGGGTGCTGTCCTGCGCGGGCCGGGGATCAAGGACCGCGCCGCGCTGTCCTTGCCCGAGATCGCGGCGTTTCAGGACAACCGCCGCCGCTTTCCCTTGGGCTTTGATTGCTATTTCACCTGTGGCGACCGGCTGGCCGGTCTGCCGCGCAGCACGCATGTGGAGGGTTAGGCCATGTATGTCGCGGTCAAAGGCGGTGAGCGGGCTATCGATAATGCCCATGCGTGGCTGGCCGAAGAGCGGCGCGGTGATACGGGCGTGGCTGAACTCAGCATCGCGCAGATCCGCGAGCAACTGGCGCTGTCTGTAGCGCGTGTGATGGCCGAGGGCTCGCTTTACGACCCCGATCTGGCAGCACTTGCCATCAAGCAGGCGCGCGGCGATCTGATCGAGGCGGTGTTTTTGATCCGCGCCTATCGCACGACGCTGCCGCGCTTTGGCGCTTCAAACCCCGTCGAGACCGCGCAGATGGTTTGTGATCGGCGGATTTCTGCGACCTTCAAGGATTTGCCGGGTGGGCAAATTCTTGGGCCAACCTTTGACTATACGCACCGCTTGCTTGATTTCGCCTTGGCCGCCGAGGGGCTGGACCCAGCACCAGCGCCGCAGGTGGCGGCCCCTGATGGCGCGCTGCCCCATGTCACCGATTTCTTGGCGCGCGAGGATCTGATCCAGCCCGAGGCGGATGGGCCAGCCACCCCCCGCGACTTGACGCGCGAGCCTTTGGATTTTCCCGCTGACCGGCCCCTGCGCCTTCAGGCATTGACGCGCGGCGACGAGGGGTTCGTGCTGTCGATGGCCTATTCCACGCAGCGCGGTTATGGGCGCACCCATCCCTTTGTGGGCGAATTGCGCATCGGAACCGTTGCTGTCGAGATGGAGATCCCGGAGCTTGGCTTTGCCATTGAGCTGGGCGAGGTGGTGCTGACCGAATGCGAGACGGTGAACCAATTCATGGGCTCGAAAACCGAGCCGCCGCAGTTTACCCGTGGCTATGGTTTGGTTTTTGGTCAATCCGAGCGCAAGGCGATCTCGATGGCCTTGGTTGATCGTTCTCTGCGCTGGGAGGAGTTGGGCGAGGATAATGTCGGCGCGCCCGCCCAAGATCAGGAATTTGTCCTTTACCATGCGGATAATGTGCAGGCGACGGGCTTTCTCGAGCATATCAAGCTGCCTCATTACGTCGATTTCCAATCGGAATTGGAGTTGATCCGGCGGCTGAGGGCCGAGGCGCTGGGCGGCCAAGCGCGGGAGGCGGCAGAATGAATGCCTATAACTTCGCCTATCTTGACGAACAGACCAAGCGGATGATCCGCCGCGCGATCCTGAAGGGTGTGGCCGTGCCGGGCTATCAGGTGCCCTTCGCCTCGCGCGAGATGCCGATGCCCTATGGCTGGGGCACGGGCGGGGTGCAGGTGACGGCCGCCTGTCTGACGCCCGAAGATACGCTCAAGGTGATCGACCAAGGGGCGGACGACACCACCAATGCGGTGTCGATCCGCAAGTTCTTTGAAAAGACAGCGGGCGTCGCCGTCACCGAAAAGACCGGTGAGGCCACGATCATCCAGACCCGCCACCGTATCCCCGAACAAACGCTGACCGAGGATCAGATCTTGGTCTACCAAGTCCCGATCCCCGAGCCGTTGCGGTTCTTGGAACCCTCCGAGGTTGAGACGCGCAAGATGCATGCGCTGGAAGATTACGGGCTGATGCATGTGAAGCTCTACGAAGATATCGCCCGCCATGGCGAGATCGCGACGGCCTATGCCTATCCGGTCAAGGTTGAGGGGCGCTATGTGATGGACCCATCGCCCATCCCGAAATTCGACAATCCCAAACTGGAATCGGCGGCCTTGCAGCTTTTCGGTGCAGGGCGCGAACAGCGCATTTATGCGGTGCCGCCCTATACGAAGGTCGTGAGCCTCGATTTCGACGATTACCCGTTTGATCCGTCAAAGCCCGCCCATCCTTGCGCGCTTTGCGGGGCTGAGGACAGCTATCTCGACGAGGTGATCACCGATGATGCGGGCAGCCGGATGTTTGTGTGCTCCGACACCGATTACTGCGCCGGGCGGCGTGAAGGACGTGACGCATGACACCGCTTTTGAACGTGCAAGGGCTGACCAAGCGCTATGGCGGCCGGATCGGCTGTGCGGATGTGTCTTTCCAGCTTTATCCCGGCGAGGTTTTGGGGATCGTGGGCGAAAGCGGATCGGGCAAATCGACCTTGCTCAATTGTCTGGCCGGTCATCTCGCCCCTGATGCGGGACAGGTGATTTTCGACACGCGCAGCGATGGTCCGCGCGATGTTCTGACCATGTCAGAACCCGAGCGGCGGATGCTCGGGCGCACTGATTGGGCCTTTGTCCATCAAAACCCGCGCGATGGCTTGCGCATGCGGATTTCGGCAGGCGGCAATGTGGGTGAGCGGCTGATGGCGGTGGGTGCGCATCACTATGGTGCGATCCGCGAGAAAGCCACCGATTGGCTGGGCCGGGTCGAGATCAGCGCGGCGCGCATCGACGACCGCCCCAGCGCCTTTTCGGGCGGCATGCAGCAGCGGTTGCAGATCGCGCGCAATCTGGTCACGGGTCCGCGTCTGGTGTTCATGGATGAGCCGACCGGCGGTCTTGATGTCAGCGTGCAGGCGCGGCTTCTGGATCTGATCCGGGGGCTGGTGCGGCGGATGGGGCTGTCGGCCATCGTGGTCACGCATGATTTGGCGGTGGTGCGGCTTTTGGCGGATCGGCTGATGGTGATGAAGGATGGCCATGTCATCGAGACGGGGCTGACCGATCAGGTGCTCGATGATCCGCAAGCCCCCTATACCCAGCTTCTTGTCAGCTCTGTCTTGCAGGTGTGATGCGATGATCCCCATGATCCATGTTGAAAACCTTGCGAAGAATTTCGTGCTGCACAATCAGGGCGGCGTGGCGATCCCGGTTCTGGCCGGCGCCTCATTCGCGGTCGCGCCCGGCGAATGCGTGGCCTTGATCGGCGAAAGCGGGGCGGGCAAATCCACCGTCATGCGCATCCTTTATGGCAACTACCTGGCCCAAGGGGGCAGCGTGCGGATCGGTGGGCTTGATATCACGCAAGCCGAGCCGCGCGAGATCTTGGCGCTCAGGCGCGAGACCTTGGGCTATGTCAGCCAATTCCTGCGCGTGGTGCCGCGTGTGCCGACGCTCGAGGTGGTGGCCGAGCCGCTTCTGGCGCTGGGCCGCCCCGAGGATGAGGCGCATGGCACGCGCGCGCGATCTGCTCACGCGGCTGCGCATCCCCGAGCGGCTTTGGGCGCTTTCGCCCACCACATTCTCGGGCGGTGAGCAGCAGCGCGTCAACATCGCGCGCGGCTTTGCCCATACCTATCCCGCGCTTTTGCTCGATGAGCCGACCGCCAGCCTTGATGCCACCAACCGCGAAACCGTGTTGTCGCTGATCGAAGAGGCCAAGGCGGGCGGCGCTGCCATCGTCGGCATCTTCCACGATCTGGAGGCGCGCGCGCGTGTCGCCGACCGCGAGATCGATGTGACCGCATTCACCCCGAGGCTGACATGACCAAGGGGCGCTTCATCGCCGTGGTCGGCCCATCCGGTGTGGGCAAGGACAGCGTGATGGCGGGGCTTTGTGCGGCGCGGCCTGATCTGGTGCGGGTGCGGCGCGTGATCACGCGCGCGCCTGATGCCGGTGGCGAGGATTACGAGGCGGTGAGCCCCGCACTCTTTGCTGCGCGCGCGGCGGGCGGTGATTTCGCGCTGCATTGGCAGGCCCATGGGCTGAGCTACGGCATTCCGCGCAGCACGCAAGATGTGTTGCATCGGGGGCAAGATGCGCTTGCGAACCTGTCGCGCGGCATGTTGGTGCGCGCGGCGCAGGTATTTGGCACGCTCACCGTGCTGCATGTGACGGCGACGCCCGAGGTACTCGCCCAACGCCTAGCCGCGCGCGGGCGCGAAGGACGGGCCGAGATTGCCCGCAGGCTGGCCCGATCCGCCCCCGATTTCCCGCAAGATTTGCCGCTGGTCGAGATCGACAATTCCGCAGCGCTCGACCATGCCGTGCGCGCAGCCTTGGCGGCTCTCTATCCTGAAAGCCTGTAGCGATGGATCAGGTGGAACAGACCCTCTTGATCCTCGCCCATCAGGCACAGGCTGTCGATGATGACGGGTTCTGGCAGCACGGGGGCGAAATGCGCGGCCAAAATCTCGCGTGTCCTTTCGGCCTCGGGCTGGGGCAGCGCGCCGCTCAGCGTGATGTGAAAGCGGAATTCCTCCATCACATAAGGATAGCCCCATTGGGTCAAAAGCGCCTCTTGCCGGGGGGTGAGGCGCGATTTGCGGCGGCGGGCCAGCTCTGCCTCGGTCAGGGCTGCACGAAACGGCTCGAAGGCCGCGACCGTTTCGGCGGCAAGATGTTGCAGATCGGGGCTTGGCTGGGCCGGTACGGCGGCGATGAAGCTGCCCAAGCGCGCGATGTTGAGCGCGGGCAGTGTGACCGGGGCCAAAGCGGCACAGACATCGCGCGCGGCCTTGTCGAGACCCGTCGCGTCGCAGCCCGGTGCCAGACGGAATGGCGGCTTGATCGTGGCATGCAGCCCGTATTTGCGCGGCGTGGCCGTGATGGCGCGCGCATCTTGCGGCAGGCCGTCAAGCGCGGGTTGCGTGGCAGCTTGCCCAAGTACGCTGTCCCAGCCCAGCCAATCGGCGCCTTTGCGGTAGAATTCCCCCTCGGGCACCATGTAAAGCGCGTAGCGTGCAAATCCGTTCATCTTTTCCCGTCCTTTACGAGGCACCTATGCCCAAAGACACTGCCCTGATGCCCGAGACGCTGACCCTTGCCAATGCCCGGTTGATCTTGCCCGAGGGTGAGATGCTGGGGCGGATGACGATCACCGGCGGTGAGATTGTCGAGATCGCGGGCGGCACTTTGGTGCCTGCGGGGGCTGTTGATTGCAGTGGCGATATCGTCGCGCCGGGGCTCGTTGAATTGCACACCGACAATCTGGAGCGGCATCTGCGGCCGCGCCCCTCGGCACATTGGCCGTTGAAGCCCGCCATTGCGGCCCATGACGCCGAGCTGGCCGCTTGTGGCATTACCACGGTCTATGATGCGATCCGTGTCGGCTCGATCGAGGGGGAGGGCGGGGTCGGCTGGTCGCGCTATGCGCGCGATCTGGCCGATGCGCTTTTGGTAATGCGGGCGGCAGGTGCGCTGAAGATCAGCCATCATATCCATCTGCGCGCCGAGATTTGTTCGGAAACCCTGATTGCGGAGTTGGAGCAATTCGGCCCCGAGGACCGGGTGGGCATCATGAGCTTGATGGATCATACGCCCGGCCAGCGCCAATTCGCCGATATCGGGCAGTATCGCACCTATATGATGGGCAAGCATGGCCTGTCGGAGGCGGTGTTCAACGCCCATGTCACCGCGCGCCAAGCCTTGGGTGAGCGGGTGCGCGCCCCCATGAGGCAGCAGCCGTGGCCGCCGCACAGCGCATGGGCGCTGTTTTGGCCAGCCATGATGACACGCTGGTTGATCATGTTGTGCGCTCGGCCGCGCATGGCATCGCGCTGGCAGAGTTTCCCACAACCGCAGATGCCGCGCGGGCCTGTCGTCAGCATCAGATCGCGGTGATGATGGGCGCGCCCAATCTGGTGCGGGGCGGGTCGCATTCGGGCAATGTGGCGGCGGCTGATCTGGCCCAAGCGGGTTTGTTGGATATCTTGTCGTCCGATTACGTCCCCTCGGCCTTGCTTTATGGGGCGGTGATGCTGGGCGAGATTTGGGGCGATCTGGCGCGCGCCATGGCGACGGTGACGGCGGCCCCCGCCCATGCGGCGGGTCTGGTTGATCGCGGGCGTCTGGCCGAAGGGATGCGCGCCGATGTGATCCGCTTCAAGCTGACCGAAGGCGTGCCTGCCTTGCGCGGGGTCTGGTCGGAAGGCGCGCGGGTGGCCTGAGCCGGGCATGCGCGCACCAAGCGCGCCGCATCGCGCGCATTGGCCAAAGCGGATTTGCGTATTTATGGAAAGATGACGGCGCGGGCCCTGCTTAGCAAGCAAGGCCTTCACGCTCCAACCATGCCATGGCGGCGGGGATGTCGGCGCTATCGCGCAACTCCAACACCAGATGCGGGCGTTGGGGCAGCGCGGCGATCGCGGCAAAAACCGCGTGCCAATTGATCGTGCCGCGACCGGGTGGCCAATGGCGGTCGGCAAAGCCATCGGCATCTTGCAGATGGATATGCGACAACATCGCGCCCGCGTCATGGATGAAGTAATCGACCGGCGGCGCGCCGGTGGCGTGATGGGCGTAATGGGCATGGCCCGTATCGATGGAAAGCCGCACCGCGTCCGAGCCGAGATGCTGGGCAAGCAAGCGGCGCTGGGCGGGGTCGATATCCTCGATATTCTCGATCACCAATGTGACGCCCTCGGCCTCGGCGCGGGTGATGGCGGGGGCAAGTAGGGCCGCCACACGCGCGATCTTGGCTTCGAAATCCGACGCTGTGTTGCCAACGCGGGGATTGTTTCCGAAATTGAACCAATCCCATGTGGTGAAGGGGGAATGGACCACCATCTGCACAGCGCCAAGGGCGGCGGCGGCGGCCACGCCGGTCTCGAACCGGCGCGCGACGATGGGGGCGATCTCGACATCTTCCATGTCGAGGACAAGATCAATAAACGGGCCATGGATGCCCAAACGCCCGGAAAAGCCATCAAGCTCAGCCTTGGCCGCAGCGACGCGGCCCTGCCAATCGCCGGTTAGCACGCCGGGCAGCAAGAAATCCTGAATTTCCAGATCGCGCTGGCCCGCGATCAGCCAATCGCGGTAGCGGGGAAGGTCGGCGACCATCAAGGCCGCGCCGATTTGAATGGGTTGCATCAATACACCTGTTTGCCTTGGCGCCATACGGCTTGGACGACGGGTTGGCCTGCGACGACGCGGACCGCGACGAGATCGGCGCGCAAACCCTCGGCGATCCGGCCGCGATCACTCAGCCCTGCCATGCGGGCGGGCGCATCGCTGACAAGGGCGATGGCGGCGGGCAGATCGTGGGGCATGTCGGGATCAGCGGCGAGACGAAAGGCGGCATCGAGAAGCGAGCGCGGCACATAGTCAGAGGCCAGCGCATCGACCAGCCCGTGAGACAGCAACTCGGCCACCGCGATATTGCCCGATTGCGAGCCGCCGCGCAGATAGTTGGGCGCGCCCATGACGATGGACATGCCTTTCTCGCGCGCACGTTGTGCTGCCACCAGCGTCGTCGGAAACTCCGAGATCGCCATCCCCTCGGCCGCGGCTTGATCGGCTTGATCTGCGCTGCGGTCATCATGGCTCATCACGGGAAGCGAGGCGGCGCGGCTTTTGGCCACGACATGGGCGCGCACGGTTTGGCCCATGCTGCGCGAGCGGTCGAGCAGATCATCCATCATCACCCGACCCGTGGTCGCGTCCACCTCCATCTCGTGGATCATATGGTCGAACCATTTCGCCACATCGGGGCTTTGACGGTCGCCCGGCGTGTGATCCATGACCGAAACAAGCCGGGTCAGCGGATGGGCGATGGTCGCATCGAGCAGCGCCATTGTCTCTGGATCGGAAATCTCGCAGCGCAGATGCAGCAGGTGGTCGGCGCGGAACACGCCCGCGGCCTGCCCCTCGGCCAAGGCGGCGACCAGCGGCTCGAGGATCTCGCGGCGCTCGGGCCGTTTCATCGAGGCACCGACCGAGAGGCTATCAAAGACGGTCGTGGTCCCGCCCGAGATGACCACCGCGTCATGGGCCATGAGGGCGGCCAGAAGGGGCCAGATCACACCAACCCTTGGGTGGGTGTGACGCTCGACATGGTCGGTGTGCAGATCGACGATGCCGGGGATCAAGAAGGCACCGCCAAGCTCCGTGCCTGCGCGGGCCGGACCGATGCCCGCGATCAACCCATCTTCGATCCGCAGCGCGCCCTCGACAATACCGCGCGGGGTAACGATGCGCGCATCACTGAGGGTAAGGCTTGGGGCGGGGTTGGTATCGAGCATCATGAACTCCTATCTTCGCCGCTCTGTGGAGGGTGTATCTGTAACAGATTGATATCGGCGCAATGATCGTTTTGTGACACCGCGCGGTACCATCAGCCAGAGCAGTGAATGCGCGCGCGCCGCCGCTGCTCGAGAGGGGCCGATTTATTCCCTTCTGTGCAGGGCAAATGCGCGGATCGTCGCCGTCACCGCATGCCCGATCCAACAGGCTTTGTCATCAATTCTTCATGTATGCGTCATGGTAGCCTTACAAAAACGCCACAAAGAAACAAAAACCGCGGCTGCGCCGCGACGCATGTGTCGAAGTGAGTGAGCTAGGTGGTGGCCTTGAGAACCACCGCCAAATAGGGGAGCGCCGTCCATGTTGAGAATCGAAAAGCTTGGCCGCCGCTTTGGACGCAATACGGCCGTCAGTGCGATCAGCATGGATATCCCCAAGGGTCAGATGGTGGGCATCATCGGGCCGTCAGGGTCTGGCAAGTCCACCTTGCTGCGGCTGGTCAGCCGGTTGATCGACCCGACCGAGGGGCGCATCTTGCATGCAGATGTTGATGTGGCCCAACTCAATGGTCGCGATCTGCGGCAATGGCGCGCCGATTGCGCGATGATGGCCGCACAGTTCAATCTTGTGGGCCAGCTCAACGCCACGACCAATGTGCTTTCGGGGCTATTGGCGGGCATGCCCCATTGGCGCACCAAGGCGCGGATTTTCACCCCGCGCGAGCGCGCCCTTGCGCTACAGTCTTTGGACCGTGTTGGCATGGCCCATGCCGCGCGCCAGCGGGTCGCGGTTTTGTCGCAAGCTGGCCAAAAGCGCGTGGCCATCGCGCGGGCCTTGGCGCAAAAGCCCAAAGTTCTTTTGGCCGATGATCCGGTGGCCCAGCTTGACCAAACGCAGGCCGCCGATGTCATGGCCGCCCTGCGCGCGATCAACCGCCAAGATGGTGTTACGGTGATCTGCGCCTTGGCCGATCCTCAGATGGCCAAGGCAAGCTGTGATCGCATAATCGGGATGCGCGACGGGCGCGTTGTCTTTGATGGCACGCCCGATCAGCTTGGCCGCGCGCAGCTTTGTGACATTTTCGGCCGCGATGCCGGTGTGACGTTCGATGATGCGTCGGCGCTGGCGATGGTCAACGCCGCTTAAGCGCCGATCATTGTGTGAAAACAAGGCATTTTCGCCGTTTCAAACAAGCGTTGCCGCTTGGATTTATGCTGTTTGAACTGACCGGATTGGCGACGCCCTTGGCCCCTCCCGGCATGATCTGTCACAAAACATTAATCAATCTGTCACTTTCGCGTCACCTGTGACTGCCAGAAGCCGCGCAACAACGGCTGGGGGTCGCATGCTGCAAGTTGAGAACGTTACACGGGTCTTTGGCCAAAAGCGTGCGGTCGACAATCTGTCATTTTCCGTCGATGGCCCGCAGTTTGTGGGTATTATTGGCCGTTCGGGTGCAGGTAAATCGACCTTTTTGCGCATGATGAACCGCCTCACCGATGCAACGTCGGGCCGCATCTTGGTCGACGGGCGCGATATCCTTGCGCTCAAGGGGGCCGAGGCGCGCGGCTGGCAAAGCCATTGCGCGATGATTTTTCAGCAGTTCAACTTGGTGCCGCGTTTGGATGTGGCTTCCAACGTCATGCATGGCGTTTTGAACCGTCGGTCCACCTTGCGCACCATGTTCAATGTTTGGAGCCGCGAAGACATCTTGCGCGCGCTCGACATTCTCGACCGTCTGGGCATCGCCGAACAGGCCCCCAAGCGGGCCGAGGCGCTTTCGGGCGGTCAGCAGCAGCGCGTGGCCATCGCCCGCGCGCTGATGCAAGACCCTCAAATCATTCTGGCCGATGAGCCCATCGCCAGCCTTGACCCGATGAATGCGCAGATCGTGATGGACACGCTCAAGCGCATCAATGTCGAAGACGGGCGGATGGTGATCGCCAACCTCCATACCCTCGATACGGCGCGCCAATATTGCGACCGCGTGATCGGCATGCGCGACGGGCGCATGGTTTTCGATGGCACGCCTGCGCAACTGACCACCGATGTGGCGCGCGAGATTTATGGCGCTGATGACAGCTTTAACGAGGCTGCCACCTCGACGTCCATAAACCGCCCCGATGACAGTGCGGCCGTTGCCGCGCTGCGTGAGGCGGCCAGCCTAGCCTGATCCTGAGTTCCGACCGTGCCCCGCAATGGGGCAAAACCTAATGGAGAGATCCGATGAAGAAACTTGTCACCCTGCTTGCCTTGACCACGGCGATCGCAAGCCCTGTTGCCGCCCAAGAGATCACCGAATTCAACATCGGTATCCTCGGCGGTGAGAACGCGCAGGACCGTCTGGCGTCGAACGAATGCTTCCGCGCTTACGTCGAAGAAGCGCTGGGTGTGCCCACCCGCCTCTTCACCCCTGCTGACTATAACGGCGTGATCCAGGGCCTCGTTGGTGGTTCGTTGGATTTCGCTTGGCTGGGCGCATCTGCCTATGCCGCAGTCTACGTCAGCAACCCCGACGCGGTTGAGCCGATCCTCGTGAAGACCAATCTCGATGGCACCTTTGGCTATTATTCCATCGGTTTCGCACGCGCAGACAGCGGCGTGACCTCGCTGGACGACATGAAGGGCAAGGTTTTCGCGTTTGGCGATCCGAACTCGACCTCGGGCTATCTGATCCCTTCGGTGGAAATCCCCGCTCAGGTGAACGCGACGATGGAATCGGGTGACTACTTTGGCGAAGTGCGCTTCGTCGGTGGCCACGAGCAGACCATCATCGCAGTTTACAACGGCGATGTGGATGCCGGCGTGACCTGGGCCGATGGCCAGGGCAACTGGGAAGATGGCTACAACTCGGGCGCGCTGCGCAAAGCTGCAGATGCTGGCCTCGTTGACATGAACGAGATGGTCGAGATCTGGCGCTCCAAGTCGATCCCCGAAGGCCCGATCGTTCTGCGTCAAAGCCTGCCGCAGGATGCCAAGGACAAGGTTTACGAAGTTTTGGCAAACCTGCACGTAACCGACGCAGAATGCGCCTACAGCGTTGCCGCTGGTGAAACCGCTGGTTTCTTCCCGGTGACCCACGAGGCGTATGAGTCGATCATCGCCGTTCGCCTCGCAAAGATGAACTGATCCTTTCGGATCATTGGCAGGCCCGCGCCATTGGTTGCGCGGGCCTGTCCCATGTTATCAGGACCCCTGACATGACCGATATGACGCGCCCTGCCCATGACCTCACCGGCCTTGACGCGATCCGCCACGACTATTTGCGGATGACGCGACAGCGCCAGCTTTACACAGGCGTATTGATCTTGGTCTTCATTGTGTTGATGGTCGCCGGTTTCGACACGGCCGACAGCCGCAATGCAGGTGGTTTCTGGGAGGGTCTGAACCAGATCTTCGACTTTCCCGCAGATGTGATTTCTGAAGCCATCGAAAAGGCTGCGAACCTGCCCGGCCATATCATGGGCGCGCTTCCCGCATTGATTGAAACGATCAATATCGCGGCGGTGGCCACGCTGATCGGCTGCGGCTTTGGCACCTTGTTCGCGGTCTTGGGGACACGCGGCTTGGCGCTTTGGCCGGCTTTGATCCCGGTTTTTCGCCGCATTACCGACATTTTGCGCGCGATCCCCGAGGTGGTGATTGCGCTTGTCTTGATCTTCGTCATGGGCGGTGGCCCCGTGCCTGCGATGGTGGCGATTGCGCTGCATACGGCGGGCGCGATGGGCAAGCTGTTTTCCGAGGTGAATGAGAATGTCGATCTGCGCCCGGTCGAGGGTTTGGCCTCGGTCGGTGCCAATTGGAGCTTGCGCATCTGGCTTGGCGTATTCCCGCAGGTTTTGCCGAACTATCTGAGCTATGGGTTGATGCGGCTCGAGGTGAATATCCGCGCCTCGGCGATCCTTGGCTTCGTTGGTGCGGGCGGGATCGGCTATGAGCTGCGTAACGCCATGACCTTTGGCCAGGGCCGTTTCGACGAGGCGGCCGCGATTTTTATAGTGCTCTTTGTGACCATCGTCGTGGTCGATCAAATCTCAAGCGCGGTGCGCCACAAACTCACGCATGGGGGACAGTGACATGGAGCTTTCGGCAAACGATACGCCCACCCCCCTGTCGGCGCTGCGCCAAACCGAGCTCTCGCGCATCGGATCAAAACGGATCAAGGGCTTTGCCTTGGTCGGTGCCTTGCTGGCTTATTTGGTCTATGTCTTTTTCGCCTTCGACATCATGGGTCTGGCTGATCGCGCGCGGATGGATAATGCCGCGATCCTTGTGTCGGACTCAGTTACCCACAAGACCCATGTGACGCGCGACAACCGATCCGGCGCGATCAGCGTCGCGATCGAAGGCTCGCGTCGCGCGACCTATCGCGATGAGCAGATGCCCGAATGGGTGACGCTTGAGGGGCAGAATGCCGAGATCATCCTGCGCGACGGCCACCGCGTCACCTATGAGGGCGCGGTGATCACCTATCATCACCCCGCGTTCGGCCCGATCGTGATCGACACCGCCAACGGCGTCGATCTGCAACTGCCGCAAGATCAAATCCCGGAGTTCATCAACGCCGCCTCCAACCGTGTTTCGATCACGACCGAGGCTGGGCGGCTGACCGTCACCCGCGCGCGGACCGAAACCATGCGGTATTTCTTCGGTTGGGAGATGTTCTTTTTCGACCTTGAAAGCCCATTCTCGGGCATGAGCGTATCTGAGGTTCTGGCCTCGGTTGTGTCGGGCCCGCGTCTTGACGCAGCCCAAAGCAACCTGTCGCTAATGGTGTCAAATGTCTGGTACAATGGTATCTGGCGGCATGGTGATGTGTTCTGGGCGCTGACCGAGACCGTCCTTATGGCCTTTCTTGGCACCTTTGGTGCCGCGCTGATCGCGCTGCCGCTTGCCTTTGTCGCGGCATCGAATTTTGCCCCGTCGCGTGTGATGCGCTTTGCGATGCGGCGGGTGTTCGATTTCGTGCGCGGCGTAGATGCGTTGATCTTTACGATCATCTTGTCGCGCGCTTTTGGCCCCGGCCCGCTGACCGGCGCTTTGGCGATCTTGATCACGGACACGGGGGCTTTTGGTAAGCTGTTTTCAGAAGCGCTTGAGAATGTGGATAACCGCCAGATCGAGGGTTTGGCCTCGACCGGGGCCAATGCGATGCAGCGCAGCCGCTTTGGCGTCTTGCCGCAGGTCATGCCGATCTTGCTGAGCCAAGTGCTCTACTTGTTTGAATCCAACACCCGCTCGGCCACCATCGTGGGGGCTATCGTGGGTGGCGGCATTGGCTTGTTGCTGACCCAAGCGATCCAGACCACGCAGGATTGGGAAAAGGTGACCTATTACATTATCTTGATCGTGCTCTTGGTCATCGCGATGGATGTGCTCTCGGGTTGGTTGCGCCGCAAGTTGATCAAGGGCGAGTGATACGGCCATCATACGGCTGACAGGGTCGCGCGGCATCGACCGCGCGCTCGTTCAACATAAATCAATCTTCAGAAAGCCCGCCCGTGCCCAAACTGTCCGCCACGGCCCCGTTGATCCATCCCGGCGCTGAGATCGTCAATTCCACCTTCGGCGCCTATTGCGAGGTGGGCCAAGGCGCGCATGTCACTAATTCGCATTTTGGCGATTACGCCTATTGCGCGCGGCTGGCCGATATCGCCAACACCAGCGTCGGCAAATTCGCCAATATCGCCGCGATGACGCGGATCGGGCCGACCGATCACCCAATGCATCAGCCCGCGCAGCATCATTTCCTCTACCGCTCCAGCTATTACTGGGACGATGCCGAGGATGACGCGGAATTCTTTGCCCATCGCGCCAGCCGCCGCACCACGCTGGGGGCGGATTGCTGGATCGGCCATGGCGCGATCATCAAGCCCGAGGTGACGGTCGGCATCGGCGCCATCGTCGCATCGGGGGCGGTGGTGACCAAGGATGTCGCCCCCTTCATGATCGTGGCGGGTGTGCCCGCGACGCCGATCCGCGCGCGCTTTACCGAGGCGCAGCAAGAGGCGCTCTTGGCGATTGCGTGGTGGGATTGGGATCACGCCCAGCTCCGCGCGGGCCTTGATGATTTCCGCGCCATGCCGATCGACGCCTTCATCGCGACATACCGCCCTTAGTCTCTATCACGCCGCTCACTCGGCGGCGGTCCCCGGTGGCACGCCCAGATGCGCCAGAACTGTGCGGGCATCGGCGGCGGTACCAGTGGCCACCATCACCTCAGCCAGTGCGCGGCGCGCGGCGGCATGGTCGGGCACAGCCTCGATGGCGGCCACCAAAATCGCGCGCGCGGCGTCCAGATCGCCTTGGGCCTGCGCGATGCGCGCCCGCATCAGCGCGGCCTCTCCCGGCGGGGTCTCGGTCTCGCCCTGGGTCAAGGCAAGGCGGGCCAATTGTACATGCCCCATGTCCAACGCCGCCTCGACCAACAGGGCAAGGCCGCTGGGCTGACCGGCATGTGGCGCGCAAAGATCGGCTGCCGCGCGCGCATGTTCCAGTGCACCCCGCGCCAGATGGGCGCGCATCACCAGTTGCAGCACCGCGGCCGTTTGCGGCTGGGCCTGTGGCGCATCATGTTGCTCGGCGCGACCGCCGCGCTCATCAAATGCCGAATGCCGCACCATAATTGCACCCTTACCCCACGCGTAGAAGGGCCAACCCATCGCCGAGCCGCATCGCCATCACGCCATGCGATTCTCTGCGCTTGTCGGCAAACCCCTTTCCGACAAAGAGTTACGGGCAATGGTTAACACTTGGTTAATCCAGCACCGACGAGGTCGAACTTTCCCGAGCCATCCCATGGTATTGGGCATTGGGCATCATGTCCGAGGCGATGGCAAAGCGGTTGGACATGTTGAAAAAGCCGATCACATCGGCCAGATCGAAAATCTCGCCCTCGCTCAACCCTGCCGCGACCAGTGCGGCGCGATGGGGCGCGTCCACCTCCCACGGTGTGGTGGTCAGCGCCCATGCAAAATCCAGCATCGCGCGCTGGCGCGCCGATAAGGGTGCGACGCGGTAATTCATCACCAACATCTCGCCCAGTTGTGGATCGCCCGACAGCGCGCGCACCGCTTGGCCATGGGCGACAAGGCAGTAAAAGCAGCGATTGGCCGAAGACACCACCACCGCGACCATCTCACGCTCAAGCTTGCTTAGCCCCGAGGGGGCCAACATCAGCGTGTTGTAATACTGGATGAAATTCCGCAGCTTGTCTTGGTGGCGCGCATAAGTGCGGAGCACGTTCGGCACCATCCCCAGCTTTTCTTCGCAAACCGCGAAATAGCGGCGCATATCCTCGTCCAGATCGGCGGGATCGGGCAAATCATAGATCGCAATATGATCGGGCTGGGGCATCTAATCCTCCTGATGTCGCTGACAGACTGGCCTTGCGCTCTGTGGCGCGCAACCCCGCCTATGGCTTTCGCTTCTTCGTTTCATAAATATCCTCGGGGGAGCGCGAGGGGGCAGACAGCCCCCTCGCACCTCTCCATCCGCGCGGTCTGCGCGCGGGTGGGGCAGACAGAACCCTCAAACTTTGGGGGCGGTGGCGCGAACCAATCCGTTGCGGGTGCGCATTGTGATCCGGATCAGGGGGCGGTGCGTAATTCTTTTGCAATGCGGGATTGGGAAGACGGCGCCGTTGACCTATGTTGCGCATGCGTGACCGGCTGCAAGGGGAACGACCGTCATGAACATCCATGTCAGCACCATATCCGACGTACCAAGCCGTGATGAGGCTGCGCAAGCATTGGCCCGTCTGAAGGCATGGGCCGAAAGCGCCAGCCCCGAAGAGATTGCGGCGCTTGACCCTACACTAGCCCGCATGCTCGGTGGTGGCTATCCGCAATTCCTGCGCGTCTATCCCGACGATTTCAAGGTCGATGCTGCCTATAAGGCCAGCTTGCCCGATCTGCAAAACGGTCCTTCCTCGCTGATCAAAGGTGCCAACCGGCAGATCCAGCATGTCGGCATTTCCAATTTCCGCCTGCCGATTCCTTACCACACGCGCGACAATGGCGATCTGACGCTCGAGACAAGCGTGACCGGCACCGTCAGCCTTGAGGCTGATAAAAAAGGCATCAACATGAGCCGCATCATGCGCTCGTTTTATGCCCATGCCGAAAAGACCTTCAGCTTCGAGGTGATCGAGGCGGCACTGGATGATTACAAATCAGACCTCGAAAGCTTCGATGCCCGCATCCAGATGCGCCTGTCCTTCCCAGCCAAGGTGAAAAGCCTGCGTTCGGGCCTGTCGGGCTATCAATATTACGATATCGCGCTGGAATTGGTCGAGCGGAATGGCCTGCGCCAGAAACTCGTGCATCTGGACTATGTCTATTCCTCGACCTGCCCCTGTTCGCTGGAATTGTCGGAACATGCGCGTGCGACGCGGGGCCAGTTGGCCACGCCGCATTCGCAGCGTTCGGTCGCGCGGATCTCGGTCGCATTGTCCGAGGCTGCGGGCTGCTTGTGGTTCGAGGATCTGATCGAAATGGCGCGCGCCGCCGTGCCGACAGAGACACAGGTGATGGTCAAGCGCGAGGATGAACAGGCTTTCGCCGAACTCAATGCCGCCAACCCGATTTTCGTCGAGGATGCGGCGCGGTTGTTCGCCGAGCAGCTTCATGCCGATGCGCGTGTGGCCGATTTCCGCGTGATCGCCAGCCACCAAGAAAGCCTGCATAGCCATGACGCGGTCAGCGTGCTGACCGAGGGCGAGACTTTCGCGGCAGCCAGCCTCGATCCGCATCTGTTCGCAAGCCTTATTCACCGCGGCTAAGCCCGCCCGTGCGCGCCATTGCTTGACAGCGGCGCGCGCGGCGTCCAACGCTCCGCGCATGCGAGATCTCAGACCCGTTGGCTATATTCTGGGCCTCCTGACCATCGTGTTGGGATTGGCGATGCTGTTTCCCATGATGCTCGATCTGGTCGATGCCAATCCCAATTGGCAGGCCTTTGCCGTGTCGGCGACCCTTTGCATCGCCTTGGGCGCCAGCGTGTCGCTTGCCACGGCCAATTTCGATTTCGGCCAGATGACCGTGCGGCAGGCGTTTTTTCTGACCACCGCAACATGGGTTGTCTTGCCCCTGTTCGGGGCCATGCCATTTGTCTTGGGCGCGCCCGATGTCGCGCTGACCGACGCGTATTTCGAGGCGGTCTCGGGCGTGACTACCACGGGCTCCACGGTGTTTTCCGGGCTGGATGATCTGCCGCGCGGGGTCAATCTGTGGCGCGGTATCTTGCAATGGCTGGGCGGTCTGGGGATCGTGATCGTCGCGCTGATCTTTTTGCCCGTCATGCGGGTGGGCGGGATGCAGTTTTTCCGCGCCGAGGGGTTCGATACACTTGGCAAGGTCTTGCCGCGGGCCATCGATATTTCGCGCGGTCTGGTGATTGCCTATATCGTGCTCACGCTGAGTTGTGCGGCGGTCTATGCGCTCTTGGGTATGGATGGTTTCGCGGCCATCGTGCATGCGCTGACGACTGTCTCGACGGGCGGGTTTTCCACGACCGATCAAAGCTTTGCCGCCTTCGCGGGACCGGCTGAATACGCAGCTGTGGTGTTCATGATCTTGGCCGCCGTGCCATTCGTACGGTTTATTCAACTGGCCAATGGTGATCCATGGGCCTTGTTTCGTGATGTGCAGGTGCGCGCCTTTTTGCGCTGGATGGCCTATGGAAGCGCGGCAATCGTCATGTGGCGGATGCTTGTCTTGGACGAAGCCTTTGGCTCGAATTTGCGCGAAACCATGTTCAACCTTGTCTCACATACGACGGGGACGGGGTTTACCAGCACGGATGTCACGACATGGGGTGGTTTTTCTTTCGCCATCTTGTTCATCTTCGGCCTGATCGGGGGATGCACCGCCTCGACGGGGTGTTCGGTCAAGGTGTTTCGCTATCTCGTGTTGAAAGAGGCGCTCTGGGCCGAGTTTCGCCGCCTTCTGCGTCCTTCGATCGTGACGGCGCCGCGCCTTGATGGGCGGCCGATTGACCGCGATGTGATCGATTCCGTCATGGCCTTCACGGTGCTGTTCTTCCTGACCCTTGGCGTGACGGCGGTTTTGCTGTCGCTGACGGGACTTACGACCCAGACCGCGATCACCTCTGCTTGGACATCGGTGGCCAATATCGGCCCTGCCTACGGGCCAGAGGTCATGTCCTCGGGCTCAATGGAGGCGTTTCCGCTGGCCGCGAAATGGATCATGATCGCCGCCATGATCTTGGGGCGGTTGGAGCTGATGGCGGTGTTCGTCTTGTTCAGCGCGCGGTTCTGGCGGGATTGAGTGCTTAGCCCTTGGCCGCGATGGCACGCCCGGCGGCCACGGCCGATGACCAGGCCCATTGGAAATTATAGCCACCAAGCCAACCCGTGACATCGAGCGCCTCGCCGATAATGAACAGGCCCAGCTGTCGCTGCGATTGCATGGTCTTGGAGCTAATCTCTTCGGTGGCGACCCCGCCCAGTGTGACCTCGGCGGTGCGATACCCCTCGGACGAGGTAGGGGTGAGAACCCAGCCCGCTAGCCGGTCGGCCAGATCGCGCAGCTTTGCGTCGGGCTGATCGCCGATATTGCCCACCACCCCCCAATCGCTGACGACATGCTGGGCCAAGCGCTTGGGCAGCAGTTCGGCCAGAATGCTGGCCAAGCTTTTGGCCCCAGCCTCTGTGCGCCGCGCGCGCAAATGGGTGAAGATATCGCTCTCAGGGCAGAGCGTGACCGAGAGGCTTTCGCCCTCGCGCCAATAGGATGAGATTTGCAGCACCGCTGGCCCCGACAGTCCGCGATGGGTGAACAACATCGCCTCGTCGAAAGCTGTGCCTTGGCAGGCGATGCGCGCCGCGACGGATGTGCCTGCAAGCTCTGCAAAGACGGTCTTTTGCGCCGCGTCGAAGGTGAGGGGCACAAGCGCGGGACGGGTGTCTGTGATGCGATGGCCGAATTGCGCGGCGATCTGATAGGCAAGCCCCGTGGCCCCCATCTTGGGGATGGATTTGCCGCCTGTAGCCAAAACGAGGTTTTGCGCTGTGAGCGTGATCTCTGCGCCTGCCCGGTCGAGCGTGACGCGAAAGCCCGTGCCATCATGGCTGACCGCCCGCACGCTTGTCTCAAGCCAGAGTGCGGCCCCGGCCATTTCAGCGCGTAGCATGGCGATGATGTCCTTGGCCGAGTGGTCGCAAAACAGCTGGCCCAGCGTCTTTTCGTGCCATGCGATGCCGTGGCGGGCGACGAGGTCGAGAAAATCCCATTGCGTGTAGCGTGCCAGCGCCGATTTGCAGAAATGCGGGTTTTCCGACAAGAAATTCTCGGGCGCAGTGTGAAGATTGGTGAAATTGCACCGCCCACCGCCAGAGATGCGGATTTTCTCGCCCGGTGCCTTGGCATGGTCGATGACCAAGACATCAGGCCCGGCATGGGCGGCACACATCATCCCGGCAGCGCCCGCGCCGAGGATGAGGGTGGTGACGGTCTTGTCGGTCATGCGATCGGGTCCGGGGCTCGCGCCGCAGGCGCGGTGCTGGGGTTGCGCCGCAGGCGCGGCTCTGGGTGGGGGCGCGCCAGCGGCGCGGGGGCTGCGTGGTGGGTCATCGTGGCTTTGGCGATGCACGCGCCCTTTGCGCGGGCGGGTGCCTCCGGCGGGGATATTTCAGAAACGAAGAAAGGTTTGGGTGAGGATTAATCGGGGAAGTTGCGGCTTTCCTTGATCTGGTCCCAAGCCCAGACAACCTCTTGCAGGCGGTCTTCATCAGAGCGGTCGCCGCCGTTCATATCGGGGTGCAAGACCTTGATCAGCGCCTTGTAGCTTTTGCGGATCTCGGTCTTGGTCCAGTGATCCTTGGCGTCGAGGATCTCGAGCGCTTTGCGCTCGGTGGGCGGCAATTTGCGCCCAGCCCCACCAGCGCGTCCGGGGTTGCGAGTGGCGTTGCCGCCAAGCACCTGATGGGCGTCATCGACACCAAGCCGCGCCCAAGCGCGTTCTTCCACGCTGCGCTTGAAGGGTTTGGTCGGCCGATCCCAGACGCGGTCGCGGTCAAGCTGGGCTTCCATCTCGGCCTCGGTCGTGCCGTCGAAGAAGTTCCATTTGAGGTTGTACTCGCGCACATGTTCGCGGCAAAACCACTTGTACTCCTCGAGGTTATCGGGGCTTTTGGGCGCGCGATACTGGCCTGCGTCTTCACAGCCTTCGGCCTCGCAGACGCGCTGCGAGGTTTCAAAGGCACCCGACATGCCACGCCGACCAGAGCGGCGTTTCTTTTTGTCGGTGGATACGCGCAGGTCGAAATTAAACGGGTCTTTGACGGGCATTTGGCTTCCCTTATCGACTCGGAGAGGCAAGTCTAGTGTTTCGGGCGGCAAGGTGAAGAGGCAGGAGGCATAAATCGTGACGCGAAGCGAGAAAATCAGAACCAAGCTAGAGGCGGCGTTCCAGCCACATGTGCTGGAGGTGGTCGATGAAAGCGAGGCGCATCGCGGCCATGCGGGGTATCAAGACGGTGGCGAGAGCCATTTTCGTGTCGTCATCGCCAGCACGCACTTCGCCGATATGGGGCGGATCGCGCGCCACAGGGCCGTTCACGCCGCGATCGGCCCGGCGTTGATGGCTGAAATTCACGCGCTTGCGCTGAGCATCGACGCGTGAGCGCTTGGTGTATCCGTCATGATCGTGACGGATGCGCTAGATCCGCGGATCGCCCCCCTCATCGCGATCCAAGAACAGATTGGCAAGGCTTGCCTGACCCTCGGGGGCTGTGGCGGCTGTTGTGGTGGCCTGCGTCTGAACAGTGATGTCGGGCATGGCGCGGCGGAAGACCAGCAGGTGGCGCATGGCGGTTGTGCGCGCGGTCAGACCCGTGCGCACCTCTTCGGGGAGGGTTTCGGCGCGCTGATACTCCCAGCCGTCTTGGCCGAGCGTGTTGAGAATGTCTTGCAGCGTGGCGGCAAAGAGATCGGCACCTTTCAGCCCTTTGTGCCTTGTCGCGCGGTGTGGGGCCACAACCAGCTTGTACTCGTAACGTTGCATTGTGCCTCCCTTCGGGTCGGTGGGCATTTAGCCGCTGTGTGCGGGGGCAGGCAAGGGGCGCGCTTGCAGCTTGCTGCGAATGGCCTACCCTCTGCGCCATGGTGTTGGAATTCAGAGAAGCGGGTATCTACTGCCCTGCGGCGGATGTCTATATCGATCCTTGGCGGCCGGTTGCGCGCGCCTTGATCACGCATGGGCATTCTGATCATGCGCGCGCGGGGCATGGGCGGTATCTCGCGACACAAAGCGCGGCACCGGTGCTGCGCCACCGCTTGGGCGAGATCGCGTTGCAGACCGCGCACTACGGCGAGGTGCTGCGCATCGGGGATGCCGAGATCAGCTTTCACCCGGCGGGCCATGTGCCGGGCTCGGCGCAGATCAGGGTCGCCGTGGGTGGCGAGGTTTGGGTCGTCTCGGGCGATTACAAGACTGTCGATGATGGGTTGAGCGAGGCTTTCGAGCCGGTGCCATGCCATTGCTTTATCAGCGAATGTACCTTTGGCCTGCCCATTTACCACTGGCCCGATGCCGCCGATCTGGCCGCGCAGATCAATGGCTGGTGGGCGCAGACCCGCGCCAAAGGGCAGACGGCGGTGATCGGTGCCTATGCGCTGGGCAAAGCGCAGCGGGTGTTGCGCATGCTTGATCCCGCGATTGGGCCGATCTTGACCCATGGGGCGATCACGGCAACCAATGATGTCTTGCGCGCGCAGGGGATCGCACTTCCCACGACGGTGGCGGTTGCGCCGGGGATGGACCTGAAGCCCTATCGCGGGGCGATGGTGGTGGCCCCGCCCGCAGCGCTTGGATCAGCATGGATGCGACGGTTTGGGCCTGTCTCGACCGGGATTGCATCGGGGTGGATGCAGCTACGCGGTGTGCGGCGCAGGCGCGGCGCGGATCGTGGTTTCGTGATCTCGGATCATGCCGATTGGGCCGGGTTGAACGCGGCCATCGCTGCCACGGGGGCCGAGCGTGTCTTCGTCACCCATGGCTATACCGCGCCTTTCGCCCGCTGGCTGGGGGAGCGCGGCTATCAGGCCGGGATCGTGCAGACCGCCTTTGATGGTGAAAGCCTCGATGCCGGTGATGGCGCGGGGGTGGCGGCATGAGCGCCCTTGCATGGCAAGACAGGTTTTGGCGCGCCATGGCCTATTGGGTGGACAGGCCAGTGCTAGCCGTGATCGGATCGCAAGCGCTGTTGCGCGCCCTCTTCGCGCTGTCGTCGCGGATGGGAAGCCGCATGCCGCGCGATGTGGCGATGACTTGGGACAGGGACGGCGCGCTTTGGTTGCACCCCAAGGGGCTTGCCGCTGATGCGCCGATCTTGATGTATATCCACGGGGGTGGCTTTACCATCGGTAGTCCGCGCACCCATGCCGCCCTTGCCGCCCATCTGGCGCGCGCGGCGGGCATGGTCGCGGTTTTGCCGCGCTACCGCTTGGCGCCGGCCCATCCATGCCCTGCCGCGCGTGATGATGTCATCGCGGCGCATGGGCGCTTGGTCGCCACGGGGCGCGCGCCGGTGGGCTTGGCCGGTGACAGCGCGGGGGGCAATCTGGCGCTGCTTCTTGCACAACATCTGCGCGATACCGGCGGCGTCGTGCCGCGCGCCCTGGGGCTGATCGCGCCGGTGGCCGATCTGTCGGGCGATATCGCCGCGCGGTTTGCCGCTGCGCCGGGGGAGTTGCTGATCCCGCCGCAATGGGCGCGCCGGATCGCACGCGCCTATCTGGCTGGGTGCGATGCAAGCGATCCCATGATCTCGCCCTTGCTGGGTGATCTTGCGGGTCTGCCGCCGGTGATGATTCAAGCCGGGGCGGAGGAGGTCTTGGCCCATGACGCAGCCGCCCTTGCCGCACGCATGGCCGATGCGCATCTCGATTTGTGGCCGGGTCTGCCGCATGTCTGGCATATCCACGCAGGGCGCGCGCCCGCCGCTGAGCGTGCCTTGGCCACTTTGGGTGCCTTTCTTGCAGAGCGGATCGCGCGATGAAGGATTTCGCCGCGCTGGTTACGGCGCTGGATCAAACCACGCGCATCAGCCTCAAGGTTGCTGAACTGGCGGATTACTTCCGCACTGCCCCCGAAGATGATCGGATTTGGACCGTGGCGCTTTTGTCAGGGCGCAGGCCACGGCGCAGCATCACCACCACCAAGCTGCGCCTTTGGGCGGCTGAGGCGGCAGGCATCGCGCCGTGGTTGTTCGAGACCTGTTACCCCGTGGTGGGCGATCTGTCCGAAACGATCGCGCTGATCTTGCCCGCGCCGCAGGGCCGGATCGAAACATCGCTGAGCGGTTGGATTGCCGATCTGCGCGCGCTGGATGGGGCCGATGACGCGGCGCGGCGTGCCTTCGTCTTGCGCGCATGGGATGGGCTGCCCCCGGTCGAGCGTTTCGTGTTCAACAAGCTGATCACCGGGGGCTGGCGCATGGGGGTCAGCCAAAAGCTGATGACGCGCGCCTTGGCCGAGGCGACGGGGGTCGATCAGGCGGAATTGACCCACCGGCTGATGGGGGATTGGTCACCGGACAATACCAATTGGGCGGGGCTGATCATGGGGCATGATCCGGCGGCATCGCTCTCGCGGCCCTATCCCTTCGCGTTGGCCCATCAGCTTGATCTTGCGCCCGCGGAACTGGGCGACCGCGCCAATTGGCTGGCCGAGGATAAATGGGATGGTATCCGGGGCCAGTTGATCAAGCGGGGCGGGGATCATTACCTGTGGTCGCGCGGCGAAGAGTTGATGACCGACCGCTTTCCCGAAGCGGCGGCAATCGCTGCGGCCTTGCCCGATGGCACGGTGATCGATGGCGAGGTGCTGGCATGGGATCATGCGATGGGCCGCCCCTTGGGCTTTTCCAAGCTGCAACCGCGCATTGGGCGCAAGACAGTGCCAAAGCGGCTCTTGGCTGACGCGCCCGCGCTGATCATGGCCTATGATCTGCTCGAATGGCAGGGCGATGATCTGCGTGCGCGCCCCTTTGATACGCGGCGTGCGCTTTTGGCGGAATTTTTGCGCGATCTGCCCGAAACCGTGCCGCTGCGCCTGTCGCCTGCGATTGTGGCGGATGATTGGGCAGGGCTTGCCGCGATGCGGGCCAAGGCGCGTGATCGCGGTGCCGAGGGCTTGATGCTCAAGCGACTTGGCGCGCCCTATCACGCGGGGCGGCGGCGCGGCGATATTTGGAAATGGAAGCTTGACCCGCTGACCATCGACGCGGTGATGATCTATGCGCAGGCAGGATCGGGGCGGCGCGCGACGCTTTACACCGATTTCACCTTTGCCGTGCGCGATGGTGCGGCATTCGTGCCATTCACCAAAGCCTATTCCGGGCTAAGCGATGCCGAGTTTCGCGAGATCACGGGCTGGGTGCGCGCCCATACCACCGACCGTTTTGGCCCGGTGCGCGCGGTGCGCCCCGAACTGGTCTTTGAGATCGCCTTTGAGGGGATCCAAGCCAGCCCACGCCATAAATCGGGCGTGGCGTTGCGCTTTCCGCGCATGCTGCGCTGGCGGCGCGATAAGCCCGTGGCCGAGGCGGCAAGCCTTGATGATCTCAAGGCGATGCTGGCCCAGTTCGGCTAAGCCCGCGCTGCGTCATCGGCGATGTCTCGCCCAAGAACGCGCCTGTGGCTTTGGCCGCGCATCGGGCATAGCCCTTTGTGCTAGTCTTGGCGCAGGGCGCGGCCCGATCCAAGGCCGCCGCCCCACGATGGGAGGAGCGAAGATGGACCACAAAGACCGCGTACAATACGCCCGTAGCCTTTATGACGCGCATGGCAGTAAGGCCGAGGCCGAAGCCGCCCAGAAAGCCGCCAGCGCGCGTGCGGCAGGCAATGCGGCCGAGGCCCAGACATGGGAAAGTATCCGCGCCCAGATCCGTGAAATGCGCAGTGCCTATCAAGGCTAACTGCGCCGCCCCTTAGGCGACCTCGGCCACCGGCATCGGGCGGCGGCCCTCGGCCCAAGCCTGTGCTGCGGCACCGAAGGCGGCGAAGAGCGGGCGCGACACCGGATCTTGCGCCGCGCGATATTCGGGGTGCCATTGCACTGACATCGTGAAACCCGGCGCACCGGCGACATAGATCGCCTCGGGCGTGCCATCGGGGGCGTAGCCGTCGATCACGATCTGTTTGCCCGCTTGCTTAATGCCTTGGCCATGCAGCGTATTGGTCATCACCTCGGTCGCGCCGAAAAGCTTATGAAACGGGCCGTTTTCGGTAAAGCGCACCGGGTGGCGGAGCGCGAATTTCTCTTCCAACGTGCCATCGGGCGGCATGCGGTGGTTCATCCGCCCCGGCAGGTCGCGGATCTCGGGGTAGAGTGAGCCGCCCATCGCGACATTGAGTTCCTGAAAGCCGCGGCACACGCCCAAAATCGGCTGGCCAACCGCCACGCAAGCCCGGATCAAGGGCAATGCCACCGCATCACGCGCCCGGTCAAAGGCCCCATGCGCGGCGGTCTCTTGCTCGCCATATTCCTCGGGATGCACATTGGGCCGTCCGCCGGTGAAGACAAAACCGTGACAGACCGCCATCAAGGCGTCGATGCACACGAAACGCGGATCGGCGGGGATGACCAGGGGCAGGCCGCCCGAGACTTCGGCCACGGCCTGCGAGGTCATCGTTCCGCCCGCATGGGTCGCATACTGATCATTGATCAGGTGATGATTGCCGATAATGCCGATGACGGGCCGGGCCATGCGCGCTCCCCCTTCTTTGGCACCAGAAGTAGCGCCATTCATGGCGAACGCAACGATTTGATGACGGCGCATGGCCCCATTTCCGCGCAATTGCCCGAAAATGAGGCATGTGTTTGCGATCATCGCGAGGGCAGGCCCAGCCGAGATGCGATAGGCTTAGGCCAGCGCAGAGAAACCTGCCGCCGCGATCCCTGCCACGGCGACGGTTGCGTCATTGTCGGATGTGTCGCCCGTAACACCCACGGCACCGATCACCGCGCCATCTTGCATCACCAACACGCCGCCCGGAACCGGCACGACCTTGCCGCCAAAGGCACCGTTTACGGCGGCCATAAAGAATGCCTGCGCCTCGGCGCGGGCCAACTGCGCAGAGCCGGGCATGCCCAGCATGACCGCGCCATAAGCTTTGGCATATGCGATCTCGTAGCGGCCGGGACTTGCGCCATCTTCGCGCTCAAAGGCCAGAACATGCCCGCCTGCATCCAGCACACAAACCGACAAGGGCTTGAGCGCCAGTTCGCGGCCCTTTGCGCGCGCCACCGCGATGATCTTGCGTGCCTGATCGAGTGAAATCATCCTCGCACCCTTTCGAATTGGTTCGCGCGACCCAAGCGCCGCGTTTGGGTGTCATAATGCCTTCGGGGCAGCACTTCTAGGGCGTGGATACTGTATCAAATCGTCCGACCGGAACGACGCGCGTGCCCCAACATATCAGCCCGTTCTGCATCGGCGTAGTCGATCAGTGTAACCTAGACGACTAAATATATGGGGAGATGGAAGTGGCAGCCCGTAGGGGAGTCGAACCCCTCTTTTCAGGTTGAAAACCTGACGTCCTAACCGATAGACGAACGGGCCACAGGTAGCGTGTCGCGCTTCTAGGAAATGGCGCGGCGGGGTTCAAGCGGATTTTTCGTTGTCCGGTGCGAAAGTTCGTGGCGGTCTCATTCCGCCCATGCGGCATCCTCAAGGCGCAGCTGCACGCTTTGGCGGCCGTTCCAGTGGTTGACCTCGATCCGGCCTGCGGCATGGAGCGCGCGACCGGCATGATCGGTCAGTGCCGCTGCCAGCCCGTTGCTGGCCGCATCAAAACAAATCGCCTCGATCGTAGTGGCGCCATCCGACAAGGTCAGCTTCAGATGCCCTTGGCCGACCGGCTTGGTGTAGCGGATGCGCAAGCCCGGCAGCGCGAAGCGCGGGGCAGGGGCGGCGGCCCCAAAGGGGCCAGCCTCTTCCAGCTGTTCGATCAGTTCGACCCGGCAGGCCGCGGGCATCAAAACCCCGTCAAGGCGCAGATCGGCGATGCCACGCGCGCCCGATCCCTGTTTGTCGAGCAGCACGGCCAGCCGGGCCATGGCCGGTTCCAACTGCGCGCGCGTCAGGGTGAGGCCTGCGGCCATGCGGTGCCCGCCGCCTTTCTCGATCAGCCCTTCGGCGGCCAACCGCTGGATCGAAGCACCCAGATCCACGCCGCTGACCGAGCGGCCCGATCCCTTGCCCTGATCACCATCAAAGCCGATCACAACGGCGGGGCGGTTCGTCGCCTCTTTCAAGCGCGCGGCGACGATGCCCACCACGCCGGGGTGCCAGCCATCATCGGCGGCCCAAACCAGCGGCGCCTCAAGCCCGCGCGCCTCGGCCTGTGCAAGGGCTGCCTCGCGCACCTGCCCCTCGATCTCGCGGCGGTCGGTGTTGAGCGTGTCAAGCCGCTGGGCGATTGCCACCGCCTCGGCCGGGTCGGTCGTGGCCAACAGCCGCGCGCCAAGGTCGGCCGCGCCGATGCGCCCGCCCGCATTGACACGCGGCCCCAGCACATAGCCCAAATGATAGCTTGTCGGCGGCCGGTCGAGGCGTGCCACATCGGCTAGCGCCACAAGGCCGGGGCGCGCACGCCGCGCCATGACCTTGAGCCCTTGGCGCACAAAGGCGCGGTTGACCCCGATCAAGGGTGCCACATCGGCCACGGTCGCCAGCGCCACGAGATCGAGGGCGGCAATCAGATCGGGGGGCTGTTTTCCGCTTTCGCGCAGCCGCGCGTTGAGCGCCACCAGCGTCAAGAACACCACCCCGGCTGCGCACAGATGGCCCAAGCTGCCATCCTCATCTTGGCGGTTGGGGTTCACCACCGCTACGCAATCGGGCAGATCGCTTGCGGCAAGGTGGTGATCAAGCACGATCACATCCGCCCCCTTGGCGGCGGCAATCGGCCCATGCGACAGCGTTCCGCAATCCACACAGATGATCAGCCCGTGATCCTTGGCCAGCGTGGCCATCGCGGCATCGTTGGGGCCATAGCCCTCGTCAATGCGGTCGGGGATATAAAGCGTGGAGGCATGGCCCAAGGCACGCAGCCAATCGATCAGCAGCGCGGCAGAGGCGCCGCCATCAACATCATAATCGGCGAAAATCGCGATTCTTTCGCGCCGCTGAAGTGCCATAAACACCCGCTCGACCGCCCGCCCCATATCGCGCAGGCTATGTGGGTCAGGCATCAGATCGCGTAGTGCAGGCGCAAGAAAGCCCGCCACCCCCTCAGGCGCGACACCACGGCGCGCAAGGATATGGGCCAACCCCGGTGGCACATCGGCGCGCTGCATCAAGGCTTCGGCCAGCCGCAATGTCTCGGCCTCGGGGCCGACCCAGCGCCGCCCAGTGAGCGACTGCTCTACATCCAAAAAACCTGTCATGATCGTTGGATTAACAGGCGATAGGCCTGCAATCCATCCAATCCGTGGCTCATTTCACCGGGTTGCGATAGGTCATCCGCCGTACCGACCCGGTCTTGGAGCGCATGAGGATCGTCTCGGCGGTCAAAAAGCCCGGCTCGCGCTTGATGCCCGCCAGAATCGAGCCATCGGTGACACCCGTTGCCGCAAAGATTACATCCTTGGTCACCATATCATCGCGGGTATAGACCCGGTCGAGATTGGTGATCCCGGCCTTCTTGGCGCGGGCTTTTTCATCATCATTGCGAAACAGAAGCTTGCCATAAATCTGCCCGCCCATGCATTTGAGTGCGGCAGCCGCCAAAACCCCTTCGGGCGCACCGCCTTGGCCCATATACATGTCGATCCCGGTCACCTCTGGCTCGGCGCAATGGATCACGCCCGCTACATCGCCATCGGTGATCAGCCGGATCGCACAGCCCGTGCTGCGCAGCTCATCGATCATCGCCTGATGGCGGGGGCGCTCTAACACGCAAACGGTGATATCGGTCGTCGAACAACCCTTGGCGGCGGCCAGCGCGCTGACGCGCTCAGAGGGCGACATATCAAGCGTCACGACACCAGCGCGAAACCCCGGCCCGATGGCGAGCTTCTCCATATAGACATCGGGCGCATGCAGCATCGAGCCGCGTGGGCCCATGGCGATCACGGTCAGTGCGTTGGGCATATCCTTGGCGGTCAGCGTCGTGCCCTCGAGCGGGTCGAGCGCGATATCGACCTCGGGGCCTTGGCCGCTGCCGACCTCTTCGCCGATATAGAGCATCGGCGCCTCGTCGCGTTCCCCCTCGCCGATGACGACGACGCCCTTGATGTCGAGCTTGTTGAGTTGTTCGCGCATCGCGTTGACGGCGGCTTGATCGGCGGCTTTTTCATCACCGCGCCCGATCAGCCGAGCCGAGGCAAGCGCCGCCGCCTCCGACACCCGGGCCAAGCCCAGAGACAACATACGGTCGTTGAAATCGGTTGCTTGCGACATTGGCGTGACCTCGGGCTGGGGCGGTTGGGTGTGGTCTAACGGGCGGTTGCACGCGCGTCCAGCATGGGGGCGCTAACGGCGCCTAGACATCCTCGATCCGCAAGGCAACGGGTGCGCCCACGACGACCTTGGTACCTGGAAGTGCCGCCATCGCAGTCGCAAGATCGGCGCGCGCGCTTTTATGGGTCACGATCAGAACCGGTGCATTCTCGCCCGGATGATCATATTGCCGCATCCGGTCGATCGAGATCCCGGCCTCGCCCAGCACGGTCGCCACCTTGGCCAGCGCACCGGGTTTATCGGCAAGTTCCAACCGCAGGTAATAGCGCGACGGGCTGGTGGCCGTGGCAGGTGGGGCAGGGTCAAGCGTCTTGGCGGGCTGGCCGAATGTCGGGATGCGAATGCCGCGCGCGATATCGCAGATATCGGACATGACCGCCGAGGCCGTTGGCCCTTCGCCTGCACCCGCACCGCGCAGCACGATCTGGCCCACGCTATCGCCCTCGATCACCACCATATTGGTGCCGCCCTCAAGCTGGCCCAAAGGCGAGGTGGCCGGCACAAGGCAAGGCGACATCCGCGCCTCAAGCCCGCGCCCGGTGCGCTGTGCCACGCCCAAGAGCTTGATCTTATAGCCCATATCGCCCGCGCGGCGGATATCCTCGATGGTAATCGACCCGATTCCTTCCAACGCAATGGCGTCGAAATTCACCCGCGCACCAAAGGCGATCGCGGCCAAGAGCGTCAGCTTATGGGCCGCGTCGATACCACCGACATCAAGCTCGGGATCGGCCTCCAGATAGCCCAAACCATCGGCCTCGGCGAAAGCCGCCTCATAGCTCAGCCCCGCACTGTCCATCCGCGTCAGGATATAGTTGCAGGTGCCATTCATCACCCCCATCACGCGGCTGATGGCGTTGCCGGCCAAGCCCTCGGTCAAGGCTTTGATCACCGGAATACCGCCTGCGACGGCTGCCTCGAAGCGCAGGACGCGTCCGGCCGCTTCGGCCGCTTCGGCCAGCGCTTGGCCATGGATTGCCAGAAGCGCCTTGTTGGCGGTCACCACATCTTTGCCGCTTGCGATGGCGGCCTCGGTCGCATGTTTGGCGGGCCCTTCTGCGCCGCCCATGACTTCCACGAACACATCGATATCGGGGCGGCGCGCAAGGGCGACGGGGTCATCCTCCCATGCGTAGCGCGTAAGGTTCACGCCGCGATCCTTGTCCTTGCTACGCGCCGAGACGGCCACGATCTCAATGGGTCGCCCACAGCGCGCTGTCAGCAAGGCCGCTTGGCGTTGCACGATCTTGACCACGCCGACACCCACAGTGCCAAGCCCAGCGATACCGAGGCGAATAGGGTCAGACATCGGGTGATCCTCCGGGGCGTGCGCTGTGTCGTTTCGCCAGAGTGTTAGACGCTTCAAAGCCCGGCTGCAACGCAAGCCCGCCTAAAGCGGCAAGTCGCGTAATGCGGCTGCACGCGCGCGCAGCGCTTCGGCCCGCTGGATCAGCTCTTGCCCCTCCGTCGCCGCATCGCGCGCCGAGAGCGCATCAGCCTGCGCTGTGATTGGGCCAAGCGGCAACAGCCTTGGGCCATCGCGGGCCTCAGGCGACGCGCTGCAACCGGCCAAGCCCATCAGGCCAGCGAAAGCAAAAAGGCGAAAATGTCGACGCGAAAGGCAAGCCATGCCGACAGCTAGCCCGCCGGGCCACCCGCTGTCCAGCATGGTTGAATTGAACGCCCGTTCAGATAATCTTGGCCCATGGCACGCACCCAAGGAAGTCATGCCGGGATCACCGGCCCCCGCCTGCGCGAAGCAGCCCTGCGGCTTTTCGCCCGACATGGCTATGCCGCGGTCTCCATGCGCCAGATCGCGGCCGAGATCGGCGTGCAAGCCGGCGCGCTCTACCTCTATACCCCCGATAAACAGGCGTTGTTGTTCGCATTGATGCGCGATCATCTGGAGGATTTGTTGGCCGATTGGCAGCCGCCCGAGGCCGCAGCCGATGCGCAGCTTGAAAGCTTTGTGCGCCATCATATCCGCTACCATCTCGACCGGCCCGATCTGGTTTTCATCGCCTATATGGAACTGCGCAATCTTGAACCCGCCAATTTCGCCGTGATCTCGCGGCTGCGGCGGGATTATGAGGCGCGGCTTGAGGCGATCTTGTCGCGCGGTGCGGATGCGGGGCTGTTCGATGTGGCCGATACGCGGCTGGCCACGATGGCGCTGATCGCGATGCTGACCGGGATCACGACATGGTATCGCGAAGGCGGACGCCTTGACCGCGCGACAATCGAGGCGCGCTATTGGGATATGGCGCGCAGAGCCGTGGCCGCGCCTGTGCCCCAGCCAAAGTCGGCGCCTGTTGCAAAGGTTGGGCATGCCTCCGGCGGGGATATTTAAGAAACGAAGAAGCCCGAGCCGTTAACCTTAACCGGTCGTTACTTCTCTGTTTCATAAATATCCCGGGGGAGTCGCGCCAAAGGCGCGGCGGGGGCAGCGCCCCCACTAGGCGGTGAGTGCCGCAACACGCGTCGCCTTAGTCGGAAAAGCCACCAACCGGCCTTGGTCTTCATCCCATAGTTTCAAGGCGAAAGACCGCAAGGCCTCGGCCCAGCCAATGGTCGGCACCGCGTATTTCGCGCGCAGCGCGCGGTGGCAGGCCCGTAGCCTGTAGCTGGGGATATTTGCATTGAAATGATGGATGTCGTGATAGGTGATATTGGCCACGGCCAGATCGAACCACCAGCCCAGATCCAGCGCCGATGATCCCTGAAGTGCCGCGCGCGCCGGGTTCAAATCCGGTTTGCGATCCCACCATGTGTCTTCGAAATTATGTTGCAGATAGACGAGAAACACCCCGATGCAGGCGGCGGCAAAAACGGTGGCCGCATAGATCATCAAACCCGGCACGCCCGCAAACATCCAGATCATACCGATCCAGAGCGACAGACCCAGATTGTGCAAAAAAACGCCCTTGGGGTCGACGCGGCCCGCGTTCTTGGGCCAGCGATAAGCCAGCACATAGGTGAAGATGCCACCCAAGGGGATCAAGATCAGCGGGTGCCGATAGAGCCTATACCAAAGCCTGCGCCAATGGCTTGCAGCCTTCCATTCGCGCAGTGTCATGGTGAAGATCTCGGTCGTGTCGCGTTCGTCGAGATTGCCCAGATGGGAATGGTGGTCGTTATGATTGGATTGCATCACCCGGTAGGGGGTGAGCGTGAAGATCGACAGGCCATGCCCGGCGAGGTCATTGCGTCGCTTTGTCGAGAACAGCGATCCATGGCCGCAATCATGTTGCAGCACGTAAAGCCGCACGCCCAGAAAAGCATTGACGATGATAAGCGGCACGATCAGCCAAGGATTGGGCCAAAGCTGCACAGCAAGCCAGAATGTGGCGAAGTACAAAATAAAGGTCGCACCATAACTGAGCGCGGCCAAGCGGTCATCACGCGCGGTCCAATCGCGGGTGAAGGCGCGGATCTCGCGCAGCGCTTCGGCGCGGAACTCGGGTGTGATCTCGGGTCGAAGGGACGGCGCGGTTTGCATCGTGTTTCGCTCGAAAAATGATCTATCAACGCTGGTGCTGAGGGCCAAAACGAAAAACGGCCCGCAGACATGCCTGATTTATGGCGCGTCTGCGGGCCGTTCAAGATCATTTCATACGAAAACGACGAAACTTGTCTTTCAAAGCTTGGGATAGATCGGGAAACGCTGGCACAGCGCCTCGACCTCGGCGCGCACGGTGTCTTCGACTGCGCCATTGCCCTCTTCGCCATTGGCCGCCAAACCATCGACGACACGGGTGATCCAGTCGCCGATCTGGCGGAATTCCGGCTCACCAAAGCCGCGCGTGGTGCCCGCGGGGCTGCCCAGACGGATACCGCTGGTGATGGTGGGCTTTTCGGTGTCGAAGGGGATGCCGTTCTTGTTGCAGGTGATATGGGCGCGGCCCAAGGCCTGTTCGGTGGCGTTACCCTTGACGCCCTTGGGGCGCAGATCGACCAGCATCAGATGGGTGTCGGTGCCGCCGGTGACGATATCGAGGCCACCCTTCATCAACTGATCGGCCAGCGCTTGGGCGTTGCGGATCACTTGCGTCTGGTAGTCCTTGAATTCGGGGCGCAGCGCCTCGCCAAAGGCCACGGCCTTGGCTGCGATCACATGCATCAAAGGCCCACCTTGGATGCCGGGGAAGATCGCGGAGTTGATCTTTTTCGCGATCCCTTCGTCACCCGTCAGGATCATGCCGCCACGCGGACCGCGCAGGGTCTTGTGGGTTGTGGTCGTCGCGACATGCGCATGCGGGAAGGGCGATGGGTAATGGCCCGAGGCGACAAGCCCCGCGAAATGCGCCATATCGACCAGCAGGTAAGCGCCGACGCTATCGGCAATCTCGCGCATGCGGCCAAAATCGATGATGCGCGGAATGGCCGAGCCGCCCGCGATCAGCATCTTGGGCTGATGTGTCGCGGCCAATTCCGCGATCTGGTCGTAATCAACTGTCAAATCTTGCTGGCGCACGCCATATTGGATCGCGTTGAACCATTTGCCCGACTGGTTGGGCTTGGCCCCGTGGGTCAGGTGGCCACCCGCATCAAGCGACATGCCCAAGATCGTATCGCCGGGCTGCAACAGCGCGGTGAATACACCTTGGTTCGCTTGGCTGCCGGAATTGGGCTGGACGTTGGCAAAGCCCACGCCAAACAGCTCTTTGGCGCGTGCAATCGCCAGTTCTTCGGCAATATCGACGAATTGGCAGCCGCCATAATAGCGCCGACCCGGATAGCCTTCGGCGTATTTATTGGTCATCACCGATCCCTGCGCTTCCATCACGGCGGCAGAGACGATGTTTTCCGAGGCGATCAGCTCGATCTCATGGCGCTGGCGGCCCAGCTCTTGGCGGATCGCGCCGAAAATCTCGGGGTCGCGGCTTTCGAGTGTTTCGGTGAAAAAACCTGCGTCGCGGTGGGGGGCGTTCATGGCAGCGTCTCCCTTAAGGATCAGTGTGTGATGTGACTTAGCGCGCCATTTACGGCAAGCAAAGCCGATCTGAAAGGGTACAAAGCGTCACCATCGCCACTGAAAGCGGCAAGTGGTCAGCCGAAGATGGATTGAGTTTCCAGCCCACACGCGCAAGGGTGCAGCACGACCCGAGAGGAGAGCCTGACATGCCAGCGGCCCGCAAGATCGCTTTTCTTGCCTCTGACACCGCGCTTTCGCAAGACGCCAAGCAAGCGCTTGAGGCGCGCTACGGAAGCTATGCGCCGGAAGATGCCGATGTGATCGTCGCATTGGGGGGCGATGGGTTCATGTTGCAAACCATGCATGCGACCCAAGCGTTGGGCCTATCGGTCTATGGCATGAACCGTGGCACCGTTGGTTTCTTGATGAATGCTTACGCCGAGGATGATCTGACCGGGCGGCTGGAGCGGGCCGAGGCGGCGGTGGTCAACCCGCTGCACATGCGCGCCACCACCACCGAAGGCAAGGTGGTCGAGGCTTTGGCGATCAATGAGGTCAGCTTGCTGCGCGCTGGTCCGCAAGCCGCCAAGCTGCGAATTCTGGTCGATGGGCGGCTGCGGATGGAAGAGCTGGTCTGCGATGGCGCACTTTTGTGCACGCCCGCCGGATCGACCGCCTATAACTACTCGGCGCATGGGCCGATCTTGCCCATCGGGGCCGATGTTTTGGCGCTGACCGCTGTTGCGGCCTTTCGCCCGCGCCGTTGGCGGGGGGCGCTACTGCCCAAAAGCGCCGTGGTGCGGTTCGATGTGATCGATCCTGACAAGCGCCCGGTGATGGCCGATGCCGATAGCCGGTCGGTGGCCAATGTTGTCTCGGTCGAGATACGCTCTGAGCCAGATATCGCTCATCGCATCTTGTTTGATCCCGGGCACGGGCTGGATGAGCGCTTGCTGCGCGAACAATTCACCTGATATCAGAGCGGCGTTGCGTCGCCTTCGCAGGTCTGCCAAAAAATGTTTAACGTTAAACCATATTCGCCGGGGAGGTCGAGATGAGTGACGACAAACAGGATGCGCTGCGCAATGCGGCACTGTTTTATCACGAATTCCCCAAGCCCGGTAAACTTGAGGTGCGCGCCACCAAGCCCTTGGCCAATGGCCGCGATCTCGCGCGCGCCTATTCGCCCGGCGTGGCCGAAGCTTGCCTTGAAATAAAGGCCGATCCAAGCACGGCGGCGCGCTATACGACGCGTGGCAACTTGGTGGCCGTCGTCACCAATGGCACCGCTGTGCTGGGGCTTGGCAATATCGGCGCGCTTGCCTCCAAACCTGTGATGGAGGGCAAGGCGGTCTTGTTCAAGACCTTTGCCAATATCGATTGCTTCGATATCGAACTCAACGAATCCGATCCGCATAAGCTTGCCGATATCGTCTGCGCGCTCGAGCCGACCTTTGGCGCGATCAACCTTGAAGACATCAAGGCGCCCGATTGTTTTATCGTTGAACAAATCTGTCGGGAGCGGATGAACATTCCCGTTTTCCACGATGATCAGCATGGCACGGCCATCGTGGTGGGTGCGGCGGCAACCAATGCGCTGCGCGTCACGGGCAAGCGGTTCGAAGATATCAAGATCGTCTCGACCGGGGGCGGCGCAGCAGGGATTGCATGCCTCAACATGCTGCTGAAACTGGGCGTGAAGCGCGAGAATATCTGGCTTTGCGACATCAACGGGCTGGTCTATGCGGGCCGCGAAGTCGATATGAACCCGCAAAAAGCGGCCTATGCGCAGAAAACCGATGCGCGCACGCTCGCCGATGTGGTGGATGGGGCCGATCTGTTCCTTGGGCTGTCCGGCCCCGGTGTGCTGACGCCCGAGATGGTGGCGCGCATGGCGCCGCGCCCGATCATTTTTGCACTCGCCAATCCCACGCCCGAGATCTTGCCCGATCAGGTGCGCGCCGTTGCCCCCGATGCGATCATCGCCACGGGACGCAGCGATTTTCCCAACCAAGTCAACAACGTGCTGTGTTTCCCCTTTATCTTCCGTGGCGCGCTCGATGTCGGCGCGACCGAGATCAACGATGCGATGAAAATCGCTTGTATCGAAGGGATCGCGGCGCTTGCGCGCGCCACAACCAGCGCCGAAGCCGCCGCCGCCTATGCGGGTGAACAGCTGACTTTTGGGCCTGACTACCTGATCCCCAAGCCCTTTGATCGCCGCCTGATCGCGGTGGTGGCGAGTGCCGTGGCTGAGGCTGCCATGGCATCGGGCGTGGCGACGCGGCCCCTTGATGATATCGAGGCCTACCGCGAGCGGTTGAACCAGTCGGTGTTCAAATCGGCCATGATCATGCGCCCGGTCTTTGATGCCGCCCGCACCGCCGAGCGGCGTATCGTCTTTGCCGAGGGCGAGGATGAGCGCGTCTTGCGCGCCGCCCAAGCCATGGTCGAGGAAACCACCGACAAGCCCATCCTGATCGGTCGCCCCGAGGTGATCGATAGCCGGATCGAACGGGCCGGGCTGACGCTGCGTGCGGGCCGCGATTTCGACCTAGTTAACCCCGAGAACGATCCGCGCTACCGCGATTATTGGCAGACATATCACGGCCTAATGGCAAGGCGCGGGGTCACGCCCGATCTGGCGCGTGCGATCATGCGTACTAACTCCACCGCCATCGGCGCGGTCATGGTCCAGCGCGGCGAGGCCGATAGCCTGATCTGCGGCACCTTTGGCCAGTATTTGTGGCACCTGAAATATATCACCGAGGTTTTGGCCACCGATGGGCTGCATCCGGTCGGCGCGCTCAGCCTGATGATCTCGGACGAGGGGCCGCTGTTTATTGCCGATACGCAGGTACATCCCGAACCGACGCCTGAACAGATTGCCGAAACCGTGCGCGGCTGCGCCCGCCATATCCGCCGCTTTGGGATCGAGCCCAAGGTGGCGCTGTGTTCGGGCAGCCAGTTTGGCAATCTCGACAGCGACAGCGGCCGGCGTATGCGCGCGGCCCTCGACATTCTTGATCGTGCGGGCACGGATTTCGTCTATGAGGGCGAGATGCATATCGATACGGCCCTCGACCCTGAGCTGCGCGAACGGCTTTTGCCCGGCGGACGGATGGAGGGGGCGGCCAATGCGCTGGTCTTTGCCTCGACCGATGCGGCGGGTGCTGCGCGCAACATGCTCAAGGCGCGCGCAGGCGGGCTTGAGGTTGGGCCGATCCTGATGGGCATGGGCAACCGCGCCCATATCGTGACACCATCGATCACCGCGCGCGGACTTTTGAACATCTCGGCGCTCGCAGGCACGCCGGTCAGCACCTATGGTTAAGGGGTGCGCCCGTTAGCGCCCCCATGCGGCAAAGTCACCGAATTGCGCCCACCGCGCGCGTAACGATACAAAGTTGCGCAAAGCGAAGGAGGGACAACCCATGCGGTATGCCGATATCTATGAACGCGCCAAGCGCGACCCCGATGGTTTCTGGATGGAGGCCGCCGATGGCATTGATTGGTTTAACCACCCCTCCAAGGCGCTCTTTGCCGATCATGCGCCGCTTTACGAATGGTTCGCCGATGGCACGCTGAACGGCTGTTGGAACGCGGTCGACCGGCATGTGGCCGCAGGTCATGGCGACCGCCTGGCCATCATCCATGACAGCCCGCTGACCGGCACCACCCACAAGATCACCTATGCCGAGCTGCAGACCCGCGTCGCCAGTCTTGCCGGTGCTTTGCGCGCCAAAGGCGTGGAAAAGGGCGACCGCGTCATCATCTACATGCCCATGGTCCCCGAAGCGCTTGAGGCGATGCTGGCTTGTGCGCGGCTGGGCGCGATCCATTCGGTCGTCTTTGGTGGCTTTGCCGCCAATGAGTTGGCCGTGCGGATCGACGACTGCACCCCCAAATGCATCATCGCGGCAAGCTGCGGGTTGGAACCGGGGCGCGTGGTGCATTACAAGCCGTTGCTCGACGGCGCGCTTGAGATTGCCACACATCGCCCCGATTTCTGCGTCATCTTCCAGCGTGAACAAGAAGTGGCCAAGCTGGAAGATGGCCGCGATCTTGATTGGCATGCCTTTCAATATGGCGTCACCCCCGCCGAATGCGTGCCGGTCGCGGGCAACCACCCGGCCTATATCCTTTACACCTCCGGCACGACGGGCCAGCCCAAGGGTGTGATCCGCCACACCGGCGGGCACATGGTCGCGCTCAACTGGTCGATGCGCAACCTCTACGACATGAACCCCGGCGAGGTGTTTTGGGCTGCCTCTGACGTGGGTTGGGTCGTGGGGCATAGCTATATCTGCTACGCGCCGCTGTCATTCGGTTGCACCACCATCGTGTTCGAGGGCAAGCCCGTCGGCACGCCGGATGCTGGCACCTTTTGGCGGGTGATCCAAGATCACAAGGTCAAGTCGCTGTTTACTGCGCCCACCGCATTCCGCGCGATCAAGCGCGACGATCCTTTAGGTGAATTGGTGGGCGATTACGACCTCTCAAGCCTTGAGTCGCTGTTTCTGGCCGGTGAACGCGCCGATCCCGATACGATTATCTGGGCGCAAGACAAACTTGGTGTGCCGGTCATCGACCATTGGTGGCAGACTGAAACCGGCTGGGCGATTGCGGGCAACCCGCTGGGGGTCGAAAAGCTCCCCGTCAAAATCGGCAGCCCCTCGGTCGCGATGCCCGGCTATGATGTGCAGATCCTTGACGAGGCGGGCCATCCCGTCGGCCCCGACACGCTGGGTGCCATCGCGATCAAGCTGCCGCTGCCCCCCGGCACGCTGCCCAATCTGTGGCAGGCCGAAGAGCGCTTCCGCAAATCTTATCTCGGCCATTTCCCCGGCTATTACGAGACGGGCGATGCGGGGATGATCGATGCCGATGGCTATCTCTACATCATGGCGCGCACCGACGACGTGATCAATGTGGCGGGCCACCGCTTGTCCACCGGCGCGATGGAGGAGGTTCTAGCCTCCCACCCCGATGTGGCCGAATGTGCTGTGATCGGGGTTGCCGACAGCCTCAAAGGGCAATTGCCGATGGGCTTTTTGTGTCTGAACAAAGGGGCCAAGACGACATCCGATCAAGTGGTCAAGGATTGCGTCAAGCTGGTGCGCGACCGCATCGGCCCTGTGGCGGCCTTCAAGCTCGCCGTGGTCGTCGACCGCCTGCCCAAGACGCGCTCGGGCAAGATCTTGCGCGCCACCATGGTCAAGATCGCCGATGGCGAGGCGTTCAAAATGCCCGCAACAATCGACGATCCCGCGATCTTGGACGAAATCCGCGCCGCACTTGCCGGTTTGGGTTATCCCGCCAAGGGCTAATGGCATGTGATCACAGCCCATCCACCGCAGCACTTGGCCGCGGTTGGGTGGGCTGATAGGCTGCATGCCGAGTGTGCAGAAGGTGTGGTGTCATGGCCGAGCGTTTGATGGCCTCTGGGCAAGGGGCGAGCGCGTCGCAAAGCGATAAGCGCACCGATACCTTGCAGCTCTTCAGCCATGACATTCGTTCGGCCATGTCCGATGTGATCGGGGGGCTGCGCCTGCTTGATCGCCACAGGTTGCCACCCGAAGAGCGGCTTCAGATTGATCGGGTGCAGGCGGCGGCTGATACCTTGGCGGGGCTTGTCGATGGCGCGCTTTTGGCCGCCGTGGGTGATCGCTTGTTCCAGAACGAGGAACAGCGGCTTTCGCTTGACGAATGGCTGAGCGCGCTTGAGGGGCGCTGGTCAGGCAGGGCGCGCGCGGCGGGCGGTGATTTTGTAATTGCGTGCTTGGGCGATCTCCCCGATGGCCTATCAGTGTCGCAGTTGATGCTTGACCGGATCATCGGCAATCTGATCGCCAATGCTTTGCTGCACGCGCCCGGTGCGCCGGTCACGCTTTGCTTGACCAGCTTGCCCGATCAGGCGGTGCAGATCACGATCCGCGACCACGGCCCGGGGTTTGCGCCACACATCCTTGCATTGATGCGTGACGGGGGCGATATTGGGCCGCATGGCCCGCATGCGGGTGCAGGGTTGGGCCTGCGCATCGCGGCGGGGTTGTCGGCCGAGATTGGCGGGCAGCTGACGCTGGCAAACCATCCCGATGGCGGCGGCGAGGCCTGTCTGATCTTGCCCGCAACGGTCATCGCGACGCCCCAAATGCGCCGTGACGGTGATACGATCCCCGATCTGGACGGGCTGCGTATTCTGGTGGCCGACGATAACCTGACCAACCAAACCATCTTGCGCCAAATCCTTGGGCGGATGCGGGCCGATGTCACCTGCGTGGCCGATGGGCTTGCAGCGCTCGACGCGCTGGAGCGCGCGGTGTTCGATATCGCCTTGATTGATATCGAAATGCCGCGCCTGTCGGGGCTTGAGGTGATGCAAAGCGTGCGCGCGCGCCGCGGTGCGGTGGCCGCGATGTCGATGGTCGCGCTGACGGCATACGTGCTGCGCGACAATCGCGAGGCGATCTATGCCGCAGGGGCCGATGGGATCATCGGCAAGCCAATCTCGTCAGTCGCCGATTTTGGGCGCGCGATCTTGCGCTATGTCGGCCGCCCCACCGGCCTGCCCGAGCCCGAGGATGTGTTGCGCGATGATCTGGGGACGATGGGCTTTGGCAAGGTGTTGGATCAAGACCGCTTTGCCGCCTTGCTCTCCGTTGCGGGTGCCACGGGCGCGCCGGAATTGCTGGAACGCTTGCAAGAGGATCTGGGCGCGGTGCTGGCCGCCCTTGACCGGGGGATCGCGAGCGCCGATCTGGCCGAGATCCGTGGCCAGACCCATATCTTGATCGCGCTGTCGGGTGCGGTCGGTGCCGAGCGCCTCTACCGTTTGGCCGAGGTGCTCAATATCGCGGCCAAGCGGCGGCGGGTGGATGATCTCGCCGCACTTTATGCGCCGTGTCGGGCCGATCTACAGGGGTTGATCGCGACTGTCGCAGCCCATGCCGCGCCCATTCCGCCACCGATCCAGAATATATGAGCGCTGCTGCACGGCCTTGCGCTCACCTGCGCCGCGCACCAGACTGGATATAACTACGCACCGCAGAGGGGCCAATGCCATGTCGCTGATCCAAGATGCCGCCCGCGTGCGCGAACACGCCCATGCGCCCTATTCGGGCTTCAAGGTGGGGGCGGCCATCCGCTCGGTCGAGGGGCGGGTGCATCTGGGCTGCAATGTCGAGAATGTCGCCTATCCCGAAGGCACCTGCGCCGAGGCTGGTGCGATTGCCGCGATGATCGCCGCCGGTGACAAGCGCATCGCCGAGGTGGCGGTGATCGCTGATTGCCCCGCCCCCGTGCCGCCCTGTGGTGGCTGTCGCCAAAAGCTGGCCGAGTTCGCGGCGGGCGATGTTGTCGTCACGATGGCCACCACGGCGGGGGCGCGCTTGCAGATGACGGTTGCCGCGCTTTTGCCCGGTGCCTTTGATCCGGGCTTCATGGTCAATGCAGACAAGGGCGCGCCGTGATCGATGCGCGCACGATCCTTGCCCGGTTGCGCGACGGCGAAACGCTGCGCGAGGCCGAGATTTTCTGGTTTGCCGAAGGTTTGGCGACGGGTGAAGTCACCGATGCACAGGCGGGCGCTTTTGCCATGGCGGTCTGCGCGCGCGGTCTGGGGCCAAAGGGGCGGGTGCAACTGACAGCCGCGATGCGGGAATCGGGGCGCGTGTTGACATGGCGCCTTGATGGGCCGGTGCTCGACAAACATTCCACGGGGGGCGTGGGCGATTGTGTCTCGCTGATCTTGGCACCGGCGTTGGCTGCCTGCGGGGCGTTTGTGCCGATGATCTCGGGGCGCGGCCTTGGCCATACGGGCGGCACGCTTGATAAGCTCGAGGCGATACCGGGGTATCGCACCCAAATCTCGGTCGATGATCTCCAAGAACTTGTGGCCGATATCGGCTGTGCCATCGTGGGGGCTTCAAGCGATCTCGCACCGGCCGACAAGCGGCTTTACGCGGTGCGCGATGTGACGGGCACGGTGGAAAGTATCGACCTGATCACCGCCTCGATCTTGTCTAAGAAACTCGCCGCTGGGCTCGAGGCATTGGTGCTTGATGTCAAACTCGGCTCGGGTGCTTTCATGGGCACCTATGAGGAGGCATTGGCACTGGCCCAAGCGCTGGTTGACACAGCCCAAGGGGCGGGCTGCATGACCACGGCGCTGATCACAGATATGAGCCAGCCCACCGTGCCCGCGGCGGGCAATGCGCTTGAGGTGATTGCGGTGATGGAGGTGCTGACCTCGGGTGATTTATCCTCGCCCTTGGCCAAGCTCGCGCAGGCTTTGGGCGGCGAGGTGCTGGCGCTCGGTGGGCTGGCCGCTGACGCCGCCGATGGCGAAGGGCGCATTGCTGCGGCGCTCAGCTCGGGCGAGGCAGCCGATACCTTTGGCGAGATGGTCGCAGCCTTGGGCGGCCCGCATGATTTCACCGACCGTTGGCGCGACCGGCTACCTGCCGCGCGGGTCATGGTCGATGTCCATCCCGGCGAGGCGGGCTTTATCGGTCAGATCGATACACGCGCCTTGGGCGAGGTGGTGGTGCGCTTGGGCGGCGGGCGGCTCAAGCATGATGATAAGCTGGATCTGGCCGTCGGGCTGAGCGATATCGCGCGGCTGGGCGAGCGGGTGGATAGCGCCCGACCATTGGCGCGCATCCATGCCGCAAGCGAGGCCGCCGCGCGCGCCGTTGCGGGCGATGTGCGCCGCGCCTTTTTGCTCACCGAGAGCGCGCCCGTTCTGCCACCGCTGATCCATGAAAGGATCGGCTGATGGCGCGCGCCTTTCTGGTGGTGATGGATAGCCTTGGGATCGGGGGCGCACCCGATGCGGGTGGGTATTTCAACGGCGATTTGCCCGATACGGGTGCCAATACGCTGGGCCATATCGCGGCGGCCTGTGCTGCGGGAAGCGCCGATATTGGCCGGTCTGGTCCGTTGCACTTGCCCCATTTGAACGCGCTGGGCCTTGGCGCGGCGCTGCATCTCGCCTCGGGGGCGCGGGGCGCGGGGCTGGATAGCGCGCCCTTGGGCCTGTGGGGCGTGGCCGAGGAGATATCGAAGGGCAAGGATACCCCCTCGGGCCATTGGGAATTGGCGGGGCTGCCCGTGCCATGGGACTGGGCCTATTTCCCGAAAACCACCCCCTGTTTTCCCGCCGATATCGTGGCCGAGGTGACGCGTCTTGCGGGCACCGATGGTATCTTGGGCAATGAGCATGCCAGCGGGACCGAAATCATCGACCGGCTCGGTGCCGCCCATCAAGAAACGGGCTGGCCCATCTGTTACACCTCGGTCGATAGCGTGTTTCAGATCGCCGCCCATGAAGAGACATTCGGCCTCGACCGGCTTTTGGGCCTGTGTGAAACACTCGCCCCCATGCTGCATGCCCGCCGCATTGGCCGGGTGATCGCACGCCCCTTTACCGGGTCGCCGGGCCGCTATACGCGCACCGCCAACCGCCATGACTATGCCATCGCGCCGCCGGGGCCGACGCTTTTGGACAGGGTGAAGGGGGCCGGGCGCGCAACCTATAGCATCGGCAAGATCCGCGATATCTTTGCCGGGCGCAGCGTGGATCATACGGTCACCGGCCCCGATGCAGCGCTGATGGATCATCTGGCGGCCCATGTGGCCAAGGCGGCGGATGGATCGCTGACATTTGCCAATTTCGTGGAGTTTGACAGCCTTTATGGCCATAGGCGCGATGTCGCGGGCTATGCGCGTCATCTGGAATGGTTCGATGCAAAACTGGGGCCGATCTTGGCCGCGCTCAGGCCCGACGACCTGATGATCCTGACCGCCGATCACGGCAATGATCCCACATGGCCCGGCACCGATCATACCCGCGAGCGGGTGCCGGTGCTTGCCAAGGGCCCCTATACCGGGCAGATCGGTATCCGCGCCTTTGCCGATGTGGGCGCATCGCTGGCCGACCATCTGGGCATTGCTATGGACGGGCCGGGCAAGAGCTTTTTGACGAGGGAAAATGGCCTCTGAACTGATCTATTTCGTCATGACGCTGGTCGTGGTCACGCTGGCCGTGCGCTTCATCGGCCCCCTCATCGGGCGACCGCGCACGCCATGGCGTGGCGCGGCCCTCTTTGGGTTTGTCATCGCCGCCATCGGCTGGCTGATCGGAGCGTGAGATGAAACAGATCCCCAAGGTCGAGCTTCACCTGCATCTCGAAGGGGGTGCGCCGCCTGCCTTTATCCGGGGGATCGCAAGGGAAAAGAACGTCGATCTTTCGGGCATCTTCCGTGCGGATGGCGGCTATGCCTACCGCGATTTCTGGCATTTCCTGTCGGTCTACGAGGCCGCGACCAGCGTCTTGCAGACACCCGAGGATTACGCCCGGCTCACCACTGCCGTGCTGGAGGAAAGTGCAGCCAATGGCGTGGTCTATGGCGAGACCTTTCTTTCCCCCGATTTCTGCGGTGGTGGCGATATTGGCGCATGGCGCGAGTATCTATTGGCGATCCGCGAAGCCGCCGAGGCGGTTGACCGCGCGCATGGCATCACGTTGCGCGGCATCATCACCTGCATCCGCCATTTCGGCCCAGAGCGCGCGCGCCCTATCGCGCAATGCGCCGCCGATACGGCGGGCGATTGGTTGGTGGGCTTTGGCATGGCGGGCGACGAGTTGATCGGCAAGCCCAGCGATTACACATGGGCCTTTGACTGCGCGCGTGAGGCGGGGCTGCGCATTACCGTGCATGCGGGCGAATGGGGCGGTGCGGCCTCGGTGCGGGACGCGCTTGACCAGCTTGCCCCCGAAAGGATCGGCCATGGCGTGCAGGCCATCGAAGATTTGGCGCTTGTCGACCGCTTGGCCGAGGACGGGATCGTGCTCGAATGCTGCCCCGGATCGAATGTGGTTTTGGGCGTCTTCAAGGATTGGCCCAGCCACCCCATAGAGCGGCTGCGCGCACGCGGGGTCAAGGTGACTGTCTCGACCGATGATCCGCCGTTTTTCGGCATTACCATGACCTCGGATTATGAAAACCTGAACCGGCATTTCGGGTGGGACGACGCGGTTTTCGCCGAAGTCAATCGCACGGCGCTTGACGCTGCCTTTTGCGACGCGGCCACCAAGCAAACTATCGCCAAACGACTGGGAGAAACCCAAAGATGACCGCGCATCTGACCATCGTCGATCACCCGCTGGTGCAGCACAAGCTGACCCTGATGCGCGAGGCTGAGACCTCGACCAAATCCTTCCGCCAGCTCTTGCGCGAGATCAGCTTGCTTTTAGCCTATGAGGTAACGCGGTCCTTGCCGATGACCACCAAGCGTATCGATACCCCCATCGAGCCGATGAGCGCCCCCACGATCGAGGGCAAGAAGCTGGCCTTGGTGTCGATCTTGCGGGCGGGAAACGGGCTTTTGGATGGGATATTGGAACTGGTTCCCAATGCGCGGGTGGGGTTCATCGGGCTTTACCGCGACCCCGCGACGCTCAAGCCGGTGCAATATTATTTCAAAGTGCCGGACTCGCTGGCGGACCGGCTGACCATCGTCGTTGATCCGATGCTGGCTACGGGCAATTCCTCGGTCGCGGCGATTGACCTTTTAAAGGCGGCGGGCGCAAATAATATCCGCTTTTTGTGCCTGCTCGCCGCACCCGAGGGCGTGGCCCGCATGAAGCAAGCACATCCCGATGTTCCCATCATCACGGCCGCCCTTGATAGCCATCTTAACGACCATGGTTACATCGTTCCGGGACTAGGTGATGCGGGTGATCGCATGTTTGGCACAAAATGATGAATTCTTGACTTTACTTGCCCCCCGCCATCGGCCAGTGTGAAGGCGGCGCAAACGTGGGGGTTTGCATGTATGTGATGCGACAATCTTTGGTCGCTGCTATCGTGGCTTTCGCCCTGATGGCAAGCGGTGGTACAGCCTTGGCCCAAGGTGTACCTGCGGAGATACCTTCCGCCAATTTCAGGGGCGATCAATATGTGGATAGCCGCGGCTGCGCCTTTGTGCGCGTGGGGGTTGGCGGCAATACGCAATGGGTGCCGCGTGTGGGACGCGACAGGGGTCAGATATGCGGCCTTTCACCCAGTCGTGGGGCTGGCGGAGCGCCTGTTGCTGTGGCCGCGCCGCGCGTTCAGCCCGGCCTGACGGTGATCGGCGGGGCGGCAAGCGCACCCGCGCAAGTGGCACCCGCTATACGCAGTGTGGCAACGCAGCCGCGCCCGCCCGCCGCCCAGCCGCGCTATATTGCGACGCCACCGCGCCCGGCAGCACCTGCGGCGACCCAAGGGGCCTGTACCAATCTTCCGGCAGATATTCGGGGCTATTTCACCGGTGCCAATGTGCGCTGCGGCCCGCAAGCCGTGCATCCCGGCGATGCGGCACGCGGTGCGGAGCAGACAAGCGCGCTTGGCGCACATGCCCAGCCCGCGATCCGTCAGCTGGTGCGCTACCAGATTGCGCCACCGCCCGGTTATCGCGCGGCATGGGATGATGGGCGGCTAAACCCCTATCGCGGTCTTGCGATGGCGGGCGGCCAGCGGCAGATGGAACAGGTCTGGACCAACACGGTGCCAAGGCGACTGGTCGGCAGCGCGCCGCGCGGCATGATCGGGCTGGTCGCGCGCGATGCGGGCCCGGCCACGCTGGTACCCGCGCGGCTGGTGATCGTGCAGCCGTAATCGCTGCGACAGCTATCGGTTGCAGATATTTTGTAAGCTGACCCAATCGGCATCGCTGATCAGCACACGGGGCGGCGCGCCGCTGGATGCGGGCGCATCCCCTAGATCCGTGGCACCCACCGCCGCCGCATAGGGGCGCGCCGAAATGCCCGCCATGTCAAACAGCGGGCTGAGGGACGCGCCGGGAACGGGGCCGGTCTCTTGCGACAAAAGGGCAAGCGCATGCGCCTGTAGCGCTGCGCGATCAAGCTGGCCGGTGGTCAAAAGCCGCAAGGTCGCCATCAGACCTGCAGCTTGCAAGAGCCGCAGCATCGGCTTGGTCCCCTCGCGGCGGACCGTCTCGGCCAAGATGTATCCTGCCACCACCTCGGGCGTCTCATGGTCTTCCAAAAGGGCGGCATTGATCACGATGATATTGCCCGGCAAGGCCAGCGTCGCAGGTGTGGCTGACGGCAGCACCGCCAGACGCGGCGGCGCATCGGCCACGATCTGCTGTGCCAAACGTGTCAGGGCACCTGATCCGGCCACGGGGCTACACAATGGTCCAGCCAGCCGCCCGATCTCTTGCAGCAATTGCTGGCCAATCGCCTCGCGCCCGGCGGGGGGAAGAACCGACACAGTTTGCCGGATCAGCGCGCCGGGCAACCAAAATAGTGCGATCCCCAACATCACCGCCGCAAGGCTTGCCCCGATCCAAAGCCGCAACCGTCCGGGATGGGGACGCCGCCGCTCAATCGCCATGCGCAGCTTTTCAATCGCGGCGATCATATCGCGATCATCGATTTCCAGCCGCTCGGCGGCTTGTTCACCCGGCGCATAAAGCGCGGGGCGCTTGCCGGGGTTCAGCCGGACAATCGCAGGCAGCGACCAATGGGTGCGGGCAACCTCGGCCGGGGTGGCGATGATCAGCGTCGCCTTGCCCAGCGATACAAGCACCTCACAGCGCTGCGCATCGGGCCCTTCATGCCAAAGGCCGGTCGCCTCAAGACGAGAATATTGCTCAAGCGCTGTCATGGGCCCGCACTGCTCGGTCCTTTTTTGCGCCAAGCATAGCGCGGGTGCTGTAACATCTCAACGACGGATGCGGATCACAAGCTGGCCGCAATCTTGCGCAGCTCGAATTTCTGGATCTTGCCGGTCGAGGTCTTGGGTAATTCTTGAAACACCACGCGCTTGGGGGTTTTGAACCCTGCAAGGCGTTGCCGGACAAAGGCGATGATCTCGGCCTCGGTCGCGGTGGCGCCCTCTTTCAACTCCACGAAAGCGCAAGGCACCTCGCCCCATGTCTCATCTTGTTTGGCCACCACCGCCGACAAAAGCACGGCGCTATGCTGCATCAAGACCCCCTCTACCTCGACCGAGCTGACGTTTTCGCCGCCTGAGATGATGATGTCCTTGGCGCGGTCGGCGATCTGGACATAGCTGTCGGGGTGCTGGCGCGCGATGTCGCCGGTGTGGAAATAACCGCCCGCGAATGCCTCTTCGGTCGCGGCTGGGTTTTTGTAATAGCCTTTCATCACCGAATTGCCGCGCATCATGATCTCGCCCAAGGCGGCGCCATCCATCGGGATTTGCGCCATCGTCTCGGCGTCCATGACGGTGATATGGTCCATATTGGGCATCGGCACGCCCTGACGCGCCTTGACGCCGGCGCGGTCGTCACCTTGCAGGTGATCCCATTCCCCATCCTTGAAGGTGCATTCGGTGGCCGGGCCATAGGTCTCGGTCAGGCCATAGACCTGCGTGACGTTGAAGCCCATGGTTTCAATCGCAGCAAGCGTTGCGGGGGCAGGGGGCGCACCTGCGGTGAAGACCTCGACGGTCTGGGCGAAATCGCGGCGATCAGCGGGTTTGGCATTGACCAGCATGTTGAGAACAATGGGCGCGCCGCCGAAATGGGTGACCCCCTCATCAGCGATGGCGTCATAGATCGTCTTGGCCGTGATATCGCGACAGCACACGGTCGTGCCGCCCACGGCGGGCATGGTCCAGACATGGCACCAGTTGTTGCAGTGAAACAGCGGCACAATGGTCAGGTAGCGGGGATAAAGCGTCATCCGCCACGAAATCGGCGTGCCCATGGTGATGAGGTATGCGCCGCGATGGTGATAGACCACGCCCTTGGGCCGCCCGGTGGTGCCAGAGGTATAGTTCAGCGCAAGGCTTTCCCATTCATCGACAGGCATGATCCAGTCAAACCCCGGATCGCCCTCGGCCAACAGGGCGTCATAGGTCAGGTGACGGCCCGTGGCATGATAGCCCGCCGCCACATCGGGCACCTCGACGATCAGGGGCGCTGGCCCTTCTTGGGCCTTGATCGCTTCCTCGACGACACCCAAGAACTGCGTGTCGACCAGCACGACCTTCGCCTCGCCGTGATCAAGGATATAGCTGATCGTGCCGATATCGAGGCGGGTGTTGATCGCATTCAACACCGCGCCGCAAGCGGGCACGCCCCAATGCGCCTCGACATGGGGGGCGGTGTTGGGCAGTACCGTGGCCACGACATCGCCGGGGCGGATGCCGCGCCCGGTTAGGGCCGAGGCCAAGCGGCTGACACGGACGAAAAGCTCGGCGTAGCTGGCGCGGTAGCCGCGATCGATCAGCGCGGTACGGTCGGTGAAGATACGGTTTGCCCGGATCAGATGGCTGAGCGGTGTCAGTGCCACATAATTGGCGGCGCGTTTTTCTAGCCCTGCCTCATCCTTCATCCAACCCATTCGACACCTCCGATCTGCGCAAGAATATGATCCATGACTTGGGGCATCGCGCAAGAAAAGGAAAGGGGCGGCGCGCGCCAAAGCGTGCCTTTTCCCTGCAGCTGCGGAAGGATAGGGTTGCGCCAAATCCGTCAATGGGAGGGTCGCGATGATCGAGATCGAGGGGCCATTGCAGGTCCGCGCGCATGTGCATCGCGCCACCGCCGCACCGGGCGACCCTGCCCCCTATGCGGGCGAGGATAGCTTCACCTTTCTGCGGGTTCAGGTTCGGGATGGTGATGGGCGCACGGGCGAGGGCTTCACCGGGCGGTTCTGCGTGGCTGAGGTGGCGCATCTGCTCAATGGCGCGGTGGCCGAGGCGCTGGCGCGCCCCGGCCCTTTGCCCGATCTTGCGCGTCAATTGAACCCGCGCGCGATGACAGGGGTGGTGATTTCGGCGCTGTCGGCACTTGATGTGGCGCTGTGGGATTTGGCGGGCAAGCGGTCGGGTCAAAGCGTGGCGGCGATGCTGGGCGCGGCCCGGCCCGGCGCGCCGGTCCATGTGACTTGCGGCTTTCCGGCCCTTGAGATCGACGCGCTGGTGCGCGCCTGCGCGGATGAGGTGTTGGCCGGTGCAAGGGGCGTTAAGGTGCTGGTCGCCGCCAAGGGGCGGAGTGTGGACGCGGATCTGATGCGCCTGCGCGCCGTAAGGTCAGCCATCGGCCCAAAGGCCGAGTTGATCGCCGATGCCAATTGCGGCTGGGATCTGGAGGCAGCGCTTGATTTCGCGCGCAAGGCTGAAGCGCTCGATCTGGCGTGGCTGGAAGAACCCGTGAAAGCCAATGATCGCCGCGCGCTGGCCGCTTTGGCCGCAGTCGCACCCATGCCCTTGGGCGCGGGTCAGATGGAACAAAGTGCCGACCGCTTCGACCTTTTGGCCGAGGCGGGGGTGACGGTCATCCAACCCAATGCGGTTTTTGCAGGCGGCATTGGCGCGGCTGTCATGGCGGCGCGCGGGGCGGTGGCCCATGGGCTATCTGTGTCGCCTGCGGGGGGCTGGGATCTGGTCAATCTGCATTGGATGTGCGGCGCAATGGCTGAAGGTGCGGTGGAGCTTCACCGCGCACAGGCCCGCATCGTGCGGCTATTGACCGACACCCCGCCGCAAATGGCGGGGGGGATGTTGGCGGTCTCTGATGCGCCGGGTTTGGGGCTCGCCCCTGATGAGGAAGCACTTGCGGCTTGTCGGGTGGGGTAGCGTTTTCCACGCGGAAAACGCACCGAAAAACCCCGGTTTTTCCACCCGCTTCGCGTCAGGCCGCTTGCGGCTTGACCCCGAAGCGGCCGTAGAAGCTTTGCCCCTTGTCGGCCATTTCGCGCAGGAGCGGCGGGCAGGCAAAGCGCGCGCCATATGCGGCCGCAAGTTCGTCGCACCGTTCCGCCGCATAAGGCGTGCCCAGCATGTCAAGCCATGAGAAGGGCCCACCCGACCATGGCGCAAAGCCCCATCCAAGGATGGCACCGACATCGCCCTCGCGGATATCGGTCAAGACGCCTTCTTCCAATGCGCGCACGGCTTCGAGTGTTTGGACGAACATCAGCCGATGCTGGACCTCGGTCAGATCGGGCTGGGTCGCGGCCACGGGGTAGCGATTGGCCAACCCCTCCCACAGCCCGATACGCTTGCCCGCGTCGTCATAGGCGTAAAAGCCCGCCTTGGCCTTGCGGCCCAGACGGCCTTGCTCGGCCATCCAGAACACCACCGCATCGACCGCGTCATCGGGGTAATCGTCCCCCATCGCGGCCTTGGTGGCGCGCGCGATCTTGACACCGAGATCGATCGAGGTTTCGTCGATCAGTTGCAGCGGCCCCAGCGGCATGCCCATCAGCTTGGCCGCATTCTCGATAAGCGCGGGTGCCACGCCTTCGGCGAGCATGCGAATACCCTCGTTCACGTAAGGCAGGATGCAGCGATTGGCGTAGAAGAAGCGCGCATCATGCACGACGATGGGCGTCTTGCGGATCTGGCGCACGAAGTCGAGCGCCTTGGCCACGGCCCGGTCGCCGGTCTTGGCGCCGCGAATGATCTCGACCAGCGCCATCTTGTCGACCGGGCTGAAGAAATGGATGCCGATGAACTGCTCGGGGCGATCGCTGGCCTTGGCCAGTTCCCCGATGGGGAGCGTCGATGTATTGGTGGCAAAGATGCACTCTGGGCCAACGGCAGCCAGCACCTTTTTCGTCACCTCGGCCTTGACCCCTACATCCTCGAACACCGCCTCGACGATCAGGTCGCACCCCGCAAGGGCCGCGTAATCGGTCGTGGCATGGATACGGTCCAGCACATGCGCCTTTTTCTCTGGGCTGACCTTTCCGCGCTTCATGCCCTTGTCGAGGATGCCCTCGGCATGCGCTTTTCCGCGATCGGCGGCCTCTTGGGTGGCATCGATCAACACCACCTCGATGCCGGCATTGGCGCTGACATAGGCGATACCCGCCCCCATCATGCCCGCGCCGATGACACCCAGCTTAGTCACCTTTTCATCGGGCAGGGCAGGGCGGTTCGCACCCTTTTCCAGCGCTTCCTTGTTGAGAAACAGCGAGCGGATCATCGCGCTCGATGAGGGGTTCATCAGGACATGGGTGAACCAGCGCGCCTCGATCCACAGCGCCGTGTCGAAATCGACCAGCGCGCCCTCATAAACCGCGCTGAGCAGCGCCTTGGCCGCGGGATAAACCCCCTTGGTCTTGCCGTTGATCATGGCGCTGGCGCCCACAAAGGTCATGAAACCCGCCGGGTGATAGGGCGCGCCGCCGGGCATTTTCCAGCCCTTCACATCCCAAGGTTTGACGATATCGGCGTCGGTTGCCGACAGCACCCATTCCTTGGCGCGTGCAAGAAGCGCATCGGCCGCCACGACCTCATCGATCAGCCCCGCCGATTTGGCGGATTTCGGGTCAAGCATCTTGCCCTCAAGCAGCACGGGGGCTGCCGCCATCGCGCCCACCATGCGGCTATAGCGCGTCGTGCCGCCGCCGCCGGGGAACAGCCCCACGAGGATTTCCGGCAGGCCGATCTTGGCCTTGGGATTGTCGGCCATGAAGCGGCGGTGACAGGCCAGCGCAATCTCGGTGCCGATGCCCGCGCAGGTGCCGGTGATCGCAACGGCCACGGGCTTGCCGCCCTTGTTGGTCTTTGGGTCCATCCCCGCGCGCTCGAGCTTGCGCAAGACGCGGTGCCCGCCCATGGTGAAATCAAAGAGCGCCTGCGCCGGATCATCGCCCGCCTCGGCCGCGATGCTGGCCAGCGTGTTCAGGTCCATGCCGCCCGCAAATGTTTCTTTGCCCGAGGTCAGCACGATCCCCTTGACCGTCGGATCTGCCAGCGCCTTATCGACCAACGCATCGACGAGCGCATAAGCCGCGCGGGTCAGCACATTCATCGAGCGCGCTTTGACGTCCCAGGTGATGATGGCAACGCCATCGCTGCCTATTTCCATGGTGAAATCGGTCATTGTCCCAGTCTCCCCTCAAATCCGCTCGATGATCGTGGCCGCACCCATGCCGGATGCGACGCAAAGCGTGGCAAGGCCCACGCCCTTGCCGCTGCGCTCCAACTCATCAAGCAGCGTGCCAATGATCATCGCCCCCGTCGCGCCAAGCGGATGGCCCATCGCGATGGAACCGCCGTTGACGTTGACGCGGGCCGGATCGACATCGAAAGCCTGCATGAAGCGCAGCACCACTGCCGAGAACGCCTCGTTCACCTCGAAAAGGTCGATATCGGAAATCGCCATGCCGCTGTCGGATAGGATTTTTTCAGTCACGGGCACCGGGCCTGTCAGCATGATGGTGGGGTCAGTGCCGATCTTGGCCGTGGCGCGGATGCGCGCGCGCGGCGTCAGCCCATGGGCCTTGCCAAAGGCGGCGTTGCCGATGAGCAGGGCCGCCGCCCCATCGACGATGCCGCTAGAATTGCCCGCATGGTGGATATGGTTGATCCGCTCCAGATGAGGGTATTTCATCAGCGCGATCTGGTCGAAACCCGGCATCATCTCGCCCATCTCCTTGAAGGCGGGCTTGAGGGCTGAGAGCGTTTCCATATCGGTGCCGGGACGCATGTATTCATCATGGGCAAGGATCGTCAGCCCGTTGATATCGGTCACCGGCACGATGGAGCGCGCAAAACGCCCCTCGGCCCAAGCCTGCGCCGCGCGGGCCTGGCTTTCCACCGCCAACCGATCGGCATCCTCGCGCGAAAAGCCGTATTCGGTCGCGATGATATCGGCGCTGATCCCTTGGGGGACGAAATAGGTCTCCATCGCGATGGACGGGTCGACGGCAATCGCCGCCCCATCGCTGCCCATGGGCACGCGGCCCATCATCTCGACGCCCCCCGCGATATAGGCCGCACCCGCGCCGCCCCTGACCTGGTTGGCGGCAATGTTCACCGCCTCCATCCCGCTGGCGCAGAAGCGGTTGATCGCCAGCCCCGGGATACGCTCATCAAGGTCCGATGCGAGAACGGCCGTGCGCGCCAAGCAGCCGCCCTGTTCCATGACTTGGGTGACATTGCCCCAGATCACATCCTCGACCGCATGGCCCGTTAGATCATTGCGGTCTTTGAGCGCGTTGAGCATCACCGCCGAAAGCCGGGCCGCCGTCACCTCGTGCAGAGCGCCATCGCGGCGGCCCTTGCCGCGCGGTGAGCGGATCGCGTCATAGATATAGGCATCGGTCATTGCTCGTCTCCGGTCAGGTGGCGGGAAAGGCCCGCGTCATCAGATCATAAGGATGCGCCCAGCCGGGCTGGGCTGCGATACGTGTTAGCCAAGCATCGATGGCCGGGTATTCGGCGCGGTCGAATTGAAACGGCTCGGGGTAGAAGAGATAGCCACAGCACGACAGATCGGCCATGGTCAGGCTGTCGCCCACCAGCCAGTCGCGCCCGGACAATTCCCCCTCCATCACGGTAAGCGCGGCCTTCATCCGGCCCGCCAGAAAGCCGATCACCTCGGCAGGGCGTTTGTCTTCGGGCAAGAAATTCATCAAGAACCGCAAAGGCCCGGCTTGGCCTGAGACCTTTTGGTTGTCGAAAATCGTCCAGCGCAGGATCTCGCGGCGCGTCGCTTTGGAACCGTCACCGCAAAGCTTGCCGGTGGTGTCCATCACCCAATCCTGAATGACGCCCGATTGCGTCAGGATCAGGCCGTTTGCGTCCAGCACCGGCACCTCGCCCATCGGGTTGATCGCGCGAAACGCGGGGCCGCGCGCTTCACCGGCGAAGAAATCGACATGGCGCGCGGTCCAATCAACGCCGGCAAGCTGCAGCGCGATGGCCGCCTTATAGGCGTTTCCGGACTCGCCGAAGCAATAAAGTGTGTTGGTCATCGCATCCTCCCAGACATTGCGCGTGTGGCGCGACTGTTATGCGTATTTTTGGAAAGATGAAGGCGCATCATGATCATTTAAGGTGCGCGCGCCCCCCTTGCCCCCGCCTGCGCAGGTCATGACTTGCGCTCCTCAAGCTCGGAATTGAACAGACGCAGCCGCGCGATCAGTTTTTCTTCGTTGATCACGCTGCCCCAGCTTTCAAAGAGAAAGGACAGGAATTCGCCATCATCCAAGCCCGCCTCTTGCGACAGCGCGCGCAGCTTGCGGTAGCCATCCTCGCTCATCGCGATATTGGGGCGGCGGGTCAAGCGAAGGCGTTTGGGCATGGGCTTTTCCCTTTATGACGCGGTGTCGCCTCAGAAATTCGCAGCCTCAAGCGCCATGACCGCCCCCGCCCCCGCTTGGATACGCGCAAGATGGGTGGCGGTCATCGGCAATTGACGGGTCATATAGAACCGCGCCGTGACCAGCTTGGTTTGGTGAAACACCGGATCATCCGTGCCTGCGGCCAGCGCCGCGTTTGATGCGCGCGCCATCTTGGCCCACATCAGCCCAAGGCAGACATGACCGAACAGATGCATGAAGTCATAGCTGCCCGCGAGTGCCGCATTGGGGTTTTTCATCCCCTCGGCCATGAAATACATCGCCGCAGTTTGCAGATCCTTGGAGGCGCGCTTGAGCGGCTCGATGAACTCGGCCATGCCTTCGGTCTCGGCGTTTTCCTTGCAGAAGGCTTTGACCAGATCGAAAAAGGCCATCACATGCTTGCCGCCATCTTGGGCCAGCTTGCGGCCCACAAGGTCAAGCGCTTGCACACCATTGGCACCTTCGTAGATCATCGCGATCCGGGCATCGCGGGCGAATTGGGACATGCCCCATTCCTCGATATAGCCATGCCCGCCATAGATCTGTTGGGCCTGCACCGTCATGTCAAAGCCCTTGTCGGTCAAAAAGCCCTTGATCACCGGCGTCATCAGCGAGATCAGCCCGTCGGCATCGGCGTCGCCCTTGCGATGGGCCGCATCGATCAGCGTGGCGCCCCACAGCAAGAAGGCGCGCGCCCCTTCGGCAAAGCTTTTCTGTTCCATCAGGTTGCGGCGGATATCGGGATGCACGATCAACGGGTCGGCGGGGCCATCGGGGTTTTTCACGCCTGTCACATCGCGCCCTTGCAGCCGGTCCTTGGCATAGGCAAGCGCATTTTGAAACGCGATCTCGGCCTGTGCGAGGCCTTGCATCCCCACGCCCAACCGCGCCTCGTTCATCATGGTGAACATGGCGCGCATGCCCTTGTGTTCTTCGCCCAAAAGATAGCCGGTCGCGCCATCGTAATTCATCACGCAGGTGGCATTGCCGTGGATGCCCATCTTTTCTTCGATCTTGCCGCATGACACGGCGTTGCGCGCGCCAAGGCTGCCGTCGTCATTCACCAAGACTTTTGGCACGATGAAAAGCGAGACACCCTTGATGCCCTCTGGCCCGCCGGGGATCTTGGCCAAGACCAGATGTACGATATTCTCGGCCATGTCGTGTTCACCGGCCGAGATAAAGATCTTTTGGCCCGTCACCTTATAGCTGCCATCGGCTTGCGGCTCGGCGCGGGTGCGCATCAGCCCCAGATCGGTGCCGCAATGCGGCTCGGTCAGGTTCATGGTGCCGGTCCAGTCGCAGGCGACCATTTTCGGCAGATAGGTGGCCTTTTGATCCGCAGTGCCATGGGCCAAGATCGTCGAGGCCGCGCCGTGGGTCAGACCTTGATACATGGTAAACGCTTGGTTTGCAGAGGAAAAATACTCACCCACCGCTGTGCCCATCACATAAGGCAGGCCTTGGCCGCCGAATTCCTCGGGCATATCGATGCCGGGCCAGCCGCCCGCCTGCATCTGGGCAAAGGCATCCTTGAAGCCGGGCGGCGTATAGACCACGCCATTTTCCATTTTGCAGCCCACCGTATCGCCCACCGGGTTGAGGGGCGAAAGCACCTCGGTCGCGATCTTGCCTGCCTCATCCAAGATGGCGGCGGTGAAATCACGGTCCAGATCACCATAGCCGGGAATATCGCTTGCGGCGATGTTGAGCACATCGTGCAGCACATATTGCATGTCTTTGCTGGGGGCGGTGTAGCTGGGCATAAAGATGGCTCCCGATGATTGCTGGGTGCGGTTACTGGGCGGCGCGTTGCGGAATGCCGACGGTGGCCAGCATCTCTTCCACAAGCCCCATTTGCGATTTCAGATCGTAGATCGCGACATCAAGCTCGGCGCGCTGGCGCTCCATGTCTTGCAGGCGGTCGCGCGCGATATCGAGCGTGCGGCTGAGCTGTGTCGCTTGCTGGTCGCCCACATAGTAAAGGTCGAGAAGCTGTCGGATCTCCTCAAGGCTGAAGCCAAAGCGCTTGCCGCGCAAGATCAGCTTGAGCCGGGCGCGGTCGCGCCGGGAAAACAACCGCTTTTGGCCCATACGCGCGGGGAACAGCAGCTCTTTTTGCTCGTAAAAGCGCAATGTGCGCGGTGTCACCGCGAAAGCATCGCACATCTCGCGTATCGTCATTACATCTGCGGTCATATCTGGATCGTCCATGTCAAACATCGTTGATCAGCCGCCCTTTCACATGAGTCGGCACAAGGATTACACGATAGCATGACGTTGACGTAAAGGCGACGTCACGTAACTTTGATCGATGACGGTGCGTCAATCATGACAACCCGCAGATCAGCGCGCTTGCCCTTGGTGGCGGCATGGGCAAAGTGGTGACAAGAGTATTGGTTCTGCGGTTTCTTTTGTTGTGTGTAGGCTAGACGATGCTAGCGCGTATCCTTAAGGGGCTTGGCCTTGGCAACCCTCAGGGAACGCGTTTCCTTGAAAAGGGGCCGTATCTTTGGCCGATCAATCTGCTGCGTCGGCGTCTTGGCCTTGCCCCCAATCCTTACAACAGCGCAGGGCTTATATTAAATGATCTGCGTCCCTTTGAAGATGTAGGCTTTCTAGCAGACTTGCAGGAAGCGGATCTGGCTCAAGGTGGTATCTCCGCACCGATTGCCCAACCTCCAGATTGGCCAAAGCTTGATCTGGCACGAATACGTGTTGGTTCAGGCAACAGCCTACCGGGACTTGCAAAAAACGTGGTGCCGCCGCCAATCTGTTTGATTACCTATCGGAATGTGTACTTTGCCCACCGTGGGGACAGGTTCTGCATCTTGAATGACGCTTTTGTTGACGCCAACGCCACAGCGCTTCCCTCGTACAGGTGTTTGATGGACCTTCGGAGGAATTCTGCGCTCCGCGTCGCTCGTTTGATTTACTGCGGCAATCAGCATTCCCCGGACAATCCTGCGCATTTTCTAGGGGATCATTTGAGCACGGCTATATTGCTGCTTGATGCCGGGTTCAGTCCGTCTGAGATTTTTCTGCCTGCAACCCGTGCTCCGGTGAATCAAACGCTCCAACAAGCGATTAATCCTAACCTTATGACGGTTTACCCGGATCAGCTTTATTTCACGGAAGAATTGTGTTTGCCGACGAGCATTACCTTACCCACATTTAAGCATCACCCATTCCACGTTGCCGATCCTTCAGTCCTTGCGGCATTTGCCAACGCATCCGTCGGAGCCTCACGTGGAACGGCTGACCGTGGACACTTGATCTATCTTGCACGCAGGAAGACGGCACGCCGCCGTTTGGAGAACGAAAGCCAACTGATCGAGTGCCTAGAAGCAAATGGCTTCGCGGCGATCGACATGGAGGATTTGTCAGGCCCGGCGCAGTTGGCCGCAATGCGTGCAGCTAAGGTTATCATTGCACCCCACGGGGGGGCTTTGGCAAATTTGGTGGCGGCGCGTCCCGATGCCTCAATCGTTGAACTCTTTCACCCCAATAAAGGTACTCTCGCTTTTGCTGTGGTCGCGGCGCGTTTAGGGTTGAATTACCAATCCGTTGTCGGAAAAGCCTGTGATGGGGATCGCTGGTCCGTGGATATTGACGCCGTCACGCAGGAGGTTGCGAGTTTGACCGGAGGTCGTCCTTAGACGCGCGCCGTCACATCCCGCAGGTCGCGTAGCTCGGCGATGATCTCGTCCAATTCGCGGCGGCGTTTGGCCAGTTCGGCCAGTTGTGCATCGGCGAGCGCCAGCCATGTCTGGCGTTGCAAGTCGCCTTGCGGGTCGGCCCCATACATGGCCAGCCATTGGCGGATTTGTTCCAGCGAAAAGCCAAAGCGCCGCCCGCGCATGATCAGCGTCATCCGCGCCACTTCGCGCGCGCCATAGAACCGCGCGCGCCCCTCGCGTTGGGGAAAGAGCAATTCGATATATTCGTAATGGCGCAAGGTGCGCGGTGTGACGTCGAAGCGGGCACACATCTGTTTGAAACTCAGCCGCTCTGTCATAAGCGATACCCCCTAACACGCTGGCCAACACAGATCGGCCCATACATATACGCACCTGCGCGTCAGCATAGAAAATCGCGATGCGTCGCGAAAGCCCCACATCCCCTTGCGCCGCGCGCTCAGCCGGGGGAGATTGCCCCCACAGCATCAGACGGGACAGGTGATGGATCAATCAAGCGCGGACAAGGCGCGCATTGCGCGCCAATTCATCGAAGCGATCCCGTTTTCGCGCGCCTTGCAGATGCGCCTCGAAGAGATCGGCGAAGGTGTGGCCGTCATTTCCATGCCATGGTCCGAGATGATCGTGGGTTATCCGACATTGGGCGTGGTGCATGGTGGTGCTGTCTCGGCCTTGATGGATACATGCGGGGGCGCGGCAGTGATGAGCCATCCACAGGCGCTGGCCGGCACCGCAACGATTGATTTGCGCATCGATTACATGCGCGCGGCCACCAGCGGTCAGCGCATCACCGCGCGGGCGGAATGCTATCACCTGACCCGCTCGGTGGCTTTCGTCCGCGCCGAGGCATGGGATGAGGATCGCACCCGCCCCGTGGCTGCCGCAACCGGGGCCTTTACGGTCGAGCGGATCACCCCGCGTGATGGGGGCAAATCATGAGATCACCCCGCCTGCCCGAACCCGTCGCCTTGATCAAGCAACGCCGCGACAGCACCTTGGCAGCCCTTGTGGGAGCAGTGCCTTATATCGGCTTTCTGGGCGTCAAGTTCGACCGGCGCGGCGATGAACTGACCGCCGTTCTGGGCTATGATGACAAGCTAATCGGCAACCCGCTGGTGCCCGCGCTGCATGGGGGGGCCATCGCCTCGTTTCTCGAGGTCACGGCGATCATGGAATTGTCGTTCAACATGCTCTGGGACGATGTAGAGCAGGGCCGGATCGATGCCGAGAACCTTGGCCCCGCAACCCTGCCGCGCCTGCCCAAGACGATTGATTTCACGGTCGATTACCTGCGCAGCGGCCTGCCGCGCGATGCCTATGCGCGGGCGCGGGTGAACCGACAGGGGCGGCGCTATGCCTCGGTGCATGTCGAGGCGTGGCAAGATCATCGCCAAAAGCTTTTTGCGCAAGCCACGGGCCATTTCCTGATGCCACCGCGCGATGGCTGATGCGGGCGATCAAGGCCGGCTGACCCATGGCCGGGTGTTGCGCATCGCCCTGCCCGTCGTGGTCTCGAATGCGACCGTGCCGCTTTTGGGATTGGTCGATACGGGTGTCGTGGGCCAGCTGGGCGATCCCGCACCGATTGGGGCCGTGGGTCTGGGCGCGGTGATTTTGACCTCGATCTACTGGGTTTTCGGCTTTCTGCGGATGGGCACGGTGGGTCTGGCAGCTCAGGCCATCGGGGCAGGCGACCGGGCCGAGGTGGCGGCCCTTCTCAGCCGGGTATTGATCATCGGCGGCGGGGCAGGGATTGCGCTGATCGCGCTACAATGGCCGATCATCGCGCTGGCCTTGTGGATATCGCCTGCCTCATCGGCGGTTGAGGGGTTGGTGATCGCCTATCTCGGCATCCGGATCTTTTCGGCACCAGCCGCGATCGCGGGCTATGGCATCACCGGCTGGCTGATCGCGCAAGAACGCACAGGCGCGGTCCTCGCTTTGCAGCTATGGCAAAACGGCCTCAATATCGCGCTCTCGGCGTGGTTCGTGCTGGGGCTGGGGCTGGGCGTGCCGGGGGTGGCGCTGGCCACGCTGATCGCGGAATGGGCGGGGCTGGCGCTTGGCCTATGGCTGTGCCGGGGGGCGTTCAAACTGCCCGCTTGGCGCGATTGGCCGCGCGTTTTCGACCGGGCGCGTCTGTTGCACATGGCGCGGGTCAATGGCGATATCTTGATCCGCTCGGTTTTGTTGATGCTGGGGTTTTCGTCATTTCTGATGCTGGCCTCTGATTTCGGGGATGTGCCGCTTGCGGCCAATCAGGTCTTGATTCAGTTCGTCTATGTCACGGCCTATGCCATGGACGGCTTCGCCTTTGCCGCCGAGGCGCTGGTGGGGCGCGCCATGGGCGCGCGTGACCGCGCGCGGCTGAGGCGTGCCGCGATTTTGACGAGTGTCTGGGGGCTGGTCGTTTGTGGAGTGATGGCCGGTGTTTTTGCGATCTGGGGCGGGGCATTGATCGATCTGATGACCACGGCACCAGATGTGCGATTGGCTGCGCGCGCGTTTCTGCCTTGGATCATCGCGGGCGTATTGATCGGCTGGGCCTCATGGATGCTGGACGGGATTTTCATCGGGGCCACGCGCACGGGCGATATGCGCAACATGATGGCCGTCAGTTTCGCAGGCTATGTGGTGTTGGTGCTGCTGCTAGTGCCGCTCTGGGGAAATCACGGGCTATGGGCGGCGCTGGTGGGGTTTTTCGCACTGCGCGGGGTGACGCTTGCGCTTTGCTACCCGGCCTTGGAACGCAGCGCGGGTGAGGATGCGATTGTTCGGACGAACAATCGCATCTCGCGAATTTTCGTACGAAAATTCGGTGTCAAACCCAATCGCTGACACCGGTTCCGGTGATTTCGGAGATATTGGCGATCCCTTCGGCGCGCGCGCGCGCGGCAAGCCCCTCGGCGATGCGCGCGGCAAGCGAAATGCCGCCATAGACAAGCCCGCTATAAAGCTGCACCGCGCTGGCACCTGCGCGCAGTTTTTCCCAAGCTTGATCCGCAGTTGCCACCCCGCCCACACCGATCAGCGGCATGGTGCCGCCGGTCAGCTGGTAAAGCCGCGCCAGCACCCGCGTCGATTTCGCAAAAAGTGGCGCGCCCGATAGCCCGCCCGCCTCGCCACGGTGTTGGCTTGCCAGCCCCTCGCGCGCGAGCGTTGTGTTGGTGGCGATCACGCCCGCGATACCCGTGACTTGCGCCACCTCGGCAATCTCGGCCAAGGCGTCGGCCTCCAGATCGGGGGCGATCTTGAGAAAGATCGGGATCGGGCGGGCCAGATCCGCGCGGGTGGCCATCACGCCGTCGAGCAAGCCTTGCAAGGCCGCGCGCCCCTGCAATTCGCGCAGCCGTTCAGTGTTGGGCGAGGAGACATTGACCGTGGCGAAATCGACAAAGGCACCGCAGCGCGCCAAGACAGTTGCGAAATCGGCGGCGCGGTCGGTGCTATCCTTGTTGGCCCCGAGATTGAGGCCGATGGGCACAGCCGCAGGATAGGCGGCGCCAAGGCGCGTGGCGATCGCCTCCATGCCGTCGTTGTTGAAGCCAAAGCGGTTGATCACCGCGCGATCCTCGGACAGGCGGAAAAGCCGTGGCTTGGGATTGCCGGGCTGGGCGCGGGGCGTGGCGGCGCCCAGTTCGAGAAAGCCAAAACCCGCACGCGCAAGCGGCGTCACGGCTTCGGCATTCTTGTCGAAACCCGCAGCCAGCCCCACTGGGTTGGGCAGGCTGAGCCCCGCCAGATCCACACGCAAGATATCCGCGCTCACAGCCCCCGGCGCTGGCACCAGCCCGGCCTTCAGCGCCGCGATGGCCAGCCCATGCGCGCGTTCAGGGTCAAGCCGGTGCATCACCGCAAGGCCAAGGCGTTCCAACATCTCAGCCCATCTCCGGAAAGACATGCGCGCCCGCGACCAGCGGCAAGGGGGCGTGCCAGATCACATCGGCCAGCCGCAATGGCCCGTAAAGATGGGGAAATAGCGCGCCACCGCGCGATGGCTCCCATATCAAAGCGGGGCCAAGGCTATCGGCCTCAAATGCCGCAAGGATCAGCCCCTCGACGCCTGCGAAATGGCGCGCGGCCGTTTCGGCGGCCTGCGCGGCGGTCGAGAAATGGATGAAGCCATCAGCGACATCGACAGGCGCGCCCATGGTCTGGCCTGCGGCGGCAAGCGCCTCCCACTCTGGTGCGCGAAGAATCTTATAAATGCGCATGCCGCCCCCTTTGGCCTGACAATGTCATGTCGCCACCTGTTATGCCGGTGTCATGAAGCGGCTTTACCCAAAGGGCAAGGCCCGCCAATCTCGGGCCGGTAACAATCAATCGGAGTCTTCCCATGACCGCACGTATTCTGGGCACAACCGCGATCATCGCCGCGCTGTCCGCCTCTGCGCCGGCACATGCCGAAACGACACTGCATATCCTGCACATCAACGATCTGCACAGCCGTATCCAGCCGATTAACCGCTTCGATAGCACCTGCCCCGCCGAGGATGACGCGGCAGGGGAGTGTTTCGGCGGCGTGGCGCGGATCGCCACGGCGGTGGACAGCTTGCGCGGGCCGCTGGTTGCGGCAGGCGAGAATGTGATCGTTCTGGATGCGGGCGATCAGTATCAGGGCAGCTTGTTCTTCACCACCTATCGTGGTGCGGCGGCGGGCGAGTTCATGGAGGCCATCGGCTTTGACGCCATGGCGCTGGGCAATCACGAGTTCAACAACGGCCCCGAGGGGCTTTTGCCGCTTCTGGATAAGGTGAGCTTTCCGGTCTTGTCGGGCAATCTCGATGTCACGGGCGACCCGACGCTGAACGGTCGGGTGCAAGATCATGTCGTTCTGGATGTCAACGGCATGCAGGTGGGCATCATCGCCGCGCTGACACGCGATACGCAGGAGATCTCATCGCCTGGCCCAAACGTGATCTTCCAAGATGAGATCGACGCGCTTCAGGCCGATGTCGATGCGCTGACCGCGCAAGGTGTCGATAAGATCATCGCGCTGACCCATGTGGGCCTGCCCGCCGATATTCGCATCGCCGAGGCGGTGACGGGCATCGATGTGATCGTCGGTGGCCATTCCCATAGCTACCTCAGCCAGAACGACCCCCGCCGCGATGGGCCTTATCCGTTGTGGATCAGCAATCCTGAGGGCGCGCTGGTGCCCATCGTGCAGGCCTATGCCTATTCCAAGTATCTTGGCCATCTTGAGGTCACTTTCGACGATGCGGGCAATGTCGTTTATGCCGAGGGCAACACCATGCTTCTCGACGCCTCCGTCACGCCCGATGCGACGATTGCCGCGCGGGTGGCGGAACTCGCAGGCCCGATTGAGACCGCTATGGCCGAGATCGTGGGTGAGACCACCGGCTTTGTCGAAGGCGACCGCGCGGTCTGCCGCGTAACGGAATGTGCGATGGGCAATCTGGTCGCTGATGCCATGCTTGACCGCGTGCGCGACCAAGGTATTCAGATCGCGATTGCCAATGGCGGTGGCTTGCGCGCCTCCATCGATGCGGGCGAGGTGACGATGGGTGAAGTGTTCACCGTGCTGCCCTTCCAAAACACGCTTGCGACCTTTCAAATGACCGGTGCCGATGTGCTGGCCGCACTCGAAAATGGCGTCAGCGAAGTCGCCGAAGGGGCTGGGCGCTTCCCGCAGGTCGCGGGGCTGCGCTTTGTGTGGAACCCTGCCGCGGAACCCGGCGCGCGCATCGTCTCGGCCGAGGTGGACATGGGCGGCACTTGGTCCCCGCTCGACCCGGCGGCCGTTTACGGCGTGGTGTCCAACAACTTCATGCGTGGGGGCGGTGACGGCTACCGCGTTTTCGCCAATAACGCGCTGAACGCCTATGATTACGGCCCCGGTCTGGAAGAGGTCGCCGCCACCTACCTCAGCCAGAACAGCCCCTATACCCCCTATACGGATGGCCGGATTGCGACCGCCGAATAAGGATCGCTGAAAAGCCTTTGGGCCGGTGCGCAGCGCGCGCGCCGGCCTTTTTGTATCTGGGTCTTTCGCCGCGCTGCGCGCGCTTCTATCGTTGGGCCATGTGTGGACGCATGACCATGACCCATCCCAGCGATGCAATGGCGCGGCTTTTCGATGCCGCGCCTGCCAATGATCTGCCGCTTGTGCCGCGCTACAATATCTGTCCGACACAGGCGGTGGGGGTGATCTGCGCCGGGCAGGGGCGGCGCAGCTATCGGCCCATGCGCTGGGGGTTCTTGCCGCATTGGTACAAGACGCCGACGGATGGGCCGCTTTTGATCAATGCGCGCGCCGAAACCATCGCGGAAAAACCGGCCTTTGGCACAGCCGTGCGCGCACGGCGCTGTCTTGTGCCGGTGACGGGGTTTTACGAATGGACCAAGGATGACGCGGGCAACCGCCTGCCCTGGTATTTCACGCCTGCCGATGGCGCGCCCTTGGTCTTTGCCGGGGTATGGCAGGATTGGGGGCAGGGCGCGGCGGCGATGACAAGCTTTGCCATCCTGACCACGGCGGCCAGCCCTTGGATGGCGGACACGCATCATCGTGAGCCTGTGGCGCTTGCCCCCGATGATTGGGCGCGCTGGCTGGGTGAGACGGGCGAGAAGGCCGCGCCGTTGATGCGCCCGGCCCCGGCGGCGTATTACCAGCGCTGGCGCGTCGATCCGCGCGTCAATTCCAACCGCGCCGAAGGGGTGGGGTTGACCCAAGACATCGCTGGCTGAGGTGCAGGGCAGATTGGAGCGGGCGGCGGGAATCGAACCCGCGTCTCTTGCTTGGAAGGCAAGGGTCTTACCATTACACAACGCCCGCAGCGCTGCGCTGTCAGGTAAAGCCCATGGCCCCGCCCGTCAAGCACCCGTCAGAAGATGGGGTCGCTATTGTCGAGAAGGGCGAGATTGACGCCCGCAAACAGGATTGAATTGCCGCCGCCCGAGGTTTTCACCCGCCAAGAGTTGCTTGATCGCTATGGCTTTGCACAGTGACGCGTCAGCCCGTCCCATTGCGGGCCGCTGGACATGGCTGTAACGCCAAGCGACGCAAACGATTAGACGGCCCATGACCTCAGATAATTCCACCAGCCCGAAAGCCGGCCTTGCCGCTGGCGCCAGTGAAGACCGCGCCAAATCCCGCCGTATCGGGAGCTTGCGTGCGCTTTTGCCGTTCATGGCACCCTATTCCGCCATGATCGCCGCCGCGATTGCAGCTTTGGTCTTGACCGCCATCGTGTCGCTGACCCTGCCTTTGGCGGTGCGCCGCGTCGTGGATGGGTTCAACTCCGAGACTGCGGCGCTGCTGGATCAGTACTTCTTGGCGGCGCTTGGCATCGCCTCGCTGCTCGCGCTTGGAACGGGGCTGCGCTATTACCTTGTAACGCGCTTGGGCGAGCGGGTCGTGGCCGATATCCGCAAGGCCGTGTTTGACCGTATGATCGCGATGAGCCCGGCCTTTTATGAAAAGATCATGACGGGCGAGGTGTTGAGCCGGATCACCACCGATACCACGCTGCTTTTGTCGGTCATCTCCTCCTCGGTCTCGGTGGCGCTGCGCAATCTGCTGATCTTGATCGGCGGGCTGGGTCTGATGATGGTGACATCGCCCAAGCTGACGGGGGCGGTGCTTTTGATCGTGCCCTTGATCATTGTGCCCATCGTCGTGCTGGGCCGGCGTTTGCGCAACCTGAGCCGCGAGAACCAAGATTGGATCGCCGAAAGCTCGGGCAATGCGTCCGAGGCGCTTTTGTCGGTGCAAACGGTGCAGGCCTTTACGCATGAGATTGCCTCGGCGCTGACATTCTCGCGCGTGACCGAAAAGAGTTTTGACAGCGCCAAGAAACGCATCGCCACCCGCGCGGTAATGACGGTGATCGTGATCGCGCTGGTGTTTGCGGGGATTGTCGGCGTCTTGTGGACTGGTGCGCGCGATGTGCGCGCCGAAGCGATGAGCGTGGGCGAGCTGATCCAATTCCTGATCTATGCCATCATGGTCGCGGGTTCGGTCGGTGCGCTGTCGGAGATCTGGGGCGAGTTGCAGCGCGCCTCTGGTGCGACCGAGCGGCTGGTCGAATTGCTGCGCACCACCGATAGCGTGGCTGACCCCGCCCAGCCCATCGCCTTGCCCCAAGGCGGGCGCGGCGCGATCGTCTTTGACGCCTTGCGGTTTTCCTATCCGACGCGGCCCGAAACATCGGCGCTTGATGGTGTCAGCTTTACCATCAAGCCCGGCGAGACCGTGGCGCTTGTCGGCCCATCGGGGGCGGGTAAATCCACGATTTTCCAGTTGCTTTTGCGCTTTTATGACCCGGTTGAAGGGCGTATCACGCTTGATGGTGCCGATCTGCGCGCGATGACCCGTGCCGATTTCCGCGCCGCGATGGCCATGGTGCCGCAAGACCCGGTGATTTTCGCGGCCTCCGCGCGTGAAAACATCCGCTTTGGCCGCCCCGATGCCACAGATGCCGAGGTGGAGGAGGCCGCAAAAGCCGCCGCTGCCCATGATTTCCTGACGGCACTGCCCAAGGGCTATGACACCTATGTGGGCGAGCGTGGCCTGATGTTATCGGGCGGGCAGAAGCAGCGCATCGCGATTGCGCGCGCGATTTTGCGCGATGCGCCCATTTTGTTGCTTGATGAAGCCACCAGCGCGCTTGACGCGGAATCCGAGCGCGCGGTGCAAGATGCCGTCACGCGCCTGTCCGCTGGGCGGACGACGCTGATCGTGGCGCACCGCTTGGCAACTGTGAAACAGGCCGACCGCATTCTTGTGTTCGAGGGCGGCAAGATCGTGGCCGAGGGCAGCCATGACAGCCTTGTGGCGCAGGGCGGGCTTTATGCGCGTCTGGCGCGGCTGCAATTCACCGAAGGGCTGGCCGCCGAATAAGGCGGCTGGGGCAGGGGGGCGCGATGAACCTGCCGATCATCGACAATCAGACCGCGCGGCGGCTGTTTCTTGATACGCACGCGCTGTTGGACCGGCCAAGCGGCCCCGGCGGTGGTGCGGGGCTGGCCCAGTTGATCCAGCGCTTGGGCTTTGTGCAGGTCGACAGCGTCAACACCATGGCGCGCGCCCATGACCTGATCTTGTGGTCGCGCCAGAACGCCTATCGCCCCGCAGCGCTGCGCGCGCTCAATGACCGCGACCGCGCGATATTCGAGCATTGGACCCATGATGCCGCCGTGATCCCGGCGGCGTTCTTCCCGCATTGGCGGCTGCGGTTTGACCGTGACCGTGAGCGCCTGCGCGCGCGCTGGAAGGATTGGCACGGGTCCGCCTTTCACGCGGAAATCGACACGGTGCTGCGCCATATCAGCGTTCATGGCGCGGTTCATTCCGCCGAGATCGGTGAAAAGCGCGCCGAGAAATCGACAGGATGGTGGGATTGGCACCCGTCCAAGATCGCTTTGGAATATCTCTGGCGCACGGGTGAATTGGCGATCACCCGGCGCGAGGGGTTTCGCAAATTCTACGATCTGACCGAACGCGTGATCCCGCCCGAGCATTTGAACGCCCATCTCCCCGAAGAGCGCGTGATCGACTGGGCCTGCCGCAGTGCGCTGGACCGCTTGGGCTGTGCGACGGCGGGCGAATTGGCGGCTTTCTGGGCGCTGATCACGCCGCTTGAGGTCAAGGCATGGGCCGATGCCGCACGCAGGCGGGGTGAGATTGCCGAAGCGATGGTGATGGGCGGTGATGGCACCCCGCGCCGGGTGCTGATCTGGCCCGACACCTTGGCGCGCGCCGCTGACCTGCCGGACCCCGCGCCGCGCCTGCGGGTGCTGTCGCCCTTTGATCCCGCATTGCGCGACCGCAAACGGGCCGAGCGGCTTTTTGGCTTTTCCTACCGGATCGAGATTTTCGTCCCCGAAGCGCAGCGCCGTTATGGCTACTACGTCTTTCCGCTGATGGAGCGCGACCGGATGGTCGGCCGCATCGACATGCGCGCTGATCGTGAGACCGGCTGCTTACGCGTCCGCGCGCTCTGGCCCGAGGCGGGTATCAGTTGGGGCCAGGGTCGGCAAAACAGGCTTGAGGCAGAGTTGCACAGGCTGCTGCCATTGGCGGGATGTGACAGCGTTTCTTTCGCTGAAGGATTTTTAAAATAATTATATATTTCATATATTTGTTGATTTTTGTTAAAGTAAAACTTTAGCATATCGCACGGCCTTAGGCCGCGCGTCGCACCAGATCGGCCAGTGCCGAAGCCCCAAAGGCCACCGCAGCCACGCAGACGATGGAGGGGCCAGCGGGCGTGTCGAAATGATAGGCCAAGATCATGCCCAAAACCGCCGAGCCTGCGCCGATGCTGGCTGCGATCAGCGCCATCGCCTCGGGCGTGCGGGCAAAACTGCGCGCCGCCGCCGCCGGGATGATCAAGAGCGCTGCGATCAGCAAAACCCCCACCACCTTGATCGCGACAGCCACCACCACGGCCAGCGCCAAAGTCATGATCAATTGCTCACGCCGCGGATCGATGCCCGCCGCCGTTGCGAGATCGGCCGATAAGGTCGCGGTCAAGAGCGCCGACCAGCGCGCCCAAATTAGGCCCATGACCAAAAGCGCGCCGCCCCAGATCACCGCCAGATCGGCGCGCCCCACGGCCAAGATATCGCCAAAGAGATACGCCGAAAGATCCAGCCGCACGCCTTGCAACAGCGACACCGCGACCAAGCCCGCCGCCAGTGCCGAATGTGACAAGACCCCCAAAAGCGTATCCATCGCGCGCCCCCGCCCCGACAGCGCCGAGACCGACAGCGCCATGGCCAGTGCCATGACCAGCGTGCCCAGCATGATCGACAAGTTGAAGGCCAAGGCCAGCGCCACGCCCAAGATCGCCGCATGCGCCGTGGCATCGCCGAAATAGGCCATGCGCCGCCAGACGATGAAACAGCCCAAGGGGGCGGCGGCCAGCGCCACGCCGATGCCCGCCAATGTCGCGCGGATCAAAAAATCATCCAAAAGCGCGGTCATTCTGCCGCCTCATGGGAATGGGTATGGGGGTGGTCATGATCGTGATCATGCCCATGGGCATGTTCATGGCGGTAAAGCGCCAGCGCGCCTTGCGTGCCTGTGCCAAAGAGCGCCCGGTATTCCGGGGCCGAGGCCACCTGTTCAGGGTGCCCCGCGCAGCAGACATGCCCGTTGAGGCAGATCACCCTGTCAGAGGCTGCCATCACCACATGCAACTCGTGGCTGACCATCACCACGGCACAGCCAAGTTCCGCCCGCACCTCGGCGATGCGGCGATAAAAGGCCGCTGATCCCGGCTGGTCCAGCCCTTGGGTCGGCTCGTCCAAGATCAACAGGTCGGGGCGGCTGAGAAGCGCGCGGGCCAACAGCACGCGCTGAAACTGCCCGCCCGAAAGGTCGGCCATTTGCCGCCCGCCCAAAAGCCCTGCGCCTGCGCGCGTCAGCGCCTCGTTTGCCACCGCCTCGGGGATGCGGTTGGGCAGGTCGAGGAAGCGGCGCACTGTCAGCGGCAGGGTCGGGTCGATATGCAGCTTTTGTGGCACATAGCCGATGCGCAGCCCCGGCTTGCGCCACACCTTGCCGGCAAAGGGGCGTTCCGCCCCGATCAGCAGCCGCAGCAAGGTGGATTTGCCTGATCCGTTTGGCCCGACAATGGTCACGATCTCGGCGGGCGAAATCTCGAAATCCACGCCTTGCAACACGCTTTGGCCACCAAAGCGCATATCGACCTTCTCCAATCGGGCCAAGGTCATGATGCGTTGGCCTTGTTGCAGCTTGGGCAAAGCCCCTCGGCCTCGATCACGCTGCGGGTGATGGTAAATCCCACGGCCTTGGCCGTTTGCGTCAGCGCGGCGCGCGCGGCGTCCGGCACGGCCTCGGCCACCACGCCGCAACCGGTGCAGATGAGAAAAGCCGCATCGTGATCGGCACCGGGGTGGCTACAGGCGGCAAAGGCGTTGAGCCGCTCGATCCGGTGGGCAAAGCCGTGCTTGGTCAAAAACTCCAGGGCGCGATAGGCGACGGGTGGCTGCGAGCCCATACCTTCGTCGCGCAAGACATCGAGGATTTCATAAGCGCCCAAGGCGCGGTGCCGCTCAAGCAAGATCTCAAGCACGCGGCGGCGCACAGGCGTCAATTGCAAGCCATCGGCGGCACAGCGCGCGGCCACGGAAGCGACCGTATCGGTGATACAGGCGCTATGGTCATGGCGGGCAAAGCCGATTGGCGCGGGCAGGGGCGGTGTGGCTGTCATGGGGTCTTGATATGTTATTGCATAACGTCTAACAAGTGGCCGTTGATGTTATGTTATCACATATGAGGACCGCGATGAACACCCCCAAGCTGGCTTGTCTGACTGCTTTGCCCCTGCTTTTTGGCGCCCCTGCACTGGCCGATGTGCCGCGCGTGGCGGTTGATATCGCGCCGGTCCATGCTTTGGTCGCCAAGGTGATGGACGGGGTTGGTATGCCTGATCTGGTCGTGCCGCCCGGTGCCTCGCCGCATGGCTATGCGCTGCGCCCCTCTAAGGCGGCGCTACTGCAAGAGGCCGATCTGGTGGTTTGGGTCGGGCCGGGCCTGACGCCTTGGCTGGCCGATCCGCTGGACACGCTCGCCCCCGATGCCGCGCGGCTAAGCTTGCTTAAGGCCGACGGCGTACGGCTGTTGGATTTCCGCCAAGGTGTCAGCTTTGCGGCCCATGATCATGACGCGCATGACGCAGATGGGGAGAAAGACGCGCATGACGATCACGGCCACGAAGAACATGGTCATGAAGAGCATGGTCATGACGACCAGGGCCATGAAGAGCATGGTCATGACGACCATGGCCACGATGAACATGCGAATGAAGAGCATGCGCATGACGATCATGCCCATGATGATCATGGACACGACGAGCACGATCATGCCGGCACCGATCCGCATGCTTGGCTTGATCCGGTCAATGCGGGGGTTTGGCTTGGCGTGATCGCGGATGCGTTGTCGCGCCTTGATCCTGAAAACGCCGCGCGTTACGCGGCGAATGCCGCGCAGGCGCAGGCAGGCATGACCGCGCTTGAGGCCGAGATTGCCGCGCGCATGGCGCCGCTTAGCGGCCAGTTCATCGTCTTTCACGACGCCTATCACTATTTCGAGGCCCGTTTCGGGGTCGAGGCCGCGGGCGCGATCAGCCTGTCGGATGCCGCACCTCCCGGCCCGGCGCGGGTGGCCGAAATCCGCGATCTGGTGGCCGATCAAGCGATCACCTGTGTCTTTGCCGAGCCGCAGTTTAACCGTGGCATGGTCGATGCGGTTTTCGCGGGCACGGGTGTTAATATCGGCATTATCGATCCGCTTGGCGCAACGCTGACGCCCGGTGCGGCCCTTTACGATGCGCTTTTGACGGGCATGGCGGCATCGTTTGAAAGCTGCCTGTCAGATTAAGGCAGGCGGGTCATTGTCGCTTAGTGCTGCGATCTCGCGCAGCGTCGCTTGCGCCTTGGCCGTGGCACTGGCCAGCCCGTCGCGCAAGGTGGCGATGACCTCGGCATCGGCCTGTGCGCCCGCTGCCACTTCCAACGCGCGCAGGGCTGCGCCCAATTCGTGAAACCCTGCCATCATGGCCGCACCTGCCGCGCGATGCGCTGTCTCGGCTGCGCGTGCGGGGTCTTGTGTCACTTCGGCCAAGGCTTGCGCCGCCAATCCCAAGGTGTCGTGCAACAGCGCCATGCCAAGTGCTGCGCCGCACATCTCGAGCGTGGCGCGCAACAGCGCCATTTCATCGTCGCTTGGCGCAAAACTAGCCGGGTCTATCGGTGCCGCGCCAAGGCTCAAACAGGCCTCAAGATCGGCCAAACCAAAGGGTTTCACCAAGAAATGGGCAAAATGCCCGCTCTGCGCCGCTTCGGCGATTGCATCGATCTGTGCCGTGATGCCGATGATCGCGGCATCGGTTGATGCCCCTGATGATTTGATCCGTTCCGCCGCCGCGGGGCCGCTGATGCCGGGCATCTGAAAATCCATCAAGATCAGCCCATAGGCGTTTGTCATCGCCTGTGTGACGGCCTGTTCGCCGCAAAAGGCGGTATCGACCCGAAAGCCAAGCATACCCAGCATTTGCGCAACCAAAGTGCAGTTGATCTGCGCATCATCCACGACAAGGGCGGATTTGCCCATGACCCGCACAACCGCAGATCGGTTGGGTACAAAAGGCGGCGCGCTGTCCGCATCGCGCATCGCGTCCAAGGCTGTGTCTGTTTTCTTCAGCGCATGGGTGCAGCTTTCCTGTGCGCTTTCGACCAGTTTCAGGGCTGTTTCCGAAAGCGGTTGACGCCGCAGCAGATCAAGCGCTGCGCGCAGACCATGCAGGGGGGTGCGCAACTCATGGTTCATTGTCGCAAGAAAACGCTCTTGCGCGCCGCGATCATCTTTCGCCGCATCGACGGCGGCATGGTTGCGCCAAAGGTGCAAGGCAAACCCCATCGCCACCATGATGAGCACCAGCATGGTGATGCTGGTCCCTGACATGGCCGCGCGCAGATTGCGCTCTTGGGCGCGAAACGCTTCGGCCTTGGCCAGCATATCTTTTTTAGCATCGATGCTAAGCTGCTGCACCAAGTCATTGATCCCATTGACCTGCTGATGGAGTGGAACAAGCGCGCGGGCAATCTCGGGCCCAGCCGTGATCATCATGATCCGCGCGGTGAGTTCATGGCATGCTGCATCAAGTGCGGCGATATCGGTCGCGAAATCGGTGGCCAAACCTTTATCGTACAATTCCGCAAATGCCATGTCCATGCCGGCATCGAAATGGGCAACTGCCAGCCGCAATTGCGCAATCGCCGTGGCACTGTCGGTGTTGGGCCAAAGCCGGGTGGCGTGTTTGGCGGCGCGCGAGGCATTTTGCAAATCGCGGTAATCCACCGCGAACTGCGTGAGTTTCCAAGCCGCAACTGTGCTATCGGCGCGGCGCATCATATTGATATCGTGATATAGTTTCACTGCCAATCCAATGAATAGAATGGCCAGAACAACCACAATTGCGCGCAGCATGCCCGCGCACTGCACCCTGACCAAGGCGGGCGATGCGGCCCTGATCGGCGATATCCCCGTAAACACGCTCATGTGCAGGCGACGGGTGGCATTTGCCATTTGCGCAAGAGGGTTGGATGCGCGCGGCGATAATCGATGGCAAATCCGTGCAAGGATTTTTTTGCCATCAGGCCAAATCTGGCGCTCCGCTTTGGGCGGATCGCAGCCGCCCGCATCATCTTGTGCAGGCTTTGGCGGATGTGTTCCGCGCGGGTGATCTGTTCGTTCTTCCAATAGGCCGTCGTTACATGGCTGGCCCATGGCTGGGCCGGCGGAGTTGTCTTGACCCTTCGCACCGCGGTCTTGTGTTGGCGCGCCCACAATGGCCCTGTATCAAGGCGCGCATTGCGAGAAATCAACGCGCTTGCCGAAAAATGGGCGGAGATAGAAATAAGGTAACACCGGGGCGCAACTGGCTTCATCGTGAAATACCGTTTAATGCACAGACACCATTCGTGCGCTAATTTCAACTTTTATACGATAGCCACAGCGCCTAGGCACTGGCAAACTATCTAAAGTTTATAAAATATCTTTCGTGTGAAACTCTTGCGAAAGCTAATAAAAAGAGACACCAATGATGAGTAGCTTATGAAGCGACGTATGTCGTAGTCGGTCGAAAGACAGCTCCCGACAAAGGATATGAAATCGTGGATAAAAATCGCGTGGCCGATATGAAAGTTCTGATTGCCGATGATCATGCGTTGTTGGCGCAGGCTGTGGCCCATGCGCTGCGCGAAGAGGCAGGGTTTGACGTCGCCGTGACAACATCGCGCCAAGGTGCGGTCGATGAGCTCGAAAAATCACCCTATGATGTGGTGCTTTTGGATCTGCGGATGCCGGGCATGCATGGCCTGTCGAGCGTGGCAGAGGTGGTCAAGCGCGCGGGCGATGGACAGGTTGTCTTGTTCACCGGTCAGCTTGATCGGCAATTCCTTGATGATTCCATCAAGCTGGGGCTGAGCGGTTATATTCCCAAGACCATGCCGCTCAAATCGCTGCAAAGCGCGCTGCAACTGATCCGCAGTGGTCAGACCTTTATCCCGCATATCGATGGCCCGGCGGAAACCGACCAGCCCACCACCCCGGTCAAGCGCGAACCCGTTTCTGACCGCGAGGTGCATGTGCTGCGCCTTGCCGCCGATGGCGATACCAACAAGGAAATCGCGCGCGCCTTGGCCGTGACCGAGACACAGGTTAAGATGATCATGCGCAATATCTGCACCAAACTTGGCGCACGCAACCGCGCGCATGCCTGCATCATCGCGCGCGAGCGTATGCTGATCTGACGCCAAACAGCGCAAAGGCCGTTTTCTGGAGATGTAAAAAACCCCGCCAACAGTGGGGTTTTTCTTTGCCTGGGCTTGCGCGTTTAACCTTTGGCGGGCGTCAGCCAGATATGGATGAATTGCACAAGCGCCGCGATGGGCCAAGGCGCATCGTCGGTATTGTCGGCTGTGACGCGCGCTTGCGCCTTTGCCCAATCATCGGGAAAGCGATCCGCCAATTCCTTTGCCACCACCTGCGCGACCGCGCCGGTTGATTTGCCGCCAACGCCGCGCGTGTGCAAAAGATCGAACCATGCCGCCTCGGGTGCATCAAGGATCCGTCTGAGCGAATAGTCGCGGAAAAACTCCGAGCGGATCACGCTGGGGCGCAGCGTGTTGGCTTGTGCCTCGGGATTCAAGACGCTGCGCAGGTCTTGGTCGAGAAAGGATGCTGTGTTCACTTTGGGTGCTCCCTCATGGAGATGCGTCTGACCCACTGGCACGGGCGGTCTTTGGCGCATCCTTATCTTGAGCGTTGACTCTAAAAACTCCCCGTGTGTGTCACAAATTATCCTTCGTCGTGAGGGCGGCGCTTCCGCTGCGTCACGTGCCGCTTGCGCGTTGGGTCTGTCCGAGGTGCGCCAAAGCCCCTCGATTTTCCGCAGAAAGGCCCGATAAACGCCCGCGTCCATGCGTCGCGCAGGCCGTTGTTTTGATGGGGTGGGATGGTGCCGCAGGGGAGGATTGAACTCCCGACCTCACCCTTACCAAGGGTGCGCTCTACCACTGAGCTACTGCGGCGCGTCGGCGGTCACTTAAAAGCATCTTCCACCTACTGCAAGCGCAATCTGGACGCCCCCGCCCCAGAGGGGTAAACCCTCAGCCATGGCAGCGAAAGATCCTGAAAATCGACCGGCCAAACCGCCGAGCGATCCGCGCAATGCGCGGCTCAAGGCGGCACTCAAGGCCAATCTGGCCCGCCGCAAGGCACAAGCACGCGCCCGCGCAAGCGAGACCGGCGCCGATGAAGATGACAAAAGGCCGGGACAGACCGGCACCAATGCGCAAGAGCAGTAAAGGGGCGTTGTGATGGATAAGATCGTGGTAAAAGGTGGCGGCGCGCTGTCGGGGCAAATCCCTATCGCGGGTGCCAAGAATGCCTGTCTGACCTTGATGCCCGCCACGCTTCTCAGCGATGAGCCGCTGACGCTGACCAATGCGCCGCGGTTGAGCGATATCCGCACTATGACGACGCTGTTGCAATCGCTGGGTGCCGAGGTGACAGCACTCAACGGGGGGCGGGTGCTGGCGCTGTCGTCGCATGGGTTGAACAATCACACCGCCGATTACGATATCGTGCGCAAAATGCGCGCCTCGATCCTTGTGCTGGGGCCGATGCTGGCGCGCGATGGGCGCGCGATTGTGTCGTTGCCCGGCGGTTGCGCGATTGGTGCGCGCCCCGTCGATCTGCATCTCAAGGCGCTGGAGGCGATGGGCGCTGATCTGGACCTGCGCGATGGCTATGTGCATGCAACCGCCAAGGGCGGGCTGAAAGGTGCCGTGGTGGATTTCCCGGTTGTTTCGGTCGGGGCCACGGAGAACGCGCTGATGGCCGCCACCTTGGCGCGCGGCACCACGGTGTTGAAAAACGCCGCGCGTGAGCCCGAAATCGTCGATCTGGCCCAATGCCTGCGCCGCATGGGTGCGCAGATCGAAGGCGAGGGGACATCGACCATCACGATCCAAGGTGTTGATCGCTTGAATGGGGCTACCCATCCTGTGGTCACCGACCGGATCGAGCTTGGCACCTATATGCTGGCCCCCGCCATCGCGGGCGGCGAGGTGGAGCTTTTGGGCGGCCGGATGGAGCTTGTCGCGGCGTTTGCCGAAAAGCTTGATGCCGCCGGTGTGTCGGTCGAACAGACCGCGGCAGGGCTGAAGGTCACGCGCAAGAATGGCCGCGTCAGCGCCGTGGATGTGCGCACCGCACCCTTTCCGGGCTTTCCCACCGATCTACAGGCGCAGATGATGGCGCTTTTGTGCACCGCGACGGGCGTGTCGGTCTTGGAAGAAACGATTTTCGAGAACCGCTTCATGCATGCCCCTGAACTCATGCGCATGGGCGCCAAGATCGATGTGCATGGCGGCACCGCCACGGTGACCGGTGTCGAACGCCTGAAGGGTGCGCCGGTCATGGCCACCGATCTGCGCGCCTCGGTCAGCCTGATCTTGGCGGGGTTGGCGGCCGAGGGTGAAACGGTCGTCAACCGCGTCTATCACCTTGATCGTGGCTATGAGCGGGTCGAGGAAAAGCTCGGCAATGTCGGGGCCAAGATCGAGCGGGTGCGCGAACATGACTGAGGATGCGCGCTTTGAAGATGCGGCCCCGCGCCCCGTCGCTTTGCGCGCCTATGATCGGGATGACCTCGCGGTCATCGCCACGCTGACCCAAGACGCGGTCTTTCCCATCGCCGAGATGACATGGGACCGCCGCCGCCGCCGCTTTGCGCTTTTGCTCAACCGCTTCCGCTGGGAAGATGTCGGGGCCAACCCGCCCGAGCGGGTGCAAGCGGTGCTGGTGATCGATGATGCGCTGCATGTCGCCACCCAAGGCTTTGAGCGTAACGCGCGCGATCTGGTGCTCTCGGTGCTGACGCTGGCATGGGCGCCGGGCGAAGATGGCACGGGCAAGATCGTCATTACGCTTGCGGGCGATGGGGCCATCGCCATCGATGTCGAGGCGATGGACGTCACGCTGCGCGATGTCACCCGGCCCTATCTTGCCCCCTCGGGCAAGGCCCCGCGCCACCCGGATTAGGGGCTATCCCGCCCTCAGGTCAGCAACCTAAAGGCATCATCATCATGCCTTTGCCTCACTCCCATCGCGTTGGGCGGTGATGTTAAAGCTGATGCCCTTGATTTCGATGGGCTTTCCGTCAAAATCATATCGACTGACACCGGCATGAACGCGCAGCCATATCCATTTGTCGAATTTGTCACGGCGTCGATACTCAATCACGACTTTCCGCTTTTTTCCTGTTCGCAAGTCCTGGACAGCTTGGTTTGCATGCGCAACATCATCAGGATGCAGTATGGCACTCCAATCAGTAAGCGAAATACTTAGTTTTCCGGGTCCATAGTTTGAATGCTGCGTGAAACTTGGACCAAAAACCGCTTCGTTTTTTTGAAGGTCAAGATGCCACGTGTAGGCCTGAGCTGCATCAAGAACATCTTGATAATGAATCGAAATTAAACTGATATCTGTCAAATCAGTGACCGAGCCAAGAACGTTAAGAAATGTGCCAGTTTTCTCTTTCAGTACAAAATCGAACTTCAAGAACTTTTGCTCAAGTCCAAAGGTGAAATACCCTGATACTGCGTCGTGTTTCTTGCTTTGTAACTCTGCCATGATTGCAGAAATTGATTTTCTACTTGATTGCCGAAAAATACTTGAAAAGTAAGATAGTTGATTGGGTTTTTTGATATCGCTTTGTCCGAGAGTGGCCCACAGGGCATGGATCTCTTTGATCTCTCTCAGCTCACCATTGCTATCGATCATAAGCGAAAAAAATCCAACGGGTGGATGCGCAACAAGATCTTTTTTCATGGCTGGCCGCTCTTCAGGGCTTCTGATTTGGCGGATCTATACTAATCCATCGACCCTTTATTCGCGATTCTGCTGAGAAACACCCACCGAAATGGAGTTTCGTTCAACTGCCCTAGTGCGGAGGAGTATCGCATTTTTGCATGGGACTTCAAGAGCCGCATCGCGTCAATTTTTTTGCGCCATGCATCAATGATACCAAGCATTTCGCGGCAAGCGATGATGATAATTTTTCAATTTTTATAATGTGTTAGCTCAGGCCGTTTGGATCGCAATGCGAGAGCTTATTCCGCAAGGCCCGAGCCCTCGGCGCACAAGCCGCCTTATTGCTGAATCGCCTCCAGATAGGTGGCCAAGGCCAAGACACGGCCACGCACCGCGATCTCGGTGCCGACATCGCCCAGCTCTGAGGCAACAGCCGCTTCGAAACGGTCGCCCCAGATTGGCATCGGGCCGCCGTGACCGCGCAGCCCCGAGCGCCCATCGATCAGATGGATCACCTCCAGCATCGGGAAGACGCCATTATTGCGCGCGCGGATCTGCGTTACATCGGGAACGGGGATTGACATGTATTCGGCTAATGGCCCGTCGCCGCGCCCGGTCAGCCCATGACAGCTTGCGCATGCGCGCGCGTATTCCTCGGCCCCTGCGGCGGATTGTGCCGATGCCGTTTGGGTCATTCCCATGATCGTCAATGTCGCCGCGATCGCGGCTAAACCTTGTTTTATGTTGCGCATTGCACGCTCTCCTTTGGCTGATTGGTTGCATGGGTCATGATCGACCCGGGCCATATGCTAGGCGCTGGCCCGCGCGGGGTTCTTGACGAAACGCATTGCAATGGCACATGGCGCAATGGGCGCTTCACCCGCGCGGCGAGAGAGGGTAGAGGGGGTGCGCGTGCAGGAACGGAATGACGATGCCAATTTTTCTCAACAGCCGGGATGCGGGGTTTTCACAGCGCTTTGCTGCGCTGCTTGAGATGAAGCGCGAAGATGCGCCCGATGTGGATCAGACCGTGGCCCAGATCATCGCCGATGTGCGCGCGCGCGGCGATGCGGCTGTGATCGATTTGACCGAACGTTTCGACCGGCTGCGCCTCACCGCTGAGACCATGGCGTTCAGCGCCGCGGAGATCGCGCAGGCGATCGACAAGGTGCCCGCCCATGAGCGCGCGGCCCTCGAACTCGCCGCAGACCGCATCCGCGCTTATCATGAACGCCAACGCCCCAGCGACGCGCGCTGGACCGACGCGGCGGGCGCGACACTTGGCTGGCGCTGGACGCCTGTCTCGGCGGCGGGTCTTTATGTGCCGGGCGGCTTGGCCTCATACCCCTCCAGCGTCTTGATGAACGCGATCCCGGCACAGGTCGCGGGGGTAAAGCGGCTGGTGATGTGTGCGCCCACACCCGATGGCCGCGCCAATCCGCTGGTGCTTTTGGCCGCCCATCTTTCAGGCGTCGACACCATCTACCGTATCGGCGGCGCGCAAGCCGTGGCCGCCATGGCCTATGGCACCGCCACCATTACACCCGTCGACAAGATCACCGGCCCCGGCAATGCCTATGTCGCCGCCGCCAAGCGCCGGGTTTTTGGCCGGGTGGGGATCGACATGATCGCGGGCCCCTCTGAGATCCTCGTCGTGGCCGATGGCGACAACGACCCCGATTGGATCGCGCTCGATCTTTTGTCGCAAGCCGAACATGACGAAAGCGCACAATCGATCTTGATCACCACCGATGCCGCCTTCGGTCAGGCGGTCGCTGTGGCCGTCGAGAAGCGGCTTGAGACGCTGGAGCGTCGCGCGATTGCAGGGGCAAGCTGGCGCGACTACGGTGCCATCGTTACCGTGCGCGATTTGGCCGAGGCCGCTGATCTGACCAACCGCATCGCGCCCGAGCATCTGGAGCTTTGCGTCGCCGACCCCGAGGCGTTGAGCGAACAGATCCACCACGCAGGCGCGATCTTTCTGGGCCGTTGGACGCCCGAGGCGATTGGCGATTACATCGGCGGGCCGAACCATGTGCTGCCTACCGCACGCTCGGCGCGGTTCTCCTCGGGGCTTTCCGTGCTTGATTTCATGAAGCGCACCACGCTCGCCCAGATGACACCCGCAGCATTGGCCGCCATCGGCCCTGCGGCGGAAAGTTTGGCGATCTCCGAAAGCCTTGAGGCACATGGCCTGTCGGTGCGCGCGCGTCTTGAACGGCTCAACCGGACCGCCGGTGAAGGTGAGGGGGAATGAACATGCATATCACCCATATCGAAATCGACATGTCGGGCATGCCCGCGCCCACGCCCGAGATCGAGCAAGAACGCCGCGTCGCCATTTTTGATCTGCTCGAAGAAAACTCCTTCGCGTTGCCCGCCCGCGACGACCGCCCCGAGGCCGCAGGCCCCTATCATGTCACCTTGGCGATCCGCGAAAAGCGGCTGGTGTTTGATGTCGACACCGAAGATGCGCGTGACGCTGCCGAGTTTCACCTCTCGCTCTCGCCCTTCCGGCAGGTGGTCAAGGATTACTGGCAGATCTGCGAAAGCTATTATGACGCGGTCAAGCGCCTGCCGCCCAGCCAGATCGAGGCCATCGACATGGCACGGCGCGGCATCCACAACGAAGGGGCGCGCGTGCTGCAAGGACGGCTGGAGGGCAAGGCCCGCGTCGATTACGACACCGCGCGCCGCCTGTTCACGCTGATATGCGTCCTGCATTTCGGGGTCTAAGACGGCGGTGAGCGCGCATTTCCCCTCTTCGGTGCTGTTTTGTTGCGATCACAACGCGACGCGCTCGCCCATGGCCGAAGGGATGATGAAGAAATTCTACGGCCACCGCGCCTATGTGCAGTCGGTGGGGGTGAAAAACGATCTTGAGATTGACGGTTTCGCGGTCACTGTCTGCGCCGAATTGGGGGTGGAGTTGCAGCGCCACCGCGTGCGCAGCTTCGATGAAATGGCCCAATGGGGCGATGATCTGTCGGGCTTTGACCTGATCGTCGCACTTTCACCCGCAAGTCAGCGCCATGCGCTGGAATTGACGCGTCATTTCCACCTTGAGGTGGAGTATTGGCCCATCCTTGACCCCACCGGCCTTGGCGAGACGCGCGAGGCCAAGCTCAGCGCCTATCGGCAAGCGCGCGACCAGATTGCGGGGCGCATCCTTGCGCGCTTTGGCCCACCGCAAGGCTGACCCATGCGGCGTGGGCGTTGGCCGCTGCCAATCACCCTTAGCGGCTCAATCCGGTGTCTTGCGCAGTTTGGCCTTGAAAAATACCCGCAACGGGCGCATCTAGCCGCCACCTGCACCGCATGGTGCGTATAAAACGGAGTGACCATGGCCAAGGAAGAAATGCTCGAATTCCCCGGTGTCGTGAAGGAACTCCTGCCCAATGCGACGTTCCGGGTCGAGCTTGAAAACGGCCATGAGATCATCGCACATACGGCAGGAAAGATGCGCAAGAACCGAATTCGTGTTCTTGCCGGCGACAAGGTTCAGGTGGAAATGACCCCCTATGACCTGACGAAGGGCCGCATCAATTACCGATTCAAGTAAGGTGCGGCTGATCCTCGGATCAGGCAGTCCCCGCCGCAAGGAATTGCTGGCGGTTTTGGGCATTGTGCCTGACGCGATTGTGCCGCCCGATATCGACGAAGACCCGGCCAAGGGTGAGTTGCCGCATCACTACTGTGCGCGCATCGCCCGCGAAAAGGCCGCCGCCATTCCCGCAGGCCCCGATGATATCGTGCTTTGTGCCGACACGACCGTGGCGCTTGGTCGACGCATCTTGGGCAAGCCCAAGGATGCAGATGAGGCGCGGCACTTTCTCGATCTGTTGTCGGGCCGTCGCCACCGCGTTTTCACAGCACTTGCCGTCAAACGCGGCGATCACCGGTGGGACCGGATCGTCGAGGCGCGGGTCAAGATGAAATCCCTCAGCGACCTTGAGCGCGACGCCTATATCGCCACCGGCGATTGGCAGGGCAAGGCGGGTGGCTATTCGATCCAAGGGCCGGCGGGGGCTTTCATCCCGTGGATATCGGGCAGCTACACGGCCATCGTGGGCCTGCCATTGGCCGAAACTGCACAGGTCTTGGCTGCGGCGGGTTGGCCGGTTTGGGGGCAGGGATGAAGGGGCGGGTGATCTTGCTTGACCGCGTCGGCGATCGCGCGGCGGCCGCGTTGATGGTCGATGGGCGGCTTGAAGATGTGCTGATCGATCCAGCCAGCGATCTGGCAATGCCCGGTGCGATCTACCGCGCGGTGGCCGATAGGCCGATGCCGGGGCAGGGCGGTCTGACGCTCAACATGGGTCCGCATCGGGGCTATTTGCGCCAAGCCAAGGGGATCACGCCCGGTGAGCGGCTTTTGGTGCAAGTCTCCGCCACCGCTGAGCCGGACAAGGCCGCCCCTGTCAGCCCGCGCCTTTTGTTCAAAAGCCGCTACGCCATCGTCACGCCTGCGGCGCCGGGGATCAATATCTCGCGCCAGATCCGCGACGAGGCCGAACGCGACCGCCTGTTGGAGATTGCGCATGAGGCGATGGCAGGCGCGCCCGAGGATCACGGGCTGATCCTGCGCTCTGCCGCCGAGGAGGTGGATAGCGAGACACTTGCCGCCGATATCACCGCGATGCGCGAGTTGGCGGCGGCGGTTTTGGCCGATACGGACGGGCCGCCCGAATGTCTGGTCGATGCGCCCGATGCCCATGAACAAGCATGGCGCGACTGGGCTGTCCCCGACCCCGACGAGGTGATCGAGACGCCCGGCTGTTTCGAGACCCATGGCGTGATCGACGCAATCGAAGAGATGCTTGGCCCCCGCGCGGCGCTGACCGGCGGTGCTTATGCCTATATCGAGCCCACCCATGCCATGGTAGCGGTCGATGTGAACACCGGGCCGGACACATCGCTTGCGGCGGGGCTGAAGGCCAATCTGGCATTAGTCCGCGCGCTGCCGCGGCTGTTGCGGGTTAAGGGGCTCGCGGGGCAGATCACGCTCGATCTGGCCCCCATGCCCAAGAAAGACCGCCGCGTGCTGGAGGATGCGCTGCGCCGCGCTTTCCGCGAGGATGGGGCCGAAGTGGTGCTGGCGGGCTGGACACCCTTGGGCTGTTTCGAATTGCAGAAAAAACGCGACCGCCTGCCTTTGGCACGGCTTTATCCCTGATCCGTCCGGCGCGACGGGGTTGCGATCCGCAATGCCCCATTTCATATTGATCGCGATCTCGTCACACGGAGCCTTGACCATGGCCTGTCCGATTTGCGCAAGAGCGCCCAGCCCCGAGGCACGCCCCTTTTGCTCGCGCCGTTGCGCCGATGTTGATCTCGCGCGCTGGCTGAATGGCAGCTACGCGATCCCCTCGGACGCGCCCGAGGATGTTGCCGCCGCCGCCGAGGCCATAGAGCAGCTTCCGAGTAAGCCGCATTAACCCCCTCATCCCCATGCAAAAACCGCGCACAGCCCCCTAACGCGCATCGCGCGGATAGGTCATCTGGTGCAAGACCCATTCAAAAGGCCCAAGCGCAAAGCGCCTGCGCCAAACACTGATTGCACCGATCAAGCCCGCCGTCACCGCCACCGCGATAGCTATCGCCTCCACGCGGTCCACAGCGCCCCATAGGCCCAAGCCATAGCCCGCGAATATGCTGGATAAGATGATCGATTGCCCCAGGTAGATGCTCAGGCTCGATCCACCCGCAGCAAGCAATTGCGCCAACATCGGCCCCGGTGGTCGCGCGATGGCCGCGATCAGGCCAAGATAGCCCAGCGTCACGATGGGTGCAGCAACGAGTGTCAGAACCGCACCGGGCACCGACGGGCCCCATTGCCACAATGCCGCCGCGAGCAGTGACATGAAAACCCCCGGCCCCAAACACCATCGCCGCGCGCGCTGCCACAGCGGATGGGCGCTGTCGTCGATCATCCCCGCCTTGAGCGCAGCTAGGCCAAGGCAAAACCAACCAAGTGCCGCGATGCCTTGGATCACAAGAAAGGACGGCATGATAAAGGCAAACCCAATGCTGCGCAGAGCGACAGCATCAAAGAAACTGCCGTGGGTCAGGATATCACGCTCGAGCGCGACGATATCGGGCGGTGTCGCGGGTGTGGCCAACAGCAAGATTGGCGCGATCACGATCTGTGCAAACAACAACGCGGCACCCGCGCCCATAAGCCGTTGCACGGGCCAATCGCGGGCCAAATACAGTGCCGCCCCGGTGATGGCATAGATCGTCAAGATATCGCCGGGGAAAAACAAGCAGCCATGCGCGATGCCAAGGATGGCAAGCCCGATCATCCGGTTGCGATAAACCCGCCCGAAAGGCAGCCCGCGCCGGGGCGCTGCTCGCATCAAGAACCCAAGCCCCACGCCGAACATGAATGAAAATAGCCCATATGTCTTGAAAAGTGCTAGCCCGTTAACAAGCCAAAGCGCGACCGCGTCACCCGCGCTTTCGCCAAGCGGATCGGCAAATCCGTGCAACGCAGAAAAGCCGATGAATTGCACATTGACCACGACGATACCGAAAAGCGCGATAAGGCGCAGGTAATCGGGCATCAAGGCGCGCGTGGCTCGGTCGCTTTGGGGGATCATGGTTGCGCCTTACCCTTGTCGAAAACAGCCAAGGTGTTCTGACAGTCGGGGTAGCTTCGCTCATGAGATGGTGGCAGGTCAAACCAATCTTGCGAAGGCTACCGATGGCGTTGCCCACGCCCTATGCGCGGATCGATCAGGATGTAAATCACAATGCCAAAGGAGAGTGCGTCGCGGGTGCAGTGCGCTCTGCTTGCCATGTTATTCTATGGGCTTTCGGCACTTGGGCGAGCGTTACAACACCCGAAACGCCTAGCCCGAGGCCGCCTCTTTGCGTGACCGCATGTCGCAGATTTACAGCCCCATAATCGCGAAATTCTTGATCTATGTCAAACGATTGTCGGTCGTTATGCGTTCTTGTGTCGGCGCAGGACCCGCGGGGCAAAGCAAGCGCGCAACACTTTCAGCGAGAGACCGACCATGAGACATTTATCCTTTACCGTCACAATTGCGATCACGGCGGTTGTTGCCGCACCGGCCTGGGCCAATGATGATCTGCGCGCTTTTGCCAATGATCTTTTCGACCCGATACCAATGTCCACGCCTGACATCGCAGGCAATATCATCAGCCGCCAGCGGGTCGACCTTGGGGCAAAGCTGTTCTTTGATCCGCGCATGTCGCGTTCGGGGCTGTTTTCCTGCCAATCGTGCCATAATGTTGGACTTGGCGGCGTTGACGGCTTGACGACCTCCATCGGGCATGGCTGGCAGCAAGGCCCGCGCAATTCACCCACCGTCTACAACGCAGTCTTCAATGTCGCCCAGTTCTGGGATGGCCGTGCGGCCGATCTTGCCGAACAGGCGATGGGTCCGGTGCAGGCCGGGGTTGAAATGAACAACACCCCCGAACGGCTGCTTGCGACGTTGAATTCGATGGAGGAATATATCGCGGCGTTCCAAGACGCCTTTCCGGGCGAGGCCGAGCCGGTCACTTTTCAGAATTTCGCGCTTGCGATTGAAGCCTTCGAGGCGACGCTCACCACACCCAATTCGCGTTTCGACCAGTATCTCAACGGCGCAGACACGCTCAACGCGCAAGAATTGCGCGGGCTGAACGCCTTTATTGACGAGGGCTGTGCGGCTTGTCATGCCGGGGTGAACATGGGCGGGCAGGATTACTATCCCTTCGGCTTGGTCGAACGTCCCGGCGCAAGCGTTTTGCCCGAGGGGGATCGTGGTCGCTTCCAAGTGACGGCAACCGCGTCGGATGATTACGTCTTCCGCGCATCTCCCTTGCGCAACATCGCGCTGACCGCGCCCTATTTCCATTCGGGCGTGGTCTGGTCGCTGGAAGAGGCGGTCGCGGTGATGGGGGTGTCGCAGCTCGGCGCCGAATTGAGCGACGAACAGGTCGCTGATATCGCCGCCTTCTTGCGGACCTTAACGGGCGAGATCCCTACGGTCGTGCATCCGATCTTGCCCGCGTCGACCAGTAAGACCCCGCGCCCCGAACCGATGTAGGTGCAACGATATTTGGCCGCGCGCATTCCATCTCCTGTCTTGGGGACGCGCATCAAACCAAGGTTGCGGGTGGTGTCCTCCCTTCCACCACGGCCCGCAACATAAAGGGGCCGCCCTCGGGCGGCCCTTTTGGTGACGCAGTTATATGTGGTGCATGGCCCAGTCTCACGCAGGGGGGGTGGCCTTGCGAAAGAACAAGCGCTCGGTGGTATAGACGAGGATCGCGCCCCCGACGGCACCCAAACCCGCGATGCCCAAGACCACGATCAGATCGACAGGGCCGCCGATATCGGACAGGCGGCTATCGGTCATTGCCATGACGAACCACACCGCCAAAACCGCGCCCAAGGGCATGAAAAGCTGTGCGATCAGGAATTGCCGCATCCCAAGGCTGCGGTCGCGGAACAACACATAGATCCAGCCCGCCGTGATGAGCAGCGCGGCAGCAACCAGCGCCCAAAACAGCCCCGCGCCGAACATTTCTTGGAAGACGGCAATCAAGGTCTCTAGGGTCAATTCTTTCATTTTTCTGATCCTTGTCCTTGTCCCTCAGGCCATGCCGCGCAGCATGGCGTTATAGGTCGCCTTGAGAGCCACCTCTTTCATCAGCCAACTGATCCACAGCTCTTCCAGCGGTGCGATCATGCCGGGGAAGGACGGCACGAGGTTGTTGTGATAGTCGAACTCCACCAGCATCGCGCGACCGATGCGCGTGATCAGCGGGCAAGAGGTATAGCCGTCATAGGTCGCTGTCCCCTCGCGGCCGTCGATGGCAGCGATCAGATGATCCTCGACCACCGGCACCTGCCATTTGACCGAAGCGGCGGTTTTGCCCTTTGGCACGCCCGCGACATCGCCCAAGGCCCAGATATTGGGATAGCTATTGTGGCGCAGCGTTGCGGGATCACAGGCGACCCAGCCTTGATCGGTCCAACGATCCGCCCAAGACAGCCCCGACTGCACCACGAAATCAGGCGCGCGCTGCGGCGGGATCACATGCAGATAGTCGTAAGCCTCGTCATGCAAGCCGCCATCTTGATCGCGAAAGGTGGCGATCTTGCGATCGGCATCGACCGATGTCAGTGTGCGCTGAAAGATGCTGTTCACGCCCCGATCATCGAACAGCATCCGCACCTTTTCCGACACGATCGGGACGCCGAAAAGCGACGTTTGCGGCACGATATAGGCCAGCTCTGCCGCGCCGCGGTTGCCCGCCCGGCGCAAAAGGTCATCGATCAGAAAGCTATGTTTGAGTGGCGCACCGGCACATTTCATTTCGGTCGCGGGCCGGGTGAAAACGGCACGCCCACCTTCCTCGACAAAGCGTGCCGCCGCATCCCAGGTGCGCGCGGCACATTGCGGCCCGCCGTAAAGCGCGCCGATGCCGTTTTGCCCCACCATATCAAGCGAAAACCCATCTATAGCGTCATGATCAAGGATCAGTCCCGGTGCCACGACGAGGAAATCATAATCCAACTGCGCGCCTGCATCAGTTGTGACGCTTTGGGCCACGGGATCGACGGCCACCACACGCTCCGCGCGCAAGCTGACCCCATCGGGCAGCCAATCGCTGGTTTGGCTGACGACATAGCGCGCGGGCTTGAGCCCTGCGGCGACCAGTGACAGGCCCGGCTGGTAGTGATGTTCAACGCGCGGGTCGATGATTGTGATCTGCGCGCCCTCTAACCGGCGCACGAGGCGATTGGCCAGTGCTGTGCCGGCTGCCCCCGCCCCGATGATCACGATGCGCGCATGTGTGGCGCGCATCTGCGCCTGGGCCTGTGGCACTTGCAGGGCGGCGGCCCCACCCCCGGCGGCAAGGAGCCCCAAAAAACTTCGGCGGCTGGTTTCAAATTGGCCGGGCATGACGCGTCTCCCTGTGTCGTGCTTCAAGATCCTGCGCCCGGTCTTTACGAAACATATCATTTGCGAAAATTGACATAGATCAAATCTGATGCGCGTTCTGCGCCACTGCGATGCCTGACCCGCGACAACATATGCGATGGTTTGAATTTGTTTTGCCCGCCAAGATACAGGCGCAGCGCCGTGCAATGGCTGCGAAGTGACGGCTCTTCAACATTGAGGAGAGAAGATGAGACTTTGGAAATTGAGCGCGGTCTTTGCCTTGCTTGCGGCGACGCCCGCCACAGCGCAGGGCGATGCCGCCGCAGGTGAGGCCGCCTTTCGTCAATGCGTGGCTTGCCATGTGGTCACAACGCCCACAGGCGACACGCTGGCCGGTCGGGCTGGCCGGAGTGGGCCGAATTTATATGGTGTCGCAGGTGGCCCAGCAGGCGCCGTAGATGGGTTTCGCTACTCCGGCGGGCTTGAGGCGCTCAAGAATGCCGCTGTGGTTTGGACCGAGGATAACTTTGTCGCCTATGTCCAAGATCCATCGGATTTTGTGCGGCAAGCCACAGGCAATGGCGCTGCGCGCAGCTCCATGTCATTCCGCGTGCGCAACGAAACCGATGCGCGCGATCTCTATGCCTATTTGGTCCAGCTCGCTCAGTGATCTTGCCACACACCACTCGCAGGTCTTTGGCCTGTGAGTGGTGCTTTGCAATCTGTTGATGGCGGTAAAGACCACCCACACGCGATTGGCGCTATCCTATCGCCTGCCATGCTGCCCCCCAAGTCTGCGCGCGGGGGCAAGATGTTTTGCCTCTGCCCTGTGAGCAGTGCTGCGGTCCCCCGCTGTGACCACGCGCAGCCGAACGATACGCGTTCCCCTATCCGGTCAGCTCAGTGCATGTTTTCATGCATAAAACACCGTCTGGCAGACCTGTGGGTGCTTTGGCTGTTTTTGCGTCTGGATGCATCGGTCAGTCAGAACGCTGGTGGTGGGCGTTTACAATTGTTTCATCCAGCTGTGACGCGCCCTTCATAGTTTGCCTTTAGCCCCCGCTCATCGCTGGTTTCGGGGAGCCCAAAGCGCTGCATGGGTCCCTTTCTGCACAGATGGAGAATACGCATGTTCCGCAACTTGTTTCTCGCAACGACAGCCTTGGCTGTTGGCGCGCTCTCGGTGTCCTCGGCCACGGCGCAAGATTGGCGCAGCGGCTTCGGCACGTATAATGTCGGCCTGTTGTCGGGTGAGAACGAAGCCGACCGCCTGCGCCGCTACGGCTGCATGCAGGAATTGATGCAAGACGCGCTGGGCGTCCCGGTCGAGCTGTTTCCTGCCGCCGATTACGCTGGCGTGATGCAGGGGCTCTTGGCCGGTCAGCTGCATCAGGCGGGTCTTGGCCCGGCGGGTTATGCAGGAATTTTCCTGCAAGATCCCGATGCGGTCGAGCCGGTGATGACCTCGTCCAATGTCGATGGCTCGCTTGGCTATTTCGCGGTCCTTTTGACCCGCGCCGATAGCGGCATCGAGTCGTTGGAAGATATGGCCGGCAAAACGCTTGCCTATGCCGACTCGAACTCCACCTCGGGCTATCTGGTGCCGCGCGCTGAGTTGCGTTTGATCGGTATCGAGGATGACTATTTCGGTTCCACCGGCTTTTCGGGTGGCCATGAGCAGGGCGTCGTCGCCGTGTTGAACGGCCAGTATGATGCAGCAGCGACTTGGTCCTCGCTGCAGGGCGAATATGCCGAGGGCTACACCCGCGGCAACCTGCGCCGGATGGTCGATAACGGCTTGCTGAATATGGACGAGATCCAGATCATTTGGGAATCGAACCTGATCCCGAATGGCCCGACCGTTCTGCGCAAGGATCTTCCCGTCGAAGCAAAAGAAGCGGTCCTTGACCTGTTCCTCAACATGAATGTGCGCCACCCCGAGTGCTACACCTCGGTCATCGGCGGTGATGGTGCGGGCTACGTCGCGGTCGAGCACGAATTCTACGAGTCCACGATCGCCCTGCGCCGTCAGGAAATCGCGGCCTCGCGCTGAACCCAAACAGACCAACGGCCCCCGCTATTGTGCGGGGGCCTTTTTGCATTCCGGCAGGTCCGGGCCCATGACGGGGAAGAAGATGCTCGAATTCAGAAAGCTGACAAAGGAATTTAACGCCAAGCGCGCGGTCAGCGAGGTGACGCTCGATATTCCCCCCGGTCAAATGGTGGGCGTGATTGGCCGCTCGGGTGCAGGCAAATCAACCTTGTTGCGGATGATCAATCGTCTCAATGATGCGACATCGGGGCAACTTTTGTATGAAGGGCGCGATGTGACCGCGCTCAAGGGCCGCGAGCTGCGGCAGTGGCGCAATGAATGCGCAATGGTGTTTCAGCAGTTCAATCTTGTCGGTCGCTTGAATGTACTGACGAATGTCATGTCGGGGCGGCTGTTTCATCATGGCTTTGGCACCTCGATGCTGGGCCTGTTCTCGGCGCGCGAACGTGCCTTTGCGGTGCGCGCACTTGACCGGCTTGGCATGGCGCATGTAGCGCTGCAACAAACCGACACCTTGTCTGGCGGACAGCAACAGCGCGTGGCGATTGCGCGCGCGCTTGTGCAAGAACCCAAGATCTTGCTGGCCGATGAACCCATCGCCAGCCTTGATCCGCTGAACGCCAAGATCGTGATGGATGCGCTGCGCGCGATCAACGTCGAAGATGGGCTGACCGTGGTGTGTAACCTGCATACGCTTGACACGGCGCGCAGCTATTGTGACCGCATCATCGGGATGCAGGACGGGCGCGTGGTTTTTGACGGCACCGCCGCACAGCTGACCGACCGCATGGCGCGTGAGATCTACGGTGCCGAGGCGGCCGAGGCGTTCAATGAGGCGATGACCTCGACCAGCTTGGGCAGCACAACGGCAAGCGATGCCACGGTCGCAACGCAGGTCGCCGCCGGCGCGACGGTGGCTTGATATGGCCGTTTCCGTGACGATGCCCCCAATCCAGCCCGGACAGGATGCCGTCGCCCTGTTCGAGGCGCACCGCGCCGAAATGCGGCGTCAAAAGCTATGGGTCAACCTGCTGTTGCTGGGTGGCTTTGTGGTGATGCTTTTGTGGTCAATCGATGTTTCACGCTTCTGGCCCGACCGTTTGGCCGCCGGTATTCCCCGCATCTTCGAGTATTTCGGCAGCGTGATGCCCAGCTTTCAATGGGATTTGCTGTTTGAATCCCGCAATGCCGAGGGGCGCTTTCCGCCCGGTTCCATCGGCTTTTGGTACAATGATTTTTGGAAATACCTGGCCTTGATCTGGGAAACGATCTTGATGGCGATCACCGCCACTTTGATCGCAACAGCGCTTGCCGTGGTGATCAGCTTTCTGGCGGCGCGCAACCTGACACCCGCCCCATGGGTTGGGACTGCTGCGCGACGCTTCTTGGAGTTTTGCCGCGGTGTGCCGGAAATCTTGTTCGCCTTGATCTTCGTCTTTGCCGTCGGCATCGGCCCGCTGGCCGGTATCTTGGCAATCACCATCCATGCGACAGGCGCATTGGGCAAGCTGTTCGCCGAAGTGAACGAGAATGTCTCGATGAAGCCGGTCGATGGGCTGACGGCGGTCGGCGGTACATGGGCACAGCGCATGCGCTACGGCGTGCTGCCCCAGGTCTTGCCCAACTTCACCTCCTACGCCTTGTGGCGCTTCGAGATCAATGTGCGTGCCTCGGCTGTCGTGGGCTTTGTGGGCGCAGGCGGGATCGGCGCCGAGCTGAACCATGTCATCAGCTTTTACTCGGACGACCGGGTGACGGCGGTGCTGCTTTTGGTGGTTTTGACCGTCACGGCGATCGATCTGATGTCAGAACGCGCGCGCCACGCCTTGATCGGCAAGGAGGCCTTGAAATGACCGCTCTGTGCTTTGCAGATATCACCGATGCTGATGTCAGGGCCGTGCGCCAAAGCCACCCCTTGGCCTTTGGTGATCCGCTGATGCGTTTGGTCCGGATCGCCACATGGTCCATCGCGATCGGCTACCTGCTTTACTCGTTTCACCTGTTCGAGTTTGCCAAGATCTTTGACAGTTCCGAACGCGCATGGCGCTTGGTGTCGCGGATCTTTTATTGGCAGGACATGGCAAGCTGGCACTACAGCCAGATCTATGTGGGCATTGCGCAAACCATCGCAATGGCCTTTCTTGGCACGTTCTTGGGCACGATCTTTGCGCTTGCAATTGGCTTTCTCGCGGCCAAAAACACCATGCCAATTGGCGTGATCCGCCATGGCGTGCGGCGGCTTTTGGATATTTTCCGCGGGATCGACGGTGTGGTCTGGGGGTTGGTTTTTGTCCGCGCAGTGGGTCTTGGCCCGCTGGCAGGGGTGCTGGCCATCTGGATTTCCGACATTGGCAATCTCTCCAAGCTCTATTCGGAAGCCATCGAGAATATCGACCGCAAACAGGTCGAGGGGGTGCGCGCAACTGGTGCAGACCCCGCACGCATCATCCGATACGGATATCTGCCGCAGATTTTCCCGGTGTTCTTGTCGCTATCGCTTTATAGTTTCGAGTCCTCCACACGCTCGGCGACCATCCTTGGGCTTGTCGGTGCAGGCGGCGTGGGGATGATCATCATCGAACGCTTCCGCGCGGGCATGTTTGACCAAGTGGCTTTCGTGGTCCTTAATATCTTGGTCGTGATCGCTGTGATCGATTGGGGCTCGGGGATGATCCGCAAGCGCTTTATCGGTGAGCGCGGGCACTGAAAGTCAGGCTTAGGGTTTGGGTAGTCAATTGCTCTTTGTCCTGTGGTGGAAACCCCTGCCAAACATGCTGTTTGCAGACCACCGTTTTGAGCACGGCGTAAAAATCGGCTCGTAAAGCAGAGTGTCTGCCCCTCTCCGCTCTCGCCACACCAAGAGCGGGGAGGGGGCGCGTGCGCGCGACGACCAAATGTCGGTAGACGCTGCCGTGACTGGGGCAGTCGTCCGCAGCCCAGTAGGATCGTGTGGTGGCGAGATTTTTTGCCTGTACCCTCTGGACAGTGCTGAGGCCCTCGCTTAGACCACGCGCACCCGAACGTTCTTCGTTCCCATGCCCGGGTAGCTCAGGGGTAGAGCAGTGGATTGAAAATCCTCGTGTCGGTGGTTCGATTCCGCCCCCGGGCACCATTTTCTTCAGGTTTAGCAAAGAAGATCAAAGCCGTGGGCTCATGGCCCTTTTCTTGATCTAACCATAGATCTGACGCGTCCCGGTCGTGTCACGGGCCATCGCCCTCGGTATGGGTGACCGCTACGGCAAAATGAAAGTGCCCAAAGATCTGGGGCATCTCAGGGGTGCGACCGCGCAGACATCTTGGCGATGAGGGCACCCGCCATCCGCGTCAGCTTTGGTGAGTTTGACCGTCATCAATGCGATGTGCCGTGGGCAATATTCAACCTCGTGCGCGATGCTGGATTTACGCAAATGCGTGGCGTCGGGCTTGGCGAGGTCCCATGACAGTCTCACTTCCGCAACCGACCTTCGTCGGTGACGAGATCGACGCCCGGCTGTTCGGGGGCAATCTCGTGTTCAGCCAGGACCGCGTCATGGGCACCTATCCTGCCCGTGCCGAGGCTGCGGGGCTTGAACTTATCCGCTTTCCGGGCGGGTCTGTCACCGAAGCCTTTTTCGATCCCGCCAATCCGGATGCGCAGAGCGCCAGCTACGTCAACGATCTGGGCCAGACCGTCACCCTTTCACTGGTGCCGCTCAGCGACTTTTTGGATTACGCCATCGTGGCTGACCTTGGCGCCATTATCGTCGTTCCGGTCCAGCGCTACGTGACCGCCTGGAAGGCCGAAGGCGAAACGCGCGACACCATCCTGACACAAGCCGACGAGATCGCCATTCGTGACTATGTGACCACGGTTCTGCAAAGCGGCGTGCCCATTCACGCCATCGAGATCGGCAACGAGCCCGGCCTGTGCGGGGTCAGTGACGCCGACTACGGCAAGATCGCCGACGAGATGGCGCATGTCATCCATGACGCTGCCGAAGAGTTTCAGGCGGTAGGCAACCTGCCCGAAGGCTATGTGCATCCGCTGCTTAGCTTAGTGACCACGCCCTATTTCTTTACCGCAGACATCGATGGCGACGGCATCGCGACATATGAGGACTCGCTGCAGGAACGCTTTGCGCAGATCACGCCCGAGGCCTTGGCCAAGATCGACGCCATCACCATCCACCGATATGTCAGCAGGGATTACGAGGCGATCGACAATTTTCAGGCGCCTTGGATCAAGGCCGAACAGGTCGATGCCTTGGTGGGGCGCGATCTGGAGCTAATCGTCACCGAATGGAACATCAGCGCGACACAAAACGGGGTTCTGCACTGGGCGAGCGCAACCGAAGCAGAACGCGAGGGGTTGGACACTGGTCTGAAACATGCCGGTGCCGTTGCGGCCATGTTCCACGAAATGGCGGTCAACAATGTCGAGCTGGCGGCATTCTGGGCGGTGCAGCAGCAAAACGATGTATCGCTCGCGCAGCGCGAGGGCACGAATACGGAGCTGCGCCCAGGGGGCAAGGTATTTTCCTACCTGTCGGAAAATACGCAAGGACTGCGCGCCATTGAGTTGGATCGACCGAGCCGGGATTTCGACATTCACGCCTTCGGCAGCGACGCGCGGCAGTTTCTTGTCATCAACGCGCGCTTGGCCGAGGCTCAGACGATCGAACTTGACCTGACCCGTTTCAGCGGCACCGTCGATAGCGGCTGGGTCCACATCTTGACCGCCGCCGAAGGGCAGGACCCGCGCGACCCGAATGTCGACACAGAGATCGAGGATGTGCCGCTTGCGGAGGTCTTTAATGCCGGTGCGCTGAGCCTGACCCTTGATCCTTGGGAAGTGGCCTTCGTGTCGCTCGAACTTGACGCCTCCGACGGTGACAACGGGCCGCCCGATGACGACGATGGCTCGGATGACGACGATGAACAGCCCGACGATGATGAGGCCGGAACCGGCGGGACATGCTTTGTCGCCACCTGCGCCTATGGCAACGCCAATCACCCCGATGTCGCCGATCTCCGCCTTTACCGGGACAATGTGCTGTCCCAAACGGCACTCGGGCGGCACTTTATCATCTTCTATTACCGCTTTGGGCCATATCTCGCCCGATGGATGGAGCCCTATCCGCGTCTCAAGCAAATCACGAAGCTGGCTTTGTCACGTTTTGTGAAGCATCACCGTCAACGCATGGCGGCACGAACAGATGCGTGACCCGCGCCATGTTGCACGGAGGTTGCGTTTCGTTTGACAATGTCCCTGCGCCGTTCGGGAAGCATGGGTGTCATCAGCCTTAATGCTGCCATTGGCAGCGCTCAACGAAAACCAATGGGCTTCGCACTGAGCGACAGCCTGCACGGCAAACATCTGTGCCGCTCTCGGGAAACCTGTCCTGCGGGAAGGCTGGATGCGATCCGTGCGATAATGCCGCCTCAGGTCAGCGGGGTTTTACCGCTGAAGGAAAAGGATTCCGTTTTGTGGAGTCTGTATCGAGATACTGGCCACCCCATAAACCACTACGCTTCATCCGAAACTGCGGTTTCATGAGGAACATCAGAGGCTTGCGGTGATTATTGGCTCCGGCGGTAGGGATCGAACCTACGACCAATTGATTAACAGTCAACTGCTCTACCGCTGAGCTACGCCGGAACTGAGGGTGCGTATAGCAAGCGTGATTTCGGGCGTCCAGTGGGCGTGGTGGAAAAAATCCTCCCCTCGCTTATCGCAGCGCGAATGGCGCGTCGGCGGTGAGTGCGCCCATTGGCGCGGCTAGGTTTCTTTCTGAAAGATCAATCAGATGTGCCAAGACATTGCGTGCGGCGGCGGGCAGGAGTGCTGGGGCGAGATCGGTATAGATGGTATGGGCCAATGCGCTTGCGGTCGTGCCGGGCTTGGTGCCAAGTGCCGCGATGATCTGTGCTTCGCGGTGCAAGCGGTGCGCGATCAGGGTTTGCACGCGGGCTTGTGGCGCATCGACCGCCGCGCCGTGGCCGGGGAAATAGACCCGGTCATCGCGCCCCAAAAGCCGCGCGCAAGAGCGCATGAAAGCCCCCATATCCCCATCTGGCGGCGAGACGAGCGAGGTGGACCATCCCATCACCAGATCGCCGGTGAACAGCGCCCCTTGCCATGCGAAACTCAGATGATTGGCCATATGGCCCGGTGTGTGCAGCACCGCGATCTCGCCCCAGGGGCCTGCGATGATCTCACCTTCGCCAATCCTTTGGTCAGGGTCGAAACTGGGGTCGACCCCTTCGCCGCCGCCCACGGCACCGGCTGTGGCCAGCGCCGCCATCGTGGCGCTGCGCCCCCAATCGGAGGGGCCGGCCGCCATGACCGGTGCGCCGGTCTTTTGCGCCAAATTTTGCGCCAGTGGGGAATGGTCGCGGTGCGAATGGGTCACCAAGATCGCGCCGATCCGCTCGCCTGGTGCAAGAGCGCCCATAATAGCATCGAGATGGGATGGAATGGCCGGTCCGGGATCGATCACCGCCACCTCACCTTCGCCCAAGAGATAGGTGTTGGTGCCCTGCGCCGTCATCGGCGAGGGGTTAGGGGCCGTGACGCAGCGCAGCCCCGTTTCCAACATGCGCACACCGCTTTCGCTTTCCATCTGCCTGCCTGCCCGTTTATGTGGGTGCATGATGTTTCGATGGCTCAAACGCATGATGCCGCGGGGGCTTTATGGCCGTGCCGCATTGATTTTGCTTGTGCCCATCATCACGCTGCAGATTGTCGTGTCGGGCCAAATCCTGCAACGCTATTTCCGCGAGGTCGCCGGCCAGATGTCAAGCGCGCTGGCGCTGGATCTGCGGCTGGTTGTCGATGCGATCGCCGCCGGCGAGGGGCAGGCGCGCGGGCTGGCCTATGCGCTGGAGATCGACATCGCCATAGCCCCCCGTGATCTGTTGCGCGATCAGCGGGTGTTTTACGATCTGACCGGGATCGAGGCGATTGCCGTGCTGCGCCGCGAGGTGCCGGGGCTGGTCGCGGTCGATCTGGTCAGCGATTGGCGTCGCCCTGTCATCATCATCGACACGCGCGAGGGCAATATCGCTTTGTCCGTGGCGCGCAGCCGGATATCGGCCTCGAACCCGCATCAGCTTTTGGTGTTGATGGTCGGTTTTGGCCTCTTCATGACATGGGTCGCCTATCTGTTCTTGCGCAACCAGCTCAAGCCGATCAAGCGGCTGTCGGACGCGGCCGAGGCCTTTGGCAAGGGGCGGCTGGTCAGCTATCACCCCTCGGGTGCGGCCGAGGTGCGTAGCGCAGGGCATGCCTTTCTCGATATGCGCGCCCGGATCGAGGGGATGATCGAACAGCGCACCTTGATGCTGTCGGGGGTCAGCCATGATCTGCGCACACCTTTGACGCGGATGAAGCTTGGCCTGTCGATGCTCGACGAGGCGCCGGAGGTGGCGGCGCTGTTGCGCGATGTGGCCGAGATGGAGGCGCTTTTGGCCACCTTCCTCGATTTTGCGCGTGGCGAGGCCTTGGATGATCCCATCGCAACCGACCCGGTCGCGCTGGTGCGGGCCTTGGTCGATGATCTGGCGCGCGGGGGGGCGCGTGTCGATCTGGTGCTGCCTGCGCATGGTGCGGCGGTAATGCTACGTCCGCAAGCGGTCAGGCGGTGCTTGAGCAATCTGATCTCGAATGCCCATCGCTATGGTGCAACCGTGCGGCTGAGCCTCAGCCTTCCGCCGAGATCCATTCGCTTTACGATTGAGGATGATGGGCCGGGCATTCCCGCCGCGCGGCGCGCCGAGGCGATGGTGCCTTTCGCGCGGCTTGATGAAGCGCGCAACCAAGACAAGGGGTCGGGCGTCGGGCTCGGCTTGGCCATCGCGCGCGATATCGCGCAGCGCCATGGCGGCAGCTTAAGCTTGGGCGATAGCGCGGCGCTTGGCGGCCTGCGGGTGGATCTGGTCTTGCCGCGCTAAAGCATGTCGCGTTCTATCGCATTCAGCGCAACAGGCGAACGCCACACGCGCTAGTCCAGCATGATTGGCGCGGATGGTTCGGTATGGCCGGTTCAGTGATCGCTGCATGCAAGGCGGTGGTAGGCCCGGAGGGACTTGAACCCCCAACCAAAGCGTTATGAGCGCTCTGCTCTAACCATTGAGCTACAGGCCCGCCAGCGCATGGCTTATCAGACATCGTCCCCCCGTCAAGCGCTGCGACTTGCGGGTTGGGGGCGCTTGGCCTATGCCAAACCAAGTTCAGTGAAGGATGACGCCTATGCAACTGATGCCGATGCTTGCCCTCCGCTATCTGGCTTGGCTCTTGGTGCTGCGGGTGATTTTCGGCATTCTCGTGCAACTCGCGGGTCTTCCCAATTCGATGGCAACGGCTGTCATTCTGGCTGCCGCGCCGCTTGCCGATATCGGCTATCAGGCCGCCCGCAAATCCAACCGCAAGCTGCGCGTTGCGGACTGGTCGCTCATCTGGGGCATGTGTCTTGGGATTTTCGCATGTGTCCAGATTATCTTGCCCGCGATCATCTTGGCACCGATGCGCGCTATTTTGGCCGATCCTGCGGGGTTGCAACAAACGCTTTTGGTGCTGCTCAGCACTGGCGCGATGATGGCGTTGTTTTTGTGGATCGGGCGGCGCGCCATGCGCGGCGCGGCGCGATAGCATCAACCGCATGGACGCGCGCGTCCGCGCCTGCTAGGGGCGCAGCCAAATCAAGGAGGCTTTCTCATGACCTATCCGCAAAACGGCCTGACCTATGCCGAGGCCGGTGTCGATATCGACGCGGGCAATGCGCTGGTTGACCGTATCAAGCCTGCAGCGGCTGCAACCACGCGGCCCGGTGTGATGAGCGGGCTGGGCGGGTTTGGGGCGCTCTTTGATCTCAAGGCGGCTGGCTATGACGACCCGATCTTGGTGGCGGCCACCGATGGGGTGGGCACCAAGCTCAAGATCGCGATCGACACGGGGCTTTATGATACGATTGGGATCGATCTGGTGGCGATGTGCGTCAATGATCTGGTCTGTCAGGGCGCAGAGCCTTTGTTCTTCCTCGACTATTTTGCCACCGGCAAGCTTGAGGTCGATGCCGCCGCGCGCATCATCGCAGGGATCGCTGAGGGCTGTCGCCTGTCAGGCTGCGCGCTGGTTGGCGGTGAGACCGCCGAGATGCCGGGCATGTATGCCCCCGGTGATTTCGATCTGGCGGGCTTTGCCGTCGGCGCGATGAACCGCGGCGCGGCCTTGCCTGCCGGTGTGCAGGCGGGCGATGTGCTTTTGGGGCTGGCCTCTGACGGGGTCCATTCCAATGGCTATTCCTTGGTGCGCCGGGTGGTGGAACGTACGGGCCTTGCATGGGACGCGCCCGCGCCCTTTGGCGAGGGCAGCCTTGGCGCGGCGCTTTTGGCACCGACGCGGCTTTACGTGAAACCCGCCTTGGCCGCGATCCGGGCGGGCGGCGTGCATGCTCTCGCCCATATCACCGGCGGCGGTTTGACCGAGAACCTGCCGCGTGTCCTGCCCGCGGGGTTGGGCGCACAGATCGATCTGGGCGCGTGGACCTTGCCGCCTGTGTTCAAATGGCTGGCCGCCGAAGGTGGCTTGGCACAGGCCGAGATGCTCAAGACCTTCAACGCAGGGATCGGCATGGTGCTGGTGGTGGCGCAAGACCGCGCCGATGCGATTGCCGCCGAGTTAGTGGCGGCGGGTGAAAGCGTGCATCACTTGGGCCATGTCGCGCCAGGTGCGGGGGTCAGCTACACGGGCGTGCTTGCGTGAGCAAACGCACCGCCATTCTGATCTCCGGCGGCGGCTCCAACATGGTCACGCTTGTGCAAAGCATGGTGGGCGATCATCCCGCGCGCCCCTGTCTGGTGCTGGCCAATGATCCGGGCGCGGGCGGGCTGGACAAGGCCGCAGCGCTGGGCGTGCCGACCGCGGTGGTCGATCACCGCCCCTTTGGCCGTGACCGCGCGGGTTTCGAGGGTGAATTAAGCCGCGTTTTGGCCGCTCATGCCCCTGATATCATTTGTCTGGCGGGGTTCATGCGGGTGCTGACACCCGATTTTGTGACGCGCTGGCAGGGGCGGATGCTGAATATCCACCCTTCGCTTTTGCCGAAATACCCCGGGCTGCACACCCATGCCCGCGCGCTTGGGGCGGGCGATGCCGAGGCCGGGTGCAGCGTGCATGAGGTGACAGCCGAGCTTGATGGCGGGCCGATCTTGGGCCAAGCGCGGGTGCCGGTCTTGCCCGGCGACACGCCCGACAGCCTGTCCGCGCGGGTGCTGATGCAAGAGCATCGGCTTTATCCGATGGTTTTGCGCCGCTTTGCCGATGGGGATCGGTCGCGCATCGATATCTGAGGGGGCAACGCCTTTTCGAAAAGGCGTGCGCGGGCCGAAGCAGCCCGCGCGATGCGGTTCGCAAACCGCACGCACGCCCTTTGCAAAGGGCGTGCGGCAGCTCGTATCACAAGAGCGATTTGACCTTATCGGCCACAGCCTCGGCGGTGATGCCGAAGTGGCGGTAAAGCTCCTCCGCCGGGGCCGAGGCACCGAAACCATGCATGCCGACAAAACCGGATTTTTCACGCCGGCCACGCTCGCCAAAGAGCCAGCGATCCCAGCCGAAACGGATGCCTGCCTCGACCGCGACGCGCACGGGCCCTGCGGGGAGAACGCGCTTGCGATAAGCCTCGTCCGTCTCTTCGAAAATCTCCCAGCAGGGCATGGAGACGACGCGCGTGCCGATCCCTTGCGCCTCAAGCAGGTCGCGCGCTGCCATGGCGATGGCGACTTCCGATCCGGTCGCCATCAAGATCGCCTGCCGCTTGCCAGCGACCGCATCGGCCAGCACATAGCCGCCTTGGGCCACCATGTTCTTGGCCGTGTGGGTCTTGCGCAGCGTGGGCAGGTTTTGGCGGCTCAGCGCCAGTACGCTTGGCGTCGTCTTTTGCGACAGTGCCACTTCCCAAGCTTCGGCGGTCTCGACCGCGTCGGCGGGGCGGATGACCAGCGTATTGGGCGTGGCGCGCAGCGTCGCCAGATGCTCGACCGGCTGGTGGGTCGGCCCATCCTCGCCCAGACCGATGCTGTCATGGGTCATCACATAGGTGACGGGCAGCCCCATCAGCGCCGAGAGCCGCATCGCGGGGCGGGCATAATCGGTAAACACCATGAAGGTGCCGCCATAGGGGCGCACACCGCCATGCAGCGCCATGCCGTTCATCGCCGCCGCCATCCCATGTTCGCGGATACCGTAGTGGATATGGCGGCCGCGGCGATCTTCGGGGCCGAAGGTGCCGATATCCTTGGTATTGGTATTGTTCGATCCGGTCAGATCGGCCGAACCGCCCAGATGCTCGCCCAAGAGCGGGTTGATCACCTCGAGTGCCAATTGGCTGGCGGTGCGGGTGGCGATCTTGGGGGCTTTCTCGGAATGGCTCTTTTTCAGGGCGCGGATCGCGGCGCTGAGTTTCTTGGGCATCTCGCGGCCAAAGGCGCGGGTGAACTCGGCCTTTTTCCCATCGGAGAGCGCGGCGAAGTCACCTTCCCACGCCTGCCGCGCGGCTTTGCCCTTGGCGCCCACGCCTTCCCACCAGCTTTTCAGATCGGCGGGGATCTCAAAGGGGCCATGCGACCAGCCATAGGCATCTTTCGCGGCCTTGAGCTGGGCTGCATCGGTTAGCGCGCCATGGCCTTTGGCGGTATCTTGGGCGGCATGGCCAATCGCGATATGGGTTTTGCACGCGATCATCGCGGGGCGGGGGCTTGCCTTGGCGGCCGTGATCGCCGCATTGATCGCGTCTGGGTCGTGCCCATCGCAAGAGAACACATCCCAACCACTTGCCGCAAAACGCGCCAGCTGATCGGTGCGATCCGCGATCGAGACCTTGCCATCAATGGTGATGCCATTGTCATCCCACAACACGATCAACCGCGACAATTCCTGACGCCCGGCAAGCGCGATGGCCTCTTGGCTGACACCCTCCATCAAACAGCCATCGCCTGCGATGCAATAGGTGTAATGGTCGATGATCTTCTTGCCCCATTTGGCGCGCAGGAACTCCTCGGCCATGGCAAAGCCCACGGCATTGGCGATCCCTTGGCCCAAGGGGCCGGTCGTCGTCTCGATCCCCATTGCATGACCATATTCGGGATGGCCCGCCGTGATCGCGCCCAGCTGGCGGAAATTCTTCATCTGCTCCAGCGTCATATCGGGCGAGCCGGTCAGGTAGAGCAGCGCATATAGCAACATCGAGCCATGACCCGCCGACAGGATAAAGCGGTCGCGGTTAGCCCAATCGGGCGCGGAGGCATCGAAACGCAGATGCTTGTCGAACAGCACGGTCGCCACATCGGCCATGCCCATCGGCATGCCGGAATGACCCGAATTGGCCGCCGCCACGGCGTCAAGCGCCAGCGTGCGAATACAAGTGGCCCGCCGCCAATGATCGGGATGGCTGGCGGCGCGTGCGGTGAGGTCCATTGTGGTGTCCTTCGAATGGCAGCTTGGGCGTAACCCATGCGGGGCGGCTTCGGGCTGATGCGCCCGCCGCCACCACACACAGGCAGATGTGCCCGGTTCTACCAGAGGCGCATGTTGGCGCAACCAGTAAGCAGGGGCAAATTGTCCATTTCCCGCGCATTACATTCAAGTTGGCGCGGAAATCCTTGCAAATCCGGGGAAATTGCATTTCGCTATGGCGCAAGAACAGCAGCCATTTCCGGCATGGGTCGGGACGCGGAAAAACGGGGCATCGAAAGCGATGGGCGAGACCGCCGAATTCGAGAAACTCAATACGTTGGAGGCGCGCTTGGCCGCAGCGCTCGACCGGATCGCGACGGGTCTGGGTGATGCGATGGGAAAGCCGCCGCTGGAAGATCCCAGCCTCAGCTCGGCAGCTTTTGAGGATGCGGTCATTCGCGCCGAAAGGGCCGAGGCGCGGATTGCCGAACTCGAAGCTGAGATGGCCGGGTTGATTGACCCCGCGCAGGCGCAAGCCGCCGCAGATGCGGCCGCTGAAACCATCGCCGCGCGCGAGGGCGAGATTGCAAAGCTTCAAGCCAGCTTGGTTGCGCAAGCCCCCGCGCCGGCGCAAGGCATGGCCGAGGAATTGGCCGCCAAAACTGCCAAGATCGCCGATCTTGAGGCGCGCGTGGCCCGGTTCAAGGGCGAGCGTGACGCCGCCATCGCCGCACAAGAAGAAGCGCGCGATATTGCCGAGGAATTGCAAGCCGCCGCCGGGCACCACCCCGATGAACGCGCCATGGCGCTGCGCGCCGAGATCAAGGAATTGCAGGTGATCAATGATCGCTTGATCAAGAATATCAACCGCTTGCGGGGTGAGAACGCCACTGATCCTGCGGTGTTGAACAAAACCTTGGTGGTCGAGCTTGACGCGCTGCGCGCACAGCGCGCCTCCGAGGCGGCAGAGCTAGAGCGAATTTTGGCCGATCTTGATCCGGCGGCCATGGGAACCGAACCGGGGGAGGGCGCGCATGCCTGAGATCAATATCCAGATCGGCGGGCGCGATTTCACCGTTGCCTGTCAGCCCGGTGAAGAACCCTATCTGCAGGCTGCAGCGCGCATGCTCGATACCGAGGCGACCGTGATCTTGGGCCAGATCGGGCGGATGCCGGTTGACCGGATGCTGTTGATGGCGGGGTTGATGCTGGCCGACAAGACCGCAGCGCTTGAGGATGAGGTGAAGGGGTTGCAAGACAAGCTCGCCGCGCAGGAAAAGACGCTTGCCGCCTCGGAAGAGCGTTTGGCCGACCGCGCGCGCCGCATCGCCGCCTTGCAAGATGCCGCCCCGCGCACCGAACTGCCCGACCGCTTCACCGATGGCTTGGCCGAGCTTGCCGCGCGCGCCGAGGCCATCGCAGATGAGTTGGACGCGCGCCGCGCCTAAGCGGGTGTGGTCGCAATCCTAGCCCAGCAAAACCGGCAAAAGCCGTGCAGCCTCAGCATGGGGATGGGCAAGCGGGCTGCGATCTTCGCCGGGGTAGAACCGCGCGCGCACCGCCGTTGGCATGGGGCGCGGTTGCACCAGATGCACCTTGAGCGGGAATTTCACTGTCTCGGCCTGCCATGACTGGATCATCGCGCGCTGCGCGGCTTTGCACATGCCATAGGGGCCTGCGAATTTCGCGTCCCATTGATCGTCGAAAAACAGCGCCTGCGGCTTTGGCGCGGGTGCAATCAACGGATCGACAAAGGCCATCAACCGGGCGAAGGCGCGAATATTGGTCGCGATCAGCTTATCAAGGTCTTTGGCCGCCAAATGCGGCGCGGGCGTCAGCGCGGTCACATGGATCGCGGCATGCACCCAGATATCGGCGCGCCCCCAACGCTCATGGATGGAACGGCACAGATGCGCCATCGCGCCCTCGTCGGTGACATCCATCGGCGCAAGCGTCGCTTGTCCGCCCGCCGTTTTGATCCGGTCGTCGAGCTCCTCGAGCGCGCCCACATTGCGGGCAACGGCCACGACATGTGCACCGCGCGCAGCTAGCCATTCGGCACTCGCCGCACCGATCCCACGCGATGCGCCGGTGACCAGCGCGATTTGTCCGTCAAAAGGCTTTTCCATGGGCTGCCAACTGCCTCTTTCACGCAGCAAAGGCAAGAGGCTGCGGCTGCGCGGCGCGCTTGACTTGGCCGCTTTGCGCGGGGATACGGAAGCAAAGGGACACGTTCCGCTGTATCAAGGAGGCGACCATGGGCCGCGAGACATTATTGACTGCAACATTCGGTGATCAGGGCGTTTTGCGCAAAACCCTCTTGGTGTTGGCGGGCGCGCTTTTCATCGCGCTTGCCGCTCAGATCAGCGTGCCGATGTGGCCGGTTCCCGTGACCTTGCAAAGCTTGGCAATCTTGCTGGTTGGTTTCGCCTATGGCAGCCGCTTGGGTGCGGCGACCGTCATCGTCTATCTGGCCCAGGGCCTGATGGGTCTGCCGGTCTTTACGCCCACCACGATGCCGGGGCTGGCTGCGTTGATCGGGCCGACGGGTGGCTTCCTGATCGGTTTCGTGGCGCTGGCTTGGATCGCGGGCTTTGCAGCTGAGCGCAAATTGGCGCGTGGCGTGATCGGCACGGCGTTGGTGGCGCTGGTGGCCAGTGCTGCGCTGTATCTGCCCGGTGTGCTCTGGCCGATGAGCCTGGCTGCACTTGCCGGTGTCGATGCGGGTTGGGCTGGTCAAGGCTTGGGCTTCTACTGGACCCATTTCGTCGCACCCTTCTTGATCGGTGATGCGATCAAGGCGGTTTTGGCCGCAGTAATTGTCACCGGAGCGTGGTCAGCTTTGTCGCGCAAAGCCTGAGGCGGCACCATCACAATACAAAAGGCCGCCCTCGGGGGCGGCCTTTTTTGTTGCGCTTGTCGCTGGACTACAAGGCTGGCTCGCCCAGCTTGAACCCACGCGCCATTTGATCAGTGGGCTTGACCGGGTAATCACCCGAGAAACAGGCATCGCAATAGGCGGGCTGCTTGGGATCGCGCCCCGCCGCTACGCCCACGGCGCGGTAAAGCCCATCAAGCGTGATAAACCTGAGCGAGGCCACGCCCAGATGGTGGCGCATCTCGTCCTCGGACATGGTGGCGGCAAGTAGCTTTTCACGCTCGGGCGTATCGACACCGTAAAAGCAGGGCCAAGCGGTCGGCGGCGAGGCGATGCGGAAATGCACCTCGGCCGCGCCGGCATCAAGGATCATCTCCTTGATCTTGCGGCTGGTGGTGCCGCGCACCACGCTGTCATCGACCAAGATCACCCGCTTGCCGCGAATAAGCGCGCGGTTGACGTTGAGCTTGAGGCGCACACCCATATTGCGGATCTGCTCGGTCGGCTCAATAAAGGTGCGGCCCATATATTGGTTGCGGATGATCCCCATGGCATAGGGGATACCCGACTGCAGGCTATAGCCGATGGCCGCTGGCGTGCCGCTATCGGGCACGGGACAGACCAGATCGGCATCAACAGGTGCTTCCTTGGCCAATTCGCGCCCAATCGCCTCGCGGGTTTCATAGACCGAGCGGCCGCCGATGATGCTGTCGGGACGCGAGAAATAGACATGCTCGAAGATGCAGAACCGCGGGCGCTTGGGCTCGAAGGGTTTGAAGCTTTCGATCTGGCTGCCCGAGATCACCACCATCTCGCCCGGCTCCACCTCGCGCAGGAAGTCGGCCCCGATGATGTCGAGCGCGCAAGTCTCGGACGACAGCGCATAGCCATCGCCCACGCGGCCCAAGACCAAGGGCCGCACGCCCAAGGGATCGCGCACGCCGATCAGCTTGGTGCGCGTCATGGCGACCACCGAAAACGCCCCCTCGACCCGGCGCAGCGCGTCTTTCATCCGCTCGGGGATGGTCTTTTGCAACGAGCGCGCCATCAAATGAATGATGCATTCGCTGTCAGAGGAGGATTGAAAGATCGAGCCGCGCTCGATCAACTCGCGGCGCAGCTCATCGGCATTGACGATATTGCCGTTATGCGCAATCGCCGCACCGCCCATGGCAAATTCGCCAAAGAAGGGCTGCACATCGCGGATCTGCGTGGCACCTTTCGATCCGGCGGTGGAATAGCGCACATGGCCAATCCCAATCTCGCCGGGCAGGGTCTCCATCACGCTGGCCGAGGTGAAGTTATCCCGCACAAGGCCAAAGCGGCGCGCCGAGGAAAAGCCATGTTCGGGGTGATGGGTGACAATGCCACCGGCCTCTTGCCCGCGATGCTGAAGCGCATGCAGGCCGAGCGCGATAAAGTTGGCGGCATCGGACACGCCGATCACGCCAAAGACGCCGCACTCTTCGCGTAGCTTGTCATCATCGGGGCAATCGAACGGGTGACGGGGGAGGGCTTGCATCGTGGCCGAATCTCCGGGCTGCGTCGTTAAGGTTGACATAGGGCAGCAGCGCGTCACTGTCACGAAACGATCACATCATTCGCCCTTTTGGGTGCCGGTAATGCCGACGCGGTCTGACCACCCCATGCGGCCTGTATGAAAATGTAAGGGATGCGATGCGCTTGATCATCTTTTTAGCAGGGTTGAGCATGGTGCTTAGCTGGGGTTTGACCTGGATCGACCCACCCTTTGCAGGAGCGGCCCTTTCCCCGATGGCAATGGTCAGCGATGGCCGCATCATGCTTGGCCCGGATAGCCCATGGCAAGCTTGGGTTTTTCTGGGTGGTTTTGCCGCGGCAGCCTTGGCTGCGCTGATCGCGCTGCGCGGGCGCGGTGCGGGGCTTTTGGCGCTTTTGGCGGGGCTTTCGCCGCTCATCGTGTTGGGCGATGCGCTGATCCGTGCCGAGAGTTTGCGCCGCGATCTTGGATTGCCCTTTGCGGTCGATCTGGGCGATTTGCGCGCAAGCTGGTCTTTGTTGGAAGATTTTCTGCGGATCGGCTTTTGGGCCTATGGGCTCGGTGCTGTGGTCTTGTTGATGGCTGGTCTCTGGCAGGTTTTGGCGCGCCGATAGGGGGTTATTGCGCGGTGCAAACCCCGGTCAATTGCTCGTAGCGCGCCAAGATCCAGCCCGGCGTATCATCGGGGATCTGCGCCTCAACCTGGTCCTGCACCTGCGCAAAGACCTGCGCCGAGCGGCTGTCTGTCACCATAGCAACCGGTTCATTCCCCACGATCCGCTCATAGGCGATGAAGGCCACGACGACCAAGAGCACGCCGCGCGCCACCCCGAAGAGAAAGCCCAAGCCCGCATCCACCCCGCCAATGGCCGAACGTTGCACAGCGGTGGCAAACATCGGCGTGAAAAGTGACACGACCACCAAGGCAATCGCAAAGACACCCGCGAAACTGGCCAAGATACCCAATTCGCAGCTTTCGCCGATGAAATCGCCCAAATACGGCACTTCACGGATCAGCGGCAGGGCATTGGGGGCAAAGATGAAGGCAATGATCGCAGCCGTGATCCAGCCGCCGATTGACAGTGCCTCGCGCACAAAGCCGCGCGCATAGGCCAAGATGGCCGAAACGACGATGACGCCGGCCACAATGCCATCAACGAGAGTGAAACCTTCCATACGCTGCCCTTACCCGTTTACACGCGCAATTCCTATCCCGCGCCAAAGACCTCGCCCACGAATTTGGGCAGATCCGCCATTTCTTGTACCGTTACGCCGCTTGCCGCACCGAATTTGCATCCCGCAGGTGCGATGGCTGTGGAAAAACCAAGTTTCGCGGCCTCTTTCAACCTGTTTTCCGCCTGCGACACGGGGCGCAGCGCCCCCGATAGCGATAATTCCCCGAAAACCACCCCATCACGGGGGAGTGCGGTATCCTCGCGCGCCGATAACAGGGCCGCTGCCACCGCCAGATCGGCGGCAGGCTCCGATATCCGCAGGCCACCCGCGATGTTGAGATAGACATCGAGCCCGGCAAAGGAAATGCCCGCCCGCGCCTCGAGCACGGCCAAGATCATCGACAGCCGCCCGCCATCCCAGCCCACCACCGCGCGCCGCGGCTGGCTAAGGGTAGAGGGGGCGACCAAGGCCTGAATCTCCACCAAAACGGGCCGTGTCCCTTCCATCCCCGCAAAGACCACGGCACCGGGTGCAGGCGCGTCGCGGTCGGACAGAAACAGCGCCGAGGGGTTGGCGACCTCGGCCAGCCCCGCGCCTGTCATCTCGAAGACGCCGATCTCATCGGCGGGGCCGAAGCGGTTTTTCACGCTGCGCAGGATGCGGAACTGATGCCCGCGCTCGCCTTCGAAATACAGGACCGTATCGACCATATGCTCGACCACGCGAGGGCCCGCGATCTGACCCTCTTTGGTGACATGACCCACCAACATGACCGAGACGCCGCGCCGCTTGGCGAAGGTGGTCAATTCATGCGCGCTCGCGCGGACTTGGCTGACCGAGCCCGGTGCCGCCTCGACGGTATCGAGCCACATGGTCTGGATCGAATCAATGATCGCAAGATCGGGCGCTTCGGCCTCAAGCGTGGTGAGAATGTCGCGCAGATTGGTCTCAGCCGCCAACATCACCGCGCTATCGGCCAGCCCAAGGCGCTGGGCGCGCATGCGGACCTGCGCCGTGGCCTCCTCGCCCGAGACATAGATGACCTTGGCACCTGCGCGCGCGAAACTGGCCGCGGCCTGCAGCAAAAGCGTGGATTTCCCGATGCCCGGATCGCCACCCACCAGCGTGGCCGAGGCAGGCACCAAGCCCCCGCCCAAAACGCGGTCGAACTCTGCCATGCCCGAGGTGCGGCGCGGTGGCGGGGTTTCTTGGGTGCGCAGATCGCTCAGCCCGATGCGCCGCCCCTTTGCCGCCCCCAGCGCCGCCTTGCCCGGACCGGCCGAAAGCGGTGCCTCCTCCGCGATGCAGTTCCATTCGCCGCAAGCCTCGCAGCGCCCCGACCATTTCTTATGGGTCGCGCCGCAGGCCGAGCAGATGAATTGGGTGATGGGTTTTGCCATGCGATGGGCTTAGCTCAGCGCCACGCGCTGCGCCAGTGCGACACGCATCAGCGCACCGCCGCGATGGGGCCTTCGGCATCACCGTTCACGAATTGCCGGAGATAGGGGTCATCGGCGGTGTCGATCTGGGCCACCGGGCCATGCCAGCGGATCACCCCTTCGTGCAGCATTGCGACCTTGTCGGCGATGGCGCGCACCGAACGCATGTCATGGGTGATGGTCAGCGCGGTCGCCCCCATCTCGGTCACGATCTCGCGGATCAAATCGTTGATGACGCCCGACATGATCGGGTCGAGCCCGGTGGTGGGTTCGTCGAAAAAGATGATCTCGGGCTCGGCGGCAATGGCGCGCGCCAGGCCCACGCGCTTTTGCATGCCACCCGAGAGTTCCGAGGGGAAAAGATCGGCCACATCGGGCTTAAGGCCCACGCGGCGCAGCTTTTCGATGGCAATCTCGCGGGCTTGCGCCTTGGGCCGCTTTTGCGGCCCGCGTTGCAGCCGAAAGGCCACATTCTGCCAGACCGGCAGCGAATCGAACAAGGCACCGCCCTGAAACAGCATCCCGAACCGCGCGAGAAAGGCATCGCGATCACCCGATTGCACATCCTGCCCATCGACCGTGATCGAACCGCTATCCGGCGTCACCAGCCCCAGCACGCATTTCAGGCAGACCGATTTGCCGGTGCCAGACCCGCCGATGATCACACAGCTTTCGCCACGCGCCACATCAAGCGTGAGGCCCTGCAAGACCCGCTTCGACCCAAAGGCCTTATGGACATTATCAAGCCGGATCATGCGTTGAAAAACAGCTCCGTCAAAAGGTAGTTGGCCGCCAAGATCATGATCGAGGCCGAGACAACGGCATTGGTCGTGGCCCGCCCCACGCCTTGCGCGCCGCGCCCCGAATTCATCCCGTGATAGCAGCCCATCAAGGCCACGATGAACCCAAAGACCGCGCCCTTGATCAGGCCCGAGGTGATATCCCACAGCTCAAGGAAATCGACCGTGTTGCGCAGATAAGCGGCTTCGTTAAAGCCAAGACGCGTGGTGGACACCAGATAGCCGCCGAAAATCCCGATGGCGTCACCCACCGCCACCAAGATGGGCAGGCTGATGGTCGCCGCCAGAATGCGCGGCACGGTGAGGTATTTCAGCGGGTTGGTAGACAGCGTGACCAGCGCGTCGATCTGTTCGGTGACTTTCATCGTGCCAAGCTCGGCCGCGATGGCGGCTGCCACGCGGCCCGCGACCATCAAGCCGCCCAAGACCGGGCCAAGTTCACGCACGATGCCGATGGCCACGATCTGCGGTACCACCGCCTCGGCGTTGAAGCGCGCGCCACCGGCAAAAATCTGCAAAGCCAGCGCGCCGCCGGTGAAAAGTGCGGTCAGACCTACAACCGGCAAGGAGAGCCAGCCGATCTGCAACAGCTGCCACAGCAGTTCGCGCGGGTAGAAAGGCGGGCGCAGGATATGGCTGATCGCCTGACCGGCGTAGATCGTGACTTGGCCGATCACGCGCAGCATGCCGAGCGTCGAGCGCCCGATGGTCGCGAAAGGGATCAAAAGCGGGTTCATGCGCCGATATAGGCGCGCTGGTAGCGCCCGCCCAGTGAGGTAAGAATTTCATAGCCGATGGTGCCCGCCACATCGGCCAGCGCATCGACACCTTGCTGGGCGCAAAGAATATCGAGATGATCGGGGATCTCGGCCAGATCGGTGACATCGACGGTCAAAAGATCCATCGAAACACGGCCCGCTAAGGGGCAGGCATTATCGCCTGAAAAAAGCCTCGCCTTGCCGCTCATGTATCGGATGAGACCATCGGCGTAACCCGCTGATAGCGTAGCAATTTTTGTGGGTCTTTTCGCGGTGAAGCTGGCGGCGTAACCCACCGTTTCACCCGGTGCCACATCGCGGATTTGGACAATCGGCAGCGACAAGGTGACGACCGCGCGCGCTGCATCAAAGGGCGCGCCGCCGTAAAGCCCGACACCGGGCCGTGTCAGGTCGAAATGATAGTCGGGGCCAAGCAAGATCCCGCCTGTGGCCGAGAAGCTACGCGGGGCGCTGACGCCTGCGGTCATCGCGGTGAAAGCGGCAAGTTGGGCGGCGTTGAGCGGGTGATCCGGCACGTCCGCGCAAGCCAGATGCGACATGACCAGCGTCAGCGGTCCGGCCTCCAGATCGGTGCGGGTGGCCGCCCATTCGGGGGCCTCCATCCCCAGCCGGTTCATGCCGGTGTCGAGCTGCACGCCGTAAGCATGGCCGGGCAGGGCGGCGCTGTGGCGGGCGGCCTGTTCGGGGCTGTTGAGCATCGGGGTCAGCGCATGGTCGCGGATCAGCGCGGTATCGCCTGCCATATGGCCGGAAAAAATGTTGATCTCAGGCCCGTCACCAAGGGCAATGCGCAGCTGCGCCCCCTCTTCGGCGGTGGCGACGAAAAACCGCCGCGCCCCTTCGCGCGCCAAGCGCTGCGCGACAAGGGATGCGCCACAGCCATAGCCATCGGCCTTGACCACGGCACCGGTCTGCGCGCGCGATAGCGCGGCCAGCGCGCGCCAATTGGCCGCGATGGCGTCAAGATCAATGGTGAGAATGCCTGTACCCATGGCCCCTGTGTCGGGCCTTGCTGCGGCGGGGTCAAGGGGGGCGCTGCCCCGTCGCTGGAAGCGACGCGGTTTAAGTAAGGGGGCTCTGCCCCCGTCGCGCTTTGCGCGACTCCCCCGGGATATTTGTGAAACGAAGAAGCGGCGCGCGTTAACCTTAATAATCCGTGAAGCGAGTTCAATAGCCCGGATCGGCGTCTTGCTGCCAAGGTTTGACCAGATTGCCAAAGCGGGTAAAGCGCCCCTCAAAGCTCAATTCAATCGTGCCGACAGGCCCGTGGCGCTGCTTGCCGATGATGACCTCGGCCTTGCCGTGGAGCGCATCCATATCTTGCTGCCATTTCGCCATGGCCTCGAGATTATCCTCGCCGGGTTTTTCGCGCTCTTTGTAGTATTCGCCGCGATAGACGAACATGACCACATCGGCGTCTTGTTCGATCGAGCCGGATTCGCGCAGATCGGAGAGTTGTGGGCGCTTATCTTCGCGGCTCTCGACCTGACGCGAGAGCTGCGAGAGTGCAATCACGGGAATGTCGAGTTCCTTGGCGATGGCCTTGAGGCCTTGGGTGATTTCCGAGATCTCGTTGACGCGGTTTTCCGACCGGCCCGAGCCGCGCAAAAGCTGAAGATAATCGACGATAAGCAGGTCGAGCCCACCGGGCGAGCGTTTGAGCCGGCGCGCACGGGCCGCGACCTGACCGATGGGCAGGGCGGGTGTGTCGTCGATATAAAGCGGGCAGCGTTCCAGATCACGCGCGGCATGCAGGTAGCGCTCGAACTCGGCCTCGGTCAGATCGCCCTTGCGGATCAACTCGGACGGGATCTCCGCCGCCTCGGACAAGACGCGCTGGGCAAGCTGGGCGGCCGACATCTCGAGGCTGAAAAAGCCCACAACACCGCCATCGACTGTCCCTTCGGAGCCGTCATCGCGGCGGCCGCGCTTCCATGCCTTGGCCACGTTGAAGGCGATATTGGTCGCAAGCGAGGTTTTACCCATGGAGGGGCGACCGGCGAGGATCAGCAGGTCGGATTTATGCAAGCCCCCAAGCATCCGGTCCATATCGGTCAGCCCGGTGGATACACCCGCAAGCTTGCCGCCGCGATTATAGGCGGCATTGGCATTGTTGACCGCGTCGTAAAGCGCCGAGAGAAAGGATTGAAAGCCGCGATTGGTCGTGCCCGAGGAGACGAGGTTGAAAAGCTCGGTCTCGGCCTCGACGATTTGTTCATCGGGGGCGATGTCGTCGCGCATGCTGCGCGCGCGGTCCGATACGCGCTGGCCAAGCGCGATCAATTCGCGCCTGACCGCCAGATCATGGATGAGCTGCGCGTAATCGCGCGCAGCCGAGGTGGCGATGGCCGAAAGCTGCAGGCGCAAGAGATATTCGCCGCCGCCCAGATCTTTCAGCCCCGGAATATCGGCCACGAAATTCTTTAGCGTGGTGGCATCGGTGGCCAGACCCTTGGCGATGCGGGCCTGCGCCATGGAAAAGATCGCGCGGTGGACGGGATCGTGAAAATGGTCGGGCTTGATCAAATCATCGACACGGTCGAGCACATCATTGGCCGATAAGATCGCGCCCAGAAGCTGTTGTTCGGCTTCGACATTATGGGGCAGGCTTTGAATGTCGTTGGTCGTCGCAATCGCACTCGCGGCCACGGGCAGCTGCTCATTCATCGCTTTCCCCTTTTTCATCCCCCTGTGCCGCGTCACCCAGGTGTGTCGCCGGGTATAGCGCCCGAGCGGGGGCGGGCGTCAATCGCGGAAATCTGTGCATAAGTTGTGAGCGGATTGAGCCACAAAATATAGCAGACAGCGCGCATTTGCCGCCTGCATCTTGGGTGTGGAGGAAATGGCTGTGACGAATTCGCCACGGCCCGGATACGATGCAGCCCGGTTGCGATCAGGCCAATCCGCGTGCGGCGCGCCAGCCCTCGGGGTCGGCAAGGAATCGCTCTACCTCGGTCAGGGTTGCGGCATCGAAATCACCGCCGCGGCGGGCCTCGGCGATCACATCGGCCCATGTTGTCAGGTAATGGAGCCTCAGCCCATGTGCGGCCAAGCGGTCCTCGGTACCGGCCATCACACCGTAGAAAAACACCACCGCCGTATGGGCGCATTGCGCCCCTGCCGCGCGGATCGCATCGACGAATTTCAGCTTGGAGCCGCCATCGGTGGTCAAATCCTCGACCAAAAGGACACGGTCACCTTCGCGCATCTCGCCCTCGATCTGGGCGGTGCGGCCATAGCCTTTGGGTTGTTTGCGCACATAGGACATGGGGAGCGCCATCCGCTCGGCGACAAAGGCCGCAAAGGGAATGCCCGCCGTCTCACCGCCCGCGATATTGTCGAAGGCTTCCAGCCCTGCGGCCTCCATCACCTTGCAGCACAGGAAATCCATCATCGTGGCGCGCACGCGCGGGTAGGAGATGATCTTGCGGCAATCGATATAGGTGGGGGCCTGTTTGCCGCTGGCGTGCGTGTAGAGTTGGTCGGTGTTGAAATGCACCGCCCCGATATCAAGCAGCATGCGCGCGGACAGGCGGGCCATGGTGGCGTGGTCAGGATAGGCGCTGGGGATCATGGCAGAGGTCCGGATATGCGTATTTCGGGAAAGGTGAAGGATCAGGCGATCAGGCGTCGAGCACATGCCAATAAAGCGGATGGCCTGGATCAAACAGCGTCACTGGCCCCGCGCCTGTGTCGATCTTGGCGGGGTAGGGGACAGCCGTGTCGCGCTTTTCGAGCGTGATGGTTTGGCTGGCCACCGGCAGGCCGTAGCGGGCCGGGCCGAAAAGTGAGGTGAAGCCCTCAAGCCGGTCAAGCGCGCCTTCCTCCTCGAACACATGGGCAAGGCAGGACAGCGTGTTGGTGGCCGAGAAAACACCCGCGCAGCCACAGGCAGACTCTTTGGTCTCATCGGTATGGGGCGCGCTATCGGTGCCAAGGAAAAAGCGCGAATTGCCCGAAATGGCAGCTTTGCGCAGCGCTTGCTGGTGGCTGGCCCGCTTGGCCACGGGCAGGCAGTAGTAATGAGGCCGGATGCCGCCCACCAGCATGTGGTTGCGGTTGATCATCAGGTGATGGGTGGTGATCGTGCCCGCGATATCGCCCGAGGCGTTTGCCACGTAGTCGATGCCTTGGCTGGTGGTGATATGCTCCAGCGTCACCTTCAGCGCGGGGATGCGCGCGCGCAGCGGATCAAGGACCGTTTCCAAAAACACCTGTTCGCGGTCGAAAATATCGACATGCGCCGCCGTCACCTCGCCATGGATGCACAAGGGCAGGCCGATCTCGGCCATTTTCTCCAGCACGGGCATGACATTGTCGAAATTGCGCACGCCTGATTGCGAATTGGTGGTGGCACCGGCGGGGTAGAGCTTCACCGCCGTGATCAGCCCTTCGGCAGCGGCGCGCGCCAGATCGGCGGGATCGGTCGCCTCGGTCAGATAAAGCGTCATCAGCGGCGTGAAATCCATGCCTTTGGGCAGGGCCGCCATGATCCGGTCGCGATAGGCGCGGGCATCGGCACCTGTGACGACGGGCGGCACGAGGTTGGGCATGATAATCGCGCGGCCAAAATGGCGGGCGGTTTCGGGCAGAACACCGGCCAGCATCGCGCCATCGCGCAGGTGCACATGCCAGTCATCGGGGCGGCGGAGGGTCAGGCGTGTCATCATGGCCCCTTGGGTACAAGGTTCGGTTGCGGGCTGCAAAGGCAAATCATGCCGGGGATTTCGCACGGCGTTTTGCCCAGTGATGGGATGTTGTGCAAGCTGCCTTAATTTTGTGCATCAAGTGCTGCACGCTGGCCCTGTGGCGGGGCGTGGATTGCCAGTGGCGCGGGGCGCTGCCTAGCCTTTGGCATCATGTTGGATGAGAGCAACACCGCCACCCCGATGCAACGCGTCAAGGGCCGCGCCGGCGCCGTAATCGGCCCCGAGGGGCGGCTTGCACGACTATGGCAAAGCGGCTCGGCCAAGGCGATCTTGCCGCGCATGCATGGGCGCGCGGCCGAGGTGGTGTTTCTGAACACCGCTGGCGGGCTGACCGGTGGTGATCAGCTGGACTACAGCATTGATCTGGCGGCGGGGGCTGTTGCGGTGGGCACGACCCAAACGGCCGAGCGCGCCTATCTTGCCCGCGATGGCATGGCACAGGTCGATGTCACCCTGACCTTGGAAGCGGGGGCAAAGCTGCATTGGTTGCCGCAAGAGATGATTGTGTTCGATGGCGCCGCGATTGCGCGCAATCTGCGGGTCGAGATGGCCGATGATGCGGAGTTGGCGGTGTTGGAGACCTTGGTCTTGGGCCGCGCCGCGATGGGTGAGCGGCTGGCCCGCATCCATCTGCGCGACCGGCGCAAGGTGATCCGTGGTGGGCGGCAGGTGATGCTTGAGGCCATCGCGCTGGATGATGCCGATCTGATCCGCCCCGGCGTGGCGGGGTTGGGCGATGCGGTGGCGGTGGCGACATTGGCGCTGTTTGCCCCCGATGCCGAAGATCGCTTGGCCGCGTTGCGCGCGGTGTTGCCCAGCGATGGCGTGGTGCGCGCGGCGGCCTCGGCTTGGGATGGGCGGGTGGTGGCGCGCTTCATGGCGCCTGCGGCATGGCCGCTGCGCCAAGCGGTGGCGCGCGCGGTGGCAACGGTGACGGGGGGCGCGCTGCCCCGTGTTTGGCAAATCTAGGCAAGTGAGGACGCGATGAACCTGAGCCCGAGGGAAAAGGACAAGCTGATGATCAGCCTTGCGGCGATGGTCGCGCGCGGGCGGCTGGCGCGCGGCGTCAAGCTCAACCATCCTGAGGCCATCGCGCTGATCACCGATTTCGTGATGGAGGGCGCGCGCGATGGCCGCGCGGTCGCCGATCTGATGGAGGCGGGCGCGCATGTCATCACCGCCGCGCAATGCATGGAAGGCATCCCCGAGATGATCCACGATGTGCAGGTCGAGGCGACCTTTCCGGATGGTACAAAGCTTGTGACCGTCCATCATCCGATCCGTTGACAGGGGGCTGACATGATACCTGGTGAAATCATCACCGCCGCAGGCGAGATCGAGTTGAACGCAGGGCGCACCGCCATCACGCTGATGGTGGCCAATACCGGCGACAGGCCCGTGCAGGTGGGCAGCCATTACCATTTCGCCGAAACCAATGCCGCGCTTGATTTCGACAGGGCGGCAGCACGCGGGCACCGCCTTGATATCGCGGCGGGCACCGCCGTGCGCTTCGAGCCGGGCCAGACGCGCGCGGTGACGCTTGTCCCCTATGGCGGCGACCGCGCCGTCTGGGGGTTCAACAAGGCCGTGATGGGGAAGGTCTGATGGTTCAATTTTTCAAGGCGAAGGAGTGATCCCATGCCCAGCCGTATCCCCCGCACGACCTATGCCGATATGTATGGCCCCACCACGGGCGACCGGGTGCGGCTTGCCGATACCGATCTGATCGTCGAGGTCGAGCGCGATCTGACCGCCCTGAATGTCGGTCAGGCGATGAGCGGCGGCAGCGGGCCAAACGCCGCCATTTACGGCGAAGAGGTGAAATTCGGCGGCGGCAAGGTGATCCGCGACGGCATGGGCCAAAGCCAGCACACGCGGGCCGAGGGGGCGGTGGATACCGTCATCACCAATGCGCTGATCATCGACCACGCGGGCATCTACAAGGCCGATGTGGGCCTGAAAGACGGGCGGATCGCGGGCATCGGCAAGGCGGGCAACCCCGACACGCAAGCAGGCGTCGATATCATCATCGGACCGGGGACCGAGGTGATCGCGGGCGAGGGGCGCATCCTGACCGCCGGTGGCTTTGACAGCCATATCCATTTCATCTGCCCCCAACAGATCGAGGATGCGCTGCATTCCGGGCTGACCACGATGCTGGGCGGCGGCACCGGCCCCGCGCATGGCACGCTTGCCACCACCTGCACGCCGGGGCCGTGGCATCTGGGCCGGATGATGCAGGCGGCCGATGCTTTCCCGATGAATCTCGCCTTTGCGGGCAAAGGCAATGCGTCCCGCCCTGCGGCACTGATCGAACAGATCGAGGCGGGGGCCTGTGCGCTCAAGCTGCACGAGGATTGGGGGACCACCCCCGCCGCCATCGATTGCTGCCTGTCGGTCGCCGAAGATATGGACATCCAAGTGATGATCCACACCGACACGCTGAACGAGAGCGGTTTTGTCGAGAATACGCTGGCAGCCATTGGTGATCGCTGCATCCATGCCTTCCACACCGAAGGCGCAGGTGGCGGGCATGCGCCCGACATCATGAAGGTGGTGGGATTTCAGAACATCCTGCCCTCATCGACCAACCCGACGATGCCCTACACGGTCAACACGCTGGAAGAGCATCTCGACATGCTGATGGTCTGCCACCACCTTGATCGCTCGATCCCCGAGGATGTGGCCTTTGCTGAGTCCCGCATCCGCAAGGAGACCATCGCCGCCGAAGATATCTTGCACGATATGGGGGCGTTTTCGGTCATGGCCTCCGACAGCCAAGCCATGGGCCGTGTGGGCGAGGTAATAATCCGCACATGGCAGACCGCCCACAAGATGAAGCAACAGCGCGGGCGGCTGGCCGAGGAGACGGGCGATAACGACAATATCCGCGTCAAGCGCTACATCGCGAAATACACGATCAACCCGGCCATCGTGCATGGAATTTCGCGCCATATCGGGTCAATCGCGCTGGGCAAGCGCGCCGATCTGGTGCTGTGGAACCGCGCCTTTTTCGGGGTGAAGCCCGAGATGGTCTTGATCGGCGGCACCATCGCCGTGGCGCAGATGGGTGACCCCAACGCCTCGATCCCCACGCCACAGCCAGTCTATTCGCGGCCTATGTGGGGGGCATTCGGGCGGTCGGTCGAACATGGATCGGTCACCTTTGTCAGCGGGGCGGCGCAAGCTTCTGGCATCAAGAATCGGCTGGGGCTGGCCAAAGAGACGCTGGCCGTCGAGGGCATCCGCAGCGTGCGCAAGCGCGACATGATCCACAACAACGCCACCCCGCATGTCGAGGTGCATCCCGAAACCTACGAGGTGCGCGCCGATGGCGAATTGCTGACCTGCGCACCTGCCACCGAACTGCCGATGGCGCAGCGCTATTTCATGTATTGATCCGCTAGGCCTCGGCAGTGCGGCACCAAGGGAAGATATCGATGCAAGAGACAATGATCGCCGAGCGCCGCCATGCGGCAGGGCAGTGGACGGGGCAGGCGGCCGACAGGCTCGTGCTGGATTACGAGGGGCGATTCTTGCGCCGCAAGCGCTTGGTCATGGCCTCGGGCGCGGCGGTCTTGGTCGATTTGCCCGAGACGACATCGCTGGGTGCAGGTGATGCGCTTGAAACGACGCAAGGCACGCTGATCGAGATCGTCGCCGCTGATGAGCCGCTGTTGCGGGTGACGGGCGATCTGGTGCGTCTGGCTTGGCATATCGGCAATCGCCACACGCCGTGCCAGATCGCCGATGATCACTTGTTGATCCGCGACGATCATGTGCTGGCCGCGATGCTGCGCCAATTGGGGGCCGCGGTCGCGCCCCTGCGCGGCGCATTCACGCCCGAGGGTGGGGCCTATGGCCATGGGCGCACGCTGGGGCATGACCACGGGCCAAGCCATGGGCACGACCATGGGCATGATGATGGGGATCATCACGGCCATGCCCATGATCACGCGCATGGGTAATCATGGGCACCGCTGATCTGTTGCAGCTGAGCCAATGGCTCTCGCCGGCTTTCCCGGTCTCATCCTATGCTTATTCGCATGGGTTGGAGGCCGAGATCGCCGAGGGTCGGGTGCGCGACGCCGCAGGGCTGGCGCAATGGGTCGGCGCTGTGCTGGCCGCGGGGGCGGGACGCAATGATGCGATCTTGATGCTGGCCGCGCGCCAAAGTGCGGCGGATCTTGCGGTGCTGAGCGATCTGGCGCTGGCCTTGGCCGGGTCGCGCGAACGGGTCACCGAGACCACCGCGCAAGGCCGCGCACTGGCCGAGACACTGGCTGCGCTGGGCATCGGTGACGGCGTGGCGCGGCCCTATCCGGTCGTCTTGGGAAATGCCGCGCGTGGTTTGGCACTTGATGATGCGACGGTTTGCGCGCTTTTTCTGCAATCTTTCGCGGCAAGCCTTGTCTCGGCGGCGGTGCGCTTTGTGCCCCTGGGCCAAGCGCAGGGGCAGCGTGTACTGGCTCAGTTGCATGGCACGATTGCCGATGTGGCCAGTGATGCCTGTGCCGCAGGGCTGGACGGGATCGGCACGGCGGTTTTTGGTGCGGATCTGGCGGCGATGACCCATGAGACGCTGGAGGTGCGGATATTTCGGACCTGAGCGGGCTCTGCCACCGCTGCCAAAGGCGGCGCACTTTGTTTAGGGGGCTCTGCCCCCGTCGCGTGCCGCGACTCCCCCGGAGTATTTGTGAAGCAAAGATGGGCGCGCGCGTTAACCTTAATGAAACATGAAGGAGGTCGAGCGATGGCGAGTGTACATGGGCCCTTGCGGGTGGGGATCGGCGGCCCGGTGGGCGCGGGCAAGACGACGCTGACCGAAAAGCTGTGTCGGGCAATGGCGCAGGACTATTCGGTCGCGGTGATTACCAATGATATCTACACTTCCGAGGATGCCGATTACCTTTTGCGCGCACAGGTCTTGCCTGCGACGCGGATCATGGGGGTGGAGACGGGCGGCTGCCCACATACGGCGATCCGCGAGGATGCTTCGATCAACCTTGCGGCGGTGGCGGATTTTCGCGCGCGCATTCCCGATCTCGATGTGATCTTCATCGAATCGGGCGGTGACAATCTGGCGGCGACATTCTCGCCCGAATTGGCCGATCTGACGCTCTATGTCATTGATACGGCGGCAGGTCAGGATATCCCGCGCAAGAAAGGCCCCGGCGTGACGCGCTCGGATCTATTGATCGTCAACAAGATCGATCTGGCCCCGCATGTGGGTGTCGATGCGCAGCAGCTTGAGGCCGATGTGCGTGCCGCGCGCGGTGCGCGCCCCTTTGTCATGGCCGCCTTGCGCCATGATCGCGGTGTCGATGCGGTCGTGGCTTTTTTGAAGGAGGCAGGTGGGTTATGAGCCACCGTCCGGCGCAAGGCTTGCGGCCTGTTTGGCAAAGCGCGTCTCGCCGGTGATATCGGCGGCATAATCAGCGATGCGACGGGCGCGGTTGAATTGACCTTGGCGCAAGGCACGCTGGAGCAGATCCCAAAGATAGCTTGGATCGGACCGGCGGACCGGACGGATCAGCGACGCGACTTTTGCGCTGGTCAAGCGATGATGGCCAAGCGCGCGCAGGAGCGGCACCAAAAGCCCAGCTTGGCGGATCAACCGATCCGGCGCGGCGCCGGTAAAGCGCAGCGGGGCCAGCGTGACCTGTGGGCCACGAAATTGCGCGACATGGGCTGTCGAGACGGCATCGGTCGGGTCATAGGCAATCACCACGCGGCTTGCCGTTGCGATCATCTGCGGTGCGTCGCCATAGCGCGAGAAGTCGCGTTTGCGCGCGGCCAAGAAGCGCCGATCAAAGCCCGCGCGCTCGGGGCTGAGTGTCGCGGCGGGGGTGCTGGCCAAGACCAGCGCACCCGGTGCGGCGGCACTGTAAGCGCAAGCGGCATGGCCCGCGGCGGGACCAAAACCCAAAAAGATGACTTGCGCGAAGCTGTCGAAAAAGCCCTTGCTTTGCAGACCATCGAAAAAGGCGATCAAATCGGCTGAGCGGTACCAGTGATCGTCCAGCGACATGATCGACAGAAAAGACCACTCGCGCCGTTGCACCGCCTCGAACCCAAGCGGCAGGCCATCGGGTTCATCATGACAGACCCGGGCGGCACGGTCAAAGCTGACCAAGAGCGTGTCACCTTCCTGCACGAAGAGGGTCAGGTGATCTTCACCGATCCGCGTGAAAAAGCCGTGATCGCGGCCGATATTTGCCAAACGATGATGCCAGGCGGCTTGATGGTGCGTCAAAGATTCTGGGTTGGTTTGGTCGTGTTCAATCATGGTTTTACTGTTGGCACATGGCGAAATACTGTCTTGGTCTGTCGGTCAGAATGCGCGTCGACTATGGCAAAGCTGCGATGAGGATGGGGCATTTCAATGGGATTTGCAGCTTTATCTTCACTTCGGTCGCGGGCCATGGCGGGTCTATGGCCTTGACCCTTGGGGCGATGCCGGGGTTGATGGGTGCATTCACCGGGGTGCAAGGGGGGCGCATCATGGGTTTTGCGAGCATCGACGCCGTGCAAGAGGCGTTATCGGCCGAGGATTATATCTGTGGGCGCGGGCTTGCCACGGTTGTGTTCCTCTCGCTCAAGCTTGGCCGTCCGCTGTTTCTGGAAGGCGAGGCGGGCACCGGCAAGACCGAGATCGCCAAGGCGATTGCCGCAAGCTTGGGGCGGCCCCTGATCCGGCTGCAATGCTATGAGGGGTTAGATGCGGCCAGTGCGGTCTATGAGTGGAATTTCGCCGCCCAAATGATCGCGATCCGGACCGCCGAGGCGCAAGGCGGGGCGGAGCGCGCCGCGCTGAAGGCTGAATTATTCTCGCCCGAATACCTGATCGAGCGGCCACTTTTGCGCGCGATGCGGCCCGATCCCGCCGGGGCGCCGGTCTTGCTGATTGATGAGATCGACCGCACGGATGAGCCGTTTGAGGCATTTTTGCTCGAGGCCTTGAGCGATTTCCAAGTCACCATCCCCGAGCTTGGCACGATAAAAGCACCGACGCCGCCGATCGTGATCTTGACCTCGAACCGGACGCGCGAGGTGCATGACGCGCTCAAGCGGCGCTGCTTGTACCATTGGGTGGATTATCCCGATGTGGCGCGCGAATTGGACATTTTGCGCGCCCGTGTGCCGGGGGCCTCGGTGCAACTGAGCCAAGCGATCGTGGCCTTTGTGCAAGAATTGCGCGGCACGGATCTGTTCAAACGCCCCGGCGTGGCCGAGACGATTGATTGGGCCAAATGCCTTTTGGCCTTGGATGTGATCGCACTGAGCCCCGAGGTGATTGCCGATACGCTGGGGGCAATCTTGAAATATCAAGATGATATCCAGCGTTTGGAAGGCTCGGAGACCAAGCGCATTCTCGACAAGATCGCGGCCGATGCGCCATTGCCGGTCGGCTGATCGCGGATGGAGCACGCCGATCTTTCCCTGCCCGACAGGCCACAGCTTGTCACCAATATCACCCATTTCGCCCGTGCCTTGCGGGTGGCGGGCTTGCCCTTGGGGCCGGGGCGTGTGGCTGATGCGATCCGCGCCGTGGCCGCGACAGGCTTTGACCGGCGCGCGGATTTCTATTTCACGCTGCGGGCGTGTTTCGTCTCGCGCCCCGAGCATCGGGCGGTGTTTGATCAAGTCTTTCGGCTTTACTGGCGCGACCCGCGTTTCTTGGAACATATGATGTCGCTTTTGACACCGCAGCTACGCGGTGTGGCCGAAGAGCGCGTGGCGCGCGCGGGCGAAAAGCGCGCGGCCGAGGCGCTGTTGCATGGGGTGGCGCGTGATTTGCCGCAAATGCCCGAGGCCGAGGGCAGCGAGATCGAGATTGACGCATCGCTGACGATGAGTGCCGAGGAGCGGCTGAAGACGCTGGATTTCGAACAGATGTCGGTGGCCGAGATGGCCGAGGCCAAGCGCATCTTGGCGCGGATGCAGTTCAGTGTGCCGCCCTTGATCAGCCGACGGACCCAAGCCGCCCCCCTTGGGCGCGCGGTGGATTGGCGCAAAACCATGCGCTTGGCCGCAGGCCAAGGGGGCGAGGTCACGCGGCTTGCGCGCAAATCCAAGCGCATCCGCTGGCCCGCGCTGGTGGCGCTATGCGATATCTCGGGCTCGATGTCGTCTTATTCGCGTGCGGTACTGCATTTTCTACATGCAGCCGCCAACCAGCACGGCGTGGGCTGGGCAAAAGTGCATGGTTTCACCTTTGGTACGCGGCTGACCAATATCAGCCGTCATCTGGCCGCGCGCGATGTGGATGCAGCGCTTGCGGCGGCTGGGGCGGAGGCGCAGGATTGGGACGGCGGCACGCGGATCGGGGCTTGTCTTGAGGTCTTTAATCGTGACTGGTCGCGGCGCGTGATGGGGCAAGGGGCGGTGGTGTTGATCATCACTGACGGGCTGGACCGCGACGCGCCCGAGGCGCTTTCGGCGGCGATGGCGCGTCTGCATCTGTCGGCGCGAAGGGTGATTTGGGTCAATCCCTTGTTGCGTTGGGATGGTTTCGCGCCGAAGGCCGCGGGTATTCGCGCCATGCTGCCCCATGTCGACAGCTTTCGCGCAGGCCATAATATTGCGGCCCTTTCGGGGCTGGCCGAGGCCCTGTCGCGGCCCGACGATACCGGTGAGAAGGCACGGCTGATGCGGATGCTCTTAGCGTGATCCAACGGTGCGCGTGCCGCGCGCGGCTTTTGGTTCGGGGGGCGCTGCCCCCATCGCCTTTGGCGATTCCCCCGGGATATTTTTGAAACGAAGAAGGTGATTGTGATCGCGTCTTGGCGTTGTAGGCTGGCGGAAAGGGGATACGGCGGATGATGGATCTTGAAAATATGCCCGAGCGCGCGCTGGCTTTCGTGCAGGCGGGCCAAGGGGCGGTGATCGCGACAGTGATCGAGACTTGGGGGTCGGCACCGCGGCAGGTGGGCGCGCAGATGGTCGTGTCTGGCACAGGCGAGATGGCGGGGTCTGTCTCGGGGGGCTGCGTCGAGGGGGCGGTCGTCTTGGCAGCGATGGAGGCGCTGGAGACAGGGCAGGCGCGGCTGTTGGAATTCGGGGTCAGCGATGACGAGGCTTTTGCCGTGGGCCTGGCCTGTGGTGGGCGGATCCGCGTCTTGGTCGCGCCGGTGGGGGGCGCGATGCCCGTGGATCTTTTGGCGGAGCTCGTGGCCGCGCGGGCCGCGCGCAGGCCGGTGGCCTTGGTCATTGATCTGGCAGAGGCGGCGCATAGGCTTGTCGATGCCGCAGCCTATCCTGAGCGCTTCGTGATGGATCGCTCGGGGGTGAGTGAGGATGGGCGTAGCTTTATCCATATTCACAACCCGCCATTGCGGCTTTTCGTGGTGGGTGCGGTGCATATCGCGCAGGCCTTGGTGCCGATGGCGCGGATCGCGGGCCATGATGTGACGGTGATCGATCCGCGCCCGGCCTTTGGCTCGGCGGCGCGTTTTGGCGATGTGGCGCTGGTCGATGATTGGCCCGACGAGGCCTTGGCTGCCCTTGGGCTGGACGCGCGCTCTGCGGTGGTGACGCTGACCCATGATCCAAAGCTCGACGATCCCGCGATCATGGCGGCGCTGAACAGCGATGTGTACTACCTTGGCTGTCTGGGGTCGACGCGGACCCATGCCAAGCGGGTGGCCCGGCTGACGGAGGCGGGGTTTTCGCAGGCTGAGATCGGGCGCATCCATGCCCCTGTTGGTCTGGATATCGGGGCGCGCGGTCCGGGCGAGATCGCCGTGTCGGTGCTGGCCCAGATCACCCAAAGGCTGCGGCGGGGATGAAGTTCGGCCGTGTCACTTTGGCGCAAGCGCAGGGGGCGATCTTGGCCCATGCGATTGCCTTGCCCGGTGGCAAGCTGAGCAAGGGGCGGGTCTTGGACGCCGATGATCTGGCGCAGCTGGCGCAGGCAGGTCTGGCCGAGGTGATCGTGGCGCGGCCGGGGCCCGGCGATGTGCTGGAGGATGCGGCGGCGCGCCGCTTGGCTGCGGCGCTTGGTGCCTGATCCCGATGGGCAGGGTTTGCTTTACGAGCAAGCCTTTACCGGGCGGGTGAATATCCGCGCCACGGGGCCGGGGATCTTGGCGCTGGATCACGCGGCCATCGGGCGGCTCAATGCCATCGATCCGATGATCACCTTGGCCACGCTTGCCCCCTATCAGCGGGTCGCGGCGGGCATGATGGTGGGAACGGTGAAGATCATCGCCTATGCCGTGCCGGGCGATGCGCTGGCGCAGGCTTGCGCGGCCGGGGCGGGGGCGTTGCGGCGCTTGCCGCCGCAGGTGGGCCGCGTCGATCTGATCGTCACGCAGATCAGGGCCGCGGCGGGTGCGCGATGATGACAAAGGGGTGCGCGCGGTCTGGGCGCGGGTCGCGCGGTTGGGGCTGGGACGAGGGGCAGACACGCGTTGTGCCCCATGCGGCCACCGCCATCGCGCAAGCTATCGCGGCCAGCGATGCAGGGATGATCTTGGTGCTGACGGGCTCGGCCACCTCGGACATCGCCGATGTGATGCCGATGGGGTTGGTGGCGGCAGGCGGCGAGGTGATCCGCTTTGGCATGCCGGTCGATCCGGGCAATCTTTTGGTGCTGGGCCGCTTGGGCGCGCGCCCGGTCATTGGTCTTCCGGGATGTGCGCGCAGCCCGGCGCTGAACGGCGCTGATTGGGTGTTGGAGCGGCTGGCCTGCGGTGTTGCGTTAACGGGGGATGATATTGCCGCGATGGGGGTGGGGGGGCTCCTCAAGGAAATCCCGACCCGGCCACAACCGCGCGCGCGCCGTCCAGAGGGCTAGGCCAATCACCAAAAGGCGGGATTATCCAGCGGGGCCACGCAAGACAACGGGCCTTGGATCGGCGGCATGTTCGCACCCGTCAAGCTTTGGGCGATCCAGCCCATGGGTTGGGAAAGCGGATGCGGGGCGGGGAGCGTGTCGGTCGTGACAGGGGCAAAGCCCGTGCGCCTATAAAAGGCCGGATCACCATAGGTCACGGCGATCTGGGCACCATCTTTGGCCAATCGGTCAAGCGCATGACGGATCAGCGCCTGGCCGATTCCCTAAGCCTTGCTGGTCGGTCGCAACGGCCATCGGTGAGAGCAGCATGATCCGATAGGCCGCTCGCGCATCGCGCAGGGGTGAGAAGATGACCGCACCCACGGGTCTGTCGCCTTGCCACGCGGTGAAGGGGCGCAGCCCAGCATCAGGGCCAAGGGCGGTCATGGCGGCGACAAGGGCTGCGATGGCTTGACCCTCCTCCGGGCCTTCGGCGGCGGTGAAAACATCGCCAAAAAGGGCGATGATGCGCGCCTGCTGATTGGCGAAACCCTCCAAGATATGCAGGTCTGGATGATTGGCGGTCATGCGTCCCTCATGTATCGTCGTGCCGCGGCAGTGATATCGGTCAGGCGTTGCGCCGGCAATCATCGCAGCCCAAAGGGTGGCGCGAAATGGGCCGCAAATTTCCCGTTTGCTTATGCGCGGTTCCGTGCTTGGATGGCGCCATAACCAAGGGAGGAACTGATGACCCAGGTGACGATGACGGTGAACGGCAAGTCCGTTTCCGGCCAAGTTGAAGGCCGTACCTTGCTTGCTGAGTTTTTGCGCGAAGATCTTCGGCTGACCGGCACGCATATCGGTTGCGACACCAGCCAATGCGGGGCGTGCATTGTGCATGTGAATGGCAACGCGATCAAAAGCTGCACAGCACTTGCCGCCGATCTTGACGGGGCCGAAGTGCGCACGATCGAGGGCATGGCCAATGCCGATGGCTCGCTTTCGGTGATCCAGCAGGCGTTTCAAGACCATCACGGGCTGCAGTGCGGCTTTTGCACGCCGGGCATGGTGATGACCGCCGCTGCGCTGTTGAAGGAAAACCCCAAGCCCTCCGAGGCCGAGATCCGCGCCTATCTGGAAGGCAATATCTGCCGCTGCACGGGATATCATAACATCGTGAAAGCGATCATGGCCGCCAGCGGTCAGGATGTCTCGGCCATCGCGGCGGAATGATTGCTGCGCTGCCCGCGGGGAGGCGGGCCGCGCGATCCGAGCTTTCACAAGCTTGATGGGGCCGATGCGGCCCCGACCCCGCATGACCATCGGGTGATGGGCCGGGGCGACATATCCAAGGGAGGACGACAATGCCCAAAGATACTGGTATCGGCGCAAGATCGAAGCGGCGCGAGGATATACGCTTTTTGACAGGGCGCGGGGCCTATACCGACGATCTGGCCATGCAGGGTCAGCTTCACGCGGTGATGGTGCGCGCGAATGTGGCCCATGGGCGCATCGTGTCGATTGACACATCCGCCGCGCAGGCCATGCCCGGTGTGTTGGCGATTTTTACCGGCGAGGATTTCGCCGATGTGGGTGGCAACCCGGCAGGCTGGCTGATCCATTCGCGCGACGGCTCGCCCATGCGCGAACCCAAGCGCCCCGTGCTGGCCCATGGCAAGGTGCGCCATGTGGGCGATGCTTATGCCGCTGTCGTGGCCGAAACCTATGAGCAGGCGCGCGATGCCGCCGAAGCGGTGGCCGCCGGCACCGAGATCGAAGAATTGCCCGCCATCGTCGATATGGCGGCGGCTGTCGCCAATGCCAGCAACCGCGTGCATGACGAGATCCCCGACAATCTGTGCTTTGACTGGGGCTGGATCGAGGATAACCGCGACGCGGTCGATGCCGCGATGAAGGCGGCCCCCATGTCACCACGCTGGAGTTGGTCAACAACCGTCTGGTCCCCAATGCGATGGAGCCGCGCGCCTCCATCGGGGAATTCAACCCCGGGACGGGCGACTATAAGCTGACCACCACCAGCCAGAACCCGCATCTGACCAAGCTGTTGGTATGTGCCTTTGTGCTTGGTATCCCCGAGCACAAGCTGACGGTCGTCGCCCCCGACGTGGGCGGTGGTTTCGGCTCGAAGATCTATCACTACGGCGAAGAGGCGCTGGTTTTGGCCGCCGCCAAGAAGCTTGGCCGCCCAGTGCGCTGGACGGCGGAGCGGTCGGAAAGCTTTCTCACCGATGCCCATGGGCGCGACCATGTCACCACGATCGAGGTGGGCGCGACGCTGGATGGTGAGATCCTTGCGATCCGCACCAATACGCTGGCCAATGTCGGGGCGTATCTGTCGAATTTCTCGACCGCGACGCCCACATTCCTGCATGGCACGCTGATGGCCGGGCCCTACAAGGTGCCGCATGTCTATGTGAACCTGAAGGCGGTCTTTACTAATACCGCACCTGTCGATGCCTATCGCGGGGCAGGCCGGCCCGAGGCGACCTATAGCCTTGAGCGGGCCATCGACAAGATGGCACGCGAGCTGAAGCTTGATCCGGTCGCTGTGCGGCGAAAGAACCTTTTGACGCCGGACCAGTTCCCCTACACCACCCCCGTTGGGCTGGTCTATGATGTCGGCAATTACCAAGCCACGCTCGACAAGGCTTTGGATATGGCCGATCTGGCGGGGTTCGAGGCGCGCGCGGCCAAAAGCCGGGCAGGAAGGCAAGCTGCGCGGTGTGGGTCTGTCCACTTGGATCGAGGCCTGCGGCATCGCGCCCTCGCATCTGGTGGGACAGCTGGGCAGCCGCGTGGGTCTATATGACGCCGCCACAGTGCGCGTCAGTGCGACCGGCACGATCCAGGTGATGACCGGCGCCCATAGCCATGGTCAGGGCCATGAGACGGTCTTTGCCCAAGTCGTGGCCGACAAGCTGGGCATCGCCGAAGCGGCGGTCGAGATCGTGCATGGCGATACCTCCAAGATCCCCTTCGGGATGGGCTCTTACGGGTCGCGTTCGCTGGCGGTCTGTGGCTCGGCGATGGACCGCGCGCTGGACAAGATCATTGCCAAGGGCAAGAAGATCGCGGCCCATATGCTGGAAGCGGCCGAGGGTGACATCACCTTTGAAAACGGCAGCTTCTCGGTGACAGGCACCGACAAGGCGAAATCCTTTGGCGAGATCGCTTTCTCGGCTTACGTGCCGCATAACTACCCGCTCGAGACCCTCGAGCCGGGGCTGGAGGAGACGGCGTTTTACGATCCCAACAACTTCACCTATCCCGCCGGCGCCTATCTCTGCGAGGTCGAGATCGACCCCGACACCGGCAAAGTCACCATCTGTTCCTTCACCTGCGCCGATGATTTCGGCAATGTGATGAACCCGATGGTCGTCGAGGGGCAGGTGCATGGCGGTGTTGCCCAAGGAATCGGTCAAGCCTTGGTCGAACATACGGCCTATGATGAGAATGGTCAGCTTTTGACCGCGTCTTACATGGATTACGCCATGCCACGGGCCGATGATCTGCCGTTCTATCAGGTCGATCATTCCTGCGTCACACCCTGCAGCCATAACCCGCTTGGAGTGAAGGGCTGCGGCGAGGCGGGGGCCATCGGCTCGCCACCGGCGGTGGTCAATGCGGTCATCGATGCGCTGCACCGTGCGGGCATGGACCATGTGGATCATATCGATATGCCGCTGACGCCCGCGCGCGTCTGGGCCGCCATGCAAGCGTGATCGGACAGGGGCGGGGGGCCAGCCCCCCGCACCCCCCGGGATATTTATGAAACGAAGAAGGGAAAGACCCTTCGGGAGGAATGGATGTATAATTTCGAATTCGCCAAGGCCAAGACGATTGCCGATGCCGTCAAGGCATTGTCGTCAGGGGACGCCCAAGCGCTGGGCGGCGGGCAGACGCTGTTGCCGACGATGAAGCAGCGCCTTGCGGCACCGACCACGCTGGTCAGCCTCAACGCCATCCCCGAGATGATCGGGGTCTGCGTCAACGACGCGGGCGAGGTCTGCATCGGGGGGGCGACCACCCATGCCACAGTCGCGCGTGAAGCGGCGGCGCATTACCCTGCCTTGGCCGCACTTGCGAGCCATATCGGCGATCCGGCTGTGCGCAATCGCGGCACAATCGGTGGCTCCTTGGCCAATAACGACCCGTCCGCCTGTTACCCGGCGGCGGCCTTGGGCTCGGGGGCGGTGATCAAGACCAATGCCCGCGACATCGCGGCGGATGATTATTTCCTTGGCATGTTCACCACCGCGCTGGACGAGGGCGAGATCATCACCGAGGTGCGCTTTCCCGTGCCGCAAAAGGCCAATTACCAGAAATTCGTCCAGCCCGCCTCGCGCTTTGCCTTGGTGGGGGTCTATGTGGCGAAATATGCGGGTGGCGTGCGCGTCGCGGTCACCGGCGCGGCCTCGGATGGGGTGTTCCGCTGGGCCGAGGCGGAGGCAGCGCTTTCAGCCGATTTCGCGGCCACGGCGCTTGATGCCTTGGCCGTGCCCGGCAATGACATGATCGCCGATCTACACGGCTCGGCCGATTACCGCGCGCATTTGGTCAAGGTGATGACCAAGCGCGCTGTGGCGGCCGCCGCCTGAATAGAGCGCCGGTCCGCGAGAAAACCAAAAGGCGCCGGGGCGATCCGGCGCCTTTTTGCATGGGCCAAACCTTCAGGCGTAAGCGGTCACCATCCGCGCGGCACGCGCCATTTTGCGCACAGCCGAGGGCGAAACGCCCAGCTTGTTGCTGATGGCGCGCGAAAAGCCCGCCAATGTTTCGAACCCGCTGGCGCGTGCGATATCCGAGACAGGCATCGCGGTATGGCGCAGCAAATCCGCCCCATGGCGTAGGCGCAAGGTCAGGTAATGATCCGAAGGTCTGACCCCCAAAGCCCGTTCACAGCGCCCGCGCAGCGCCTTGCGGCTCATGCCAAGGCTTTCGGCCAAGTCGGTCAGCGCAAGTGGCGTTTCGAGATGGGCGCGCATGCGCGCCTCCATCTCGGCGATGATCGGATCGACGGGGGCCGCGGCCTCGGGGGTGTCGTCGGGCGCGGCACGTTGGGCTTTGCGGCGTTGCAAGCTTGCCGCTGGCCAGCCTACGCGCGACCTCTTGTGCCAAGGCGGGCGATGCGGCTTTTGCGACCCAAGCGCAGAGCGCCTCGCCGATTGCGGTCCCGCCTGCCACGGTAAGGCGACGATCATCAAGCGCATAGGGCCGGTCAAGCACCTCAATCGCGGGGAATTGGCGGTCATCGGCTGCATCTGGGCTGCGGCTGAGCACGGCTTGACGCCCGTTCAGCCAACCGATCTGCGCCAAGATCAGCGTGCCGGTTGCAACGCCGCCCAAACGCCCGCCTGCCGCCTCGATCCGTGAAAGAAAGGCCTGAAATCCGTTGGGGATGCGCGCAGGTACCGTATCGCCGCACAACACCAGCACTAGATCGACCGTCTCTGCTGCATCCCAATTGGGGCAGCCCGGCTCTACCAGTGCGGAATTGCAAGCGCGTACCGGCTGATGGCCGGGAATACGCATATCATAGGTGAAAAGCGGCTCTGGGCTGAGCCTATTGGCGGTGTCGAGCACGGCGCAGCCAAGCGCATAGGCCAACATTGGGAAACCGGGGAAAAGAACAAAACTCACATGTACCATGGCCGGAGGATGACGCAGCATTCGTGGCGGTTCAAGCCAAGTGAAGCGCAATCTCGGCCATGCGCGTCCTTGCTGCAACAGCGAGTGAGGGCAGGCGCAAAAAAGCAAAAGGCGCGCCGGTGGGGCGCGCCGATCATGGCTGCTGGATCAAGGCGTGGCGCTATTTGGCCGAGCCGATCATCATCACCATCTGGCGTCCTTCCAGACGCGGTATGCTTTCGACCTTGCCCAGCCCTTCGACATCGGCGGCCACGCGCTCGAGCAATTCACGCCCAAGGTTTTGGTGCGCCATTTCGCGACCACGAAAACGTAAGGTGACTTTTACCTTGTCGCCGTTTTCAAGAAACTTGGTCACGCTGCGCATCTTGACCTCGTAATCATGGGTGTCGGTGTTCGGACGGAACTTGACCTCCTTGATCTCGATGACTTTTTGCTTCTTGCGTGCCTCGGCCTCGCGTTTCTGGGTCTCGTATTTATACTTACCGAAATCCATGATCTTGCACACGGGCGGCTCTGCCGTGGGCGAAATTTCGACCAGATCCAGACCGGCCTGTTCGGCAAGCTCAAGAGCCCGGATCGGCGACAGAACACCGAGATTTTCCCCCTCTGCGCCGATCAGGCGGATCTCAGGGCAACGGATACGTTCATTCACGCGCGGGCCGGATTCACGGGATGGCGGCGCGTTATGGGGTCTGCGGGCTATGGGGGCCTCCTGAAGCTACCGAGATTTAGGCTGACAACCTAACTGTGCTGCCGGTTTCTTTCAAGGCGAATTGGCGCTTATATGCCGGAAAGCCATGGCTGCTGCATTGCGGCATTGCCAGAACGTCACGGCCATGCATAGGTGACAGCACGTTTAATCATCCAAAATGGAAGAGACCATGAAACGCGTCATTATCATTATCGTTGTCCTCGCGTCGCTGGGCATCGGCGGTTACTTTGTTGTGCAGACGCAAAATGCCAATGTCGAACGTGCCGCCGCCGAACAGGCTGCTGCTGAGGCCGCTGCTGCTGAGGCCGCTGCTGCCGCTGCCGCCGAACAGGCTGCCGCCGAGGCTGCCAAAGCTGCTGCTGCTGCCGAGGCCGCTGCTGCCGAAGCTGCTGCCGCGGTAACCAATGCCGCCCAAGACGCTGCTGCGGGCTTGGCGGATCAAGCTGTGCAGGCCCAAGATGCGCTCGCGGCCTTGTTCACTGTCGACGGCTTCGATTTCGATGCCGCAATCGCCGCATTGGCCGCAGCCGATATCCCGGCCTTGGCGCGCACTGCCGTGACAACGGCACTTGGCGCGGCGCGCGACAACCCCGCGTTGTTGCCAACTGCCCTTGAGCAGGCGCGCAACCTGCTGGGCCTCGGCCAGTAAATCCCGGCACCGAGATAAAAGCCCCCCTTGGCTTGGCCAAAGGGGGGCTTAATTTTGCGATGTCTTGTCGCCCTTGCAAACGCTGCCTCGCCTGTTGCGCTGAATAAAGCGGACTGATCAAACGCGACACGCTCTAGTCGAGAAAGGCCTTCTCGACCACATATTCGGCCGGGTTGGAATTGGCCCCTTCGCGCAGGCCATAGCCCTCGAGCATCGCCTTGATCTCAAGGTTGAAGGCCAGATTACCGCACACCATCGCGCGGTCGGTGTCCGGGGCAAGCGGGCCCACACCAAGATCGGCAAAAACCTCGCCCGAGCGCATCAGATCGGTGATCCGCCCCATCTTGGCGCTCTCTTCCCGCGTGGTGGTGGGGTAATAGCGCAGCTTGTCGGCAAACCCCTCGCCGATCAATTCGGCCAACATCTCGTCGGCCCGGATCGCCTCGATCAGCCGCGCGCCATAGGTCAACTCGCCCAGCTCGCGGCAGGTATGGGTCAGGATCACCTCGTCGTAATCTTCATAAGTCTGCGGCTCGCGCAGAAGGCTTGCAAAAGGCGCAATGCCCGTGCCGGTGGCAAAAAGCCAAAGCCGCTTACCCGGCAAGAGCGCGTCATGCACCAATGTGCCAACAGGCTTGGGGCGCAAAATGATCGCATCACCGGGGCGGATATGCTGGAGTTTCGAGGTCAACGGCCCATTTGGCACCTTGATCGAATAGAACTCCAGCGCGTCATCCCAAGCGGGCGAGGCGATGGAATACGCCCGCATCAGCGGCTTTTGCTTGCCCGTCTCAGGGTCCGGATCGCCCATCAAGCCGATCATCACGAACTCGCCCGACCGAAACCTCAGGCTTGCCGGCCGCGTGCAGCGGAACCGGAACAGCCGGTCGGTGTAATGCTCCACCTCGGTCACGATCTGCGTGTCGGGCAGGGTGGGTGTGGCGCGCGCTGCGGTGTTCTCGGTATCTTTCACGGGAGTGTGCTCGGTCATGTCATCTCAAGGGCGCGGTCTGGCCGCTACCCCCTCCATAAGCCTTGATCTGGATCAGGGAAAGCTTTTGTCAGCCTTTCAGCCGCGCCTGATAGTCGCCTGCGCGCCAATCGGCGCGTGCCAACCACTGATCTTCGGGTTGGCGCGCGGCCATCGCGGGGGTGATTTCCACCTCGTCAAAGCCCGCGCGCCGCGCCATGGCATATTGATCGGCCAGCACATGGCCCGCCGCGCGCAGGCGCCCGCGATAGCCCATCGCGCGCAGCCGCCGGGCGATGGTAAAGCCGCGCCCATCGGCAAAGCTGCCAAAACGGATGCGGATCAGCGTGATCCGGTCCAGATGCACGACCAAGGCGTCGAGATCGGCCTGTGGCCCAAGATCGAGGGCCAGATGATCCCCGTGCAAATCCGCATCGGGTGGCAAGATCGCCCTGTCCCAATCATCGGTCGAAAAGCCCGTATCGCGCATGATGATCGCGGCGGCTGTGGTCTGCATCTATTCACACTCCATCAAGGTTAACGCGCGCGCCCTTCAACTTTGCCGAAAATACGCAAACGCAGTCTTTGTTGCCTAGTCACGAGGCCTGCCTGATCGGCGCGCGCACGATCCGTCCGTCGACGACATGGATACCGCATTCCTCCTTGGCGGCACCGCGCCAGCGCCCGGCACGCGGGTCTTCACCCGCTGCCACAGGCGTGGTGCAAGGCGCACAGCCGATGGAGGCATAACCGCGCGCCACAAGCGGGTGGCGGGGCAGGCGGTTGTTGGTCATATACTCGGCCAAATCCTCGCGCGCCCAATGGGCCAGCGGGTTGATCTTGATGCGCGCCTCGCCCTCGGCCTCGAAGAAGGCCAGCGCCGCGCGGCTGCCTGATTGAAAGCGTTTGCGCCCGGTGATCCATGCATCGAAAGGGGCGAGCGCATGGGCCAGCGGTTCGGTCTTGCGCAAGTTGCAGCAGGCGTCGGGGTTCTCACGATGCAGCCCCCCCTCGGGGTCATGGGCGGCAAGCTTGGTGCGGCTGGCGCGGATGACCCGCACATCGCCAAGCCCCAGATGGGCCGCCACCGCGCGTTGATAGCTGAGCGTTTCGTCAAACAGCATCTCGGTGTCCAAAAACAGCACCGGTGTGTCGCGGTCGATCACGGCCACCATATGCAACAAGACGACCGACTCTGCCCCAAAGCTTGAGACCATCGCGACCGATCCCGTGTCGGTATCGGCCAGCGCATGTTCCAACACGGCGATGGCCGAGTGATGGCGGTAGCGGCTGTTGAGCGCCGCCACACGCGTCGCCACACTGCCGAAATGGCTGATCTCAGGCGGCATCGGCCTCTGCCCCCCCAGCGCCATAGAGCGCGGCCTTGAAGGGTTCCATGCCGACCCGGCGATAGGCGGCAAGAAAGCTTTCCGCGCGTCCCATGCGTAAGCCCAGATAGGCGCGCAAAATCCGCTCTATCGCGGGCACGATCTGGTCATAGGCAAAACCGGGGCCAGCACGCTCACCGATGACCGCATCAGGGCCACCATCGCCGCCCAGCGTGATCTGGTAGCTTTCCACCCCCGCCCGGTCGAGGCCCAAGATGCCGATATGGCCGACATGATGATGCCCGCAGGCATTGATGCAGCCCGAAATCTTGATCTTGAGCGGCCCGATATCGTGTTCGAGTTTCAAGGCGTCGAAATGCGTCGCAATCTCTTGCGCCACGGGGATCGAGCGCGCGGTCGCAAGCGCGCAGTAATCCATACCGGGGCAGGCGATGATATCGGAAAGCAGCCCGATATTGGCCGTGGCCAGCCCCGCGCCCAAAAGCGCCTGATGCACGGCCTTCAGGTGGCGCTTGGGCAAATGCGGCAAGACCACGTTTTGCTCATGGCTGATGCGGATTTCATCATGCGCATAATGCGCCGCCAAATCGGCGATAAGGCGCATCTGCGCCGAAGAGCAATCGCCCGGTGTTGCGCCATGCGCCTTAAGGCTGATGGTCGCGATGGTGTAATCGGGGTGGCGATGGGGCGCGGTATTCGTGTCGACAAAGGCGCGAAAGACTGGATCGGCTGCGTAATCGGCGGCAAAGCCTCCCACGCCTTGATCGCTGAACGCCGGTGGCGCGAAATGCGCCGTGATCTCGGCCAAAAGCGCCTGATCCACGCCGGAAAACAAGGGCTTGCGCGCGGCGAATTCGGCATTCACCTGCGCGCGGATGGCGTCGATACCTGTTTCATGGACCGTGATCTTGATGCGCGCCTTGTATTTATTGTCGCGCCGCCCGATCAGATTATAAACCGCCACGACCGCCTCCAGATAGGGCAAGAGATCGGCCATCGGCACGAATTCTGCCAAGATCTTGCCGATCATCGGCGTGCGGCCCAAGCCGCCCCCGACCAGCACAGCCGCGCCCAATGCGCCATCCCGCCGCACAAGGCGCAGGCCGATATCATGGGCCGCCGTCACCGCGCGGTCATCGGCATGGCCCGTGACCGCGACCTTGAACTTGCGTGGAAGGAACTGGAACTCGGGGTGGTCGGTCGACCATTGGCGGATCAATTCCGCCACTGGGCGCGGATCGGCCACCTCGTCCTTGGCGGCACCGGCGAAATGATCGGCGGTCACGTTGCGGATGCAGTTGCCGCTGGTCTGGATCGCATGCATGCCGACATCGGCCAAGGCCGCGAGCATATCGGGCACATCGCGCAATGCGGGCCAGTTGAACTGGATATTCTGGCGCGTGGTGAAATGGCCATAGCCCCGGTCCCAGCGGTCCGCGATCATCGCAAGCTGCCGCATTTGCGCGCCATTGAGCGTGCCGTAAGGGATCGCCACCCGCAGCATATAGGCATGCAGTTGCAAATAGAGCCCGTTCATCAGCCGCAGCGGTTTGAATTCCTCCTCGGTCAGTGATCCGTCGATGCGGCGCGCGACTTGGGTACGAAACTGCGCGACACGGTTGCGCAGGAAATCCGCGTCGAATTCGGAATAGCGATACATCAGGCGCGCTCCTGCTTGCCATGGGCGTAGTTGGAGGGGCCGCGGGTGCGAAACACCTCGCGGAAATGGATCGGCTCGGGGCCTTTGGGGCCAGCCTTGGCATCGGCCAGATAGGCGCCCACCACCTCGTGGCCGCGCGCGGCCGCATCCAGCAGATGCAGCTCGGCTGTCGCCGCATCGGTGATCAAGAGCGCGCGGTCATGCTGCCGCGTCCATCCGCCATCGGGGGCAAGATAGACAACATCGCCCTCTAACAGCGCATTGGCGGTCAGGACTTTCGGCGTAACGGTTGCGGACATTAGGCGAACTCCTCGGACAATTGGGGCAGGGCGGCCTCGGCTGCGCGGGGCGCAAGCCCGTAAAGCAAGATCACAGGGCCGTTGCAGCCCGCCTCGGCCAGTGCATTGGGCAGGCGGGCAAGGGTCGTGGCGATGATGCGCGCATCTGGGCGGGATGCGTTTTCGACAGCCGTCACCGGGGTTTGCGGATCGGCCCCGTGCATCATCAGGCGGCCTTGGATGAACCGCGCGCCGCGTTTGCCCATGTAGATCGCGGCCACCGCGCCGGGGCGGGCAAGCCCGCGCCAATCTTGCTCGGCGAAACCTTGCATGTCATGCCCGGTGATCAACCGCAGCGCGCTATTGCGGTCGCGCTTGGTCAGGCTTTGGCCGATGCTTGCCGCCGCCGCACTCGCCGCCGTGATGCCCGGCACGACCGACCAATCGATGCCCGCTTGCACCAATGCCGCGATCTCTTCGTCGAGCCGTCCGAACACCGCTGGATCGCCACCTTTCAGCCGCACCACATGCGCGCCATGGGCCGCATGCTCCACCATCAGCGCGCAGATATCGCCCTGTGACATGGAGGGGCCAAAGCCCTCTTTGCCTGCATCGATGATCAGCGCCTCGCGCCGGGCAAGCTCAAGGATCGCTTGCGGCACCAGCCGGTCATGGATCACCACATCGGCCCGGTCGAGCAGGCGACGCGCTTTCAGCGTCAACAGCTCCGGATCGCCGGGGCCAGCGCCCACCAGATCGACCCGTCCGGGTGCGGGGGCTGCCGCAAGATGGCGTGACAAAAGCGCTGAAAGCGCGGGTTCAAGGCCGCTTTCCCCTTCTTTTTCAATGACCTGCGGCGCGGTGTCGAAATAGAAATCTGCCCAGAAATCGCGCCGCTTGCGCCCCATCGGCAAAGCCTCGGCCAGTTTGCGAAACCCCTTGCCGACGCGAGCGGCCACGCCCAAGGAGGGGGGCAGCCGCGCCTCCAGATCGGCCTTGATCGCGCGCGCTAGCACTGGGGCCGCGCCCTCGGTGCCGATGGCGATAGTCACCGGGTCGCGATCGACGATGGCAGGCGTGATGAATTGGCTGTCTTCCAGATTATCGACCAGATTGACCAAGGCGCCGTCGGCGCGCGCAAGTTTGGCCACGCGGCGATCCTCGACCGGGTCGTCACTGGCGGCATAGACCAGCGCCGCGCAAAGCGCGTCACCGGGGCCAAAGGCCCGGCTGATCAGCATGATTTTCCCATCAGCGGCCAAAGCCTGCAGCGCGGGGTCGGGTGCCTCGGTGATCACGCTCAGGCGCGCCGTGGTCTTGCGCAAGATGCGCAATTTGGCCAAGGCCGTCTCGCCACCGCCTGCGATGACGACACGGCGGCCTTGCAGGGCCAGAAAGATCGGGAAGTGGTCCATCGCGCGCTCCGACCAAGATTGGTTTCGCTATATTTAGAAAAATTTCCCAGTATTTGGCAGATACACCTTGCTGAAAGGGACATATGTTTTTACCAGTGCCGCGCAGATCAGATACCGTTCCGCCGCAAAGGGCCACCAAAGATGACTGTCCAGATCGACGCGCTTGACCGGAAAATTCTCGCAGCCCTGCAAGCGGATGCTTCGCGCTCACTCGATGATATCGCGCGCATCGTGGGCTCGTCCAAGACGCCGGTCTGGAACCGGATTCGCAAGCTGAAAGAGGCGGGCGTGATTGGCCAGCACACGGTCTTGCTCGATGCCGAAAAGCTGGGGTTCGAGGCGTGTTTTTTCGTGCTGATCCGCACCTCCGAACACGAGGCCGATTGGCAGCACCGTTTCCTCGCCGCGCTCAAAGCCCGCCCCGAGGTGATGGAGGCGCATCGCTTGGCAGGTGAGATTGATTATATCCTCAAGGTCCGCGTGGCCAATGCGCGCGCCTATGACGTCTTTTACCAAGCCCTGATCTCGGAGGTGCGGATTTATAACGTGACCGCGCTGCTCTCGATGGAAGAGATCAAGGCCAGCCCGCTTTTGCCGCTATGACCAAGGCATTGGCCCAAGGGGCGGGGTGCGGATGAGCGCGATCTTGCAACAGCATTTGCCAACCATCCCATGGTTGGTGCCCGCCCTTGCGCGGCTGCCGGGGGTCTTGCCGCTGAGCATGGCGGATTGGCTGGTGGTCGATGAAGCCTTTGACGGTCAAATGGCGCTGCGCGATCAGCTTTTGGCGGAACGCCCGGATGCGGTCTATGCGATGACACCGGGGGCCGACGCAGCGGCGGAGGAACTTTTGGCCCTGATCCTTGACCATCTAGGGCCGGGATATCAGCGGCAGGGCGATCAGGTGATCCGCCCCGATGGTGTGGCGGTGGCCCTTGATGGGGCGCCGCCCCTGATCACCGCCGCGCGACTGGTGCAAGAGGATCTGTGCATCCATCAGCCCGGCCCAAATGGTGAGCATGTGCTGACGGCTGCGGTGTTGTGCTTTCCCGCAAGCTGGCGTTTGGACGAGAAAATCGGCCGTCCGCTCAGCGCGATCCATGCCCCGGTGGCGGCCTATGACGCACAGATGGCCGCGCGGGTGCAGCGGCTTTTCGATGCGATACGCCCCGAGCGCCCCTTATGGCGGCAAAACGCGCTGATCTATGCCGACCCCGCGCTGCACCAACCAAGGCGCGAGGCCACTCCGCGCCGCGATGCTCCCGGCACGGGCCGCTATTTGCGGTCGGAAAAACAATGCTTTGTGCGGCTGGAGAACACCGACGCGGTGGTGTTTTCGATCCACACTTATCTTGTGCCGCTCACCGCACTGCCCGCGCAAGCGCGCGCTGGGCTGGCCCAAATCCACAGCGTGCTTTGACCGCCTATCCCCGGAAATGCTTGGAGAGCTTTAGCCCTTGGCCTTGATAGTTCGAGGCGATGGTGGTGCCGTAAAGCGTGCGCGGCGCATCGGCCATGCGTTCATAGACCAGCCGTCCCACCACCTGCCCATGTTCCAAGACAAAGGGCGCTTCGTGACAGCGCACCTCAAGCACGCCGCGTGCAGGCACGCCATGGCCAAAGCCGGGGTCGAAAAACCCCGCGTAATGCACGCGAAACTCACCCACCATGGCCAGATAGGGTGACATTTCGGCGGCGCAGTCGGGCGGGATCGTCACCGCCTCGCGGCTGACGAGAATATAAAAGGCACCCGGGTCAAGGATGATGCGCCCATCTTCGCCGCGCACCTCTTCCCAGAAATCCGCGATCTCATGCGCGCCGATCTGGGTCAGGTCGATGACGCCTGTATGCGGCTTGGCGCGGTAGCCCACGATGCCCTTGGCCGTGGGTGTCAGATCGACGGAAAAGCCCAAACCCTCGTCGATGACGGCCACACCATCGACCAGCGGTGTCTCAGCGTGGCGCGCGGCGAGTTCGGCGTCTGACAAGACCGCTTGGCCGCGCCGAAAGCGGATTTGGTTTAGCCGCAGCCCCGGCGCCACCTTGACCGAGAAGGAGCGCGGGCAAATCTCGGCATAAAGCGGGCCTGTGTAGCCTGCGGGGATGCGGTCAAACTCCGTGCCGCCATCCGCGATCACCCGCGTCAGGCAATCGACGCGACCCGTGGAGCTTTTGGCATTGCACACCGCCGTCACATCATCGGGGAGCGCCAGCCCCTCCATCAAGGGCACGACATAGACACAGCCCTTTTCCAGCACGGCCCCTTGGGTCAGGTCCATCCGGTGCATCTCGAATTCCGCGATGCGGTCGGCCACAGACCGTCCAGCCCCCGCAAGGAACGAGGCGCGCACGCGGTAGGCGATGGTCCCCAAGCGTAGATCAAGGCTGGCCGGTTGCACCTGTCCCGCATCGGGGATGTCGCAACGGATGGCCCCGCCTGCGATCATCGCCTCAATCGCGGTATCGGGCAAAACCCCTTGGCGTTTATCTGTCATCTGGCCAATCCCTGTTTTGCCCAAGAAAAAACCGCCCGCGCCGTCGGCGCAAGGGCGGTTTTCACGGGCACCCCCCAAAGCGGGGAGGTGATGGTCGGGCTAGCAGGACTTGAACCTGCGACCTTCCGTCCCCCAGACGGACGCGCTACCAGGCTGCGCTATAGCCCGCCGTGCAGTCCTTCTAGCGATTTCCCCGGGGGGCGCAAGGGGTCAGGCAGGCGCTTGTTCGCGCATCTTCGCACGCAGCACGACCAGTGCCGAAACAAGGCGGGTCCGTGTCGTGGGTGACAGCGCCGCAGGATCGGCGGCGATGGCCGCCAAGCGGGCTAGGCTGTCTTGTATGGTCGCAATATCGCGTGGCGCGGGTACCGTGGCGGGTGCGGTATCGGTTTGCGCGGCTTCGATGTGCAGCGCCGCGCCTTCTTGCTGGCTATCCACGATCCAATCTGCCGTGGGATCATCCCCGTCGATACTGGCCGACAGGTCAAGCGGCGGCGACAGCGCGGCGACAGCGCCAATCCCGCTTTCGCGGATCATGCGCTGCACGCCTCGGATCGTCAGGCCGCGATCATGTAGCAAGACCTTGATACCGCCTACCAATTCCATATCGGATGGGCGGTAATAGCGCCGCCCGCCCGCGCGCTTGACCGGCTTGATCTGTGGAAACTTCGATTCCCAAAATCGTAGGACATGCGCTGCCACGCCCAACCATTCCGCCACTTCGCGGATCGTTCGAAAGGCTTGCGACGATTTCGTCATGGCGGATTTGGCCTGCCTTCTTGGCTTAGCTGCGATCAAGTTGCACGCCGCATGGGCGCGCGCAGGGGGTTAGCCGCGGTTGCCCGCTGCGACCCTGTCCTTCATCAGATGCGAGGGGCGGAAGGTCAGCACGCGGCGCGGGCTAATCGGTACCTCTTCGCCGGTCTTGGGGTTGCGGCCGACGCGGGCGGTCTTGGCGCGCACCGAAAACGTGCCAAAGGACGAGATCTTGACCTGCTCACCCTCGGCCAGCGCATCGGACATCAATTCCAACACCCGTTCGACCAATTGCGCGCTTTCGTTTCGCGACAGGCCCACCGCGCGGAACACCGCCTCAGATAGGTCCATGCGTGTCAGTGTGTTATCACTCATGCCTTGCGTCTCCCCAAAGTTGCCCGAGGATGGATCAAGGCAATGCGCGAGTCAATCGAGAGGCTTGAAACAAGGCGTTTATCTGCCGCTTTTGGCTACCAGCGGATGACCACGGCACCCCATGCAAGGCCACCGCCGATCGCCTCGCAAACCAACAGATCGCCGCGCTTGATCTGGCCGCGACCCACGCCGACCGACAGGGCCAGCGGGATGGAGGCGGCCGAGGTATTGCCGTGATCTTGCACCGTCACCACGACCCGGTCCATGCCCACGCCCATCTTTTGCGCCGTGCGGGTGATGATGCGCAGATTGGCCTGATGGGGCACGATCCAATCGACAGCATCGGCACCAACACCGGCCCGGTCCAAGGCGCGATGGGCGGTTTCGGCAAGCTTTTCAACAGCATGGCGGAAAACCTCGCGGCCCTCCATGCGCAGCACGCCGGTGGTCTGCGAGGATGAGACGCCACCATCGACATAAAGCAGATCACGGTAGCGCCCGTCGGAATTGAGATCGGTCGACAAGATGCCGCGATCATCGGATTGGCCCGTGCCATCTTGCGCCTCGAGCAAAAGCGCGCCCGCACCATCGCCGAAAAGCACGCAGGTGCCACGGTCGGTCCAATCCATGATCCGGCTGAATGTCTCGGCCCCGATCACCATCACCCGGCGCGCTTGGCCCGCGATGATCAGCGCATTGGCATTGGCCAGCGCAAAAACGAATCCCGCGCAGACCGCCTGCACATCAAAGGCGAATCCCCGCTCCATCCCCAAGCCCGCCTGCACCATCGTGGCGCAGGAGGGAAAGGTCAGATCCGGCGTCGAGGTCGCGACGATGATCGCGTCGATATCATTGGCCGTCAGCCCCGCCATATCGAGGGCTGCGCGCGCTGCCGCGATGGCCATTTGGCTGGTCGTCTCGCCATCGGCGGCGAAATGACGCCGTTCGATGCCCGAGCGGTCGCGAATCCATTCATCGGTGGTGTCGAGTGTCTTTTCAAACTCGGCGTTCGCAACGACGCGAGTGGGCAGGTAGTGACCGATGCCGATGGGAACTGCGCGGATCATGATTGTCCTGCCTCTGCCTGCATGGCCGCGGCGGCGGCCTGTTCGGCCGCGGCGATGCGCGCGGCAAGTCGTTCGTGAAAGCCCGCAGCAGCAAGCCGCTCGGCCAGTTTGATGGCCGCGGCCACCCCTGTCGCATCGGCTGAGCCATGCGATTTGACCACCGTACCGTTCAGGCCCAGAAATACCCCGCCATTCACCCGGCGCGGGTCGATCCGTTTGGAGAGCCGCTTGAGCGAGGGATAGGCCAAAACGGCGGCCATGCGGCTAAGGATTGAATAGGAAAACGCCTCGCGCATGCGTTCGCTGATCAGCCGCGCGGTGCCTTCGCCGGTTTTCAGCGCGACATTGCCGGTAAACCCATCGGTCACGATCACATCCACCTTGGCCGATGGAAGGTCGCTGCCCTCGACAAAGCCCACGAATTCGAAATCGGCGGCATGGCTGACGCGTTCAATCAATTCGGCGGCGAATTTCAACTCGGCCCGGCCCTTGTGTTCCTCGGTCCCGACATTGAGCAGGCCGACACGCGGGCGGGCAAGGTCAAGGCCGTTGCGCGCATAGCTTGCGCCCATCAGCGCATATTGCAGCAAATCGCCCGCATCGGCGCGGATATCGGCGCCGACATCCAGCATCACGTTAAACCCCTTGGGGTTGCGTGAGGGCCAAAGACAGGCGATGGCGGGGCGGTTCACCCCCTCGATCTTGCGCAGCCGCAGCATCGACAGCGCCATGAGCGCGCCGGTATTGCCACAGCTGACGGCGGCACCGGCCTCGCCCGAGCGGACGGCCTCGACGCAGGACCACATGGAGGTGTCTTTGCCATGCCGCACGACATGCGATGGCTTGGCATCCATGGTCACAACGCCATCGGTATGGCGGATTTCACAGCGGTCGGAAAGCGCGCGACGGCGCTCGACCAAGCGTTCAAGCTCGGGGCGATTGCCATGCACGATGAAACGAATGGCCGGGTTTTTGGCTGCGAATTTCGCCATGCCTGCGATCACGACCGCAGGGCCGAGATCGCTACCCATCGCATCGATGGAAAGGACGGGTCCGGCGTTCGCCTTTACCGTCAATGCATTACCATCGCCCATACGCCCGATCGCCTTGTCGCCTCGGGGTTGCCGCAGGCTCAGGCCGCGTCTTCGTCGAGATCGACTTCGCTTGCCTGCGCGACGACCTGACGGTCGTTATAGGTGCCGCAGGAGGGGCACACGTGATGCGGGCGCTTGAGCTCACCGCAAGAGGGGCACTCGTTGGGGTTGGCGGCGACCAACGCATCATGGGCGCGGCGCATGCCGCGGCGGGAGCGCGTCACTCGGTTCTGGGGGACAGCCATGTCACAACCTCAATGTCTTGGGGGCGATCGCTTGGCGGCCCGCCCGGTCCTATCAAATCTCAATTGCTCGACCGCCTATCGGCATCCCACCGCGCGGCTTTTGGCCTCGCGCCGGAAGGGTCGAACGCGGCAGATCGCGCGCGCCCGCAGCCGGGGTCGAATGAGGCCGGGAACATACCCGGATTCCGGGGCGGCGCAAGACCTTTTCGCCGATGCGCCATTAGCGGTCTTTTTCAGGGTCATCTTGGCCGGCCAGCTTGTCGCGCAGCGCGGCTAAACCGGCCAAGGGCTTGGCTGCCTCATCATCAAGGGGCGCGACACCCGGCGGCGCGAAACGCGCCTGTGCAAGCGCGGCGCCGGGCGCACGGGGATATAACGGCAAGGCAAGCGCCAAGGCCTCGGCCATGAGCGTGGCCAAATCCAAGATCTCGGGCAGCGGCTCGAGCGTATCATCGTCGGGGATCTCGGCCTCATCGCCCTCGGGCTGGGGCATATTCGCCAAAAAGCGGCGCGTGACCGGGTCGTCGATGCGCGTTGTCACGGGCTCGGCTGTCACGACACAAGGCTGGACCACGGTCGCGCCCAATGTCGCCTGCAGCGCCCAGTCGCGCTTGCCCTCGGCCACCAAACTGCCAGCAAATCGCAGCTTGCGCAGCGCGAGCAATCCGAATTCAGCGGCAAGTGCTGCGCGCGCCGGTGCATCGGGGGCAAGATCAAAGCTAAACGCCGCAGAGCGGGGCAGGCGGGCGAGGACGATTTTTTCTGAGGTGTCGGCCATGGCGCGCCCTCCTCGTGGCGCAGTCGTCTTCTTGCCCTATGGGCATGGGTCGGTTAAGCCGATAGAAAGCTTTCGGTCGCGGCGCAAGGGTGGCGCGATCACGGCGCACAGGCAAGAGGGTGGTCATGCGAGAGCACGCGCGCGCAATACGCAAAGGTCTGATCGGTCTGGCGCTTGCGCTGTCATTGGCCGCATGCGACGCGACATTCGACAATCATGGCTATGTGCCGCCCGCCGAAGCGCTGGAACAGGTGCAGATCGGCGCGAGCCGTGATGCGGTGATCGCGGCCATCGGCACGCCGGGTGCCGCAGGCGTGATGCGCGACGAAGCGTGGCTATATACAGCCTACCGGATTCGCTCGCTGGGTGTTCGTGCGCCGCAAATCATGGAGCGGCAGTTGCTTGCGATCTCTTTCGACGCCAACGGTCGGGTCAGCAATGTCGAAGAATTTGGGCTGGAAGATGGGCGTGTCGTGCAATTGTCGCGCCGCGTGACGACAAGCTCGGTGCGCGAAGTAACCTTCTTTGGTCAATTGCTTGGCAATTTCGGCCGGATCAACATCGGTGAGGCGCTGGACAACTAAAGCTGCTTCTTGTCGTGAGATGGTCATGCACGCATCATAGCATGCGGCGCATATCCCGGTATGATCGGCCGGGATAGACTGCGATCGACGGGGCAGGAGCGTGTCGTGATGTTGGATCTGGCAAAAGGGCGCTACCGCGCGCGGATCGCGGTGAGTGGCGATGATCTTGAAGCGGCCCAGCGCTTGCGCACCTTGGCCTTTCGCGGCCCCGATGCCGAGCGTCTGGACCGCGATGATTTCGATGAGACCTGCACCCATGTTTTGATCGAGGATATCGGTTCAGGCGCGCTGGTGTGCTGTTTCCGCCTGTTGCGGCTGGGTTCGGGTGCCGAGATCGGGCGCAGCTATTCGGCACAATTCTATGAATTATCGGCGCTCGCCGCCTTCGACGGGCCGATGGTCGAGATGGGGCGCTTTTGCATCCATCCCGATTGGCATGATCCCGATATTCTGCGGCTGGCATGGGGCGCGATGACAGCGCTGGTTGATCGCGACGGGGTCGAGATGCTGTTTGGCTGCTCATCCTTTCACGGCACCGAGGCGCGCGATTATTCGGACGCTTTCGCGCTGTTGCGCGACCGCCATATCGCGCCCAAGCGTTGGTTGCCGCGCGTCAAGGCACCGGCCGTTTTCCGATACGCTGCGCGCCTGCGGCGCAAGCCCGACCTCAAGCGCGCGCAGGCCAAGATGCCACCCTTGCTGCGCACCTATTTGATGATGGGGGGCTGGGTCAGCGATCACGCGGTCATCGACCGCGATCTTGATACACTCCATGTCTTCACGGGGCTTGAGATCCGTGCCGTGCCGCCGGGCCGCGCGCGGCTCTTGCGCGCGGTGGCGGGGTAGGGCGGGGTCGGGCTGGCTTCAGCCCGCCAGCACCACCAGCGCATGGCGCTTTTTGCCCGCCGATAGCTTGATCGGTTGGGCCAGATCGGCCGCAGTGATCATCTGGCCCGCATCGGTCAGACCTTCGTCATTCATCCGCGCGCCACCCTCGGCGATCAGGCGCTTGGCCTCTTTGCCCGAGGCGGCAAGCCCCGCCCGCGTGATCAACTGTGCGACCGAGATGCCATCGGCGACCTCTGCGGCGCTGAGGGTGAGCGTCGGCAAATCATCACCTGCACCGCCGCGCTCAAACACTTCGCGCGCCGTCGCCTCGGCTGTGGCGGCCGCCTCGGCCCCGTGCAGCAGCGTTGTTACCTCATTGGCAAGGATGATCTTGGCCGCGTTGATCTCGGACCCTGCAAGCGCGCCAAGGCGGTCGCATTCGGCCACCGGCAATTCGGTATAGAGCTTCAAGAAACGCCCCACATCGGCATCGGTGGTGTTGCGCCAGAACTGCCAGAACTCATAGGGCGATAGCATGTCACCATCGAGCCAGATGGCCCCGCCTTGGGATTTGCCCATCTTGCGCCCATCCGAGGTGGTCAAAAGCGGTGTGGTCAGCCCGAAAATTTGTGCATCCACCACCCGGCGGGTCAGGTCGATCCCGTTGACGATATTGCCCCATTGATCCGAGCCGCCCATTTGAAGCACGCAGCCCTCGCGGCGGTAAAGCTCAAGGAAATCGTAAGCCTGCAAGATCATGTAATTGAATTCGAGAAAGCTGAGGCTTTGCTCGCGGTCCAGCCGCGATTTCACGCTTTCAAACGACAGCATCCGGTTGACCGAGAAATGCCGCCCGATATCGCGCAGGAACTCAAGATAGTTCAGCCCATCAAGCCATTCGGCATTGTTCAGCATAGTGGCGTCGGTCTTACCCCCGCCATAGCCGAGATAGCGGCCAAACACGCGCTGCATGCCTGCGATATTGGCGTCGATCTGGTCAGGCGTCAAAAGCGGGCGCTCATCGGCGCGAAAGCTGGGATCGCCCACCTTGGTCGTGCCGCCACCCATCAATGTGATCGGGCGGTTGCCGGTTTTTTGCCACCAGCGCAAAAGCATGATGTTGAGCAGATGGCCCACATGCAGCGATTTGGCGGTCGCGTCATATCCGATATAGCAGGTGACAGGCCCTTTGATCAGCGCGTCATCAAGGCTTTGCAGATCGGTACAATCGGCCAAAAAGCCACGCGCGATGATCTCGCGCAGGAAATCCGATTTGGGCTGGTAGGTCATCGGGCTCCGGTCCATGCTTATGTTCTATGTGGGGCGAGGCTATAGCGGGCGTGACGGTGAAGGGAAAGAGTGACCAGAGCCATGTGATGCGCGTGGCGGGTGCAATGTCGGGCACCTCGATGGATGGTGTGGATCTGGCCGTGATCGATACCGACGGTGTGGCGGTCATGGGGTTTGGCGAAAGCCGCTACCGCCCCTATCACCCCGAGGAACGCGCCACGATCCGCGCAAGCCTTGGCCGCTGGCCCGGCGAAGCGGGGGTGGCTGATGCCGCGCGCGTGGTCGAAGACGCCCATCTGGAGGTGCTGGCGGGCTTGGGCGATATCGCGGCCTTTGGCTTTCACGGCCAGACATTGGCCCATGACCCAGCGGGCGGGCGCACCCATCAAGCGGGCGATGGCGCGCGGATCGCGGCGGTGATCGGGGTGACGACAGTGTGGGATTTTCGGTCCAACGATATGCAATTGGGCGGGCAGGGCGCGCCCTTGGCCCCGTTCTATCACTGGGCCTTGGCCCGCTTTATCGGGGCGATAGGGCCTGTGGCCTTTCTCAATCTGGGCGGTGTGGGCAATATCACTTGGGTCGATCCACAGATGGATGCGCCGGAGCTGCCCGGTGCATGCTTGGCCTTTGACACGGGCCCTGCCAATGCGCCCATCGATGATCTGATCTTTGCCCGGCGCGGCCAGCGATTTGACCAAGACGGGGTTTTGACCCTGCAGGGCCGGGTCGATGCCGAAACGGTGGCCGTGTTTCTCGATGATGCCTATTTCCGCCGGATGCCGCCCAAATCGCTTGATCGTGATGCCTTTCCCGATCTGGGCGCTTGGGTGGCGGGAATGGATGATGCCGATGCGGTCGCGACCTTGGCCGCCTGTGCGGCGGGCGCGGTGTCGCAGGCGATGATGCATCTGCCCAAGGCCCCCGCGCAGGTTTATGTCACTGGCGGCGGGCGGCATAATCCGGGGTTGATGGAGATGCTTGCAGCGGCACTCGACCGCCCCGTATCGCCGGTCGAGGCGGTGGGGCTTGATGGCGATATGCTCGAGGCGCAGGCTTTCGCTTATCTGGCGGCGCGTGTGCTTCTCGGTCTGCCGACCTCGGCGCCGGGAACCACCGGGGTGGCCGCCCCCGTTGGCGGTGGGCGGGTGAGCCGGGTGTGAGAGCAAGCATGGGGGCTCTGCCCCCAAACCCCCGGAGTATTTTTGAAGCAAAGATGGACAGGGATTAGGCGCGGCCTGTCCGCGCATTGCGGATCAGCGTGACCGTGTAAAGGATGAGTGCAGCCCATATCAGCGGAAAGGCCACGGCGCGGGCGGGGCCGAAGGGTTCGTTAAAGATAAAAACCGCGATCAGAAAGATCATCGTCGGCGCGATATATTGCAACAGGCCGATGGTCGAAAGCCGTAAGCCCTTGGCGCCATTGGCGTAAAGCATCAGCGGAACCGCCGTGACCGCCCCCGTGCCAATCAACAGCGCCGTATCTTGCCAACTCCCTGCGAAGAATTGGCCGCTTGGGCCAAGCCAAGCGAGATAGGCCAGCGCCAGCGGGCAAAGCAGCAAAACCTCGAGTAAGAAACCCTGATTGGGGCCGATGGGAAGCGTTTTGCGCAAAAAGCCATAGATGCCGAAGGTCGTCATCAAGACCAGCGCCACCCAAGGCAGAACGCTCGCCGAGATCGTCAAGATCGCCACGGCAAGACCGGCCAGCCCCACGGCCACCCATTGCGCCCGGGCCAGCTTCTCGCGCAGCAAGATCGCGCCCAAAGCCACGGAGAACAGCGGGTTGATGTAATAGCCCAAGGCTGCATCAAGCGCGCGGTCATTGGCGATGGCCCAGACATAAACACCCCAATTGACCGAGATGAGCGCAGCGGTCACCGCCGCCATGCCTACCATGCGCGGGGTCTTGAGTGCGCGCATCACATCGCCCGTGCGCCCCAGCGCGATCAAGATCAGCCCAGCAATGGGCACCGACCACAAGATGCGGTGGGCGATAATCTCGACCGGGGGGATATGGGTGATCGCCTTCATATAAAGCGGTAAAAACCCCCACATCAGATAGGCCGAGACCGCGTAGGCAAAGCCTGCGCCTGTGTCGCCGGTCTGGGGAGCTTGTGCGGTCATACCCGTGACCTAGCCCATCGCGCGGGCGGCGGCGAGGGCGATCTGCACGCCTATCCGCGCGCGATGTCAAAGCCTGGTGGCGCAAGCGTGAAGCCCGCGAAATCGAACCCCGGCGAGACGGTGCAAGAGACGAGCGTGTAATCGCCCGTCGTGCGCGCGGCCTGCCAATGGTTCTCGGGCACGATGATCTGTGGTGCGCCCGCGCCCAGATCGGGGGTCAGTAAATGATCGGTGGCCGGACCGTGATCCGTAGCCGAGAGCGACAGGATCAGCGGCGCGCCCGCGTGGTAGAGCCAGATCTCGGTCGCGTCGACCTTGTGCCAATGGCTGGCCTGCCCTGCTTTGAGCAGAAAATAGATGCAGGTGCCCACAGGGCGGCCTTGGTTCTCGGCCACCCATGTCTGGCGGTAAAAGCCGCCCTCGGGATGGGGGGCGAGGTTCAGATGGGCGATGATATCGTCAGCGGTCATGGGGTCAGCTGCCTTGCAAGATCTTGAAAATCATGGGCGATGATATCCCAATCGGCTTCGGGTATCAGATCGGTGGTCTGGCCCGGCCCGTGTTCTGTCGGGCGCGGCACGAAGGCTGTCATCAGACCGGCGGCACGGGCGGCGTGCAGATCGTCATTATGGGCGGCCACCATCATCACCTGATCGGGGGGCAGGCGCAGCGCGGCGCAGGCGGCCAGATAGACGCGCGGCTTTGGCTTGTAATCCTGCGCGATCTCGGCGCCCAAGATGCAATCCCACGGCAGGTCGCCGAATTTCGCTAGCCGCGTCATCAGCGCGATGGAGCCGTTGGAGCAGGGCGCGATGATATGGGTCGCCTTCAGTGCCGTCAGCCCCGCCACGACATCGGGCCATGGATCAAGCCTTTCCCAGGCATGGGAGAGGGTATCAGGGGCGCTTACGCCCAGATCGCCTGCGACCTTGTGCAAATTCTCGCGGTGCAGATCGTCGAGGGCGACATAGCCGCGCCCACCTTCGCGGATGCGCGCCATGGCGGGGTCGTACTCGGCCCGCCACGCGGTGGCGAAGGCGTCGGCATCCACGCCGGGCAACACCGCCGCCACCTCCCGCGCGACGGAGGTCCGCCAATCGACGCAGGTGCCGAAAACGTCGAAGATGAGGGCGCGAACCCTCATCCCCGCAGGATCGACCGCCCGGCGTAGATGGCGGTTTCGCCCAAGGCTTCCTCGATCCGGATCAGCTGGTTGTATTTCGCCAGCCGGTCGGAGCGGGCAAGCGAGCCGGTCTTGATCTGCCCGCAATTGGTGGCCACGGCGAGATCGGCGATGGTGGCATCCTCGGTCTCGCCCGAGCGATGCGACATCACGCAGGTCATGCGGTTGCGATGGGCCATGTTCACGGCGGCCAAGGTTTCCGACAGCGTGCCGATCTGATTGACCTTGACCAACAGCGCATTGGCACAGCCCTTTTCGATGCCTTCGGCCAGACGGGCGGGGTTGGTGACGAACAGATCATCACCCACCAGTTGCACGCGGTTGCCCAAGGCTTCGGTCAGGGCGCGCCAGCCGTCCCAATCATCCTCGGCACAGCCGTCTTCGATAGACAAGATCGGGTAATCATTCACCAGCGCCTCAAGATAGGCGACATTCTCATCGGAGGTCAGGGTTTTCCCTTCACCTGCAAAGACATAACGGCCATCTTTGAAGTATTCTGTAGCCGCGCAATCCAGCGCCAGCATGATATCATCGCCGGGGGTATAGCCTGCCTTTTCGATAGATTTCAAAACGAAATCAAGCGCATCGCGGGTAGAGCTTAGGTTGGGGGCAAAGCCGCCCTCATCGCCGATCCCGGTGGACAGGCCCGCGGCTGAAAGCTCTTTCTTCAAGGTGTGGAACACCTCCGCGCCCATGCGCACCGCATCCGCGATCGAGGTCGCGGAAACTGGCATGATCATGAATTCCTGAATATCGATCGGGTTGTCGGCATGTTCGCCGCCATTGATGATATTCATCATCGGCACGGGCATCAGCCGCGCGGATGTGCCGCCGACATAGCGGTAAAGTGGTTGGGCGGAGTATTCAGCGGCGGCCTTGGCCACGGCAAGGCTGACGCCCAAGATCGCATTGGCGCCCAAGCGGCCCTTGTTGTCGGTGCCGTCAAGCTCGCAAAGCGCGGCATCGATCGCCTCTTGCTCGGTGGCCTCGAAGCCGACCAGCGCATCGGCAATCTCGCCATTGACGGCGGCTACGGCCTCTAGCACGCCCTTGCCCATATAGCGGGTCTTGTCACCGTCGCGCTTTTCCACCGCCTCATGCAGGCCCGTGGAAGCCCCCGAGGGGACAGCCGCGCGGCCCATGGAGCCATCTTCCAGCGTCACATCGACCTCGACGGTGGGATTGCCGCGGCTGTCTAGGATTTCGCGGGCGTGAATATCGGTGATAAAGCTCATGGCATGTCCCCTTGGGTCGGATTTGGCCGCTCTATAGCAAGCCTTGCCGCACATGCGAAGGGGATTGCACCAGCCCGCGCTGCGGCCAATGGTTCAAGCGGTTAGCCGCGCCTGCCGCTCGCGCCATAGGCTGTAAAGCCCCGTGGCGATGACGATGGCCACACCAAACAGCGTGAGGGTGTCGATGCTTTCGTCAAAGACGACCACGGCGATGAAAAAGGCAAAGACCAGCCGCGTGTAGCGAAACGGCGTGACCGCCGCGATCTCACCCACGCGCATGGCGGCGGTGATCGCGAAATAGGCGACCATGCCCAAAAGGATGGACGCCGGGATGGAGAGCCCGATCATCACGCTGGGCCAGACCCAACCGCCCGAGACGATCAAGACGGCGCCACCTGCAATCGCGAGTGCGGCAAAGCTGTAGCTGGCCAAAAGCGGGGTCGGCACGGATTTGGGCACAGGCCGCGTCGCCAGATCGCGCAACGACAGGCCGATGGCGGCGGCCACCGCGTAAAGAATATCGGGATCAAAGCTTTCGGCACCGGGGCGCAAAATCAAAAGCACCCCCGCCAAGCCGATGGCAATGGCCAGCCAGCGCCGCCAGCCGACCTTTTCGCCCAAGAAAATCGCTGCGCCCAGCGTCACCAACAGCGGATTGGCTTGGATCACCGCCGAAAGTGTGGACAACGGAATACGCGAAAGCGCGATGACGAAACAGACGGTCGCAAAAACCTCGGCCAGATTGCGCAGCATGACGGGGCGCATGAGCAAGACGGGGCTGAGCCATTGATGCCCCTGCATCCGCGCCCAAAGCCCGAACAAGACCGCACCACCCGTGCCAAACAAAAACAAGATTTGCCAAACGGGCATTTCACGCGCGGCAAAGACCATGAACATATCGGTCAGTGCAAAGGCGAGCATGGCCAGCGTCATCCACGCCATGCCTTTGAGATTATCCATCATCGCTGCCTTTTTCGACCCTCGCCTATGGCTTAGCCTGCGGGCCGGGGCGATGAAAGCACCAAGATGGCAGCTTCACCTTTCCCCGAATACGCAGGCGCGGTGTCAGCCACGCGCAGCCGTCTTAGCCCTTGCGGATCGGCACGCCGTAAAGCTCGAGCTTATGGCCCTTGAGCCGATAGCCCAGCTTGGCGGCGATCTTTTCTTGCAGCGCCTCGATCTCGGGGTCGACGAATTCGATCACTTCACCGGAATGCATATCGATCAGATGGTCGTGGTGATCGCGCTCGGCATCCTCGTAGCGCGCGCGGCCATCGCCAAACTCTAACCGCTCCAGAATACCCGATTCCTCGAATAGTTTGACAGTGCGATAGACCGTGGCAATCGAGATGCGCGGATCGCGGGCGCTGGCGCGAATATAGAGCTCTTCCACATCGGGGTGGTCGGTGGCGGCCTCCAACACCTGTGCGATCACGCGGCGCTGTTCGGTCATGCGCAGGCCCTTGGCCTCACAGCGCGCCTCGATCGTGTCGTTCATGCACAGCCCTCGGGGATTGCGGATCTCGGTGGATGGTTTACGGGATTTGTACGCGCGAGAAAAGACGCGACCGCCATGGCGGCGCGCGCAAGGGGACACGCCATGCCGGCCAAGGACAGGATCGATGCCTTTGGGGCCGTGGCGCTGACGGGGTTCGCGGCATTGCTGGCGTTCAACCAAGTCGTGATCGCGGTGGTCAATGAGGGGCTTCAGCCGGTGTTTTTCGCGGCCTTGCGCTCGGCGGGTGGGCTGATTTGCCTCTTGGCATGGATGCGGGTCCGCGCCATCCCGCTCAGCCTGCCGCAAGGCACGGTTTTGCCGGGGCTGGCCATGGGGGCCTGTTTCGCGGTCGAGTTCATCTGTCTTTTCGTCGCGCTCGATCTGACCACGGTCACACGCTCGGCCATCATCTTTTATTCCATGCCACTTTGGCTGGCGCTGATCGGCCATGTCGTGATCCCGGGCGAGCGGATCACCGGGCAAAAAGGGGCAGGATTGCTGCTGGCTTTCGCGGGCGTTGTCTTGGCGCTGGTGCTGCGCGGCGGGTCAGAGGGGGCGGGATCGCTTATTGGCGATCTTTGCGCGCTTGTGGCGGCCATCGCATGGGCGGGGATCGCGGTATTGGCCAAGGCCTCGCGCCTGCGCGATGTGCGCCCCGAGATGCAGCTGGTTTGGCAATTGGCGGTCTCGGTGCCGCTCTTGGCGGTGGCGGCTTTCGCTTTTGGGCCGTTTTTGCGCGACCCAAGTTGGATCCATTGGGCGGGGTTAGGGTTTCAGATCGTGGTGATCGTCTCGGCGGGGTTCTTGGCTTGGCTGTGGCTTTTGTCGATCTACCCCTCGGCGTCCGTTGCGGCGTTCAGCTTTTTGTCGCCTGTCTTCGGCGTGGGCTTGGGCTGGTTATTGCTGGGCGAAAGCGTCGGGGGCGGGATCTTGTTGGCCTTGGCGCTGGTGGTGGCGGGGCTGATCATGATCAACCGACCCGCGCGCGGCTGATGGGGCGGGGTGCGATTATTCGTACGAATAATCGCGCACGCAGGCCCGATTTGCGCCTTTTTCGAACGATGAGGGCTCAGGTGCCACAGAAGGTGGCCGTGACGCGTTCGCCTTCGCTGGGCGGCTGTGCATATGCGGCCAAGGCTGGATCTTCGTCGTAGGGCATCGCCAATGCCGCCATGAGCCGTTCAAAAGCTGCAAAATCATCCGAAATCGCGGCTGCAATCGCTTCTTCGACGCGGTGATTGCGCGGGATGCGCGCGGGGTTGGCGCCCTGCATCGCCGCGATCCGGTCAACCGCGGCCCGCGGCTCTGTGGCAAGCCGTTCGTGCCAGCGCGCAAGCCACGGATCAAGGGCTGTAGGGTCGATGAGCTGATCGCGCGCGCTGCGCGGATCGGGGCCAGAGAGCGCGCGAAACGTATTGGTGAAATCGGCACTATTCGCGGCCATGATCGCCAAAAGATCGCGCGCGAGCACGCCATCCCCCTCGGCCTGTGTGGCAAGGCCGAGCTTTGCGCGCAACACGCCGTCCCATGCTGCATCGAAGCGGTCCGAAAAGCCGTTGATCGCAGCGGTGAAGCTGTCGATCCCCGCCTCGCGGTCGGGGATCAGCGGCAAAAGTGCCGTGGCCAACTGCGCAAGGTTCCAGACTGCGATCTGGGGTTGGTTGGCATAGGCGTAGCGGCCGAACTGGTCGATCGAGGAAAACACCGTGTCGGGGTGGTATTCATCCATGAAGGCGCAGGGGCCGTAATCGATCGTCTCGCCCGACAACGTCATATTGTCGGTGTTCATCACGCCATGGATAAAGCCCAAGCCCATCCATTGCGCGATCAGCCGCGCCTGCGCGGCGATGACGGCATCGAGCAGGCCAAGGGGGCCGTCGGCGGCGGGATAGTGGCGCGCGATGGTGTAATCGCAGAGCGCCGCGAGCGCCTCGGTATCGCGGCGGGCGGCGAAATACTGGAAGGTGCCGATCCGGATGTGGGAGGCGGCCACGCGGGTGAAAACCGCGCCGGGCAAGGCGCGCTCGCGCAGCACGATCTCGCCCGTCGTGACGGCGGCCAGCGCGCGGGTCGTGGGCACGCCCAAAGCCGCCATCGCCTCGGAGATGATATACTCGCGCAAGACCGGCCCCAATGCTGCGCGCCCATCGCCCATGCGGCTATAAGGCGTGCGCCCCGATCCTTTGAGCTGAATATCAAAGCGCGCACCATCGGGGGCCAGAACCTCGCCCAAAAGGATGGCACGCCCATCGCCCAGTTGCGGCGACCAGCCGCCGAACTGGTGGCCGGCATAGACTTGGGCCAAGGGATCGGCCCCGTGGGGCAGGGCGTTGCCCGAAAAAATCTGGGCGATCTCGGCTGCATCATCGGGCAGGGTGATGCCCAAACGGGCCGCAAGCGCATGATTGACCGCAATCAGCCGCGGGGCTGCAACCGTGGCAGGGGCTTGCCGCGTGAAGAAACGCTCGGGCAGGCGTGCGTAGCTGCAGTCGAAGGGGAATTGTGCGGTCATGGGCTATCCTTTGGCCAAGCACGATAGGCGCGATCAGCCTTGAGGGAAAGGGTCAGAGCCGCGCGAGGCGTTGGGTGAGCAGCGCATAAAAACCCGCCGCATCGACATCACCCATGAAGATCGCATTCTTGGGCCGCTTGGTCACACCCCACCAATCGGCGACCGTCATGCCGCGCGTGAGCGCTGAGGTGGTCTCGATCTCGACATTGATATGTCGGCCGGTGAAAAGCGCAGGCGCCAAGAGATAGGCGATGACGCAGGGGTCATGCAGCGGCGCGCCCTCGGCCCCATATTTCGCCATGTCGAAGCGCTCGAAGAAATCGGTCCATGAGGCCACGGCATGGGCCACGGGGCTGCCTATGGCGCGGATCGCGTCGATCCTTGGCCGGGTAGTCAGCACCTTATGGGTGACATCAAGTGGCATAACCACGAGCGGCACGCCGGATTGAAACACGATTTCAGCAGCTTCCGGGTCGACATAGATGTTGAATTCGGCAGCAGGCGTGATGTTGCCCACTTCGAAATAGGCGCCGCCCATCAAGACGATCTTGTTCACGCGGGCCATGATGTCGGGGGCGTGGGTGAAGGCTGTGGCGATATTGGTCAGCGGGCCGAGTGGGCAGAGCGTAACACTGCCCGGTGCTTCCGCGCGCAGCGTGTCGATGATGAAATCGACCGCGTGCCTGTCTTGCAGCGGCATGGTGGGATCGGGCAGCGCGATGCCATCAAGCCCGGTCTTGCCATGCACATGCTCGGCGGTGACAAGCGGCTGCACCAACGGCCTGTCACAGCCTGCAAAGACCGCGATATCGGGCCGCCCCGCCAATTCGCAGATGATGCGCGCATTCTTCTCCGTCAGCGCAAGCGGCACATTGCCCGCGACCGTGGTGATGCCCAGCACCGCGATTTCATCTGGGCTGGCCAAGGCCAAAAGGATCGCCACGGCGTCGTCTTGGCCGGGGTCCGTGTCGATGATGATCTTGGCTGTCATTTTGCCTTGCTCCGCAGGTTGCGGCAGGTTTCACCGAAGGGGCAGAAACTTCAATGCCTCCGGCGGGGATATTTATGAAACGAAGAAGGGCTTAGAAGCACAAAGGCCGCCCGGTGGGGCGGCCTTTGGTTGGTTTTTGCGCCGGGTTCAGCGGTTCTCGATCTCGACATAGTCGCGCAGCGTCTCGCCCATATAAAGCTGACGCGGGCGGCCGATCTTCATCGCGGGATCGGCAAGCTGTTCTTTCCACTGCGAAATCCAGCCGACCGTGCGCGAGACGGCGAAGATCGGCGTGAACATCGCGGTGGGGAAACCCATCGCCTCGAGGATGATGCCGGAATAGAAATCGACATTTGGGAAGAGCTTTTTTTCGATGAAATACTCGTCTTGCACCGCGATACGCTCCAACTCCTTGGCGATCTGGAGGAGCGGGTTGTTTTCCACGCCCAAGAGATCGAGCACCTCATCGGCGGATTTCTTCATCACCGTCGCGCGGGGGTCGAAGTTTTTATAGACGCGGTGACCAAAGCCCATCAGGCGGAAGGGGTCGTTCTTGTCCTTGGCGCGCGCGATGAATTCGGGGATGCGCGCGGGATGGCCGATTTCCTTGAGCATCTCGAGGCAGGCTTGGTTGGCACCGCCATGGGCCGGACCCCAAAGGCAGGCGATGCCAGCGGCGATACAGGCGAAGGGATTGGCACCTGAGGAAGAGGCCAGACGCACCGTCGAGGTGGAGGCGTTTTGCTCATGGTCAGCATGCAGCGTGAAGATGCGGTCCATCGCGCGGGCCAGAACCGGGTCGACGACGTAATCCTCGGCAGGCACCGCAAAGCACATGCGCAGGAAATTCGAGGCGTAATCCAGATCGTTGCGCGGATAAACGAAGGGCTGACCGATCGAATATTTATAGGCCATGGCCGCGATAGTCGGCATCTTGGCGATCAGGCGGTGGGATGCGATCTCGCGCTGGTGGGCGTCGTTGATGTCGGTGCTGTCGTGATAGAAGGCCGACATGGCGCCCACGACGCCGACCATGGTGGCCATCGGATGCGCATCGCGGCGGAAGCCACGGAAGAAATTGTGCATCTGTTCGTGGATCATCGTGTGACGCGTGATCGTGGTTTCGAACTTTTCCAGCTCGGCTGCCGAGGGCAGTTCGCCGTAAAGCAGCAGGTAGCAAACCTCGAGGTAATGGGATTTCTCGGCCAGCTGGTCGATGGGATAGCCGCGGTGCATCAACTCGCCCTTGTCACCATCGATGAAAGTGATGGCGCTGTCGCAGGCAGAGGTCGAGGTGAAGCCCGGATCATGGGTGAACACGCCCGCTTGCGCATAGAGCTTGGTGATGTCGATGACATCGGGCCCAGCGGTCGGCGAGTGGATCGGCAATTCATAGGTCTTGCCATCGATCGTCAGGCTGGCGGTGCGTGTCGGATGTGCCATGGTCGTCCCCTTTTCATCGTGGCCGGGCGCAGACCAACGGGCCGCACACGGAGAAATCGGATGCCGATCTTGCGAACGGTCCCCTTTGGTCTTGTGCCGCCCGCCGATTTAGCCGTCGCGGGTGGCTGCCTCGGTCAGCCGTGCAAGGGTTTCCTCGCGGCCGATGACGAGCATCATGTCGAAGACGCTGGGCGTTACGCTGCGCCCGGCAAGGGCGGCCCTGAGCGGGCCTGCGAGCTTGCCGAATTTGAGCCCATGCGCCTCGGCACCTTGGGCGAGCGTCGTCTCTAGCGTGTCACGTTCCCAGCTAGCATTCTGCAACTGCGACGTCAATTCAAGCAGTATACCACGGGATACCGGGTCGAGATGGGCCGCCGCCGCCGCATCGGGGATAATGGGGCGCGCAGCCAATGCAAATTGGCCTTTTTCCAAAATCTCGGGCAAGGATTTCGCCCGATCCTTGAGGCAATACATCGCATGGGCGAGCAGATCATGCTGCGCTTGCGAAAGGGCGGGCTGGCCGGTGAGGGCAAGATAGCCCGTGATCTCATCCATCAGCGCGCTGTCATCCATCTGGGCGATATGCCAGCCCGCGACGCTTTCGAGTTTCTTCAGGTCAAGACGGGCAGGCGCGCGCCCGATCCCGCCCAGATCGAACCATGCCAGCGCTTGGGCGTCGGTGAACAGCTCGTCGTCGCCATGGCTCCAACCCAGCCTTGTCAGGTAGTTGCGCATCGCCGCTGCGGGCACGCCCATTTCGGCATATTCCATCACCCCGGTCGCGCCGTGGCGCTTGGACAGTTTCTTGCCATCGGGGCCGTGGATGAGCGGGATATGCGCCCAAACCGGCTCGGCCCAGCCCATGGCGCGGTAAATCTGCGCTTGGCGCGCGGCATTGTTGAGATGGTCATCGCCCCGGATCACATGGGTGACACCCATGTCGACATCATCGACCACCACGGCCAGCATATAGGTGGGCGTGCCATCCGAGCGCAGCATGACCATATCGTCGAGCTGGTCGTTGCGGAAGGTGACCGTACCCTGCACCGCATCGTTGATCACCGTCTCACCGTCGCGCGGCGCCTTGAGGCGGATTGCAAAAGGCGCATCGGGGTGCGTGGCGTCAGCGGCGTCGCGCCATGGGCTATGATAAAGGGTCGAGCGCCCCGCGGCGCGGGCTGCCTCACGAAAGGCTTCGATCTCGTCTTGGGGGGCGAAGCATTTATAGGCATGGCCGCGGGCCAGCATCTCATGGGCGACCTCGGCATGGCGGGGGACGCGGGCGAATTGGCTGACGGCCTCACCATCCCAATCAAGCCCAAGCCAGCGCATGCCGTCGAGAATGGCCTCGGTCGCCTCAGGGGTCGAGCGGGCGCGGTCGGTATCTTCGATCCGGAGCAGGAATCGGCCACCGCGCGCGCGGGCATAAAGCCAGTTGAACAGCGCGGTGCGCGCGGTGCCGATATGCATGATGCCCGTGGGCGAGGGGGCGATGCGGGTCACGATCTGTTGCGGCTGGGCCATCTTGTTCCTTTTCGCGCCTGACGCGGGCTTGCAGGGCCGCGCATGGCGTTAACCAGTTGGAAACCATGTCGGGGCTAGGCTCGGGCACGGGTTTACGCATCACAAGGGGCGCTGACAAGGCGGTGACCGATCTGGGCGATATCGCGCCCCCGCAGCGGTGGGGGCCATGGGCCGTTGCGCGCGCCTTGGGCGGGCTATCGGTGGGCTGGGCCGGGCAGCGCGGGGCCTTGATGCCGTGGTCGGCGGTCATGCTGGGGCTTGGCGTCGCCCTCTACTTTGCCCTGCCGTGGGAGCCAAGCCGCGCAGGTTTTGCCGCCACGGCCCTTGTCATGATCTTGGCGGTGGCAAGCGCGATCCGCTGGCGGGCAGGGATCGGGCCGCTTTTTGTCGGCGTGGCGATGATGGCCTTGGGTGTGCTGGCGGCGGGTTATCGCAGCCATAGCTTGGCCCAGCCGGTGCTCACCTTTCGCTACTATGGCCCGATCGAGGGGCGGGTGGTCGGCATCGACCGCTCTAGCACGGACGCCGTGCGGCTGACGCTCGATCAGGTCAGGCTTGATGATCTGCCGCCTGCGCGCACGCCCCATCGCGTACGCGTCTCGCTCCATGGTGATGCCGGTGCAAAGGCCCCGCCGCCCGGTGCGGTCATCATGCTGACCGGCCATCTCTCGGCCCCCGCCGGTGCGGCCGAACCGGGCGGCTTTGATTTTCAGCATTATGCGTATTTCCTGTCGCTGGGTGGTGTTGGCTATACCCGCAGCCCGGTGGTGCTTTTGGCGCGGCCTGATCCGACCGAGGGGCGGCTTTTTGCCTTGCGCATGCGGATCTCGGCCGAAATCCAGATGCGGATCGCGGGTCAACCGGGGGCTTTTGCCGCCGCTGTGCTGACCGGGGATCGCTCGGGGCTGGAGGCGGGGCCGACACAGGCGATGCGGGACGCCAATATCGCCCATCTCTTGGCCATTTCCGGGCTGCATATGGGGCTATTGACGGGTTTTGTGTACGCCGCATTGCGTTTTCTCTTGGCGTTGATCCCGGTTCTGGCGCTGCGTTATCCGATCCGCAAATGGGCGGCCTTGGGCGCGCTATGTGTGGGCGCGTTCTATCTTGCGCTTTCGGGGGGGAATGTCGCGACGGAACGCGCCTTTATCCAAGTGGCGGTGATGTTTGCGGCCGTGATGCTGGACAGGCGCGCGATCACCATGCGGTCGGTCGCGATGGCCGCAATCGTGGTGCTGCTCAACCGGCCCGAAACGCTGTTGTCACCGGGGTTTCAGATGTCATTTGCTGCAACAGCGGCCCTTGTCGGTGCTTTTGCAGCGTTGCGTGGCTGGCCCACAGGCATGGCTGTGCCGAGCTGGGCAAAGGGGGCTTTTGCGGTGGTCGTATCCTCCGTCGTGGCGGGGGCGGCAACGGCCCCTTTTGCGGCGGCGCATTTCAACCAGATTGCCGCCTATGGGCTGATCGCAAATCTGCTGAGCGTGCCGGTGATGGGCAGCATCATCATGCCCGGCGCGGTGATCGCGGCCTTGCTGACGCCCATTGGTCTGGCGGCCCCGGTTTGGGCAGTGTTGGAGTGGGGGTTGATCTGGATCTTGGCCGTGGCCGAGGTGATCGCCGCATGGCCCGGTGCGGTGCGCCCGGTGCAGACGCCGCCGGTTTGGATGTTGGGGGCGGTCACGCTGGCCGCGATATGGGTCTTGTTGTGGCAGGGGCCATTGCGTTGGCTGGGCGTTTTGCCATTGGCCATGGCGCTTGGCCTGTGGAACAGCGCGGCGCGGCCTGCCATCTTGATCGCGGATACGGGCGGTCTGGTCGGCGTCATGGCCGACGGCGCGCGTGCGCTCAGCCGGGCGCGCGGCGATGGCTTCGTGGCCGGTGTCTGGCTTGAGAATGATGGTGACCGCGCAGACCAAGCCGCCGCTGCCGCCCGCCCGCTCTGGCAGGCAGAGGGCGAGGGGATGGCGGCCCAGATCGACGGGCTGCGCCTATGGCATGGTTCGGGCCAGCGCGCGCTTGCCCAAGCGCAAAGCGCCTGCGCCAACTACGATATTGTCATCCTTGGCCAACCCGCCCCTGCAGCACTGACCCACGCGCGGGTGGAACTGGCACCGCCGTATCACGCGGGCCAAGCCCTGTTGCCGCTGTCGGATGCGCATTGCCTGCTTTTCGATGGGCCAAGCCTTGCCTTGTCGGGCGCGCTGGCGCTCACGCCGGCCGAGGGGGCGGTGATCGTCACCAGCGCAGCCATGGGCCAAGGTGCGCGACCTTGGTCACCGCCCACACGGCAGGGCGCGCGCGCTCAATAGCTGCGGATCAGACCGACAAGCTTGCCCTGCACGCTGACCTGATCCTCGCGGAAAACGCGGGTTTCATAGGCGGGATTTGCCGCCTCTAGCGCGATCATGCCTGCCTTGCGGCGGAGCCGCTTCAGCGTCGCCTCGTGACCTTCGACAAGGGCCACGACGATATCGCCATTCTGCGCCACCGCACCATCCTCGATCACGACGATATCACCATCATTGATCCCCGCCTCGATCATCGAGTCGCCCTTGACCTCGAGCGCGTAATGGTTGCGCCCCGTGCGTAGCATTTGCTGGGGGACCGCGACATGGCTTGCCACCTCCGAGATCGCCTCGATGGGAGTGCCTGCGGCAATGCGGCCCATGACCGGCAATTCCATAGCGGCGGCTGTGACCGGCATGGCGCCACGGGGCGGATCGACCCGGTCACCCTTGATCACGCGGGGCGCAAAGCCCGATTTTTCCATCGCCTCGGGCATTTTGAGGATTTCGACCGCGCGCGCGCGATGGGCCAAGCGCCGGATAAAGCCGCGCTCCTCCAAAGCGGTGATCAGCCGGTGAATGCCCGATTTCGAGCGCAGATCCAGCGCATCTTTCATCTCGTCGAAAGAAGGGGGGACACCGTCGCGCTGCACGCGCGCATGGATGAATTCCAAAAGATCACGCTGCTTGCGGGTCAGCATCGGCTCATACTCCTCGCTTGGGTGATGCGGCGCGTGCCGCGACCATGTTCGGTTTATGTTCTACCCCTGTTCCCGCTCCGTGTCAACGAATCACGGATAGGATGTGCCAAGCGGGATATGTTCGACCAAATCGCCAGCCGCGCGCGGCCCGTCATTGGCCGGGCGCACGAGCAAGGCCGTGGCCCCCGACAAGAGCGATAGCCGCGCGGAATCCTGACTATCAAAGGGGGTGATGCGCGGATAATCTGCACCATCCACGATCTGGGCGCGCATGTAATGGGCGCGCGGTCCATTGGCGGGCATATCGCAGCCCAGTCGCGCCAGCGGATAGGTATCGGCGCGCGGGGGCAAGCCCTGCATCGCGCGCAGCATGGGGAGCATGAAAATCATCCCGCAAACCATGGCTGAAACGGGATTTCCCGGCAGACCCAGCATGGGCGTATCACCCAATCGCCCCGCCATCAGCGGTTTGCCCGGCCGCATCGCGACCTTGTAGAAGGCCTGTTCCATCCCCAGTTCGGCGGCGACCCCGGCCACAAGGTCGTGATCGCCGACCGAGGCGCCGCCGATGGTCACGATCAGATCGGCACCGGCCGCCAATCCGAAAACCTGCTTTAGGCTGTCGCGATTATCACGCGCGATGGGCAAGATCCGCGCGCGCCCACCTTCGGCTTCGATCATCGCTTTCAGCCCATAGCTGTTGGAGGTGATGATCTGATCGGCACCCGGCGCTTGGCCGGGGCTGACCAATTCATCCCCTGTTGCAATCAGCGCCACCTCGGGTTTGCGAAAGACGCTTAGCCGCGGCGCATTCATCGCGGCGCAAAGCGCGATATCGCCGGGCGATAATCGGCGCGGGGCGAGCAGCCTGTCGCCGATGCGAAAATCGCCACCTGCGGGGCGGATATTGTCGCCGGGTTCGAGGGTGTTGCCCAAAACGATCATCTCGCCCGTGGCGGTGACATCTTCTTGGATCACAATACAATCGGCCCCATCGGGCAGGGGCGCGCCGGTGAAGATGCGCACAGCCTGACCCGGTGCGACCCGGCCTTGCCAAGCCCGGCCTGCGGGGGCGCTGCCCACCACGCGCAGCTGGGCGCCGGGCAGGCGGTCATCCATCCGCATCGCATAGCCATCCATCGCCGAGGCGGCGAAAGGTGGCTGATCGCGCAGCGCAATCACATCGCGGGCCAAGACGCGGCCCCCGGCCATCTCAAGCGCGACCTGCTCATGGGCCAAGGGCTGGACCAAGGCCAAACAGGCCGCACGTGCCGCCGCGACCGAGATCATGCGGCACACCCTTTTTTCGCGTCACCTTTCCGCAAATACGCCGCCCGCTCGCGCCACGCCCGCATGCGTGCACCGCGAGGTGCCATGCGATTATTCGTACGAATAATCGCAGCCATCATTGCGCGGCCTCGAAGCGACCGGATTTGCCGCCATCTTTCAACACCACGCGGATGCCGCCGATCTCGATGGTTTTCTCGGCGGCTTTGAGCATGTCATGCACCGTCAACGCTGCAACCGACACGGCCGTCAGCGCCTCCATCTCGACACCTGTCTGGCCGGTCGTCTTGACGGTCGCGGTGATGCGAACGCCCGGCAAATCGGCGTCAGGCACCAGATCAAGTGTGACCTTGGTGATCGCCAGCGGATGGCAAAGCGGGATCAGTTCAGCGGTTTTCTTGGCCCCCATGATGCCCGCCAGCCGCGCGATGCCCAAGACATCGCCCTTTTTCGCCGTACCCGCCGTGACCAGCGCCAAGGTCTCTGGGCGCATGCGCACCCAACCCTCGGCCACAGCCACGCGGTCGGTGACGGGTTTGTCCGAGACATCGACCATATGGGCTTGGCCTGCGGCGTCGAAATGGGTCAACTCGGCCATCGCTTACACCCCCAAAGGATCGGCCAAGATCGCGGCCGTGGCGGCCGTCACATCGGCCTGTCGCATTAAGCTTTCCCCGATCAAGAACGAGCGCGCGCCTGTGCGCGCCATCCGCGCCAGATCGGCGGGGGTGAACAACCCCGATTCCGAGATCACCATGCGGTCGCGTGGCACCCGTTGGGCCAGCCGCTCGGTCGTGGCAAGATCGGTGACAAAGGTGTTGAGATCGCGGTTGTTGATCCCGATCAGCGAACTTTTGAGGGCAAGCGCGCGGTCAAGCTCGGCGTCGTCATGCACCTCGATCAGCGCGTCCATCCCCCAATGGGCGGCGGCATCCTCTAGCTCGGCGGCCTGCCCATCGCTGACCGAGGCCATGATGATCAAGATGCAATCGGCCCCCCAAGCGCGCGCCTCGGCCACTTGATAGGTGTCATAAAGAAAATCCTTGCGCAGGCAGGGCAAGCCCGAGGCCGCACGCGCCCGGCTGAGGTATTCGGGCTTTCCCTGAAAGCTCGGCGTGTCGGTCAAGACCGACAGGCAAGTCGCGCCACCCGCCTCATAGGCTTTGGCCAGCACGGGCGGGTCGAAATCGGCGCGGATCAGCCCCTTGGAGGGGCTGGCCTTCTTGATCTCGGCAATCAGCCCGTATCCGCTTTGCTCTGCTTGACGAAGCGCGCCACCAAAGGGGCGGACGCGGGGGGCGGCATGGGCGGCCTCTTCGACCTGCGACAATGGGCGGGCCGCTTTGGCGGCGGCGATCTCGTCAAGCTTATAGGCTTTGATCTTGTCCAGAATGGTCGCCATGATCCTCAGGCCCCTTGTGTAATGGCGGCAAGCTTTTCGACCGCGCGTTTGGCGGCCCCGCTGTCGAGGCTTTGGCGCGCAATCTCGACGCCCGCTTTCAGATCATCCGCGCGCTCGGCCACGACCAAGGCGGCGGCCGCATTGAGCAGCACCGCGTCACGGTAAGCCCCCGGCGCGCCATCGAGAAGCGCGCGCAAGGCTTGCGCATTCTCAGCCGGTGTGCCGCCCAGAATATCGCGGAACGGATGGACGGGCAGGCCCGCCTCCTCTGGATGGACCTCGCGCGGTTTGATCTTGCCGTCTTTCAGCACCGCCACCGATGTGGTGCCGGAGATCGAGATCTCATCCGTTCCGTCCGACCCATGCACAAGCCACGCAGCCTCAGACCCCAGCGCTTGCAGGGTTTCGGCCATCGGAAAGATCAGGTCGATGGCGAAAGCGCCGGTCAACTGCCGTTTGACGCCTGCGGGATTGGTCAGCGGCCCCAAGATGTTGAAGATCGTCTTTGATCCAAGCTCTTGGCGCACGGGCATGACATGTTTCATCGCCGGGTGATGCATCGGTGCCATCATGAAACCGATCCCCGCCTCGGCAATGGCGCGCTCAACCACGGCGGGGGTGACCATCACATTGATGCCCAACTCTCCCAGCGCGTCCGCCGCCCCGGATTTCGAGCTGAGATTGCGGTTGCCATGTTTGGCCACCGGCACGCCCGCACCCGCCACGACAAAGGCCGTGGCCGTCGAGATATTGAGCGTGCCCATCCCGTCGCCACCCGTGCCCACGATATCCATCGCCCCTGGGGGCGCGGTCACGGGGATGCAATTATCGCGCATCACTTGGGCAGCGGCGGCATATTCGGCCACAGATTCGCCGCGCGCGCGCATCGCCATCAACAGCCCGCCGATCTGGGCTGGGGTGGCGGTGCCTGCGAATAATTCCTCAAACGCCGCCTCGGCCTGTGCGCGCGACAACGGCCCTTCGGCGGCGGCATAGATCAGTGGCTTCATCGCGTCGCTCATGCGGGGACCAATCCTTTTGCCATATCGAGGAAATTCTTCAGCATCGCATGCCCGTGCTGCGAGCGGATGCTTTCGGGGTGAAACTGTACCCCTTCGATGGGCAGGCTGCGATGGCGCAGCCCCATGATCGTGCCATCGGCCAGTTCCGCCGTCACCTCTAACTCTGCCGGAAGGCTGGGGCGATCAACAACCAGCGAATGATAGCGCGTAGCCAAAAGCGGCGAGGGCAGGCCTTTGAACATGCCTTTGCCTTGATGGAGGATCTCGCCCATCTTGCCATGCACAATTTCCGTGTGCCGCTGCACGCGTCCGCCGAAAGCCTCGCCAATCGTTTGATGCCCAAGGCACACGCCCAAGAGCGGCACGCCAGCACCGGCGGCGGCGCGTGTCAGGGGAAGGCAAATCCCCGCCTGCGCCGGATCGCAAGGTCCGGGCGAGAGCACGATGGCCGAAGGCTTGAGCGCCATGGCTTCTTGCACCGTGATCTGGTCGTTGCGCACGACATGCGCCGCGGCCCCAAGCTCGCCCAGGTAATGGACGAGATTCCAGGTGAAGCTGTCGTAGTTGTCGATGAGCAGCAGCATGGCTAAGCCTCGCAAGCGGGCGAAAAGGGGGTGAAGGCGGCGCGCCTCCGGGCTATACATGTTTCAAAGCCAGCGGGGGCGGTCAAGCGCAAGACAATCGTTGGCAAAACGGGCATCAGGGGCAATCGACGCGCCCCGCGGGGCGAAAGAGGGTGATATGGGTCGCGGTATTGTAGGTGGTTTGATCTGGGGCATGATCGTATCGGGCGTGATATTGGCGGCGGTCTCGCTCAGCTTGCCCTTGCCCGAGCGTGCAGAAACCGGCCAACCGGCACCCACCGCTGCCAGTGATCCTGTTCCAGAACCGCAGCTTGCCCCCGTCCCAAGCGATGCGCCCGCGCCGCAAGCAAGCAGCACAGATGCAATTCAAGCGCCCCAGATCGCGCCGCCAAAGGCCGACGAGGCCACCGCCGCACCTGTGAACATCACGCCGGAACCACCTGCGCCTGCCATCATGCCCGAGGTTGTGCCTGAACCAGCGCAGCTCTCGGCAACCCCGCCTGCCGATACGGTCGCAGCCCTCCTCGTGCCGCTCGAACCGCAGCTTTCGGCGCAAGCGCCCAGCATGCCCAGTCGTGATATGCAGGGCGAACAAGCCCTTTTGGTCCCTGTGCCAGAGGCGCTGATGACGCAGACCCAAGATGCCAGCCCCGCCGCCATCGATCATGCGCTGCCTATCGCCCCTGTCCCCGAGTTAGCACCCCTACCTGCGCCTATTGCGCAAGCAGCACCAAGGGGCTTGCCCAATCCCGCGCCGCTGCGCGTTTTGCCGCAAGTCGCACCGCCCATGGCGGCAACGCCTGATCCCATGGCACCGCCCGCAGCGCCCGAATTGCCGCCCCCCGCACCCAGCACAGACCTTGCGCCGCCCGCATCAGACACCGCAGTCAAAGGTGCCTTGGATCGCAATGCTGTGGCCTTTGAGGCCGATCCCGCCCGCCCGCTGATGTCGATCATCTTGATCGACGATCCTAATGGCCCCCTGAGTGCAGAGGTTCTGGCCCAAATCACCTTTCCGATGAGTTTTGCCATCGATCCGCAACGACCCGATGCAGAGCTGCGCGCAAACCAACTGCGCGAGGCTGGTTTCGAGGTGCTGATTCTGGCCGCCGCCGCGATCCCTGAGGGCGCGCGCCCCAGCGATGTCGCCGTCTCGCTGGCCGCAGCCCAGCAGGTCATGCCGCAAGCCGTCGCCATGATCGACAGCCCAGACAGCCGGATACAGGCCGACCGCCCGGTGCTTGAGGCCGTGATCGCGGGCTTGGTCGATAGCGGCCATGGGTTTGTGGCATTCCCCCGCAACCTTAATGCGGCTGAACAAAGCGCGCGGCGTGACGGCGTGCCAGCGGCCACCGCCTTTCGGCTGCTCGATGATGCCGATCAAAGCGCCCCGGTGATCACACGCTATCTTGACCGCGCGTCCTTTGCCGCTGGCCAAGAGGGCGCGGTGATCGTGGTGGGGCAAAGCCGCCCTGACACCGTCACGGCTGTGTTTTCATGGGCGCTAGGCGGACGGGCCGAAGGGGTGATGCTTGCCCCTGTCTCGGCGGTCTTAAGGCGCGCGTCGCGCTGACGCGCAGGCGTAAGAAAACTGCAGTTTTTCGCCGCCCTAACGGTTCGTGCGCCCCGAAAACAGCCCCGCATCTGCCGCCGCGCGGCGGATCGCGCGGGATTTATTGACGGTTTCTTGGAACTCGGCCTCGGGGTCGCTGTCATAGACCACGCCGCCACCGGCTTGGATGTAAAGCTTGCCATCCTTCAGCACGGCGGTGCGCAGCGCGATACACATATCCATGTCGCCGCCTGCGCTGAAATAGCCCACGCCGCCGCCATAAACGCCGCGTTTTTCGGGCTCCAACTCGTCGATGATCTCCATCGCGCGGACCTTGGGCGCGCCTGAAACGGTACCAGCGGGCAGACCCGCCAAAAGGGCCGAAAGCGCGTCTTCGCCCTCGCGCAATTCGCCCACCACGTTCGAGACGATATGCATCACATGAGAGTAACGCTCGACGATGAATTCCTCGGTCGGGCGCACGGTGCCGATCTTGGCGACGCGCCCCACATCGTTGCGCCCCAAATCCAAAAGCATCAGATGCTCGGCCAGTTCTTTTTGATCTGACAACAGATCGGCCTCAAGCGCGCGATCCTCTTCCGGGGTGGCGCCACGCGGCCTTGTGCCTGCGATGGGGCGGATCGTGACCTCGCCGCCAAAGACCCGCACCAAGATCTCGGGCGAGGCACCGACCACTTGGAAGGGGCCGAAATTGAAAAAGAACATAAAGGGCGAGGGGTTGGTGCGCCTGAGCGCGCGATAAAGCGCAAAGGGCGGTTCGGGGAAATCTTGCGTCCAGCGCTGCGAGGGGACGACCTGAAAGATATCGCCCGCGCGGATGTAATCCTTGGCGCGTTCGACAGCCGCCAGATAATCGGCATGGGCGAAATTCGACACAGGCTCGGGCAGGGGGCGCATCTCGCCCATTTCGCGGGCGGCGCTGGCAGGCGCGCGTTCCAGATCGCGCAGCGCGTCTGACACACGCTCGGCCGCCTGCGCATAGGCCGCGCGCGCCGATAGCCCCGAGGACACCCATGCAGGCGAGACCACCGTCACCTCGCCCTTGACCCCATCGAGCACCGCGATGATCGAGGGGCGCATCAACACCGCATCCGGCAGGTCCAGCGGATCGGGGTTCACATTGGGCAGATGCTCGACCAGCCGGATCATGTCATAGCCCAGATAGCCAAACAGCCCCGCCGCCGCCGCAGGCAGATCATCGGGCATGTCGATGGCCGATTCCGCCAAGAGCGCGCGCAGCGCCGTCAAGGGTGCGTCCGCGCATGGCAAGAACGCCTCGCGGTCATAGCGCGCGGTGCGGTTCAACCGGCTGGTTTGGCCGTGGCATTCCCAGATCAGATCGGGCTTGCAGCCGATGATTGAATAGCGCCCGCGCACCTCGCCGCCGGTCACGGATTCAAGGATAAAGCTGTCGCGCCCCGCATCGGTGAGTTTCATCATCACCGAGACGGGGGTGTCCAGATCGGCTGTCAGCCGCGCATGCACAAGCTGGTTTTGGCCCTTGGCCCAACCCGCCTCAAAGGCTGCGAAATCGGAAATCTGGGCCATCAGGGAAACTGCGCATGCACGGCGTTGATCACCGCTTGATCAAGGCGGATACCCGCCTCGGCCTGAAGCGCTTGACCATAGGCCTCGAACACATCTTGGGCTTGGGTCTGGGCTATCGCTTGGCCAAGCACTTGCACCAAGATCTGCGTGTTGGGATCGTCGCGCGCGGCGGGGTTGATCGCGTCAAGCTGTGCGACCAGCGCGCGATCAGCACCCGGCACCAAGACGACATCGCCCAGCGCGCCAAGTTGAAACAGCTGCGCCACCAGCGTGGGCGGCGCATCGGGGATAAAGCCCTGCCTGCGAATGTCGCGCTCGATCGCGACTTGGCCCAATTCTTCCAGTGTCGCGCCTTGGGCAAGCAGACTCATCAGCGCTTCGGCGCGCGCGTTGATGGCGGCGCGGATCGCGTCCGCCCGCCAATCGGCGCGCACATCCGCGCGCACTTCTGCCAGCGGCGGCAGGGTGGGCGGCACAATCGCATCAAGCCTGATCGCGAAAAGCCCCCCATCCGACAGCGTGAGCAATTCAGGAAAATCGCTCTCATCCACCGCCATGGCTGCTTCGCGGAAGGCATCATAGGCCGCGATCCCATCCTCAGAGGTGGGGGAATAATCGATGCGGCCCAAAACCAGCTCGGTCGCCTCGGCCAGTTCTTCAAGCGTCAGCCCTTCGGCCAGGAGGTCGTCGACCGGGTCGCGCAGATCATCGATGGCGCGCCGCGCGGCCTCGGCGGCCAATTCTGCACGCAGTTCTTCCTCGGCCTCTTCAAAGGTGATTTCCGAGGCGTCGAGCACCGCGTTCACCCGAAACAGCGCTGGCCCAAGTGGCGTGGGTGCCGGGCCGATAATCTCGCGGTCTTGATCGGCGAAAATCAGTGCCGCCGCCTCGGGCAGCAGGTCGTCGCGCGTGACCTCGCCCAGATCGACATCCTCGAAACTCAGGCCCCGCTCTTCCAAGATCGCATCAAAACCCGTCTCACCGGCCATGATCGCGTCAAGGGCTAGCTGCGCCTGCGCGGTATCGGCAAAGACCAGCTGTTCCAACAAGCGCCGCTCGGGCTGGCGGTAAAGTGCTGCGCGGTCGTCGTAAAGCGCGCGCAAGGACGCCTCATCGACCGGGACCGTATCCATCAGCATCGCGGGCGTGACCCAAGCATAGGTGATGGCGCGCGCCTCGGGCCGGGTGAAACGCGCAGGGTTCGCGGCGTAATGATCTTCCAGATCAGCAGTATTGGGCAGCGGCACACCCTCGGGCAGATCGGCTTCGGTCACGATCAACAAGCGCGCATCGCGGGTTTCGGCCTGATAGGCGACCAGCGCCTCGGTAATGGTCTGGTCGGGCGCGATGCCGCCGATAACTGCTGCCTGTAACAGCGCGCGCGCCGTATCCTCGCGCACCTCTTGCTCAAACTCAGCAGGCGAAAGGCCGTTTTGGCGCAAGGTGAATTCATAGCTTTCGCGGTCAAACGCCCCATCAAGCCCTTGGAAAGCGGCAATCTGTGTGATCTGGCGCGCGACCTCCGTGTCGCCAACCGACAGGCCCATCATCTCTGCCTCGTTGACCAGTGCCGCGCGCGCCACCAGCGATTGCAACACGGCCTGATCCACGCCTTGGGCGCGCAAGGTGGCCAAGGTCACGGGCTGGCCGGTCTGCGCGATCCGGGCGCGGATTTCTTGATCGAGCGCGCGTGCGTAATCCTCGGCCGAGATCTCGACATCGCCCACCGCGCCAACGCGGCTTGCCCCGCCCGAGAAAGAGCCGATGCCAAACCCCGCCAAGGCGATGAACAGCAAGCCCAGAATAATCCAGACAAAAAGGTTCGAGGCCTTCTTCATAGCCGTTTTTGCCATGTTGCACTGGTCCTTCCGCTGGCTGGTTGCGCCTTGTCCGGGCGCATCGGGTCGCAGGGTTGATTACGCGCTTGGGCGCGGCGCGGCAAGGGCTGCGGGGCGGCCTTTAGGGATCGAGACCTGCCAAACGGTCGACCACCTGCACCAGCCCCGCTTGATCGGCATTGGCAAAGGCGATGCGCAGCGTCGCCTCGGCCTGTCCCGTGCCCCCTGCCGCGCGGCTTGGCCCAAACATAGTGCCCGGCAAAACCAGCAAAGCTGCATCCGCGACAATGCGTTGGGCCAGTACGTCCGAGGCTAATGCAAATGGGTGCTGCACATAGGCGAAATAGGCCCCACAGCCCAAAAGCCGCCAATCGGGCAGCCGCGCGAATTCGCGCGTGACCGTATCGCGGCGCGCCAAGATTTCGGCCCGTTCACCGGCCAGCCATTGCCCAAGGTTGCGCATCCCCCAAAGCGCGCCGATCTGGCCGATCTGTGGCGGGCAAATCGCGACGGTATCGAGGAATTTCTCCACCTCCGCCAAGCGCGCGGGGGCGGCCATGATCGCGCCCACCCTGTGGCCGGTCAGCCGGTAAGCCTTGGAAAAGGAATAAAGATGAATAAGCGTCTGGTCCCAATCGGGATCGGCAAAAAGATCATGCGGCGCGCCCGCGCCGGAATGAAAATCGCGGTAAGTCTCATCCACGATCAGCGCGATCTTGTGGCGCTGCGCCAGATCGAAAAAGGCGCGCAAAAGGGGCGCGGGGTATTCGACGCCTGCGGGGTTATTGGGGCTGATCAGCACGATGGCGCGTGTGCGCGGCGTGATGAGGGTTGCTGCGCGCTCTGGATCGGGCAAAAGATCATCGCCCGTGGGCAAATAGACGGCGCGCACCCCCTCCATATCAAGCCACATCTTGTGGTTGAAATAAAAGGGCAGGGGCAAGATCACCTCATCACCCGCACCCGCCAGCGTCGACATCGCCGCCGTAAAGGCTTGGTTGCATCCCGCCGTGATCGCCACTTGGTCGCGGCTTATCGCACCACCATAGCAAGCCGACCATTGCTGGGCCAATTCGGCGCGCAATGCGTCCATGCCCAGAACCGGGCCGTAAAGATGGCTTGTGGGATCATTGATCATCGCCTCGGCCATGGCGCGCACCAGACCTTCGGGCGGGGGATCGACTGGGGCGGCTTGGCTCAGGTTGATCAGCGGGCGCGCAGCCGAGAATTGCTGCCCCGCGATCCAGCGCCGCGCCTCCATCACCGGGGGGGCGAAGGTTTTCACATAGGTCGGATTGATCGGTTCCATGCCTGCCCCAGCGCCGCCTGATGCGCGGCGTCCCCTGCTTCTTCGTTTCTGAAATATCCCCGCCGGAGGCCACCGCCAGCGGCCAGAGGCACGGGCCGCGCTATGACGCGCTATGCCCGCGATACGCCTTGATCAAAAGGGAATTTCGTCATCCACATCGGCGCCGCCGCCAAAGCCCGGGCCCGATGGCCCGCCGCGGTCATCAGGATAGCCGCCACCGCGATCATCGCCGTAGCCGCCGCCCTGACCGCCGACATAGCCACCGCCCGCACCGCCGCCGCCGCCTTCGCCACGCCCATCAAGCATGGTCAATTCGCTGCGATAGGGGCGCAGCGCGATCTCGGTCGTGTAGCGCTCTTGGCCGGATTGGTCTTGCCATTTGCGGGTTTCAAGCTGGCCCTCAAGATAGATTTTCGAGCCTTTCTTGAGATATTGCTCGGCCACGCGGACCAGCGGCTCGGAATAGATCGCCACGCGATGCCATTCCGTGCGCTCCTTGCGCTCGCCCGTGTTGCGGTCTTTCCATGTTTCGCTTGTCGCGATGTTCAGATTGCAGACCTTGCCACCCGACGGAAAGCTGCGCACCTCGGGGTCGCGGCCCAGATTACCGATCAAGATGACCTTGTTGACAGATCCAGCCATGTCATTCTCCCCCAGTTCGTTTCACGATCTCGCCCGGCGCGCCCTGCTGTATCCGAGTCATCCCGGTCGCGCGCCCGCTCGCTTAGATCACCCGAACTTGGTCAAGGAAAGATTAATTGCGCGGCCATGACAACTGCGCGGGTCGCGCATGGCTGGAAATTTCTCACCGTTTGGCCTATGGCCAGACATGAGCACCATTGATGTGGAACCGATGCGTCCTGTCTTGTTATCCCTTGTGGTCCTTGTGGTCTTTTGTGTGATGGCCGCACCCGCCCCCCTCAGCGCCGAAGCAATGGCGCGTTTCGGACGCGCGCTGGGCGTGATCGATGCGCGCGCTGCCACCCAATACGCCGGATCGGCCCGGCTGCGCCCGGATTTCGATGCAAGCGGTGATGCCATCCCGCGATTCGCGGGGAGCTATTCTGGACCTTGGCTCGAGCTGGCGCGCGCCGCCGCCCGACGTCATGGTATCCCTGAGGATTTGTTCTTGCGGCTGGTGCAGCAAGAATCCGGCTGGAACCCTGAGGCTGTCAGTCACAAGGGCGCGATCGGGCTTGCGCAACTCATGCCGGGGACCGCGCAATTGCTTGGCGTCGATCCGCGCGATCCCGTCGCCAATCTCGAGGGTGGCGCGCGCTATTTGGCGATGCAGTTTCGCGATTTCCGCCGCTGGGATCTTGCCTTGGCGGCTTATAATGCCGGGCCAGAGGCGGTGCGCACACATGGCGGCATCCCGCCCTTTGCCGAGACGCGCGATTACTTGCGGATCATTCTCGGGAATAGCTAGGGGGTGGCGCCACGATCCTTCGTATGAAGGATCGCATCATGCGAAAATTCGTACGAATTTTCGCTCAGACCCCGCGCGCGATGGCCGCCACACCCGTGCGAGCCAGCCGCACCTCGCCCAAGGGGCGCATCAATTCGCAAAATGCATCGACCTTTTCCGGGGTGCCGGTGATCTCGAAGACAAAGCTTTGCAGGGTCGAATCGACCACATTGGCGCGGAAAATCTCGGCAATGCGCAGCGCCTCGACCCGGGATTCGCCCTTGGCGATCACCTTGATCAACGCCAACTCGCGGCTGACAAAGGGGCCTTCGACCGTCAAATCCTGTACTTCATGGACGGGTACCATGCGCTCAAGCTGCATCTTGATCTGGTTGATCACCTGCGGCGTGCCCGAGGTCACGATGGTGATACGCGAGCGGTGACCGCTATGGTCCACCTCGGCCACGGTCAGGCTTTCGATATTATAGCCCCGTCCCGCGAAAAGACCGATCACGCGCGCCAAAACGCCCGGTTCGTTCTCGACCAGAACGGCAAGTGTATGGGTTTCGATCACGTCCGACATATGGCTGCGCAGGTCATAGGCCGAATGGCTGGAGGAGCCTTTTTCGATATTGAGCGGGGACATGAGACAGACATCCTGAATGATTGCGAAAGGCGCAAGCGCCCGGGAAAGCGGCGGGGCGCAGACCGCGCGCCCCGCACACCAAAATTACACCAAAACCGATCCCTTGGCGTCGATCACACCCTTGGTATCGGCCTCGCCCAAGAGCATTTCGTTATGCGCCTTGCCCGATGGGATCATGGGAAAGCAGTTCTCGTGCTTTTCGACCAAGCAATCGAAAATAACCGGCCCGTCATAGTCGAGCATTTCCATGATCGCATCGTCGAGATCCTTGGGATCTTTGCACAAGATACCCTTGGCACCAAAGGCCTCGGCCAGCTTGACGAAATCGGGCAGCGCCTCGGACCAGCTATGGCTGTAGCGCTCACCATGCAGCAATTCTTGCCACTGGCGCACCATCCCTAGACGTTCATTGTTGAGGATGAATTGCTTGACGGGCAGGCGATATTGAATGGCTGTGCCCATTTCTTGCATGTTCATCAGCCAAGATGCCTCGCCCGCGACATTGATCACCAGCGCGTCGGGATGGGCCACCTGCACCCCGATGGAGGCAGGGGTGCCGTAACCCATCGTGCCAAGCCCGCCTGAGGTCATCCAGCGGTTGGGGTCTTCGAACCCAAGGAATTGGGCAGCCCACATCTGGTGTTGGCCCACTTCAGTGCAGATGTAGCGGTCGCGCCCAAGGGTCAGCGCCTCGAGGCGTTCAAGCGCGTATTGCGGTTTGATGGTGGTGGTCGAATTGGTGTAGCGCAGGCATTTGACCGCGCGCCATTCCTCGATCTGGTCCCACCATTTCTTGACCGCGACCGCCTTGGTCTTGGCCCCGCGTGCCTTCCAGACGCGCAGCACCTCCTCCAGAACATGGGTCACATCGCCGATGATCGGGAAATCGGCGTGGATCACCTTGTTAATCGACGAAGGGTCGATATCGACATGCGCCTTAAGGCTGCCCGGGCTGAAATCGGCAATGCGCCCGGTGATCCGGTCATCGAAACGCGCCCCGATGTTGATCATCAGATCGCAGCCATGCATCGCAAGATTGGCCTCGTAAAGCCCGTGCATGCCCAGCATGCCCAGCCAGTTCTTGCCCGAGGCCGGGTAGCAGCCCAAGCCCATCAAGGTGGAGGTGATGGGGAAATCGGTCGCCGCCACCAATTCGCGCAGAATTTCGCTGGCGCGGGGGCCGGAATTGATCACGCCGCCGCCAGTGTAGAAAACCGGACGTTCGGCATTCTCCATCGCTTCGACCAAAGCCTCGATCATTACCGGATCGCCGATCAGGCGTGGCTGGTAATGCGCAGTGCGCGCTTGCGGTTTTTCGACATAGGTGCCGGTTGCGAATTGCACATCCTTGGGAATGTCGACCAGCACGGGGCCGGGGCGGCCATGGGTGGCGATGTGAAAGGCCTGATGGATCGTATCGGCCAGCTTGTCGGTCTCTTTGACCAGCCAGTTCATCTTGGTGCAGGGCCGCGTGATGCCGACGGTATCGGCCTCTTGAAAGGCGTCCGAGCCGATCATGAAGGTCGGCACCTGACCCGTCAGCACCACCAAAGGGATCGAATCCATCAAGGCATCGACCAGACCCGTGACCGCATTGGTCGCACCGGGGCCAGAGGTGACAAGCACAACGCCGGGCTTGCCGGTCGAACGTGCATAGCCTTCGGCGGCGTGGACGGCACCTTGTTCATGGCGCACGAGGATGTGCTGGATGCCGTTTTGCTGGAAAATCTCGTCATAAATCGGCAGGACAGCGCCGCCGGGATAGCCGAATACGACATCAACGCCCTGATCCTTCAGCGCCTCGACCACCATTTTCGCTCCGGTCATCTGCCGTGTCATCGACGTCGTCCTTCTGTTTTACGCGTTGTTTCTTGTTCATGCCGCGGTGGTGAAAGTACTGGCAAAAAAAAGCCCCCGGCGGGTTCTCCGAGGGCGCATGGTCTACCTATAAGGTTGTCGTCACCGACCCATGCGCATTTGCCCTACGATATCTACGAAGCAGTCCATGACATGCCCCCCGCGGTGAAATTGTTGCATGACACTAGGAACGCCGCGTTGCGGCGTCAACAGCCAAATTACGAAAATGTCGCCAGAACGCGCGGCTGCGCAACGAATCGAAACTTGTTGACGAAATGAAATAATATCACTGCGCGGGCATTCGGCCACAGGGTTTGCAACCATGGGATGAAATGGGCCCCCAGCGTCAGGGGAACGAGGTCAGTAGCAGGCGACGCAAGTCGAACTTTTCTGCGTGCGATGCTTAACAGTTAAGCGTTTTTCCCCGTTAGGGACGATTTTGGTAAGAGATTTTTACAAAAATCGGAAGTTGAGTGCGAAAACTTGTTTGCTGATGGGTTTTGCTTCGCTAGGGTGGCAAGACTTGTGGTCTTTGCCACTGTCGCCGCGATCCGAGGGGGGTCGTGGCCAACTCCATACTACGGGGAGGATACCGAATGGATCGTCGTTCTTTTCTGAGAACGTCCGCACTTGGCGGCACCGCCGCCGCTGCCGCCACGCTGGCCGCACCGGCTTATGCACAGGGCAATCGCACGCTGACACTTGTCACCTCGGTGCCTGATGGGTTTGCGGTGTTTGACGACGCGGCACAGCTCGCAATCACCTACATCACTGCCATGACCGATGGGCAGTTGAGCTTCAACAAGATGCCCGCCGGCAGCTTGGTGGGCGCGTTCGAAGTGTTCGACGCCGTTTCGTCCGGACAGGCCGACGTTTATCACTCGGCAGAATACTATTTCCTCAATCAGCATCCCGCTTTTGCATTCTTCACCGCAGTGCCCTTCGGCATGACGGCGCAGGAGATGGCAAACTGGTATTATCGCCGGGGCGGTCAGGAACTGCACGACAATCTGTCGTCCTTGTTCGGCCTCAAGCCGCTGATGTGCGGACAAACGGCGATGCAGCCCGGCGGCTGGTTCAACAAAGAAATCAACTCTGTTGATGATTTGCAGGGGCTGCGGTTCCGTATGCCGGGTCAGGGCGGTCAGGTTTTGGGTCGTCTGGGTGCTTCGGTACAAAACATTCCCGGTGGTGAAATCTATCAGGCACTTGCCTCGAACCAAATCGACGGTGCGGAGTGGATTGGTCCCTACGCAGACGAGCGGATGGGCTTCCAGGAAGTGACCAAGACCTACTACGCCGCTGGTTTCCACGAGCCGGGCTCGACCCTGTCCTTGGTCTTCAACCAGCAGATCTGGGAATCACTGACGCCGACGCAGCAGACCATTTGTAAGGTCGCCTGCGAGGCTGCACACGCACAGAACACTGCTCTGTCGCTTGCTGAAAATGGTGCAGCGCTTGCCCGCTTGCAGTCTGTCGGCGTGCAGGTTCGCCAGTTCCCCGCTGACGTCTGGGATGCCTTCGGCCGTGCGTCGCTGGAAGTCCGGAATGAGAACATGGGCGACCCGATCTATGCCGAGATCGCCAACAGCGTCTTTGCGTCCATTACGGAATCCTCGGGCTGGTACGAGATTGCAGATGGCGAATTCATGCGCCAGCGCAACCGTGTGAACGCGGGCTGATCTAGCCAAGACCAACAGTGTCCTGCCCAGCACAGATTGTGCTGGGCAGGATGCACCTTTTCGCGATCCGAGACTTGACGCGCCCCAAAGTGGGCTTGCGTGCCGGGGGACCACCGCATGATCGATTTCATCTTGTGGGCGCTGCAAAACATCGCAATGGCGCCTTACAATCTGTTCCTTGCCATCACCAACCCGGGCAGTTGGCTGAATTGGGCCGATCCCCAATCGGTGATGCGCTTCATCTATTACGGCGCCTCGGTTGAACTGTTTTTTGTCGCTATCACCATCTTTATCTTGATCACCGCGCTGGGCATGGCCTGGAACCGCGAGATCTTGTGGTGGGGTGTGCGCATTCTTGAGAGTGTGGCCAACACGGTCGGCCGCACCGCCGCTTGGGCGGGCCTTTTGATGGTGTTCGTCCAAGTGATTATCGTGTTCTTGCAGCGGATTTTCCGGGTTGCCCAGATCCAGCTCGGGCCATTTGGCACCGCATTTGTGCAAGACCTGAGCTGGTGGGCTGAAAGCCTGAAATTCCACAATGCCTTGGTCGTCTGCCTCTGCGTCTCCTACACTTTTGTGCAGGGCGGCCATGTGCGCGTTGACCTTGTGTATTCGGCGGTAAAATTCCGCACCAAGAAGATGATCGACATGTTCGGTTGCTTGTTCTTCATGCTGCCGATGGTCACGATCACATATCTTTATTCTTGGTTCTTCATGTGGCGCCACCTGATGACGCCAACGGTCACTTCGACCAGCGATATTGATCGCATGCTGATGCAGTCGCGCATCTTCAAATGGAACGTCGAGACCATCGGGTTTAGCCCAAATGGCTTTAACGCTTATTTCTTGTTCAAAGTCTTGATCGTGCTGTTCTGCGTTTTGGTCTTTTTGCAGGCGATTGCCTTCTTCTGGCGCTCTTATCTGGAGTGGCGCGAGGGCGAAGACAGTGCCGGCAAATACCTCGACCGGGACAAGTTGGATGATGAAGGCGAGGCTTTGCCACACGCCGCCCACTAACAAAGCTCCGGTAATTCGGGACAAAGACACGTAAGCGCGCGCGCTTAGCCAAGGGGACGAGAGAGCATGCTTTTCGGATTGGATGGGGTCGAGATCGGTCTGGTGATCGTCTTCCTCACGCTCTTCGCTGGGATCATGACCGGTTTTCCGGTGGCCTTTGCCATCGGCGGTGCCGGGATGATCTCATTTGCCATCATCGCGGCACTCGATAGTGCGGGGTTGCTGATCCACGAAGCCATCGACAGCGGTTCGGCGGAATACGCAGCGCTTGTGGCCGAAGGGGTAATCAGGGAGTCGATCTCGGTCTTCCGCTACCCCGATTTGCCAACGGTCGAGGTGGCGCTGTTTCCGGGTGGTTGGGAACAGGCGATGGAGCGCAATCTGTCCTTCATGGTTAACCGCATGAACGAGCGCGTGATCGCTGGTCAATCCATCGAGACGCTTCTGGCCGTGTTGATGTTCGTGATGATGGGCATCGTGCTGGAGCGCTCGAAAATCGCCGAAGATCTTTTGACCACCATGGCGCGGGTGTTTGGCCCGCTGCCCGGCGGCTTGGCCGTGTCGATCGTGATCGTGGGTGCCTTTTTGGCGGCCTCGACCGGGATCGTGGGCGCGACCGTGGTAACGATGGGCTTGCTTGCGCTGCCCACCATGCTGCGCAACAACTATTCGCCAGAACTGGCAACCGGCGTCATCGCGGCCTCGGGGACGCTGGGCCAGATTATCCCGCCGTCCATCGTGATCGTTTTGCTCGGCACGCTGGTGGGCGATCTTTACGCTACCGGCCAAGAGACGCGCGCCCAGCTTGCGGGCTGTACCGACGCGCTGACCTATCTGGCCAAGCCCGCGGTTTTGTCGGTCGGCACGCTCTTCCAAGCGGCTCTGTTGCCTGGTCTGTTCCTTGCGCTTCTCTACGGGATCTACGCCTTTGGCTTTGCACTTTGGAAACCGGCAAGCGCGCCGCCTGTTGCGGTCAGCGGTAGCTCTGGCGAGCCTGTGACGCGCAACGAGGCGCTGACATGGTACCTCGCGGCACCTGTGGCCTTGATCTTGGCCGTTGTGCTGGGTGCGGGCGGCGGTGTGATCGGTAGCCAAGCGATCTCGGTCTCGGACTATGCCGAACGCGAGAATGAAGCGATGCTGCGCACCGCTGTCTCGGAGCAGTGCCAAGCCTCGATGATCGATCTGCATGGTCAAGAGCGGTGGGATGCCTCTGTCGCGCAGCGCGCGGCAATGGCCGCAGCCGGGGATACCGGTGAAGTTGTGCTTTTGACCGACGAAGAGCGCGCAGCCGCGCTTGATAACGCGTTGGCTAATGCCGCGCCGATCGGCAGTGGCGTGGCGACGATCTTTACCATGTTGGCGCTTTTGTTGATCCTCGCGCGTGGTGTCTCACCCTCGTCCAACCCTGCGCCGCTGATTGCGGGCGGTGTGGGTGTGGTGCTGGCGCTGATTTGCGACATCATGTTCATCGGTCCGTTGACCGGCAACGGCGCAACCTTCCTGATCTTGGCCATCCCGTTCTTCATCGCGCTTTACGGGGCACGCGTGGCGGTGATGCGCCTGTCGCAAAACGAGTTGTTGCGCGTGGTCTTCCCACCGCTCGTGCTGATCGTGGCAGTGCTGGGCTCGATCTTGGGCGGGATCACCAATCCGACGCCTGCTGCCGCCCTCGGCGCGGCGGGTGCGATCATGCTGGCGGCATATCGCAAGCTGAAAGAAGAGAATGGCAAATCCAAGATCATCATCTGGGCCAGCTTTGCGCTGGTGATCATGATCTTGTTCGGCGTGAATTTCGATCTGCGCGTCACGCGCGCAGTCGTGCCGGTGGAAGATTGGATCGCCTTTTTCATCGCCCAGATCGCCTATCACTTTGCCTTCTTCGGCCTTCTGTTCAGCGCTTGGGTGCTGTTCCGCACCAATATTCTCAGCCCCGTGGTGCGCGAGACGGCCAAGGTGACATCGATGGTGTTCACCATCCTGATCGGCTCGCAATTGCTGAACCTTGTGTTGATCTCCTTTGGGGGCGAGCATCACATTCAGCAATACCTGCGCAGCTTCGACAACGAGCTGGTCGTGTTCTTTGTGGTGATGGCGATCTTGTTTATCTTGGGGTTCGTGCTCGATTTCCTCGAGATCATCTACATCGTGATCCCCATCGTGGGGCCGGTGATCTATGGCGGTACGCTTGACCCGGCATGGGTGACGATCATGATCGCGATCAACTTGCAGACCTCGTTCCTGACGCCGCCCTTTGGATTTGCCCTGTTCTACCTGCGTGGCGTGGCGCCAAGCAGCGTGACGACAGGCCATATCTATCGTGGGGTCATCCCCTTCGTGGGGATCCAAGTCTTGTGCTTGGTCTTGCTTTACATGTTCCCGGGGATTGTCACGATCCTGCCGCGTTTGCTGGGGTAGGGGAGCAAGCCATATTGTGATGACGACGGGGGGCCATGGCCCCCCGTTTTCATTTCCCTGCATGGTGATGATGCGTGTTTCTCATCACAAGGCAGGGGGGCTGTCTGCCCCCCTCTGGCCGCGGGACGCGGCCATTCACCCCCCGAGGATATTTATGAAACGAAGAAGATGCAGGGGTCGCGATTAGGGCGTGTTGCGTTTGATCAGTCCGCGATATTCACCGCAACAGGCGAGGCAGCGTTTGCAAGGCATAACGCGTTCGCCTGTTGCGGTGAATGCGATAGAACGCGACACGCTCTAGTCATCCGCGCGCATGTCGGGCAGGGTGATCTGGGCCACCTGCTGCGCGATGGGTTCCACTGACAAGGGGTGGACATGGTTGGAATAGCTGGTTGGATCGCCCAAAGGCTTCCACTGGCTATCCGCATAGACCTCGATCGCGGGAAAGCGGGCCTTGTAGCCCATCTTGGTCGAGCCGGGCACCCAATAGCCCAGATAGACATAAGGCAGCCCCGCCTCGCGCGCGAGGGTCACATGGTCGAGGATCACATGGGTGCCAAGGCTATCGGCACCCCGGTCAGGATCGAAGAAGGAATAGACGAGGCTAAGTCCGTCATCGAGAATATCGGTCAAGCATACGGCGACCAGCGTCTCATCGGGGTCGCGATACTCGATCACGCGCGAACGCACGGGTGTTTCTTCGATCATCGCGGCAAATTCGAAGACATCCATATCGGCCATGCCACCATCGGCGTGGCGGGCATCAAGATAGCGGCGAAACAACTCATATTGCGCCTCGGTCGCCCAAGCTGAGCGTGAGATGCGCGAAAGCCCTGCATTGCGGCGCAAGATGCGGCGGTGCGGGCGCAGTGGCGTGAAATCGGCCACGCGAATGCGTGCCGACAGGCATGCCGCACAATCCGCGCAAGATGGCCGGTAGAGCACGTTTTGCGACCTGCGGAAGCCCTGCTTGGACAAGGCATTGTTAAGCTTTTCCGCCTGTTCACCTTGCAATGCGGTAAACAGCTTGCGTTCCCGACGCCCATCGAGATACGGGCACTTTTGCGGTGCCGTGACATAGAATTGTGTCGCAATGGGCAGTGTGTGGCGCATCAACGAAAAGCGGCCGGGGCCGGTCCAAACCTCTGATCTTGAAATTGCACCAGCGGCCGCGGCAGTCGCAACAGGTTTTTTTGGGTGAAGTAGTGAATACTCAGCGCGGACGGTTCATTGCGACCGTGCCAAGCAGCAGATCATGCAAGCCTTGGTGGCGCGCACCGATGGCCATCATCAAGATCGAGATCACCTGCAACACCATAAAGCCCATCGCAACCATGAACAAAAGCGTATGCAAAACGGCCTCGCCACGTGACAGCCGCGCAGCGGTCGGGCCACGCAGCTCGATTGCCATCAAACGCATGCCATAGGTCGCCGAGCCCGTGGCAATCGTCGCGCTGCGATAGATCAGATCGACCGCGATATAGACCAAGGGCCAGACCCACCACAGCAAGCTGAGCGTCAAAAGGCCCAGCGTGAATGTGATCGCCGTCACGATGATGACATCAACAAGCCAAGCAATCAGGCGCTTGGCCGGGACACCATCATAGAACAGATGGTCATGATCGGGATCGGGCAGGGCGTTGGGCATGGTCACGGACATGGCGAGATTCCATCGGTTTTGAAAGCAAAAACCACCATCCCACGCGCGCTTTTGGTCGCGCGGGATGGTGGTTGATTTAGGTGGCGACAGTGTCGGGCGCTGTTGCCGCCTTACGCGCATCGGCGCGGTCTTGCAGGAATTGATCGAATTCCGCCTTGTCCTTGGCTTCGCGTAGACGGTGCAAGAAGGCCTCAAATGCGTCTTGCTCCTCTTGCAGGCGGCGCAGCGTATCGGCCTTGTAGGCATCGAAGGCGGCATTGCCTGTGCTGCGGTTGACGGTTTGGCCAAACCGGGCGTCACGGCGTTTGGTGCAAGATGTGCTGAACATGCGTTTACTCCAGATCATATAGGCAAGAAGCGCGAGGCCCGCAGGCCAGAACAAGATGAAGGCAAGTACCATGACGGCGATCCATGCGCCCTTGCCCTTGTCGTCGAGCCATGCCTCGCTGCGCGAGAACCAGTTCCCACCCTCGGATCGGGGAGGGGGCGCGGTCAGTGTCGATGTCATCGGGTGGTCCTTTCGCTCAAGATGTTAATGTTAATCACATTCACAAAAATGGGCAGGCTGTGGCGAAATGCAAGAGCGCAGCACGAAAAAAGTGAAACGACTTAACATAGGCGCGGGCATCACGCTTTTACCTTGCGCTTGCGCATGGCCTTGGGCTATCCCGCGCCGCACGGACAGTTGGCCGAGTGGTCGAAGGCGCACGCCTGGAAAGTGTGTAGGCGGGGAACCGTCTCGAGGGTTCGAATCCCTCACTGTCCGCCATTAAACCTTCTTCAAGCACATGAGATCATTATCCTTCATCTGGAAACGCGTTTCTATGTGTTTGTAGTATGGTCATTTTCTCGCCAAATTTGCTTCAGCGGGTATCAACGGATATCATTCAAGGTCACATCTGATGTGGGTCCGGGTGTGGGCCTGGTGGAGCTTCGCATGCTGACAGAGACGCGCGCGAAAAGAATCAAGACCAGCGACAAGCCATTGGCTGATGGCACGGTCGTGGGCCTTCGATTGCTGCCGGGCACTATGAACGGGCGAGGTAAATGGCAGCTACGGTTCACTTCCCCTGAGACTGGTGCGCGGCGCGATATGGGCTTTGGCGTGTATCCGGACGTATCCATCTTATCCGCGCGTGAGCGGGCTTCAGAGGCTCGGAAACAGATTGCCGCGGGTATCGACCCGATCGAAGAGGCCGAGCGACAGCAGGACGAGGCTGCGTGCGCAGTGCGAATTCCGACCTTCGAAGAGGCTGCCAAGTCGGTCTTCGAGGAACATAAAGCAAGTTGGTCGAATGGTAAGCATGTTGACCAGTGGATAAACACACTGACGACCTATGCCTTCCCCATGATTGGTCAGCGCAATGTCGACACCCTCAAGCCCGCAGACTTCGCGAATGTCATTAGGCCTATCTGGTCTTCGAGGGCTGAGACCGCTCGGCGTGTGAAGCAACGTTGTCATGCAGTAATGAAGTGGTGTTGGGGCAAGGAATATGTGCAGGGCAACCCGGTCGATATGGTGGATATGCTCTTGCCCAAGCAAAGCGCTTCGGCGCGGGTTTCAATACATCATCCAGCGATGCCATGGCGAATTTTACCACAGTTCATGCAAGAGATCGTGCGCGCCGGTGACGATGTCACCCGACACCTATTGGAGTTTACAATCCTGACGGCGGCCCGCTCGGGTGAGGCGCGTGGTATGGTGTGGAACGAGGTCGATCTCTCGACTGCCACGTGGATTGTGCCTGCGCACCGGATGAAGGCCAAGGCGGTACACCGCGTCCCACTGTCCAGTCGAGCGGTTGAGCTCTTGGAAAAGCGGCGTACGCTGGCGAAACATCCTAAGTTGGTTTTCCCCTCTCCGAGAGGGGCTGTGTTGACCGATATGGCGCTGACGAAATTCCTGCGGACCCACAAGGCGGTGAGTGATGTGCCGGGGCGGGTTGCCACAGCCCATGGGTTTCGGTCGTCGTTCAGAGATTGGGCGAGTGAAACGGGTGTGGCGCGCGATGTCGCTGAGCGCGCGCTTGCGCACACGATCCGCAACGCGGTTGAGGCGGCGTATCACCGGACGGACCTGCTGGAACAACGGCGCAGCGTCATGGAGGTATGGGCAGCGCATGTTACGGGGGCGGCAGCTGGAGAGGATGTGGTGGCGTTGGTTGGGAGGGCTTGAGCATGTACAAAACAAAAGCAGAACGGAAGGCCAGAGAGCGTGAACTTGCAGCTGAGCGGGCGGCATGGAACCGGCAATTCAGCGTTGAGATGCCTGAGCACGTACTGGGCATGATGGGCTCGCCGTCGGAATTGCGGGACGCGCTGTCTGACGCAGGCACGGCCCATGCTTGGAATGGGGTTAGGTTTGATAAGGCAACCGGCGAGCCCTTTCGAAACGCCATGCCCAGTGATCTGGGGGCAAACGTCGAGCGGCAGGAGGCAGCGCAGCTAACGGCGGAGGAACTGCGGCGCAAGTACTCTGCACTCTGGCACGTCCGTGGAGGTGCCAAGCAGATAGCTGCCGCTGAAGGGATCGGCCTATCAACAGTCTATGCGCACATGAAGCGGCTGCGAATGCTGAAGTAAGTTTCTAGGGCCACACGGTGCCCGCCCTAAGGCTGTGCACAAGTGGTGTCATCCAAACGCAACTGGAGGGCACCATGGCCATACCGCAAAGACTTGAATCACTTTCCAGCATGCCTGCCGAGGCACTGGTTTCTGCAAAAGAACTGTCGATCCTCTCAGGGCGAAGCCGCGCATCGCTATGGCGCGATGTCCTGGCTGGCCGGTTGCCCCAGCCCATTGCTATCGGACCACAGGCGCGCCGTTGGCGGGTTGAGGATGTCCGTGCCTACCTGAAAGGGGGGGCGGCATGAGCCAGACAGTTCCACCTGAAGCGCAAGCTCGGGAGTTTCTCAAGATGATCGACCCTGAAGCAAATAGCTTCTGCTTCCGTGTGCTGCCTGACAACGAGGCTAGCCCCGTCTGGGAGAAAAACTTCAATGGAAAATTTGGGTTGATATTGCCGCAGTTACAGCGGGCAAACCGCGCAGGTGGCGGTGCCTTTGTCGTGGTCAATGAAGGCGGGCAGAAAAAGAGCGAAATAACTCAGGTGAGGGCGGTGTTCGCAGATACCGACGGTGCACCGGTAGAACCCATAATAGACGCGCTGAAGCCTCACATGGTCGTAGAAAGCTCACCGGGGAACTATCATGTCTATTGGTTTGTTGCAGACTTCCCTTTGGCTCAGTTCAAACCAGTGCAGTTGGCTATCGCGACACAATTCGGGACGGACGAAAGCGTTAACGACCTATCGCGGGTGATGCGGATGCCGGGATTTTATCACAACAAGAACGAACCGTTTCTGTCGAGCATAGTTGCGTTGAATTCGGGGTTGCCACGTTACAAACTGGACGAAGTTGTCACGGGATTAGACCTCCAGCTCACGCCACCTGCCGAAGATCATCAGTCGTCGGAATGGAATGGGACTGGCAAAACTGATGCGCCACCAATTGCAGAAGTCGAGAAGGCGCTGACATATCTGAACCCTTTTGTGCGCCGCGGTAGATGGGTACGAAACATTCTGGCCCTTGCTCATGATTACGGAGAAGACGGTCGCGACCTCGCACATCGTTGGAGCCGTGGCGAGCTCTGGAATGGAGGGCGTGATGGCGCATGAATACGATGCAGCCGAGGTTGATCGGCAGTTCGACTGGGGGCTGAAAAACAAGGCCAGCACTTCAGGCAAGCCCGCCCGCAGGGCGCGCAGTATCCTCTATGATGCGAAGCAGTATGGATACGCCCCGCCGCCTATGGACAGGGTTAGTGCTCGGGTCGAGATACTCCCCTTCGACCGCCTCGAAGGTCTGCCCGGGTTCTTCCCTAATGGCATGGACCCCAATGTATTTGTCGGTCCCATGGTCGGCAAGGCGCAGCTCTTCCCTGCGCGGGCAATATCTCTACTCGTTGCCCTCGGCAGCGTCGGCAAGACCTCCAGTTTGATCGCTATGGCGGGCCACATCAGCGCTGGCAGGCCGTGGGGCGGCGGGTCACTGCAGCAGCGGCGTGGGATCGTCTTTTCTGTCGAGGAGACCCAGCAGGAACTCTGGCGGAAGTTCAGCGCGACCGTGGTGGACTGGCCTAAGGGGGATGTGCGCAGGGCTCAGGACGGGCTGCTCATGTACTCGATGTCTGAGCGCGACCCCCGTCTTACACGCGCCGTCAACCGCAATATCGAGCCCACGGGGCTTGCTGAAAGCATCATCAAGATCGCCACAGAGCACGAGGCGGAGTTCATCATCTTGGACCACCTTCAGGGAATGGTCAGCGGCGACCTGAACAACAGTGACACGATGGTTGCCGTGGCGCATGAGTGCAACAGGATTGCAACGGTCACAGGCGCAGCGGTCGTGGTCGCGGCCCACACCAGCAAGGGCAATATCAACGCGGAGGAGGTGAACCACGGGTTCTCGACAGGGTCCCTTGCCATGGAGAACGCCGCCCGGCAGGTAGTCGGTCTGATCCCGATGCCCCAGAAAGACGCAAAGGCGTTCGGTCTGGAAGCCGTACGCACCAACTACATTCGCCTCGAGATGCCCAAGAACTCCTACGGCCCCGGCGGCGAGGTTGCCTATCTGGCTAAGCACTACGTGCCCGCCTTCCACACCGTGACCGTGGTCCCGTTCGATCCGCCAGTAGTGAACGCAGGGGCCGCACTTACGAAAGACGAACGGCTTCAGAGGGCCATCGTCGAACACGTCCGCCGTCACCCAAATACAACCGCGAGTTCACTCGACAAGCTGGCCGGCCCGTCTGGATCGCTGAAAGCAAGCCGCAAGCAGGTGCGTGATGCGGTTCAGGAACTCACGGATATGGGCGTCTTGAAGGAGATCGACGTGACCAAAGAATACAGAAAGCGTTACGGGTTGATGCCTCAAGTCCGTGAAGTTTACATCGTGAAGGAGTGACGCCTTGCTCGCCGTGCTGCCCGCCAAACCCTGCTCGCCGCGAGCAGGAAATATGAACAAAAATCGGCGTTTTTCTACGTTAAATCAGTGGCTTGTGTTCGCCAAACGCTGCTCGCCTGGCGAGCAGCCCGGCGGCGAACTGAAAAACAAGGAAAATCAGAGTGTTATGCTCGCCGCAACAACACCACGTCTTACGACGTTTTCGCCTTTGGTGGGCGACACGTCGAGACCGCCCAAACAATACACGACAGCGACAGGTCGACCACCACCAGAGGAAAAGGAGGTTCAGTCATGCCTGTCGAGTTTACACCCGAGTATCGTTGGCGTCGCAACGCCAAGGGCAACCACATCATGATGGAGGGCAACACCCATCGCGCAACCGTCTTCCGCGCGGGAAGTCGCTGGCGGATCATCGTGAACGGGTTCGGCGTCAGCCGGATCGCTGCGGATGAGTTCTTCGACGACGTGAGCGAGGCGAAGCGCAGGACCGAGATGATCGCAGCGGGCGAGGTCGACGATGCCCGTATGGTCATGATCCCACAGCGCTACTGAGCGCGCCAAACATGCTCGAGGAGGCGTCAATGCTGTCAGCATACAAAAAAGAGCTCAAGGCCATCAGGGAGGGCGCACAGCGCCCCTCTGAGCCACGTCACAAGCCCGACAGTCGCATCCAGTGCGACACCCGCCTGACCGACCAGATTGAAACTCTCATGCGCTCCCTGCCGCCCGCACAGCGCAACCGCGCGTGGACCATGGAAGAACTCGTGGCGCGGCTGAATGGCCGTTACAATTCCCGCCCCTGCGCGGGCAGCGTCGGTGTGGCGCTTAGAAGCCTTGGTTGGACCCGACTCAGAGATTGGTCTAAAGATGGTGGGGGAAGACGGGTCTGGAAGTGTTGAATGAACAGATATTTGGACGGCGGTTACTTCGAATCTGGCTATGATACCATTGGTTTTGGGGGATTGATAATTGCACTTGGAGCATTGGCTCTATTATTTTTATTAGAAGATGGTCGGGCTCTAGTGAGGATGTATATTTGGGACATTCTCCGCCGCAACAAGGGTGAAATGGTATTCCCGCGGACGCTGGTGACGGGAGTGACGAGTTTTCCCGCTAAAGTTTGACACTGGAGGGGGGGTCATCGTCTCCCCCCCTCCAAGTTGTTAACTTTTTTGTCACTTTCATCACTTCTCTCGCGCTAATCGAACTGATCGCGCCACGCTTTGGGCAACAACCCTTCAGCAATTAGAGCCTGCTCAATGCTCCGCAGCTCCTTCCTGATCGCACGCCCAATCTGAGCATGGCGTTTAGCAGCTTCCCTAGCCGCACGCGTCAACCGCCCGTGCTTGGTCTGCGCCGCCGCGATCCTCGCCCTGCCCTCCGCGGTCCGAGGTCCGGTCGACTTGCCACCGTGACGCGTGCAGCGTCCCGTCCGCTTCACCGCAGGACGCTGGCAAGGCGTCCCAGCCTTGGTTCCTGCGCCACAGCGTTCGCCCGCCCACTCCGGGCCGAACCGCGTCGCTGAGCCGATTTCGTTGCCTTTTTTGAACCGCATGATTGCCCCCAATATAACTGTTATAATATAACAATATTTGAGGCAGCAATCGAGGGCCGAGTTGCAAGAACCGCGGTCCGCGGCACAAGATCCCCGTTCCATGATCAGACGGCTTCAGGGCCAAGGTTCGCGGACCGTGGTCCGCGGTTCTTGGTCCTTGGAACTTGATCAGGCCAACGGCTGAGGGTTGGCGGCGGCGGATGGATGCCGGTGAGTTCGCCACCATTCAGGAACTGGCCGAGGCCGTCGGTCTGGCCGAGCGCCATGTTAGCCGACAGCTACGATTGGCCTATCTGGCGCCGGAGGTCTTGAAACGACTGATGCTTCGGCGGGAGGTATCTGCCGGGACCGTGATGCAGCTGTCAGAGTGCGCGGGCTTGCGGTGGCAAGAGCAGGCAGGCGTGGTGTTTCGATAAGTCTTCAAATAACTCGATACGCCTTTCTCTTTTTACCAATGTCATCTAGCGCGCGGCCGTTCGATGCTCTTTCATCATTCATTTCAGCGGCCGCGCGTGTGTTCCACAAGCTTCGCCTATCCGATCTTTGTTCTTTTAATGCCACGACGCCAAATCCAACGCGCAAACAGGACCATTAGGGCTAGCAGCGCGATGACGATACCTCCGAAGACAAGCAGCATATGCGTCCGGCCGGGACCCGGCACTGAAATATCTGCTATGGCGCGGCCGATCAGAGCCAGGACCACTCCATGAAATCCACTATTGGGTTCGGCGAGGTAGGGAAAGTCTGCCAACGCAGCGCGCGTCGGTTGAGAAACGCCATCAGCGATACCGTCGCGTGCATTCCCCCTTATCAGTAGCCCGTAGACTGAATCGATGATGTCCTGTGCGAGCGGCCTGCCGCCACAACGGGTCGCGCTTGTACGTTCCAAGGCCGCCGCCTCAAGATCGAAATACCTAGCGCCTTCGCAAGGCAATGTCGGATCGATGGTCAAGAAGTCATTTGCAAGTATCTCGGCCAACGCATCCTTGTTTACTTCGTACGGGGCCGGATCCATCGCATCATAGCGATCAAGGTTCTGACGCAAGCGCGCCAAGATCTTGACGCGAAACTGCTCCGGAAAGCTGAGCGCGGGAAACACGTTCATTGCATTGCGAAGGTCATCACCTTCGTTCGATTGCAATGCAATATTGGCGATTTCCGGGCGCCCAACCCGATCCAGAATTCGTCCGCTAGCAACATCGCGCACATCTGCACCGATGGCAATCGCTTGCCCTGCAAGATCTGGCATCAGCTGCGCAATGTTAATCTCTGCCACAATACTGAAAACATTTAAACCATTGATTATATTTAAATTAAAAGGTTGAGGAACCGCATTACTTATAGCGAGCTTGCTCGCCCATAGACCGTTGAGAACAAAAGGGTCAGAGCGAGATCCGGCAAATATGCGAATTGGTGCCGGCGGAGGAACATCATCAAGACGCGCGTTGACTTGGGTACCGTCAGGCGCATCGCAGATTGCTCCATCCGTCACCCATCGACAGCTTAGCCGATAGCGCGGCGCGTCAAGTAACTCAAAACGTGACTCGCGCTCTATCGGCTTGAATGCGCTGAACACGATCTCGAAAATTGCAGATGGGTTCGGGTATTCCCATGGTTGGGCAGCCGTGATGATGTTCAGGATCACGACGAGGCTTTCTTGTCCCGGACCCGCGGTGAATACATAAAGATCCGTCAGATCAATTGTTGGCGAATTAACAGTCGAGCTCCCATCAATATGGTCAGTTGCGCCTGCGCCGCTTGCTGAAAAGCATGTGGCACAAGCGAGCACTAATCCTAGCAAAGCCTTGACCGGTCTCATCCCTCAGAGGCTCTTTAGATACTCTAGAAGCGCAAGACGATCTTGTACCGACAGAGTGACACCATACTCATGGCCGCTATTCGCGTTGCCCGGAATAGACGTATCCAACACAAATGCGCCGTCGCTGACTTCGGAAACAAACCCGACATTCACTGGGTCAAACCGTGAATTAGCGACAGCGAACTGCGTCGGTCGTTGCGATGCCGGTAGTAGCAAGTCGGCCAAAGTGGACACTGACCCATTGTGCAGGTACGGGCCAGTCGCCCAAATGCCATTCAGCGGACGAGAGCGATATTGCGCCGTCTGAAGCACTTCCATACAGGTTTGATCTTCCCCATGGTATTTGAAATGGTCCCGCACCAGCTCATTGAATAGTGCAGAAGAGTCGCCACTCATCGCCGCCAGGCGTTCGGCGATTTCATCTTGCGGCAATCCCTCTGCGGCCATCGCATCAATCATAGTGCCATAATCGGGAGAAACAGGCTTGTCATCGACGTCCAATCCCAAGGCAGACCTGATGGAACTGCCCAAGCCCACTAGGCGTTGATGGATACCGGATACCGCAACGCTTTCCGCCGCTTGAATGATTGCGCGCCGATCATCGCCAAAATGGTTTAGCATGACACCGGCCACGACATGCGCAAGAACCGCATTCCCATGCGTTACCTCGCAAAACTCCGGGCCGGTCACCACGCCGACTTGGCGTCCCGCGATGGGGCCGGTGACAACCTCACGCGCTGCGAACCCGAGGGCCGCCGCCGGATCGGTACCAATCGTACCGAGATCGAAGGTCTGGATCTCGATCGAAGCCAGTTCCCCGCGATCTGTTCTGTCGATGACGGCGTGGCAGCTGGCACATTGCCGCTGGTAGATCACTTGGCCGGCTTCGACCAAGCGCGGATCAAGCGCTGGCAATGCACCAGCCTCGACAAGGTCGGACCAGGAAGGTGACGTCAGCGTTTCAAGTCGCTCTTCCAGGGCCATCAAATGGGTCACATTCACAGAAGAATTATATCCGAGCGGCAGTGTGCCTTCTGCGAGATCAACCTGACCGAACACGCCCAAGACTTGTCCGACATTGCGCCCGATTGCACCCGCTCCGGCATTCGGCACCACCCCGTTGTACTGGACGACCTCAAGATAAGGGGCATCCCACAAGGCAGGATAGCTCACAGGCGCGTCTGGTACGCGCGCGTTCTCCGGACGTTCGAGCATGCCGGCCGTGACTTGGTTAAGAATGACATTCAGCGCATCAACGCGACCCGGGCCGGGGATGATGTCGGTGTCGTTGCGGCGTCGCCAATCTTCGCGGTCTGAAATTATCTGCTGCAAGCGGGCCGTGATCTGGTCCGCCTCGGTTACAAGGTGATCGCGCTCGGCCAAACGATCCACAAACCTTCGCAGGCGTTCATCATCTTGTGCGGTTACAACAAGAGCCGTATCCAGAGCTGTCATAAAGCTCCAGAAATCAAAATGGGACACGCCACCATCAACCAGGACAATTGCGTCTCCTACCCTGATTTCTGTCACGTGACATGCAGAGCAATTCATGCCGAGTTGCGGCTCGGTACCGAGACGTCCGCGATCCACCGTCAGGCCCACAGGAAGCCCCTCTGGATTGGCGTCGGCGTCATCCCAATAAATCATACCAAGGCTTTTGAGAAACGCCCTGTCGCTGAAGAGCGCCTCTGATGCTGGCTGTTCCAGAGCCAAGAAATAATCCAATGGCAAGATCGGGGATCCTTGCGGCGCAAAGTAGAAAAACGCGCGATCCGCATCGCTCCAACCCTGATCGACAGTGATGGGGTTCCCATAATGACTGTCCGAAGCAGCGGAATGAGAAAGCGCCATCAAGACCAAGAAGCCAACTGTGCTTACGCGCCAAATTATCATGGACTATTCTCCAACGTTGTTCACCTAAATGACGGTACCCGATGTAAGAGCGCCAGCCACGTGAATATTTAGTGAACTGATGCGGTGGAACGCTCCAAGCCGACATTCCCCAAGTGGGTTGCCTTCGGTCATTACGATCGCCTGAATCCGACCGCCGGACAAGCGTTTTTCGCCCTGCGCGGCGTCTATGGCCGCACAGGCTGCGGAAACTGTGCGGATCAGACCGCGAAACCGCCGTGTTCTGGCTCGGCGGTGGTGTTTTTCAGCGCGGCGGGCAGACCTGTCCTGCCGCTTTCGTTCAGTTTGGGCTTGGATGGCGGTCATGCGCATGACGGTGGCGCCCGAAGACGGCGGATTGCGGCAAGGATGGCGCGCACCATCGGGCCGGTAACGGCCACCTCGGCCAGCTGGAAGGTGATA
>NZ_JAGYJN010000040.1 GCF_018402035.1 Roseicyclus sp.
CCTCCAGCACGCCGGGATGGGCGGCCAAAACATCCTCGACCTCGTTTGGATAGACGTTGAAGCCCGAGACAAGGATCATGTCTTTCTTGCGATCCACGATGCGGATATAGCCGTCGGGGTCCATCACGCCGATATCGCCGGTCAAGAACCAGTCGCCGCGCATGGTCTTGGCGGTTTCCTCGGGTTTTTCCCAATAGCCCTTCATGATCTGCGGGCCGCGCGCCGCGATCTCGCCCGGAGTGCCTTGGGGGACGGGATTGCCTGCCTCGTCGAGGCAGATGATCTCGGTCGAGGGGACGGGCACGCCGATAGAACCAGCGCGCGCCTTGCCCAGCGGCTCGAAGGTGAGCACGGGCGATGTTTCGGTCAGCCCATAGCCTTGGATCACGGGGGCGCCGGTAATCCGCTCCCATGTCTCGGCGACGGAGCTTTGCAGCGCCATGCCACCGGCAGAGGCGAATTTCAGATGCTTAGGCGGGCTGTCTTGGAACCAGATCTCATTGGTCAGCCCGTTGAAGAGCGTGTTGACCCCGCTCATCCAGGTGATCTTGTAGTTCTCAAACGCGCGCTTGAGGTTCGACAGGGGCCGGGGATTGGGGATCAAGATGTTGCGCGCGCCCAGCCAGTAAAAGCCCAGCAAATTCACCGTAAAGGCAAAGATATGGTAAAGCGGCAGGGCGGTCAGTGCCACCTCGCGGCCTTTTTCGACGCCATTCTCCACGCCTTCGATCAATTCCATGGTCTGTTCCATGTTCAAGATCAGGTTGGCATGGGTCAGCATCGCGCCCTTGGAAATGCCCGTGGTGCCGCCGGTATATTGCAGCACGGCGATATCATCGCCGGTGACATCTTGATGATATTTGCCTACGGCGATCTTGTCGGCTGCGATGCGTGCGCGCCCTGCGGCCAAGGCGGCGGGCAGGCGGATATGGGGGATATCGATCCGCTTGACCGATTTATCCCAGTATTTCTGGACCAAGCCCACGATGCCGCGCGGCATGGCGGGCAAGAACTCGGCCACGCGGGTGATGATGATATTGGGGATCGGATGGCCCGCCGTGGCACGGGGCAGCTTGTCTGCGAACATATCCATGATGATCAGCGCATGCGGGCGTGCATCTTCGAATTGGCGCGCCATCTCTTCGGCGGTGTAGAGCGGGTTGACATTGACCAGCACGCAGCCCGCCTTGAACACGCCAAAGGCCGCCACGGGAAAGGACAGGCAATTGGGCATTTGCACCGCCACGCGGTCGCCCAGCTTCAGCCCGGCCACCTCGCGCAGATAGGCGGCCATGGCATCCGACATGGCATCGACTTGCGCAAAGCTCAGCGTGCCGTTCATGCCGTTGGGCAAGCAACAGGTAAAGGCCGGCGCGCGGCCATAGCTTGCCGCCACCGATCCGATCAAATCCGCCAGATTGCGATAGGCGGGGGTCGTGATCTCGACCCGCGCGCCCGCACGGTAAAAGGCCGTCCAAGGCCGCTCTGGATGCTCCATGAGCCTCCCCCTCATGTCACGCCATTATCGCGCGACGCTAGCGCAACTCTTTTGCACTTGGAAAGGAAAACACAAAGGACGTCGCGTCATCTGTGCGCGCGCAGGCCTAGCTGCCGCGATAGGTGCTGTATCCATAGGGCGAAAGCAGCAAGGGCACATGGTAGTGATCTTGCGCCGACATGCCGAAACGGATTGGTACGTCGTCCAGAAAGAGCGGCGCGATCGCGTCGATGCCAAGGCGGCGCAGGTAGTCACCCGCCGCAAAGACCAGCTCGTAAGTGCCTGTCGCAAAGGCCGCTTCGGGCAAGATCGGCCCATCGGTGCGCCCATCGTCATTGGTGATCTTTTCGGCGATCTTCTCGCGCGATTGGCCGGTGATGCGGTAAAGCGTGATCTTGAGCCCTTGCGCCGGCGCACCCCGCGCGGTGTCAAGAACATGGGTGGTCAGAAAACCGGGCATCGTGTCTCTCCGTCATGGCCTTCCCGACCATTTCGCAGCCGCGCCCCCCTTGCAACCCCCCGCGCGCTTCGACAAGCCTTGGTCCCAGACGAATGGAGGCCCGCCCATGAACAGATATCCCCGCGACATGACCGGCTATGGTGCCACGCCCCCCGATCCGCAATGGCCCGGTGGTGCCAAGATCGCGGTGCAGATCGTGCTGAACTACGAGGAGGGGGGCGAGAACAACATCTTGCATGGTGATGCCGCCTCGGAGGCGTTCTTGTCCGAGATCACCGGTGCCGCCCCTTGGCCGGGGCAGCGGCATTGGAACATGGAACAGGTCTATGAATATGGCGCGCGGGCGGGGTTTTGGCGGCTGCACCGCATGCTGGGGGCGCTGCCCGTCACCGTCTATGGCGTGGCCACGGCCTTGGCGCGCGCGCCTGAACAAGTGGCCGCGATGAAAGATGCGGGCTGGGAGATTGCCAGCCATGGGCTGAAATGGGTCGAACACCGCGACATGCCCGAGGAGCAGGAGCGCGCCCAAATCCGTGAGGCCATCGCGCTGCACACAGAGGTGACGGGAAACGTGCCGCGCGGCTGGTACACCGGGCGCTGTTCGATGAACACCGTGCGGCTGGTGGCCGAGACCGGGCAATGTGCCTATGTGGCCGATGAATATGCCGATGATCTGCCCTATTGGCGGCGCTTTGGCGACCGCGATCAGCTGATCGTGCCCTATACGCTTGACGTCAACGACATGCGCTTTGCCATTCAGGCGGGTTTCGCTGAGGGGGCGCAATTTGCCCGCTACATCACCGACAGTTTCGACTGTCTTTATGCCGAGGGGGTGGTAGGCGCGCCCAAGATGCTGTCCATCGGGCTGCATTGCCGCTTGGCCGGGCGCCCCGGTCGGGCGCAAGCGCTGAAACATGCGCTGGCCCATATGGCGGCGCATGACGGCGTCTGGTTTGCCACAAGGGTGCAGATTGCCGAGCATTGGGCGCGGGTCCATCCGCCAAAACCAGGGCCGCGCCCATCCCAGATGGACCGCGACAGCTTTGTCGCTGCTTTTGGCGGCATTTTCGAGCATTCCCCATGGATCGCCGAGCGCGCCCATGCGCTGGAGCTTGGCCCTGCCCATGATACGCCACGCGGCGTGCATGCCGCCCTTGCCCGCATCTTTCGCAGCGCCTCCGAGGCAGAGCGACTGGGGGTTCTGAACGCCCATCCCGATTTGGCCGGCAAACTGGCCGCTGCCAAACGCCTGACGCCTGAAAGCACGGCGGAACAGGCGAGCGCCGGCCTTGATGCATTAACCGATGCCGAGCGCGCCGAGTTTACGGCGCTCAATACCGCCTATGTGGCGCAATTCGGCTTTCCCTTCATCATCGCGGTGCGCGACAATACCAAAGCCACGATCCTTGCCGCCTTTCGCCGCCGTATCGCGCAAGACCGCGACAGCGAGTTTGCCGAGGCGTGCCGACAGGTCGAACGGATCGCGGAACTCCGCTTGATGGAGAAGCTGGGATGAGCCGCGAGATCATGATCCGGCCCTTGACGGCTGAGGCCTTCGCCCCTTTCGGCGATCTGCTCGAGGTCGCGGGTGATCCCGACAAGATCATCAACCAAGGGCTTTGCGGGCGCTGGCATGATCGCGCGCGGCTTGATTTCGACGGTGGGCGCGCGGGCATCAGCCTGTTTCAGTCGCAAACCCGCGCGCTGCCCTACCTGCTCGAGATGGTCGAACGCCACCCGTTGGGGTCGCAGGCCTTTATCCCGATGTCGCATAATCCGTTTCTGGTCATCGTGGCCCCCGATCAGGGCGGCGCGCCGGGCCAGCCCTTGGCCTTTCGTACCGCGCCGGGCCAGGGGATCAATATCGCGCGCAACACATGGCATGGCGTGCTGACACCGCTCCATGCGCCGGGGCTGTTCGCCGTGATCGACCGGATTGGCGAGGGTGCAAACCTTGAAGAACATTGGTTCGATCAGCCCTATCTGGTGCGCGCGGGCTGATCGCGGCGGGTCT
>NZ_JAGYJN010000041.1 GCF_018402035.1 Roseicyclus sp.
GCGCATGCGAATTTTCGTACGAAAATTCGGGGGCTCTGCCCCCGCCCGTGCCGGGCTCCCCCGGGATATTTTTGAAACGAAGAAGCGTGCGATGGTGCATGTCGCTTTCGTGTCGATTTCGGTCGGGTGAGTGTGGCGCAAACCGCGCCACTCGGGCAGGTAAGGATTGGATATCAGCGCCCAATCCCGAAGGATCAGCAGGCCATGAAAACGCATGTCAAAGCCCTTGTCGTCGGTGGTGGCGCCGTCGGCACATCGATCGCCTACCATCTGGCCAGCGCCGGGTGGGATGATGTCATGCTGTTGGAACGCGATGAGTTGACCAGCGGCTCGACCTGGCATGCGGCAGGCTTGCTGCCTTTGTTCAACATGGGCTACGCGACAAGCCATATCCATGACTACTCGGTCAAGTTCTACAAGACGCTCGAGGCCGAGACAGGACTGAACGCCGGGTTCTCAGTCGTGGGCAATCTGCGCATGGCACAAACCGATGCGCGCATGGATGAATACATGCTTTATGCCGCGACCGCAGAGACCGTGGGCATTCCCTATGAGTGGCTGACACCCGCCGAGATCAAGGCGCGCTGGCCCTTGGTGCGGACCGAGGATCTCAAAGGCGCGATCTATCATCCGACCGACGGCTACATCAACCCCGCCGATGTGACCATGGCCATGGCCAAGGGCGCGCGCCAGCGCGGTGTGGTGATCGAACGCAAATGGCAGGTCGATGGCTATCACTGGACCGGCTCGGAATGGCAGGTCAGCGTGACCAAGATGGTCGAGAAGGGGGGCAATCTTGTTCCCTCCGACGAGACCGCGATGATCACCGCCGAGCATGTGGTCACCGCCACCGGCAACCACGCACAGCGCACGGCGAAGCTTTTGGGGATCAAGATCCCCGCCATCCCGGTCGAGCACCAGTATATCGTGACCGAGCCCGATCCGGCGTTGGTGGAATGGCGCAAAACAAATGGCGAGCATCCCGTGCTGCGCGATGCAGATGCCAAATGGTATGTCCGCGAAGAGCGTGGCGGCTGGATCTTGGGGCCCTATGAATACGGCGCGCCCGCCTGTTTCGAATATAGCGTGCCCGACAGTTTCCGCGCCGATCTTTTCCCGCTCGATCTGGAGCGGATCGAAGAAGAATACATGAGCATGATCCACCGCATCCCCTCGTCCGAAACGGTGGGGCTGAAGGATGATTTCAACGGCCCCATCTGCTACACGCCCGATGGCAACCCGCTGGTGGGCCCGGCACCGGGCCTGCGCAATATGTGGCTGGCCGAGGGCTTTTCCTTCGGCATCACGGCGGCGGGTGGCACCGGCTATTACCTGGCCCAGATGATGGTCGCAGGCGAGGCCGAGATCGACATGGCCGCCCTCGACCCCAAGCGCTATGGCGCGGATTGGATGACCACCGAATATGCCGCCCGCAAGAACGAAGAATGCTATTCCCATGTCTTCATCTTGCATCACCCCGATGAAGAGCGCGAAGCCTGCCGCCCCTTGCGGACTGCCCCCGCCTATGACCGGCAAAAGGCGCTCGGCGCGCAGTTCGGCTGTGTCAACGGCTGGGAGCGTCCGAATTACTACGGCCCCAAGGACGCGCCCGAGGGTTACGATCATGACAGCCGCAGCTTTCGGCGCGGCGCATGGTGGGACTATGCCCGCACCGAGGCCGAAGCGATCCGCAAATCCGCCGGGCTGATCGATGCCACAGCCTTTAGCAAGCATCTGTTGCGCGGCCCCGGTGCCACGGCATTCTTGGACGGCTTTACCTGCAACAAGCTGCCCAAGGTGGGGCGGATCAACCTGACCTATGCCTTGACCGGCGCGGGCACGGTGCGCACCGAATATACCATCGTGCGGCTGGCTGAGCATGAATACTACCTCGTCTCGGCAGGGGCATGGACAGCCTATGATGGCGATTACCTGACCAAGGCCGCCGAAGATTTCATGGCCGCAGGCGGGGCATATGTCGACATCCATGACGTCACCACGCAATGGGGCGTCTTTGCCATCGCCGGGCCAAATGCGCGCGCGATCTTGCGCGACATCGTCAAGGATGCCGATCCCGAGACGGTCTTGGGCAACAAACGTTTCCCATGGCTTTCCATGCGCAATATCGAGTTGGGCATGTGCCCGGTGCGCGCGATCCGGGTGGCCTATACCGGCGAGTTGGGCTGGGAGTTACACCACCCCATCGAAATGCAGCGCTATCTTTGGGATTTGCTGATGGCGGCGGGCGAAAACCATGGGCTGAAACTGGTCGGGGCGCGGGCGCAGAACTGGCTGAGGCAGGAGAAGAGCTATCGCGCCTTCGGCACCGAACTGGGCCGGGACGCCACGCCGCTCGAGGCGGGCTTGGATCGCTTCGTCGATCTGGACAAGGCGTTTCACGGCAAGGATGCGATGCTGGCGACGGGTATCCGGTCGAAATGCGTCACGCTTCTGATCGATGGTCCGGCCGATGCCGACCCTTGGGGGCGCGAGGCATTGCTGCTTGATGGGCAAAAGATCGGGCGCCTCACCTCGGGCGGGTATTCGGTCGCCTTCGGGCGTCAGATCGGCATGGGCTATGTGCGCCCCGATCTGGCGGTGGTCGGCACGAAGCTGAAGGTCCGCATGTTCCGCGAACTCTGGGATGCGGTGATCGTCGAGGATAGCCCCTATGACCCGCAAAATGCCGTGATCCGGATCGACGGTTAAGCCGGGCGGCTGAACACCAGCAACAGGTTGTTGGCGGGCATCGCGATGGTGTCGGCATGGGCAAGCCCGTGGCCTTGCAGCATCGCGATGACATCGGCCATGTCCTTGTAGCCGATGGCGGGGTCTTGGGCACGCAGTGCCGCGTCGAAATCGGCATCACCTTGGCTTGTCGTCTGCCCATCGCGCAAGAAGGGGCCGTAGAGCGCAAAGCGCCCGCCGGGGGCGAGGGCCTTGGCGACCTCGGCCAAAAGCGCCGCGACCTCGGGCATGGAAATCAGGTGCAGCAGGTTGATCAGCACGATCAGATCGGCGGGGCCATGATCCTTGGCCCAGCCGGGGCGCGCGGCATCCAGATGCAGGGCCGGGCTTATATTGCTCAGGCCCGCATCCGCCACCCATGCCGCGATCGAGGCGCGGCGCGTGGGGTCGGGATCGGTCGGCTGCCAATCCAGCCCCGGCATGGCGGCGGCGAAGGCGATCACATGCTCGCCCGTGCCGGAGGCGATTTCCAAGGCGCGGCCTGACGCAGGCGCGATGCGGATCAATTTCGCCGTGATCGCGTCGCGGTTCCTGAGCGCCGAGGGCGCCGAGATGCGCGCATCGGCACCTGTCGCGGCGGTATCGGGCAGATCAAGCTTGCGGATCATGCTATGCCTCCGCGAAACCGCGCAGGCGAGAGCGTCGCGACCAGATCAGCGTCCAACTCCGGCACGCGTCCGCCAACCAGATCGGCCACCAACCGCGACGCGGCGGGGGCTGTCTGAAACCCATAGCCGCCCTGCCCTGCAACCCAGATGAAACCGGGATC
>NZ_JAGYJN010000042.1 GCF_018402035.1 Roseicyclus sp.
CCTGCCCGGCCCGAGGATTTCCTGCCCTTGATGTCGGGCCCGATGCGGGCCTGCCATGTCGCGGAAATCGGCGCCGCCATCGTGGGGTTTCAAGTCATTGAACCCCATGACGCGCTGCCGCCCGATGCGGCGGATATTTCCACCTTCGTGCAGCGCGGCAAGACGGGGCTTGGTATCGGGTCGGCCCTGTTCGAGGCGACGGCGCAGGCCGCGGGCGACCTGGGCTATCGTTGGATCAACGCCACGATCCGCGCCGATAACGAGGGCGGGCTGATCTATTACCAATCACGCGGCTTTCGCGATTGGCATCATTTGCACGATCAACGCCTTGGCAACGGCCTGCGCGTCGACAAGATCTGCAAACGCTTCGATCTGGATTGACCCGGCGCGCGGCGCCTCAGCGGAAGAAACAGGTTGTCCCGGCCCAGAGCAGGCGAATGCTGGCGTCATCCTCGGTCAGCAGGCCGAAGACATCACTGCGTGAAAATTCCGTGCCCAGCGACGTGACCTGAAAACTGACCTGCGGCATCGCCAGCCGGGACTGCGCGGCGCGAAACCCGCCCGCCACGGGCAGATCGGGGTCGGCATTGGTCCAGCCGACAAACTGTCCATCCTGGAAATTCAGCGTCAGCCCGTCATCCCATGACGCCGACGTTACCGGCCCCGCCCCGCATTCCACATTGGTGGTGATGGCATCGGGCCCCTCGTCCAGCAGCCGCGAGACGGTATCGATCACGCCTGCCTGTGCGCGGCCGAAATCGACGCGCAACTGGCTGACGGTCGGCTGGATGCCGCGCGCGTCGAGCGTCAGCACGGGCGGCTCGGGCTCACGCGGGGTGGTCACGCAGGCCGACAGGGCCAGCGCCACGGCAAAGGTCATCACGGCACAAAGGCGCATCGGTATCTCCCGACTCAGGGCGGCGGTTCGGGGGCTCTCTTAGCGCGGGCTGCGCTTGGCGAGAATACGTTGCAGCGTGCGGCGGTGCATGTTTAGCCGCCGCGCCGTTTCGCTGACATTGCGATCACACAGCTCATAGACGCGCTGGATATGCTCCCAGCGCACCCGGTCGGCCGACATCGGGTTCTCGGGCGGCGGCGGCAATTCTTCTTCATCGGCCAAAAGGGCGGCGGTGATGTCATTGGCGTCGGCAGGTTTCGACAAATAGTCGGTCGCCCCGATCTTGACGGCGGCCACTGCCGTTGCAATCGCGCCATAACCCGTCAGCACGACAATCCGGCAATCGGGCCGCTTGGCGCGCAGCGCCTCGACCACATCCAGCCCGTTGCCATCCTCAAGCCGCAGATCGACGACCGCATAGGCGGGGGGGCGGGCTGTCGCGATAGCCTTGCCGGCGGCGACGGACATGGCGGCCTCTACCTCGAAGCCACGCTTTTCCATCGCCCGTTCCAGCCGGCGCAGAAACGGTTCGTCATCATCCACAAGAAGCAAGGACTTGTCCGGTCCAATGTCTCTCAGGTTGCGATCCTGCGACATGCGGCGTCTCCTTCAGGTCGTTCAGCGGTTGAACCTTCTTACAGGCAATCGTCCAGACCGGTCAATTTGCGCCGCGCGGCCAGAGTGTCCAGCCCTTAACGCGCTGCATCCAGAAAACATTCCGTGCGTGTGGCCATGTCTTGCGGGGTGGTTTCGCGGTTGAAGAACTCCACGAAGCCATGATCGGGCAGCACAAGATAGGTGAATGCGGAATGATCCACGAGGTAATAGGGGTCGGTTCCGTCGTTGTTGCTGCGATAGAACACGCGGTAGGCGCGGGCGGCGGCATCGGTCTGATCCGGCGTGCCGGTCAGGCCCAGCATGCGCGGGTGGATATTGTCGGTGAAATCCGCCATCACCTCGGGCGTATCGCGCATCGGGTCGACCGAAATCATCGCGGGCAGCACGCTGTAGCCATCCGCCTCCAGGATATCGACCGCCTCGGCATTGCGCACGGTATCGAGCGGGCAGACATCGGGGCAGAAGGTATAGCCGAAATACAAGAGCGTCGGCTCGGTGATCACATCCGCGTCGGTCACCGTCTCGCCGGTTTCGCTGATCAGCGTGAAGGGGCCCCCGATCTGGCCCGCGCCACCCGCGACGACACTTGCGCGACACTGGCCGAACGGATCGGAGGATGCGCTTTGCCGGTTTTGTCCGATAGAGACGGCAACGGCCGCGCCAATGATCAAGACCCCGATCAGCGCGGCAGAGGCAAGGGCATAGGTGCGGGTCATCGTCTGTCCTTTCGGAGGGGCCTTTCGAATAGGCCTTGCGGAGGGGCGGCTCGGCGCGCGCGGTGCCGGGCCGCTCGGTCAACGTTGATTACCTATGCAGTCCGCCCTATCAATTCACGATCCGCCGCCTGTGACAGAAAGCCCCTGCATGGCAAACGTCTTTTCCGACCCGGCCCTCGATCTTGTTCGCCAGGATGCGCGCAGCGACTGGGTGCGGCTGCGCACGCTGCTGGTGCTGCGGTGGCTGGCGATCCTGGGTCAAACCGTGACCGTGGTCATCGCGTCCTTCTACCTTGGGCTGCGGGTGGAGCTGGGGCTGTGTTTTCTCGCCATCGGTGCCAGCGTGGTGTCGAACCTGATCGCGATGACGATCTTTCCCGAAAATCAGCGCCTCTCGGATCGCGACGCGATGCTGACCCTGTTGTTCGACCTGTCGCAGCTCAGCTTTCTGTTGTTCCTGACCGGGGGGCTGAACAACCCCTTTGCGCTCTTGATCCTGGCGCCGGTGACGATCTCGGCCACGGCGTTGACGGTGCGGTCAACCGCCATCCTGGGGCTTTTGGCGATCGCGATGATTTCGCTGTTGGGCCTGTTCCATGTGCCGCTGGCGACCCAGACCGGCGAGGTGCTGCAATTGCCTGAACTGTTCATCGGCGGGTTCTGGATTTCGATCGTGATCGGTATCGTGTTCCTGTCGGCCTATGCGCGGCGCATCACCCAGGAAACCCATTCGATGAGCCAGGCCTTGCTGGCGACCCAGATGGCGTTGGCGCGCGAACAGAAACTGACCGACCTGGGCGGCGTGGTGGCTGCCGCTGCGCATGAACTGGGCACGCCGCTTGCCACGATCAAGCTGGTGTCGACCGAATTGGTCGAGGAACTGGACGGTCATCCTGAACTGGCCGAAGACGCGCGGCTGATCCGCGACCAGGCGGATCGGTGCCGCGATATCCTGCGATCCATGGGGCGGGCCGGCAAGGATGACCTGCACATGCGGCAAGCGCCCTTTGGGGCCGTGGTGCGCGAGGCGGCGGAACCGCATGCGGGCCGGGGCATTGTCGTGCATCACGATTTCTGGCCCGACGCGGGCGCGCCTGAGGCGCAGCCCATCGTCTGGCGGAAACCCGAGGTCATCCATGGCCTGCGCAACCTCGTGCAGAATGCCGTCGATTTCGCCGTGACGCAGATCTGGGTGGATGCCTCCTGGGGCAATGGCGAGATCCGG
>NZ_JAGYJN010000043.1 GCF_018402035.1 Roseicyclus sp.
GGCCTGATAGCCTTCTACGAACGAAAACTGACCCCTTGGTGTAAACTCTACGGGCGCACCCAACGCATCACCGATCGCAAGCCCCACAACACTTCCTGCTATTCGATCATGTAGTGAGCTTGACTGCGCCTCCCAGAACAATCTTGGGCGTGTCATCTGCTCGTAGCTGTCACCAGCCAAGTTGATCACCTGCTCATGGAACCACTGAGCAAGATCCCAACTGTGCAAGATCCTAAGGCTGTTCATGACCCTCGTGATGCGCAGGTGGTTGTGGTTGTAAGACGACCGCCAATGGTTGTTGTCCCTCAAAAACTGCAGGAACCTGACCGTCATCCGTTCCAGGAAATCAATACTTTCTCCATCTTCGGCCAGCCAAATTGCTGTTCCGAGATCGAGAAGGGGGGCGCTGAAGTTGTTGTATGATTTCTCAGGGGTGGGAAAAGCCCATTGGATGAACCCATGATGTCGCTCAAAGTCAGCGTCGGTCAGGGTCAACAGATCGGCCCGACGATGCCCACTGGCCAACAGCATGCGTCCCTGATGGAAGTCCATCAACTTAATGGCCGGTTTGTGCGGCCACCTTGGTTCGTCATGTGAGACCGTCATGGGGGCTCCAGTTCGTTAGCTTCTCAAGTTACCACCTTAACGCAACAATGAAAAACCTGTTTAGAAAGCCATGATCACACCCAGTGCTTCCGCAAGAAACATGTTGGATGCTCACAAGAGAAATGAAATTTCCAACGCAACGAGCAACATTGTGAGAAAAAATGCATACCTTTTATCCATATTCATACAAAAAAAGAAATAGAGATTTAACAGAAAAACATCTTGCCGCTGCAGCATGCTTGGGCGCTACAAACGCCGAGCGCAGGAGTGCAGTATTTAAATTGCAAGAACTTGCAGAACAAGGTCGACATGATGCATGGATAGTTATTCACGAAATACTACACATCCACTGCATAGAAAATAGCAAGGCTTCAACAGTTTCGGATGAGTTCTATTCGGTATCCGTACTCAGCATCTTTCAAGGTCTGCACAAATCTGCAAAAAGCGGGAATACACAAGCACAGGGCTGGCTTGGCATACAGTACAGAAGTGGGATATACGGCATTGCAAATAATGCCGCCGCCGAAAAATGGCTTCGCACTGCGGCTCTCAATGGTTGCTTGGCCTCGCAGTATAATCTTGCAGCTTTTCTAATGACACATCCAAAAAGCGACCGAGCCAAGACTGAAGCAACAGTAATTTATCTCTCCCTTCTGAATCTTTTCAAAAAGAAAAGATCTATGCGTCCTATCTTTGAGCCACAACATCTAAAAGAACTTGAAAGATTAATAAAAAATTATTAAGTCATCCTTGATTTGATCTATAAAATTCATCCGTAATGATAATTGGATTGAATTCACATGTTTTCGCTAAATGATTATAGGATTCTCGAAAGCCTAAAAGTGAAAACCAGAAAAATACTTCGTTATTATCGTTTGCCACTAACTCGAGCTTCTCGCCCCTAAGGATTTGAAGTAGAAAATCAATTTCAGAATCTGTAGGAAAATAATTTTCATCCTCATAGAATAGCGTTAAAGTGTTGTTGTTACTCCGAGCGTATGCAGGTTCTCCACAGCAACTTCCAACATTAAATGAAATCTCAGGAATTTGAACACCATAGAAGAACGTCACAAACATCAAATGCTGTTCCGAACTGGTATCAACCCCTGGTTCTTGAAAAGCTTCAGAAGCAGCCCAGCAAGCCACCTCATCCTCAAACACTGACCAGTCCTCGAAGGAAGTTGTAGCTATAGCATCTTGGGATACAGATGGTTGGGTAGAGCAGAGCGTTATGACGCAACCAATAACTGAAGACATACGCAAACTTTGGGTAAATAATGCATTTTTTGTGACATGAAGATACGAAGTGATTTTGCTAATCATCTATTCCCCCAAACTTTATGCTTGCCAATAATTATTAGAACACCTCAGCAGCTGAAAAGCGCTAGTATCTTAGGCCAGAGGTGCTAAGCGCCTTGACAGCGTTTCTTGCTTCAACATGGCCCTGCTGAGCTGCTTTATTCAGCCAATTCGAGGCCTTTCTCAGATTCCGAAAGGTTGAATAGGTGTAGTATAAACTTCCAGCCTTGTACTGTGCCACTATATCACCATTTCTAGCTGCACATTCAATCTCCCTGAACTGCAAAGCTTTTGGCTTTGAGCTATTGCTTAGATCTGAATTCAGCGTCGCTGAAAACTTCTCGCAACCATTAAAGAATTTCTGTGCTCGAACCTCTGCGTCTGTTGACGGATCTATTTCCCCAGTCGCCTCGTTTAGCGACATAGTGGCATTTATGAATCCTTCATCACCATTAAGAAAGGCTACCGCAAGCCAGAAGTTAGCTTCTTCCAAATGGTTATGGCCAAGAAAGCCCACTGCGATCAATTTCCCTAAATCGGCTTGTGCTTTTACGCAATTCTGCAATGCGGCTATCCTAAACCAATGTGCCGCCGCATGAAAATTTTTAGGTCCATAAGTGCCTATAACGTAATCGCATCCTAAGATATATTGTGCGCATGCTTCACCTTGCTCTGCGGCTGCGGTGTACCAATGTAGTGATTTGGTTAAATTCTTTTTAACAAGGTCCCCACGTCCGTATAATGATGCTAGATAATGTTGAGCGCTAGCATTACCATTCTCTGCCGCAATTAAATACCATTTTAAGCTCTCGTCCTTATTTTCGTCGGTGCCCAATCCAAATTCATACATAAACCCTAACTGCTGTTGGAGGATATCATCACCAGCTTCCGCACCTAATTTGCAGATCTCAAATGCGCAAAATACGTCGCCTTCATTCATTTTCTTGTGGAATTCTTGCTCGAAACTCATTCTTTCAGAAGCTTTCTAGATCGGTTTTGCCCTATATGGAAAATAATACTCGATGAACCGCTCCGAATAGTACGATACAAATCCAATGGTTTCGTCATTCAAGCTTTTTCAAGCTTGGCACTGGTGCTCTATAGCTACTTTGTGGCCACTCTTGGATCTGATCGCCTTCGAGAAAAATAGTTTGTTGAAAGCTATCATAAACCATGTGGTAGTTTTTTATATCCTCTTGAATGTAATCACCCCACATTTTCTGGTGCGGGTTTATTGTATTTAACATTCTATAACCTTGGAGTAATCTCTCTTGAAAAATTTGAAAGTCATCTGAGTATGGATTTCCTCTATCAAGATAAGCTGCACTTTTGTGCAAA
>NZ_JAGYJN010000044.1 GCF_018402035.1 Roseicyclus sp.
CCACTGCACGTGCGATCATTGCATCATTCACAGTTAGGTAGCGTTGTGTGGTGGCAATGTTTCTATGCCCAGCAATTGCCGCCAAAACATGCACACTGATGCCTTGATCCGCCAAGCGTGTGATCATCGTGCGTCTGCCGCTGTGGCTGCTGGCACCATCGATCCTACACGCAGCATAGACCTCCAAAAACAGCTGACACATGGTGTTGCCTGAGAAGTGCCCACCCTTTTGACTGGGGAATAGGGCAGCGCAGGGTTTTTCTACGCTTAGGCTGGCATGATAGCGCAGCAGCGCCGCGTGCAGCCTCCGGTTTACAAACACACGGCGTGGCGATCCCCCTTTGGTGGTGCGCAGATATATGACATCGCGCACAGCGCCTGTATCTGTGTATGCATCAGCAACAGTCAGCGCAGCGATCTCCATGGCACGCAGCCCAGCATTGAAGCTGATGGCAAAAATGGTCTGGTCGCGCAGCGCATGTCGGCGTGTGCTGAGATAGCTGTTGATCCGCCTTTGCTCTGCCTCTGTTACGATCCGTGCTTGCCGCATCCCTGCCTCCAAACCCCATCGATGTCATGCATGCAGTTTACGCGATGAGGTATTGGCTGGACGACCGAAACTAGGCAGGGCTTCTGCCTCTATGATCTCAACGACTTAGCCTATGATCCCAAAGAATAGTTATTCTATGAGATTTTGCCCATGGCTGTTCATTGTCACAGTGCAGTCAGGTTCAACCTTGGGCTAAGCCCAAGTGCCTCATCATCATTGTCTTCTGTCGCTCTGCGCCATCGACAATGCCTCGAAGCATGTTCTCATGATTGATTTGATGGAGAATGATTTCTTATGACGACTGATCATACAGATTGTGATGTCATACCAAGGCTATCCGTAGCCTTGGTATAGACGGCATCATGCGAGTTGCTCCGTCTGCCATAAGCACAACCTTTCTACAGGAAGCTGGGGTTGCCCTGTCAGCTTTACGTGCCACCTTTTCCGCAACGCACCCTTTGCGCCCTCAGCTATGGCATACTGCGGGCGCGGGCGTGGGGTTCTCTTTCGAGCCTTGTATTCCCACTCCTGCCATCCAATTTGTTTGACGCCTTGATGGCTTTGCGTCGGTCCGGCAGCTCGACGTCAACTGCATGGCAATCCACCTCCAGCGTCTACAGCTTTACCTGTGCTCGCTTCTGCGGAGTGTTTTTCAACACATCGGAGCCTGTCGTCGATAAATACGTTGGGTCGACTAATCCCAGCCGCATCACATGTTTATTTATCAACGGAGGGTAAATCGGTGTCAGAACTGATCATTGAAAACATCTGCAACTTGGTGATCGCTGAGGGCTTGGCTGAGAACGAGCAAGACTTTTGTGAGCGCTGGCTGTGCAGGGGTGAGGGTTATATGCGCACTTTGCGCTTTCGAGGTCTGCAGCCCAGTGCTGATGCGCTGGCTGTGTGCGCCAACAAGCTGGGGTTCTATGCAGATGCATTCTTAGCCAGCGATCGCCCATACTCGGTGCATACAGGGCAAAATCTACAGGCGTTACAGCGTCTGTGTGAGGATCAGCTGCGCAAGGCGGCACAAAGCAAGTGGCAGGGGCACAGCATCCATTGAAACACGCACGTCGAAATCAACTAGTGGAACGTGTGGATGCACTGGATGTGCGCCTCAAAGCACTGCGGCAGCAGCAAGATCGCATCAAGCAGCAAAAAAAGCAGATCAAGCTGCAGAAGGCTCAGCAGGCAGTAGCGGCATCAAACCGACAATGAATATTATTGACAAATAGCACTGGCTTTAGCGAACATTGATCATGTCTCTGATCTATGGGGTCCACTATGCCTACACTCGAAGAACTCCTAAAAGAATTTGGCTATGATAGCTCTGGCGATGCGCCGAGCAATCCACGTGGCAAGCTATTGGCTCAGGCTGATCGTATGCTCAACGAACTCGCCAAGTATAAGTCCAACTCAGAACTCAACAGCAAGAGCACCAAATACTGGTGGGCGCCGCAGGCTGTGAACGGCAAGCGTAAGATTACTGTGCGTTATGCCAACAAAGCGGTGCAGAACTTTTCTCACTATGCCAACGATACCATTGATGACGTTAAGCGAGTGATCACTGACTTTAAGAGCATCATTGAAAAAAGCGACGATGCGACATGGGCTGCGGAAGAAGCTCGGCGTAAAGATAGCGACTAAAGACACTATAGGTGGGGCAAGACATTTATCTCTGCCTCACCTTTGTTTCAGTCCCTTCAGCATATCTTTGAGCTTTGAGGATTTCTCTTCTGCGCTTATCTCAGATGGCTTTGCGCTGAGTGCTTCGATGGCACGATCAACCACTTCGATTTTGATATCGCGTTTGCTGCGCACTTGTCCTGTCACAGACGCAACTGATTGGTTTTGCATGCTGCGCGATGTTCTCACACGCGGTATGCCATGGAAATCAATACTTGTGCCGACAGTATCGGGTCCGTTATCCGGTGTGCGATCCAGCCACAGCTCAAGGCTTGGGTCCAAGCTTACTTGTTCTTGTAGATGCTCAAGCGCACGTTCATAGGCGAGATCAGTTTTGTTGTAAAACTTACCTGCGTATGACTTTCCTCGGCTAGACGCACTCTCAGCCTTCGCATGCTGAAAGTCAGCTTGCTTTAGCCGTCGTTCATACTCGCGTATTGTCTCAGGTTTATCCTCAGACTTGAGGCGCATTTCTTGCTCTTCAGCCCAGTCCCGCGCTATCTCATCGAAGTATGCGCCTAGCCATGTCTTGAGCTGGCGATTGGCTACCTCCTCGCCTGCGATCAATTTCTCACGGATTTCCTGCAGCTTTTTTATACGCTTGCTGTGATTATTGTTAACGCCAGAACTTTGGGACATGCGAGAGGCTTTTTGTTTGGTGCGGTTTGGGATTGGTCGTTTGGTTCGGTTTGGGAGGGACGGATTGGTTCGGTTTGGAGTGCAGTCAGTAAAAACCATTGGCACGCAAAAGAAAATGGGACGAAGCGCTAAAGCAGAACCAAGCGTGGAAAAACTGTGCATTTTTCTCCTGTGGCGAGCACTGCAACAATTTACTCAATCAGCCCCGCT
>NZ_JAGYJN010000045.1 GCF_018402035.1 Roseicyclus sp.
AGAGCTGACTGCGCTGGCAGAACCCGCCTATCGCCGTCTGCGCGGCAAACGTATCGCGCTGATTAGCCAAAACCCGATGACCTCGCTTGACCCGCTGGTCCAGATCGGGGCGCAGATCGATCAGGTGTCGTGGCTGCACCTTGGGCTGTCGAAACCGGCGGCAAAGCTGCGCAGCATCGAGCTGATGCAGCAGCTCCGCATTCCCGACGCCGCGACCCTGCATGGTGCCTATCCACACCAGCTTTCGGGTGGAATGAAACAGCGCATCGTTATCGCCATGGCGCTGGCTGCCGATCCTGATCTGATTATTGCGGATGAACCGACCACCGCGCTGGATGTGACCATTCAGGCGCAGATCATCCAGATCATGGTGGACCTCGTGCGGGACCGTGGTCTTGCACTGATCCTGATCACGCACGACATGGGCGTTGTCGCACAGGCGTGTGACCGGGTTGTCGTGCTCTACGCGGGCCGCGTTGCGGAAACCGACAGGACTGAACCGATCTTTGCCAACCCGCGCCATCCCTATACCGCCGCCCAAAGCCCCCGCCCGCAGCCGCACGGGCATCAGCCGCTCGGGCGGGCCGAAGCGGGTCAGAAGCCTTTGGCGCAGGTTGAAGCGCACCGGCACCGCCCGGCCGTCCGCGCTCAGCACAAGATCGCCCGGCCCCAACCGCTCGACCGCGACAGGGCCGCCGGGCGTGGCGATGCGGGTGCCCGTCAGGAAGCAGGAGACATTGGCAAGGTGGATGATCCCGTCCACATCACCGTCGAGCCCGTCATAGTAGGCCAGCCTATCGGCCTCGATCAGGTAGGTCGTGTCGATCTGACTCGATCCCAGACTTCCGTTCTGGACGGCCCCGATCAACAGATCATCCAACCCATCCCCATCGACATCGCCCGCCGAGCTGACGGAAAACCCGGCAAAATCATTGTTGTTCGGTCCGATGAACTCGTAGGAGGTGCCGACCCCTGCCACAGTGTCGAGCTCGATGATGCCATGCACACCCCCGTCGGCCGCATCGAGGGCGACAAGATCGGCGCCGCTGATAAGGTAAGCGCTGCCGACATTCGACGCGGCATTGCCGATCCCGTCTGCCCGGGGGGCGCCGATCAGGAAATCGGCGAAACCGTCGCCATTCACATCCCCCGCCGCGCTGACAGACCGGCCGACATGGTCATCGCGATCCCCGATGAACCGATAGGACGCGCCCGTGCCCGCGAGGACGGGAGTCGAAATGCTGCTCAGATTGATGATGCCGTCCGTCGATCCATCGACCGCATCAAGGTTGACCAGATCATTGGCATTGACGAGGTAGGTCACGCCGGACATGAAGCCGAGAAGGCCGGAGCCATCGGCCAGATAGGCCCCGATCAGCAGATCGTCCTTCCCGTCGCCATCCACATCGCCCGCCGAACTGACCGACCAGCCGGCCCGGTCGTCATCCCCCCGCCCCACGAACTGATAGGAGGTGCCGGTCGCCGCGACATTGGCCATTCTGATGACGCCATCCATCGTGCCATCGGCCTGATCCAGCGCGGCAAGGTCATTGGCATTGATCAGATAGGCGCTGCCGCGCATATCCTGCCTATTCGGATCACCGAGCAGCAGATCGGCCTGCCCGTCATTGTCGACATCGCCTGCGGAACTGGCCCTGAAGAGAAAGCCACCGTCCCCGACGAATTTGTAGGAGGTACCGGTGGCCGCCACGAAACCAAGGTCGATGATCCCGTCGGTGGTGCCATCGGCCTGATCCAGTGCGACGAGGTCTGCGGCCTTGACCAGGTAGATATTGCCCGATGAATCCTCGCGGGCGCTGATCAACAGATCGGCGCGCCCGTCCCCATCCACATCGCCCGCGGAACTGACCGTTTGACCGGCCTGATCGAATTGATCCTTTCCGACGAATTCATAGGAACCGCCCGTCGCCGCGACCCGGCCCAGATCGATGACGCCATCGGTCGTGCCATCGGTGCCGTCAAGTGCGGCAAGATCGGCGGCCATGATCAGATAGGCGCTGCCGGAAAAGCTTTCGGCATTGCCGATCCCGCTCGCATTCGGCGCGCCGATCAGGACATCGTCGCGCCCGTCGCCATCCACATCCCCGGCGGAGCTGACGCTGATTGCGCTGAAATCGCCCGATTCCTCACCGACGAGTTCGTAAGATGTCCCGACACTGCGCACGAAGCCCAGATCGATGACGCCATCGCTTGTGCCGTCGGCCAAATCGAGTGCGGCAAGATCGGCCGCCTTGATCAGATAGGTGCTGCCGGACCAGGTTTCAGCATTCCCGATCCCGTCGCCACGTTGCGCCCCGATCAGGAAATCGGCCAGACCATCGCCATCGATATCGCCGAGCGTGGCAACGGAAACGCCGCTTTCGTCTTCTGCATCCTCGGAAAGAAACTTGTATCCCATACCGCTTACTCCTTTACCGTTTTATCCTGTGACCCGACTGGCCCTGCCCGCATCGCCCGGCAGACGCAGGCGCCGGGGCGGCCCCTCCTCGGGCTGCCAGATCAACTGGCCCGGTGTCTGGCTCAGCGCGCCGAGCTGGGCATAGACCGCCACCGCATCGGCCACGAAGGCCGCGATATCCGCATCGCTGTCGAAGCGCACCCGCTCGCGCAGCGCCGCGACCATATCCGCCGACAATGTGAGGGAAATCTCGCTCAAGGCTCTACCCCTTACCCAAAAAACCAACTCCAAGACATGAACATGGTTAAAATCCCAAACACGGGCGCAGCGATCAATGATTTTCTGCCCGCCAAGGGCGATGATCAGCGCAGCAACGAAAAAGGGGCGCCCGAAAGCGCCCCCCTGTCTGTCGGGTGCGGCCGCGATCACTCTGCCGCGGCGGGGGCCTTGGCCAGATCGCGCAGC
>NZ_JAGYJN010000046.1 GCF_018402035.1 Roseicyclus sp.
TCAAAGCCTTCGGGGGTGCGGATCGCGCTGACCGTGTCGGAATAAAGCGCGGGGCGGGCGGCGCAGAGGTCCATCCCCCAAGCCGCGACTGCAGCGCGCACGCCGGTTGCGATGCGGGTATGGCGAGCAAAGACATTCTCCAACCCCTCATCGAGCAGCATGGAGGAGGCCAGCTTGAGCCCGTTGAGCAGACCAACGGAGGGCGTATAGGGGTAGCCATTGGCGGCGTAGCCCTTGGCCATATCGCGAATGTCGAAATAGGTGCGCGGCAGGCCGCCTGTCTCGACCGCTGCCATCGCCTTGGGCGAGAAGGCCGCGATGCCGAGGCCCGCGGGCATCATGAAGCCCTTTTGGCTGCCGGTCACGGCGACATCGATCTTCCAGCCATCGAATTCAAAGGGCATGGAACCGATCGAGCTGACGCCATCGACGAACAGGAGTGCAGGGTGCCTAGCTGCATCCATCGCGCGGCGGACGGCCGCGATATCAGAGGTCACGCCGGTAGCGGTTTCATTATGAGTGGCCAGAACCGCCTTGATCTTGTGGCTGGTATCGGCGGTCAGAATTTCCTCGAAACGGTCTGCGGGAATGCCTTCGCCCCAAGCAGTCTCGACAATCTCGACATGCAGGCCGTGGCGCTGGCACATGTCGATCCATTTGAGCGAGAACATGCCGTTGCGCGATGCCAGAACCGTGTCGCCGGGCGAAAGCGTATTGGTGATCGCCGCTTCCCAGCCGCCAGTGCCGGTCGAGGGGAAGATGAACACTTCGGCATTTTGCGATTTCATCACCTGCCGGACACCATCGCGCGCGGGGTGCAGAATGTCTTTGAACACGTTCGACCGGTGGTCGAGCGTGGGCATGTCGCAAGCGCGGCGCACGCTTTCGGGCATATTGGTGGGGCCCGGAATGAAAACTGGGTTCTGCAAGCTCATCTGATGCCGTCTCCTCATCTCTGCTGTGACACCTAACCTGTGCGCCATTGTCGCACAATTTTTTTGAAAACGTTTTTCAGAAATGCTATGGTGCGGGCATATTGAATGATTTCAGTGTGTTGGTATTTTTCACGATATGAAATCATTTTTCACTGCACTGCAGCGAGGTCCAGATGCGCGAACCGACCAACCCCGAATCCCCCCGCCGCGCGCGGGGGCGGCCCAAGGCGTGGGATGACAAAAGCGATCAAAACACGATCAAGTCGCTAGACCGTGCGATGGCGGTGTTTGAGCATTTGTCGACCACCTCGGGCGCGACACTGTCCGAGCTTGCGGCCGATACCGATCAATCGCCTGCCACCACCTATCGGATCTTGACCACGATGGAGGCGCGCGGGCTGGTCGAATTCGACGCGGGCGCGCAGCTTTGGCATATTGGGCCGCGCGCGTTCTTGATCGGGGCGCGCTATTTGCGCCGCACCTCGGTGGTGGATCGTGCGCGCCCCATCTTGCGCCGTTTGATGGAGGCGACGGGCGAGACCGCGAACCTTGGCATCGCGCGCGACACCCATGTGCTATTTGTCAGCCAAGTGGAAAGCCATGCCTCGATCCGGGCGTTCTTTCCGCCCGGCACGCTGTCGCCCATGCATGCCTCGGGGATCGGCAAGGCGCTTTTGGCGCAGATGACCGATGACCGGCTGTCGCGCCATATCGCGACCGCACCCTTGGACCGGTTCACCGCGCGCAGCTTGACCGATCCGGCCGAATTGCGTGCCGATCTGCAAGAAACACGCGCGCGCGGCTATGCCATCGACGACGAGGAAAAGACCGAAGGGATGCGCTGCATCGCGGCCCCTGTTTTCGATTGGCAGGGCGAGGCGGTGGCGGGGCTCTCGGTCTCGGGGCCGGTCAGCCGGGTGTCGCTGCCGCAAACCCAGCGCTTGGCCGAGGCGGTGCTGCGTGCTGCCGCCGATCTGTCGGCGGCGCTGGGGGCGGATGGCAAAGCCTAGGCGGATTGTGCCATCGCGGCGAGATGGGCCTCGAGGCAATCGAGGAACCCGTCGCGGACCGGGTCGCGCCGGTCTGCGCACCAAGCGGCGGCCAGATGCAGGCGGCGGATCGGTTGGCCCTCGGGCGTCAGGAGCGGGCGGAACACCAACCCCTTGGGCGTGCCCAGCGCCGACCAGCGCGGCACGATGGCCAGCCCCAGCCCCGCCGCGACAAGGCTGACAATGGTGTGCTTTTCCTCGGCCACTTGGGCGATGCGCGCGGCATATCCCGCCTCGTGCATGAGCTTGATGGTCAGGTCATGGCTATGCGGGCGCGATTGGCGGTCAGGCACGATCATCGGCGCATCGGCAAGATCGGCCACCGTCAGGTTGTCATGGCGGGCCAGATCATGCCCATCGGGTAGGGCCACAACCGTGCTTTCCGACAAAAGCGCGCGGAGTTTGACGCGCGGGTCGCGCCGCTCGGGTGGGCGGATCAGTGCCAGATCGATCTGTCCCGACAAAAGGCGCGGCAAAAGCTGGATGGTTTTGCGTTCCTCCAGCGTGATTTGCACAGTGGGTGCACACAAGCGGTAGATGGGTAGGATTTGGGGCAGTAACCCCGCCGCTGCACTGTCGATTGCGCCGATCCTGAGGCGGGTGGCGCTGTCGCGGCCAAGGCTGCGGGCGCGGTGTTCCAGCGCATCGGCGGCGGCGATCAGGTCGCGGGCCTGCGCCACAAGCTCTTGCCCAGCGGCCGAAAGCGAGACGGCCCGCGTGGTGCGGTGGATCAGCACTGTGCCCAAATGATCCTCCAGCGTGGCCAAGCGGCGGCCGAGCGTGGCGGGCAGCAGATCGAGCCTGCGCGCGGCGCGGCCGAAATGCAGCTCTTCGGCCACCATCAGAAAACAGCGCAGATCGGTGAGGTCCATGGCTCTGATTATTGCAAAATAAT
>NZ_JAGYJN010000047.1 GCF_018402035.1 Roseicyclus sp.
CCGCTTTTCCCCGAAACGGAACTCGGCTGGTTTGTCTATGACGGCCATGAGGGTCAGGGCTACGCCACCGAAGGGGCCACCGCCCTGCGCGATTGGGCCTTTGCGCACCTGCACATCGACACCCTCGTCAGCTACACCCACCCCGAGAACACCGCCTCCAAGGCCGTCGCGCTCCGGCTGGGTGCCATCCCCGATGACACCGCCCCACGCCAAGACCCCGAAGATTGCGTCTTTCGCCATCACCGGAGGGCCGCTTGATGTTCCGCGACCGATCCACAGCTTTATCCACAATGATGACTGCCAAAGCTTGCTGTTTTGCGATCAATACAGGGGCATCTGCACAATGACCCCCTGCCTGATCAACACGCCGGTGCTGACGACCGAACGCCTGACCCTGCGCGCGCCGCAATCCTCCGATTTCAGCGCCATCGCACCTTTCATCACCTCGGATCGCGCGCGCTTTGTCGGCGGTGGGGCAGATAAGGATATCGGCCATGCATGGCGCATCCTCGCGATCTTTGCGGGCCATTGGCAGCTGCGCGGCTTTGGCATCTTCGTGGCCGAAGATCGCCGCGATGGCCGCCCCATCGGCTCTTTCGGCCCGTGGTTTCCCGGCGATTGGCCCGAGCATGAGCTGGGCTGGACGATCTGGCATGCCGCCGATGAGGGGCAAGGCTACGCGCAAGAAGCCGCTTTAGCCGTGCGTCGCCACGCCTATGCCGATCTGGGCTGGTCCACCGCCGTCAGCTATATCGACCCGCGCAATGACCGCTCGCGCCTCCTCGCCCAGCGGCTTGGCTGCACATTGGACGCAAGCGCCCCCCGCCCCGACCGCGACCCCACGCTTGAGGTCTGGCGCCACCCCGCCCCGTCCGAGGTGCTGGCCGCATGACCAATATCCCCACCCTCACGACCCAGCGCCTGACGCTGCGCGCGCCGCAGCTTTCGGATTTCGACGCTTATGCCGAATTCCGCGCCTCCGACCGCGCGCGCTTTGTGGGTGGGCCGAATACCCAGATCCAAGCATGGGGCCAGTTCATCGGCCTGCCCGGCCAATGGGTGATCCGTGGCTATGGCCGCTGGATCGTGGCCGACCGCGACAGCGACGCGCCTTTGGGCGTTGTGGGCCTGCTCTACCCCATCGGCTGGCCGGAACCCGAGATTGCTTGGTCGATGTTCGCGGCGGGTGAAGGGCGCGGGCTTGCGCATGAGGCCGCCCTCGCCGCGCGGCACTACGCCTATGAGACCGCCGGGTGGACCACCGCGATCAGCTTGATCGACCCGGAAAATACCCGCTCGACGGCCTTGGCCGAGCGCCTCGGCTGCCGGCCCGAGGCCGATTACCAGCACGAGATTTTCGGCGCGATGCAGATCTGGCGCCACCCCGCCCCCGCGCAAGGATTGGCCCCATGACCCGCTTTGGCCTGATCCCCGCGTATGTACGCGATCTGTACGCCCTGTGTACGCCTTGTGCCGCCCCCGCAACCGACAGGATGCAGCCATGACCGACGCCACCACCCGCGCCGCCGAATTGCTCAAAGGCCACCGCGAAAGCATCGACCGGCTCGATGCGATCTTGGTCTATACGCTGGGCGAACGCTTCAAACACACGCAAGCCGTGGGCCGCCTCAAGGCCGAACACGACCTGCCCCCCTCCGATCCTGCGCGCGAAGCAACACAGATCGCGCGCCTCGAAGATCTTGCGACACGGGCCGATCTCGACCCGGAATTCGCCAAGAAATTCCTGAAATTCATCATTCAGGAAGTCATCCGTCATCACGAACAACATCAGGAAAACGGGGCATAATCCGCCCCTCGCCAACCCAAGGAGAAACCCAATGGCAATGAAGATCAGACTGGCCCGCGGCGGCTCGAAAAAGCGCCCCTTCTACGCAATCGTCGCAGCCGATAGCCGCATGCCCCGCGATGGCCGCTTCATCGAAAAGCTCGGCACCTACAACCCGCTTCTCGCCAAGGACAGCGAAGACCGCATCCGCATGGATGTGGAGCGCGTGAAGCATTGGCTCGCCCAAGGCGCACAGCCCACCGACCGCGTCGTCCGCTTCCTCGAAGCCGCTGGCATCATTGAGAAAAAGACCCGCAACAACCCCGTGAAAGCGGAACCCGGCAAAAAGGCCAAAGAGCGCGCCGCTGAAAAAGCCGCCAAGGAAGCCGCCGCAGCCGAGGCCGCCGCAGCAGCCGCAGCAGCGCCCGCCCCTGCCGTTGTCGAGGCCGAGGTTGACGCCCCCGCTGACGCGGCAACCGACGCGGCAACCGAGTAATCGGTGCGCCCATGCGCATGATTGCATGGCATATCCAATGTGGGCCCGGTCATGACTGACCGGGTCTGCGTCGGTGCGATCGCGGGCGCTTTCGGCGTGCGCGGCGAGGTGCGGCTGAAAAGCTTTTGCGCCGAAGCGGCCGATATCGCCGCCTATGGCCCGCTGACCACCGAAGATGAGGGGCGCAGTTTCGACATCACGCTCACCCGGCCCGCCACCTCGGGCTTTGCAGCACGGCTTTCGGGCGTGATGACCAAGGAGGCCGCCGACGCCCTGCGCGGTCAGCGCCTTTTTGCCCCGCGCAGCGCCCTGCCAAACCTTCCCGACGATGAATTCTACCACGCCGATCTCTTGGGCCTTTCCGCGCGTGACACCGGCGGGGCCGAATTGGGCAAGATCGCCGCGGTGCTCAACCATGGTGCGGGCGATATACTCGAGCTGCGCGGCCCGGCCCTCAAAGGCTCCGTGCTTGTCCCCTTTACCCGCGCCATCGTGCCGACCGTTGACCTGGCCAGCGGTCGCGTGATTATCGACCCGCCAGAGGGTCTGTTCGACTGACATAAGCTTCTTCGTTTCATAAATATC
>NZ_JAGYJN010000048.1 GCF_018402035.1 Roseicyclus sp.
GTCAACAATGTCTTCGTCTCGGCCACCAACCAAGGCTGGGATGCGCGCGCCTATATCGACGCCTTCCCCCTGCATGCCGTGGGCGAGATCCATCTTGGCGGCCATGACACCGATGCCGATGAGCATGGTCGCCCGCTGTTGATCGACAGCCATGGCCGCGCGGTCATCGACCCGGTCTGGGCGCTTTACGCCCATACCATCGCGCGCGGCGGCCCGCGCCCCACGCTCATCGAATGGGACAACAACCTGCCAACCTTGGCGGACCTTTTGGGCGAGGCCGCCCGCGCCCACGCGATCCTCACCCCGGTGGAGGCGAGGCTTTGACCAGCCAAACCGCATTTGCCACAGCGCTGCTTGACCCCGGCCAACGCGCCCCCGCAGGTCTGAAAAACCCCTTTGGCGGGCCTGCGGGCAAACGCTTCGACGTCTATCGCAACAACGTCGCCGTCTCGTTGACCCAAGCGCTCGAGACGGGCTTTCCCACCGTGCGCAAGCTGGTGGGCGATGATTTCTTCAAGGCGATGGCGGGTATCTATCTGCGCGCCAACCCGCCCAGCGATCCGCGCCTTGCCCTTTACGGGTCCACCTTCCCCGGCTTTCTGGCCCGCTTTGAACCCGTACGTCACCTGCGCTATTTGCCCGATATCGCCCGACTCGATCTTGGGCTGCGCCAATCCTACCACGCCGCCGATGCCGCCCCCTTTGACACCACGGGCTTGGCCCCTGCCGCCGTGCTTTCGCTGAAGCCGCGCCTTGCGCCTGCGACGCTGGTCATGTCCTCGCGCCACCCGGTCTTTGCGATCTGGCGCTACAACACCGAAACAGGCGCACCTAAACCGGCCACCACCCCGCAAGATGTGCTCATCGCGCGCAAAGGCTTTGACCCGGCACCGCATCTATTGCCGCCGGGCGGGCTGACCTTGGCCCGCGCCCTCAAAGGCCGCCTGACCTTGGCCGAGGCGATGACCCGCACCTTGGCCGCTCATCCCACCGCCGATATCGCGGCGCTTGTGACATTGTTCTTCACCACGGGCGCGTTGACGCACGACAGCTAATGCCCGCGAAAGGAATTCACCGATGCACGCCCTGATCGCCCTTCATGCCCGCATCTTCGGGGCGCTGGAAACCCATCTTGCCCCCGCCCTTTTGCCAAGCCTCGCCCGCCTGCTCTTTGCGGCCACGCTTTTTGCCTATTACTGGCATGCGGGGCTCACCAAGATCGGCGAGGGGGTCTTGGGCCTCTTCCAGCTGTCACTTGGGGCTTATATCCAAATCCTGCCCCGCACCGTCGCGGCCCTGGGCTATGACCTCTCGGGCTTGGGCGCAGTTGCCCGCGCAACGGTGCTTTTCGGCACATGGGCAGAGTTCGTGCTGCCGATCCTTTTGGTCTTGGGCCTGTTCACGCGCCTTGCGGCACTGGGCATGGTGGGCTTTGTCGTGGCGCAAACTTGGGTCGATGTGATGGGCCATGGCGCGGCATTGGGCGCGCTCTTCGACCGCCATGCCGATGGGCTGATCGACACCCGCGCCTTGTGGCTATTCCCGCTCATTCTTCTGGTGCTCAAGGGGGCGGGTCCGCTTTCCCTCGATGCGGCACTCGCGCGCTGGCGTCAGCCCAAGAGTGCCGCTTTTGTCCCGGCGTCCCAGCCAAGGTAAAGCTGCCCGCCCGCATCAATCAGCGGCCGCTTCATCACGGCGGGATAGGCGACCAAAAGGGCGACCGGATCGGCCGCGCGCGCCCCCTCGTCCAAGCCCTTCCATGTGGTCGAGCGGCGATTGATCAAAGCCGCGCCAAACTGCGCCAAGGCCCGGTCGCGCAGATCCCCCGACAAAGGGGTCTCGCGCAGATCGACCAGCACCGCCGCATGGCCCGCAGCCCCCAGCTCGCGCAGCGCCGCGCGGCAGCTATCGCAGTTTTTCAACCCATAAATGCGCAATCTGCCACCTCTTTCAGCATTTCACCCCGCCCCCGCGCAACCCGCGCGCGAAAACCGGCGTTTCACGCGGCAAAGCCCATGCAATTCTTGTTTTTTCGCCGCGTCACACCATCATTTTACAGGTGTTGAACGGTTGCAACCCGTCATCCCGCCCAATGGGCCAAGATGCGCGAAAACAACCCCACCACGCCGCGCCGGATCATCGCGCGGATCGACGAGGATGGAACAAGGAAAGACAGATCGATGCCCACTGGCACCGTAAAATGGTTCAACACCACCAAGGGTTTTGGCTTCATCGCGCCCGATGATGGCGGCAAGGATGTGTTCGTGCATATCTCGGCCGTGGAACGCGCCGGCATGACCGGGCTGCCCGACAATATGAAGGTCAGCTTCGAGTTGCGCGAAGGCCGCGATGGGCGGTCCTCGGCGGTCGAATTGCAAAAAATCGGCTAAGCATTTGCGCAGGGCGAAGCCGCGCATGGCGTCACGATGTGGCGCCATCTGGCCCCTATTGCCTAGCCCGCGACCATCCGCGCCACCATCACCCCGCCCCAAGCCGACAGCGCGGTGACAGCCACGCCCCATGTCAGGTCAAGCGCCACGATCTGCGGATGCCAATCGCGCATCACCGCCCAGCTGGTGAATTCATAGGTGCCATAAGCCACCAACCCCAAGATCGCCCCATTGACCAGCGCCATATGCGGCACTCCGTCACGCAGCGCGGGCCAGCCCGCGAAATAGGTCACGCCGCCCATATAGGTCAGGTAAAACAGAGCGGCAGGCAACAGCCGAAACCCACCGGGATAAAGCGCATCGCCCAGATGCCGGGCAAACACCGGCTGGATCACCGCGCGCA
>NZ_JAGYJN010000049.1 GCF_018402035.1 Roseicyclus sp.
CTGTGTGCGTAGCTGCGTCTGGAACAGTGCAGTGTGTGGGGACCTATGCCGCACCACTGGGTAATAGTCACGCAACACACGCTGCATTTTGCTGCTTACATATACCCGCCGTGCCGTTCTGCCTTTGGTTTGGCTGGCACGAATGATGAACTGCTCACGCGGCACACCTGATTCGGTGTAGACGTCGCTGATCAAGAGGTGTGCGAGCTCTTTGGCACGCAGGCCCGCATAGACACTGAATTGCACAAGGGTTGCATCACGCACGTTGTTGCGTCGCGTGCGGCAACGGCTCAGCACCAGTTTGAGGTCTCGTTCTGTTAGGGTCTGCGCTTGCTTCATAGCTGATCTCTCACGTTATCTATGCGATCAGTATATGACATAAGACATTGATATCGCGATCGAATTTTGCCACCGCAGCCGTGTCAATGATCACAGTGGGTTAGCTGCAAGGTCGCAGGGAATGCATATTTTATGAGGGTTTTGGGCCTGTATCGCGCAAGGCGTAGCGCGAAAGGATAAATAGATTTGTAAAGAGGGTATGGCTGCAATGCGAAGCACAGTGTCACGGCAGGACTTAGCGGAACTCAACCGCGCACGCTTAGATGCGTGGACTGTGCGTGCTGCTGAGGCGTTGATTGAGCGCTGCACGGCTGTTCAAAAGCAGCTTGCTGCACAACGACAGCTAAGTGCCTGGGATCGTGCATGCATGCGGGAGCTGACTGACATCATTGATCGCATGCGTGCAGAGCTTGTGCGCAGAGAGATCGCGGCGGTCATGCAGTTAGCAGGAGAAAACTACGCTTTTAATGAGCAAGACTTCTGGCGCCGCTACCATGCCCAAGCCAAATCTGCTGGGTCCCTGGGCTCAGCACCTACAAACGAGACATAAGGTTGGCACGCCAGTCATAATCGTGCTGCGAAATCCTGTTCTGATTGAGACGGTAAGCAAGAACTGCTCGTTGTTCACTTCAATGCTGCGTGTGGGCAGAACCCACCGCGATTGTCGTAGCCAATAGACGAACAAGTGAGACGGAGACAACGCTTGGCAACAAGTAACCGTCAAAGCACACAGCGCACGATGCTCACATACATCGCTGGTGCTTGCGTGGTGGCACACTGCAAATGGGATGATCGCAAAACCTGCCCAGCCAGCAATGGTGTGTGTGTATGTGGATGATGGGAACTACAGGAAAAGGCCCAGTCATGCTGACGCTAAGGCAGCGTTGGTATGACGTTGCTATGGAAAAGAGCAGTGATCATTGAATGATCATGACCATAATCATTACAATCAATAGCTTGATAAAAAATGCCATCAAGCGGTGCGTGGCGATAGCCAAAGCACAGCGCAGATGGCTGCTGGTCGCAGAGCGACAAGCACGACAAGGACACAACAACATGGGAATTACACAAAGCATATACGAGGACATCTGTAGGATCAGATATATAAGCACTGATGAGTTCAGCACTGAATGGCTGGGTATGAACCCCAGCTATTTTAGATCCATTAAGGCCAGAGGTATGGAGGCATCAACCAAAGCACTGCTGGTATTGATGGACAAGCTGCATACGCAATCATTGGTTCACAGGTCCAATACACGACATGAACTGCTACTGCGTGTAGCAGGTCAATACAGTGCCTTGGCGCAAGAGGTTGGGCAAGAACTGGCCCTGCGATCAACTGCGGCACCAGCGGCTACGGCATGGGTAAGGACTACACTGCTGAAGATCATCATGGAATTAAACGAGCAGCGATTGGATAAGGAGGCGAACACCTATGATGTGCCACCCATCATTATCTGCTGATTGATAAAATAACTTGCAAAACAAGGCCTGTGTTGCATCCTAAATGCGCAATCAACCTAGAGGACTGACGCATGCCTACATTGCAGGAACTATTTAAGAAATACAATCTCACGCCCAACGCCATGCCCGCAAGTGGGCCTCGCTCCAAACTGCTCTACCAAGCAGATCGTATGCTCAAGGAACTTGCCAGCTATACAGACGTCAGTCAGCTTGATGGCGAGACCACCAAGTATTGGTGGGCACCGCAGGCTGTGAATAGTCACCGCCGCGTTGCCATGCGGTATGGTGGTCAGGTGGTGGATGGCACTGCGTTCTATGTTGAGAACAATATTGCTGCTGTAAAGAAACATATTGAGTACATGCATAAGGTCATCACTGACAGCACTGATGCGACTTGGGCTGAGGAGGAGGCACGGCGGGCAAAAAAGTCGTAACCCGTGTGGTTCACTATCATAAGATGGTCAGCACGGGTGCGCTTTATGAGGAAGCGGTGCGTGCAATGAGCACCTATCGTTCCATGGCAGCTCGTATGCAGAACGCACGTGCAAAAACTCAAGGTCGGCTTGACGGTCGAATGATCCTGCTGAGTGAGCGTATTGGTGAGATGTTGGGTCAGCTGACTGATATGGAACGATCTGCCTTAAGCTGCTGGCGAGATGGGATCATGCCCAATACCTATCGTGTTGACCACGATGCAATCAAGGCTAAGCCATATGTCAGCATTAGGCGTGTGGAACGAAGCTTTGACACGCACGAGACATATGAGGATGTCATTGAAGAGGTCAATGCCAGTCAATTGGCGTTGGGTTCGGCACATTGGCAGCGGCTACGACAAATTGTCAAACGCACAAATGGCTGATGTCGTCGCCGTTGCATATGAATAGGGCAGTAGGCATTGCTCACACTATAGATGCCTACTGCACGCTTCTCGTTGGGCTGTCCTGGGCTTATTTATTGCCCGT
>NZ_JAGYJN010000005.1 GCF_018402035.1 Roseicyclus sp.
ATCCCCTTCTTCGTTTCAAAAATATCCCGGGGGGAACACCCGGCACGGGTGTGGGGGGCAGCGCCCCCCCTAAGCCCCGCCGCAAACCGGGCAATCGCCCCGCCGCGTCAGCTTGATCTCGCGGCTTTCACCCATCAGCGCATCATGGATCAGCATCCGCCCCGCTAACGCTTGGCCCGCACCCGTGAGCCGCTTGACCGCCTCCATCGCCATCATCGCCCCGATCACACCGGGCAGCGCGCCCACCACGCCTGTCTCGGCACAGGTGGCCGATAGCCCCGGCGCAGGGGCTTTGGGAAAGATGCACGCCATGCAAGGCGCGCCGCCGGCGGGGTCATAGATCGTCACCTGCCCCTCCCATGCCGAGATGGCCCCCGCAACGACGGGCTTCCGCGCGGCCACGGCGGCACGGTTGATCATGGCACGGACAGCAAAGCTATCGGTGCCATCGATAATCAGATCATACTCGGCAAACAGCGCCTCGGCGATCTCTGCGGTCAGCATCCGGTGATAGGGGCGCACCTCGACATGCGGATTGATCGCCGCGATGGATTTCTGGGCCGAGAACACCTTGGGCATGCCTTGGCGCGCATCGGTATGGATCACTTGGCGCTGTAGGTTCGACAGGCTGACCACATCGGCATCGATCACCCCGATCCGCCCCACACCTGCAGCCGCCAGATACAACAGCACAGGCGCGCCCAAACCACCCGCGCCCACGACCAGAACACGTGCCTCTTTCAACGCCCGCTGACCCGCGCCCCCGATCTCGCGCAGCGTGATATGGCGGGCGTAGCGCTCCAACTCCTCATCCGAAAACGGCCCCTTGGGTGCTGCAACTGGCACGGCCTCAGCCTTGCGCCCCGCCCGCGCACGCAAAGCGCCAAGCCCGCCGCGATAGATCAGCACCAAACCCACCAGCAGACCCACAAACACCCACTCGCCCAGCGACCCGCCCGTCGCCTGCCGCAAGGGATGGGCCAAGGGCAGCACGATCTGCACCGCCACCACCGCCAGATAGAGCAGCCCAAGCATGACAAAGCGCGCCCGGTAAGGCGTCTTCAACAGATGCCCCAGTCCCCAAAGCATCCCGGCCAAGACAAGCACGAACACCATTCACGCCACCCCGGTCGAGCCGAAACCACCCGCGCCGCGCGCGGTCTGATCCAAGCTGTCCACAGCCGCAAAGCGCGCTTGGATCACCGGCGCGATCACCGCTTGCGCGATGCGCTCGCCATGACCCACCACGAAATCCGCTTGTCCAAAATTCACCAAGATCACCCCCAAAGGCCCGCGATAATCGCTGTCAATCGTGCCGGGACTATTGGGAAGGCCCACCCCATGCTTCAGCGCCAACCCCGAGCGTGGCCGGATCTGCATCTCATAGCCCTCGGGGATCGCCACGCGCAGCCCCGTTGGCACCAAGATCCGCGCGCCGGGGGCCAAGATCAGCCCCGCTGCGCGATCCTCGGGCAAGAGATTGGCGCGCAAATCGGCACCCGCCGCCCCTGCAGTCGCATAATCGGGCAGCGCCACAGCAAGATCGGCCCATGGCTCGCGCAAGACCTCGATCACCACGCCCATGCCACCCCCTTCATCTTTCCAAAAATACGCACCCGCCGTTGCCGTTCAGGCCAGCGCATCCGCGATCCGCAAGGCCAGCCGCCGGGCAACCTCGGCCTTGGGCAGGCGCGGCCAGCTTTCGGCCCCTTGGTCCGTGATCAACATCACCGCGTTCTCGGCCCCGCCCATGATCCCCGTCTCGGGCGAGACATCATTGGCCACGATCCAGTCACAGCCTTTGCGCGCGCGCTTGGCCGTCGCATGATCCACGACGGTCTCCGTCTCGGCGGCGAAACCCACCACAAGGCGCGGGCGGCCTTCGCCCATCTGCGCCACGCGGGCCAGAATGTCGGGGTTTTCCGCAAACTCCAACATCGGCGGCCTGCCCGTGCCATCCTTCTTCATCTTCTGGCCAGCGGCATTGGCCACCCGCCAATCAGCCACGGCTGCGGCGAAGACGGCCGCATCGGCCGGAAGAGCAGCCGCCACGGCATCGGCCATCTGTTGCGCCGTCTCGACCGCGATCACATCAACACCCATCGGCGCAGGCACGCTGGCCGGGCCTGTCACAAAGCTCACCCTTGCCCCCAGATCGCGCAGCGCGCCAGCCAGCGCCGCGCCTTGCGCACCAGATGAGCGGTTGGCGATGTAGCGCACAGGATCGATCGGCTCATGGGTAGGGCCCGATGTCACCAAAACATGCCGCCCCTTGAGTGGCCCATCACCCAGCGCCGCCCCAATCGCCGCCACGATCTCGGGCACCTCGGCCATGCGGCCCGGCCCAAACTCGCCGCAAGCCATCGGCCCCACGCCCGGTCCGACGACCATGACGCCATCGGCCTGCAATTGCGCTAAATTGCGCTGCGTCGCGGGGTGTTCCCACATCCGCACATTCATCGAGGGCGCGATCAGCACGCGCTTATCGGTCGCCAAAAGCAGCGTGGTGGCCAGATCGCCCGCCAGCCCAGAAGCCATCTTGCCCATCAGATCGGCGGTCGCGGGGGCCACCACCACCAGATCGGCGGCGCGGCTCAACTCGATATGGCCCATCTCGGCCTCATCGGTCAGATCGAAAAGATCGCGGTACACCTTTTGCGCCGCCAAGGCCGAGACCGACAGCGGCGTCACGAATTCCTCGCCCGCCCGCGTCAAAACCGGGGTCACGCGCGCGCCGTGCTCGCGCAGCCGCCGGATCAGGTCAAGCGCCTTATAGGCCGCGATCCCGCCGCCGATGATCAACAAAATTCGCTTATCCGCCAGCATCTCGGGTCGCCCTTTTGCACCACGCCAAAGGTTAGGGGCGCGCCCGGTCAAGGGCAATGCCAATCTCCCAAAGGCTGTGCGCGCAAACCGCTGGTGTCAGCGCAGAAAAGCGATGATTTGGGTGGGAACCAACGCCTCATCCTGCCCGATGCGCGCATCAGGTGCGGCGACAGAAAGCGACAGGACGAACAGCCCTGCCAAAAGCACCAAAGGCGCATGGAAGATCACGCGGCGAAGAATGACCGCACCTCTTTGGATTGTGCCTCAAGGGTTTTGCGCATCTTGGCAAATGCTGCCGCTTCAAGCTGGCGCACCCGCTCCTTGGATAGGCCAAGCTCATCGCCCAAGCTTTCCAAGGTGCGCGGCTCATCACGCAGCTTGCGCTCGCGCACGATGAAGCGTTCACGCTCGTTGAGCGCCTGCATCGCCATGATCAACCAATCGCGCAGCTGCGCAGTGTCATGGTTGGCCTCAACGATCTCGGAGGCTTGCGCGCTGTCATCTTCCAGCGCGTCGATCCATTCGCGCCCATCCTCATCGACCGATTGGGTCGCATTCAGCGAGTAATCAGACCCCGCCAAACGCCCTTCCATCATCTCGACGTCATGCAGCGGCACGCCCACTTCGGTGGCGATCATCTGGCGCAGCTGATGCTTATCAAGGCTTTGGCCAGCCGCCTGCGCCTCGCGCTCGAGCCTTGCTTGCACACGGCGCATGTTGAAAAACAGCGATTTCTGCGACGAGGTCGAGCCGGTGCGCACCATTGACCAGTTGCGCATCACGTAATCTTGGATCGACGCTTTGATCCACCACACCGCATATGTCGAAAAACGCACACCACGGTCGGGGTCGAATTTATCAGCAGCCTTCATCAGGCCAAGACCCGCCTCTTGGATCAGGTCATTCATCGGCGCGCCATAGCGTTTAAACTTGGCCGCCATCGAGATCGCAAGCCGCATATAGGCTGTGACCAGACGGTGCAGCGCCTCTTCATCGCGCTGGTCGCGCCACGCATAGGCAAGGCGCAATTCCGTTTCAGCATCCAAAAGCTCGGCCCGCATCGCGCGGCGGCTGAGGTTCTGATCGCTACCCATGTCTAGTGCCATCTTGGACCCCCCGGTTCCTCTTGATCACGCATCGGCAAGTCACGTTCTGTTAGTATTTACGCAGCGGGTCGCGTTCCGGTTCACTTTTGGGATGGAAAAAAATCTGACTTCGGTGAAATCGTGCCGAAACGGCAAAGCGCATTCTGGCTTTGGCCCAAGCACACAGGGATTTTGCGATGGAATACACGCTTTTGATCGGGGATCGTTCTTACTCAAGCTGGTCCTTGCGCGGCTGGCTGCCCTTTGCGGCCTTCGACATCCCGGTCAAGGTGCAATCGAATATCCTTTACCGCGCGGCATTCGCCGATGATCTGGCGGCCTTTGCCCCCGGTCTGCGCAGCGTGCCAGCCCTCAAAACACCGCAAGGTGGGCTTTTGACCGATTCCATCGCCATCGCGTGGCATCTGGCCGAGGCTTTTCCCGAGCGCGGGCTTTTGCCCTCAGACCCTGCCCAGCGCGCGATGGCACAAAGCCTGATCGCCGAGATGCATTCAGGCTTTGGCGCGCTGCGCAGTGCTTGCCCGATGAACCTGCGCAATGCATGGGCGGGCTTTACCCCGTCCGCGGCGGTTTTGGCCGATCTTGCCCGGATCGAGGCGATTTGGAGTGCCGCCCGCGACCGTGCCGATGGTCCGTTCCTCTTTGGCACCTATACGCTGGCCGATGTGTTCTATGCCCCCGTCGCCATGCGCATCGCGGGCTATGGCCTGCCTGTGTCGGACCGCGCGCAAGACTATGTCGCGGCGCATCTGAACCATCCGCCGCTGCGCCAATGGCGCGCCTTGGGGCTGACGGATGGGCCGGAGCAGGCGACCTATGAGATGGGTCTGCCGCGCCTGCCCTTTCCGATCACGCCACCGGAAATCTAACCCGTGGCATTTACCCTTGGTTAACGCTTGGCCGCTAAGTGTTAACCATGTTCGACACAGCCCGCGCCGAAAGCCTCGCCCGTATCAATACCGTCGCTTTCGAGGGGCTCGAGGCGCGCAGGGTCGAGGTGCAATGCGCCATCACCCCAGGTATTCCCGCTTTCGCCGTCGTGGGCCTGCCTGACAAGGCGGTGTCCGAGGCGCGCGAGCGGGTGCGCACCGCGCTCTCGGCGATGGCGATCGCGCTGCCCTCCAAGCGCATCACCGTGAACCTCTCGCCCGCCGACCTGCCCAAGGAAGGGTCGCATTTCGACCTGCCCATCGCGCTGGCGCTTTTGGCAGCGCTCGACATCATCCCGCGTGAAAAGGTCGAAGAGGCGATGGCGCTGGGGGAACTGTCGCTCGATGGCAGCTTGGTTGCGGTCATCGGCGCGCTGCCCACGGCCCTTGCAGCAGGCGAGGATGGGCGCGTGCTTTACTGCCCCCAAGGCTGCGGGGCCGAGGCCGCTTGGGTCGGGGCCACGACCGTTTACGCCGCCCCCGATCTGGCGCGGCTCATCGCCCATCTGACCGAACGCGCCCCGATGGAGCCTGCCCGCCCCGGCGAGGTTGTCGCGACCGCCCATCTCAAATGCCTCTCTGAGGTGCGCGGCCAAGAACGCGCCAAGCGCGCGCTTGAGATTGCCGCCGCAGGTCGCCATCATTTGCTGATGGTCGGCGCGCCGGGGTCGGGAAAATCCATGCTCGCTGCGCGCCTGCCCGGTATCTTGCCCGCGCTTTCCGCACCCGAGGCGCTGGAAACCTCGATGATCCATTCGCTGGCAGGGCTTTTGGATGATGGCGGTATCTCACGCACGCGCCCCTTTCGCGCGCCGCATCATACGGCCTCCATGGCCGCGATCGTCGGCGGTGGGCGGGGTGCCAAGCCGGGTGAGATCAGCTTGGCCCATAATGGCGTGCTTTTTTTGGATGAATTCCCCGAGTATCCGCGCGCGGTGCTCGAAACCCTGCGCCAGCCGATCGAGACGGGCGATGTGGTGGTGGCGCGCGCCAATGCGCATGTCACCTATCCTTGCCGCTTTCTGTTGATCGCGGCCGCCAACCCCTGCCGCTGCGGCCAGCTTTACGATGCGGCGCAGGCCTGCGGGCGCGCGCCCTTGTGCGGGGCGGATTATATGGGCCGAATTTCCGGCCCCTTGATGGACCGCTTCGATCTGCGCCTCGAGGTGCCGCCTGTGGCATATGCCGATCTCGACCTGCCCGCGACGGGCGAGCGGAGCGCGGTTGTCGCCAAGCGCATCGCTGCCGCGCGCGCCGTGCAGGCGGCCCGCTTTTCAGCGCTCGGCGCGTCAGCGCGGGTGAACGCCGATGCCGAAGGCACGCTTTTGGACCAGATCGCCACCCCCGATACGGCGGGCAAGGCCATGTTGCTACAGGCGGCCGAGCGCTTCAAACTGACCGCGCGCGGCTATCACCGGATCTTGCGGCTCGCGCGCACCATCGCCGATCTGGAGGGCGATGAAACCATCGGCCAACCCCATATCGCCGAGGCTGTGGGCTATCGGCTGATGGGCGGGGCAGGCTAAGGCGGCGTCTGCATTTAACTGATCCAAGCCATTGCGCGGACGAGATTTACGAAGGCGGCAAATGAGCTGACTGCCTTTTCACAACGCAAGGCGATGCGGCGGAAGCGTTTGATCCGATTAAAGAAACGCTCGAAAAGGTTGCGTTCTTGTAGAGAGCCCAGTCGATGGGATGGCGGATTGCGCGGCTCAGGTTCTGCTTGATCTGCGCCTCCGCTCCAAGACCGTCGGCAATGAAGCTACGCAGGTGGTCCGCGTCCTAGGCCGCGTCGGCGATCACATGGCTGACGCCCCTGAGATCTTCGATCAGACCCCGCGCCTGAGGGCAATCACCCCATTGGCCCGGCGTGATCGTGAACCGGATCAGTAGGCCGAGCGCATCGACCGCGGCATGGATCTTGGTCGTCAGCCCCCCCTAAAGCGGCCAAAACCGGCAGCTTCAAGCCCCCCCTTTTGAGAGGTTGCGTCCGCATGTGTCTTGCAGCTGTTCGGCGTGGCGCTCGAACCGGTGGCGCGCTCACGCCTCACCATCGAAAATGACGTATTCGAAGTCCGGGTCAGTGCTTAACGCTTTGAAAAGGCTTTCCCAAACGCCAGCAATCGTCCAGCGCCGGAAACGAGAATGCACCGTGCGCCAATTGCCGAGTTCAGGGGGAAGATCGCGCCACGGTGAAGCACCCCGCGCCAGCCATAGGATCGCGTCGAGAAACAGCCGATTGTCAGCCCCGGTGCGCCCACGATCACCCTCCTTGCCCGGAACCAAGGGCGCGATGATCGCCCACTGCCTGTCTGTCAAAGTCCGTCTGCTCACAACCGCCTCCCGTTTTTGATCTTGAATCAAACGCGAAACGTTTAGGGAATCCCCTAAATGCAGACGCCGCCTAGCGCCTAGCCAAGCCGCGCCTCGATCGCTTCCCAAATGCGGGCGGCGACATTGACCCCATCGAAGCGTTCCAATTCCTGAATGCCGGTGGGTGAGGTCACGTTGATCTCGGTCAGGTAGCCACCGATCACATCGATGCCGACAAACACCTGCCCCATCTCTTTCAAACGTGGCCCGATAACGGCACAAATCTCATGCTCGCGCGCGGTCAAACCGATCTTCTCGGCGCGGCCGCCAACATGCAGGTTCGAGCGCGTCTCACCCGCCGCAGGCACACGGTTGATCGCGCCCACGGGCTGCCCATCGACCAAGATAACGCGCTTATCGCCCTTGGCCACATCGGGCAGATATTTCTGCGCGATGAGCGGCTCGCGGTTCATGCCGGTGAACAGCTCATGCAGCGAATTGAGGTTGCGGTCGCTTTCGGGCAAGCGGAACACACCCGCGCCCCCATTGCCGTAAAGCGGCTTAAGGATGATATCGCCATGGCGGTCCTTGAAATCGCGCAAGACCGCCAGATCGCGCGCGATGGTGGTGGGCGGCGTCAGATCGGGAAAGTCGAGCACCAAGAGCTTTTCGGGATTGTTGCGCACCCAAAACGGATCATTGACCACCAAGGTCTGGCCCTTGAGCCGGTCAAGCAAATGGGTGGTCGTGATATAGCCCATGTCGAAGGGCGGATCTTGGCGCAGCCATACGACATCGACATCGGCCAGATCCAGATCGATCATCGGCCCCAAATGCGCATGATCGCCCTTCACACGCTGTACGCGCAGCGCATGCGCACGCGCCATGATGCGCCCCTCGCGGTAGCTCAGGTGATCGGGGGTATAGAAAAACAATTCATGCCCGCGCGCCTGCGCCTCTTCGGCGAGGCGAAAGCTGCTATCGGCATCGATATTGACCGACCCGATCGGGTCCATCTGAAAGGCGACTTGCATGCTCTAGCTCCCGGGCTTTGCGCGATGGCCTTGTTTGGCCCGTCACGCGCCAAGGCGCAAGACCGGGTCGCGCAACCGATCCCTCAACTTGCCTGAAGCGCGTTGGGGATCACCTCGATCCGCCCGATCTGATCAACCAAGGCCACATCAAAGCGCATCGGTGTCAGCGAGCCCTTGCCGAAAAAGCCAAGTGCAACCTCGGCACTGGTCAAAAGCCGCGCAATCTGGCGGCGCGACAGATGCGCCACGGCCTGCGCAAAACTGCGCGAGGATTTCACCTCGACAAAGATGATCTCACCGGCCTTTTCCAACACAAGATCAATCTCGCCCGCCGCGCCGCGCCACCGGCGGCACAACAGGCGATGGCCCCTTGCAGTATAAGCCGCCAAAACCGCATCTTCGGCCGCCTTGCCCGCAAGATAGGACTTCAATCCGCTCATGTCGCATCCTCATCCTTGAGCGCCAAGGCGCGCTGATACACATCCCGCTTGGGCAAGCCCAAGGCATTGGCCACTTCTTCGGCCGCGTCTTTCACCCGCAAGCGGCCAAGCGCATCACGCAAGGCCGTATCGATATCGGCGGCATCGACCACCACCGCCAAGGGCCGCCCCACGACCAAGGCAATCTCCCCTTTCACAGCGCCATCTGCCAAGCTGTCACGCAAGCTTCCCAGCGTGCCGCGCCGCACCTCTTCGAATCGTTTGGTCAGTTCCCGGCACAGGGCCGCCTCACGCATTTCGCCCCATGCCTCGCATAACTCACCTAACAATCGGTAAATGCGTTTTGGGCTTTCATAGATCACCAAGCTTGCCGGAACCGTGCCGATCTCGTCCAGCCAGCGCGCGCGGGCACCGGCCTGTGCCGGGGGAAAGCCCGCAAACATGAACCGATCTGATGGCAAGCCCGAGATGCTCAATGCCATGATCGCGGCCGATGGTCCGGGTGCGGCTGTCACCGGCAGGCCAGCGTCGATCACCGCGCGCGCCAACTGGTAGCCGGGATCAGCGACAACCGGCGTACCCGCCTCCGAGGCATAGGCGACGCTTTTGCCTTCGGCGAGCGCGCGCAAGATGCGCGGGCGCACTTCCGCCCCGTTATGGTCGTGATAGGCCAAAAGCGGCCGACCGGCCAGTTTGACGCCGTGGATCTCCATCAGATGGCGCAGCGTGCGGGTATCCTCGGCGGCCAAAACATCGGCGCTGGCCAAAATATCAAGCGCGCGCAGCGTGATGTCGCGCGCCGCCCCAATTGGGGTTGCCACCAGATAAAGCCCTGCCGCTAAAGGTTTTTGGCGCGCGATCCCCGCATCTGCAGCCTCGAATTCATCGTGCATCGGTGATGTCTCGCCCGTCGCGCCGTGCATCATGCCGGCATCGTTTACTTGTCACCGCGAACGCCTTAGCCTAGGTCCATGGCAATGGCCGCGTCCACCGGAGGTGCGTGTACGATGATTTCCGCTTTGCGTCTTTTCCGCAAGCCCTTGCGGCTCATGGGGCTTTTCGTGGCAACAGCAGCCCTTGCCGCCTGCCAAGGCACGGGAACCGCGACCGGCCCGACCATGGGCGGCCAGACCGTGCAAGTCGCCATGCTTTTGCCGATGAGTTCGCAGCAAGGTGGCGACGCGGTCATCGCGCGCAATCTTGAGAATGCAGCGCGCATGGCGGTGGCCGATCTGTCGGGCATGTCGATCGAGATCACCGTCTATGACACAGCAGGCGATGCCGCGCGCGCCGCCAATGTCGCGCGCGAGGCGGTGGCCGCCGGTGCCGATGTCATCTTGGGCCCCTTGCGCTCTGATGCGGCTGCGGCTGTCGGGGTTGCTGTCGCCGGGTCCAACATCGCGGTCTTGAGCTTTTCCAACAACACCGAGATCGCGGGCGGCAATGTCTTTGTTTTGGGCCATACCTTCGCAAATACCGCCGCGCGGGTCGTCAGCTACGCCGCAGCGCAGGGGCGCAATCGCATCGTCGTGGCCCATGGCCAGAACCTCGCAGGCGATGTGGCACGCGACGCGGTCTTGCGCGCAGCACAGGCGGCCAGTGCGGATATCGTGTCCGTCGTGCCTTATGAATTCTCGCAAACCGGCGTGATCGACGCTGTTCCGCGCATCGTGACCGCGGTCAATGAGACGGGCGCAAACGCGCTGATGATGACCGCCGATAGCGCGGGCGCGCTGCCCTTCTTGGCGCAGCTTTTGCCGGAGAACGGCCTTGATATCGCGGCTGTGAAAATGATGGGGCTGACGCGTTGGGATACGCCACCACAAACGCTCGAGCTTTCGGGGCTGCAAGGTGGCTGGTTCGCCGTGCCTGATCCGCAAGCCACGGCCGATTTCAACGCGCGCTACACTGCGGCCTATAGCGGCCCGCCGCATATCCTTGGCGCCTTGGGCTACGACGCGATACGCGCCGTGGGCGAGACCGCCGCCGCCACCGGGCGTTTGGGCACAGCGGATCTTACGGCAAGCACTGGTTTTCAGGGTGCGAACGGGGTATTCCGCCTGCTAAGCGATGGCACGAACGAACGCGCCATGGCGATTGCACAAGTGACCCAAAATCAGGTGGCCATGATTGACCCCGCCCCAAGACGCCTTGGCGGTCTCGGTTTCTGACCGAAACCCGACCCTTCCCCCGACCCCATCCGAACCGGGCGAGCTGATCGCACCGGCCAGTGATATCTTGGACGAAGCCGCACTGTGCGCCGCCCTCGATGCCGCGACGGCCGGGCTGTCAGATGGTGCTGCGCTGCGCGCGGCGGCCACACACTGCCTACAGGCGGCGCAAGACAAGGGCCGCGCCGTCATCGCCGCAGGGATCACCGCCCAGCCGATGACCGCGCGGCGCATCACGCGCGCCTATGCCCATCTCACCGATGGCCTTGTGCGCGCGGTGCTGCATGTCGCCCATGCCCATATCGCGCCGGGCGGCGCGCCGATGACCCAACAGATGGCGGTGATGGCCGTGGGCGGCTATGGGCGCGGCGAAATGGCCCCCCATTCTGATGTCGATCTGCTGTTCGTGACCACCCGCGAGATCACGCCGCAGATGGAAAAGCTGATCGAGTTCGCGCTCTACATCCTGTGGGATCTGCATCTCAAGGTCGGCCATGCCAGCCGCACGCTCAAGGAATGTCTCAAGCTCGGCAAGCAAGATGTCACCATCCGCACCAGCCTGTTGGAAATGCGCCAGATCAGCGGCGATGCTGCCATCGCGCAAGAGCTCCAAAAAACCCTGCGCGAGAAATTGTTCCGCGGCACGGTCGGTGAGTTCATCGAGGCCAAGCTCGAAGAGCGCGCGACCCGTCACCGCAAGCAAGGCGGCCAGCGCTACGTGGTCGAGCCGAATGTCAAAGAGGGCAAGGGCGGCCTGCGCGATCTGCAGACGCTTTATTGGATCGCGAAATACGAACATGGCGTGGCAAATGCGGGCGATCTGGTCGCGCTTGGCGTCTTCTTGCCCGAGGAATTCGCCGCCTTCGACGCGGCCGAACGCTTCTTATGGGCGGTGCGCTGCCATTTGCACCTGATCGCGGGCCGCGCCCAAGATCAGCTGACCTTTGACAATCAGGTCGCCGTGGCCGAGCGGCTTGGCTACCGCGACCATTCCGGCCGCCGCGCGGTCGAGCACTTCATGCAAGACTACTTCCGCCACGCCACCCGCGTGGGCGAGTTGACGCGCATCTTCCTGACCGAGCTTGAAGCCCGCCATGTCAAACAGGAACCGGGGCTTTTCGGGTTTTTCCGTGGCCGCCCGCAACGCAAGAAACTCAAGCCCGGCTATGTGGTGAAACAAAACCGCATCAGCGTCGCCAATGAGGCGGCCTTTTTCGCCGATAAGCTCAACATGCTGCGCCTGTTCCAAGAGGCGCTGCGCACCGGCTATTTGCTCCATCCCGATGTGATGCGCGCAGTCTCGGCCAATCTCAAACTGATCGACGAAGAGATGCGCCGCGACCCCGAGGCGGTGGGTATCTTCCTCGATCTGCTTTTGAAACATGGCAACCCTGAACGCGCGCTGCGCCGGATGAACGAATTGGGCCTGCTCGCGGCATTCTTGCCCGAATTTGCGCCCATCGTCGCGATGATGCAGTTCAACATGTATCACAGCTACACGGTCGATGAGCACACGATCCAAGTCATTTCGACCTTGGCCCAGATCGAGCGCGGCGAGTTGAAAGAGGAATTGCCCGTCGCCTCGGGCATTTTGAAAAGCACCATCAACCGCAAGGTGCTGTATCTGGCCTGCCTCCTGCACGACATTGGCAAGGGCCGGAAAGAGGATCATTCGATCCTTGGCGCGCGCATTGCACGCAATGTCGGCCCGCGTCTTGGGCTAAAGCAAGCCGAGACCGAGACCGTGGAATGGCTGGTACGCTATCACCTGCTGATGTCGGACATGGCGCAAAAGCGCGATATCGCCGACCCGCGCACGGTGCGCGATTTCGCCAAGGCGGTCAAAACCCGCGAGCGGCTTGACCTGCTGACCGTGCTGACGGTGTGCGACATTCGCGGCGTCGGCCCGCATACATGGAACAACTGGAAAGCGACGCTATTGCGCGGGCTGCACCGCGCCACCGCCATGGCGCTTGATACCGGGCTGGAAGATCTCAACCGCGACAAGCTGGAAGGCGAAGCAAAGCGTAGCTTGCGCGACGCCTTGGCAGGCTGGCCCAAGCCCGATCTCAAGGCCGAGATGGATCGCCATTATGGCCCCTATTGGCAGGGGCTTGATCTGGCCACGCAAGTGACATTCGCCGAAATGCTGCGCGATCTGGGCGATGACGAAATCCGCATCGATACCCGCGAAGACCTCGACCGCGATGCCACGCGCGTCTGTTTCGCGCTCAATGACCACCCCGGTATCTTCAGCCGCTTGGCGGGTGCCTTGTCGCTTGTGGGTGCCAATGTGGTGGACGCGCGGACCTATACCTCCAAGGATGGCTACGCCACGGCCGTGTTCTGGGTGCAAGACGCCGAAGCCAACCCCTACGAGGCGCGCCGCCTGCCGCGCCTGCGCGACATGATCGACAAAACCCTCAAGGGCGAGGTTGTGGCCTCGCGCGCCTTGGAAGGCCGCGAAAAGATCAAGAAACGCGAACGCCCCTTTGCGGTCGCGACCAATATCACCTTCGATAATGACGGCTCGGAAATCTACACCATCATCGAGGTTGATACCCGCGACCGCCCCGGCCTGCTTTATGATCTGACCAAGACCTTGGCCGCCTCCAATATCTATATCTCATCGGCCGTGATCGCGACCTATGGCGCGCAGGTGGTCGATACCTTCTACGTCAAGGATATGTTCGGTCTGAAACTGCACGCCAAATCCCGCCAAGAGGCGCTTGAGCGCAAGCTGCGCGACGCGATTGCGCGCGTGGCCGAACGGGCGGGCGCCTGATATGGCCACGGCCCTGCGCCCCATCCGCCTGATCGCGGGCTTTATCACCGTGGGCTTTTGGACACTGGCCAGCCGCATCTTGGGCTTTGCACGCGACATCATGATCGCGGCCTATATGGGCACGGGGCCCGTGGCCGAGGCGTTTTTCATCGCCTTTTCCCTGCCCAATATGTTCCGCCGCTTTTTCGCCGAAGGCGCCTTTAACACCGCCTTCGTGCCGATGTTCTCGAAAAAGCTGGAGGCAGGCGAGAACCCGCTGGGCTTTGCGCGCGATGCGTTTTCCGGGCTTGCGACGGTCTTGATCGTGCTGACGCTGGCCGCCCAGCTTGCCATGCCATGGTTCGTTCTGGCGATGGCGGGCGGTTTTGCGGGCGATGTCCGGCTGGAGTTGGCCGTTGATATGGGGCGCGTGGCCTTTGGTTATATCTTGTTCATCTCGCTCGCGGCCCTGCTCTCGGGGTTGTTGAACGCGACAGGGCGCTTTGCCGCCGCCGCCGCTGCACCGATCTTGCTCAACCTGATCTTGATCGCCGCGCTGATCTTGGCCGAAAGCGGCGCGGTCGCGGGTGCCACCTTTGACGTCGCCACACCCACCACCGCATCGCTGACGGGGCTGCATCACGGCACGCTGCTGGTTTGGGGAACGGTGCTGGCAGGCATCGCACAGCTTGCCCTTGTCTGGGTCGTGGCCGCGCGCCTTGGCTTTCGGCTGGTGCCACACTGGCCGCGCCTGACCCCCGATATGCGCAAGCTTGCCATGATCATGCTGCCCGCGATGCTGGCCGCAGGCGTTGTGCAGGTGAACCTTCTCGTGGGCCGCCAAGTCGGCAGCTTCTTTGACGGTGCCATTGCATGGATGTCGCTCGCCGACAGGCTTTACCAACTGCCGCTTGGCGTGGTGGCCATCGCCATCGGCGTGGTGCTGTTGCCCGACCTCTCGCGGCGCTTGCAGGCGGGCGATACCATCGGCGGGCGTGACGCGCTCAGCCGCGCAGGCGAGATTAGCCTTGCGCTGACCGTGCCCGCCGCCGTGGCACTTTGCGTCATCCCCACGCCGCTGGTCTCGGTCCTGTTCGAACGCGGGGCTTTCACGGCTGATGACACCGCGCAAACCGCGCTGGCACTCGCGGCCTACGGTTTGGGCCTTCCGGCCTTTGTGCTGCAAAAGGTGCTGCAACCGCTCTATTTCGCGCGCGAAGATACGCGCAGCCCCTTTCGCTTCGCGCTGGTGGCGATGGTGGTCAATGCGGTGGTGGCCATCGGGCTGGCCATGACCATCGGCTTTGTCGGTGCCGCGATTGCCACCAGCGTTGCGGGCTGGACGATGGTATGGCTGCTTCTCCGCGGCAAGCGCGACATGGGCGAGGTGGCGCGCTTTGACGACCGCTATCGCCAACGGCTTGGGCGGATCGTGCTGGCCGCCTTCATCATGGGGCTTGGCCTTGTGATGGGTGCAACCGCGCTCTCGCCGCTTTTGGGCACGGCTGGCTGGCGCTATCTCGCGCTGTTGATCTTGGTGCTCTGGGGGCTCGTGCTTTACGGCATTGCGGGCCAGCTTTTGGGCGCTTTCCGCCTGTCAGAGTTTGGCCGCGCCCTCAGGCGGCGCTAACGCTGGCGCAGCTTGTCCAAGAGCCGCGCCCATCCGCCGGGCCGCAGCAGAAACGACAGCGCAAACCCCGCGACAAAACCCGACAGATCGGCCACCACATTGGCAAACTGCCCCTCGAGCAACCCAAAAAAGATCTGGATCGCCAATAGCATGCCGATCAGCCCAAAGGCGCGGTAACGATTGCCGCCGCGCAGCCGTGCCTCGGTCCACATGATATAGGTAAACGCCCCGATCAGCCCGTAAACACCGGGATAGCCCCCGATCAACGAATAAGGGCTGTCGATCAGCACCACAAACCCCAAGCCCCCCACAATCGCCGAGGCCCAAAACAGCACGACAAAGGCAAGTGGCGAAAACACCTCCGCCACCATCTTGCCGATGGCAAGGATGAACACCACAACAAAGGCGGCATGCACAAAGCCGCTATGGATCAGCGGATAACTCAACAGCCGCACCAATTCCCCCGGCAAAATCTCGCCGCGCGCTTGCATATACGCCAAGATTTCGTCGAAGACGCCATAGTCGCGGATCGCATCGAGCCGCCAACCGACACCGGCCGCACCCCCCAAGAACCCCATGCTCGCCGCTTGGAACATCACCTCCAACCCCGCGATCACGACCGACAGCGCCACCACCACGGGCGGCAATGCGTTGAACGGCGATGCGTTATGGTCTTGCATGGCTGGCCTGCCTTTGGTTGACGCGCTCTGCCCCCGTGGGTAAGCGATGGCGCGGCGCTTGGCCAGTGGGGCGGCGTCATCGACCAGCCAAGGAATGATCATGGCACAGACCGCTTTCACCCCGCGCGTGTTCTCGGGCATCCAGCCGTCCGGCGGGCTGACGCTGGGCAATTACCTCGGCGCGATGAAACGTTTCGTCGAGATGCAGGATGCCGGCACCCATGAGACGATCTTTTGCATGGTCGATCTGCATGCGATCACGGCCACCCTGCCCCCGCCCGACCAACTGCGCCACAACACGCGCGAGCTATGCGCGGGATTTCTCGCCATCGGAATCGACCCGGAAAAATCGATCCTCTTCAACCAATCCCAAGTGCCCGAGCACGCGCAAATGGCGTGGATCTTCAACTGCATCGCGCGCATGGGTTGGATGGGCCGCATGACCCAGTGGAAGGACAAGGCAGGCAAAAACGCCGAAGCGGCCTCCCTTGGCCTATTTGCCTATCCTACCCTGATGGCCGCCGATATCTTGGTCTATCATGCCACCCATGTGCCGGTGGGCGAGGATCAGAAACAGCATATTGAGCTGACCCGCGACATTGCGGCCAAGTTCAACCATGATTACGGCGTCGATTTCTTCCCCATCGCGGAACCCGTGATCGAAGGGGCCGCCACGCGGGTGATGAACCTGCAAGACGGGACCAAGAAAATGTCGAAATCCGACCCCTCGGACAAGACGCGGATCAACCTGACCGACAGCGCCGATGAGATCGCGAAAAAGATCCGCAAGGCCAAGACCGACCCCGACCCGCTGCCCGAAACGCTCGATGGCCTTGATGGCCGCCCCGAGGCGCGCAATCTGGTCAATATCTACGCAGCCTTGGCCGATATCGCGCCGCAAGCGGTGCTCGATCAACATGCCGGCGCACTCTTTGGGCATTTCAAGATGGCGTTGGCTGATCTGGCCGTGGCGAAAATGGCCCCCATCTCGACCGAGATGACACGGCTGATGGCCGACCCGGCCGAGATTGACCGCATCTTGGGCCGTGGGGCCGCGCGCGCGCGCGCGATCACCGCACCTATCCTTGCGCGTACCTATGACATTGTGGGCATGCTGCGCAGTTAAAGCAAAACCCCGCCCTTTTGGGGCGGGGTGTTTCGATTATTCGTACGAAAATTCGGTTCACATCACAGCTGACGCTCAACCATCATCTTCTTGATCGAGGCAATCGCCTTGGCCGGGTTCAACCCCTTGGGGCAGGTCTTGGCGCAATTCATGATGGTATGGCAGCGATACAGCTTGAAGGGATCTTCCAGATCGTCCAAGCGCTCGCCTGTCGCCTCGTCGCGGCTATCGATGATCCAGCGATAGGCATGCAATAGCGCCGCTGGTCCAAGATAGCGATCCCCGTTCCACCAATAGCTGGGGCAAGAGGTCGAACAGCAAGCGCACATCACGCATTCGTAAAGGCCATCAAGCTTGTCGCGATCCTCGATCGACTGGCGCCATTCTTTTTCGGGGCGCTGGGTCTTGGTCTCGAGCCACGGCATGATCGAGGCATGCTGCGCATAGAAATGCGTCAGATCCGGGATCAGATCCTTGATCACCGGCATATGCGGCAAGGGGTAGATTTTCACATCGCCCTTGATCTCGTCCATGCCATAGATACAGGCCAGCGTGTTGATCCCGTCGATATTCATCGCGCAAGATCCGCAAATCCCCTCGCGGCAGGACCGGCGGAAGGTCAGCGTGGGGTCGATCTCGTTCTTGATCTTGATCAGCGCGTCCAAAACCATCGGCCCGCAGCTATCCATATCGACCCAATAGGTATCGACGCGCGGGTTTTCCCCATCGTCAGGGTTCCAACGATAGATCTGGAATTTGCGCAGATTATTTGCCCCTGCGGGCTTGGGCCAAGTCTTGCCCGTGCGCATACGGGAATTCTTGGGAAGGGCCAGTTCAACCATGGATCATATCCTCCGGGTCCGGTCGGCGGTCACAAGATCAAGGGCCGCGTTGGCCCCGCACCTGTGAGTTGTCGAAAACAATTGTCATAGACAAGCTGCGGGTCGCGCCCTGCGATGAAATCGCTGGTGATCGTCACACTGCCCCGCGCGGCGGCACCGCCTGTGCCATAGCCAACCCCGATCTCACCACGGGGTTGAACGGCCAGACGCGCGCGCTCTGTGCATTGCGCAAAGGCGTTTTCTTCGCTCACCTGCCCACAGGCCGCAAGCAAAGGCAGCGCCAGCGCCACAAGGGGCAGTGCGCGGATCAATAGACCCGCGCCTTGGGCTTGATCTTCTCCAGATCGATACCGCCCTCGTTATGGCCCATCAGCGGGTTCAGGTGCACAGGGCGATAATCCAGATCGACCTTTTCGCCATCGACCACGGCCAGCGAATGCTTGCGCCATGTGCTGTCGTCGCGATCAGGATAATCCTCATGCGCATGCGCGCCGCGGCTTTCCTTGCGCGCCTCGGCCGACACGATGGTGGCCATCGCATTGGGCATCAGGTTCGTCAGCTCAAGCGTTTCCATCAGGTCCGAGTTCCAGATCATCGAGCGATCCGTGACCTTGATATCATCCATCTTGGAGGCGACGCCCTTCATCTTCGCCACACCCTCGGCCAGCGTCTTGTCGGTGCGGAACACCGCCGCATCGGCCTGCATCGTCTTTTGCATCTCAAGGCGCAATTCGGCGGTCGCGATATTGCCCGAGGCGTGGCGGATATCGTCAAAACGCGACAAGGCAAAATCGAGCGAGGCTTTCGGCACATCGGGCACCGCGCTGGCGCGGTCCACGACCTCGCCGGCCTTGATCGCGGCGGCCCGGCCAAAGACGACCAGATCGATCAAGCTGTTCGATCCCAGACGGTTCGCACCATGCACGGATGCACAACCCGCCTCGCCCACGGCCATCAGGCCGGGCACGATCGCATCGGGGTTTTTCGCCGTGGGGCGCAGCACTTCGCCCCAATAATTCGTGGGGATGCCGCCCATGTTGTAATGGACCGTCGGCAGAACCGGGATCGGCTCTTTGTTCACATCGACGCCTGCGAAAATGCGCGCCGATTCCGAGATACCGGGCAGCCGTAGCGCCAGCGTTTCAGGCGGCAAATGGTTCAGGTGCAGATGGATATGATCACCATCCTTGCCCACACCGCGCCCCTCGCGGATTTCCATGGTCATGCAGCGCGACACCACATCGCGCGACGCCAGATCCTTATAGGTCGGCGCATAACGCTCCATGAACCGCTCGCCTTCGGAGTTGGTCAGATACCCACCCTCGCCGCGCGCGCCCTCAGTAATCAGGCAACCCGCGCCATAGATGCCGGTGGGGTGGAACTGCACGAATTCCATATCCTGCAAAGGCAAGCCCTGACGCGCGACCATGCCACCGCCATCGCCGGTGCAAGTATGCGCCGAGGTGGCCGAGAAATAGGCCCGCCCATAGCCGCCCGTGGCCAAGACGACCATCTTGGCGCGGAACACATGCATGGTGCCATCGTCAAGCTTCCAAGCCACGACGCCCACGCATTTGCCCTCATCGTCCATCAACAGATCGGTGGCGAAATACTCGATGTAGAATTCGGCATTGTTCTTGAGCGATTGGCCGTAAAGCGTGTGCAAGATCGCGTGACCCGTCCGGTCTGCGGCGGCACAGGTGCGCTGCACTGGCGGGCCTTCGCCAAACTCGGTGGTGTGGCCGCCAAAGGGGCGCTGATAGATCTTGCCATCCTCGGTGCGCGAAAACGGCACACCGTAATGCTCAAGCTCATAGACCGCCTTGGGCGCTTCGCGGGCAAGGTATTCCATCGCATCCGTATCGCCCAGCCAGTCCGACCCTTTGACAGTGTCATACATGTGCCAATGCCAGTGATCCGGGCCCATATTGCTCAGGCTGGCGGCGATGCCACCTTGGGCTGCAACAGTGTGCGAGCGTGTCGGGAACACCTTGGTCACACAGGCGGTTTTCAACCCCTGTTCGGCCATGCCCAGCGTCGCACGCAGGCCTGCACCACCCGCGCCCACGACGACAACGTCATAGGTGTGGGTATTGAGTTCGTAAGCGGGAGAGAGCGTATCTTTCATCTGCGTCCTCACAGTGCAATCTGCGCCAATGCCACAAGCCCGCCTGCGGCAAGCCCGTAGCAAAGGATCGTCGTGACAATCAGGCCGATCTTGCGGCTCAACCCACGGAAATAATCTTCGATCAACACCTGCATGCCCAAACGCATGTGGTGCATCCCCACGACCAGATAGGCCGAAACCACCAGCGCGGGCATCGGCCGCGACAGGCTCGCCACCACATCGGCATGGGGCTGGCCCAAAAGGCCGCCAATGATCAAAAGAAAGAACGGCGTCAGTAGCAATAGCGCCACCGAAGTGACCGTCATCGTCCAGTGATGCGCGGTCCCCGACTTGGCGGAACCAAGACCCGTCACGCGCTTGCGGTCGGTTACATAGGCCATCTTGTCCCCCCTCAGATCGCGATCAAGGTCAGCGCGGTCAGCACGACCGAACCGATGATCATCGCCCAGCCAAGCTTATCGGACATCGCAACATCAAGCCCACGCCCGGTATCCCAGATCAGGTGCCGCACACCGCCCAGCGCATGATACCACAGCGCCAAAACCGACAGCCCCATCACGATATCGCCCAAGACCGAGGTGATCAGCCCGTCAATCACGCCAAAATAGGCACCACCGCTTGCGGCGGCCATCAACCACCAGACCACCGCGATCGCGCCAACCATCAACCCGTTACCGGTGATGCGCACGAAGATCGACGTGATCGAGTTCAACTGGGGGCGGTAAATCGTCAAATGAGGGGAAAGCGGTCTGTTTCCCCGGTTCACATCGGCCATAGCGTGGACCCTTCCGGCTATTCTAAGGTCTGGCGGTTGTCGGATAGTATCAATAGCGCCTTTTGCGTCACTGTCACCTGCAACGATCTTGCATTCTTGGGTGCGGCTTGGGGCGTAACGCCGCAGATGCAGGTTTTGTGATCACAGTTTTCAATCATGTGATCACAAAGCAGCACCAGCCGCCTATCACAATGGAATCAACACCCAATAATCCAGATCAAGCAAGATATGCGACAGGTATTTGCCCGCATCATCGCGCAGCGCCCCGGCTTTTCCGGCTTCATTCACCGCCACCAACCGCAGGCGCATGGCACCCACACCCGGCGCTGTGGTCGGTGCCATATCCAACACCTCTGACCACGCCCTAACCGTATCGCCTGCAAAACACGGGTTGGCATGGGCACCGCCATTGATCGCCACGATCATCTGCGCATTGGCCAACCCGTTGAAGCTCAGCGCGCGCGCCATCGAGATGACATGACCGCCATAGATCAACCGCCGCCCATCCTCGCGCAGCGTGCCGTCGTAATGGGTCTTGGCGGTGTTCTGCCAAAGCCGCGTGGCGAGCATATGCTCGGCATCCTCGATGGTCACGCCATCAACATGGTCGATCACCTCACCCACCGCATAATCGCCCATCCGGTGGGGCTCACCGGCCAGCGCGAAATCATAGTGGGTAAAATCCAACCCCGTCGGAATCACCAGCGCCGCCGGATCGACCACCGCCGCCAGATCGGGCACCACCGCATTGGGTGCGGGCGCGTCCAGATCGTTTTTGCGCACCATCACCCAGCGCACATAGTCCAGCACCAGATCACCGCGCTGATTATGGCCTTGGGTGCGGACATAAACGACCCCGGTCTTGCCGTTGGAATTCTCCTTCAGCCCGATCACCTCGGAGCGGGCGACCAGCGTATCGCCGGGCCAAACAGGCGTATGAAACCGCGCTTCCGCATAGCCAAGATTGGCCACGGCGTTGAGCGAGATATCAGGCACCGTTTTGCCAAAGACCGTGTGGAAGGCGATCAGATCATCCATCGGACTGGCCGCCAGCCCACAAGCGCGCGCAAACTCATCCGAGGAATGGATCGCACCGCGCGCAGGGTAAAGCGCATGATAAAGCGCGCGCTCCCCCCCCGACACCGTGCGCGGCACGGCATGGGCAATCACCTCGCCCAGCCGATAATCCTCGAAAAAGCGGCCCTTGTTGGTCTTGGCCCCCGCCATGCTACTGCGCCCCTAGCTTCATCTCGGGGCTATAGGGGGTGTCGATCTCCTTGGTCACGGCCTGACCACAGCGCATCACACCGCGCGCTGCATCAAACGACATCACCGGGTCGCCATGCAGCACCCAGCCCTTTGACAGCGCCTCCGACACCTTGTGGCAAAAGGCCGAGGTGTCATCTTCGGTCAGCAAACGATAGATTTTCATGCCAGCCTCACATCGGGAAAGGGTAATAGCCAAGCCATGTGTGCACATAGGCCACGACGCCATAAAGCACCGCACCCACGCCGAACGCGATCACATCTTTCAACAGGCTGGTATTGCTCGGCCGCTCCCAGTTGCGATTGGCGCGGTTGATCAAGATCACCGACACGACCGCCCAAGCCAGCATGCCACCGAACAAGATGATCGAAGCCAGATCGCCATTCACCAGCAAATGCGCAACCGCCCAAGCCTTGACGCCCGTCAACTGCTTATGACGCACCCGCGCGGCCATGGTGCCGTTGATATTGCTAAGCGCAAAGAACCAAAAGCCGATCAGGATCAACAGGTTGGCGATATGCGTCATAAAGGCCGGCGGCACCCAGACACTCACGAAACCCGCATTGCGGTAGCCCACCACCATCGCCACCAGACCGGCCAGCATCACCAGCGACAAGATGCCTTTGCCCGCATTGCCCCATGCCGCGCGCGCCTCGGGGGCAAGGCGCTTGACCCAATGCCCGCCTGCGAACAACGCGATCCCAAGGATCAGAAGAAAATAACCCATTACGCAGCATCCCCTTTTGCGATTGCTTCTGCTTTGGCCAATGTAGCACGCGCCGTCTCGACATGGAGATTTTCTACGATCTTGCCATCCACGACGGCGACGCCTTGGCCATTTGCCCGCGCCTCCTCATAGGCGGCGATCTGGCGCCGCGCGAGGGCGATCTCAGCCTCCGATGGGGCAAAGGCCGCATTGGCAATCGCCACCTGCGCAGGATGGATCAGCGTCTTGCCGTCAAAGCCGAAATCCCGCCCCTCGGCACATTCGGCGGCCAACCCTTCCTCGTCCTTAAAGGCGTTATAGACCCCATCGACACAGATGATGCCAGCCGCGCGTGCCGCCAATAGGCAATGCTGCAAGGCCATGACCATCGCACCGCGTGTGCGCGCGCCCAAATCCTTGGCCAGATCATTGGTCCCCATCACGAAGCCCGCCATGCGGGGCGCGCGCGCAATCTCGGCGGCGTTCAAGATGCCCTGCGGCGTCTCCATCATCGCCCAAATGCGCGTGTGCGCCGCCGCTGGGATCGCATCAAGCTTGGCCGCCACAGCCGCAACATCGGCCGCACTGCCCACTTTGGGCAGCAAGATCGCCTCAGGCCCAATAGCCGCCATCGCGGTCAGATCATCTGCGCCCCAAGGCGTGTCCATGCCGTTGATCCGCACGATCTGCGCCCGCGCGCCATAGCCGCCCTGCGCCAAGACCTGCGCCAAGAGTGCGCGCGCATTGGGCTTTTCCTCGGCGGTCACCGCATCCTCCAAATCGAAGATGATCGCATCGACGGCCAAATCGCGCGCCTTTTCCAACGCGCGGTCACGCGATCCGGGAATATAAAGCACAGAGCGGTAGGGGCGGGCGCGCAGGTCCATCAACCTTCTCCTTCAGTCAGGCAGGGGGCGGTTCTGAGCGCGGCACCGACCACAGCTTGGCCCCGAACGCAAGGGTGCGCATGCCGCAGCGCAGCAAAAATATTGCGCGTGGCGCATGCAAGACGCAAGAAAACACCCCGCCCTTACATCACCCCATCCCACAACAGCTTCATCCCCGTCAGCATCAACGCCGTATAGGCCACCATGAAAAACAACCGCTCGGGGATCAGCTTATGCGCCTTGACCCCGATCAGCGTGCCGATCATCGCGAAAGGGATCAGCGCGGCACTCCACCCCAAAAGCTGCCATGAAAACAGGCCCAGCATGGTGTAAAGCGCGGCCTTCATCGCGTTGACCACCCAAAACACGATCACCGATGTCGCGTGATAGCGCGTCTTGTCGATCCCGCCTTGACCCAGCATGAACACCGCAAAGGGCGGCCCGCCTGCATGGGCCACGAAACTTGTGAATCCCACGCCCATGCCCGCGATCCAGCCTTTGCGCCGATCAAACCCCGTGGGCCGTGGCGCGATCCACCCGCGCGCCAAAGCGATGCGAAACAGCGGAAACCCTACCGCCACCAAACCGATCAACACCCGGATACTGTCGGCCGAGATCACGCTGAACAACACCGCCCCCAGCACAAGCCCCGGCACCGCCCCGGTCAGGATCGCGCCCGCCGATGGCTTGTCCCAGCGGCCCCAATAGGCCCGCACAGCGGCCATATCGATGGCCATCAGCACGGGCAGCATCAAGGCCAGCGCAACCCCCGGTTCGACCACCACGGCCAGAATCGCCGAGCCCGCAAATCCCAGCGATCCGCCGAAACCGCCCTTTGATATGCCCGCCAGCATCGCGCCCAGCGCGGCAAGCCCGAACATCCACCCTTCCAGCACGGATCATCCTTTCCCAAGTTTCTCAGGGGCTTGCCCGAGTTTCGCGACCATTGATCCCGAACTGGGGCTTTCCGCCGCGCTGCAGCAGACTTGCGCAAGACACGGCACAGGGCTACGCCCAACGCCGATATCAACGAGGCACTTGGAGATCAATCTCATGGCCAGACCCAAGATCGCGCTGATCGGCGCCGGTCAGATCGGTGGCACACTCGCCCACCTCGTCGCGCTCAAGGAATTGGGGGATGTCGTTTTGTTCGACATCGCCGAGGGCACGCCGCAGGGCAAAGCACTCGACATCGCCGAAAGCGGCCCGTCCGAGCGCTTCGATGCCAAGCTGAAAGGCACCAATGACTACGCCGACATCGCAGGGGCCGATGTCTGCATCGTCACCGCCGGTGTGCCGCGCAAACCCGGCATGAGCCGCGATGACCTTTTGGGCATCAACCTCAAGGTCATGAAATCCGTGGGCGAAGGCATTGCCAAGCACGCCCCAAAGGCTTTCGTGATCTGCATCACCAACCCGCTTGATGCGATGGTCTGGGCTTTGCAGAAATTCTCGGGCCTGCCCCCCCACATGGTCTGCGGCATGGCGGGTGTTCTCGACTCTGCGCGCTTCCGCCACTTCTTGGCCGAAGAGTTCGAAGTGTCGATGAAGGATGTGACCGCCTTCGTTTTGGGCGGTCATGGCGACACCATGGTCCCTTCGGTGCGCTACTCCACCGTCGCGGGCATCCCGCTGCCCGATTTGATCGAGATGGGCTGGACCACGAAGGAAAAGATGGATGCCATCGTTCAGCGCACCCGTGATGGCGGCGCAGAAATCGTGGGCCTTCTGAAAACCGGCTCCGCCTTCTACGCGCCCGCAACCTCCGCCATCGAGATGGCCGAGGCCTTCCTCAAGGACCAAAAGCGCGTCCTGCCCTGCGCCGCCCATTGCGATGGTGAGTTCGGGCTGAAGAAAATGTATGTCGGCGTGCCCACCGTGATCGGCAAAGGCGGCATCGAACGTATCGTCGAGATCAAGCTGACCAAAGACGAACAAGCAATGTTCGACAATTCCGTCAGCGCGGTCAAAGGTCTGGTCGATGCCTGCAAGGCAATCGACGAAAGCCTCGCCTGATGATCTTCGCGGCGGCCCCCGATTTGCGGGGCCGCCGCATCCCATGACGCGGCCCCCATCCCCCTATCTTGTGCCCGGCTTCTACGACCGCGCGCTCAGCGATGGCCGCCACCGCGATATCGTGGGCGGACGCTGGGATGAAACGGGGCGGCTGCAAATGGCGCTACTCACCGCGCGCGGGCTGCAACCCCATCACCATCTTCTCGATATCGGTGCCGGATCGCTGCGCCTTGGCTGCAAGGCGGTGCCTTATCTTGACCCCGGCCATTATTGGGGCACCGATGCAAGCGGCGCCCTGATGCAGCGCGGCCGCGAAGTAGAATTGCCCGATCCCGAACGCCTGCCCGCCGATCATCTGGTGGAAGATGCCGATTTCGCCTTCCCAAACCTGCCCGCGCAGGTCGATTACCTGATCGCCTTTGGCGTCTTCACCCATCTGCCGCCCAGCCAGACCGCCACGGCGCTGGCCCGCATCGCGCAGCGCTGGCCCACACCATGCATCTTTCTTTTCACCGTCTTTCTGGCCCCCGAGGGGCAGGGGGACGAAAGCCTCCGCCAACCCGATGGTGTCGTCACCCATCCCGACCGCCCGCCCTATCACATGCGCGAGACCGCCCTTTTGGCGATGGCGCAGGACGCGGGGCTACGCCTCACCCGCCAGCCCGACCGCCTGCCGCGCGGCCAAGTGCTTTGGCAGGGGTAAGGGGCGCGTTTTCCTCAAGGAAAACGCACAGGAAATCTCGAGATTTCCCACGCGGAAAACTTGAGTTTTCCGCCCCCCGTTGACAAGCCGCCGCGCGCGCGTCCTCATCGCCCTGTCCGACAGGAGAAAGCCCATGCGCGATTTCGACCAAGAACTGGAACAGCGGCTTGTCCGCTACGCCGCCATCGACAGCCAATCCGACATGGACAGCCCCGCCCAACCCTCGACCGGCATCCAACACGCGATGCTCGACCTGATGGTGGCGGAACTCGCCGAGATCGGCGCGGCCGATGTGACCAAGACCCCCTATGGCACGGTTCTCGCCACCATCCCCGGCAACCGCCCCGGCCCCACCATCGGCTTTCTCGCCCATGTCGACACCGCGCCGCAGTTCAACGCCACGGGCGTCAAACCCCGCGTGATCTGCGGCTACAACGGTGGCGCGATCAGCTTTCCCGATGCCCCCGACCTTACGCTCAGCCCCGATGATTTCCCCTATCTCGCCACCAAGATCGGCGAGGATATCGTCACCGCATCGGGCACCACGCTTTTGGGTGCCGATGACAAGGCGGGCATTGCCATCATCATGACCGCCGCGCGCCATCTGCTTGCCAACCCCGACCTGCCGCGCCCCAATATCCGCATCGCCTTCACCCCGGATGAAGAGATCGGGCGCGGTGTCGATCCCAAGCTTCCCGCCGATCTTGGCGTCGATTTCGCCTATACCTTCGATGGCGGTGACGCAGGCGAGATTGTCTATGAGACCTTCTCCGCCGATTTCGCGACCGTCACTGTCACCGGCGTCTCGATCCACCCCGGTGAGGCGACGGGCAAGCTGGTCAACGCCATCCATCTGGCGTCGCGCATCGTGCAAACCCTGCCGCAAGCGACCATGACGCCCGAGACCACATCACTGCGCGAAGGGTTCATTCATACCGTCGATATGAAGGGCAGCGCCGATCAGATGGTCGTCCGTTTTATCTTGCGCGATTTCGAACGCGATGGGCTGGCCGCCAAGGGCGATCTGATGCGCCAAGTCTGTGCCGCCATCGCCGCCACCGAACCGCGCGCGCGGATCGATGTGCAGATCACACCCCAATACCGCAACATGCGCTACTGGCTCGAGAACGATATGACCCCCGTCGATCTGGCGCGCGAGGCGCTGCGCGACTTGGGCCAAACCCCGATCGAGGCGGTGATCCGTGGCGGCACCGATGGCTCGCGCCTGACCGAAATGGGTGTGCCTTGCCCCAATCTCTTCACCGGCATGCAGAATGTGCACGGCCCGCTCGAGTTCGTCTCGGTGCAGGATATGGCACTTGCGACCCGGCTCATGGTGCAGATCGCAGCCCGCGCCGTGGCGTGAGTCGGCATCGCATACCATTGCATACGATCAACATGGTTAACTTGTGATCACAGTTTTTCTGGCTGTGATCACAAATGTCGGTTTTTTCCCGAAATGACCGCGCTTGGACGAAAAATGCGTTTCATTGCGCCCCATGGTTGTGCTTATGCCCTGTCGAACACCACCAAACACGGGACAGTTTCATGAACATTCATGAATACCAGGCGAAAGCGCTCCTTCGGCAATATGGCGCACCGGTCAGCGATGGCCGCGTGGTTCTCAAGGCGGAAGATGCCAAAACCGCCGCAGGCGAGATGGACGGCCCTCTCTGGGTCGTCAAGGCACAGATCCATGCCGGCGGCCGTGGCAAAGGTCACTTCAAAGAAGCCGACGCCGGTGAAAAAGGCGGCGTGCGCCTTGCCAAATCCGTAGAAGAAGCCGCTGAAGAGACCAAGAAGATGCTGGGCCGCACGCTCGTGACCCACCAGACCGGCCCCGCAGGCAAGCAGGTCAACCGCGTCTATATCGAGGATGGCTCGGGCATCGCGCGCGAGTTGTACCTTGCGCTTCTCGTTGACCGCCAGACCAGCCGCATTTCCTTCGTCTGCTCGACCGAAGGCGGCATGGACATCGAAGAGGTCGCAGCCCACACACCTGAGAAAATCCTGTCCTTCTCGGTCGATCCCGCCACGGGCTACCAACCCTACCATGGCCGCCGCATCGCCTATTCCCTTGGCCTCGAGGGCAAGCAGGTCAAGGAATGCGTCAGCCTGATGGCCCTGCTTTACAAGGCCTTCGTCGAGCGTGACATGGAAATGCTCGAGATCAATCCGCTGATCGTCACCGATGAGGGCAGCCTCAAGGTGCTCGACGCCAAGCTCGGCTTTGACGGCAACGCCATGTATCGCCAGCCCGATATCCTCGCGCTGCGTGACGAGACCGAGGAAGACCCCAAGGAACTTCAGGCCTCGAAATACGACCTCAACTACATCGCGCTCGATGGTGAGATTGGTTGCATGGTCAACGGCGCGGGCCTTGCGATGGCCACGATGGACATCATCAAGCTTTACGGCTCGGAACCGGCCAACTTCCTCGATGTGGGCGGCTCGGCCACCCGCGAGAAAGTGACCGAAGCCTTCAAGATCATCACTTCCGACCCGAACGTCAAAGGCATCTTGGTCAATATCTTCGGCGGCATCATGCGCTGCGATATCATCGCCGAGGGCGTGGTGGCCGCCGTCAAGGAAGTGGGCCTTCAGGTGCCGCTGGTCGTCCGCCTCGAAGGCACGAATGTCGATAAAGGCAAAGAGATCATCAACACCTCTGGCCTGAACGTCATCGCTGCCGACAACCTGTCGGATGCGGCTGAAAAGATCGTGAAAGCGGTCAAGGGCTGAACAAAGGCACCACGCAGATGCGCATGATCCAGATCCATGCCGACACCCCACCGGGCGGCAAGGCGGCAACCCAGCACAAGCTGGCCCGCCTTTCCCATGGCATCGGAACGCGGCGCGCGATCTGGTCGGCGCTGCATCTGCTGGGTGCTGCAATTTTCGTTCTGGCGATGCTGACGCGGCTGACACAGGCCGACACCGCCATAGCCCTTGGCCAGACCGCCTTGGGCGCAACCACATTCCCGCATTTGGAGCGGCCATTGCCCTCCGACCCGCATATGAATTGAGGAGAAAGACGATGGCCGTACTCGTCAACGAACACACCTTGGTGATCTGCCAAGGCTTCACCGGCAGCCAAGGCACCTTCCATTCCGAACAGGCCATCGCCTATGGCACCAAGATGGTCGGCGGCGTGACCCCCGGCAAAGGTGGCACCACCCACCTGAACCTGCCCGTGTTCAACTCGGTCCACGAGGCCAAGCATGCCACGCAGGCCAATGCCACCGCGATCTACGTCCCCCCGCCCTTCGCGGCAGACTCGATCCTCGAGGCGATCGACGCCGAGATGGAGCTGATCGTCTGCATCACCGAAGGTATCCCGGTGCTCGACATGATGAAGGTCAAGCGCGCGTTGGAAGGGTCCAAATCCCGGCTGATCGGCCCGAACTGCCCCGGTGTGATGACACCTGACGCTTGCAAGATCGGCATCATGCCCGGCTCGATCTTCCGCCGTGGTTCGGTCGGTGTGGTCTCGCGCTCCGGCACGCTGACCTATGAAGCGGTCAAGCAGACCTCGGATGTGGGCCTTGGCCAATCCTCGGCCGTGGGCATCGGTGGCGACCCGATCAAAGGCACCGAACATATCGATGTGCTGGAAATGTTCCTCGCCGACCCCGAGACGCATTCGATCATCATGATCGGCGAAATCGGCGGCTCCGCCGAAGAAGAAGCCGCCCAGTTCCTCGCCGATGAGAAAAAGCGCGGCCGCTGGAAGCCCACCGCCGGTTTCATCGCGGGCCGCACCGCCCCTCCGGGCCGCCGCATGGGCCATGCCGGCGCCATCGTCGCGGGCGGCAAAGGTGACGCGGAAAGCAAGATCGAAGCGATGAAATCCGCAGGCATCATCGTGGCCGACAGCCCCGCGGGCCTCGGCGAAGCCGTGCTCAAGGCGATCGGCTAAAGACAACGCGCCGGGCGGGGCCAGACCCGCCCGGGGTTCAACCCAAGTCAGGTGCAGCCATGACCGACCAAAGCCCCAACGACCAGTTCCACGCCTCATCCTTCATGCAAGGGCATAACGCGGCGTATCTTGAACAGCTCTACGCGCAATACGCCCAAGATCCGGGCGCGGTTGACGAGGCATGGCGCGCCTTTTTCGCTTCGCTTGGCGACACTCCCGCCGATGCCAAGGCCGAGGCACAAGGCCCAAGCTGGGCGCGCCGCGACTGGCCGCCCACCCCCAATGATGATCTGACCGCCGCACTGACCGGCGAATGGCCGCAAGCCGCCGCCGAGATCAAAGGCGCGGGCGACAAGATCAAGGCCAAGGCACAGGAAAAAAGCGTCGAAGTGACCGACGCGCAGATCCAGCGCGCCGTTCTCGATAGTATCCGCGCGCTGATGATCATCCGCGCCTACCGCATCCGTGGCCATCTGGTCGCCGACCTCGACCCGCTGGGCATGCGCGAGACGACACCCCACCCCGAGCTTGATCCGAAATCCTACGGCTTCACCGATGCCGACATGGATCGCCCGATCTTTATCGACAATGTGCTTGGCCTACAGATGGCCTCGATGCGCCAGATCCTCGAGATCGTAAAGCGCACCTATTGCGGCACCTTCGCGCTGCAATACATGCATATTTCCGACCCCGAACAATCCGCATGGCTGAAAGAGCGGATCGAAGGTTACGGCAAGGAAATCGCCTTCACCCGCGAAGGGCGCAAGGCGATCCTCAACAAGCTGGTCGAGGCCGAAGGCTTCGAGAAATTCCTCCATGTCAAATACATGGGCACCAAGCGTTTCGGCCTAGATGGCGGCGAGGCGCTGATCCCCGCGATGGAACAGATCATCAAGCGCGGCGGCGCGCTTGGCCTCAAGGACATCGTCATCGGCATGCCGCACCGTGGCCGCCTGTCGGTTTTGGCCAATGTGATGGGCAAGCCCTACCGCGCGATCTTCAACGAATTCCAAGGCGGCAGCTTCAAGCCCGAAGATGTCGATGGCTCGGGCGATGTGAAATATCACCTCGGCGCGTCGTCAGACCGTGAATTCGACGGCAACACCGTGCACCTCAGCCTGACCGCCAACCCCAGCCACCTCGAGGCGGTGAACCCCGTCGTTCTGGGCAAGGTCCGCGCCAAGCAAGATCAGCTTCGCGACACCGAACGCCGCTCGGTCATGGCGATTTTGCTTCATGGCGACGCGGCCTTTGCGGGCCAAGGCATCGTGGCCGAGGGTTTCCAGCTTTCGGGCATCCGTGGCCACCGCACCGGCGGCACCATGCATATCGTGGTCAACAACCAGATCGGTTTCACCACCGCGCCGCATTTCAGCCGCTCCTCGCCCTATCCGACCGATATCGCCCTGATGGTCGAAGCGCCGATCTTCCACGTGAATGGCGACGACCCCGAGGCCGTGGTCCATGCCGCCCGCGTCGCGACCGAGTTCCGCCAGAAGTTCGGCAAAGACGTCGTGCTCGACATCTTCTGCTACCGCCGCTTTGGTCATAACGAAGGCGATGAGCCGATGTTCACCAACCCGGTGATGTATCAGCGCATCAAGACCCATAAAACCACGCTCCAGCTTTATACCGAGCGTCTGGTCAAGGACGGCCTGATCCCCGAAGGCGAGATCGAAGATGCCAAGGCCGCCTTTCAGGCCCGCCTGAACACCGAGTTCGAGGCCGGCAAAGACTACAAACCCAACAAGGCCGATTGGCTCGATGGGCGCTGGTCGCATATCAACCGCGAAGGGGCCGACTACCAGCGCGGCGAAACCGCGATCAAACCCGAAACGCTGGCCGATGTGGGCCGCGCGCTGAGCACCGCACCCGAAAGCGTGAGCCTGCACAAAACCGTCTCCCGCCTGCTGGAAGCCAAGCAAGAGATGCTGACCACGGGCACGGGCTTTGATTGGGCCACCGCCGAAGCGCTGGCCTTCGGCTCGCTTCTGACCGAGGGCTTCCCCGTCCGCCTTGCTGGCCAAGACAGCACGCGCGGCACCTTCTCCCAGCGCCACTCCGCCTTGATCGATCAAGCCAGCGAAGATCGCTACTACCCGCTCAACAACATCCGCGAGGGGCAAGCGAAGTTCGAGGTGATCGACAGCGCCCTGTCCGAATACGCGGTCTTGGGTTTCGAATATGGCTATAGCCTTGCCGAACCCAATGCGCTCACCATGTGGGAGGCGCAGTTTGGCGATTTCGCCAATGGCGCACAGATCATGTTCGACCAGTTCATCAGTTCCGGCGAACGCAAATGGCTGCGCATGTCGGGCCTCGTCATGCTGCTGCCGCATGGTTTCGAAGGCCAAGGCCCCGAGCATTCCTCGGCCCGGCTCGAACGCTTCTTGCAAATGTGCGCCGAGGATAACTGGATCGTCGCCAACTGCACCACGCCCGCCAACTACTTCCACATCCTGCGCCGCCAGATCCACCGCAGCTTCCGCAAGCCGCTTGTGCTGATGACGCCCAAATCGCTTTTGCGTCACAAGCTTGCGATTTCGGACGCGGCCGATTTCACCACCGGCTCCTCTTTCCACCGCGTGCTGTGGGATGACGCCGAAAAGGGCCATTCTGACACCGTGCTCGCCAAGGATAGCAAGATCCGCCGCGTCGTGATCTGCTCGGGCAAGGTCTATTACGATCTTCTCGAAGAACGCGATGCGCGCGGGCTGACGGATGTCTACCTGCTGCGTCTGGAACAGTTCTATCCCTTCCCCGCACATTCGCTGATGAAAGAGCTTGAGCGCTTCAAAGGCGCCGAGATCATCTGGTGCCAAGAAGAGCCCAAGAACCAAGGCGGCTGGTCCTTTGTCGAACCCAATATCGAATGGGTGCTGACCCGGATCGGCGCCAAGCACACCCGCCCGCGCTATGTGGGCCGCGCGGCCTCGGCCTCGCCCGCGACGGGCTTGGCCAGCCAGCATAAATCCCAACAGACCGCGCTCGTGAACGACGCGCTGACCATCGAAGGGTAATGACCATGACGATCGAAGTTCGCGTGCCCACCTTGGGCGAAAGCGTCACCGAAGCCACCGTGGCCACGTGGTTCAAAAAACCCGGCGAGGCCGTCGCGGTTGACGAAATGCTGTGCGAGTTGGAAACTGACAAGGTCACGGTCGAAGTGCCAAGCCCCGCCGCGGGCATCCTTGGCACCATCGTCGCGGCCGAGGGTGAAACCGTCGGCGTCAACGCGCTTTTGGCCACGCTCAGCGAAGGCGCAGCCGCAGCCCCCGCTGCTGCCGCCGCCAAACCCGCCACCAGCGCCGCCGTCGATGTCATGGTCCCCACGCTCGGCGAAAGCGTGACCGAGGCGACGGTTGCCACATGGTTCAAGAAAATCGGCGACACCGTGGCGCAAGATGAAATGCTCTGCGAGCTTGAAACCGACAAAGTCTCGGTCGAGGTGCCAAGCCCCGCTGCCGGTGTCTTGAGCGAAATCATCGCCGCCGAAGGCACAACCGTGCAAGCCAATGGCAAGCTCGCCGTAATCGGCGGCGCTGTCGCCGCTGTGGCCGCCGCACCCGCCCCTGCGCCCGCCGCGACCAGCGCGGGCAAAGATATCGCCCATGCCCCCTCGGCGCAAAAGATGATGGCCGAAAAAGGCATCGACGCCGCTCAGATCACAGGCACCGGCCGCGACGGTCGGATCATGAAGGAAGATGTGATGAAGGCCGCCTCTGCCCCGCAAGCCGCAGCACCCGCACCCATGGCCAGCGCCCCCCGCGCCCCCTCCCCGGCCGAGGATGCCGCGCGCGAAGAACGGGTGAAAATGACCCGCCTGCGCCAGACCATCGCGCGCCGCCTGAAAGATGCGCAAAACACGGCGGCAATGCTCACCACCTATAACGAGGTCGACATGACCGAGGTGATGGCCCTGCGCAACGCCTACAAGGATGACTTCGAGAAAAAGCACGGCGTGCGGCTTGGCTTCATGTCCTTCTTCACCAAGGCCTGCGTCCATGCGCTGCGCGAAGTGCCCGAGGTCAATGCCGAGATCGACGGCAATGATATCGTCTATAAGAACTTCGTGCATATGGGCGTGGCCGCCGGCACCCCCACCGGGCTTGTCGTGCCGGTGATCCGCGACGCCCACACCATGTCCTTTGCCGAGATCGAGAAAGCCATCGCTGAAAAGGGCCGCCGCGCGCGTGACGGCAAGCTCTCGATGGCCGAGATGCAGGGCGGCACCTTCACCATCTCCAACGGTGGCGTCTATGGCTCGCTCATGTCCTCGCCCATCCTGAACCCGCCGCAATCGGGCATCTTGGGCATGCACAAGATCCAAGACCGCCCCATGGCGATCAATGGCCAAGTGGTGATCCGCCCGATGATGTATCTCGCACTCAGCTATGACCACCGCATCGTGGACGGCAAAGGCGCCGTGACCTTCCTTGTGCGGGTGAAAGAAGCCCTCGAAGATCCGCGCCGCTTGCTGATGGATCTGTGATCTATTCCCGTCACCCTCGGGCTTGACCCGAGGGTCCCCAAGCCACCAACCACCGTCACCCTCGGGCTTGACCCGAGGGTCTCCAAGCCACCAACCACCGTCACCCTCGGGCTTGACCCGAGGGTCTCTAAGCCACAAGACTGATAGGATGTTCGTATACATGCTGACCAATAAACCAGATGGAACGCTTTATATCGGCGTTACCAACGATCTGGTCCGGCGCGTGTATGAGCACCGCACCCATGCGGTAAAGGGCTTCACGGATCGCTACAATCTCGAACGCCTCGTCTGGTTCGAACCGCACGCAGACCCCACGCAAGCCATCCGGCGCGAAAAGGCGCTGAAACGCTGGAACCGCGCTTGGAAAATCGCACTGATCACACAGACCAACCCGAGTTGGCGCGATCTGTGGGACGAGATCGTCGGGTCAAGCCCGACGATGACGGGAAAGCTGGCCCAATGATCGCTCCCCCTAAGACCGTCACCCCCGGGTTCGACCCGAGGGACTCCCTCCGCCACCACACCCCCGTCACCCTCGGGCACACCCCCACCGTCACCCTCGGGCTTGACCCGAGGGTCTCCCCCGCTCCTCACGGAAGCCGAACATGACCACCGAGCTTTACATCCTCGCCCTCGCGGCCCTCCTGCAATATGTCCAGATTGCCCTCTACTCCGTCGCCGGGAACGCACAGGCAGGGGCCAAGGCCGCCATGGGCCCGCGCGACCAAAAGATCGAGTTGACCGGCGTCGCCGGTCGCCTGCAACGCGCGATGAACAACCATTTCGAGGGGCTGATCCTGTTCGGCATCGCGGTCGTGGTCGTCACCCTCTCGGACCGCTCCAGCGCGCTGACGGAAGGTTGCGCCCATGCCTATCTGATCTCGCGCGTCCTGTTCATCCCGGCCTATGCCCAAGGGCTTGTGCCTTGGCGCAGCCTCATCTGGGCCGTGGGATTTCTCGCCACCCTCATCATGCTGCTTGCCGCGCTCTTTGGCGGGGCAGCGTAACCGCGATATGTACAGCCTGTGTACAGGGTGTGTACGCCCTGTGACGGCAGAACTCGACAGGAGGACACCATGTCCAGCTATGACGTCATCATCATCGGTTCCGGCCCCGGCGGCTATGTTTGCGCCATCCGCTGCGCGCAGCTTGGCCTGAAAACCGCCGTGGTCGAAGGGCGCGACACGCTCGGCGGCACCTGCCTCAATATCGGCTGCATCCCCTCCAAGGCGCTCTTGCATGCCTCCCACCAACTCCATGAAGCGGAACATAATTTTGCGAAAATGGGGCTGATCGGCAAAGCGCCCAGCGTCGATTGGAAACAGATGCTCGCCTACAAGGACGATGTCATCGGCCAGAACACAAAGGGCATCGAATTTCTGTTCAAAAAGAACAAGATCGACTGGCTCAAGGGCTGGGGTTCGATCCCCGAGGCAGGCAAAGTGCGCGTGGGCGACGCGACCCATGACGCGAAAAACATCATCATCGCAACGGGTTCCACCCCATCCGTGCTGCCCGGCATCACCATCGACGAAAAGATCGTGGTGACATCTGAGGGCGCGCTGTCACTGCCCAAGATCCCCAAGAAACTGGTCGTGATCGGCGCAGGTGTGATCGGCCTTGAGCTTGGCTCGGTCTATGCCCGCTTAGGGGTTGAGGTGCAGGTGATCGAGTATCTCGACCACATCACCCCCGGCATGGATGCTGAGGTCGCAAAGAACTTCCAACGAATCCTTTCCAAACAAGGCCTTGGCTTCACCCTCGGCGCTGCCGTTCAGTCGGTCGAGACAGCCAAAGGCAAAGCCACCGTCACCTACAAACTGCGCAAAGATGACAGCACCCACAGCATCGACGCCGATGTGGTTTTGGTGGCCACGGGCCGCAAACCTTACGTCGATGGCCTAGGCCTCGACGCTTTGGGCATCACCATGACCGAGCGCGGCCAAATCGCCACCGACGCCCATTATGCCACCAATATCAAGGGCATCTACGCCATCGGCGACGCCATCACCGGGCCGATGCTCGCCCATAAGGCCGAAGATGAAGGCATGGCCGTGGCCGAGGTGCTGGCGGGCCGTCATGGCCATATGAACTATGGCGTCATCCCCGGCGTGATCTACACCCACCCGGAAGTGTCCTCTGTCGGCGCAACCGAAGAAACCCTGAAAGCCGAGGGCCGCGCCTACAAGGTCGGCAAGTTCTCCTTCATGGGCAATGGCCGCGCCAAGGCCAATTTCGCTGGCGACGGTTTCGTCAAGATCCTCGCCGATCAGCAAACCGACCGCATCTTGGGCGCTCATATCATCGGCCCGATGGCGGGCGATTTGATCCACGAGATCTGCGTCGCGATGGAATTCGGCGCATCGGCCCAAGACCTCGCCATGACCTGCCATGCCCACCCCACCTACTCGGAGGCGGTGCGCGAGGCGGCACTCGCCTGCGGCGACGGCCCGATCCATTCCTGAACGGGGCTAACCCCCTTCTCTGTTTCAAAAATATCCTCCGGGGGTCCGGGGGTGGAAAACCCCCGGTAAGGCCCTTTGCAAAGGGCCTTACCCCGCCAAAAGCCGCAGTCCTTGCGTCACATCGGCCCGCACGGCCAGCCGCAACCCTGGCTCATCCCCCGCCTTCAGCGCGGCCACGATCAAGCGGTGATGCTGCGGCAATTCCGTCCGGTTCAAGCGCCCATAAAGCGCGCGCATGGTCGGGCCGAGTTGCAGCCACACGGTCTCGGTCAAGGCCAGCATCGCGGGCGCTTGCGCGCGCAAGTAAAGCGTGCGGTGAAACTCCAGATTGCGCCGGATATAGGCGACCGCATCGCGCCGCGCGATGGCCTGCCCGATGGTGGCGTTGATCGCCTCCATCCGCTCGATCAGCGCCGGATGCGCGCGGGGCAGCGCGCGGGTGGCCAGTTCCGGCTCCAACAGCGCGCGCAGTGCCGCCAACTCCTCGATCCGCTCATTGGACAGCTCCGGCGTCGAGACACGGCCGGAACTGGACAAGAACAGCGCCCCTTCGCTGACCAGCCGGCGCACCGCTTCGCGTGCAGGTGTCATTGAGACGCCGAATTCCGCCCCCAGACCGCGCAGCGTCATCGCTTGGCCCGGACCCACCTCGCCATGCATGATGCGCGAGCGCAGCGCGCGATAGACCCTGTCATGGGCCACCGCGGCGCCTGTCTCGGTCGGGCGCGGGTTCATCTGCATCATCGCTCCTCCTGCGCCGTGTCGAATCGCCACGCCAGCAATTCTGCCCCGTGGCGTTTGAGCCAAGCGCGATGGATCTCGTAATCGGGCCTGAGCCGCGCACAAACCCGCCAAAAGGCCGGGGAATGGTTCATCTCGGCCAGATGGGCCACCTCATGGGCGGCGACGTAATCCAGCACGGCGGGTGGTGCCATGATCAGTCGCCAAGAAAACATCAAATCCCCCTTGGACGAACAACTCCCCCAGCGGCTACGTGGGTCGCGCAGCGTGATGCGCTGGTGGCTGCGCCCCAAGGCAGCGGCATGGGTCTGTACGGCCTGTGTCAGCCGCTCACGCGCCAAGGCCGCCAAAAGCGCGCGGATACGCGGGCCCACGCGCGGGCTATCGGGCACTTCGATACGGCCATCGCGAAAACGTGTCGCGCGGGCGGGGGCGGCCACCACCTCGCGCGGTGTGCCGCAGATCGGCACCCAAGCCCCGATGGCCGCGCGCTGTGGCCGCGCCGCATTTTCCAGATGTCCGCGCAACCAGCCCTCCCGGTCGCGCAAAAAAGCCAAGGCTTCGCTCTCGGGCGCCCATACCGGCAAAGACAGGCTGACACGCCCATCGGCGCGCGAAACACGCAAGCTAAACCGCGTCGCGCGGGGCGAACGCTTGAGCGAAATCTCGACCGGCGGATCGCCGGGCAGAACATGGGTCGAGGGGCGTTTGTTCGTCACCGGATAGACAGTCCTGAGCAAGCGGCAGCAGCAGCCTAGCATACGGGGTTTACAGCATCACGCTACTATGGCAGAGGACCGCATCCAGCGATACCGAAGACTTCTTTGAAGGGGGTTTCATGCCCAAAGAGGAATGGGGCGTCAAACGCGTCTGTCCCACGACCGGCAAACGGTTCTACGACTTGAACCGCAAGCCAATCATCAGCCCCTACACCGGTGAGGTTGTCGATCTCGACGCCGCCAAGCCGGGCCGTGGCCTTGTCGCCAGCAAAGCCGACAAAAAGGTCGCGAAGGAGGTCGTCATCGAAGAGGATGATGATCTGGTTCTCGATGATGACATCGAACTTGATGATGATGCAGATGTCGAAATCGATGATGATGATGTGCTGGACGATGACGATGATGGCGATACGGTCGCACTTGACGACCTCGCCGATGTCGCCAGCCCCAGCGACGATGACTAACCACGCCGCACTTGGCGAGCGTGTCTGACAACCACCGAGGGCGGTGAATACTGCGGGGAAAAGCTTGATTTTTCCCTTGCACAGCTTACCGCCCTCGCTTACACCGCCGACCACTCGCAAGGGTGCGTATCCCTTGGAAATGGGGCCTTAGCTCAGCTGGGAGAGCGCTTGCATGGCATGCAAGAGGTCAGGGGTTCGATCCCCCTAGGCTCCACCAAATCCCCCAAAAGACCATCACCGGGATGATACCGACCAAGACGGGCTTGCCCTGTTTGGCGGCACATGCTGCATGTTGACAAAACATGGAGGGACGCATGGAACCCGACCGATTGATCTTGCTTGGTACCAAGGGTGGCCCTGCGGTGCGCCCCGGCGGGCCGATGCCGACGGCAAGCCTGTTGTGGCTGGATGGTCAGCCGATCATCGTGGATTGCGGCCTTGGGGTGACGCGTTCTGCAGTCAACGCGGGTCTTGATCTACGGGAGTTGTCGCTGATCTTCATTACCCATCTACATTCCGATCATGTGCTTGAACTGGGCGGGCTGGTGCACACGGCTTGGACCACCGGGCTGAAAGAGCGTCTGCGCATCTACGGCCCGGCAGGCACGCGCGCGCTTTGGGATGGGTTCTTGGCCTCCTTGGCTTTCGACTGCGATATCCGCGTGCGAGACGAGGGGCGGATACCTCTGTCCAACTTGGTCGAGGTCATCGAGTACGGACCGGGCCTTGTTCTCGATATGGGCGGAATATGCGTCAACGCGTTGCGCGTCGAACACCCACCCGTGACCGATTGTTTCGCATTGCGATTCGACGCGGCCGCATCCGTCGTGTTCTCCGCCGATACGCGATTCTTTCCGCCCTTGGCCGATTTCGCCCAAGGTGCCGATGTGCTGGTCCATGAAGCGCTTTTGCCCGCCGGTGTCGATGCGCTGGTCGCACGCAGCAATGGGGGCGAAAAGCTCCGCCAGCATATCAACGCCAGCCACTCCACCGCCGCCGAGGCAGGCTTGATCGCGCACAAGGCGCGTGTTGGGCGTTTGGTGCTGCATCACTTGGTTCCGGCGGATGATCCGGCTTTTGGCCCTGCGGATTGGACGGAAGCGGTGCGCGAAACTTGGCAAGGCGCGTTGGATATTGGCCATGACGGGATGATGATCCCCCTGCGGCAGCGATAATTCCCGGCAAATGAAAAAGCCCCAGCAACCTGCCGGGGCTTTCGTCGTTTCAGCCAATGCGCAGCTTAGCCAATGATGGCGTTCATCGTCGCCGAGGGGCGCATGATCGCCGCCGTCTTGGCCGGGTCATTGTGATAGTAGCCACCCGTATCCACCGCTTGGCCGCGGGCTGCGTGAAGTTCGGCCAAGATCGCGGCTTCCTTCTCGGCCAAGGCTTTCGCGATGGGTGCGAAATGCGCGGCCAATTCGGCATCGTCGCTTTGGGCGGCCATCGCCTCGGCCCAGTAGCGGGCAAACCAGTAATGGCTGTCGCGATTATCAGGCTCACCTGCCTTACGGCCCGGCGAGCGGTCGTGATCCAGCACGCCTTGGGTTGCGGCATCGATGGCATTGCCCAGCACGCGGGCCTTTTCGTTACCCTTCGTATCGGCCAAGAACTTGAAGCTTTCGCCCAGCGCGCAGAATTCGCCCAAGCTGTCCCAGCGCAGGTGGTTTTCGGCCTGAAGCTGCTGCACATGCTTAGGGGCCGAGCCGCCAGCGCCCGTCTCGAACAGGCCGCCGCCCTGCATCAGCTTGACGATGGACAGCATCTTGGCCGAGGTCGCCAACTCAAGGATCGGGAACAAATCGGTCAGGTAATCGCGCAGCACGTTGCCGGTGATGGCGATGCAGGTCTTGCCCTCGGTGATCGTCTCGAAACTGGCGCGGGTGGCCTCGCGCGGGGCCATGATCTCGAACAGATGCGCCACACCTTTGGCCGCAAGGATCGGCTTCACATAGGCGATCAATTCGGCGTCATGGGCGCGTGTTTCATCGAGCCAGAAAATCGCCCGGCAGCCCTCACTGCGTTGACGGTCGATGGCGAGATTCACCCAATCCTCGATCGGGGCCTTGCGGGTCGAGGCCGAGCGCCAGATATCGCCGGCCTTGACCGCATGCTCGTGCAACACCGTACCGTCATCGAGGATCATCTGCACCACACCCGCCTGTGCGATCTCGAAGGTGGTGGGGTGGCTGCCGTATTCCTCGGCCTTTTGCGCCATCAGGCCGATGTTCTGCACTGTGCCTGCGGTGGCGGGGTTCAGCTTTCCGTTCTCTTTGAAGAACTTGATCGTCTCGTCATAGACGGGCGCGTAGGAATCATCAGGGATGACGCAGACCGCGTCGTGTTCCTTACCATCCGGCCCCCAGCCCTTGCCGCCTGCGCGGATGAGCGCGGGCAACGAGGCGTCGATGATCACGTCGGACGGCACATGCAGGTTGGTGATGCCCCGGTCGCTGTCGACCATGTAAAGCGGCGGGCGCGCGGCCATGCAGGCATCAATAGCCGCCATGATCTGCGCGTCGCTCTTGACCCGCTCCAGCAAATCGCCAAGGCCCGAGTTCGGGTTTACGCCCATGGTGGCCATCTTGTCGCCGAACGCGGCAAAGACGGGGGCAAGGTAAGCACGCACGCCATGGCCGAAAATGATCGGGTCCGAGACCTTCATCATCGTGGCCTTGAGATGCAACGAGAACAAGACGCCCTCGGCCTTGGTGCGGTCAATCTCGGCGGTGAGGAAGTCCTGCAATGCAGCGACATCCATATAGGTCGCATCGACGACCGTTCCGGCCGGGTAGCTCACGCTGTCTTTTAGCACATGCTCGCTGCCATCGGCGGCCTTGAGCACGATCTTGGCAACCGCCGCCTTGGCAAGCGTGACCGATGCCTCGTTCGTGCGGAAATCCCCGCCAGACATGGAGGCGACACGGGTCTTACTGTCAGCCGACCAATCGCCCATGCGATGCGGGTTGGCTTGCGCATAGGCTTTGACGGCCTTAGCCGCGCGGCGGTCTGAATTGCCTTCGCGCAAGACCGGGTTCACTGCCGAACCCTTGATCGCGTCGTATTTGGCGCGGGCGGCTTTTTCCGCATCGCTCACGGGCGCCTCGGGGAAATCAGGCACAGCGTAGCCTTGGCTTTGCAACTCTTGGATCGCTGCCACAAGCTGGGGCACCGAGGCCGAGATATTGGGAAGCTTGACGACATTTGCCTCGGGCGTTTTGACCAGATCGCCAAGGATCGCCAGATCATCCGAGATACGCTGCGCTTCGCTCAGATACTCGGGGAAAGCCGCCAAAATGCGACCGGCCAGCGAAATGTCGCGTGTGCTGATGCTGACGCCAGCGGCGGCAGCAAAGCTGCTGACAATCGGCAAAAGCGAGGCCGAGGCAAGCTCGGGCGCTTCGTCGACCTTGGTGATGATGATATCGGCATTCGACTGATCGGTCATGGTAATCCCCAGGGGCTCAGAGTTTGGTATGCAATAGTACACAAACGACGAAAGGTCCACAGCCACGACACGCAATCAAGCGAGGCAGGTTGCCGCGCACCCGCCCACCCATAACATCGCAAGGCTGGCCAATACATCCACAACCGCGTAAGCCAAACAAGGGGGCCGCATGTATTGCGGAATGAGGGCGCGACACGGTTCAGATGGTACAACACAGCACGCTGCGACAGTTTTGGCGCCGGTATCTGCGCCCAACGCGCCCCGAGGATATCTCGACCCCTGAGGGACGGAAAAACGCGTTACATTTCATGCGTTGGCACGATCACGGCATTTTGCGTGGCATCTGGCACAACCAACACCAAATCACGCCCGGCGTGTGGCGCTCTAACTACCCCGATGATGCGCGGATCGCAAAGCTGGCCCAGATGGGCATTGCCAATATCATCACGCTGCGCGGCACGACGACGACACCTTGGCTGCTGCTCGAGACTGAGGCCTGCACACGACACGGCATCGCGCTGCATGCCATCCCGATGCGCTCGGCGGCCGCACCACGGCGTGAAACGCTGCAAGAGTTGATCGCGCTTTTCCGCAAACTCGACCGCCCTTTGCTGATGCATTGCAAATCCGGCGCTGACCGCACTGGGCTTGCCAGTGCGATCTACCTGATGGTGATCGAGGGCCAACCCTTGCCGGTGGCACGGCGCATGCTGTCGCTACGCTATCTGCATGCGCATTTCCTCAAGGCGGGGGTTTTGGACATGCTGCTTGATGATTTCGCGCGCGCGGGCCATGCCGATTTCGAAAGCTGGCTGGCCAATGATTACGATGCCGCCGATCTACAGGCGCGTTTTGATGGGCAAAACACGCCCTGATCTGTGGCGCGTGGCACAACGCGTGATTCCGCCATGACCCGGACAAGCGACCCCAAAGCCGGTGCGCCACATTAGCTGACGCCAGATTTTTGACCAACAGCGCCCAACCTGCCCAATAAAGATGCAGCAAGATCAATGGTCCGCCGTCATGGCGCGTTTCCAAAGGTCTGGGGCTTGCTGATCGCCCGCAGAGGTCAACAGCTTGGCCTCGCCGGGACATGCCCGGCGCGAACACCGCCCGGCTGCGCCAATCGTGCAAGAAAGAAACAGCCGGGCAGTCACAACATGAACTGCTGCCCGATCCAGATGGCGCGAAACACTTGCAAATGCAAGGCTTCGCACCCGTGACGCGCAGCGCGATCCAAGGAAACTGCGTATCATGGCATTCAAACCTCTCCTCGCATCGGCAACTGCGCTCACGTTGCTCTCGACCCCTGCCTTGGCTGATTGCCCCATCAAAGTGGGTGTTTTGCATTCGCTTTCGGGCAGCATGGCAATCTCGGAAACCACGCTGCGCGACGTCATGCTGATGCTCATCGAACAGCAAAATGCCGCCGGCGGGCTTTTGGGCTGTCAGATCGAGCCGATTGTCGTCGATCCGGCCTCGGACTGGCCGCTGTTCGCCGAGCGCGCGCGTGAATTGCTCACCGTAAGCGAGGTCGATGTGATCTTCGGGGCATGGACATCGGTCAGCCGCAAATCGGTTCTGCCAGTGCTCGAAGAGCTCAACGGGCTGATGTTCTACCCGGTCCAGTACGAGGGGCAAGAAAGCTCGCGCAATGTGTTCTACACAGGCGCCGCCCCCAACCAACAAGCGATCCCGGCGGTTGATTACTACCTTGAAGAACTGGGCGTGACGAGCTTTGCGCTTCTCGGCACCGATTACGTCTATCCCCGCACGACCAACGCAATCCTCGAGGCTTATTTGCTAAGCAAAGGCATCGCGCCCGAGAACATCTTCGTCAATTATACCCCCTTCGGGCATAGCGACTGGTCGACCATCGTGTCAGATGTGGTGGCACTGGGTGCCGGCGGCGAGCAGGTCGGCGTGATCTCGACCATCAATGGCGATGCCAATATCGGTTTCTACACCGAACTTGCCGCCCAAGGCGTGAGCGCCGATGACATCCCCGTGGTCGCCTTCTCAGTCGGTGAGGAAGAGCTTTCGGGCCTCGATACCTCGCGGCTTGTGGGGCATTTGGCGGCGTGGAACTACTTCATGTCGGCCGACACCCCCGAGAACGAAGCCTTCATCGCGGCATGGCACGCCTTCATCGGTGACACAGCACGGCCCACCAACGACCCGATGGAGGCGCACTATATCGGCTTCAATATGTGGGTAAATGCCATGACCGAAGCAGGCACCACCGATGTGGATGCCGTGCGCGCGGCGATGTGGGGCCAAGAGTTCCCGAACCTGACCGGCGGCACCTCGGTCATGTTGCCGAACCATCACCTCGCCAAGCCCGTGTTGATCGGCGAAATCCGCGCCGATGGTCAGTTCGACATCATCAGCCAGACAACCGAAGTGCCGGGTGAGGCATGGACGCCCTTCCTGACCGAAAGCGCGACGCTGACCTCGGATTGGGAAACGCTGGGCTGCGGCATGTATGACACCGCGACATCAACCTGTGTTCAGCTGACTTCGAACTACTGAGCTGATCAGGGGATGCGCGGGCTTTGGTGCGCGCATCCCCCCGACCCCTCGCAAGGCTTTCTTCCATGTCGATTTTCGCGCGCCTCTTGCCCCTGTGTCTGGCCTTTGCGCTAGCTGCACCGCTGGCGGCACAAACCCCGCTGCAAGATGTGCTACAGGCAAACCGGGCCGATATCGCCAACCCGTCGCGCGGGACGGTCGGCCAAGTCATCGCCGCACTCATGGCCGCAGATGCGCCGGGCACCGATGAATTCCTGCGCCAATGGCAAGATCGCACCGTGATCGAAGAGCCGCAGACCGGTCTTTTCTACTACGCAACCGAGGTGGAGGGGCGCCAACTGGCCCTGATCGATGTGGACAGCGGGTTTGAGGCCGCCCGCGTCGGCAGCCGCGATGTGACCGCGATCCGCCCTAACGCCGGTGTGCGCCGCGAGATCGGGGCCGCACTGGTCCGCTTCGAGCTTTCGGCCCCCGACCCCGCCCGCCGCTTGGCCGCACTCGAGGCGATTGGGCGCAGCCCGGATGCCGAACAGATCGCGCTTCTCGCAGCATCGATCCCCGATGAACCCGATACCGATATCCGCATCCGCAAGGAACGCTTGCTTGATCTGCTCAATGCGCGTTTCGCAACCGAGACCGCAACGCGGATCGCGGCGATCGCGGGCCTTTCCGGCGATGTCTCGACCGAGGCACGGCGCGCGCTGAACCAGATCCTTGCCACCGAGCCGGGCATTGCCCCCAGCCTGCCGCAAGATCGCAATATTGCGCGCGTCTTGATCCCCGGCCAAGACCTCAGCCGCGAGGACGCCTATGACCGTCTGGTCGCAGCAAGCCTTGCGCCCGCGCGCGCTGACCGTAACAGCATCCGCGACGGGCTCTTGGCCCATGTGGCCGATGGGATGGTGGGCGGGCTTCCGACACATCGCATGTCCGACCCATCAGCCCGGCTTGCGGCCTATGATGCGCTTGTGGCCCAAGGTCTGGTGCCGCCACTGGTGAGCGAGGCCGATATTGACCAAAGCCTTGCCGGATACGCTTTCTTCGATGCCTATCTTGAACCCGACGCGACATTGACCGACGCTGCGCGTGCCGCGATTGAGCAAACCGACACGCGGCTGCGGCTTTTTCAATGGCTTGCCATCTCGCTTGATGCGCTCTCCTTGGCCTCGATCTTTTTCCTCGCGGCCATTGGGCTTGCGATCACCTTTGGCGTCATGCGTGTGATCAACATGGCGCATGGCGAGTTCATCATGATGGGCGCCTATACGGGCTATGTCGTCCAGACCATGATCCCCGACTATACCGTCAGCCTGATCATCGCTTTGCCGCTTGCCTTTGCCGTGGCCTTTGCCGCCGGTGTGGCGATGGAGCGGCTGGTGATCCGCCACCTTTACACGCGCCCTTTGGAAACGCTGCTTGCGACCTTTGGCATTTCCATCGCGCTGCAGCAAATGGCCAAGAACATCTTCGGCACACAGGCCCGGCCGCTGACCGCCCCCGATTGGCTGGCGGGTGCCATCAGCCTGAATGATGTGGTCTCGATTAGCACGATCCGGGTGGCGATCTTTGTACTGGCGCTGATCTTTCTGGTGGCGCTTTTGGTGATGCTGAAACGCACAAGGCTGGGGCTGGAGGTGCGGGCAGTGACACAAAACCCCGGCATGGCGGCAAGCATGGGCATCAACCCCGACCGCATCAACATGCTGACCTTCGGCCTTGGCTCGGGGATTGCGGGGGTCGCGGGTGTGGCCATCGGGCTTTACGCGCAGGTCACATCGGAAATGGGGGCCAATTACATCGTGCAAAGCTTCATGACCGTGGTCGTGGGCGGTGTCGGCAATGTCTGGGGCACGCTGGCCGGCGCGGGGCTGATCGGCTTCCTGCAGAAGGGGATCGAATGGTTCAACCCGTCCAATACGCTGGCGGCCCAAACCTATATGGTGCTGTTCATCATCCTGTTCATCCAGTTCCGGCCAAGGGGCATCATCGCCCTCAAGGGCCGCGCGGCGGGGGAATGATGCCATGACGCTGATCAACCGCCCCCCCGTTGCCGCCACAGCCCCGATCTTGGCCCAAGGGACGCAAACACCGCCCCCCCGGCGCGGATTCCTGCGCGAGAACCCATCCATCCCGTGGTTTCTGGGGCTTTTGACGATCTTTACCCTGATCGTCAGCGTGCTGTCCGAAGGGCTGGGGATCGGCGCGCTTTCGACCTCCATGGTCAAGATCCTTGGGATGACGCTGTGCCTGTGCCTGATCGCCATCGCGATGGATGTGGTCTGGGGCTATTGCGGTATCCTGAGCCTTGGGCATTTCGCGTTTTTCGGGCTGGGCGGTTACGCCATCGGCATGTGGCTGATGTATGCGCGCACCGAGATCGTCATCCGCGAGAGCCTGACGGGTGCCGTGCTGCCACCTACCGAAGCGGAATTGTCCGAAGCGGTCGCGGCCCAGATCTTCGGTGTCGTGGGCAGTTCGGAATTGCCCCTGATCTGGAGCTTTGCCCATTCGCTGCCCGCGCAATTGGCGCTGGTCGTATTGGTGCCGGGGCTACTTGCGCTGGTCTTTGGCTGGCTCGCGTTCCGCAGCCGGGTAACAGGCGTTTACCTGTCGATCCTGACGCAAGCTATGACGCTCGCCTTGGCGCTGTACCTTTTCCAGAACGACACGGGGCTGCGCGGCAACAACGGGCTGTCAGGGCTTCAGAACATCCCCGGTCTGTTTGATATACCGCAAGCGGTGTTGGCGGTGTGGTTCCTCTGGGCCTCGGCCTTGGCGCTCGGCTTGGGGTATCTGCTCTTTGCTTGGATCGTGTCGGGCAAGTTCGGCTCGGTCATCCGCGCCATTCGCGACAACGAGGCGCGGGTGCGCTTTCTTGGCTACAATGTCGAGGGCTACAAGCTGTTCGTCTTTACGCTTACGGCCATCATCTCAGCCATCGCGGGCGCGCTTTATTACCCGCAAGCGGGCATCATCAACCCCGCCGAGCTTGCCCCCATCGCCTCGATCTACCTTGCCGTCTGGGTGGCCATCGGCGGGCGCGGGCGGCTTTACGGTGCGGTGATTGGGGCTGCCACCGTCTCGCTCTTGTCAAGCTGGCTGACGGGCGGCGGCGCGCCCAATATCGAGATCGGGGCGTTCCGCCTGATGTGGGCCGATTGGTGGCTGGTGTTTCTGGGCCTTGGCTTTGTGGCGGTCACGCTGTTCTTTCCCAAGGGCATCGGCGGGCTATTCGACAAGATCGTGAGGAAAGCGCCATGATGACCCTGCTCGAAGTGCGCGATGTCTCGGTCAGTTTCGATGGGTTTCGCGCGATCAACAATCTGTCGCTCTCGATCGGTGAGCCGGAATTGCGCGCGGTGATCGGCCCCAATGGTGCGGGCAAGACCACCTTCATGGATATCGTCACCGGCAAGACCCGGCCCGATAGCGGACAGGTCTTGTGGGGCGAGCGGCAGATCGACCTTTTGCGCCTGTCCGAAAGCCAGATCGCGCGCGCAGGCATCGGGCGCAAGTTCCAAAAACCCACCGTGTTCGAAGATCAAAGCGTGCGCGCCAACCTGTCGATGGCCGTGCGCAACAAGCGCGGCCCCTTCGCGGTGCTGATCTGGCGGGCAACCGCGCAGGATCACCAGCGCATCACTGAACTGGCCCATGAGATCGGCCTGACCGAGCGCCTTGACGACCGGGCGGGAGACCTGAGCCATGGGCAAAAGCAATGGCTGGAAATCGGGATGCTTCTTGCACAAGATCCGCGGCTATTGCTCGTCGATGAACCCGCCGCCGGCATGACGCCATCAGAGCGGGAACACACCACCGACTTGCTCAAGCGCGCGGCGCAGACGCGGGCGGTGATGGTGATCGAACATGATATGGAATTCATCCGCCGCCTCGATTGCCGGGTGACCGTGCTGCATGAGGGGTCGGTTCTGGCCGAAGGCTCGCTTGATCATGTCACCAAGAACCAACAGGTGATCGATGTTTATCTGGGGCGTTAAAACATGCTCGATGTGACGGACCTTTCGCTGCATTACAGCGGCTCGCAAATCCTGCATGGCGTGTCGGTCACGGCCAGCCCCGGATCGGTGACGGCGGTGATGGGCACCAATGGCGTGGGCAAGACCAGCCTTTTGCGCGCCATCGCTGGCCGCCACCCCCATTCAGGCGGCAGTATCGCGCTTGACGGCAAGCCCTTGGGTCAGGCCACGGCGGTGCAGGCCGCGCGCGCGGGTATCGCCTATGTCCCGCAAGGGCGCGAGATCTTTCCGCTGTTGACCGTGACCGAGAATTTGCAGACGGGTTTTGCCTGTCGACCCACGAGCGACCGCCGCATCCCCGACCGCATCTATGATCTTTTCCCCGTCCTCAAACAGATGGAGAACCGGCGCGGCGGCGATCTGTCAGGTGGCCAGCAACAACAGCTTGCCATCGCGCGTGCGCTGATCGCACGGCCCCGCGTCTTGCTGCTTGATGAGCCGACGGAAGGCATCCAGCCCAACATCATCAAGCAGATCGGCAAGGTCATCGCCTTGCTGCGTGACGAGGGCGAGATCGCCATCGTGCTGGTCGAGCAGTATTTCGACTTTGCCTATGGGCTGGCTGACCGGTTTTGCGTGCTGAACCGGGGGCGCGTGGTGCTGTCTGCGCGCGCGGCTGATGTGACACGGCAAGATATCTTTGCCCAAGTCGCGATTTGAACGGGCCGCATGCATGCGGACATGCAAACGCAGAACGGGTTTTGGTGATCGGCATGGGTGCGATTGCTGAGGGTCGCATCGAATCGCAGTATCGCGCGATTGCACCCGCACAGGACAGCGCCATTTTCCAGCACTCGCGCCTTACCCCGGCGATGGGATGATCGCGGCGCGCAACTCCGCCGGATCGATCTGCGCCATTGCGGCAAGTGCTGCCAGATCATGGATGATGACCTCAAGCTGGCCGTGATAATCCAATACACCCGCCCGTGCCATCGCGCGGATGGTGCGGTTGACATGGACCGAGGACAGCCCGACGTATTCGCCCAAGACCTGTTGGGTCAGCGGCAGGTGAAAGGCGCGATCTGCAACCAGACCGAAGGGGTCGGCGCGCAAGCACAGCTCGCAAATCGCATAGGCAATACGGGTCTCGGCGCTGCTTTTGCCCAAGCGCAGCATGCGCTCGGCCATGCGCCCATATCCAGCCGCAGTTTGGCGGACAGACAACGCCCATGCCGCGTGATGCGTCTCCAGATAGCCATGCCACGCTTTGCGCGGGATCATTGCAAGCTGCACATTGTCCACTGCCGCCACATCAACGGCGGCGATTGCTGTACTTGCCGTCGCCGGATCGAAAACATCGCCGGGCAGCACGAAATCGACGATCTGGCGCGCGCCATCTGGATCGACTTTGGCCGCCACTAACCACCCCGCGAAAGGCAAGAACACATGGCGCGCCCTTTCGCTGGCAAGCTGCATCACGCAACGCGCGCGCATATCGCGGCGCGAGACACGGATTAACTCTGCAAAGGCGGCATTGGCATTCGGGCAGCCCATGTTCCAATAGGCCGCAACCGGATGGCCGTTTTTGGACCATGGCGCATGTTCCATCGCGTAATCACCCCATCAGGTCGCCGCTGACATCTCTCGTCCGACCAAATGCCAGCACGCCTTGCCTTGCATTGACGACACGCAAACGCGCGATGCCGCTCGTACCGCCAAAGAGGGGCTGATTTACGCGCATGATCGCCCGCCGATAACCTGGGTTAACGCGCGTCCGTTAAAGCCAGGCCAGAAAGACAGAACGCATTTCGAAAAGGGAGAAAGCGCCGTGCCCAAGAAAGACCTCACACCACGCGTCACCGATATGATGAAGCAGATGCAGGGGATGATGGCGCTCAACCCTTCATGGGCGCCGCAACTCGAGAAGTTCTGGCGCGCGCAAGATGGCGTCCTCGACGAGGCGGAGGCCTATAGCAACGCATGGTACGCGCGCCGCCGCGCAGCCGTGCGCTCGGCCTTGGATATCTTGGGCGAGATGAACGGGAAAACACCAGAACCCGCCGCAGCCATGCAAGCGATCTCAGAATGGCAGCGCCATTCTTTTGAACGCATGACCGAAGATATGCAGCATTGGATGAGCCTTTGCGCCCATTGCACCGGGCGGATCGTGACCGCCGAAAGCGAAGCCGCCGAAGAGATTCTGCAAGAGACCGAGAAACGCACCAAGGCCATCACCCAGACACGGCACGCAACACCGGTCTAGATGCATCCGATGCTCTGACCGCAAATAGATGGCATTCCCGCCCATGCGATGTCGCCCGATGCCGTGGCGATAGCGCTTGATACGAGCTTGGGCTTGCGGCGGTGGCAGGCCTTGTGGCGCTGGGATTGAGACAAATCTGGATCGGCTGGACAAAGCGGCGCGCGCTGCGCGACAGGCTTACGCCTCGATCCCCGTGATGACGGTTTCGATCCGCGGCACGGGAAGGCCCGTCAGATCCTTGTCGATCTCGGCGATGATCAACGCGGCAACGCTTTGGTCCCACGCAGCGCGCAAATGCCCAAGCGTTTGCGGTGCGGCGATCACGACCAGCTTATCAAACCGATTGGCCGCGGCCCATTCGCCCAGTTGTTTCGCTAGCCCTGTCGCAAAATCCATCTCGGCGCGCGCGTGCCAATCGGTTTGCTCCATCGCGCTTTTGCCCCAAGACGCGACCCCGCCCGGCGTGGCGCGGCTTGCATCATTGCGTCGCCCCGGACGGTCCGAGGCAAGATCACGCGCTGCCGGTTGATCGCTTGTCTCTTGCGCCACGACCTCAAGCTGCAAAGAAACCGCATCCCCGATATTGCGCATGGCGAGATACTTCGCCCCATCCGCGACAATCACCCAAGTGCCATGTTCAATCTTCATCTTACCCGCGCCCCACGCCAGATAGTGGCACAAGGCCAAGGCCCGCGCCCATTCCCACACAAGCTAACGTGGCAAAGGCCGGGCGCATTGATACCCGTCAAGCGCGAGGCGTCCGTGAAGCATGATTGGAAAATTTGGTCGGAGTGAGAGGATTCGAACCTCCGACCCCTGCCTCCCGAAGACAGTGCTCTACCAGGCTGAGCTACACTCCGACCGTGGGCGCGGCTTACCCAAGGGGCGTGGGCTTTGCAAGGGGTCCAATACGGCTAGCGGGGGGTGTTGTCGGGCGATGGGGTGTCTTGCGCCCCAAGCGATGCAGGCGGCATCGCCGAGGGGACGACGCGCCCCCGGCTACGCAAGACGGGCGTTGTGGCCGAGACACCGCCGCGATCCTCGCGGAAGACGATGTAGATCCCCGAGGCGATAATCACGGCTGTGCCAAATGCGGTGCTCCATTCCAGCGCCTCGTTGAAAAACAGCGCGCCAAAGATCGTGGCCCAGATGATCTGGGAATATTGCATCGGGGCGACCTTGGCCGCCGGTGCCATCCGATAGGCCAAGATCAAAAGCCATGTGGCGATCAAGGCAAAGGCCGCGATGATCGCAGCCGCGAGAAGATCAAGACCCGGCATGGGGCGATAGACAAAGGGCAGCGCCGCCCCCATCACCACGACATTGGCAATCATCGGGTAAAGCAACAGCACCACCGCCCGCTCGGCCCCGCCGATCTTGCGCATGATCACGGCGTTCATCGCGCTGCACACCGCAGCGACAAGCGCCGCAAGATGCCCAAGGTTGAAGTCCGTCACACCCGGCTGCAACACGATAATCACACCGCACAGGCCGATACCCACCGCCGCCCCGCGCCGAAGCCCCACCCTTTCACCCAACATGGGGATGGCCAAAAGCGTGATCAGCAAGGGGGCGGCAAACAAGATCGCATAGGTTTGCGCCAAAGGCAGGACGGCAAAGGCGTAAAAGGCCGTCGCTGCGTTCACCACGATGATCGCGGTGCGCAGCGTCATCCAGAAGGGATGCACCGGCCTGAGCGATGAACCCTGCGCATCGCGTATCAAGAACAGCGCCATCATCGGAAACCCGAAAAGGACGCTGAAAAACACGATCTGAAAGGGGGAATAGATCCCGCCCAGATATTTGATCAACACATCATGGGTGGCGTAGATCGCAAAGGATGCAAGGGCGAGGGCAACACCGCGCAATTGGGTCGCTTTATCGACGGCCATGGCCCATTCCCGATGTCTGTTTCAACTCTAGCGATACCAGCCCCATCGCGTCGCGCAAGGGGGATGGATCGCGCAACCCTATGGCTGGCGCAGCGCCGGAAGGCCTACGCCGGTGGCCTCGAACCCGCCATCGACGGCCAGCGTTTGGCCCGTGATGTAGCTGGCCCTGTCTGAACAAAGAAAGGTGATCGCCTCGGCAATCTCGCGCTCTGATCCGTAGCGGTTGAGCGGGATGGCGTCATGATAGGCGTCGATGATCTCTTGGCTATGCACCGCCATGGCAAGCTTGGTCCGCACGGGGCCGGGGCAGACGCAATTGGCGCGGATACCATGCTCGCCCATCTCAACCGCCTGCTGCTTGGTCAACTGGATCACCGCCGCCTTTGAGGTGCCATAGGCCACCCGCAGCGTCGAGGCGCGCAAGCCCGAGATGGAGGCGATATTGACGATGGCCCCCCGCCCTGCGCGCAGCGCTGGAGTCAGGGCTTGGGTCATCAGGAACACACCATCAAGGTTCGTTTCCATCACCCGCCGCCACCGCTCAAAGCCCGTCTCTTCGATCGGACCGAAATCAGCCACACCCGCATTGTTGACCAGCGCGTGTAATCCGCCGTCCAACCCCGCCTCGGTCACGATGCGGGCCACATCCTCGGGGATCGAGACATCGGCGCAGATCGCTTGCGCCTGTGCTTGGCCCGCGGCCTCGGCCAAGGCGTCGGCGTCGCGGTCAACCATGACCACGCGCCAGCCTTGCTCGAGGAAAAGACGCGTGGTCGCAAGGCCGATGCCCCGCGCCGCCCCTGTGACCAGCGCCGTCTTCATGGCTTAGATGCTGGCCGCCAGCTTGGCGACGATGGCATCGCCCATCTGTGCCGTCGAAACAGGCGATCCGCCCTCCGGCCCCATCAGATCGGCGGTGCGCAGACCATCGGCCAGCACGGCGTTGACGGCCGTCTCCAGCCGCTCGGCCTCGGCCCCAAGATCAAAGGAATAGCGCAGCGCCATCGCGAAACTCAGGATACAGGCAATCGGGTTTGCCTTGCCCTGACCCGCGATATCGGGGGCCGAGCCATGGACCGGCTCATAAAGCGCCTTGGGCCGGCCATTTTCCATCGGTGCGCCAAGGCTGGCCGAGGGCAACATGCCAAGCGAGCCGGTCAGCATCGCGGCCAGATCGGACAACAGATCGCCGAACAGATTGTCGGTCACGATGACGTCAAACTGCTTGGGCCAGCGGGTCAGCTGCATCGCGCCTGCATCGGCATACATATGCGACAGTTCCACGTCCGCGTATTCGGCGTCGTGGATTTCTTGAACCACATCGCGCCACAGCACGCCCGATTCCATCACATTGGCCTTTTCCATCGAGCAGACCTTGTTGCCGCGCTTGCGCGCCAGCTCAAAGGCCGAGCGCGCGACACGGGCAATCTCGGATTCGGTGTAGCGCTGGGTATTGATGCCCACGCGCTCATTGCCTTCTTTGAAGATGCCGCGCGGCTCGCCGAAATAGACGCCCGAGGTCAACTCGCGGATGATCATGATATCAAGACCCGCGACCACATCCTTTTTCAAGGACGAGAAATCGGCCAGCGCGTCAAAGCACTGCGCCGGGCGCAGGTTGGCGTAAAGGTCCATCTCTTTGCGCAGGCGCAACAGCCCACGCTCTGGCTTTACGCTGAAATCGAGCACATCGTATTTCGGCCCACCGACAGCACCCAGCAAAACGGCGTCAACCTCTTGCGCGCGGGCCATGGTGGCGTCGGTCAAGGGCGTGCCATGTGCGTCATAGGCGCAGCCGCCCACCAGATCCTCGGAGACATCAAAGGTGATGCCACGGGTGCCAAACCAATCAATGACCTTGCGCACCTCGGCCATGACTTCGGGGCCGATCCCGTCGCCGGGAAGGATGAGGAGTGAACGATTGGTCATGGGCGCTGTCCCTTGGTTGAATGCGTCGCTACGGCCTAGCGTTGCGGCAGTGGGGCGTCAAGGAAGGGCAATGCGCAGGCGCGGCAGATCACCGTGGTAAGTTGGCGATATCGACCCAAACCAACCGATGATCCGAGGCCAGCGCCGCGATCTGGGGCGACAGCGGGCCGGTGTCGTCCAAAGGCCAAAGCACCCCTGCATCCCGCACGACAAGGTGCGCGGCGGGCAAGATGTAATCCACACGCAAATCGCCCGGTACAGGCTCGGGCCAATCGGCGGTTTCAGAACCACCGCCGGGGCGCAGTGGCACCGGGTCTTGCAGCATCGGATGATCCAGCAGCGCGCGCAGTGCATCGCGCCGCCCCTCACCCTTGTCCGGGTCAAGGTTGAGGGTGCCGATCACGGCAAAGCGTGTCGCGGCAAACGCCGCGCCATCGGGGGACCAACCATCGAGATAAAGCTGCCAAAAGCGCAGCTCATCAGCGTTGCGATGGCCATTGCGATCCTCTGGCCCGTCGAAAACAGGTGGTCCTGCGTGCAGGGCCAGGATGTGAAACGGACCACCGGGCAGATCGATGGCGACATCCCAAGCCGCGACCGTGGCCAAGCGCAACACGGCCAAAGCCTCGGGGCTGAGCACCAAGGGCGCGCGGCTCTCGGGCAGATCGGCCCAAAGAAAGGCGCTGAAATCGCGGACCGCGCCAATCGGATAGCGCGACAACAGCGCCATCCCACCTTGGCCGTTGAAGCGCCCATAGCCATGCGCATCGCGCGCACGGTGCGCGCGCCCATCGCCGTCGATATCGACACCCGTTGGCCAGCCGGTATTGGGCCTGAGGCTTAACCGATAGGGATAGGGCGCACCGTTTGCCGCCAAGGCATCGGCCAAGGCATCAAGCGCGGCGGCTTCGGCATCGAAATCGATATCTTGCAACAAGACGATATCGGCACCTGCGGCCACGATGACCGCGATGGTGGCGGCAATCTGCGCATCATCGCCACGCCGCAGATCCCGCAGCAAAAGCCCCGGTCCAGCCCGGCTAAGCTGGGTGTGAAAGGTGGCAAACCGCACGACATCTGCCCGGGAAGCGGGGGCGGAAATGAGCAGAATGAGGCTGACAATCAGGCCAGTTGCGCGCCATCCGCCGCGACACGCGTGACCAATCTGGCGCGTTGGTCGCGGATCATGGCCGCGATCCGGGCCATTGCCAGCGCGCGCATGAACATGCTGAGCGGAAGAAACATCCAAAGCACGATCCCCCAGACCAAGCCATGCAACGACGTCAGGATACGAATATCGACATGGTCAAAAACCATGAGCCCAGCACTTGGAAGAATAAATGCGATGATAAACCCTAAGATTGCGTTAACGCGCGCGTCACGCATCAAGCGATTGATCACATCTCCGCCCGCTGTCGGGTCAAAGGTCGGCAGATTGATCCATACATTGAACGCACGCGCCGGATCAGGCCATTTTTGCAAGCGTAACATGACGGCAAAGATGCTCAGCGCCGCAAGCGCGATGAACAGGGCAAGCCCGGCCATCGCCTTGAATTGCGTCGCAGGCATGACCGCCCCATCCGCAGGCAAGTACCCGATGATTGCTGTCATCGGGCTGCCCAAGGTGTCGAGCATTTGACCAAACACCGCACCCAGCGCGTTGAGCACGATCACAAGTGGCGCGTCATTTTCACCGCTGGCCACAAGGCTGAGCGCCAGCAGCATGAACGCCAGCGAGAAAAGGCGCAGCCGGTTAAAGGGCGGCGCATCGCGAAACTCGATCATTGCCGGATAGAGAGCGGAATATTCAATCGCGGTGAAGATGGCCAGCACAAGGGCCAACAAGATCACAAGCTCGGCCCCCTCCGGGGTGGTTCCCGGAAGCACCAAGGATGGCATCGCCACCACCAAAAAAACAATGGCCGCACGCAAAACAGCGCCCAGAAAATTGGACAACACGCACTCTACCTCAAAAAGGCGAGATTGGACCCGCCATTATTGCTCTCACATGCTTAAGATCACGCATTGAAAGCATTCTTTTGACGGCAAAGTGCCCAAAGCTGGACCGGCTGACAAGAATCGTGGTGCCAATTTGCCATAATTCCGCCCCATTCGCGGGGCGGGTGTCGCTTGTTTGCATCACACAGCGCGGATGGCGCCGATCAGACCCAAGGGCGATCTTGTGCCGCCTTGGTCTCGAAGCTTTCGATTGCGGCGGATTTTTCCATCGTCAGGCCGATATCGTCGAGACCGTTCAGCAAGCAATGCTTGCGGAAAGCATCGACCTCAAAGGCGACGGTCTGGCCATCGGGGCGTGTGATGGTCTGGTTCTCAAGATCGACCGTCAGCGTCGCATTCGCGCCGTTTTGCGCATCTTCCATCAATTGATCGACGATCTCTTGCGGCAAGACGATCGGCAAGATGCCGTTCTTGAAGCAGTTATTGTAGAAAATGTCGGCAAATGCTGGTGCGATCACGCAGCGGATGCCGAAATCCAACAAGGCCCAAGGCGCGTGTTCGCGCGATGAGCCACAGCCGAAGTTATCGCCGCCCACAAGGATCTGGGCATTGCGATAGGCGGGCTTGTTGAGCACGAAATCCGCGATCTCGGCCCCATCGGTTGTATAGCGCATTTCGTCGAACAGGTTCTTACCAAGCCCGGAACGTTGGATCGTCTTGAGAAACTGCTTGGGGATGATCATGTCGGTGTCGACATTGATCAGGGGCAGCGGTGCGGCGATGCCGGTCAGGGTGGTGAACTTGTCCATCGGTCGTCTCCTCGCAGGGTCGGGGATGCTTTAGCCGCTCACCCCGGCGACAGCAAGACGCGCGGCTTAGTCTGGCACACCAAAGGTCATGTTTGCCCATAGCGTGCGCCATTCGGGATCGCCCGGTTGCATGGGCGCGACCGCTTCGAGGACCACGGCGTCGATCATATAGCGCATGCCCGCCGCAACCGGCAGGCGCACGATCCCCTCCGCATCCGTGCGATAAAGGCTGACCGTCACCACCCCATCGGGGTCTTTGGCGAAAACCTCGACCTGCACATCGGCGCGCGGTGCGTCATCAAGCCAAAGCTGCGCGGCAAAGCCCGTGGTCAGATCATCGCGGTAAGGGTTTGTCAGCGCCACGAATTCAGTGCGCAGGCCCATCCGCGCATCCGCACCTGCACCATCACCCATTGCGACCAGCGATTTGGCGTAGCGGATATAAACCTCTGTCACATCTATTTGGTCGAGGGCGCGCGCAGCCTGCATCGCGGTGACATCGCCCAGATCCTTGTGGTCGGCAAAGGCCAAGAACCGATCCCAGCCCGTCCAAGTCAGCATTTGGCCCGTGGTTTCATGCACGATCACCGCAAGACCCTCGGACAGATCGCCCATTTGAAGTGCCGGAATATTGCCAAGCCGCCCCGTGACCGGGCGCGTATTGCCATTCTGGACAATCTCGAAACGCGTGAAGCTTTGCGTCAAATAGGGTTGTGGCCCACCGCGATAGGCCTCACCCACCCGCAAATCAGCGGCGAGCATCGCATCTGGCGCCACGACAAAGGCCGTGGGATCGATCCAAAACTCATGGGCGAACACACCCTTGCCAGCAAGCGCCAAGAGGGCGATTGTGCCAATGATTTTGAGCGTTTTCATAAGGTGGCACCTTTTCCCATGTCGATCATGAACCTGCTGCGCGCCTGCGCGATGTCAATAGCCATGGCGATGACCCTCGCGTCAGCGACGCAAGCCCATGAGATACGCCCCACCATTGCCGATATCGAAATCGGCGCAGAAGACGTCACCATAACGCTGCGCATCACGCTTGAGACCTTGCTGGCGGGCATCGATCTGGCCAGCGTGCAAGATACCAATGACGCACCCGAGGCCGCGATCTACGACAGTCTACGTGCCATGTCGGCAGACCAGCTCGAGGCGATGCTGCGCGCCGAATGGCCGCGCATCGCCCAAGGTTTCTTGATCGATGTCGAAGGCGCGGCGCTCACACCCGAGATCGCCGCCGTGATGATCCCTGCCCCCGGCGATCTGGAACTGCCGCGCGACAGCACATTGACCATCACCGCCGCCCTGCCGCCGGGTGACGCGGGCGTCAGCCTTGGGCTTGCGCCGGGTTACGGCAGCTTTGTGCCGCGCCAGATGGGCGGCGGCGACGATGCTTATGAGGGGTTTCTCAACGGTGGTGAGATGACACCCCCCCTGCCGCGCATGGGTATTTTGACCGAAAGCGCGGGCGCAGTGTTCTTGCGATACATCGTCGTGGGGTTCGAGCATATCTTGCCCTTGGGGCTTGATCACATCTTGTTCGTGCTGGGCCTTTATTTCTTTGCCACGCGGATGGGCCCGCTTTTGTGGCAGGTCTCGGCCTTCACGCTGGCCCATACCATCACGCTGGCCCTCGCCGCGACCGGGGTGGTCAAGATACCCGCCAGTATCGTCGAGCCCTTGATCGCGGCCTCGATCGTCTATGTGGGTGTCGAGAACATCATCGGGCGGCGCAACATTAAGGGGCGCGCGGCGTTTGTCTTTGGCTTGGGGCTTTTGCATGGCTTGGGCTTTGCCAGCGTGTTGGGCGATTACGGCATCGCCTCGGGCCGCTTCGTGCAAGCGCTGATCGGTTTCAATATCGGGGTCGAGTTCGGGCAACTGACCGTGATCGCCATGGCATTTGCCGCCACGGGCTGGGCAATCTCGCGTAGCTGGTACAGGCAGGTCATCGCAATCCCCGCCTCGCTGCTGATCGCCGCCATCGGCGCCTATTGGGTGGTGGAGCGAACGCTATTGTGAGCCACCCAAAATGCTGAGCTTTCTGGCCGAGAACAGGCGTTGGCTTGGCACAGGCCTATTGCTCGCCTTCGGGGCCTGCCTTGGCCATACATGGTTCATCGCACTTTTTGCCGGTGAAATCCGGGCAGAATTCGGGTTGAGCGACGGGCAATGGGGGTTGATCTATACCGCCGCGACGCTGAGTTCGGCGGCATTGCTTTTCGGGCGGGGCGGATGGGCCGACACCGTGGCATTGTCGCGGCTGGCACCGATGGTGGCCATCGCCTTTGCCGGGGCGGCGGTGCTGATGGCGCTGGGGCAGACGATCTGGACCCTTGGCATCGCTGTGTTTTTGTTGCGCTTTTGCGGCCAAGGCATGTTCAGCCATATCCAGCAAACAGCCATGGCGCGCTGGTTCGTCACCACGCGCGGCCGCGCGATGGCCATCGCCAATCTGGGCTACACCACCGGCCAAATCCTTTTGCCGCTTCCGGCGGTTTTGTTGATGGGCTGGATCGGCTGGCGCATGAGTTGGCTAGTGGTCGCCGCGATCTTGTTGCTGTTCATTCTGCCGCTGCTGGTCTTTTTGCTGAGACAAGACCGCGCCCCGCAAGGCGGCCTTGGCGGCATGATCGGCGCGCCCGGCCTTGGGGGGCGGCACTGGCACAGGCGCGAGGCGCTGCGCCACTGGCTCTTTTGGGGGTTGGTGCCGCTCATGCTGACGCCGGGCTATGTCGGCACGGTCGTCTTCTTTCACCAAGTTCATGTGGCCGAGATCAAGGGCTGGACGCTGGTCGCCATGGCACCCGCCTATCCGGCATGGGCGCTGTCCGAGGTGGCGGCGGCCTTTGTGGCGGGCTGGGTCGCGGACCGTTTCGGCCCGGCCCGGCTTTTGCCGCTTGCGCTGCTGCCCATGGGGGTGGGGATCGCCCTGATCGGGATGAGCGCGACACCGGCGGGCTGGATCCTTGGCGTCGGCCTGATCGGTGTGACCCAAGGCATGACCAACACCGTCTGGGGTACGCTTTTGCCCGCGACCTATGGCACGAACCACATCGGATCGGTGCGCGCGGTGGCAAGTGCCGTGCTTGTCGTCTCGACCGCACTTGGGCCGGGCATGGGCGGTGTCATCATCGACGCCGGCATAAGCGTGCCACAGCAAGCGGGCGCAATGGCGCTGTGGTGTTTTGGGCTATCGCTGGCGATGCTGCCCGTCATGCGCAGGATCGTGCGGGCATCCTAAGGGAAGGCGGGCACCCCTAAGGGCACCCGCCTCAAATCCATCACATCAATTCGCGCACATCGGTCAGACGGCCGGTGACTGCGGCGGCTGCGGCCATCGCGGGGCTCATCAGATGGGTGCGGCCACCGCGACCCTGACGGCCTTCGAAATTGCGGTTGGAGGTCGCAGCACAGCGCTCACCCGGCTGCAATTGGTCGGGGTTCATGGCCAAGCACATGGAGCAACCCGCAAGCCGCCACTCAAAGCCCGCCGCCTTGAAGATATCGGCCAGACCCTCTTCCTCCGCCTGCAAGCGCACAAGGCCGGAACCCGGCACGACCATCGCCCGCTTCACGGCGATCTTGCGACCCTTCAGGATCTCGGCCGCAGCCCGCAGATCCTCGATCCGACCGTTGGTGCAAGAGCCGATGAAGACCGTGTCGATCTCCACATCTTGCAGGCGCGTGCCGGGCTGAAGCCCCATGTAATCAAGCGAGCGCTTGGCGGCATCAACCTTGCCGCCCTTGAAATCCTCGGGCGCGGGCACGCTGGCCGTGATCGGCAGCACATCCTCGGGCGAGGTGCCCCAAGTGACCACAGGCGCGATATCTTCGCCGCGAATGGTCACGACCTTGTCCCAATGCGCGTCATCGTCGGAATAAAGCGTCTTCCACCACGCAAGTGCCGCTTCCCACTGGGCCGCTTTCGGCGCATGGGGGCGGCCCTTGACGTATTCATAGGTCTTGTCATCCGGCGCGATGAGGCCAGCACGCGCGCCGCCCTCGATTGCCATGTTGCACACGGTCATGCGCCCCTCCATCGAGAGGTCGCGGATCGCCTGACCGCAATATTCGATCACATATCCCGTGCCGCCCGCTGTGCCGGTCAGACCGATCACCGAAAGCGTGATGTCCTTGGCCGTCACACCGGGCGCAAGTTTGCCCGTGATCTCGACCTTCATGTTCTTCGATTTCTTTTGGATCAGCGTTTGCGTGGCCAAGACATGCTCGACCTCCGACGTGCCAATCCCATGGGCCAGCGCGCCAAAGGCACCATGCGTCGCGGTATGGCTGTCGCCACAGACCACCGTCATGCCCGGCAGCGTCCAGCCCTGTTCGGGGCCAACGATATGCACGATGCCCTGACGGATGTCGCTGACCGGATAGTAGTGAATGCCGAAATCGCGCGCGTTCTTATCGAGCGCTGCGACTTGGATGCGGCTTTCCTCGGGCATCTGGTCGGGGTTTTCGCGGCCCGGCGTCGTGGGCACGTTATGATCGGGCACAGCGATGGTTTTGTCGGGTGCGCGGACCTTGCGGCCGGTCATGCGCAGCCCCTCAAAGGCCTGCGGGCTTGTGACCTCATGCACGAGGTGGCGGTCGATATAAAGCAGGCAGGTACCATCCTCAGCCTCATGGGCGAGATGGGCATCCCAGATCTTGTCGTAGAGTGTCTTGCCGGTCATCGTGTCAGCATCCTTGGTAGCGGGAAATATCGGAGGTCAGCGCAAGCTATGGCCGTCAAAGCCCGCCCAACCGCGACCGGCGCGCACCGTGAAAGCGCCAAGGCAGGCGCGCCCGATCCGATATGTTGAAAAACCCTGTCATCGCATCTTGATCTACTGGGCCGCCCGCCCGCTTGCAAGGGCGTGATCCAATGGGGCGCCTCTGGCGCATTCCTTTTGGCCCCGCCGCCAAAGGCGGCGATCTTTAAGTGAGGGGGCGCTGCCCCCGCCGCCAAAGGCGGCGATCTTTAAGGAAGGGGGCGCTGCCCCCGCCGCCAGAGGCGGCGATCTTTAGGTGAGGGGGCGCTGCCCCCGTCGCCTTTGGCGACTCCCCCGGAGTATTTGGAAAGCAAAGATGATCACAGTGATCTGGTGGTCGAGAGCATCATTGGGTCAAGGCGCAGCTCGATCAGGTGCAGACCGCCCCGGTCGGCGGCGTCAAGCGCCGGGCCGAGGTGATCCATCGCGGTAACCAAATGCCCGGTGCCACCATAGGCGGCGGCCAATTGCACATAGTCAGGGTTGAACAGCTCTGTCCCCGAGACGCGGCCGGGATAGTGATTTTCTTGATGCATCCGGATCGTGCCGTAGCGGCCGTTATTGGCGATGATCACGGTGATATCGACGCCGAATTGCCGCGCAGTCGACAGCTCTTGCAGGGTCATTTGCAAGCAGCCATCGCCCGCGTAGCAAATCACCGGCCGGTCTGGATGGGCCAGTTTTGCCGCGATGGCAGCAGGTAGCCCATAGCCCATCGACCCCGAAGTCGGTGCGACCTGGGTACGGTAGCCATGATAGCGCGTGTAGCGATGCACGAAGGCGGCGTAGTTACCCGCGCCATTGGTGAAAAGCGCGCGCCCGGCATACCGGTCGGAAATCTGGCGCACGACCTGTTCCATCTTGACCGCGCCGGGTGTGTCTTGGGGCACCTGCCATGCCGTGTAATCGGCGCGCGCCGCATGCATCCAATCGGGATTTGTGAATTGCCCGTTTGCGCCTCGCAGGGCGGCAAGAAAAGCGGGGGCCGATGCCACGAGGCTGTCGCTTGGTTGATAGACGCTGCCGATCTCATCGGGGTCGGGATGGATATGCAAGATCGTCTTGCCCGGTGCGGAAGGGTCGAGCAGCGTGTAGCCATTGGTCGCTGTCTCGCCCATGCGCGCGCCCAAGACCAACAGCGCATCGGCATCGCGCAGGCGTTGGGCAAGCTTGGGGTTCATGCCCACGCCCAGATCACCGATGAAATTGGGATGCGCATTGTCGATATAATCCTGACGCCGGAAGGTCACGGCAACAGGCAGGCCGGTGGCCGTCGCCAGCGCTTCGAGATCGGCCTGCGCCTGCGCGCTCCAGCCGGGGCCGCCGACCACGATCATCGGACGCGCATGGGTCAAGAGCCGGGACAAAAGCGCCTTTGCGCACACGGGGTCAACCGTGGCCATCGCGGGTTGGGCGGGGGCGAGATCTGGCACATCGGCCATGGCCGACAAGATATCTTCGGGCAAGGCCAGCACCACCGGGCCGGGACGGCCCGCTTGCGCGATCTGAAAGGCGCGGCTGATATATTCCGGCAGTCGCGCGGTCGTCTCGACCTCGGCCACCCATTTCACCAAGGGGCTGAAAAAGCGGCGATAATCCAACTCTTGAAAGGCACCGCGATCTCGGTCGGCAAGGGCGACTTGGCCCACGAAAACCACCATGGGCGTGCTGTCTTGCATCGCGACATGCAGGCCCGAGGCAGCATTGGTGGCCCCCGGTCCACGGGTCACGAAGAGTACACCCGGCTGGCCGGTCAGCTTGCCATGCGCCTCGGCCATCATGGCGGCCCCACCCTCTTGGCGGCAGACGATGTTCTGGATCGCGTGATCATAAAGCCCATCAAGCGCTGCCAGAAAGCTTTCGCCCGGCACCGAGAAAACGCGCGTCACACCGTTGATCGCCAATTGATCAGCGAGGATCTTGCCACCGTGGCGCTTGGACATGTGCCTCTCCCGATATGGATGCTTGCGGCGGGATTTGACCGATGGGCGGGTGGAATGTCCAGCTTGGGACATGGGCGGGTAGCAAAGCAAAGGTTGCGACCCCGCGCCGAGAAATGGGCGCGGGGTGATTTTCTGCGTTTACTGCGCGTCTTTCCACGCTTGATAGCGGGCCTTGGTCTCTTCGTTCATCGGGTAGAGACCGGGCAGGGGCACACCGCGATCAACCTCGGTCATGATCCAGCCTTCCATGCGCTCTTGCTCGGGGGATTCGGCCACCACCTCGGCAAGCAGGGCTTGCGGGATCAGCACCGCGCCATCATCGTCGACGACGATTACATCATCGGGAAACACCGCGACACCGCCGCATCCGATGGGCTCTTGCCAGCCGACAAATGTCAGCCCCGCGACCGAGGGCGGTGCCGCCACGCCACGGCACCAGACGGGCAGGCCCGTGGACAGCACACCCGCCGCATCGCGCACGACACCATCGGTGATCAGACCAGCCACACCGCGCTGCACCATGCGGTTGCACAAGATATCACCGAAAATTCCCGCATCAGTGACGCCCATCGCATCGGCCACGGCGATGCAGCCCTCGGGCATCGCCTCGATCGCGGCGCGGGTCGAAATGGGCGAGGCCCAGCTTGCCGGTGTCGCCAAATCTTCGCGTGCAGGCACAAAGCGCAGGGTAAAGGCACGCCCGACCAAGCGCGGTTGCCCTGTCCGGATTGGCACCGACCCGCGCAGCCAAACATTGCGCAGACCCTTTTTCAAAAGGATGGTGGTCAGGGTCGCGGTCGAAACACCCTTGAGCGTTGCGATGATGGTGGGGTCGAGTGACATGTTGCCTCCTGAGCAGTGAATAGGTTGCATCTTACGGAAGGTCTTGGGCGCCCGAAAGCACCATCCGCAATCCCGGTAATGGGGCCGTTGTTGTGGGTCCGGTTTGTGCGACTTCGCGCAGGGGCTTTCGCGATTGGACATCGCCATGGAGCGGGTTAGATGACCGTGCAAGCAAGGCGGAGAACACGGGGTAGGGCATGTCGGAATTGACGCTTTTGGGCATATGCGGTTCGCTGCGGGCGGCGTCGTGGAACCGCAAGCTAATGCATGAGGCCGCGCGGCTTTTCGATCCGGCTGTTTTCATCCATGCCAATCTGCGCCTGCCGCTTTACGACGGCGATCTTGAGGAATTGGGCATTCCGACCGAGGTGGAGCTTTTGGCGCAGCAAATCCGCGATGCCGATGCGGTGGTGATCGTGGGGCCGGAATATAACAAGGCGCTTTCGGGGGTGTTGAAAAACGCGCTTGATTGGGTGAGCCGCGCCAAGGGCGGGCCATGGCGCGATAAGCCGGTAGCGATCATGTCGGCGGCAGCAGGGCGCGCAGGCGGCGAGCGCAGCCAGATGACCATGCGCCACGCGATGAGCCCGTTCAGGGCACATGTGCTTCCCGGCCCCGAGGTACTGATTGCAACCCCTGAGCGCGAATTCGATGCGAACGGGCGGCTGACCAACGACCGGGCGCAGGCGCTTTTGGCCGAGTTGATGGGTGATCTGCGGGCCGCGGCCGTCCGGCGGGCGGCAGGCTAAAGATTTGCTGCGACGCGAAAACTGTCAGGGATCGCATCGCGCCCTTCCAGCACAAGATCGGCCATCAGCCGCGCCACCATCGGTGCCATGCCAAAGCCGATCTTAAAGCCACCATTGGCGATGAAAGCCCCCGGCGCAAGCGGATGGATGCCCAGCATCGGGGCGCGCGACCGGGCGCGCGGGCGCAGACCCGCCCAGCGCGCAATCACAGGCGCATCGCAGAGCGCGGGGCAGAGCAGGCGCGCACGCGCGATCAGCGCGTCAAGCTGCTCATCCGTGCCGGTCGCATCGTCGAAGTCATTCTCCGAGGTGGACCCGATCGCGAGCGTGCCATCGGCATGGGGCACGATGTGCAGCGTATCGACGAATAGCTGCGGTGCCGCGCGCCCCAGATCATGCGCAAGCAAGGCTGCCTGTCCCTTGACCCCTTGGCCCATGTTGCGGCCCATCGCCTGCGACAGCGCGGCAAGACCTGCCGCGCCTGTCGCCCAAAGCGTGATGGCGGGGGTGGGGCTTGCATCGGTCACGATACAGCCGCCGCGCGCGGTGATCGCATCGGCCAAGGCGATGCAGGCGCGGCGCGGATGAATGCGGGCCGATAGGCTATCATGGATCAGCCAGCCCGTCGGACTTGAAATCGGGGCGGCGATCTCGGTCTGCGCCACCACGCGCCAATGATAGCGGCCTTGCCACAAGGTTTGGGCCGTGACCGCGCGCGCCTGCGCCAAATCAAGGCCCGCGTCATCGAGAATGGGTTGCACCCGGCCCGATCTTGCATAGCCCGGATCGCTGCCACCTGCCGCCGCGACCTCGGCCCAGAAACCTTCGGCCATCTCAAGGCTTTCGAACTGAATCTGCTTTTTGGGGTTCCAGTTTTCCGGCACATGCGGGGCAAGCGCCCCCACGATCCCGCCTGAAGCACCGGCAGCAACGCCGAACGGATCGACCACCTCGACACGCGCGCCGCGCCGGGCCGCCTCCCACGCGATGGAGAGGCCGAAAACACCGGCCCCAAAGACCCTTAGCTCGACCATTGCCAATCCTTTATCCTTGCCGCAGTGTCGGCCCGCGCGGGCGCGCCACATCTTGTGCGCCGCTTATCCGCAGGATTAGACGAGCCGTAGGGCATGGACCAGCCAAGACATCAGATCGACTGGCGCAACGGCAATGTGCCGGTGTCGCGCCAATTCGATGACCCGTTCTTTTCGCTCGAGAACGGGTTGGAGGAAACACGCCATGTGTTTTTGACCGGCAACGCCCTGCCCGCGCGGTTCAAGCCCGGCTTTCATATCGCCGAGCTTGGCTTTGGCACCGGCCTGAACCTGATCGCCGCAGCCCTTGCATGGGAAGGATCAGGCCAGCAAGGCAGGCTGCATTTCACCAGTTTCGAGGCCTTTCCACTGGCAGGTGAAGATCTGCGCCTAGCGCTTGCGCAGTTTGCGGGGGCCGTGCCTTACATTGACCTGATCGCCACAGCCCTTGCGGGGGATGGCAAGATCACCACCGCGCAGCTATCGGCCCAGATTATCTTTGGCGATGCGCGTGCCACGCTGCCTGCATGGGATGGGCGCGCGGATGCGTGGTTTCTTGATGGGTTCGCGCCAGCACGGAACCCCGAATTATGGGAACCTGCCCTTTTGGCCCAAGTGGCGCACCACACCGCGCCGGGCGGCACATGTGCAACCTATTCGGCGGCGGGCGCGGTGCGTGCGGCGCTGGCTGAGGCGGGCTTTACCGTCACCCGCATCCCCGGATATGGGCGCAAGCGGCATATGACCCAAGGGGTGCTTTCATGACGGCGCAAAACACCAAGCTCGGCATTTGGCTGATGGTGGCGACGACCTTTGTTTTTGCCATGCAAGACGGGATCAGCCGGCATCTTGCGGGCGAATACAACGTGCTGATGGTGGTGATGATCCGCTATTGGTTCTTTGCCGCCTTCGTCATGGCCGTGGCCGCGCGCAAGGCCGGTGGCCTGAAGGCTGCGGCGGCGACGAGCCAACCGGGTGTGCAGATCTTTCGCGGTGTGCTTTTGGCGACCGAGATCTGCGTGATGGTCTTGGCCTTTGTCATGCTGGGGTTGGTCGAAAGCCATGCAATCTTTACCAGCTACCCGCTGTTGATCGCGGCCCTTTCGGGGCCGATCCTTGGCGAGAAAGTCGGCTGGCGGCGTTGGACGGCGATTGGTGTGGGCTTTGTCGGCGTCTTGATCATTTTGCAACCGGGGTTCCGGGTCTTCCAGATCGAGGCGCTTGTGCCGCTGGCCTCGGCCTTCATGTTCGCGCTTTACGGGTTGATGACGCGCTATGCCGCCCGCAAGGATTCGGCGGCGACCAGCTTCTTTTACACTGGCACCGTTGGGGCCGTGGTCATGACCGCCATCGGCATCTGGTTCTGGGAACCGATGCAAGGGAGCGATTGGGCATGGATGGCGGTTCTCTGCGTCACCGGCGCGCTGGGTCATTGGTTGTTGATCAAGACCTATGATGTGGCCGAGGCAAGTGCCGTGCAGCCCTTCGCCTATCTGCAACTGGTCTTTGCCGCGACGCTGGGCATCACGGTCTTTGGCGAAAGCTTGGAGTGGAATGTCGCCTTGGGCGCGGTGCTGGTGGTGAGCGCGGGTATCTTCACGCTGATGCGGACAAGGGCCAAGGAAAAGACGGGCCGCTGACTAGAGCTTGGGATGGTCGTCGTAATCATCGCGCAAGATGCGATGGGCATCGCCATCGGGATCGTCGAACTGCCCCCGGCGGAGCATCCACCAAAAGGCCACCAAGCCCACAGCGCCCAGAAACAGGCTGACGGGGATCAAAAGACCAAGCACATCCATCGCGGTCTCACCTCAGCCTAAGGGCGTTCAACCCCACCGTAATCGAGGATGACGACATCGCCAATGCCGCGATCAGCGGTGAGCATAGCCCTGCCACCGCCAAGGGCACGGCCAACACGTTATAGACCGTGGCGATGGTGAAATTCTCGCGGATACGCGCGCGCGCCGAGGTGGCGGTGCGCATCGCATCGGCAATCGGCGCAAGGCTTTTGCCCATCAACACCATGTCAGAGGCACTGCGCGCCGCATCAAGCGCCGAGGCAGGCGAGATCGAGACATGAGCGCCTGCCAAGGCTGCGGTATCGTTCAGCCCGTCACCCACCATCAAGACCTTGGCCCCTTGGGCCGCCAGATCGGCCACCAGCGCGGCCTTGTCTTGCGGCAGCGCCTCGGCGGTTACTTCGGTGATGCCGATGGTTTGGGCAAAGCGTGTCACGGCGGCCTCTGTGTCGCCCGAGACCAAGATCACGCGCTTGCCTTGGGCCTGCAGCGCGGCGACCAGATCGGCCGCCCCTTCGCGCAGGCTGTCGGCGAAGGGAATGGCCATGGGCGCGCCATCGCCCAGCGACAGGAAACTTGCCGTATCGCCCGTGGCCTCGGCCCCCACCCATGCCGCGCGGCCAAGGCGCACAAGCTGACCTTGCCATATCCCTTGCACGCCAAAGCCCGGCACTTCGGCCAGGTCGGTGACATGGGCGGGCCGGGTGCCGCGCGCCGATAGCGCCCGCGCAAGGCTTTGCGACAGCGGATGGGCCGAAGCTTGCGCGAGGGCCAAGGCCACGCGCGCGCCATCCCCCGTCAGATCCGCCAACGTCAGCGGTGTTGGCGCGCCAGTGGTCAGCGTGCCGGTTTTGTCAAAGACGACCGTGTCGACCTCGGCCAGACGTTCCAGCGCCGTGCCGTTCTTGATCAACAGCCCTTTGCGAAACAGCCGCCCCGAGGCGGCGGTGGTCACGGCAGGCACGGCAAGGCCCAGCGCGCAGGGGCAGGTGATGATCAGCACGGCTGCCGCGATATTCAGCGCGATGCGCAAATCCTGCGTGTAAAGCCACCAGCCCACCGCCGCCAGAACCGACAAGATATGCACCCCCGGTGCGTAAAGCTTGGCCGCTTGATCGGCGAGCGAGGTGTAATTGCCGCGCCCCGCCTCGGCCACGGCGACCAGATCGGCGATGCGGTGCAGCGCGGTATCTTGGCCTGCTGCCGTGACGGTGATGCTGAGCGGCCCGGTCAAATTCACCTCGCCCGCGCTGACCAATGTCCCCTCACCGGCAAAGGCGGGTAGGCTTTCGCCGGTCATCAAGCTGCGGTCAATCTCGGATTGGCCGCTGAGAACGCGGCCATCGACGGGGATGCGCCCACCGGGTTTTACACGCACCACATCGCCCACGCGTAGATCGGCGACGGCGACGGTTTCCTCGGCCCCATCCGTGATGCGCAAAGCGCGCGGCACCTCTAGCGCGGCCAATTCCTGTGCCGCCGAGCGGGCCGAGGCGCGGGTGCGGTGATCAAGGTAGCGCCCCGCCAAAAGAAAGGTGCAAAGCGCGATAGCCGCATCGAAATAGGCGTGATGGCCCGAATGCATCGTCTCGTAAAGCGAGGTGCCGACCGCCAGCACGATGGCCAGCGTGATCGGCACATCCATGTTCAGCCGCCATGCCCTGAGCGCACCCCAAGCAGAGGCATAGAATGGGCGGCCCGAAAAAATCACGGCGGGAATGGCGATGGCCGCGCTGATCCAATGCATCATATCGCGCGTTACGCCATCGGCCCCCGACCAGACAGCGACTGACAAGAGCATGACATTCATCATCGCGAAAAAGGCGACGGCCAGCCGCATCAGCAAATCGCGGCCCTGACGGTCGGCGGTCGTGGTGGCCAGCACGCCCGGATCAAGCTCATGCGCCTCGTAGCCCGCGCGCGCCAAGGCGGTGCAAAGCATCTCGGCGCTGACCGCTTGCCCGGCCTGCACCGCGGCGCGGCGCAGCGTCAAGTTCACCCGCGCCTCTGTCACGCCCGGCACGGCCAAAAGCGCGCGCTCCACCCCCGAGATGCAGCCCGCGCAATGGATGCCGGGCAGCGACAGCATCAGCGCCGCCTCTTTGGGCAGCTCCGCCAAATGCTCTGCCGCAGGGGCGACATTGCAGGCCGGACAGGCCGAGGGGCGGATATGCTCAAAGGTGGCGGTCAAGATCGGTCACTCGGCATAGCGAAAGGTGATGTTGTGGCGGTATTCGGTCCCGTCGCGCGCCACGCCGGTCAGGCGCAGCCGCCATTGCCCATCCGACAAGGCGACCGGCGCGACGAAAGCGCCGTTTTCCCGCCGCAGCACCAAGGTTTGATCGTCAAGCTGGTTGGTGGGCCGGGTCAAAAGCGCGGTCAATTCGGCAGGGGCCACCAGCGCGCCGTCGCGGTCCAAAAGATGCAAGACCAGCGTTCCATCGCCCGGCACGGTGACGCTTGCCTGCCAGCCCAGCGCCTCTTGCGCATCGCGGCGCAGATCGAAGCTTTGGCTATCGGCATAGCTGGACGAGACCTCCATGCCGGGAAAGGTCGACACAGCGCTATAGGCCATGAAGAAATTCACCCCGAAGATCAGGCCAAAGCCCATGACGAAGATCGCCAGCACATGGCGGCCCGTCAGCTTGCGGCCGGTGTCGGTTGTGGGTGTAACGTCGCTCATTGGGTTGCCCTCCCGAAAAAGGTGGTGTCGCGAAACGCGCGATGGGTGGTGGCCTCGTCCTCGACCCACAGGCGGAAATCGGTGCGCTCGGCCAGTGCGGGGGCGCTGCCTGCGGGGGCGGTGACATAGACGCGCTGCAAATGGGTGGAGTTCAGGGCCACATTGACGCTTTGGCCCGGCTGCCCCTCAAGCGTCACCTCGAGCGGGGCGTCCGAGACCAACGAAATCGCGAAGTCGCTGTCATCATGCGACATGTTGCGGATACGCACATCATAGGTGTTGCGGATCGAGCCATCCGACAGCGTCACGAATTGCGGATTGCGCACGGGTGCGACCGTCATGTCGATATCGGCGCGCACGAACAACAAAAAGACCAGCCCGATCCCGATACCCGACCACAAAGCTGTGTAGATGATCGTGCGCAGCCGGAAGATATGCTTCCAGACCGAAACCTTGGGCTTGCCCGCGCGCTCGTTCGCCTCGTCTGTCAGGGCCATGTAGTCGATCAGCCCGCGCGGTTTACCCACCTTGGCCATGATGTCGTCGCAAGCATCGATGCACAGCGCGCAGGTGATGCATTCAAGCTGTTGGCCATCGCGAATGTCGATGCCCGTGGGGCAGACATTGACGCAGGCGTTGCAATCGATGCAATCGCCCGCACCATCGCGCTCTTTGCCCTTTGCGCGCGGCTCTCCCCGCCAATCGCGATAGGCGACCGTGATGGAATGTTCATCCATCATCGCGGCCTGAATACGCGGCCAAGGGCACATGTAGATGCAGACCTGTTCGCGCATGAAGCCGCCAAAGACAAAGGTCGTCGCGGTCAGGAGCGCGACAGTCGCATAGGCGACAAAGGCCGCCTGCCCAGTGAAAAGATCAACCAACAGCGTCGGCGCATCGGCGAAATAGAAAACCCAAGCCCCGCCCGTCGCCACGGAAATCACGAGCCAAACGGTCCACTTACTCAGCCTGAGCCGCCATTTGCGGAAATCCCATTTGCCGTTCCACAGCCGCAGCCGCGCGTTGCGGTCCCCCTCGATCCAGCGTTCGACGGTAAAGAACAGATCGGTCCAGACAGTCTGCGGGCAGGAATAGCCGCACCAGACGCGGCCAAGCGCCGAGGTGAACAAAAACAGCCCCAGCCCCGCCATGATCAACAGACCCGCGACAAAGTAAAACTCATGCGGCCAAATCTCGATCCAGAAGAAAAAGAAGCGCCGGTTGGCCAGATCGAGCAGCACCGCCTGATCAGGCAGCGCCGGGCCACGGTCCCACCTGATCCACGGGGTGATGTAATAAATGCCCAGCGTGATGATCAGCACCGCCCATTTCAGATTGCGGAAATAGCCGTAAACCCGCTTGGGAAAGACGGGTTCACGCGCGGCATAGAGCTTTTGCGGCTCTTCGGTGGTGCTCATTGACGGATGTCTCCCGGATAGATCGTAGTCCTGCGCCATTGCTTTCTAGGGCCTGCGGGATGCGGTCACTTTGACTTGGATCAAACCCGGCGTGGATGGCGGAAATTGATCATGTCAATCATCCAGCCCGAAAAGGCACCGCCCCGCGCATCCCAAGCGGATGGCAGGGCGGGCGATGGTTTGGCACCGGTCCCGCAGGAAACGCGCGAACAGGACCGGGACCGGTGCCTTTCCGCCAACCGGGAGAGGTCGGCGGAAGCTTGGCCTTGGGCGGCTTACTCGCCGCCACCCAAAGCGTGGACATAGACCGCAAGCGCGCGGATCTGATCTTCGGACAAGCGCCCTGCACTCGACGCTTCGGCAGACCATGGCGGCATGATGCCAAAGCGGGAATAGCGCACGGTATGCTCGATCGCTTCGGGCGTGCCGCCATAAAGCCAGATCGCATCGGTCAGGTTCGGCGCACCCAGAAACCGGTCGCCCGTGCCGTCATCAAGATGGCAAGCCGCGCAATTGTCGAGATAGACCCCCTCGCCCGCAGCAGCCAAAACCGCGTCGGCTGACTGCCCCGAGATATTGCGCACATATTGCACCACGGCGGCGATCTCGTCATCCGACAACAGCCCCTCAAAGGCGGTCATCTCGGAATAGCGGGCAGCCAGATCATCCTCGTTTCGGATGCCGTGGCTGATCGTATAGTGAATCTCATCAATCGAACCGCCCCAAAGCCAGTCATCATCCAGCAGGTTGGGATAGCCTGACGCCTGAACCCCTGCCGCACCCGAGCCGTGGCATTGCGAACACCATGTGGCGTAAAGTGCGGCCCCGCCTTGGATGGCGTAGTTATAGAGATCGGGATTGGCATCGGGGGTGATGGACGCCAATTCTACCTCTGTGATGCGGGTGCGGATATCGGCGTTCATCGCGTCGAAGCGCGCGATATCCTCGGCCACATTGGCGCGGGTGGAAAAGCCCAACAGACCGGGCGTGGCCCCGTTGACCAAGGGCCAAGCCGGGTAAAGCACAGTATAGATCACCGCCCAGACGATGGTTGCGTAAAACGTCCAAAGCCACCAGCGCGGCAGCGGGTTGTTGAATTCCTTGATCCCGTCCCAGCTATGGCCGGTCGTATCGGGATCACCCGGCAAAAGCTTTTGCTCTTCGGGATGGGGCGTGTGGTGGTCGCTCATTGCCGCGCCTCCTTGAACTGACGGGTCTTGGCCTGCGCCGCATCTTCGGGCGCGGGGCGGTCATCATGGCGAAACGGGATATTCGCGATATCGCTGTGCAACCGGCGACTACCGGGGCGCAGCGTGAAAACGATCACGCCCAGAAAGACCACAAGCATGAACAGCGCGCCCCAGCTGCGGGCGATGATCTGAAGGATCGTATAGGTATCTTCCATCGATCTGCCCCCTTACCGGCTTGCAACAGCTTGCTCAGGCGAAAAGGTCGAGAAATCGACCAGCGTGCCGAGCATCTGCATATAGGCGATCAGCGCATCCATCTCGGTCACTTCGGGCTGCCCGTCGAAATCGCGTTGCTGCGCGCCGGGGTAGCGCGCGACCACGCCGGGATCACCGAAATCGGTGGCTTGCTGGATGAAATCCGCCCGCGCGTTTTCCAGCATCTCGTCGGTATAAGGCACACCGACCAAGCGGTGGGTTCGCATCAGATCGACGATATAGCTGGGTTGCAACACGGTATCGGAAAGATAGGCATAAGAGGGCATGACCGATTCCGGCACGACCGATTGCGGGTCGGTGAAATGGTCCACATGCCAGCCATCGGAATAGCGCCCGCCCACCCGCGCCAGATCAGGCCCGGTGCGTTTCGAGCCCCATTGGAACGGGTGGTCATACTGGCTTTCAGCCGCAAGGCTGTAGTGGCCATAACGCTCCACCTCGTCCCGCATCGGGCGGATCATCTGGCTATGACAGACATAACAGCCCTCGCGGATGTAGATTTCGCGCCCCGCCAGTTCCAGCGGCGCATAGGGGCGCATGCCGTCGACATCTTCGATGGTGTTCTCGAGATAAAAGAGCGGCGCGATCTCGACGATGCCCCCTACGGTGACGACCAGAAAGCTGAGCGTCAAAAGGAGGGTGGCGTTGGTTTCAATCTTCTTGTGACCTTCAAGTGCCATCTTGTGGTCCCTCCTTATTCGGCAGGCGTCGCAAAGGCTGCGTCACGGCGGACGGCGGCCTTGCGGACGGTCATGTAAAGGTTCCAAGCCATGATCAGCGCACCGGCAAGGTAGAGAACCCCACCCAAGCCGCGCACCACATACATCGGGAACTTGGCGGCGACGGTGTCGGCGAAGGAGTTCACGAGGAACCCTTGGGCATCCACTTCACGCCACATCAGCCCTTCCATGATGCCAGTCACCCACATGGATGCCGCGTAAAGAACGATCCCGATGGTGGCGAGCCAGTAGTGCCAGCTGACGGCGCGCAAGGAATAGAGCCGCTCTTTGTTCCAAAGCTTGGGGAACAGGTAGTAAAGCATCCCGAAAGTGATCATCCCGTTCCAGCCCAGCGCGCCGGAATGGACATGGCCGATGGTCCAGTCGGTGTAATGCGACAGCGAATTCACCGCGCGGATCGACATCATCGGCCCCTCAAAGGTCGACATGCCGTAGAAGGCGACCGAGGTGACCATCATGCGCAGAACCGGATCGGTGCGCAGCTTGTCCCATGCACCCGACAGCGTCATCAAGCCGTTGATCATGCCGCCCCATGAGGGCATCCACAAAACGATCGAGAACACCATCCCAAGGGTCGAGGCCCAATCAGGCAGTGCCGTGTAGTGCAGGTGATGAGGACCGGCCCAGATATAAAGAAAGATCAGTGCCCAGAAGTGGATGATCGACAGCTTGTAGCTGTAAACCGGGCGCTCGGCCTGTTTGGGGATGAAGTAATACATCATGCCCAAGAAGCCGGCGGTCAGGAAGAAACCCACCGCGTTATGGCCATACCACCATTGCGTCATGGCGCTTTGTACACCGGCCATCACCGGCACCGAGCGCGAGCCAAAGAGCGACACCGGCACCTGCAGGTTGTTGACCACATGCAGCATCGCCACCGTGACGATGAAGGACAACAAGAACCAGTTGGCGACGTAGATGTGCGGTTCTTTGCGATTCAGCAGCGTACCCATAAAAACCGCAAGGAACGCGACCCAAACAATGGTCAGCCACAGATCGGTCAACCATTCAGGTTCGGCATATTCTAACCCTTGGGTCGATCCCAAAAGATAGCCGGTCGCGGCCATGACGATGAACAGCTGATAGCCCCAGAACACGAACCATGCGGTGTTGCCCCCCCAAAGCCGCACGGCGCTGGTGCGCTGCACGATGTAGAAACTCGCCGCGATCAGTGCATTGCCACCAAAGGCGAAAATCACCGCCGAGGTGTGCAAGGGCCGCAGCCGCCCGAAATTCAGATACCCCTGCGCCCAGTCGAAATTGAGCACCGGATAGGCCAGCTGAAAGGCGATAAAGGTGCCAGCCAAAAAGCCAACAACACCCCAAAAGGCGGTGGCAATCGCGGCGGCCTTGACCGGACCATCCATATATTCATTGGCCGAGACGGGTTTGCGCCTCTCGTCCGTTTGGCGCAGCACGACCACGAATGTAATCGCGGCCGCACCCATGATCAAAAGCGCATGAACCAGATAGGCCGCATCGCGCGCGTAATTGGCCGCGATGGCGGCACCAACCGCCACAAGGCCCAAGATCAGCAGCTTTACATAATCAAGCATTGATCGTCCCTTCGTGCTGCACCGTATCCGCCCAGTTGCAAGGCGTCCGGTGCTGTTCCATCTGCACACCACATCCCCCAAGGGGCGGCGGCTGGCCTTGATCCATGTCAAATCCGCCCAGCGAATTGCTTGATGCAGGTCAAGGTGCGGCGCGCGGTCTCGGTCTAGACGGGTGACCAAGCCGACCAAGGAGGGAACCGTGGCCTATAAATCGATCCTGACCATCCTGACCGAACCCAACGAGAACGCCGCCGTGCTGAACGCAGCAGTGGCCTTTGCCGAGGGCAGCGGCGCGCATCTAGAGGTGCTGTGCCTTGGCATCGACCGCACCCAGACCGGCTATTACTTTGCCGGCGCGACCGCCTTGATGCATGAAGAGACGATCATTCATGCGCAATCCGAGGCCCAGACCATCGAGGCCGAGGCGCGCCAGATCCTCGCGCGCAGCGCGATCTCTTGGGGGGTTGAAGGCATGGTGGCGCAATCGGCCTCGATCTCGGGGTTGGTGGCGCGCCGTGCGCGCTTTGCCGATTTGGTGATCTTGCCCAAACCTTACGGCAAAGACCAATATGCCGATGCACCCGTGATCGCGGAATCGGCGATGTTTCACGGCAATGTGCCGGTCCTTATTCTGGCCGATCAAACAGCACTGACAGCGACACCCGAACGGGTCGTGATCGCATGGAACGAATCGCCCGAGGCCATGACCGCTGTGCGCCATGCCTTGCCCTTGCTCAAAGCCGCGACTGCGGTCGATATCTGCATCATCGCGCCCGAACGCCACAGCCCCGATGTCGCCGATCCCGGCGCAGAGCTGTCGCGCATGCTTGCGCGTCATGGTGTGAAGGTTTCGGTCTCGATCATCGCGCAGACCTTGCCGCGCGTCTCAGAGATGATCGCGCGCCACATCGCCGATACCGACGCCGATCTGTTGGTGATGGGCGCTTATGGCCATTCGCGCTTTCGCGAGGCGATCTTGGGTGGTGCCACGCGCAACATGCTGGAACACGCCGAGGTGCCGGTCTTCATGGCGCATTAAGCGCAAGCGATGCTGGCTCGTCGTCATCGAACCGTCACCTGCTCGGGTTATCGCGACATAACCGGAAATACAGTTGTGATGGACACCGATGCAGCTTGCCCATGTCACCGTCGAGATGACGGACACTGCCCGCGACCATGACGCGGTGGCGCTGATCGTTCCCTTAGGGATCGACACCGAGTTCCAGCGCCTCGAACGGGTCGACTTGCCGGAGGGATGGGGGACACACATCTTGGGCGAGGCACGCAGCGGGCAGCTTGCCGCACTGCTCACCCCGCCTCATCCTGACGCGACCGCACGGCTGCGCCATGTTTTCACTGACCGGCCGGGAACCATTGCCGATGCGGCCTGGCACCCGGAACCCACCGCCCACCGCCGCGCGGCAGAGGATCTCACGCAGGACGCGCGGCGCATCGCGCAGAACGCCGGGGGCGGGCGGCGCGGGTTGGAGGCGATCATCCTCGATACGGCCGCGCGCTTCACCTATGGCACAATCGACGGGCCAGACCGTTGGTATACGGGGCACGACGCTATCCCGGCTGTGGCCTGCGCGGTTGGCAATTGCATCGACATCAACACCTATCTGGTCGCAGCGCTGCGCACGGCGGGATACGACACAGCCTATCTCACCTGCTATTTCTTTGACGACGATCCCAACGGCATCGCGGCGGGCATGCACTGCTGGGTGCGCACGCGGCACGAGGGCCTGATCGAGGATTGGGATATCGCCCATTTCAAAAAGGCGGGGCGCGCGGATGTGCATGCAGCGCTGAACCCCGTTCCGGGCCTGCGGGTCACACTCGCGCATGGCCGGGATCATATCTACCGCTGGAATGGTCTGGATATCCACCTCCCGATCCCGTCGCGCCCGAACTGGGTGTTGGCGGATGGCAGCACGATCTGGGGTGCGCCGCCCATCGTCACGCTGTCCCGCGACTGAGCGAGGACCATCCGGCGACACGGGTGCGCGCGGTCCGGCAGGTTAGTAGACGCCGCCATCGGCATCATCGCCTGTCTCGTCCATCAAGGCGGCGAAGTCTGGCACGATGATGTGGCGCTTGCCGTCAAGCTTGATGACGCCGTCATTCTTGAGGGCCGACATCTGGCGGCTGACGGTCTCGAGCGTCAGGCCAAGGTAGTCGGCCATCGCCTCGCGCGTGAGCGGCAGATCAAAGGCTACCGCGCCACCGGGGCGGGGTGTGTGCTGTGCTGCATCGCGGCGGGCGATGATCGACAGAAAGCTTGCGATCTTTTCGCGCGCGGTCTTGCGGCCCAACAGCAACATCCATTCGCGCGCTGCATCAAGTTCGTCGAGCGTCATCTCAAGCAAACGTTGGCTGACATGGGGGGTGGAGCTGAGCATCTGTTGAAAGGGCAAGCGCCGGAAACAGCATAGTTGCAGATCGGTTGTGGCGGTGACGTCATAAGCGGCGCGGTCGCGATTGGGACGACCGAGGAAATCGGAAGGCAGCAAAAGCCCCACCATTTGGCGGCGGCCATCCTCCATCGTCTGGGTAAGGGCGGCCACCCCATGCACGACCGAGGCCACGAAATCCATCTTGTCACCGGCCCAGATGATGGTCTGGCCGGCCTCGTAATTGCGATAATATTTGATCGCCTCGAGCTGTTCGAGCTCATCGGTCTCACAGCGCGCGCACACCGCCCTGTGGCGGATCGGGCAATCCGCGCATTCGCGTTGCGGGAATGTAATGTGCCTTTGGCTCATATCCTTACCCTCCAAGCCGCTGGCAAAAAACTGTCACCCGGCCAGTGCATGCTTGATCCAGATCAAGGTCAAACGGCGCGCCATTGCCTTAGTCCTACTGCAATGGAGCATGTCAATCAACTTCGCCAACTGGGCTTGTTCGACGCGAAAGTCCCGCGTTATACGAGTTATCCACCGGCCACCAAATTCTCCGACGATGTTACGGGGCCTGTATTTCTTGACTGGTTGGGCGATATCGCGCCGGGCGCGCAGATCTCGCTTTACCTTCATGTGCCTTTCTGCCGCAGGTTGTGTTGGTTCTGCGCATGCCGCACCCAAGGTGTGCGCTCGGATGCGCCCATCGCGGCCTATCTGGCCACGTTGAAGCAAGAGATCGCGCTTGTAAGCCGCGCGCTGCCAAGGGGTGTCACGGTCGCACGACTGCATTGGGGGGGTGGCACGCCCACGCTTTTGTCAGCGGCGTCGATGCATGATCTGGCCCGAACACTGCGCAGGGCTTTCAGCTTTGCGCCGAATGCCGAGTTCTCGGTCGAGATTGACCCAAATGAGATCGATGCGCCCCGTATCGACGCCTTGGCCAGGGCCGGGATGAACCGCGCCTCCATCGGGGTGCAAGATTTCGATCCCGATATCCAACAGATCATCGGGCGTGTGCAATCCTACGAGGTCACGCGCGCCGCCATCGAAGGGTTGCGCGCGGCGGGGATTGCGTCGCTCAACGCCGATATCTTGTTCGGCTTACCCGAACAGTCACAGGCGCGGCTCTCGGATTCGGTGCAGATGCTCTTGTCGCTCAGCCCCGACCGGGTGGCGCTTTACGGCTATGCCCATGTGCCTTGGATGGCCAAGCGCCAAGCCTTGATCCCGACCGAGGCGCTCCCCTCGCCCGAGGCGCGCTTGGCGCTCTTCGAGACCGCGCGCAAGCTGTTCATCTGGGATGGCTATGCCGAGATCGGGATCGACCATTTCGCCAAGCCCGGTGACAGCATGGCCCGCGCGGCCAAAACCGGGCATTTGCGACGCAATTTCCAAGGCTATACCGACGATACCTGCGATGTGCTGATCGGGCTTGGTGCTTCGGCCATTTCGCGGCTGCCGCAAGGTTTCGCGCAAAACGCCAGCTCGACCGCTGCTTATCAAAGGGCGGTGCGCATGGGCGAGATGGCGACCGCACGCGGCCATATTTTCAAAGGCGAGGATCGGCTTCGGGCGCGGATGATCGAAATGCTGATGTGCGATTTTCGCATTGATGGCGCGGCGATCTTGCGTGATTTCGACATCACCCCCGACAGGCTTGGCGCGATGTTCAGCGCGGCCGCGCAGCAATTCCCCGGCATGCTGCGCCTTGCGGGGCATGGGCTGAAAATCCATCCCGAAGGGCGCGCACTGACACGGATGATTGCACGCGCCTTTGACGCCTACGAGATGCGGGCGGACGGGCATTCCTCGGCGATCTAGAGCGTGTCGCGTTTGATCAGCCCGCTGTATTCACCGCAACAGGCTCTAAGCGCTCAGGCCGCGCCGCTCTCGCCAAAGGCCGCGCGCATCAATTCGCGGGTGTAATCGGTTTGGGGTTGCGCAAAGAGGGCGGCGGTTTCACCCGCCTCGACCATATCGCCATTGCGCATCACGATCACCTTATGGCTGAGCGCGCGCACCACCTTTAGGTCGTGACTGATAAAGAGATAGGCAATGCCGTAGCGCTGTTGCAAACGGCGCAACAAATCGACGATCTGCACCTGCACCGTCATATCAAGCGCGCTTGTCGGTTCATCCAGCACCACCAGCTTGGGATGCAAGATCATGGCGCGCGCAATCGCGATGCGCTGGCGCTGGCCGCCCGAAAACTCATGCGGATAGCGGTCCATCATCGCGGGGTCTAGCCCCACCTCGGCGAGTATCGCGGCCACTTGCGCGCGCCGGTCATCGCGCGCCACCCCATGCACGGCCAACCCTTCCGAGACGATCTGTTCCACGGTCATGCGGGGGCTGAGGCTTCCGTAAGGGTCTTGGAACACGATCTGCATATCGCGCCTGAGCGGTCGCAACTCGCGCGAATGAAGCCCCTGCACATCGCGGCCCATGAAGATGATCGGCCCTTGCGATCCAATCAGCCGCATGATGGCCAAGGCCAGCGTCGTCTTGCCCGATCCGCTTTCGCCCACGATGCCCAAGGTCTCGCCTGCGCGCACGCTGATCGTTGCGGCATTGACCGCCTTGATGTGGCCGACCGTCCGCCGCATCAGCCCGCGCGTGATCGGGAACCAAACGCGCAGATCGGTGGTGGTCACGATCTCGGGCGCGTTTTCCGCGACAGGCTCAGGGGTGCCCTTGGCCTCGGCCGCGAGGAGTTTTCTTGTATAAGGATGCTTGGGGTCAGCAAAGATCGCGGCGGTCGGCCCCTGTTCGACGATTTCGCCGTTTTGCATCACGCAAACCCGATCGGCGATGCGCCGCACGATGGTCAGGTCATGGGTGATGAACAAAAGGCTCATCCCCATGTCGCGCTTGAGATCGGCCAAAAGATCAAGGATCTGCGCCTGTATGGTCACATCAAGCGCGGTGGTCGGTTCATCCGCGATCAGGAGTTTCGGCCCGTTGGCCAGCGCCATGGCGATCATAACGCGCTGGCGCTGCCCGCCCGATAGCTGATGCGGATAGGCCGAAAGCCGGGTTTCGGGGTCGCGGATACCGACTTGGTGCAACAATTCGATCACGCGGTCGCGCGCCGCCGCACCATGCAGCCCTTGGTGCAGGCTCAAGCTTTCGGTGATCTGCTTTTCCAGCGTGTGAAGCGGATTGAGCGATGTCATCGGCTCTTGGAAGATAAAGCTGATGTCATTGCCCCTAATCCGGCGAAGGGTCGTGTCGTCCGCGCCAACCATCTCTTGCCCGTCATAGGTGACAGACCCGGTGATGGCCGTGGCGCCGGGCACCAGCGCCACGGTCGACAAGGCCGTGACCGATTTGCCCGATCCGCTTTCACCGACCAACGCGACCGTCTCACCCGGCCCCACAGCGAAGCTGACGCCGCGCACGGCTTGCGTCGCGCCAAAGCTGACGGACAGGTTTTCGACCTTGAGAACGCTCATCGTGTCAAACCACAGGTTTGCGTCATCTAAACGTCTTTCTGGGATCAAAGGCGTCGCGCACCCCTTCGAAGATGAAGACCAAAAGCGAAAGCATGATCGCAAAGGCGAAAAACGCGGTGAAGGCCAGCCACGTGGCCTGCAAATTGTTCTTGGCCTGCAGCGTCATCTCGCCAAGGCTAGGCGCCGACGACGGCAGCCCGAAGCCCAAGAAATCAAGGCTGGCCAGACCACCGATGGTGCCCGTGACGATAAAGGGCAAAAAGGTCAGCGTGGCCACCATCGCATTGGGTAGCACATGGCGGAACATGATCGTGCCGTTCGACACCCCCAGCGCGCGGGCGGCGCGGACATATTCGAAATTGCGCGCGCGTAGGAATTCGGCACGCACAACGCCCACAAGCCCTGTCCAGCCAAAGAGCACCATCAAAAACACCAACAGCCAGAAATCCATCACGAAAATCGCAGAGATGATGATGATGATGTATAGGCTGGGGGTCGAGTTCCAGATCTCGATCACCCGCTGAAAGATCAGATCAAGCCAGCCGCCATAAAACCCCTGTGCCGCACCTGCCGCGATCCCGATGACCGAGGTGAGGAATGTCACCACAAGCGCAAAGCTGACCGACAGCCGGAACCCATAGATCACCCGCGCCAGCACATCGCGCGCGGTGTCATCGGTGCCAAGCCAGTGGTTGGCATCCGGCGGCGATGGCGCGGCGCGGCCGATATCGTTGACCGTGTTGTAGCTATAGGGAATGAGCGGCCAAAGCAGCCAGCCTTGCGCGACGGTCTCGCCGTTGAAACTGCCCGTCGCCTGCACAATCTCGATCACATCTGCGGGATCGTCCCAGCAATCCTCCAGCCCGCCCGAAATGATCAGGCATTGCACCTCGACATCGCGGTAAACGGCCTCGGTCCGGAAATCGCCGCCGAATTCGGTCTCGGGGTAGAAGTTGAAGATCGGCGTGTAATAGCTGCCTTGATACCGCACCAAGATGGGGCGGTCATTGGCGATGAATTCCGCAAACAGGCTGAGCCCGTAAAGCACCGCAAAGATCATCAAAGACCAAAAGGCACGGCGGTTGGCCTTGAAATTCTGCCACCGGCGGCGGTTGAGCGGCGACAGCCAGCCACGCCGGGGCGGCGGCAACTCTGCCGCTGTGATTTGTGCCGGGCTGGGAACAGGCATCACCATCTTATGTCTCGCGCGTGTCGAAATCGATGCGCGGATCGATCCAGACATACATCAGGTCGGACAAGATATTCACGAAGAGCCCGATCAGCCCAAAGACAAAGAGCGTGCCGAAAATCACCGGGTAATCGCGGCTAACCGCCGCCTCAAAGGCCAGCCTGCCCAAACCATCAAGGCTAAAGATCGTCTCGATAATCAGCGAACCACCGAAAAACACGCCCACGAACACCGCGGGAAAGCCCGCGATTACGATCAGCATCGCGTTGCGGAAGACATGGCCGTAAAGCACGCGGGATTCTTTCAGCCCCTTGGCGCGCGCGGTCATGACGTATTGCTTGCGGATTTCATCGAGAAAGCTGTTCTTGGTCAACAACGTCAGCGTCGCAAAGGCCGAGATGGTCGAGGCCAAGACCGGCAAGGTAATGTGCCAGAAATAATCCCCGATCTGCTGGATCAGGCTCATTTCCGCCCACCCGTCCGAGGTCAGGCCGCGCAGCGGGAAGATCTGGAAATACCGCCCCCCTGCGAACAACACCAAAAGCATGATCGCGAAAAGAAAGCCGGGGATCGCATAGGCGACGATGATCACACCGCTTGTCCATGTGTCGAATTTGGTGCCATCGCGCGTTGCCTTGGCAATGCCCAAGGGGATCGAGATCAGATAGGCGATCAGCGTCGACCAAAGGCCAAGCGTGATCGAGACGGGCAATTTCTCGATCACCAGATCAATGACCGAGATCGAGCGGAAATAGCTTTCGCCGAAATCGAAGCGGACGTAATCCCATATCATCAGGCCGAAACGTTCCAAACCGGGGATTTCTTCGGCAGCACATTGGTCATTACGCAGATTGGGTGTGCCGGTGAACCCCTCGGCACAGACGATGCGGGCAAAGTTGAACTGCACGCGTAATTCATCAAGGAACTGCGGCGGAAGGCCACGCGCGCCTTCATAACCCACACTCTCGATCTCGTTTGCGCCCATCGTCTCGGACCCGCCGCCCGAGATGCCTGCAAAGACATCACCATCGCCCTCAAGCTGGGCGATAACCTGTTCGATGGGTCCGCCCGGCACGAATTGCGTCAGCGCGAAATTGATCACCATGATCCCCAACAATGTGGGGATCATGAGCAATACGCGTCTGAGGATATAAGCGCCCATATGCTGTTACAGCACACCTTGATCGCGCAGCGCCTGTTCGGCTGCGGGGTCGACCCACCAGAAATCAAGGAAGCCGATGCCATAGGGCGGCAATTCCTCGGGGTAGCGGTAGTGATTGTAATAGGCGGCCCAGACGTTCTGGTTGAACCATTGCGGCACGCGGATACGGTACGCGCGCAACACCCGGTCAAGCGCGCGGGTCGCTGTTTCCATCTCTTCGCGGGTTTCGGCGCGGATCACGCTTTCCAGCAATTCATCAATCACCGGATCGGCAAGTCCCGCGACGTTGAACAACGATTCGTCGGCACCAAGTGAGCCGAAATATTGGCGCAAGCCGCTTCCCGGTTCATAGCCCATCGGGAAATTGCCGGTCAGCATGTCAAAATCGGCGTCGCGCTGGCGTTGGTTCATCTGCGCCCCATCCACCCGCGTCAGCCGCGCATCGATGCCGATGGCGCGCAAATTCTCGACATAGGGGTTGATGATGCGGTCAAACAGCGGTGAGGCATTGAGAAATTCAACCGCGAGCGTTTGGCCAGCCGCATTGCGCAAAAGCCCGTCTGCGCCGGGTGTCCAACCTGCGGCCTCCAACAATGCGGCGGCGCGGCGGGCCTGCGCGCGGTCAAAGGTCCGCGCGACATCCGATGGTGGGGTCGCAAAAGGCGCATCGGTAAAGACCTCATCGGGCAAACGTCCGCGAAACGGCTCGAGCACGGCAAGCTCTGCGCCCGACAAGATGCCCGTCGCCTCAAGATGGGTGTTTTCCCAAAAACTGTCGATTGGCGCGTAAAGCCCGTAGAACAGCGTTTGGTTTGTCCATTCAAAGTTGAACATCAGCGCGATGGCCTCGCGCACGCGGGGATCTTGGAACTTTTCGCGCCGCAGGTTGAAGATAAAGCTTTGGCCGCTTGCGATCACCCCTTGGGGTATTTCTTCGCGAATGACGATGCCGTCGGTCAGACGCGGGAAATTGTAGCTATTGGCCCAGTTTTGCGAACTGTTTTCCTGACGGAACAGGTAGTTTCCGGCGGTGAACCCCTCGAAGGCGGCGATGGCGTCGGCGTAGTATTCCACGCGAATACGGTCGAAATTATGCCGCCCCTGATTGATCGGCAGATCGCGCCCCCAGTAGTCGGGATTGCGCACAAAGACGGTCGAGCGGCCCGGATCGACCTCGCCCACCACATAGGGGCCGGAACCCGTCAGCGGTGTCAGTCGGCTATCCGAAAAGGGCAGGCCGCTGGCCTCATGGCTGGCGCGGCTGAACACCGGCAAACCGCCCGCCGCCTCGATCCGGCCGCGGAGCTGGCTGTCGGGGTTGAAATCGAAACGGATGCGCCGGTCGTCCAGAACTTCGGCACTCGCAAGGGTCAGGGGGATGCTGGCCCGAAAACTCGGCAGCCCCTCGTCGCGCAAAATCTCGTAGGAGAACAGCACATCATCGGCGGTGACGGGGCTGCCATCGGAAAACTGCGCCCCCGCGCGCAGGGTAAAGATCACATAGCTGCGATCCTCGGGATAGGCGATTGTCTCGCACAAGAGGCAATAGCTTTCACCGATGGTGTCCGATGTCCCCTCCAGCATCGATTCAAAAAAGATCGAGGCCAGAACTGCCGGATTGCCCTGATTGGTGTAGGGATGCAGCGAATCAAAGCTGCCACCGCCGCTTGACCAGCTCATCGACATTTCACCACCCTTTGGCGCGTCAGGGTTCACATAAGCCAGATGCGCGAAGTCAGCCGGATAGGTCAGATCGGCGATGCCAAAGGTTGCCACCGCATGGGTCGTGATCAAACCATCTTGCTGCGCATCGGCGCGCGGGCTGCCCAGCGTCAAGGCCAAGGCGGCAATCAAGGGAACCGACATGGCGCGGCAAATCGAAAAAGCGGCTGCATGGTGTTCGGTCATCTGGATCTCCGGACAAAATCGCATGGTTGTGCTTGTGGTATATTTGGGTCGGATCACGTTAGTGACCAGTGCCATCTCGGTTCAAGTTGAGATTGCGTGATCGCGCGCCCCAGCCGCAGGCGCAAAACGAAAAAGGCCGCCCAGATCGGCGGCCCCTTCCCTGATCCGATGATGCGACCTTACTGGAAGGTCGCAAGATAGGCGATCAGGTTTGCACGATCTTCAACTTCGCGCATGCCGTTGTAGGACATGGAGGTGCCGGGCGCGTAGCCACGGGGGTTTTCCAAGAAGCCGGACAGGTTTTCCGGTGTCCAATCACCACCGAGCCCCGCAAGCGTGGCGGAATAGTTGAACCCTGCGGCCGCACCCTTTGCCCGGCCTACGACACCATGCAGATAGGGGCCAACGCCATTGGCACCGGGGTTCAGCTGGTGGCAAGCACCGCATTGACGCCAAAGACGCTCACCCGCTGACGCATCGGCGACGGCATAGACATCGGCAAAGGCGACCTCGATCACCTCTTCGACGACCTCTTCTTCGCCGCCATCGTCGACGAGGATGGCATAGCCCGCGACGTGATCGTCACCGTGCTTTTCGATATTGTACAGGCTCTCAGCGGCCCAGCCGCCCAACAAAAGCACCAGCAATGCGCCGCATACAGAGGCGAAAGCCTTGGTGATGGTCATGGTGTCGAACATGGTTTTCCCATCCGTCTCGCAATTTCCCGCGTATCTATGGGGTTTCACCAACACATGGCAAGGTGTAGGGAGCGCGACGAAACGCCCCCATCGAAAGGTTTGTCATGAGCGAGCGCATCGCATTTCAAGGAGAGCCCGGCGCCTATTCGCATCAGGCCATTCATGATGCACGCCCCGGCATGGAGGCGCTGCCTTGCGCCACTTTCGAAGATGCCATCGCCGCCGTGCAATCGGGGCAAGCCGTGCAAGCCATGTTGCCCGTGGAAAACACCACCTATGGCCGCGTGGCCGATATTCACCGACTGCTGCCCTCCTCGGGGTTGCATATCGTGGACGAGGCTTTCGTGCGGGTTCACATCAACCTGCTTGGGGTAAAGGGCGCAAAACTGGGCGATGTGACCGATGCTTGGTCGCATCTTGTGCTTTTGCCCCAATGCGCGGGCTTTTTGCGCAAACATGGGATCAAGGGACAGGTCAGCCCCGATAATGCCCGCGCCGCGCGCGATGTGGCGGCATGGGGTGAGCCAAGCAAGGCCGCGCTTGCCTCGGAATTGGCGGGCGAGATTTATGGTCTGGATGTGCTGGCCCGACATATCGAAGACAGCGACACCAACACGACGCGGTTCTTGATCATGGCGCGCGAACCCGATCTGGCGCGGCGCTCCGATCACATGATGACCACTTTCGTCTTCCGCGTCCGCAATATTCCGGCCGCTCTTTACAAGGCGATGGGTGGGTTTGCGACCAATGGCGTGAACATGACCAAGCTGGAAAGCTATATGGTCGATGGCTCGTTCACCGCGACGCAATTCTATGCCGATATCGAGGGCCACCCCGAGGATGACAACGTCAAGCTGGCGCTTGAGGAACTGGCCTATTTCACCAGCTTCCTGAAGATCCTCGGCACCTACCCCGCCGCATCGGTCAGGGATTGACCGCGCCCGCCGCGAACAGGCGTGCCATGGCGGGATGGGGGAAATCGCGCGCGGCGGTGATGGCGTAAAACCGCTCGACGATGCCAAGATCGCCCGGTGCTTGCATGATCATGCCAGCGGCGATCTCGTCCTCCAGCACCACGCGGGGGGCGAGGGCCACGCCCACATCCTGACGCGCCAACAGGCGCACCATCGCCATGTCGTCAACCTCGGCCACGATGGTGGGGGTGATCCCAGTGCGCGCGCAGTAAGCATCAAACCCCGTCCGGATCGAGCTTTCGGTGGGCAAGATCACCGGTTGATTGGCCAAAAGCCAATCGGCGCTGCGCCCCGCAATCCGGCTTGCACGACCCACCAAAGCCACGGGCTGGGCGGCAATATGGCGGGCATGCAAACCCGGATAGGCCATGGCGTCATGCGGTTCGGTCGACAAGACCACATCAAGTGCCAAACCCGCCAAACGCGGCAGCAACACAGCCGCCGAGCCCGAGACCAGCGCCAATGGCACAGCATCGGGATCAGCCGCCAGAACAGGCCGCAGAAACTGAAGCTGAAAATTGCGCGACAACGTGGATAGCGCGCCGATGCGCAAAGGGCGCGCCCGCCCCGCGCCATCGCCCAGAACGCTCAGTAATTCTTCGCCTGCGCCAAAGATCCGCTCGGCGTGATCCAGCGCGATGCGCCCAGCCTCGGTCAAGATCAACTGCCGCCCGCGCCGCGCAAAAAGCGCATGCCCAAGCCGTTCCTCAAGCTGCCGGATCTGCGCCGACAGCGCCGATTGCGACAGGTTCAGCCGTTCGGCCGCGCGGGTCAGATGCCCCTCGCGCGCGACCTCGCGGAAATAGCGCAGATGGTGGTAATTCAGCCGATCCATGATGCTGTAAAATAGAACGATCCACGCTGATTGAAAGATAAATCAGATCAAATTCCGATCACCCAATCCGCCAGCGCGATCCATAGCGGGATGGACAAGATCGCCACCGGCGTGCCGATCCCGGTCGATGTGCCGACATAAGCGCTTGGGTTCGCCTCGGGCAGGGCCGCGCGCAAGGTGGGCGGGCCAGAGATGTCGGAACTTGACGCCGCCATCACCGCCAAAAGCACCACGCCGCCCGCCGAAAACCCGGTCAGGTGATGGGCGACAAGCCCCGCACCAAAACCCAGCAAGCCATGCGCAAGCGGCCCCGCGATCCCGTAAAAGACATAGGCATGCGCGACTTTGCGCATCTCACCCAGACGCGCCCAAGCCTCCATCCCCATGATCAGCATCAGGATCGACAAAAGTCCCCGGAAAAGCGGTTCGTAAAAGCTGGCGTAGACCTGTTCCGGCCTGCCCAACAGGCCGATGGCCAAGCCCAAAAGTAGGGCCGAGATGGCCGGGCTTTTGAGCGTGTCGGTCAAGATCTCGCGCACGATCCCGTCGCCATGCGCACCGCCCATCGTGACTGTGGCCGCCCCCCCGCCAACCGGCATGGCGACAGCGGCGCGCGCCGCACTCATCCGCGCCAGCAAGATCGCCGTGACCAGCGCCGCGATATCCATGAAGGGGTAAAGCGCGCCGATAAACCCCTCGTAAGCAATGCCTTCGGCGTCCAGCATGACCATCCCCGCCGCAAGCGTCGAGGCCGAGACAGCACCGAAAAGCCCCGCGGTCGCCATCCCATCCATTCGGGAAACACCGCGCGTCCGCGCCAATGTGCGCGACCCAAGCAGCACGATGGCCACGCCCACCAATGCAGCCGCAATCGCGGGCACGGCCAGCGCGATCAGATCAGCCTCGCGCACCGAAATGCCAGCGCCAAGCCCCACCTTCAGCAGCAAGACCAACACGATGAATTGATAGACCGGCGCGGGCACCGAGAGCTTGCTGCCCATCGCTGCCAGCATCATGCCGCCGATCAGAAAAGCCAGCGTCGGCTTTTGCAGCTGCGCGACCAGCGTCGCGGTGATGTCAAACAGCATGTCCATGGCCCAATCCCCAACAAGCACCCAAACTTGTCGGGGGATATGCCGTGTGAAAGCCTGAAATAAAAATACAGCTTATGCGCTTTTCGTTCTGAATTATCGAACGATCAGCCCATCAACCAGCCGATCCCCCAAAGGGTGGCCATGCCCACGACAATCGCCCAGATCGCGTTCTTGGTCCAAAGCCCGACGGCAAGCGCCAAGCTGGCGGCTGCGATGCGACTTGGGTCCATCTGACCGCCCGTTGCCTCGGGCCAAAGCACCAAGGGCGTGACCATCGCGGGCAAGATACCCACCGCCGTATAGCGCAGGTGCCTGAGCAGCCAAAGGGGCAAGGCCCGGTTGCCCAAGATGCCCAGAAACGAAAAACGGATCACAAAGGTGCCCGCACCCAGCGCCAGAATGATGATCCAGATCTCGGTCATCGTATAGTTCACGGCCGCGTCCCCATCCGGCGCTCGACCTCGGCCCCGACCATCATCGCGATCAGACCAGCAAGAAGCAGCCAGAGATTCCACGGCAAAAAGCTGAGTAAGATCGCCATCACGATGGATGTCACCGCCGCCGCGACATGGGCCAATGTGCGCAAGGCAGGCGTAATCAGCGCGATAAAGGTGATCGGCACCGCGAAATCGAGCGCAAGCGCAGGCGGGATCGCCTCGCCCACCACGATGCCCAGCGCCGATGCGCCGATCCAGACCGGAATGATGGGGGTGGACGCGCCAAAGAAATACGCGGCTTTGGCCGCCGTGCTTTGGCTTGGGGCCGCCTCGTAATCGGCATGGGACAGGGCATAGGTCTGATCGACATTCATATAAGCGATCAGCGCCCGCTGCCACAGCGGCGCGCGCCCCAGATGCGGCGCGAAAGAGGCCGAATACATCGCCATGCGCAGGTTGATCGCCAAGGCCGAGGCGATAACGATCAGCGTTGGCGCATTGTCTTGCATCAGTTGCAGCGCCGTGAATTGCGACGCACCCGCAATGACCAGTACGGTAAAGCCCATGACTTGGGCCACATCAAGCCCCGCCTCGGTGCCGACAACGCCGAACAACAGCCCAAAGGGACCGACCACGATGGTGAACGGCAGCGCCGCGCGAAAGCCGCGCCAATAAGCGGTTCTGGGGGTGGATGCAGTCATGGGATGGGTTAGGTTCCGGTCTCTCTGGCGATAGCCATAGGCGAGGTGCCGGGGGGATGCAATTCAGCGCTGCGCGATGCAAAAGTCACCCGTCAGATCGGAAAGGGAGCGGCGATGCGCATTGATACCGTGATCATGGTCGATTGGTCGGCCCGCTCTGCCCCTTCGCCTGCGCGCCCGACCAAGGACGCAATCTTCGTGGCCGAGCATACGGGGCGCGAGGGACATGTCACCTATTGCCGGACCCGCGACGCGGCGACAGAGCATCTGACAGCGCGGTTTCAGGCCGCACTTGCCGAAGGGCGGCGGGTGCTCGCGGGTTTCGATTTTCCTTTCGCCTATCCGGCGGGTTTTGCCACGGCGCTGACCGGGCAGGACGACCCCTTTGCGGTTTGGGAATGGTTGGCCGCAGCGGTCACGGATGACGCGCGCAATGCCAATAACCGCCTCGATGTCGCGGATCAGATCAACGCCCGCTTTGACGCGCCGGGGCCGTTCTGGTCGCACCCCACGGGCAAGACCCCCACCCATGTACCCTTTCGCAAACCGCCCCATCTGGGCTTTCCCTTCGCCGAGCGGCGGCAGGTCGAGATGGTGGCGAAAGGGGCGAGCACCTGTTTTCAGCTTTTCGGCAATGGCGCTGTCGCAAGCCAGACGCTTGTGGGCCTGCCACGGCTGCACGCGCTCAAGCAACATTTCGGCGCGGCGCTGGCGGTGCGTCCGTTTGAGGATCGCCCGGCCCCGATCCTTTTGGCGGAGGTTTACCCTTCGATCCTGTCAGCCGAGATCAAGCGCCGCCAACGCCCCGGCGAAATCCCCGACGCCGCACAGGTGCGCGTCTTGGCCCAAGCCTTTGCCGCGCTACCGCCCGACAGGCTGGATGCCATGCTGCGCGAAGGTGATCGCATCGAGGGCTGGATTGCCGGGCTAGGTCACGCCGATGAGATGATCGCTGCCTTGGGCTAGGGGCGGAAAACCCGGGTTTTCCCGCCAGAAAAACACGTGTTTTTCTGCCCCCTCAGTCAAAGGTACCGGCCGCGCGGCCCAAAAGCATGAAGGCGCGCGCGGTGCGGGTATTGGCCAAAGCCACGATATCGGCATCCGTGGCGTTACGCTCAAAGGCCATGAAGGTGCGGTCGAAATGGCGCAAAAAGTGATGCACCGCATCCCGAAAAACAGGGTCTGTCTTGATCCGCCCCGCCGCCAGCGCAAGCGATGAGCGGTCATGCACGCCACCCAGAGCTGCCACCGCGCGCCCCCGTTCGCCTTGTGCGAAACGGCGCCAAACCTCAGGGCGGGCATGGTCGGGTGCAAGATCGTCCATGTAGATGCCATCTTGGCTGAGAAGCGTCAGCACATCTTGGCTGGCGCGCACCAACCGCTCGCTTGCGCGATCCTCCAAGGCGCGGCGCAGGGTGCGAAACCCCTCTTTGTCATGCTCATCTTGCGGGAAGTTCAGCGCTTGGATGAAATCGGCCATCGAAATCGGCGGCCGTTCAACCGGCGCGACAAAGGCAAGGCCGGGTTGCGGTGCTTCGCTCACAGCTGTCGCAATAGGGGCGCGCGCTGCGATCGGCGGGTGCGCGCGCTGCGAGGCGAAAACGGCCTGCTCGCCTTGTGCGGCAACGATCCGGCTTTGGACCAAAGCATCCAGCTTTGCCACCATGGCGGGTTTGATCTCGATGCTGTCTTGCGGCGCTTGCGCAAGCTGCTTGGCGCGCATCGCGTCGATCTCTGATTGCAGGCGCGCAGCCTCAAGGCGCAGGGCGTGCATCGCCCGTGCCGTGCGCGCCGCAACCGAGATCAAGGCCACAGGCATGGCAAGAAACACGACATCGACCAGCCATTGCGCGATGCCGCCCTCTTCTGCCGCATCGCCACGCCCATAGACCAAGGCCAAGACCAGCCAAGCAAGGGTCAAAATACCCGCGATAATCTCGATCGAGGTGATCCGCGGCATTGGCTCTTCCCGGGCGCTGAGGCCCGCATCCAAAAGGACAGTTTTATCGTCGTCACGCATCCGGCCAAACACAATCCACACAAAGGGCCGGCCACAAAAGGGCCAAGCTTAAAGATAGGTGACCGAAACGATCTCGTAATCCTTGTCGCCACCCGGCGTCTTGACCTCGACGCTATCGCCCTCGTCCTTGCCGATCAAGGCACGCGCCAAGGGCGAGTTGATGTTCAGAAGGCCCTTTTCGATATTCGCCTCGAATTCGCCAACGATCTGAAAGGTCTTTTCGGCATCGTCCTCGTCGACAAGCACGACGGTCGCGCCGAATTTGATCGGACCAGACAGCGTCTTGGGATCGATCACATTGGCCCGGCCAATCAACCCTTCAAGCTCCTTGATCCGGCCCTCGATGAATGACTGTTTTTCCTTGGCGGAATGATACTCGGCATTCTCGGACAGATCGCCATGCGCGCGCGCCTCGGCGATGGCCTGAATGATGGCCGGACGCTCGACGCTTTTGAGGTGCTTCAGCTCCTCATTGACGGTCTTGTAACCGCCGGGGGTCATTGGGATCTTATCCATGAAAACGCCTTGATGTCTGGAGGCAACGCAACTTTTGAAGGCCGAGGTTAGGGCCGATTGCAATGCGGTTCAACGGGGAAGGTGGCGATGCTCAATTTCCGCTGGAAATCCCCGCGCTTGCATCGACCGCGATGGTGATGCCGGTGGTGCCACGGGGTTCGGGGCGCTCGGGGATGCCATCGGCCCCACAAGCGGCCAGCATCGCCAAAAGCGCAGCAGATAGGCAAATCCGGGCATGGCTCATGTCAGCATCTCCTTCCAGCGGGCGATCTGGGCGCGCACCTGTGCGGGTGCCGTCCCGCCATAAGAGATGCGCGAGGCAACCGAATTATGAACGCCCAGAACGGCAAAGACGTCATCTGTGATGCCTGCGTGCACGCTTTGCATCTGCGCAAGCGTCAGATCGGGCAGATCGACACCCGCGCCTTCGGCCATCGCGACAAGGCTGCCGGTGACATGATGCGCCTCGCGGAAAGGAAGGCCCAAGATCCGCACCAGCCAATCGGCCAGATCGGTGGCGGTGGAAAAGCCCGAACCTGCGGCACGTTCCAGCGCCTCGCGGTTGGCGGTCATGTCGCGCACCATGCCATCCATCGCGGCCAAGGCCAGCATCAGGTTGTCGGCGGCATCAAAGACCTGTTCCTTGTCTTCTTGCATATCCTTGGAATAGGCCAGCGGCAGACCCTTCATCACCATCATCAGCGCGACATTGGCCCCGAAAATCCGCCCGATCTTGGCGCGGATCAACTCGGCCGCGTCGGGGTTTTTCTTCTGCGGCATGATGGAAGAGCCGGTGGTGAAACGATCCGACAGCCGCACGAAACGGAACTGGGCCGAGGACCAAATCACCAATTCCTCGGCAAAGCGCGACAGATGCATCGCACAGATTGATGCGGCCGCCAGAAACTCCAGCGCGAAATCGCGGTCCGATACCGCGTCAAGCGAATTGGCCATGGGCCGGTCGAACCCCAAGGCGCTAGCAGTCATGTGCCGGTCGATGGGAAAGGATGTGCCCGCCAAGGCCGCCGCCCCAAGCGGCGATTCGTTCATCCGCGCGCGCGCATCGATGAACCGCCCCCGGTCGCGCGCCAGCATCTCGACATAAGCCATCATGTGATGGCCCCATGTCACGGGCTGGGCGGTTTGTAGGTGGGTAAAGCCGGGCATGACCCAATCGGCGCCCGCCTCGGCCTGTGCGAGAAGCGCGCGCATCAATGCCTCAATCCCCGCGATGGCCGCATCGCATTGATCGCGCACCCAAAGGCGGAAGTCGGTCGCCACCTGATCATTGCGCGAGCGCGCGGTGTGTAGCCGACCGGCCGGTTCACCGATGATCTCTTTCAGCCGCGCCTCGACATTCATGTGAATGTCTTCAAGCGCGGTCGAGAATTGGAACGCGCCCCCCTCGATCTCTGACAAGACCGTGAGCAGCCCTTTCCGGATCGCCTCCACATCGCTATCACTCACGATACCCGTGGCCGCCAACATCGCCGCGTGGGCGCGGGAGCCGTCGATATCCTGCTTGGCCAGTCGTTGATCGAAGCCGATCGAGGCGTTGATCGCCTCCATGATCGCGTCTGGGCCAGCGGCAAAGCGGCCGCCCCACATGGCGTTGGTCTTGGTGTCGGTCATGGGTGTCGGCCCTTGGAGGAATGCGTGATGAACCGTCTAATGCGATCTGTCTTGCTCTACCTTGCCACGGGCTTGGGTGCAAATGCTGCGGCGGCGCAAGACCTGTCCGCCTATCTGACCGGCGAGATGCGCGGCCTTGTGATCCATGAGGCACCGGTCGCGGCCTCCAGCTTGCCGTTCTTGCGCGTTGATGACAGCGAGGGGTCGCTGGCCGATTACGCGGGCCAGATCGTGGTGCTGAATTTCTGGGCCACATGGTGCGCCCCCTGCCGCGAGGAAATGCCCTCGCTGCAAAACCTACAAACGGCTTTGGGCGGTGAGGATTTCACTGTCGTCACGCTGGCCACCGGGCGCAACCCGCCGCAAGCCATCCGCCGCTTCTTTGAAGAAATCGGGGTGAGCGACCTGCAGCAATATCGCGACATCAACCAGCAGATCGCGCGCGAGATGGGAGTGTTTGGCCTGCCCATCACGGTGATCTTAAACCGTGACGGGCAAGAGATTGCCCGGCTGCGCGGCGATGCCCATTGGGACAGCCCCGAGGCGCTGGCCCTTGTGCGCGCGGTGATCGACCAGCCCAAGGGCTAGATCGCCCCCTATTCCGCCGCGTCCAGATAGGTCTCCAACGGCGGGCAGGTGCAGATCAGATGCCTGTCGCCATGCACGTTGTCGACCCGGTTGACGGGCGGCCAATACTTGTCGACACGGAACGCACCGGGCGGGAAACAGCCCTGTTCGCGGCTATAGGCGCGGTCCCAGTCGCGGATCAGATCCTCCATCGTGTGCGGCGCATGGCGCAGCGGGCTGGCCTCGATTGCCATGCGGCCTGCCTCGACCTCGGCGATTTCGGCGCGGATGGCCAGCATCGCGTCGCAAAAACGGTCGATCTCGGCTTGGGTTTCCGACTCGGTCGGCTCCACCATCAAGGTGCCCGCGACGGGCCAGCTCATCGTTGGCGCGTGAAAGCCGCAATCCATCAAGCGTTTGGCGATGTCATCCACGGTGACACCCGCCTCGGCAAAGGGGCGCGTATCAAGGATACATTCATGCGCCACCCGACCGCGCGCGCCCTTGAACAGCACCGGAAACGCCCCCTCCAGCCGCTTGGCGATGTAGTTGGCGTTCAAGATCGCCACCTTGGTCGCCCGCGTGATCCCCTCACCGCCCATCAGCCGCACATAGGCATAGGAAATCGGCAAGATCGAGGCCGAACCATAGGGCGCGCCCGACACTGGCCCCATCGCGCCCCCGGTTTCGGGATGGCCCGGCAAATAGGGGGCCAGATGCGCCTTGACCCCGATGGGCCCCATGCCGGGGCCACCACCGCCATGCGGGATGCAAAAGGTCTTGTGCAGGTTCAAATGGCTGACATCCGCGCCCACATCGCCGGGCCGCGACAGCCCCACCATCGCGTTCAAATTCGCACCATCGAGATAAACCTGCCCACCAAACCTGTGGGTGATCGCGCAAACCTCGCGCACCGTTTCCTCGAACACGCCATGGGTCGAGGGGTAGGTGATCATGCAGGCGGCCAGATTGTCGCCCGCCGCCTCCGCCTTGGCGCGGAAATCCTCAAGATCCACATCGCCGTTCTCGGCCACCTTCACCACGACGACCTCCATCCCGCACATCTGGGCAGAGGCGGGATTGGTGCCATGCGCCGACACCGGGATCAGGCAGATCCGACGATGCCCTGCCCCGCGTGCCGCATGATAGGCCGCGATGGTCAAAAGCCCCGCATATTCGCCCTGCGCGCCGGAATTGGGTTGCATCGACATGGCGTCATAGCCGGTGATCTCGCACAATTTCGCCGACAGATCGGCCAGCATCTCGGCATAGCCCTGCGCCTGATCGGCGGGGGCAAAGGGGTGCAGGCTGTTGAATTCGGGCCATGTGACCGGCATCATCTCAACCGCCGCGTTAAGCTTCATGGTGCACGAGCCTAGCGGGATCATCGCCCGATCCAGCGCCAGATCGCGGTCCGACAGGCGGCGCATATAGCGCATCATCTCCGACTCGGCCCGGTTCATGTGAAAGATCGGATGGGTCAGGTAAGGCGTCGTGCGCAGCATCGCCTCGGGGATGGCTGGTGCCGTGACAGGTGCCACCAGCGCCACATCAAAAGCCGCGCAAACGGCGGCAAGATGCGCCTCGGTCGTGGTTTCATCGACGGAGATTCCGATCCGGTCACGCCCCACATCGCGCAGGTTGACCCCCCGCGCCACGGCGGCGGCCATGATCCGGCTTTGCCGATCACCCACGGACAGCGTCAGCGTGTCGAAAAACGCCGCCGCCTCGGGCATATATCCGCCCGCGCGCAGGCTTGCGGCCAGCCGCGCCGCCTTCAAATGCACGGCTTGCGCAATCGCGTTCAGCCCCTCCGGCCCGTGAAACACGGCATAGAAACTCGCCATCACCGCCAAAAGCGCCTGCGCCGTGCAAACGTTCGAGGTGGCTTTCTCGCGCCGGATATGCTGCTCGCGCGTTTGCAATGACAGCCGGTAAGCCTTGTGACCATGGCTGTCGATCGAAACACCCACGATCCGCCCCGGCATGGCGCGCTTATGCGCATCGCGGCACGCCATAAAGGCCGCGTGCGGCCCGCCATAGCCCAAAGGCACGCCAAAACGCTGCGCGCTGCCCACGGCGATATCGGCCCCCATGCTGCCCGGATCGCGGATCAGCGTCAGCGCCAAAAGATCGCTGGCGACAATGGCGATGGCCTTATGCGCATGCAGCGCCGCGATCTGCGCGCTGGGATCGGACAGGCCACCGAATGTGCCCGGCACCTGAAAGATCGCGCCAAAAACCGCACCCGGTTCAAGCGTGACGGGATCGCCCACGATCACCTCGATGCCCAAGGGCTCGGCCCGTGTGCGCATCACCGCGATATTCTGCGGATGACAGTTCTCATCGATGAAGAACGCCCGCGCCTTGGTTTTCGCCACGCGCTCGGCCATCACCATCGCCTCGGCGCAGGCCGTCGCTTCATCCAAAAGCGAGGCATTGGCCACCTCCAGCCCGGTCAGATCGGCCACCATCGTCTGGAAGTTCAACAAGGCCTCTAGCCGGCCTTGCGCGATCTCGGGCTGATAGGGGGTATAGGCCGTGTACCAGGCCGGGTTTTCCAGCACATTGCGCTGGATCGCAGGTGGCGTATGGGTGCCATAATAGCCCTGCCCGATCATCTGAACCATCGGCTTGTTGCGGCCTGCGATGGCGCGCATATGCGCAAGCAACTCCGCCTCCGACATCGGTGCCCAATCAAGTGCGCGTGCCTGCCTGATCGCGGCGGGCACGGTCTCATCGATCAACGCATCAAGGCTCTCGGCCCCCACCACCGCCAGCATCGCGGCCATCTCGGCGGGCGATGGGCCGATATGGCGGCGGTTGGCGAAATCGGTCGGATCATAGGCGGTCGGCGTCCAAGGCATGTTGATGGTCCTATCAGGGCGCGCAGGGGCCGGGGCTCCCCTGCTTCTCTGTTTCAAAAATATCCCGGGGGAGGCGCGGCCCAAAGGCCGCGACGGGGGCAGAGCCCCCCAGATCGGCGTCACTCGCCGATATGCTCCTTGTATTCATCCTCATCCATGAACTCATCGAGTGCTGCGTCATCCTCGATCTTGATCTTGAAAAACCACGCCGCCCCAGTGGGGTCGTCGTTGACGAGGGCTGGGTTTTCGACCAAGGCCGCGTTGATCTCGACGATCTCGCCATCGAGCGGTGCCACGATGTCCGAGGCCGCCTTGACGCTCTCGATCACCACGATCTCATCACCGCGCGCGACCTGCGTTTCCAGTTCGGGCAGTTCGACAAATACCACATCGCCCAGTTGCGTGGCGGCGTATTCGGTAATGCCCACGGTGACGATATCGCCATCGAGGCTCAGCCATTCATGATCTTCTGTGTACTTCATGTGATCCTCATCTGGAGGGGTTGATCAGCGTTTGTAGCCAGTGGAAACAAAAGGCAGCGGCACTTGCTGCAAGGCAAGCCGTTTGCCGCGCAGCTCGCCATAAAGCGTTGCATCAGTGGGCGTATTGGCTGCGATCAGGCCAAGGGCGATAGGGCCACCCAGCGAGGGACCAAAACCACCCGATGTGATCGTGCCAATCGCATCGCCCCCGACAGCCTCGGCAAAAAGCGCCACGGCTGCGCGCATCGGCGCGCGCCCGTCAGGGCGCAGGCCCACACGGCGGCGCGGTGCGCCATGGGCCAATTGTTCAAGAATGATGGCCGCCCCCGGAAAACCGCCCGCGCGCAGGCCACCCGCGCGCCGCGCGCGCCCGATGGACCAAGCTTGGCCCGCCTCAACAGGCGTGATCGCCGCGTCCATCTCTTGGCCGTAAAGCGGCAATCCCGCCTCCAGTCGCAAGCTATCGCGTGCGCCAAGCCCGATGGGCGCGACGCGCGCATCGGCGAGAAGCGCGCGGGCAAACACCTCGGCTTGGGCCAGGGGGACCGAGATCTCGAACCCATCCTCGCCCGTATAGCCAGACCGCGAGATCCATAAATCCGCGCCCTGCCAGCGCATCACCGCCACATCCATGAACCGCATCGCGGCCACGCCCGGCACAAGGGCTGACAACGCCGCCGCCGCCTCTGGGCCTTGCAGGGCCAAAAGCGCGCGGTCGCTCACCGCTTCGACGCCTGCGATATGGGCACGCAGATGCGCCAGATCATGCGCATGGCGCGCGGCATTGACGACCAAGACCACATCGCCCGCCCGATGGGCGACCATCAGATCATCCAGCACACCGCCCTGGTCATTGGTGAAAACGCCATAGCGCTGCCGCCCCTCGGGCAGGTCCAAAAGATCGGCGGGGATCAGCGCCTCAAGCCCTTCCAAGGCGCTTTTGGGCAGGCGCAGTTGGCCCATATGGCTGACATCGAAAAGCCCGGCATGGGCGCGTGTCCAAAGATGCTCGGCCATCACACCTTTCGGGTATTGCACAGGCATGGACCAGCCCGCGAAGGGCACGCATTTGGCCCCCAATTCGGCATGAAGCCCTGCCAGCGGTAACGCGGTCAGCAGTGGCGCTGTTGCATCTTCGGCCATAAATCCCCAGCCCGTTCATGGGCGCATGCGCCCGGCATCGTTGATCACGGCCCAAGGCCGCAGTTGCGACGCCCCCTCTGTCCTTTCGCCTGAGATCGTTATCCCTTCGGCGGATGCAGTTTGCGCATCACTCTCCAGAGTTTTGGTGCCGGCACAGGTCCTTTTGCCTGAGAGTTTACCGGGGCGGTTGCTCCTTCGGCCCTGACCCTTGCGGATCAGCGTCTCCCTGTATCGACGTGGCCAAAATATCAGGCTTGCGAAAGCCCGCAAGGGGCCTTGTGCATCTGCGGCACTTTCGTCATCAAAACCGACATGACCACAGGCAGTGATCCTTATTTCTTCGGCTATGGCAGCTTGGTGAACCGGGCCACGCACGCTTATCGCGATGCGGCACCCGCCCGCGTCACCGGCTGGGCGCGGATCTGGCAGGCGACATCGATCCGTCAAATCGCCTATCTCTCGGTGATCGCCGCGCCGGGGGTCATGATCGATGGCTTGATCGCCGCTGTGCCGGGGGGCGATTGGGCAGCGCTGGATCAGCGCGAACATGCCTATGACCGCCATGATCTGCGCAATGTCGCCCATGACCACCCGACAGCAGGCCGGATCATGATCTATCAGGTCGCGCCGTGCCATATCGCGCCCGAGGGCAGCCATCCGATCCTGCTCAGTTACCTCGACACAGTCGTACAGGGTTTCTTGCGCGAATTCGGCGAAGCGGGTGCTGCGCGGTTTTTCGAGACGACGCGCGGATGGGCGGCGGGCATCCAAGATGATCGGGACGCGCCGCTTTACCCGCGCGCGCAACCAACGACCCTTCGCGAACGGGCCATCGTCGACGCGGCCCTGCGCGATCTGGGCATCGATGCGTAGGGTGCGCCTACGGGCGCACCATTGACGGGCAGAGGTGCGCCGAGGGGCGCACCCTACCCAAACAGATCAAAGCGTCGGTTTTTTCTGCAACAGCCGCATCACATCGGCCATTTCCGGGCCTTTGTCTTGGCCCGTCACAGCCTTGCGCAGCGGCATGAACAAGGTCTTGCCCTTGCGGCCCGTGGCCTCTTTCACCGCGTTGGTCCAATTGGCCCAAGTCTCGCCGTCATAGGGCGGGTCGGGCAGCATGCCAAAGGCCTGCATGATGAAATCGCGGTCTTCGGCCGCGACCACGGGTGCTGCCCCGTCGCGGAAAAGCGCCCACCAAGGGGCAAGATCGGCCTTGGTGGTGATATTGGCGCGCGCCACCTCCCAGAAATCGGCGGCAAGCGCCTCGGGCACGCCAAGCGCCGCGATCTCGCCCGCGACATCCGCAAGGGGCGTCTCTTGCAAGATGCGCGCGGTCAGCGGGTAAAGATCGTTCTCATCGAACTTGGTGGGCGCCGCGCCGAATTGCGACAGATCGAAACCATCGGCCAATTCGTCAATCGCGCCCGCCAAAACCACCGGCTGCGACGAGCCAAGCCGCGCCATCAAGCTCAACAGCGCCATAGGCGCAATGCCCGCCGCGCGCAGATCGCGCAAGGATAGTGTGCCAAGACGCTTGGACAGCGCCTCGCCCTGAGGGCCGGTCAAGAGCGAATGATGCGCGAAACTTGGGTGGCCCGCGCCAAGGGCGGCCATGATCTGGATCTGCGTCGCGGTATTTGTCACATGGTCCGAGCCGCGCACCACATGGGTCACGCCCATGTCGATGTCATCAACCACCGAGGCCAGCGTGTAAAGCACCTGACCATCGGCGCGGATCAAGACCGGGTCCGAGACCGAGCCCGCATCGATAGACAGCGGGCCAAGGATGCCATCCTCCCATTCGATCCGTTCTTGATCGAGTTTGAAGCGCCACACACCCGCGCCGCGCTCCGTGCGCATGCGCGCCTGCTCATCGGCCGAAAGGTTCAAGGCCGCGCGGTCATAGACCGGCGGAAGACCCATGTTCAGCTGCTTCTTGCGCTTAAGATCAAGCTCGGTTGGCGTTTCCCACGCCTCGTAGAAACGGCCAGCCGCGCGCAGTTGATCGGCGGCTTCACTGTAGCGGTCCAGCCGATCGGACTGCCGCTCGATCCGGTCCCAGGTCAGGCCCAGCCATTCCAGATCTTCTTGGATTGCGTCCGCATATTCCTGTTTCGACCGCTCGGGGTCGGTATCGTCGAGGCGCAAGATGAACTGCCCGCCCGCCTTTTTCGCGATCAGGTGATTAAACAGCGCCGTGCGTAGGTTGCCGACATGGAGAAAGCCGGTGGGCGAAGGCGCGAAACGGGTCGTGACGGTCATGATGTGGCCTTTTTCAACACGCGGTCGGTCTTTCAGATCGGGGCGGAATTGTCCATATCGGGGGCATGACCGCAAACACGCCACATCACGATCTGATCGCCCCCGGCCTTGATGTCTTTGAAGCGCTGGCCGATGCCGCGTTGGCGGGGTTGCCCGCGCCCTATGGTGCGGCGGCGCGCCAGATCGCGCTCAGGATCGTGGACTTTGCCCCTGATGACATCCTTGACGGGATGGAGATTGCCGATCCTTTCGAGCTGACCGGGCTTTACGAAGGTATCCCGCTGACCGAGAAATCGGTGATGGACCAGCCGATGGGGCCGGATGTGATCTGGCTGTTTCGTCGCCCGATCCTTGATGAATGGGCGGATCGCGGCAATGTCAGCTTGGGCGCGTTGGTGGCCCATGTGCTGATCCATGAGTTGGCGCATCATTTCGGTTGGTCGGATGATGATATTGCGCGCATCGATCCCTGGTGGGAATGACCGCAAACAAAAAGGCCGCGCAGGATGCACCCGCGCGGCCCTCATGGTGCAATCAAGCAAGATCAGGCAAGCTTGGCGGCCATTTCGACAAGGCGCTTGGCCTGATGGGCAATCGCGGCCTCGGCTTCGGGTGTGATTTTGCCTGCAACAGCGACCGTGCCGTAAGGGTTGCCGCCCGCGGCAAAGATCGACGGGTCGGTATAGCCCGGCGTCACGATGACCGCACCCCAATGCATGAATGTGGTGTAAAGACCGATCAAGGTCGTCTCCATCCCGCCATGCAGGTTCTGCGCCGAGGTCATGGCGCTGACCGCTTTGTTGGCCAATGCGCCCGAGAACCACTGACCACCAAGGCTGTCGATGAAAGCGCGCAGCTGGCTTGCCACCGTGCCAAAGCGGGTCGGGGCAGAGAAGAGATAGGCATTGGCCCATTCCATATCGGCGGGGCTCGCCACGGGAATATCGGCGGATTTATCGGCCTGTGCCTTCCACGCATCTTGAGAGGCCACAACCTCGGCGGGGGCGGTTTCGGCCACGCGCAGCACGCGCACCTCGGCGCCGGCGGCGCGGGCGGCTTCGGCGGCAATCTCTGCCATGCGGTGATTGGTGCCGTAGGTCGAGTAATAGACGATGGCGAGTTTGACGTTAGACATGAGAAAAGCTCCGTGAACGCGGGTGACTTGATGATATCCACATGCGCGCAGCCGCGCCTTTGCACAATTCCACGCCAATGCAATCCATCGGTGCATCGGCGCACAGCGAGAGGGCTTGTCTTTCACCGAAACGGCGCGCCGTGGCACCAGACGGTCAGCGAATGGCGTTCGCCCACTGTCACCGGCGTGACGCGGTGCAGCACGAAAGCGGGAAAAAGCGTCGCCACACCGCGTGCGCGGTCGGCGCTGATGATCCCCGCTCCGGGCATCACCTCGAGATCGCCGCCGCGATAGGCATCGGGTTCGGACAGCTGCACCACGATGGTCAGCTTGCGCCGTTCGGCCAAGCGCCCCTCACCCACATCCGAATGCCAGCCGAAATGCCCCTCGCGCTCGGCCCCGTAACGGGCCACCTGCGCGCTTTCGGCAAAATCGGTGATATCGAAATCGAAGACATCGCGATTGGCCACGCGCACGATCTCGATGATGCGGTCCATGACCCAAGATGTCCCCTCGACATCATCGAGCCAGACCAGATCGGCGCGGCGCAGGTTATGATCGCGGGCTTGGCGCACAAGGCCCGCATCACGGCTGGGGGTGGTGGCGATGGTATCGAGAAGGCGTGCGCAATCGGCACCGGAAAAGGCGTCGCTCACGGACTGAACGGCGATCATATCTGTCACTCCAGAAAACAGCACGCGCGCCCCGCAGATCAATGTCGGTCGCCATGCCAGATGCGCAGATGGGCCGCTTTACGGCTTGCGTCAAGCCAAGCTAGACGCGGTCTCCGCGTTCAAGACGGGCCAAGAACGCATCGGCGCTATCCAATGTCGCTTGCCGCTTGTCATCGGACATCTTCATCCATGTGCGATACATCTGCGCCATCCGGGGGTTGCGGCCAAAGCGGTCGCGGTGACGATGCAGGAACGCCCAATAAAGATAGTTGAAAGGACAGGCTTTCTCGCCCGTTTTCTCCCCGATCTCATAGGCGCAGTGCTTGCAGTGATCCGACATCTTGTTGATGTAATTGCCGCCCGAGACATAGGGCTTGGACCCCACGATGCCGCCATCGGCGAATTGGCTCATCCCGATGACATTGGGGGCCTCGACCCATTCATAGGCATCGGCATAGACGGCCAGATACCATTCATGGACCTGATAGGGGTCAATCCCTGCGAGAAGGGCGAAATTGCCCGTCACCATCAGGCGTTGGATATGGTGGGCATAGGCCTCATCCCGCGTTTGTTCGATGGCGCGCGACATGCAGCGCATGCTTGTCTCGCCCGACCAGTAAAAGCCGGGCAAGGCGCGGTCATGGCCGAGTGTGTTCATGCGGGTGTAGCCGGGGCCTTGGCGGAAATAGATGCCGCGCATGAATTCGCGCCAGCCGATGATCTGGCGGATGAACCCCTCGACGGCGTTCAGCGGCGCCTGATTGGCCCTGTGGGCCGCTTCTGCGGCCTCACAGACCTCGCGCCAACCCAAAAGGCCCGCGTTAAGATACATCGAGATGACGGAATGATAGAGGAAGCGATTTCCATCCAGCATCGCATCCTGAAAATCGCCAAAGCGCGGTAGGGCATGGGCAATGAAATGATCGAGTGCCTTGCGCGCACCCGCCCGGTCGGTGGCAAACCAGAAGGGGGCAAGCGTGCCGAAGTTTTCGGCAAATCGGTCAGCCACCAGCGCCAGAACCTCTTCGGTCACGGCGTCGGGCTCAAACCGCAGCGGGCCGTCAAAGCCGATCTCGCCCGGCGCGGGTTTGCGGTTGTCATGGTCATAGTTCCATTTGCCGCCCGCAGGCTGATCGCCCTCCATCAAAAGGCCCGTCTTGCGGCGCATCTCGCGGTAGAACCATTCCATGCGGAGTTCTTTGCGCCCCTCGGCCCATTGGTCGAATTCGGCATGGGAACAGAGGAACCTGTCATCGGGAAACTGGTGGACCGGGATAGGGCACTCTTCCAGTGCGGCGATCAGGCGGAATTCGCCGGGTTCGGTGGCCAGAACCTCTGTCGCGCCGGTCTCCGAGGCGCGGCGGATCAATTCGCCGGGGATAGTGTGGGTATTCTCCGGATCATCAAGCCGCGTGTAGGCCACGCGCCACCCCTGCCCCTCCAGCCGGATGGCGAATTTGCGCATCGCGGCGAAAAGAAAAGCGATCTTCTTGGGGTGATGGGGGACATAGGACGCCTCGCCCATCACCTCGGCCATGACGATGATGTCGCGCGCCGGATCGCCCTCGCGCAGGGCGGACAGATCGTCGGAAAGCTGATCGCCCAAGATCAGGATCAGGCGGGCTACCATGGCAATTCCTGCCCGGCGTAATCGTAAAACCCGCCCGTTTGCGCAGGCGTCAGCCCCGCCATCACATCGCACAGCGCGCGCGCAGCCTCGGCCGGGGGCATCTTGCCATGGTTTGGGTCATAGCCTTGGGTAAAGGGCGTGGCCACCGTGCCGGGATGAAGGGCCGCAATCACCGCCTCGCGGTGGGTGCGCCCAATCTCGATGGCGGCACCATGCACAATCTGGTTCAGCGCCGCCTTGGACGCGCGATAGGAATACCAGCCGCCCAAGCGGTTGTCACCGATGGAGCCCACCTTGGCCGTCAGAACACCCGTGACCGAGCGCCCCTTGCGCGGCAAAAGGCGCGGCAGATGGGTGAGGATTTGCGCGACACCGATGGTGTTGACGGCAAAGACCTGCGCCATGGCCACCGGGTCGATCTGGGCCAGTTGCTTTTCGGGCGCGCCACCCTGCGGCGCAAGGATGCCCACGGCGACAAAAACCGCATCAAACGGCCCTGCAAGCGCGCCCATCACGCGCGCCACGCTGGCCGGATCGGTTACATCCAAGCCATCGGCGGCCCGCGAAAGCCCCGTCACCACGGCGCCCCGCGCCTGCCATTCCTCGGCCACCGCGCGGCCAATGCCGCCAGAGGCCCCGATCACCAATGCTTGTTCCATGGAGGTGCAGCTATGGCGCGGGCGGGATCGGTCAATGGCACTGACCCGAAAGGGGGTTTTCAAAGCCGCAAGGATCGGTATTTTCACCCCCATGATCACGCAAGCCCATATCACGACCCTTGCCGCGCCCGCCGCGCAGTTGTCGCCCCTTGGCCTGCTGCTTCTTAGCCGCCTCTGAGCGTGCCATTCGGCGCGACCGCTCAGAGGAGGGACAGCGCCGAAACCCCCAAAACAGGCAAATGCCCCAAGGCTAAGGATCACATGTTATGACCACCGACAAAAACCGCGTCTTGATTTTCGACACCACGCTGCGCGATGGCGAACAATCGCCCGGCGCCACGATGAGCCATGATGAAAAGCTGGAGATTGCCAGCCTTTTGGACGAGATGGGCGTCGATATCATCGAAGCGGGCTTTCCCATCGCCTCGGAAGGCGATTTTGCCGCTGTCTCCGAAATCGCCAAGCAGACGCGCAATGCCACGATCTGCGGTTTGGCGCGCGCGAGCTTCAAGGATATCGACCGCTGCTGGGAGGCAGTGCGCCACGCCAAATCCCCGCGCATCCATACCTTTATCGGCACCTCGCCCATGCACCGGGCCATTCCCAACCTGACGATGGATCAGATGGCCGAGCGCATCCACGACACCGTCAGCCATGCGCGCAACCTGTGCGACAATATCCAATGGTCGCCGATGGATGCGACGCGGACCGAGTGGGATTACTTGGCCCGCGTGGTCGAGATCGCGATCAAGGCGGGTGCCAGCACGATCAACATCCCCGACACGGTGGGCTATACTGCGCCGGTGGAAAGCGCCGATCTGATCCGCCGCCTGATCGCCGAGGTGCCGGGGGCCGAGGATGTGATCTTCGCCACCCATTGCCATAACGATCTAGGCATGGCGACCGCCAATGCGCTGGCCGCTGTCGCCGGTGGCGCGCGCCAGATCGAATGCACGATCAATGGCTTGGGCGAGCGCGCGGGCAACACCGCGCTGGAAGAGGTGGTGATGGCGCTGAAAGTGCGCCATGACATCATGCCTTATACGACGGGTATCGACACGACCAAGATCATGCATATCTCGCGCCGGGTCAGCACAGTGTCGGGTTTCGCGGTGCAGCCCAACAAGGCCATCGTCGGCAAGAACGCCTTTGCGCATGAATCGGGCATCCATCAAGACGGGATGCTGAAATCAGCCGATACCTTTGAGATCATGCGCCCAGAGGATGTGGGCCTGTCGGGCACCTCGCTGCCCTTGGGCAAGCATTCGGGCCGCGCGGCGCTGCGTGCCAAGCTCAAGGAGTTGGGGTTCGACATGATCGACAACCAACTCAACGATCTGTTCGTGCGCTTCAAGGCGCTGGCCGACCGCAAGAAAGAGGTGTTCGACGACGATCTGATCGCGCTTGTGACCGATGCGGCGGCGGCAGGCACCAAGGATCATCTGGAGTTGAAATTCCTGCGCGTGATCTGCGGCACCGAAGCACCGCAATCGGCCGACATCACCTTGCGGGTGGGCGAGAAAGACGCCCAAGCCACCGCGCAAGGCGATGGGCCGGTTGATGCGGCCTTTAACGCGGTTAAGGCGCTTTATCCCAACGAGGCGGTATTGCAGCTTTACCAAGTGAACGCGGTCACCGAAGGGATGGATGCGCAAGCCACCGTCACCGTCCGCGTCGAAGAAGGTGGGCGCATCGCCACGGGTCAAGCCGCCGATACCGATACCATCGTGGCCAGCGTCAAGGCCTATGTGAATGCGCTGAACCGGTTGATCGTGCGGCGCGAAAAGCTGGGCTCGGACCGCAAGGAAGTGTCCTACAAAGACGCGGGCTAAGGGAGGCGGGCGAAAAACTGCAGTTTTTCGCATGGAAAACTGGGGTTTTCCGACCCGGAAATCTCGAGATTTCCGGCCCCCCGCCCGGCGGAAAGGCGCTTGTCCCTTTTGGATCGAGGCCTTTACGCGGCTTGCTGCCAAGGCCTATATAGAAACCTCAGGGGCATGGCCGAGTCTCTTCGCGGGACGCGGGCTGTGCCCTTTTGAAATCGCGCAAAGGGCATGTGCAAATGGCGATGTGGGGCAATCTGTTTTCGTCGGATATGGCGATCGACCTCGGCACGGCCAATACGCTGGTCTATGTCAAAGGCCGTGGCATTATTCTGAACGAACCGTCGGTCGTAGCCTATCAAGTCAAGGACGGGGTGAAAAAGGCGCTGGCCTTTGGCGAGGATGCCAAGCTGATGCTGGGCCGCACGCCGGGTTCGATCCAAGCAATCCGTCCCATGCGCGACGGCGTCATCGCCGATTTCGATGTGGCCGAAGAGATGATCAAGCACTTCATCCGCAAGGTTCACAAGCGCACCACATTTACCAAGCCCAAAATCATCGTCTGCGTGCCGCATGGCGCGACGCCGGTAGAAAAACGCGCGATCCGGCAATCGGTGCTGGGTGCGGGCGCGCGCAAGGCGGGGCTGATCGCCGAACCTATCGCGGCGGCAATTGGTGCGGGCATGCCGATCACTGATCCCACCGGCTCCATGGTCGTCGATATCGGGGGCGGCACGACCGAGGTGGCGGTGCTGTCCTTGGCCGATATCGTTTATGCGCGCTCGGTGCGGGTGGGTGGCGACCGGATGGACGAGGCGATCATCAGCTATCTGCGGCGCAACCAGAACCTTCTGATCGGTGAAGCAACCGCCGAGCGGATCAAGACATCCATCGGCACGGCGCGCATGCCCGATGATGGGCGCGGTGCCTCGATGCGCATCCGTGGGCGCGATCTGCTCAATGGTGTGCCGAAGGAAATCGAGATCAGCCAAGCCCAAGTGGCCGAGGCGCTGGCCGAACCCGTGCAACAGATCGTCGAGGCGGTGATGGGCGCGCTTGAGGCGACCCCGCCCGATCTTGCCGCCGATATCGTTGATCGTGGCGTGATGCTGACGGGGGGTGGCGCACTTTTGGGCGATCTCGACATCGCGCTGCGCGAACAGACGGGTTTGGCCATCTCGGTCGCGGATGAGTGCCTGAACTGCGTCGCCGTCGGCACGGGCAAGGCGTTGGAGTATGAAAAACTCCTCCGTCATGCGATAGATTACGACAGTTAAGCCCCGCTGACGCCGCCTGAAGCGCGCCACACCAAAGGAGCGAGATGGCACGCGAGCCCCATGATCAGGCCTATGCCCGCCCCGTCCGGCGTTTGCTTGTGACGGTGCTGATCCTTGTGCTGATCGCCTTGGTGCTCGTCTGGCGCATCGACAACCCCCGCATCGAACGTATGCGTGCGGCAATCATCGACCGCGTCGTGCCAAATATGGAATGGGCCATGGCGCCTGTGACGGGTTTGGCGCGCATGGCGGATGGGTTCCAAAGCTATGCCCGGCTTTACGAGCAAAACGAGGAATTGCGCCGCGAATTGCAGCAAATGCGTTCGTGGCGCGAGGCGGCGCTGCAACTGGAACAAGAAAACGCCCGCCTGCTCGATCTTAACCGCGTGCGGCTTGATCCGGAACTGACCTTTGTCACAGGGATCGTGATGGCCGATGCCGGTAGCCCGTTTCGCCGTTCCGTGTTGATCAATGTCGGTGCGCGCGATGGTATCCTCGATGGGTGGGCGACGATGGACGGTCTGGGCGTTGTCGGACGCATCTCGGGCGTGGGTGAGCGTACAAGCCGGGTGTTGCTGTTGACCGATACCAACAGCCGCATTCCCGTGACAATCCAGCCATCCGGGCAGCAAGCGCTGTTGATGGGCGATAACTCAGCCGCCCCGATGCTTGATTTCATCGAAGCCCCCGAAGATATCGCTGCCGGTGACCGGATCATCACCTCGGGCGATGACGGGATCTTTCCACCCGGTTTGCTGGTCGGACAGGTTGTCGAAACCAATGACCGCCTGCTGCGGGCGCGGCTGGCCGCCGATGTGGCGCGGCTGCGGTTCTTGCGCGTCATGCGCAGCCATCCCGGCACAAGCTTGGCCGACCCCGGCGCGCTGATCGGCCCGCCTTGGCCCCCGCCCGAGGGATTTGTGCTGCCGCCGGGCGCAGCGCCGGCGCTTCGCCCCGGCCCGCGCCCCGATGCGCCGCTTGGGCTATCGCGCGAAGGCACGTTGGAGTGAGCATGTCCAACACCACCCAACATATCTGGAGCTATCGGGCGCTGTTTTTAGCGCTTTGTGCAAGCGTCATCTGTATCAAGATGATGCCATTGTCGCTTGATCACAGCGGCGTGCCCGGCCCCGATCTGCTTTTGGCGCTGACGCTGGCGTGGCTGTTGCGCCAACCTGCGGTGGTGCCTTTGGGGGCAATTGTCTTGGTGTTCTTGCTTGCCGATGTCTTGTTCCAGCGACCGCCGGGCCTGTGGACGCTTTTGGTCATCATCACATCCGAAGCGCTTCGCCGGCGACGGCTGACGATGACCGAGTTTCCCTTTTTGCTGGAATGGTCGGCCTTTAGCGGCGCGGTCTTTGTGATGATCTTGGCAGAGCGGGTGCTTTTGTGGGTGTTGTTCGTCGATCCCCCACCCTTGGGGCTGTCGCTGGCTCACGCCATTGTCACCGCAGCGATCTATCCGCTGGTCGTCGGCATCTCGAAATTCCTGTTCGGTCTGCGTAAGATCGGCCCAGCCGAGGTCGAGGCATAATCAGATGAAGCGCACCGTCAAAGACACCGAGGACAGCACCCGCCAGATCGGGCGGCGCAGCCTGTTTGTGGGCGGCTTGTTCTTAACCATGGGTGCGGTGCTGACCGCGCGCATGCGGTATCTTCAGGTCGAGCGCGCCGATGATTTCCGCCTGTTGGCCGAAGAAAACCGGATCAATATCCGCCTTTTGCCACCCGCGCGCGGCCTGATCTTTGATCGCGGTGGCGTGCTTTTGGCGGCGAATGAGCAAAATTACCGCGTCACCTTGGTGCGCGAGGATGCAGGCGATATCGACGCCGTCTTGGCCGAGCTTGGCCGGATCGTGACCCTCGACATGGTCGCACTAGAGCGCGCGCGCGCCGAGATTGACCGCCGCCCGCCCTTCGTGCCCGTCACCATTGCCGACCGGCTGAGTTGGGCCGAGATTAGCGCCATCGCCGTCAACGCCCCCGCCCTGCCCGGCATCACACCCGAGGTGGGGCTATCGCGCATCTATCCCATGGGGGCCGATCTGGCCCATGTGGTGGGCTATGTCGGCCCGGTGTCGGATTACTACCTTGAACAAACCGGCGATACCGACCCGGTCTTGCAAATCCCCGATTTTCAGGTGGGCCGCTATAATGTCGAGGCCCGGATGGAGCGCGTGTTGCGCGGCCGTGCCGGCACCAAGCAGGTCGAGGTGAATGCCGGTGGGCGTGTGATGCGCGAATTGGATCGCGACCCGCCCAATTCCGGCGGCGATCTGCAACTCACCATTGATGCCGGGCTGCAAAATTATGTCGAGGCGCGCCTGTCGGGCGAAAGTGCGGGCGCGGTCGTGATGGATTGCGAAAGCGGCGAAATCCTTGCGCTGGGATCGACCCCGACCTTTGACCCCAACCTGTTTGTGCGCGGCATTTCGACCGCCGCTTGGAATGGGCTGAACAATGACCGCTACCGCCCCTTGGCCAACAAGGCGACACAGGGGCTTTATCCGCCCGGCTCGACCTACAAGATGATCGTGGCGCTGGCTGCGCTTGAAGCTGGCGTGATCACGCCTGACGAAACGGTGTTTTGCCCCGGCCATCTGGATGTGGGCGACCGCCGCTTTCATTGCTGGAGCCGTGGTGGCCATGGCCGGGTCAATCTGGTCGAAAGCATCAGCCAAAGCTGCGATGTCTATTTTTACGAGTTAGCCCAGCGCGTCGGTATCGAGGCAATGTCAGCCATGGCCAAGCGCTTGGGCTGTGGGGTGCGCCATAATCTGCCCTTGTCCGGCATCGCCGAGGGGCTGGCACCCACGATGCAATGGAAGGCGCAGCAACGCGGGGCTGCATGGGTGGTCGGCGACTCGCTCAATGCCTCTATCGGGCAGGGCTTCGTGCTGTCCTCGCCCCTGCATCTGGCGGTCATGACCGCGCGCTTGGCCACAGGGCGCGATATCGTGCCGACGCTCATCCGCTCGATCGACGGGATCAATCAATTGCCCGGTCCCGCAGCAGATCTGGGCATCAACGCGGGCCATCTGCAATTGGTCCAGCGCGGCATGTGGCAGGTCAATAACGACAGGCGCGGCACCGCTTATGCCAGCCGGGTTGAGGTGGCCGATTACGCCATCGCGGGCAAAACAGGCACCAGCCAAGTGCGCAATATCACCGCCGCCGAACGGGCCTCGGGTGTGATCTCGAATGCCGATCTGCCTTGGGAACGGCGCGACCATGCGCTTTATGTGGGCTACGCGCCCTATGACAACCCACGCTACGCCTGTTCGGTCATCGTCGAACATGGTGGCGGCGGCTCGGCCGTGGCCGCGCCCATCGCGCGCGATATCTTGCTGCGCGCACAATTGGGCGAGGTGCCCCCCGCGTCGCTTTATCCCGCCAACCAACGCCCCGACATCGAACGTATGCATCGCGAATTGCCGATCTTGCGCACACCGCCCGCCCCCACGGGCCGCACGGTGCGGAGCCAAGCATGAGCTTTCTTGAATATAATGTGAAGTTCACGCCAACCGGCTGGCGCAAGATCTTGTATCTCAACTGGCCCTTGATCGTTTTGCTGATCGCAGTGGCGGGTGTGGGTTTCTTGATGCTCACCTCGGTGGCGGGTGGCCGCATCTCGCGTTGGGCCGAACCACAGATGGAGCGTTTCGCCCTTGGCTTTGTCTTGATGCTGATTGTCGCGATGGTGCCGATCTGGTTTTGGCGCAACGTCTCGGCCCTAGCCTTTGGCCTATCGGTGCTTTTGTTGCTTTTCGTGGAGTTTTTCGGCGCAGTCGGCATGGGTGCGCAGCGCTGGATCGATCTGGGTTTCATGCGGCTGCAACCCTCCGAGTTGACCAAGATCACCCTCGTGATGGTTCTGGCCGCCTATTACGATTGGCTGGATGTGACCAAGAAATCGCACCCGCTCTATGTGCTGATCCCGCTTCTGGTAATCGCCCTGCCCGTCGCGCTGACCTTGCGCCAACCCGATCTTGGCACGGCCTTGTTGCTCTTGATCGGCGGCGGTGCGGTGATGTTTCTGGCAGGCGTGCATTGGGCCTATTTCGCAGGTGTCATCGCATTGGGCGTGGGGGCGGTCTTTGCCGTTTTTACCTCGCGCGGGACCGGTTGGCAGCTGTTGCAAGATTATCAGTATCGCCGGATCGACACCTTTTTGAACCCGTCCAATGACCCGCTTGGCGCGGGCTATCACATCACACAAAGCCAGATCGCGCTGGGATCAGGCGGCTGGACAGGGCGCGGTTTCATGGAAGGGACGCAAAGCCGGCTGAACTTCTTGCCCGAGAAACATACCGATTTCATCTTCACCACCTTGGCCGAGGAATTCGGCTTTGTCGGCGCATCCTCTTTGCTGGTGCTCTATCTCTTGATCCTTGTGTTTTGCATCGTGATCGCACTGTCCACGCGCGACCGGTTTGCTGCACTTTTGGTGATGGGGATCGCGGTCGCCTTTTTCCTGTATTTCGCGGTCAACATGGCGATGGTGATGGGCTTGGCCCCGGTCGTCGGCGTGCCACTGCCGCTGGTCAGCTATGGCGGATCGGCGATGCTTGTGTTGATGATTGCCTTCGGGCTGGTGCAATCGGCCCATATCCATCGCCCGCGCTAACCACAGACAGGAGGCCCCATGCCCACCATCCTTTTCGCCGCCAAATCCGAGCGGTGGAGCACTTATGAGCCCCATCTGCGTACTGCCCTTGGCGAAAATGGCCTTGGTCATGCTCATCTGACGATTGAGGCCGATCCGGGCGATGTCGATTATATCATCTATGCCCCGAATTCCGGCCTGACCGATTTCACCCCTTACACAAGGCTCAAGGCGGTGTTGAATCTTTGGGCCGGGGTTGAGGATGTGGTGGGCAACGCCACGCTCAAGGTGCCATTGGCGCGGATGGTCGATGAGGGTCTGACCGAAGGTATGGTGGAATATGTCACGGGCCATGTCCTGCGCCACCATCTGGGGATGGATACACATATCCACGGCCAAGATGGGCGCTGGCGCGACGACAGCACGCCGCCCTTGGCGCGCGACCGCAGTGTTGCGGTGCTGGGTTTGGGGGTTCTGGGCACAGCTTGCGCACAAGCGCTGGCGGCGCTGAACTTCCCAACTCACGGCTGGTCGCGCAGCGCGAAATCTATCCCCGGCGTGACCTGCCATCATGGTACCGATGGGCTGGCGGATGCCTTGCGCGCCGCACAGATCGTGGTGCTGCTCTTGCCAAACACCCCCGCCACCGACAGCACGCTTAACGCACAAAGCCTTTCACTTTTGCCCAAGGGCGCGGTGATCGTGAACCCCGGTCGCGGGGCGCTTATCGACGATGACGCATTGCTTGCAGCGCTTGATCGCGGCCATATCGGCCATGCCACGCTTGACACGTTCCGCATCGAACCGCTGCCTGCCGACCATCGCTACTGGTCGCATCCGCGCGTGACTGTCACGCCCCATATCGCCTCGGCCACGCGGCCCGCATCGGCGGCGCGCACGCTGGTGCGCAATATCAAGCGCTGCGAGGCGGGCGAGGCGCTTCACCATCTGGTCGATCGCAATCTGGGCTACTGATGCGCAACCGCAAAAAGGCGCCGCAAGGATCGCGCCCATGGGTGCGCGACGCGCCGCCCCTAGCGCAGGCGCGGCGGCTTTTGCGGGTCCATCCCGGGTGCGGTTGGCGCGCTTGGCGCGGCTTGCGGTAGGCTGGGCAGATCAAAGCGCAAACCCACCCGCGCCAAACGCGCGGCGACCGGATCGGCCGCGCGGAAAAAGCCCACATCCAAACTTCCCGCCGCGATCCCAGAAAAGGTCAAGGCGGCGCTGACGGCACGCGCAAGCGCGGGTTCCGCCCCCGGCAGCGGATCGACAAAAGCCATCAAATGCCCACGCCGCCCACCGCGATAGGTGGTGGCGACCAAATAGGCCAAGCGCGCCATGCCACCGGCCGCCGCCAGCCGCGCATCAAGCGCGCTCAAAAGCGCTTCGGGAAGGCCACTTGGCGCAGTGATTTCCTCGGGGTGTTCCTCGACCTCCTCCGGGGCATCGGCAAGCGTCGCGGCCAGCCACGCGACCGAGGCAGCCTCGATCAAGATCGACGAGGGGGCCACGCCCAGATTGACCCCAAGCCCGATGGCTTGGCCCGCCAACATCTCGGCCAACCGCCGCCCCGAAAGCGCGGCATAGGGTGCTTGGCTGCCCACGAATTCGGCCAGCCGCTCCTCGCGGTCGAAGACGAGGACGAAATTCTGCCCTTCGACCGGAAAGACCTGCGGGCGGATACGTTCGCCCTCGGCCTCGGCTTCAAGCAGCAAGAACAATTCTGACCCGGCAAGCCGGTCGTAAAAACGCAATCGGGCCGCGTCATCGGCGGGTGCTGCCTCCATCTCGGCATGGGCGTGATCCAAGGGTGTCATGTCTGCGATACCTCCGCGCTCCGCGCAAAAAAGCCTGCCGCCCACTGCGCGGGTGCAGATCGACGACATAGACCTTTGCCCGCATGGCCAAAAGCATCAATTGACCGAAAAATGCGCGCACTGCAGCGCGCGCGCGGTGGGATTGGACATAATCCCGCCCCAAATCCCCGCTAGAGCTGCTATTGTAGACAAAGACGACAAGATCATCCCATGATCGGCGACACGGCGAAAGAGTAGCCAGTAGTAAGCAGCAGGCGCGTAAATGTTGGAATTCGCTGAGGTATCGAAATCCTTTTGGACAGGCGAGCGGCGCAAGGTGATCCTTGATCGCGCCTCTTTCCGTGTCGAGCTTGGAACTTCGCTGGGTATCCTTGCGCCTAATGGGGCGGGCAAGACCACATTGATCAAAATGATGGCGGGGCTGGAGAAACCCGATGAAGGGCGCATTTATCGCGATGCGCGCATCTCGTTTCCGCTGGGCTTCATGGGTGGCGTGATCAGCCGGCTGTCAGCTTGCGAGAATGCCCGCTACATCGCCCAGCTTTACGGGCTTGATTCCGACTATGTCGAGGCCTTCTGCCGCTGGGTTTGCGATATCGAGGAATATTTCGACATGCCCGTCGGCACCTATTCGGCCGGGATGCGGGCCCGGTTCAACTTTTCCCTGCTGTTGGCGCTGGATTTCGACATCTACCTGATCGACGAAGGCATGCCGATGACGACCGATACGGAATTCAACCGCCGCGCGGGCAGCATCCTGGCCGACCGATTGAAACATGCGACCGTGGTGATCGTGTCTCACCAGGCGCAAACGCTCGAGAAATTCGTACGCCGGGCTGCGGTGTTATGCGACGGGCAATTACACGCGTTCGACACGCTCGAAGAGGCGAAACAGCTTTATGACTACCAAACCCAAGGTGCGTAAATTCCGCATTCGCCGCAATGATGGCATGCGCGGCCTGATCGAAGATGACGTTGCCCAAACCCCGGCGACGGCCACGCCGCGCGTGGCAGAGCATGCGCCAACAGCCGAAGAGTTGATGGCCACCCCCACCCATATCGAGGATGGATTTGGCGATTTGGCGATGCCGGGGTCAGTGGCCGCCGCCCAAGCCGCGGCGACCACGCTGGCGCAGGCGCAGGCCGAGCAACATGCCGCAAACCCCGCTGAACAAGCCGAGCGTGATATCGCCGCGATCCGGGCCGAAGGGCTGACCGGCCGCCAATTGCGCATGGCGCGCCGTGTCGCGCAGAAAAACGGGTTGAGCCCGACATCGGATTTTGACGCTGTCAGATTGCTGCGCGCCCGCGGGCTTGATCCTTTCGCGACGTCAAACATGCTCGACATGGTCGTCCCCACCGCCCGCGGCGAGGAAGCGGGTGCTGCACCCAACACGCTTCCGGCGACGACCCGGCCGATACAGCCACCCGCCAATCCCGCCGCACCGCGCCCGCTTGGCAATGATGATCGCGCAGCCGAGATCATGAAGATCCAGCGCGATATCGCACGCCGCCGCCGCCGGCGGTTGGTGCTGTTGGCGACGCGCCTGTCACTGTTCGTGCTTTTGCCGACCTTGCTGGTCGCCTTTTACTATTACCGCGTCGCGACGCCGCTTTACGCCACCAATACGGAATTCGTGATTCAAAAGGCCGAGAGCGGCGGCACAAGCGCTGGTGGTGGGCTTGGCGGGCTATTGGGCGGTTCCAGCTTTGCAACCGTACAAGAAAGCATCGTAGTACAAAGCTATCTTGAAAGCCGTGAGGCCATGCTGCGGCTGGATGAAGAGCTGAGTTTCCGCGCCCATTTCTCGGCCGCGCACATGGACCCGCTGATCAGGCTTGAGCCCGACGCCGCGATCGAGTCGGTCTATTCGACCTATCGTAATCAACTGACCATCGGTTACGACCCGACCGAAGGCGTCATCAAGCTCGAGATGTTGGCCTCTGATCCCTTTACCAGCCAAGCCTTTTCCGAAGCGTTGATCCGCTACGCCGAAGAGCGCGTTGACCAGATGAGCCAACGCCTACGCGAAGACCAAATGGCCGGCGCGCGCGAAAGCTACGAAGATGCCGAGCGCCGGGTGAGCGAGGCACAGGCCCGTGTGCTGGAACTCCAAGAACGGCGCGGCGTGCTCTCGGCTGATGCCGAGGTGTCGGCGGTCTTTTCCCAGATCGCGACCTTCGAGCTTGAAGCGCAGCAAGAACGCCTGAGGCTGGCCGAGATCATGGCCGCCCGCAGCCCGAACGCAACCCGTGTCGAGATTGCGCAAAACAACATCGCGCGGCTTGAAACCCTGATTGCGCAATTGCGCAGCAGCCTGACAGAGACGCAAACAGACGGTGCATCGCTGGCGCGGATTCAATCCGAGTTGGTGATCGCGCAAGCCGATTTGGAAACGCGTCAAATGATGCTGGCCCAAGCGTTGCAACAGCTTGAAACCGCCCGGATCGAGGCTAATCGGCAAACGCTTTACCTGTCGATGGGTGTGTTTCCCGTGCCGCCAGACCGGGCCGCCTATCCGCGCGCATTCGAGAATACGCTGCTTGCCTTCCTCGTGTTTTCGGGCATTTACCTGATGGTGTCGATGACCGCATCGATCCTCAGGGAACAGGTCAGCTCTTGACCGCGCGCCCAAACCAAAACGGGAGAGCCCATGCAGATCGTGCAAACAGGCCGCTTGGCCATTGGCAATGACCGCCCGCTGGCGGTAATCGCAGGGCCATGCCAGCTTGAAAGCCGCGCGCACGCGCTGATGATCGCGCGCGCCATGGCCGAGGCTTGCGACAAGGCGGGCGCGGGCTTTGTGTTCAAGGGCAGCTATGACAAGGCCAACCGCACCAGCCTATCGGGCGTGCGTGGCCTTGGTATGGACGAGGGACTGCAAGTGCTGGCCGATGTGAAGGCAGAGCTTGGCTGCCCGGTGCTGACCGATGTGCATGGGGCCGATCACTGCGCGCCGGTGGCGGCTGTCTGCGACATCATCCAAATCCCGGCCTTCTTGTGCCGCCAGACCGATCTTTTGCTGGCCGCAGGCGAGACAGGGGCGGTGATCAACGTGAAAAAGGGCCAGTTCCTTGCCCCTTGGGACATGCCCAATGTCGTGGCCAAGATCGAATCGACCGGCAACCGGCAGATCCTTTTGACCGAACGTGGCACGAGTTTTGGCTACAACACGCTTGTCACGGACATGCGCGCGCTGCCCGAGATGATGAAAACGGGCTATCCCGTGATCATGGACGCCACTCATTCCGTGCAACAGCCCGGCGGCCAAGGCGGCAGTTCGGGCGGCCAGCGCGAGTTTGCCCCGGTGATGGCACGCGCGGCGGTATCGCTGGGAATCGCCGGTGTTTTCATCGAAACCCATGAAGACCCCGACCGCGCGCCATCGGATGGGCCGAACATGATTCCACTGGCGCAAATGCCCGCGTTGGTGGCGGGGCTGATGAAATTCGACCAATTGGCCAAGGCCGATCCCATCCGCCTGTGAACGAGGCGCAATCAGCCCGCAAAGCGACGTCAGAATTGTCGAAACGGGGTCTTGATCCCTCGCCGCGCACGGCGTAACTAGCGCGGCACGGTTGGGGTGTAGCCAAGTGGTAAGGCAACGGTTTTTGGTACCGCGTACCGTAGGTTCGAATCCTACCACCCCAGCCAGTTTCAATCAGCTTCACCACGACATATGGCCGGCCCCTTTGGGCGGCTAGGCTTTGCGTATCGCCCATGCAGCCAGCCATCCCTTGGGGGGTTGACTTGGCGCGGCACCTCCGGTCCAAAGATATCATCTTTCGTGGAGATTTTATCTTTTGATGAAGCTATCGAAAATGGTGCAGAGCGCCGTTCTGGTGAAGAACGAGTTGCTGATCCAAGCAAGCGACACCGCACTTGCCGATGGGCTTGTGGTGGAAGCGCAGGGCCAGATGATCGCGATGACCCCCGTCGCCGAAGATGACGGCCGATTGGCTGATCTGCCCTTTCGCCGCGTGTTCAGCTATCCGGACGGGCCACTACACCTGACCGAACGCATGCCCGATAGCACCAGTGCCACCTTCAATTCCGAGGGGCATATCAATTTGCTGCCCGATTGGGCGCTCGATAATGGCCAGACGGTTCAAATTCGGGTCGACGGAACCAATCAACCGCATCTGATCGATATCGAGCATCCGCTGACCCTTCCTGCCGTTGATCAAGCCCTCAACTTCGAGGCCTATGTTGCCGCGCATCGCTGCCGGGCATGCCTGGTGGTGCATTTCATCCCCGCCAAGGGCGGCAAAACGGAACAGATCGAGGTCAAGATCGACCCTGCGCGCTTGGGCGGCCATTTGGTTGATGGCTATCAAAAAGTGAGCATTCCAGTCCCGCGCAAAATGTCAGGCCTGCGGGTGGCGATGCAGATCAAATATGACGGCTATCATTCGGATGGTACGGACAATTACCCTTATGTCTTCATTGCCAATGCCCAGATCGCCAGCCCCAATATGGCCGACAACAGCCTGCAACCGCGCCAACAGGTCATCGGCAGCGCGCATGCAACCAGCGAACCTTGGTATCGCGCCTATATCCCGCTTTTTCACAGTGCCGCCGATCCGCCGATTACCCTCAAGCTCGGCAAGGAAAGCAAAACCGTTTTCCCGCCGATCGCAGGACAGATCAAACTGATCGATGACTACGGTCATTCCTTGGTACTCAAAGCCGACACGCCACGCAGCGTGATGCTTTTCGTCAATGGCGCAGCGGTGCATGAAGCCCATATTCGCAGCGATGACACGCTTGTCCGCTTGCCCATGCAATGCCTGCGCGGCGAGATCATTGAGGTCTCGATCCGCGATCTTTCCGGAAGCCAGATCTTTCTATCGCTTCCGGTGCTGGCCCCCCGGCTTTTGACCCCCCATGAGGTCATGGTGCGCGAGACGCGCGCACCGTTCCCGACCGAATTAACCATCCGCGCCAATCATCGGTATCGCGCAGCGCGGGCGCATCTGGCCAATCCCATCGCGGGGCTGGATGCCACCTCCATCGGCACCGCATTTGCGACGCTTGATCAGACCTATGAGACGCTCAAGCTCAGGCCCATCGCGTTTCCAAAGGTCGAGAACCCGACCGTCAGCGTGATCATCCCCGCCCATAACAAGGTCGAGGTGACATATTACGGGCTTTGCGCGCTTTTGGCGGCGCATAACGCAACCCCGTTCGAGGTGATCTTGGTCGATGACGCCTCGACCGACGCGACCGCCGAGATCGAGACAATCGTGTCGGGGATCACCGTCATCCGCAATACCGAGCCGCAGCGCTTTATCCGTGCCTGCAATGCCGGTGTGGCGGTGGCGCGCGGCACCTATGTCGTGCTGCTCAACAATGACACCGAACCGACCATTGGCTGGATCGACGCGCTTTGCGAGGCCTTCGCGCGCTTTGACAATGTGGGCCTTGTGGGGTCCAAGCTGCTGTACCCTGACGGCAAGCTGCAAGAGGCCGGCGGCATCATCTGGGGCAGTGGCAACCCTTGGAACTACGGCAACCGCGCCAACCCTTGGGAGCCGCGCTTTTGCTACGCGCGTCAGGCCGATTACCTGTCAGGTGCCGCGATGATGACGACCAAGGCGATCTGGGATCAGCTGGGCGGTCTGTCCGATTACCTTGAGCCGATGTATTTCGAAGATACCGATTTCGCCTTCAAGGTGCGCGAGGCGGGCTATACCACGTGGTTCGTCCCCTCCTCCATCGTCTATCACTTCGAAGGGATGACCAGCGGCACCGATACCTCGTCCGGCTTCAAAAGCTATCAAGAGGTCAACCGCCCCAAGTTCAAACGCCGCTGGGCGCGTGACTATGCCGGTTTCGGCCGTGAAGGGCATGAACCCGATCTTGAGAAGGATCGCGGCATCATCGGGCGCGTCTTGTTCATCGACTACACCACCCCGCGCGAGGATCGCGATGCCGGCTCCTACGCCGCCCATCGCGAGATCGAGCTGGTGCAATCGCTGGGCTACAAAGTCACCTTCCTGCCCCAGAACCTTGCCCATTTCGGAAGCCAAACCGACGTCTTGCAAGATAGCGGGGTCGAGGTAATCACCGCCCCCTTCTACCTGTCGGTGCCCGAATTCATCGAGAAACGCGGCGCAGAATTCGATGCCGTCTACATCACGCGCTACTACGTCGCCCAAGACAGCATCCCGCATATCCGCAAGGCCAATCCATCGGCGCGGATCATCCTGAACAATGCCGATCTGCACTTCTTGCGCGAATTGCGGGCAGCCCTCAGCGCCGATGACAGCGCGCGGCTTGCCACCATGCGCCGGGTCCGCGACGAAGAGCTTGAGATGATGCGCAACGCCGATCTGGTGCTGAGCTATAACGAGGTGGAACACGCCGTCATCGCCTCGCATACCGATGGCAAGGTGCGCGTCATGACCTGCCCTTGGGTCGTCGATATCCCGGCCAGCGTGCCGCCGCTCACCGATCGCGCGGGGCTGTCTTTCCTCGGTAGCTTCAACCACCACCCCAATGCCGAAGGGCTGCGCTGGTTCGCGGCCAATGTCATGCCCCGGCTCAAGGGGGCGCATCTGTCGATCTATGGCGCGGGCATGGGGCCGGATATCAAGGCGCTGTCCTCTGACATGATCGACCCGGTGGGCTATATCGACACGGTGGCCGATGCCTATGACAAACACCGCATCTTCATCGCACCGCTGCTGTCGGGGGCGGGGATCAAGGGCAAGGTGCTGGGCGCCATCGCGCATGGCATCCCTTGCGTGCTGACCCCCGTCGCGGCCGAGGGGACGGGGCTACGCCACGGCCATGACTGCCTGATCGCGGAGACGCCACAAGACTGGGCCGAGGCGATTGCCCGCCTCTCGCAAGACGACGCGCTCTGGTCCGCCATGTCAGGGGCCGCCCGCAGCTACGCCGCCGAGCGCTTCTCCTTCACCGCTGGCCGGGCCAAGATGAAAGCCGCCTTCGAGGCGCTGGATATGTTTGGGGCGGTGTGAGCGCGATGATCATTAATCAAACATATGGATTTACATTCATCCACATTCCAAAGTCGGCAGGGACGAGTGTCACACAGTTTCTAGCACCGCTGAATGGTCCGTTTGATCTAGAGATCGGTGGAACAGCATTTGGTGAGGAGATCCAGTCAGCGTATACGCGCCGCCACAAGCTACGAAAGCATTCAACGCTGAGCGAAGCTCAAGGTGCCATAAAAACAGCGCGGGCATCGGGTGAGATGTTCACATTCACTTTTGTGCGAAACCCTTATGACAGATTATCATCCGCGTTTTCGTTCTTGCGGAGATGGGAGGAGTACAATCCAGAATTACTCAAGATCATGAAGGGTTTTTCTAGTTTCCAAGAATTCATAGCATCTGGGATTTACGCTAAGATACCCGGCCCTGATGGTATGTTCAGAAATCAATGTGAGTGGCTAAAGATTAATGGAGAAGTTCCAAATCAGATGTATTGCTTTCGCATCGAAGACGCAGAAGAAGCCATCCAAGAGATTAAGTATAAACTCGAAAGGCGCGGCGCAGACATTAGTTTGCTAGGCACCACTCTGCCACACAAAAATAGCTCACAAAGTCAGCGCATCGAAGATATCGAGTTATCGAGTAAGCAACGATCATTAATTGTAGATCATTATGCTGAAGACTTCAGAAGTTTCGGTTATGTTCCTTTGAAATAGATTTTGAAATTGCATACCATTGCACAATCTAATCATCAGTCAATCGGACACAACTCTCAGGCGTGCGATCTAGCCAAACCTGCCCCCGCAACTTACGTTTCGAAAAATAAGCGACCATCTGGGTGGGCGTTATTTTCTTGTTGTCAATTAACTCATCATTAATTTTCTGAATCCCATCAACGAAATGTGTGTCTTCCTCCACTTTCGATGAATAGTTTGGCCCATATGCCCTGTTGATGAATCTCTCAACTATACCTCCAAAGGCATAGAAGTGTGAATATCCAAATCGTTCATTTATCAATGGAAGTATATCCTGACTTCTCGTCCCCTCAAAACCCCATTTGGAGAAATCAATATTTGGAAATTCCGCAGAATTTTCACCATTTCTACAGTTTAGTTTGTATCTTTCAGGCATTTCAGACCAAATTTTATCGACCACAGTTTTTGCTTCAGGCCAACACTGATGGCCATTCTTTCCAATCATGTCGCGAGTCATGAGAAGCCCATCATCCTTCAAGCTTGCATGGCAAGAATCAAGAAGTTGCTCCAAATTTATAATATGATGAAGCACTTGGTTTGCGATAATGAGATCAAACTTTGACGATGCGAACGATTTGTTTACATCAACACTTTTGAAAGAAACAATTTTTGAAACGCCAAGGGAACTTGCCTTATTCTTTGCTTTACTTACAAGTTCATTTGATAATTCAAATCCGACGATTTTGACATTTCTTATATTTCTTTCATGAAGCAGTTTCGCCAAGGCATTCTCTACTTCACCATCACCTGAACCAATACTTGCCACTGTCACACGTTTATTATTTTCGGCTGCGGCAAGAATTGGATTAAGATAGAACGTATAGCCGCCTGAGTAACCAAGTAACTCTTGAATTCGGGGGGCAAGATATTTGGATGACCACCAATTTACAATCTCTGGCAAAGCTGAAAAATTCGCCAGGCCTTCAAAGTGGCGCCTTTCTCCAGACACTCTCTTCTCATAATCCTTATTTTCACTTACTTGCGTCTCCATCCCCTCACCCTCTCCCATATCCATCCTCATACCGCACGATATCGTCCTCGCCCAAATAGCCGCCCGTCTGCACCTTGATCAGCACCATGGGCAGTTTGCCGCGCTGTAGGTCTCGGTCACATACTCCGCGACCTCGGCTGGAAAGGTCATCTCGGGCCGTTTCATCTCTACACTCACACCCCTTACCCCTTACCAAACCCACCCCGAACCCGGTGGTAAACGCGTTCCCCCGCCCCGCCCCGCGTGGCGCGGCGTGTAGCTACGCATGCACTACGGATAAACGACGGAATGTTGACACCGTTTTCCGACAGGAATCCGCCACCCTCACCCTCTCCCATATCCATCCTCATACCGCACGATGTCGTCCCCCCGCCGAACCCCGCCCCGCGTGGCGCGGCGCGTATGTACGCATGCTGTACGGATGTACGACGGGGAGTGTACACCGTTCCCGACAGGGATGGGCCGCTCATCACCCTCTCCCATATCCATCCTCATACCGCACGATATCGTCCTCGCCCAAATAGCCGCCCGTCTGCACCTCGATCAGGACCATTGGCAATTTCCCAGGGTTTTCAAGCCGATGGGTCACCCCCAGCGGGATGTAGATCGAGCTATTCTCGGACATCAGCCGCGTCTCACCGTCCACCGTCACCCGCGCGGTGCCTTGCACCACCACCCAATGCTCGGCCCGATGGTGGTGACTTTGCAAGCTAAGGCTCGCACCTGGATTCACATGAATGCGTTTAACCTGAAACCGCGGACCAAGGGCGAGGCTTTCGAACCACCCCCAAGGGCGGTGATCCTTGGGAAAGGTCGCGGCCTGTGACGCGCCGTTTTGCTTAAGATGCGCCACCGCCGCGCGCAAATCCTGCGCCCGGTGCATCGGGGCCACCAGCACCGCATCGGGCATGGCGACCGCGATCATATCCTCTAGCCCCAGCCCGATCAGCACTTGCCCCGGCGCTTCGGCGCGCAAAAGCGTGTTGGTGCAGTCGATCCCATGCGCCGGGCCGCTCTTGGCGAGCCCCTGCGCATCGGGTTCCATCACGCGCCAGACCGTCTCCCAGCCGCCAAGGTCGGACCAGCCGCCGTCGAATGGCACCACGCGCAGGTCGCGGCTTTGCTCCATCACCGCGTAGTCGATCGAGATATCGGCCGCCCCCGCCCAAGGCCCCTCGGCCAGCCGCAAAAAGCCCAGATCGGCGGTGGCTTGGTCCAGCGCAAGGCGCACCGGGTCGATCAGCGCGGGGGCATGGGTTTCAAAGCCCGCGATCAGCGCATCGGCCCGCGCCAAGAACAGCCCCGCGTTCCACAGGTAGCGCCCATCGGCCAGCATCGCCTCGGCACGCGCGCGGTCGGGTTTCTCGACAAAGCGGTTGAGCGTGATCGCCCCCCCGCCGTTGTCATCGCCCAGTTCCAGATAGCCGTAACCCGTTTCGGGCCGGTCGGGGCGGATGCCAAAGGTGACGATGGCCCCTGCCTCGGCCGCTTTGCTCGCCTGTGCGATGGCGCTGCGAAAGGCCGCGATGTCGCCCACCACATGATCGGATGGCGCGATCAAGACCACCGCCCCCGGATCACCCGCCACGATATGCAACAGCGCCGCCAGAACGGCCGGTGCCGTGTTGCGCGGGGCCGGTTCCAGCAAGACGGCGGCGGGGCTTACCCCGATCTCGTCAAGTTGCTGGGTCACGATGAAGCGGAAATCATTGCCGGTCACCACAACGGGCGGTGCAAAATCCGGCCCGCTGAGCCGCCGCACCGATGCTTGGAACAGGCTTTCCGCCCCAATCAGCGGCGAGAACTGCTTGGGGTAGCTGCGCCGCGACAAGGGCCACAACCGCGTGCCCGACCCGCCGCAGAGCAAAACGGGGGTGATGTGTTGCGATGTCGCCATGGCATACGCCCCGTACTATTCACGCGCGGCGCATCATCGCCCCGCTCGCCCCGACAAAAGCCGAATTCACGAAAGATGTAAACACTTCGCTTTTGCTGATATTCACACGCTTTATATTTTTGCGTCACTGGGCGATTGGGCCATAGGGATGCAGGTAGCGGCGCAAGATCTGTTCAGATGAAACAGGCGCAATATGCGCCCCAAGCGCGCCTTCAGCATGGCAGCGCGCCGCCGCGCGTGTCAAAAGGCCCGGCCCCGTCTTGAACCAGCGATGCTCATTCTCACGCGCCAAACAAGCGTTGATCGCCATCTCAAGCGCCAAGGCGATGACATTATGGCCGGGTGGGGCGATGATCACATCTGTCATCACTGCCCCCACCTCATCGCGGAAAAAGCGGGTGGAGCCCTGTTGATCCAGCCAGCGGGCGACATCATCCCCCGGCCATTGCGGCGCGCCCAGCGCAACACCGCCGCGCACAAGCAGCAGGCCGTAGCGCAAAAGATCGGCCTTTTGGTCGGGCGCAGTAACCGTGCGATAGGCCAGCGCGCTGCGCGATCCGTGGTGTTTGGCAAACCATGCGGCCCCGTCGTCAAGGCTTGCGGCCTCGATGACAAAGCCCGTGCGCTTGGCCCAGGCTGCGACAAGGCGCTGATCATCGACCGCCTCGGGGTCAAGGCCCGGCCAAACAAGATGGATGATGCGCGGCAGGGCGGGGTTGGGGGATAGATGTTCATCATCACCAAGCGACGCCACCACCGGCCGCGCGCGCAGGAAATAATCACCAACCAGCGCTGCGCTTGCCGCTGGGTCATCGACACCGCTCTCCGGCGTCACGGCTGCAAGGATACGCGCCTCGTTCAGCAAAGACCCCAGCCATGTGGCGCGCGGTTGGTGGATCAGGGCATGTTCCAGCTTCCCCTCATCGCCGCGCAGCTGCGCCAAGCATGCCTCGGCCGCGGCCAGATCGCCGCACAGCAGATGGGCCTTGATCATGACGCTCAAGGGCTGAACCTCTTGTGCTATAAGGCAGATATCGCGCAGCAAATCATCGCGCCCCATGCGCAGGGCCGACGTCAGCCGGTGGCCCATAACTGCGTCTGCATCTTGCGTCGCCCCGATCCGTGCAAGCAGGCGCGGCACAAGTGCCGCCTGTCCCGCGCAATGCAGCGCGTCACAGGTCAGTTGCATGATCACCGCATCATCCGGCCAGTGCAGGGCGCAAAACCACAGATACCGCGCCGCGTGCGCCCCGCATCCTGCGTAAAGCAAAACGCGCCCCAGACGCTCTGCCGCCTCTTGGTCGCGCCGCGCGACCGGGCTTTGGCGGATCAGTTCAAGCGCGGCGCGCGGACCATGGCGCAGCAAGCAATGCTCGATGGTAAAGGCGCGTTCTTCGGTCACGGACCAAGCGGAGCGATCAAACCCTTTCGCCATCTGATCGGCCAAGGTCAGATCGCCCGCATCAATGGCCTGCGCCACATCCGCAAGCGCGCGGTACCATGGCACATGGGTCACCGTGATGGTCGGTGCGGGGCTGGCTTGCGCAAGCGCATGGCGGAGCGCTGCGTATTCATCGCCAAGGCCCGGATCATCCGGCGCTGTTGCACAGACCATGGCGGCATCCGAAATTTGGCCCAAACGCAGATAGGCTTGCGCGGCGCGCAGCCTGATTTCCCCGTGCGTGGGATGCTGGTCAAGCGCAGCCATAGCCGCCGCAGTTGCACCTGCATCATCGCCATGGGCCAGCCGCGCCTCGATCTGGGCAAGAAGCGCTAGGGCGTGATTGGGCTGCACCGCCAATAGCGCATTGCAAAGTGGCGCGGCATCACCCACCCGTTGCGCGCTGCGCAACAGGCCGATCGCATAGGCGAGTTCGTCAACCTCGGTCGGGATCTGACCCAGCGGATCAAGAAAGGCGATGGCCGCCGCCGCCCCCTCGGCCTGTTCGACGGCCTCGGCCGTCTTGCGCCGGATCAGCGCCGCATCGGGCAGATGCAGCATCGCGGCGCGCCCGGCGTCAACGGCGGCATGCGCATCACCACGCGCCAACGCCAGCTCGATCAAGCCGATCCATGCCCAGAAATGCTGCGGCGTCTCAGACACGATATCGCGATAGAGGTCTTCGGCCATGGCGCTGTGATTGGTTTGGGCAAGGCCACCGGCCACGCCGAAACGCAACGCGGCAAGCCAGCCCTCCTCGCCCTTGGCGCGCCCGAGCCATTGGGCAAGATCGACAAGGGCCGTTGCGACCTCGGCCAAATCCGCCTTGCCATCGTCACCATTTTCCACAGCGTTACCCCTTACTCGGTAGGGATAGTGCCGTCATACGTGCAGGCGATCAATCGCCGCTTTTCAACCGATCTGCGCGGGGTCGAACCAATCGGGTGGGCGCACGCCCCATGCGGGGATCTGCGCCCTTGCCCGCGCCACAGCACCCAGATCAAGGTCGATCAGCCGGATCGCGGGCGCACCCTCGCCCAGATCGGCCAGCACCTCACCCCAAGGGCCAACAGCCAGCGCATGGCCATAGGTTTGGCGCCCATCGGCGTGATGGCCTGCTTGGGCGGCGGCCAAAACGAAGGCGCCGGTTTCAATCGCGCGGGCGCGCAAGAGCACCTCCCAATGGGCTTGTCCGGTCGGCACGGTGAAGGCCGAGGGGATGAACATCAGTACCGCGCCCGCCTGAGCATAGGCGCGGTAGAGATAGGGGAAACGCAGGTCGTAGCAGATCGACAGCCCGAATGGGCCCCAAGGGGTTTGGGCGAGGGTCGCGCGGGTTCCCGGCGCGAAGCGTTTGGATTCGCCGATGGGGGCTTGGCCCTCCAGCGCCACATCGAAAAGGTGGATCTTGTCGTATTCGGCTACGATCCCGCCCGTGGCATCGATCAAGGTGGCGTGGTTCAGAAACCGCCCATCGGGGCCGCGCACAGGCGTTGATCCGGTATGAATCCATAGCCCATGCCGGGCCGCCAGGTCGCGACAAGCGGCGATGAAGGGGTCATCTTCGGCCGCCACGACCTGTTTCGCCGATGTCTCGGGGTTGCGGTTCATGAGCCCCGCCACCTCGGGCAGGGCCAAAAGCTCTGCGCCGCCTGCCGCCGCCTCGGCGGCCAATGCGCTGACGGTCGCGATATTGGCCTCATGCGTGTCGGCCGAACACATCTGGGCTAAGGCAACGCGCAAGGTGGGGCTTTGGGTCATGGGCGGCTCAACGTGCGGGAGACAGCGTCTTTCCAACCGGCATAGCGGCTTTCGCGGGTCTTGGCCTCCATCCCCGGCGCGAAATTGCGATCCAGCGCCCAAATGGCGGCAAAGCCCGCCGCATCGGGATAAACCCCCGCGCGCATCCCCGCCAACCACGCCGCGCCAAGGGCGGTCGTCTCCAGCACCTTCGGGCGATCGACAGGGGCGCCAAGGATGTCGGCCAGAAACTGCATCGTCCAATCCGACGCGCTCATCCCCCCATCAACGCGCAGGGTGGCGGCATCCAGCGCGCGCCCTGTCTCGGCCTGCCAATCAGCGGCCATCGCCTCCCACAGGTCGCGGGTCTGGTGGCCCACGCTTTCAAGGGCGGCGCGGGCGAATTCGGCGGGGCCGGAATTGCGGGCAAGGCCAAAGATCGCGCCGCGACAGTCGGGGTCCCAATAGGGTGCACCAAGCCCGGTGAAGGCGGGCACAAGGTAAAGCTCTTGGGTGGGGTCGGCGGCTTCCGCCAAGCCTTGCGTCTGGGGCACATGATCGATGATCCCCAGCCCGTCGCGCAGCCATTGCACCACGGCGCCTGCGATGAAGATCGACCCCTCCAGCGCATAGGTGGGTTTTCCATCGAGCTGATAGGCGATGGTCCCCAGCATCCTGTTCTGTGAGCGGACCAGCGTCTCACCGGTATTGAGCAGCGCGAAACAGCCCGTGCCATAGGTCGATTTAATCATGCCGGGCTGGAAACAGGCCTGCCCGATGGTGGCGGCCTGTTGATCGCCCGCCACGCCCAGAATGGGGATCGCGCCGCCCAGAAGCGCGGGCTCGGTCATGCCGTAATTGGCGGCGCAATCGCGCACCTCGGGCAGGAGCGCCATGGGGATATCCAGCAGCGCGCAGATCTCCGCATCCCAGCAGCCCTCGCGGATATTATACAAGATCGTGCGTGAGGCGTTGGTGGCATCGGTCGCATGCACGGCACCAACTGTCAGCTTCCAGATCAGCCAGCTGTCGATGGTGCCAAAGGCCAGCTCGCCCGCCTCTGCCCGGGCGCGCGCACCTGCGATGTGATCCAAAAGCCAAGCCAGCTTGGTGCCCGAGAAATAGGGGTCGAGCAAAAGCCCGGTCTTTTCCTGCATCATCGCCTCGTGCCCCTCGGCCTTGAGGCGCGCGCAAAGATCGGCGGTGCGGCGATCTTGCCAGACAATGGCGTTATGCAAGGGTTTGCCCGTGGCGCGATCCCACAGCACGACAGTTTCGCGCTGGTTGGTGATGCCGATGGCCGCGATATCGCGGGCGCTCAGCCCACCCTTGGCCATCGCCGCACGACAGGTGGCCAAGACGGATCGCCAGATGTCTTCAGGGTCATGTTCGACCCAGCCCGAGGCCGGGTAGATCTGCGGGAATTCTTCTTGCGACGATGCGCCGGGGGCAAGGGAGGCGTCGAACAAGATCGCCCGGCTTGATGTTGTGCCTTGATCAATGGCCAGAATATGCGTCATCGCCGCCCCTTCCCTTTGTCGCCGCTAGCCTATCGCGTGGCGCGCGACCTGCAAGTCACTGTGCCGCCATGAAGCCGTCGATCGCGGCAATCTGATCGGCACCCAGCCTGAGGCCCAGCTTGCTGCGCCGCCACACGACATCTTGGGCCGTGCGCGCATATTCATGCGTCATGAGCCAGCGCAATTCTGCCTCGGTCAGCGTCGCGCCAAAATCTTGGCCCAGATCGGCGGCGGATGTTGCATCGCCCAAGATCAACCGCGCCTCAGTGCCATAGGCGCGGATCAGCCGTGTGGCCCAGCCTTGGGTCAAGAATGGGTAGCGGTCCAGCAAATCAGCAATCAAGCGGTCCACCCCATCCACAGGGAAATCCCCGCCGGGCAGGGACACACCGGCCGTCCAATGCGCGCGCCGACCGGGAAAATGAGGTTTGAGCTTGTCCCACGCATCTTCGGCCAGCTTGCGATAGGTGGTGATCTTGCCGCCGAAGATGTTGAGCAGCACGGGCCCGTTTTCATCCAGCGACAGCACATAGTCGCGCGTCGCCGCCGTGGCAGAGGTCGCTCCGTCATCATAAAGCGGGCGCACGCCGGAATAGGTCCAGACCACATCAGCTTGGGTGAGCTGCGTCTTGAGATACTGGTTGGCAAAAGCGATCAGGTAATCGCGCTCAACCTCGGTGCAATGCGCGGCCAGCGGATCGCCCTGATGATCGGCATCGGTTGTGCCGATCAAGGTGAAATCGTTCTCATAAGGGATGGCAAAGATGACCCGCCCATCGGCCCCTTGGAGAAAATACGCTTTGTCATGCTGTGCCACGCGCGGGACGACAATATGGCTGCCACGCACAAGGCGCACGGCCTCGCGGCTGTTTTGGCGGATCACGCCTTGGACAACATCGGCGACCCAAGGCCCGGCGGCATTGACCAGCGCGCGCGCTGTCACCACCTCGGCCAGGCCATCACGCTCCAGCGTCACTTGCCAATGATCGCCAGCACGGCTTGCTGCAATCACCTTGGTCCGCGTCAGGATACGCGCGCCCCGCGCTTCGGCATCGCGGGCGTTGAGGACGACAAGGCGCGCATCCTCGACCCAGCAATCGGAGTATTCATAGGCTTTGACAAACCGATCCTGCAGCGCCGCGCCCTCGGCCGTGCCTTGCAGCTGCAGTGTCTTGGTGCCGGGCAAAATCTTGCGCCCACCCAAATGGTCATAAAGGAACAGCCCCAGCCGGATCAGCCAATCGGGCCTGCGCCCACGCAACCAAGGCATGAGCGCGCCCAACAGCCGCGAGGTCGGCGTTTTGCTATCAAAGCGCATCTCAGGCGAGAGCGGCAGCACGAACCGCATGGGCCAGCTGATATGCGGCATGGCGCGCAGCAGCGTTTCGCGCTCGGCCAGCGCATGGCGCACCAGCGAAAACTCGAAGAACTCCAGATAGCGCAAGCCGCCATGGAACAGCTTGGTCGAGGCCGAGGAGGTGGCGCCGCCGAGATCGCCCATTTCGGCCAGACACACCGAGAGACCGCGCCCCGCCGCATCGCGCGCGATGCCGCAGCCGTTGATGCCACCGCCGATGATGAACAGATCGTATTGCGCGGCCATCGCGACTCCTTTGCCCAACACGGTGCATCACAGGGGCAGTCTTTTTCACTCCATGTTCGTTTTGTCAATTTTCATGTTCGCTTTTATTCGTTATCCATCGGCCATGCGCCTTAGCCCCCGCCAGTCGGATATCCTTGATCTTGCCCGCCAGATGGGTCGTGTTGGTGTGGATGATCTGGCCACGGGCTTTGGTGTTACCGTTCAAACGATCCGGCGCGATCTGTCCGAGCTCTGCGATGCGGGGCTATTGGCGCGCACCCATGGCGGCGCGATGCTGCCCTCGGGTGTGACCAATATCGCCTATGCCGAACGTCGCCGCCTTTCGGCCGATGCGAAAGAGGCGATTGGGCGCGCCACTGCCGCGCTGATCCCGCAAGGTGCCTCGCTCTTTCTCAACATCGGCACAACGACCGAAGCCGTGGCGCGCGCGCTGATCGACACGCCCAACCTGATGGTGGTGACCAACAATCTCAACGTGGCGCAGATCATGGCCAGCCACCCGACAGCCGAGGTGATCCTCACAGGGGGCCGCCTGCGCCGGGCCGATGGCGGGCTGACGGGCGATATGGCGGTCGAGACCATTCGCCAATTCAAGGTCGATGTCGCCGTAATCGGTGGCTCGGCCTTGGATGAGGAGGGCGACATTCTCGATTTCGACCCGGACGAGGTGCGCGTCTCGCGCGCGATCTTGTCGCAGGCGCGCGCGGCGATACTGGTGGCTGATTATGGCAAACTGGCGCGCGCGGCCCCGGTACGCATCGCCAATCTGCGCGATCTGGATCGTTGGATCACCGACGCACCGCCACCCGCACGCTTGCGCGATCTTTGTGACGCAGCGGGCACGGCAATCACGATTGCGGCAGACCCGCGATAAGCTTTTCCACGACGGGTCCAAGGGCGGACACGATCAGCGCCACACCAGCGGCATTGGGATGGATACCATCGGCTTGCATATAAGCGGCCAGCGCCGCGCGCGGGTCAGCTTCGGCTGCATCGGTGAGCGGGCCAAGAAAGCTTTCGGCATGCAGCGCGCCATATTGCGCGGCAAGCTCTGGATAGATGGCGTCAAAATCGGCTTTGAACTCTGGCCCGTAATTGCCGGGTGCCTCCATCCCGACCAGCAAAACCGGCACCCCGGCGGCCTTGGCGGCTTGCAATATCCCCTCCAGATTGGCGCGGCTGGCCTCGGGCGGCAGGCCGCGCAACAGGTCATTGCCCCCCAACGCCACGATCAGCGCATCGACATCGGGGCTAAGCGTCCAGCCGATCCGGGCAAGCCCGCCTGCCGTCGTATCACCCGACACACCGGCATTGATCATCGCGACCCCATGGCCGCGCGCGGCAAGCCAGCCCTGCAATTGCGGCACAAACCCTTCTTCCTGCACCAGACCGTAACCTTGGGTCAGGCTATCGCCCAAGGCTGCAATCGTGACCGTGTCCGCGCGCACTGGGGCTGCAAGCAACACCGCCAACATCAACGCCTTGCCCATCAGGCCCAAGGCCCCATATGCGATAGACCAAAGTAAACCGAGGCGTTCAGTCATGGCCGATCCTGTCTTTTCCCTTGTCGATGCCCGCCTCTCGCTTGATGGCAATGCCGGGCCTGTCGATATCTTGCACGGCATCACGCTTGAAATCCATGCCGGTGAAACCGTGGGGCTGACGGGGCCATCTGGATCAGGCAAATCTTCGCTCCTTATGCTGATGGGCGGGCTGGAACGCGCGACCGGCGGCAAGGTCATGGCATTGGGCCATGATCTGACCGCGATGAACGAAGACCAGCTTGCCCGCTTTCGTCGGGATCATATGGGCGTGGTGTTCCAATCCTTCCACCTGATCCCGACAATGACCGCGCTGGAAAACGTGGCGACACCCTTGGAACTGGCGGGTCATCGCGATGCCTTTGATCGCGCGGCCGCGGACCTTGAGGCGGTGGGGCTGGCCCATCGCGCCGATCATTACCCCAGTCAGCTTTCCGGCGGCGAGCAGCAGCGCGTGGCACTGGCGCGTGCCGCCGCACCCCGCCCGCGTATCTTGTTGGCCGATGAGCCGACCGGCAATCTTGATGGTGCCAATGGGCAGGCGATCATCGACATGCTTTTTGGCCTGCGCGACCGGCACGGGGCGACCTTGGTCTTGGTCACCCATGCCCCGGAACTGGCCGCGCGCTGTGACCGCGAACTGCGATTGCGCGATGGGCGCTTGCTGGGCGCGGTGATGCAGGACGCCGCGCAATGATCATCGCTTGGCGGATCGCGCGCCGCGAATTGCGCGGGGGCTTGCGGGATTTTCGGATTTTTCTGGCCTGTCTGGCCTTGGGCGTTGCAGCAATTGCCGCCGTCGGCTCTGTGCGCGCGGCGATCCAATCCGGGCTGACCCGCGAAGGGGCGACAATCCTTGGCGGTGATGCCGAGATGAGCTTTACCTACCGTTTCGCCGATGCCGCCGAGCGCGCCTTTATGGCGGGGATCGCCACACGCGTATCGGAAACCGTCGATTTCCGCTCGATGGTCGTGATCGACCGCGACGGCGTGACCGAGCGCGGCCTGACACAGGTGCGCGGGGTTGATGCAGCCTATCCGCTTTACGGCAGGGTCGTGCTTGACCCAGCCATCCCCTTGGCCGAGGCGCTGGCCACGACCGACAGGCCCGGTGCGGTGATGGACAGGTTGTTGATCGACCGGCTGGCGCTTGAAATCGGCGATGTGTTCCGGCTTGGCACGCAGGAGTTTGAATTGCGCGCCGTGCTTGTGGGTGAACCCGACAGCGCTTCGGGCGGTTTCGCGCTTGGCCCGCGCAGCATCGTGAGCTTGTCTGGGCTGGCAGGGGCGGGTTTGCTGGCACCCGGCACGCTTTATGACAGCCAATACCGGCTTGCCTTGCCCCCCGGCAGCGATCTGGCCAGCCTGCAACAGACCGCGCGCGCGCAGTTCGAAGAGACGGGCCTGCGCTGGCGCGACAGCCGCAATGGCGCGCCGGGGGTGCAAGCCTTTGTCGATCGCATCGGTGCCTTTTTGGTTCTGGTGGGGCTGGCCGGGCTGGCCGTGGGTGGTGTCGGCGTCGCATCGGCGGTGCGCGCCTATCTGGAGGGCAAGGTCGAGACCATCGCAACGCTCAAGACCTTGGGGGCCGAGGGGCGGATCATCTTTGCCGCTTACTTCATGCAGATCGGCCTTTTGACGCTGCTTGGTTTGGCCATGGGGCTTGTCTTGGGCGCGGCGCTGCCACTGATCTTTGCGCCGATCATCGCGGCGCAACTGCCGCTGCCTATCGCCTTTGCCATCTATCCCGGCCCCTTGGCCGAGGCCGCATTCTACGGCGCGCTGACCGCGCTGATCTTTACGCTTTGGCCGTTGGCGCGCACCGAAACCCTGCGCGCCGCCGCTCTTTACCGCGATGCATCCGGGTCAAGGCGGCACTGGCCCCGGCCCCTCTGGCTGGTCATCATCGCCTGTCTCACCTTGGCCCTTATCGGTGCTGCGACGCTTTTGTCGGGCATCCCGCGCTTGGCCTTGGGCACGGCGGGTGGGATCATCGGCGCGCTCATCGTGCTTTCGGTCGCGGCAGTGTTGATCCGGCGCGCGGCGCGGCGGATGTCACGCGCGGGCATGATGCGCGGGCGCACCGCGTTGCGCATGGGATTGGGTGCGGTGGGCCTGCCGGGGTCGGAAACCACAAGCGTGGTCTTGTCGCTTGGCTTGGGGCTGACGGTGCTGGCCGCCGTGGGCCAGATCGATGCCAATCTGCGCGCCGCCATCCAGCGCGACCTGCCGACGGTCGCACCGACCTATTTCTTTGTCGATATTCAACCTGATCAGCTTCAACCCTTTCTGGACCGGGTGACAGGCGACCCCGCCGTCAGCCGCGTGGATACCGCACCGATGCTGAGGGGCATCATTACCCGCATCAACGGCCAGCGCGCGCAAGATGTGGCGGGCGATCACTGGGTGATCCAAGGCGACCGGGGCGTGACCTATACAACGACGGCACCGCCACCCGAAGAGATCGTGGCAGGCGCATGGTGGCCCGATGATTACGCGGGGCCGCCGCTGGTGGCCTTTGCCGCCGAGGAAGCCGCCGAGATCGGGCTGACTATTGGTGACAGTTTGACCGTCAACATTCTTGGCCGCGATATCACGGCCGAGATTGTCGCCCTGCGCGAGGTAAGTTTTGAGAATGCGGGCATCGGCTTTGTGCTGACCTTGTCGCAAAACGCCTTGGCGGGCGCGCCCCATACCCATATCGCCACCGTCTATGCCGAAGAGGCGGCCGAGGCTGCGATCTTGCGCGATGTCGCCGGGGCCGCGCCCAATATCACAGCGATCCGCGTGCGCGACGCGCTGGACCAAGTTGCAAATGCACTCGCAAGCCTTGCGGCGGCGACCTCCTATGGCGCGGCTGCCACCTTGGTGACAGGGTTTATCGTGTTGATCGGCGCGGCGGCGGCGGGCGAGCGCGGGCGCATCTTTGAGGCGGCGGTGATGAAAACGCTAGGCGCGACGCGCGGGGGTATCTTGGCCTCGTTTGCGATCCGTGCGGCGCTGATGGGGTTGGCGGCGGGAACCGTAGCGATCTTGGCCGGTGCTTTGGGCGGATGGGCGGTGATGACGCTTGTCATGGACAGCAGCTACCGGTTCGAGCCGATCTCGGCCTTGGCCATCATCGGCGGCGGGGTCTTGGCAACATTGCTTGCAGGCTTGGCCTATGCATGGCGGCCATTGGCGGCGCGTCCCGCGCGGGTGTTGCGCGCGCGCGACTGATCGGGGCCAAGGCAGACAAGGCGCTTGCCATTATGCGCCGGAGGGGCCACCTGACCTGCAAGATGATCACACAGCTTCGTACCATTTTCGGGCGCAAAGGCAGCCAAACCGCCAGCGCGCCCCCCGCGCCCGATCTGCCGCGCCCAAGCACGCCGACCTATGTCGTCGGTGATGTGCATGGGCGTGCGGATCTGTTGGAATTGATGCTGGAATTGATCGACGCCCATATCGGCGGCACCGGCGGCCAAGACCCGCGCTTGGTGTTCGTGGGCGATTACATCGACCACGGTCCCGACAGCGCCCGGGTTTTGACGCGCTTGCAGGAATTGTCGCAAGATTTCCCCGATAACGTGGTCTGCTTGATGGGCAATCACGAACGCATGCTGCTTGATACGCTCAGTGACCCCGCCCTGCGCGGCCCACGCTGGCTGCGCGAAGGGGGGGCAGCGACGCTGGCAAGCTACGGCATCGACCCCGCGCTATTGGTCGAAAGCGCCACGCCCGCGCTATGGGCAAAGACCAGCGAAGAATTGGCGCAAGCCATCGGGCCAGAACTTCAAGATTGGCTGGCCGCTTGCCCGCTCAGCTGGCACTCGGGCAATCTATGGGCAGTGCATGCCGGTGCCGACCCGACCCGCCCGATGACCGAGCAAACAGCCCGCGTGCAGCTTTGGGGCCATCCCGAGTTCGACAGCATGCTGCGCGGCGATGATGCTTGGGTCGCGCATGGCCATGTGGTGCGCGATGCGCCCATGGTCCGCGAAGGGCGGATCAGCCTCGACACCGGGGCATGGATGACCGGGAAACTCAGCTGCATCGCGATCCAGCCCGATGGCAGCTATAATTTCTTGCAGACCTGACAGGACAAATTGATCGGTCCTTGGGCTTTATGATGGGTCCTTGGGCTTTGTGTCAGTAAACCAGACCAAGCGCCCGGCCAGGTTGTGCCGCGACCGCGCGCCGTGCGTAGGGAAATTTCGGCAAGCTTTGCACCGATTTAAATTAAAACCTCTTGAACTGACGGCCTTGTCGGGCAATCTTTACCCGTAAGCATGATTAGCGTGGGTCGTGTCGGATAAAGAAGGGTGCGTGCGTACCCATAACAAAGGGAGTGGGCCGTGATAGCGGTGACCGAAAGGCCAAGAGACTGCAAGCGGCGCCCCCCGCAGCTTTTCCGCAGCTTTCAAGGCGGGGAGGCTGATCGGAACGGGGCATATGCCCTGCGGGCATGAATGCTTGTGTCCCACAGCAGACCTCGCGCGGCCTAGCCGACGACAAATTCGCATAACGCCACCCCCGCGAATTTCGAAACATCCAAAATTCCTGACCCAGCGGAGCCGAGCATGTTCTCTGAAAACGGCCTGTTACCGATCATCGCGATCTTGCCATTCCTGGGCGCACTTGTTCCGGGATTGATGATTCGCGCTGGACGCAACGCCTGCGCGAGCTTTACCGCCATTCCCACCGTGTTGGCCTTGGTGTTATTGGCCAGCTTGGCACCGGGCGTGATGAGTGGCACCGTCTACCGCGCCGAGATCACCTGGCTTCCACAGCTGCAACTCTCGGCCAGTTTTTTCTTGGACGGCTTGGGGCTTTTGTTCGCTTTCATGATCCTTGGCGTGGGGCTGCTTATCACGCTTTACGCGCGCTTTTACCTGTCCAGCAAAGACCCGATGGGGCAATTCTATACATATCTTCTCTTGTTCCAAGGCGCGATGCTGGGCATCGTTCTTTCAGATAACATTCTGCTTTTGTTGATTTTCTGGGAACTGACGTCGCTATCTTCATTCTTGTTGATCGGATATTGGAAGCATCTTCCCGAAGGCCGCCAAGGCGCTCGCATGGCATTGACCGTAACCGGCGCGGGCGGATTGGCGATGATCGGGGGGATGTTGATCCTTGGCGAGATCGTGGGAAGTTACCAGCTGACCGATATTCTGGCCGCTGGCGACCAGATCAAGGCAAGCGCTTGGTACGCACCGGCGGTCATCTTGATCTTGCTTGGGGCCTTCACGAAATCCGCACAATTCCCGTTCCACTTCTGGCTACCCCATGCCATGGCCGCGCCGACGCCTGTTTCGGCCTACCTGCATTCGGCGACCATGGTGAAGGCGGGCGTTTTCTTGATGGCGCGCATGTGGCCTGCGCTGGCCGGAACGGAGCTTTGGTTCTACGTCGTGGCCAGCGTTGGATTGGTCACAATGGTGCTTGGTGCGGTCATCGCGCTGTTCAAGGACGACCTCAAGGCGCTGCTGGCCTTTTCGACGGTCTCGCACCTGGGGCTGCTGACCATGCTTTTGGGCTTTGGCACGCCAGAGGCGGCGATTGCCGCAGTTTTTCACATCATCAACCACCTGACCTTCAAGGCGGCACTGTTCATGACGGCCGGCATTGTCGATCATGAAACTGGAACACGCGATATCAAGCGACTGGGCGGACTTGCCAAGGTGATGCCGATCACGGCGGCAATCGGGACGGTTGCAGCGCTATCGATGGCTGGCTTTCCACTTTTCAATGGCTTCTTGTCGAAAGAAGCCATGCTGCACGAGGCCTCTCACACGACTTGGTGGGAAAACCCTTGGATCGTCGGGGCATTGGCCACCTTGGGCGCGCTGTTCTCGGTCGCCTATAGCTTGCGCTTCATCTTTCATGTATTCGCAGGACCGGTGCGCGACGACTATCCGGCCAAACCACATGATCCCGGTTTCGGCATGTGGGCGGCCCCTGCCTTCTTATGTGTCTTCGTGATCGCCATCGGGGTTGCACCCTTCCTTGCCACGCCGGTGGTCAAGATGGCGGCAGAGGCCGTAACTGGCGAGGATCTCTCATTCTATCTCAAGATCTGGCATGGGGTGAATACCGCGCTGCTGATGTCGGTTGCAGCGATCATCGGCGGGGTGATCCTGCTTGTAGCGCACCGGCCATTGGAGCGACTTTGGGCCACGATGCCGCGCCCCGAGGCCAAGACGATTTTCGACAGCCTGATCACGACGACCCAGCAGGTGATGCGCTGGCTGACGGGCATGCTGCACCAAGGAGCGATCAGCCGTTATCTTGCGATCTTTGTCGCTGCCACCGTCGTTTTGGGCCTGATTGCCTTTTCTGGGGGCGCGATGGGCCCCGCGACCCGCGACCTGACCCCGGTTCCGCCCGTGGCCTTCGTGGGCTGGATGTTGCTGATGGCAGCGGTGGCGATGGTCGTTCTTTTCCACCGGATGCGGTTTCGGGCGCTGGTGGTGATCGGGGTCATTGGCTTGATGATCTCGGTAGGTTTCGTTTACCTTTCGGCTCCTGATCTTGCCCTGACGCAAATCTCAGTCGAGACGGTCACGATCTTGCTGTTGCTATTGGCGCTGCATTTCTTGCCCAAACAAAGCCCACATGAAAGCGGGCCGGCACGACGGGCAGGCGACGCAACCCTTGCCGTCATGGCCGGGGTCGCGGTGGCAGCCTTGGCTTACAGTTTCATGATGCGGGATTTCTCGACGATTTCCGACTACTACCTCGCCAATTCCAAATCCGGCGGCGGCGGCACGAATGTCGTCAACGTGATCCTTGTGGATTTCCGCGGCTACGACACCTACGGCGAGATCATCGTGCTGGGGATCGCGGGCTTGTGTATCTTCGCGTTGATGGAAGCGCTTTTGAACGGTCCGGCGGGAAGAAAGCTGCGCAAGGCAGAGTTTGGGCCTGACCGCTCTCGCGATCGGCACCCGCTGATGATGGTGGTTGCTACACGGGTGATGTTGCCCATCGCGCTGATGGTCGGCGTCTATATCTTCTTGCGCGGGCACAACCAACCGGGCGGCGGTTTCGTTGCCGGGTTGATCTTCTCGATCGCGCTGCTGATGCAATACATGGCCAGCGGCTTTGCATGGACGACGCGGCGACAGAGGATCGAATACCATTCGCTGATCGGCTTTGGCGTGGTCATCGCAGGCCTCACAGGTGTGGGGTCATGGTTGGCAGGGCGCCCGTTTCTCACGTCCAATTTCGGCTATTTCGAGATTCCGCCAATCGAGGAGTTCGAACTGGCGACCGCCATGCTATTCGATCTGGGGGTTTTCTTATGCGTGCTTGGGGCGGTGATGCTGATTCTGTACAGCCTCTCGCGACTGGCCCGGCATGCCGGCGAAACCGTCAATAACGAACCGATAGACTATGATCCAAGCCGCTCGGTGCAGGCATCGTCCAGCACGGGAAAGGGGGCCTGAAATGGAGCTACTTGTTGCAAGCGCTGTTGGCGCCCTGACGGCGGGTGGGGTCTACCTCATGTTGCGGCTGAGGGCGTTTGCGGTGATCCTAGGCTTGGCGCTGCTGTCTTACGCGGTAAATATTTTCTTGTTCTCGACAGGGCGGCTGGCGGTGGCCAAGCCGCCGGTCCTTGACGGCTACACCGTCAGCGATTTCGGCGCCTACACCGATCCGCTGCCGCAAGCGCTGGTGCTAACCGCCATCGTGATCAGTTTTGGCATGACCGCCGTTTTGGTCATGTTCGCCCTTGGCGCCTATCTTGAGGCCGGCGACGACAAGATCGATATGGATGGGCCCGATCAGCCCGACCGCCAGATCGCTGCGACGACCCCGCAAGGCTCGGAGAGCGATGGCATAACATTCGGCTTCGAACCAAGGGAGCGGGACGCATGAACCATTGGATCATCGCCCCTGTCATCTTGCCAGCGCTGCTGGCACCGCTGATCGCGTTCGTGATGCGGCACGACATCGTCTTGGCCCGGGCAGCCTCGAGTGTGGGAACACTCGCGTTGCTGGCCATTTCGGTCGGCCTGACGATCATGGCCGCCAATGGCGGCGTTCACGTCTACTATCTTGGCAACTGGCCTGCGCCTTTTGGCATCGTCTTGGTTTTGGATCGGCTGTCAGCGCTGATGGTACTGTTGACGGCGCTTCTTGCGGTGATCGTGCTTTTTCATGCCATTGCGACCGGGTGGGACAAACGCGGCAACCATTTTCACGCGCTGTTTCAGTTCCAGTTGATGGGCATCTGCGGCGCGTTCCTGACCGGCGACGCCTTTAACCTGTTCGTATTCTTCGAGGTCTTGCTGATCGCGTCCTACGGTTTGATGGTCCATGCGGGCGGCAAGGTCCGGCTGCAGGCGGGGTTGCAATATGTGGTGATGAACCTTGTCGGCTCGACGCTGTTCTTGTTCGCCTTGGGCACGCTGTACGCCTCGACCGGAACGCTGAACATCGCTGACCTGATCGTCAAGGTGCAAGAAAGCAACGCCGGTGACGATGGCTTGATCCGGGTGGCGGCGATGTTGCTTTTGATCGTCTTTGGGGTCAAGGCGGCCTTGGTGCCGCTGCATTTCTGGTTGCCCGCGACCTATGCAAATGCGCCCGCGCCGGTCGCGGCTCTGTTTGCGATCATGACCAAGGTTGGTGCCTATGCGATCATTCGTATCCATGGGATGGCCTTCGGACCTGAAAACCCCGCAACCGGCAGCTTGATCTCGGATTGGCTCTTTGTGTTGGCGCTGGTGACGACGGCCGTCGGCGCAATCGGGGTATTTGGGGCGCGGCGCTTGGGATCACTGCTGTCTTATGCGGTGATCGGCTCGATGGGGACGCTGCTGCTGGCGGTATCGGCGTTCGACCCATACGCCATTACCACCGCGCTATATTATCTTGTCCATTCGACCTTCGCGGCAGCGGCACTGTTCTTGCTGGCCGACCTGATCATCGCACGGCGCGGCAACGACTGGCTTGGTGTCCAACCTGCTACGGTACAAAATGGGTTGTTCGCGGCGCTTTTCTTCGCCGGGGCGATCGCAATGGCCGGGATGCCCCCGCTTTCAGGCTTTCTGGGCAAGCTGATGATCTTGGACGCGCTGCGGTCGCCGGAAGTGATCGGTTGGGCCTGGACAGCGATCTTGTTGGGATCTTTGCTGACGATCTTGGGCTTTGCCCAAGCAGGCAGCGGGCTGTTCTGGAAATCGACCGCCAGTACGCCGTCCGACATGGGCAAGGCTGCCGACGCGCCGGGCGATCAGGCAAAGTCTGATACTGACCGCCTCGCCACGACAGCGCTTGCCATCGCGCCCAGCATGATAGCGCTTTGCGTGCTTGCTGCGCTGACGGTCATGGCGGGCCCGGTGACGACCTACCTTGAGGCGACTTCAGCCCAACTTCATGACAGTTCGAACTACGTCGACGCCGTCCTCAATGGCAATTCACGGGAGGAAAAGTAATGCTGCGCAAACTTGTCCCGCATCCCTTCCTTGCGGTGAGCTTGGCCTGTGTCTGGCTGGCGCTTGTCAACAAGATCACGCTGGGCAACATCATCTTGGGTGGTTTTCTCGGGTTGGTGATCGCGCTGATAACGGCACCTTATTGGCCGGGCAAACCCCGCGTGCGTGACCCTTTCAAGGTCGTTGGTTTCGTTTTCTTGGTGATGTGGGACATCGTTGTTGCCAATGTCCAGATCGCGCTGATCATCTTGTTCAAGCCAACAGACAAGCTGAAATCAGCTTGGATCACGGTTCCGTTGGAATTGACGTCACCCGAAGCGATTACCGTCTTGGCTGGCACGATCACCATGACACCCGGCACGGTGTCGGCGACGCTTTCTTCCTGCGGCCGGGCCATTCTGGTGCATGCGTTGCACACTGACGATCCGATCGCGGTGCGCGACGATATCAAATCCCGCTACGAAAAGCGTTTGTTGGAGATATTCTCATGATCACCTATGCGTTGGTGTTCGCCATGGCTTGTATCGGCCTTGGCTTGCTGATGAACCTTTGGTTGTTGGTCCGAGGTCCGGGCAGGGCTGATCGGGTCTTGGCACTCGATACGATGGTGATCAATGTCGTCGCCTTGCTTATACTTTACGGCATTCGCCAAGGAACGGGCGTCTATTTCGAAGCCTCGATGCTGATCGCCATGGTCGGCTTTGTCTCGACCGTCGCATATTGCCGCTTCATCTTGCGCGGCGACATCATCGAATAGGGGGCTGCCATGCTGGTAGAGATCGTTGTCTGTGTCTTTTTGGTCATCGGGGCCCTTTTCGGCTTGGTCGGCAGTTTTGGCTTGCTCAAGCTTCAAGACACCATGCAGCGCTTGCATGCGCCGACCAAGGCCACAACATTGGGCATTGGTGGGGTGCTGATCGCCTCGATGCTGTATTTCTTGCTGATAAAAGACAGTTTCTCGTTCCATGAGTTGATGATCACCTTGTTCTTGTTCCTGACGGCGCCAATTTCCGCGAATTTCTTGGCACAGACCCATATCTCGCTGCGGATGAAACAATCCGACCTGCCCGAAAGCGGAGGCGCATATGGCTGGTCGCTGTTCGACGACCCACCCGTAATGGAAAAGCCGTCAGAACCGGCCGCGCCAACCCAAGCGCCGCATTGACCGCCCACCGGGCGATGGTTCCGATACCGCGCACTGAGCCGCCCGATGTGTCCGCTCATCCGGGGCGGGAACACCCCTGCCAAGGCGGCATATCGGGCACGGCCACGTTCCGATAAAGGGGATGTGCAAGCCCAAGGCTGTATCAGATGCGCCGCGGCGGTTGACGGCAAATGCCGCCGCGGCGCATCCGATGTGAAAACTTCCCCGATCCGTGAACACTGGAAGGGACAACCACCAGCTCGGGTCAGTTTTCGGCGGCGTCACGCGCGTGCCCACGTCGCGCCGCACCAATCGCTTGGTCAGGCAAAGCTAGACCGCAGGCAGCATAGGAAAAAGATAGAATTCTATTGATCTGCGATTGGAAAAACCTATTCCTTCCAGCATGGCTTCATCCGTTCTGCCCATCACCCTGCGCCAGATGCGATATCTCATCGCTTTGGAAGAGACCCACCACTTCCGCGAAGCAGCGGAAAGCTGCGGTATTTCGCAGCCATCGCTATCGGTCCAGATCAAGACAATGGAGGATACACTCGGCCTGGTCTTGGTCGAACGCGGCCGCGGGCCGGTACGCCTGACCTTGGCTGGCCGCGAAGTCGCGCGGCGCGCGCGCGAGATTTTGGACGCCGCCCAAGGGATCTTGGATCTTTCGGTCACGTTGAAATCGGGGCTGGGTGGCACGATCCGCCTTGGCACCTCGGCCACGCTTGGTCCCTATCTGATGCCCCATGTCGTCAGCGATCTGCGCGTCAGCCATCCCGATCTGCGCCTTTATATCCGCGAGGCGGCACCGCGCGATCTCCAGCGCGAATTGCATGATGGGGTGCATGACCTGATCTTGACGCAATTGCCCGTCTCGGGCGCGACGCTTTCGCATGCGCGGCTTTTTCGGGAACCCTTGGCCGTCGCCATGCCAGCTGGTCATCCGCTGGCCGCACGCGAGACGCTCGACAATGACGATCTGGCCGACAAGACCATCTTGTCGCTTTCGCCTGCCTATGCGCTTTACGATATGATCTCGGCGCTTTGCGTGGAAACCGGGGCGCATCTATCGCGCGAGTATGAAGGCACATCGCTTGACGCACTGCGCCAAATGGTTGCGATGAACATGGGGCTGACATTTCTTCCCGCGCTTTACGTCGAAAGCGAGATCCAAGGGCGCGCGCGCGATGTGATTGTGCGGCCCTTTCGCGGTCGGCGCTTTGCGCGCTCGATTGGCTTAATTTGGCGGTCGTCATCCGGTGCTGGCCCGGCCTATGAACGCTTGGCTGCTGCAATTCGCGACACGGCACGCAGATTTCCCCAGCTTGTTATCGAAGCATGACGCTGTGGCATTGACGGGTGGCGGGACGGGGGCAAGACTAGACCCATGACCGAATTCCTTAGCCTTGCCGATCTGCGCGCCTTGGCGCGCGACTGCCTGACCAGAGCGGGCGCGCCCGAGAGTGTGGCGCGCGCGGTCGCCGCCGAAGTCGCCGCCGCCGAAGCCGCGGGTGAGCGCGCAAACGGGATCGAGGCGCTGCTGCGCGATATCCGTCTGATGCGCTATGGGCGCTTGCTGGCCGCAACGCAGGCACAGCTGATCCGCGCGCGACCGGGTTTCATGCGGCTTGATGCGCAGCATGGCTTTGCCGCCGCCGCGCTGTCGGGGGTGATGTCCGATCTTGCCGGGGTTGCCCGTGCGCAAGGAATTGCCGCCCTCAGGCTGGAACAAAGCAGCGATCCGGGCGGTATGATCTGCGCCACCGCCGCTTTGGGGGAACGGGGTCTGGCGGTCTTGGCTTTCGGCCCCGATGGTCCGGGCCGGATCGGACACCCCGACCTTTCGGGTCCAGCCCTGCTGCCTGCGCCACCGCGCACGGCGCTTAACCTGCTATTTCCCGAAATGGGCCATGGCCAACCAGCCGATAGCCCAATCGGGGGGTTGGTCGGCCATTTGGGCTGGCTCGTGGTGCTTGATGCAAGCTTTGCCGGCGATAGCTTTGCCAGCGCCGCGATCTGGGATCTTGCGACACCACCGAAAACCGCAGCTTCGATTGCCTGCTCGGCCGAGTTGCTCGAACAGATTGTGAGCGCGTGATGGGGGATATCTTGCTCAAAGGGGTCACGCTGCGCGGGCTCGAGGTGTTTGAAACACTGGCCCATACCGGATCGGTCGCCGTCACGGCCGAGCGCTTGGGAATGAGCGCACCCGCCGTCTCGCAGCAATTGCGCAATCTCAGCACGGCTTTGGGTGTCGAACTGGTCGATCATTCCCGCAGGCCCATGGTGTTGACCTCGGCGGGGCGGCTGTTTCTGGCACGCGCCGAGACCGCGCTACAAGCCCTTCGCGCGGGTCAACGCGGGCTGAGCATGCTGGATTTGTCCGAACTCTCGGCGCTGTCCATGGGCGTGATCGAGGATTTCGAGAACGAAGTGACACCGCATCTGGCGGCCGATTTGGCCGAGGCGATGACACAATGCGCCTTTCGGCTGGTGACAGGTGCCAGCCATGCCTTGCAAGGCCAGATCGCCCGGCGCGAGCTTGATATCGCGATCTGTGCGGCCAGTAGCCCCGGCCCCAGCGCGGCGATTACGCATCCGCTGATCGATGATCCCTATATTCTTGCGGTGCCACGCGGCACGGATGTATCGGGCGGCCTTGAAGCACTGTCGCATCTTACCTTTTTGCGCCGCGACCCGGATCAGGTGATGGGCCGCCAGATCGAGCGCTACATCGCGGCGGCGGGATTGCGCCTGCCGCATCGCTTCGAGATGGACTCGAACCAATCGATCTCGGCCTTGGTCGCGGGTGGCAATAGTTGGACCATCACCACTCCCCTAAGCCTTTTGCGTGCGGGCCGATTTGCGGGCGATATCGATCCGCACCCCCTGCCCGGACCCGCGATATCGCGAAGGATCGTGCTTTATGCCACGGGTGATTGGACCGGCCCCATTCCCGCGCGCATCGCGGACCGCGCAAGAGAATTGATCGAAGAGCATTTCGCCGCGCCGGGGCGGCTGAAAATGCCATGGCTCAACGACAGTTTCCGGCCACTGGTTCCTGATGACATCACACAACCAGAGATTGAGTTGTAAATATATTTACTCTTTCTGCACTGCGCAGATGAATTGGTTTACATAAAAGCGCAGCCTTCCGAGACAGTTGTTCTCGAATGTGAGGCGACCTGTCATCTTCCCGACATAATCTTGCGCGCACGCAAAACGTGTGTTGCAGGTCACGCGCCAAAGGGCAGCACGCCATCGATCGGAGGGAGGTCATCGTGACCCGATCGGCGGCTATGCCCAAAACAGTGGCGCAGCTTGTGGGAGGCTGACCAAATTTCGTGGCCCTGATGCAAGGGCAATTGGGCGTCCCCTGCGGCAATCGCAGGCGCCGACAACGTTGTTAACATCCGCGTCCCCGTTTCCAAATCGCGCTTCCATGACGAAGCTTCACGACACAAGACCCTGATGGAGAGATGACCTTGGCCACCACGACGAAACCCGGTCCAGCGCTGCTGCAAAACCCGCATGTCGATGCTGCGAAATATGACGCCATGTACGCCGCATCCATTGCAGACCCCGAGGCATTTTGGGGCGAACACGGCAAGCGGATCGATTGGATCAAGCCCTACACCAAGGTCAAAGATACCTCTTTCGCCAAAGATGACCTGCATATCCGCTGGTATGAGGACGGCACGCTGAACGTCGCGGCCAATTGCATCGACCGCCATCTGGCGACACGCGGCGATCAAACGGCGATCATTTTCGAGCCGGATGAACCGACCGATCCCGCGCTTCACATCACCTATAACGAATTGGCCGACCATGTCGGGCGCTTTGCCAATGTGCTGAAGGGTCTGGGCATCCAAAAGGGCGACCGCGTCGTCATCTACATGCCGATGATCCCCGAGGCCGCCTATGCGATGCTGGCCTGTGCGCGGATCGGCGCGATCCATTCCATCGTTTTCGCGGGCTTTTCGCCCGATGCGCTGTCGGCGCGGATCAATGGCTGCGATGCCAAGCTGGTCATCACCTCGGACGGTGCGCCGCGCGGCGGCCGGGTGACCGACCTCAAGGATAATGTGAACAAGGCGCTTCTGCATTGCCCCGACACGGTGCAATGCCTTGTGGTCAAGCGCACTGGCCAACAGGTCGCTTGGGTCGAGGCCCGCGATCATTGGTATGACGCGCTGGCCGCCAACGTCGCGACCGACTGCCCCGCCGAGGAAATGAACGCCGAAGACCCGCTGTTCATCCTCTATACCTCGGGCTCGACCGGTCAGCCCAAGGGGGTGGTGCACACCACCGGTGGCTACCTGGTCTATGCATCGATGACCCATGAGATCACCTTTGACTACAAGGAAGGCGATGTGTTTTGGTGCACTGCCGATGTGGGTTGGGTCACGGGCCACAGCTATATCGTCTATGGACCGCTGGCCAATGGCGCCACCACCTTGATGTTCGAGGGCGTGCCGACCTATCCCGATGCGGGCCGTTTCTGGGCCGTGTGCGACCGCCACAAGGTCAGCCAGTTCTACACCGCCCCCACCGCCATCCGCGCGCTGATGGGCAAGGGGCCGGATTACGTCACGAAATATGACCTTTCATCGCTCAGGCTTTTGGGTTCGGTTGGCGAGCCGATCAACCCCGAGGCATGGAATTGGTACAACGAACATGTTGGCCGTGGCCGCTGCCCCATCGTGGACACCTGGTGGCAGACAGAGACGGGCGGGCATATGATGACACCGCTGCCGGGTGCGCATGAGTTGAAACCCGGCGCGGCGCAAAAGCCCTTCTTCGGGGTCAAGCCCTTGGTGCTGGACGCCACAAGCGGCGCGATCATCGAGGGCAATGGCGTTGAGGGTGTCTTGGTTTTGGCCGATAGCTGGCCGGGCCAGATGCGCACCGTCTGGGGCGATCATGACCGCTTTTACAAAACCTATTTCGGGGATTACGCCGGTTACTATTTCACCGGCGACGGCTGCCGCCGGGACGAGGAAGGCGATTACTGGATCACCGGTCGCGTCGATGATGTGATCAACGTCTCGGGCCACCGGATGGGCACCGCCGAGGTGGAAAGCGCGCTCGTCGCCCATGAAACCGTGAGCGAGGCCGCCGTGGTGGGCTATCCGCACCCGATCAAGGGACAGGGCATCTATTGCTACGTCACCTTGATGGCCGATGAGACACCCACTGATGCGCTGAAGAAGACGCTGAGCGATTGGGTCCGCAACGAGATTGGCCCCATCGCCAAGCCCGATGTCATTCAATGGGCGCCCGGCCTGCCCAAGACGCGCTCGGGCAAGATCATGCGCCGCATCCTGCGCAAGATCGCCGAGAATGATTTCGGAAGCTTGGGCGACATCTCCACGCTGGCCGATCCGTCGGTCGTCGATGATTTGATCGCGAACCGCGCCAAGGAATGACTGAAAAGATGACCGACAGCTCGACCAAAACGCGCCCCGTGAACCTGATCTTGCTCGGCCCCCCGGGGGCGGGCAAGGGCACGCAAGCGCGGATGCTGCAAGACCGCTTTGGTCTTGTGCAGCTTTCGACAGGCGATCTTTTGCGCGGCGCGGTTGCTGCCGGCACCGAGGCTGGGCTTGCCGCAAAGGCTGTGATGGCCGCCGGTGGGTTGGTCTCGGACGCGATCGTTTTGGCCGTTCTCAAGGACCGGCTCGATCACGCCGATGTGGTGGCGGGCACCATCTTGGATGGCTTCCCGCGCACCGCCGTTCAGGCCAAGGCGCTGGATGATCTTTTGGCCGAACGCGGCCAGCGGATCGATGCCGCCATCAGCCTTGCGGTCGATGATGCGGCGATGGTGGCCCGCGTGGCGGGGCGCTATACCTGCGGCGGCTGTGGCGAGGGGTATCACGACCAGTTCAAACAGCCCAAGACAGCCGGGCAATGCGACAAGTGCGGGTCAACCAACATGACCCGCCGCGCCGATGACAACGCCGAAACCGTTGGCGCGCGGCTTGCGGCGTATCACGCGCAAACCGCGCCCTTGATCGATTATTACCGCGCCCGCGGCGTGCTGACCGAGGTGCCCGCCATGGGCGAGATCGGTGAGATCGCAGGTGCGCTAGACGCAATCGTGAGCGCGCTCACGACGCAATAAGGAATTCGGTGTCGCCCGAAAGGAATGGGGCGGCATCGGACGGACCGGGCGGGACAAGAGAACCCGACCGGCACAACTCGAAGGGAGTAAGTAATGGCCGAAAACAACAATGCGTATTGGTCAGCGAACATCCGTCTGGTCACCATCTGTTTGGTGATCTGGGCGCTGTGCTCGTATGGCTTCGCGATTCTTCTTCGCCCGATGCTTTCCGGCATCGCGGTGGGTGGCACAGATCTGGGCTTTTGGTTTGCCCAGCAAGGATCAATCCTCGTCTTTCTTGCGCTGATCTTCTTCTACGCCTGGCGTATGAACAAGCTCGACAAAGAATTTGGCGTGGACGAGCAGTAAGGGACGGACGGAAACATGGATCAGTTTACCCTTAACCTGCTGGTGGTCGGCGCATCGTTCGCCCTCTACATCGGCATCGCGATCTGGGCCCGCGCGGGCACCACATCTGAATTCTACGCTGCTGGCCAGGGCGTGAACCCGGTCATCAACGGCATGGCAACCGCGGCTGACTGGATGTCGGCGGCATCGTTCATCTCGATGGCGGGTCTGATCGCCTTCGTGGGCTACAACAACTCGACCTTCTTGATGGGTTGGACCGGCGGCTACGTGCTGATGGCCATGCTTCTGGCACCCTATCTGCGCAAGTTCGGCAAGTACACGGTTCCCGAATTCGTGGGCGACCGCTACTACTCCACCTCGGCACGCGTCGTGGCGGTGATCTGCCTGCTGGTGATCTCGATTACCTACGTGATCGGTCAGATGACCGGCGCAGGCGTGGCTTTCTCGCGCTTCTTGGAAGTCTCGTCGACCCAAGGTCTGTTGATCGCCTCGACGGTCGTGTTCATCTACGCCGTTCTCGGCGGCATGAAGGGCATCACCTACACGCAGGTGGCACAATACATCGTGTTGATCGTCGCCTACACGATCCCCGCGGTCTTCATCTCGCTGCAATTGACCGGCAACCCGATCCCGGGCCTTGGTCTGTTCTCGACGATGCCCTCGACTGGCGAGCCGCTTCTGGTGACGCTCAACGGTCTTTTGACCGATCTGGGCTTCAACGCATACACCACCGGCTCCAAGCCTTGGCTGATGGCGCTGTTCACACTCTCGCTGATGATCGGTACTGCCGGTCTGCCGCATGTGATCATCCGCTTCTTCACCGTTCCCAAGGTTGCTGACGCACGTTGGTCGGCTGGTTGGGCACTGGTCTTCATCTCGCTTTTGTACCTGACGGCACCTGCCGTGGGCGCAATGGCCCGCTTGAACATCATGACCACCATGTGGCCCAATGGCGTCGAAGGCGAACCCGTTGCGCAGGCTGATCTGCCGAACTGGTTCCAGACTTGGTCGGCAACCGGCCTTCTGGGCGTCGAAGACAAGAATGGCGACGGCCTGATCCAGTACTACAACGAGAACAGCCCTGCGATGCAGGAAATGGCTGCAGCTCGTGGCTGGACCGGCAACGAACTGGTCCGTTTCAACCAGGACATCCTTGTTCTGGCGAACCCGGAAATCGCACAGCTTCCGGGCTGGGTGATCGCGCTGATCGCTGCTGGCGGTTTGGCGGCAGCACTTTCGACCGCAGCAGGTCTGTTGTTGGCCATCTCCTCGGCCATCAGCCACGATCTGATCAAGTCGGTGTTCAACCCGAACATCTCGGAAAAGGCTGAACTGTTCTGGGCACGCGTCTCGATGGCCTTTGCTATCGCGCTGGCGACCTATCTCGGGATCAAACCACCGGGCTTTGCGGCACAGGTTGTGGCACTGGCCTTTGGTCTTGCCGCGGCAACGCTCTTCCCGACGCTGATGATGGGGATCTTCTCCAAGCGCATGAACGCGCCTGGGGCGACCTTGGGGATGGTTGCCGGTCTCGTCGTGACCTGCGCCTATCTCTTCACCTATCTGGGCTTTGCGTTCATCCCCGGCACCAACTTGCTGGCCAACAACGCAGACAACTGGCTGTTCGGCATCCCGCCGACACATTTCGGCCCGATCGGTGCATTGATCAACTTCGCCGTCGCTTACGCGGTGTCGAGCGTCACTGCACCCCCGCCGAAGCACATCCAGGATCTGGTCGAGTCGGTCCGCATTCCGCGCGGCGCTGGCGCGGCTCTGGCCAAGTGATGGTCTGACCATAGGGCGGGGCCTGCGACAAAGCGGGCTCTGTTCAAAACAGCGGCGCATCCCGACAGATCGGGGTGCGCCTTTTTTCGCCGGGGGGGCCATTTGATGACCACCGACATCGCACAAACACTTGCCACGACGCATCCCTATGATGTCTTGCCCGAGGAGGTGCGCGCAGAGCTGGCGCGCGAGATCGCCATCGTCGAGATCGCGACAGGCCAGCGCGTCTATGCCAAAGGCGACGTGCTGACCCATCTTTACCTGATCTTGTCGGGTCGGATCGACATCACCGATGAAGGGGGTGAGATCCTCTCGATCCTTGGGCCGCGCAATTCCTTTGGCGAGCGCGGCTTGATGAAAGATGGGCGCGGTGCCGTGACAGCCCAAGCCGCCGAGGCCAGTAGGCTTTTGGCGATTCCGGCGGCGGTGTTTCACAAGCTGGTCAAAGACCATCCGCGCGTCTTGCGCTTTTTCGACCGCACCCGGCCCGCGGCCGCGCGCAAACAAGATATCACCACCATGGCGTTGTCCGATCTGATGACGCATGCGCCGCTGACCTGTCGCCCCGAGACACAGCTGATCGAGGCCGCGCGCCAGATGCGCGAACTGGGCGTGTCCTGCATCATCGCGACCGAGGGTGAGACCGTGCGCGGTATCCTGACCACAGGCGACATCACCGCGCGCGCCGTGGCCGAGGGGTGCCCACCAGAGACCCCCGTCGCACAGGTCATGACACCCGATCCTATGACGCTTCCGCCAACGGCCCTTGTGGCCGATGTGCTGCATGCGATGATCGAGCGCAAAATCACCCATATGCCGGTGGTCGCGGCTGGCCGCTTGGTCGGTATCCTGACCCAGACGGATTTGACCCGGTTCCAAGCAACCTCATCTGCGGCGCTGATCCGCGAGATTGCCGCCGCCAAAGACCGCACCACGCTTGCGCGCATCGTGGCACGCATTCCCGATTTGCTGGTGCAACTGGTGGGCGGGCAGAACCCGCATCAAACCGTCACGCGCCTGATCACCGATATTGCCGATGCCACCACGCGCCGCCTTTTGACGCTGGCCGAGGCAAAACTTGGCCCGCCACCCGTGCCTTATCTGTGGCTCGCCTGCGGTAGCCAAGGCAGGCAAGAGCAAACCGGCGTCAGCGATCAAGACAACTGCCTGATCCTCGACGATGCCGTGACCCCGCCCGACGACGCCTATTTCGCGGCATTGGCCAAATTCGTCAGCGATGGGTTGGACGAGGCAGGCTATTTCTACTGCCCCGGCGACATGATGGCGACCAACATCAAATGGCGCCAACCGCTGCGGGTCTGGCGTGACTATTTCCGCCGCTGGATCGCCGTCCCGAACCCCGAGGCACAGATGCTTTCCTCGGTCATGTTCGACCTGCGCCCCATCGGCGGGCATATGGCGCTTTTTGACGATCTTCAGGCCGAGACATTACAAGCGGCGGCCAAGAATTCGATCTTCATGGCGCATCTGGTGTCGAACTCGCTCAAGCATCAGCCGCCCTTGGGTCTGTTTCGCGGCTTTGCCACGGTGCGCTCGGGCGAGCATAAGAACACCATCGACCTCAAGCACAATGGTGTCGTCCCGGTCGTCGATCTGGGCCGCATCTATGCGCTGACAGGACAATTGCCTGTTGCCAATACCCGCGCGCGCATCCTTGCCGCGATCGAGGCGGGTGCAGTATCAGCAACCGGCGGGCGCGACCTGCGCGATGCATACGACATGATCGCCGACACACGGCTTGCCCATCAAGCCGCCCAAATCCGGCGCGGTGAGAAGCCCGATAATTTCATGGCCCCCGCCGATCTCAGCGATTTCGAGCGCAGCCATCTGCGCGATGCTTTCGTGGTGGTCAAAACAATGCAGAATGCCGCCACCGCTGGCCGTGGCTATCTCAGCTGAAAGGTAAAGGACGACAATGTTTTGGACCCTCGTCACTGTCATCATCGCGGGCTTTGCAGGCGGCGGTATCGGGTTGGTGTTGCGCCACCTGACGCGTAACCGCTTGCCCAAGGGGATTATCCCGGTCTGTGCCGGTCTTGCGATGATCCTTGCCACCATCGGGCAGGAATATGGCTGGTACAATGGCGTGCGCAGCACAATGGCCGACGATCTGGTCGTGATCAGCAAGCGTGAGCAGCAAAACTGGTACCAACCATGGACCTTCGTGCAACCTTGGGTGCGCGGCTTTATCTCCTTTTCACCCTCAGAGACGGTCGAGACTGCCGAAGGCTCGGGCCTTTTTGCGGTACAGCTACGCCTGCAAGAGCGCTGGCAGCCACAGATGGTGCGCCCCGCACTCTTTGATTGCGCCGGTGCGCGCTGGACCGATCTGAACGCCAGTATGGTCTTTGACGCCGTCGGTCATCCGGTGGCAGCGATCTGGCGCGAAGAGGCGCGCGAGGATGTGATTTTCGCCAGCGTCTGCGCATCCCACGGCAGCGGCGGCTGATCCGCACGGCCCGAAAGGGGGGCAAGTCCATGTTGAGCCGATTATCCCTACGCCTGCGGATCTTTCTGTTCTTTGCCCTCTTGGCCTTTGGCGGTGCAGCGCTGGTAATCGCGGGGTTGGTCGTCGGCTATACGCGCCTGGGCGAGGTGCATGCGCTCAGCGCCTTCATCATCGCGGGGCTGATCGCGGTTTTTGCCATTGGCGGCCTCACGGTCTGGGTCTGGGTCTTGTTCGATGAACATGTCGCACGGCCGGTTGAACGCTTGGCCGCCGATCTGCGCGCGCGCGCCCATTCCGATGTCGATGAAGGGATCGATCATGGCATCGCGCGCTACCTTGGCGATCTGGCCCCTGCAGCCGATGCGGTCGCCGCCAACCTCTCCGAAACCCGCAATGCCATGGCCATGGCCGTGGGGCGCGAAACCGCCCGCCTCAATGCCGAGAAAACCCGGCTCGAGGCGCTCTTGGCCGAGATCCCCGATGGGGTAATGTTCTGCACCGGCAACCATATGATCGCGCTTTACAACGGGCGCTGCCGCGAGATCTTGCATAATGATCCGGCGCTGGGTTTAGGCAGGCCCGTGGCCGGCCTTGTGCGGATGGGGCCGATCCACCAAGCCTATGGGCGTCTGGTGACACAATCCGGCCGCGAGGGGACAGATATCTTGGTCACCACAAGGCAAGGTGCCCAACTGTTGGAGGCGCGGCTGCGCCTTGTCGATCTGGCCGGGCAAGACGCCGCAGCACCCGGCTATGTGCTGACGCTGCGCGATGTCACCGCCGATCTCAAGATCGGGGCCGAGCGCGCGCATCTCTTGAACCGCCTGTTGGAAACGCTGGAACACATTCTGCCCGATCTGCCCGAGAGCGCGGCCAAAACGACGCTCTCCGCGCTGGTACAAGATACCGCCACGCGCAAAGCCGCCACAGACACCGCGTGGTGGCCGATGGAAGCACTGGGGGCCAACGATCTGGGCGCGGCCTTGCAAGCGCGCCTAGACCGCAAGGCTGTGGCGCTACACCCTGATCTCGACGGCACAGAATTGCGCTGCGACGGGTTTGCGATCACCCGCATGCTGGAACGCCTCGCGCTCGCATGGGCGGAAACCGGGGCGCGCGATCTGGTCCTGACACTGGCATCGCGTGGCCCGGAACAGGCGGTCCTCAGCCTCGAGGCGGCGGGCGCGCCGCCCGATCCCGCGCGTCTGGCACAATGGCTGGACGCGCCGCTTTCACCGGGGCTATCGGGGTTTGATGGCCGGGATGTGCTGCTTAGCCATGGCACGATGATCGGGATCGAACCCGCAGGGCCCGGTCGCCACGCGCTGCGCCTATCCCTTGATCTGGCCACACCGCGCCCCATCGGGCCAAGCCGCATGGTGATGTATGATTTCGACCTGTTGCATGCAGCCATTCCCGAGGCCTTGGCCAAGGCCCCGCTGACATCGCTCAGCTACGTGGTCTTTGATACTGAGACCACGGGGCTGAACCCGCAAAGCGACGAGATTTGCCAGATCGCCGCCCTGCGCTTGGTCAATGGCAAGATCGTGGCGGGCGAACGCTTTGACATGCTGGTCAATCCCGGCCGCAACATCCCTGCATCCGCCACGGCGGTGCACCACATCACCAACGCAATGGTGGCCGATGCCCCCGATGTGGGCGCGGCACTGGCCCGCTTTCACGCCTTTGCCAAAGGATCTGTCTTGGTCGCCCATAACGCGCCCTTCGACATGAGCTTTCTGCGCCGCCGCGAGGGCCAGATCGGCGCGCGCTTCGATCAACCGATCCTCGACACCGTGCTCTGCTCGGCGGTGCTCTATGGCCAATCAGCCGAGCATACCCTTGATGCGCTTTGCGCGCGGCTGCATGTCCAAATCCCGGCCGAGGCGCGCCACACAGCCATCGGCGATGCCATCGCGACGGCCGAGGCGTTTCGCAAGATGATCCCGATGCTTGAGGCGGCAGAACTGCCCAATTTGGAGGCATTGATCAAAGCCTTCGACCGCCATCGCCGGTTAATCGAACATCTGAATTGACCCAACCACCCCTGCCCGACCAGCTTCAGACAAAAGGATAGTGACGATCATGGCGCGTGTTCCGCTCTACAAAGCCACCGAAACCGAGATGATCCGCCGGATAAAGGCCGGTGAATGGGCCGTTGGCCTGCGCCTGCCCAATGAGTTCGGACTGGCCGAGGAATTCGGCGTCAGCCAAGGCACGATGCGGCGCGCCTTGATCACGCTAGAGGGGTTGGGGCTCTTGGCACGCAAACCGGGTCGCGGCACCGTTGTTTGCGCACCTGCAGCGGCCCAAGACCATCAGGAGAATTCGGTACCCGCGCCACAACTGCGCGATGCCAGCGGCGCGCCCGTGATCTTGGATGTTTACCGCGCCCGCAGCGCCACACGCGGCGCGGATGATGAGGAACTGGCCCTATTCGGCACCACGCGCCTTGCCACGCTCGAACGCATTTTTCACCGCAACGGCCAGCGCGCCGCCCGCGATCTTGTCACAATCCCCGAGGCGCTCTTACCCGTCATCGACGAAGATGCCGGTCCCGATCTTGCCGAACTTCTACAAGATGCGGGGCTGGTTGTCGCGCATATCGAGGAAGATATCACCGCCGCCGTGACGACGATGAGCGCCTCCGTCGCGCTAGCTTGCGATCGCTATACCGCGCTTTTGGTGCTGACCCGCATCGCCCGCGACGCAAAGGGCAACCCCATCGCCCGCCAAAGGCTGCAACTGATCGCCGATGGCATGCGCTACGGCGCGTAACCTTTCATCAAGGTTCACGCGCCCCTGCCCATCTTTGCTTTTCAAATACTCCCGCCGGAGGCCCCCGCCGCACGCAACATGCGGCAGCGGCCCGAACAGCGCGGGTCAGATTCCATCAATACAGACATACTTGGTATCGAGATAATCCTCGAGGCCTTGGCTGCCGCCTTCTTTGCCAAGACCCGATTCCTTGACCCCGCCAAACGGCGCCTCGACGGTCGTGATCAGCCCCGAATTAATGCCGATCATGCCGTAAGCCAGCCGCGCATTCAGCCGAAAGGCACGGCCCAGATCGCGGGTATAGGCATAAGATGCCAGCCCGAATTCGGTGGCATTGGCCATGGCGATCACCTCTTCTTCGGTCTCAAAACGGAAGACAGGCGCAAGCGGGCCGAAAATCTCTTCGCGCGCAAAGGCCATGTCCTGCGTCGCCCCGGTCAGCACTGTCGGCTGAAAGAACGTGCCGCCCAGCTGGTGGCGCGACCCGCCCAGCACGACTGTCGCGCCCTTGGCCTTGGCGTCATCCAGCAATTCCTCGACCTTGGCGACCGCGCTTGCATCGATCAGCGGGCCTTGGGCCACACCTGCCTCGCGGCCATCGCCGACCTTCAGGGCGCGGGTTCTCTCGACCAGCTTGGCGACAAAGGCGTCATGCACGCCTGCCTGCACATAGATGCGATTGGCACAGACGCAGGTTTGGCCAGAATTGCGATACTTCGAGACAATCGCACCCTCAACCGCCGCATCAAGATCGGCGTCGTCGAACACGATAAAGGGCGCGTTGCCGCCCAACTCCATCGAGACCTTCTTGACCGTATCAGCCGAGGCGCGGATCAACTCCTTGCCGACCTCGGTCGACCCGGTAAAGGTCACTTTGCGCACCTCGGAGCGTTCCATCATCGCCCCTGCAATCGCGCGCGCCGATCCCGTGACGATGTTCACCACGCCCGAAGGATAGCCGACCTGTTCGGCGAGGGCCGCCCATGCCAGCCCCGAATAGGGCGTCGCCGTAGCGGGTTTGGCCACGACGGTGCAACCCACGGCCAGCGCTGGCGCGATCTTGCGCGCCAGCATGGACGAGGGGAAATTCCACGGCGTGATCATGCCCACCACGCCCACCGGGTGCTTGGTCACAAGGATGCGGCGGCCATTGACACCTGCGGGTACGATCTCGCCCTTGGCGCGGCGCGCCTCTTCGGCGAACCAGCGCACATATTGCGCGCCGATGGCAATCTCTCCCTTCGCTTCGGCCAAGGGTTTGCCCATCTCGATGGTCAAAAGCTCGGCCAGCGCAGCTTGATTGTCCATCAACGCATCATGCAGCTTCCACAAAAGCCCCACGCGGCTCATCAGGTCCATCGCCGAGAAGGCCGGATAGGCCGACGAGGCCGCGTCGATCGCGCGGTGGGTTTCCGCCGCGCCGCTAGCGGGAACCGTGCCGATCACCGCGCCCGTGGCGGGGTTCGTCACATCGATGGTCTTAGCGCTATCGGCCCCCACCCATGCGCCACCGATAAAATTGGCCTGACGCAGCCATGTTTGCCAATCGCTCATCGCATCGCTCCCATCTTGCGGGCCAGATCCAGCATCCGGCAGGAAAAGCCCCATTCATTGTCGTACCAGCCAAAGACGCGCAGCATGCCGCCCTTGGCGCGTTTGATCTCCGGTCCCTGCACGATCACCGATTCGGGGCGCGCACGCAGATCAGTAGACACCAGCGTTTGACCTGTGAAACCCACGATCGGCCCCGCGCGGTCGCGGAAAAAGCCCACGGCCTCCTCGGCCTGCGGCCGCTGTCGGGTGATCACGGCCAGATCAACACAAGAGACCGAGGCCACCGGCACCCGCACCGCCGAGCCGGTGATCCGCCCCGCCAGATGGGGCAGCACCACATCAACAAGCGTGGCCGCACTGGTTGTCGTCGGCACCATGCTGAGCGCTGCGGCGCGGCTTCGCGCGAAATCATCGCCCATCGGCTGATCGACCGTGGGCTGGCTGCCCGTGTAGCAATGCACCGTGGTCAACAGCGCACTTTCCAAGCCCCATTCCGCGTCGATCATTGCGGCCAAGGGGGCCACCGCATTGGTGGTGCAAGATGCATTCGACACGATCCGATGGACAGGCATCAGCGCGGCATCATTGGCACCCAGCACCACGGTTACATCCGCCTCCGGCGATGGGCCCGAGACAAGCACCCGCCCCGCACCAGCGGTGATGCCCGCTTCTGCGAAACTCCGGGTGCGGGCAAGGCCCGTGCACTCCATCACCACATCAATGCCAGACAGGTCCAAAAGCGCCAGATCGGGCACTTGGGTAAAGGGCAAGCTGCGCGCGCCGATCCTTAAAACACCCTCGCCCGCCGTGACCTCCTCAGACCAAGGGCCAAAGACGCTGTCATATTGGAACAGATAGGCACAGGTTTTCAGCGGCGCGATATCGTTGAGCGCCACGATCTCGATCTCGGGCCAGCCGCCTCCCAGCCACGCGCGCAGGACCGACCGCCCGATGCGCCCGAACCCGTTGATTGCCACCTTGATGGTCATGCTGGCCCCCCCGCCTGTTGCGCAAGTGATGCCGCCCGCCGCCGCCCGGCGCAAGGGGGCCATTCCCCCGCCGCGGGCCGCGCGCTAGGATACGCCGAAAAGCGGGGGTGGCACATGGACGGCAACAATCGACAAAGGCGCGTGACCTCAAGCCATTGGGGCGCCTTCGAGGTCGAGACCGAAGGGGATCGGATCATCGCGACCCATCCCTTTGGCCCAGATCCATCACCCCCCGCGATCCCTGCCATCCTACCTGCGGCGGTGCATCACCCCTCGCGGGTGGCGCGGCCATCGGTGCGCCGCGCATGGCTTGCAACCCGCGATCGCGCGGGCCGGGGCGATGGCGATTACATCACCCCCCCATGGGATGAAGCGCTTGATATTGCCGCAGCTGAGATCGACCGCATCCGCAAGGCGCATGGCAACAGTGCCATTTATGGCGGCTCTTACGGCTGGGCGTCCGCCGGGCGGTTCCACCATGCCCAAGGACAAGTGCATCGCTTTCTCAACATGATCGGCGGCTATGTGGCGAGTTTCGGAAGCTATTCCACCGGCTGCGCGCAATCGATCATGCCCCATGTCTTTGGCGAGAATTTCCTGACGCTGACCTATGAGGTGCAAGACAGCTACGCCACGATTGCCGCGCATACCGAAACGCTGGTCATGTTCGGGGGGATCAACCCCAAGAACTCCATGGTCTCGATGGGCGGCATCACCGAGCATCACACCGGCGGATGGTTCGACCGCTTCGCCGCCAGCGGCGTGACGCGCATCAACATCGGCCCGCAGCGGACGGATGCGCCCGAGGGCTGCGACTGGCTTCCCTGCCGCCCCGGCTCGGACACCGCGCTGATGCTGGCGCTTGCCCATGTGCTGGAGGCCGAAGGGCTGGCCGATCACGCATTCCTTGATCGCTACACCACGGGCTATGACCGCTTTCGCCCCTATCTGATGGGCGAGACAGATGGCACGCCCAAATCCCCGGAATGGGCCGCGTCGCTGACGGGCATCAGCCCGGAAAAGACACGCGCCCTTGCCCGCCGCATGGCCACGACCCGCACGCTGATCACGGTGGCATGGTCGCTGCAACGCGCCGAGCATGGCGAACAACCCTATTGGATGTCGGCGGTGCTGGCCGCAATGCTGGGCCAGATCGGCCTGCCCGGCGGCGGCGTGGGTTACGGCTATGGTGCCATCGGCGGCATCGGCAAGGATTTCAAACCCATCGGCGGCATGACCCTGCCGCAGGGGGGCAACCGCGTGGCCGATGTCATCCCGGTGGCGCGCGTGGCCGACATGCTTTTGCACCCCAATGAGCCTTACGACTTTAACGGCGCGCGCCGCATCTATCCCGACATCCGGCTGGTCTATTGGGCGGGCGGCAATCCCTTCCACCATCACCAAGACCTGAACCGGTTGCATCAGGCATGGCTGCAACCTGAAACCATCATCGTGAACGAGCCGTGGTGGACCGCAACCGCCCAGCGCGCCGATATCGTCTTTCCCGCCACCACACCCTATGAGCGCGAGGATATCGGGCGCAGTCCGCTGGACGATTACCTGTTCCACATGCCGCAACTGATCGCCCCCGTGGGCCAAGCACGCGACGATTACGCGATCTTTTCAGGGCTGGCCATGCGCCTCGGCCTGGGCGATGCTTTTACCGAGGGGCGCGATCCGGCGGCTTGGATCGCCCATCTTTACGCAGGGCTAGAGGCGCGCGGGGCAGAGGCGGGCGTGGCGGTGCCAAGTCTTGACGCTTTGCGCGCGATGAATTGGGTCAAGCTCGAGATCGCGGCAGAAGAACAGCCCAAGCCCGTTCTGCGCCGCTTTCGTGCCGACCCGGAGGGCGCACCGCTCAAGACCCCATCAGGCAAGATCGAGATCTTCTCGGCCATCATTGACAGCTTTGGCTATGACGACTGCCCCGGCCACCCGGTCTGGTTGCCGCCAAAGGAATGGCCGGGGGCCGCAAGCAAGGCCGCACCCTTGCATCTTGTCTCACCGCAACCGGGCGACAAGCTGCACTCGCAACTCGAGGCGGCATTGGCCGATCTCGATGGCGCGCGGCCCGAGACCATTCTTATACATGAAGATGATGCAGCACCCCGAGGGATCACCACGGGCGATCTGGTGCGGGTGTTCAACGCACGCGGCGCTGTGCGCGCGCGGGCGCGGGTGACGGGCGATATTCTGGCCGGTGTCGTGGCCTTGCCCACGGGCGCGTGGTTTGGTCCACCGGGCCAGAACATGGATGCAAACGGCAACCCCAATGTGCTGACGCGCGATGTGGGCACCTCGCGCTTGGGCCAAGGAACAAGCGCACACTCGGCGCTGGTCGAGGTACACAAGCTATAGGGGGCGCAAAACTGCAGTTTTGCGCACGGGAAATCTGCAGATTTCCGTTTGGGAAAACCCGGGTTTTCCCCTACGTTTTCCTCGAGGAAAACGCTACCCTCGCGCCGCCACATACTCCGCGACCGCCTGCTTGTAGAGCGCCTGTATCCGCGCCGTCACGGGGCGCGATCCATCGCCCACCGGCTTGCCATCGATCGAGGCCACCGGCGTCTGCGCGCCAAAGGTGCCGGTCAAAAACGCCTCTTCTGCGCCCGCAACCTCGAACAGCGAATAGTTCCGCTCAAACACCGGTATGCCATCGGCGCGGCACAGGTCGATCACCTTTTGGCGCGTGACGCCGTTCATGCAATAATCCCCCGTCGAGGTCCAAACCTCGCCCCGGCGCACGATGAAGAAATTGCAGGCATTCGTCGTGTTCACGAAGCCATGCGGATCAAGCATCAAGGCCTCATCCGCGCCCGCCTGTTCAGCCTGAAGGCAGGCCAGAACGCAGTTGAGCTTGGAGTGAGAGTTGTATTTCGCATCTTGGCTCATCGGCAGGCCGCGCACCTGCGGCACGGTCGCAAGCCTTATGCCCGCGCCCTGTAGCCGGTCCACGGGCTTGGAATGTTCCATGATGATCACCAGCGTCGGACCAGACCGCGACAGCGACGGGTGCTGGAAGGGCCGCACCTTAACGCCGCGGGTCAGCATCAGGCGGCAATGTACATCCGTGACCATCCCATTGGCGCGCCGCGTCCTCTCGAGCGCCTCGAAAATGCCCGCGCGGTCCATGCCGACATCAAGGCTGACAGCTTTGCAACTGTCAAAGAAGCGGTCCATGTGTTCGTCGAAAAAGGCCCAGACGCCGTCGTAAAGGCGCATCCCCTCCCACATGCCGTCGCCCAACAGGAAACCGCTGTCATAGACCGAGACCGTCGCCTCGGCGCGTGGCTTCAGCGCGCCGTTGATGTAGATCAGGATATCGGCATTGCGCGGATCTTCGAGGGCGTCATGGGTGGTGGCGTGATCGGTGTGCATCGGTTGCCCCTTAGCTCTGTCGCGACTGTGGTGCCCCGCACGGGGGCCGTGGTCAAGATCAACGCCCTTGCCTTGTGGCGAACCAAAGGACGAGGCATCCTATGCAGATTGCCGATCACCATGGGGGCCATGATGCAAGACACAGGCATAAACCAAGCCGAAGATCCCGCAGGGCGAGAGCGTCTGACGCGCGAAGATGGCCGCTTTGTCATCCCGGCTGCGTTGATCGCCACGCGCTTTGGGCTGATCCCCAGCATGGTGCCCGCGTTGATGCGGACAGGGCAGATCACAAGCCAGACCGAAATGGGCACCGAGGCCGACGCTGGGCGGTGGCGGCTGACGCTTTATCATGGAGATCATGCGCTGCGCCTGACGGTGGATGAGGCAGGGGTGATCTTGCACCAAACCCGCTTTGCCGCACCGCGCCGTGCGTTGTCACCGCGGTGACATGGCCCACGGTCACACAGGGCACCAGATGAACCAGAAGATGCACGAGCGCAGATGCCTGACCACGCCGATCAACATGCACACCCCAAGGCAAGCCCGACCGAGGTTTTTGCCGTATTCCTGAAACTTGGGCTCACATCTTTTGGCGGCCCAATCGCGCATCTGGGCTATTTCCGCACAGAGTTCGTGGAACGTCGCCGCTGGCTTGATGATGCGGCCTATGCCGATCTGGTTGCGCTGTGCCAGTTCTTGCCCGGTCCTGCGTCCAGCCAAGTGGGCTTTGCGCTGGGGTTGATGCGGGCGGGCGGGCTTGGGGCGGTTGCGGCCTTCATCGGGTTTACACTGCCCTCTGCGCTGCTGCTCTTGGCCTTTGCCCAGATCATGCCGCTGCTGTCCGGACCATTGGCCATGGGGGCGATTGCGGGGCTCAAGATCGTGGCGGTGGCCATCGTGGCCCAAGCGGTATTGGGCATGGCGCGTAGCCTGTGCCCAGACGGCATCCGCGCGGGTATCGCGGTTGGTGCCGTGGTTTGCTTGGCCGCTTTTCCCGGTGTTTGGGGCATGTTGGGGGCCATCGCGCTGGGGGCTATGGCCGGGGCCGCACTGATCCGGCCCGAGATCGGCGCGGCAAGTTCAACACCCGCCATCGCCGTGACGAAGGGGCAAAGCATCGGCGCGCTGATTGCCTTTGTCGGCATGATCGCGCTTTTGCCGCTCTTGGCCGATCTATCGCAGCTTTTTGCCATGCTCGATGGCTTTGTGCGGGCGGGGGCTTTGGTCTTTGGGGGCGGCCATGTCGTCTTGCCCCTGCTCGAGGCCGAGACGGTCGCGCGGGGCTGGGTCAGCACCGATGACTTCCTCGCGGGCTACGCTGCGGCGCAGGCGGTGCCGGGGCCGCTTTTCACCTTTGCGACCTATCTGGGCGCAGTACCGGGGCCAGCGCCCAATGGTTTGGCCGGCGCACTCATCGCCAGCCTTGCCATCTTTGCCCCCGGCTTTCTCATCTTGATCGCGGCCCTGCCCTATTGGGCAAAGTTACGCAGCTTGCCTTCGGCCCAAGCGTTGATGCGGGGGGCCAACGCCGCCGTTGTCGGCGTTCTGGGTGCTGCACTTTATGATCCGGTTTTTTCATCGGCAATTGATGGGCTGGGTGATCTGGCCTTGGCGCTGGCCTGTTTTGTCATGCTGATCGCATGGCGCATGCCACCATGGCTGGTGGTCTTGATCGGGGCGATCGCTGGTGCGGGATTGGCCTTGGTCGGCTAGCTTGCCCAACGCGACCAAAGCAGGATTGCGCCGATTGCACAGACGAACAGCCAAAGGCAGATGCCGCAGATATACCACAAATCGCGATCTGGCCCGGTGGGGGCCCAAAAGATGCTTTCATTTTGCATGGTGTGATCGTATCTTAACAAAAGATTAAAATTACTCGAAAGATGCAAATCGAAACGAGTATGAATGAGGTGAAAGCGCCCTTCGCCGGGAAAAATCGCGGCAATGGGCGTTACAGTGCAGGTCAATGACGCGTTCAGGGCGCTATATTTTCGCATGGCGACGGGCATTGCCCGTAGCGCTTTTGCGTATAAACGCCCTCACAAGCCGGCTTGATCCTGGACAGGGTTGAGAATGTGAGCGGTTCCATGCGTATTTTGGCCAATATTTCTTTCACCGAAACAACGGTGACATGCATCCCCATCGCGCCCGCGCTTGCTTCCTATCGCGAGCAATTAGCCCTTAACGATGGCGCGCTTGAGTTTCGCTTGCGGCTTTTTGCGGCGCGGATACGGGGCGATGCGCCATCGGTCAGTGTCGCGATTTCGGTCCCGCGCGCATGCGTGATGCAGGCCCAAACCGGCCCGCACCCTTTTGGCGATATCCCTGAGGGGGATTTGCATATCTTCACGTCCAATGGCGATGCAGCGGCCCTGCCCGTTGCCGTCGAACGCTGTGTTTGCGACGCGGTCGCGGCCTTTGCGCGTGCCTATGGCATGGAACCCGTCGCGATCATCGTGCCGCAAGACGGGCCTTTCGCGGATATCACAATGCCCATTGGCACGGCCGTGCCCGATCACCAAGATCATGAGCAAGACGCACCGCCCAGCAGCCTCGCGACAAGCGCGCTGGCAATGCCCCCCGCCCTTCAACGCGAATTGCAAAAACGCCAACAACAAGAGGCCCGCAAAGCCGCGCGCGCGCAGAAAAGCTGGGCGCGAGACGCCCTTTTGAGTTTGTCGCCTTTTTCCCCGATCCCCGCCTTGCTCAGCGACCCGCAAGACGACAGCGCGCAGGACGCGACCAGCGCAGCGGTTTGCGTGGTGCCGATCACCCCGCCTGCACCGCAGGAAAATGCGCCCGCCCAGATTGCACCCACTCATCGCCAATCATGGCCGCGGCGTAGGCGGGCGGCCATGATGCTTGGCACGGCAGCCTCTATCGCCGCGCTGCTTGGTGGCATGGTTTTCTGGCCCGCCACACAACAGGCCGCGACCGTGGCCATTTCACCCGAGGCAGCACAGATACCCGAGGCCAGCAGCACCACCTTGCCGGATATCGTGATGAGTTCGACCTCTTTGGCAGGCGAGACTGCGCGCGCCACGGATAGGCCGACACCGCCTGTCACCCTAGATCGCGCACCGCAGCCGACGACCGCACCGCAGTTGCCCAGCCTTGATGCCTGGGACTTTGCGCCAGTGCGCATGGCCGGGATCGCGCAAGATGGCGGGCCACCGCGCTATGCGGCCACCTTTCCGATGGAGCCCGCGATATCACAGATCATGCCGCCGCGTATTCCGGGCCGGATCTTGAATAATCGGGGCAGCTTTGCAGCGTTTGAGCGCAACACCGCTACAAACCCGGCGCTGCCGCCTGCCGCACACTCGCCAACAACGGCGCTTGGGCCACAAAGCACGCGGCGCCCAATCGCGCGCCCTGCCGCCTTTTTGTCAGGACGCAGCGCCCCATCACCGGCCGCGCCCCAAACCACGGCGGCGGCCGATCCACAAGGGCCGGTGCCCGGTTTACGCCTTGTGGCCATCGTCGAAACCGAAGGAGAGCGCCAAGCCATCGTGCAAATCGGCCCCAATCGTCGCGCTCGCGTTGTCGCGGGCTCGGCGACACAGAACTGGCAAGTCGTGGAAATCAAGGCCGACGGGCTCGTCTTGCGCGTGGACGGTCAGGCGCAACTGGTACCAATCGGCCTATGATCACACAGCCGTTTCATCCTCGGGTGGGGCGGCGATCACACCTTTGGCCATAAGCGCGGCCAGATCCAGCGCTTTCCCGGCCAAAAGCCCGGTCAAAACCGCGATTGTGTCATGACCGAGCCGTGGCGCTGCGGTGGGCGGAATGGCGGGCGTCAACGATAGCTTGAGCGGCGAGGCGACACCGGCCAGATGATGCCCATCAGGTGTGCGCGGTGCCGTGCGCATGCCGCGCGCCTGCACATGCGGGTCGGCAAAGACGCGGCCAATATCGTTGATCGGCCCTGCGGGCACCTTGGCACCGTTCAAGGCCGCGATCCACGCATCCAGACTACGCCCCGCGATCAACCGTTCCAGCTCTGGGATCAGCGTATCGCGGTGCCTGACCCGGGCGGGATTGGTCGCATAACGCGGATCAAGCGCCAATTCCGGGGCACCCGCCACGGCACAAAAGCGCGCGAATTGCCCGTCATTGCCGACAGCCAAGATGATATGCCCATCCGATGTCGGAAAGACTTGGTATGGCACGATGGTGGGATGGGCATTGCCCATCCGCACAGGGGGCGTGCCGGTGGCCAAGAAATTCGTCGCCTGATTGGCCAGCGTTGCGACCTGCACATCCAACAGCGACATGTCGATATGTTGCCCCTGCCCCGTGGCATCGCGGTGGCGCAGCGCCGACAAAATCCCGATGACCGCGTAAAGCCCGGTCAACAGATCGGTCAGCGCAACCCCGGTTTTCATCGGCTCAGCGCCCGGCGTGCCATCGGCCTGGCCCGTCACGCTCATCATGCCGCCCATGCCTTGGACAAGGAAATCATACCCGGCCTGATCGGCATAGGGGCCGGTCTGGCCAAAACCAGTGATCGAGCAATACACAAGGTCGGGCTTGATCGCGCTCAGGCTTGCATAGTCGAGGCCATATTTGGCCAGACCGCCAACCTTGAAATTTTCGACCACGACATCGGCCTGTGCGGCCAGCGCGCGCACAAGGCGTTGCCCATCGGGATGGGCGATATCGACCGCGACCGATTTCTTGCCCCGATTGGCCGCATGGAAATAGGCCGCGCCATGATCGCGCCCGGCATCGTCGATCATGTTGGGTGGCCCCCAAGCGCGGGTATCGTCGCCCTCGCCGGGGCGTTCGATCTTGATTACCTCGGCCCCCATGTCGGCCAAGACCTGCGTCGCCCAAGGCCCGGCAAGGATACGGGTCAGATCAAGGATCCGCAGCCCGCTCAACGCTGCGCGCTGTGGTATTGTCGCTGCATCAGCCATGCCCACCCCTTCATCTCGCCCAACCCATCGGCGCGACGCTATCGGGTGGCGAGATCAAGGTAAAGCAGGCGACAGATGTCGCGCACAGGTCAGGATCAATGAGGGGGATGGTAGCGGAGGAGGGACTCGAACCCCCGACACGCGGATTATGATATCGTGTTTGAAAAAGTTCAGCTGTCAACCGTACGCCGTGACAATCAAACAATGGAGATCTTTTTCGGCCACAGGTACCCTGCTATGGTGCGAGAGCTAACGATCGCAGTAAGCTGCCAAACACTTATGGCGAAAAATTGCGCACAACCACCAAATGAGCAAGTAATAAAATAACGCATCTTTAATAACTTACAGGGTAAAAGATGAGCTCACAGCTTACAGGGCATTTAATCAACATATCGTTCGTAACGATAGGTTATATATTGTCTATGATTTTAGTGCAAGCGGTAATTGTTCCAGCGCAACAACTATATTTACCTGCCATCACAACCTTCGCCGCCCTTATCTTTCCGCTTCATGGGGTAAGAGTAATTTCGGCATGGCTGTTTGGGGGATGGTCAGTACTTTATCTTTTTGTTGCAAACTGCATTATGCATATAGTTCTTACGCCAAATGCTGAATTTACATTAAATTCATTTTATGCTTGGTGCTTAGTTAGCAGCGTCGCGTGGCTTACTTTTGAAATTTTGCGGATAAGTGGCTTTAACTTATATGAAAAGAATCAAAAGATTTCGGCAATGACCTGGCGTCATCTTATGTTGATTGCGTTTTTATCTTCAATTATTAATTCATTGGGACATAATATTATTTTTGCAAGAGAGATATTGCCTGAAAATAGTTTCGGCACAATCCTAGCCTTCATGATTGGAGACACGTTAGGAACGTTCTTGTGTTTCTTTGGTCTCATGCTCGTACTGCGTATGTTACGAAGACTTGAATATTAGTCTATAGAGACCGCGTTCACGCCCAATCTGTTTTTCAACAAAGTGCTTTTCTCGCAATGATCGTAATGCACGGAAAAACGTGCCGTGTGACATCCCTTGTACAAGGGGATGACAACGCAACTGATCGCTTTCAAACGCATTATTAGAGTCTTGAATGTCAATAATTGCCGCGAGCACGTCTCGTTCTTCTTGCTTTAAAGAATCGATACCTAAATCAGCCTCCATCATTACGAGAAGCTTCTTCAACTTCAGAAACGCCTGGAAATTTGATGACATAGAAGCCTCTGGCCCACCGGTCGCAGGTTAGCGAAGCTATCAGTCAGGATCAATGGATAGTTCTAAGCATCCTCGACTTGACTCTTGACTGAAGTACCAATTTGGCACAAATTGTTACCAAGCTGGTACTTATGAGCTCGAATCAGAGACGAATACAACTGCCCTGGAGGGTTCAGAATGCGATTGTTTACAACTATCTTCCTCATCTGCGTCGGCCTTTCCTCAGCGGCAAATGCTCGCCTCGTCACAACGCAAAGTGAGGGCGCCATATGCAATGATGGAAAGCAGGCCACATTTATTGTCTCTGAAGCACAATCAGAGGATTGGTTAGTGTACTTTGAAGGAGGCGGGGTAGCCACTTCACCGGACTCCTACAGAAACCGCGACAGCAGATGGAAAACACCTCAACGTGACGGGAGTTATGGGCTTAGCATACCCCTAGTACATGACTTTAAGCAGAAAGGCTTTAATGTCGTAGTAATTCCTTACTGCTCGAGCGATCTCTTTCAGGGTGCCCATACTAATATTGTCGACGGAAAAGAGGTATTTTTTCACGGCAGAAAAATTGTTGAAGATGTCTTTGCACAATTAAATGCTGAATTCACATCGTCAGATACCTTGGTGTTTGCTGGCCATTCTGCTGGCGCTATAGCACTTGGATTTAATTCAGATTTGATAAGTAGGTACTCAACTTCGAAAGTCATCGTCGATAGCTTCTGGCTGGATACTGAGTCAAGGAGAGAGCGTGAACGGTGGACGACGGGTCCTTGGGTCGAGATAAACAAATTTGTATACGGCAATATGCCAGCGCATTGTACGGGGCACTGGTCGAGATGCTTCCCTCAGCGCACCAAATTCCAATCAATGAATATTTCCGAAGTTTTCCCCATCTGGAATATCGGAGATCCCTATATCCGTGGCGATACAAACGCGGTAAAGAGAAGTATCGTAAGTGACATAGAGCACTATGGCGCAGGCTTCTCAATCGATGCAGCTGCACTTAAAGTTGAAGGGTTTGAGAGATGGGGTCATGTCGTGGTTGCCAACCAACACTACACACAAGAATTCGATGGAATCACTATAAAAATGCTTATTGAAAATTGGTTGTCCGGAAGCGGCACATCACATTTTATCAAGCATTAAACGAATAACGGATTAATAGCAATGAGAGGCTTGCCCCTAAATATTTTGGCAGCATCATCTTCAATCCTATTACTTTCGGGTTGCCAGACAACGTCAGCGAATGCGCCTACTACAGATGGTCCGCCCATAGAAGCGCAGTCAGCTATTCCAGATGGGGAAGCGTTACAACGCTATATGGTCGGCGAAAGTGCCAGAGAATTTATCAGTGTCAGGAGTCCAGTTATTGAGGAAAATTACTGGTATGGGGCACGACAGTTAGTCGGGGATTTCAACAGTGACGGGTACGCAGATTACCTTCTTACAGGAGTTTCTAGGTCTCGCCAACACAATCCAGATGGTCCGCATCTGCATAAGCCTATTCTATTATTCGGAACCGCTCAAAGGGGACGTTTCGAAGATCGTTCAGAACTACTGCTGAATCCTGATGGTAATCAAATCGGTATTATAAACAAGCCACTGATAGCAGACTTCAATGGTGATGGGGTTCCAGATTTTTTCCTCCCTGATACGTCTTGGGGGCACGGTGCTGACACGAAAAACATTGTGTATCCGTCTTATTATCTTTCACAGGAAGACGGTACTTGGATTGATTTGGGCCTCAGAATACGAAGGGTAACAAGCGAGTTTGGGCATGGTGGCGCTGTGGGTGATATCGATAATGATGGTGATACTGACGTTGTTCAAACTGGCAGAGGTGACAAAGTTATTTGCTTTATAAACGATGGCAGAGGTAACCTAGCACAACGAACTTGTGGTAACGGCAAACTCCAACATTCTATTGCACTTGGTGATTGGGATGGCGATGGCGATCTAGATATGATGACGACATGGGACACAATGTTTGAATCACAGCCTCCAGACCAAGGGCATGCTCCTAGGAACATGCGGGGTGAGTGGTTGTGGTATAATGACGGGCGTGGCAATTTTACTCCCAGAACACGAATTCCTGACCTTGGAAACTGTTGGAACAATCATCCATATCTATGGTCATACGACATTGATAACGATGGCGACCATGACGTGATAGCTACAGTAACGCAGACAAATTATGCATATGCTGCCTTCCGAATACTAGAGAACCAGAATGGAAATTTCACTTCACATTTCTATCCGATCCTCGAAGAGAAGCATTTGACTGCGAATATGACAAACGGATGGCAATTTGCTCGCGACTTTGAAGTAGGCGATGACTGTCGTTTGTACGTTAATGGCGAGTTTGATAAATGGCTAGAGGGACACATTCTCAATGGTCATACAACGATGATTAGATATACCGATGTCGATAAAGATGGCCACCGCGACATTGTAATCATGAGTGATGACTGGAGTCAGCCAAATGATGACCGAACCATGGGATCATACCTTAAAGGAAATGGTCGGGCGGATGGATTTCGCCTAGTGACAAGAACAAGTGATGATCCACTAGGCAACCCCGTTCGGTTTTATGGCGCCACAAGGATTGCTCGTTAGGAATACTTTCACTGATTTTTAGCTTATCTAATTCGACTATAATATAAACGAAGAAATTTGAATCTTTTGAATTGCGTCCATAATTTCAAGGTGTTTTGGCAATACACGTCTTTTGTTCTTTCAGACTCGTTTTCAACAAGAGGGAAGTTTCTGGATAGAAGTTTAGAAACGGTCAGGGGTTTGAACTCAAAACTTCCCGATTATGAGTAGCGCTATAAAAACATTCAGACAATCAACACCCAGTACCCATCACTATCTCACCTTATTTGTCGCGCCCAAAACGCTGTCAACAAACTGTCCGGCACACACTGTTCCAAACACAGTGTTCACCACAGTGATTCTCCCCAAAATCCCGCCCCACAGCAGCAAAAAAACTGTGCTACCGGTGTGCTACGCAGAAACTGCGTCAACCGAAAACCTAGTTGATTGATTTTATTGGGAAACTTTGGTAGCGGAGGAGGGACTCGAACCCCCGACACGCGGATTATGATTCCGCTGCTCTAACCAACTGAGCTACTCCGCCGTAAGCGCGCTGGAGGTATGATAAGCATCCCGCCCCGTCAACAACAAAAACCCGCGGGCGGGCGCAACAGGGCGCGCTGCATGGACTGGGCGCATCGCGGCGCTGCTCCTGCACTGACCAACCACGCCACGCATGCCCAATGGCACTGGCCACAACCGGGCTAATCCCGCGCATTGCGGCCATCATATGCGGCCCTTCGCGGTCAGGTAATCATGCCCTTGCTGATGCGCCTCTCCGTGGCATCGCGTGCAAGATCATCGGCATCTCACAGCGGCAGCGCCGTTGTTTTGAACACGGTCTTGAGGGCAAAGCTTGACTGCATCTGCGCAATCCCCGGAAGCCGCGCCAAATACTGGCGATGGATGCGGGCGAAATCCTCGCTATCGCGGGCAACGACCTTGAGCAGGTAATCGGCCGTGCCCGCCATCAGGTGGCACTCCAGCACATCGGGCACACGCGCCACGGCCTTCTCAAAGGCATCCAACACCTCATCAGCCTGTCCCGAGAGCCGGATTTCCACAAAGACCGTGGTCACCCGTGCCACCGCCCGCGGGTTCAAAAGCGCGACATAGTCACGGATCACACCCGCCTGTTCCAGCCGCTGCACGCGCCGATGACAGGCCGAGGGCGAGAGATGCACCCGCTCACTCAACTCGCCGTTGGTCATGCGGCCATTGCGCTGCAAGGCCCGCAAGATCGCAAGATCCATCTCGTCTAGCGCATCATTATCGCGATTATTTTGCATGATTTAGACGGTTACTCAGGAAATTGTTGTGAATACTATGCGTTATTCAGGCAAAAGATCAAAGCAATTCCATCAGCGCTGGCGCATCATCTGGGCAAGGATGCAAAGGAGCTTTCCATGCTGATCGGCTGCCCCAAGGAAATCAAACCGCAAGAATACCGCGTCGGGCTGACGCCTGCTGCCGCACGTGAGGCCATCGCCCATGGCCATAGCGTCATCATCGAAACCGGTGCCGGTCTTGGCGCGGGCTTTGATGACGCCGCCTATCAGGCCGTCGGTGCCCAGATCGTGGCAAATGCAGAGGCGGTTTTTGCCCAAGCCGCGATGGTGGTGAAGGTCAAAGAACCCCAAGCCAGCGAACGCGCGCGGCTGCGTGACGGTCAGATCTTGTTCACCTATCTGCATTTGGCCCCCGATCCCGACCAGACGCGCGATCTTTTGGCCAGTGGCGTGACGGCCATCGCCTATGAGACCGTGACCGATGCAGGCGGCGGCCTACCGCTTTTGGCCCCCATGTCCGAGGTGGCGGGCCGCTTGGCCCCACAGGTGGGCGCTTGGGCGCTGCACAAGGCCAATGGCGGGCGTGGCGTGCTACTCGGCGGCGTGCCCGGTGTCGGCCCGGCCGAGGTGGTGGTGATCGGCGGCGGTGTCGTCGGCACACAGGCCGCGCGCGTCGCCGCAGGCATGGGGGCGGATGTCACGGTGCTTGATCGCGCGCTGCCCCGGCTGCGCTATCTCGATGATGTCTATCGCGGCGCGTTCAAGACACGCTATGCCAGCACGGATGCCATGGCCGAGTTGATCACGCGGGCCGATATGGTGATCGGCGCGGTGCTGATCCCCGGTGCCGCCGCGCCCAAGCTGATCAGCCGCGCCCAGCTGTCCACGATGAAGCCCGGCGCGGTCATCGTCGATGTCGCCATCGATCAAGGCGGCTGTTTCGAGACATCGCGCGCCACAACCCATCAAGACCCGATCTACGAGGTGGATGGCATCGTGCATTACTGCGTCGCCAATATGCCCGGCGCCGTGGCGCGCAGCGCGACCATCGCGCTTGGCAATGCCACCATGCCCTTCATGCTTGCCTTGGCCAACAAAGGCTGGCGTCAAGCCTGCGCCGATGATGCCCATCTTGCGGCAGGGTTGAACACACATGCCGGTCAGTTGACCAATGCCGCTGTCGGTGTGGCCTTACATTTGCCCAGCGTGACGCCCACCGCGATCATCGCGGGTTAGAGCATGAAAAAGGCCCGCCCCAATGGGCGGGCCTTACAGCTTGCGCGCGGCAATCAGCCCTTTTTCAGCGCGTCACGGATCTCCAGCAAAACCTCCAACTCGGTCGGACCGGCGGGGGCGGCTGGTGCTTCGGCTTCTTTCTTGACCGCCGCTTCCTTGATCCGGTTGACCATTTTGACCAGCATGAACACGACAAAGGCGATGATCAGGAAATTGATCACGGCCATGACGAATTTGCCAATCGCAAAGACCGGCGCGCCCGCGTCTGTCGCGGCGGTAAGCGAGGGGTAGCTTTCGCCGTTCAGCGCATAGAACCAGCCGGAAAAGTCGATCCCACCGGTGACTAGCGCGATGATCGGGTTGATCAGATCACCCACAAGCGACGACACAATCGCCGTGAAAGCCGCCCCGATGATGATACCCACAGCCATGTCCACGACATTGCCGCGCGCGATGAAATCTTTGAACTCGTTGATCATTTGGTCGTCCCACCTGTTACATTTACATGCGCCCGGGATGTGTCCGCACGCCCGGCAGCGCGCGCGCAAATGACCTCAAAGTTTTTTCAATCGCAAGAAATGATCGCTGCGATTTTCTTTTTTTGTCCCAGTGTCACCATCGCAACGCGGGGCGATGGCCAAAATAACCATAGCCCGAATTTTCGTACGAAAATTCAGGCCGTGCGATTATTCGTACGAATAATCGCTTCAGCCGCGCAGCGTGCCGCCCGAGGCCTTGGTCACCTTATCCACGACTTTGGCGGCCACGGCCTCGATCTCATCTTCGGTCAGGGTGCGATCGCGGGGCTGCAACCGCACGCTTAGCGCGATGGATTTGCGCCCTTCACCCAGCGATCCGCCGATGAACTCGTCAAAGACGCGCACATCCGTGATCAGCGCCTTATCGGCACCTGCAGCGGCATTGACCAAGATAGCTGCCTCAACACCCGCCTCGACGACAAAGGCAAAGTCGCGCTCGACCGCCTGATACTCGGCCATCTCGACCGCGCCACGGCTGGCACCTGCGGATTTCGGCATCGGGATCTCTGCGGCATAGATGGTAAAGGCCATGGCTGGCCCTTTTACATCCATCGCCTTGAGCACCTTGGGATGCAATTCGCCAAAGACCGCAAGGCGTTTTTGCGGGCCAAGGCACAAGATCCCATGCCGCCCCGGGTGCCACCAGCCCGGCGCACCGCGCAAGATCTGCATCTTGGCAGGCGCGCCCATGGCAGCAAGGATCGCCTCGGCATCAGCCTTGATGTCATAACACATCGACCGCGCGGCGGGTGCCATGCGGATCGCGCGGTGCCGTGTGGCCGACCAACAGCCCTGCGACCTGGAGATGTTGCTCGCCCGGCTCGCCGCCGTGAAAGGCATGGCCCACCTCGCAGAGTGCAAGATCCATCATGCCGCGCGCTTGGTTGCGCGCCGCAGCTTGCAAGAGCCCCGGCAAAAGATCGGGGCGCATATGGCTCAGATCGGCTGAGATCGGGTTTTCCAGCATCACATCATCGCTGCCACCGCCGAAGAGCTGGGCCGCCGCACGGTCGATGAAGGAATAGGTGACGCATTCATTATAGCCCAAGGCCGCCGCGGTGCGCCGCCCGATCCGCTCACGCGATTGCGCAGGTGTCAGCACGGGCTTGGGCACACCTGCCGTGGCACGCGGCAGGGGCTTGGGCTCCAGCTTGGTGAGCGAGGAGATGCGCGCCACCTCTTCGACCAGATCGGCCTCGCCCTGCACATCGCGCCGCCAGGACGGCACCCAAACCTCAAGCATGTCGCCGCTTCCGGTGGCCGAAAAGCCAAGGCTGGTCAGGATGCGCGCCTGTTCGGCCTTGGGAATATCCATCCCCACAAGCGAGATGACGCGCTTGGTATCAAGGCTATAGCTGCGCGCGGTCTTGGGCGCGGCTCCTGCCTCGACCAGCTCCGAGGCTTCGCCACCGCACAGATCAAGGATCATCCGCGTCGCGGCCTCTAGCCCCGGCAAGGTATAGTCCGGGTCCACGCCGCGCTCGAAGCGGTAGCGCGCGTCGGAATGGATCTTCAGATCGCGCCCGGTAAAGGCCGTATGGATCGGGTCCCAATAGGCACTCTCCAAGAACACCGTCACCGTCTCTTCGGTGCAGCCGGTGTCTTCGCCACCCATGATGCCTGCAAGGCTTTCGGGGCCGCGATCATCGGAGATCAGCGTGTGGCCCGCGCGCATCGTGTAGGTCTTGCCATCCAGCGCCAACAGCGCCTCGCCACCTGTGGCGCGGTGCACGCGCAGACCGCCTTGCATCTTGTCCACATCGAAGACATGCAGCGGGCGGTTCATGTCATAGGTGAAGAAATTCGTCACATCGACCAGCGCCGAGATGGGGCGCAACCCGATGGCGCGCAGCCGATCTTGCAGCCATGCGGGGCTGGGGCCGTTTTTCACGCCACGGATCACGCGGCCCGCGAAATGGGGGGCGACGTCCAGCGTGTCGGCATCGATGGTGACAGACACCGGGCAGGGAAAACTGCCCGCCACGGGCTGTGGATCATGGGGTTTGAGTGTGCCCAAGCCGCGCGCGGCCAGATCACGCGCAATGCCGTGGATACCAAGCGCATCTTGACGGTTGGGCGTAATCGCAATCTCGATCACCGGATCGACCTTGGCCGGATCATGGGCGGCCAGCCAATCGGTGAACTTTTGCCCGACAGCGCCGGAGGGCAGTTCGATAATCCCGCCATGCTCGTCCGACAGTTCCAACTCGCGTTCCGAGGCCATCATGCCATGGCTTTCAACACCGCGGATCTTGCCCACGGCTAGCGTGGTATCGATGCCCGGCACATAATCGCCGGGCTTGGCCAGAACCACCGTGATGCCAGCGCGCGCATTGGGCGCGCCGCAGACGATCTGTTTCACGCCCTCGTCGGTTTCGACCATGCAGACGCGCAGCCGATCCGCATCGGGGTGCTGCTCAGCCGATTGGATGCGCGCGATGGTAAAGGGCGCAAGACGGGCCGCGCGATCCTCCACGCCTTCGACCTCAAGGCCCAGATCGGTCAGCGCCTCGGTGATCGCGTCAAGCGTCGCCTCTGTTTCCAGATGCTCTTTCAGCCAGGAGAGGGTGAATTTCATCGCTTCATTCCTAATGTGTCGGCAGCGTGGGGGCGGTCAGGCTCAAACGCCGGCATGCACCGCCGGCATCTGCAGCGCGGCAAACCCGTAGTGCCTCAACCAGCGCAAATCTGAGTCGAAGAACGCGCGCAGATCGGGGATGCCGTATTTCAGCATCGCGATGCGGTCGATGCCCATGCCGAAGGCGAACCCCTGCCATTCGTTCGGGTCGATCCCGCCTGCTTGCAGCACTTTCGGGTGCACCATGCCCGAGCCCAGAACCTCGAGCCAGTCATTGCCTTCGCCCACCTTCACGGTGCCGCCTTCCCATGAGCACTGGATATCGACCTCGGCGGAGGGTTCGGTGAAGGGGAAATGCGAGGCGCGGAAGCGGGTGCGCACATTAGTGCCGAAATAGGCGGAGAAGAACGATTCCAGCACCCATTTCAGATTGGCCATCGAGATATCGCGGTCAATCGCCAACCCTTCGACCTGATGGAACATCGGCGTGTGGGTCTGGTCGTAATCGGCGCGATAGACGCGGCCCGGCGCGATCACGCGGGTGGGGGCGCCATGGGCCTCCATATAGCGGATCTGCACGGGGCTGGTGTGGGTGCGCAGCACATGGGGCGGGCGGTCGTCACCGGGCGCGCGATGGGTGTAGAAGGTATCCATCTCGGCCCGCGCGGGGTGGTGGCCGGGAATGTTGAGCGCATCGAAATTGTAAAAATCGGTCTCGATCTGCGGCCCTTCGGCCACGGCGAACCCCATGTCGGCGAAAATCGCGGTCACTTCTTCGGTCACTTGAGAAACGGGATGGATCGTCCCCTGACGGCGGTGGCGCGCGGGCAGGGTCACATCCAGCCATTCGGCGCGCAGCCGCTCATCAAGTGCGGCGTCGCCCAATGCTGCTTTCTTCGCGGCCAGCGCGGTGGTCACTTCGTCTTTCAGCGCGTTTAGCGCGGGGCCAGCGACTTGGCGTTCCTCGGGCGACATCGCCCCCAATTCGCGCATGCGCAGGCTGATGTCACCCTTTTTACCAAGGGCCGCCACGCGCAGATCTTCGAGCGTGGTCTCATCGCTGGCCGCACCGATGCGCCCCAGCCAATCCGATTTCAGCTGATCCAAACTGTCCATGATCCGCGCCTTTTGCCCGTCAATTCCGCGCCCTCACCTATCACGGAAGGCCGCGATTGCAAGCCGCAGGGCCTAGGTTCCGTCCTTGCCCGCAAAGGCGGATTTGCGCCCCCGGATCTCAAGCGCGCGGCGCGAGCGCGTGACCTTGCCGTTTTGGGCATAGATCGTTGTGGGCGGCATGGTCTTTGTGCGCTTTTCGGCCACCACGATACTGTCGTAGCAGCGGATGGAATGAAGTTCCTTGGCGATGGGATCAAAGGGAAACAGCGCGTCTTGATCGGTGTACCAGCTATGCATCCGGTCGATCATGCGCTTGGCATATTCGATAAAGCTTGCCTCGTTGCGGTAGCCGCCGCCGAAACCCGGCCAGTAAGATGTGTGGCAATCCTCGACCAGATAAAGCCCGCCCTCGGCCAGATGCGGCCAGAGGTTTTCATAGCTGGCGATCTGATGGGCGCAGACATGGCTGCCATCATCCAAAATCACATCGAACGGCCCGTGTTTCGCGGCAATATCGGCCAGAAAGGCCGGATCGGCTTGATTGCCGATCTCCACGCTGGTGCCGGGGATTTCCAGCGCTTTGCAGGCCGGGTCGATATCGATGAAGGTCAGCCGCGCCTGATCGCCGAAAAACCCCTTCCACATCGGGATGGAGCCGCCGCGAAACACCCCGATTTCAAGAAATGAGATCGGGCGGCCACGAAACCGCGTCAACTCGCGGGTATAGACGTCGAAATAATGCGCCCATTTGCTGAGCAGGCGCTCATCGGTGGTCTTGAGATAATCGGAAAAGAAATCGGCCATACGCACGCGCCCTACACAAAGAATAACCCCCGCCGGACCATCGCCCAGCGGGGGTTTGAATTCAAGCTTGGCTACGCCTCAAAGTGCGGCGCGGGCCTGTGCGACGATGGCACCGAAAGCCTCGGGCTCATGGATCGCCAGATCGGCCAGAACCTTGCGGTCAACCTCGATCCCGGCAAGCGCCAGACCGTTGATGAAACGCGAATAGGTCATCTGTTCGTCGAATGCGCGAACGGCGGCGTTGATGCGCTGAATCCACAGCGCGCGGAACTGCCGCTTGCGGACTTTACGGTCGCGGGTTGCATACTGGTTGGCCTTATCGACAGCCTGCGTCGCGGTGCGGAAGCTGCGCGAACGGGCGCCATAATAGCCTTTGGCCGCGTCAAGAACCTTCTTGTGGCGGCGATGGGTAACGGTTCCACCTTTGGTGCGGGACATTTTGCGGCCTCCTCAGCGGTCGTAGGGCATGTAGGTCTTGACGATCTTCGCGTCCTGTTCGGACAAAGTCGTCGTCCCACGCGCGTTGCGGATGAACTTGGTCGTCCGCTTGATCATCCCGTGCCGCTTGCCGGCCTGTGCCGCCACCACCTTGCCGGTGCCAGTCACCTTAAAGCGCTTTTTGGCGCTCGATTTCGTCTTCATCTTCGGCATTTTCGTCTCCTGTCTTCTAGAGAGCTTCGGGCGCGACTCGGCATGCCGTTTTGGCCGGCCGCACCGTTGGAGGCCGTCGCATACAGCCAAAGCGCGGGGCTGTCCAGCACCTCGCGCGGGGATTCACATCAAGGGCGGGTTGCCGGGCGCTGCGGTAAAGACGCGGATGTAATCCCCCGGCGATGATCCGGCCCACAGCAGAAACAGGCGATGCGGATCATCCGGGTCAATCCAAACCTCGTCGCCTGTCTCAAGACCGCGCAACTCCGGGCTGACATAGCGCACGGCGGTGCCCGCCAAATCATCAGAGGCCGCAAGCGTCGCCTGCCGCGTCGCCACCCCAAGGATCGGCGCATCAAAGACGACATAGGCGAACTGGCTGCTCTGGATACTGTCGAAAAAGACGTAGTGGCTGGCCAGTTCCGTGCCGATGGGCAAGACACCCTCGGGCATGCCGCCGATATCGACGACAAGGGGCCGGGAAAGCGTGATCATCTGCGCCTCGTCAAAGGCATAGAGATTGTCATCGTCGAAATGATCATGCCCCACGGCAAAAGGCTGGCTTGCATCAAGCACAACAAACCGGCCCTGCCCCGATTGCTGCAAGATCCCCCCATCGCGAATGGCCCCCGATCCCGGCCCTGCACTGGCCAGAACCAAGGCCATCGAAAGCATGGCGCGCATCTAGTTCAGCACCATCGCCGCAACATGGATAAACGCCATCGGCAGATCATGGGGGCCAAGCCCGCCGGGGATGACCGACAGATGCAAGAACCCCAAGATCACCACCCCGATGATGAGCGCTGCAAAAGCGGGCCACGACCAGATACGGTTCACCCAGCCCGCCACCAAGGATGCCGTCGCAAGCAGCACCACAAGCACGGCGATGACGATTAAGATGTTCGGATCAATACTCACTCAGGGTCCGCTGCATAGATCAATCGTTCTTCGCATGGTGCCACGCGCAAGATGTTCGTGGAACCCTGCACATTGAACGGCACACCGGCGGTCACGATGATCTGATCGGCCTCGGTCGCGTGGCCCCCTTCGCGCGCGATACGCGCCGCCGAGATGACCGCCCCCTTGAAGCGGTTCACCTCGCCCGTGACATAGCAATGGCACCCCCAAGTCAGGCACATCCGCCGCGCCACGCCAACCAAGGGCGTCAGGGCCAAGATCGGCACCTGTGGGCGTTCCCGTGCAACCAATGCGGCGGTGTTGCCCGATTGGGTGAAACAGCAGATCGCCTTGATATCCACGGTTTCCGCGATCTCGCGCGCGGCCAAGACAATGGCATCCGCCGTTGTGACACGCGCAACATTGCGCGAGGCGGCCATGATGGAGGTGTAATTCGAGTCGTTCTCGACCTCGAGCGCGACGTTGTTCATCGTCTGAACCGCCTCGATCGGATAGGCGCCCGCCGCCGATTCCGCGCTCAGCATCACGGCATCGGCCCCCTCGTAAAGGGCGGTGGCCACATCCGACACTTCGGCGCGGGTCGGCATCGGACTTTCGATCATCGATTCCAACATCTGGGTCGCCACGATCACGGGCTTGGCGGCCGCGCGGCATTTGCGGACCAACCGCTTTTGGATCGGCGGAACGTTTTGCACGGGCAACTCTACACCCAGATCACCACGCGCAACCATGATCCCGTCCGAGACGGCCAAGATCTCGTCAAAGGCGGTGACTGCGGCCGGTTTCTCGATCTTGGACAGGATTGCAGCGCGACCGCGGGCGAGTTCGCGCGCCTCATGCACATCGGCGGCGCGCTGCACAAAGGACAGCGCCAGCCAATCGACGCCCAGCGCACAGACAAATTCCAGATCGGCACGGTCTTTTTCACTCAGCGCCGCCAAGGGCAGCACGACATCGGGCACGTTCACGCCCTTGCGGTTGGAGACCGGGCCACCCGCGATCACCGTGCAATCGGCGAAATCGGCACCACAGGCATCAACACGCAGCCGCACCTTGCCATCATTGACCAACAGCCGCGCGCCCGGTTCAAGGGCTGCGAAAATCTCGGGATGGGGCAGGTTCACCCGGCTCTCGCTGCCCGGCGTCTTATCAAGATCAAAGCGGAAGGAGGCGCCGTTTTTCAGCACATGCCCCTCGTCATCGGCAAAGACGCCGCAGCGGAGCTTGGGGCCTTGCAGATCGGCCAGAATGGCGATGGGGCGGCCAACATCGGCCTCGACCTTGCGGATCGCGGCGTGGCGCGCGGCAATCTCGGCATGGCCGCCGTGGGACATGTTGAGGCGGAACACATCCGCGCCTGCATCGTAAAGCTTGCGGATCATATGTTCGCCATCCGATGCCGGGCCAAGTGTTGCCACGATCTTGACATTGCGGTCGCGTTTCATCGATCGGCTCCTTTTCATCCGCTATCCGGTCGGCCATCGCGGGGTGGCCTTGACCAATGTGTTAGCGCAAACATGCGCGTCTTTATTGCTCTATGGCGCAATTCCGGCACGCCGACAACAGACATGCGCGCGACCACTGGCCAAGCCTGCGCGAAAGTCCTATTTCCGCCCCCAATCAACCTCAGGGATGCGACAAGGACATGACGCCAGCCTATCAGATCGAGGGCGAGGATCGCCCGGGGCGCTGGGTGGTGACATGCGATCACGCCTCAAACCGCGTGCCCGAAACCGTGGCGGGTGGCGATCTGGGCCTGCCGCCCGAAGATATGGCGCGCCACATCGCCTATGATATCGGCGCGGCCGGACTGGCGCGTGCTTTGGGGGCGGCACTCGATAGCCCGGTGATCTTGTCCGATTTCTCGCGCCTCGTGATCGACCCGAACCGGGGCGAGGATGATCCGACGCTGTGCATGAAGATCTACGACGGCTCGATCATTCCCGCCAACAGGCACGCCGATACGGCCGAGGTCGAGCGGCGGCTGGCATTGTTTCACCGCCCCTATCATGATGCCTTGGCGGGGCTTCTTGCGCGCCGCGTGGGCCCGGCAATCTTGGCAATCCATTCCTTCACCCCGCAGCTCAAGGGGCGCGCGCCGCGCCCTTGGCATGTGGGGGTGCTTTATGCAGGTGACACGCGCTTGGCCTATCCGCTTTTGGCACAACTGCGCGCCGCAGGTGATATCTGTGTCGGCGATAATGAGCCCTATAGCGGGCATCTGCCCGGTGACGCGCTCGACCGGCACGGGGTACAGCCCGGTCTGCCCCATGTGCTGATCGAATTGCGCAATGATCTGATCACATCACCGCAACAGCAGCGCGATTGGGGAAATCGTTTAGCACCGATGCTTGACGCGGCACGCAAGAATGCCGAGGTCTGAGCCAACCACAGGGAGAGAGAGACCATGGACGACACCACCCGCACCGAACTTGAAGCCGCCGCCTTTCGCCGCCTGCTTGCTCATTTGAACGGCCGCGCGGATGTGCAAAATATCGACATGATGAACCTGACCGGGTTTTGCCGCAACTGCCTAAGCCGCTGGTACCAAGAGGCTGGGGCCGAGCGTGGCATCGCCATCGATAAAGAGGCTGCGCGCGAAGTGGTCTATGGCATGCCCTATGACGACTGGAAAGCGCTGCACCAGACCGAGGCGAGCGCCGCGCAAGCAGCCGCTTTCGAACAATCGAAACCCGACCATTGACCGACGCCAACCCCAACCCGGCCTTCGATTACGCACCACCCGATACACCGCTCGACATCATCCATGTCGATGCGGGCATCATCGTGGTCAACAAGCCCGCCGGGCTTTTGTCGGTGCCGGGCAAGGCGGCGCATCTGACCGATTGCCTGATGGAACGGGTGCAGGCGGCCTTTCCAACGGCGCTTTTGGTGCATCGCCTCGATATGGACACATCGGGGGTGATGGTCTTTGCACTTACCCCGCATGCGCAGCGCCACCTGAACCTGCAATTCGAAAAACGACAGATGAAAAAGACCTATGTCGCCCGCGTCTGGGGCACGGTCGCCGCCGAAGAAGGCGAGATCGACTTGCCGCTTTGCGTCGATTGGCCAAACCGCCCGCGCCAGCATGTGAACTGGGAGATTGGCAAACCCGCCCAGACATCGTGGCGGCGCATGCGGATCGAGGATGGCACCACACGGATGCGGCTATACCCCAAAACGGGCAGGTCGCATCAACTCCGCGTGCATATGCTGGAAATCGGCCATCCGATCTTGGGCGATCCCTTCTACGCCACGGGGGCCGCGCGCGCATACCCGCGCCTTATGCTCCACGCCGAAAGCCTGAAGCTACGGCACCCGGACGGCGGGATGGGGATGGTGTTTCGTGCGCCGGTGCCGTTTTAAGCGTGGCTGCATGCGCGGCAAGCCATAGCACATCAAGATCGGCCAAGGCGCTTGCATCGAAACGCGCGGCCTCTTGCCAGTAACGCCCCGAGGGGACGACATAATTCAACGCAGCCTCGCGCGCCTTGGCGGTGCCAATGGCGGTTGCATCGGGCAGCAATGGCGCGGCGTCGGCCAATTCATCCAAGCCCGCGCGCGGAAAGACCAAGCGGCTGTCCTGCATCGATAGGTTCACACAGGCGCAACCCTGTTCGGCGGCCAAAAGCTGTAGCCGCGCGGCCTTGGCCTCGAGGCTTTGGAGCGTGATATCGGCACGCAACGGGTCAGCGGTGCCAGTGCCGTAGAAATGCGTGCGCCCCGTCGCGGCATAGACCATATCGCAGCCGAAAAATGCCATCACGCGGGGGCGAAGCGCGCCAAGCGCCCAGTAACCGGCGGTAAAGGCCATCGTGCCGCCCGCGTAAACGAACCCGCCATAGGCGTTCTGGATCGGCACATAATCATCGGCCACGATCCGTGATTGGCCGGGGGCCAGTGTCGTGGGGCGATGCTCTGGCGGAAAATCCTCGGGGTGGATCGAGACATCCCAATCGGGGCGCAGGCGCCATGCATTGTTGATCGCCACGATCTGATCAAAGACCGCCCTGTCCCAGCCACGCACCGCCACAGCAGCGGGGCCGCTGCCCAAGATCAAAACGATTGGGCCTATCATGCGCGTTCCTTCCGTCATCTGGCCCTAAGATAGGCGGCCAAGACGACAGGACCACGACAATTTCCGCAACGCGGCGAAAACCGCGCTTGGGTCAGTCCCAATCGCTGACGGTTTTCACCTCGAGGAATTCATGAATACCCCAGACACCGCCCTCGCGGCCGCTGCCCGATTGCTTCATGCCGCCAAAGGGCGAACCCTTGCCAAAGCCCTTGCCGTTGCATTCCACCATGCCAGAGCGGAGCCGCCGCGCCACCCGGCGCAGACGGTCCTTGTCGGTGGTCTGGATGTAATTGGTCAGGCCGTATTCCGTATCATTGGCCATCGCGATGGCCTCTTGCTCGGTATCGAAGGGGGTGATCGACAAGACGGGGCCGAAAATCTCTTCGCGGTAGATGGTCATGTCGGGCGTTACATCGGCAAAGACCGTGGGGCGCACGAAATAACCGCGGTTCAGATGCTCGGGACGACCGGTGCCGCCTGCAACAAGCCGCGCGCCTTCGTCGATACCGATCTGGATCAGAGCTTGGATCTTGTCGAATTGCATTTCGGACACGACAGGGCCAATCCCGCGCCCCTCTTGATGGGCAGGGATGACCGGGGTTTCCGCAGCCGCCTTGGCGGCGATTTCTACGGCGGCCTCATAGCGGTCGCGCTGCACCAGCATGCGGGTCGGCGCGTTGCACGATTGCCCCGAATTGCCAAAACACCGCGCCACGCCGCGCTTGACCGCTTTGTCATCGGCGTCGGAAAAGATGATATTCGCGCCCTTGCCGCCCAGCTCCAAACTGACACGCTTGATCGTATCGGCCGCCGCCTTGGAGATCAGCCGCCCCGCCCGCGTCGAGCCGGTAAAGCTGACCATATCCACATCCGCATGCACCGATAGCTGGCTACCCACACCCGGCCCGTCGCCATTCACAAGGTTGAACACCCCCGGCGGCAGGCCCGCCGCATCGACGATCTCGGCAAAGACCAAGCCCGATAGCGGCGAGATTTCCGAGGGTTTCAGCACCATGGTGCAGCCCGCCAAAAGTGCCGGTGCCACCTTGAGCGCGATCTGGTTCATCGGCCAGTTCCACGGTGTGATCAGGGCGACCACACCGATGGGTTCATGAAAGATCCGCTCGCCCGGCGCATGGGGGCCAAGGGGGCGTTCCCAATCCATCTCGCGCGCGGCGGCAAGAAAAGCCTCGAAATGCCAATCGCCCGAAGTCACCTGTTGCTGGCGCGACCAATCGATGGGTGCGCCCATCTCGGCGGTGATGGCTTGGGCCATGTCCTCAGAGCGCTCAAGATAGGCCGCCAAAAGACGCTCTAGCGCGGCGATACGCGCAGCGACCGGCGTCGCGGCCCAGCCATCGAACGCCCGGCGCGCAGCGGCAACGGCGGCATCTGTATCGGCCTGATCGCCGATGGAAATCGTGGCGCAGACCTCTTCGGTCGAGGGATCGATCACATCAAGATCACGCGGCTTGGCCGGGGCAACCCAGCGCCCGTCGATGTAGAAATGGCGGCTATGTTCCATGGCTGATCCTCCGAAAGGTTTGGCGCAAACCTGTCACCGACCCGCCCGCGCCGCAAGCCGAACCCCCGACACTCCATGGCCCAAAGGCGACCAGCGTTGCGTCAGCGCCCTAGCTTTGCGGATAAAGGAACGCCGTCACACCGGTCTCAACATTCTCATAAAGGTCGATGACATGGGCATTGACCATACGCACACAGCCAGACGAGGCCGAGGTGCCGATCGACCATGGCTGCGGCGTGCCGTGGATGCGCAGATAGGTGTCGCGCGACCCCTCGTAGAGGTAAAAGGCGCGCGCGCCCAAGGGGTTTTCCGGCCCGCCCGGCACACCGCTGGCAAAGGGGCCGTAAACCTCGGGCTCGCGCGCGATCATGCTTGCCGTGGGCGTCCATGATGGCCATTCGGCCTTGCGGCCAATCCGGAATGTTCCGGGGATATAAAGGCCGGGCCGCCCAATCGCCACGCCATAGCGCATCGCGCTGCCATCGGTGCCGATATGGTAAAGATAGCGCGCGCGCGCATCGACATGAATATCGCCTGCACGAAGCCCTGCTTTGTGCTCGACCCGTGTCGGCATGAAACGCGGATGCAGACCCCAAGGGTTATTGGCATTGGGGTCAGGATCGGGGCGCGTGACCTGCGCATCGAAACCGACGCCATCTTGCGCCGATATCGGACGGGCGATGGCCGCCGAGAACAGCGACGCAGAGCTGATGATGAAATGTCGGCGCGTCAGCATGACCGCACCCCCTTTTGCACAGTCGAGAATCGTCTTGAAAATCTTGTCACTTTTGCGGCCTGCCGCGCCTGTGGACAAGTGCCAACAACGTCACGTTTTGGTCAGCGCGCCGTGCAAAATGCCCCTTTGCCCGCAGCGCGGCAAAAACGTGTGGGAAAGCAAGATAAATGAAACTGCAAACAAATCATTACCGGCGGCTCTCAGGCACCCTTTGGCACTTGCCGCCGATGAACCTTTGCCGAGGGAACACCAGCCATGGATCAGATTAATATTCAGAGCCTTGGCAGCAGACGCGTGCATGTCCTCGCTTGGGACGATGAACAACAGTGGTTCGGGCCGCACCCCTTGGGGCAGCTCCGGGGGCGCTTTGCGTTTTGACGCCCCGCAGACAAACGAAAAAGGCGCGCCCAAAGCTGGACGCGCCCGATCTTTACCGATTGCGCAAAGCGGCTTATTCCGCCGTTTCTTCGCCCTGCTCGGCCATTTCCTTGCCGGTGGCCTGATCGACCATCTTCATGGCCAGACGCACCTTGCCGCGATCGTCAAAGCCCAAGAGCTTGACCCAAACCTCTTGCCCTTCTTTCAGAACATCGGAGGGGTGGTTCAAACGGCGGCTTTCGATCTGGGACACATGGACCAGACCGTCACGCTTGCCAAAGAAGTTCACGAAGGCGCCGAAATCGACGATCTTCACGACCTTACCCTTGTACACACCGCCAACCTCGGGCTCGGCCACGATCGAATAGATCATGTCATAGGCCTTTTGGATGGCTTCGGCATTGGGGCTTGCGATCTTGATGATGCCATCGTCGTTGATATCGACCTTGGCACCCGACAGCTCGACGATCTCGCGGATCACCTTGCCGCCCGAGCCGATCACTTCGCGGATCTTGTCGGTCGGGATCTGCATCGTCTCAATGCGCGGTGCATGGATCGAGAACTCGCCCGGTGCCGTCATCGCCTTGGCCATTTCGCCAAGGATGTGCAGGCGGCCCGCCTTGGCTTGGGCCAATGCGGTTTTCATGATCTCAGGCGTGATGCCCGCAACCTTGATATCCATCTGGAGCGAGGTGATGCCAGCTTCGGTGCCTGCGACCTTGAAATCCATGTCGCCGAGGTGATCCTCGTCGCCAAGAATATCGGTCAAGATACCGTAAGAGCCGTCATCTTCCAGCACGAGGCCCATGGCCACACCGGCAACCGGCGCTTTCAGTGGCACGCCCGCATCCATCATCGACAGCGACCCGCCACAGACCGACGCCATGGAGGAAGAGCCGTTCGATTCCGTGATCTCGGAGACGATGCGGATCGTGTAGGGGAAATCGGTCGCCGCAGGCAAAACCGCCTGCAACGCGCGCCAAGCGAGCTTGCCATGGCCGATCTCACGACGACCGGGTGAACCCACGCGGCCAACCTCGCCCACCGAATAGGGGGGGAAGTTGTAATGCAGCAAGAAGTTGGATTTGAAATTGCCATGCAGCGCGTCGATGAACTGTTCATCATCGCCGGTGCCCAGCGTGGTGACGACCAGACCTTGGGTCTCGCCACGGGTGAACAGCGCCGAACCATGCGTCCGAGGTAGAACGCTGGTCTGACAATCAATGGCCCGCACCGCATCAAGCGCACGACCATCGATCCGGCGGCCATGCTTGACGACATCGGAGCGCATGACCATCGACTCGAGCTTTTTCAGCGCCGAACCCAGATCGGGATCTGCAAGCTGCTCTTCGCTGAGCGTGGCTTTGATCGCCTCTTTGGCGGCAGCAACAGCGGCCACGCGCTCTTGCTTGTCGGTGATGGCATAGGCTTTGCGCATCGCGGCTTCGCCGGCTGCTTTGACCACATCGTAAAGCGCCGCGTAATCGGGCGGTGCGAAATCAAAGGGCTCTTTGGCAGCATCTTCGGCCAAGGCGACGATCAGGTCGATCACCGGCTGGATCTGTGCATGGGCAAAAGTGACCGCGCCCAGCATCTCGTCTTCGGTCAGCTCATAGGCCTCGGACTCGACCATCATGACCGCGTCTTTGGTCCCTGCGACAACCAGATCGAGACGCTGCTCGGGGTTGTTGCGCAAATCCTGCATGTCATCGACGGTCGGGTTCAGCACATATTCGCCATCGACAAAGCCCACGCGGCAACCCGCGATCGGCCCCATGAAGGGCACACCCGAAATCGTCAGCGCCGCCGACGCCGCGATCATCGCGACAACATCGGGATCATTGACCAGATCATGGCTCAACACCGTGCACATCACGAGCACTTCGTTCTTGAAGCCCGGCACAAACAGCGGGCGGATCGGACGGTCGATCAAGCGCGCGGTCAGCGTCTCTTTCTCGGTCGGACGCGCTTCGCGCTTGAAAAAGCCACCGGGAACCTTGCCCGCGGCATAGTATTTCTCTTGGTAATGGACCGTCAGCGGAAAGAAATCCTGCCCCGGCTTGACCTGACGTGCATAGGTCACATTGGCCATGACGGAGGTTTCGCCATATGTGGCGATGACCGAACCATCGGCTTGGCGTGCAACACGCCCCGTTTCCAGTGTGAGCGTCTCTTCGCCCCACTGAATGCTTTTCGTCGTGATATTGAACATATATCGTTTCCTATCGGGGAGCTCTCCCGGCCCCTGCCGGGTCTCCCATACCTATGGCGGCCCCATTGCCGCCGACCCCCTTATCATGTCATGCGCCGGGGTCAGGGCGTCACGTCTCAGATGGCCGCCGCATAGCGTGTTTTGACCGCTTTGCAAAGCGAATTAGGCCCAGTGCGCGCCACACCATCGCAGGGCCAAAACGCAAACGACCCGCGCAATGGTTATGCGCGGGTCGCCAATCTCATCGTTCTGCGTGTTCGCCTTAGCGGCGGATGCCCAGACGGCCGATCAGTGTCGTATAGCGGGCCTCGTCCTTGGACTTCACATAGTCCAAAAGCTTGCGGCGCTGTGCGACCATCATAAGAAGGCCACGACGCGAGTGGTTGTCCTTCTTATGGGTCTTGAAATGCTCGGTCAGCGTGGTGATGCGGCTGGTCAGGATCGCAACCTGAACCTCGGGCGAACCGGTGTCGCCTTCCTTGGTCGCGAACTCGGTCATCAAACGCTGCTTTTCTTCAACAGTAATCGACATCGGGGTCTCCTGTTCTAAGGGTGATGGCACAAGCCGGGATGTCGTCCAGCAGGGCCCGTGGAGGCGACCCACGCCATGACGGCGCGGATGCGGGGCTATAGGCCGGGCGCGTCGGCTTGGAAAGAGGGGCTTTGCGCCAATCGGATAAAATGCGCTGAAACCTACCCATCGTTGGGCCAAAAAAGCCACAATACCGGCCAAATTGCAGGGTGTAATGCCGAAGGATGGTCAGGCAGGGTTCAAATTGAGAGAAACTCGGGCAATAGTTCCACGCGACGTTTGATTGCGAATCACGCTGCTTGTTCCTTTGCGCAACATGCAAAGGTGCCGCGATCAACGCCTGTCAGAAGGCAGTCCAAGGCGCAGCAAGCGCCAACAAGTCACGAGTTTTTGCGTAACGAGGTATGGACGATGCTGGCGGCTGGTGGGTTACTTATCCTTGCGGCGATGGGTTATGCCTTTGGCGGCATGATCACGGATGGCACGGCACCTTTGGATGGGCCGCCTAATGATGCCCCACCCGAGCAAGACGATGTCGATGCAATCGCACAGGGCGCACTCCCCCCATCGCTGGCCGATCTTTTCCGTATCGGGGTCGCGCCGGTCACGGCATTCGGCGGCGATGGCGATGACAGTCTGACGGGCGGCATGGGCGATGATACGCTCTCGGGCGGGCCGGGCGATGACACGCTTGATGGCTACGCCGGGGATGATCTGCTTGATGGCGGTACCGGCGATGATGTGCTGCGCGGGCGCGAGGGGATGGATAGCCTTTTGGGTGGCGGCGGCGATGACGCAATCACCGGCGGGCCGGGTGCCGATCTGATCGAAGGCGGGGAAGATGATGACGCGCTTTTCGGCAATGAAGGCAATGACACCATCCTTGGCCAAGGTGGCGCGGATGAGATCTATGGCGACGAAGGTGATGACAGCCTAGACGGCGGCGACGGCACCGATTTCCTCGTCGGCGGGGATGGCAATGATACGCTCTCGGGCGGCGCTGGTGGCGATCTGCTGTTCGGAAGCGACGGGGATGATCACCTCTCGGGCGGCGATGGCGACGATTTTCTTCAGGGCGGCTTTGGCGCTGACACGCTGTTGGGCGGTGCGGGCAATGACCGGCTTGATGGCACCTTTACGGCAGGCGACAGTATCTTTGGCCCCTATGACGAGGATCGCGGCGATCTGCTTGATGGTGGCGATGGCGATGACGTCATCATCATCGGTGCGCAAGATATCGCCACAGGCGGTGCCGGTCAGGACAGGTTTGTCACCGGCAGCTTCATCGAAATGGCCGCGCTGGCCGGGCATGTCACCGACTTTGACCCCACGCAGGATGTGATCGAAGTGATGTTCGACCCCGATGCGACACCTGATCCGGTGATCACCGTGACGGATTTCGCCGATGGCAGCGGGGCCAGTATCTTGTTCAACGGCGAAATAATCCTGACAGTCGCGGGCGCACAGGGGCTTGATCCGGCGGCGATCATCCTGCGCCCCGTGGACCTAGACACAACGGCGGAAACCGCCTGACCCGCCTTTTCAGCCCAAGAAATGCGGCAGCATGTGATCCAGCACCGCATCGGGTGCTTCTTCCATCGCGAAATGGCCGCACCCTTGGATGCACGCACCGCTGACAGTTTCGGCCCAAGCCCGCCAGATCGCCAAGGGATCGCCGGTGCGCGCCGGAAAACCGCGCGCGGCCCAAAGGAAATGCAAAGGTGCCGTGATCTTGCGCCCAGCTGCGCGGTCCGCCTCATCCAGTTCACGGTCAAGCCCGGCCCCAGCGCGATAATCGGCGCACATCGCGGCGATCCGCGCAGGATCGGCCGCTTGGCGCAGATAGCTGTCCATCGCCGCGGGCGCGAAAGCCGCAAGATCACCTGACAGCGACCAACTGGCCAAGGTGCGGGCGATATAGCCCGGCCCATCGGCGTTGATCAGCATCTCGGGCAGTGGCGCAGGCTGCGCAAGAAAGGTCCAGTGATAGGCGCGCAAGGCCAGTTCACGATCCCACGCACGCCAGAAATCAGCCGTCGGCACGATCTCGATAATGCCCAGCCGCAAAACCCGCTCAGGATGATCAAGCGCCAAACGATAGGTCACCCGCGCGCCACGATCATGGCCCATGACATGCGCCCGTGCCAAGCCCAGCGCATCCATCAGCCCAATGATATCGCGCGCCATTTCGCGCTTGGAATAGGTGGTGTGGCCCGCATCATCGGGCGGTGCCTCACTCTCGCCATAGCCGCGCAGATCGGGAATGATCACATCGAAATGCTGCGCCAAGCGGGGCGCTATCCGATGCCAAGTCATATGGTTTTGCGGATAGCCATGCAGCAAGATCAGCGCAGGCCCCGCGCCACCCCGATGCACCGAAAGCGTGACGCCATTCGTGGCCACACGTGACTGGCGAAAGCCTTCAATACCCGACAAGATCGCCCTCCCATCTTTGGGGTTGAACCGCATAGCCGATGTAAAGCGGATGCTTGGGATGGCCGGCTTGGCTTAGCCCAAGATGAAACAACGCTGCCCCCGCGTCGCGCAGCATCGCCGCGACCTGCACCCCGCGATCGAGATGGCCACCATGCGTGCCCCATGCACAGATGACTTGGTCGGCCCAAGGGACCGCGGCCAAGATCGCCGCGTCATTGTCAGGCCCGACCGGATCGGCAGCGCGGCGCATCTCGCGCGGGTCGGTGGCGCGATAGGCAAAGATGTTGAGCACGCGAAACGCCCCGAACCCCAGCGCGCGCGCGCGCCGTTCACAGCGTTCGACCGTCGGGTCGTTCTGCACCTCGGTCGCGGTCGAGGGGTTGAGCATCACGAAAAGCGCCCTGCCCCCCTCGGGGTTCCAAACGCGGGTCAGCGTGTAGCGATAGGCTTCGCAATCGGAATACGCAGCAACCGAGTGCGCATCGCCCTTGATGTGGTGGCGGGTGATCATGGGGCGGTTATGCCGTCAAATCAGCCCAAGGAAAACCGAAAGCTCACAGGTTGAAGACCCGCTCTGGATGCACCTCACCCGCGCGCAGGCGACCGATGGCCAAGGGCTGGCCCGCGTAGCTGACCCACACCAGATCGCCATAGCTGGCCGCACCCGGCAAAACCTGTCCGGGGTTGCCGTTCTTCAGCCGCGCGGCCCCCGCATCGGTTGCACAAAGCATCGGCAATTCGCCCAAGGCCAAGGCCACAGGCTTGAGCAGCGCGTCGATCTCGGGGCTTTGGGCCAAGGCTTCGACTTGGTCCATGCTCACCGCATCCTCGATATCAAAGGGGCCAACCCATGTGCGGCGCAGATAAAGCACATGGCCCAAACAGCCCAAGACCTGCCCTAGATCGCGCGCGATTGACCGCACATAACCGCCCGAGCCACAGACGAAATGCAGATCGGCATGATCGGCATCGGGCATGCCCATCAGTTCCAGCGCATCGACATGCAGATCGCGCGCCGCCAGATCCATGGTCTCACCACCGCGCGCGATATCATAGGCGCGCGCGCCATCGATTTTTACCGCCGAGAATTGCGGCGGCACCTGCCGGATATCGCCGATAAATTGCGGCAGGGCGGCACGGATCGCGGCCTCGGTCGGGCGCAGGGGCGATGTCGCGATCACATCACCCGCCGCATCATCGGTCGTGGTGGCCGATCCCCAGCGCGCGCGAAACTCATATCCCTTCAACGCCTCGCCCAAATAGGCGATGGTTTTTGTCGCCTCGCCCAGCGCGACGGGCAGCATGCCTGTCGCATCAGGATCAAGCGTGCCGGCGTGGCCTGCCTTTTTCGCGCCAAAGGCCCAGCGGATCTTGTTGACCACGCTGGTCGAGGTGATGCCCGCAGGCTTGTCAACCAAGAGCCAGCCGGAAACTTCACGCCCCTTGCGATTGCGCCCCATTGTCAGACCCTCACCTGTGGAAAGACCGGCGGGCTATCCGCCCGAAGGCCCGGCGTCAATCGCCGCATCAATGACCGTCCCGATGATCGGCCCGACAGGCAGGCCAATATCGGCCCGCCCGATCCCCGGCGCATAAAGCCGCGAGACGCGCCCATCGAAATAAAGCGCCTGCGCAAGGCCCAGATGATCGCGGAAAAACCGCGCGAAATGGTGAAAATTGACCGGCGCGTCCGAGATCACCAGATGCACGATTTGGCCCGTCGCATCCACGCCCACACCATTGCGCAGATTGCGGCTGTCGCTGTCGGGCAAAAAGCGCGGATGCAACGCCCCATCGATCACCAGCATCGGCCCCGATTGCGTCGCATCCCGGCAAGGGGGCGGCGCGGCGGCAAAGGCGCGGCTTTCGATGATCTGCGCGCGCGCCTGCGTCAGACACAGCACCCCATTGGGCAAAAGCCCGAAATTGCCCGGCCCTGCCCGCGTAACGATGCGCATCTGCGCGACACCGTCTTCGATATAAAGGCCCACGGGCGCACGGTCCGGGTGAAACATCCCGGCATTCATCGCCACGCCCAAGCGCTTGCCCGGTGCCAATGCGGCGTCGATGGGCGCAAAGCCGCCATAGATGGCACCGGCCTGATCACGCAGAAACAACCGCAGCTCGGTTTGCGCCAAATCGATCCGGCAGGTGGTAAAGGGTGCGCCATCAAACGCCACTTGCGTGCAGGCCAGCGCGTTGATTGGGGCAAGCCATAAGGCCGCGATGATGGCCAGCGCGCGCATCATTCGTGATCCTCCGCCTCGCCCCCTTCGATATCGCGCATGACATCTTCGCGGGCAAACAGGGCGCGTGTCTCATCCATCCGGTCAAAGGTCTCGTCGATCACGAAACGCAGATCGGGTGCATATTTCAACGTCATCTCGCGCATGATCTCGCGGCGCAATTCACCACGGTTGCGCTTGAGCGCTTGGATCGCATCCTCGCGCCGCGCCCCGCCCAGCGGCATGACATAGACGGTCGCGATCTTGAGGTCGGGCGATGTGCGCACCTCGCCCACGGTGATCGACATCGCGTTCAACTCGGGGTCATGCACATCGCCACGCGCCAACACGGCGGACAAGGTGCGCCGGATCAACTCGCCTACGCGCAACTGTCGCTGCGAGGGGCCTGCGCCCTCGGAATGCCGGTTCTTTGCCATGCTACTGCCTGTGCTGTTCAATCCCGCACTTATGGGATGGCGGGCCTTGTCGCAAGCGACGGCTTTGCCAAAGCGCATCTATCCGCTATCAGCGGCCACGACAGACGGAGGGATGTGACATGGCCGACAGTGTCGGGATCGCAGTGATGGGTGCCTCGGGGCGCATGGGGCAAATGCTGGTCGATACGATTGCAGCAAGCGACAAGGCGCATCTGATGGGCGCAACCGAGCGGCCCGGTCACGCTTGGATCGGCCGCGATCTGGGCGAGGCGATGGGCCGCGCGGCCCTTGGCGTGATCGTTCAACAAGACCCGCTCGAGGTGATCGTCAAGGCACAAGCCGTGATCGATTTCACCACACCCGCCGCGACGCTGGCCCATGCGCAACTGACCGCACAGGCGCGCTGTGTGCATGTGATCGGCACCACGGGGCTGAGTGCGGGCGATATCACGGCCCTTGATGCCGCCGCCCGCCATGGCGTGATCGTGCGTGCCGGAAACATGAGCCTTGGCGTGAACCTTCTGGCGCGTCTGACCCAGCAGGTCGCCCGCGCCCTTGATGCCGATTTCGATATCGAGATCGTCGAGGCCCATCACCGCCACAAGGTCGATGCCCCCTCGGGCACCGCGCTCATGCTGGGCGAGGCCGCGGCCAAGGGGCGCGGCGTGGCGCTCAGCGATGTCACCGACAGCGGGCGCGACGGGATCACCGGGGAACGCCGGCGCGGCGATATCGGTTTCAGCGCAATCCGCGGCGGCGATATCGTGGGCGAGCATGATGTGATCTTTGCCGCCGCAGGCGAACGGATCATCCTGCGCCATGTCGCCACCGACCGCGCGATCTTTGCGCGCGGCGCGCTGAAGGCGGCACTTTGGGGCCAAGACAAGGCACCGGGACATTACGACATGATGGATGTTTTGGGCTTGGCATAAATCCGCCGAACGCTTGAATTCCAGCGTTCGGTTTCTAGCTCGCTCATCATGTACCGTGCATCCGAGAGCGTAGCATGATCCGCCAATTCACGATCCTTGCGATTGCCGGGCTGGGCCTTGGCCTGATCGCCCCACCGCGCGCCGCGCAGGCCGAGGAGTTTCGCGTGGTCGACAGCGATGCGCGCTTTGTCTCGCTCATCGAAGGGCGCGAATTGCGTAGGCTGGGTATCCGGCTGACCGTCACCCCCACGGGCGAGATCGAAGGCCGCGCCTTTGGCGGGCCTGTCACCGGGCAGTGGCGCTGGGAAAACGGCTATTTCTGCCGCGACCTATTCTGGAACGACACCGAACTTGGGTATAACTGTCAATTGGTGCAAGAAAACGGCGCGACGATCCGTTTCACATCCGACCAAGGGGCGGGCATGTTCGCCGATCTGACGCTGCAATAGGGGCCGGCGTCAGAAATCGATGGCGATGCCCTTTTTCTCCCAATCGCCATAGCGCACAGGCTCGGGGCCATCACGCCCGCCAAGCTCGGGCGGCAGCGTAACCTCTTTGGCCGCTTTGCGGCGCGCATCGGCCTCGGCCAAGGCACGTTGGGCGGCAGGTGGCAGATGCGAGGTATCGCTTGCCTGTGTGTCATCGCTCATATCGGAAATCCCACGGACATTCTTGTCGTTCGCTCAGTGGTGATATACGCCCCTGATCCTCTGGAACAAGGGAAAGACGCATGAGCCATGGGGCAAGACAAGCAGCGCTGCGCGCACTGGACGCGGTGCTGCGCGAACGGCGGATGCTGGCGCATCTGCCCGGCGACGGGCGTCTTGCACCCGGCGATCAGGCGCGCGCGGCCCGCCTTGTCGCGCTGACTTTGCGCCATCTCGAACCGCTCGATGCCTGCCTTGCTGCTTATCTGGACCGCAAGCCGCAACCGGCCGTCTTGGCGATCTTGCGGCTGGCCGCTTGCGAATTGCTGATCACCGGGGAAGATGCACATGGCGTGGTCGATAGCGCCGTCACCATCGCCAAACAGCAAAAGCCGACCGCCCGCAGCGCAGGGATGATCAATGCCGTGCTGCGCAAACTGGCAATCGAAGGGGCCGAGCGTTTCGCCGCCCAGCCCACGCAGCGCCTTCCGGGGTGGATCGGCGGGCCGATCAAGAAACGCTGGGGCGCCGAGGTCTTGCGCGCGATCGAGGCCGCGCATCTGCCGCTGCCGCCCATCGACCTGACCATGAAGCCGGGCATTACCCCTGACTTGCCACAGGCCGTGCGCCTTCCTACGGGAAGCCTGCGCATGCCGCCCGGCACTCAGATCAGCGCATTGCCGGGCTATGCCGAGGGTGATTTTTGGGTGCAAGATGCCGCCGCCGCCCTGCCCGTGCGCCTTTTGAGTAATGTCGCGGGGGCGCGCGTGCTCGATCTTTGCGCGGCACCGGGCGGCAAGACCATGCAGCTTGCCGCCGCCGGGGCGGATGTCACGGCGCTGGATATCTCGGTGTCGCGGATGGGGCGGGTGTCCGAAAACCTTGCCCGCACCGGGCTTGTCGCCAAGCTTGTCACCGAAGATGCGCTTGCCCATCACGACGCGCTTTACGACGCGATCTTGCTTGATGCACCTTGCACGGCCAGTGGCACGATCCGCCGCCATCCCGATCTGGCCCATGCCAAACGCTGGACCGAGGTCGAGCCGCTGACCCGGCTGCAAATGCAACTCATCGATCATGCGCTGACGCTTTTGGCACCGGGCGGGCGGTTGGTGTTTTGCACCTGTTCGCTTTTGCCGGTCGAGGGCGAGCATCAAGTGACCGCCGCGCTCAAGCGGCATGGCGATCTGCGGGTGATCCCCGCCGATGCGGTGGCCTTGGGCGGGGACATATCTTGGCAAAGCCCCGAGGGTGGGCTGCGCCTGCGCCCCGATTTCTGGCCCGATCTGGGCGGAATAGATGGGTTTTACGCCGCCGTCTTGACCCGCGCGTGACACGGGCCGACAGCGACCCTATCCTTGGCCCAAGCCCCAAAGCGCGCAGCACATCCCCCATGTCAGACAGCCCAGAGTTCAGCGCCGCGATGCCACCCGCAAGGGGCCGCAGGCGCATGGCCGACCGGCTGGCAGTCTGGCGCGCTGGTATCGCAGGGCCGCGCGTCACGGGCTTTGTCTGGCAGCCTTTGCCGGAATTCACCGGCTCCGAGCAACAGGGCAAGCGCTTGGTCGCGGGCGATCTGTGCTTTGCTGGGCATAGCGTCACGCTGGCCGGGCGCACGCCTTGGCAGATCACGGCCGCCCCCGATGCCTTTATCGACGCGCTGCATGGGTTTGCGTGGCTTGCTGATTTGGCGATCTTGCCCGACGGCGCGGGGCTTGCGACCGCGCGCGCTTGGCTATCGGATTGGCTGGCGCGCGATGGGCGCGGGCGCGGTCCGGGCTGGTCACTTGCGCTTGTGGCAAAGCGGCAGATCGCGATGATCACCCATGCCGGTTTCTTGGCGAAAGCCGTAGCGCCTGAGGACAAGCAGCGCCTTTTGTCGGCCCTTGGGCGGCAAGGCGGGGTGTTGCAGATGCGCGCATCAAACGCGGCGCAGGGCCTATCGCGGATCGAAGTACTCAGCGCACTGGTCTATTCCGCCCTGACGCTGGGGGGCATGCAAAGCGCGCTCAACCCCGCGTTACGCGCAATGGCGCAGGCTTGTGCCGAAGATTTCGATGCAAGCGGCGCGATTGCCGCGCGCAACCCCGCCACGCTTTTGGCAATGCTGACCCATCTGACGGGGGTTGCGGCCCTCCTCAAGCAGACGGGCAAGCCCGCCGATCCCGCGATCGACACCGCCATTGCGCGGATCGCACCCACCTTGCGCAGCCTACGCCATGCCGATGGCGGCTTGGTGCGGATGCATGGTGGCGGGCGCGGCGCGCCGGGATTGCTCGACAGCACCCTTGCGCGCGCCAACCAGCGGCCCAGCCGGATCAAGGGGCTGGCGATGGGATATGCCCGTTTGGATGGGCGGCGCGTCTCCTTGATCGTTGATGCGGCACCGCCGCTTTTGGGGCCGGGCAGCCATGCAGCGCATGCCGCGACACTGGCGTTCGAACTGGTCTCGGGGCGCGCACCCGTCATCGTATCGGCAGGTTCGGCACAGGGCTTTGGCCCGCAATGGTAGCGCAGCGCGCGCGCCACGGCCAGCCACTCGACCCTTTCGCTGATGGGCTATGCCAGCGCGCGGCTGGCGCGTGGCGCAACACGCGGCAATCACCTACCGCAAGATTTCGTATCCGGCCCGCAGATCGTCGAAACGCAGCAATCCGCGATGAAAACCGCCGAGGCGATCTCGCTCAGCCATGATGGCTGGCGGCGCACACATGGGCTGGTGCATTTGCGCGCGCTGCAACTGGCCCATGACGGAAGCTTGCTGCGCGGCGAGGATGGCTTGGCCGCAATGACCGCCACTGATCGGGCAACGCTGGACCGGGTGCTTGCGCGCTTGCCCGGTGGCCTACGCTTTGCGGTGCGGTTTCACCTGCACCCCGATGCGGTGGCCAAGATCGATATGGGCGGCACGGCGGTCTCCATCCAACTGCCCAACCGCGAGACTTGGGTATTTCGCTATATTGGCGAGGCGGTTCTGAGCCTTGCGCCGTCGGTCTATCTTGACGAAGAGCGCATGCGCCCGCGCGCGACAAAACAAATCGTTCTCTCTGCCGCGCTGAGCGGCTATGGCAGCGCGGTGAGCTGGACATTGGCCCGTCCCGTGGGGCTTTTGCCCGCGCCGGGCGACGACGCATTTGAAGACTGAAAAGGACCACGCCCTGATGACCCATCTGCCGATACGCCGCGCGCTGATCTCTGTTTCCGACAAGACCGGGCTGATCGAATTCGCCACGGCGCTGGCGGCGCGCGGGGTGGCCTTGCTGTCCACGGGTGGCACGGCCCGCGCACTGCGCGATGCGGGGCTTGCGGTCAAGGATGTCTCCGAGGTGACGGGCTTTCCCGAGATGATGGATGGCCGGGTCAAGACGCTGCACCCGATGGTGCATGGCGGGCTTTTGGCGCTGCGCGACAACCCCGACCATCTGGCCGCGATGGAGGCCCATGGGATCGATGCAATCGATCTGTTGGTGGTGAACCTTTACCCCTTCGAGGCGACCGTCGCATCGGGGGCGGATGTCGATGACTGTATCGAGAATATCGATATCGGCGGCCCCGCGATGATCCGCGCGGCGGCTAAGAACCACGCCTTTGTCACCGTTGTCGTCGATACCGAGGATTACGCCGATCTGCTGGCCGAGCTTGCGGCCCATGACGGCACCAGCCTTGGCTTTCGCCAGCGCATGGCGCGCACCGCCTATGCGCGCACCGCGGCCTATGATGCGGCGGTCTCGACTTGGATGGCAGCCGCGCATGGCGACGCCACACCCCGCCGCCGCGCCTTTGCGGGCGTGCTGAAACAGACCATGCGCTATGGCGAGAACCCGCACCAAACGGCGGCCTTCTACATCGATGGTAGCGCGCGGCCCGGCGTGGCGACAGCCGTGCAGCATCAGGGCAAGGAGTTGAGCTATAACAACATCAACGACACCGACGCAGCATTCGAGCTGGTGGCCGAATTCGCGCCCGAGGATGGGCCGGCCTGTGCGATCATCAAGCACGCCAACCCCTGCGGTGTGGCGCGCGGCGCGTCACTGATCGCGGCCTATCAAAAAGCCTTTGATTGCGACCGCACCAGCGCCTTTGGCGGGATCGTGGCGCTGAACATGGCGCTGGATGGGGCCACCGCCGAAGAGATCGTGAAAATCTTCACCGAGGTGGTGATCGCCCCCGATGCCGATGCCGATGCGCGTGCGATCTTTGCCGCGAAAAAGAACCTGCGCCTGTTGACCACCGGTGCGCTGCCCGATCCGCGCGCACAAATCTTGACCTATAAACAGGTGGCGGGCGGGCTTTTGGTGCAAGACAAGGATACCGGGCAGATCGACCCGGATGAGTTGCGCGTCGTCACCAAGCGCGCGCCAAGTCGCGCAGAGCTGGCCGATCTCCGCTTTGCATGGACCGTGGCCAAGCATGTGAAATCCAACGCGATCATCTATGCAAAGGACGGCGCGACCGTCGGCATTGGCGCGGGCCAGATGAGCCGGGTGGACAGCTCGACCATCGCCGCGCTGAAGGCCGCGCGCATGGGGGCCGAGCTTGGCCTGCCCGACACGCCCGCCAAGGGGTCGGTCGTGGCGTCCGATGCCTTCTTTCCCTTTGCCGACGGCCTAATGGCCGCAGCCAAGGCAGGGGCTACCGCGATCATCCAACCCGGCGGCTCGATGCGCGACGACGAGGTGATCGCAGCCGCCGATGCCGCAGGGCTTGCCATGATCTTTACCGGCATGCGTCATTTCCGGCATTGAGGGGCAAGGGGCTATGGTGCGCCTGAAGGCACAACCGACATCGCCCGAAACACGCGAGGGGCCATGAAGCTTTTAACGATTTCCGCCGCGATCTGGTTCGCGCTCGACCAAATCTCGAAATACATCGTGGTGCATGCGATGGGCCTGATCGAGCGTGGCGTGATCGAGGTGGCACCACCCTTTCTGACCTTCAAGATGGGCTGGAACACGGGCATCAATTTCGGCCTCATGTCAGGTGGGCCGGATGTGATGCGCTGGGTCTTGATCGTGCTGGCGCTTGGCATCTGCGCATGGCTCGTGTGGTGGGCGCGTCACGGGCTGACGCGGCCCATCGCGCTTTTGTCGGCGGGTGCGATCATCGGCGGGGCGCTGGGAAATACCATCGACCGGGTGATCTACGGGGCGGTTGCCGATTTCTTGAACATGTCATGTTGCGGGATCAACAATCCCTTCGCCTTCAATGTTGCCGATATCGGCATCTTTGCGGGTGCCTTTGGCTTGCTGATCTTTGCCAATGACAGCAAGATGGCCAAAGACGAAAAGATCGACGGTGACGGGGCCTGAGAATTAGGCTAGACCCCAGCCCCAAGGAAGATGAAGGACCGTTTCATGCCGCGCCTATTCTCAAGCCTGACGCTTTGTGCCGCGCTTGTGGTTTTGGCCGCATGCGGCGGGGGTGATCCGCGGCTGATGAATATCCGCAACACCGAGGCCGGACCGGATGAGTTTTCGATCCTGCCCGCAAATCCCATCGTAGTTCCCGATGATCTTAGCGCGCTGCCCCCGCCCACGCCGGGCGGCACCAACCGCACCGATCCCGACCCCGAGGGTGACGCGATCCGCGCATTGGGCGGCGATCCCTCGGGTGGCACGCGGCAAGCGGGCGATCTCGCGCAATATGCCGCGCGCTTTGGCGTCAGCCCCGATATCCGCACGGTTCTGGCCGCCGAGGATCTGGACTTCCGCAGCCGAAATACAGGGCTGTTCCTTGAACGTCTGTTCAACACCAATGTCTATTTCAGCGCCTATCGCGAGATGTCCTTGGATCGCTACGCCGAGTTGGAGCGCCTGCGCCGCGCCGGTGTGCGCACACCCGCCGCACCGCCCGAAGGTCTCGTGATCGAGTAAGCCCACTCACGGCTGCGTCAGCAGCGGTTGATGCGGCCGCGCGCAGGGTTATCTATGCGCCAACCCTACCACATCGGGAGACGTTTTATGCTGCATCGGCTTGCGCTGGCCCTCGGGCTGACATTGACCCCGGTTATGGCACCTGCTGCCGGTGATGTCGTCGAGTTCTTTCTCGACAATGGCATGCAGGTAGTGGTGATCGCCGATGATCGCGCGCCGGCCGTGACCCATATGGTCTGGTACCGCGTGGGCGCCGCAGATGAGCCGCCGGGCCAATCGGGCATCGCGCATTTCGTCGAGCATTTGATGTTCAAGGCCACCGATGACATGGCATCGGGTGAATTCAGCAAAGTGGTCGCCGCCAATGGCGGTTCTGACAACGCTTTTACCTCGTGGGATTATACCGGCTACTTCCAGCGCATCGCGGCCGATCGGCTTGGCCTGATGATGCAGATGGAGGCCGACCGCATGCGCGATATTATCTTTGATCCGGTCGAGGTGGCGACGGAACGCTCGGTCATCCTTGAAGAACGCGCCCAGCGCACTGATAGCTCGGCCGGGGCGCTCTTTAACGAACAGATGCGCGCGACCTTGTTCTTGAACCACCCTTACGGCGTGCCGATCATCGGTTGGCGTCACGAGATGGAGGCGCTTTCGCGCGATGATGCGCAAGCGTTTCACGACATGTGGTATCACCCCAACAATGCGATCTTGGTTGTCGCAGGCGATGTGACCGCCGAGGACGTGCGCGCGCTGGCCGAAGAACATTACGGGCCGATCCCCGCCTCCCCGTCCTTGCCAGCACGCGCGCGCCCGACCGAGCCGCCCCATATCGCCAACCGCCGGGTCAGTTTCACCGATGAACGCGTCGCCAACCCCTATGTCTCGATCCAGATGCTCGCCCCCGTGCGCGAACCGGGCAATCAGGCCGAGGCAGCGGCCCTTGTCATTCTGGCCGAGCTTTTGGGCGGCGGCGGTCAGACCTCGCTTTTGGCGCGTCGCCTACAGGTGGAAGAGGAACGCTCGCTCTTTGCGGCGGCCTATTACGATAGCACCAGCCTTGATCCATCGGGCTTTAGCCTTGTGAACGTGCCGGTCCCCGGCCTTTCGCTGGAGGAGGCCGAGGCCGATCTGTGGCGGATCATCGATGATTTCTTGTCCCAAGGCATCGACGCCGATCATTTCGCGCGCATCAAGTTCCAGATCGCGGCCAGCGAAATCTATGAAGAGGACAGCACCCAAGGGCTTGCACGGCGCTGGGGGATGGAACTCACCATGGGGCTTGGCATTGCTGATATCGAAAGCTGGCCCGATATTCTGGCCGCCGTCACGCCAGAGGATGTGATGAATGCCGCCCGCAGCCTTTTGACCGATCCCGTCCATGTGACAGGGCATTTGATGCGGCCCGCCGTGGCCAATGCGGAGATAAGCCAATGATCAAGCCCCTCATCGTGGCGGCCTTTGCCGCACTCTTCGCATTGCCCGCCACCGCGACCATCGAGATCGAAGATGTGACATCGCCCGGCGGTATCTCGGCATGGTTGGTCGAAGACCGCTCCATCCCCTTTGTCGCGCTGGAGTTCTGGTTTATCGGCGGTGCAACGCTTGACGCCCCAGAGGCGCGCGGTGCCACCCATCTGATGATGGGCCTCTTGGAAGAAGGCGCAGGCGATCTGAACGCGCAAGACTACGCCGCCGCCGTCGAAGGCTTGGCCGCCGGTTTCTCGTTCGAGAGCTACCGTGATGCCGTCGTGGTCAGCGCGCGGATGCTGAGCCAGAACCGTGATACCGCCGCCGATCTGTTGCGCGCGGCCATCAGCACGCCGCGCTTTGATCAAGATGCCATCGAACGCGTGCGCGCGCAGGTCTTGGCCATCATCCAATCCAATGCGCGCGACCCAGAGGAGATCGCCGCCGCGACCTTTAACACGCTGGCCTACGGCGATCACCCCTACGCCTTTGCACAAGAAGGCACGGCCGAAAGCGTGGCCGCCCTCAGCCGTGATGATATCCTCACCGCCCATCGCGCGGCGCTGACCCGTGGCCGTGTCGTCGTCGGTGCTGCAGGCGATATCAGTGCCGCCGAGCTTGGCCAGTTGATCGACCACATCCTTGGCGATCTACCGGCCGAGGCCCCGCCGCGCCCCGGCCCCGCCGATTTCGCCCTGACAGGGGGGATCACGGTGGTGGATTTCCCAAGCCCGCAATCGGTGGCGTTTTTCGGCCATGCAGGCATCGAACGTGACGATCCCGATTTCTTCGCCGCCTTTGTGCTGAACCAGATACTTGGCGGCAGCGGCTTTCGCTCGCGGCTGATGAGCGAAGTGCGCGAAAAGCGCGGCCTGACCTATGGTATCGGTAGTTTCCTCTCCTTGGCCGATCTATCGCCGGGCATGCTGGGGCAGTTTTCATCCTCCAACGATCTGGTGGGCCAAGCCATCGATGTGGTGAAAGCGCAATGGGCCGATCTGGCCACCAATGGCGTCACGCAAGAAGAACGCGATGCCGCGATCCGCTACATGACCGGGGAATACCCGCTGCGCTTTGACGGCAACGCCACCATCGCGGGCATCTTGGCCGCGATGCAATCCGATGAGATCCCCGTCGATTACGTCACCAACCGCAACGCCTATGTCGAGGCCGTGACACTTGAAGATCTGCGCCGCGTGGCGGCCCGGCTGTTGCGCCCGGATGATTTGCATTTCGTCGTTGTCGGCCAGCCCGAAGGGTTATCCCCCGGAAACTGACCCGTGGGCCTTGGCCCGACTCATGGGCGCATGCTAGGTTTTGGGGTATGTCGCTTGATGACCCCAAAATAAGCCGTCCCATCATCCGCCAATTGGATGAAACCGCGATCAACCGGATCGCGGCGGGCGAGGTTGTGGAGCGCCCCGCCTCCGCCGTCAAAGAACTGGTCGAGAACGCGCTTGATGCCGGTGCCACGCGCGTGCTGATCGAGGTGGCCCACGGCGGCAAGTCGCTCATCCGCGTCAGCGACGATGGCTGCGGCATGGGGCCGGATGACATACCGCTTGCGCTGTCGCGCCATGCCACATCCAAGATCGACGGCAGTGATCTTTTGAATATCCAAAGCTTTGGCTTTCGCGGCGAGGCGCTGCCATCGCTCGGTGCCGTGGGGCGGCTCAAGATCACCAGCCGTATCGCAGGGCAAGAGGGGCATGAGATCGCCGTCAATGGCGGCGTGACCGAGGGGCTGCGCCCCGCTGCCCTCTCGCGCGGGACCATCGTGGAATTGCGCGATCTGTTCTTTGCCACACCCGCGCGGCTGAAATTCCTGCGCAGCGACCGGGCCGAGATGCAGGCGATCACCGATGTCGTCCGCCGCCTTGCCATGGCCGAACCCGCCGTTGGCTTTACGCTCAAGGACATGACCGATGCGGGGCGCGTGGTGCTGCGCGCCGATCCCGAAAGCGGCGATTTGTTCGATGCGCTGGCGGGGCGTTTGCGCGGGCTTTTGGGGCGCGATTTCATCGACAATGCGCTGATGATCGACGCCGAACGCGATGGGCTTTGCTTGCGCGGTTATGCGGGCCTTCCCACCGCATCGCGCGGCGCGGCGGTGGCGCAGTTTTTCTTCGTCAACGGCCGGCCAGTGCGCGACAAGCAACTCTATGGCGCACTCAGGGCGGGCTACATGGATGTGCTGGCACGCGACCGGCACCCGGCGGCGGCGCTGTTTCTCGACTGCCCGCCCGCGCGGGTGGATGTGAACGTTCACCCCGCCAAGGCCGAGGTGCGCTTTCGCGACCCCGATCTGGTGCGCGGGCTTGTCGTCTCGGCCTTGCGCCATGCGCTGGCGGGTGCGGGGCCGCAAAGCGCCACAACCATCGGCGACGGCATGCTAGGCGCGTTCCAGCCCGAGGCGGCCACGCCGCGCATCTACCAGATGGACCGCCCCAGCCAGACAAGCCTGATCCGCGCCCGCGATTGGCAAGCCCCGCATCTGGCCGAAGCGCCCGCCCCCTGGACCCCTTCCGCCCGCGTCGAAGAGGGGGCAGCGCCCCCCGAAGAGACCGCCCGCCCCTTGGGTGCCGCCCGCGCGCAACTCCATGAAAACTACATCATCGCTCAGACCGAAAGCGGCATGGTGATTGTCGATGCTCATGCCGCCCATGAACGGCTGGTTTATGAACGCCTCAAGCGCCAGATGAATGAGACCGGGATCGCGCGCCAAGCGGCTCTGATCCCCGAGATCGTCACGCTAGGCGCGGATGCCGAGCGCCTCATCGCCCACGCCGATGATCTGGCCACCCTTGGGCTGATCATCGAACCCTTCGGCCCCGGCACCATCGCCGTGCGTGAAACCCCGGCCCTTTTGGGCACCGTCGCGGTTGCGCCGCTCCTGCGCGACATTCTCGACCAGATCGACGATCTGGGCCGGTCCGAGGCGTTGCGCGCGCGGCTTGACGCGGTTCTCTCGCGCATCGCTTGTCACGGATCGGTGCGCACCGGTCGCCGGATGAGCGCCGAGGAAATGAACGCCCTTCTGCGCGAGATGGAGGTGACGCCGAAATCGGGCCAATGCAACCATGGGCGGCCCACCTTCGTCACGCTGGCGCTAGCCGATATCGAAAAACTCTTTGGGCGGAGCTGAGCCATGGAAAACGCGCCACTCTTCGCCCTTCTCGACGGCTTCGCCGCCGATCTGCGCGCCTCCTCCCCCTTCGGCGCGGGTGTCGACCCGCTGCCCGCCTATCTGATCTTGGCGCTTCTGGCGGTGGTGGCGCTGATCATCGCACTCATCAGGCGCGGCGCGCGGCTGAAACGGGCCGAGGCCGGGCTGGCCGAGATGGAGGGCCTGCGCCGCCAGATCGCCGTGGGCGAGGCGCGCGCCGAGCGCCTGCCCCTGCTCGAACACGCCCTGACCGAGGCGCGCGAGGAACGCGACGGGCTTTTGGGTGCACTCAATCAGGCCGAGGCAAAGCTCGAGACCGTTGAGCGCAGCCACACCGCCCGGCTCGAGGAATTGCGCGGGTTGAACGAGGCGCTGCAGGGCAAGTTCAAGACGCTTGCCAATGAGGTGCTCGAGGGCAACTCCAAAGCTTTTCTCGACCGCGTTACCGAACGTTTCGCCACCCACACTGAGACCGCAAAGTTGGAGCTGGACGCGCGCCAGAAAGCAATCGACGGGATGGTCAAACCGCTTAGCGAAAAGCTGGGGGCGTTCGACACCATCCTGCGCGAGATGGAGAAACACCGCACCGACGCCTATGGCGCGATCCGCGAACAGGTGGAGCATCTGAAACTTGGCCAAGCCCAGCTCTCGGGCGAGACGCGGAAACTGGTGCAGGCCTTGCGCGCACCCAAAACACGCGGACGCTGGGGCGAGATGCAGCTGCGCCAAGTGTTTGAGCTTAGCGGCATGGCCGAGCATGTCGATTTCGAGACAGAAGCGACCATGCGGACCGATGACGGGCTTCAGCGGCCTGACGCCATCGTGCGCATGCCGGGGGGGCGGTCACTGGTCATCGACGCCAAGACCTCGCTCGATGGCTATCTCGATGCTTTGGAGGCTGACACGCCCGAGGCGCGCGATATCGCCATCACACGCCATGCGCGGCAGGTGGCCGATCATGTGCGGCTTTTGTCATCCAAGAAATACCACGACCTTTTAGCAGACACGCCCGATTTCGTGGTGATGTTCATCCCCGGCGATGTCTTCCTGTCAGCGGCCGTCGAAAGCGACCCCGCGCTTTTGGAACGCGCGATGCAGTCGCGCGTGGTCATCGCCACCCCCTCGACCCTGATCGCATTGCTCAGGACCATCGCCTTTGGCTGGCAGCAAGAGGCGATTGCCGAAAACGCCGTGACCATCCACCGCGAGGCCAAAGAGCTTTATGGTCGCCTCGCCGTTTTCGCCGCCAATCTGCAAAGGGTTGGCGTGGCGCTGAACCGCTCGGTCGACAGCTACAACAAGGCGATGGGCTCGCTCGAGGCACGCGTGCTGCCCTCAGCCCGCAAGCTTGAGGCGATGCAGGTGGTGCAAACCCCCGCGCCCGAATTGCAAGACGCGCCAAGGGTGGAACTGGTGCCGCGACGGCTGACGGCGGCGGAGCTGCTCACCTCGGACGACAGCGAGGACTGAGGGGGCGCAAAACACCTGTTTTGCGCACGTGAGAACGCAAGTTTTCCTGTGCGTTTTCCAAGTGGAAAACGCACCCCTCACACCCGTTCTATCGCGATCGCCGTGCCTTCGCCGCCACCGATGCAGATCGCGGCGACCCCGCGCTTCAACCCGTGCCGTTCCAGCGCATTGAGCAGCGTCACCATGATCCGCGCGCCCGATGCACCGATGGGATGGCCCAGCGCACAGGCCCCGCCATGAATGTTCATCTTTTCGCGCGCCACGCCCATCTCGCGCATGAAGGCCATGGGCACCACCGCAAAGGCCTCGTTCACCTCCCACAGATCGACATCATCGACCGACCACCCCAGCCGGTCCAATAGCTTACGCGCCGCCGGGATGGGCGCGGTCGCGAACAACCCCGGTTCTTGCGCATGCGACGCATGGCCCAGCACCCGCGCGCGGACCCGCAGCCCGTGCCCCTCGGCCACATCGCGACGCGCCATGACCAAGGCCGCAGCCCCATCCGAGATGGACGAGGAATTGGCCGCCGTCACTGTCCCGTCCTTGCGAAAGGCGGGCTTCAAGGTCGGGATCTTCTCGGGCCGTGCATTGCCGGGCTGTTCATCGGTGGTGACGGTGACCTCACCCTTGCGGGTCGTGACGGTGACGGGCGTGACCTCGGCCGCGAAGGCCCCGCTTGCGATGGCCTTCAGCGCATTTTCAAGCGAGCCCAGCGCATAGTCATCCTGCGCCGCGCGCGTGAACTGGAACGCTTGCGCGCAATCTTCGGCGAATGTGCCCATCAGCCGGCCCCGATCATAGGCATCTTCAAGCCCGTCGAGGAACATGTGATCTTGCGCTTGCGCATGACCCATCCGCGCGCCGCCGCGCATTGCGGGCAAAAGATAGGGGGCGTTCGACATCGATTCCATGCCGCCCGCCACGATGACATCCGCCCGACCCAGTGCCAGCGCATCGCATGCAAACATCGCGGCCTTCATCCCCGAGCCGCACATTTTGTTGAGCGTGGTGGCCGGCACCTCCTTGGGCAATCCAGCCTTGAACCCCGCTTGCCGCGCCGGTGCCTGCCCTTGCCCTGCGGGCAGGACGCACCCCATCAACAGCTCATCCACCAAAGCCGGGGCAACACCGGCATCAGCCAGCGCCGCAGCAATCGCCGCGCCCCCCAGATCGGCCGCCGTGGCACCGCTCAGCGTGCCTTGAAAGCCGCCCATCGGCGTGCGCGCCGCCCCTGCGATCACCACCTCTTGCATCATTGCCTCTCCCCGCAGTCGCGCTCACCGATTGGTAAGGATTTCGCCTTATTGCGAACCGGACATCCGAGTGGAGAATATGCCATGAACATGAGTTTCGAAAGCCGCAGCATGCTGGGCATTCTCACGGTCGCTGAAAACCGGATCGACGCCAGTGTCGCCATCGCCTTCAAGGATCGGTTTCGCGATCTTGTCGCGGGGCATGACGGTGATGTCATCCTTGATCTTGGACAGGTTGCTTTCATCGATTCCAGCGGGCTGGGCGCCATCGTTGCCGCGCGTAAATTGCTGGGCGGTGCGCGCAAACTGATTTTGGCCGGGCTGACACCCGCCGTGAACAAGGTCATGACGCTGACCCGCATGCATATGGTCTTTCCCATTCATGCCAATACTGAAACGGCCGTGGCGGCGCAGATCGACACCGCACAGGCCGCGCAATGATCGCCACAGCGCGGGGCGCGGCGGGGCCGCGTGGCTTGATCAGCCTGCATTTTCCCGCCCAAGATGTCGCGGTGCGCGCCGCGCTGCTTAAGGTCGACGCCCATTTGCGCAGCCTAGGGATCGACGATGATCTGTGCGACCGCACACAGATCGCGCTGGCCGAGGCTTGCAATAACATCGCCGAACACGCCTATGCGCAGGTTTACAGCGATGATCCCAGCATCACGCTGGATATCGCCTGCGACAGGGGCGGCATCCAAGTCACGATACGCGACAAGGGCGGACCAATGCCCGAGGGGCAATTGCCCGGCCCCGACCTTCCGCCGCTCGATCTTGATGATCCTTATCTTCTGCCAGAGGGCGGGTTTGGCTGGCCCATCCTGCGCAGCATGGCACGCGCGCTCAGCCTGTCGCGCTGTAATGGCCAAAACATTTTGCGCTTCCGCCTGCCTGCTACTGACAATCCGGCAAACTAGGGCTTTGTGCCATCTGAATGCCAAATTCTCTCCGCATTGCCGCCAAGTTTCTGGGCAAAAACGGCGCTGTAGCTGCGAAGGCTTCCCTCGGCGTCGCGTATCATAGCCCCCACCCAGTGCGCGGCGTCGAGGACTTGCAGCCACCACTGCCCCGGTATTCACACCGTCACGGCCGCAGTTCCCGCTCGCTTCCCCTTGCCCTCGCCGCCGCCCCGGTTAGGTTGCGCGTCAACCGCTGCACGAGGGAGGGACACATCATGCGCGACTTTCATCACCCCGGCCGATCCGCCGCTTTCGCCGAAAACGGCATGTGCGCCACATCGCACCCGATTGCGGCACAGGCCGCCGTCGAAATCCTGAAAGCGGGCGGCAATGCCGTTGATGCCGCTATTGCGGGCGCTGTGCTTTTGGGCCTGTGCGAACCGGCGATGACCGGGATCGGCGGCGATTGTTTTGCGCTGATCAAACCGGCGGGCAGCGAAGATATCATCGCGATCAACGGATCGGGCCGCGCGCCTGCCGCCCTCTCGGCCGAGGCGCTGCGCGAAAAGGGTCACAGCAAGATGCCCGTCTTCGGCGACCCCGCCGCTGTGACGATCCCCGGCGCAATCGATGCCTTTTGCCAATTATCGCAAGACCATGGCAAGCTTGGCCTCGATGCTGTGCTCGCCCCCACCATCCGCTACGCCGAGGCGGGCGTGCCCGTCGCGCCGCGCGCGGGCTTCGACTGGCTGCATCACCATGACAATATGAACGCCACCGCGCGGCGTTTCTACCTGATCGACGACGCGCCGCCGCGCGTGGGCCAGTTGTTCCGCCACCCCCAGCAGGCCGAGGTGTTGCGCCGCGTCGCCACCCAAGGCCGCGCCGGTTTCTACGAGGGCGAAGTGGCCGAGGATATGGTCGCCTCGCTCCGCGCCTTGGGCGGTGTCCACACGCTCGAGGATTTCGCCAATACGCGCAGCAGCTATGGCACGCCGGTCAGCGGCAATTACAAGGGCATCGAACTGGTCGAGCATCCGCCAAACGGCCAAGGTGCGACCGCGATCCTTTTGGCCAATATCTTGGCCGAGTTCGACCTGCCGTCGATGGAACCTTTCGGCACCATGCGCGCCCATATCGAGGCAGAGGCGACGAAACTCGCCTATGATGCGCGCGAGCGTTTCGTGGCCGATATGGATCACATGACGCGGCTGGCCCATATGCTTGACCCGGCCACCGCCAAGAAACTGGCAGCCCTGATCGACCCCACCCGCTGCATCGACAACCCCCGCACATTGAGTGCCGAGGCGCACAAGGAAACCATCTATATCACTGTCGTCGACAGCGACCGCATGGCCGTGTCGTTGATCTATTCGGTGTTCAAGGATTTCGGCTCTGGCATTGCCTCCGACAAGTTCGGTGTCTTGTTCCAGAACCGTGGCGCGGGCTTCACACTGGAAGCAGGCCACCCGAACGAGGCGGCGGGCGGCAAGCGCCCCATGCACACGATCATCCCCGCGATGCTCAAGCAAAACGGGCGCGTGATCATGCCCTTTGGCGTGATGGGCGGCCAGTATCAGGCCACCGGCCACGCGCGGATGCTGACCAATATGGTCGACTACGGCCTTGGCCCGCAGGAAATGATCGACGCGCCGCGCTGTTTCAGCGAGTTCGGCGAGATGAAGGTCGAGAAAGGCTATAGCGACAAGGTGCGCCAAGAACTCAGCGATTTGGGCCATGCCGTTTCCACCCCCGATGTCGGCATTGGCGGGGCGCAGGCGATCCGCATTCACCATGAACTCGGCACGCTCGAGGGTGGGTCTGACCCGCGTAAAGACGGCATCGCGCTGGGCTATTGAGCGATGGCAATCACACCCGTCAAAGATATGGTGATGGCCGCGAAAGCGGCTATCACCTCGCTCTCGACCGAGGCCGCCGCCGCTGAAGTGGCGCATGGTCAGGCCGTTTTCGTCGATATCCGCGACCCGCGCGAGTTAGAGCGCGAGGGCAAGCTGCCCGGTGCCATCCACGCGCCGCGCGGCATGCTAGAATTTTGGGTCGACCCCGCCAGCCCCTACCACAAAGAGGCGCTGGCAACCGACAAGCGGTTGATCCTTGTCTGCGCAGGTGCGTGGCGCTCAGCCTTGGCGACCAAGGCGCTACAGGATATGGGGCTAGAAAACGTGGCCGAGATGGAGGGCGGCTTTTCCGCCTGGAAAGCCGAGGGGCGGCCCATCGACTGACCCGGCACGGGTCAGTTCAGCTGAAACTCCAGCGGATAGCGCCCATCGCGGAACTCGCCGAACAGATCGGGCAGGTCGGGGTGATCGACCGGCTCGCCGCTGTCGTCTGGCACAAGGTTCTGCTCCGAGACATAGGCGACATAATAGGTCTGATCGTTCTCAGCCAGCAGGTGGTAAAAGGGCTGTTCTTTCGCCGGGCGCGCCTCTTCGGGGATGGCGGCATACCACTCATCGGTATTGGCAAATTGCGGATCGATATCAAAAATCACACCCCGAAACGGGTGTTTACGGTGGCGAACCACCTGACCGAGACCGTATTTTGCCGTGCTTTTCAGCATGTGGCTGAACCCCCTTGAACACGCTTCCTATCGCGCGCATGGGGGGATTGTCCATGAGTCGCGCAATCGCAGGAAGGAAACAGATTGTGGAAATCGCCCTGACTGTGCTTGCAATCGTGGCCCCTGTTTTCCTTTTGGGCAGTGCCGGTTTTGTCTGGGCCAAGGCGGGTTACGACTATCCAACCGCCTTTGTCACCCGCATCGCGATGACGCTGGCGGTGCCTTGCCTGATCTTCACCGCGCTGATGCAGGCCGATATCGCCCTCTCGACATTGGGCGCGCTGACCTTGGCCAGCCTATTGGCCTATGTCGCGGTCATCGCGCTGAGTTGGGGGGTGGTGGCCGTGCTGCGCCTTGACCGCGCGGCCTATGTCGCGCCGCTGGCCTTTGGCAATACCGGCAATCTGGGCCTGCCCTTGGCCTTGTTCGCTTTTGGTGAAACAGGCTTGGGGCTGGCCGTGGTGGTGTTTGCGGTGATGGCGATCTTGACCTTCACCATTGGGCTTTGGCTGGTGGCCGGCGGCACCTCGCCCGCCCGGATGCTGCGCGAGCCGATGCTATGGGCGACGCTCTTGGGTGGGCTGTTTCTTACCATGGGATGGGAAACGCCCGAATGGCTGACCCGTTCGCTCAGCTTGATGGGCCAGATGGCCATTCCCTTGATGCTGGTCACGCTGGGCGTGGCGGTCGCGCGGCTCAAGGCGGGGCGGATCGGGCGCGCGCTGTGGCTGTCATCGGCCAAGCTCGCCCTTGGTCTGGTCGCAGGCGTCATTGCAGGGCGCGCCTTCGACCTCGACCCCGTGGCCTTTGGCGTCTTGGTCTTGCAAATGGCGACACCGGTGGCCGTGACATCCTACCTTTTGGCGGAACGCTATGACGCCGATCCCGATGCGGTTGCGGGGCTAGTGATGGTCTCGACCTTGATGTCGGTGGCGACACTTCCCATCACCTTGTCATTTCTTCTTTAGACAGCCCAAAGGCCGCATTCACAAAACGGTTCATTTCGGTTACAGTGGAAGCAATAGAACCGGAAAATTCGGGCACGAGCAGGCATCATGGAACGACGGGTATTCATCACGGGCGGGCTCGCCCTATTTCTGGCTGGCTGTGGATCAAGCGGGGCACGGAACAGCGCGCCGCGCAACCTCGACAATGCCTGCCTTTTGGCCGCCGAGCGGCCGCATTACCTGCGCGCGATGCAACGGACCGAACGCCGCTGGGGCGTGCCCGTGCATGTGCAAATGGCGACCTTTCACCAAGAAAGTAGTTTCATCGGCAACGCACGCCCACCGCGCCGCTACGCCTTTGGCTTTATCCCAAGGGGGCGGGTCAGCTCGGCCTATGGTTATAGCCAAGCCCTTGACGGGACATGGGATGATTACCGTGCCGCCACGGGGCGGCGTAGCGCACGGCGCACGGATATCGATGACGCCGCCGATTTCATGGGCTGGTATATGAACCGCACGCGCGAACGCAATGGCGTGGCGCTGACAGATGCGCGCAACCAATACCTTGCCTATCACGAAGGGCATACCGGCTTTGCGCGCGGCAGCCACAACTCAAAGCAGTGGTTGCTAAATGTTGCCGACCGCGTCGCAAGCCGTGCCGCCATGTATCAAAGGCAATTGAGCAGCTGCCGCACCTAGAACGCGTCACGCTCTAATCGCGCGTGCGATCTGAAATCTCTTGGGTGATGTTGAACAAGGAGGCGGGCAAACGCCCCCCCTGCACCATCGCCCCCAGCACAAGCGTGGTCTGCGCACCGCTATTGTCGGTGATGATCCATTGCCGCAATTCGACGGGATTATCGGTAAAGATAAGCTCGATGGTGCCAATCTCGGGGCGATTTGGGTCTTGCGCCGTGACACGCGTGGCGATGCCGTCAAACATATGCCCCACAACCTTACCCGAAGCGGCCAGATCGACATTGCGCGCCAAGATCAGGTTCAGCGGCGTTTGCGCCAGCGGATATTGCTCGGGCGGCGTATTCGAGCGGCCATCGAAAATCGCCACTTGCTGGCCACCGGCAATCACGACCAATTCGTCACCGGCGTAATCGAAACGCATCCGGCCGGGGCGATGCAAATAGATTTCGCCCGTCGCAACCGTGCCATCGGCATTGATCTGGGTAAAACTCCCCTCGGCGGTCGTCAGCCCATTCAGATAGGCCGACAAGGCATCAAGCGACACAAGATCGGCGCGCGCGGGCATCGCGGCGGCAAGGCTAAGGGCAAGGCAAACCAACAAGCGTTTCATGAGCCCAAGATAAGCCTTTCCACTGGCCCATAAAGGGCAAACGCACCGCGATCACGTAAGCGTCAATCTTGCTCCGGCACCAAGATCTCGCGCTTGCCGACATGGTTGGCGGTGCTGACCAGCCCCGCATCCTCCATCTGTTCGACCAGACGCGCGGCCTTGTTGTAACCCACGCCCAGCTTGCGCTGGATGTAAGAGGTCGAACATTTCCGATCCTTGATCACAATCGCCACGGCCTGATCATAAAGCGCATCTTCGCCATCGGTATTGCCGCCGGTGTTCAGGCCCAGAACCGCGTCAATATCGCTTTCGCGATCGTCATCTGGGCCTTCCAGCACGCTCGAGGCATATTCCGGCGGCCCAAAGGATTTCAGATGGCGCACGATCTCCTCGACCTCTTCGTCGCGGACAAAGGGGCCGTGGACGCGGGTGATCTTGGCACCACCCGCCATGTAAAGCATGTCGCCCATGCCCAATAGCTGCTCGGCACCCTGTTCACCAAGGATGGTGCGGCTGTCGATTTTGGATGTCACGTGGAAGGAAATCCGCGTCGGGAAGTTCGCCTTGATCGTGCCGGTGATCACATCGACCGAGGGGCGCTGGGTGGCCATGATCAGGTGAATACCGCTTGCGCGCGCCATCTGGGCCAAACGCTGGATACAAGCCTCGATCTCTTTGCCTGCGACCATCATCAGATCGGCCATCTCGTCGACGATAACGACGATATAGGGCATGGTCACGGGCTGGAATTCCTCGGTCTCGAACACCGGATCGCCCGTTTCGTCATCAAAGCCGGTCTGGTAGGTGCGCTTGAACATCTCGCCCTTGGCCAGCGCCTCGCGGACGCGGCCATTATAGCCGTCGATGTTGCGCACGCCCATTTTGGACATTTTGCGATAGCGCTCTTCCATCTCGCCCACGACCCATTTCAGCGCCACAACCGCTTTCTTCGGGTCGGTCACCACCGGGCTGAGCAGATGCGGAATGCCGTCATAGACGGAAAGTTCCAGCATCTTGGGGTCGATCATGATCATCCGGCATTCTTCGGGCGAAAGCTTGTAAAGCAAGCTCAGGATCATGGTGTTGATCGCCACCGATTTGCCCGAACCGGTCGTGCCCGCGATCAGCAGATGGGGCATTTTCGCAAGGTTGGCGATGACCGGGTCGCCGCCGATATCCTTGCCCAAGGCCAGCGGAAGCCGCTGATTGCCGTCGCCAAAGCTGCGGTGGCTCAACAATTCGCGCAACAGCACCTTTTCGCGGTGTTCATTGGGCAATTCGATCCCGATGACCGAACGGCCCGGCACGGTCGAGACACGCGCGGAAAGCGCCGACATCGAGCGCGCGATATCATCGGCCAAACCGATCACACGGCTGGCCTTCAGGCCCGGCGCGGGTTCCAACTCGTACATCGTGACCACGGGGCCGGGGCGAACGCTGACGATCTCGCCCTTCACGCCGTAATCATCCAGCACCGATTCCAGCATCCGGGCGTTTTCTTCCAGCGCTTCATCGCTCAGATGCGGGCGCTGGATCTGGACCGTATCGGGGTTTTCCAACAGGGCAAGCGACGGCGGCTCATAAGCGGCATCCGCCTTGGCCTGTAAAGGCAGCGAGGGCTGCGCATCGGCCATCGCCTGTTTCGAAGGCGTCGGCTTGCGCGTCAGCGCACGCTGCATCACGCGGCGCTGCAACTCGGTCTGCGGCAGCGCAGGCGCGGGGCCACGCGCTAGGGGCGCAGACGCGATCAACTCGCTTGGATCATGGTCATCATCGATGAACATATTATCATCGACATCATCCATCAGTTCGGGCGCGGGCGCGGCGTTGCGCGCAACCAGCGGCGGCTCGACCCGATGCGCGGCGGTCAGGGGCGGCTCGGCCCTGATCACCGGCTGTCCTGCGGCGGCGGCACCAGCGGCCAAGATGCCCGCCCCAACAGGCAGTGCCGCCATGCGACGCTGTGGGGTCTCGACCGGGGGCGGCGGGCCACGGCGCATACGGTCGCGGATCACATCGCTGATGCGGGCGCGAATACGCTCTTGCTCGGCGCTGCTTTGCGCCGGCTCTTCCACGGCGAAATCATGTTCATCGGCCTCGGCGCTGCGCGCAAGCAAGCTTGGCATGCGGCCCAATATCCCACCTGCCCGGCGCACCTTTGTCGGCGCAATCTCTGTCTGCGGCTGTGCGGCAAGCGGCTGGATAGCGCGCGGCGCGGGCGCTTGCATCATGCTGTGGGCGGCAAGCCCCGCCTCGCGGCGTTCTTGGCGCAGACGGGCAAGTTCACCGGCAGCACGACCCGCACCATTGCCCGCATTGCGCAACCCACCCGAGACGACCGCGCCAAGCGCCACAAGTCCCAGCAAAAAGTAGCGCAGCCCCAGGCGTAACTCTGCACGATCAACACCCATGACAAAGCCCGCCATCAGCATGCAAAGCACAAAGGCCAAAGCGGCGACCAGTTTCAGCCCCAGCTGCGGGGCCATCGGCAAAGCGTTCAACAGCGCGCCCACGACCGTGTCACCAAACAAGCCGCCAAGGCCAAAGCTATGCACCCAAGCCTGCGAGGGTGTCAGGCTCGCGGCATAGATCGCGGCCAGCGCAACGGCGATGGGCAAAAAGGCGATGCGCCCCAACACGCGGTCATGGCGGTTGCTGCGCAAGAACCGCATACCCCAAACACCCGAAGCAATCGGCAAAACCACCGCGCCATAGCCCATGATCATGATCAAGATCGCCGCAACCGACGCCCCAACATGGCCCAAAAGGTTTTGTGGCACCGCATCGGTGGCCGCCATGAAATGCGGATCATCCGGCGCATAAGACCACAACATCGCCGCAAGCGCCGCACCAAGGCCCAACAGGGCGAAACCAAGCGCTTTTTGCCCAAAACGCATCAGCATCTCATGCGTCTGATCATCGAGAAGGGGGTCACGCTGTCTGGTCTGATAGGCCATCTTCGTTCGTCCTCATTCGCCGTAAAGGCATGACCGCAACCGGGTCAGCCCATCGCGCATTTCATCTTCGGGCGCGACCATCGCCACGCGCAGCCTGTCGGCGCCGGGGGTCACACCATCAACCTCGCGGGCAAGATACGCGCCGGGCAAAACCCGCACGCCTGTCTCACGCCACAGCTTCACCGCCGCCGCCTCGCCATCGGCGACGGGCAGCCACAAAAAGAACCCCGCTTGCGGCGGGCTATAGCCGGGCACATCGCCAAAGATCTCGTCGGCAATGGCGTATTTCGCGCGGTAAAGCGCGCGGTTTTCCACGACATGGGCCTCGTCGCTCCATGCGCGCGTCGCCACGGCCTGCAGCGGCAGGGGAAGCGGCGCGCCTGCGTAATTGCGAAGCTGCTTCATCCGCGCGATGCTTTCCGGCCCACCGGCAGCAAAGCCCGACCGCAACCCCGGCATGTTCGAGCGTTTGGACAGCGAGTGGAAAATCACCACCCGCTCGGGATGCGCGCCCATCTGGGCCGCGATCTCAAGCGCGCCGGGCGGGGGCGTGTCGCGATACAACTCGGAATAACATTCATCGGCGAAAATCTGGAAATCATAGCGCTCGGCCAGCGCGATCAGATCACGCCACCAGCCCGCATCGGCCACGGCCCCTTGCGGGTTGGCGGGCGAACACAGGTAGGCGATGCTGACCCGCTCCAAGATCTCGGGCGGTAGGCTGGCGTAATCGGGCAGATCACCCGTCGCAGCGGTGGCCGCCACATAGACGGGTTCCGCCCCCACGGCCAAGGCCGCCACGGCATAGACCTGATAAAACGGGTTGGGCATCAAGACGACAGGCACCTTGCCACCCTTGGTTTCCGGGCAAAGCGCAAGACAGGCGTTGAACAACCCCTCGCGCGTGCCGTTCAGGGGCAGGACTTGGCGGTCTGCACTGACATTCACGCCATAGCGCCGCGCAATCCATGCCGCGATCGCGGTCTGCAATTCCGGCGTGCCGTCATTGGCGGGGTAGCGCCCGATCCCCTCAAGACTATCGGCAATGACATCGCCGACCCAAGCCGGAAAGGGATGGCGCGGCTCGCCGATGGTCATATGCACGACGGGGCCACCCGGCGCATGCACATCGAGAAGCTTCCGCAAACGCGGAAACGCATATTCGGGCAGGTTCGAGAACCGCTCGGGAAACGCCATAGGACTGCCTCAATATCGGGGTCATGTCGCCCCGTTTGAAGACAAGCTACAGCGTCCCGGCCCTGCGGTCCAGAAAAAGCAGCGCGATATCACGCGGCTGTGGCCTTCAGGTCAACGCCGCCTCGGCCGCCGCCCCCAAACGCAAGAGCCGCTCATCACCCATGGCTGCACCCAGCATCATCAAACCGCATGATGGCACAGCGGTGGGCAAGCTCAAACCGCACAGCCCCATGAGATTACCCACACGCGTATTGCGCAGCGTAAGCAGGTTCTCGGTGACATAGAAATCGGGATCTTTCATCAACCGGTCCACATCGGGCGGCAGATTGGGCACAGTGGGCAGCAAGACCGCGTCATAGCCCGCGGTCGCGCGCGCCCAAACCGCGCGCAATTCATGAAGCCGCCGCCACGCCGCAACATAATCGGGCGCGCTGAAATCCTTACCGCCCCGGAAACGTTCAAGAATACGGGAATACATCTTTTCGGGTGCCGCTTCGATCACATCGCGCCATGTGCCATAGCCCTCGGTCGCAAAGAGCGCGGGCGAGAGGCCCATCGCCTCTTCGATCCCGGCCACCGTGCCGCTTTCAACCCGTGCGCCCGCATGGGCCAGCGCCTCGACCGCGGTGAAAAAGGCCCTGCGCGGCCCATCGCGGACATCGCTTGCATAGGGTTCAAGCACCAAGAAACGAACACCCTTCAGCGACGCACCGCGCAGATCGGCGGGCTTGCCCCCCTCCATCACCGCCAAAAGCTGGGCGCAATCCTCGACCGTGCGGCAGAGCGGGCCGACCGTGTCAAAGCTTTCGGCCAAAGGCACGACACCTTTTAGGCTCAGCCGCCCATGGGTGGTTTTCAGCCCCACCAGATCATTCCACGCCGCCGGAACACGCACCGACCCGCCGGTGTCAGACCCAATCCCCGCCGCCGCCAGACCAAAGGCGACCGAAGCCGCCGCCCCCGAGGATGAGCCGCCCGGTGCCAATGCCGGATCATTCACATTGGGCGGTGTGCCGGGGCGCGGATCGATATTGCCACCATAGGCGGGGTTCACCCCAAGCCCCGCAAAGGCCAGCTCTGACATATGTGTTTTGCCCAAACAGACCGTCCCGGCCTGCGTCGCGCGTTGTAACACGGCCGCATCAGCCTCAGGGATGCGCCCCGCAAGCAGCATGGAGCCTGCCTCGGTCACGATACCGGCGGTATCGAACAGGTCTTTCCAACTGATCGGCACACCGTCAAGCAAGCCGCGCCGAAATCCTGATTTGGCCCTTTTGCGCGCGCCCTCAGCCTCGGCCAAGGCGCGTTCGCGGGTCATGCGCACATAGATGCGCGACCCGAATTCATGCGCGCTTGCCGCATCCAAAAACGCCTCGGTCAGCGCGACAGGGTCGATCTTGCCCGCGCCGATCCCGCGCCCAAGGTCACTTGCGCTTTGCCTCAACCAATCTGACATGCTCTCACCCCTGCCCATGTTGTCGCGGGCAAGGCTACATGCGGCGCAAGGCATGGACAATCCCGCAGCGCGACCCATAGTCGGGGTATGAAGCATGATACGGATATCTTGATCGTCGGCGGCGGGCTGAATGGGTGCTGCCTTGCACTGGCTTGCGCGCAGGCCGGGCTTTCCAGCATCGTGATCGACGCCCTGCCAGTCAAGGCGCGCGCCGATGTCGGCTTCGACGGGCGCTCCTATGCGCTGGCGCTGGCATCGGTCAGGATGCTTTCCGCGCTGGCGCTGTGGGATGATCTGGCCGACCATGCCCAGCCGATCTTGCAGATCAAAGCCTCTGACGGGCGGGCGGGCGAAGGGGCCGCGCCCTTCTTCCTGCATTTCGACAGCGCCGAGTTAGAAGAAGGCCCAATGGGCCATATGCTCGAAGATCGCTATCTGCGCCGCGCTTTGTTAGCGGCGATGGAGGCGCATCCTTCGATCACCCACCGCCCCGATACCACCGTCATCGCGCAGACGACCGAGGGGCAGGCAAGTGTAAGCCTCGCCGATGGCACCATTTTGACCGGGCGCATCTTGATCGGGGCCGATGGCCGCCGCTCGGCCACGGCCATGCGCGCGGGGATCAAGCGGACGGGCTGGGAATACGGCCAGACCGCGCTGGTGACAGCGATTGCGCATGAATTGCCCCATCACGGGATCGCGCATCAATTCTTCATGCCGCCGGGGCCATTGGCGATCTTGCCATTGACCGGCAACCGTTCGTCCATCGTCTGGTCCGAACGCGCGCAAGATGCCAAGCGCCTGATGGCCGCCGATGACGCGGCCTTCCTTGCGCATCTGCGGCCACGTTTCGGGGATTTTCTGGGCGAGATCGCACTGACGGGCCAGCGCCACAGCTACCCGCTGGGCCTCAGCATCGCCAATGCTTTCGTGGCCGAGCGCTTGGCGCTGGTCGGTGACGCCGCCCATGGTATTCACCCGATTGCGGGCCAAGGTCTGAACCTTGGGCTGCGCGATATCGCGGCGCTGGCCGAGGTGCTGGCCGATGCGACGCGCCGTGGCGAAGATATCGCCTCCCCCTTGGTCTTGGAGCGCTACCAAACATGGCGCCGCTTCGACACTGCCGCCTTGGCTGTCACGACCGATGGGGTGAACCGCCTGTTTTCCAACGATAACCCCGCACTCAGGGCGATCCGCGATATCGGCATGGCGGCGGTGAGCGCCATCCCAGCGCTGCGCCGGGGCTTCATGCGGCAGGCCGCCGGGCTTACGGGCGATCTGCCACGGCTGCTGCAAGGGCGCGCGCTCTAGGCGGCGATGCGCGTTCCGGCGCACCATCCGCCACTCTACTCCAACGCACGCGCCTCGGACTCGAGCATAATCGGAATACCGCCCCGGATCGGATAGGCCAGATTGGCCGCTTTCGAGATCAGCTCTTGGCGGTCCGCATCATAGCTCAGCGGCGCATGGGTGATCGGGCACACCAAGGCCTCCAGCATGCGGCGCTCGATGGTGACGCCATCGTCGCTCACTGCATCATCTCTTCGGTCGTGCCGCCGCGCAGGGCAAACTCGATCAAAGTGACCAAAGTCTCGCGCCGCGTGGTCAGCGATGGTGCCTCAAGCAGGGCTTGCTTTTCCTCGGGGTCAAAGGGGCAGAGCATCGAAAGCGAGTTGATCATCAACTCATCCTCCGCCTCTTTCAGGCTGCTCCAATCGGTCGAAAGCGACAGCGCCTCGAAATAGCGGCCCAGCAAATCCAAAAAGCGGGTGCGGTCAAAACCGCGATCAACCTCGGTCGGGCCAAGATCGGCGGCAAAGCCATCCCATGAGACATCGCAGCGCCGATAGGGGGTGAACCCCCCCACCTCTTGGCGGATACGAAAGCGCGACATGCCCGACAGTGTGATCAGGTAGCGCCCATCCTCGGTTTCCGAAAACTGCGTCACCCGGCCCGCGCAACCGATGCTGTGCAACCGCTTTTCGTCCGAGCCCGGCACCTCGCGCGATTGCACCATCCCGATCAGGCGATGTGGCGTCTTGAGCGCGTCATCCAGCATCGCCAGATAGCGCGGCTCAAAGATATGCAGCGGCAGCCGTGCGCGCGGCAGCAACAGCGCACCGGGCAGCGGAAACACCGCGATGGTTTCGGGTAGGTCGGCAAAAGACATCATGGGCAACGAACTAGCCCCCCGCGCGGCTTAGGCAAAGATCAGCGACGACAATTTCCGACGACCGTTCAAGGCAATGGGATCTTGTGGCTTGAGCGCATCGAAAATGGTGAAGAGCTGCGTTTTGGCCGCGCCATCATTCCATTCGCGATCCCGGCGGAATAGCTCGAGAAGCTGATCAACCGCCTCTTGCACCTGACCGGCCGCATGCAGCGCCGTGGCATAGTCAAAGCGTGCTTGATGATCCTTCGGGTCTGCCTCAACCGCTGCTTGCAACTCTCCCAAGGGGCCAACATCGGCGGCTTGGCGGGCCAGCGCGATCTGGGCGCGCACCGCCTCAAGCTCGGGTGAGGTGGCGATGGCATCGGGGGCAAGGTTCAAGATATTTTCGGCCTGATCGATCTGACCCAAGGCCAGATGTGCCCGCGCAAGACCGCTTGTGGCGGCGACATTCTCCGGCTCTTCTCCGAGGATAGCGGCAAAGGTCTGGGCGGCATCATCAATCGCACCCTCGGCCAACATCTGCTCGGCGGCCTCGATTGCCTCGGCCAGCCCATCATCACCGACAAGGGCGGTCAGGCGCGCGATGAAGTCCTTGATCTGCCCTTGCGGCACGGCCCCTTGGAACATATCGACCGGGCGGCCCTGATAAAAGGCGACAACCGTCGGGATGGATTGCAGCGGCAAGCCCTGTTGGGCCAAGGCGGCCGCAAGGCGCTGTTCGCGGTCAACATCGATCTTGACCATCTTGACCTTGCCCTTGGCCGCAGTCACGGCCGCCTCGAGCATGGGCCCAAGCGTTTTGCACGGGCCGCACCATGTGGCCCAGAAATCGACGATCACCGGCACATCGGCGCTGCCATCGATCACATCGGCCATAAACGTCGCCTCGGTGCCATCCTTGATCAGGTTGGCCGCCCCTGCAGCAGCGTTTTGTGTTTGTCCCAACTCCAGCATCGCATATCTCCGTCACAGCTGCGCGCGTTCACGCCCTATATGCGGTCACATGTGCCGCGCGCCAAGGCCTCAAAGGTCGAATGTCGCAAAGACCGGCACATGATCGGATGGCCGCTCCCATCCGCGGGCGGCGCGCAAGATGCGGCTGCCATGCGCGGCATTAGCGATATCGCGGCTGGCCCAGATATGATCAAGGCGGCGACCGCGATCCGCACTGTCCCAATCCTGCGCCCGATAGGACCACCAGCTATAAAGCGGGCCTTGCGGAATATCGGCGCGGGTCACATCGACCCAGCCGCCTGCCTCTTGCGCCGCGTCCAGATGGTCAACCTCGATGGGTGTGTGGCTGACCACCTTCAAAAGCTGTTTGTGGTTCCACACATCATCCTCGCGGGGGGCGATATTCAGATCACCCACCAAGATCGATTTGCCCTGTGGATCAGACCCGAACCAATCGCGCATCTCGGTCAGGAAATCGAGCTTGTGGCCGAATTTCTCGTTGATCATGCGGTCGGGCTCATCGCCGCCTGCTGGCACATAGAGATTGTGGATCGTCACCCCATTCTCCAGCCGGGCCGCGACATGACGCGCATCGCCCTTGGCACAGAAATCGCGCTGCCCGGCATCGGCAAGCGGCAGCCGCGAGATGATCGCCACGCCGTTATACCCTTTTTGCCCGCGCGCCACGATATGGGGATAGCCCAACGCGGCAAAGACCTCGGCGGGGATCTTATCGACGGGGGATTTGCATTCTTGCAAGCACAGCACATCAGGGGCTTCTTCGGTCAAAAGCTTGCCCACCAGATCGGCGCGCAGCCGGACGGAATTGATGTTCCAAGTCGCAAGGGTAAAGGGCATGGCGCGCGCTCCGCTGATCTTATCGGCTGTGGCATGGGTCTAATCGGCCAAGCCCCGGATGGCCAGCGCAGAGCGCAAAAGAAAGGCCCGAACCATCGGTCCGGGCCAGTCTCACAGGGAGGTAATATCATCAGAGTGACGCGCAACCGCTGGCTGCACCTTGATCTGGATCAAACCCGCGTCACGCCACCAGCCGGTAGCCGCCGCTTTCCGTCACCAAAAGGCGCACATTGGCCGGGTCGGGTTCGATCTTTTGGCGCAGGCGGTAGATATGCGTCTCCAGCGTGTGGGTCGTGACACCCGCATTATATCCCCAGACCTCGTGCAACAGCACCTCACGCGCGACCACACCATCTTGGGCGCGGTACAGATATTTCAGGATATTCGTCTCTTTCTCGGTCAGGCGGATTTTCTTGGCATCCTCCGTCTCCAAAAGCTTCATCGCGGGCTTGAAGGTATAGGGGCCAAGCTGGAACACCGCATCCTCGGATTGCTCATGCTGGCGCAGCTGCGCACGGATGCGCGCCAAAAGCACCGGAAAGCGAAACGGCTTGGTCACGTAATCATTGGCCCCTGCATCAAGGCCCAAGATCGTGTCAGAATCGGTATCATGTCCGGTCAGCATCAAGATCGGGCATTTCACACCCTGCTTGCGCATCAAGCGGCACAATTCGCGCCCGTCCGTATCGGGCAGGCCCACATCAAGGATCACCAGATCATAAAGCGCCTCACGCGCGCGGGTCATGCCATCGGCACCTGTCGCGGCCTCGAAGACGTCGAAATCCTCGGTCATCACAAGCTGTTCGCTCAACGCCTCGCGCAGGTCATCATCATCATCGACCAGCAGGATTTTCTTCAACGTCGCCATGGAAAGCTCCTTTCTCACGCCCTGTGATCAAGCTTGGCAAGTTGACAGGCTTTGACAAGCGTTTGACATGCAATCTCACGCCGACGTGTCGTGATCAGGGGAAATGTTTCAAATCCTGCGCGGGCAAAGTATGGATGCGTCATGAGCCTATTGCCAAGCCCAACGGAAACCATCGCGCGCGCCCGGTCCGATCTTCGGGTCGGGCTACCTGTCGTGATCACCGATGGTGCGCGCGGGCTGTTGGTTTTGGCCGCCGAAACGCTGAGTGCCGCGCGCCTTGATGGGTTGCGCGCGCTGGGTGAGGGGGCGGTGGTGGCAATCACGCAGCGCCGGGCCGAAACGCTGAAAACCCCCGCCTATGACGGCGATCTGGCACGGCTACGCCTGCCGTCTGCCATGGGGGCCGATTGGGTGCGCGCGCTGGCCGACCCTGCCCGCGACCTAAGCGATCCGCTCAAAGGCCCACTCACCAGCCTGCGCGAGGGGGGGGCCGACCTGCACCGCCTTGCCTTGGGCCTGACCAAATCCGCCCAGCTTTTGCCCGCGATTGTCGCGCTCGAACTGGCCGACCCCAAGGCACAGGCAAACCAATTGGGCGCGGCGCTGTTGCAGGCCGCTGATCTTGCACAAGATCTGGCACTGCATCACCCGCTCTTGCCCGTCGCCGCCGCCCGCCTTCCGATGGAAGCGGCCGAGGCCGGGCGCTTGCATATCTTCCGCCCCGAAAACGGCGGGGTAGAGCATTACGCCATCGAGATCGGCCGCCCCGACCGTAGCCAGCCGGTGCTGGCGCGGCTGCATTCGGCATGCTTCACCGGCGATGTGCTGGGCAGCCTGAAATGCGATTGCGGCCCGCAACTGCGCACCGCACTGGCCGAGATGGGCCGCTTGGGCGCAGGCGTTCTGCTCTACCTCAACCAAGAGGGGCGCGGGATCGGGCTGACTAACAAGATCCGCGCCTATCACCTGCAAGATCAAGGCTTTGACACGGTCGAGGCTAATCACCGCTTGGGCTTTGAAGATGATGAGCGTGACTTCCGCATCGGTGCCGATCTGCTCAAGCGGATGGGCTTTGACGCGGTGCGGCTGATGACCAACAACCCCCGCAAAGTAGCGATGATGCAAGCCGAAGGCATCACCGTGGCCGAGCGCGTGCCGCTGATCACCGAGACGGGGCGGCACAACGCCCATTACCTTGCGGTCAAACGCGACAAATCGGGGCATATGCTGTGAAATCGCGCGATATGGTGGTCACGCCCATGGGCCTGCGCTTTTTGGGACGGATGTTTCCCATGCGGCTTGGGCGCGGTGGCGTCACGCTGGACAAGCGCGAGGGCGATGGCGCGACACCGGCAGGCGTGCATGGCATCGTGGGTTGCCTATACCGCCCCGACCGCTTGGCGCGGCCCTGCGATTGGGCGGTGCCGATCCGGCCCGGTGATCTGTGGTGCGACGATCCAAAGCACGAGGATTACAACCTAATGGTGCGCGCGCCCTTTGCGGCCAGCCACGAGGTCTTGCGCCGCGCCGATCCGCTTTACGATATCGTCTTGATCACCGATTGGAACTGGCCGCGCGCGCTGCATAACGCGGGCTCGGCGATTTTCATTCACGCATGGCGCGGGCCGGGGCATCCGACGGCGGGCTGTATCGCGCTTGACCCCGATGATCTGCGCTGGATCGTGGCGCGCATCGGGTTTCAAACCCGGCTGGTGGTGCCGGAAGGTTTGGCGGGGCGCTGAGCGCTAGTCATAGGCCCGTTCACCGAAAATCGCAGACCCCACGCGGATATGCGTCGCGCCAAGGGCGATGGCGCTCTCGAAATCAGCCGACATGCCCATCGACAGCCCGGTCAGCCCGTTTCGCGCGGCGATCTCGGCCAAAAGCGTGAAATGCAGGCTTGGCGCTTCCTCGACCGGGGGGATGCACATCACCCCCAATAGCGGCAGGCCCAGCGCCCGCGCCTGCGCGATAAACGCATCGGCATCTTCGGGCAGAACACCGGCCTTTTGCGGCTCGGCCCCGGTATTGACCTGCACAAACAGTTCGGGGCAGCTGCCCCGCTCATCTGCCAGACGGGCAAACGTCTCGGCCAGCTTGGGCCGGTCAAGCGTGTGGATCACATCGAACATCTCAACCGCTTGGCGCGCTTTGTTGGTCTGCAACGGCCCGATCAGGTGCAGCTTGATCCCGTCAAAACGCGCTTGGAAGTCGGGCCAGCGGCCAGCCGCCTCTTGCACGCGGTTCTCGCCAAAGATGCGCTGCCCTGCCATCAGCACGGCCTCCACCCGTTCGGGCGGTTGCACCTTGGATACGGCAATCAACGTCACATCCTCGGGCTTGCGCCCGGCGGCGGTGGCGGCTGTCGCGATGCGGCTCTGAATATCATTCAATCCCATGGCAACAGCTTAGGCCAAAAGAAAAGAGCGGGCGCAAGGCCCGCTCTTTCCAAAACGATGATCCGGTTGGATCAGAAGGACATGGTCAGACCAAGATCCCACACATCCGCACGTGCTGCGGCACCGGGACGGTCGACACTGCCGACAGCCGCCGGGGTTATAGCCAATCCTGGGTAGGATTAGAACTTCATTGCGACGCCGAAATCCCAGCGATCGACATTGTTGACTTCGCCAACACCGCCGGCGAGCGTTACACCGCCACCAAGATT
>NZ_JAGYJN010000050.1 GCF_018402035.1 Roseicyclus sp.
GTGGGGCGGAAGCGGGCATTCATGCGGCGCGCCTGAAAATCGCCGCAGGTCGAGACAGAGCTGATCTCGCGGTAGCAGTTCTGGCCGGGCAGCCATGCCTCGATATCATAGGTGCGGCGCGCGCCAAAGCCCATGTCGCCGGTGCATAGCACCATGGTTCTATAAGGGATTTCAAGGCGTTCAAGGATGCCCTCGGCGCAGGCTAGCATGCGCTTTTGCTCATCGTCCGACTGGTCGGGATGGGTGATGGAGACCATCTCGACCTTTTCGAACTGGTGCTGGCGCAGCATGCCGGCCGTATCGCGGCCGGCGCTGCCCGCCTCGCTGCGGAAGCACAGCGAATGGGCGGTGTAGCGTTTGGGCAGATCGGCCGCGTCGAGGATTTCGCCCGCGACGATGTTCGTCAGCGTGACTTCGGAGGTGGGGATGAGCCACCAACCGTTCGTCGTCTCATAGCTGTCTTCGCCGAATTTCGGCAATTGGCCGGTGCCGAACATGGTTTCCGCGCGGACGAGGACGGGGCCGTTCACCTCGGTCAGGCCGTTGTCAAGTGTATGAACATCCAGCATAAATTGGGCAAGTGCGCGGTGTAGGCGGGCTGTGGCACCTTGCATCACGACGAAACGTGCGCCCGAGAGCTTGGCTGCGGTCTCGAAGTCGAGGCCGGGTTTGACGCCCGCGATGTCGAAATGTTCGCGGGGTTTGAAATCGAAGGCGCGGGGGGTGCCCCAGCGGTTGATCTCGACATTGGCGGCCTCGTCCGCGCCATCGGGGACATCGGCGGCGGGCAGGTTGGGGATGGTGGCCAGAAGGTCGCGGAGGGCGTCGTCCTTTTGCTTGGCCTCATCCTCGAGCCGGGCGATTTCATCTTTCTTTTCAGAGACTAAAGCGCGCAGGCGTTCGAATTCGGCATTATCGCCGCGCGCCTTGGCGGCACCCACATCCTTGGAGGCGGCGTTGCGGTCGGCCTGTGCTGTTTCGGCGGCGAGGATGCAGGCGCGGCGGGCCTCGTCCAGCGCGAGGATGTTCTGCGATTGCGGGGCCAAACCCCGGCGGGCAAGGGCTGCATCAAAGGCTGCGGGGGTGTCGCGAATGGCGCGGATATCATGCATCTTGGGCCTCGGGTCTTGGCGCGGTTTGGGCAGGGTATGCCAGAGGCAGGGGCGCTGGGGAAGGGGCCCGCGGTGCTGTCGTGATCGCGTAGTGATCCTGTCGTGATCTTGTCGTTACAGGATTTTGCACGGAAGTTGGGGGGTGGGGTGGTTCTGTGCGGTTGTGTTAGTCGGGGTCTTGGTCGCGGTAGTCGGGGTAGATCTTGATGCCGGGGTGATGTTCGGAGGCCCAAGCGCGCCAAAGGTCATCGAATTTTTCCGAGTAAGGAGGGATTTCACCATCTTCAATCCAGTGATCGGGCGCATTTTTGGCGAGCGGCGAAAAAATACCCAAAATGTCGGGCCAAAATGGCTGCAGCTGCTCCATCACGCTTCTGGAAACGAGCATGATCGCCGCGCCATGAAGGGACGCACCATAGAGGTTTGTTTCGGTCGAAGTCGTGATGCTGTTTAGCATCGCCCCTTGAAGTTGGGCGGCACGAAAATTCCCGCCTTGCATCTCGGCGCAGGAAAGGTCCGCTCCCTGCAACTGAGCGCCGACCAACTCCGTTCCTTGGAGGACTGCGCCGAATAGATTTGCCCCTTCCAATTGAGCTTCAGCCAAAAGCGTTCCTTGCATTTCCACAAAGAAAAGGTTTGCCCGTGTCAACTTGGTCTTTCTGAGATTGGCGCCTTGGAGAGCGGCTTTCTCAAAGAGTGCCTTTTCAAATGTCAGTTTTTGGAGGTCGCACCCCTGCAAGTTGGCCTCGCGCAAGTCGATGTCCGTTGGGCTGAGGCTAACTCCGCCAATCCTTTGCAAGCGACCGAGCGTTTGCGCGGCTTTTTCCATGTCCGACCGGACGGGTTTAAGGTGTATTGCCCAGTTTTCTATTTCTTGCCGGGTTGGATTCTCCGGCGGTTCCTTCGCCGGATACTGGCGGCTCAACTCTCGCACATAGATCGACAATTGCCGGGCGATGCGGGGGGCTGCGTCGGGGCGTTCGTTCGCCAAGCCTTCGAGCAGGTCGATTGCGGCGGCGCGGGTGACGAGGTCATCCTCCCATTCTGTGAGTATGGTTTCCTTGTCGGTGCCTTCGTGTAGCACCCGCGTCACCTGCCGCCTTGCGGCCAGATCCTTGGCGGCGGCGTTGATCTTGTCGTTGAAGAGCGCCTCTTCTTTCAGGGCGGCTTCTTTGCGGGCGGTGTCGAGGGTGTTTTGCGCCACCACCGTGCGCCAGATGAGGAAGGGCGCGCCGAGGAGTGCCACCAAAAGCGCGCCGAGGCTGAGGGTGGCACCTTGGCCGGTGAAGGCACCAAAGACCAAGACGAAGGCGGCGGCGAAGGCCATGACGAACAAGGCCAGGAAGGCGAGCACGACAAGCGTGAAGAAAAAGCCGATGAAATGCCCAAAGCCCTTGGGGTATTCGCGCGGGTCGCTCAGGCCGAGCCAATCGAACAAGGTCGGGGGTTTGTTCTCGTTGGACATAGATACTCACCCGTCACTCGTTACCGTGGCGAGTAAATCAAATTTGGGGCGGCGTGCAAAG
>NZ_JAGYJN010000051.1 GCF_018402035.1 Roseicyclus sp.
CTGCATCAGCGAGCGGATATTGTGGGTGGGATTGTTGGTGGTGCAGGCTGAGTATTTGAACCCAGCGTCACTATGCCTGCGTGTCTTCTCGTCAAACATTTCTGCAATCGCAGTGTTTCGCCGCATATAGCGCATAAACCGCACACACAGCGCGAAACGGGCGTTGTGCTGCACACGACAGCGGCAACATCGACCTGACGCTTGTAGGCTGCGCTGTGACGCTGTGCTGGCGCTTTAGCAAAGCCCATGTCATTATATGCACGGATTACCAGCGACTGAGGCATAGATGGGCGAACATGACGATCATCCGTTGATGAAGCAGATACGGGCACGGGCAACACAGCAAGCACAAGCCAGCAGCACACCGAACTCAGCGGCAAATCAGCAGACAAGCAACGCAGCAGACGACAAGACAAAGAAGCATCCGCTGACCTTCAAGCGCAAAGACGACGAGACCAATGCTCAATATTATGCGCGAGGACAGCAGTGGATTGGCGCTGTTGATAAACGCAACAGGCGATACATCGCTCTTGCCGAGTTAGAGATACAGCTTCGCAACGGCAAGCATGTGCAAAACCGAACCCTGCAAACACATCTGACCCCAGCGCAATACGCAGCAATGCTGGCAGCTTGGGAACAACAGCAGTTGATACGCTCTGGCAGCAGCAAGAAGCCGCATGTGATCAAGTATTACGAAGCAGAACTAAACCGAGTGCAGCTGCAAGACATCAAAGCCAAAGACCTACACAAGCGCGGGCACACAGAAGGCGCTGCAGCGATTGAAGAACTGTGCAGAGCGCAGTTATTGGATCTACGCAACAAGTTTAACGCAGCCGTCACAGCCGACCCTACGCTGCAACAATGGCTGGATCGACCAATACCCGCAGCCAATAACACACTGAGCACGGATGATATGCCACGCTCCATTACCAGCAGCAGTAAAAGCAGCAAGGTCGTGCGCAAGAGCAAGGCGGACACTAAACTGGAAGCAGTGCAAGCAGCGATGCGGGAGTTAGAACAGGATTGAGGCTGACTGCACACACAGCACAGCCAGCCCCGTGCAGCATCAGCTCTTGCGCTTGTCTTCTTCAGCAGCCCAAGTCGCATCATCGCTGTCTTCAATAATAGCCTTGTAGCTGTTGAGCATGGCTTTCACAGCATCCAAGCTGTCATCAACATATGTGCTCATACCATCAACAGCACGACCGCCATACTTGGCTGTGAGCTTGCGCTTGCCATTCACAGCCTGCGGTGCCCACCAGAACTTAGCGTTTTCCGCATTCATATCGCCAGCATGTTCATAGTTGCCAATCTCTTTGATCATACGATCTGCTTGGCTTAGCAGCTTAGCGCGAGGGCCAGAGCTTGGATTATCCATCGGCGTCACGCCGTGTTTCTTTAGCAGTTCCTCAAGTGTAGGCATCAGCAGCTTCCTTCTGCATTAAAGTGGATGCTGAACACTATGTCGCAGTCACACTGTTTCAATAGCTGTGCTGGGAAGTTCTGGCTCAGTAAAAGGCTTGGGCTTACGAAGCACACTTGGAAGTTGATTGGGTGCTGTGAGCTTATTCGGCGACGGGGGCTTGGGCGCAGGCACTGGCTTAGCGCGAGGCATGCGTTTGGCAGCTGCACGGTTTTTCGGCTGCTGATCAACGCCATGTAGCTCTCGCGCTATATCTGCAGCTGTGCCTGTAATCAGTGCCAGTGCTGCCAGTCTTGTATCCACAGCCGCTTCACGCTCAATGCTGCGTATCACATTGAGTGCTCGCTGTATGTCAGTCACAGCACTCACAGCAGCTGGCATGGGGTTGCTAAATGACCACCCACATTCTGTAAGTAACTGACCACAAGATTTTGCAGCACAGGATTTTTCATGCACAGACCCCTTTTCGCTGTAGCTTGACCCGTGCTGCAGCATCCATAGCCACATAGCACTCAACACGCAGCTGTTCTAACTCCTCAGCCCATGCACTGTGCTTGCCCTTGCCATAGCCCCTCAGTTGCTTTGCAGTTGATGCCAGCTGTGCAGCACATGTTGCTAATGCATCAGCACTTGGCTCTGTCTCACTAAAGCGCAAGAAGCGCATATAGCATTCACTTTTGCCCAGCCACAGCTCGCAGAACTGTTTATGTGTGGTCACTATGCCTGCATCACGCAGCCTATCACGCACCTGTTCCAATATCATTTTCGCCACGCACACGATCTCCTACTTGTCCCGTGTATTTATCACTGGCTCAGCTATCTCAGTTTTGTGCAGTATATTTTAGGTGTATTGTTCTATGTCGTCTGTGCGCTCTTCGAGCACACACGCATCTGCAGCAGTGTTCGCATCGCTGTCGCTCAGCGCCACTGCTTTGCTGCATGAGTTTCTTCTTCAGTGATATATCAGCAGTGATTGATTGTTTTGTTTTCGACATTGCAAGGAGCAGTCAGATCAACGCCCATACAGGCATTGATCCAAACACACGGTGCATTGCACATCGCTTGCAGGCTGTATCGCTGAACCATTACAGGT
>NZ_JAGYJN010000052.1 GCF_018402035.1 Roseicyclus sp.
TCATCGATGCGGCGCTGGCGCGCCCGCCTGCCGATGACCTGTTCCTTGTCGTGGCCCGCGCGCGCGCGTTGGCGGGGTTCCTTGCCACCCCTGATGGCGAGAACCTTGTCCAAGGGTTTCGTCGCGCGGCCAATATCTTGCATCAGGCCGAAAGCGCCGATGGGGTCGAATACCGCTATGGCGCGGATGTGAAATTCGCGGAAACCCCTGAGGAAAAAGCGCTTTTCGCGGCCCTTGCCACAGCCGAAGCGGCGATCAAACCCGCCCTTGCGGCCGAGGATTTCGCCGCCGCCATGACCCAGATGGCCAGCCTGCGCGCGCCCATCGACGCGTTTTTCGAGGCGGTGCAGGTCAATGCCGAGAACCAGATCGTGCGGCGCAACCGCCTGAACCTGCTGCATCGGATCGTAGAAACCTGCGGTGCTGTGGCCGATCTGTCCAAGCTTGAGGGTTGAGGCGGCGGGTGATCAGAAAACAATGATGGGCGGACCGATGGTTTTGCTGGACACTTCGCCCTGTGGTTGTATCTAATGCTGCAGGTGCAAACGAGGCATCCATGCTGACCACGCCCGACTTCACCGAAGTGACACCCACCGCCGAATTGCGGACCTCGACGCATGGCAACCGCGCGAAGTGCTTGCAGCGGTTGATGCGGCTGGGCCTGCCCGTGCCGCGCACCGTGGCCTTGGGCTTTGACACCGTGCGCGCCATCGCCGCTGGGCGTCTGCCCGATATGCAATCGCTGATCGGCGTCTTCGGCCCCGGCGCACTTGTCTCGGTGCGCTCCTCCTCGCAGATGGCCGATTGGGGCGGGCCGGGGACGATCCTCAATATCGGGATGAGCGATGCGAAAGCCGCCGAACTGGCCCAGACGCATGGCCAAGATGCCGCCGACGCGCTCTATGTCAGCTTCATCCGCTCTTACGCGGTTGATGTGCTGAGGCTTGATGCCGATGGCTATGAGGGGACGATGACACCCCGGCTGGCCAAGGCGGAGTTCGAGACCGAAACCGACGATCCCTTTCCCCAAGACCCGGCCGAGCAATTGGCCGAGGTGCTGAAATCCATGGCGCGCGCATGGGAAGGCACGACCGCGCGATTGCTCAGGCAAGCGCAGGGCGCACCTGTCGATGCCGGGCTGGGGCTGGTGGTGCAGGAAATGGCGCTGGGCATTGGCCAAGGCTTGTCCGGCTCGGGCGTGGTGCAGTTCGCCGCCCCCGATACGGGTGCGGCCCAGGTGACGGGCCGCTGGCTGCCACAGGCCCAAGGCCGCGCGGCGCTGTCGGAAAGCGATGCGCAATTCATCGTACAAGACCCACGCGGTCGCGCGCTGGAGGATGTGGCCCCCGAGATCGTTGCCGACCTCTGCGCGGCGGGGCGGCTGACGCGCGAGCGGTTGCGCGAAGAGATGCAGTTGGAATTCACCTTGATGAACGGCCAGCTTGCCATTCTGGATGCGGTCAAAAGCCCCCGCTCGGGCCGGGCTGAAGTGGCGATTGCCGTGGCCTTGGCCGAAGATGGGATCATTACCCGCGACGAGGCGATGCTGCGCATCCCGCCCTTCACGCTCAACCAGCTCTTGCACCGCCAAGTGGCGCCGGGTGCGGTGCGCGATGTGCTGACGCGCGGGATCGCGGGCGCGCCGGGGGCAGCGACCGGTAAGATCGTGTTTTCGGCCAGCGTAGCACAAGCGATGGCCGCGCAAGGCGAGGCTTGCATCCTCGTGCGGCGCGAAACCAGCCCCGAGGATATTCGCGGCATGCATGCCGCCCAAGCGATCCTGACCGAGCGGGGCGGCATGACCAGCCATGCCGCGGTCATCGCGCGCGGTCTTGGCCTGCCTTGCGTGACGGGGGCGATCCGGCTGCAACTGGATGCGCGCAAAAAGACCCTGACCGTGCCGGGGCGGCGCATTTTCCACGAAGGTGATGTGATCACGCTGGACGGATCGACCGGCGATATTCTGGTAGGCAGTGTTCCCTTGGTCGAGCCGGCCTTGGGGGGCGCATTCGCCACCTTGATGGATTGGGCCGATGCCGCGCGCGATATCGGCATCCGCGCCAATGCCGACACACCCGAGGATGCGGCGATGGCGCAGCGCTTCGGCGTCGACGGGATCGGGCTGTGCCGCACGGAACATATGTTCTTTGACCCCGCGCGCCTGACCGTGATGCGCGAGATGATCTTTGCCGAGAACCCGGCCGACCGCGCCGCAGCGCTTGACCGGCTTTTGCCGATGCAGCGGGCCGATTTCATCGAGCTTTTCCAGATGATGCAGGGCCAGCCGGTCACGATCCGCCTGTTCGATCCGCCCTTGCATGAATTCCTGCCCGGTGACCGCGACGGTATCCGCGCGCTGGCCGAGGCGCTGGACCTGCCCGTTAGCCGGGTGCAGGCGCGCATCGAAAGCTTGCAGGAATTCAACCCGATGCTGGG
>NZ_JAGYJN010000053.1 GCF_018402035.1 Roseicyclus sp.
GTTGCGGCAGGCCCGTCATGGGCATCGAGCACCAGCTTGGAGGGTGCCCAAACGCTGATCTGACCATGGCGCATGGCCCAATCAAGTTCGGTCCGGCTATCGACCACGACACAGCGCGCATCGCGCGAGGCCAGAACCCACGCCGCCTGTTCGATGGCCAAAAGGTCGATCCGGCGCTGTGGCATCAAATGCATGGCACGGGGCATATCGGTTTCGGGGCGACCCACGCATAAGATCACCGGGGCGCCTGCCGCCTCGAGCTGGTCGAGCATGATGGGAAGATCAGGGCGCGCGATGGCCACAGCCGAAAGAAAGACGATACGCGGATGCGGCGCATCCTGTGGCAACAACACCCGTTTGCGGCCCAAAGGCGCGTTGCGCAAAATCTCGACCCCCAGCACATAGGGGCCACGGTCAAGCTTGCCGATCCGCACGATGCAGCGCGTGGCCAGCGGATGGGTCAAAATCCGGTCAGCGATCCGGGCTGCGAGCGTTTCAAGCAGGTTGACCCGCTCGGCGGCAAGGGCCGCATCGATCGCCTCGACGATGGTGTCATAGCTCAAGATCCGGTCAACATCATCGACCGCCTGCTCGGCGCGGGTTGCCACCTCGACCACGACATCGAATTGCACGGTCTGGGTCACGCCGCGTTCGGCCTGAAAAGCGCCGATCTCGACCTCGCGACGGTGTTCGGTCATGGCGATACGGTCAGGCGGCGGATCGCCCGCAAGCGCCTTGGCCCGTTCCGATGGATGCCCGAAGGCCAAGCTGATCTCGTCATTCATGGGCGCGACCTAGCACGACCTGCAGGGCCGATCCATGTCCACAGGCGGCAAGCCACGGGCTGTCCGCGACTGATCAATATTGTTGACGATAAAAGATATGCGTGCCGTAGCGCGCCGTGCGCGGATAAACGCGCGCCCAACGCGGGTTGACGTAATCGGCATGGTAATGCGTGGCACCCGCCGTCAGGTTGCGCGGCGCACCATCCATCATGATGCGCGCGATCTTGCCCGCGCGGTCCCATGCAAGTTGATCGGTGACAACCTCGGGGATACCGTCGCAGGTATAGGTGAACTGACAGGCATAGCGCCGCCCCGTGCCTTGATTGACCACTTCGCAGACCGTGGCGGGGTAATTCTTGTTGTCGACACGGTTCAAGATCACCTCGGCCACGGCATATTGGCCTTCGATTTCTTCGCCGCGCGCCTCGAAATAGATCGCCTCGGTCATGCAGCGCCATTGGCGATTGCCGCGCACACGCGGCATGGCATCAAGCTGGCGGGCCGACATCACATGCCGCGCGCCACCCCGGTTGGAGGCGGTGAAGGGCGTGCCGATCCGGCGCAAACGCTCGCCCGACAATGTCGACAGCGAGCTTGCCTCGACCCCCATCAAGGCACCGATGCGCAGACCCAGATCGCCGTTGCTGGCGGGATTGGAGGAGCTATAGGTCACCTCGGCATGCGCCAGCGACGCGCCCATGATGAACATGGCCCCGCACAAGGCAAGAAAGCGTCTTGGCTTTGCCATTCGCATATCCTTTCCGAGGTCTTTCGCCCCGATACGGTCATTCACTGCTGCTGCCGCTGATTCGTTTTATTACCCAAGCTTGTGCAAAGCGCCAAATCGGCACCGAATCTTGCGGGAAAGCGTGATGGCCCCGCTAGGTTTAGACAAGATTTTGAAATCAATAGCTACCCGACACCGACATTAGCTGAGCATCGCCCGGCAATTACTTGTCTTGAATGGATAATTGCGCAGCAGCCAGCTTGGCGACAGGCACCCGGAAGGGCGAGCAAGAGACATAATCAAACCCCGCCTTGCGGCTAAAGGCGATGGTGCCGGGATGGCCTGCATGTTCACCGCAGATCGACAGCACCAGATCAGGGCGCGCGGCACGCCCACGCGCGGCACCCAAAAGCATCAATTCACCCACACCGTCGATGTCGAGTTGCTGAAACGGATCTTCGGGGAAAACGCCTTGCTGCACATAATCCGACATGAAGCGCCCCGCATCGTCGCGCGACAGACCATAGGTCATCTGGGTCAGATCGTTGGTGCCGAATGACAAAAAGGCCGAATGATCAGCGATATCGCCCGCGCGCAGGCAGGCGCGCGGTGTTTCGACCATCACACCAAGGCGATAGGTGAATTCCTGCCCGGTTTTCGATTTCACCTCGGCGGCGATGGCATCGACGCGGGCCTTGACCAATTCCACCTCGCGCCGGGCCGAAACCAGCGGGATCATGATCTCAGGGACGACCGGCGCGCCCTTGGTCGAGGCTTTGATCGTCGCCTCGAAAATCGCGCGCGCCTGCATTTCATAGATCTCGGGCACGGTCACGCCCAAGCGCACGCCGCGCATG
>NZ_JAGYJN010000054.1 GCF_018402035.1 Roseicyclus sp.
ACCCGCCCGCGCCACCAAGCACGCAAGATGGGGCGGGGGCCGGTGCAGCCGCGTGCGCGGCTGCACCCGTCACGCTTAAAGCGGAACGATTGTGGCCATGCCTTGGGCAATGGCGGCATCGACGATGGCATCGGCCACGGCCAGATCTTGCAGGCCCACACCCGTGCCATCAAACAGCGTGATCTCGTCGGCGCTGCTGCGGCCTTGATGCGCGCCGTTGATCACTGCACCGATGGGCGTGACCGATTGCGCATCGATCAGCCCTTGGGCCACCGCATGCTGCGCCTCGCCGATGCTGACCGATTGCGCGACCTCATCACAAAACACCGCAGCGCGTGCCAAAAGTGCCGCCTCGACCTCTTGCTTGCCCTTGGTGTCGGTCCCCATGCAGGCCAGATGCGTGCCGGGGCTGACATGGTCGGCTAAAAGCGAGGGCGCGAAGCTTGAAGTGATGGTGATGATCACATCGGCGGCTTTCAGGCCCGGCAGGTCGACCGCCTCGAAGGGCAGGCCCATTTCTTCGGCGACCGCCGCCAAGCCCGGCAGCATCTCGGGGTGGTAGTTCCAGCCGATGACCTTGTCGAAGCTGTGGGTTTCCAAGGCGGCGCGCAGTTGGAACTTGGCCTGATGGCCCGCGCCTACCATGCCCAAGACCCGTGCATCCTTGCGCGCCAGATGCTTGATCGAGACGGAGGAGGCGGCGGCGGTGCGCAGTGCGGTCAACAAATTGCCGCCGACCATCGCCTTGACCCGGCCCGTGTCGGGATCGAAGAGAAAGACGCTGGATTGGTGGTTGATCAGCCCGCGCCGTTCAAGGTTATGGGGCCAATAGCCGCCAGCCTTGAGGCCCAGCACACCGCCCACGGCATCGAAGCCGCCCTTGAAGCCATAGAGCGCATCCTCATGGCCCAAAGCTTCGCGCACCACGGGGAAATTCACCGCATCGCCCGAGGCCATGGCGGCAAAGACCTTTTCCACCGCGTCAAAGGCCGCTTTGCGGGTCAGAAGATCGGCGATCATCCCCTCGGGGACGATCACCAACTCATGTTGTGCAACGGTCGCGCCGTCCATCAGTAGGCCTTGCCGCGTGCGGACACCGGCCAGACCACCTCGACCTTGCCGCCGCGCACGCCGACGAACCAGTCATGGACATTGCAGGTCGGGTCGCAATGGCCGGGGACAAGCTTGAGCTTGTCATTGACTTTGAGCACCCCATCGGGGTCGGCCACCACGCCATGCTCATCCGAGCATTTGACGTATTTCACATCATCGCGCCCGAAGATCACCGGCAGGCCGCTATCGACCGATTGCGCCTTGAGGCCCGCATCGACGATGGCCTTGTCGGCCTTGGCATGGCTCATCACGCTGGTCAGGATGAAAAGCGCGTTTTCCCATTCGCCTTGGTCGATGCGCTTGCCGTCCTTGTCGAGAATGCGGCCGTAATCGGCATCCATGAAGGCGTAGGAGCCGCACTGAAGCTCATTATAGACGCCCGAGGTGCTCTCGAAATAATAACTGCCCGTGCCGCCACCGCCGACGATGTCGCACTCGATCCCCTCGGCCTTGAGCGTGTCGACCGCATCTTTGACCTGCGCCACGGCGAGCGCGATCTTGGCCTTGCGGTCCTCGTAGCTGTCCATGTGCTGCATCGCACCTTGATAGGCCTGGAGGCCAGCGAATTTCAGCCCCGGTGCGGCGTCGATGGCTTTGGCAATCTCGACCACGGCGGGGGTGGTGGTCACGCCGCAGCGGCCCGCGCCGCAATCAATCTCGACCAGGCATTCGATCTGGGTGCCATGGCGCTGGGCGGCGGCCGACAGATCGGCCACATTGGCGATATCATCGACGCAGCAGATGGTGCGCGCGCCCAGCTTCGGCATGCGCGCAAGGCGGTCGATCTTGGCGGGTTCGCGCACTTGGTTGGAAACCAGCACATCCTTGATGCCGCCACGGGCGAACACTTCTGCCTCGGAGACTTTCTGGCAGCACACGCCGACGGCACCACCAAGGCTTTCTTGCAGCTTGGCCACATCGACCGATTTATGCATCTTGCCATGCACCCGGTGGCGCATGCCGTGCGCCTTGGCGTAATCGCCCATCTTCTTGATATTACGCTCCAAAGCGTCGAGATCGAGGATCAGGCAAGGTGTCTGGATCTCGCTCTCATCCATGCCGGGAAGGGCAGGAATGTCATAGCCCACTTCGAGGGTTTCGATGTCGATATGGTCTTTCATGGCGCGGTTCCCTTGTGGTGCGAGGTGTGGTGCGAGGATTGGTG
>NZ_JAGYJN010000055.1 GCF_018402035.1 Roseicyclus sp.
CAGCCACCTTGCGGGGTTCAAGACGCCGAAATCGGTTGTGTTTCAGGAGCTTCCGAAAACCGCCACCGGCAAGATCCAGAAATTCATTCTGCGGGATATCGCGCGGACCCTTGGCCCATTGGCCTGATCAAGATTGGAGAATAAAAATGACGTTCAACGCATTGGTCGTCGAAAAGGCCGAAGATGGGGGCACGCGGGCCGGGGTTCAGGCGCTGGACGACAGCCGCCTGCCTGCCTGCGATGTGACCGTGGCGGTCGAATACTCGACCGTGAATTACAAGGACGGGCTGTGCCTTGGCTCGGGCGGCGGTCTGGTGCGCAGCTATCCCCATGTGCCGGGGATCGACTTTGCCGGGGTGGTCGAGGCCTCGGACGATGCGTGCTATGCGCCCGGCGATCGGGTGGTGCTGACCGGCTGGCGCGTGGGCGAGGTGCATTGGGGCGGCTACGCGCAGAAGGCGCGCGTCAAGGCCGACTGGCTGGTGCCCTTGCCCGAGGGGTTGACCACCCGCGCCGCGATGGCGGTGGGCACGGCGGGCTTTACCGCCATGCTGGCAGTAATGGCGCTGGAAGATCACGGGCTGAAGCCGGGGCAGGGGCCGGTTCTGGTGACCGGCGCGGCCGGCGGTGTCGGATCTGTAGCGACCGCGATTCTGGCCCATCTGGGGTATGAGGTGGCCGCCGTGACCGGCCGTCCCGAAACCGCCGAATACCTGACCGCGCTGGGGGCCACGCGGATCGTCCCGCGCGAGGAACTGGCCGAAACGGTCAAGCGCCCGCTGGAGGCTGAGACCTGGGCGGGCTGTGTCGATGCGGTGGGCGGCGCGATGCTGGCGCGCGTGCTGGGGCAGATGAAATATGCTGCCTCGGTCGCGGCGGTGGGCCTGGCCGGGGGCGCGGGCCTGCCCGCCACGGTGATCCCCTTTCTGCTGCGGGGGGTGAACCTTTTGGGCATCGACAGCGTGATGCGCCCCTTCACCGACCGCCAGCGCGCCTGGGGCCGCATCGCGCGAGATCTGCCCATGGACCGGCTGGAGGCGATGATCCAGCCCGCCACGCTGGCCGATCTGCCCGCCCTGGGCGCGGCGATCCTGAAAGGGCAGGTCAAGGGCCGCGTGGTGGTGGATGTGAACGGCTGAAATCTGACCGCCGAAAGGACAAACATTGACTGTTGATCTTTCTACACTGGCTTTTCCCAACCTGACGCTTGAAGAAGTTGACGGTGGGGTTCTGATCGTGACCCTAGACCGCTCCGCGAAGCGAAACGCACTTGACGCTGAGACGATCGAAGCCTTGGTCGCATTGTTTTCCATCCTACCAAGGTCCACTGCGCGCGCTGTTGTTCTAGCAGCAGAAGGCGACCATTTCTGCGCCGGGCTGGACTTGGTGGAACATCATGAGGCCGACCGCAGCCCAGCAGACTTCATGCACCTTTGCCTGAGGTGGCATGAAGCATTCAACAAGATGGAGTATGGCGGCATACCTATCATTGCGTCGCTGAAAGGGGCAGTCGTTGGGGGCGGTCTCGAGCTGGCCAGCGCCGCCCATATACGTGTCGCCGATGCCTCAACCTATTTTGCATTGCCCGAGGGTCAGCGCGGACTGTTCACCGGGGGTGGAGCCACGATCCGGGTGGCAAATCTTGTTGGCAAAGCACGGATGATCGACATGATGCTGACTGGCCGTATCTATCAGGGGCCTGAAGCTGTCGAGGTTGGCCTGGTTCAGTACCTCGTCGAAGGATCAAGCCTGGATACATCTTTGGAGCTGGCCCGCAAGGCCGCCCAGAATCTGCCCTTGACCAACTTTGCAATCTGCTCGGCCGTCAGCCATCTTGGGAATATGTCCGCGCTGGATGCCGCCTATGCCGAGGCAGTCATCGCCGGGGTCGTCAATACCCAACCAGCTGCCCGCGAGCGCCTGAACGCCTTCGCCAAGGGGACTGCGGCGCGCGTTCGTCCGAATGGATAAGGTTGGGACGTTGGCATCTCGCAGTCATTACCGCTCCCGGAAGAGAACGATACCGAAGCAATTCGGGTAGGCAACGCCACCGGCTGCACCCCGCAGACCCAGCTCAGCCCGTTTGCGCATATCGACCCTCAGCGCAAACTCCGACGGCAGGCACGGCAATATGCAAAGCGATACCTGCATATTCGACCACTT
>NZ_JAGYJN010000056.1 GCF_018402035.1 Roseicyclus sp.
AAGGCTGAGCGCTGTGTCCAAGAACGAGCAAAGCGGCTTTACCGTCGCCATCGATGGGCCGGCGGCGGCGGGCAAGGGTACGATCAGCCGCGCGGTCGCGGCACATTTTGGCTTTGCCCATCTTGATACGGGGCTGTTGTATCGTGCGGTGGGCGCGATGGGCGGCGATCCTGTGGCCGCAGCGCGGCGGCTGTCGCCCGAAGACCTTGCGCGCCCCGATCTGCGTAGTGCCGAGGCAGGCCAAGCCGCCAGCAAGGTTGCAGTGATCCCGGAGGTGCGCGCGGCACTGGTCGATTTCCAACGCAGCTTTGCGCGGCGCATGGGTGGGGCTGTGCTGGATGGGCGCGATATCGGCACGGTGATCTGCCCCGAGGCGGATGTGAAGCTGTTCGTGACCGCCAGCCCCGAGGTGCGGGCCGCGCGCCGCCTGAAGGAATTGCGCGACAGCGGTTTTGCGACGGATTTTGCGACGGTTCTGGCCGATGTGCGCGCGCGTGACGCCCGCGATGCGGGGCGCGCGACGGCGCCGATGGTGATGGCCGAAGGGGCGGTATTGCTTGATACCAGCGCCATGGCGATCGATGAGGCGGTGGCCGCCGCGATCGCCGCAGTGGCCGCGCGTCGCTGACAGGCCAGCGCCCCCGCGCGCTGCAGCTTGCGCCACAGGGACTTGCGCCAAGCCCATGCGGGCGTTATACGCGCGCCTGTCAACATGGCGGTCAACGCTGGAAAACAAGAGATCGGGCAGGGTCGGGTAACCGGCCCTCTTTGTTTTCCGGACCGTCTGACCAATGATCACCCCAAGACCGGCGGAGACAACCGCACGGCCAGCAAAGCACCAAAAAGGAAACTGAAACCGCATGTGCGCTAAAACAACCATGGAGGAATTCGAAGCCCTCCTGAACGAAAGCTTCGAGATCGACACACCCGCCGAGGGCAGTGTTGTACGCGGCAAGGTCATCGCGATTGAAGCGGGCCAAGCCATCATCGATGTCGGCTACAAGATGGAAGGCCGTATCGATCTGAAAGAATTCGCAAATCCCGGGGAAGCTCCTGAAATCGCCGTTGGCGACGAGGTCGAGGTTTACCTGCGTAACGTGGAAAACGCCCGCGGCGAGGCTGTGATCAGCCGCGAAATGGCGCGCCGCGAAGCTGCGTGGGATCGTCTTGAAAAGGCCTATGCCACCGAAGAGCGTGTCGATGGCGCGATCTTTGGGCGCGTCAAGGGTGGCTTTACCGTCGATCTGGGCGGTGCCGTGGCCTTCTTGCCCGGCAGCCAAGTCGATGTGCGCCCCGTGCGCGATGCTGGCCCGCTGATGGGCCTCAAGCAGCCGTTCCAGATTCTCAAGATGGACCGTCGCCGCGGCAATATCGTCGTGTCGCGCCGCGCGATCTTGGAAGAATCACGCGCCGAACAGCGTGCCGAGGTTATCGGCAAGCTCAACGAGGGCGATATCGTCGATGGTGTGGTCAAGAACATCACCGAATACGGTGCCTTCGTCGATCTGGGCGGTGTGGACGGTCTTCTCCATGTCACCGACATGGCATGGCGTCGCGTCAACGACCCCAAGGAAGTGTTGACCATCGGCGAGACCGTCAAGGTTCAGGTGATCAAGGTCAACAAAGACACCCACCGTATCAGCCTTGGCATGAAGCAGTTGCAGGATGATCCTTGGGATGCGGTCGAAAAGACCTATCCGCTGGAATCCGTGCATATGGGCCGCGTCACCAACATCACCGATTACGGCGCCTTCGTGGAGCTGGAGCCGGGTGTCGAAGGTCTGGTCCATGTCTCCGAAATGTCGTGGACCAAGAAGAACGTGCATCCCGGCAAGATCGTCTCGACCAGCCAAGAGGTCGAGGTCATGGTGCTCGAGATCGATAGCGCCAAGCGCCGCGTGTCGCTCGGGCTCAAGCAGACCATGCGCAACCCGTGGGAAGTCTTTGAGGAAACCCATCCCGTCGGCACGCCGGTCGAGGGTGAGGTCAAGAACATCACCGAGTTCGGCCTGTTCATCGGTCT
>NZ_JAGYJN010000057.1 GCF_018402035.1 Roseicyclus sp.
GCAGCGCGCGCTTGTCTATTGCTTCGTGGCGTCAATTTTTGGTGGCCTGATCGGCACAATGTTCGTGCTGGCGCTGTTGCCGGTGCTCTCACAGGTCGGAAATTACCTCCACTCTGTCGAGATGGTGGTGATCATCCTCTTTGGCTTGACCCTGATCGCGGTGATCGCTGCAGCAGACATGATCAAGGGTCTTTTGGCGGGTATGCTTGGGCTGTTGATCGGTGCCATAGGAACCGACTTCATTTATTCAGAGCCGCGCGCAACCTTTGGCATGTTGGAGCTGTATAGCGGCGTGCCGCTCGTGCCCGCGCTGATCGGGCTTTTTGCAATTTCGGAAGTTTTCGTTCTGATCGAGCGCGGGCGAGTGCTGAAGGACGAATACATGGATGTCGTCGTCAGCTCGAAACTTTATGACGTCTGGGTGCTAGTGAAAGAGGCGTTGCGAAGCTGGTTCTTGATGACATGGACTGCGCTTATTGGGGTGATTATCGGAATCATTCCGGGTGCCGGAGCCTCGATCGCAGCTTTCGTCGCGTATCAGCAAGCGCGCACATTCTCAAAAACGCCCGAGTTGTTCGGCACGGGTGTCCCCGAGGGGGTCGCGGCCCCCGAAGCTGCCAATAATGGTGTGACTTCGGGCACGCTCGTTCCGCTGATGGCGATCGGTGTGCCTGGCGGATCAACCGCGGCAATCATGATGGTCGTGTTGCAGTACCATGGCGTCACGCTGGGCCCGCGGCTGTTTATCGACAGTCCCGAATTGGCCTATGGCATTTTCACCGCGGCCTTCATCACCTACCTCTTGATGATCCCGTTGATGTTTCCAATGGCGCAATACATGTCGCGGGTCACGACTGTTCCGGCTTTCTTCCTTGTGCCAATGATCTTGGCCTTCACGCTTTTGGGAGCCTTCGTACCGCGTGCCTATATGTTCGACATGGGGTTGGCGGTGGCTTTTGGTCTTTTGGGCTATTTGGCGCGCAAGACAGGCTACCATGTTACCGCGATTTTGATCGGCATCATTCTTGGGCCTCTGATGGAACAATATCTGATGCGCGCGCTGCGTATTTCGCGCGGTGATGTGGGCATTTTGTTCAGCTCGAACATAGGCAACATCCTTTGGCTGTTCCTCATCATCACGCTGCTCTTGCCGGTCTACAAAAATTGGCAGGCAAAAAAGAAGCAAAAGGAGGCAGTCTGATATGGGCGTGACTTTGGCGAGAAGTTTTAAAAGTCTGGCCCGGCTCAACATTCCCGGCGGCGGTCAGGTGCGGGTTGATGGAGGCTATGCTTTCGTTGGCCACATGGATGCGCCTAACGGCACCAGCATCATCGACATCCGCGATCCGCGCGACCCCAAGGTTGTTGCCCATGTTGCAATTGATGACCCTTGGTCGCACAGCCACAAGGTGCGCGTCTGTGGCGATCTAATGGTCGTCAACCACGAACAGAACAAGCGCCATTTCCACCGCAAGGGCGAGGGCCTTCTCGAATTCACCGAACAGATGCAGGCGCGCGAAAGACGGGACCCGACAGATGCGGAATTGGCAACTTTCCTTGAGGTGACACCAGCGGATATCCCAACACTTCGGGAAAGCGCACGCCGCGGCTATCATGATGGCGGCTTTCGCATCTACGACATCAAGGACCGCGCCAATCCAAGGCTGCTGTGCCACCAAAAGACCCACGGCTTTGGCGTTCATCGCTTCGATTTGGACGAGCGTTATCTCTATATGTCGACCGAAATGCCTGGGTTCGTCGGCAATATCCTGGTCGTGTACGACTACGCCGATCCGACCAAACCGGTCGAGGTTGGGCGCTGGTGGATGCCCGAACAAGAGAATTTCGACGGGGCGCGTCCAACGTGGAAGGGCTATCAGAAACGGCTGCATCATACGCAGCGCGTGGGCAATGAGTTGTGGGCCTCGTGCTGGCATGCGGGCTTTCGGGTGGTCGACGCGACCGACATTGGCGCAATGAAAACTATCGGCTCCTTCGACTATCACCCGCCA
>NZ_JAGYJN010000058.1 GCF_018402035.1 Roseicyclus sp.
ACCGCGCCCGATACCGGGACCGTCACCCTTGGCACCGGGATCGAGATGGCGGTGTTCGATCAGACCCGCGCACAGCTCGACCCAGAACAGACGCTCTGGGACAGCCTGACCCAAGACCCCGCCGCGCGCGTCAGTGGCCGCTCGGATCAGGTCTTGGTGCGGGGTGAGCCACGCCATGTGGTGGGCTATCTCAAGGATTTCCTCTTTGACGAGGCACAGGCGCGCGCGCCTGTCCGTTCGCTCTCGGGGGGTGAAAAGGCGCGTCTGTTGCTGGCCCGGATCATGGCGCGCAATTCCAACCTTTTGGTGTTGGACGAACCGACCAATGACCTCGACATCGAGACGCTGGATCTGTTGCAAGATCTCTTGGGCGATTACGCGGGCACCGTGCTGTTGGTCAGCCACGACCGCGATTTCATCGACCGTGTCGCAGGCACCACCATCCTGCTCGAGGGGGAGGGCCGCGCCGTGGCCTATGCGGGTGGCTGGTCGGATATGCTGAACCAGCGCGCCAGCAGCCAGCAGCCGCCCAAAGACGCGCCCAAAGCGGCCAAGCCCAAAGCCCCCGAGGCCGCAGCGCAAAAACCCGCGGCCCCGCAGAAATCCAACCTCAGCTTTACCGAAAGCCACCGCCTCAAGGCGCTGCCCGCTGAGATCGCGCGGCTGGAAGCCGAGATCGCCAAGCTGATGGAACTGATGGCCGATCCTGCACTATTTGCCCGTGAGCCGGTCAAGTTCCGCAAGGCGACCGAGGCGCTGGATGAGCGCCAAGCCAAGCTTGCCGCCGCCGAGGAAGAATGGCTGACGCTGGAAGAGAAAGCCGAAAGCGCGGGCTAATCTTGTAGCGTGATCAGATAGGCGATCAGATCGGCGACAGGGCGGCTCATCAAGATCGGCTGGCCATCGGCACCCGCCATCGCGACATCGGCACCCACCCCTTCGAACCAGCGACCGAATAGCGGCATGTCGCCCCCATGCGCCGCGCGGGGGCGGCGGCCGTCGATCTGTTCGGCCACTGATAGAATGGGGAATTCCCCCGCCTCCGCCAGCTTGGTCAGATCGCTTGGGGGGCTGCGCATGAGATCGGCCATGGTGCCATCGCCCTTGGCCGTGGCCCCGTGACAGGCGGCGCAGAAATCGCGGTAAAGCACGGCACCTGCGTCAACATCTTGCGCCATGACGGGCGGGCAAAGCAGGGCGAGGGTCAGGGCAAGGGGCAGGGGGCGCATCGGCATCACTCCGGCTGGGAATGGGCCGAGCATGGCGCTTGCCTGCGATATGCGCCTTGACCTTGGTCAAGCAGGGGTGGCCGGGCGCGTGGCCCGACCGCCGGAATTCTGACCGATCTCAGGGCAGGCTATGGGCCTATTTGCCCTTTTTGCCGCCGCCGATATCAAGCGGCTTGCCCGCGTTGGAATTGGCGGTGGCCAAGACCTTGGGCTTTTCCTTTTTCGGCTTCTTGGTTTCCTTGTTACCTTTGTTCTTTTCCTTGGACATGGGGATGCTCCGGCATGATGGTCCGCACGGGGCACGATGCCACGCACGGGGCAGAGGCTCGCGGGGCGATCAGGGTTGCCTGCCTGTGCAGGGCGATGATGTCCGGTGAGGGGGCGCGTCTGGCCCCTGTGGAGAAGATGGCGATTGTGGGTGAGAGGCGCAAGGGGGCCTATCTCCTTTAGTACGAATTAAAATTTCCACTTCTGCGAGAGGCTAAGCGGGCGATAACTGTCGTCTCCGGTGCAAGTTGCACTGGATTAAATTATACCCAAATATCTTTGCATTAGAGCGGGATTTCATCATCAACGCTTTTTGCTTGATTAATTCTCTGAATAGCATCATCGCAAGATGCCCCAAGTTCTTTAATCTCTCGATTGACTGAAGGTGAGCGAATTGACCTATCATTGATGTGCTCTGATATTTCAACAATATCGCGGACTGCATATGCAATATCGTGATTTTCTTCT
>NZ_JAGYJN010000059.1 GCF_018402035.1 Roseicyclus sp.
AGCCGGGCATATTTGAAGAAATCGATATTGGTCTCTTGGGGAACCAGCCTTAGGCGCATGTCTCAGACCTCGATTGTCTTGGGGCGACGCAGGGCAAACCATGTCACGATCAACAACCGCGTGACATAGATCGCTGTGAACACCGATGTGATGATCCCGATCCCCAGCGTGATCGAAAAGCCCCGCACAGGGCCAGAGCCAAGCGCAAACAAGATCACGGCGATGATGAATGTCGTCAGGTTCGCGTCGATGATCGCCGAAAGCGCGCGGGAATAGCCAAGCTCGATGGCGCGCGCCGGCCCCTTGGCCGTGCGCAACTCCTCGCGGATGCGCTCAAAGACCAGCACATTGGCATCGACCGCCATCCCGATGGTCAAGACGATCCCCGCGATCCCCGGCAGCGTCAGTGTCGCCCCGATCACGCTCAGAACCCCGAAAATCAGCCCGACATTGAGCAAAAGCGCAATCGCGGCAAACCCCCCGAACAGCCCATAGCTCAGCACCATAAAGACCAGCACGGCGGCAAAAGCGACCAGCGCGGCAATCTCGCCCGCTGCGATACTATCGGCCCCAAGCTCTGGGCCAATGGTACGCTCTTCCAAGAATGCCATCTCGGCCGGAAGCGCGCCCGCGCGCAACAGCACCGCGAGCTCGGTCGATTCCTCGACCGTGAAATTGCCCGTGATCTGCCCCGAACCACCGGTAATCGCCTGCCGGATCACCGGGGCCGAGATCACCTCCTCATCCAGCACGATAGCAAAGGGCGCACCCACATTGGCCGCCGTATAAGACCCGAAATCCCGCGCCCCCGCAGGATTAAACCGGAATGTCACCGCCGGTTGCCCGCTTTGCTGGTCAAAGGCGGGCTGGCTGTCGACCAGATCATCGCCGGTGACAACCGGGCTTTGCTCGAGGATGTAGAACACCCCCTCCTCATCCATCGCGGGCAACAGGATTTGGCGTGCATCCACCGATGCGGTGCCATCCGAGGTGCGCCCAACGACCGGGTGAAAGGTCAGCCGCGCGGTGGTGCCGATTAAATCCTTGAGTTCCTGCGCCGACCCGATCCCCGGCACCTGGATCAAGATCCGGTCCGCCCCCTGACGCTGGATGGTGGGTTCGCGCGTGCCTGCCTCATCGACACGGCGGCGCACGATCTCGACCGATTGCTGCATGGTCCGGTCATCGGTCGCCTGCCGCTCGGCCTCCGACAAGGTGACGATCACCAGATCGTTCTCGCCGCGCACCTCCAGCGTGGGCGCGCCCACCCCGGTCAGGCTGACAACAGGCGTGGCCAAGGTCCGCACGGCGGCAACGGCGGCGGCGATCCCCTCGGGCTGGCTGATGCGCACATGCAACTCGCCCACAGGCGCATCTTGGCGGCGGATCGTGCCGACCTGATCGCGCGCATCACGCAACACATCGCGCACCTCGGGCCAAAGCCCATCCATCCGCGCCTCGTAGACATCGGCCAATTGCACCTCGGCCAACAGATGCGCACCGCCCCGCAGATCGAGGCCCAGATTGACCAAGGTCGCAGGCAGAAAATCCGGCCAAAGCGCACGCGCGGCGGCCAAATCATCGCTGACCGCCCCGGTCTGTTCGATCACTGCCACGGCATCATTATGCCGCTCGACCCGCTCGTAAAACAGGTTCGGCATGGCAAAGGCCAAACCGGCCAAGACCACCGTGATGATCATCAGCCGGTTCCAAAGCGGGATCTGCAACATAATGAAAGGCCCTTTCAGCCGGTCCGCCGCAACAGGCGAACGCCAAGATCACTCCTTGGCGGGTTCCGTCTTCGAGCGCACCTGCGCAATCGTCGGGCGCACGACACGCACCTTCACACCATCGGACAGCTCAACCTCGACCTCGGTCTCGTCCTTCACCTTGGTGATCTTGCCGATCAAGCCACCTTG
>NZ_JAGYJN010000006.1 GCF_018402035.1 Roseicyclus sp.
TGATTTATTCGAGCGCTAATTGCACTTTGTAAAATACCGAAAAGCACCTGTAGTCAGGGATTGATGAGCCGGATGATGTGACTTGCACAAAGCCGGTATGATTTCGATATCTCGCCCAATCCCTTTGAAAGCCTGATCGACGCGAAATTGAAAGCCTTTCAAAAGATCATCATCCGCGCGCGTAATTCAAAATAAATCCCTCTTTCGCCGCGCCCATAGCGCCAAAAAGAGAAACCCCATCGCGGCCATGACGGGCGACGCGCCGTCGCAATCCATGCAGCCCCCGTCGCTTTTTGCCTTGGAAATAAGCCAAGATGGCGTAGCTTCAGCGCATGTTCCTCAGCGTTTTTGATATCTTTAAGATCGGCGTTGGCCCCTCCTCGTCCCACACCATGGGGCCGATGACAACGGCTGCGCGGTTCTTGGACGATCTGCGCACGGGCCGCGAGAAAGAGCCGGGCGCGGGCGATTTGGCCGCCTTGGGGGCCAGTTTGCACGGCTCGCTGGCCTTTACCGGCAAGGGGCATGCCACCGACCGGGCGGTGATCTTGGGGTTTGCGGGGTTTGTTCCCGCCACGCTTGACCCTGACCGTGCCGAGGCGACCCTGACCGCGATCCGCGCCGATGGCATGGTCACGCCCCCCGGTTTGCCGCCCTTGCGCTTTGATCCTGACCGCGATCTGGTTTTTGACTATGGCCCGCCCTTGCCGGGGCACGCCAATGGCATGATCTTGCGCGCCTATGACACGGCGGGGCGGCTTTATCTGGAAGAGACCTATTACTCCATCGGCGGCGGCTTTGTGGCCACCGCGCGCGAGTTGGAAAGCGCCGCACAGGGTGGCGCTTTCGCCGATGCGCCAAGCGGCTACCCCTATCCTTTCGCCTCGGCGGCTGAAATGCTGGCGATGGGGGCGGCCTCGGGCAAATCCATCGCCGCGATGAAATGGGCCAATGAAAGCGCCCAAACGCCGCGCGACACGGTCAAGGCCAAGCTCGACGCCGTCGCCAAGGCGATGGATGATTGCATTGATCGCGGCCTGAGGGTCGATGGCGAATTGCCCGGCGGCCTGCGGGTCAAACGCCGCGCCAAGGCGATCTATGAACAGCTTTTGGCCGAGCGCGGCTCGAACCTGTCACAGCCCCATACGATCACCGATTGGCTGTCGGTCTATGCCATGGCGGTGAACGAGGAAAACGCCGCCGGGGGCCGTGTCGTGACCTCGCCCACCAATGGGGCAGCGGGCGTCGTGCCTGCGGTCTTGCGCTACTATCGCGATCATTGCATCGGCGCGACGGAGGCGGGGCGCGAGACGTTTCTGATGACCGCCGCCGCGATTGGCGGGCTGATCAAGCACCGCGCCAGCATTTCCGGTGCCGAGGTCGGCTGTCAGGGTGAGGTTGGATCGGCCGCTGCCATGGCCGCCGCTGGGCTTTGCGCGGCTTTGGGCGGAACCAATGAACAGATCGAGAATGCAGCCGAGATTGCGCTAGAGCATCATCTTGGCATGACCTGCGACCCGGTCGGCGGGCTGGTGCAGGTGCCCTGTATCGAGCGCAATGGTTTGGGCGCGATCAAGGCGGTATCTGCCGCATCCCTCGCGCTCAGGGGCGATGGCACGCATTTCATGCCGCTTGATAATTGCATCGAGGCGATGCGCCAAACCGGCCGCGACATGTCGATGAAATACAAGGAAACCAGCCTTGGCGGGCTGGCGGTGAACCTGCCCGAGTGTTGAGTTCTGCCTAGGATGCGCCTCAAGGCGTACCCTAGGCGCGCACCGTGTCACCGGGCAAAAACACCGGGTCCAGCGTGATCACTGCATCGGTCAATTCATTGGCTGCGATCAATTCCGCCGCGCGCCGCCCGATCTCGTGGCGTTGGCTGTCCATCGTGGCGATCCGCATGGGCAGACCATCGAGCACTTCGAAGCTGTTGAACCCCGCCATGCCGATCTGGTCGGGAATACGCATCCCCTGTTCCAGACAATAAAGTAGGCCACCGGCCGCGTTGATGTCGCTGTTGAAGTAAAGGAAATCGAGGTCAGGCGACCGCGTCATGATCTCGGCGGTCATCGCCCGCCCGGTGCCAAAGCCCGATGTTCCCGCGTAAAGGCAGGTATCGGCCAATTGCAGCCCCATCTCGGAAAGCCCCGCGATAAAGCCCTGCCGCCGTTTTTGGGCGCGGTGATCGGCGCTTGACGACGAGCCGCAATAGCCGATCCGCCGATAGCCGCGCTTGGCGATCTCGCGCGCCATCTGGCGGCCTGCCTCGTGCTGGCTGATGCCGACGCAGGCCGCGACCGGGTCACCATCGACATCCATCACCTCGACCACGGGGATGCCCGCATTGGCCATCATCGCGCGCGCGGCCTGCGAATGCTCCAACCCCGCCACGATCAGCCCAGAGGGCCGCCAGCTGAGCATTTCGTAGATGACCTTTTCTTCGAGGTCTTCGTCGTATTTCGAGGTGCCGATGACCGGCTGTAGTGGTGTTTCGTCCAACACCTCACCGATGCCCGCAAGCACATCGGGAAACACCATGTTCGAGAGCGACGGGATGACGACGCCAACAAGGTTGACCCGGTTCGATGCGAGGGCGCCCGCGATCTTGTTTGGCACATAGCCCAGCTTGCGCGCTGCGGCATGCACCCGGTCGCGTGTCTGGGTTGAGACATCGCCACGGTTGCGCAACACGCGGCTGACGGTCATTTCGGACACCCCCGCCGCCTCGGCCACATCGCGCAGCGTCATCTGGGGTTTGCCATCAAAGGGGTTGCGTCCGCGCAATAGGCCAATCCTGCATAGCTGCGGCTGTTGCCGCCGTGATAGGTGCCACAGCCTAAGCCGGCAAATGCGGCGACGCAATTCCGGGTTGCCCGTTTCGCCTGAATGCCCGACAAGACCGATGGATGGCCCCGTGGCTCAAATGGATAGAGCAATCCCCTCCTAAGGGATAGGTTACAGGTTCGAATCCTGTCGGGGTCACCACGCCTGCTACACGAATGGCAGACGAGATCGTGCTTACTTTCTGATAATCCCCACAATTTTTCATCTCGCGTGGCTGCGCGTGGAAAAGGGGCTTAACCAAGTTGCAGACCAAGACACCGCCATTCACCTATGTGCGACGTGGATACTTCTACTTTTCCCGTCGAGTCCCTGCAGATTTGCGCGATCACTATTCTTGCTCGCGGATCGTTAGCGCACTGCATACAAAATCCTTACATCAAGCGCGATTGCGGGCTGCGTCTGCTTCCGTTCAACTGGAAGCCTATTGGTCGCAGATAAGGCTTTCCCGGATGCAAGTTCCCGGCATGTCTTTCGTCAAAACAATCCACAACGTAACTCAACCCATTTGCCGTAGAGGTGACCAAGTTCTTGACGAATCGACTGCTTCCAACGGACCTAGCTGGTCCGAAGCTGTTAAATTCTACCTACGGCTTCGTGGTAATGGGCGACCCGCCACGTTTGAAGCCGACGTTTGTCGTTCTGCCAACTACCTCATCGATGTTATAGGTGACCGGAATCTCCAATCTTTTTCGCGTAGTGATGCTCTTCAGTTCCGTGACTGGTTAGTGGCAAGAGGGTTTGCCGGTTCATCTGTTACTAGGTGTTTCTCCAACATAAACGCGGTGTTTAACTTTGCCGTGTCTGAATTTGCCTTGAACATCACCAACCCCTTCCGTGGGGTCTATCATGACCGACAGGCTGGTGTGGTGATCCGGAAGCCGATCCCGGTGCAGGATATCCGGAAGGTCCAGCAGGCCTGCCGTGATCTGAACGACGACATGCGCTGGCTGATCGCCATCGTTTCTGACACGGGAATGCGCTTGGCAGAGGTGGCAGGTCTGGCCAGAGAGGACCTATGCGATCTGGACGGTCCTACGCCCTATCTCAAAGTTCAACGACATCCATGGCGTAGGCTAAAGACCGCAAGCAGTGAGCGCCTAGTTCCTCTGGTCGAAGAGGCACTTTGGGGAGCCAGACAGGCGTACGGGCAGGGTGATGGCTCTGCGTTCCTGTTCCCACGCTATAACAGGGCAGGGACCACATCTGCCAACTCGGCCAGTGCTGCTCTGAACAAATGGATGGGCGAATATGTGCCGGATGGCTGCACGATGCATAGCTTCCGCCATTCGATGCGGGACCGCCTACGGGCCGTGCAGTGTCCCAGCGATATCACCGATCAGATCGGCGGATGGGCGAGAGCCGGTGTAGGTCAGGGCTATGGTGCCGGGTATCCGCTTAGCATCCTGCATGACTGGATGGTTGCAATAGCGGACCCAAATAAGGGTCTGCAACTTGGTTAAGCCCCTTTTCCACGCGCAGCCACGCGAGATGAAAAATTGTGGGGATTATCAGAAAGTAAGCACGATCTCGTCTGCCATTCGTGTAGCAGGCGTGGTGACCCCGACAGGATTCGAACCTGTAACCTATCCCTTAGGAGCTATCATTTAATCCCACCAAGCAAGAGTATGTGATTGCTGGATTGTGGACAAGTGAAGTGTGATTGGTCTGTGGATTGTGCCGAAGGGCGACAAGGTGAGTAGCCGTGGCTTTGCAGGCCTCAACATCATGCACAGCATGGCAGACGGGACACGAGAACTGCGTGGCGGGTTTGAAGTGGGCCGCACCCAGAGCGGCATTGCTGATGTCAGCGCCTCACTGCGCTGGCAGATGCGATTTTAAGCCGGATTTGTAGGACGGGTAACCGGGGGCGGCCTTCGGGTCGCCGTTATTCGTTTAGGCGGTCTTCACCCAGCCCTAATCCTTGATGCAACCCTTGCGGCAGGACACTGCGATTCCCATGTCCATGCATCCCGCGCAAAGGCTGCCCTCTCCATGACAACTACCAGCACACCCACCGAGACCATCACGCTTTTGCGTTCCGACAAGCCGATGGCGAAAGAGGCTGTCCTTGGGAATGACGGCATTCCAGTTGTTGGTAGGGTCAAAATAGGGTTCCTGTTCGATGTCACGGAATGGCCAGTGGCTGGCATTCACAATTTCCAAGACCGGCTACAGCAGCTTCAGCATGGCGTGGCTGTGAAGGAATAGTCAGGATTGCACCCATCCTTAAGGTCAACTAGTATGGGGAAGGAAGGCCCCGCTAGGGGGCCGGACTGACCTATAGCAGGTAAGCCCATAGGTAGCAGATCCATAGCCCAGATGGCCCTTATGCCCATGAACGATAAAGATCATGACTGTTGATTGCCACTGAGATTTGACCCGGCATTGTCACCGAGATCTGACCCACCCGGTCGTTATGTTCTGCGTGTCACGCTGGCGTCAATGCTGGTGTTTCCTTCCGTTTCTTTTTCGCTGTCTCGGAGCTGGCCTTGAAGCGATAGCTGTCATTGCCGGTCTCCAAAATGTGGCAGCGATGTGTGAGGCGATCGAGAAGCGCTGTGGTCATTTTTGCGTCTCCGAAGACCGTCGCCCATTCGGCGAAGCTCAAGTTCGTGGTGATGATGACGCTGGTGCGCTCGTAAAGCTTGCTCAGGAGGTGGAAGAGCAAGGCACCGCCAGAGGCGCTGAACGGCAAGTATCCCAACTCGTCTAGGACCACCAAGTCGGTTTTCACCAGCGCTTCGGCAATCTTCCCGGCCTTTCCTTGGGCTTTTTCCTGCTCCAGCGCGTTGACCAGTTCGACCGTCGAGAAGAAGCGCACGCGCTTGCGGTGATGCTCGATAGCCTGGATGCCGAGGGCTGTCGCAACATGCGATTTCCCTGTGCCGGGCCCGCCGATCAGGACCACATTCTCAGCCCCATCCAGGAACTCGCATCGATGGAGCTGGCGGACCAGAGCTTCACGCATTTCACTGGCGGCAAAGTCGAAGGCGGACAAATCCTTGTAGGCTGGGAAGCGTGCAGCTTTCATGTGGTAGGCGGTTGATCGCACCTCTCGCTCGGCCATCTCGGCCTTGAGCAGTTGCGACAGGATCGGCATGGCAGCCTCGAACGCAGGCGAGCCTTGCTCATGCAAGTCCTGCACGGCCTGCGCCATGCCGGGCATTTTAAGGCTGCGCAACATGATGATCAACGCAGCACCCGCAGGATCATGACGCATGACGGGTTCCTTTCTGGGTGCGCAGCCCATCATAGCGCGCGACATTGGCCTCGGGCTCTTTGCTCAGCGTCAAGGCCGATGGAGGGTTCACATCCGGTTGGTCGGTCGGTGTGCCATCCAGCAGCCTGTGGAGCAGGTTCAGCACATGGGTTTTGGTCGGCACGCCCGCCTCCAAAGCCAATTCCACCGCGCAAAGCACCGCCTGTTCATCATGGTGCAGCACCAAGGACAGGATATCGACCATCTCGCGGTCCCCGCCGGGCTGGCGCAGTATTTTTGCTTGTAACATGCGGAAGGGTTCGGGCATTTCCACGAAGGGGGCGCCATTGCGCAGCGCCCCGGGCTTGCGCTGAACCACAGCCAGATAGTGGCGCCAGTCATAGATCACGCGCCCCGGCTGGCGGTGCGACCGGTCGATGATGCGCTCATGCGTGCAAATCACGTGCCCCTCGGCGACCACTACCAGCCGCTCGGGGTAAATGCGCAGGCTCACAGGACGGTTCGCAAAGCTGGCGGGCACAGAATAACGGGTGCGATCAAAGTTGATCAGGCAGGTCGGCGAGACGCGCTTTCTTTCCTCGACAAAGCCATCGAACATTGTGGGGAGCGGCATCTGCGCAGGCTTCTCAGCTTCCCACACATCGGCGATGGTTCCAGGCAACCTGCCATGGGCCGTCTCAGCCCACAGCAGTTTGCAGCGATCTTCCAACCAATCGTTCAGCGCATCCAGATCCGGAAAGGCTGGCATCAGCTGCCACATGCGGTGACGCGCATCGCGCACATTCTTCTCGACCTGTCCCTTCTCCCATCCTGCAGCCGGATTGCAGAACTCAGGCTCGAAGACATAATGGCTGGTCATCGCCGTGAACCGGGCATTCACATCGCGCTTCTTGCCAAGTCTGACCTTGTCGACGGCGGTCTTCATATTGTCATAGATGCCGCGACCGGGCACGCCTTCGAAGACGCGAAACGCATGCCAATGAGCGTCGAACAGCATCTCATGCGTTTGCAACAGATAGGCCCGCACCAGAAAGGCGCGGCTGTGCGACAGCTTGATATGGGCAACCTGCAGCTTGATGCGTTCACCACCCACATAGGCCCAGTCTTCGCTCCAATCAAACTGAAAGGCTTCACCCGGCTGGAACACAAGCGGCACGAAGACACCCCGGTCGGTCGTGTGATAAGCACGCTGCCGTTCGCCCTTCCATTCCCGCACGAAGGCCGCAACCCGTTCATAGGAGCCTTCATATCCCAGCTTCACCAAATCGGCGTGCATTAGCTTCGCCGTTCGGCGTTCTTTGCGTGACTTGCGCTGATCCGAAACCAGCCATCCTGTCAGCTGAGCAGCATACGGATCCAGCTTGCTCGGACGATCCGGCGTCTGAAACGCAGGTTCAACAATCCCCTCCCGCAAATACTTCTTGATTGTGTTGCGCGCGATGCCTGTGCGCCGCGCAATCTCGCGAATGGGCATCTTGTCTCGCAGCGCCCATGTCCTGATAACCTTCAAAAATCCCATGTCGATCACTCCATATGCCCCCAGCTAGTTCAAGCCGGGGTAAGGTTGCACATGGGTCAATTCTCAGTGACAGTTTTGGCGGTTGCCGGGTCAAATCTCAGTGGCAATCAACAAATATGAGAAAATCATTGATCTAGCAGGGCAGTTGGTTCCGGTAATAGGGCGCAGCAGCCCTTCAGCGGCACCACTCTTCTCGATAAGCCACTGATTTTACTCACGAAACAGCAATTTCGGATGAGGCGTAGTGGTTTATGGAGTGGTCAGCATCACGATACACATTCCGCAAAAACGGAATCTTCTACCTGCAGCGGTACATCCCCGCTGACCTGAGGCGGCATTATCGTACGGATCGCATCCAGCATTCTCTGAGGACACGTTCCCCCAGAGAGGCACAGGTGTTGGCAATGCAGGCTGTCTAACGCTGCTGATCTATCGCCTGCATCCACTTCGCCAGCACAGCTAGATCATACCCCTGACCATAGCCTTCACCGATACCAGATCTTGCCCATCCCCCGATCTGATCGGCAATATCGACCGGGCATTCCACTGCTCTGAGCCTGTCACGCAGCGAGTGGCGAAACGAATGGACGGTGAATTCCTCACCCACAACACCTTTCAGCCATTTCGATAACGATGCGCTGGCGCTGTTGCCGTTGGTCTGATTGGCATTGGTGTATCTAGGAAATAGGAATGGCCCCTGTTGGCGTTCTAGACAACGATGCATGGACCATAGCGCCGAACCAATCAGCGGGACCTTGCGTTCACTCGCCGTCGTCTTCAGCCGACGCCAAGGATGGGGCCGGATTATGAGGTAGGGATGTTCGGCATCAACCACGACATCCTCTCGATGTAGCCCGACAATCTCGGATAGGCGGCATCCGGTATCTGCCACAGCAGCAACGATCCAGCGCAGATCGTCATCTTGATAGCGGCACTGTCGACGGACTTGCGCCAGCTTTGCTGCAGGGACTGGGACCCTTTGTTTACTGGGCTGGCTGCGATCCACGAATACACCTGAAAACGGGTTGGACATCTCTAGGCCTTCTTCTTGAATGGCGAAGTTCAAGATGGCCTTGACCGTTGTCAGAACACGAACGACAGAGCTTGCTGCTAAGCCCTTGGCGACAAGGAAATCTCTGAACTTGCCAGCGTCCTTACGGTGTAGATCTACGAGGGCTTTCTTGCCGATGGCTGCCTCTACATAATCGACCGCCCGCATGGCACCTGCGGCAAAGGTCTTGCCACGACCATTACCTTTGAGCCTCAGATAGATAGCCGCTGCATCTCGGAACGACAGGCGCGGCTGATCAGGTTGCTTAGGCTCCACGGGGGCAGGAGCCTCATTCACTGCGGCAAGCAAATGTTGCCCGGGAATGGCACCATCGGCAGCCCTCAGTGAAAACCAATAGGCTTCCAACTTAGCGACAGCCTGCATGGCCAACACCTGTGCCTCTCTCGGGGAACGTGTCCTCAGAGAATGCTGGATGCGATCCGTACGATAATGCCGCCTCAGGTCAGCGGGGATGTACCGCTGCAGGTAGAAGATTCCGTTCTTGCGGAATGTGTATCGTGATGCTGACCACTCCATAAACCACTACGCCTCATCCGAAATTGCTGTTTCGTGAGTAAAATCAGTGGCTTATCGAGAAGAGTGGTGCCGCTGAAGGGACTCGAACCCCCGACCCCATCATTACGAATGACGTGCTCTACCAGCTGAGCTACAGCGGCAATCTTCTCTATGCGGGGCGTTGGCCCTTTGTGGCTTGGGCGATCAAACTTCAACCACGCCAAGGCACGCCGCGCGGCCTCTTAGCAAGCTGTGTCCGGCGTGCCTAGCCCTAATTTCGGGCGCTCTGCCCGCTGATGACCTCTGCCGCCTCGCTGCTTTGGTCACGGCCATTCTCCAACGCGCCGACGATGAGCGGGAGCATTTGCGCCGGGCCCATCAGCGCCGCGTCGCTTTGGGCGACCTCTTGCCAACTCAGCCGATCAAAGCTGCCACAATGGGTGCAGACCGGGCGCCATTCGGCGTGGATATGGCCACAGCTGTCACAGACCCATTGCATGCCGCGCGGCGCCATCACGGCCTTGGCCAGCCATGCGCGCACCAGCCGATCCTCGGCCCCCGCACCGCGTTCGATCGCGGCCATGATGGTCAGGGTGCGCGCGGTCGGATGGGTTTCGGCCAGATCGCCAAGCGCGCGGCGGGCGGCGGGGAAATCCTCGGCCGCGATTTGCAATTCGGCCTCGAGCATCTTGGCCTCGGGGTGGCCCGCATGTTTGGCGAGCAATGGCTTGAAGCGCTTCACGCGTTCAGCGGGTGTCTCGCCCGGTGCGATCTCGGCGAAGGCCGCAGCCAGATCGGGATGCGGGTCGGTCGCCCAAGCCGCCTTGACGATCTTATCGGCCTGTTTCGCCTTGCCATCGGCAATCGCCAGCCGCGCGGCCATCACGGCGGCGGGCACCAGCCCCGGTGCCATGCGCTGGGCGGTTTCCGCATCGCGCGTCGCCTCGGCGATCTTGCCTTCGGCCATGGCATCGCGCGCATGGGCCAGCGCCAGCACCGCATCGCGGCGTTTATGCACCTCCCGCGGGAGGTTGCCCGACCGCAGCGCGGCCGCCAGCGTGGCGCGTGCGCCCGCCCAATCCTCGTGACGGGCTTGCAGCTGCAACAGCGTGGTTTGCACCTCTTCGTTGCGCGGCCGGATCGCCAGCGCCTTTTCGGCCAGCTTCAGCGCCGTTTCCGTGTCGCCCGCGGCAAGCTTTTGCTTCATCAAGCCGCGCACGCCCACGAAACGCGTGCGATCATCGGCGACCAAGGCCTTGAAGGTTGCGGTCGCCAAGGCGGTGTCGCCCACCATCTCGGCCCCTTGGGCGACCACCAGCTTGGTCAGTTCGGGACGGCCCAGATATGTCTCGGCGCGCTCGGCTTTGCGGATCGCCAAACGCCCTTCGCCTGCGGCCAAGGCCATCATGCCCTCGGCCAGCGCCTCATAGCCTTTGCGCTCGGCGCGGCGGTTGAAATAGCGGCTGATCGCGGTCTCATCGCCGTTGAGAAAGCGCAAACTCGCCACCAACAGACCGACCAGCTTGAACAATAGCCAGACCGAGATCAGCAGTACGACCGCCCCAAGGATCGCCAAAAGCGGCGTCAACACGAACTCGCGCCCCATGACGGTCAAAAGTGCGAAATCGCCCATCTCCATCAATTGGCCCGCGCCATAGGTGAGCCCCCCGATCAGCGCGACGAAGATGAGGACTTTCAGCAAGGACCAAAGCATCGCAGCGCCCCCTTCAATTGTCGGTTGCCGCAAGCGTGGCGGTCAGGGCGGCAAGCCCTGCCTCCGCCGCCCGTCGCGCTTCGACATCGGCGACCCATGGGGCCAAAATGTCACGCGCGCCTTGCGGGAGCGCTGCGACCTCGGCCAAGGCCGCGTCGAGATCACCGCCCGCCACCGCCGCGCCCACGCGGCTGAGGACCGCATCGGGATCGTCGCCGTCGCGCGGTGCAACCGCCCGCCCGCCGATCTGGCCCATGACAAAGGCGCCCAGCCGGTCGCCCATGCTTTCGCCAGCGGTCTCTTGTAGCGCAACGGGCAGGGCCGCCCGCGCCAAAGGGGCAAAGTTGCGCGTCAGCGCATCTTGTGTCAGCACACCCACCTCGGCCAGTGATTGCAGCGGCTCGGGGATCGCGACCATGGTCGCGATGGTGGCCAAAGGTGCCGCAAAACTTGTTCCGCTGGCCAGCGCGGCTTGCACCTGACCAAGGGCTGCTTCGGCGGCAGCAAGGGCAAGGGCGGCCTGGGCTGCGGCCTCGGCCTCGGCGATGGCTTGCAGGGCCGTGGCCTCTGCCTCGGCGGCTTGGGCAGTGGCGGCTCTGGCTGCGTCTTGCAGGGCCGCAGCTTCGGCGGCGATGGCATCGCGCTCGGCGGCCAGTTCGGCGGCGCGCGCATCGGCGGCTTGTTGGGCGGCCAAAAGATCTTCATCGGCATTGCCGGTGAAAACGGGGCGAGTCTCCAAGGCACCGACGCGCGCGGTCAAGGTCGCGATCCCATCTGTCGCGATGCCGATCTGGCCCGACAGCGCCGCGATTTGGTCGATCACAGGCGAAAGGTCGATCTCTGCCCCCAGCTTGCGGCGCGCTTTGCGTCACCGAGGTGCCAAGCGCCGCAATCTGGTCTTGCAGCGCCGATAGCGTCGCACCCTGCTCGGCCACGGCTGTCGCGAGGGCCGGATCGGATGCGCCGCCGCTTTGGCCGGTCGGCAGCACGCCCAGATAGGCCGCGCCATAACCGATCCCGGCGGCAACCAGCCCGCCAAGCACGAAGCGGCACAATCCCTGCGCGCTGTTGCGGGGCAGGGGGCGGCGATGGCGGTGCGGCGACGGGTTCATCCGTCACGACCGCATCCGCGATATCGGCGGTCTCTCGCGCATCGCCGCCATCTGACGCCGCAATGATGGTTGCGTCCTCTGCAACGGGTTGGGTGGCCGAATCGTGCATCGGGGTTTCGACATTGCCCGGCGCGGTCGCTGTCTGGGCCTCGGCGGCGTCGGATGCTGCCTTTAGCTTGCGCTGATTACCAGTGCTGGTTGAGCTTTTCGAGCTTGCGCGTGCCACCTGGTCCGTCCTTCGAATGTACAGCTTACCATGTCAAACGCAGCTTACAGTTGCGCCCAACCCAAACTAGACCAGCCTCACCAACCCCTCAAGCCGCCGATTGCGAAGAAATCGCGACAGCCACCGCGCGGATCATCGCAGGGGCATCGGCATTTGCGGCAATCAGCGCGCGCGCGGCCATCGCCTTGGGTAGCGCGTCACGCACGGCATTGCTTAGCGCCACGGGAATGACGGGGGCATTTCTGGCGGCCTGCGCGAACAGCGTGGCACTGCGCGGCGAAAAGAGCGGCGCAATCACCGGCCCCGGATGGGCAAGCGCCGTGGCAAAGCCCGCATCAGGTGCCACCGCCCTTTGGTCGTAGATCGGATAGGCCTGTGCCGCCAGCCCCGCAGCGACCAGCCGCGCTGCGACATCGCCGCGCTGATGGGTGCCGCACAGATGCAAAAGTCGCCCTTGCGGCGCTGCTTGGCTCAGAAGTGCGACCAGCGCGTCAGCATCGCCATCGGCGCTTTGGGCTGTCAGGCCGATGGCCGCCGCCGCCGCCGCCGTGCGCGCACCGACACACCATGCGGGCAGATCGCGCCGCCCAGTTTGCGCGGCAAAGACAGCGACCCCCGCCGCCGAGGTAAAGATCAGCCCACCTGCCTCATCCAGATCCGGCAAATCCCCGCTTGCCACGATCTCCATCAAGGGGGCGATGCGGATCGCGACCGGCCCAAGCGCCTTTTGCAAGGCGTCGGCAAATTGCGCCGATGCCGCCTTTGGGCGGGTCAGCAAGATCAACGGTGCAATGGCAGCGGCATTGTCAGACATAGGGTGCAGTGTTACCTGCCAAGACCTGATCTGACAACGCGTGCCCATGACCACAGCCCTGACCATCCTCGGCCTTGAATCAAGCTGCGATGATACCGCGGCCGCCGTGCTGCGCGGTGGCGCAGGCGCGGCTGCGATCTTGTCGAGCATCGTGGCAGGCCAAACCGATCTGCACGCAGCCTTTGGTGGCGTGGTGCCTGAGATCGCGGCGCGCGCCCATGCCGAGAAACTCGATCTCGTGGTCGAACAGGCGCTGGCCGCCGCCGATGTCACCCTGTCCCAGATCGACGCCATCGCCGTCACCGCCGGGCCGGGGCTGATCGGCGGGGTGCTTGCGGGCGTGATGGCGGCCAAGGGGTTGGCCATGGGCTTGGGCAAGCCGCTGATTGGCGTCAACCATTTAGCGGGTCATGCGCTGACCCCGGTTCTGACCGATGGCTTGGCCTTTCCCTACCTCATGCTGCTTGTTTCGGGCGGGCATTGCCAATTCCTGCGCGTGGATGGCCCCGAGGCGTTTACCCGCCTTGGCGGCACCATCGACGACGCCCCGGGCGAGGCGTTTGACAAGGTCGCCCGCCTTTTGGGCCTGTCTCAACCCGGTGGCCCGGCGGTCGAGGCGGCGGCCCTTGCCGGTGATGCGACGCGCTTTGACCTGCCGCGTCCGCTGTTGGACAGGCCGGGATGCGATCTGAGCTTTTCGGGGCTGAAAACCGCCGCTTTGCGCGCGCGCGACGATCTGGTCGCGGCGCAGGGTGGGTTGTCCGCACAAGATCGCGCCGATCTTTGCGCCGGGTTCCAAGAAGCGGTGGCCGATGTTTTGGCGATCAAATCCGCCCGCGCGCTGGCGGGCCAACCGGGGTTGACGGGCTTTGCCGTGGCGGGCGGTGTGGCCGCCAACCGCATCTTGCGCGCGCGGCTGATGGCGGTGGCCGCCGATGCGGACCTGCCCTTTATCGCGCCGCCCTTGGCACTTTGCACCGATAATGCCGCGATGATCGCCTTTGCCGGGCTCTTGGCGCTGCAAGCGGGGCGGACCGATGATCTGACGCTTTCGGCCCGCCCCCGCTGGCCGCTTGATATTGAGGCCGCACCGCTGATCGGGTCGGGCAAGAAAGGTGCCAAGGCATGAGCGCGCGCATCGACATCATCGGCGCGGGCGCTTTCGGCACGGCGCTTGCCATCACCTATGCTGCGGCGGGTCATCAGGTCACGCTTTTGGCCCGTGACGATGCCGCCGCCATGACGCGCGCGGGTGAAAATACCCGCCGCTTGCCGGGCTTTGCCTTTCCCCCCGGATTGCGTGTGACCGATGAGGCCGCCGATCTGACCGCCGATCTGGCGCTTTTGGCGCTGCCCACGCAAAGCCTTGGCGCGTTTTTGGCTGAAACGCCGCTTGGCGCGCAAACGCTCGTGTCTTGCGCCAAGGGGATCGACCGCGCCACCGGGCTTGGCCCCACGGCGCTGATCGCCCGCCATACGCGCGCGCGCGGCACAGCTGACCGGCCCAAGCTTTGCCGTCGATATCGCGGCGGGATTGCCCACCGCGCTGACGCTGGCCTGCGCCGATGACGGGGCAGGGGCGGCGCTGCAAGATCGGCTCTCCACACCGCTTTTGCGGCTTTACCGCACGACTGATGTGATCGGCGCGGAACTGGGCGGCGCGTTGAAAAACGTGGTGGCCATCGCTGCCGGTGCCGTGATTGGCGCGGGCTACGGCGAAAGCGCGCGCGCGGCACTGATGACGCGCGGTCTGGCCGAGATGACGCGCCTTGCCGTGTCCCTTGGCGCAGAGCAGGCGACGCTGCGCGGCCTCTCGGGTCTGGGTGATCTGATCCTCACCTGCAACTCCGAGAAATCGCGCAATTTCCGCTATGGCTTGGCCTTGGCGCGTGGCGAAGGGCTTGCGGCAGATATCACCGTCGAAGGGCTGCACACCGCGCGCGAGATTGCCGCACGCCCCACTCTCGACACCCCCATCGCCGATGCGGTGGCAGCCCTCGCCGATGGCCACGCCGATCTTGCCGCGCTGGCCGATATGCTGCTCAACCGCCCCCTCAAGCCGGAGTAAGCCGATGCGCTATTGGCTCTTCAAATCCGAACCCGACGCTTGGTCATGGGATCAACAGGTGGCCAAGGCCGATCTGGGCGAGGAATGGTCAGGCGTGCGCAACTACCAAGCCCGCAATTTCATGCGCGAGATGGCGCTTGGCGATCTGGGGTTCTTCTACCATTCCCAAAGCGACAAGGCGGTGGTGGGTATCGTTGCGGTCATCGCCACCGCGCATCCCGACAGCACCAGCGATGATCCCGCGTGGGAATGTGTCGACCTCAAAGCGGTGCAAGCCTTGCCGCGCCCCGTCACGCTGGCCGCGATCAAGGCACAGCCCGATCTGGCCGATATGGCGCTGGTCAAAAGCCCGCGCCTGTCCGTACAGCCGGTGAGCGCCGATCAATGGGCGATCATCTGCAAGATGGGCGGTCTGTAGGGCGCGCCGATCACGGCGCACTGCCGGTCGCATGCTGCGCGTTAAGGTGCACCCTACCCATCCAAGATGATCACGAGAAAGGAGGGCCCCGACCAGGCGAGGCCCTCCACCACCCACGCGCTCACTCGCTCCGCGTGTTCTTGATGTCGGGCCCGTCCATCCTGGTCGGGCGTGCACCTTTGATACCCCACCCCAGCGCAGCGGGCAAAGAAATAGCCCGTCGCATTCAAGATACATTCGCCACAAATGCAATGGGCCCATCCCGGCGGGACAGGCCCAGATGCGGCAGAGCGCAGCCGTGGCTTAGCCGTAAATGCTTTCTTTGCCGAAATGCTTGGTCAGCATGTAATAGACCACCGCGCGGTACTTGTTGCGCTCAGACCGGCCATAGGTCTCGATCACCGATGCGATCGCTGCGTCAAGCGCGGGTCCGTCCGCCAAGCCAAGCTTCTTGATCAAGAAATTCTTTTTCACCGTCTCGATCTCGCCCGGCTGGCTGCCCGCGACGGTCGAAGCATCGGCGTCATAGATCGACGGGCCGCAGCCGATGGTGACCTTGGTCAATAGGTCCATATCCGGTGTCATGCCGCATTTATTCTTTAGATCGTCGGCATATTTTGCGATCAGATCGTCGCGCTTACCCATACTCTTTACTCCTCGTCACGCAGGTCACCACTTGCCCAAACTGGCCAAGCTCTGGCGCGACGTTACCCAAGGTGGCCCTGCTGTCAAAAGATTAATTCAAAAGAAAATTGATCCGACGCAGCCAAGCCACAAACGGCCATGAAAAAGGCCGCCCCTTGGGGCGGCCCAAAATCCGCGATTTGTGCGCGTTCAGTAGCGGTAATGCTCGGGCTTGAACGGTCCTTCCTGCGCCACGCCGATATAGTCGGCCTGATCCTTGGACAGCGGCGTCAGCTTCACGCCGATCTTGGCCAGATGCAGGCGCGCGACCTTTTCATCCAAGACCTTGGGCAGAACATAGACCTCGTTGCCATAGGCCTCGCCACGGGTCCACAGCTCGATCTGCGCCAGAACCTGGTTGGTGAAGCTGGCCGACATCACGAAGGACGGGTGGCCGGTCGCATTGCCGAGGTTCAGCAAACGCCCCTCGGACAGCAAGATGATGCGCGAGCCCGAAGGCATCTCGATCATGTCCACCTGTTCCTTGATGTTGGTCCATTTGTGGTTCTTCAGCGCGGCGACTTGGATTTCGTTGTCGAAATGGCCGATGTTGCCGACGATCGCCATGTCCTTCATCGCGCGCATATGCTCGATGCGGACAACGTCCTTGTTGCCGGTGGTGGTGATGAAGATATCGGCGCTGTCCACCACATCTTCCAAAAGCACCACTTCGAACCCGTCCATCGCCGCTTGCAGCGCGCAGATCGGATCGGCCTCGGTCACCTTCACGCGCGCGCCCGCACCGCGCAAGCTGGCGGCCGAGCCTTTGCCCACATCGCCATAGCCGCAGACGACCGCAACCTTGCCCGCCATCATCGTGTCGGTGGCGCGGCGGATACCGTCCACGAGCGATTCCTTACAGCCGTACTTGTTGTCGAATTTCGACTTGGTCACGCTGTCATTGACGTTGATCGCGGGGAAGGGCAGCTGGCCCGACTTCTGCAATTCATACAAGCCGATGCACGCCCGTGGTGGTTTCCTCGGACACGCCCTTGATCTGGGCCTTGATCTTGGTGAACCAGCCGGGGCTTTGGGCCAAGCGCTTGGCGATCTGCGCCTTGATAACGGCCTCTTCTTCCGATTGCGGCACGGGGATGATCTCCTCGCCCGCTTCGGCGCGCGCGCCCAAAAGCACGTAAAGCGTCGCATCCCCACCATCGTCGAGGATCATGTTCGGCCCATCAGCGAACTGGAAGGATTTGTCGAGGTAATCCCAATGCTCCTCAAGGGTTTGGCCCTTGATCGCGAAAACCGGGATACCCGCCTTGGCGATGGCTGCGGCCGCATGATCCTGCGTCGAGAAAATGTTGCACGACGCCCAACGCACATCGGCGCCCAGATCGGCCAGCGTTTCGATCAGCACCGCGGTCTGGATCGTCATGTGGAGCGAGCCCACGATGCGCGCGCCCTTGAGCGGCTTTTTCGCGCCATATTCCTCGCGCAGCGCCATCAGGCCCGGCATCTCGGTTTCGGCGATATCCAGTTCCTTGCGGCCGAAACTCGGCCAGCGCGATGTCCTTGACGATGTAATCGTTCACTTTGGTCTATCCTTACTCACGGTAATTTTGTGGGCCACTTAGCACTCGAACACCCCTCGGGCAATGCCAAGCGGCCTTTGGGGGCTGGCCCAAACCTGCACAGATGCTATCAAGCCGCAAAAAGCCGAAAGGTCGCCTATGCCCAAGACCCCGCCCCGCGCTTGGCAACGCATGCTCTCGGGCCGCAGGCTCGATTTGCTCGATCCCACCCCGGTGGATATCGAGATTGTCGATATCGCCCATGGTCTGGCCTTTGTCGCGCGCTGGAACGGGCAGACGCGCGGCGATTACGCCTATTCCGTGGCCGAACATTCGCTGCTGGTCGAAGAGATCTGCGGCCGGCTCAAACCCGATTGGCCCGCCAAATGGCGGCTTGCGGCCCTTTTGCACGACGCGCCCGAATATGTGATTGGCGACATGATCTCGCCGGTCAAGGCGGCGGTCGGCCCCGGCTATGGCGCGCTGGATGAGCGGCTGACAGCCGCGATCCATCTGCGCTTTGGGCTGCCCGCCGTGCTGCCCGCACCCGTCAAGGCGCTGATCAAACGCGCCGACAAACTCTCTGCATGGCTAGAGGCGACCCAGCTTGCCGGTTTCGCCGCGCCCGAGGCTGACCGTTTCTTCGGTGCACCCGATCCGGCGCTGACCCAAGGGCTGGCGCTGGTATTGCGCCCACCTGTTGCGGTGCGCGACGCCTTTGCCGCGCGCCACGCGGCCTTGATGGCGGGGTTGTGATGGGCGCGCTTCCCTTGATCCGCCGCGCGGCCCCGCTCGACACGCGCGAGATGGCCACACTGCTCAACGAAATCATCGCCGCAGGTGGCACCACCGCGCGCACCGAAACGGTCACGGCCACCGATTTCATCCCGCTTCTCAGCGCCCCCGGCGCGGCCTGCCATGTCGCCGAAAGCGCGGGCCAGATCATGGGCTTTCAATATATTGAACCCCATGCCGCCCTACCGCCCGAGGTGGCCGATATCTCGACCTTCGTGCAGCGCGGCAAGACCGGGCTTGGCATCGGCTCGGCCTTGTTTACAGCCACGGCGCAGGCCGCGCGCGATCTCGGCTATCATTGGATCAATGCCACCATCCGCGCCGATAACACCGGCGGGCTGATCTATTACCAATCGCGCGGCTTTCGCGATTGGCGTCACTTGACCGATCAGCGCCTCGCCAATGGAATGCGTGTCGACAAGATCTGCAAACGCTACGATCTCGATTAAGTCGCGCCTACCGCGCGAAACAGGTGCGCCCGGCCCAAAGCAGCCGGATCGCCGCGTCCCCCTCGGTCAAAAGCCCCGCGATGTCGGAGCGTGCAAATTCCGTCCCGCGTGAGGTGATCTGGAAACTGACCGGCGGCATCTCAAGGCGCGGCTGGCCTGCGCGGAACCCGCCGGCCACGGCCAGCGTGGGGTCGGTATTCACCCAGCCCACGAAAGCGCCATCTTGAAAGTTCAGCGTCAAGCCGTCCTCCCAACTCGCTGCCGTGATCGGCCCCGGCCCGCATTCGGCGGTGGTCGTGACCGCATCCGGGCCTTCACCCAAAAGCCGCGACACGGTGTCGATTACGCCCACCTGTGCGCGCCCGAAATCAATGCGCAATCCGCTGACCGTGGGCTGAATCCCTTGCGCATCCAGCGCGATTGGCGGCGGTGCCGGTTCACGCTGGGTCATCATGCAACCCGACAAAATGACCATCGCAAACACAGCGATCGTTGCACGCAGGGACATCGGCATCTCCGAGCAGGAAGGGGCGTTTGGGGTGATCTTATCGCGGCGAGCGCTTGGCGAGAATACGCTGTAGCGTGCGGCGATGCATATTCAGCCGCCGCGCGGTTTCGCTGACATTGCGATCACACAGCTCATAGACGCGCTGGATATGCTCCCAGCGCACCCGGTCGGCCGACATCGGGTTCTCGGGCGGCGGCGGCAATTCTTCTTCATCGGCCAAAAGGGCGGCGGTGATGTCATTGGCGTCGGCAGGTTTCGACAAATAGTCGGTCGCCCCGATCTTGACGGCGGCCACTGCCGTTGCAATCGCGCCATAACCCGTCAGCACGACAATCCGGCAATCGGGCCGCTTGGCGCGCAGCGCCTCGACCACATCCAGCCCGTTGCCATCCTCAAGCCGCAGATCGACGACCGCATAGGCGGGGGGGCGGGCATTGGCGATCGCCTTACCCGCAGCCACGCTTTCAGCAGCCTCCACCGTGAAGCCCCGCTTTTCCATTGCCCGTTCGAGACGACGCAGAAACGGCTCGTCATCATCGACGAGAAGCAAGGTCTTATCGGGTCCGATGTCTCTGAGGCTGCGCTCTTGTGACATGCGGCGTCTCCTTCCGGGCGTTTGCTGGTTGAACCCTCTTACAGGTAATCGGTCTTAGCGGTCAATTTAGCGTTGTGCTTAGGAAAAACCAATCAACTGCCTGCTTCGACAAAACATTCCGTGCGTTCGGCCATCTCTTGCGGCGGCGTCTCGCGGCTAAAGAACTCCACGAAACCATGCTCGGGCAGCACCAGATAGGTAAAGGCCGTGTGATCGACCAAGTAATAAGGGTCATCACCTTCGCGGTTCGAGCGGTAATAAACCCGGTAAGCGCGCGCGGCAGCGTCGGTTTGCTCAGGCGTGCCGGTCAGCCCGAGCATGCGTTCATGGATATTGGCGGTAAAGGCCGCCATCACCTCGGGCGTGTCACGAAGCGGGTCGACCGAAATCATCACCGGCAGCACATCATGCCCACCCGCCGCAAGGATATCGACCGCCTCGGCATTGCGCACCGTATCCAAGGGGCAGACATCGGGGCAGAAGGTGTAGCCGAAATAAAGCAGCGTGGGCTTTGTGATCACATCGGCATCGCTGACCGTTGTGCCGGTTTCATCCACCAGCGTGAAGGGGCCACCAATCGCACCAGCACCACCCGCCACGACACTGGCGCGGCACTGGGCGAACTGATCATCCGATGCGCCACGCATCTGCCCCAAATAAACGGCGACCGCCGCGCCAAGCATAAGCGCACCGATCAACACGGCCGAAGCAAGGGCATAAATGCGGGTCATGGTCAGTCTCTCCGATATATCGCAACGCGCCTTTGGCGGGCTAAGTTGATTACTTAGCCCCTTGGCTCTATCAATTCACGACCCGCTGCATGTGACAGAAAGCCCCCCCGATGGCCACAGCACTGCCCGATCCAGCCCTCGACTTGGTCCGCCAAGATGCGCGCAGCGATTGGGTGCGGCTGCGCACGCTATTGGTGCTGCGCTGGCTTGCGATCTTGGGCCAGACCGTGACGGTTGTCTTTGCCGCCTTGCAGCTTGGGCTCAGGGTTGAATTGGGGCTTTGCTTTCTCGCCATTGGCGCATCGGTCGTGTCGAACCTTGTCGCGATGACGATCTTTCCCGAGAACCAGCGCCTGTCGGATCGCGACGCGATGCTGACATTGTTATTCGACCTGTCGCAGTTGAGCTTTCTGTTGTTCCTCACAGGCGGGTTGAACAACCCCTTCGCGCTGTTGATCCTTGCGCCTGTGACCATCTCGGCCACCGCACTGACCGTGCGCTCGACGATCATCTTGGGCGTGTTGGCGGTGGCGATGATCACGCTTTTGGGGCGGTATCATGTGCCACTAACCCTGCAATCGGGCGAGATTTTGCAACTCCCGCCGATGTTCGTTGCAGGGTTTTGGATGGCGATCACCATCGGCATCCTCTTTTTGTCGGCCTATGCGCGGCGGATCACATCGGAAACCCATTCGATGAGCCAAGCGCTTTTGGCCACCCAGATGGCCTTGGCGCGCGAGCAAAAGCTGACTGATCTGGGGGGCGTTGTCGCCGCCGCCGCCCATGAGCTTGGCACGCCCTTGGCCACGATCAAGCTTGTCTCGACCGAGCTTGTCGATGAATTGGCCGATCATCCGCAACTGGCCGAGGATGCAAAGCTGATCCGCGATCAGGCCGACCGCTGCCGCGATATCCTTCGCTCCATGGGGCGGGCGGGCAAGGATGATCTGCATATGCGCTCGGCCCCCTTGGCCGCCGTGGTGCGCGAGGCCGCCGAACCGCATGCCGCGCGCGGTGTGGCGATCAATTACGATTTCGTGGCCGAAGGCGATGCGGCCATCCCCCAACCCGTGATCTGGCGCAAACCCGAGGTGATCCACGGCCTGCGCAATCTGGTGCAAAACGCCGTCGATTTCGCCGCCACCCAAATCTGGATCGAGGCGCGTTGGGATGCGGGCTATATCCGCCTGCGCATCACCGATGACGGGCCGGGCTATCCGCAAGATTTGCTTGGCCGCTTGGGCGACCCGTTTCTCAGCCGCCGCGCCCGCGCCCAAAGCCCCGCCCGCCCCGGATACGAGGGGATGGGGCTTGGCCTGTTCATCGCCAAAACGCTGCTGGAACGTGCCGGCGCGCGCGTCAGCTTTGACAATGCCACCGACCCATTCCTGTCGGTCGAGGATAAGGCCGAGAAATCCGGCGCCGTGGTCGAGGTGATCTGGGCCGCTGCCGCCATCGCCCTCCCACCCGAGGCCGCAAGCGGCCCGTTGGGTGAAAATCGGCCTATCGCGATCTAGGCGCGGCCCCGGCTCTGGGCATTGTTGGGCAAGAAAATCTTTCTGTCCTCAGGCTGACTTAACACCCTGTTAACCGTTCCCTGCCAGTCTGTGTCCGGGGCACAGATGAGGGGCGTGATGACAATGCCTGAACTCTACAGCGTGATCCTTTTCGCTGGCGTCAGCTTGTTCAGCGCGGCGGTCGGGCTTTTGGCGGCCAGCGCCCTGATGGGGGCGCGCAGCGCGCAAACGGCAAAGGGCATCGTGTTTGCCGATGCGCCGCGCCGCTACGAATTCCGCGAGGGGTATCTGCTCTCGCCCATCGACCCCAATGATGCATTCTTGCGCGTCGATACCGACCGCAGCACGGCCTTTGATCTTTTGGGCCGCGCGCTTAGGCCGCTGAACCCCGATCTGCCCGCGCGTTTCGCGGGCCTTGCCCGCCGGGGTGAGGCATTCTTGCTACCCGCCACCTTTGGCCAAGATCTCTTGTCCATCGCCGGACGGGTGGAACAAGATCGGCTGGTCATCACCATCGGCCCAAGCGAGGTGGGCGCAGGCCGACAGCTTGTCGAGAGTGCAAATCTCATGGCGCTCGATGTCGAGATTTCTGATCTGCGCGATGCCCTTGATGCGGCGCGCTGCCCGATCTGGCGGATGGCCCCCGATGGCCGGGTGCTCTGGGCCAACGCCCCCTATATCGCGCTGGTCGAGCGTATGGCCGCCCAGCCTCATCCACAGGTGCCTTGGCCCCTGCCAAGCCTCTTTGCCGATCACCTCGAGCCTCCGCCCGAACCGGGCAGCCTACGCCGCTGTCATCTGGCGCTGCCGCCCCATGATGTGGCCATCGCCACATCACCCGAGGGCGCGCTGTGGTTCGAAATTGCCATGATGCGCCAAGCCGACAACAGCTTTTGGTGTACCGCTCTGCCAAGCGACCGGCTGGTCGGGGCCGAGATTTCCTTGCGCAATTTCGTGCAAACCCTGTCCAAGACATTCGCCCAACTGCCCATCGGCTTGGCGATCTTTGACAAGCGGCGCGAATTGGTGCTGTTCAATCCCGCCTTGGTCAACCTCTCGACGCTGACGCCGCAATTCTTGTCGGCGCGGCCCGGCCTTTTCGCCTTTCTCGACGCGCTGCGCGACCATCAACGCATGCCCGAGCCCAAGAATTACCGCTCGTGGCGTGACGAGATTGCGCGGCTGGAACGCGGCGCCGAGGATGGCACCTTTCAAGAGCTTTGGACCCTGCCCGGCGGCCAAAGCTTCCGCGTCATCGGTCGCCCCCATCCCGATGGGGCGCTGGCCTTCATGTTCGAAGATATCACCGCCGAGGTTTCGCTGACCCGGAAATTCCGCTCTGAACTCGATATGTATCAGGCGTTGATCGACGATATGCCAACCGCGATGGCCGTCTTTTCAGCCGAGGGGCGGCTGACCTTGGTCAATGCCGCCTATGCCGCCATGTGGGAGGTCACGCCCGCCGCCGTCATCGGTGTCTTGTCGGTCAAGGCGGCAACGCGCATTTGGCAATCCCGCGCAGAACCAAGCGGCATCTGGGGCGAGTTGCGCCAGTTCGCACTTCCCCAACCCGACCGCGTCGGATGGAGTGATGAGATGGTCTTGCGCGGCGGCTGCGCATACCGGGTTGATGTGACCCCGCTGACGGGTGGGGCGACGGCGGTCAGCTTTCACCGCCGCTGTGCCGATTTGGCACGGCCGATCCCTGATGCGCCTTTGATCCCGTCGGGTTTTGCCCCGTCTGCCCAGCCAGCGCATCGCTACCTTGCCGAAGCCGCGCGCCCCTATCGCCCCGCCACGGATCGCAAGGAATAGCGCCGCGTGCCACGATCGCGCGTTGCAGCTTTGGGTGGGATGGCTAAACTTGGCCCGTGATGAGCACCCCATATCTCCCAGCCAGCGACCCCGAGCTTTCCGCCCCTCCAACGGGATGGATCGCACATGAAAGCTGTGCGCTCCCCGGACCCGAGGCAACAGCCGCGCTGGCCCAGTCCATCGCGCCGCTATTGCGCCCCGGCGATAGCGTGCTTTTGCAAGGCCAGCTTGGCGCGGGCAAAAGCCATTTCGCCCGCGCCTTGATCCGCGCGCTGCTTGGCCCCGCGGGGCAAAATACCGATATTCCTTCGCCCAGCTTCACCCTTGTGCAAAGCTACGACACCCCCTTGGCCGAGGTTTGGCATGCCGATCTTTACCGCCTTTCCGACCCTTATGAGGTGATCGAGCTTGGCCTTGATCTGGCGATGGAACAGGCGATCTGCCTGATCGAATGGCCCGACCGGATCGCCCCTGATTGGCCCGCCACCGCCGTCTGCTTGCGGCTTGAAACACCGCCCCCTTCCCCCGAGATGCGCATCGCCACGCTGATCGCGCCACCCGGTTGCGATCTGGCCGCGCGCCTTGCGCCTGCGATGGTGCGCCCATGACCGCAACCCTTGCGCCGTTTTTGCGTGATGCGGGCTGGCACGATGCCGTGCAACGGCCATTGGCGGGCGATGCCTCGGCCCGGCGCTACCTGCGCCTTGCGCGCGGCGATGATCGTGCCATTTTGATGCAAGCCCCGGTTGCCAGCACGCCCGAGCGTGACAGCCTTGCCGCCTTTCTGCGCATCGGCGCGCATCTGGCAGCACTGGGCCTTTCCGCGCCCCGGATCATCGCCGCTGATTCCGCCTTGGGCCTTATCTTGCTCGAAGATTTCGGCGATGCCACGCTTGCGCGCCTGTTACAAACCGACCCGGCCCGCGCCCATGCTGCCTATCTTTGCGCGCAAGATGTGACCGAGGCGCTGGCGCAAGCGGCCCTTCCCGATTGGATCTCCCGCCCCGATCCAAAGGCACAGGCAAGCATGATCGCGCTGACGCTTGATTTTCTGCCAAAGGGGCATGGTCTGGCCGCGCTTGAACCCATGCTTGCCACGGCGCTTGCCGCCCATGCCGATGGCCCCCCGGTCTTGGCTTTGCGCGATTATCACGCCGACAACCTGATCTGGCTGCCCGACCGCCAAGACACGCGCCGGATCGGGCTTCTCGATTTCCAAGACGCGGTGGCACTGCCCTTGGGCTATGATCTGGCCTCGCTCATCGACGATCCGCGCCGCGACATCCCCGCCGATTGGCGCGGCGCGCTGATCGCGCGCTTTGCCGCCAACCACGGCTTGCCGCAAGATCAGGCAAGCGCGCGCATCGCGACACTTTCGCTTTTGCGCAACCTGCGCATCCTTGGCATTTTCCACCGCTTGGCAGGGCAGGGGGGCAAGCCGCACTATCGCGCCTATCTGCCGCGCACGGGGGCGTTGATCGACCGCGCCGTGTCCGACCCGGCCTTGGCCGCGTTGCGCCCCGCCGTGGCCGCGTTGCGCGCGCTGACCGCCCCTTGGGCCGAAGGGGCCGCCGCATGACGCCCGATGTGATGATCTTGGCTGCCGGTTTTGGCACCCGCATGGGCGCGCTGACCGCTGACCGACCCAAACCGCTGATCCCGGTCGCGGGCCGTGCGCTTCTCGATCACGCGATTGCCGCCGCGCGCGCAGGGGGCGGCCAGATCGCGGTCAACGCCCATTACCGCGCCGACCAGATCGCGGCACATCTGGCCACGCATCACCCCGATATCGCGCTCTCGGTCGAGATGCCCGCGATCCTTGATTCCGGCGGCGGCATCAAGCGCGCGCTGCCGCATTTGCGCAGCGATCCCATCGCCACGCTCAATGCCGATGCCGTCTGGGCCGGACCGCCGCCGTTGTCTGTTCTGACGCAGGCATGGGATGGCGCGCGGATGGGCGCGCTTGTCCTGCTCGTGCCGCGCGCGCGCGCCACAGGGCGGCAGGGCGGCGGCGATTTCACCCCCGATCCGCAGGGGCGGCTGGCGTGGGACCGCGCCGATACGGGCCTTGTGCATACCGGCGCGCAACTCATCGCGCCCGCCCTTTTGGCCGATCACCCGGAAGAGGTTTTCTCGCTTCTCGACATTTGGCAAGCGCTGATGGATGCGGGGCGCTTGTTCGGCGTCACCTATCCCGGCCATTGGGCCGATGTCGGCCACCCCGAGGGCATCGCACAGGCCGAGGCGATGCTGGCCCATGCATAAGCTCTTTCCGCCCACCCCCGGCCCCCGCCTGTTCGCCACCCCCTTGGGTGTCGATTTCTGCGCTGCGCTGATCGACGGGCTCGACCGGCTTTTGACAGGTCAACCGCCCGAGGCCATCGCGCGCGTCGATCTCTATGTTGCCAATGCCCGGATGGAGCGGCGCTTGCGCACGCTTTACGCACAGCGCGGCGCGGGCTTTTTGCCGCGCATCCGCCCGGTTTTGGCGCTGGGCGAGGGTGCCGATATCGCGGGTATTCCGGCGGCCATCCCGCCCCTGCGGCTGCGGCTGGAATTGGTCCGCCTGATCGGCGCGCTGCTCGATCACAATCCCGATCTCGCCCCGCGCGCGGCGCTTTACGATCTGGCCGATAGCCTTGCCGATTTGATGAGCGAAATGTTCGAAGAGGGCGTCAGCCCATCAGATATCGCCGCCCTCGACATGGCCGAACATGCCGAGCATTGGCAGCGCGCGCAAAGTTTCCTTAAGATCGTGACCCATTTCATGGCCGACGAGGCGGCGCTGACCCAAGCCGCGCGCCAAACCCGGATCGTGGCCGCCCTTGCTGCCCGCTGGCGCGACGCCCCCCCCAGCCATCCGGTGATCGTCGCAGGCTCGACCGGCTCGCGCGGGGCGACCGCGCAGCTGATGACGGCGGTGGCGGGCCTGCCGCAAGGGGCGGTGATCTTGCCCGGGCTTGACCGCGCCATGCCGCGCGATGTCTGGGCGCGGCTGTTGCAAGACCGCCATGCTGGCCTTGATGGCGAGGATCATCCGCAATACCGGCTTGCCAAATTCGCCGACCGTCTGGGGCTTGATCCCCATGCCATCCCCGATTGGCCCGCCGCCGCCCGCCCCGTGGATGGGCGCGATGCGCTGGTGTCGCTGGCGCTGCGCCCCGCCCCCGTCACCGATCAATGGCTGGCCGAGGCACCGGGCTTGCGCGATGTTGGCCCCGCCATGAAGGGCGTCACCCTTCTCGAAGCGCCCAACCCACAGGCCGAGGCGACAGCCATCGCGCTGCGCCTGCGCCAAGCCGTGGCCGAGGGGCAGCGCGCCGCCATCATCTCGCCCGACCGGGTGCTGACGCGCCAGATCACGGCGGCCTTGGCGCGTTGGGGTATCCGCCCCGATGACAGCGCGGGCCAACCCCTGTCGCTGGCCCCGCCCGGCCGCTTCTTGCGCCATATCGCAGCGCTTGCCGCGCGCCCCGCCGACCCGGAAAGCCTCGCGGTGATCCTCAAGCATCCGCTGTGTCACACGGGTCTGGATCGCGGCGATCACCTCAACCGCACCCGCGATCTGGAGTTGCAGCTATTGCGCCGCATGCCCGGTGTGCCTTCGCGCGCGCGGCTGGTCGATTGGGCGGCCAAGCGCGACAAGGACACAGGCGCGATGGATTGGGTCACCTGGCTTGCCGATCACATCTTGGCCCCCGCCGATCCCGCGCCGATCCCCTTGGCCGACCGTGTCGCGCGCCATATCGCGCGGGCCAACGCCCTTGCCGCCGGTCCCGGCCAAGACGGCAGCGGCGACCTCTACAAGGAAATGGCAGGCGAGGCCGCCGCCGCCCTGATGGCCGAATTGGTGGCCGAAGGCGCGCATGGCGGCCCGATCTCGGCCATGGATTACCGCGATCTGTTCGATGCGCTGACCCGCGACCGCGAGGTGCGTCAACCGCTTTTCCCCCATGCCGATGTGCTGATCTGGGGCACGCAAGAGGCCCGCGTCCAAGGGGCCGACCTGTTGATCTGCGCCGGGCTGAACGATGGCATCTGGCCACCCGCGCCCGGTGCCGATCCATGGCTGAACCGCAGCTTGCGCGCAAAGGTCGGCCTGCGTCTGCCCGACCGGGTGATCGGGCTTTCGGCGCATGATTTCCAACAGGCGATCTGTGCGCCGGAGGTGTGGCTGACCCGCGCCGCCCGCAATGCCGAGACCGATACCATCCCCTCGCGCTGGCTCAACCGCTTGATCAACCTGATGGAAGGGGCCAGCGACGAGACACGCGCCACCCTCCAAGCCATGCGCGACCGCGGCACCGCAAGCCTTGCCATGGCCGAGGTGTTGCTAACCCCAACCGCCACGATCCCCTTTGCGCCGCGTCCATCGCCCGCCCCGCCGCCTGCCGCAAGGCCCAAGCGCCTTGCCTTGACCGAGGTCGAAAAGCTGATCCGCGACCCTTACGCGATCTATGCCACCCATGTGCTTGGCCTGCGCGCGCTTGATCCCTTGCGCAGCGATCCCGACGCGCGGCTGCGCGGCACGATCTTGCACAAGGTGCTTGAGCTGTTTGTGAAGGAAACGCGCGACGCCCTGCCGCCCCCGGATGCGGCCTTGGCGCTTTTGATGTCGCTCACCGACCGCGTGCTGGATGATGAGGCGCCGTTCCCTGCCGTCCGCCGCATGTGGCGCGCCCGTATGGCACGCGCGGCGGGCTACTTCCTCGAGACCGAGATTACCCGCCGCCAGCGCGGCGCGCCCTTGGCCCCCGAGGCGAAATCGGAATGGCTGGTTCCCGGCACCGGCGTCACGCTGGTGGGCAAGGCTGACCGCATCGACCAGATGCAAGATGGCCGTTTTGCCATCTATGACTACAAAACCGGCGCGCCGCCTACGGCCGAGCAGCAAGAGTTTTTCAACAAGCAACTCTGGATCGAGGCGCTGATGGTGGCCGCCGGCTGTTTTGGCCTGCCCAAGGGCAGTGTCGCGGGCCATATCGCCTATATCGGCCTTGGCGCAAATCCCGACATCGTTGCCCATGATCCCAGTGCCGGTGAACTGGCCGAAATGGCCGCGCGGCTTAGCAAGCGGCTTTTGCATATGCATGATCCCGATTGGGGTTTTTCGGCCCGCCGCGCCGTGCCCGACACGCGTTTCAAGGGCGATTTCGACCAGCTTGCCCGCTATGGCGAATGGGATGAAACCGATGCGCCCCTGATCATCCGCTTGGGCCAAGGCGGTGACGCATGAACGAGGCAAGCCGCGCCCAGATCAACGCCGCAGCCCCCGCCACCTCGGTCTGGCTTTCGGCCAATGCCGGGTCGGGCAAGACCCGCGTGCTGACCGACCGCGTCGCGCGGCTCTTGCTGCAAGGCGTCGGCCCCGAACGCATCTTGTGCCTGACCTATACCAAGGCCGCCGCGATGGAGATGCAGAACCGCCTGTTCAAGCGCTTGGGCGAATGGGCGATGATGCCTGACGCCAAGCTGCGCGCGGCGCTGCAAGAGATCGGCGAGGATGCGATTGACCCCGACCGGCTGGGGCGCGCGCGCACGCTTTTTGCCCGCGCGATCGAGGCACCGGGCGGCCTCAAAATCCAGACCATCCATTCCTTCTGTGCCACGGTTCTGCGCCGCTTCCCGCTCGAGGCGGGCGTCAGCCCCGGTTTCACCGAGATTGATGAGCGCGTGCAGGCCCGGCTGATCGCCGATCTGCTCGATGATATGGCCGACAGCACGGCGGCGGATGCCATCGACACCATCGCCGATCTGCTCTCCGATGATGATGGGTTGCGCAAACTGGCCCGCGCCGTGGCAGGCGCGCAAGATGCGCTGGCCGATCCTTGGGATTGGGCGGCGATCTGCGATTGGGCGGGGATCGCCCCCGATCTGACCGAGGATCAGGTGATCGCCACGGCATTGGATGGCGGCGAGGGCGATCTTGCCACGGCGTTGGTCGCCCATCTCGACCACGCAGTCACCACACAGGCCAAGCTGGCCGCGCGGCTTGGCACCATGCCATGGGCGGCGATGCGGCTGTCCGATCTGGCCACGCTCGAGGCTGCCTGCCTGACCATGTCGGGCGAAAAGGAAGGCACGCCCAAATCCTTTGCCAGCGCCAAGGTGCGCGCCGCGATGGGCCCCGATCTTGTCGCGGCCTATGACGCCTTGGCCGAACGTGTGGCCGATGCCCGCCCCCTGCGCCTTGGGCTGATGACCGCGCGCCGAACCCATGCGCTGCACCGTTTCGCGGCCGCTTTTCTACCCCGCTACGCACAGGCCAAGGCGCTGCGCGGCTGGCTTGATTTCGACGATCTGATCCGCGCCACACGGCGGCTTTTGACCACCGAAAAGATGGCCCAATGGGTGCTCTTTCGCCTCGACGGCGGGATCGACCATATCCTTGTCGATGAGGCGCAAGATACCAGCCCCGCCCAGTGGGAGATCGTCAAGACACTCGCCGCCGAGTTTGCCGCAGGCGAGGGTGCCCGCCCCGAGATTGCCCGCACCATCTTTGTCGTGGGTGACAAGAAACAGTCGATCTATTCCTTCCAAGGGGCCGATCCCAAGGGGTTCGACCTGATGCGCGACCATTTCGCCGCGCGTCTGTCGCAGGTGGATATGCCCTTTCACCCCGGCGAATTGCTCTATTCCTTCCGCTCGGCCCCGGTGATCTTGTCGCTGGTCGACCGGGTGGCCAATGGCGCGGGCGCGCCCGGTGTCGGCCCCGATGTGCTGCACAAAGCCTATCACGGCACCCGCCCCGGCCGCGTCGATCTTTGGCCCGCCATCCCCGAGACGCCCAAGCGCGAGAAAGTGGCGTGGGAAGACCCCCAAGACCTTGTGACCGCCGATCACCATACCAGCCTTTTGGCCAATGCCATCGCCGCGCGCATCGCCGCGATGCTCGCCGCGGGTGAGCCGATCATGGTCAAAGACGAACGCCGCGCGGTCACGGCGGGCGATATCTTGATCTTGGTCCAGCGCCGCTCTGGCCTGTTTCACAAGATCATCGCCGCGCTCAAAACCGCCGAATTGCCCGTGGCGGGGGTGGACCGCGCCGCCATCGCCGAGCCTTTGGCCGTCAAGGATCTGATCGCGCTCATGCGCTTTCTGGCCCTGCCCGAGGATGATCTGTCGCTGGCCACCTTGCTGCGCTCACCCATCTGCGGCTGGGATGAAGCCGCGCTTTACGATCTGGCCCAGCCGCGTGCGCAAGGTGCCTTTCTCTGGGAGGTGCTGCGCAAATCCGAACAGCGCTGGCCGGAAACCGTCGCCATGCTGCGCGATCTGCGCGATCGGGCCGATTTCCTGCGCCCCTATGACCTGCTTGAGCGCGCGCTCATCGATCATGGCGCGCGCTTGGCCTTGATCGCGCGCCTTGGCCCCGAGGCTGAGGATGCCATCGCCGCCATGCTCGACCAAGCGCTGGCCTACGAGGCGATGGAGGTGCCAAGCCTGACGGGGTTCGTCGGCTGGCTTGAGGCGGGCGAGGTGACGGTGAAACGCGATCTGGCCAAACCCAATGGCCAAATCCGCGTGATGACCGTGCATGGCGCCAAGGGGCTCGAGGCACCGGTGGTCTTTTTGCCCGATACCGCGATCCCGCATCATGGCGGCGGCAACCGGATCGATCTGATCACAGCCGATGATGGCCCCTGCCTTTGGCCGCGCGCCGATAGCGCCACGGCCGCCGTGCGCGCCGCACTTGCCGCCCGCGCACAAGCGCAAGAAGAAGAGCGCAATCGCCTGCTCTATGTGGCCATGACACGCGCCGAAAGCTGGCTGATCGTGGCCGCTGCGGGCAAGGTGACCAACAAAGATCCCGATCCCACCCAAAGCTGGTATGCCGCTGTCGCCGATGCCTTGCAGGCCAGCGCCGCCACACCCTATGCGCCGCCTGAAATTCCGGGCGATGGTGGCTTGCGCCTGCAATCGGGCGATTGGTCGCCCATCACCACCCCCGCCGACCCGTCGCCGCCCAAGATCATCTTGCCCGATTGGGCCATCACCCCCGCCCCAGCCGCGCGCCGGGCCGAGCAGGGGCGCAGCCCCTCGGACCTTGGCGGCGCCAAGATCATGGCCGGTGCCGATGAGGGGCTGGCCGAGGCTGCGGCGCTGCGCCGGGGGCGGTTGATCCATTTGCTCTTTGAGCATCTCCCCCTGATCCCGCCTGCGGGCTGGGCCGCCGCCGCCCCCGCGATCCTTGCCCGCGAACCGGGCGGGGTGCCGCCCGATGAGGTGACGGAATTGCTGGCAGAAGCCGTGGCAAATCTGACCGATCCGGCATTGGCCCATCTTTTCGCCGCTGATACGCTGGCCGAGGTGACGCTGACCGCCGACACCCCGGCGCTGGGCGGGCAGATGCTTGGTGTCATCGACCGGCTTGTGGTCTCAGATACCCGCGTGCTGGCAGTTGATTTCAAGACCAACGCCGCCATCCCCCCCGGCCCCGCCATGGTGCCAGAGGGGCTTTTGCGCCAAATGGGGGCCTATGCCGCGATGCTTGGCGCAATCTATCCCGACCGACGGATCGACACCGCGATCTTGTGGACCCGCACCGCAACGCTCATGCCCTTGCCCGGCCCGCTGGTCGCTGCGGCACTGACGCGCGCGGGCGGTCCTTGACCCTGCGGCGCGCCATCCTTACCTTCCCACCTCGATCCCATTCGCCAGGAGGGCATATGCCATGGCCACACACGCCGTTTCCGATGCTACATTCGACGCCGAAGTGCGCCAGTCCGATATCCCCGTCGTGGTGGATTTCTGGGCCGAATGGTGCGGCCCCTGCAAACAGATCGGCCCAGCCCTCGAAGAGCTGTCCGAGGAATATGCCGGTCGCGTCAAGATCGTGAAGGTCAATGTCGACGAAAACCCGCAAGCCCCCATGCAGATGGGCGTGCGTGGCATCCCCGCCTTGTTCATGTTCAAGGATGGCGAAGTCGTCTCCAACAAGATCGGCGCAGCGCCCAAGGCCGCGCTGCAAAAATGGATCGACGACGCGGTCTGATACCGCGCGCGGCTATCGCTGAAAGGCGCCCCTTGGGGCGCCTTTCTTTTTGCATCTGCTCAATAGCGATGGGGCAGGGCGAATTCCGCGCCATCTAAATTGATGATCCGTGTGGCATAAACCTCGCGCGGGCCGTCATCATCGACGCGACCGATCACTGTGATCATCTCGCCCTGTGCCGCAGGCACCCTGTTCGGCCCGACATAGACCGGCACCTGTCCGCTGGCATCTGACAAGATGAATTCATCCTCATCCGTGATCCGCAGAACGACACCGCGCAACATGACCTCTTGTCCGGGTCGCAGCGCCCCGATCTCGGTCAGCGCCATATCGCCTTGGCCCATCGCCGCCGGGGCAAGCGCCGCCAGCCCCATGGCAAAAAGGGTCGCTTTCGCCAATATACGCCGCATCGGCACCCTCACTAATCCAAGGCCAAAAGCAACAAGATCAGCGCAGCAACCCCCATGGCCACCAGCGCCCAACGCGGTAAGGTCAGGGTCACATCCGCCCGCAACCAAGCCGCAATGTCATGGCCGCGCTGATTTGGGGTCGCCCCCGCTCTTGTCTTGTCCTGTGTCATCGCCAAACACCCCGCTTGTTAAACCGCCGTCGCAGCAGAGGTGGCGGCGCGGAGCCTTGGCGACAAGCGGCCCCCTCGCGATCTATGCGATAGGAAAAAGCTAAGGAGTGGCTCAGTTCCGCCCCAAAAGCCCGTTCAACACCCGCATCAGGATTTGCTCGGCCTCGTCTTGCGGGGCGGTTCCCGGAAACGCCCCCTGTGGGCGGGCCGCTTGCGGGCGGGCCAGCGCCTCGGCCACCGGGTCGATCGTCGGCAAGGGGCTCGCGGGAAGATCGCGGTGGATGCGCTCCATCGTCTGGCGCCAGATCTCGGCCGGAAGCCCGCCACCCGTCACCCCCGTCAGGGGGCTGTTGTCGTCATAGCCCATCCAGACCCCCGCGACGTAATCGCCGGTAAAGCCGATGAACCAAGCATCGCGCTGGCTATTGGTGGTGCCGGTCTTGCCCGCCACGGGCCGATCAGCCAGCCGCGCGCGCTGTCCCGTGCCCTCGGCCACGGCCATCGACATCATATAGGTCAATTGCCGCGCCGCGCTTTCCGAGATGACGCGCTCTTGTATCCCTGTCATCTGCGCAAACATCGGGTTGGCATCGCCCACCAGCCGCAATTCCTGCACCCCATAGGGCAAAACCGCCGAGCCGCCGTTCAAAATGCCCGCATAGGCCCCGGTCATTTCGATCAGCGTCGCCTCGGATGCACCCAGCGCTAGCGCCGGCCCCGCCGCCAGATCGCTGGCGATGCCAAACTCGGCGGCAACCGTGCGCACCAAATCGCGGCCAACCTCTTCGGAGAGCCGCACCGCGGCGGTGTTGAGCGACCGCGCCAACGCCTCGGTCAGCGTCACCTCGCCGTAAAACTCGCCCGTGTAATTCTCGGGCGACCAAGGGCCAGAGCCGGGAATATTGATCGTCAGGGCCGCATCAAGGATCAGATCATCGAACCGCCACCCCAGATCAAGGGCTGCGGCATAGACGAAGGGCTTAAAGCTCGACCCCGTCTGCCGCATCGCTTGCGACGCGCGGTTGAACAATCCCGTGCCAGCCGTATCGCGCCCGCCCACCATCGCGCGCACCGCACCATCGGCCGACATCACCACGATTGCCGCCTGCGCCTCCGAGCCTGCGCGCACTTGGTTCTCAAAGACCTCGGCAAGTGCGCCTTCGGCGGCTGCCTGCATCGCGGGGTCAAAGGTGGTGCCGATGATCACATCCTCGGTCGTGTCGCGGGTCAGGAAATCGGGGCCGCTTGCCATGATCCAATCGGCAAAAGCACCGCCGCGATCCTGCCTTGCGGCATTCGACAGCAAGGCGGGTTCGGCCTGTGCGATGGCCGCCTGTGCGGCGCTCAGATAGCCCTGATCCTCCATCAGCCGCAGCACGGTGGCCGCGCGGCGCTGGGCGCGCTCAAGGTTGCGCGTCGGCGCATAATAAGAGGGCGCAACCAACAACCCCGCCAGCATCGCCGCCTGTTGCGGGCTGACCGAAGCCGCCGAGACGCCGAAATAGCGCTGTGCCGCCGCCTCGAAACCGCGCGTGCCCGCCCCAAGGAAAGCGCGGTTCATATAGATCGACAGGATCTCATCCTTGGAATAGCGAAACTCCATCGCCAAGGCGAAGGGCATTTCCTGCACCTTGCGCCACAGCGTCGTGCGCCGACAATCTTGCTCATAGGCGGCCTCGTTCTCCCATGCCGCCGCGTCGAATGGCACGCCCAGACACATCAGCTTGGCCACCTGTTGGGTGATGGTTGATCCACCATGCCCCGATAGCGGGCCGCGCCCCTCGCTCAGATTGATCCGAATCGCGCTGGCGATGCCGCGCGGGCTGATGCCGAAATGGCGGTAAAAGCGCCGATCCTCGGTCGCGACAATGGCATGCACCAGATGCGGACTGACGCTGGCCGGATCAATCGCGCCGCCGAACTGATCGCCGCGCCACGCAAATACCGTGCCGTCGCGGTCCAGCATCGTGACAGAGCCGCGCGTGCGCGCATCCACCACCGCCGCCAGATCGGGCAATTGCGCGTAATAATAGCTGGTTGCGGCCCCCAAGATCAGCATCACCACCACGGTGCCGCGCCAGATCAGCCCCCAGATGATGCGCCAGATCAGCCCGAAAAACGCCCCGATCCAGCCGCGCAACCCACTTGGCCGTGGCCGCGCGCGCCGCGTCTTGCGTGGCTTGGGCGGGCTTTTGCGCACCGGCTGCCCCACCGCAGCACCACGCCGATCCGCAACAATGCGGCGACCGCTCGCGCTGGGCCTACGCCCGTTTCCGGAACTACTCATCTCACTGACCTGCCTCTTTTTACGCGAAACATATGCAAATTTGAGTCGCTTGTGCACTCAATTCGCCGCAGTGCCGCATCTTTACTTCGCACAAAATTTAATCATGGAAACGGATTTGCGCAAAAATAATGCAACTTCGCCTCCCGGTTGCGTGGATTCGTGCCGCAAGGATTGCCCCCAGCCCGCCTGCTGCATGTCTTGAGGCAGTGTCGGCCGCAAATGGTCGGGTCGGCCGAAAAAACCGGACCAACAACCGGAAGGGGTAAGACGTGAAACTCATTATTGCAGCGATCAAGCCGTTCAAGCTCGAGGAGGTCCGGGAAGCCCTGACCACCATCGGCGTGCGCGGCATGATGGTGACCGAGATCAAAGGCTTTGGCTCGCAATCCGGTCACACCGAAATTTACCGCGGCGCAGAATACGCCGTGAACTTCGTGCCGAAAGTAAAGCTCGAGATCGTGGTGTCCGACGGCATGGCCGACCAAGTGGTCGAAACCATCCAGAAAACCGCCAAGACCGACAAGATCGGCGACGGCAAGATTTTCGTTCTCGATGTGGAAAGCGCAGTGCGCGTCCGCACGGGTGAGACCAACGACGACGCGGTCTGATCCCGCGCCCTTTCGACGAAAAGGATATCGTAGAGATGAATACCAAGTTTCTCCTCCCGCTCGCAGCCGTGGCAACCGCCGCGCTGATGCCGAGCTTGGGTCTCGCCCAGGAGGCATCGACCGCGCCTGCGGCTGAAACCTCCTATATCTTCACCACGCTTCTGTTCTTGATGGGCGGCTTCCTTGTGTTCTGGATGGCCGCAGGCTTTGCCATGCTCGAGGCGGGCCTTGTCCGTTCCAAGAACGTCACGATGCAGCTGACCAAGAACATCGCGCTCTTTTCCATCGCGGCCGTGATGTATTGGCTGGTTGGCTTCAACATGATGTATCCCGGCGACGGCTGGCTGATCGAAGGCTGGCTTGGCCCGTTCTTCGCGATCACCTCGCTCGAACCCATGGGTGTCGCGGCTGCCGATACGACCATTGATTACGCCTCGGTCGGCTCGGATTTCTTCTTTCAGCTGATGTTCTGCGCCACCACCGCGTCGATCGTTTCGGGCACCTTGGCCGAGCGGATCAAGCTGTGGCCCTTCCTTGCCTTCGTTGTCGTGCTGACCGGCTTCATCTACCCGATCGAAGCGTCTTGGCAGTGGGGCGGCGGCTGGCTGTCGGCGGCGGGCTTCCACGATTTCGCAGGCTCGACCCTTGTGCATGCCGCAGGCGGTGCTGCTGCGCTGGCTGGTGCCATCATCCTCGGGCCGCGTATCGGCAAGTACAAAGATGGCCGCATCACGCCGATGCCGGGCTCCAACCTCGCGCTTGCGACGCTGGGTACCTTCATCTTGTGGCTGGGCTGGTTCGGCTTCAACGGCGGCTCGCAGCTGGCGATGGGCACGGTGGGTGATGTGGCTGATGTCTCGCGCATCTTCGCCAATACCAACATGGCGGCTGCTGCCGGTGCCATCGCGGCGCTGATCTTGACACAGGTGCTTTATGGCAAGGTCGATTTGACCATGGTGCTCAACGGTGCGCTGGCCGGCCTTGTGTCGATCACTGCTGAACCGCTGGCCCCCTCGCTGTTCTTGGCGCTGATCATCGGTGCCATCGGCGGCCTGATCGTGGTGGTGACTGTTCCGCTGCTCGACAAGCTCAAGATCGACGATGTCGTCGGTGCGATCCCGGTGCACTTCTTCGCCGGTATCTGGGGCACGTTGGCTGTGGTTTTGACCGGTGGCTACACCGGCGAGGCGACGCTGGGCGCACAGATCCTCGGGATCGTGTCGATCATCGCCTTCGTCTTCGTGACCTCGCTGATCGTGTGGGTGATCATCAAGGCAGTGTTGGGCCTGCGCGTCAGCGCCGAGGCCGAGGTCAACGGCCTCGACGTTTCGGAACTGGGCATGGAAGCCTATCCTGACTTCACCAAAGGCTGATCCGTCTCCTCCCTTCGGATCATCTTGGGGGCGCCTTCGGGCGCCCCTTTTTTCGTCTGCCTCGGGTGCGCCTTAGGGCGTGTCGCGTTTGATCAGTCCGCTATATTCAGCGCAACAGGCGAGGCAGCGTTTGCAAGGCATAACGCGTTCGCCTGTTGCGCTGAATGCGATAGAACGCGACACGCATCTAAAGATGCGACCCGATATGCCGCGCGCCACGCGCTGCGGCCAGTTTGATCTGGCGTTGACGTTCACGAAACCGCGCGCGGTCGGCCTCGGTGTAATCACCCTCGCAGCGATGGCATTGCACCCCTTCCTCATAGGCGGGATGCGCCCGATCTGCATCTTCAAGCGGTCGCCGACATGCCCGGCATAGCCCATAGGGCAAAACCGCAAGGCCATGCCCCACCGCCACCCGCTCGTCAAAGACGAAACAACCCCCATCCCAAAGACTATCCTCCTGCGGCACCTCTTCGAGATACTTCAAGATCCCGCCCTTCAGGTGATAGACCTCCTCCACGCCCTGCGCCTTGAGGAAGGCGGTCGATTTCTCGCAGCGAATACCGCCGGTGCAGAACATCGCGATGCGCTTGTTGTGAAAACGGTCGCGGTTCTCCTCCCACCAGCGCGGAAAATCGCGAAAGCTTGTCGTGCCGGGATCGACCGCGCCGCGAAATGTGCCGATGGCCACCTCATAGTCATTGCGCGTATCGATCACGGCCACATCAGGCGCGCTGATCAGTTCATTCCACGCCTCGGGCGCGACATAGGTTCCCACAATGGCGCGCGGGTCGGTGCCCGGTACGCCCATCGTCACGATCTCGCGCTTGATACGCACCTTCATCCGGCCAAAGGGCTGGGCCTCGGCCGTGCTTTCCTTCCACTCCAGATCGGCACAGCCGGGCAGGGCGCGCAGATGCGCCAAAACCGCATCGATCCCCGCGCGTGGCCCCGCAATCGTGCCATTGATCCCCTCACCCGCCAAAAGCAGCGTGCCCATCACATCATGTGCGGTGCAGACCGCGAAAAGCGGATCGCGCAGCGCCTCGGGCGCGGCAAAGGGGGTGAATTTGTAAAGTGCTGCAACGATGATCATGGCCGCCAGATACGCCGTTGCGCCGCGCCGCTCAAGCCGTAGGGTAGGGCAACCATCACATCCCAGCCGGAGGCACCGATGCAGGCCACCACCCATGCGCTTCTCGTCATCGACGTTCAGAATGATTTTTGCCCCGGCGGCGCATTGGCCGTGCCGGGCGGCGATACCATCGTGGCAGGCATTAACGCGCTGATGGGTGATTTTGCCGCCGTGATCCTGACGCAAGATTGGCACCCATCGGGCCATTCCTCTTTCGCCTCATCCCATCCCGGCCGCGCGCCCCTCGAGATGGTCACCATGCCCTATGGCCCACAGGTGCTTTGGCCCGATCACTGCGTGCACGGCACAGGCGGCGCGGCGTTCCACCCCGCGCTAGCGACCGACCGCGCCGACCTGATCATCCGCAAGGGCATGAACCCCGCCCTCGACAGCTATTCCGCCTTTTTCGAGAATGACCGCACAACGCCCACGGGCCTTGATGGCTATCTGCGCAGCCGTGGCATCGACCAGCTGACCATGGTCGGCCTCGCCACGGATTTTTGCGTGCATTATTCCGCCGTCGATGCTGCCAAGCTGGGCTACCGCGTGCGCGTCGCCCAAGAGCTTTGCCGCGCCATCGATTTGGGCGGCTCGCTTGCGGCGGCGCAAACAGCAATGCGCGACTGCGGTGTCACGCTCGCCTGACCCCGCTCATTCAGCAGGCAGCAAATCCCGCGCCCCGCCACGCCGCGCCAAAACGGCGTCGGCGGCATAGATGCCCGCGACAATCGACCCAAAGCCGATGATCGCGCTCACCCCCAAGCTCGGCAAACCGGCCAGACCCGCACCCATGGTGCAACCGCCCGCCAAGACACCGCCCACACCCATCAGCGCCGCACCGCCAAGGCTCCGCCCCATCTGGCCCGCGCTCTCGAAACTCTCCAAGCGGAACCGCCCTGTGCCAAGCGCCGCAATCAGCGCGCCCGCCAAAACACCGCCCACCAGCCCGCCACCAAACCCGACGCTGGTCACCTGTGCCGCAACACCCCAAAACAGCGCCTCGGCCCATGGCCCGGTAAAGCCCAAACCCTCCAACGCGATGGGATCAAATTCATCGTAAAGCACAAAGCCCGTCCCAACCCACGCCAGCGGCACCAAGGCCCCGATCAGCGCACCACCCAGCACGCCCGGCCAGCGCGCCCCCGCGCGCAGCACGACCAAAAGCGCCGCCGCCGCGATCACGGCCGCCCATAGCCACGCCGCCCCCGGCAAGGCACCCAGCGGCACAACCATAGCGCCCAAGCTCATACGCAACGGCGCCAGCGCACCTTGCAATGTCGCCTGCGCCGCCAAGGCCGCCACCACGATCGCCACCAAGGCGCGCAAATTCCCCGTGGCCGACAAGACCGTCAACCGCGACAAGCACCCGCGTGCCAAAACCGTGCCCAGCCCAAAGAGCAAGCCACCCAGAACCAATCCCAACACCGGCACGGACCCCGCAGCAAAGCGATGCCCCTCAAATGACACCAGCCCCAAGGCGACCGCCCCTTGCGTGCCGATCACCGCCACGACAAGCGCCATGGCCCATACCGCCCGCGCATCGGCGCGCTCGGCCAATGGTCCAACCAGCGCGCGGCGCAGACAAAACTGCGTGACCTGCGCCAGCGCCCCGAAACACAGGCCAATCGCCACCCCAAACCAAAGTGCTGCCACCTGTGGCGTGACACCAAGACCCAGTGTTTCAAACATGGCAAAGCTCCAACAGGCAGGAATAGCCCAGCCCGCGATCTAGGCCTTGTCCACGCGCATGGCAAATCCCCGCATCGGATCAAAATCCGCCAAAAGACGTCTGAATTGAAACAAACGTTCCATGCAGCGACAGAATGCGCGACGGTATCGGTCCCAATGTCCTGTGCCCCTGACGCCGGTCCCTTTTTTACCAATCAGCCGATCACGCCCTGCCAAAGCCAGACCTTGGTGCCCGAATGATCCACCGGCCCCACCGGCTCGAGCGATAGGCCCGTAGCCTTCGCCAAGCCCTGATCGGGCGTCACGATCCCAACCTTCCAGCCCGCAAACCGCGCGCGCAGCGTGGCACCCAGCGCGCCATAAACGGCAAAGAGCAATTTCCGCTCCCCGATCCGCGCGCCATAGGGCGGGTTGGTCAAGACGATCCCCGGTGCCATCCCCTCGGGCGGCATCAGATCGCTCACCGCTTGCCGCGCAAACCGGCACAGGCCCATGATCCCCGCGCGCGCGGCATTGCCCTGCGCCCCCAAGATCGCCCCATCATCGCGGTCAAAACCGAAAAACCGCACGCCCCCTTCTTCGTTTTCCAAATATCCCGGGGAGCGCGAGGGGCAGCGCCCCTCGTTCCCGCCGCCCACCAGATGCGCAAAGGCGAAATCGCGCGACCGCCCCGGCAACAGCCCTGCCGCGATCTCTGCCGCTTCCAGCACGATTGTCCCCGATCCGCACATCGGGTCGACCACCGCTTGGCTGCCGTCAAAGCCCATTTGCCACAAGAACCCTGCCGCCATCGTCTCGCGCAAGGGGGCTTTGCCGACGAATGTCTTATGCCCGCGCCGGTGCAGCGGCTCGCCGCTCGTGTCGATGGAAATGGTGCACAGATCATCCTCGATCCGCGCCTTGATCACCAGGGCCGCATCCGATGCAACGGTGATACCCGCCGCCGTGATGGCACCCGCGATCCGCTGCACCGCCGCCTTGTCATGATAGATTTTCGAGGATCGGCAGACCGCCTCGACCCTAACCGGCTGATCGGGGCGCAGCCACGCGCCCCAGCCGAGTTTGCGCGCCCGCTTATCAAGCTGCGCCAGATGCAGTGCGCGAAATGCGGCCACCCGCCACAAGACCCGCACCGCGCGGCGCAACACATGGTTGGCGCGCATAGCCTCTGCCAACCCACCGGCAATCTCGACCCCGCCGGCGACCTGCCGCGCATCGGCGAAACCTGCCGCCTCGGCCTCGGCCAAAAGGGCCGCTTCCAGCCCCGGCTGGGCCACCAGAAAGACAACGCCCAGCCCACCGACCGGGCTGGGCGCATCATCTTGCATCGAAAAACCCTTAGTCCTTGGACCGCTCGACATAGGTGGCGTCCTCGGTATTCACCACGATCCGCGTGCCCGGCCCGATATGGGCAGGCACCATCACGCGCACGCCGTTGTCCGCCATCGCCGGCTTGTAGGACGAGGACGCCGTTTGCCCCTTCACCACGGGCTCGGTCTCCATCACCTCGACCGTCACCTTTTGCGGCAACTCGATGGCGATGGCGATGCCATTATGCACCGACAAATGCACCGACATGCCGTCTTGCAGCCAGACCTTGGTGTCGCCCACCACATCCTCGGTCACGGTGATCTGCTCATAGCTTTGCGGCTCCATGAAGTGGAAGCCTTCGCCATCGGCATAAAGAAAATTGAAAACACTATCTTCCACATGGGCGCGCATCACGCCCTCGGTGGTTTTCCAGCGTTCGCTGACCTTGGTGCCGTTATCGATCCGGCGCATATCGACTTGCGTCACGGGCGTGCCCTTGCCGGGGTGGAAATTCTCCGCCTTGAGAATGACATAAAGCACACCGTCGATATCGACGACATTGCCCTTACGAAGCTGGGACGCGATGACCTTCATGGAAGCCTCCGGAATTGTTGCCGCTTGAGGGGGCGCGCCCCTCGCGTTAGACGCAGCCGTTACCCCATCCGCTGCGAAAGGGCCAGCCATGACATGGTGGCATCGTGACACCCACGCCGACCGTCGCCCCCTGCTTCTGGCGCGCGGTCGCATCATGGCCGCGATCCGCCACTGGTTCACAGACCAAGGCTTTGTTGAGGTTGACCCAGCCTATCTGGTCGTCTCCCCCGGCAATGAGACGCATCTGCACGCCTTTGAGACCACCGCCTGCGACGAGGCCCTGCAAAGCCGTCACCGCTACCTGCATACCTCGCCCGAGTTTGCGATGAAAAAGCTCCTTGCGGCGGGCGAGGAGCGGATCTTCACCCTCTCCCGTGTCTGGCGCAACCGCGAGGGGGGGCCGCGCCACGCGGTCGAGTTCACCATGCTCGAATGGTATCGCGCAGGCGAAGGGTATGAGGCGCTGATGCAAGATTGCGCCGCGATCCTGAAGATCGCCGCCAAGGCCGCTGGCGTCACAGCCTTCCGCCACCGTGACATCACCTGCGACCCCTTCGCGCCACCCATCCGCACCACGCTGGCAGCGCAGGCCGCGCGCCATGGCGTCGATCTCTTGGCCACGCTCGATGATCCGCCGCGCCTTGCCGCCCAACTCCACGCCATCGGCATCCCATCTGCCGCCGATGACACATGGTCCGACCTCTTTTCCCGCCTCCTGACCGCGCGGATCGAACCGGGGCTGGGTGCTGGCCCCGTCATCCTCGATGCCTACCCGGCACCCGAGGCGGCCCTTGCCCGCAAATCCCCCGCCGACCCGCGCACCGCCGAACGGTTCGAGCTCTTCGCCTGTGGCGTGGAACTGGCCAATGCCTTTGGCGAGTTGACCGACCCCGCCGAGCAACGCGCGCGCTTCATCGCCGATATGGACGCCAAGGAACGGATTTACGGCACCCGCTACCCGCTGGATGAAGAGCTTCTGTCGGCCCTCACGCACATGCCCCCCGCCGCGGGCTGCGCGCTGGGCTTTGACCGGCTGGTGATGCTGGCGACGGGTGCGCCGCGCCTCTCCGATGTGCAATGGACACCACCCGCCTAGACAAGCCGCCCCCCCCTTGCTCTAACCTGCAGGGCGCGCAAAGGAATCCGCCATGGTCGATATCGCTACCCGTGTGTACAACCATAAATGGAAGATCGATCCGATCGTCCGCTCGCTCATCGATACCGATTTCTACAAACTCCTGATGTGCCAATCGGTGTTTCGCAACCGCCCCGACACCACCGTCACCTTTTCGCTGATCAACCGCACCACCCGCATCCCGCTTGCCCATCTGATCGACGAGGGGGAGCTGCGCGAACAACTCGACCATATCCGCACCCTGCGGCTCACGCGCGGCGAAAGCACATGGCTGCGCGGCAACATGTTCTACGGCAAGCGCCAGATGTTCACCCCCGAATTCATGGAATGGTTCGAGGCGCTGCGCCTGCCGCCCTACCATCTCGAACGCGTCGGCGATCAGTACGAGCTGACGTTCGAGGGCCCTTGGCCCGAGGTGATGATGTGGGAAATCCCCGCCCTTGCCGTGCTGATGGAACTCCGCTCGCGCGCCGTGCTGCGCCATATGGGCCGGTTCGAGCTTCAGGTGCTCTACGCCCGCGCCATGACCAAGCTCTGGGAAAAGATCGAGCGCCTGCAACCCACCCAAGATCTGCGCATCGCCGATTTCGGCACCCGCCGCCGCCACTCCTTCCTGTGGCAAGATTGGTGTGTGCAGGCGATGCAAGAGGGGCTGGGCCGCGCCTTTGCCGGCACCTCCAACTGCCTCATCGCGAAAAACCGCGACCTCGAGGCGATCGGCACCAACGCCCATGAACTGCCCATGGTCTATGCCGCGCTGGCCGAAACCGACGCCGCACTCGCCCGCGCCCCCTATGACGTTCTGTCCGACTGGCATGAGGAGCATTCGGGCAATTTGCGCATCATCCTGCCCGACACCTACGGGACCGAAGGGTTCCTGTCCCGCGCCCCCGATTGGCTGGCGGGCTGGACCGGCATCCGCATCGATTCAGGCGATCCCGCAAAGGGGGCCGAGACCGCGATCCGCTGGTGGCAATCGCGCGGCGAAGACCCGCGTGAAAAGCTGGTGATCTTCTCCGATGGCCTCGACGTCGACCGCATCGCGGAACTGCACGCCCAATTCTCCGGCCGCGTGCGGGTGAGCTTCGGCTGGGGCACGCTGCTCACCAACGACTTCCGCGGGCTGGTCGCAGACGACGCGCTTGCGCCGTTTTCGCTGGTCTGCAAAGCTGTGGCGGCGAACGGCCGCCCCACGGTCAAGCTGTCCGACAACCCCGAAAAGGCGATGGGGCCGGAGGCGGAGATCGCCCGCTACAAGCGGGTGTTCGGGGTGGGCGAGCAGGAGCGGGTTGAGGTGGTGGTTTAGGTGAAATTAATACGAAGGTGGTCTTGCTATGCTGTTTGAGACGCCCTCAATAATCTTTCCAAGGCGGCGCATTTTCAGGTCATGATCATAGCAGCAATGTAGAAGCCAAATCCGCTTCCACAAATCGCTTTCTGCGGGCATCCACTCGACAGACAGGCCAAGACCCTGCGCCTCTGAAAAGTCGATCACGGCCCCATGGGAGTTGTATGTGTCGGACGAAGATATTTTTCCAATAACTTCAGACACTTTATCGGGTTTTGCGCTGCTCAGCATCCCTTGAGATAGTATCTTCTCCGCGAGTTGTATCATCCGAGCAACGGCCGATTGCGCAAGGGATCTAATTACAGGTTGTTGTGTCTCGTCGTCAGCAATGAACTGACACGGGACAGCACCTATGTTTGGCAAGACAAACTGAGGATCAATTGGACCCAGTTCAGAGTTTACTCCCAAAAGGATTTTTTCTGACGACATCGCAATCACCGTTCCACCTGACTTCGCCAAGCTAGGAACAATGACACGGTATGAAGCAACGCGCGACTTAAGCACAGTTACGAACTTTTCTACCGCATCAACCGACCCACCTGGGGTCTGAATGATGAGGTCTATGGTATTTCCTGTTAGTCCATCGATTACTTCAGAAAGATCATCGGGATCTGAGTGGTTTATGGCCTCAGATAAACTCGCGAAGTACACTACCAACTCCCGACCGGTCTGCTCTTCAATGTCACTGATCAGCAACTGTCTGAGGTATCGGTCCTTTTCCTTCGCCCAGAACTTAGAAGATTGCGAAGGTAGTTCGTTCGTTCTCGGAAACTGGTTGCTCAGCCGTTTTCTTGGGCTCTTGGACATACAAAAAACCTGATCTTTCCGCTTCAAACAAAAACGATGAGTCAAGCGCATCAAGGTACTCACCACCACTCACGAGCGGCCGGCTACGAGTAAGACGATCATCTTTCTGGCGCTCAGGCAACTGCGCTGGTCTACCGATGAAGTACATGTTGCGATCCCCACTTTACTGACGGCCACTGCATTATTGTGCATTGACTCTTAACAGAATCTGATTCGCAGGTCGATTCCTTACACGGACAGTGTGGTTCTCTGATGGGTAAATGCAAGCCACTAAGAGGGTGACACGACGTCTCGCGCTGTTTTTTGCCAAGAGGAGCACTCGCAGACCGGCCGCAACCCACCGCACCCCACCCCCGCCGCGCCGCATGGTGGGTTTCACCCACCCTACATCCCTACATCCATGCTCTGGTGCAACACCCGCACCACCGTCACCGCCGCTGCATCCTCGCGGAAAAACACCACATGGCTGCCCACCAACGCCCGCCGCAGCCCCGGCCCGACCTCCTCCGCGCGGCGGGAGGCGGTGGCGCCTGTCGTGAGGCCGATCATCCGCGTATCGATTTCATCAAGATATTTGTCGGCCTGCGCCTCGCCCCATGTCTGGAACGTGTAGATCCAGATGCCGCGCAAATCTGCTTCGGCATCAGGCGAGACATCGAGCCGTTTCACGACGCCTCGCGCTTGCGATATCCTGCGATCCACTCCGCACGGCGCGCGGACCAATCCCATTCCCGCCCCGGCCCGCTCGCCTCCCCCTCCGCAATCAACTCCTTAAGCCGCGCGAGCTTCGCCTCTTCCTCTTCCAACAGGCGCAAGCCCGCCCGCACCACCTCGCTGGCCGAGCCATAGCGCCCTTCGCGCACCTTCTCTTCGATGAAATCGCTGAAGTGTTCCCCAAGGGACACCGATGTATTGCGCGCCATGATCGCCTCCAAATCCTGATGTACCAATATTTGGTATCACCGGGCCGCCTGTCAATCACTCCTCGACCTTCCCCCGCCCCGCCTTCACCTCGCCCCGCACCTTCTTCTCCTTGATGCGCCGTTCGACCGATCCCTTGGTGGGCCGGGTCGGGCGGCGGGGTTTCGGCACCACCAGCGCCGCGCGGATCAGTTCCACCAACCGCTCCCGCGCGATCTCGCGGTTTTGGGCTTGGCTGCGCGTCTCCTCCACTTGGATGACCAGCGCGCCCTCCTTGGTCCAGCGCCGCCCCGCCAGCCGTTCCAGCCGCCGCTTCACCGGGTCGGGCAGGTTCGGGGAGCGCGCCGCCTCGAACCGCAGTTCCACCGCTGTTGAGACCTTGTTCACATTCTGCCCGCCGGGGCCGGAGGCGCGGACAAATTGCTCGGTCAGCTCCCAATCGGCGATGGTGATGCGGTCATTGATCGTCAGGGGCATGGGGGCCACGCATATGTACGGGGTGTGTACGCCCTGTGTACGCCCTGTGACCGGCCGCGCCCAACGAAAAAGGGCCGCCTTGCGACGACCCTTTCGAGAAATCAGGAGGTGGATATCGGTTAGGAAATCCCACCTGGGAGGGGCGAAAACCCCCAAGGGCTGCCTTAGAGGCGCACCTCCCAAGCTGTCCCGTTATCTTTCTCCAATGCTTCTCTGATCACTGGATCACCTCCTTTCAATGGGTTGCCGTTATCCACAGCCTGCCACAGATTTTGCGGTTGTCAAAACCTTTTATACTACCTGTGCCATGATTTTGCGGGTGATGATCCGGAAGGGGATCAGCGCCAATAGCGCGATGCCCATCTTCACCCCCCAATCGGCCACGGCCAGGGACACCCAAAGCGGCGCGTTTGGCCCTGCGCCCAAGATCGGCAAAACCTCGCCCGCCCAAGACACATCATTGCCCGGCTCAAGAAAGCTCAGCGCGCCCGAGAAGGCGATGGTGAAAAACAGCGCCGTATCGACAGAAGAGCCAATAATGCTCGACAAAACAGGCGCTTGCCACCACCCACCATTCCGCAGCCGGTCGAAAATCGCCACATCAAGCAGCTGCGCCGTCAAGAACGCGATCCCCGATCCCACGGCGATCCGCAGTGTAACCAATGGCCCGAATTCGCCCATGATCTGCGTCCCGATCAGCGAACAGGCGACCCCGACCAAAAAGCCCGCGAAAACAACGCGCCGCGCGGCTTGCACGCCATAAACCCGGTTCATGATATCGGTGATCAGAAAGGCGAGCGGATAGGTAAACGCCCCCCAAGTCAGCCAGTTCCCGAACAGGAACTGCACAAGGATATTTGAGGCCACAACAACGGTAGCCATCGCCAGTATACCCGGCAAGTACTTTGAATTCATGATATATTCCGTTTTGACAAGGTAGTCGGAGACTTGGCCCGCGACCATCGCGGACGGCGCCTGTTATACCTCATCGCGCGGTCAGGCAAGCACCTCGGCCAATGCCTGCGCGACACGCGGGATGGTGTCAGGCGTCAGCCCCGCAACATTCATCCGCCCATCACCCACCAGATAGATGCCATGGACCTCGCGCAAGCGATCTACCTGCGTGGACGTCGCCCCAATGAGCGAAAACATCCCCCGATGCGCGGCCAGAAAACCGAACCGATCCGATCCTGTTTCTTCCCGCAACGCCTCGGCCAATGCGCGGCGATTGCCTTCCATCGTGCGGCGCATCCCGTCCAACTCGCCCCGCCACAGCGCGCCAAGTGTCTCATCCCCAAGGATTTCTTGCACCACGCGCGCGCCGTGATCGGGGGGAAAAGCAAAGTTCTGTCGGTTCATGCCCGCCAGAACCCCCTCAGCCGCGGCTTTGCCCGTGGTGACGATCAAGACCGCGCCGACGCGTTCGCGGTAAAGCCCGAAATTCTTGGAACAACTGGCCGCAATCAGCACCTCGGGCAGGGTGGCCGCCAACAGCCGCACGCCGGCGGCATCCTCTTCCAGCCCCAGACCAAAGCCCTGATAGGCCATGTCGACAAAGGGAATTGCGCCTGTGCGCGCACAAAGCGCCGCGACCTCCTGCCAATCATCGAGCAACAGATCGGCCCCGGTCGGGTTGTGGCAACAGCCGTGCAGCAAGATCAGATCGCCGCGCCCCACCCGCGCCAGATCGGCCATCATGCCCGTCCGGTCGATGCCACCCGTCGCCGCATCATAATAGCGATAGCTTTGCCGCTTTTGCCCGAGATGGTCGATGATTGCGGGATGGTTCGGCCATGTTGGATCGCTAATCCAGACCGTGGCAGAGGGCGCAAGCCGATGCACGGTCTCCAGCACTTGCCGCACCGCGCCTGTGCCGCCGGGCGTGCCCGCTCCTGCTACCCGGTCCGCTGGAACACTCTGGCCAAGGATCAGATGCCGCATCGCGTCCAGATAGCCAAGATCACCGCGTAGCCCGACATAGGATTTGCTATCTTGCGCCGTCCAAATCCGCTCTTCGGCCTGTTTCACGGCCGCCATCACAGGGGTTTTGCCCTCGGGCGAGCGATAAACACCCACGCCCAGATCGACCTTACCCGTGCGCGTATCCGCGGCAAACATGCCCATCAAGCGGATGATCTTGTCGGGTTCGGGCGGCGTGACGGTTTCGAACATCCCTTGTTTCCTTTAGCCAAATTGCGCCGGATCGCGGTCATGCACCAAAACGCGCCGCCGATCCTCATAGGAAACGGGGGCAAACCCCAATCTCTGATAAAGCGCCAGCGCGCGCGGATGATCGAGCGTGCAGGTGTTGACCGTCATCCGTTCGACCCCTTCCCGTGCCCAACCGGTCAGGATCGACGTCTGGAGCAGGGCCTTGCCCCAGCCTTTGCCCACGGCTTGCGGCACCAGCCCGAAATAGGCCAGATCGCAAACGCCCGCCTCGCGCCAATCCAGCATGAAAAACCCCTGTGGCCAGCCATGGCCCATCGCGGTCCAGATCACCACATCGGGATCACGGACAAACCCCTGAAGCGCGGCTGGGTCATCTTCGGCCTGCACGAAGCGATCTTGCCATTCGTAATCGCGACCGACCGCATCATAGAGCGACAAGAAATACCACACCGGCGGGTCGATGGCGCGCTCAAGACGAATATGCTCAGGCAAGCGCGGCGCCGCCCAATCGGGGCGTTTGCTCATCTCCAGATAGGTCACGCGAAAGGTGACCTCGGTCCCGGCGGGGATCAAGCTCATCCCTTGGCGACCTGCAACTGTTCGAACTGGCCCCATTCGGTCCAAGACCCGTCATAAAGCGCGACATCCGCATTGCCGAGCCGCGTTAGCGCCAGCATCACGATGGCCGCCGTCACGCCCGAGCCGCAGGTGGTGATCGTACGCCGGTTCACATCGACATCGGCGGCGGCAAAGATTGCGCGTAACTCATCAAGCCCCCTCATCGTCCCATCGGCATTCAGCAGGCTTGCGTAATGCACATTCTTCGATCCGGGGATGTGACCAGCGCGCAGGCCCGCGCGCGGCTCGGGCGCGTCACCGCGAAACCTTGCGGCGGCGCGGGCATCCACGATCTGCCAATCCCCGAGTTTCGCGGCGGCGGCGACTTGGGTCACATCTTTCACCAAATGCGCTTGGCGTTGCACGGTCATGTGACGGTCGCGGATGATGGGCTCCATATCCTCGACTGGGCGTCCTTCGGCCTTCCATTTCGGAAAGCCGCCATCCAGCACGGCGATATCGGTCTTGCCCATCAGGCGGAAATTCCACCACACGCGCGCCGCCGAAAACAGGCCAGCGCCGTCATAGACCACCACCTGATGGCCATCGCCCACGCCCAAGGCGCGCAACCGGCTCATGAATTTCTCGGGCGGGGCCGCCATATGCGGCAGCGCGCTGCGCGCATCGGCAATCTCGTTGATGTCGAAGTAGCGCGCGCCGGGGATATGTGCGGCGGCATATTCCGCGCGCCCATCGCGCCCCGCATCGGGCAGGTAGTAAGAGGCATCTAAGATCCGCAGATCGGGATCATCTATATGCGCTGCAAGCCATGCGGTCGAAACCAGTGTTTTGGGGTCGTCTGTCGCCATCGGGGCCTCCGGGGCATTGGCCGTCGTTCCGGGCACCAGCCCTACGTCGCCGCCGCTTGCAAGGCAAGCATCACTGCGCCAACCCATGCGCTTCTTCGTTTCATAAATATCCCCGCCGGAGGCCTCGACCGCCAGCCAAAGGCGCAGCAAGCACAATAGCGCGGTGCTCTCGCGACAGGCTCAATTCTGCTTCAAGAGTCGTTGCTTTTGCCGGTTCCAGTCGCGCTCGGCGCTGGTTTCGCGCTTGTCGGCCAGCTTCTTGCCTTTGGCGATGCCAAGCTTGAGCTTCACCAAGCCCTTGTCGTTGAAATACATCACGATCGGCACCAGTGTCATGCCTTGGCGTTGGGTCGCGTTCCACATCCGCGACAGCTGGCGCTTGGTGGCCAGCATCTTGCGGCGGCGGCGCTCTTCATGGCCCCACGTCTTGGCCTGCGCATAAGGCGCGATGTAGCCATTCACCAGCCACAGCTCGCCATTCTCGACGGCAGCATAGCTTTCGGCGATATTGGCCGATCCTTGGCGGAGGCTTTTGACCTCCGAGCCTTGCAGAATGATGCCGACCTCAAGATCTTCCTCGATCGCGTAATCGAACCGCGCCCGCCGGTTTTCGGCGATGATCTTGTAGTTCTTATTGTCGTTATCCTTGGCCATGGCTGCCGATATAGGCGCTCACGCCTCGGGCCGCCAGCCCGGTGGCACATCGACCGTGCCGATCCATGGTTTGATGTCGAGAAGGGGCGTGCCGTCATAGGCATCGGTCGCGTCGATCCCGATGATACCAGCCTCAAGATCAAGCGATGTGATGATGACTGTGCCCAAGGCAATCGGATTGGGCCGCACGGGCGAGCGCAGGGCGAATGTGCCGCGCGGCCCATTGCTATGTCCGGGCACCTGCACGATCAAATCGCGCACACCGCGATCAACCCAGTAGAGAAGTTGGATCGCTTGGCCGACCTCTAGCCCCAAAAGACCAGCGGCATATCCCGGCAGTAATTCAATCCGCGCGGCTTGGCCCGTCTCGCGGGCTGCGCGCAGGTTCTTGGGCGCTGTGCCTTTGCCCCAAGGCGAACGGATATGGCCGATGAAACTCAGCCCCGCCGTGATCCGTTCGGCGGGGTCGAAGGGCAGGGCGATCTCGCCCTCGCGGCTCACAAGATGCCCGCGTGGCGCATTGCGGCTGCGATCTGGTCCTTGGTGGCATCCGACAGGCCGGTCAGCGGCAAGCGCACCTCTTCACGCGCGCGACCCAAGAGCGATAGGCCGTATTTCGCCCCGCAAACCCCCGGCTCGGCAAAGATCGCCTCGTGCAGCGGCATCAGCTTGTCCTGATAGGAAAGTGCTGCGCGGTAATCACCCGCAAGTGTCGCCTCCTGCATCTGGGCGCAAAGCTTGGGCGCGACATTGGCGGTCACGCTGATGCAGCCCACACCGCCTTGCGCGTTAAAGCCCACAGCCGTTGCATCTTCGCCCGACAACTGGATGAAATCCGCACCACAGGTGATGCGTTGCTTGGGAACGCGGCTCAGATCGCCGGTTGCGTCCTTCACGCCGACGATATTGGGCAGCTTGGCCAATTCGCCCATCGTGGCGGGCAGCATATCAACCACCGAACGGGGCGGGATGTTGTAGATGATGATCGGGATACCGATCTCGTTCAGCGCCGCGAAATGCGCGATCAGCCCTTTTTGCGTGGGCTTGTTGTAATAGGGGGTCACCACCAACGCGGCATTTGCACCGACGGTCTTGGCAAATTCGACAAAACGGATCGCCTCGACCGTGTTATTCGAGCCAGCACCTGCGATAACGGGAACGCGGCCTGCGGCGGTCGCAACCACGGCTGCGATCACGCGCTCATGTTCGTCATGGGTCAGCGTCGGGCTTTCGCCGGTCGTGCCAACCGGCACCAACCCGTGCGAGCCTTCGGCGATCTGCCATTCCACCAGCTGTTTGAGCGCGTCGAAATCCACCGCGCCGTTCGTGAACGGCGTGACCAAAGCGGGCATTGAGCCTTGGAACATGACACGCATCCTTTTTGCTGTCGGTGCCGTGGCAACATGCCTCGGCGAATTTGGGCGGACACTAGCCTTGGCGCGCGAGAATGCCAAGTTCGTGTGTTGCCTCTGCCGCCATGTCGCATATCCTGTCCAAAAGAGCAGTGAGGGCAGATAATGCGGCAGGTTTTGCTGAGTGTTTTTCTTTTGTTGGCGCCGTTGCGCGTCGGTGCCGAGACCGAGGCGCTTGGGCGTGCATTAGATGCGCTGGCCAAAGGGGATATGGCCGTCGCGACACAGGCGGCTGCCCGGATCAATGACCCCGTCGCGCGCGACATCATCAGCTGGACCCGGCTGCGCGCAGCACCAGCCGCCGGGGAATGGCGCGAATATCGCGATTTTCTGGCGCGCAACCCCGATTGGCCCGGTCTGCCCTTTTTGCGCACCCAAGGTGAGGCCGCGATCCCCGAGAATGCCGATCCGCGCGATGTGATCGCCTATTTCGCCACTGATCTTCCGACAACGGGGGCGGGATCACGCGCGCTTGCGCTGGCCTATCAGGCGCGCGGTGATCGCGCCGCCGCCGAGGCGGAAGCGATCCGGGGGTGGACCTCGATTGTCATGACCGCCGAGGAGGCGGCGGGGATGCGCGCCGCATTTGGTGCGGTGCTCAACCAAGGCAATCACCATATTGCGCGCCTCGATCACCTCTTGTGGGAAGGGGCCGAAGAACGCGCCCGCGCCATGCTGCCCTTGGTGCCTGAGGCTTGGCAAAAGCTGGCCTTGGCGCGGATCGCACTGCGCGCGCGCCAAAACGGCGTCGATGCTCTGATCGCGGCGGTACCAGCCGCATTGGCCGATCATCCGGGGCTGGCCTATGAGCGGTTCTTGTGGCGCATGCGGGCGGGCAACTGGGACAGCGCGGGCGCGCTGATGGTCGAGCGCTCGGCCTCGCGCCAAGCCTTGGGCCGACCTTTGGCTTGGGCAGACCGACGCGCCGATCTCGCCCGCGATGTGATGCGCGATGGGGATTTTGCGACCTGTTACCGCTATGCGGCTGGTCATCATGTCGATCCCGCGCGCGAGGATTCATCCTTTTCCGAGAATGAATGGCTGGCGGGTTACTGTGCCTATCGCCTTGGCCGGAGCGAGGTTGCCGTCGGACATTTCGAAACCTTCCGCGGGAGTGTCGCAAGCCCGATCTCGCTTGGGCGGGCGGGCTATTGGCTGGGCCGCGCGCATGAGGCCGCAGGCAATCGCGCCGCTGCCGCCAGCGCCTTTGCGTTCGGCGCGCGCTACCAGTCGAGTTTTTATGGCCAGCTTGCCGCCGAGCGTGGCGGGTTGCCCGTCGATCCGGCCTTTCTGGCCCGCGAGGATTATGGCGATTGGCGACAGGCGGCCTTTACCCGCTCAAGCGTGTTTCAAGCGGCGCTGTTGTATTTCGCGGTGGGCGAGGAATGGCCCGCCGAGCGTTTCTTGACCCATTTGACCGAAAGCCTCGGCAGGCAAGAAGCAGGGCAATTGGGCGATTTCGCGCTTGGGATCGGGGATGTACATGTCGCGCTCAGGATCGCCAAGCGCGCAGCACTGGCCGGGCACGAGATCATGCGCCCCTATTACCCGATCAAGCCCGCGTTGGCTGATGCCGGTTTGGGCGCACCCCCGGCCTTGGTGCTGGCGATTGCGCGGCGCGAATCCGAGTTTGACCCAAGCGTGGTCAGCCCCGCGGGTGCGCTTGGCTTGATGCAGGTGATGCCCGGCACGGGCCGCGACACCGCGCGCGCCATCGGCCTGCCCTATTCGCAAGAACGGCTGCTGAATGACGCGGCCTATAACGCGCGGATTGGTGCTAGCTATCTGGCCCAGCTTGGGCGGCGTTACAGTGATAATCTGGTTTTGGTGGCGGCTGCCTATAACGCGGGGCCAAGCCGGGCCGATGAATGGATTGGGCGATTTGGTGATCCACGCCGCGTCGATGATGTGATCTTTTGGATCGAGGCCATCCCCTTCACCGAGACGCGCAACTACATCATGCGCGTCACCGAAAGCCTTGCCATCTACGAGGCGCAGTTGACCGGGCAACTGCCGCGCTTGGGTCTGTCGCAGCGTTTGGTCAGGTAGCGATCAAGAGGCGGGGCCGAAAGGTTCACAGGGGATTGCACGGGCTGTCAGCCGGGCGCAAGCGCGCGCGGCTTGATCTTCGGTCAAGCCTTGAAAGCGCGCCTCGTAGCCGCCATTGCGCTGCACCACACGGCGCAGGGCTTGGTCGAATGTGCCGATTTCGCTGAGTGCGGTGCGCAGCAAAAGCCGCTCGGCTGCATGATGCGAGGGTTGCGGGCCAAGCGAGACACCAAAGAGCCGCGATCCGCTGGAGGAGGCGCGCGTGATCACCTCGGGCTCAAGCGGGCCTGCGACGATGATCGGTTCGGGCGCATCGGCGGGTCGCGGTGGAATGGGCAGGGATTGCGTCACGGCGGTTTCGACCTGTGCCTGTGGTCTGGGCAAGGGTTGAATGGCCGGTACTGGCTCTGCATCTGCGCTGGTGCTTGGCAGATCAGGTGCGGCTTGCGGCGCTGGTTGCGCCTCGGTCGCCGCTGCTTGGATTGCTTCGCCAACCGCCGCTTCGATCGCGGCAAGAAGCGCGGGTTCAGGCGCGCGCGGTGCTTGTGTCGTGCCCGGGCGTGGTGTTGGGCGCAGCGATTGCGACATGACACCAGAGGTCAACACGGTTTCCCCAGTGCTAGCGCCAGCGCCACTATTTGGCCCATAGGTCGGGAGCGCCGGGCGTCTCTCGGTCGCACGCGCTGGTGCGCGCGCAAAGCCCATATCCATCAGTTCCATGATGCGCTGGTTGCGCCATGCCGTTGATTGCCCGCCGAAAACCGTGGCGATGACCCGCACATTTCCCCGCTCGGCCGAGGCGACAAGGTTGAAACCTGCTGCACGGGTGTAGCCCGTCTTGATCCCATCCGCGCCGCGATAGGCTTCGAGAAGCGCGCGGTTGGTGTTGCGGACCGTGGCGATGCCTGCGTCATCCTGACGGCGAGAGAAAATATTGTAGTATTGCGGATAATCATAGAAGAGCCGCCGCCCCATGATGGTCATGTCGCTTGCGGTCGACAAATGCCCCTCTTGGGTCAGGCCATGGGCATTGCGGAATGTCGTCCGCGTCATGCCGAGCGCTTGCGCCGTGCGGGTCATGCGCTGGGCAAAGGCCGCTTCTGACCCTGAAATCGCCTCGCCAATCGCGGTGGCCGCGTCATTGGCCGAACGGATCGCTGCGGCACGGATCAGGTAACGAAACCGGATCGTGGATCCAGCGCGCAGCCCCAGCCGCGACGGCGGTTCCGAGGCTGCATGCTGCGAAATCCGCACGGGGGTGTCGAGCGTGATCTCGCCCAGCCGGATCGCCTCGAAGGCGACGTAAAGCGTCATCATTTTCGTCAGCGAGGCAGGGTGAAGCCGGGTGTCGGCGTTGCGCGAATGCAGCACTTCGCCCGTGCGCGCATCCATGACCATCGCCGCATAGGGCGCAGCCTTGAGCGCGCCGCCCATCAGGGTTGCGCAAACAATCAGAACCAGCCCAAATAGGGCCGGAAGGGCGGATCTGTGTATCACGGAGCCTGCTCGCTCTGCCTTGGGGTGCCGTCTTTTGCGGCGATTAATCCCACCCTATGCGATCCCCATCCAAAAATCTACGGGGCATTGCGAAAAAAGCGGTCGCTGACAGAGACTTGAGCGGTATCTTTCGATGGGCCTGTGTGGCTGCCGCCACCGCCATGGTCCATGCAAGCTTGTGCAAACACCGCATAGCGCGAGTGAAACGGGTCTGATACAACCTTCCCGAGATGAGAAAGGACGTTGCCCGTGAAGGATAATTTTGAAGACCGTAAGACGCGCGCCTCGGCATGGTTCCGCAGCCTGCGCGACGAGATTGTTGCCGCTTTCGAGGCGCTCGAGGATACGCAAACCGGCGATCTGCCAGCTGGCCGCTTTGAGGTCACGCAGACAAAGCGCCATTCCGACGATGGGCAAGATGCCGGCGGCGGCTTGATGAGCGTCATGCGCGGTGGGCGCGTTTTCGAGAAAGTCGGGGTCAATGTTTCGACGGTTTACGGACAGCTTGGGCCGCGTGCGGTTGCGGCGATGGCCGCGCGCAAGGATTTGTCGGGGCTAAAGGATGATCCGACCTTCTGGGCCGCGGGGATTTCGCTTGTGGCCCATATGCGCAACCCGCATGCACCGGCGGTGCATATGAACACGCGCATGTTCTGGACACCGGTCGCAAGCTGGTTTGGTGGCGGTACCGATCTGAACCCCGCCATCGAATATGCCGAGGATACGGCGCATTTCCATGATGTGCTGCGCGACCACTGCGCGCCTCATGCCCCGGATTACTACGACCGCTTCAAGGCTTGGGCGGATGAGTATTTCTATGTCCCGCACCGCAATCGCGCGCGCGGCGTTGGTGGCATTTTCTATGACGATCTGCACACCGGCGATTGGGAGGCGGATTTCGCCTTTACCCAAGATGTCGGTCGCGCCTTTCTGCCTGCCTTCGTGCCATTGGTCGAAAAGCGTCGGCATAGCCCTTGGACCGAGGATGACCGCGAGGCGCAATTGATCCATCGCGGGCTCTATGCCGAGTACAATCTTGTCTATGATCGCGGCACGAAATTCGGGCTTGAAACCGGGCATGATGCCAATGCGGTTTTGATGAGCTTGCCGCCCATCGCGAAATGGACCTGAGCCCGACTACGGCTTGAAAGCTGTCAAGCGACGCGATCAATACGCAAGGTTTGCTCGCAAATCCGGCGCGCTTTCGCCGCTTTGCAGCGCCAGACCCGGCGGAAACTGGCTACCTATAGGAAACTCTCGGCTTCGTGTCCGTGTGTTGCGTTGAATGCGCGGTCTGCATGCTTAGGCTTTTGAGCATGCAGACCAAGCGCAGGCTGCAATTCCCAGAACAGACATAAGCGCAAGGAGTTCCCGTTATGAAACATTCCCTCATCTTCGCCGCAGGGCTGGCCGCCGTGACGGCTGGGCCCGCTCTCGCTGGTGGAACAACGATACCGGGCCCCGCGCCTGTCATGCTTGAACCTGCCCCAATCCTCGCCATCGGCAGAAACTGGACAGGTCCATCGGTCGGCCTGCAACTGGGTTATGGTGATGTCTCGACCACCGGTCCGGTGCTTGAGGGCAATGACCTTATGATGGGTTTGCGGGCCTATTATGATTACGATTTCGGTGACTTCATCCTTGGTGGTGGCCTGCAATATGACACGACTGACCTTGATCTTGGCGGGGTGGCGACGCTGGACGCGGTGACGCGTGTCGGTGTGCGCGGCGGCTTTGATCTGACCGATGATTGGATTTATGGCACGGCCGGTTGGGCGCGCGCCGAAACCAGCGGCGGCGGCGTCGGGGACAGCGATGGTTGGTTCGCGGGTCTGGGCTATGAGATGATGGTCAACGATATGATCAGCGTCGGCGCGGAACTGCTTTATCATGAATTCGACAGCTTCGATCTGGTCGGGCTCGCGGCTGATGCAACAACGGCTGCCGTATCGGTGAACTTCCGCTTTTGAGCGTCAGGTAAACACGGGCGCAAAATCTGCGCCAAGCCCCTCGGCGGTGACATCGCCGCCGAGGGCCGCAACGGCCCCCAGCCTGCCCAATTCATCGGCGCATTTCGCCGCCGCCCCATTGCCGCCGGTCAGCACCGTGGTGTCATCATCCAGCCGCCCGATATAGGGATGCCCGCTTGCCGTGAAGCTGACGGCGCAAGCGGCGGTTTTGGTCTGCGTGATCACCAGATCGGGCATCAACGCTTGTAAATGCCCCCGAAGAATATCGGCGGCGGCTTGGCTGCCTGCGGTCTTGAACCATGCGTTCAAAGCTGTGGCCTCGGTCGCGATGGGGCTGGTCGCCTCGCCCCCGATCTTGATGTAGCGCTGCCCATCGGGGTAGCGGATCGGCGGCAGAACATAGAGATCGGTGTGCCGATCATCCGGCACGAAGATCAGGCTTGGCATCCGGGCCAGATGCGCGGCCTGCCGGTCATCCACCGCCGCAAGCAAGATTGTGCGCTGATAGACCTGCATCGCAAGCCTTGCGTCGCCTAGACCGGGCATGGCCGACCAGCCGCCCATGGAAAGCACGACATGACCCGCCTGTAGGGATGTGCCATCCGATAGCTGCAATAGCCCTGATTCTCGGGATGTCACAGGCGCATGGATGACCCGTGCGCCTGCCGCGATCGCGACGGCCTCATGAGCGCGGCGCATCGCGCGCGGATCGATGACGCCGCCCAAAGGATCAAACGCCCCAACGCTCCCTTTGGGAAGGTGGAAATAGGGGTAGCGCGCTGCAACTGTGGTGCCATCCATCTGTTGATGGTCCAGCCCCAAAAGTGCCGCGCATTGCAGAAAATCTTGCGCCATCTCGGCCATTGGCCCCGCCGATGGCCCCGCCACCATCGCACCGCAGGGGTCAAAAAAGCTGATCCCGCTTTGTTGCTCCAACGCGCCGTAGCGCGCGATGGACCGCAGCGCGAGCCGCGCCCAGACAGGATCATGCGCGATGGCGCGCGTGATCCGCCCTGCGTCATGAAAACTCCCGAAAGGGCCGTCATGGCGGGGTGCGTCGTCCGGCTCATCCGGCCCGATCAAGACGACATCGCAGCCTGCCTGCGCCAAATAATATGCACAGGCCGTGCCCATCAGCCCGCGTCCGATAACGGCGAAATCAGCGCGTTCCATCCCGGCCCTTTCGCGTGATGATCAGCGCAGTGTCATGCGTAATTTTGGAAAGATGAAGGAGGATTTGAATAAGTTTCTCCCTGCCTTCATCTTTCCCCAAATACGCAAGCAACCGCGCCGCTGGGCAAGGTGATGGGTCAGCCGCGGATGGTTTCCAACAGCAGATGCACGTTGTCGGGATCAGCCTCGGGGGTGATGCCATGGCCGAGGTTGAAGATATGCGGCCCGCCCTTCAAGGCATCGACGATGCGGCGGGTTTCATCCACCAAACCTTGGCCGCCCGTGATCATATGCTTGGGGTCAAGATTGCCCTGTACGCAGCTGTCGGGCTGCAGATGTTGGGCCGCCCATGCCGGGTCGACCGTTGTGTCGATGGCCAGACAATCAGCACCGACCGCCTTGGCAAAGCCTACGTATTTCTCGCCCGCCTCGCGCGGAAAGGCGATGATCGGCAGGCCGGGATGGCGGCGCTTGAGTTCGGTGGTGATCCGGCGCGCGGGCACGAGCGCGAAATCATGAAAGGCCTGACCTTTCAGCGATCCGGCCCAGCTGTCGAAGATCTTGATCACCTCGGCACCGGCCAAAACCTGTTGATCGAGATATTCGATCGTGGCCTCGGTCAACAAATCGATCAGCGCGCCAAAGGTTTCAGGATCGCTTTCGCGCAGCGCATGGGCAGGCGCTTGATCGGGTGTGCCACGCCCCGCGATCATGTAGGTGGCCACCGTCCAAGGTGCGCCCGCAAAGCCGATCAGCGTGGTTTCTTTCGGCAATTCGCGCGCAAGGATGCGCACCGTTTCATAGACCGGGGCCAGATGATCATGAATATCGTCGCGACCCTTGAGCTTTTTCAGCCCTTCGGGGCCTGTGATCGTCGACAGCCGCGGCCCTTCGCCGGTGGAAAACCACAGATCGGCCCCCAGCGCGTCGGGGATCAGCAAGATATCGGCAAATAGGATCGAGGCATCGAATCCATAGCGGCGGATCGGTTGCAGCGTGACCTCGGCCGCAAGATCCGAGTTATAGCACAGCGACAAGAAATCCCCCGCCTCGGCCCGTGTCGCGCGATACTCTGGCAAGTAGCGCCCGGCTTGCCGCATCAGCCAAACTGGCGGCACATCCATCGCCTCACCGGCAAGCGAGCGCAGCAGTTTCTTTTGGCCAGCAGCAGGCGCATCAAACATGGGGATTGTCCTTTGGTCGTTTCGAGGACAGGAATTGACCTCCTGACCGAGTCTGTCAACCCAAAGGCGATTGTCAAGTCAAGTTGACAGATATAGAAAGAGCGCATGACGACCAATCGACCGACACCCGCCCAACCGCTTCGCATCGGAACCCGTGGTTCACCACTGGCGCTGGCACAGGCACATGAAACCCGTCGCCGCCTGAGCGCGGCCTTCGATCTGCCCGAAGCGGCCTTTGAGATCGTTGTCATCAAGACCATGGGCGATGACCGCGCCTTGATCGATGCCGACAAGCCGCTCAAGGATCTGGGCGGTAAGGGCTTGTTCACCCGTGAAATCGAAGATGATCTTTTGTCAGGGAAAATTGACATCGCTGTCCATTCGATGAAGGACATGCCGGTGTTGCAGCCAGCGGGCTTGGTCTTGGATTGCTACCTGCCGCGCGAAGATGTGCGCGATGCTTTCGTTTCACTCGGTCATGACAGCTTGGCCGCTTTGCCGCAGGGGGCCTGTGTCGGCTCATCCAGCCTGCGCCGCCGCGCGCAGCTCAAAGCGCGCCGCCCGGATTTGTCGGTGGTCGAGTTTCGCGGCAATGTGCAGACGCGGATGAAGAAGCTGGGCGATGGTGTTGTCGATGCCACTTTCCTTGCGATGGCGGGGCTGCGCCGTTTGGGCATGGAAGAGGTGGTGCGCACCGCAATCGCGACCGAAGAGATGCTACCCGCTGTCGCCCAAGGGGCCATCGGGATCGAACGGCGTGCCGATGATCACCGCGTGGCCGCGATGCTTGATGCGATTCATGATATTCCCACAGGTCAGCGTTTGGCCGCCGAGCGTGCCTTTTTGGCGGGGCTTGATGGTTCATGCCAGACCCCCATCGCAGGCTTGGCTGAGATCGCGGAGGGGCGCTTGCGGTTGCGCGGCGAGATTTTGCGCCCAGACGGGTCCGAAGTGTTGACCGACGACAGGCAAGCCGCAATCGCCGATGCTGCCGCCTTGGGTGCCGAGATGGCGCGCGACTTGCGCCAGCGCGCAGGCCCCGGCTTTTTCGACTGGCACAGCGCCTAGGGTCTGCACCGGCGCTGTCCCAAATTTCGGCTAAATTTTCACAATGACCGCGCTTTCGGCGCGCTTGTCCGGTTGCACCTTGGGCAGCGGCGTGATTTTGTCTTTCGTGCGTCTATATACGCTTTTGTAACGTGATCTGCGCGAAAGTATTTCGATGTTGGTTGAGGAAACGGGAATACCCGATTTGCGGGTGATCACGCCGCCGCGGTTTGGTGATGCGCGCGGGTTTTTTGCGGAGACCTATAGCCGCGACAAGCTGGCGGCGCATGGCATTACGCTTGATTTCGTTCAGGATAATCACTCGCTGTCGGCGCAGGCGGGCACGGTGCGGGGCTTGCATTTTCAGGCGCCGCCGCGTGCGCAGGCCAAGCTGGTGCGCTGTGGGCGGGGGGTGTTGTTCGATGTGGCGGTCGATATCCGGCGTGGCTCGCCCAGCTATGGGCGTTGGTTCGGGATCGAGCTGAGCTTTGAGAATGGCAAGCAATTGCTGATCCCCGCGGGCTTTGCGCATGGGTTTGTCACCCGCGCGCCCGATACCGAGATCATCTATAAGTGTTCGGATATCTACGCACCCCAGACTGAGGGGGCGCTTGCTTGGGACGACCCAGATATCGGCATCGATTGGGCGATGGGCGATGTTTCCCCGATCTTGTCAGCCAAGGATGCAGTGGCGGGTGCTTTTGCGGATTTCGACAGCCCCTTTGTCTATGACGGGGGCGCATCATGAAGCTTTTGGTAACAGGGGGCGCGGGGTTCATCGGCTCGGCCGTGGTGCGGCTGGCGGTGGCGCGCGGGCATCATGTCGTCAATGTCGACAAGCTGACCTATGCCGCCTGCCTCGATAATCTGGCCCCTGTGGTGGACAGCCCGCTTTATGCCTTTGAACAGGCTGATATTTGCGACCGCGCCGCGATGGACCGCATTCTTGCACAACATCGCCCCGATGCGATCATGCATCTGGCCGCCGAAAGCCATGTGGACCGGTCCATCGACGGGCCGGGCGCGTTTATCGCGACCAATATCACTGGCACCTACACGCTGCTCGAGGCCGCGCGCGCCTATTGGGTTCGCGAAGGTCGGCCCGAGGGGTTCCGCTTTCACCACATCTCCACCGATGAGGTCTATGGCACGCTGGGGGCCGAGGGGCTCTTTACCGAAGACACGGCCTATGCGCCCAATAGCCCCTATTCGGCGTCCAAGGCGGCCTCGGACCATCTCGTGCGCGCGTGGCATGAGACCTATGGATTGCCGGTTGTCGTCACCAATTGCTCGAACAACTACGGACCCTATCATTTCCCCGAAAAGCTGATCCCTGTGGTGATCCTGAACGCTTTGGCGGGCAAGCCGATCCCCGTCTATGGCAGGGGAGAGAACGTCCGCGATTGGCTTTATGTCGAAGATCACGCCGATGCGTTGCTTCTTGTTTGCGAGAAGGGGGTCGTGGGCCGCAGCTACAACATCGGCGGCAATAATGAGCGGCGCAATATCGATCTGGTGCGCATGATCTGCGCGCTGCTCGACAAACGCCGCCCTGAGGCCGCACCCCATGACCGGCTGATCACCTTCGTCACCGACCGACCCGGCCATGACCTTCGCTATGCCATCGACGCCAGCCGCATCCGCGAAGAGCTGGGCTGGCAACCCTCGGTCACAGTGGAAGAGGGGCTGGCGCGCACCGTCGATTGGTATCTCGCCAACGAAGACTGGTGGCGCGCGTTGCAAGAGCGGGATGGTGTCGGGCAACGGTTGGGCAAGGTGGGTTAGATTATGGCACGCCTGATCGACTGCACGCTATTTTTCAACGAGTTTCGCCTGCTTTCATTGCGGTTCAACATCTTGCGCGACGCCGTCGATCGCTTTGTCATCGTTGAGGCCGACCGAACCTTTTCTGGCCAACGCAAACCATTGCGCTTGCGCAAGTGGATTACAGAGAATGCGTCTGATCTCGCCGATCGGATTTCCGTGATCGAAGTCACTGATTCTCCCCACAATAAGAACCCGTGGATTGCAGAGGTACATCAACGCAACGCCGTGATGCGTGGCTTGTCCGATGTGCAGGATAACGACATCCTGATGTTCTTCGATGTCGATGAGATACCCTGTGTCGATGCGATCCTCGCGCGGTTGCCATCCGATGATCTGGCGGCAGTAGAGCAGGATTTCTACTATTATTATCTGAACTTACATCGCGGAAAGTGGGCACGGGGCACTGCCACCTATGCGCGTAACATGACGGTCTCGCCCCAAGAGGCGCGAACGCTCTTCCATCGCCCTGTCATCGAGAGCGGAGGTTGGCATTTCAGCTATCTCATGTCCGCCGAGGATATGGCATCCAAGATACGCGCCTTTTCGCATCAAGAATTTAATGCGCCGCGCTTCACCGACATCGAGACGCTTCGGGCAAGAATAGCCGCGCATCAGGATCTTTTCGGGCGCAAGAACCAACCCGCGCTGGCCGTGCGCCCCCTTGATGACAGTTTCCCGGAATTCCTGTTGAAAAATCGCTCGGATTACGCCGATCTGATCCTTGCGCCACCGGGGCTTGCGGCATGACCAAGACCCTCGTCTTCGGCACCACTGGCCAAGTGGCTACGGAACTGCGCGGTCTGGCACCCGTCACTGCATTGGGTCGCACGCAGGCGGATTTGTCTGATCCTGCGGCTTGTGCCGCGGCAATCCATGCCCATCGCCCCCGCGCGGTGATCAATGCGGCCGCCTACACGGCCGTCGACCGCGCCGAGAGCGAAGAGGCGCTTGCCACCACAATCAACGCTGATGCCCCGGCTGCAATGGCGCGGGCTTGTGCCGATTTGGGCATCCCCTTTGTTCATATCTCGACCGATTACGTCTTTGCGGGCGGGGGCGACCGCCCTTGGCACCCCGATGCGCCCACCGCGCCCTTGGGGGCCTATGGGCGCAGTAAATGCCTGGGCGAAGAGGGGGTCCGCGCGGCGGGGGGCGTGCATGCGATCTTGCGCACTTCTTGGGTCGTTTCCGCGCATGGGCAGAATTTCGTCAAGACGATGCTGCGCCTTGGGGCCGCGCGCGATCACCTCAGCGTCGTGGCCGATCAGATCGGCGCACCCACGCCCGCGCGCGCTATCGCCGCCGCCTGCCTCAGCATCGCGGACCAGCTTGCCGCCGACCCCGCCAAAAGCGGCACCTATCATTTCGCGGGCAACCCCGCGACATCCTGGGCCGATTTCGCCCGCGCCATCATGGATGCGGCGGGCCTGTCTTGCGTCATTACCGACATCCCCACCAGCGCTTACCCAACCCCAGCCAAACGCCCGCTCAATTCGCGCCTTGATTGCCGCGCGACCGAGGCCGCCTTTGGCATCCCCCGTCCCGATTGGCGCTTGGGGCTAGTCGATATCTTGAAAGATCTGGAGGTTAGCCAATGACTGCGCGCAAAGGCATCATTCTGGCCGGTGGATCAGGCACCCGGCTTTACCCCATCACCATGGGCCTGTCGAAGCAGCTTTTGCCGATCTACGACAAGCCGATGATCTATTACCCGCTGAGCGTCTTGATGCTGGCCGGTATCCGCGAGATCGCGGTGATCACCACGCCGCAAGACCAAGACCAGTTCCGCCGCACACTTGGCGATGGCGGCCAATGGGGCCTGTCCTTGCATTATATCGAACAGCCCAGCCCCGATGGGTTGGCGCAGGCCTATCTTCTTGCACAAGATTTCCTCGCCGGGGCGCCCTCGGCCATGGTTTTGGGCGACAACATCTTTTTCGGCCACGGCCTGCCTGATCTCTTGGCCGAGGCGGATGCGCAGCCTGTGGGCGGCACGGTCTTTGGCTACCGCGTGGCCGACCCCGAACGCTACGGCGTGGTCGATTTCGCCCCCGATGGCAGCGTGCGCGCGATCATCGAGAAGCCGGAAAAACCGCCCTCGCATTTCGCGGTGACGGGGCTTTACTTCCTCGACGGCACGGCACCCGAACGCGCCGCCGCGGTCACACCCTCGCCGCGCGGCGAGTTGGAGATCACCTCGCTTTTGGAAAGCTACCTTGCCGATGGCGCGCTGCAAGTCAGCCGCATGGGCCGGGGCTTTGCATGGCTCGATACCGGCACCCACGCGAGCCTGCTTGATGCCGGCAACTTCGTGCGCACGCTGGAACAACGCCAAGGCATGCAAACCGGCAGCCCCGAGGAGATCGCCTATCAAAACGGCTGGATCACCGCCCAAGACCTCGCCACCCGCGCCAAGCTTTTCGCCAAAACCGATTATGGGAAATATCTCGAAGGATTGATCTGATGTTGCCGACCCGTCTGGTGCGCTGACCGAAGCTGCACGTGTTTATTCGCCTTTACGCCCTTTACCTGCGCTATGCCGCACGCCATGCCGACCGGCTGGCAGGCTTTTCGTTGCCGCGCCATCACGGGCGGCGACTTGGCCATGTGGAGCGGATTTGGCGCGCCGACGGTGTGACGCGCATCGTTGGCTGGACGAGCGCATCGGCGCTGCGGGTCAGTTGGCCCGGGGGCGCTGTGCATTGCGTGCCGCATATCCAGCGATCCGATGTCATGCATCGCTTTGGCCTTCCCCTTGAGTGCGGGTTCGAGATTGACCTGCCCGAGGCGGCGCGCGATCTGACCTTGCATGTCACGCTGGCCGATGGGCCAGAGATATCTTTGCCGCTTGCCCATCCCTCTGATCCGCCAAGCCCGGCGGCGCGTCGTAGGCTTTGGCGCGCCTTTGCTGTCGATTTGTGCCGTGCTTTGCCCGTGATGCTGCGCGTGGCCGTCATGCGCGATGGTGTGGCGCGCACGCGGGCCAAGCATCTGCTCGGGCTCGAGGCGCATGCCGAGGGGCTGCCGATTGATGCGCGGTTCTTGGGCCATGGGCCTGTCGCGCGCGCGCGTCATCCCGTCACGATCATCGTGCCGGTGCATAATGCCTTTGACATGCTGGTTGCCTGCCTGCGGCGCGTGGCGGCCCATACGGATGTCGCGTGGCACATGATCTTGATCGATGATGCATCGACCGATCCACGGGTGCGCCCGTTTCTGCGCGCTTTCGCGGATGAGCATGCCACCTGTGTCACCTTGCTTGAGTTGGAGCAAAACCTTGGCTTTGTGGGTGCGGTCAATCGCGGTTTTGCCGTGGCCGAGGGGCATATGGGCCATGTCGTCTTGCTCAATTCCGACGCGATGGTGCCCGCCGATTGGGCATCGCGCTTGATCGCGCCTTTTGATCGCGACCCGCGCATCGCCTCGGTCACGCCGATGTCGAACAATGCCGAGATTTTCTCTGTGCCCTTTATCTGCGAAGCGGTGCCTTTGCCCCATGGTATGGTTGACCGGGTCGATGCGATTGCCCAAAGCCTGAGCTTGCCCGATCCGTTGCCAACGGCACCCACGAGCGTGGGGTTTTGCATGGCAATTAATGCGCGGTGGTTTAGCCGGGTGCCGCGCTTTGACACCGCCTTTGGCCGTGGCTACGGCGAAGAGGTGGATTGGTGCCAAAAGATACGGCTTGCCGGTGGCCGTCATGTTGGGCTGCCTACCTTATTTGTCGAGCATCGCGGCGGCCAAAGCTTCGGTGCCGAGACCAAAAGGAAGGCTGTGCTGCGCGCCAATGCCATGATCGCGCGCCGCTATCCCGCCTATGATTTGGAGGTGCAGGGCTATATCGCCAATGACCCTTTGCGCACCGCGCGCCTTGCCTTGGCCGTGGTGGTGGCGGGCGAACTGGCCATCGGCCCCTTGCCGCTCTTTGTTGCCCATTCGATGGGCGGTGGGGCCGATCATGCCCTTGCTGCTGAGATCGCGTCATTTACCGCGCAAGGCCAATATGCGCTGGTGCTGCGCGTTGGTGGGCCAATCCGCTGGCAGTTAGAGCTGCATGGCCCGCTTGGCGTGGTGATGGGCGCGACCGAAGATTTCGGGCATATCCGCCGCTTGCTGGCCCCGGTGCCCGTGCTGCGGGTGGTTTATTCCTGCGGTGTGGGTGATCGCAATCCCATCGAATTGCCCGATGCGATGTTGGGCCTGATGCGTCAAGATCGCCCTGACCGGCTTGAGGCGCGGCTGCATGATTACTTCGTGATGAGCCCCTCTTACTGCCTGCTCAACGCCGATGGTCGCTATCGTGGCCCGGTCTTGCGCGACAATCCCGACCCCGCCCATCGCCAGCGCCGCCCAGAGGGGGGGATCGTGTCATTGGCAAGCTGGCAAGCGGCTTGGGAGGGGTTCTTGGCGCGCTGTGATGAGATTACCGTTTTCTCGGAAACAAGCCGGCAGCATTTGCTTGCGGCCTATCCCGGACTTGCCCGCAACATCGTCTATCGGCCGCATGCGACGGTCGCCCGGATTGATCGGATCAAGCACGGCGCCCATGGCGGCGCGACGCTTGCGGTGTTGGGCAACCTCAGCCGCCAAAAAGGGGCTGGTGTCTTGTGCGATCTGGCCGAGCGTGTCGCGCGTGACGGTGGGCCAAAGCTTGCCTTGATCGGCAATATCGACCCGGCCTTTTCATTGCCGCCCTCTGTCCGGCTGCATGGGAGTTATGTGCCCGCCGACATCCCGCATCTGGCCGAGCGCTACGGGGTGGGGGCGTGGCTTGTCCCCTCGATCTGGCCCGAGACATTTTCCTTTGCCACACATGAGATGTTGGCAACGGGCCTGCCTGTCTATGGCTTTGACATCGGCGCGCAGGGCGAGGCGCTGAGGCGCGCGCCTAATGGCATTCCCATTCCTTTCGACCCCGATGGCGATCATGCGGCGGCGATTACCACGATGCTCGCGGCACGCGGGCCTTGGCGTATGGCGCAAGACACCAGTTTGCCAAGATTTGATAAGGCGGCAGAATGACAGCGACACCAACCCCCGAGATGGCCGATGATCGGCCCTTGTTCATCATCGGCTCGGTCCGCTCTGGCACGACGCTGACGCGCGATCTCTTGCGGCGTGTGCCTGATTTCATTTGCCCCGAAGAAACCCATTTCTTTCGCTGGTCCGAGCCATTTCGCACGCCACATAGCTGGCAGCCATATCGCAATAGCGCGCTGCTCAAGACCCATCGTGCGATGGACGGGGTGGATGAAGAAACCTTTGCCTCCATCCTCGCACAAAGCAGGACCAAGGTTGAATTGCAGCGCCGCTATATTGCGGCCTTCGCCCGTGCAAAGGGCATCACCGGGCCGTATCGCTGGTTCGACAAGACGCCGCAGAATATCTATGGCGCGGCCCTGATCGCGCAGCAGATGCCAAAGGCGCGCTTTTTGTTCATGGTGCGCAACCCGCTGAATGTCGTGGCCAGCATGAAGCTTGGCCGTCAGGTCAAGGTCGCCGATCTTTTTGGCGCATGCAATTATTGGCTCGAGGCGGCGGCGATTTATGAAACCCTGCGCGTGGCATATCCTGAGCGGGTGATGTGTCTGCGATACGAGGATCTTGTTGCCGATGTTCCCACGGCGATGACAGGCATCTTGCACCACATGGGTTTGCCGACACAGCCCGCGCTATTTCATAAGCGCGATGCGCATGGCGAAAAGAACCTCTGGCTGAACGCATTGAGCGCGGAGGAAGCCGCCCAATTGCGCGATCAATGCGATGCTGTTGCTGCGACATTCGGCTATGATCTGGGGGCTGATCTTGCCGCGGCCGGACTGGCCGCATAACGGGCAGGGTAAACACCCCTTGACCTTCCAGCTACGGGAAGCCCTATCTACCGGTTAACCGGAGGGCTGCACATGCCGCGCGATACAACACAGATCACCCTGCGCTATGGCGTGGACAACTTGCATTGTGGCGGCTGTGTCGGTCGGGCCGAGGCCGCGATGGCGGCGGTGCCGGGGGTCATCTCGGCACAGGTCAATCTTGCGACCAAGCGGGCGGCGATCACCGCTGATGCGGGTTTTGATGCCCAAGCCTTCGCGGCGCGGCTGGCCGCGGCGGGTTATCCCTTGCATGCGCTGGATGAGCAACTTGTGCGCGTCAGCGTCGATAACATGACCTGTGGCGGCTGTGCCGCGCGGGCCGAGACCGCCTTGCGCGCGCTTCCCGATGTGCTGGAGGCAGATGTGAACCTTGCGCTCAAGCGCGCCGATCTGCGCATTGCCGCCGGTGCCGATTGGTCCGTCATCGCGGATGGGATGCAAAAGGCAGGCTACCCGGTGACGCGGATTGATGCGCCAAGTCCGGCCACCCAACCACCTGACGAGGCAGCGCCGATGCGGCGTGCCTTTCTCACTGCGCTGATCTTGTCGCTGCCTGTCGTGGTGCTGGAAATGGGCGGTCACCTGATCCCCGCTTTCCATCATTGGCAGATGCAAGCCTTTGATCCGCTCGCCTTGGGCATTGTGAAATTCCTGCTCACCACCGCCGTGCTGGCCGGGCCGGGGCGGGTGTTCTTCCGCTTGGGTATTCCCGCGCTTTTGCGCGGTGCGCCCGAGATGAACAGCCTTGTGGTGCTGGGCACGACGGCGGCTTGGGGTTGGTCGAGCGTGGTGACATTCGCGCCTGCGCTGGTGCCGGAAACCGGGCAATATGTCTATTTCGAAGCCGCCGCCGTGATCGTGACGCTGATCTTGCTTGGTCGCTGGCTTGAGGCAGGCGCGCGTGGCCGCGCCGGTGCCGCGATCCGCAAGCTGATGGCGCTGCGCCCCGAGACGGCAACCCGCATCGCAAATGGTGCCGAGGGGGAGGTTGCGCTTGCCGATTTGCGGCGCGGCGATCTGATCCGCCTAAAACCCGGCGGGCGCGTGGCCGTTGATGGCGTCGTCACCGATGGCGAAAGCTGGATCGATGAGGCGATGCTGACAGGTGAGCCCGTGCCGGTGTCCAAACGCCAAGGCGACGCGGTGACGGCTGGCACGGTGAACGGCACCGGCACGCTTGTCTATCGTGCGACGGCTGTTGGGGCCGATACGGTGCTGGCCCGCATCGTTGCCATGGTCGAGGATGCGCAGGCCACGCGCCTGCCTGTGCAATCGCTGATCAACCGCGTGACGGCGATCTTTGTGCCTGTGGTTTTGGTGATTGCCGCTCTGTCGGCGGGCGCATGGCTGATCTGGGGCCCTGATCCGGCCAAGGCTGTGGTTATCGCGGTTTCGGTTTTGATCATCGCCTGCCCCTGCGCGATGGGTTTGGCGACGCCGGTGTCGATCTTGGCCGGAACGGGGCGTGCCGCCGAACTGGGCGTTCTGTTTCGCAAGGGCGACGCGTTGCAGGGGTTAGGTCGTGTCGATCTGGTGGCTTTCGACAAGACAGGCACCCTGACCGAGGGCAAGCCGCGTGTCGTCGCAGTTCACCCCGTTGCGCCCTGCGATGCGCATACCCTCCTTGGCCTCGCCGCTGGCGCCGAGGCCGCGTCGGAGCATCCCCTTGCCCGCGCCATTCTGGCCGAGGCAGAGCTGCGCGGGATCACGCCTGCGACGGTAACGGGGTTCAAGGCGCAAACCGGGGCGGGTGTGGTCGTGCAGATCGCGGGTGAAACGCTGCGCCTTGGCAGTCGCGCCTTTTTGGCGGGGGAGGGGGTGGAGGTTCCCGCCACCGATTCCAGCGCCGCGACCGAGGTGCATCTGGCGCGCGGCACTGTCTATCTGGGCCATCTGGCCTTGGCGGACCCGATCAAACCCGATGCGGCCCGCGCGGTTGCCGCCCTTAAGGCGCGCGGCGTTGCGGTGGCCATGATGTCGGGCGATGCCGAGGGGCCGGTTGATGCGGTGGCCCGCGAACTGGGCATCGACACTGCATTGGCGCGCCTATCGCCCGCCGATAAGCGCGCGCAGGTCATCGCGTGGCGCAAAGCTGGGCGGCGCGTGGCCTTTGTGGGCGACGGGATCAACGACGCCGCTGTGTTGGCCGAGGCCGATGTCGGTATCGCGCTTGGCACTGGCACCGATGTGGCGATCGAGGCGGGCGATGTCGTGCTGGTCTCGGGCGCGCCCATGGGCGTTCTGACCGCGATGGAGGTGAGCCGCCGCACGCTGAATAACATCGTGCAGAACCTTGTTTGGGCCTTTGGTTACAATATCGCCCTGATCCCGGTTGCGGCTGGGGTGTTGGCGCTTTTTGGTGGCCCATTCTTGAACCCGATGCTGGCGGCAGGCGCGATGGCCGCAAGCTCGGTTCTGGTGGTGTTGAACGCACTCCGCCTGCGCAAGATGAGGGCGCAATGAATATCGGTGAAGTGTCCGAGGCGGCGGGCCTTCCTGCAAAGACGATCCGCTATTACGAGGATATCGGGCTGATCACGCCGCTGCGCGATGCCAATGGCTATCGCCGCTTCACGGATGCGCATCTGCACAAGCTGGCCTTTCTGGCGCGCGCCCGTGGCCTTGGGTTTTCCATCGAGCAATGCCGCACCCTCTTGGCGCTTTACGAGGATCGCGCGCGCGCCAGCGCCGATGTCAAAGCCGTGGCCGAAACCCATCTGGCCGAGATCGATGCCAAGATGGCGGAACTTGCCGAGATGCGGCGCGTCTTGGCCGATCTGGTCCATGCCTGTGCGGGCGATCATCGGCCCGATTGCCCGATCTTGCTTGGCCTGTCGCAAGCGGCAAAGGGCGATTGAACCGCACATCATGCGGGCGTAGGCTTGGGCCAGTTCCCTTGTGGATCCATCCATGACCCCTTTGCGCGGCATCACTTTCAAGATCCTGTCGGTTTGCGTTTTCGTGGCCATGTCGGCGATCATCAAGGCGACCTCTGACGATGTTCCGCCCGGCCAAGCGGTGTTTTTCCGCTCGCTCTTTGCCATTCCGGTGATCGGTGTCTGGCTTGCTTTGCGGGGTGAGTTGCACACGGGCCTCAAGACCCGCGATCCGCTGGCCCATTTCTGGCGTGGGCTGGTCGGCACGACGTCGATGGGCCTTGGGTTTGCGGGTCTTGGCCTTTTGCCTTTGCCCGAGGTCACGGCCATCGGCTATGCCGCGCCGATCCTTGTGGTGATCTTTGCAGCGATGTTTTTGGGCGAACAGGTGCGCCTGTTCCGCCTGTCGATGGTCGCGCTGGGTCTGGCGGGTGTTTTGGTGGTGCTCAGCCCACGGCTACAGGTCGACCCCGCGACCCTTTCCTCGCGCGAGACATTGGGCGCGGTGATCGTATTGCTTTCCGCCGTTTTTGCCGCGCTGGCGCAGATTTTCGTGCGCAAGCTGGTAAATACGGAAACCACATCGGCGATCGTGTTCTATTTCTCGGTCACGGCTTCGCTTTTGGCACTGTTGACGCTGCCTTGGGGCTGGGCGGTGCCGCCCTTGCATATCTTTGGCCTTTTGGTCCTTGCGGGGCTTTTGGGCGGTGTCGGCCAGATCCTGCTGACCACCAGCTATCGCAACACCGATGCCTCGTTGATCGCGCCTTTCGAGTACACCTCGATGATCTTGTCGATCATGGTGGGCTATACGATTTTCGGCGAGGTGCCGGGGGCCGCGACCCTTGCAGGTGGGGCCATGATCGTCATCGCGGGGATCTTGATCATTCTGCGCGAGCGGCAGCTTGGCCTCAAACGCACGCAGCAGCGCAAGGCCGGGCCGACCAACCCGCATTGACGCGAACGCGACACGCCTAGCTGCGGTTCTGACGCCGATAGGCCGCCTCGACCGCGTTACCTTGGCGCACCAACATGCCCTGCAACCGTTGCAAAACCCGCCCGCGCGCCAGTTTGAGTGTTTGCAGCAAGAGCCGTGCTGTCAGCGTATCGGCCGCTAGCTCAAGCGTCATGCTGACGCGCGTTACCACCGGCGAGAGTGCGACAAAGCTGAACTCTTGATGGCATTTCATGCCGCCGATCCGGCTTTCGATCACGCAAAGCTCTTTGTCGGAAAACTGTGTGACCTTGGCGCTGATCGCGCGGGATTTGCCGCGCACAATTACTTCGCCGCGCCATTCCACATCTTGAACAGTGCGCGTCCAATTGCCGACACGGTTGAGTGTCGCCCCGCGGCTACGGATATCTGCCTCGAAACCTGAGAAGTCGGTGAAGCGGTCCCAGACCATGTCATGTGGCGCATCCACATCTTCGGAAGCTTTAAATTTCATGCCTCACCCACCAAGAGAATCCGCACCGCGCCCAAGCTTAGTGACCCGTTCCCGTCATCGCCGCGCCGGGCGCAATGAAATCGGGCATGACCAACTGCGCATAAGGCGCCCAGTAGTCAGGAAATATCTGGAACGCGATGTCATGATGGCAAATATCGAGGATCTGAAACTGGAGATCTTCATCCAGCGCGAAGAAATCGAACTTGGGACTGCTTTTTTGCAACCACGGCATCTGGGCCTTGGTCTGGCAGGCGGTGTTGACGAAGTTGGTCAATGTCGTGAGTTCTTCAAGCTTGAAGATCCGCTCGAAATAGCTTGGGTCGTTGCCGATGAACTTTTGTTGCTTGAGAAAATGGCGTGCCAAGGGCTGTGAGCAGCGCAAGTAACCCACGTAATTCTCAAGAAATGTCGCCAAATCCGGATCAGGCGGCAGCCCCTCTTGCAACAGTGCTTTGCCTGCGGCTTCGACCGAAAGCTCGCGGTAATGCAGCACGCGGTTGGAATAGCCCGACAAGAACCGCTTGACCGGATCGCGCACCACGGCAAAGCGGCGATAATCGCTCAGGGCTGCGTGATCGGTCCGGTTGAACCGATAGTTGGAGACCAATGTATTGGCATCCATCGGCTTGCCTTGCACCATAAACTGTCGGAAGGCGGTTTTGTTTTCGACATGAAACAAGAACGCACGCAGCGATGTGCCACCTGATTTTGGTGAAAAGAAAAACGCCATCCGCTGCGCGGGCATGATGTAGGGCATGATCTGACCTCTGCTCGATTGGTCTTTTTGATTATCTTTCGTTTACACTAGCAGAGGTGGTATCGATCCGACAACTAATTCCCGTCATCTTTTTCAGTGCCGTGGCTGGTTTGCTTAACCCAACCGGTCGGCCAACCAGTGTTCCAACAAGAAATGCGCGATGGCGCCTTTGCGGGCGGGGCGGATCTCGGGGTGGGTGCCTGCGAAAACCGTCAAGAGCTCGGATCGCGTGACCCAGCGTGCGGCTTCCAGTTCATGGGTATCCACGGTGATCTCGGTCGTGATCGCCTCGCCCCGGCAGCCGATCATCAGCGATGCGGGGAAAGGCCACGGCTGACCGGCGACATAATCGACCGCGCCGACCCTGACGGCGGTTTCCTCATAGACCTCGCGGCGCACTGCCGCCTCGATGGTTTCGCCGGGCTCAACGAACCCAGCCAGAAGCGAGAACATCCCCTCGGGCCAGCCTGGCGAACGGCCAAGCAGCACCTTTTCGCCCTGCGTGATCAGCATGATCACCACCGGATCGGTGCGTGGAAAGTGATGCGCGCCGCATGCGGGACAAAGCCGTTGCCAGCCTGCCTCGCTCATGGTCGAGGCGACACCGCAGCGGGCGCAAAAGCCGTGGCTGTCATGCCAATTGATCAAGGCGCGCGCGGTTGCGGCCATCTCGGCGTCGCGTGCATCAAGCTGGTTCATCACCGTGCGCAGTTCGCGAAAGGCGCTGTCGTCGGGGGCGGCGGGGTGAAGCTGGATCGTTGGATCAAGAAAAGCGCCGATCTGCGCCTCATCGACGGGTTCGGTCGGCTTCCACGCGCTGATATCTTGCGCAAAGATCGGCGCACCGGCGATACGGCCAAGAAAAATCGGCGGTTGTGCCGAGGCTGACAAGACGGGGTGGCCCGCCGTGAGCCGCACCAGATGGCAAGGCCCTGTTTGCGGATCGCCCTGCACCAGCGGTTTGCCGCGCCACAGCGCGATGACCCCGGCCCCGTTGGCATGCGCCAGCGCGAGACTTGCCGCATCGCGCCGTTCCGCCGCCGACCGGTCAAGGTCAGAGCCGCCAAATGTCACCTTGTCCGCCAAGAGCATGTTGCCACCTTTCTGCGTGCCACCTGAACAATGGTATGACCCGGCTGCCACAACTTGTGCAATCCATTCCCAAATCGATCAATGTCTTAGGGGCGAGGTGTTAACAGCGCGGCACCAAGGCGGCACAGTCACGCGGGGCATTTGGACAAAAAGATGACCGTCACAACCACAGTGGCGTCCTATCCGGCGGATCAGACCGGGGCGGATGTGTGTTTGCGCCTGCGTCTGTTGGCGACGACAGACCTGCATGCGCATTTGTTCTCGTATAATTACTATGCCAATCGCCCTGATAACGGTGTCGGGCTTGCGCGGCTGGCCGCGCCGATTTTGCAGGCGCGCAGCGAAAGCGTGAACAGCTTGCTGTTTGACAATGGCGACACGTTCCAAGGCGCGCCATTGGGCGATGCGGCGCTGTCTGATCTGATGCCTGCGGTGCGCGCGCATCCGATGATTGCGGCGATGAATGGGCTGGGCTTTGACGCGGCGTGCTTGGGCAATCACGATTTCGATTTTGGTGTTGCGGCGCTTGAACGGGTGATGTCCGGCGCGCGCTATCCCATCGTTTGCGCGAATGTCACAAAGGCCATCTGTGGCCGCCCCTTCGTGGCACACCACGCCATCATCGAACGCGGTATGATCGATAGCCAAGGTGCCTTGCGGATGATCCGGATCGGGATCACCGGGGCGGTGCCGCCGCAGACCATGCAATGGGTGCGCCCGCAACTGGCCGGTCGGCTCGAGATTACCCCGATCTTGCCCGCCGTGGCGCGTGAGGTGGCACAGATGCGCGCGGCGGGCGCCGATCTGGTGGTCGTGCTTGCCCATACTGGCCTTGGCAGCGAACAGGCCGCGCCGGGCGATGAGAACGTGGCCCTTGCGCTGGCGCGGCTTGCGGGGGTTGATGCCGTGGTCGCGGGCCATACGCATCATGCCTTTGCCTCGGCCACGCCACCCCTTGGCACGGCACCGATTGTGCAGCCCGGATTTTTTGGATCGCATCTCGGGCAGATCGATCTTGAACTGCGGCCATGTGCGGATCACGCCCTGCCAACCGGCATCCCGATGCGTTGGCGGGTTGTCGCAAGCGATGCGCGTTTGCGCATGGCCGAAGATGTTGATGCCGAACAGCGCCACACCCTGCGCCGAAAGCTTTACCGCTTGCCCAGTTTCCGCGCCGAGATGGCAAGGGGGCACCGCCTGACGCGGGCCTATTCGGCAAGGCCCCTCGGGCGGAGCGCCGTGCCGCTTGAGACTTATTTCAGCCTGTTGCGGCCTTGCGCGACCACGCAGTTGATTGCCGATGCGCAGCGCGCGGCTGTGGCCCCGATCATCGCGGCCGATCCCAGTTTGGCCGCCCTGCCGCTTTTGTCTTGCACCACCCCCTACAAGGCCGGCGGTCGCGGCGGCCCCGAGGCCTATTCCGATGTGCCGCAAGGCGCGCTGTTGCTGCGCCATGCGGCTGATCTTTATCCATTTTCCAATGGGCTTGCACTGTTGCGTGCAACCGGCGCGCAGATCCGCAATTGGCTTGAGCGTGCGGCGGGGGCTTTTCGCCAGATCAACCCAAACGCCGCGCCCGATGCGCCACCGCAAGCGATGTTGGATATGGCATTTGCCAGCTATAACTTCGACCGCTTGGATGGCTTGCGCTACAAGATCGACCTGCGCCAGCCCGCGCGGACCAATGCCGAAGGCGATGAGATCCGCGCAGGGCAGGGTCGCATCCGCGATCTGCGCCGTGATAACGGTGCGCCGGTTGCCGATGATGATATCTTCTTGGTGGTCACCAACAGCTATCGCGCCGCCGGTGGCGGGCATTTCCCGGACCCGGCGATGTGCGAGACGGTCTATATCTCGCCCCATCCCGTGCGCGATGTGATCGCGGGCCATATCGCCACGATGCGCGGTGCTGTCGCGCCTGTGGTCAGCGATAGCTTTCGCTTCATGCCCTTGGGCGGTGTGCCTGTGATCTATGAAACAGGGCCGGGCGCGGCCGCGCACAAGGAAAGATTGGCGCAGTTGGGGCTGATCTTTGCAGGGTTCAGCGACACAGGCTTTGCCCGCTATCTGCTGCGGCTTTAGGCAGCCGGAAGGGCTTTGCCAAAAAAACTAGCAATTGATTTTCGGATCGCGCATGTTTTGTGCATTCGCGCCGTATCACTGTGCCGAGTCAATTGACCTTGCGACGGTACGGGGCTGTTGTGATGCAATTCGCGAAGAACGCGCTGCCAAGCCAAAGGAGAATTCGCTTGTTCAACCGTGCCATTCCCACATTCGCCGCCGCCTTGATGGTTGCTCTGCCCGCCGCGGCGCAAGAGACCGATATGAATTTCGCCCTTGATTGGCGTTTTGAGGGGCCGTCTGCGCCCTATTTCCTTGCCATCGACAATGGCCATTTCGCCGCCGCCGGGCTGGATGTTTCGGTTGTCGCGGGTGAAGGGTCGCTTGATGCGATCCCCAAGGTTGCCTCGGGTGCCTTCCCGATGGGCTTTGCCGATATCAACAGCCTTGTGCGTTTCCTCGATCAAAACCCCGGCGCGCCGGTGATCGCGGCGATGATGGTCTATGACAACCCGCCCTTTGCTATCGTGGGTCGCGTCAGCCAAGGCATTACCGGCATCGCCGATCTCGAAGGGTCCACACTTGGCGCACCGCCGCCCGATGGTGCATGGGCGCAGTTCCCGATCCTTGCCGCGGTGAACAATATCGATGTCTCGACCATGACGATCGAACCGGTGGGCTTTCCCACCCGCGAACCGATGCTGGCCGAAGGTAATGTCGATGCTGTGACCGGCTTTAACTTCTCGTCCTATCTGTCGCTGACGCGTTTGGGCATCCCTGAGGATGACATCACCACGATCCTCTACTCGGATCATGGCGTGGCGCTTTATGGCAACGCGGTCATCGTCAACACCGACTTCGCCGCCGCCAACCCCGAGATCGTGACAGCCACGCTTGGCGCAATCGCGATGGGTGTGAAAGATGCGATTGCCGATCCCGCCGCCGGTGCGGCCGCTGTCATCGCGCGCAATCCCGCCGGAGATGTGGCGTTGGAAACCCGCCGTCTGGAACTGGCGCTTGATGCCAATATCGTCACCCCTTGGGTGCGCGCGAACGGCATGGGCGATATCGATCCGGCCCGCATGGCCACCGCGATTGAACAGCTTCGCCTGACCTATGAGTTCCAGAACGAACCCGATGCGGCGCTGTATTTCACCAATGCCTATCTGCCCGCGGCAGAGGTGCGGATGGTCGCACAGTAAGGTCGTGATCGTATTGACATGAAACCGCCCGGGGCCGCCCATCGTGGCCCCGGGCACTTCATTGAGAAAGACCAAGATGACAGCTTCCGCCCATATGATCGAGCTGCGTGATGTGACGCATGCTTATCGCACCAAGGCAGGCCCGCTTCCCGTGCTGGACCGCCTGTCGATCCAGATCCCCGAGAACAGCTTTTGCGCGGTCGTCGGCCCCTCGGGCTGTGGCAAGTCCACGCTAACGCGGCTGGTGTCTGGCCTGATGCGGCCCAATCAGGGCGAGGTCTGGCTACATGGCCAGCGCGTCACCAGCCCCCGCCCCACCGTTGGCATGGCGTTTCAGAACCCCGTACTGCTGGAATGGCGCACGATCTTGCAAAACGTGCTGTTGCCGATGGAAATCGTCAAATCGCCGATGTCCAAGGCCGAGGCGACCGAACGCGCGCATCACCTGCTTGATCTGGTCGGGCTGACGGGCTTTGCGGAAAAGCGCCCCTCCGAACTTTCGGGCGGTATGCGCCAACGCGCAAGCCTGTGCCGGTCGATCATCCACAAGCCCGATGTGCTGATCTTGGATGAGCCTTTCGGCGCGCTTGATGCCTTCACCCGCGAGGATCTGTGGTGCACCATGCATGATCTGCGCGCAGAAGAACCCTTTACCTGCCTTCTCATCACCCATGATTTGCGCGAAAGCGTGTTTCTGGCCGACCAAGTCGTCGTGATGTCGGGCCGCCCCGCCCATGCGCAATATGTGATGGAGGTGGATTTGCCCGGCAAACGCAGCCTTGACGATCTTTATTCACCCAAGGCGGTCGAGATGCTGGCCACGCTGCGCCACCAAATCCAAGTGGCCCAAGGCCGCACTGTCGACGACACGGCGGAGGCCAAAGCATGAACGATACGCTGCGCAAAATTCTGGCCCCGCTGCTGTTCATCATCGGCATCTTGGCCTTTTGGGAATGGATCGTGTGGTACAAGCAACTGCCTGATTTCCGCATGGCCAGCCCCTCGGACCTGATCCCACGCTACATCCGCTTTTGGGATCTGTTCTTGATCAAGTCATGGGAAACGCTGTGGCGCACCGTGGCGGGCTTGGGCCTTGCCGTGATCTTTGGCACGCTGATCGGCATGGTCATGGGCTTTTCACGCTTTGCGCGTGAGGGGCTTTACCCGATCTTGGTGGGCTTTAACGCCATCCCCAAGGCGACGGTGGTGCCCATCGTGGCGCTGATGTTCGTGGGCCAGCATGATTTCAACACCGTGCTGATCGCCTTCATGATCTCGTTCTTCCCGATCGCGGTCTCGGTCTCGATCGGTCTTTCGACCTTGGAGCCGGAATATCGCGATATCCTGCGCTCGCTTGGCGCATCGAACTTCACCATCTTTTGGAAGATCGCACTGCCCAAGACGCTGCCCGAGTTCTTTGGCGCGCTGAAGGTTGCTGTGACCTTGGCCTTTATCGGCACCAACCTGATGGAGATCGTGTCGCCCCATGGCCGTGGTTTGGGCGATCTGTTCGATTCGGGCCGGATCAGCGCCGACTATCCGCTGATGTTTGCCGTGCTTTTCGCATTGGCGGCCCTTGGGATCGTGCTGTTTTATGTCGTGGTGTTTCTCGAGCGCATCTTTGCCGGATGGGCCGAGCGCAATCCGGGCTGAGCCCTTGGCCTTGCATGGCCGGGCGCTTTTGCCTATGTGACACGCGAGAGGTTGGCGCGGGCAGGCGCCTCGCCAACCTGGTCAGGTCCGGAAGGAAGCAGCCACAACGAGCCCCGCTTGGGTCGATGTCCAGCCTCTCACCCTAGCCTACTGCGCCAAAGGCGCGATGCGAATGTCCCCAGGGTCATCTCAAACAAGCGATCCCGAGAGGGCCACGGCCCTTGCGCCGCAACCGCCGCGCGGGTCAGACGATTGAGACAAGCAGGTAGCTCAGGAACATACCAAGCAGCACAGCGCCCATGAAATAAAGCGTCGCCGCCTCGAGCAAGACGCGCCGCAGTTTTGGCAGACTGTGCCGTTGCCATTGCCACAGCAAGATGCCGACCACCGCAGCAAGGATATGGAAACTGGCGAAAATCGCCACGGTGCCCGGCCCAATCGTGGCGATCAGCCCCGATAGCCCCCCGCGCCAGACCGCACCGCCCATCCAAAAGGCCAAGGCCGCAAGCGCCATTGCCCAGAAAAACAGCGTCATCAGGCGCAAAAGAAACGGGGATGCTTTGTGTTCGCTCATCATAATCCTCGGCTCGGGTGATGTGGTGCTAGCACAATGATGCGCCGCTTCACCATGGACCTTGTCGCCCAGCTTCACTAGGTTTCATTCCAGCAACTTGCCCGAGGGAAAATGACCGACACATCCGACACCGGCTATCAGGTTCTGGCGCGCAAGTATCGCCCAGCGACATTCGCCGATCTGATCGGGCAGGATGCGATGGTGCGCACGCTGAAGAACGCCTTTGAGGCCGACCGGATCGCGCAGGCCTTCATGCTGACGGGTATTCGCGGCACCGGCAAGACGACGACCGCGCGGATCATTGCCAAGGGTCTGAACTGTATCGGGGCCGATGGCACGGGTGGGCCTACGACTGATCCTTGCGGCATTTGCCAAAACTGCGTGGCGATCACGCAAGGCCGCCATGTCGACGTGATGGAGATGGACGCGGCCAGCAATACCGGCGTCCAAAACATCCGCGATGCGATCATCGAAACGGTCAGCTACCGCGCGGCGCAAGCGCGCTACAAGATTTTCATCATCGACGAGGTTCACATGCTCTCGACCAGCGCATTCAACGCGCTGCTCAAGACATTGGAAGAACCCCCGCCACATGTGAAGTTTCTGTTCGCCACGACCGAGATCCGCAAGGTGCCGGTCACGGTCTTGTCGCGCTGCCAGCGCTTCGATCTGCGCCGGATCGAGCCTGAGGTGATGATCGCCCATCTGCAACAGGTCGCCGCCAAAGAGGGCGCGCAGATCGCCGATGACGCGCTCGCGCTGATCACACGCGCCGCCGAAGGGTCAGTGCGCGACGCGATGAGCCTTTTGGATCAGGCCATCGCCCATGGCGCGGGTGAGACGACAGCAACCCAAGTGCGCGCGATGCTGGGGCTGGCTGACCGGGGCCGGGTGTTGGATTTGTTCGAGGCGATCATGCGCGGCGATGCGGCTGGCGCGTTGAGTGAGTTGGGCGGGCAATATGCCGATGGGGCCGACCCCGTTGCCGTGTTGCGCGATCTGGCCGAGATCACCCATTGGCTATCGGTGGTGAAGATCACCTCTGAGGCCGCCGAAGACCCCACTATTGCCCCCGAAGAACGTATCCGTGGCCGCGCCTTGGCCGACCGTTTGCCGATGCGGGTTTTGACGCGGATGTGGCAAATGCTGCTGAAGGCGCTGGAAGAGGTCGCCGTTTCCCCCAATGCGATGATGGCCGCCGAAATGGCGGTCATCCGCCTGACCCATGTGGCCGATCTGCCGACGCCCGGTGATCTGGTGAAAAAGCTGCAATCCAGCCCACCGCCATCAGGTGGCGGCGGCGGCGGTATGCGCGGGCCCGCAGCGATGGCACCGTCGGCCGCGCCGCGCGCGCAGGTTTCGGCCCCGCGTGGTGGTGGTGGCGGCGGTGCGGTGCAAGCGGCCTTGCAACACGCGCCCGGCCCCGATTTGTCGCTTTACCCCAGCTTTGCCAGCGTCGTGGCGCTGATCGAAGAGACCCGCGATATCAAGCTGCTGATCGAGGTCAAGAATTGCCTGCGCCTGATCAGCTACGCGCCGGGGCGGATGGAGTTTCAACTGACCGATGATGCGCCAGCCGATCTGGTGCAGCGCCTCAAGCGCGCTTTGCAACTGGCCACGGGGGCCAATTGGATCATCTCGCTTGCCAATGAAGGCGGCGCGCCAACTTTGGCCGAGCAAGACCAAGCCGCCAGCCGCGCCATCGTGGCCGAGCTCGAGCGTCACCCGCTTTTGCAAGCGGTCAAATCGGCCTTTCCGAAAGCGCGTATCGCCGCCATTCGTACCCGCGCCGAGCTATTGGCCGCCGCACAGGCCGAGGCGCTGCCGGAACTGCCCGATCCTGATGATCTTCCCGAAGATTGGGATCCCTTTGAGGATGAATAGCGCGCTTGTGGCGGTGATGCCGCCTGCGTAACTGTGATTCGAAACTGAAAGACGGAGATGTGATCGATGCTGAAAGGTTTGGGCGGGCTTGGTGGGCTTGGCGATATGGCCAAGCTGATGAAACAGGCCCAAGAGATGCAGACCAAGATGGCCGAGATGCAAGATGCGCTGGCCTCCATGACGGTGGAGGGCCAATCCGGCGCGGGTCTGGTCAAGGCAACGGCCACCGCCAAGGGCGAGTTGGTCGGTCTTGATATCGATCCCTCGATCTTCAACAAGGACGACAAGGAAGTGGTCGAGGATCTGATCTTGGCCGCGATCAAGGATGCCCAATCCAAGGCACAGGAAAAAAGCCAAGCGGAACTCGGCAAGCTGACCGAGGGGATGGGCCTTCCGCCCGGCATGAAATTGCCGTTCTGATCCGTGAGCGACGCGCCCAAGGATATCGAAGCGCTGATCGAGATCATGGCGCGCCTGCCGGGGCTTGGCCCCCGTTCGGCACGGCGTGCTGTGTTGCATTTGATCAAAAAGCGCGGTGCCTTGATGCGCCCCTTGGCCCAGACGATGAGCCATGTGGCCGAAACGGCGCGCGAATGTCTCAATTGCGGGAATATCGGCACGGGCGATCTTTGCCCCATCTGTACCGATGACAAGCGCGCCAATGGCCAGATCTGCGTGGTCGAGGATGTGGCTGATCTTTGGGCGATGGAACGCGGCAAGGTCTTTGCCGGGCGTTACCATGTGCTGGGCGGCACGCTTTCGGCGCTCGATGATGTCGGCCCCGAGGATTTGCGCATCCCGCGCCTGATCGACCGGGTAACGGGCGAAGGGGTGGGCGAGGTGATCTTGGCGCTCAACGCCACGGTCGATGGGCAAACCACCGCCCATTACATCGCCGATGCGCTGGCGGGCCGGGGGGTTGCCGTCACCTCGCTTGCGCAAGGTGTGCCCATCGGGGGTGAGCTTGATTATCTCGATGATGGCACGATTTCGGCCGCACTTCGGGCGCGCAAGGCAGTGTAGGCCGGGGCTGTTGGCCATGACGCGGCGTCGATGAACCCTGCCGCGTCGATTTTGACCTGTTTTCGATACCCCGAACGCACTAACACTGCCGCTTGAAGGTTTTCCGACGCCCCGGCGTCGCCAAGAGGAGAAACGCGATGAAGGTACTTGTGCCCGTTAAGCGCGTGATCGACTACAACGTGAAGGTCCGCGTCAAGGCGGATGGTTCGGGGGTCGATCTCGCCAATGTAAAAATGTCGATGAACCCCTTTGACGAAATCGCGGTCGAAGAGGCGATCCGCCTGAAAGAAGCCGGCAAGGCCGAAGAGGTCATCGTCGTCTCTATCGGTGTGAAGCAGGCGCAAGAGACGCTGCGCACCGCACTCGCCATGGGGGCGGACCGCGCCATTCTGGTCACCGCGACCGAAGATGTGCAGCAAGATATCGAGCCGCTGGCCGTGGCCAAGATCTTGGCCGCCGTCGCCAAGGAAGAGGGCGTTGGCCTTGTGCTGGCGGGCAAGCAGGCCATCGATAACGACATGAACGCCACGGGCCAAATGCTTGCCGCATTCTTGGGCTGGGCGCAGGCAACATTTGCCAGCGAATTGGCCGTTGAAGGCGATCATGCCATTGTCACCCGCGAGGTTGATGGCGGCCTTCAGACGATCAAGGTCAAGATGCCCGCGATCGTGACCGTCGATCTGCGCCTGAACGAGCCGCGCTACGCCAGCCTTCCCAACATCATGAAGGCAAAGAAAAAGCCCCTCGATGAAAAGACCGCCGCCGATTACGGGGTTGATGTCACGCCGCGCCTGACGGTGATCAAGACCGTCGAGCCGGGCAGCCGCAAGGCGGGCGTCAAGGTTGGGTCGGTCGATGAGCTGATTGCGAAACTCAAAGACGAAGCGGGGGTGATCTGATGGCTGTTCTTCTTCTTGCGGATGTGACGAACGGGCAATTGGCGGCCGATCAGGTCTCCAAGGCGCTGAGTGCGGTGTCGGGCTTGGGCGATGTGCATGTGCTGGTCGCCGGTCAAGGCGGTGACGCGGCAGCGGCCCAAGCGGCCAGTTTTGCCGGTGTGTCCAAGGTGATCTTTGCGGGCGATCACGGCTTTTGCCACATGCTGGCCGAGCCTGTTGCCGATCTGTTGGTCTCGCTTTCCGGGGGCTATAGCCATATCGCGGCGCCCGCGACCTCGGATGCAAAGAATGTGCTGCCGCGCGTGGCGGCCCTTCTTGATGTGATGGTCATCTCGGAAGTGACTGCCGTGATCGATGCAGAGACATTCGAGCGCCCGATCTATGCGGGCAATGCCATCCAGACGGTGAAATCGGGTGACAAGGTCAAGGTCATGACCATCCGCACCGCTGGTTTCGAGGCGGCAGCGACGGGCAATAACGCACCGGTCGAGGCCTTGGCCACGGCGGCGGCAAGCGGGCTGTCGGAATGGGTCGAGGATAAGACCGCCAATTCCGACCGCCCCGAACTGACCAGCGCGGGGATCGTCGTCTCGGGCGGTCGCGGCGTCGGCAGCCAAGAGCAATTCGCGTTGATCGAGGGGCTGGCCGACAAGCTGGGTGCCGCGGTCGGCGCATCGCGCGCAGCGGTCGATTCGGGCTATGCGCCCAATGACTGGCAGGTGGGTCAGACCGGCAAGGTCGTGGCACCCGATCTTTACGTCGCTGTCGGTATTTCCGGTGCGATCCAGCATTTGGCCGGGATGAAAGACAGCAAGGTTATCGTCGCGATCAATAAGGACGAAGAGGCACCGATCTTTCAGGTGGCCGATTACGGTCTGGTCGCCGATCTGTTCGATGCCATCCCCGAGTTGACCGCCAAGCTTTGAGCGCTTGCGCTTTTTGACCAAACATACGCCCCGCGGCTTGGCCGTCGGGGCGTTTTCGTTTCAGGCCAAAAGTGGCAGCAGCACCTTGGCCGCGCGATCATGCAAATCAGGGCCGGGCAGGGCGCGCGCTGCGGCCGCTTCCCTTGCGGTATAGATCATACCCCGTGTTGTTTCCGCCATCTGACCCTTGGCGGGGCAGATGATGCTGAGCGAGGCCGCCATTGCCGCAACCTCGGCCAGCATGTCGGGGGTGATGAACAGCGGATCAGGCCCCAGATGGCCGCTTTGTCCCTCATCCTCGGGGTGGTGGCGGGCCAGCCAAAGCAAATGCACCGGCACGGGGGTATCGGCCAGAAAGCTGCGCATCCGCGCCAACCATGCGACGCGCAATTCAGCCGCGACGATGGCGAACCGCTCGGCTGAAATCCCCTGAAGATGGCTCAGCAAATGGCGCGTGAAATGAAACTCGGTAAAATCGACGTCGCGGTAGATGGTGCGCAGCATCGCGGTCGCCTTGACGAAGCGATCATTGCGGCGCGGATGCACCGCATATAGCCGGTTCGAGAGGTTATGCGCCCCGGTGATCTGCAACACCACGGCGGCGGCGTTTCGTGTCGCGCGGGTGATGGCCGGATCATGCATCAAGACATCCAGCCCGGCATTCATCACGCCCATATTGACCACATCGCGCGGCAGGCTTTTGGCCAATTGCTGCGCATAGGGCGCGTGCACGAAGCGGCCAAAGGTTTCCGACCCGCCCAAGCACAAGATAAATGGGCTGGCCATTTGTAATGGCGGCCCGCGAAACCGCAGGACCGAACCGGGATAGCACACAGGTTCATAGGTTAGGGGCAATAGGCCCCTTTGTTCGAAACTCATCGCTCCTTCACTCCCACCAGATTGAAGTCTCACCCATTGGCAAGTTTGGCGCGTAGGTCTTTCGAAAACGCTAAGCTTATAATTTATATTGGATTTTTGGAATTTCTGCGATGGGTTCGCCGAAATGGCATATGGCCACGCGGGCTTGTGCCGATCCGGCATGCGGGCCTATGGTGCGCCCATCAGCCAAGCGCGAGAGGCGAAAATGGATATTTCTTCGATCGGTGTGGTCGGTGCAGGACAGATGGGCAACGGGATCGCCCATGTCTGCGCCTTGGCGGGCTATGATGTGATGATGACCGATATCAGCGCCGATGCGCTGGACAAGGCCGTGGCACTCATCGACCGCAACATCGCGCGCCAAGTTGGGCGCGGCAAGGTCAGCGAGGCCGAGATGGCCGCCGCCATGGCGCGTATCCGCACCACCACCAAGCTGGCCGAACTGGGCCAAACCGATCTAATCATCGAAGCCGCGACCGAGCGCGAGACAGTGAAACAGGCGATCTTTGAAGATCTGCTTCCGCATCTAAAGCCTACGACGATTTTGACCTCGAATACCTCGTCGATTTCGATCACCCGGCTTGCCTCGCGCACTGACCGGCCCGAGAAATTCATGGGGTTTCATTTCATGAACCCCGTGCCGGTGATGCAGCTCGTGGAATTGATCCGCGGGATTGCGACCGATGAAGAAACCTTTGCCGCGTGCAAATCCGTGGTCGACCGGCTGGGCAAGACAGCGGCCACGGCCGAGGATTTCCCGGCCTTTATCGTTAACCGTATCTTGATGCCGATGATCAACGAGGCGGTTTATACGCTTTATGAAGGGGTGGGTAACGTCACCTCCATCGATATGGCGATGAAGCTGGGCACCAACCACCCGATGGGGCCGCTGGAGTTGGCTGATTTCATTGGGCTTGATACCTGCCTTGCGATTATGAACGTGCTGCATGACGGGCTGGCGGATACGAAATACCGCCCCTGTCCGTTGCTCACAAAATATGTCGAGGCGGGCTGGCTGGGGCGTAAGACGCAACGGGGCTTTTACGACTATCGCGGCGAGGTGCCGGTTCCCACGCGCTAATCGGGGTCAGGTTTCGCCCTGATCAGGTTCATCCCTGAGTGCCAAGGTGCGCGCGCGCAGCCACGCCATGAATTCGCGCGGCTTGCCGATTTGGCCTTCCCATTGGTCGGGTGTGATCGGCTTGCCGATAATGGGGGCTTGCGGCTTGTCAAAGCTGTGGACCACCTCGTGCAGCAGCAACCCCTGACGCAGCACGGGCGAGATGCGGTTGGCGATGTGGTAAAGCCGAGAATTCGCGCCGGTGAAATAAAGTGGCACGATGGTCGCGCCTGATGTGCGGATCATCTTGGCGGTAAAGACGTTCCACTCGCCCTCGATCGCGGGGCCCCACATGCTTTGCGAGGCAGCGACTGCGCCCGAGGGGAACAATGCGATCAGCCCCTTTTGCGCCAAGTGCTCCATCGCCAAGGCGCGCATTTGCAGCATCTTTTCCTGTGCGTCCGTGTCATGGGGGAACGGCACCGGGATCATGTAGCCTGCGGCCGACTCGTCCAGACCAGTCAAGAGCGCTCGGGTCAAAATGCGATAGTCGGGGCGGCGGCGGCCGATCAAATCGGCCAAGATCATGCCATCGACCAAACCATGGGGATGGTTGGCCACAAGAACGACCGGCCCATCGGTCGGGATGCGCGCAAGCTGGTGGGCAGGTGTGTTCAGGTCGATGCCCATCGCCTTCATGGTCGCGGGCCAGAAAGCCTGTCCCTTGACCTCGCCCATCCGCTCGAACTGGCGCACGCGGCGGATAATGGTGATCTTGCCCGTCATCCATTCCATGGTCCGCACAAGATTGCGTATCCAAGGATTCTCGAAAGAATTGGAATAGGTCAGACTGCGCCGGTCATAGACACGGTCAGCCCCCGGCATCAGCGCAGGGCGTGGCGCATGGATATTTCGCGTCGTTGTGTCGGTCACGCGCCCTTGTCCCATCCCGGTTTTGCGCCGTCGCGGCCCCGGTCAGTTATCCTCGCCGAAACGATCCCCGATCAACGTGGCCAGCGCATCTGCCAGCTTTTCCGCTTCGGAGCCTTTGGTTTCGACCTCAATAGTGGTTCCCATGGAAGCTGCCAACATCAAAAGCCCCATGATCGAGTCGCCGGCGGCACTCAGCCCGTCGCGCCGCACGGTCGCTTTGGCGTCATGTGCCTCGACGACCTCGACAAATCGGGCCGAGGCGCGTGCGTGCAGGCCTTTGACATTGATGATCTCAAGATTGCGGATCACGCGCGGCTCGTCCATCTCAGGGGGTTCCATCGAAGCTGTTGATATAGCGCCGCCCCGCATCGGCGGCGCGCGCCACGGCCTCATCCACGCCAAGGTTCCGCGATTTTGCCAGCTTGATCAGCATGGGCAGGTTCACGCCGGTCAGGATCTTGCGGTTTTGCGGCTTGCAGGCGGTCAAGGACAGGTTCGAGGGCGATCCGCCAAACATATCGGTCACCACCACCACACCCGAGCCATCATCAACCAAATCCGCCGCTTCGCAGATTTCGCGCGTGCGCGCCGTGCGGTCATCCTCGGGCCCGACCGAGATGGCGATCATCGCCGTTTGCCGACCCACGACATGTTCCGTTGCCCGCAGCAATTCAGAGGCAAGGCCCCCATGGGCAACGATGACGATGCCAATCACGACTAGTTTGCCTCTGGCGTTTGCGTGGCGTCGTTATTCTGGACGCGACGCAGTTCAACTTCCCGATGTCTTTTAGACACGGGCCACCCTGTCTGTGCAAGGTGGCTGGCAAGGATTTCGGTCAATGCGACCGAGCGGTGTTGCCCGCCGGTACACCCAAACGCGATGGTCAAATGGCTTTTGCCTTCGGCGGCGAAGGCGGGCAGCAGCGTGTCGAGCATTGCGCCTACTTGGTCACGAAAGGTGGCGAACCTTGCATCGGCGGCGATATAGCGCTGCACGGCGGGGTCGCTGCCATCTTGTGGGCGCAGGCCCGGCTCCCAATGGGGGTTGCGCAAGAAACGGCAATCGAACACCAGATCGGCCCCCGTTGGCAGGCCACGCCGATACGAGAAAGAAATGATCGTGATCGCCATGCGCCCGCCGCCCTCGGGGGCGAAAAGGCGGGTGATCTCGGCGCGCAGATCATGCGGGGTCAGGGTCGACGTATCGAGCAAAACACTTGCGCCCGCGCGTACCGGCCCCAAAAGCGCCAATTCCTGCGCGATGCCTTGCGCGGGGTCTGCATCGGGGGCCAAGGGGTGACGCCGCCTTGTTTCGGAATAGCGCCGTTGCAGCACATCGGCCGCACAATCGAGATAGAGCAGGTCGGGGGCATAGCCCTCGCTGTTTGCGAGGCGCGCGAATGCCTCCAAGAGCCCCGCCGCGGAATAGTCGCGATTGCGCGCATCGGTGCCAAGCGCCATGGGCCGTTCGGGGGGTGGCCCCTCCAGCAGACGGGGCAAAAGAGACAAGGGCAGGTTGTCGATCGCCTCAAACCCCAGATCTTCGAGTGCGTGAATAGCAGTCGAGCGGCCCGCCCCCGATGGGCCGGTGACGAATACCACGCGCGCTGGCGGCGGCGGCGATGGCGGTTCTACAGGCGGCATGTGCCCTATTGCCTCGTGTCAGGGTTCGGCGCGCCCATGCCGCATCATCAAAAGCAACGCAGGGGCAAGGTGATGTTCACCTGCAGCATGGATCAAAGGAACCCTGCTGTCACCTAGCGCGATGGTGTGCCGCAGGGGCAAACGTGCGGTTGCGGGGCGGTCAAGATCAATGGCCAAGGCCAAAGGGGCGCGGGCAAGTGTGGGGCCCGCCCGGATCAGCCCGACCCCGCGCGCCTCGATCAGATCGCGCGCCTGTTCGGGGCGCGCCAAAATGGCGGGTGTGCTGTCGCTTTGTAGCCAAACCCCATCATCCGAGATCAAGACAGCGCCAAGCGCCATCATCGCGATGGCGAGCGTCGATTTGCCCGATCCCGGCGCGCCAAGGATCACAAGCCCCTGACCATCGACGGCCACAGCCGTGGCGTTCAACCAAAGTGCTGTTCCATTGCGGGCCGTGACCCAGCGCGAAATCGGGTCAGGTTCGGGATGCATGGCGTCGCGCGATCAGATGGGAAGGCCGACGACAAAGCGCGCGCCCAGTGGCTCCGAGGTGGCATCAGCCTCGGTTGGGCGGATATTCTCGGCCCAGATCACACCGCCATGCGCCTCGACGATCTGCTTGGAGATGGCGAGGCCAAGGCCCGAGTGATTGCCGAATTGTTGCACGGGGCGTTCGGAATAGAATCGGTTGAACACTTTGGTCAGCGCCTCTTCGGGGATGCCGGGGCCGGTATCCTCGACCACGATCAGCACCCGGTTTTCCCGCCGCCTTGTCCAAAGCCTGACGGCGTCACCGTCTTCGCAGAAAGAAATCGCATTGGATAGAAGATTGACGAAAACCTGTGCCAACCGCCCCTCAAGCCCCGAGATGCGGATCGGCTCGAACGGGAGGTCGGTGACGAAATCGACGCCCTTCTTCTCGGCCTCGCCCGCGTGATATTGCGAGATGTTTTGCAAGGTGCGGACAAGGTCGAAAACCTCTTCCTCTTCCTTGACCAATTCGCTGTCGAGCCGCGAGGCGTTCGAGATGTCAGAGACAAGCCTGTCCAAACGCTGCACATCATGCTCGATCACCTCAAGCAGGCGGTTGCGCTGATCATCGGTCTTGGCCACGCGCAGCGTGCCCACCGCAGAGCGCAAGCTGGCCAGCGGGTTTTTGATCTCATGGCTGACGTCGGCGGCGAATTGTTCGTTCGAATCGATCCGGTCATAAAGTGCCGACACCATGCCGCGCAGCGCACCCGATAGCCGCCCAATCTCATCGGGTCGGCCCGTGAGATCAGGAATACGCACGCGTGTCGGGCTCATCTTGCGGGCGTTCTTGTCGCGGCCAAGCTCGGCTGCGGCGGCCAGATCGGCCAAGGGATGGGCGATGGTCGAGGCCAGAACAAGGCTCAACCCGATGGAGACCAAAAGCGCCACCGCGAACATCTGGAGCAATTGCTCGCGCTCGACCCGCACAAGGTGATCGATCTCACCGGCTGCCGTGGTCACCACTACGACACCAACCTGACCCGAGGTCGCGAAAATTGGAGAGGCGGCGGCATAAAGCGTGCCTGTTCCGTCAAAGCCCCGGCTGAGTACCGTCAGACCCTCGGCCGTGGGTTCCACCAAGGCGCGCGCCAGTTCCGAGGCATCGCGGTGCATCGGTTCGGGACGCGCACTGGTCAACACCTCGGAAAGCCCTGACCAAATCCAGCCCAGAAAATCCGTGATGAGCAGCGCGTCTTGCCTTGTGTCTTCAAGCCCGCGCACCGGTCGCGCAGGATTACCCGACATGTTTTGCGTGGTTGCGACGAGCATATCGGGTGCAGTGAAAACAAAGACATCGACACCTGCCGACAGGCTAAGCCTACTCAAGACAGATTGCGCAGCATCACCGCCGGGGGCGAAGGGATTGCCAGCCATCTCTTGGGGGATGCTGGCCTCGAACACCTCGGCGATCAGCTGTGCCTCGACGGCAAGCGCACGCTCGCGTTGCACCACGAGGCTGTCGCGGAACGGGTTGAGATACATCACCCCCGCGACAAGGACCACCATCGCCAACAGGTTGAACAAGATGATCTTGCGCGAGAGCGGCGAGCGGTTGAGCGAGAGCATGTTGCGCCGCGCGCGCGCGGCCTTGAGCTCGTGCTCGACCGCGGCGGGCGGGCGATCCCAATCTTCGCCCAACACGATATCGGCGCGCTCATTGGCGCGACGATTGGTGAGGGACAAATCAGCGGGCACCGCGTGTCTGCCTATTCTTCGTTGTAGCGGTAGCCGATGCCATAAAGCGTCTCGATCGCCGAGAAATCATCATCGACGCTGCGCATCTTTTTCCGCAGGCGCTTGATGTGGCTGTCGATGGTGCGGTCATCGACATAGACCTGTTCATCATAGGCCACATCCATCAACTGATCGCGGCTTTTGACGAAACCGGGGCGCTGGGCCAGCGCTTGCAAGAGCAAGAACTCGGTCACTGTCAGCGACACATCCATGCCTTTCCAGTTCACCGCATGGCGCAGCGGGTCCATCGTCAACTGGCCACGCACCATGATGGTGCTTTCCTCGGGCACGCCTGCGGCATCAGATGCAATCGCGTCCTGCCGACGCAGGATAGAGCGGATACGCTCGACCAAGAGCCGCTGAGAAAAGGGCTTTTTGACGTAATCGTCAGCGCCCATGCGCAGTCCCATCAGCTCGTCGATCTCATCATCCTTGGAGGTCAGGAAAATGACCGGCATCCGGCTTTTCTGTCGCAGCCTTTGCAACAGGTCCATCCCGTCCATGCGGGGCATCTTGATGTCGAAAACACCCAGATCGGGGAGGCGGCGGTTAAAGGCGTCCAGCGCGGACTGACCGTCATTGTAGGTTTCGACGTCGAAGCCCTCAGCCTCGAGTGTCATCGATACAGACGTCAGAATATTCCTGTCGTCATCGACAAGTGCGATCCTCGGCATACTCGTGATCCTTGTTACTGCTCAACTGCCTTGTTTTTTCCACATTCTCTCGATTTGGGCCGTGGGAATCAATCGTTAATCGCCGAATCGGGCGAAGCGCCATGTGCGAATTAATCTTTCGAGCGTTAATCAGTGATGAAACTGCCACAGCATTTGCCTTGCATCTTTCCTTACTGCACGCAGGGGTCCGAAAGAAAATGTCGGACTGGTTGCGCTAACTGGGTGACAGCGACCTGTTCAGCCATAAAACCGTCATGTTATAGGGCCGCATGGCACAGGCCCTGACCCATAGGTTGCCACGACCGATCCAGGAGCAACATCAGATGACCACCCCTCGCGTTAACCCGTCACAGACTTTGGCCGCCCAAGGGATGACGGGCCTCGGCACGGTGCATTACAACCTTCTGGAACCGGCGCTGATCGAAGCGGCCATCGCGCGCGGCGAAGGGCGGCTTGGTTTGGGCGGCACGCTCTTGGTGTCGACCGGCACCTTCACGGGCCGTTCGCCCAAGGATAAATTCGTGGTGCGCAGCCCGGCGGTCGAGGACCACATTTGGTGGGACAATAACAAGCCGATGACGCCTGATGCCTTTGATGTGCTGCATGCCGACATGCTGGCGCATATGCAGGGGCGCGATTATTTTGTACAAGATCTCTATGGTGGGGCCGATCCGGCGCATCGCCTTGATGTGCGCGTGGTGTCGGAACTGGCGTGGCACAATCTGTTCATCCGCCACCTTCTGCGCCGCCCCGCCGCCGCAGAGCTAGCGACATTCGTTCCCGAGTACACGATCATCAACTGCCCCAGCTTCAAGGCCGATCCCGCGCGCCATGGCTGCCGCAGCGATACGGTGATTGCGCTGAACTTCGACAAGAAACTGATTCTCATCGCCAACACCGAATATGCGGGCGAGAACAAGAAATCGGTCTTTACGCTTTTGAACTACATCTTGCCCGGCAAGGGTGTGATGCCGATGCATTGCTCGGCCAACCATGCCACCGGCAACCCCGATGATGCGGCGGTGTTCTTTGGTCTTTCGGGCACCGGCAAGACCACGCTTTCGGCCGATCCGGGCCGCACACTGATCGGCGATGATGAACATGGCTGGGCTGATCGGGGCATCTTCAACTTTGAGGGTGGCTGCTACGCCAAGACGATCAACCTGCGCCAAGAGGCAGAGCCGCAGATTTTCGCCACGACCAGCACCTTTGGCACCGTGATCGAGAATATGGTCTATGACCCCGAGACGCTGGTGCTGGATTTCGACGATGCCAGCCTGACGGCAAACACCCGCTGCGCCTATCCGCTGGAGCAGATCGAGAATGCCTCGGCCACGGGGCTTGCGGGCCATCCCAAGAATATCGTCATGCTGACCTGCGATGCCTTTGGCGTGTTGCCGCCCATCGCGCGGCTGACACCGGCGCAGGCCATGTATCACTTCTTGTCTGGCTTCACCTCCAAGGTGGCGGGAACCGAGCGCGGCGTGACCGAGCCCGAGCCGACATTTTCGACCTGTTTCGGCGCACCCTTCATGCCGCGCCGCCCCGAGGTTTATGGCAAGCTCTTGCAAAACAAGATCAACCAGCATGGCGCGACCTGCTGGCTGGTCAACACCGGCTGGACGGGTGGGGCCTATGGCACGGGCAACCGCATGCCGATCCGCGCCACACGCGCGCTCTTGACCGCCGCCTTGAACGGCTCGCTGGCCAAGGGCGAGTTCCGCCGCGATCCCAATTTCGGCTTCGATGTGCCGATGGCATGCGATGGCGTGGATGCGGGGCTGCTTGATCCGCGCGGCACATGGGCAGATGCGGCGGGTTATGATCGTCAGGCGCAAAAGCTGGTGGGGATGTTTGCCGATAACTTCGCGCAATATGTCCCCTACATCGATGATGATGTGAAAGCGGCGGCGATTTCCTAAGCGATGCGCGCCGGATCACCCGCTTGCGGGTGGTCCGGCCGTGGCTTAGCCAAGCAGGCCGCGCCGCACCAGATTGGCCCCCGCCACGATCAGCACGACCAGCGTGACGCGGCGGAACATCTCGGGGTTCAGCCGATCCGACATCCAAAACCCCACCTGCATGCCCAAAAATGCCGGGATCAAGAGCGCCGCTGACCACGGCATCGTGACCGCGTTGAGCACCCCCGATTGCAAATGCCCGACCAATAGGCTGACGGAACCCAAGCCATAGACCACGCCTTGCACCAGCATTTGTTTGGCCTTGGGCATGTTCAGCGCGATGAGGTATAGCACCGTGGGTGGCCCCCATGTGCCGGTCAGCCCACCGATTGCCCCCGACAAAAAGCCCACCCCCCATTCGGAGGGGTGACGCCATCGCGGCGCGATGTGAAAGCGCACACCGCTGAGCTGGATCAGCGACAAGATCACCACCGGTACGCCCAAGACGAGGTAGAATGTCTGCGTCGGGATCGCGGTCACGAATTGCGCGACCACCATGATCATCACGCAGACGATCAAGATATAGCGCCAGAACTCGCGCAAGACCGCGACGGCCTCAGGCAAGGGAAAACGCAAGACCTGCAACAGATTCGACATCACGATGGGAAAGACGATCCCCGCCACCGCGACCAAGGGATCAAGAAACAGCGACAGGCCAGAGATCATCACCAGCGGCATGGCAAAGCCAACGGCACCTTTGACAAAGCCCGCGACCATCGTGACCCCGCAGGCCGCGACAAAGGCCCAAAGGGGCATAAGATCAAAACTCTCTTGCAGCATGGTAATCCCCTTCCGGCGCAGTTCTAGCGCGCAGTCGGGCGCGCTGCACCGCAAAAAGACATGCGACATTTTCCTGCGTTCATGTGGAAAATTTGGTATTTTTGTTGCGCTGCACCTGCAAACACTTTAAGCCACCAGAAAGCCCAAGCCGCGACTGAGGAGACCGACAATGCCCCGTGATGCACAGCCGTTCGCCGAGACCCAAGTCATCCTTGACGATCTCTTGGCGCTGGGCGCTGCCGCCCTTTCGCCGGTTGAGGGGGTGTTGGACATCGCGCGCCTGCGCGTGGCGGCCTTGGTCACGGTCGATGGCCGCATCTCTGCCCCGGCGATCGAAGAGAACCAGACCGCCGCCCATGGTTTGGCGTGGCTGGCCACTTACGTCGAATCGCTGCGCCAGATGCAGGCTTGGGCCGCGCGCTTGAGCGAACAGGGCAAGTTCGGCGAGGTGGAGCAACTGATCCACCAGATCGCCTTTGGCGAATATCTGTCCCAGCTTTCGGGCGGTATCCAGATGAACCAGGCCGAGATCTTGCGCCCGCAGGATATGGGCCTGTCGCCCGAGGATATGCGCGGCCTGTTGTCCACGCCCGCTGTGATGATCCTGACCCAATCGGGCAATACCCAAGCCGCGCGGCTGCGCCTTGTCGCCCTGATGCAGGAACGCCGCGCCGAGATCACCGTGGGCAATGCCGGGCTGGATGACGAACTCGAGATGATCCGCGAACAGTTCCGCCGCTACGCGGTCGACCGGGTCGTGCCACACGCCCATGAATGGCATCTGAAAGATGAGTTGATCCCGATGGCGGTGATCGACGAATTGGCCGAGATGGGTGTGTTCGGCCTGACCATCCCCGAGGAATATGGCGGTTTTGGCCTGTCCAAGGCGTCGATGTGCGTTGTCTCGGAAGAACTCAGCCGTGGCTATATCGGGGTGGGCAGCCTTGGCACACGTTCGGAAATTGCCGCCGAACTGATCCTTGCGGGCGGCACGCAGGCGCAAAAGGAAAAATGGCTGCCCGGCCTTGCCTCGGGTGAGATCTTGCCCACGGCTGTTTTCACCGAACCCAACACCGGCTCTGACCTTGGGGCCTTGCGCACCCGCGCGGTCAAGGACGCGAACGGCGATTGGATCATCAAGGGCAATAAGACTTGGATCACGCATGCCTCGCGCACCCATGTGATGACGGTTCTGGCCCGCACAATCCCCGACACCACCGATTACCGGGGCCTGTCGATGTTTTTGGCCGAGAAAACGCCGGGCGATGACGCGAACCCCTTTCCCGATGAGGGCATTTCGGGCGGCGAGATCGAAGTGTTGGGCTATCGCGGCATGAAGGAATACACGGTCAATTTCGACGATTTTGCCGTGAAGGGTGAGAACCTTTTGGGCAGTGAAGAGGGCCAAGGCTTCAAGCAGCTGATGCAGACCTTCGAAAGCGCCCGCATTCAGACGGCGGCGCGTGCCATCGGTGTGGCGCAGAGCGCGCTGGATGAGGGGATGCAATATGCCGAAGACCGCAAGCAATTCGGCAAATCCCTGATCGACTTTCCGCGCGTGGCCAGCAAGCTGGCCATGATGGCGGTCGAGATCATGATCGCGCGGCAATTGACCTATTTCAGCGCATGGCAGAAAGACCATGATCGGCGCTGCGACCTCGAGGCGGGGATGGCCAAGCTGTTGGGTGCGCGCGTGGCATGGGCCTGCGCCGACAACGCGCTGCAAATCCATGGCGGCAACGGTTTCGCGCTGGAATACAAGATCAGCCGCATCCTGTGCGACGCGCGCATCCTCAATATCTTTGAAGGCGCCGCCGAGATTCAGGCACAGGTGATCGCACGGCGGCTGTTGGGTTGAGCCGAGGGCAAAAGGCGCGCTAGGTTGCCCCATGCGCGCCTTTCTCGCCCTCGACATTCCCGATGATACCGCCGCTGCGCTGGTCCGGTTGCAATCGGGTATCCCCTTTGGCCGCCCCGTGCCCGAGGACAATCTGCACCTGACGCTCGCCTTTTTCGAGGACGCGCCCGAGGACGGGCTTGAGGCGCTGCACGAAATGCTCAGCGCCCTGCGCATGCCGCCCGTCGAGATCCGCTTTACTGGCATCGACAGCTTTACCGAAAGCCAGCACGGGCTGATCTTTGCCGATGTCGCGCGTAGCCAAGCGTTGCAGGCGCTTCATGACCGGATCGCCAGCCTTTGCCGACAGGCGGGGCTTGATCTGCCGCGCCGCCGCTTTCGGCCCCATGTCACCTTGATGCGCGCAAACCGTCGCCCTGATGGTGCGGGCCGCGACCGGCTGGCCGCAAGCTTGGGCGCGCGGTCCGATCTGCCGGGGTTTACTGCGCGTGCGGCGACGCTTTACCGCTCCAACCTTGGGCCGCGCGGCGCGATCCATGCGCCTTTGGCCGCCTATCCGCTTTCGGGCTAAGCTACGCGCGCCGCGATCAGATCGATCAGGCGCGTGCGCGCGGCGGGCAGGGGTTTGTTGCCCAGCGCATGGGCCAGATGCGTGGACAGGAAATGCCCCGTGGTCTGTAGGCCCAACACCACCTCGCGCGGGTCATCACCGGGTACGCTGCGCATGACACCGGGCAGCGGCAACAGCCGATCCGCCCACGTCCCCGCCCCCGCGACCGAGACCGCGCGCCCCGAGCGCGGCGAGACATAGGCCAGACCTTGCGTCACCCCCGTGACGGCACAGGATGAAAGATCGAGGCCAAAGCCCGTTTCCTCTAACAGCGCTTGTTCCCAGCCAAGATAGGCCTCGACCCAGCGATCCGCGCCCAGCCCGTCAAGCAGGGCCGCGCTGCGCGCATAAAGCGCGGGGTAGGCTTGGCGTTCAGGCAGCGCAAAGGACAAAAGCGCGCAAACCGCGCTGAGCCCGGCCAGCATCAGCCGATCCTCCATCGCCGCCGCCGCGCGCCCCTTGACCAAGTCGATGGTATAGCTGCCCATGTGTTGGTCGAGCCGCGCCCGCCATGTCGCGTCAAGCTGTGCGCCGGGTTGCAACAAGGGCGCCATTTTGCGCGAGGCACCCCCGCGCACCACGCCCAAGTGGCGGCCATGTTCGGCGGTGAAAAGATCGACGATCGCGGCATGTTCGCCATGCCGACGTATGCCCAAAACGATCCCCTCGGCGCGCCATTCCATGGGGCGGAGTTAAGCCTTGCGGCCCCGGCTTGTCCATCGCGCAGGCACATGGCAGGTTTTCGCCCATGTATCTGGTGTTGCCCCGTTCGGCCCGTCGCATGGCATTGGCGATCGCCTTTCTGGCGCTGGCCTCGCTTTGTGCGCAATTTATCCATCTGCATGGCCGCGCGGATGTGCCGATGGTCGTGACCGCATGGGATATGGCACGCTATTTCACGATTTTGACCAATCTTTTGGTGGTGCTCACCTTTGCGCTGATCGCGCGCCCGGTGCGTGCAGAGCTTGCCGCCCCTTGGTTGGCGGCATTGAGCTTGTCGGTCATGATGTCAGGGCTGATCTATCATCTGGCGCTGGCCCATCTTGTCAGCTTCACCGGGCTTGGATGGTGGGCCGATCATGGGCTGCACAGCCTGACGCCTGTCGCCATCGCGCTGTGGTGGGTGTTCCATGCGCCCAAGCAACGGCTCGATTATGGCGATTTGCCGATTTTCCTGCTTTGGCCGTCGGTCTACGGCGCCTATGCGCTGGCGCGAGGTGCCGTGGATGGGGTCTATCCCTATCCCTTCATCGATCTGGCGCGTGAACCGCCCATCGTGGTGGCAACCCATTTAACAGGGCTTTTGGTGCTGTTCTTGCTGGGCGGTGTTGTGATGATCATGATCGGGCGTTTTGCTGACCGGTAGGTGCTTCAGGCCAAGCCATCTTCGCCGAGCAGATGCCGCCCCGCGCGATCCTCAAGCTCGATCACCCAAAGGTCGGGGTCAAAACCGCGTTGGCGGGCAATCGCGCGATCCACCTCGGCCTCGGGGCCTTGGGCCAGTTCCATCCAGCGGCTTTCGCCGCTCATCGGGTCGCTGCGGCGTTGAAACGCCACGGCCAGACCATCAAGCGTGCTGCATTTGACCAACACCGCACCCGCCGTCGCATCGCCGCGCGCGATGACATAGGCGGGGATATCGGCCTGCCTGAGCCGCGCCAGATATGCCGCGACCCAAAACTCTGCCGTCAGCCGGGCCACTGCCATCAATTCCCGTCGCGGAAATTAAGCCCCATCTCGGAATAGCGCTCGGCCTCGTCCAGCCAGTTTGGCCGCACCTTGACCTGCAAGAACAGATGCACGCGGCGGCCCATGAAAGCTTCTAATTCTTCGCGCGCGGCCTTGGAGACGGATTTGATCGTCTCACCACCCTTGCCCAGCAAGATGCCCTTATGGCCATCGCGGCTGACATAGACGATCTGGTCGATCCGCGCCGAGCCATCTTGGCGCTCTTCCCAATTCTCGGTCTCGACGGTGAGCTGATAGGGCAGTTCTTCGTGCAGGCGCAGGGTCAGTTTTTCGCGCGTCATCTCGGCTGCGATCATCCGCATCGGCAGATCGGCGATCTGATCCTCGGGGTAAAGCCATGGACCTTCGGGTAGGGATTGCCCCAGCCAAGCGCGCAGATCAGCGACGCCATAGCCCTTTTCCGCCGAGATCATATAGGTGCGCTCGAAGGGAAAGGCTTCGTTCATCTCTTCGGTCAGCTTGAGCAGCGTGGGTGCCTCGACCCGGTCGATCTTGTTGACCGCCAAGGCGACGCGCCGCCCACGGGCCTTGTCTTGCATGGCGGCCAGAATGGCCTTGACCCCTTCGGTCATGCCGCGATGCGCCTCGATCAACAGCACAATGATATCAGCATCAGCCGCACCACCCCACGCAGCGGCGACCATGGCGCGGTCCAGCCTGCGGCGGGGTTGAAACAGGCCGGGCGTATCGACGAACACGATCTGCGCCTCGCCCTCGATGGCGACACCGCGGATACGCGCGCGCGTCGTCTGCACCTTGTGGGTCACGATCGAGACCTTGGCCCCCACCATCCGGTTGAGCAGCGTGGATTTGCCCGCATTGGGCTCTCCGATCAGGGCAACGAAACCGGCACGGGTGGTCATGGGATATGTCCTTGGGATCTCTGGTCTGTGGTCCTAGCCCATCACGAGCGGATTTGCCACAGTCCACAGTTGCGCGAAACGGGCCTTTGGCTGTATGCGCGCGACACAGAAGCGATCATGCGGCGTAGAAGGGGATGATCATGACGGCGAAGGTTTTCATCGATGGCGAAGTTGGCACGACCGGGTTGCAGATCCGCGCGCGTCTGGCACGCCGTGATGATATCAGCCTGATCTCGCTTTCCGAGGCCGACCGCAAATCGCGCGAGGCCCGGCTTGCGGCCTTTGCCAAAGCCGATGTCGCGATCTTGTGCCTGCCCGATGCGGCAGTCCATGACATCGCGCCCGATCTACGTGCCTTGCCCTGCCGGGTCATCGACGCCTCGACCGCGCATCGCACCGATCCCGATTGGGAGTTTGGCTTTGCCGAGCTTAACGCAGGCGCGCGCGCCCGGATTGCGGCCGCGAAATATGTCTCGAACCCGGGCTGCTATTCCACGGGTGCCATCGCGCTTCTCAGGCCGATGATCGATGCCGGGCTGATCGCGGCTGATCATCCGATCACGATCAACGCGATCTCGGGCTATTCTGGCGGTGGCAAAGCGATGATCGCCGAGTTCGAGACCGGCGCGGTCACGGGTGGTTTCGTCTATGGCACCGCGCAAAAGCATAAGCACCTGCCCGAGATCGTGGCGCGCGCAGGGCTTGCGCGCAAACCGATCTTCGTGCCGCAGGTGGGCCAGTTCGCCCAAGGCATGATCGTGCAAGTGCCGCTGCACCTCGCCCCCGGCGGGCCAGAGGCCGCGCTGGACGCGCTGCGCGCGCATTACGCAGGCCAGCATTTCGTGCAGGTGTGCGCGCGTGAGACCATGGGCGACCGGATCGATCCGCAGCGCGTGAATGACACCAACAAGATGGAATTGACCGTTGATGGTGACGCCGACAGCGGGGCCACGGTGCTGATCGCGGTTCTGGACAATCTGGGCAAGGGCGCATCAGGGGCTGCGGTGCAGAACCTCAACCTGCTGTTGGGTCTTGATGAGGCGGTTGGCCTTTAGCGCCATCCGCCATCATCTTTGCGCGTCACATCCGCGGGCGCTTAGTGTGCGCCGAGCCGATCGAGCAGGGCTTTTGCCGCGGCTTGTTCGGCCTGTCGTTTGACCCGCCCCTCGGCCTCGATTGCCTGACCATCGGCGAGCCGCGCTTCGACCCGAAAGACCGGTGCATGATCCGGCCCTTCGCGGGATACTTCACGATAGGCGGGTGGGGGCATGCCACGCGCTTGCGCCCATTCTTGCAGCGCGGTCTTGGCATCGCGCGCATCATCGGCCACGCCCGCCACGCGCGCACCCCAAAGCCGCAACACCACCGCGCGCGCCGCTTCAAAACCGCCATCGAGATAGACGGCGGCGATCACCGCCTCCATCGCGTCGCCCAAGAGCGCGGTTTTGCGCCGCCCGCCTGTCGACATCTCGGATTTGCCAAGCCGCAGCACCGCACCCAGATCAAGCTCGCGCGCGACCTCGGCGCAGGTTTCCTTGCGCACTAGAGCATTGAAGCGCGGGGCAAGCTGGCCTTCGCTGGCATCATTGTCTTGGGCCAGCACCGCCTCGGCCATCACAAGGCCAAGGATACGATCACCCAAGAATTCGAGCCGCTGATTATCCGGCCGTGTCGATGAGGACAGCGAGGCATGCGTGAGCGCGCGGGTGATCAACTCGGGCTGGGCAAAGCGATGGCCTAGCCGGTCGCAAAACGCCTCAAGCTCGCGTGCCAGCTTCACTCGATTGCCTCGAAGAAACGGTCAGACCGCCATGTCCAGAAATAGACCATGCGCTGGCCTGCCGATGAGAACATGACGCGGTCTGCACGGCCCAAGATATTCTCAAACGGCACGAAGCCCACACCGCCAATCGATTGCGGAAAGCGCGAATCGACCGAATTGTCGCGGTTGTCACCCATCATGAAATAATGACCCTCGGGCACGATGAATTCCGGCGTGTCGTCGCCCCGGCTGCCATCGGTGATGTTCAAGATCGCATGGCTGACCCCGTCGGGCAGCGTTTCGATGAAGCGCGGTTTTTCACAAACCCCGCCCGCACCGACCGGCGCATTGGCGCAGCGCGGCGGAAGACCCTGCGGCCCCTGCGGCGCAAAAGTCTCGAGAAATGGCGCGACGGAAACCATGCCGGCGGCGGTGCCGTTGAGATGCAGCACGCCCCGGATCATCTGGACCCGATCACCGGGTAGGCCGATCACCCGCTTGATGAAATCCGTGCCTTCGGTGGGGTGGCGAAACACCACCACATCGCCGCGCGCAGGTTCGCGCGCAAAAAGCCGCCCCTCGAAGGGGCAGATCGAAAACGGGCAGGAATGGCGCGAATAGCCATAAGCCATCTTGTTGACGAAGAGAAAATCACCAATCAGCAGCGTGTCTTTCATCGAGCCCGAGGGAATCCAGAAGGGCTGAAAGAACAGCGTGCGAAACACACCCGCGATCAACAGCGCATAGACGATTGTCTTGACCGTTTCCAAGATGCCGTCTTGTTTGGCCGCTGCTGCCATGATGCCCTGCCTTTTCGCGTTGCCTTTGTGCGCGGTCTTGGGCCAGCCCTGCGGCTGTGTCAAGAAATCTGGCGGATCATCCGCGTGGCGGGCGCGGCTTATAGACGGGAAGCTGCCACCCAAAGAGCAGTGATCCCGCACGCAACGCAAAGCAGATCGCCACACAGGCCACCAGCGACAGCACCTCGGAGGGCCAAAGCGCATCGGCGATGACTGCCGCGCCACTCCCGGCCAAGGCGGCGGTGACGTAAAGCTTGCCCGTGCGAATAAGCAGCGGCACTTCATTGGCGACGATGTCGCGCAAAAGCCCCCCAAAGCACCCCGTTGTGATGCCCATGATCAAGATGATCGGCACGCTTTGCCCGGTCTCGGTCGCAGCGCGCACGCCGGCCGCAACCGCGATGGGCAGGGCCAGCGCGTCGAGCCATGTCAGCACCATTTGGCGGCTTTCCAAAAGATGCGCCGTGAAAAACACCAAAACGGCGGCGGCGCAGGCGATGGCAAGCGGCGTGGGGTCAGCGATCCAGAACACCGGATTGCGATCCAGCAACAGGTCACGCACCGTGCCGCCGCCCAGCGCCGTCAGGCTGGCCAAGAAGGCAAAACCGATCAGGTCAAGCTGCGCACGCGATGCGGCCAAGGCACCGGTCAGGGCAAAGACCAGCACTGCCGCGTAATCGAGGGCTGTCAGCACGCTCATTTGAAGGGTTTCATGCCCGCGCGCGCCAATTCATCGGCGCGTTCATTCTCGGGGTGGCCGGCATGGCCTTTGACCCATTCCCAAGTGACGCGGTGGCGCGACTGCGCGGTATCCAAACGCTGCCAAAGTTCGATGTTTTTCACCGGCTTGTTGGTCGAGGTTTTCCAGCCATTGCGCTTCCAGCCGTGAATCCAGCCTGTGACGCCGTTCTTCACATAGGCGCTGTCGGTCACGATGGTGATGGTCGAGGGCCGCTCCAGCGCTTCGAGGGCGGCGATCGCGGCCAAAAGCTCCATCCGATTGTTGGTCGTGTCAGCCTCACCGCCGCTGAGCGCGCGTTCCTTGACGACGGTCTGGCCATCCTTGGCCTGCAACAGCGCACCCCAGCCACCCGGGCCGGGATTGCCGGAACAGGCCCCATCGGTATAGGCGAAAAGCTCAGGCATCAGCGGACCTCATACCAGCACGCCGATGCCAAGGCAGATGACGACCACTGTGCTGAGCATCAGGCGCAGCCGCATCCACCAGCCCGGTGCAAGCCCAAGGCGCGCCGCGCTAAGGTCGATGGCCAAAAGCGCGACGAAGCCCGCGATCAGCATGACCAAGCTTGCGCGTGGTTCGGCAAAGGCGGTGAGGAACACGAAAATCGCGGGGATAACGGAGAGCGCATAAAATAGTGTTGCCTGCTGCGCCTCGGCCTTGGCGGCAAAGCCCCAGATCACGCCCGCCATGAAACACAAAATGACGATGCCGTAGATTTGCAGCAGCGCGCGCCCGCTGTGATTGACGCTCCAGATTTGGCCCAACCCGCCAAGCGCGGGCCATAGCACCGAGAGCGCCCCGTAGATGAAAGGCAAAAGGCCAGCAAGGCCAAGGATCAGGGCAGGGGCGGGGATGCGGTTCATGATCGGTTTGTGCATCGCCATGGATGTCTGGGCAAGGGATGTGCCGGATTTTCGTACGAAAATCCGCAATCTGCGATTTTTCGTACGAAAAATCGTGCTCTCGCTCACACGGCTTCGCGCAAGAGCCTTGGCACTTTGAACTCGACATTCTCTTCGGCGGTGATCACGGGCTTTATCGTCACATCATAGCGGTCGCGGAAGGCGTCGATGACTTCGTTGACCAAGACCTCCGGTGCGCTGGCCCCCGCCGTGATACCCAAGCTTCCGATGCCTTCAAGCGCGCGCCAATCGATATCGGCGGCGCGCTGCACAAGCTGGGCGTAACCGCAGCCTGCGCGCGCCCCAACCTCGACCAGCCGTTTGGAGTTCGAGGAATTGGGCGCGCCCACCACCAGCATCGCATCGCACAAGGGCGCCATGGCCTTGACCGCTTCTTGGCGGTTGGTGGTGGCGTAACAGATATCTTCCTTGTGTGGGCCGACGATGGCGGGAAAGCGCGCTTTCAATGCCGCGACGATATCGGCTGTGTCATCGACCGAGAGCGTGGTTTGGGTCACAAAGGCCAGCATTGCCGGATCGCGCACAGCGACCTGTGCAACATCTTCCACCGTTTCGACCAGCAACACCTCGCCCTCGGGTAACTGACCCATGGTGCCGATGGTTTCAGGATGACCCGCATGGCCGATCATGACCATTTGCAGCCCGTTCTCGTGATGGCGCGCGGCCTCGATATGGACTTTGCTGACCAGCGGACAGGTGGCATCGACGAAAAGCATCTGGCGCGCTTGCGCTGCCGCAGGCACGGATTTCGGCACGCCATGGGCCGAGAAGATCACCGGGCGGTCAAGGGGGCAGTCATCCAGCTCTTCGACAAAGACCGCACCTTTGGCCCGCAGATCGTCGACGACAAACTTGTTATGGACGATCTCGTGGCGCACGAAAACCGGCGCGCCCCATTTCGCGAGCGCCATCTCGACGATCTTGATCGCGCGGTCCACGCCCGCACAGAACCCGCGCGGTGCGGCAAGATGGATGGTAAGCGGCGGCTTGGTCATTTTGGGCCTCGGGCGGCATGGGCATGTGTCGTTATGCAACCAGAGGTAAGTGTTTCCTGTGCTTGCGTCCAGCCTTTGGGCTTGCCTTCCTGTAGGGGGAAGCATGCAAATGTCACCAAGCTCGGATCTGTTGGGAGGTTGTCGATGCGCGTGCTTGGAATTGTGACGGGGCTTTGCATGACCATCGCGCTGGGTGCGGCGGTCTTTCCACCTTCTCTGGCGCGCGCGACGATTCCGACGGGTCAAATCCTGCTTTGGCAAGATCGTGATGTGGTTGTAGCGGGGGCCGCGATTTATGCCGATACCTGTGCCGCGCGCCATGGTGGCGCGCTGGAGGGGCAGCAAGATTGGCAAATCCGGATGGAGAATGGTCGGCTTCCCGCCCCGCCCCATGACCAAAGCGGGCATACTTGGCATCATCCCGACAAGCTTTTGATCGATATCGTCACCCGCGGCACGGCGGCGATCGTTGGGCGCGGCTATGAAAGCGACATGATGGGGTATGCTGATATTCTGACCGAGGCAGAGATCATCGCGGTGCTGAGCTTTATCAAATCAACCTGGCCTGCCGAGGTGATCGCCATTCACAACGATATCAACGCCCGCGCTGCGATGGAGTGAGCGATGGATACGACCGCCAAGGCGCATTGGGATCAAGTTTATGGCAACCGAGACGAGGCTGAGCTGACTTGGTTCGAGGAGATGCCAGAAATCTCGGCAAGCTTGATCAGCGCATATGCAAAGCCCGATGCGCATGTGATCGACATCGGTGCGGGTGCGTCGCGCTTGGTCGATCTGCTGATCACGCGGGGCTATCAGCGGCTTCACTGTCTGGACCTGTCGCAAGCGGGATTGGATGTCAGCCGTGCGCGGCTCGGCGACAAAGCGCAATCGGTTGATTGGATCGTGGCCGATGTAACGCGCTGGACCCCTGATCCGGGGCTTTACGCCCTATGGCATGATCGTGCGGCGTTTCATTTTCTGACCGATCCCGATCAACGCGCCGCTTATGTGGCGGTGATGGCCGCCGCCTTGCAGATCGGTGGCCACGCGGTGATCATGAGCTTTGCCCTTGACGGGCCGGAGCGCTGTTCCGGCCTTCCGGTTCAGCGCTATGACCCCGCGACATTGGCGGCCATGCTGGACGCGCAGGCGCCGGGCGCATTTGCCCTTGTCGCGTCGCAGATGCACGCCCACCACACGCCAAGTGCAAACACACAGGCTTTTCAGATTTCGGTTTTTCGCCGCGTCGGGTGATTAATCTTGCTCGTCATCGCCGCTGCGATTGCGGTCCTCGCGCGGTTCACGCGGGGGGCGGCCGATGACATCGCGCAGTTCATCGAGTTCGATGAAATTATCGGCCTGACGGCGCAAGTCATCCGAGATCATCGGCGGGTGCGAGCGAATCGTGGACACGACCGACACCCGGCACCCTTTGCGCTGCAACGCCTCGACCAAGGAGCGGAAATCGCCATCGCCCGAGAACAGCACGATATGATCGACATGTTCGGCCGTCTCCATTGCGTCGACGGCCAGTTCGATATCCATATTGCCCTTGATCTTGCGTCGGCCTTGGCTGTCGGTGAATTCCTTGGCGGGTTTGGTCACAATGGTGAACCCATTGTAGTTCAGCCAATCGACAAGCGGCCGGATTGGCGAAAAATCGTCGTTTTCCAACAAGGCCGTGTAATAAAATGCGCGCAACAGCTTGCCGCGTTGCATGAACTCGCTGCGCAGGCGCTTGTAGTCCATGTCAAAGCCAAGTGCCTTGGCGGCGGCATAAAGGTTGGCGCCATCGATGAATAATGCGAGACGCTCGTCACGGTAAAACATAATCACTCTTCCTTGATGAATGTATTTTGAAAATCGGGCTTTGGGTTCTGTCACGCGTGTGGCGCGTGCAACCCTCAGATGAATGCTTGGGAGTAATTGGCTTTTGATTGGATCCGTTGAAAAACGCACCGCAGCGCGGGCATTGTTGGCTTTCGGAGGCAATCTTGCGCATTCTGGCCAGCTTCCGCAAGAGATCTTGCAAACCGCGGCCAGCATGCTTGGCGCGCGTTTGGCCGCGCCGCTTGAGATGAGCCGGCTTTACCGCACACCGGCTTTTCCAGAGGGGTCGGGGCCTGATTTCGTCAATGCAGCGGCGGCCGTCGCGTGGCATGGCAGCGCCGCCGCGTTGTTGGCGATCTTGCACGAGATCGAGGCCGCGCTGGGCCGCACCCGCCGCACGCGGTGGGAGGCGCGGGTGATGGATATCGATCTGATCGCGCTGGGAAACGAGGTTTGGCCCGATGCCCAAACCCAGCAAGGCTGGGCCGATCTGTCGGTGGAACATGCCGCCCATCAAACGCTCGATCAATTGATCTTGCCCCATCCGCGTATGGCCGAACGTAGCTTTGTCCTTGTGCCTTTGGCTGATGTTGCGCCCGATTGGTGCCATCCGCTGACAGGGTTGAGCGTGGCGCAGATGTTGGCCGCCCGCCCCGCAGCCGAGCGTGCCAGTGTGGTCGCGTTGGACAGCAACGCCTGAACAAGCCGCTTGCGCGGTTCGGGCTTGTCATTTGCGCCGCCCGGGCTTAGATCGTGCCTTTCTGATGCCCCTGTGCAGAATCTGGAGGAGCCTCGCTTATGGCCCGCGTCACCGTAGAAGATTGCGTCGATAAGGTTCCGAACCGGTTCGAGCTTGTCATGCTTGCAGCCCACCGCGCGCGCGAGATCACCGCAGGGTCGATGCTGACCGTTGATCGTGACAATGACAAGAACCCGGTCGTGGCACTGCGCGAGATCGCGGATGAAACACAAGGTGCCGATGATCTGCGCGAGCGTCTGATCGAAAGCCTGCAAACCCAGATCGAGGTTGATGAGCCTGAAGATGACGCCATGGCGCTGCTGCAAGGTGTCGACGCAGACCGCCCGTCACATGACGATATGAGCGAAGAGCAAATGCTGCGCGCGCTCATGGAAGCGCAAGGCCAGCGCTAAGGGCCATGCGCAGACAGGTTGGATAGGGCATGCTAGACGCCGACGACCTGATCTCACTGGTTCGAAACTACAACCCCAAGACGAATGAGGCGCTCCTCCGGGGCGCCTATGCCTATGCGCAGCGCATGCATGAAGGGCAAGCGCGCCATTCGGGTGAGCCGTATTTCACCCATCCCGTGGCTGTCGCCGCTATTTTGACCGAGCAGCGGCTTGATGATGCGACCATTGCGACCGCGCTGTTGCATGACACGATCGAGGATACAAAGGGCACCTATACTGAGATTGCCAAGCTGTTCGGTGCCGATGTGGCCGAATTGGTGGATGGGGTCACCAAGCTGACCAACCTCGAGCTGTCCAGCCGCGAGGCAAAACAGGCTGAGAATTTCCGCAAGCTGTTGATGGCGATGTCCAAAGACCTGCGGGTGATCTTGGTCAAGCTGGCCGACCGGCTGCATAATATGCGCACGATCCGCCACATGAAGCCCGAAAAGCAGGCCAAGAAGGCGCATGAAACGATGGATATCTATGCACCGCTTGCGGGCCGCATGGGTATGCAATGGATGCGCGAAGAGTTGGAGGATCTGTCGTTCCGGGTGCTCAACAGCGAGGCGCGCAATTCCATCATGCGTCGTTTCTTGACGCTGCAAAAGGAAACCGGCGACGCGATCCCGCGCATCACCGACGATATCGAGGCCGTGCTAGAGCGCCACGGCGTCAAGGCCGATGTATTTGGCCGTGCGAAAAAGCCCTTCTCGATCTGGCGCAAGATGCAAGAAAAGGATCTGGCCTTTTCGCGGCTGTCCGACATCTACGGCTTTCGCGTGCTGACCGCGACCGAGGATGATTGCTACCGCGTCTTGGGCGCGATCCACCAGCGTTGGCGCGCCGTGCCGGGGCGGTTCAAGGATTACATCAGCCAGCCCAAATCCAACGGCTACCGCTCGATCCATACCACCGTGTCGGGGCGCGACGGCAAACGGGTCGAGGTGCAGATCCGCACACGCCAGATGCATGATGTGGCCGAATCCGGCGTCGCGGCGCATTGGTCCTATCGTGATGGTGTGCGCTCGGAGAACCCTTTTGCGGTCGATCCGGCCAAATGGCTTGAAGGGCTGACCGAGCGCTTTGAGGCGGCTGAGGATGGCGATGAGTTTCTCGAGCATGTGAAGCTTGAGATGTATTCCGATCAGGTGTTTTGCTTCACGCCCAAGGGCGATGTGGTGCAATTGCCCAAAGGGGCCACGCCGATCGATTTCGCCTATACGATCCATACCCGCATTGGTCATTCTTGCGTGGGGGCCAAGGTTGACGGGCTGCGCGTGCCGCTTTGGACAAGGCTTAAGAACGGCCAATCCATCGAGATCATCACCGCCGAGGGACAGACCCCGCAGGCCAGCTGGATCGACATCGTTGTCACGGGCCGCGCCAAGGCCGCGATCCGGCGCATGCTGCGCGAGGAAGACCGCGAGCGCTTTATCAAGCTGGGCCGCGAATTGGCGCGGGTGGCCTTTGAGCAGGTGGGCAAGAAGGCGACAGACAAGGCGCTTGAGACGGCGGCGCGCGCCATTGGGCTGAAAAGCGGGGCCGAGATGCTGGCGCGGATCGGCTCGGCCGAGCTTTCGGCGCGTTCGGTCGTGGCGCGGATTTATCCCGAACTCGCGGGGCAAACCGAGACCAACGCGGTCGAGGTGCGCCGCGCGGTCATCGGCCTTCCCGCAGGCGCCGAGACGCGCCGCGCGCAATGCTGCCAACCCGTGCCGGGCGAGCGGATCGTGGGCATCACCTATCTGGGGCGCGGTCCCATCGTGCATGCCATCGACTGCCCTGCGCTGGCTGATTTCGACGATAGCCCCGAGCGTTGGATCGATCTGCACTGGACAGAAGGGCGTCATGCCCCAATTCACAACGTGACCATTGATGTCACGATTTCGAACCAAAAAGGGGTGCTTGGACGCATCTGCACATTGATTGGTGAGCAGAACGCCAATATCTCGGACCTGAACTTCATTGATCGGAAACTGGATTATTTCCGCTTGTTGATTGATGTCGATGTGCGCAACGCAGAGCATCTGCATGCGGTAATGATGGCAGTTGAATTGGATAGCGATGTGGCCAGTCTGCAGCGGTCCCGGAACCTCGACCGGCGCCCCTGATCGGCCAGAGGAAGACGGGTTCGCGGTTGCACCATGAGGTGCGATGCGGGCCGTAACGGAAGGGCAGGCTCGTCGTGGTATTCAAGCGCCGCGATCCAAGATCGATCCTGCGGATCGTCGGTGAAGCGTTCTGGCCGCGTGGCGGCTGGATGCGCGGCTTTCAATATGTTCGCCACCGCATGCATCGCCTGCCCGGCACGCCCGAGCAGATTGCGCGTGGCGTGTTTGCTGGGGCTTTCACCATCTTTACACCATTCTTTGGCCTGCATTTCTTTGTCGCCGCCGCGCTGGCGCGGATGATGCACGGCTCAATCCTTGCGGCATTGCTCGCCACATTCTTGGGCAATCCGCTGACCTATGTGCCGATCGCGATCATTTCGCTGCAAATCGGCCACTGGATGCTTGGTACAGATATGCGCGGCGAGGTGGATGATTCCATCTTTTCCAAATTCGCTGCTGCTGCTGGCGATTTATGGCATAATTTCAAGGCGATGTTTACCGATGAACGCGCCCATTGGGGCGATTTGCATCGGTTCTATGACGATGTGTTTTTCCCTTGGATGATCGGCGCGATCATCCCCGGCGTGATCTGTGGCGTGATTTGCTATTACATCAGCGTGCCGGTGATCCGCGCTTATCAAAAGCGGCGTACGGCGCGGTTGCAAAAGAAGATGCAAAAGCTCCGCGATCAAGCTGGCGCAGCGGCGGCAAAACACTAGATCGCCCTTTGGGCATCAAGAGGATGACGGGAATGGCACAGCGCCTCAGGCTTGGTGTGAATATCGATCATGTCGCGACATTGCGCAACGCGCGGGGGGGGGCCATGCCCGATCCGGTGCGCGCCGCCGTGATGGCGCAGGCCGCCGGTGCCGATGGCATCACCGCGCATCTGCGCGAAGATCGCCGCCATATCCGCGACGCCGATATCGGCGCGATTATGGATGCAATCACCATCCCGCTGAATTTCGAGATGGCAGCGACCCCTGAGATGCAAAAGATCGCGCTGACCCATCGGCCCCATGCCGCCTGCATCGTGCCCGAACGCCGCGAAGAGCGCACCACCGAGGGCGGGCTAGAGGTTGCGGGAAACGCCAATTGGATGGGTGACTATATCGCGCCCTTGCGCGACGCAGGGTGCCGGGTGTCGCTGTTCATCGCGGCCGACCCCGCACAGATCGACGCCGCCGCGCGCATTGGCGCGCCTGTGATCGAGCTGCACACAGGTGCTTATTGCGATTTTGATGCCGAGGGTGATTTTGCGGCCCGCGACGCCGAACTTGCCCGGTTGATCGCAGGTGCCAAACAGGCCGCCGATCTGGGCCTTGAGGTGCATATGGGCCATGGGTTGAGCTACGCCAATGTCGCCCCCATCGCCGCCATCCCCGAGGTGGTCGAGCTGAATATCGGCCATTTCCTCATCGGTGAGGCGGTGTTTGTGGGCCTTTCTACCGCGATTTCCGAGATGCGCAGCCATATGGATGCCGCACGGCGCTAAACGTGCGGCCATTGCGCAATCGCGCCGAATGGGCGAAGCTAGAAACTGTTCAAACCGCCGTCAGACCCGGAGGGTTTCGTGCACCAGATTTTCGCTGTCCTGTCGCGGGCGGCCGCCTGTTTGGCTTGCGCCATGGACAGGCGGTCTGTTGTCGTGCCGCGTCGGCCCGGCCGAGGGGTTTTGCAATGATCCTCGGCATTGGCACCGATTTGGCGAATATCGAACGCATCCAGCGCGCGCTTGATCGCTTTGGTGACCGCTTTCGCGAGCGTGTCTTTACCGTGACCGAACAAAACCGCGCCGAGCGGATGAAGGAACCCGCCGCTGTCTATGCAAAGCGCTGGGCCGCCAAGGAGGCGTGCTCCAAGGCGCTAGGCACCGGGTTGCGGATGGGGATCGCGTGGAAAGATATGGCGGTGTCGAACCTGCCATCGGGCCAGCCGATCATGAAGGTGACGGGCTGGGCCAAGGAACGGCTCGATCAGATGACGCCAGATGGCTATACCGCCATCATCCATGTCAGCCTGACCGATGACCACCCTTGGGCGCAGGCCTATGTGGTGATCGAAGCCATGCCCGATGCCGAAGCGGCAAAGCGGCCCAATGTCGGCCCGGTCTCGCGCCGCAAGATCAGCTAATTTTCAGCGACGTCTGTTCTTTTGTCGCCGCTGATAGGCGTATTCTGTAGGGATAAGGATCAAGGCTGCCGCCGATCCGATGATCGCATCGATCCCCGGTGATCCAAAGCTCAGCCCAAAGAGCGACCGGATAAAAAACAGCACCAGAACCGCCCCAAAGGTGATCAGCACCGAAGGTAAGATGCCATTATGGCTCCAGCCCCATTTCTCGAACACAACCGCCACCACGCCCGCGATCATCAAAGAGCCGAAAAACGAAAACAACACCATGGCTCATACCCCCATTACAAAACCCGGCGCGATACGCGCGCCCGTAAATAGTCGTCGGCCGACATCCTTGGCTTGCCCTCGGGCTGAAGCGCGGTGATTTCGACCGCGCCTGTGGCGCAGGCGATCGTCAAACCCTTTAGCACCGTTCCGGGCGCGCCTGTGCCATTGGCCAACTGGCAGCCGATCAGCTTGACCCGCTTGCCCGCGATCATGGTCCAAGCGCCGGGAAAGGGCGAGAGGCCACGGATCTGGCGGTCAATTTCGATGGCTGGGCGTGTCCAATCGACCTGTGCCTCGGATTTGTCGATCTTGGCGGCATAGGTGACGCCTTCAGCGGGTTGGGGCTGCGGTGTCAGCCTATCCAGATCGGCCAGCGCGGTGACAATCGCCTCGGCACCCAAGCACGCCAGCCGGTCGTGCAACGCGCTGGCGGTTTCCGTCTCGCCGATGGGAATAGCGCGGCAGAGCAGCACGGGGCCGGTATCTAATCCGGCCTCCATTTGCATGATGCAGACGCCGGTTTCCGCGTCACCGGCCATAATCGCGCGCTGGATGGGCGCGGCCCCGCGCCAGCGCGGCAAAAGGCTTGCATGGATGTTGAGACAGCCCCGGCGCGGCGCATCGAGCACCGCTTGCGGCAAGATCAGCCCATAGGCCACGACGACGGCCACATCGGCATCGAGTGCTGCGAATTCCGCCTGCACCTCGGGGGTGCGGAGGCTTTTCGGATGCCGAACCGGCACCCTCATCGCCGCAGCGCGGGTATGAACGGGTGTGGGGCGTTCGGCCTGACCGCGGCCAGCCGGGCGGGGTGGCTGGGTATAGACGCAAGCGATCTCATGGCCCGCTTGCACCAGCGCCTCAAGCACCGTGACCGAAAACGCCGGCGTGCCCATAAAAACGATCCGCATCACCGCGCCCCTTTTCTGGCCCGTTTGAGCAGCATCTCGCGCTTGGTCCGCGAGAGGCGGTCAAAATACATCCGTCCCGCCAGATGGTCGATCTGGTGCTGCACCGAGGTGGCCCAAAGCCCGGTGAAATCTTGACGGACCCGAAGCCCGTGGTGATCGGTAAAGTCCACGGTCACATTGGCTGGCCGCGTCACCGATGCCCAGACACCGGGCAGGTTAGGGCTGGCTTCTTCATGGTCGTTCATCGCCTCGGATGCGGTGATGATCTCGGGGTTGGCCATGCGGATAGCTTGGCCGCGTGTGTCGCTGGCATCGACCACGGCCAGACGCAGCATCACGCCGATCTGCGGCGCGGCAAGGCCCACGCCCGGCATCGCCTCCATCGTTTCGATCATGTCGTTCCAGATCACGCGGATTTCATCGGTGATCTCGCCCACATCCACCGCCGGCGTCCTAAGCCGCTTGTCGGGCCACATCACGAAGGGGCGCTTTGTGCCGCTCACGCCTTTTCCCGCGCGCGGTCCTTCTTGAGCTTGACCATCTTGCGGGTGATCAGCTGGCGGCGAAGGGGGGTGAGGTAATCGATAAACATGATGCCGTTCAGATGATCGATCTCATGCTGCAGGCAGGTGGCCCAAAGACCATCGAAGGTTTCTTGCTTTTCGGTGCCGTTTGGATCGATCCAGCGCACCGTCACCTCGGCCGGGCGTTCGACATCGGCATAGATATCGGGGATCGACAGACAGCCTTCCTCGTAAATGCTGCGCGTCGTCGCTTTCGGCGATGATCTCGGGGTTGAACATGGCCAAGGGGCGCGGCGCGGCCCTTCGGCCTTGACGCAATCCATCACGATCAGCCGTGTGTCGACGCCGATCTGGGGTGCGGCCAGCCCGATACCCGGCGCGGCATACATCGTTTCTAACATATCATCGGCAAGCAGGCGCAAATCATCCGACAGGTCGGTGATGGGCGGGGCAAGCTTTTTCAGCCGCGGGTCGGGATGGATCAGGATCGGGCGCTTCATGGGCGTTCATTTAGGTCAAGCGGGCGCGCGCCGCAATAAGCGCGACCATGGGCTTGCACCTGCCGCCTGCTGGGGTAGCGTGGCTTAGTGCAAATCTGACGGAGCCATTCCCCATGTCCTTTGACGAGATTATCGACCGCCGCGGCACGCATTGCGTGAAATGGGACATGATGGAGACGCTCTACGGCGTTAGCCCTGATGAGGGGATCGCCATGTGGGTGGCCGATATGGAGTTTCGCCCCCCGGCTTGCGTGCAAGACGCGCTGCAAGCGGTGGCCGATCACGGCGTCTATGGCTATTTCGGTGATGATCGCGCCTATCTGGAGGCGATTTGCTGGTGGATGGAACACCGCCACGGCTGGCGCGTCGATCCGGCGGCGATTTTCACCACGCATGGCTTGGTCAATGGCACGGCCATGTGCGTCGATGCCTTCACCAAGCCGGGCGATGGAGTTGTGTTGTTCACGCCCGTCTATCACGCCTTTGCCCGCGTGATCCGCGCGGCGGGGCGCGAGGTGGTGGAATGCGAAATGCCTGTGGTCGATGGGCAATATACCCTCGATTTCGACGCATGGGATGCGCAGATGAAGGGGCATGAGAGCATGCTGGTGCTTTGCTCGCCCCATAATCCCGGCGGGCGTGTCTGGACGCGAGCAGAGCTTGAGGGGATTGCCGCGTTTGCAAAGCGCCATGATCTGATCCTGGTCTCGGACGAGATCCATCATGATCTGATCTTGCCCGGACAGGCGCATATTCCCATGGCGCTGATCGATGGCATTGCGGAGCGTCTGGTGATGATGACGGCGGCAACCAAGACCTTCAACATTGCGGGCGCGCATGTGGGCAATGTGATCATCCATGATCCCGCGCTTCGTGCAAAATTCGCGACGCGGATGGCGGCCATGGGCCTGTCGCCGAATTCCTTTGGCCTTTACATGGTCACAGCCGCCTACTCGCCCGAGGGTGCGGCATGGGTCGATCAGGTCCGCGCCTATATTGCCGAGAATGCGCGGATTTTTGACGAGGGGATCAATGCAATCCCCGGTCTTCGGTCAATGGCGTTGCAATCGACATATCTGGCTTGGGTCGATTTTTCAGGCACGGGCATGAGCCGCGCGGAGTTTACGGCGCGGGTAGAGAAAGGCGCCAAGATCGCGGTCAATTACGGGCCGAGCTTTGGTTTGGGCGGCGACAGCTATTTGCGCTTCAACATTGCCGCCCCGCGCAGTGTGATCGTGGATGCGGTGGCGCGGATGCAAGCGGCGTTTGGTGATCTGCAGTAAAGCGCGGGTGCGCCTGAGGGCGCATCCGCGCCAGCCCAAATCGGTCGCGCTGCACTGCAGCACTTGCATGCCGCAACGCAATATCCTATCGCATGCGGCGAGATAGACGAAACATCCTTGCGCAAGGAATATTGCCATGAGCTTCCGCCTTCAGCCCCAGCCTGTCGCCCGCCCGAATCGTTGCCAATTGTTCGGCCCCGGCTCGCGCACAGCGCTGTTTGAGAAGATGGCGGCCAGTGCGGCGGATGTGATCAACCTCGATCTTGAGGATTCGGTCGCGCCTGACGACAAACCCACCGCGCGCGCGAATATCATCCAAGCCATCGGTGACATCGATTGGGGCACCAAGACGCTGAGCGTGCGGATCAACGGGCTGGACACGCCATGGTGGTATCGCGATGTCGTGGACCTGTTGGAACAGGCGGGTGACCGGCTTGACCAGATCATGATCCCCAAGGTGGGTTGTGCGGCCGATCTTTATGCCGTCGATGCGCTGGTGACTGCGGTCGAGGCGGCCAAGGGGCGCAGCAAGCGCATCGCCTTCGAGGTAATCATCGAATCGGCCGCAGGCATTGCCCATGTGCACGAGATCGCCGCCGCCTCGCCGCGCTTGCAGGCGATGAGCCTGGGTGCCGCCGATTTCGCGGCCTCGATGGGGATGCAGACCACCGGCATCGGCGGGACGCAGGAGAATTATTACATGCTCCATGACGGTGCGCGGCATTATTCCGACCCGTGGCACTGGGCGCAAACCGCCATCGTCGCGGCCTGCCGCACCCATGGTGTGCTGCCCGTCGATGGGCCATTTGGCGATTTTTCCGATGATGAGGGCTACCGCGCCCAAGCGCGCCGCTCGGCCACGCTGGGCATGGTTGGCAAATGGGCGATCCACCCCAAGCAGGTGGCGCTGGCCAACGAGGTTTTCACCCCGTCAGAGGCCGCCGTGACGGAGGCGCGCGAAATTCTCGCCGCGATGGAGGCTGCCAAGGCATCGGGGCAGGGCGCCACGGTCTATAAGGGGCGGCTGGTTGATATCGCCTCGATCAAACAGGCCGAGGTGATCGTGAAACAGGCCGAGATGATCGCGGCGGGGTGATCTGGCGCAGCCATAGTTGCATCTCACGCCTTGGCCCGCCATATACGCGCAAGGCCATTGTGATGGGGTGTAAGGCGCATGACGACCTATCTCGACTTCGAAAAACCGCTTGCCGAGATCGAAGGCAAGGCCGAGGAGTTGCGCGCGCTGGCCCGCCAGAGCGAAGGCATGGATGTCGAGGCCGAGGCGGCAGCGCTTGACCGCAAGGCCGCCGATATGCTGCGCGATCTCTACAAATCGCTCTCGCCTTGGCGCAAATGCCAAGTGGCTCGCCACCCCGACCGCCCGCATTGCCGCGATTATATCAGCGCGCTGTTTACCGAATACACGCCGCTTGCCGGTGATCGGAATTTTGCTGATGATCACGCGGTGATGGGCGGGCTTGCGCGGTTTCAAGATCGCCCGGTCGTGGTGATCGGCCATGAAAAGGGCCATGACACCAAAACGCGCATCGAACGTAATTTCGGCATGGCCCGTCCCGAGGGGTATCGCAAGGCGGTGCGCCTGATGGATATGGCCGACCGCTTCAACCTGCCGGTGATCACGCTGGTCGACACACCCGGTGCCTATCCCGGCAAGGGCGCAGAAGAGCGCGGCCAATCCGAGGCGATCGCGCGTTCGACCGAGAAATGTCTGCAAATCGGTGTGCCCTTGATCTCCATCATCATCGGTGAGGGTGGATCGGGCGGTGCTGTCGCCTTTGCCACGGCGGATCGTCTGGCGATGCTGGAGCATGCGATCTATTCGGTGATCAGCCCCGAGGGCTGTGCCTCGATCTTGTGGAAAGACGCCGACAAAATGCGCGAGGCGGCCGAGGCGCTGCGCTTGACTGCGCAGGATTTGAACAAGCTGGGCGTTTGCGATCAGGTGATCAAGGAACCCTTGGGCGGCGCGCAGCGTGACAAGGCCGCGACCATCGATGCTGTCGGGGCCGCGATTGCGCAGATGTTGGAGCAATTAAGCGCGATTGATCGCAAGGCGTTGATCGCTGGGCGGCGGCGCAAATACCTCGATATGGGTTCCAAGGGGCTGGCCGCGTGATCACCCGCCGCGCGGTTCTTGGGGCGGCTGTGTTTTTCGCCACCAAGCTCAGCGCAGGGCAGGAGGATCTCGCCATGACACCGGCCAGCGATCTGGATTGGACCTATTTGGCCGATACGGTCATGGGCGGTGTCAGCCAAGGTGGCGCGCGGATGGAGGCAGGTGTCCTGCGCCTAAGCGGGACAGTCTCGACCGCCAATCGCGGTGGGTTCATTCAAGCCCGTACCGAGATGCCGTCCGGATTGCCCACCGATGCCACCGCCCTGCGCTTGCGGGTCAAGGGCAATGGTGAGCGGTATTTCGTGCACCTGCGGACCACCCGCACGCTTTTGCCTTGGCAGTATTACCAACAGGGTTTTCGAGACAGGGCCAGAATGGGCCGAGGTGACGCTGCCTTTGGCTGATTTCACGGCCTCGGGGCGGATAATGGCAGGGGCGATCAGGCCCGAGAGTATCCGCTCTATCGGGATCGTGGCCTATGGGCGCGATCATGTCGCAGATGTGTCTGTTGCGGCGCTGGGCGTCTGTCTGAGGCGCGAGGGTTCTGTTGCGCGTGTCCCGCGCGGAAGGAAAGGTGCGAGGGGGCTGTCTGCCCCACTCGCGCGCAGACCGCGCGGAAGGAAAGGTGCGAGGGGGCTGTCTGCCCCCTCGCGCTCCCCCGAGGATATTTATGAAACGAAGAAGCTAAAGCGCCGCGTAGAGGGCGGTTAGGCGGGTTGCCTCGTCTTGCAGGCCAAAGGGTGGGTTGAGCACGAAGATGCCCGATCCGATCATGCCATGGCCGGGGCGGGCGGGGGGGAAGCGGACCTCGTGGCTGAGCGCCTCGGAATAGCTCATGCGCAGGGTTTGGGCCATCTGTGAGTGGGCTTGGTTGGCCAGCACCGGATACCACAGCATCACCACGCCGACATTCCATTTGCGGTGCAATTTGGCGATAAGGTCGGGGATGCGGTCGTAATCGGTTTTGACCTCGTAGCTGGGGTCAATCAGCATGACGCCGCGCCGCGGCTCGGGCGGGGTGCGCGAGAGCGCCATGGCGAGGCCGTCTTCTTGCAGCACTTGGAGATAGCGCTGCGGCATAGCTTGGCGCAGTGCCGCGACCTCGGCGGGGTGGAGTTCGGCTAGCGTCATATTGTCGAAGCCGCGCAGAAGTGCAGCGGCGATGAGCGGCGAGCCGGGATAAGATGCTGCCCCGTGTTCAGTGGCCACGATGGCACGGGCGCGGGCATAGGGGTGATCGGGGGCGAACCAATCGGCCACCCGCCCTATGCCTTGGGCGGCCTCGCCGGTTTTGCGCGCCTCAACCCCGTCGAGATGGTAAAGGCCGCGCCCTGCATGGGTTTCGAAATAGCTCAGCGCCTTATCCTTGCGCGTGAGGTAGTCGAGCGTGCAGGACAGGAGCGCATGCTTATGCACATCAGCCAGATTGCCCGCGTGATAGGCGTGTTGATAGGAGAGCATCGCCTAGCACATCCGCTTGGACGCATGGGCGGGATCGATCAGGTCATTGACCCGCGTGTCGACATCATGGCCCGATCTGCGCAACAACGATGCGGGCTGCATTTCCGACCAAGGGCCGGTGCACATGAACGCTTTGGCAAGCGACAAGGCGCCAGGGCGATCATCGCGCGCCGCGAGCATGACGATATTCTCAATGATCCGCATGAAAGCCCGCCTCGGCCATCAGGCGGTTGGATGCGGTTTCGACATCATCTTCGAGTTTGCGCATGAACGCGTCGCGCTGCATGCCGGGGGCGATCCTTGGGAGGAACTCGACCACGGCCAGACCCGGTTTGCGCAACAGGCTGTGGCGTGGCCAGAAGACGCCGACATTGGCCGCGACCGGCACGCAGGGCTGGCCCAATTGTTCGTAAAGCGCGCCGGTGCCAACCTTGTAGGGGCGCGGCACGCCGGGGGCACGCGGGTGCCTTGGGGATAGATGATCAACTGGCCACCCTGACGCTTGCCGGATTTCACATCCGATAGCATCTTCGGCAATCGCTGCGCCGCGCTTGCCGCGATTGACCGGGACGCAGCCGATGCGCAGCCCGTATTGGCCCACGAAGGGCGCAAAGAGCAATTCGCGCTTCATGATGAACTTGCCGCGCGGCACGGCGTTGTAGATCATCAAGATATCCAGAAAGCTTTGATGTTTGGCCGCAATCATCACATCATCGGTGGGTGGTGTGCCGCGCACTTCGCAGCGCAAGCCGGTCATCCAGCCAAGCGTCCAGATCACCCAGCGGCAATAGGCATGGCAGGCCGCATGCGCCCCTGCAGCTGAGATGACAGCCCAAGGGAAATAGGCCACAGAAATGATCAGCATGGCGACATACATCTGAATGATGAAAGCCACGGAGCGCAGCAATTGGATCATCTCAATCCCTTCAGGGTGCGGAGGGCCGCGATACGCGTTGCCCAAAAGGCCGTGACCGCGGCCAGTGGGGGGATGGTCAGTGGCCAAAGCCACCCTGCGCCTTGAAAGCCAAGGCCAGTGAGAAAGGCCCCTTCTTGTGCCGCGCGCGGCAAGAGCGCAATGGCCAGCATGCCAAACGCCGCGCCAAGCCCCGCCCCGGTCAAGGCGCGGTGGGTGAACCGCCGCACGAAGGCGCGTGCGATATAACTGTCTTGTGCGCCAACAAGGCGCATTACGCGCAAAACCTGCACATTCGAGGCGAGCGCCGCTTGCGCGGCCAAGGTGATCATCGCCGCCGTCGCGCCAAGGATCAAGCTCAAGGATATCCAGCCCAGCAATCGCAAACGATCAGCGGCGGCAACCAAGGGACGGCGCCATCTGGTGTGATCATCGAGCACAGCGCCGGGGGCTTCGGCGGCGAGGCGCTGGCGCAGCCCAGCCGCGTCAAAGCCTGCGTCATCCTCGATGATCTCGATCAGGCGCGGCACGGGGAGATCGCCAAGGGGCAGATCAGGGCCGAACCATGGTTCAAGCAAGGCGCGCTGTTCATCATCTGACAGCGCGCGCGGCGGCGACGCCAGGTGTCTGGCCAAGCGCTGTCAGAACGGCGCGGGTCTGGATCTCGATCTGGTCATCGGGGGCCGATAGGCGGATGGTCGCACTTTGCGCCAAGGCGGCTGACCAGCGATCGGCCAGCCGCCCGGCGGCAAGCGACAAGGCCAAGGCAAAGACGGCCAGAAAGGCCATGGCGGCTGATACCGCCAAGGTCAGGCGCGCGGTCTGGCCTGTGCGCGGTACGATCCGGTCGGCCTGCACATCGCCACGGAGCATTGTCATGATGTTCATAGGTTCGTCCCCGCAGCGCTGAGCTTGCCATCGGCGATGCGGAGCACGCGGGCTTGCACCTGTGCTTTGGCCGCGCGAATGAGCGCAAGATCATGGGTCGCGATCACGATGGTTTTGCCCAAGCGGTTCAACTCGCACAGCAAGGTCAACAGTCTGAGCGACATCTCCCAATCGACATTGCCCGTTGGCTCATCGGCCAAGATCAGCTCTGGGTCCATCATGATCGCGCGGGCCAATGCGGCGCGCTGGCGCTCACCGCCTGATAATTCGGCCGGGCGGGCCGATGCGCGCGCGCTCAGGCCGACCCAAGCGATCAGTTCGCGCAGATTTGACGCGTTTTTCACCGCGTCGCGGCCCGACACGGTCAATGGCAGGGCAATGTTCTCGGCGATGGGCAGGTGATCGAGAAACTCGCAATCTTGATTGACCACGCCGATCCTTTGGCGGCTGCGCGCGATCCTGTCACGGTCGAGCGCCGCGGTATCTTGGCCGAAAACGCTCACGCGGCCTTGTGTGGCGATAAGCTCACCATAGCACAGCTTGAGAAATGTCGTTTTCCTGATCCTGATGGACCCGTCAGGAAATGAAATGATCCCGGCGCAAGGCGTAGTGTCATATCCGACAGGATCGGGTCGGCTCCGTAGCCATAGGCGGCATCCTGCATGTCGATCACGAAAGCACACTCCTTGGACCAGCACAACTACCGCGCCCGTCATGCAACGGATGCGCGCAGGTTGCAATCGGCGGGCCACCCATGCCCTTGGAATACAATGGGGGCGCTGCTACAAGCGAGGGCAATGACAGGCGGCGCGGCGCCCTAATGCGTTGTGCGCCGCGAGAATAGGGTAAGCGGAAACGGTAAATGCGGCTGACCTGTCCGAATTGTGGCGCCCGGTACGAGGTTGCCGATAGCATGATCCCCCCGAGGGGCGCGATGTGCAATGTTCCAATTGCACCACGACATGGTTCCAACCCGGTCGGCCCAATGATGCGCAGCCGAGGGATGAAGACGCGCCACCACCACCCCCGCCGCCGCCACCACCTGCGCAAGACGTCACAGACGCACCCGAAGTCGTCGAATTGCCCGACGCGCCCGCGGTGGAGAACCCTGCGACTGCGCCCCAGCCGCCTGATCCGCAAGCCGCACTAACCCGTCAAGAGATTGACCCCGCGATCCGTGAGATCTTGCGCGAAGAGGCCGCGCGCGAGGCCCGTCTGCGCCAAGCCGAGGCGGATCTTGTGCAAAGCCAATCCGAGATGGCCTTGGTGCCTGATGACGCGGCACAGGCGACATCGCGCATGCGCCCCGAGCTTGACGCGGCGGTCGATGCCTTTGATGCGCGTGACCCCGCATTGGGCCGTGGCGTTGCAGCGCGCGATCTTTTCCCCGACATCGAACAGATCAATTCAACACTGCGCGACAGTGCGGACCGTTCTGCGCGTGAGGCAGATGCAAGCGATATCGACACGCTCGACACAATCCCGCGTCGCCGTCGCGGCCTGCGCATTGGGTTTTTCATTGCCGTTGGCGCTGCGGTGGGGGCGGCCATGCTTTATGCCAATGCCGATGCAATGGCGGTGCAAATACCCGCGCTGGCAGAGGCGATCGAGGGCTATGTTCTCACGGTGAATGGCGTGCGTTTTTGGTTGGATGATCTGGTCCAAAGCTTGGCTAACGCCACGCAATAGCCATGCCCCAAGCGCCGCGCTGGATCAGAATTGATCTAGCAAGCGGCGCAGGTAATCGCGTTCGACCTCGGGCCGGTCCTGTTCGGCCGAGCGGCGGCGCAGTTCATCAAGCAGTTCGCGTGAGCGGCGGAACGCTTCTTGGCGATCTGCCATCGCCTCGTCGCTGCCGAAGCTGCCGGAATTGCCAGCTTGGCGGCCCAGCGGGTCTTGCAATTGGCGGTTGGGGGCCATGTTGCCCTCGGCTTGGCCTTGGCCGGGGTCTTGCCCTGCCTGCGCTTCGGCCAAGGCGCGGCCCAGTTCGGTCATGCCTTCGCGCAGTGCCTCGAGTGCTTCGGATTGGCTGTCGAGTGCGCCCGCGATATCGTCGTTCTCGAGCCGCCCCTCGGCCTCTTCCATCGCGCGGCCCGCCCGGTCGAGTTGGCGCAGCGCCTCATCGCCCGCATCGGTCCCTGCGCCGGGCAGGCGGCCTTGCTGGTCCTCGAGCAGGCGGCGCAGCGCTTCTTGGCGTTCGGCCAAGCTCATGCCTTCGCCGTTCTCGCCGCCTTCACCCTCACCTTGGGGTTGGGCGTTTTCACCTTGACCCTGGCCCTGCTGCTGTCCGGGTTGTTGACCTTGCTGCTGGCCCTGTTGCTGGCCTTGCTGCTGGCCTTGTTGCGGGCGGTCGGGGTTCAGCCGATCTTGCAATTCGCGGAATGCATCATCAGCGAGGTCTTGCTGATCGCGCAGCGTGTCTTGCAGACCTTCCATCGCTTGCTGGCCGGGGCTGCGAGGGCCATCGCCACCTTCGCCGCCTTGGGTCACTTGCATATTCTCAAGCATCTGTTGCAGCGCATCGAGCATCGCTTGCGCCTCGGCCATGCGGCCTTGCTGCATCAGCTCTTCGATCTGGCGCATCATTTCCTCGAGGTCGGCCATCGACATTTCCATGCGCTCGCCATCTTGATCGGGGCGATCCTCGCCGGGTTCGGCATTCTCGGCGAGTTGCTGCATGTAGTCATCCATCGCCTCGCGCAGCTCTTGCATCAGTTGGGCAATCTCGGCGTCGCTGGCACCTTGGCGCATCGCCTCGGACAGGCGTTCTTGGGCTTGGCGCAGCCGTTCCAGCGCGTCATCCAAATCGCCGATCTCAAGGGTCATCGCGGCATTCCACAAGATCTCGGCCACTTGATCGCGGGTCTCGGGTGAAAGCGTATCGACCGCGCTTTCCAACCGCCGGATCGCGCTGCGGATTTGCAGATAGACACCTTCGTCAAGACCTGCCTCGGGGCTCCATGTCATCGCGCGCAAGAGTTGCGCAGCGCGGGTGGCATTCTCGCGCGACCACAGAATATCGCGGCGCATCTCGATCAGCGCATTGGCCAAGGGATCGAAGAACCGCCGCCCCGGAAGGCGGGGGATGTCATAGCTGACAGTGCCGATCTGGCCCGCCGCATCCGTCACGGTCAGCACCAGCGAGACGGGGAGATTGGCGAAAGGATGCTGTGACAGGTCTTCGACCAAGACCTCGGCAAAATCGGTGCGCTCGCCGCGAAACGGCATGGGCAGATCAAGCACCAACGCCTCGCGCAGCTCGGGGGCGGTGGCGAGGCCAAAGCGGCGGTCAGCGCGGGCCGGGTCGAGGCGGATATGGGCGGTTCCCGATTGCACCCCATAGTCATCTTGCGCGGTAAAACTCAGTTGCATCTGCCCGGGCGGCTCGCCCAGCAACTCCCCCTCAAGCGCGATCATGGGGGGGTGATCGGCCAGCACCGAGATTGCCCAGCTTCGGCCCATCGGGCCGGTGACGGTGAAATCGCCCGCGCGTTCGATCACGATGCTTTGCACGGCCGGATCGGCGGGTTCGGTAGGAAGATCCCCGATCGTCGTCACAATGCCGATGCTGCCCGGCTCACCATAGGTGCGAAAGGTCATGCGCGCGCCTTGCGGCACCTCGAAGCGGTCGGCCAAGATCTCGTTGAGATAAAGCGATGGCAGGCCGGTATAAAGCGGCGGCTCGATCCATGCCTCCCATGAGGGGCCGGAGGCGGCGGCTGCGCCGGGGCCAATACCGACTGTCTCACCAAGATCGGTGACGCGGCCCAGCGTGCCAAAGGCCAGCGCCATGACAAAGGCGGTGGCCGCGATGTAGCGCAGCGCGAAAGGGTCTTGGCGCGATAGGCGCAGATCAGGCTCGGGCGCGCGGGCATCTTGGGTGCGGGCCGCCATTTGGCGCAGATGCGCGGCCCAAACGGCCTGTGCGCCGGGATCATCACTGCCGATGGCGGGCTGGTCAAGCAAGGCCGAGATCGGCCGCCCCGGTAACGTCGCATCAAGCCGGGCCAAAGCCTCGGCACGGCTGGGCATGGCAAAGCGCGTGATCCCGCGCGCGATCATCGCCGCAAGCGCCATGCCGATCACACCCAATGTGATCAGCACCGCGAGCGGCGGGACAAAAGCGGCAAAGCCAAAGGCAAACAGCGCCAACACCACCATGGCGATGGTCCAGACCGGCCAAAAGGCGCGCGTCGCACGCTCGGCCATCATGGCCGCGCGCGTTAAACGCAACGGCCAGATCAGGCGCGTCAGCGCAGGCGTGCTGGGGGCTGACTTTGGTCATGGTCCCTTTCGGGGGCGATTTGCCCCGTGGGCCTATACCCACGAGGGAACTGTATCTCGGTTTATGATCTCGTCAAATGTCGGGCGCGCCCGGATGACGGCGAATTGATCGCCCTTGACCATGACTTCGGGGATGAGGGGCCGCGTATTGTACTCGCTGGCCATCACCGCGCCATAGGCACCCGCGCTACGAAAGGCGACCAAATCGCCTGCGGCGACGGGGGTCATCTGGCGCTGCTTGGCAAAGGTATCGCCGGTTTCGCAGACGGGGCCGACGACGTCGAAGGGTCGTTGATCAACGCCCGGCGCGGGTTCTGTGACCGGCACGATATCGTGCCATGCGCCATACATGGCGGGCCGCACCAGATCGTTCATCGCCGCATCAAGGATCAAGAAATCGCGCCCCTCACCCTCTTTCACATAGACGACCGAGGAGACGAGCAGCCCAGCATTGCCCGAGATCAGGCGGCCCGGTTCAATCTCGACCTCGACGCCCAGATCGCCCACGACCTCGCGGATCAGCGCGCCATATTCGGTGGGCAGCGGCGGCGCGGTGTTGGTGCGCTCATAAGGGATGCCAAGCCCGCCACCCAGATCGAGGCGGCGGATATCATGCCCCTGCGACCGCAAGAAAAGCGTCAGATCGCGCACTTTTTCATAGGCTTGGCGGAACGGCTCAAGATCGGTCAATTGGCTGCCGATATGCACATCGATGCCGATCACCTCGATCCCCGGCAGTGACGCGGCCAGTGCATAGACAGCGGGGGCCTTAGCGATGGGGATGCCGAACTTGTTCTCGGATTTGCCGGTGGCGATTTTCTCATGCGTCTTGGCATCGACGTCTGGGTTCACCCGCACGGTGATCGGCGCGCGCAGGCCAAGGCCATGGGCCACCTCGGACAGCGCGATCATCTCGGGTTCGCTTTCGACGTTGAACTGCCGGATGCCGCCGGTCAGCGCCATGTGCATTTCTTCGCGCGTCTTGCCGACACCGGAAAAGACGATCCGCTCACCCGGCACGCCCGCGGCGCGCGCGCAGGTATTCACCGCCCGAGACCACATCCATGCCCGCACCCAGACCCGCGAGATGCGCGATCACGGCTTGGTTGGAATTCGATTTCATCGCAAAGCACACAAGATGATCGAGACCTGCCAACGCCTCTTCGAACAGGCGATAGTGGCGCGTCAGCGTGGCGCAGGAATAAACATAGAAGGGCGTGCCGACCATCGCCGCGATTTGCGGGATCGAAACATCCTCGGCGTGGAGGATGCCGTTGCGGTAAAGAAAATGGTCCATTGCATATGCCCTGACAGATCGCCGTGGGGGCAGGTAGCACGGCTGCGCCCCGCATCAAAGAGGCTGGACGCCGCGGCATTCCCCGCTAGGCTTTGCCATCGGCGAAAAGGGAGGGAAACACCCATGGCAAAGACCGTGATCATCGAGGCCCCCGGTGGGCCGGAGGCCTACAAAATCGTTGACCGCCCGGTGGGCGATCCGGGTCCGGGCGAGATACGTATTCGTCACCATGCCTGCGGGCTGAATTTCATCGACGTCTATCAGCGCAGCGGCCTTTACCCGTTGTCGATGCCCCATGCGATGGGGATGGAGGGTGCCGGCGTGGTTGAGGCCGTGGGCGAGGGCGTTTCACATCTTAAGGTTGGTGATCGTGCCGCCTATGCCTCCATGCCGCCCGGTGCCTATTGCGAGGCCCGCGTGATCAAGGCCGATCAGGTCTGTCCGCTGCCCGATGGTATTTCCTTCGAGGAAGGGGCGGCCATGATGCTCAAGGGTCTGACGACCCAATACCTGTTCCGCCGGACGACACCGATTGCCAAGGGCGACACCGTGCTGTTTCACGCCGCCGCCGGTGGTGTTGGCCTCTTTGCCTGCCAATGGGCGAAAAGCGAAGGTATCCGCCTGATCGGAACGGCAGGCACGGCTGAGAAATGCCAGCTTGCGCTTGATCATGGGGCCGAGGCTTGCGTCAATTACCGCGATGGCGATTGGGTGGCCAAGGTGCGCGAATTGACCGGCGGGCGCGGTGTCGATGTGGTGATGGATGCGGTGGGCCGCGACACCTTCGAGGGATCGCTTGATTGCTTGCGGCCCTTGGGCTTCATGATTTCCTTCGGCAATGCCTCGGGGCCGGTGCCGCCCTTCGATATCGGTCTTTTGGGCAAGAAGGGTTCGCTCAAGATCACGCGGCCGACGCTGTTCACCCATATCGCTGACCACGCCACCTGCCAGCAGATGGCGCGGGAGTTGTTCGCGAAGGTGCTATCGGGTGATGTGAAAATCCGCATCGATCAGCGCTTTGCGCTTGATCAGGTGGCCGAGGCGCACCGCGCGCTCGAGGGGCGGGAAACGACCGGGCAGACGGTCATCTTGCCGTAATCAAGGGTTCTGCCACCAAGGGTGCGCCTAAAGGCGCACCTTTACCCAGCCCGCCGTGCCAATAGGAACAGGGCGAGGGGCAGGCCCGCGCTGACCCCGATGCCATAGGTCACGGGGATCACCAGAAAAAACCAGCGGTCCCCGCGCAGCCCCTCGACCACGGCCCAGATCGTCAGCGCAATCGCCGCGATGGTCAGGTCATAGACCAGCGCGCTGGTGGCATCATTGACCCACCACGCATCGATCATCGGCCCCAATGCCCAGCCATGTTCCGTGAACCACGCGTAGAAATAGCTCCACGGCAGAATCGTGCCGAGGACGACAAGGGCGAGGTAGACAAGGCGTAGGGGGTCATGACATGCTTTCCAAGATCGTTGCTTGATGATCTAGGACGCCAAGGCTGTCGCTTCTACCCCTGTTTTGCCCCGTCCTGTTTGCGCTTTGCCTCTACATAGGCGCGCAAGACTGCTTGCATGCGCGTCAGATGGCCGGGGCCCTGCGCCTTGAACCATTCCAGCACATCGGGATCAACGCGCAGAGAGACAGGCGTTTTCCGTTCGGGATAGACCGCTTCGGCGCGTTCCCAGAACGTGTCGGGCAATGCGTAATCCGGCGCGCCCGGCGCTGGTGGGCTGATCTCGCCCCGTTCCTTCATCTGGCGAATTTCAGCCAGGGAAGCGTGCTTTATATCGCCCATATGCTTTTTGGCCTCCCAGCCATGCCGAAATCAGGCGTGTGTGTTCTCCCCGTGACGTATGCACCACGACATAAGCGACCTCATCAACCAGTCCGACCGAGATGCAACGTGTTTCGCCATAGTCGTTCCTATCGTCGATCTTTGTCAGGACTGGACCTTCGAAGATCAGGGCCGCGAAGACAAAATCGACACCGTGTTTCTTCAGATTTTCGGCGCGCTTTGTCTCTGACCACTCGAATGACAATCGTTTAACTCGCACAACGGCGCTGGTTCAATACAGGCACATATCATTGTGAAGCGGCTACCCTTTTGGATGTCGGCACACGGCTAAACGTATATACGAAATGTATGCCATAATCAAGGCTCACCTGCGACACCGTGCTGCGGCGTCGTGATTGACCCGCGCGCGTCGCTCCAATACGCATTCACGAAACAATATTGCGCAAGCTGCGGCCCAAGTGGCCCTGACGGGAGCAAGGGAAAAACATGTCCGAGATGATACGCGAAAGCATGGATTATGATGTGGTCATCGTGGGTGCGGGGCCAGCGGGCCTGTCGGCGGCGATCCGGCTGAAACAGATTGATCCCGATCTTTCGGTCGTTGTGCTGGAAAAGGGCTCGGAGGTCGGCGCGCATATCTTGTCGGGGGCTGTGCTTGATCCGGTCGGTTTGAACCAATTGATCCCCGATTGGAAAAAGCGCGGCGCGCCTGTCACGGTCCCGGTCAAGAGCGACAGCTTTTACATGCTGGGCGAGGGGGGCGGCATCCGCATTCCCAACGCGGTCATGCCGGGTCTGATGAACAACCACGGCAACTACATCGTCTCGATGGGCAATGTTTGTCGCTGGATGGCCGAACAGGCCGAGGCGCTGGGCGTCGAGATTTTCCCCGGCATGTCCTGTTCCGCGTTGGTCTATGGTGAGAATGGCGAAGTGGCGGGCGTGGTCGCGGGCGAGTTTGGCAAAAACCCCGATGGCACACCGGGCGACGCCTATGAGCCGGGAATGGAGCTGCGCGGAAAATACGTCATGCTGGGCGAGGGCGTGCGCGGGTCGCTGACCAAGGAAGTGCTGGCGAAATACGATCTGCAAAAGGGGAAATGCCCGCAGAAATTCGGCCTTGGCATGAAAGAGATTTGGGAGATCGACCCCGAAAAGCACCGCGAAGGCACGGTGGTGCATACGATGGGCTGGCCATTGGGCAGCAATGCGGGCGGCGGATCGTTCATCTATCACCTTGATAACAATCAGGTCTATGTGGGCTTTGTGGTGCACCTCAACTACGAGAACCCGCATCTTTACCCTTACATGGAATTCCAGCGCTTCAAGCATCACCCGATGGTGGCCGAACTGCTCAAGGGCGGCAAACGCATCGCTTATGGCGCGCGCGCGATTTCCGAAGGCGGCTGGCAATCCATGCCCAAGGCGGTGGCACCCGGCGTGGCGATCTTGGGCTGCGGCGTGGGTCTGGTGAACGTGCCGCGCATCAAGGGCAATCATAACGCGATGCTGTCGGGCATGGCGGCGGCCGAGGCCGCGGCATCGGCGATTGCCGCGGGTCGCGCGGGCGATGAGCTGGGCGATTACGACGATTACCTGCATAAATCGGGGCCGATTGCCAAGGATCTCAAGCCCGTGCGCAATGTCAAACCGCTCTGGTCGAAATACGGGCTGATGGGGGGCTTGGCCTTTGGCGGTCTGGATATGTGGACCAACAGCCTTTTGGGCTTTTCCTTCTTCGGCACGTTGCGCCATGGCAAATCCGATGCCGCGGCCACCGGCAAGGCCGTCGATCACAAGCCTATCGATTATCCCAAGCCCGACGGTGTCTTGAGCTTTGACCGCTTGACCAATGTCAGCTTCTCGATGACGAACCACGAGGAAAGCCAGCCCGCGCATCTGACGCTCAAAGATGCAAGCGTTCCGATCAAGGTGAACCTGCCCGAATATGCCGAACCCGCGCAGCGCTATTGCCCGGCGGGGGTTTACGAGGTCGTGGGCAGCGGGGCCGAGGCGCGCTTCGTGATCAATTTCCAGAACTGCGTGCATTGCAAGACATGCGACATCAAGGATCCGTCGCAGAATATCCATTGGACGGTGCCGCAAGGTGGTGACGGGCCAAACTACCCGAACATGTGATCGGATGATGGCGATAATGATGCTTGGCGCGGTTTGGGCGCATTGCCCTTGCCCTGCGCCGGGCCTAGTCTTTGGCCCCTAACGGGGAGTTTCCTTCATGCGCCGCTCATTGCTTGCCGTCTTGCCAATGGTCATCGGTCTTGGGTTCGGTCACGCCGCTTTCGCACAAGACACAGGGCCGGGTCTTGCCGGGCCATATCTTGCGGCGCGGTCTGCCGTGCTTGAGGGCAATCACCGCATCGCGGCGGTTTATTTTGAGAATGCGCTTGCCGCCGATCCCGGCAATCCGGTGCTGATCGGCAACGCGATCTTTGCCAATGCCGCCTTGGGCCAATGGATGCGCGCCGAGACCATCGCCGAAATGTTGCCGTCCACGGGCGACGGCGGGCAGGAATTGGTCAATCTTGTCAGAATGGTGCGTGGCATGGCCACGGGCGATCTGGTCGGCGTGCGGGCCGCGATCCAGGCGGGCCAGGGTGCAGGGCCACTGATCGATGATCTGGCCATGGGCTGGATTTACTTGGGCGAAGGCGACATGCGCCGCGCCGCCGAAGCCTTTGTGGCCCTCGCCGCTGATGAAAGCTTGGCCGATATTGCCTATACGCATCTGGCCTATGCGCTTGCGGCTGTGGGTGATTTCGAAGGGGCCGATGCAATCTTGTCGGGCGAGGCCTATGGCCCGCTTGCCGCAAGCACACGCGCGATCCGCGCACGCGCCGAGGTTTTGGTGCAACTCGACCGGCCTGAGGACGCGCTGGAACTGTTGGATTTCTACACCAATGTGGTGCCTGATCCGGCCATGCTGGCCTTGCGTGCGAGGATCGCGCAAGGCGATACGCCGACAGGCTACAGCTTTATCACGACCGCCCAGCAAGGCGTGGCCGAGGTGTTTTATAGCATCGCACGCGCTTTGGGTGGCGAAAGCGGGTCGGGCACGCTGCCCCTGCTTTATGCCCGCGCGGCGCATGGGATCGATCCTGCGCATTCCGAGGCGCTGATCTTGGCCGGGGAATTGCTGCGCGATGAAGGGCAATACAGCCTTGCCGCTGATACCTATGTCGAGGTGGGTGCGGACGACCCGCATTTCGTCGATGCCCAGCTTGGCCGCGCCGATGCCTATTTCGAGGATGGCCGCGAAGAAGAGGCGGTGGCCGTGTTGCGCGATTTGGCCACCCGGCACCCCGGCCTTGCCACTGTGCAGGCAGCCTTGGGCGATGCGCTACGCCGCACGGATCGCTGTGCCGAGGCGGTGGTGGCCTATACCGCCGCACTCAACCTCGTGGATCGCACACAAACGCGCTATTGGTTCCTCTATTATACGCGCGGCATCTGTCACGAGGTGTTGGATGATTTCGTGGGCTCTGAGGCTGATTTTCGTCAAGCCCTTGTCCTGAACCCCGAGCAGCCGCAGGTTTTGAATAACCTCGGCTATTCGCTGGTCGAACAGCGCCGCAATCTGGACGAGGCTTTGGGCATGATCGAGCGCGCGGTCGCGGCAAGGCCGGATTCGGGTTATATCGTCGATAGTCTTGGTTGGGTGCTCTATCGTCTGGGTCGTTTTGATGAGGCGGTCGCGCCGATGGAACGCGCGGTGGCACTTTTGCCGACCGATCCGATCATCAACGACCATCTGGGCGATGTCTATTGGATGGTCGACCGCAAGCGCGAGGCCCAGTTTCAATGGCAGCGCGCACTCAGCTTCGACCCCGAGGAGGCCGACGCGATCCGTATCCGCCGCAAGCTGGAGATCGGGCTTTATCGTGTGCTGGAAGAAGAGGGCGGGGTGGGCGAGACGCAGTGAAGCAATTCGCCCCCGCCAAGGTCAATCTTGCGCTGCATGTCACGGGGCGGCGGGCAGATGGGTATCATCTGCTCGACTCACTCGTGGTTTTTGCCGGTGCGGGTGACTGGGTTACGATTGCGCCTGCTGAGCGCTTGTCGCTGTGTGTCAGCGGCCCACGCGCCGCGGGTGTGCCTGATGATGGGCGTAACCTGATCTGGCGGGCGGCGGAATTGCTGGGGCCGGGGTTGGGGGCGGCGATCACACTCGATAAGCATCTACCCGCTGCCGGGGGGATTGGCGGTGGTTCGGCCGATGCGGCGGCCGCCTTGCGCGGTTTGGCCGCGCTTTGGGGCCGACCCTTGCCCGATGCTGGGGCTGTGTTGTCCTTGGGGGCGGATGTGCCTGTGTGCCTTTTCGGGCGTCCTGCGCGGATGGCGGGCATCGGCGAAGACATCACGCCCCTGCCACCCTTGCCGCCGCTGTGGCTGGTCTTGGTCAATGCAGGCGTCGCCGTGCCAACGGGGCCGGTTTTCAAGGCGCTGGCACGCGCCGATAACCCGCCCCTGCCCATGATCCCGCCGCAGGGCTGGCCCAGTGCTGAAGCGCTGGCCGAATGGTTGGCGCAAACCCGCAATGACCTCGAGGGGCCGGCCCGCATGCTTGTGCCGCAGATCGGGGATGTGATTGCGGCGATCGCGGCGCAAAAGGGCTGTCTTTTGGCGCGCATGTCGGGGTCGGGCGGCACCTGTTTTGGGCTTTTCGCCACGGCGCAATCAGCCCGCGAGGCGGCGGCAGCGCTCAGCGCGCAAGACCCCGCATGGTGGGTGCAGGACGCAGCCGTTCTAGGCTAGGCGCGCCACGACGTAATCGGCCAGATCATGCATCATGTCGCGCAGCGGGTGATCGGGCAAAACCGTGAGCGCCTCTTGCGCGCGGGCGGACCAGCCGAAAGCCTCGGTCCGGGTTTCATCCAATGTGCCATGGCGGCGCAATAGCGCCAGCGCGTGATCCAGATCGCCCTCTTGCTGGTCGCCCTTTTCGATGGTGCGCTGCCAAAAGGCGCGCTCTGTGTCATCGGCGCGCGCGATGGCGCGGATCACGGGCAGGGTCAGCTTGCGCTCGCGGAAATCATCGCCAGTATTCTTGCCGATGACCCCGTCGCTGCCGCCCCAATCGAGCAGGTCATCAGCCATCTGAAAGGCGATGCCTAGCCCGTCACCATAGGTGGCCAGCGCGCGCACCTCGGCCTCGGGGCGGTTGGCGATGACGCCGCCAACCTCGCAAGCCGCTTCGAACAATGCAGCGGTCTTGCCACGGATGACCTGAAGATAAGTGTCCTCAGTGGTGGCGATATTCATCGCGGCACTCAGTTGCAGCACCTCGCCCTCGGCGATCACGGCGGCGGCGTTGGACAAGATCGATAGCACCCGCAGATTGCCGGGCTCCACCATCAATTGAAAGGCGCGGGCAAAGAGGTAATCGCCAACCAGAACCGATGACTTGTTGTCCCAAAGCAGGTTGGCGGTGGGCCGCCCGCGTCGCTTTTGGCTTTCATCTACGACATCGTCATGCAGCAGCGTGGCGGTGTGGATGAACTCGACCGTTGCCGCGAGCTTGTGATGGGCATCGCCCTCGTAGCCGCATAGCTTTGCTGCGGCCAAGGTCAGCATGGGGCGCACGCGCTTGCCGCCCGCTTCGACCAGATGAGCGGTCACCTCGGGGATGCGGGGCGCGTGTTTGGAGGCCATCCGCGCGCGGATCAGCGCATCAACCGCAACCAGATCGGGACCAAGTGCCGCCTGCATGCGTTCATGCGGCTTGCTGGCTGCATTATCGAGGCTCATGCGCCGATCCTTCCCAAAGTCCTGTCCCCGTCTCGACAAGTGCCGCGGGCCTGCCTACATCCGTCATATGCTGGAAATCATGCGCAGCACCGACCCGACCGAGATTGCCTTTGCCTCGGCGCTATTGTCCGGCGAGGATATAGAGGTCTTCGTGCTGGACGTCCATATGAGCGTACTCGAAGGGTCGATCGGCATTTTGCCACGGCGCATGCTGGTGCGGCGCGCGGATGCGGAGCGTGCAAGGATCGTGCTGCGCGACAACAAGCTTCCGGTGAGCGAATGACGCTGGATACGACAACACGCGATGCCTTCTTGGGGGGGCGTGTGGTTTTGCGCCAACCCCGCGACGGTTATCGCGCGGCGACCGATCCGGTATTTCTGGCCGCCGCCTGCCCGGCCAAGGCTGGTGAGCATGTGCTTGAACTTGGCTGTGGTGTGGGTGCTGCGGCGCTTTGTCTGGCCGCGCGGGTGGCGGGGGTGCAGATCATCGGTATCGAGCGCCAGCCGGATTATGCGGCACTTGCCCGTGAAAACGCCGCTGTCGTCGGCGCCAATTTGCAGATCGTGCAGGCCGATCTGACCGCTTTGCCCGCTGATCTGCGGCAGATGCAGTTCGATCAAGTGATCGCCAACCCGCCCTACTTTGGTGCAGGCGAAGGATCGCGCGCCAAGGATGCCGGGCGCGAGGCCGCCAATCGCGAAGACACGCCGCTGGCCGATTGGATCGCGGTCGCACGCGCGCGGCTCAGGCCCGGCGGCTGGCTGACGCTGATCCATCTGGCCGAGCGTTTGCCTGATTGCTTGGCCGCGCTTGCCACGGGCTTTGGCGCGGTCACGGTCTTGCCTTTGCAGCCGCGTGCCGGGCGGGCGGCGTCACGGGTGGTGATCCGCGCACGCCGGGCGGCGCGCACGCCATTCACCCTGCTTGCGCCGCTTCTTATACATGAAGGTGCCGAGCACGGTGCAGATGCCCCCGACTTTACAGCACAAGCCCAAGCGGTGCTGCGCCAAGGTGCGGCGCTGCGCTTTCCGGGCGATGATTGATAAAGAGCAATGCATTTTTCCGCACGGTTTTGCGTGACACGACTCAGGTTCCGTGATGGGATTGTCATGTGACTGTCATCAAAGAGGAGAAATTGCCCATGTCGCTTGGCTCTCATCTGCAGGAACTCAAGAAAAAGCACGCCAATCTCGCCCAACAGGTCGAGCAGGCACAGCGCAGCCCGGGGATCGATGATCTGAAGGTGCGCGAGTTGAAGAAAGAAAAGCTGCGCCTGAAGGAAGAGATTTCGCGTCTGGCCAACTAAACGCGATCTTTTGCATAAGCCTTGCATTTGGCGAAGGGCGGCTTTGCCCTTTTCGCGGCTACTCAGGTCATGAAGTCTGACCTATCTCGGGCGTAAGGGAAGAACACATCCCACCGAGAGGATCAGATCGATGGATAGCTTTGCACTGACACATGAGATGCGCCTGAAAATCGCGGCGGCGCGGGTTGAATGCGCCCAGTATTTCTGGGGCCAGCTCTTGAGCTTGTTCGCCCGCCGCGCCTGAAACGCGCGCGAGGGTGCCAATGAAAAGGCCGGGGTTATGCCCCGGCCTTTTGTATTTCTACACGCTTGACCAAAGTCAGACGAAGAATTGCGCCCCATTGGCCGAGATGGTCGCGCCATTGATGAAGCCTGCATCTTCTGCCGCAAGGAAGGTCACGCAGCGCGCAATTTCCGCAGGTTCGCCCAAACGGCCCGCCGGGATGCCCGCGATGATCTTGTCGCGCACCGACTCGTCAATCGCCATCACCATTTCGGTGGCGATATAGCCGGGGCAGATTGCATTGGCGGTGATGCCGAACTTCGCACCCTCTTGCGCCAGCGATTTCACGATGCCCAGATCGCCTGCCTTGGTCGCGGCATAGTTGACTTGCCCTGCCTGACCTTTCTGGCCGTTGATCGACGAGATCACGATCACGCGCCCAAATTTGCGGTCGCGCATGCCCGACCAGACGGGATGCACGGTGTTGAACACGCCGGTCAGGTTGGTGTCGATCACTTCTTTCCACTGCGCGGGGGTCATGCGGTGGAACATCGCATCGCGCGTGATGCCCGCATTGGCGACGACCGTGTCGATGGGGCCAAGATCGGCCTCGACCTGCGCGATACCCGCCTTGGAGGCGTCGTAATCGGCGACATCCCATTTGTAGGTCTTGATGCCCGTCGCTTCGGTAAAGGCCGCGGCTTTTTCATCATTGCCGGCATAGGTGGCGGCGACCGCATATCCTTGGGCTTGCAGGGCTTTGGAAATGGCCTCACCGATGCCGCGGCTGCCGCCGGTGACGAGTGCTACTCTTGCCATGGGTCTCCTCCAGTTTGGCGTCAATCTTGGTAACGGTGTTACGATTATATCGATCTGCACGCAACAATATTACGCAAGAAAATCCGACCAATATGGAAATGAAAAGGGCGCCCGCAGGCGCCCCAATCTCTCCTTGGTCTCAGGGGCGCTCAATGCACATGGCGACACCCATGCCGCCGCCGATGCACAGCGTGGCAAGGCCGCGCTTGGCGCCACGGCGCTGCATCTCGAACAAAAGCGTGTTGAGAACGCGCGCGCCCGATGCACCGATAGGGTGGCCGATGGCGATTGCGCCGCCATTGACGTTCACGATGGCCGGATCCCAGCCCATATCCTTGTTCACGGCACAAGCCTGCGCAGCGAAAGCTTCGTTGGCTTCGACCAGATCGAGGTCATCGACCGTCCAGCCCGCTTTTGCCAGCGCCTTGCGGCTGGCATAGATCGGCCCCACGCCCATGATCGTCGGGTCAAGCCCGGCGGTGGCGTAAGAGGCGATGCGCGCCAAGGGCTCAATCCCACGGCGCTCGGCCTCATCAGCCGACATCAGCAGCGTCGCGGCCGCGCCATCATTCAGCCCCGAGGCATTGCCCGCCGTGACCGAGCCGTCCTTGGTGAAGGCGGGGCGCAGCTTGCCCATGGCATCGACCGTGGCACCGTGGCGGATATATTCATCGGCATCGACCACGATATCGCCCTTGCGGGTTGAAATCGTGAAGGGCGTGATCTCATCGGCGAACTTGCCCGCCTTTTGCGCGGCTTCGGCCTTGTTTTGGCTGGCGACTGCGAATTCATCCTGCATGTCACGGCTGATCTGCCATTGCTGGGCGACATTCTCGGCGGTTTGGCCCATGTGGTAGCCGTTGAAGGCATCCCACAGACCGTCGCGGATCATGGTGTCGATATAGGACATATCGCCCATTTTCTGGCCTTGGCGCAGCATGGCGGCATGGGGCGACATCGACATGTTCTCTTGACCACCGGCGACCACAATCGCGGCATCGCCCAGCATGATGTGCTGCGCACCGAGTGCTACCGCGCGCAGGCCCGAGCCACAGACCTGATTGATGCTCCACGCGGCGGCTTCTTTGGGCAGGCCCGCATTGATATGCGCCTGACGCGCTGGGTTCTGGCCCTGCGCGGCGGTCAGCACTTGGCCAAGGATGGTTTCGCTCACATCCGCCTTGTCGATACCCGCGCGGGCGACGACCGCCTCGATCACGGCGCGCCCAAGATCATGGGCGGGTGTATTGGCGAAAGACCCTAGAAAGCTACCGACCGCAGTGCGCGCGGCAGAGGCGATGACGACATTGGTCATGAAAATCCCTTTCGTGAACGACACGCACCCCAACACGGGGGGCAGCGCATGGATTCGCTGTGTCAGGGAAAATTTAGCCGCGCAAGCCCTCGGATTTCAACAGACAGGGTGTCTCAGCCGATAGGGGGGTATTATTTGTCCGTCCCGCGACCCTTGGCCTTGGATGGATCTTTCCACGGTGGGGTGATGCTGGGTGCGGCGAAGTAATAGCCTTGCAGGCAATCCACGCCCGCGCTGACCAGCCAAGCCGCCTCCTGTTCGGTTTCGACGGCTTCGGCGACGACGATCATATCGAAATGCCGCCCAAGCGAGATCAGCGCCGCGCAGAGCACTTGGTTATCGGGGTCGGAGTCAACATTGCGGGAAAACTGGCCATCGATCTTGATGATATCAAAGCAAAACCGCCGCAGGTGGCGAAACGCGGTCTGGCCTGCGCCGAAATCATCCAAGGCAAAGCTAATCCCCTTATCTTGCAGGGTTTCCATAAAGGCTTGCACGATCTCGGGCATTTGCATGGCCGAGGTTTCAGTAATCTCGAGGATCAGCCGATGCACGATATCGGGTTGCAGGCGGATGGCGCGTTGTAGCGCGCGCATCCAGCCGGGATAACCGATGGAGCGGGCCGACATATTGATCGAAAGGCGAAGCGCCGGGTTGGCGCGCAACGCCGAGAGACCCAGCCGGAGGGCGGCGCAATCGATCAGGCGGCCAAGATCTTGCTCTTCGACGACGGTGATGAAATCGCGCGCCGGGATCACGCGCCCGGTTTCATCAAGCAGGCGGATCAACCCCTCGTAAAAGGCGACACCGCGCCCATCGGCGCGGATGACCGGCTGATAGGCCAAAAGCGCATCGCCGCGTTCAAGGGCATGGCGCACCATTTCCAACGTGCCGCGATCACGCTGGCTGATCGCGGCGTCAAGGGGGTTGCCCAAGCCCGGTTCGACCGGTTTCGTGCGGAAATGACCCATCACATCCTCATCCGAAGCAATTCGCTTGCTGTCATGCAGCCTGCGCACTTAAGGAATGGTGAAACCTTGGATTTGCATCCAATTTGCGGGGGTTTTCCAATGTCTGACGCTGGCCGCTGCACATGGTGCGGCACCGATCCGCTTTACGTCGCCTATCACGACACCGAATGGGGCGTGCCCGAGCGTGATAGCCGCGCGCTGTGGGAAAAGCTGGTGCTTGATGGCTTTCAAGCGGGGCTTTCGTGGATCACGATCTTGCGCAAGCGCGATGCGTTTCGCGCCGCTTTCGCGGGCTTTGATCCCGAGGTGATCGCGGGTTGGGGCGAGGCGGAGATTGCCCGGCTTTTGGCCGATCCGGGCATCGTGCGCCATCGCGGCAAGATCGCGGCTACGATCGGCAATGCGCGCGCTTATCTGGCGATCGAGGAAAACATCGGGTTTTCACAGTTTATCTGGCGATATGTCGATGGTGCGCCGTTGCAGAATACTTGGGCAAATCAAGCGCAAGTGCCAGCGCAAACCGCATTGAGCCAAGGCTTGTCCAATGATCTGCGCCGCGCCGGGTTCCGGTTTTGCGGCCCAACGATTACCTATGCGTGGATGCAGGCCACCGGGCTTGTGAATGATCATTTGACCAGTTGCCACCGTCACGCGGTGTTGCGCTGAACGGCGGCTATGGCGCGCGGTCAAACCGTGCATAAAGCGCGTCGAGGGTGTAGCTCTCGGCGACCATACCGTGATCTTCGGGCATGAAATCGGGGTCTTCCGGCAAGCAGCCGCGCCCACAGAATTGGCGCATCGTGCCAGTCGCGCCATCGATGAACCACAAACGCCCGCCCGGTGTGCCAACCCATCCATTCACGCCCAAGGCCATATCGCCCTCGACATCTTGGATGGAGGGGACTTCGCCATCATAATCGGCGGCATAGGCCGCATGGGTGTGCCAAGACGAGACGACATCAACCCCATCTTGGAGTGGCAGCGACGCGCAAGTGGCATGCGCGCCCCAGCTGACCTTGGTGGAGGAATAGGCCCCGTTGGAATGGCGCAGAATATAGCCACAGACCTCGCGGTTGAAGCGCACCGAGAGGGTGTTCACCGACTCCATCAAGGCAAGGACAAAGGCCGCCTCTTGCCCGCTTTGTGCCGAGGCGGGCGTGGCGCTTAGCAGCGATAGGGCCATGGTGGCAGAGGTGACAATTCGAAAAAGCACGCGTGATGCCCCATTTTTCAAGCCTGACTGAAAAGATGATAAGCGGTTTTCCCGCACAATCCAGTGAAAGCGATCCTGCGCCACTGGACCCGGGGCGTGACACGCTTATGTTCTCGATTGAAAATTTTGTTTGCGACTATGAGGAGGGCCGCGCATGTCACGTATGGAATTCATCGATCCCAAAACGGCAACTGCGACCGGGATGAGTGCGGCATTTTCCGAAGATGCAGAAATACAGCTCTGGCTCAAGCTGGGCCGGATGGCGTTTTTCTTCTGTATCTGGAGCGCGATGGTGATCCCGATTGCGCTGATCTATTCGTTCCGCTTCTAAGGCCGGGTCACGCCCTGTTTCGGCTATGTTGCTGAACAAAGGCCGTGATCTCGGCTGCTGGTCGCGCGCCTGTCAGCCGCGCGACCTCTTGGCCGTTTTGAAACAAGATCAGCGCGGGAATGCCCCTGATGCCATAGCGTTGGGCAGCATCGCCATTGACCTGCGTGTTGATCTTGGCCAGCCGCGCATGGGGTGCAAGCGCGCGGGCGGCTTTCTCGAACTCGGGGGCCATCGCGCGGCATGGGCCGCACCAAGGTGCCCAGAAATCCACCAAAAGCGGTAAGCTGTCCTTGCGTTCGGCCTTGCGCAACGTGGCGCTGTCGACCTCTTGCACCTTGGCCTCGGCCAGCTTGGCGCCGCATGTGCCGCATTTGGGATGCGCGCTGAGCCGTTCGGTCGGAACCCGGTTGGTGGTGCCGCAGGTCAGGCAAGTGATGATATGGGACATGGCTGGCCCCTTTTGTGATTGCCGAAGTCAATCATTTGGGCGCGCATGGCGATAAAGGCAAGCCCTATCGCGCGATGGGAAGGGCAAGAAAAAAGGTGCGCATTGCTGCGCACCTTTGTCTTAGGGCCGGATCGCTGGGCATGCGCCCCGCGCTGGCGTCTGGTTCAGACCAGAACGATGTTGATCGCGGACTCGCGACCATCACGGCCGGATTCGATGTCGAAGGTGACCTTCTGGTCGTCCTTCAGGCTTGTGTGGCCCGAACGCTCGAGCGCGGAGATGTGGACGAAAACGTCCTTGCCGCCGCTATCGGGTGCGATAAAGCCGAAACCCTTGGTGCTGTTGAACCACTTCACGGTGCCATTGGCCATCGTGTTATCTCCTAACTATAGGCTGCCCACGAGATGCGGCAGCTTGGCTTGGTCGGTCTGGATCGAAAGACTGACGGCCTGTTAGGGAAGACAGTGGTCGAAAAAGAATAACGTTCGCATGGGTCACATGGGGGTTGTCGGCGCAAATAGCAAGCCCGAACTGGCACAGGCCGCTATGTCGGGTGCGCCTTGGGCGCACCACGGCATGCGGGTGCGCCCAAGGGCGCACCCTAGACCCGTCACGGGCTTAGCGCGTGAACTTCTTATACTTCAAGCGCTTAGGCTCTAGCGCGTCGGGGCCGAGGCGGCGTTTTTTGTCGTCTTCATAGGCCGAGAAATCACCCTCGAACCATTCGACATGCGCCTCGCCTTCAAAGGCGAGGATATGGGTGCAAAGCCGGTCGAGGAAGAAGCGGTCGTGGGAAATGATTACCGCGCAGCCCGCGAAATCCTCGAGCGCGTCTTCAAGCGCGCGCAGCGTCTCGACGTCGAGATCGTTGGTGGGCTCATCGAGGAGCAGCACATTGCCACCCGATTTCAGAAGCTTGGCCATGTGCACGCGGTTGCGCTCACCACCCGAGAGCAGGCCCACCTTTTTCTGCTGATCGCCGCCTTTGAAATTGAAGGCCGAGCAATAGGCGCGGCTGTTCATCGAGGCGTCGCCCAATTCGATGATTTCGGCCCCGCCCGAGATCTCCTCCCACACGGTTTTGGCCGGGTCGAGCGAATCGCGCGACTGGTCGACATAGGACAGCTTGACCGTATCGCCAAACTCGACCGAGCCGGAATCGGGTGTTTCTTGCCCGGTCAACATGCGGAAAAGCGTCGATTTGCCCGCACCGTTGGGGCCGATCACGCCGACGATCCCGCCGGGTGGCAGCGAGAAACTCAGATCTTCGACCAAGAGCCGGTCGCCATAGCCCTTTTTCAGATCGTTGATCTCGATCACCTTGGACCCAAGGCGCGGACCATTTGGAATGACGATCTGGGCGCGGGAAATCTTTTCGCGCTCGGATTGGTTGGCCATTTCCTCATAGGCGTTGATACGTGCCTTTTGCTTGGCCTGACGCGCCTTGGCACCGGCACGGATCCATTCCAATTCGCGCTCAAGCGTTTTCTGGCGCGACTTGTCTTCGCGGGCTTCTTGCGCAAGGCGCTTGGCCTTTTGCTCCAGCCACGCCGAATAATTCCCCTCGTAGGGGATGCCGCGCCCGCGGTCGAGTTCGAGGATCCAGCCCGTGATATCGTCGAGGAAATAGCGGTCATGGGTCACGATCAGGATCGTGCCCTTGTATTCGATCAGGTGCTTTTGCAGCCAAGCGATGGTTTCGGCGTCAAGGTGGTTGGTCGGTTCGTCCAAGAGAAGCATCTCGGGCGCTTCCAAAAGCAGTTTGCACAGCGCCACGCGCCGCCGTTCGCCGCCGGAAAGTGTCGCCACCTCGGCCTCGTCCGGCGGGCAGCGCAGCGCCTCCATCGCGATATCGACTTGGCTGTCGAGATCCCACAGGTTCTCGGCGTCGATCTCATCTTGCAGGCGGGCCATTTCGTCGGCGGTCTCGTCCGAGTAGTTCATCGCCAGCTCGTTGTAGCGGTCGAGCTTGGCCTTTTTGGTACCGACGCCGAGCATCACATTGTCACGCACATTCAAGCTTTCATCGAGCTGCGGTTCTTGCGGCAGGTAGCCCACGCGCGCGCCCTCAGCCGCCCAAGCCTCACCGCTGAAATCGGTGTCGATGCCTGCCATGATCCGCATCAAGGTCGATTTACCCGAGCCGTTGACGCCGACGACGCCGATTTTCACACCGGGCAAAAAGTTCAGGCGGATATTTTCAAAGCATTTCTTGCCGCCCGGATAGGTCTTGGAAACGCCATCCATGTGATAAACATACTGGTAGGAGGCCATGTGCCGCTCCGTTGTCATGATCCGAGGTTTGCAAGCCATCTAGTCGCTTCGGGGCCGATGGGCAATCCGGTGCGCGCGGCGGCGCGTTGACTATGGGTCATCAAGGCCGCATCAAGGTGCGCCAATACCCCTTGAACAAGGCCGCATCCGCCCTTGCGCTCTGATTTACCCCTTGCACGTGCAGGCCAGACGATCGGCCTTTTCGGCGGATCATTCGATCCGGCCCATCCCGGCCATCTGCATGTCAGCCGCGAGGCGCTCAAGCGGTTCGGGCTTGACCGCGTCTGGTGGTTGGTGAGCCCCGGCAATCCGCTCAAGCCCAAGGGACCAGCCCCCTTGGCGCAGCGCTTGGCGGTGGCGCGTGCCTTGGTCGATCATCCCCGCATCATCGTCACCGATATCGAGGCACGGATCGGCACGCGCTACACGGCCCAGACCATCGCGGCGCTGCAAGCGCTTTACCCCGGTGTGCGGTTCGTGTGGCTGATGGGGGCCGATAATCTGGCCCAGTTCCATCGCTGGCAAGATTGGCAAGCGATCATGGGCCGCGTGGCGGTGGGTGTTCTGGCCCGCCCCGGTAGCCGGATCGCGGCGCGCACGGCTAAGGCTGCCAGCATTTATCGGCACGCGAAATTACCCGCCGAGGCGGCACATCTTTTGGCCCATACACCGCCCCCCGCGTGGTGTTTCGTGAATCTGCCGATGATCGATGCCTCATCCACCGCGATCCGCGCGCGCGGTGAATGGTAGCGCCTAGCGCTTGTCGCGCAGTGCCAAACTTGTCAGGCCCGACAAAAGCAAGATCGCAAGCCCCGCCAGGGTCAGCCCATCGGGCAGCGTACCGAACACCGCCCAGCCCAGCGCCGTGGCCGCGACCAGTTGGAAATAGACAAACGGGGCCAGCCGCGATGCCGGGGCCATGCGCAGTGCGAGGATCAGAAAGAGATTGCCCAGCATCGAGCCAAAGGCCGACCCAAAGGTCAGCGCGGTGATGCGCGGCTCGAAGCTGGGCAGCGCCAGCAGCCCGAAGGGGGCCAAGGCCAGAGCGCCCACGACCAATTGGCTGAGCAAAAGCGCGCCGGGATGGGCCAGCGCTGACAGCCAACGCGAAGTGGTCAAGAACCCACCGTAGAAAAGCCCCGCCAAAACGGCAAAGCCAAGCCCCGGCGTCATGCCAAAGCCCGGGCGCACCACCAGCAAAACGCCACAGAAACCCAAAAGCAAAAGCACGACCCTGAGGGGCGAAAACCCCTCTTTGAGGAGCCAAGCCGACAGCACATAGGCCAAGATCGGTCCAATGAAGAAGGCCCCGAAGACATCGGCGATGGGTTCGGTCTTGAGCGCGGTCAGGATCGACAAGATGCCCCCCGCCAAGAGCAGACCGCGCAGCCAGATCCGCCAATTGGCAAATAGTGCCAGTGGCATGATCCGGGCCACGAAGGGCAAGATCATCACCGCCCCGAGGGTGAAGCGGCTCCATGCGGTGAAAACCGGCGCGACGCCTGCCTCACCCAAAAGCTTGCCCGCTGTATCCCCTGCCGGGATCAGCGTCATCGCCAGCAGCATCAGGGGAAGAGCCCGAAGGACATCGCGTTGCATGCGCCCTACTATCCCATCGCCATGGTGGCGAAAAGCGCCCTCCCAAGGGGGATTGAAGCGACAAACCCTTGAGCGATGCTGCCGCCTGCGGTTAAGTCCGGGCAAAGTTTGCGCAAATGGTGTTGTGATGTCGTCGCGTCGTTCATTCCTGTCTGGCCTTGCCGCTTTCGCGGCCACGCCTGCCATGGCGGCGGCCCCGGCGGTCTCGCTACGCCCCGTGACGCGCCCTGCGGCGCTTTTGGCGGATATTATCCCATCGGCCAGTGATCTGGTTCAACAGGCGGCCATCGGCGGGCGTGTCGGTTTTGTCGTGGCCGATGCCACGACCGGCACGGTGCTTGAGGGGATGAACCCGCTTTTCCCGCTGCCACCCGCTTCGGTTGCCAAGGCTGTGACCTGTAGCTATGCGCTTGAGCGGCTTGGCCCTGACTACCGGTTCGAAACCCGTATTGTCGCTGATGGCACGATCAGTGATGGGCGGCTAGAGGGCGATCTGTGGCTGGTCGGATCGGGTGATCCGGCCTTTGACACAGACACATTGGCGGGCATGGCCGATGCTTTGCGCGCGCAAGGGCTACGCACGGTGACCGGGCGCTTGATGGTCGCCGATGGCGCGCTGCCTGCGATCTTTGAGGTCGATCCCTCGCAGCCGCCGCATGTGGGCTATAACCCCGCAATCTCGGGTTTGAACTTGAATTTCAACCGGGTCTATTTCGAATGGGCGCGGCAGGCGGGCGAGTACACCATCGCATTGGACGCGCGCTCGGAAACCCTGCGCCCTGCGGTGCAGATCGCCCGGATGCGCATCGCCGATCGCAGCGACCCCGTCTATACCTACGAGCATATCGAGGGGCGCGATCATTGGAGTGTGGCGCGCGCGGCTTTGGGTGATCGTGGGTCGCGTTGGTTGCCGGTGCGCCGCCCCTCGGCCTATGCCGCCGAGGTGTTCCAGACATTGGCCCGCGCCGCAGGGATCAGCTTTTCGGGTTTTGCGCTTGCCCCTGCCGCCCCGGCGGGCGCGACGGTTCTGGTGGTCCATCACAGCGAACCGCTGGCGGTGATCTTGCGCGACATGATGCGTTGGTCGACCAATCTCACCGCCGAGGTTGTGGGCCTGAAGGCGACGATGGCGGATGGCCAAAGGCCCGATGATTTGGCGCAGTCGGCGGGTGCCATGTCGGCGTGGATGCGCGCGAAGCTTGGGGCGCGGCAGGCGGGATTTGTTGATCATTCAGGTTTGGGCGATCAAAGCAGGCTGAGGCCCCATGATATGGTCAGCGCGTTGGTCGCCGCTGGCCCCACGGGTGCATTGCGGCAGATGATGCGCGCCCAGCCCATGCTTGACGGGCGCGGCAGACCGATTGCCGATCACCCGGTTCAGGTCGCGGCAAAGACGGGGACGCTGAATTTCGTGTCGTCCTTGGCGGGCTATGCGCGCTTGCCATCCGGGCGCGATCTTGCCTTTGCGGTTTTCTGTGCCGATACCGCGCGGCGCGATGGCCTGAGCGAGGCAGAGCGTGAACGCCCCGAGGGTGCGCGCCCTTACAACCAGCGCGCAAAGCGTCTGCAACAACAGTTGATCGAGCGCTGGGCCGCGCTTTACGCCTAGGCGGCGCGGCGATCATTGAAATGAATTCGTCACCGATCCCGCAACCTAGTTGCAGCGGGCGCCTTTGCGCGCCCGAATAGTGGGCCAATCGCCGTATCCGCACGGGGCAAGACGGTGTTCGTGGCCGAGAATACTTCCGAGAGCGACATCGCCCCTTCGGGCGTGTTGCATGCAATCGATGTGGGTGGCCGCAACATCATCGCCCCTTGCGATCTGGGCGCTCAGCCCGATAGCACCGCCATTGCCCCTGATGGCAGCTTCATCACCGTCGTGATCGCCAATGAGGGCGATATGGATGGCGCCTCGCGCGGGTTTACCGCGTTCCACCGCGCTGCCCAACGAGTTGCTGGCGGTTGAAACCCGCTTTGGGCTGGAGGGGATCACCCGCGTTCCCCTGTCCGCGATGGATGGCATGGTCGCTTTGGGTGAGACCCCCGCCGTGCTGGCCAAGGAAACAGTCGTCGACCTGATCCCCTATCTGACCTCGACCGGCGGATACGTCCTCGACAAGGTCGAAGGCTTGACGGCACGATGAGGGTGTCGACCGACGATGAGGGCGTCGATGACCACTCGGGCCAGACGATGTTCTTTTCTATCGCGCCGATGTGATCAAGGATTTGGCCCGCCCCTGAAAGGGCGGGCCAATCCCAGAATATTCAAGGCTTTTTCAGCACGACATCACCCCGCGGTCATCCCCCGCGGGGTTTTCCTTTGGTTGAACCTATAGGCGGATGACGAAATCCTTTGTGGTGGTTTCGACCACCTCCCAGATGCCGGTGAAACCGGGGCGGATCACATGGGCATCGCCTGGCCGCAGCTGGATCGGCGCGCCACCGTCGGGTGTGAGGATCGAGAGCCCTTCGGTCAGGCGGAAATATTCCCATTCGTCATAGACAACGCGCCATGCGCCGGGGGTGGATTGCCAGACGCCGCACCAAAGGCCGGGGGCCTCATCGGTCAGCCATGTGCGATGTTCGGGATCGCCTGCGATCAGCCGCGCGGGGTCAGGGCGGCTGATCTCGGGCGTGCCTTGGGGCAGAACGGGCGAAACAAGCTGCATGGTGCTTTCCTATAAAGCGCCGCCCCAAGGGTTTGGGGCGACGCTTGATTGGCTTTACTCTATCCAGCGCACGCCGGTCAGGTCATTGGCTTGTGTGGGCGAGTTTTCCCACAGCCCTTCGATCTTGGCATTGGCGACGCCGGTCTTGGCCAACTGGAACAGATAGCCGTTGACGTAATCGCCCGCGATCATCTCTTGCATCTGCACCATGAGCGCGGCGCGCGCGGCGGGTTCTGAGGTGGTGGCCAGTGTCTCGTTCAGCGCGACGAATTCGGGCCGCGCATATTGGAAGTAGTAATCGGGCCGGGCGTAGATGCCGATATCCATCGGCTCGGTATGGCTGACGATGGTCAGGTCGAAATCGCGCCCGCGAAAGACCTGTTCCAGCCACTGCGCCCATTCGAGATTGGTGATCTCGGTCTCAATCCCCACCGCGCGCAGTTGGGCGGCGATGATCTCGCCGCCCCGGCGCGCATAAGCGGGCGGCGGGAGCGCAAGGCGCAGGGTCAACCCATCTGGTGCTGCCTCGGCCAAGAGCGCGCGCGCGGCGTCAGGATCATGAGGCGAAAGACCCGTCAGATCGACATAATTGGGGTTGTGTGGCGCAAAATGCGTGCCGATGGGCGTACCATAGCCGAACATCGCCCCGTCGATGATATCTTGGCGGTTGATCGCATGTGCGATGGCTTGGCGGATACGGATATCGTCAAGCGGCGCTTGGCCATTGTTCATCGCGAGGATGGTTTCCCCCTCGGTCGAGCCAACGATCACGGAGAATCGCGGGTCTGCTGCAAATTGAGACAGCGTCTCGGGTGCGGGGAAATTCGGGAAAGCATCGACATCGCCCGCCATCAGCGCGGCAAAGGCGGCGTTCGGGTCCGAGATGAAGCGGAAAGTCGCGGCTTCTAGCGCCACGGCCTCGCCCCAATAGGCGTCGTTGCGCACAAGCTCGATCCGGTCGCCCTCAACCCGGTTGGCAAAGCGGAAGGGGCCGGTGCCGATGGGGTTGGTGGCGTTGCTCTCGGCGCTTTCGGGGGCCACGATCACCGCATCCCCCCATGCCATGTCGAACAAGAACGCCCCATCTGGCCCATCAAGCGTGACACGCACGGTGAGATCATCCACCGCCTCGGCGCTGAGGATATTTGCAAAAAGCGCGGGCTGGGCATTGGTCGATCCGACGGCGCGGGCGCGGTCGAGCGTAAAGACCACATCATGGGCGGTCAGCGTCGTGCCGTCGTGAAAGCTCACGCTGGGACGCAGGGCAAAAGTATAGACCGTGCCATCTGGCGAGATTTCCCATGAAGCGGCAAGGCCGGGAATGACTGATCCATCGGGGCCAAACCGCGTCAGACCCTCGAAGATATTGGCATAGACCACCTCGTCGATGGCGGCGGCGGCTCCTGCGGTCGGGTCAAGGTTCGGCGGCTCCAGCACCATGCCGATGGAAATATCGGCCTGTTGCGCGAATGCGGCCCCGGCGGTGAGCGCACAGATCGCTACGCCACGGCGAAGGTGATGGATCATGGTCATTGTCTCCCACAAGATGTCCCTGATGCATCATGAAACAGTGTGCGGGAAAAATCTCATAAAAACTTCTTGGTGAAAGGACGCCTCTCAACACCTCGCCGGTTGTCGCAAAGTCCTCGTCATTCAACTGGTCGCCTTGCATATGACATCAATTGCGACGCGGTTTGCCCGATGCATAAAGGGCGCTGCAGGCTACGGGGCGCTCTTTCGTTCATTTTTACGCATCTTTTGCGATCATGCGTGGTGAAAGGGGCATCTGTCGGCCAGCCCGAAATTCTATGGGCCTCGGGCGGCGAATCGGATTAGAGGTGCTTGGCATGGGACAGAATCTAGGGGGCGGAATGCCTAATTTGACCATCCAAGAGATCTTGTCGATCAGCCCCGAAGCAATGCCAGACTTTATCCGTCAGCATACATCGACACGTACGCTCAGCCGTGTGGTGAAAACGCTCAATCGCACATTGATCGAGGGTGACGAGGCCGCGCGCGACATGGCTGCAACAGCTTTGCGGCACTTGGGGTTCCACGAAACGACCTAAGGCGCAGGGGCGATCAGCAGCTCACCCAAGGTCAGCGCCATCACCTTGGCGCTGTCGATCATGTCTTGAACGCCCACCCATTCATCGGGCTGATGCGCAAGATCAAGGATCCCCGGCCCATAAGCGATGCAGTTCTTCAGCCGCCCGATCCGGTCGATATGCTTCTGGTCATAAGTGCCGGGTGACACCACATAATCGGCCTGTCGTGCCAAGACCCGCTCGATGGCAGCGGCCACGCTGGTGACAATGGGCGCGTCGCGCGCGGTCATGGTTGGCTGAACCTCGAACAATTCGCGGATCTCGTAGGTAAAGCCAGGGCGGCGGGCGCGCACCCTCTCCATCAATGCGGTGATCTCGGCCTTTACCTCGGCGGGGTCTTCTTCGATCAAGAAGCGCCGGTCGATGGTGATGCGGCAGCGATCCGGCACGCAAGGCGCGGGCAGGCCGGTGTAATCGGCGTCCTGCTCCACGGCACCGCCATGAATGGCATTGATATTCAGCGTCGAGGACCGCGCACCTTCGGGCACCACGGGCATTTCGGTCCGCTTGCTGGCCAGAAGCGGAAAGAGCGTTTCCTCCATCTCGGCCAGAACGGCCCCCATGTGGCGCACCGCGCAATCGCCCAGAAACGGCATAGAGCCATGGGCGATCCGGCCATGCGTTTCGATCTCGGCCCACCACACGCCGCGATGCCCAAGACAGATGCGATCCTTGTTCAAAGGTTCGGGGATGATGACATGCTGCACGCGCGCGGGGCTGAAATAGCCGCGCTCGGCCAGATAGGCGACACCGCCATAGCCGCCCGATTCCTCATCCGCCGTGGCGCTGATCTCGATTGCGCCGGTGAATTCGGGGTGGGTGTCGATGAAAGCCTCGGCCGCGATCACGCTGGCGGCAAGCCCGCCTTTCATATCACAGGCCCCCCGGCCATAAACGCGACCCTCGCGCAATTCTCCGCCGAAGGGGTCCACCGTCCAGCCATGGCCGGGCTCGACCACATCATGGTGCGAATTGAAATGCACGCAATCGCCCGGACGCCCGCCTTCGCGCCGCGCGACCATGTTCCAACGCGGGTAAGCCTCGCTATCGGCGGGGGCACCATGGGCGCGGATCAATTCCACCGCGAAACCCTTGGCCGAAAGCCGCGCGGCCAGCATCTCGCAAATCTCAAGGTAATTGCGACCCGGCGGGTTCAGGGTCGGGATACGGATCAAGGCCTGCGTCAGCGCGACCAAATCATCTTGGCGCGCGGCAATAGCATCCAGCAATCGATCATCATGTTCCATGACGACCAAACTGCGCCGATGCGGCACAGGCTGCAAGCCCTGCCATTTTGTGCAAAGATCACCTATATCGGGGATATCGGGACGCGACACAGAGGCGAAAGATGATCATCGGGCTTGGACGTATGCTATTGTTGATGCTGGCGCTACTGACGGTGGTCTATGTCTCGCTGTTCTTCTATTGGCGCGCCGGTGCCAAGATGCGGCTGGAAGAGGAATGGGTGATGGCCGGGCGACCCGGTGATCGCGATGTTTGGATCGATGAGCGCATCGCGCCGATCACACGGCGCATCCGTGCTTGGCTCGTGTTTTTCGTTTACCTGCTGCCAGTTGCAGGTTTGAGCTTGTATATCACCCTTGCGAATTGAGGTGCGCCCATGCGCTGGCCCCGTATCGTCTTTTTCTTGATTGTGTTCCTGATCATCGGGGCCTTGCTGCACTATACCCTGCCGCAGCGCGATATCGTGCGCATCACCGGAACCGAGATCATTCGGCAGGATTTCTCGGGCCTGAACCGTATCTTCTATGCCCAAGGCGATAGCGGCAATGCCCAGACCGAGAGCCGCGATTTGCGGCTGATCAATGCGGTTGCCGCTTCGGGCGCGGTGATGGTCTATCGCAACGAGGATACGGGATTTGGCTGGCCGCCCTATTTCAAACTCGACAGCGCTGATCTCCATGCCGAGGCCGCGAACCTGACCTCGACCGCCGCGACACCGCAATGGGTGGCAATCACCCATTATGGCTGGCGCTCGCGGCTTTTGACGACCTATCCCAATGCGGTGGGCATTCGCCCCGTCGAAGGGCCGGATGCGCGTTTTGTGCCTTGGCTTAACGCCATGATCTTGTTTGTTCTGCTGGTTATCTGTTTCATGGCATGGCGGATCTGGGAGCGGTTCGAGGATCGCGTGATCGACCCGCTGCGCGACCGCCTCGCCGTGCAATGGGCCAAACTGAAAGACAAGACCGCCGGGCGGGGCTGATCATCGCTTCTTCGTTTCAAAAATATCCCCGCCGGAGGCACCCCAAGCCAGCCAAAGGCCCAATCACTGGGCCTATTCGCCATAGGGAACCCAGATCGTTTTGACCTCGGTCGCCTGATCGAGAAAACGCCGCCCTTCACCATCGCCGCCTATCCAATCGGGGGCATGGGCATTGATCCATGTGCGTTTGAGATTGCCCGCCGATGCAGCCTCGAGTGCGGCCCTATCGATGGCACCGGCAAAAGACCAAAGCGCGTCCACATCGGCATGTGCGGCCAGCGTTTGGCCCAGTTCTTTCGCGTCGCCTGTTACGATATTGACCACGCCGCCCGGAAGATCGGATGTGTCGAGCACTTGGTAAAGATCGGTCGCGGCCAGCGGGTAGGCGCGCGAGGGAACCACGACCACGCGGTTGCCCATGGCGATCGCAGGCGCGACGAGGGACAGCGTCCCGAGAAGCGGCGCCGCATCGGGGGCGAGCGCCCCGATCACGCCAACGGGCTCGCGCATCGCGAGCGCCACGCCACGGATCGGCGCCTGCGCCACATGCCCATCCATCTTGTCAGCCCATGCGCCATAGCTGAAAAGCCGTGCGATGCTGGTGCTCACCTCCGCCTCGGCCTGCGCCTTGCTGCATCCCGTCAGATCGCGCAAGCGCTGGCCAAATTCACCCGCCCGCGCGGAAAGATTCTCGGCGATATAATAAAGCACCTGCGCGCGGTTATGCGCGCTGGCCTTGGCCCAGCCACTTGCCCCCCGCGCAGCTTCCACCGCGTTGCGGATATCCTTGCGGTTGCCGATGCCCATATGCCCAAGCAGCTTGCCGCGCTTGGACCAGACAGGGGCAGAATAGCCGCCATCGGGCCGTGCCTGTTTGCCGCCGATATAAAGCTTGGCCGTGCGGTCAAGTCCTGGGGCCTCGACCGATTTTGGGGCAGCAATGGGTGCAATCGGTTTGATCGGAATATGCTTGGCTCTGGGCACAAGATAGGCTGAAAGCCCCTCCCACCCGCCTTCGTGGCCAAAGCCGCTTTCGCGTACCCCGCCAAAGGGCGCGCTGGCGTCAAAAAGATTGGTGGCATTCACCCAGACCACACCAGCCGCCAGTTTCGGCGCGATGTCGAGCGCGAGGTTGAGGTTCTCGGTCCACACACTGGCCGCCAAGCCGTAGCGGGTGTTGTTGGCGATCTCGACCGCTTCGGTCGGCGTCCGAAAGGTGGTTGAGACGAGAACAGGGCCGAAAATCTCTTCCTGCATCAAGGGCGCGGCGGGCGAGAGGCCGGTGATCAGCGTGGGCGGAAAGAAACAGCCACCCTCCGGCATGACGACCGGGGCGGTATGGACCTCACCTTCGGTATTGGCGGCCAGCATCGCGGTTATGGCTTGATGTTGCACAGGATCGACCAGCGCGCCCATGTCGATGCATTTATCCAGCGGGTCGCCCACGCGTAGCTTTGCCATGCGCGCCTTGAGGCGGTTGTGGAAATCGTCCGCGATCCCCTCTTGCACCAAAAGCCGCGATCCCGCGCAGCAGACTTGGCCTTGGTTGAACCAGATCGCATCGACCAGCCCTTCGATGGCGCTGTCAATATCGGCGTCGTCGAAAACGATATAGGGGGATTTGCCACCCAACTCGAGCGTCAGCGCCTTGCCCATGCCTGCGGTCGCCTTGCGGATGCGGCGGCCCACTTCGGTCGAGCCGGTGAAGGCGATCTTTGCGATGCCCGGATGGGTGACGATCGCCTCGCCCGTGCGCCCATCGCCGGTGACAATGTTGACCACACCTTTGGGAAGGCCCGCCTCCTGACAGATCTGGCCGAAAAGGAGCGCCGTGAGCGAGGTGTATTCGGCAGGTTTCAGCACCACCGTGTTGCCAGCGGCAAGGGCAGGCGCGATTTTCCATGCCAGCATCAAAAGCGGAAAGTTCCATGGGATGATCTGACCGCAAACGCCGATGGGCTGATGGCCCGGCGCTTCGGCGTCGCGCAGCTGTGCCAACCCTGCGTGATAGTAGAAATGGCGCTGGGCCAAGGGCAGATCGACATCGCGGCTTTCGCGGATCGGCTTCCCATTATCGAGGGTTTCCAAGACGGCGAAAAGGCGCGCATGTTTTTGCAACAGACGCGCCAGCGCATAGAGGTATTTGGCCCGCGCATGGCACGACAGCTTGGCCCATTTTGGGAAGGCTTTTGTTGCGGCCGCGACGGCGGCCTCTACGTCCTCGGCTGTGCCTTGGGTGATTTGGGCAAGCTCTGCACTCGTGGCCGGGTTGCGCGTGGCAAAGGTTTTGCCTGCTGGGGTAAAGCGCCCGTCGATGAAATGGCCAAAGGCAGGGCCGCGTGAGGCGATCCATTCTCGCGCCTCGGTGGCGCTTTCGGGGGCGGGGCCGTAGTCCATGGTCTCGAAAATCTTGGCTGTGGTCATCTGCTTATCCCCTCATCTGAGGCGTCGTGGGAAAACTGCAGTTTTCCCACGCGAAAAACCCGGGTTTTTCGCTTCGTTTTCCTGCAGGCAAACGCGCCCACTGCTCATGCCATCGGATGCCGCCAGCTTGCCGAATAGGCGCCGGTGACATGGTGTTCGAGTTGCCGTTCGATATCGCCCAAAAGACTTGATGCGCCAAAGCGGAACAGATCGGCGCGCAGCCAGTCGTCGCCCAGTTCCTCTTTCATCAAGGACAGGTAGACCAGCGCATCCTTGGCCTTGGAAATGCCGCCCGCGGGTTTGTAGCCGATCTTAATCCCTGTCGCTTGCTCATAGGCGCGGATCGCGCGGATCATCGTCAGGCTGACAGGCAGCGTGGCGTTGACGCTTTCCTTGCCCGTGCTGGTCTTGATGAAATCGGCCCCCGCCATCATGCACACGAGCGAGGCGCGCGCGACATTCCTGAGTGTGCCAAGCTCGCCCGTGGCCAAGATCGCCTTGACATGCGCCGGCCCACAGGCCGCGCGAAATTCGCGCATTTCGTCATAAAGCGCTTGCCAATTTCCGGTCAGGACATGGCGGCGCGAGATGACGATGTCGATTTCTGCGGCCCCCGCCTTCACGCTTTGCTCGATCTCTTTCACCCGCAGCGCAAAAGGCGACAACCCCGCTGGAAACCCGGTGGACACGGCGGCAACGGGGATGCCTGATCCTGCAAGTGCAGCGACAGCGGTTTCCACCATCTCATGATAGACGCAAACGGCCCCAACGGTGATCTGTGGCAGGTCGAGTGCCGCGCGCAGATCCGCGCGCAGAGGTTGGCGCGCCTTGGCGCAAAGGCGGCGAACGCGGCCCGGCGTGTCGTCGCCCGCAAGGGTTGTCAGATCAATCAGCGTGATCGCGCGGGCCAGCCATGCGGCTTGGTAGTCTTTCTTGACCGTGCGCCGACCGGGCAGGGTGGCCGCGCGGCGTTCGATGGCCGAGGTATTGGCCTGCACCCGCGCCACCCAATCGAGGTCGAGTGCCATGCCCGGATTTCGGGGGCGATGAAGCTGCGGCAGGTGATCTTTCACGCTTGGCGCAACGGCGGTCTGGGACATTGGGGTGCTGGGCGATGCTTTGGTCATGATGGTGAAAGCCTGTCACGCGGCCCGTGGCTTGGCAAGCGTGACCCGGCGGCGGTTTGGGGCCGTGACAGGGGGCGGTGAAGCCGCTAACAGGACGGCCAAGACCGCAAAGGGAAAGCACATGACATTCGACCGCGCCATCAAGATCGCCCCCTCGATCCTATCTGCCGATTTCGCTAATTTCGGGGCCGAGATCAGGGCCATTGAGGATCAAGGCGCCGATTGGGTCCATGTCGATGTGATGGATGGGCATTTCGTGCCGAACCTGACCTTTGGGCCGATGGCGGTGAAAGCGTTCCGCCCCCATGTGAAAACCGTGATGGATGTGCATTTGATGATCGCGCCTGTCGATCCCTATATCGATGCCTATGCCGATGCGGGGGCCGATGTGCTGACCGCCCATGTCGAGGCCGGGCCGCATATCCATCGCACGCTTCAGGCGATCCGTGGCGCGGGGATGAAGGCGGGCGTGGCACTGAACCCCGGCACCCCGGCGGAAGCCGTGGCGCATCTGTTGGATCTGGCCGATCTGGTCTGTGTCATGACCGTCAACCCCGGCTTTGGTGGGCAGAAATTCATCGACATGACGGGCAAGATCGCCGCCCTGCGCGCCATGATCGGTGATCGGCCCATTCATATCGAGATCGATGGCGGTGTTGATCCGCGCACCGCCCCGTTGGTCGCTCAGGCGGGGGCGGATGTGCTGGTTGCGGGATCGGCCGTGTTCAAGGGCGGATCGGTCGACCATCCCGAGGTTTACGGCGCGAATATCGCCGCGATCCGTATGGCCGCCAAGGGCTAGGCGGCCCCGTCAGACCCGCTTTGGCCCTGCTTCCAGCACATCTTCCAAGGTGCGCAGACCGGTGCGCGGTGCTTGCACCAGCACGGCCATATTGCCCGGCTTATGCTCGTTGCGCATCATTTTCATATGCGCCAGTGGCAGGTCGTCCCATGGGAAAACCTCGGACATGCAGGGGTCAAGGCGGCGGTCGAGCATCAGCTTGTTGGCCGCTGCCGCCTGTTTGAGATGGGCGAAATGGCTGCCTTGCAGGCGCTTTTGGTGGCTCCACATATGGCGGACGTCAAAGGTGCAGTTATAGCCCGATGTGCCGGCGCAGATCACGACCATGCCGCCGCGCTTGACCACGAAGGTGGAGACGGGGAATGTCGCCTCGCCGGGGTGCTCGAACACCATATCGACGTTGACGCCTTTGCCGGTGATGTCCCAGATCGCCTTGCCAAAGCGGCGCACCTCGTTGAACCAATCGGTGTATTCATCGCTGCCGACCTCGGGCAGGCGGCCCCAGCAGTTGAAGTCGCGCCGGTTGATCACGCCCTTGGCGCCCAGATCCATCACGAATTGGCGCTTATCCTCATCCGAGATCACGCCGATCGCATTGGCGCCTGCGGTGTTGATCAGCTGGATCGCGAAAGAGCCAAGCCCGCCTGACGCGCCCCAGACCAGCACATTCTGGCCGGGTTTGAGGTCATGGGGTTCATGGCCAAAGAGCATCCGGTAAGCGGTGGCGAGCGTCAGCGTGTAACAGGCCGATTGTTCCCATGTCAGATGCTTGGGGCGCGGCATGAGTTGTTGGGATTGCACGCGGGTGAATTGGGCAAAGCTGCCATCGGCGGTCTCATAGCCCCAGATGCGCTGGCTGGGCGAAAGCATTGGGTCGCCGCCGTTGCATTCCTCATCGTCGCCATCATCTTGATTGCAGTGGATCACGACCTCGTCGCCGACTTTCCAGCGGGTGACGCGATCACCCACCGCCCAGACGATGCCCGCCGCATCCGAGCCGATGATGGCATAAGGCGCCTTGTGCTGGCGGAAGACGGAGGCAGGTTTGCCCAAGCAGGCCCAGACGCCATTGTAATTCACACCCGCCGCCATCACGAGAACCAGCACATCGTTGCTGTCGAGCTTGGGGGTATCGACCACTTCGACCTTCAGCGCATCGACCGGCTCACCATGGCGTTCTTGGCGCAAGATCCAACCATACATCTGCGCGGGGACATGGCCCAAGGGCGGGATTTCGCCCATTTCATAAAGGTCTTTCTTGGGTGCGTCATAGCTGGCGATCGCTGGGGTCGCGTCGAGGGCCATCGTCATATCTCCGATCCTTTGCGGATGCCGCAGTGCGGAATCAATCATGCTGCTGCTGCGAGGGATACAGATCGTCACGCAACAAAGCAAACCAGAAATTTAAATCTGTGAAATATTATGTCGCAAAGAAATGAATTTTCTCGTCTAGCGTGTGTGAGTTTTCGGCTTGATCGCCAATAAGATGTGCAATCGAGGCCGCATAGAAAGCGAGAAATTCCGATCCTGCCGCCGAAACAGCCAAGCGGTCGCCAATGCGTGTCACATGACCGGCTTCGATGAGCGCGCGCAGACCCACCTCCATCGCGTAAGAGATATCGCCGCGCGGGATATGGAGCACGATATCGCATGCTTCGGCCTTGGCGATCTGGCGGCGCAGCACGGCCTCTAGCGCCACGACACTGCGCACCCCACAGCTTAGCGCATGGGCGACCAATGGCACTGGTGTCACGGGCATCACCCGCGCAATGCGCGCCATGAGCGCTTGGCCAAGGTCACGGGCGGGGTCTTGATGTCCCTCTTGCATGAAATCCGTCAGGCTGAGTGGGTCGCCAAAGCTCACCGCCGCATAGCCATAGCGGTGAAAGCGGCCCGTTATCCGGTACCAAATCTGGCGGCGCAGGTAGCGCCAAATCGGCCAAAGTGTGAAGCGAAAGGCCCGCGTGCCGCTATCTTGCGCCTCGATCAGGTTACGATCTTCCATCACGCGATCATAGTTGATCGCGACGGGCACAAAGACGACATCGCGCGATTGACCGGGGTGAAACCCCTCGATGATGTAAGAAAACAGCCCCAGTTTGGGCCGCCCCATCGCGCCTGTGCGGCTAAGGCCGCCTTCGGGGAAAACGGCCTGTGTCACGCCGGCCTCGGTCGCCATCTGGACATAGCGGGCCAGCACCTTGCGGTAGAGTGCATTGTTGTGGCGGCGGCGGATGAAATAGCCGCCCATCGCGCGGACAAGCTGGCGCAACGGCCAGACCCGCGCCCATTCACCCACCGCATAGGCCAAGGCCGAGCGTTCGGCGGCAAGCCATGTGACCAGCACGTAATCCATATTGGAGCGGTGGTTCATCACAAAGATCACGGTCGAGGCCGCCGGAATATCCTCGAGCGCGCGATCATTGGCGTGGACCAGCCGCACCCGGTAAAGCGATTGGCTGAGTATCCGCGCCGCGCGAATGGCGAAACCGAAATAGGTAAAGGCCGAAAAGCCCGGCACGATCTCGCGGGCATAGCGTTCAGCCTTTTGAAAGGCGACGTCTTCGCGGATTTTGTTGCTGCGCGCATGGTCGGCGATGGCTTGTGCCACCTCGGGGTCATAGATCAGGCGGCGGATCGTGTCGGTGCGCGAGGCAAGCTTGAAGGGCTGGATCGGCGTCTTGAGGCGGGTATTGAGTTGCTCGACCGCGCGCTCCAGCCTGCGGCGCAGGAACCAGCGCACCGATGGGAATAGGAAATGCGACGCGAATGTTACCCCCGCAAACAGCAGGATCAGAACAAAAAGCCAAATCGGTAACGTGACATCGGCGGACATGATGCGCCTAGACTGTCAGCTTTGCCGCAGGCGGGCAACGGGGCGGTCTATGCCCATCTCACAGCGTCATATGCCGCGCGCGTGCGCCGCGTTCGATCGCGGCTGCATGTAGGCGGTCGATGTCCAACTCATGGCGCAATTCCTCGAGAAAGCGTAGCTCACTTTGCGCCAAAGCCCCGTCTGCCACCGCGACATCGCAACAGATCGCATAGGCGGTTTCAAACAGCTTTTCGGGCAAAGCATCGGTCACGAGGCCAAAGAATGCGTCAAGCCCGTCTTCCTCTTCGAAGAGTTCGAAGACGATATTGGCCACGCTGCGCATGCGGTCGGTGTCGTAATTGGCGAAAACCGGCAGGTGGTTCACGATCTGCTCGATATTCAACAGCTCTGCGGTGCGGATCGCCGCATCCGAGACGGACACCGCCACCATCAGCGCGACAAGGGCATCTTCGGGGCTAAGTTCGGCCATGTGGCTCTCCTTTCGTCTTTGGGAATTTATTGACGTTGCCGCGTCTGCACAATAGGGGCATGGGCGCGCGGGCGATGGGGCCCGCTGTCAATTCGGGACCGAAACAGATGACCACGCTCCGCGATGCCGCGATGACCTCCAAGGCTTGGCCCTTTGAAGAGGCGCGGGCGGTGCTCAAACGTTACGAGAAAGCCCCACCCGAAAAGGGCTATGTGCTGTTCGAGACGGGCTATGGCCCATCCGGCTTGCCCCATATCGGCACCTTTGGCGAGGTGCTGCGCACGACCATGATCCGCCGCGCATTCCAGATGATCTCGGATATTCCGACGCGGCTGATCTGTTTCTCGGATGACATGGACGGGATGCGCAAAGTTCCCGGGAACGTTCCAAACCAAGACATGCTGCGCGAACATCTGCAAAAGCCGCTGACGCGCGTGCCTGATCCCTTTGGGGAGTTCGAAAGCTTTGGCCACCATAACAACGCAATGTTGCGCCGGTTCCTCGATACCTTTGGGTTTGATTACGAGTTCTATTCGGCGACCGACTATTACGCATCCGGCCAGTTCGACGAAATCCTGCTGCGCGCGGCTGAACGTTATGACGCGCTGATGAAGGTGATGCTGGCGTCGCTGCGCGATGAGCGGCAGCAAACCTATTCCATCTTTTTGCCGATCCATCCCGAAACGGGCCGGGTGCTTTACGTGCCGATCAAGCATGTCGATGCGCAAGCGGGCACCGTCACCTTTGACGATGAAACGGGCCGCGAATGGACGCTGCCCGTTACGGGCGGTCAGTGCAAATTGCAGTGGAAGCCCGATTTTGGCGCGCGCTGGGCGGCCTTGGGCGTCGATTTCGAGATGTATGGTAAGGACCACTCGACCAATACGCCGATCTATGACGCGATCTGCGAGATCTTGGGCATGCCCGCGCCGCATCATTTCACCTATGAGCTATTCTTGGACGAGACCGGGCAGAAGATCTCCAAATCGTCTGGTAATGGCATCTCGATCGATGAATGGTTGAGCTATGCCTCGACCGAAAGCTTGAGCTACTTCATGTATCTCAAGCCCAAGACGGCCAAGCGGCTTTACTTCGATGTCATCCCCAAGGCGGTGGATGAATATCACCAGCAATTGCGCGCCTATCCCGATCAGACGCCCGAGCAGCAATTGGCCAACCCGGTCTGGCACATCCATGGCGGCGAAGTGCCCGCCAGTACGATGGTGGTGCCATTCGCGATGCTGCTGAACCTCGTCAGCGTGTCGGCGGCCGAGGATAAGGACAAGCTTTGGGGCTTTATCAACCGCTATGCGCCTGATGCCTCGCCCGAGGGGAACCCCGATCTGGATCAGGCGGCTGGTTTTGCGATCCGCTATTTCAACGATTTCGTCAAACCGACGCGTGTCTTCCGCCTGCCCGATGCGCGCGAAGCGGCGGCGATGGAAGAGTTGTCAGCCTGTTTGGGCGACGCGGCGCGCGCGCGCGATGTTCTGGCGCGCAAAGCCGCATTGGAGGGGGTCGAGGCCGGCGATGTGGCCATCGATTGGCAAAGCGACGATTTCTTGCAATCCCTCGTCTTTGCAGTGGGCAAGTTGCACGGGTTCGAACCGCTACGCGATTGGTTCTCGGCGCTCTACGAGGTTTTGCTGGGTGCCAGCCAAGGGCCGCGTTTCGGGGGCTTTATCGCGCTTTACGGCATTGATGAGACCCGCGCCCTGATTGCGCGCGGGCTGAAAGGCGATCTGGGCGCGTGAAATCGCGCGCGTCTGCGCTACCATCCCGGCATGGCCTTGTTCAAAAGGGGATGCCGGGATGCTGCGCGCCGTTCTTGCTGGAATTTTCGCTGCCTGTTTCGCTGTGATGGTCCATGCCCAAGAGGTGTTGGAGCCTCAGCCTGAGATCGAGGCCGCGATCGCGGGTCAGTTCGATGCCTTCCTTGCCGAAGATGTGGGCCGGGCGTGGGAATTCGCCAGCCCCAATATCCAGCGGATCTTTCGCGATGCCGAGACTTTCGGGCGCATGGTCGAACAGGGCTATCCGATGGTTTGGGCACCTGCCCAAGTGGATTTCATCGATTTGCAGAGTTTCGGCGGCATCTTGGTGCAGCGCGTGCAAGTGATCGATCAGGCGGGCAATGCGCATTACCTTGGCTACCAGATGATCCAGACCGAGGGTGGATGGAAGATCAACGGGGTGCAGATCTTGCCGCCGCCACAGGTCGCGGCGTGATCTTTACCAGCGCTTAATCATTCCGCTTTAGAACCGCCTGCAACCCGGCCCGATGTGCTGGGCTGTCTCACTGACATCGCTTCACAACCGAGCGGGCCGTTTACGGGCGCTGCGGTTGCCCCTTTCGGTCCTTGGACATGCGCGCGCCCAACGGTGAGCGGGCGCGGAAAAGGGGTAGAATATGAACCAGGTGATTACCGACGGGTTGGTCTTGATGCCTCCCGCTTTCGCAAACGGGTTGGGCGTCTGGTCGCGCCAAGATGGGCGGCCGGGCAGCGATACATGGGCCACCGCGCCCAATGCGGCGCTTGTGGCCGCCGATGCGGATTTCGGCAGTTGCCTAGAGATCGTGAAGACCGAGGCCACGACGCGGTTGCGCTATATGGGCCAGACCCCGATCCTGCCGGGGCTGTATCTGCGGGTTTCTGCGCGCGTTAAGGTGCTTTCGGGCAATTTCCCCAGTGTCCGCATCGCGGCATGGGCGGGGGATGGGGGCAATCAAAACCTTGCAAGCGTCACCCAAGTGGGGCCGAGCACCACGCTTGGTGCCTATGGTGCGGTGGTCACGGTTTCCGCCATCATCGGCACGGGTGCGCGCGGCGGTGTCGACATGACTTGGGGGCCGCAAGCGGCGTTCGGGCATATGGGGCTTGATCTGACCGGGTCCAATGGCGGGCAGGTGCGGATCGAAAATATCACGATCGAGGATGTGACATCGATCTTTTTCCGCAAGATGATGGATTGGGTCGATGTGCGCGATTTCGGCGCGCGGGGTGACGGTGTCACCGATGATCGCGCGGCTTTTGTTGCCGCTGATGCTGCCGCCGCAGGCCGCGAGGTGATGGTTCCTGCGGGCGATTATGTCATCGGCTCTAGCCTGACCATCAACGCGCCGATCCGCTTTGAGGGGCGCTTGGTCATGCCCGCTGGCGCACGCTTGGCGTTGAACCAGAATTTCGATTTAAAAGGTTACTCCGAGGCAATGGGCGACGATGTGCTGGGCCTACAGAAGGGCATCCAGCAATTGTTCAACCAATCCGACCATGAGAGTTTCGATCTATGTGGGCGGCGGGTGTTGCTGGATGGGCCGCTGGATGTGCAGGCGATTGTTGGCAACCGCAATACCTATGCCAATCGCCGGGTGCTACGAAATGGCCAGCTTGCGGCGCAAAACTCGCCCAATTGGGATGATGAGGTGCATACCCGCAGCGGCACATGGACGGCCTCTGATCCGCGCCGCATTTCGGGCCTGTCCAATGTGGCCGATATTCCGGTGGGCGCATTGGTCAGCGCGGGCCAAGGTGTGGGCCGCGAGATCTATGTCACAAGCAAGGATGTGGCAGCTGGGCGCGTGATGCTGTCGGGCGCACTGCGCGCGGCACCTGTCACGCAGACCTATACCTTTCGGCGATTCAAATACCTGCTCGATTTCTTTGGTTGGCTGAACCTCCAGCGGTTCATCGTGGCTGATATCGAGTTTCTTTGTGCGGGCATTTGTTCGGGTCTGAACCTGCCCCGTGACGGGTTGGCGTTCCAGATCCAAGATTGTTTTTTCACCGGACCCAAGGATCGGGGCATTACCTCGGCCGGTGAGGGGTGTCAGGGGTTGCAGATCGACCGCTGCCAATTCTTGTCGAATGAGCAAGACGTCAACGCGCCTTTGCGCACGACCATCGCCTTCAACGCCAATGTCTCGGACATCAAGGTGCGCGACAACCGCGCGGTGCGCTTTCGGCATTTCGGGGTAATCGCGGGCACCGGCAATATCTTGTCGGGCAATCATTTCTTCCAAGGTGATGGCGTGACCGACGGGCCGCGCACTGCGGGGCTTGTGTTGGCCGACCACAACATCAAGACGACCTTCGAGGGGAATTACGTCGATAATTGCTATATCGAATGGGGTAATGAGCGTGATCCATCGCCGCAATTCTCGGGGGGATTGAGTTTTCATGGCCTTTCGCTCGACGGAAATATCTTTTTCTCGACAGGCAGTGCGCCGTGGATGAATTTTATCCTGATCAAGCCTTATGGTTCGGGGCACTTCATCAACGGGCTGACGGTGACCGACAACCTGTTCAAGAAAACCACGGGCGCCCAGCTTTTCGCGGTCGAAGGGGTAGACACGAGCTTTGCCACGCTTGATTTGAGCCGCACCTCTGACTTGCTGTTTACGGGCAATACCTATCACGGCATCGTCAAGCGGACAGAGAACCCCGTGACCGTGCGCTATGTGCAAAGCACCGCCAGCAGCGTGTGGAATGTCGATCTGAGCAATGTGTCCCCCTTCGGTTCTCAGGTGCGGGGCGGCATCTCGTTTCTGGCCGAGGGGCCGCTGCGCAGCATCTCGAACGTGATCGTCTATCTGTCGCCCTATGCCGAGCCGGGGCAGGGCGCGGGCGGGCAGACCTTGCGCCTGCGCTGGCAGCAAGATGTGCGCGGCACAGCGCAAATCACCGCGCGTTTCGACGTCTAGGCAGGGGCTGATCGCGTGGCCCGCCCCAATCTTGGGGCGGGCTTTTCTTTTGCGCCTCATCGGGCTAGCTCGACCTCAGGTCAGGAGGGCAGCAGCATGACGGTTCTGCCGGTTGAGAATGTGCAAGACTACCCCCGCCCACCAAGGTTGGAGCGCGTCGCCCAACCGCTGCGCGTGATCTTTGCCGGGGTCGAGATTGCCCATGCCGATGCGGGCAGCGCGTGGCGTGTGCTCGAAACCCATCACGCGCCGACCTACTACTTGCCACCCGCCGCGGTGCTTGGCGCGGCGCTTATGCCCGCATCGCGCGAGACATGGTGCGAATGGAAAGGCAGGGCCGCCTATGTCGATCTGGTGCTCAATGGGCGGCGGTCGCGCAATGCAGGCTGGCTTTATCCCGCGCCCACGGCGCGCTTTGAACCGATCCGCGATCACATCGCCTTTTACGCCACATCGGTTGATGCCGCTTTTGTCGGTGATATCCGCGTTCTGCCCCAGCCCGGCGATTTCTACGGCGGCTGGGTCACGCCCAATTTGACCGGCAAGATCAAGGGTGCCGTTGGCACAACGCATTGGTAGGCGCGCGGGCCTAACCGATCAGATCGCCGGGCGAGAGGCGGTACGCCTTGCCAAACCCGCCATTCAAAAGACCGTCAAGCGGGGCAAAGCGCATCAGCCCGAAATCGCCAAAGTCATAGTAAAGTTGGGCCTTGGGGTAATGCGATAGGTAATGGGCCTTGAGCGCTGCCTTGTCTGCGACTTCCGCGCGCGCTTGTAGTGTCAGGCGCGGATGGGTCAGCGGATCGCCCTTTGCCCCCGGTTCCCCGATCAAGAGCGAACAGGCCGGGTTGGCGACCAAGGCCCCGGTATGGGCCGAGAGGCTGGAAATCAGCGTCAGCGGCACGCCATCCGGCCCCGGCACCAGCGCGATGCGCGTGACCATCGGCGCGCCCGTCGCGGGGTCGATGACGCCAAGGGCGGCAAAGCGCGCCTGTGCGATCAAACCCCGCGCCATGCTGCGGGCCTCGTCATCGGTGGGGCGGATCGGGTCTGTCTTGCGCTCGGTCATGGGTGCAGGGTAACGCCAAAACATGCGCCCCGCCAAGCGCCGCCAAAGGTAGCGGCGCGCGAAAGGATCGGGCATAGAAGGGGGCGTTGTGCATAAGATGCGCATCGCCCGCAGTTGAAGGAAGAAATGTCATGGCCTTGGTTCCCCCCCGCGACGAGGACGCGATGGACCCCGATCTGCGCGATCATGTGCAGTTCTTCAAAGGGCCTTTGGGCGTGATCCCGAACTCGGTGCGCACCATGGCCCATCGTGCGCCCATCGCGCGGGCATTTACCGATCTGAATGTCGCGGTGATGACCGACTACGGCGCGGGCGTGACACCCGAATTCAAGCGCCTGATCGGCTATGTCTCAAGCTATGCCTCGGGGTGCCTTTATTGTCAGGCGCATATGATCCTTGCCTCGGAACGCTTCAACGCGAGTGAGGAACGGCTGGCCGATGTCTTTGATTTTGCGGCAAGCGCGCATTTCACCGATGCCGAGAAGGCAGCACTTGCCTTTGCCCAAGCCGCGACCGCTGTGCCAAATGCCGTGACGCCCGAGATCGGTGCGCGGCTGCGCAGCTATTGGGATGATGGCCAGATCGTCGAGATCATGGGGGTGGTCGCCTTGTTTGGCTATCTCAACCGCTGGAACGATTCGATGGGCTCGGCGCTTGAGGATTTGCCGCTGTCCAAGGGCGAGGGGCGGCTGGCCGATGCGACAGGTTGGACCGTGGGCAAGCATAGATGAGTGATCTCGCCCAAGATGTGCGCGCGGCCCTTGCGGCGCGCGGCGAACCTGTCAGCCGGCTTGGCTATTTCTGCCTGCCCTTCCGGCCCGCAAGCGGCCCCTTGGCGGACCGCGTGATCAAGACCTATCGCGGTGGGCGCGACCGTGATCTTTTACAAGAACTTGGCGACCGCCACGCTGCCTATGTGGACATGCTGCAATGGGCCGGTGTGCGCCTGCCCGAAACGAAATTCCTGATCTTGGAGGAGGCGGGATATCTGCAACCCGTCATCGTGCAAGAAGCCTTGGATGAACGCATCTTGATGCGCCCAAGGCTGGAGGCGGCAAGCCTGTCCGAGATGCAAGATATCCTTGGCGCGGCCACCGTGAGCATCGCGGATTTCTGGGCGCGTGTCGCCGACCGCCCCGAGCGGATCGGTTATCACCCCTCGATCCGCAATTTCGCCATCGACGAGCAGGGGCCGATCTTTTTCGACACCTTTCCCCCGCTCATCGGCTACAGCCATGCGCAGATGGGCAAGCTTTTGCTGCGCTTTTCCGAAAGCGGGCTGGTGCGCGCGATGGGGCGCGTCATGCCGGGGCGTATCCGGGGCATTCAAGATGAATGGTATTCGCCCGCGGGCACGATCGTTGGGCTAATCGGCTCGGCAGTGCGCTTGCGCCCCGCCGATGGGCCAGCAACACTAGCTTGGGCGCAGGGTTTTGTCGCCACCCATCTCAAGGGTGCGCTGCGCGATGAGGTGCTGGCCGAGTTGGACCGCCCCCCGCGCCTGCCTGCCTATTGGACAGGGATGCGCCGCCTGTTGGGGTTGGAAGGCAAACCCAATGTCTGAGCTTGCGCGGGACGAGATGAAGATCGTTTTGGTCGCCCCCGAGATCCCCGGCAATACCGGCACCATTGGGCGAACCTGTGTGGCGCTCGATATTGAGTTGATCTTGATCCGGCCCTATGGCTTTGAGATCACAGATAAATCCGTACGCCGCGCGGGTTTGGATTACTGGCAGCATGTGCGCTTGAGCGAATATGATGATTGGGCGGGTTTTCTGGCGGCCCGAAAGCCCCGGCGTGATCAACTGTTCTTGTTCGAGGAATTCGGCACCGGCGGCACGGTCTATGATCCTGCCTATCCGCCCGATGCCTATCTTGTCTTTGGCCGCGAGACCAAAGGCTTGCCGCCCACGATCATCGCGGGGATGGAGGATCGCTGTTTCCGCCTGCCGATGCGCTCGCCCCATATCCGTTCGCTCAACCTCGCCAATGCGGCAACGGCAGTGGTCTATCAAGCGATGCGCGCTTACCTGCGCTGATGGGCTCAGCCGTTCAGCGCCTCCCAGATCCGCGCGGCACTGAACGGCATTTGCGGTGGGGTGCGTCCCGTGGGGCGGAAAGCATCACTGATTGCATTCATGAAAGCGGCAGGTGCGCCCGTGGTCGATGCCTCGCCCACGCCCTTGGCGCCCAGCGGGTTCATTGGGCTGGGCGTTTCGCTATGTGACAGCCTCAAGGGCGGCAAATCATCGGCGCGCGGCATGGCGTAATCCATGAAGCTGCCGGTCAAAAGCTGCCCGTCCTCATCCAGCGCAATCGCCTCGAGCATGGTTTCGCCCAAGGCTTGGGCAAAACCCCCCCTGATCTGCCCTTCGACCTGAAGCGGGTTCACGAGCACACCTGCATCATCATGGCCATGGGCGGCCAATAGCCGTGGCGCGCCTGTCTCGGGGTCGATCTCGACCAGCACGCCGTAGGCACCAAAGGCCCAAGCTTGGCCTGCAACCTCGTATTTGCTCTCGGCGGTGATGGGCAGGGACGCGCCCTCGGCCAATGCTTGCGTGATCTTGGCGCAAGCCTCGAGTAGCGCGCTGCCGCCGATGGCGGTGGCCCGGCTGCCCACTGCGCCGATCCCTTCGGTGACGCTGGCGGTATCGCCTGCCTCCAGCGTGATCGCCTCGGGCGGGATGCCCAAGGCGTCGCTCGCGATCTGCGAAAACGCGGTCAGGCGGCCATGGCCCTGTTGCGTGGCGCCCGTTGCGATATGGGCGGTGCCGTCTGGTTGGAGCGTGACACGCGCATATTCCCAGCCCGCTGCCGATGGATCGACGTAAAAGGCGATCCCCAAGCCCGCGATCCCGCCATTGGCCCGGATCGCGTCGCGCCGCGCGCGCAGCCCATCGAGATCGGCGGCGGCGGCGAAAGCGTCAAGTGCGGCGGCGTAATCGCCGCTGTCCAGCCGGTTGCCCGTGGCCGTGTCATGCGGCATGGCTGAGGCAGGCAAAAGATTGGCCTTGCGCAGGGCGATGGGGTCGCGCCCCGTTTCGGCGGCGGCCGCGTCGATCAGACGCTCGATAATCACATTGGCCTCGGGCCGTCCCGCGCCGCGATAAATCCCCACCGGCGGGAGTGGGTGCGCATAAGCCTCGGTCGCGATATCGAGGGCGGGGATGGTATAGCCCGATGGCAAAACGCGCGCTGCGTTAAAGGCGGGCATCAATCCCGTGCCCGAGACCCAGCCGCCAAGCGGCGCTTCGATCCGCGCCTCTAGCGCCAAAAAGCGCCCATCGGCATCAAGGGCCAACCGCCCGCGCGTGATGAGGCCACGCCCATGGGCGGCGGAGAGGAATTCTTCCGAGCGGGTGGCGATCCAGCGCACATCACGCTTGAGGTGCAGCGCGGCCCAAACGGCGAAAACCTCTTCGGGATAGGTGAACCCCTTCATCCCAAAGCCGCCGCCGACATCGGGGGCCACGACCCGCACAAGGTTAGGGTCGATTTGCAAGATGCGGGTGACATCGTTCTTGGTGCGATGCGGGGTCTGGGTGGATTGAAAGATCGTCACCCCTTCGGTCGCGGGATCAAAGCGGATCGCCACGCCGCGCGGTTCCATCGGCGATGGCGCGACACGGGGGTGGTGTGTTTCGACCGCGACGACATGGGCGGCGCTGGCAAAGGCAGCGGCAGGATTGCCCACATGCCAAGCGCGATGCGCCACACGCAGGGGGGCGGGCATGTCGCTGTCGGTGATGTCGAGCGTGATCAGATCGACAGCATCGGCCGCTTGGGCCGGGCTATCGGCCAACACGGCCACGAGCGGCTCACCCACACAAGCGATGCGGTCACGCGCCAGCATGGGAAAGGGCAAGGGTGCGTCGATCTCAAGCACGGGGGCCAGATCGGGTGACGGGTTAGGCGGGAGATCGGCACCGGTGAACACCGCCACCACGCCGTGTGCGCTCAAGGCTTGCGCGATGTCGATGCCCGCGATCCGCCCGGTGGCCACGGGGCTGCGCAAAAAGGCCAGATGCAAGGGCCGATCAAGCGCGATATCGGCGGTATAGCGGCCCTGACCCTTCAAAAGTGCAGGGTCTTCGCGCCGGGGCAGCGCCAAGCCGATGGTGTTTTTCGCAAGCGTGTTCATGCGGTTCCCTGTCGTCTTTCCGGTCTAGGGTGATACTGTGGCTTTCGGTAGAAATGGCAAGGAGCCCATGATGCGTATTGCAGTGATCGGGGCGGGGGCTATCGGAAGATGGGTCATCGCGGCTTTGCAGCGCGAGGGTGCGGGGCCAGAGGCAGTGATCTTGCGCGACACGGCCAAGGGCATGCCCGGCCTGCGCGCTGTGGATCATATCGGCGAACTGCCGCCCGGCATCACCCATCTGGTCGATTGTGCGGGCCATCCCGGCCTCAAGGCGCATGGGGTCGCAGCGCTTGCCGCTGGCATCGATGTGGTCACTATCTCGCTTGGTGCTTTGGCCGATGATGGGCTTGCCGCTGATCTGCAGGCCGCCGCGATGGCGGGCAATAGCCGCCTGCATCTGGCCAGCGGCTCGGTCGGCGCGCTTGATCTGTTGCGCGCGGGCGCGGCGGGCGGGCTGAGCCATGTGCGCTACACCGGGCGCAAGCCCCCCGCCGCATGGCGCGGATCGGCCGCCGAGGATGTGCTCGATCTCGACGCACTGACCGCACCCGCCACCCATTTCACCGGCACCGCGCGGCAAGCCGCCCTTGCCTATCCCAAGAATGCCAATGTCGCCGCCGCCGTTGCGCTGGCGGGGCGCGGCTTTGATCTGACCGAGGTGGTGCTCATCGCCGATCCGGCCGCACCCGGCAATCTGCACGAGGTCGCGGCGCAAGGTGCCTTTGGTCAATTCACCTTGCAGGTGCAGGGCAACCCGCTGCCCGATAACCCCAAAAGCTCGGGCCTTGCGGCGATGAGCATGCTGGCCGAGCTGCGCCGCTTGCGGGCTGCGATCACGACCTGAGCGGACTGGCGTGCTGCATCTGGACACCGGGGCCGCGCCTGTTAGGGTCGCGCGCTGTGCAAGATCACGCAATTGAGGGACACGACGATGGCAAAGCTGGCATTTCTTGGGCTTGGGGTGATGGGCTATCCGATGGCGGGCCATCTCAAGGCCGCGGGTCATGACGTCACGGTCTATAACCGCACCACGGCCAAGGCCGAGGCTTGGGCCGCCCAGCATGGCGGTGACTTTGCCGCCACCCCGCGCGCGGCGGCCGAGGGGTGCGATTTCGTCCTCGCCTGTGTTGGCAATGATGATGATCTGCGCGCCGTTGTCACCGGCCCCGATGGTGCGCTTGCGGGCATGAAACCCGGCGCGATCTTTGTCGATCACACAACAGTTTCGGCGACCGTGACCCGCGAGTTGGCCATGCAGGCCGCAGCCCTTGGTGTTGGCTATGTCGATGCGCCTGTCTCGGGCGGGCAGGCGGGGGCAGAAAACGGCAAGCTTGCCATCATGTGCGGTGGTGATGCGGCGCATTTTGCCGCCGCCGAGGCGATTGTTGCGGCCTATTCCAAAGCCACGGTGCATTTCGGCGATGTCGGTGCGGGGCAGTTGACCAAGATGGTCAACCAAATCTGCATCGCGGGCCTTGTGCAGGCGATGTCCGAGGGGCTGTTTTTCGCCATGCAAGCGGGGCTTGACCCCAAGAAGGTTGCCGATCTTGTCAGTCAAGGCGCGGGCGGATCGTGGCAATTGGCCAATCGCGCAGGCACGATGGTGGACAACCATTTCAACCACGGTTTCGCCGTGGACTGGATGCGCAAGGATCTGGGCATTGCGCTGGGCCAAGCCAAGGAATTGGGCGTCGCGCTGCCCGTTACCGCTGTTGTCGATCAATTCTACGCCGAGGTGCAGCAGATGGGCGGCGGGCGCTGGGATACCTCGAGCTTGATCAAGCGCTTTCGCAAGATGACGGGCGGGTCGGTGTAAACCAATTGGGCTTTGCCTTAACCGATTTGAACGCACTGCGTGCCGCAGGCTTCGACGCGATCATCGATGTGCGGAGTCCCGCAGAATATGCCGAGGATCATATCCCCGGTGCCATCTCCATGCCGGTGTTGTCGGACGCGGAGCGCGCCATCGTTGGGACGATCTACAAGCAAGAAAGCCCCTTCAAGGCGCGCAAGATCGGCGCGGCCTTGGTCGCGCGCAACGCCGCCCACCATATCGAGACCCAGCTCATGGGCCATGACGGCGGCTGGCGGCCCTTGGTCTATTGCTGGCGGGGCGGTCAGCGCTCGGGCTCCTTCGCCGCGATCTTGCAACAGATCGGCTGGCGGGCCGAGGTGCTTTCCGGCGGCTATCGCACATGGCGGCGGCATGTGGTGTCTAAGCTTTATGACGCAACGCTGCCATTTCGGGTGATCCGCCTCGACGGGTTCACCGGCACCGCAAAGACCGAGGTGTTGCAGCGTGTCGCGGCACTGGGTGGTCAGGTTCTCGATCTGGAAGGTTTGGCCTGCCATCGCGGCTCGATCCTTGGCGATGTTGTGGGGCCGCAGCCCGCGCAAAAAGGGTTCGAGACAGCGCTTGTCGCGGCCTTTGCGGGTTTCGATCCGCAGCGGCCCCTGCTGGTCGAGGCGGAATCGGCCCGGATCGGCGCTTTGCGCCTTCCCCCTGCTTTATGGGTGGCGATGCGGCACGCGCCCCGGATTGTGCTTGCGGCCGAACCGATGGCGCGCTCGCGCTATTTGGCGAGGATTTATGCCGATCTCATGGCTGACCGCGCGGGGCTCTCGCGGCGGTTGAACGGGCTGCGCGCCTTGGCTGGGCATGCGGTGGTCGATGACTGGCTCACGATGCTGGAGGCCGGACAGGCCGAGGCGCTGGCCGCCTCGCTTATCGCGCTGCATTACGACCCGGCCTATGGGCGGCTTCGCCACGGTGACCCCACAGCCATCATCGCGCAGATCGATGCCGGGGATCTGGGCGATGCGGCCCTTGACCGTGCCGCGCAGGCCGTTTTGGCCGCGCTCGTCTGAGCCTTGCCCCCTTTCCCTTGCTGCGCCCATTGGGTAACTGACAGCCGAAACCCGCTACGAGAGGCATGGACCCATGGACAAGAGTTTCAACGCCGCCGAGGCCGAGGCCCGCATCTCCGCCCAGTGGGAGGCCAAGGGCTGTTTCAAGGCGGGTGCCAATGCCAAGCCGGGCGCAGAGCCTTATTCCATCATGATCCCGCCGCCCAATGTGACGGGCGTTTTGCATGTGGGCCATGCCTTCAACAACACGCTGCAAGATGTGCTGATCCGTTGGCACCGCATGCGTGGCTTTGACACGCTCTGGCAGCCCGGCACCGATCATGCGGGGATCGCCACGCAAATGGTGGTCGAGCGGGAATTGGCCAAACAGGGCAAATCCCGCCGCGACATGAGCCGCGAGGAATTTCTCTCCCATGTCTGGGCATGGAAGAAGCAATCGGGCGGCACCATCGTCAACCAGCTCAAGCGGCTGGGTGCGTCTTGCGATTGGTCGCGCGAGGCCTTTACCATGTCAGGCGCGCCGGGTGCGCCAACGGCCGAGGAGGGGAATTTCCACGACGCGGTGATCAAGGTCTTCGTCGATATGTATGACAAGGGCTACATCTATCGCGGCAAGCGGCTGGTGAACTGGGACCCGCATTTCGAAACCGCGATCTCCGATCTCGAGGTCGAGAATATCGAGACCGCGGGGCATATGTGGCACTTCAAATACCCATTGGCGGGCGGGGCAACCTATGAATATGTCGAGAAAGATGCCGACGGAAATGTGACGCTGCGCGAGACGCGCGATTACATTTCCATTGCCACGACGCGCCCCGAAACCATGCTGGGCGACGGCGCGGTGGCGGTGCATCCGGGGGATGAGCGGTATGCGCCCATCGTGGGGATGCTCTGCGAAATTCCCGTTGGCCCCAAGGAACACCGCCGCCTGATCCCGATCATCACCGATGAATACCCCGATCCGACTTTCGGCTCGGGTGCGGTCAAGATCACCGGCGCGCATGATTTCAACGATTACGGCGTGGCCAAGCGGAACGGCATCCCCTGCTACCGCTTGATGGACACGCGCGCGCAACTGCGCGCCGATGGGGCACCCTATGCGGAAGCGGCTCAGATCGCCCAAGAGGTTGCCAATGGCGCGCGGGTGCTGACCGAGGGTGAGGCCGACGCGCTGAACCTTGTCCCTGATCATCTGCGAGGGCTTGACCGCTACGCGGCGCGTGCCTTGGTGGTGGCCGAGATCACCGCCGAGGGTCTGGCCGTGATGACCATGCCCGATGATCCGCGTTTGGGCAAAAAGGTGGGTTCCACCCACCCTACGGACGCTGCGCCGTCATCCTCGGGCGCTGTGCCGTCATCCTCGGGCTTGACCCGAGGATCCCAGGATCAAGAGATCCCCGGTCAAGCCGGGGATGACGCCCCTCAAGCCGGGGATGACGGCGTTGGGGTCGGCGACGACACCCCCGCCCTCGTCCCTCTTGTCGAGGCGAAGGCGATCACTCAGCCTTATGGCGACCGCTCCAAGGTGGTGGTCGAGCCGATGCTGACCGACCAATGGTTCGTCGACACCGCGAAAATCGTCGAACCGGCACTCGAGGCCGTGCGCTCGGGCCGCACCAAGATCATGCCCGAACAGCACCGCAAGGTCTATTTCCACTGGTTGGAGAATATCGAGCCATGGACCATCTCGCGCCAGCTCTGGTGGGGTCATCAGATCCCGGTGTGGTATGACGACGAGGGGCGCATGTATTGCGCCCCAACCGAGGCCGAGGCTATTGCCAAATCGGGCGGCAAGTCTTTGACCCGCGACCCCGATGTTCTCGACACCTGGTTCTCCTCCGGCCTGTGGCCCATCGGCACGCTCGGCTGGCCGGAACAGACGCCCGAACTGAAGCGCTATTTCCCCACCTCCACCCTCGTCTCGGGCTTTGACATCATCTTTTTCTGGGTCGCCCGGATGATGATGATGCAGCTTGCCGTCGTGGGTGATGTGCCGTTCCGCGATGTCTATGTCCACGCCCTCGTCCGTGACGAGAAGGGGCGCAAGATGTCGAAATCCATCGGCAATGTCCTTGATCCATTGGAATTGATCGACGAATTCGGCGCCGATGCGGTGCGCTTTACGCTGACCTCCATGGCCGCGATGGGGCGTGATCTGAAGCTTTCGAAAGACCGCATCGCGGGCTATCGCAATTTCGGCACGAAACTCTGGAACGCCGCGCGCTTTGCCGAGATGAACGATTGCAAGCCCGTGCCGGGCTTTGATCCGGCCAGCGTCACCCAGACGGTCAACAAATGGATCATCGGCGAAACCGCGCGCGCGCGCATGGCACATGACGAGGCGCTGTCGGGCTACCGCTTCAACGATGCGGCAAACGGGCTTTACGCCTTTGTCTGGGGCCGGGTCTGCGACTGGTATGTGGAATTTGCCAAGCCGCTTTTGGCCGAAGCCGATGCCGCCGTGATCGCAGAGACACGCGCCACCATGGCTTGGGTCATCGACCAATGCTTGATCTTGCTGCATCCCACCATGCCCTTCATCACCGAAGAGCTGTGGGGCGCCATTGCGGCCCGTGACACCATGTTGGTGCATGCCGATTGGCCCGCCTATGGTGCGGAACTGATCGATGCCGAGGCTGACCGCGAAATGGGTTGGGTCATCGGCTTGATCGAGGAAATCCGCTCGATCCGCGCGCAGATGCATGTGCCCGCTGGTCTCAAGGTGCAGCTGATGCAAATCGAGATCGACGCGCGGGGCCAAGCGGCCTTTGATCGCAACGCCACCATGATCGCGCGGCTGGCTCGCCTGTCCGAAGTGACGCCGGTGGACGCCATGCCCAAAGGCGCAGTCACCGTCGCCGCCGAAGGGGCGGTCTTTGGCCTGCCCATCGCCGATCTGATCGATGTGGCCGAGGAAAAAGCGCGGCTGCAAAAGACGCTCGATAAGCTGGGCAAGGAAATCGGCGGACTTAAAGGGCGGCTGGGTAATCCCAAGTTCATCGAAAGCGCGCCGGAAGAGATCGTGGATGAAGCCCGTGAAAACCTTGCCGCCCGCGAGGAAGAAGCAGGCAAGCTATCCGAGGCGCTGGCGCGATTGGCGGCCATCGGGTGAGCTAAGCAAAACTGCAGTTTTGCCACCCGAAAACCTCGGGTTTTTCGTGCGCGGAAATCTCGAGATTTCCGCGCCCTTTTCTGTTATCATTTTGGGTATGTCACGCTGGCTTGATCGTCTCGCTGAACGCCGCATGCTCAAGGCCCGGGCCGAAGGGAAGCTTTCGGGTCTTGCGGGCGAGGGCAAGCCCTTGCCCGAACATCCCGAAGCGGGTTTTGTCGATCCGGGGCTTGCGGTGGGTTATCGCATCATGGCCGAACATGGCGTTCTGCCCGAGGAGGTGGGGCTACGCAAAGCAATCGCTATCGCAAAGGCGGACTATGCCCACACCAAGACCGCAGCAGACAAGCGCGCGGCCATGGCCAAGATCGCCACGCTTGACATGAAGCTGGCAATCGCGGTCGAGGCGCGGCAGAAATTTATGCGCTGAGCACGCCCGCCAAAGGTAGCGGTTCGCCGTTTAGGCGCGATGCGCCCCATCGGCCAGCCCCGCGACAAAACCCGCGATCTCGGCCACAGGCTTTCCCGCCCCGATCTGGGCCACGATGGCCGAGCCCACGACACAGCCATCGGCGATGGCGGCGATGGATTGCGCAGCCTCGGGCGTTTTGATGCCAAAGCCCACGATCACCGGCAAATCGGTCTGCGCCTTGATCCGGGCAACCTCGGGGGCGACGTCGGCGGCTTGTGCCTCGGCGGCACCCGTGATGCCCGTGATCGAGACGTAGTAAACGAAACCGCTGGTATTTTGCAGCACCTTAGGCAGGCGCTTGTCATCTGTTGTAGGTGTGGCCAGCCGGATGAAATTCAAACCGGCGGCCTGCGCGGGGATGCACAGCTCATCATCTTCCTCGGGCGGCAGATCGACGATGATCAGCCCGTCGATGCCCGCCGCTTTCGCCTGCGCGAGGAAGGTATCCACGCCACGCGAATAGATCGGGTTGTAATAGCCCATCATGACGATCGGGGTCTTGTCGTCGTCCTTGCGCAATTCGCGCGCGATCTGGAGCGTTTTGTCGAGCGTCTGGCCCCCTTCCAGCGCGCGCTGGCCGGCAAGCTGGATCGTCTCGCCATCGGCCATCGGATCGGTGAAGGGCATGCCCAGCTCGATGATGTCGACGCCCGCCCGTGGCAGCGACTTCACGATCTCAAGCGAGGTCGCATAATCAGGGTCGCCCGCCATGACATAGGCCACGAAAGCCTTTTTGCCCTCGGCCTTCAGCCGTGCGAAGGTATCGTCGATCCGTGTCATATCCGCCCCGTTCAGTGTTGTCCGGGCAGGGTTTGGGCCAAAGGCGCGGGGAAATCAATGGGCCGGTGTCTTGCGCGTGGTTGCCCCTTGGCCCGTCGCGCCGTAAAGGGGGGCGATTTCATGCAAAAGGGCGCGGATCATGGGCTTCAAGATGGGGATTGTCGGGCTGCCGAATGTTGGCAAATCGACCTTGTTCAACGCTTTGACGAAAACCGCCGCCGCACAGGCCGCAAATTTCCCGTTTTGCACCATCGAACCCAATGTCGGCGATGTGGCCGTGCCTGATGCGCGGCTCGACAGGCTGGCGGCCATTGCAACATCCAAACAGATCATCCCGACGCGCATGACTTTTGTCGATATCGCGGGCCTTGTGAAAGGCGCCTCCAAGGGGGAGGGGTTGGGCAACCAGTTCTTGGCCAATATCCGCGAAACCGACGCCATCGCCCATGTGCTGCGCTGTTTCGAGGATGGCGATGTCACCCATGTTGAGGGGCGCGTCGACCCCATCGCCGATGCCGAGACGATTGAGACCGAATTGATGCTGGCCGATCTGGAGAGCATCGAAAAGCGGCTCCAAAACATCACCCGCAAGATCCGTGGTGGCGACAAGGAGGCGGTCCAGCAAGAACGCCTGATGCAAGCGGCCAAGATCTTGCTCGAAGAGGGCAAGCCCGCGCGGATGGTGGAAGTGTCGGAGGAGGATCAAAAGGCGTGGCGGATGCTACAACTCTTGACCTCCAAGCCGATCCTTTATGTCTGCAATGTCGAGGAGGCCTCAGCCGCGCAGGGCAATGCGCAATCAGCCCGCGTGGCCGAGATGGCCGCCGCCCAAGGTGCGGCCCATGTCGTGATCTCGGCCCAGATCGAAGAGGAAATCGCCCAGCTCGACCCCGAAGAGGCGGCGCTGTTTCTGTCCGAGATGGGGCTGGAGGAGCCGGGGCTCGACCGCCTGATCCGTGCGGGCTACGCGCTGTTGGGGCTACAGACATACTTCACCGTTGGCCCGAAAGAGGCCCGCGCATGGACCATCCGCAAAGGCACACTTGCACCGCAAGCCGCCGGTGTGATCCATGGCGATTTCGAGCGCGGCTTTATCCGGGCCGAAACCATCGCCTATGCTGATTACATCGCCCTAAACGGTGAGAACGGCGCCAAGGATGCAGGCAAGATGCGCGTCGAAGGCAAGACCTATGAGGTCAAGGACGGCGACGTTCTGCATTTCCTTTTCAACGCTTGAATCGCGGTTTTTACGCTTGTCCCCGACGGATCGGATGATTAGACCGATCAGCGGAGCTGTGGCCGAGTGGTCGAAGGCACACCCCTGCTAAGGGTGCAGGCGGGAAACCGTCTCGAGGGTTCGAATCCCTTCGGCTCCGCCACTTGCACTTGCCGAAACCGATGATGGGCCCTCACGGGGCCCTTTTTGTTTTGGTTTCAAAGGAGTTTAGGCGCGGGGACCGTCCTTCGGAGACCGCCAAAACGGTCAAAATCGGTCTCTGAACCCCATTTGTCTCTAATCGACCGCCCTAGGACTGGAGAAGGACGCTTTAAAAATAGTGTTTGATTGCAGCTTCTTGGCGTTTTTCGTCGAGCGCCCTTTTCGAAGGTGCAACCGATAGCACAATGCGTTGCGAATCCGGAGGACGGGCACAGGGCGGTCGATATGGGCGGGAAGCGGACGTGTGTGGATGCCCCTGTTTGGCAAGCGGAATCTTCGGTTTGTCGGCGGGGTCTTCGATCGAACGTGTGTCAGGCCTCTGAGCGTGGCCTTCATGACGCCACGGGCCGGTATGCTGTTCGGAAGGCCGGGTTCACATCGGTTCAGAGAGCTGCAAGCGCTGGAGCCCCGGGTCTGAATCTCCCGCCTTGAACTTCGAAGTCCGTGTCGCCTACTCCTCGTCGATCGCTCACCCCGGCCTTGCGGCCATGTCGTGTCCTGACCCTGCGCGGGCTTGGATCACGCCATCCGGTAATTCTCCTGTCTCGTCGTCATTGCCCAGATCATGCGGGCCATCTTGTTCGGCAGCGCTACGGCCGCGACCATCTTCGGCTTGCGGGCCACCATCGCGGCCAACCAACGATTGGTGCTGCCGCCCTTTCGGACCACCCAGCGGATGACGCTCATGGCGCCAACGATCAGCAGGCGGCGGATGTCAGTCTGGCCCATCTTGCTGACCGAACCAAGCCTGGTTTTGCCGCCGGTCGATCTCTGCCGGGGCACAAGTCCAAGCCATGCAGCGAAGTTGCGCCCGCTGTCGAATGTATCAAGGTCTGGTGCGAACGCTGCGATGGCACCAGCCGTGACCGGACCGATGCCCGGGATGGTGCAGAGCCTACGCAGCTGCACGTCGGTCTTCGAAGCCGCCTCGAGTTCGCCCGCCAGCCGCTCGATGACATCAGTCAGCCGCTCGATCTGCTCAAGGTAGATCGTCCCCATCTCACGAACCGCGGCTGGGAGGCCGCTGGTCTCGTCGACCAGCGCGTTCTCAAGCACCTTCAGGCTCGCCGGACCCTTCGGCGCCACCAACCCAAACTCTGCTAGATGCCCCCGGAGGGCGTTGATGAGCTGCGTGCGCTGCCTGACCAAGCATTGACGTGTCCGGAACGCCACCGCGCGCCCTGGGTCTCGGCACTCTTCACGGCCACGAACCGCATGGTCGGGCGCGAGGCCGCCTCCGCGATTGCTTCCGCATCAGCCTTGTCGTTTTTTTGCCGTTTGACAAACGGCTTTACATACGCCGCCGGCACCAGGCGCACCTCGTGGCCGTGGGACTGCGCCACGCGGCCCCAGTAATGCGAGGTGGCGCAGGCCTCCATCGCAACTATGCAGGCCGGCTGCTCTGCGAGAAGTGTCATTAGGCGAGGCCGCGATAATACGCGGTTGTATAGAACCGCCCCATCCGCTCCAATTGCGCAGACTTGAAAGCTGCCCTTTGCCAGGTCGATTGCCAGCATGCTGATCCATGTCGTCATCGATGTGCCCTCCATTCGGTTCTGATGAAACCATTATGGCATACGTGATGCCGTTGGGGTGGGGGTATCCACCGCATCAGTTCACTCAGTCTGCAGCCTTGACCGCCGACAGGAATTGCCGCGTGCGTTCGCGCTGAGGATTGCCGAAGAACTGGTCGGGCGCTCCTTGTTCTTCAATCCTTCCCTTGAAGAAAAAACAGATCCGGTCCGAGATATCGCGCGCAAAGCCCATCTGGTGGGTCACCATCAGCATGGTAAGCTGGTGTTCGGCCACCAGCTTTCGGATCACGGCGGTCACCTCGCCAATCACCTCGGGGTCGAGAGCCGAGGTCACTTCGTCGAACAGCATCACCTTTGGTCGCATCGCCAAAGCGCGCGCGATCGCCACTCGCTGCTGCTGGCCGCCGGACAGGCGCGAGGGGTGCTGATCCTTCTTGTCGATCATCCCCACCATCTCCAGCAGGTTTTCCGACCGCTCCTGCGCCTCGCGCCGGGACAGGCCCAGAACCTGTACCGGCCCCTCCATGCAGTTCTGAAGGGCGGTCATATGGGGAAACAGGTTGAAATGCTGAAAACACATCCCGATCGAGGATCGCGCGCGGCGCAGGTGTTTCGCATCCGCGCGCACCAGCCTGTTGCCCTTCGGCATATGAGTCAGCGGCTTGCCGTCGACATAGATCACCCCGTCGTCAATCGTCTCAAGCGTCATCAGCATGCGCAGAACGGTCGTCTTGCCCGATCCGGAGGGGCCGATCACGCTAACCATCTCGCCCGCGGCGACATCGAGGTTCAGCTCGTCAAGCACGGTCAGCGTGCCGTAGCGCTTGGTCACGTTCATGAACCGTACCATGGGCACATCGGGCCCGGTCAGTTCCAGCGGGTAGTTGGAAAGATCCATGATCAAAGCCCCAGTTTTCGGCGCACGCGCCTCTCGAAGATTCGCATCAAAGCGGCTGCGGGCAGCGAGATGGCGAGGAAGATGACACCCACCAGCGTATAGGGTTCGAGAAAGCGGTAGTTTTCGGACCCGATCGCATTGGCAGTGTGCATGAGTTCAGCCACACCGATCACGCTCAGCATTGGCGTGTCCTTGAAGATCCCCACAAGGTAATTGCCCATCCCTGCGATCGAAGGCGGCAGGGCCTGGGGGATGATGATCCGCACATAGGTGTCGCGGGTCGACATGTTGAGCGCGCGGCACGCCTCCCACTGGCCTTTCGGCACGGCCTCGATGCCCGCGCGGTAAACCTCGGACAGATAGGCCGAGTAATGCAGCCCGATGGCGATCATGCCCGCCGTCCAGGGCGACAGGCGGATGCCGAATTGCGGCCCCACGTAGAAGATAAAGAAGATCTGCAGAACCAGCGGGGTGGAGCGGATGAACTCCACCACCTCGCGCACGGTAAAGGTCAGCACCCGCGAGGGCGTCCTCTGGGCCAGTGCCAGTACCAGGCCCAGCACCACCGCGATGGTATAGCCTGCGCCCGCGGCGATCAGCGTGTTCACCGTCGCGGCCAGCAGGCGCGGCAGGATCTCGAAGGTGAATTCCCAGTTCCAGTTAAATCTCATGCCCGCCCGAGCCTCCGGGCCATGACCCGTTCCAGCCAGCGCATGAAGGGCGTGATCAGGAAACGGGCGAGGATGTAGTAGATCACCAGCGCCGTGCCGAAAGCCTGTGCCGACAGGAAGGTCGAGGCGTTGATCTGCCGTGTCTGGAACATCAAGTCGGTCACCGAGATGAGCGCCACCAGGGCGGTTCCCTTCAGAAGTTCGATCAGCAGGTTGCCCCAGGACGGCAGCATCAGCACCAGCGCCTGTGGCAGGATGATCCGCCGCATCCGTTTCGCGGGCGACATCGAGAGCGTATAGGCCGCCTCCCACTGGCCTTTGGGAACCGCCTGGATCGCGCCGCGGACGATCTCGGCCCCGTAGGCGCCGACGTTGAGCCCGACCGAGACGAAGCCGGCGGTGAATTTGTCGAAGGTCAGGCCGAACAGTGGCAGGACGTAAAAGATCCAGAACAGCTGCACGAGAAGCGACGTGCCGCGAAAGATCTCGATATAGGTCACCGCGGTACCACGGATCAGCCAGTTGCCCGACAGCTTGCCCAGGCCCGCGACCAGCGCCACGCCGATGGCGACTGCGCTTGCCAGCAGGAACTGGGCGATCGTGACCCAGGTGCCACTGGCGATCAGCCCGCCATAGGTCTGGAGGAATTCAATAATGGACATAAGCCTTCACCGCTGCGGGCGCTCGCCGGGGGCGGTCGGCCCGCCCCCGGAGCTTGCGCTCAGCGGTTCGCGCAGACCCATTCGGTCGTCACGTCGCCGGGCAGCGTTGCCTCGCCATAGCCGTATTGCGCCACCGCGGCGAGCATCGCCTCGGAGCCCAGGTATTCGGCCTGTGCGGCGTTAAAGGCATCGACGAAGTCCTGATCGTCCTTGCTGAAGCCGATCCCGGCCCAATTGAGCGACTCCGCGGGCATCGCGCCCGGATCCGAGACTTCGAGCGCGCCATCGGTGCTGTCGGCCAGCTGGCGCATGGTGAAATAGGTGCCGGCACCGGCATCGGCGCGGCCGGCGCGCACGGCGGCCAGGATTTCGGTCGGGCCGGGCACCTGCATGATGTTGGCGTCCTCGACGCCTGCATCCCGGGCAGCCGGGATGTTGGAATAGCCCGCGCCAGTTACCATCACGGCGCCCTGTTCGCGGAGGTCATCGTAGTTGCCAAGCCCCTTCGGATTGCCCGCCGGAACCAGGAAACCGTCGCCGATCCGCGCCATCGGCTCGGAGAAGGCGACATTCTCGCAACGCGCGGCCAGGATGTTCATGCCGCCTGTGATGATGTCGAATCGACCGGCCTGCAGGCCGGGGATCAGCCCGCCCCAGTCGGTCTGCACCGGCTCGATGTCGGTGTATCCCATCGCCTCGAGCACGCCGAGCGTATGCGCGTTGACAAAGCCCAGCGGCTCCCCGCTTTCGCCCGGATAGGCGAAGGGCAGTTCATTGGCAAAGCCGATCCGGATCGGTTCGCCCGCGGCGATCCTGTCCATCAACGGGCCGGCGGTTGCGGCAACCGAGGATGCGGCCAGCACGGCAAGCGCCGAGAGTGTGGAGGTAAGGGGTCTGGTCATGGCTGTCTCCCGTGTTGTGCCCTTGTTGAATTACGTTGGGCTGTCGTGTTGTGCACATCATTCGTCGTGGATAAGTCATGTCAAGAATTTTTGCTTCCCAAGCTGCGAAATTGTGTCAATCATCCGGCTTGACGCGCAGATTCTGTGCAAAGATGTATACAAGTAGACTTCATCAACCACGAGGGAATCATGGGACGAGACAACGCCCCCTTTGGCGCTGCGGAGTATGCGCGCCGCATCGGCAAGACACGGCAGGCGATGGAACAGTCGGGCATAGACCTGCTCTTCGTCACTGATCCGTCGAATCAGGCCTGGCTCACCGGCTATGACGGCTGGTCTTTCTACGTCCATCAGGGCGTGATCCTACGGCAGGAAGGCGACGCGATCTGGTGGGGGCGCTCGCAGGACGCCAATGGCGCCCGGCGAACCGTCTGGATGGAAGATGACCATATCTATGGCTATGCCGATCATTTCGTCCAATCGACCGAACGCCACGCGATGCAGGAGCTTGCGGGCCGCATAAGCGAGCTGGGATACGCCAAGGCGCGCATCGGCGTCGAGATGGACAATTACTACTACTCGGCCAAGGCGCATGCTGTTCTGACGGCTGACCTGCCCAATGCCACGCTTGTCGACGCCACCGGGCTGGTGAACTGGCAGCGCCTCATCAAGTCGGAAGAGGAGATTACCTTCATCCGCAAGGCCGCGCGGATTTCCGAGCACATCGTCGAAACCGCGATCGAGATGGCGCGCCCCGGCCTGCGCAAGAACGAACTGGTGGGCGAGATCCAGCGCCAGGCCACGCTTGGAGTTGGCGAGGATTGGGGCGACTATCCGGCCATCGTGCCGCTCACGCCTTCAGGGGCGGATGCCTCTGCGCCGCACCTGACCTGGAACGGTGCCCCCATGCGCGAGGGGGAGGCGACATTCTTCGAACTGTCGGGCTGCTATCGGCGTTATCACGCGCCGCTTTGCCGGACTGTGCATCTGGGCAAGCCGCCGCAACAGATGATCGACGCCTCGGCGGCGTTGACTGAAGGGCTGGAGGCCGGGCTGGAGGCCGCGCGCGCAGGCAACCGGGCCTGCGACATCGCCAATGCCCTGAACGGCCCGCTGGCGCGGGTGGGCATCGACCGCGGTGGGCGTTGCGGCTATCCGATCGGGCTGTCCTATCCCCCCGACTGGGGCGAGCGCACCGTATCGCTGCGTCCGACGGACGAGACGGTTCTGCAACCGGGCATGACCTTCCATTTCATGCCGGGGCTGTGGATGGACGATTGGGGGCTTGAAACCACCGAGTCGATCCTGATCCGGGAAAGCGGCCCGGCCGAGGCGCTCTGCAATGTCGCGCGCAAGCTCTTCGTGAAGGAGTAGCGATCTTGGACAGGCTTGCCGAGACCTGCGCCCTGCTGGCGGATTTGATCGCCTATCCGACCGTCTCCGCCGACAGCAACCTTGCGCTGATCGACCATCTGGCCGGGCGGCTGGAGCATGCGGGAGCAAAGGTCGAGGTCAGCCATGATACGACTGGACATAAGGCCAATCTTTTCGCAACGATCGGGCCGGAGGCCGATGGCGGCATCGTGCTGTCGGGACATTCCGATGTCGTGCCCGTGACCGGGCAGGACTGGTCTTCGGACCCGTTTGCCATGGTCGAACGCAAGGGGCGGCTTTACGGGCGCGGTACCTGCGACATGAAGGGGTTCATCGCCGCCGCCGTGGCGATGGCCCCCCATCTGGGGGCGGCGGTGCGCAACCGCCCGCTGCATTTCGCCTTCACCTATGACGAGGAGATCGGCTGTTTCGGGGCGCGCGCGCTGGCCGAGGGACTGCAAGCGCGCAGGCTGCGCCCTTCGGTCGCCATCGTGGGTGAACCCACCTCGATGCGGATTATCGAGGGGCACAAGGGCTGTTACGAATACTCGACCCATTTCACCGGACTGGAGGGGCATGGCTCAGCACCCGATCTGGGCGTGAACGCGGTCGAATATGCAGTGCGCTATGTTGCCCGCCTGCTGGACCTGAAAGAGGCGCTGAAGGCGCGCGCGCCTGCGAACGGCCGGTTCGATCCGCCCTGGACCACGATCAACACCGGCGCGCTGGTGGGCGGTCACGCCCACAACGTGATCGCCGGGCGTGCGCGGGTCGATTGGGAGATGCGCCCCGTGCAGCCGGGCGACGCCGAGTTCGTCAAGGACGATCTGCACCGCTACTGCACCCACACCCTTTTGCCCGCAATGCGGGCCGTCGCCCCTGAGGCCGCGATCGTGCTGGAAACCATAGGCGAGGTCGACGGTCTGATCCCTATGGATGCGAACGAGGCGCGCGACCTTGTTGCCGAACTGACCGGGGCGAATGGTGCCAATGTCGTGCCCTTCGGGACCGAGGCGGGCATCTTCCAGAACCTTGGCATGTCGGTGGTCATCTGCGGGCCGGGGTCCATCACGCAGGCGCACAAGCCGGATGAATACCTCGCCCTCGACCAGCTGGCGGAGTGTCTGACGATGCTCGACCGGCTTGGCGCGAAACTGGCACATTAGGGGTGGAGGGGGGCGGGCGCTTAATGGCGGTGGCGCCGCTTGTATTCGTCCTCTTGTGGGCGGGCGGCTACGCATTCGCCAAGCTGGGCCTTGCTCATGCCGAGCCGATGACGCTTCTGGCGCTGCGCTACGGGTTGGCCTTCGTCGCGCTGGCCCCTTTCCTCTTTCGTCGCGGGATCGTCTGGCCCCAAGAGCGGCGGCATTGGGGGGCGCTGGCGCTGACCGGAATCCTGATCCAATGCGTCTATTTCGGCCTTGCCTATCTTGCCATGAAGCGGGGCATGAACGCGGGCACCACGGCGCTGATCATGGCGCTGCAACCGCTTCTGGTGGCCGTGGCCGGGCCCTTCCTTGGCAAGGTCGCGGTGACGCCGCGCGTCTGGGGCGGGCTTGCGCTTGGTTTTGCCGGGGTGGCCGTGGTGATTGTCACGGGCGGCACGCTGGGGCCAAGCCCCGCCATCGCGGTGGCGCTTGCGCTCGCGGCGCTCGCGGGCATGACGGCGGCCACCCTGTTCGAAGGCTGGCACGGGCTGCGCTGCGACCCGGCGGTCGGCGGTGCCGTGCAATATGCCGTTGGTTTTGCCCTGCTCATGCCCGTGGCGTTTGTGACCGAGGGGCTGGCCTTTGACTGGCATCCGGAGCTGACGATGTCGCTTGCATATCTTGTGATCGGCAATTCCATCATCGCAATCGGGCTTTACATCGCGATGCTGCAACGCGGCGATGCGACCCGCATCTCGGCCTTGCTGTATCTTGTCCCGCCGCTTGCGCTGGCAATCGCATGGCTAGTGCTGGGCGAGAGGCCCGGCCCGCTTTCCCTGTTCGGCTTTGCGCTTTCCATGACGGGCGTTTACATCGTCCATCGAAAGCTGGACGGCGGGGGGAGGACGGCATGAACATCGAGCGGCCCGAGGTCACCGAAACCGCGCGCGACCGATTTGAACGGATCCATGACGATATCCGCATGCGGATCTGCCTGCTGGATTACGCCCCCGGTGAACGGCTTTCGGAAGAAGCGCTGGCCGCGGAATTCGGCATAAGTCGTACACCGCTGCGCCGGGTTCTGGCGCGGCTGGAAAGCGAGGGGTTGCTGCAGTCGGTCCACGGGGTCGGCACTTTCGTAACCGATGTGCATATCGAGGAATTGGTCCAGACTTACCAGCTTCGGCTGGAACTGGCCGAATTGACCGGGCGGCTGGAACCTATCGCCCCAGATGCCGCGCTCCGGTCCGAGTTTCGCATGCTCTCGGCCCGGTCGAAGGCCCTGATCAAGGCGCCGGATCCGCGCCGCTTTGCTCAGATCAACGTCGAATTTTTCCTGTGCCTGCTGCGGCTGACGGCGAATGAACCACTGCGCGAGATCAGCAGGCGGCTGTATTTCCAGACAACGCGCATCTGGCTGAAATCGGTCTTTGCCTCGCGCATCGACCTGCGCGACGAGGTCAATGTCTTTGACCGCGAGATCGACGATATCCTGCGCGCGCTTGAGGTCGGAGACCTGCATAGCGCCGCGCTGATCCAGCGTGCGCATATCTCCATGAGCTTCCAGCGCATGATGTCGGGCAGCCGCCGCCCGGCCTGATCGTGTTTTGCAGAGCGGGTGACGCCGCGCCCTTGCCCGGCACCGCGCGTGATCGCGGTGCTGGGGCGGTCGGCCCCCTCAGCCCAAGATCTCGCGCACCGCGTCGGCGGTCTTGGCTACGACCTCCTCGGCCTCGGCCTGGGTCAAGCAGAAGGGTGGCGCAAAGCCCAGGATGTCGCCCTGCGGCATGGCCCGCGCGATGACGCCCTTTGCCAGCAGTGCCGCGGCGACCTGCGGGCCGATCTTTCGCGCGGGATCGAAGAAGCGGCGCGTCTCGCGGTCCTCGACGAACTCGACAGCGGCCAGTAGCCCTTCGCCCCGCACTTCGCCGACATGGTGGTGATCGGCCAGCGCCTCGCGCAAGGCGGCGTTGAAGAAGGCGCCCATGCGGCCTGCGGCCTCGACCATTCCAAGCTTGTCGATCAACTGCAGGTTGGCGACGCCCGCCGCGGCCCCGATGGGGTGGGCCGAATAGGTCCAGCCATGGCCGATTGGTCCGTTCTCGTCGGTGCCCTGTTCCAGCACCTTCCAGACGCGGTCCGACACGATGGAGCCCGAGAGCGGCGCGTAAGCGCTGGTCAGGCCCTTGGCGATGGTGATGAAATCCGGCTCCAGCCCGTAATGGGTCGAGCCGAAAATGGTTCCAAGACGCCCGAAACCGGTCACCACCTCATCAGCGACCAGCAGGATGTCATGACGCTTCAGCACCGCCTGGATGGCCTGCCAATAGCCGGCAGGCGGCGGCACGAGCCCGCCTGTGCCCAGGACCGGCTCGCCGATGAAGGCGGCGATGGTGTCGGCGCCTTCGCGGGCGATCAGCGCCTCCAACTCGGCCACGCAATGCGCGACAAAGCCCGCCTCGTCCATTGACGGATCCGGGCGGCGGTAGAAATAGGGCGCCTCGGTGTGCAGAACCTGCGCCAGCGGCAGGTCGAATTTCTGATGAAAAAGCTGCAGCCCCGTCAGCGAACCCGTCATAAGCCCCGAGCCGTGATAGCCGCGCCAGCGCGAGATGATCTTCTTCTTCTCGGGCCGGCCCAGGATGTTGTTATAATACCAGATCAGCTTGATGTTGGTCTCGTTCGCATCCGATCCCGACAGGCCGAAATAGACCTTGGACATATGCGCAGGCGCGCGGTCCATCACCATCTTGGCCAACGTGATCGAGGCCTCGGTGCCATGGCCGACATAGGCGTGGTAATAGGCCAGTTCGCGGGCCTGATCGGCGATGGCATCCGCGATCTCGGTCCGGCCATAGCCCACGTTCACGCAGTAAAGCCCGGCAAAGGCATCGAGCAGGCGGTTGCCGTCACGGTCGGTGATGTGACAGCCTTGGCCGCCGATCACGACGCGCGGCGCGATGTTGCCACGGGCAAACTCGGCCAGATGGGTCGAGGGGTGGAAAAAGCTGTCGCGGTCCCATTGGGCAAGCGTGTCGTTGGTCAGCATGTTGGTCCTTTCGGCAGTGGTGTGATGCGGCGGGGCAGGGCTGTCAGGCCCAGTCGCGGCAGACGTATTTGATCTCCATGAACTCCTGCATCCCCGCGCGCGCGCCTTCGCGCCCGAGGCCGGATTGCTTGGTGCCGCCGAAGGGGATCGGGGCGCCGGTCACCTTGGTGCGGTTGACCGCAACCATACCGTATTGCAGCGCACGCGACAGCCGGTAGATGCGCCGCGGATCGCTGGTGTGCAGATAGGCGATCAGCCCGTATTCGCTGTCATTGGCGCGGCCGATCACATCTTCCTCGGTGTCGAAGGGGGTGACGGGGGCAACGGGGCCAAAGATTTCCTCGGACATGATGCGCGCATGATCGGGCACATCGCAAAGAACGGTGGGCTGGTAGAAAAGCGGGCCAAGCGCGTCGCGCGCGCCACCGCACATCAGCCTCGCGCCATGGGCCAGCGCGTCGGCGACATGCGCCTCCTGCTTGGCGACGGCCGCCTCGTTCATCAGTGGGCCGATCTCGGGGTCGTCCATCCCCGGGCCAAGGCTCAGCGCCTGCGTGGCCGCAGCCAGCCGCGCACAGAATGCGTCATATATGGCACGCTCGACATAGATGCGGTTCGCGCCCAGGCAATCCTGCCCCGAAGTCGCGAATTTCGCCTTCATGGTCTCGGCCACGGCGGCATCCAGATCGCTGTCGGCAAAGACGATCACGGGTGCATGGCCGCCCAGTTCAAGGATCAGTTTCTTCACCGTCGCAGCACTTTGCCGGTAGAGAAGCCGACCCACCTCGGTCGAGCCGGTGAAGGACAGGGCGCGGACGCGGGCATCCTCGGTCCAGGGCGTGACGATCGTCGGGGCCACGCCCGTCACCACGTTGAACACACCGGGCGGAAAGCCCGCGCGCTCGGCCAGTTCGGCAAGTACCGTGGCCGAAAACGGCGTCTCGGCGCTGGGATGGGCGATGACCGTGCAGCCGGCGGCCAGCGCTGCGGCAGCCTTGCGCGTCAGCATGGCCGAGGGGAAGTTCCACGGCGTCACAAGGGCTGCTACCCCCACGGGTTCCAGCCAGAGTTCCACCTCGGCATTGGGCAGGTGCGAGGTAACGCCCTCGATATTGGGACGCTTGGCCTCTTCGGCGTAATATTCCACGAAACTGGCGGCATAATCGATCTCGCCACGCGCCTCGGACAGCGGTTTGCCCTGTTCCAGTACCATGATGCGGGCAAGGTCTTCGCGGTTCTCGAGGATCAGCTCGAACCATTTGCGCAAACGCGCCGCGCGCTCCTGCGGAAGTGTCGTCGACCAACCGGGAAAGGCCACGGCGGCGGCATCGACGGCGGCACGGCTGTTCTCGGCGGTCAGGCTTGCGATATCGCCGATCCGCGCGCCCGTAGCCGGGTCGGTCACGGGTAGCGTGGCCTCGTCGCTGGCCCCAACCCAGCGCCCGCCGATGAAGGAAAAGCTGCGCACAAGGCGTTTGTCGGAAATCTCGTCACGGGCCGACAATGCGGTCTCGGTCATTCTGGCACTCCCCCGGATGCTTGGTCTGGTGCCAGTCTGGACCGGGGCGGCAGGCCTTTGGGTCTGTTCTTGCGGGAAATCGCGGCGATCCGGTCCGCCGGGCGTGGCGGTAACAGAGGATTCCTCTGTTACCCCAGCAGCAGGTGCAGCGGGGGCGGGGTCGGGCCCTTGACCGGCTTGGTCACGACATAGCTGAAATAGCGCGCCAGCCCGATACGCGCGTCCAGCATGTCATCCAGCAGCCGCTGGTAGGCGTCGATGTCGCGGGTCACGATCTGCAGCAGATAGTCGAACCCCCCGCCCAGGGCCCATGCCCCCGTGATCTCGTCATAGCGTTTCAGCGCCGCTTCGAAGGCGCGGAAGCTTTCGGCGGTGTGGTCACGCAGTTCGGCCGCGACGAAGACGGTGACCGAGGGGCCCAGTTTCCGCAGGTTGATCCGGGCGTGATAGCTTTCGATCAGCCCTGCACCCTCAAGCCGCTTCAGCCGGGTCCAGCAGGGCGTGGGCGACAGGCCCACACGCTCGGCCAGCGCTGTCTTGGAGAGCCGTCCCTCGGCTACCAGCGTCGAGAGGATCGCAAGGTCGCGGTCGTCCAGCGCAATCATCCTACAGCACCGTCGGCCCGACGGGCGTTTGCGTCAGCACCTCCACCCCGTCCGGACCCAGCAGAACCGTGTTCGACAGGAAGAAATCGCCGCGGCCCGTGCCCATCAGCCAGCTCAGGATATGAAAGCTCATGCCGGTCTTGATCAGCAGATCGCTGTCATGGCGCAGCCCCGTGACGCTGTTGCCGCCGGTCCATGATGGCGGAAAGCCGATGCCGACCAGATAGCCGCAATGATGCCGCCGGTAATGGGTGCAGCCCGCGTCATCGACCACGCCCTGCCATGCGGCATAGACATCGCGCGCGCGGGCGCCGGGCCGGATCGCGGCGCAGACGGCGGCAAAGGCCGTGGCACAGGTCTCAGCCATGCGCGCATCCTCGTCCCGGATCGTGCCAAGATGCACCAGACGGCCCAAAGGCGCGTGATAACGCGACACGCAGCCCGAAAGTTCCAGGAACACCCGTTCGCCTGCTTTGTAGCGGCCCGCGCCCCATGTGGTGTGTTCCTCGCCCAGCCTTGCGTCGGGGCGGATGAAGGGGCCGAACCCGGGCGGATTGCCGCCTGCCCGCGTCATCGCGGCCAGCGCTTCGGCCGCGACATCGGCCTCCTCGGCGCCGTCGTGAAGGGCCGCGATGGCCGCACCCGCCGCCGCGTCCGAGGCTTTGGCCGCCCTGCGCAGAAGCGCCATTTCCTCATCGCTCTTGACCAGCCTCAGCCGGTCCGACAGGCCAGAGATATCGCGGAACTCGGCATCGGGCAGGGCGCTGCGGATGGCACGGCCCGCCAGCGCCGACAAGCCCGCGCCCTGTTCCTCCAGCCCGATGGAAAGCCCTTGGGCTTTGGTGCCCGCCTCTTCCAGCAGGGCGACAAGCCGGGCGGCGGCGTTGTCGCTGTCGAAATGGCCCAGAAGGCGGGCGTTGCGCACCTGCGTCTCAATGGTCACACGTTCCATCGCGCGGGTGATCAGCACCATCTCGCCCTCTTGCGGCACGACAAGGAAATGGGGTGCGAAGTAGCCCCAATGATCCAGCCCCGTAAGGAAAAAGACGCTTTCGGGCACCGAGAAGACCGCGATGTCGATGCCCTGTTCGGCCAGTCGCGCGCGGGTGGCCGTCACCCGGCGGGCCAATTCCGCGTCGGAGAACGGGTTGCAATGCATGGCTCAGACCTCGATCGATAGGCCCGCGTCGCCAAGGCGGGCGAAGACATGGGTGGCGATGGCCGTGTCTTGCGCGCCGGTGCCGGTCAGGTCGCAGATGGTGATGTCGCTGTCGCTGCGGCGGCCTGGATGCGCGCGGGTGATGATGGCGCCCAGTTCGGTGATCTCGCGAATGTCCTGTTCAAGCCCGGCGGCGTGGGCGGCCTCAAGCTCGCCCGAAACCTCGCATTGGCTGATCCGGTCGCAGACATAAAAATCGGCGACCACCAGCGCCTTGGGCGCGATCTCGGTCTTGCCGGTCTGATCCGATCCCATGGCGGTAATATGCAGCCCCGGATGCAGCCAGTCGGCCTGCACCAACGGGTCGCGTGACGGCGTTGTCGTCACCACCAGTTGACTTTGTCGAACCACCGGTTCCGGCGTCTCGCACAGCTCGGTCGTGATCCCCAGCGCTTGCGCCAGATCGGCGGCGCAGGCCTCGGCCCGGGTTCGATCGCGGCCCCAGACCATCAGGTGCCGGAAGGGCCGCACCAGATGCGCGGCCTGCATCTGCAGCCGCGCCTGCACGCCGGTGCCGAGAACGCCCGCGGTCTCGACCGTCGCAGGTGCGAGATAGCGCGCGGCCACGGCACCTGCGGCGGCCGTGCGGATATCGGTCAAATAGCCGTTATCAAGGAACACCGCCCGAACCAGCCCGGTCTGCGCCGAGAACAGGATCATCAGCCCGTTGAGCGATGGCAGCCCAATCTTCGGATTGTCGAAGAACCCTGGCGAGACCTTGATCGCGAAACTGTCGAAGCCGGGGATATAGGCGGTTTTCACATCGACCTCGCCATGCACCTCGGGCAGGTCCATCGACAGGATTGGCGGCATCATCACGCCGCCTGCGGCCAGCGCGGCAAAAGCGCGATCGATCACGTCGACGGTATCAAGGTCCAGCGCCACGATACGGCGCAGCTCGGCCTCGGTCAGGATGCGGATGTCATGCGCCATAGGGGCGGCCTTTCACGATACGATCGCCCAGCTGGATATCCTGTCCTGTGACGACGCGGGTGAATGTCTGCATGTCGAGGTTGCGCCCGGTGATGACGGTCGCGGTCGGGCCCTTGGGCGTGGCCTTGCCCGAGAGGCAGGCTGCCAGCCCCACGACACAGGCACCCTCGGCCACGATGCGGTCCTCGAAATAGAGTACCTGCATGGCGTGGTAGATCTCGTCCTCGGTGACAAGGATTGTCTCGTCCAGCAGGTCGCGGCAGAGTGGGAAGGACAGGCGGTTTTCCATGCCGATCCCTCCACCCAGCGAGTCGGCCAGCGATGGTACCTCGGGCACCTCGACCGGATGGCCGGCCCGGATGGACAGGTGCATCGCCGCGCCGCGGTCCATCGTGATGCCGGTCAGGCGGATGCCGGGCCGGATCGCGCGGGCCGCAACCGCGATCCCAGCGGCAAGCCCGCCGCCTGAGAGCGGGATCAGGATATGGTCCAGATCAGGCCGCGCCATCAGCATCTCGAGCCCGATGGTGCCTTGCCCCGCGATCACAGCAGAATCGTCGAAGGGCGAGATCTCGACCAGCCCTTCGGCTTCGACCAGCCGCTGGCTTTCGGCCAGCGCGTCATCCTGCGAGCGCCCGGTGATCCGCACCTCGGCCCCCAGCGCGCGGATGCCGTCGACCTTGGCCTGCGGCACGAGTTCCGACATGCAGATCACCGCGCGGATGCTGCGTTCGCGCGCAGCAAAGGCGACGCCGCGGCCATGGTTGCCGGTGGAACAGCAGGTGACGCCCGCGGTACCGGGCGGCAGGGAGCGCACCGCATTAAGCGCACCACGCAGTTTGAAGGCGCCGATGGGCTGCATGTTTTCCAGTTTCAGCAGGAAATCGTGACCTATGGCCATGGACATGTAGGGCGAGGGGACAAGAGGGGTGCAGTCGGCAACCCCGTCGATCGCCCGGGCGGCGCGCAGGATGTCGCCGAGTGTCATATCCATGCGCATCTCTCCAAATAAGATCATCTGCCCGGTCTCGGGTCTCGGGTCTCGGGTGTCGGGCCAAGGGCTTGGTCGGCCGGTCAGCATGGCCATGTTGTGCACAACGCAAGATGTGTAGACGCCAGTCAAGAAAAATTATTGTGTTTAATTAGTCTTTGCAGTGATTTTTGACCAGAATATGTACACATCACCCTTGGGCAGGGATCGCTCACAACCCCACCAACCGCCCCGAATGGTCACGCGCCTGACATAGCCCACGACATCCAGCGGCTGTGTTGCAGGCAGCAAACGGGCCGCATCGGGCAAGACGCGCTTCATCTGCGCAATACTGGCGGGCGTCAGTTCTGCGCCCGAAGGCACGTGGGTCACATGCAGCCGCGCGACATGCGGGGGAAACAGGCGGCGGAAATCATTCTCGATGGTTTCATCGACCTGCAAGACAATCAGCCCAAGACGGGGCAAGTTATCTGCTTGCAGCGCGTAGGGAAAAGCACTCATGTCCTGATCTCCGGCAAATCCTCGGGCGCGCGCGGCGACAAGAGTTCCGGGCCAGTGTCACGCAAGACGATGTTCTCTTCATGCACCATGATCCGGCCGCCAGCCGTCACGCATCCCGGCTCCAGCGTTAGAACCATGCCTGCGCGCAGAGGTGTCTCGTCGAGCGGAGTGAACGAGGGCCATTCAGTCAGTGTGATCCCCAGCCCATGCCCCAGCCGACCGCCGCCCGGCGTCACCCCCAACCGTTCCAGCCCACGAGACAGCAGAACATGCACATCGCGCGCCAGCATGCCGGGGCGCAAGGCGGTCAAGGCGTCCTCGGTCGCGTGCCATAGTGCTGCATGCGCGCGGTGCGCTGTGTCAGAGGCCGGACCAATCGCGAAATTGCGGTCGAAATCGCAGAAATACCCATCTTTCACCGCGCCCGTATCCAGCATCAGCACATCCCCGTGCTGCAATGGGGCCGCGCCTGCCGGTGAGATCACATCTCCATAACCAGCAGGCCCCGCACCGCCCGCAACATAGCTGACCCAATCCGCGCCCTCTGACAAAAGAGCAATCTGGAAGTCCCGGAACACATCAGAAAGCGGCCGCCCCGCCAGCGCAAAATCCGGCACGCGCGCGAAAGCCCGCGCGGCAATGGCACAAGTCGCGCGAATCTTATCTATCTCGGCCTCGGATTTTACTTCGCGCACGCGCTGCACGCAGGCTGTGGCATCGACAAAGCGCCGCGGTGCAAGCCGCGCGCGCAGGGCATCGAAATCGGCAAGCGGCATGCGCAGATGCGTCTCCAGCCCCATGGCAAGCCCGATCCGGCCATTGGGCGCGACAGCCTGCGCCAGCGTATCAGCAAGCAGGCTGACGCCATCATCACGTGGGTCGGGCGCGTCCCATATGCGGATATCGTGCAGCCATGTGCGCCCCATCAGATCGGCCCCGATCGACGGGATCACCGCCACCGGCTCGCCTGTATTCGGGACAATGACAAACCAAGGCCGCGCTGGACTTTCCCAGAATCGCGTCAGAAAGCCGGTCGTGTAGAAGATGTCGGCAGGCGAGTTCAGCAACAGCGCATCAAGGCTCAGGTTGGCCATGCCCGCCTGCAAGGCCGCGATGCGCGCGCGGAACTCCTGCGCGGGAAAGATCAGAGAACGCTCATCCATCCTCTGGCCCTTCGCTCAGGATCGCCAGCACATGCGCATCGGCGGGCAGGTCCAGCCCCGCCACCAGTGCAGCCACCCCTGCCGCGCCCGAAGGCGTCGTAGGCAAACCATGCTCTGCGAGCAATTCGGTGGCCCGCCGGGCATCGTCCTCGCTGATCGTTCCAAAGACATCCGCATCCCGCGCCAGACCAGTCAGCGCAATCATCGACGCGGTCTTGCAATCGAGCCTGCCCATGCAGGACAGAGGACCGGACGTATCGACCACTTGCCCCGCTCGAATACCCTCCATCAAGGCCGGAGCCGCTTCGGGTTCCACGACAATGATCTGCGGGCCATCGCCCCAGACAAGGCGCGCATGCGCCGCGACCGCCGCCGCCAGCCCGCCGACACCTGCTTGCAACAGGATATGACTGGGCGCCGTGTCGATCTGCATGGCGGCTTCTGCTGCCAATTGCAGATAGCCTTCCATCACGCGCAGCGGCAATTCGGTATATCCGGGCCATGAACTGTCGGACAAAAGCGTCCAGCCCTGCGCCTCTGCCGCATCGGCGGCGGCCTGCATGCTGGCCTCGTATTCCGCACCGGCGCGGATGACTTCGGCCCCCTTGGCGCGCAGGCGCTCGGCGAATGCTTCTGGCACCGCATCAGACAGATAGATCACCGCCCGCGCTCCGAACAAGCGCGCGCCTGAAGCCACGGACAGCCCGTGATTACCCGCACTGGCCGTAACATAGACGCGGCCCTTCAGCGCGTGACCTAGGTCAGCGCCTGAACACGCGGCAGCTTCGCGCGCGAGGGCATGCGCGGCACCAAGCGCCTTGAAACTGCCCAGCCCCATGCGCTGACGTTCATCTTTGAGGCTCAGGCGCGCCACCCCGACCGCTGCCGCAAGCGTGGGCATTTCGTGCAGCGGTGTTGGGGCGTGTGCAGGGCAGCGGGACAAAAGCTCCGCAACCGGGCTGGCATCCGCTAAGGGGGCCAACCCAGCCGCTGGCAGCCCGCAGCCTCGCCAGGGATTTGTCAAAACTTGCAGCATTCCAGATCCTGTTCTGTTTCGTCACAGCCTATCGCAAAAGCCGACAAGAGGGCCGGAAAAATCGGAGTGCTCTGCGCCCGATTTCGGATGCATTGCGATAATCCAAGCCGACTTTCGGAAAAATCCACGCAACCACCTTCCTTATAGGCCGGATTTCCGCCAATCTGCTGGAATGGACAGATTCGATGCTTACATTCTGAACATCCTGCAACAAAACGCCCGTACCACGGCCGAGGCCATGTCGCATCAGGTCGGATTGTCGCCCGATGCCTGCCGCAAGCGCATGGCGCGGTTGCGATCCTCTGGGATCATCAAGGCCGAAATCGCGGTCCTTGATCCCGCTAGCGTCGGGCGCGGACTGACCCTGATTGTCGAAGTGAGTTTGCAAAACGAACGCAAGGCCGATCTGGACCGTTTCAAGACCGCAATGCGGGCCGCACCCGAAGTCATGCAATGCTATTATGTGACTGGAAATGCTGATTTCATCCTGATCCTGTCAGCCCGCGATATGGCTGATTTCGAAGCTTTCACCCGCCGTCATTTCTTTGCAGAGGACAATGTGGTGCGCTTCCGAACAAGTGCCGTCATGGACAGGGTCAAGACGAGCTTAGCGGTGCCAGTTATTGCGGATTAAACCTTTGATCAGAGTATCGGTCCTGACGGGAGCGAAACGCCAAATCACTAAATGAATCTCGACAAGAGCCAAACCAACGACATCAAATGCAAGAATGCATATTCTCGCTGCATTGGCGTTGACCGACTGCTTTCGCGACGTTGTCTGATGGGTTCACCGTCGGTTATGGGCCGAGCACGTCATGGCGGGGTCCAAGAGCGAAGGGCGGAGAGCTGACTGTGACGTTGTACGACGACCGGCGCATAGATCCGTCGTAGCGGTCATTCAGGGTAGTGGTCAGAGGCTTCACTCAAATTTGGAATGCACCGGGCGCTGATTTGAGCCGACATCGCATGGTTTTTCGGAGCCAACCGCCCAGGTTCACGCTTGCGGC
>NZ_JAGYJN010000060.1 GCF_018402035.1 Roseicyclus sp.
GGCGACGGCCTCGGCCGTCTGGGTCAAAAAGACGGCGATCGGGGTGTCGGTGATAATTTTTACCTACAGACGGGCCGGTTAGGCTCATTATGTTCACTTAGTACGGAGCCATGTGACCCCTTTTCCCAAAGCTGTGGGCAGCGTGTGAAACGGAGTGATCCACATGGAACTATTGAACATTATCCAACGGATGCGCTTTGCGGCAGTAGTTGCCGACACACCGCGTGCTCGATTTAGCCGCATCAAAGGAATTTATAGGTGCCCCTTAAACTTAAGGCGATTCGAATTTGATTAAGTGCAAGGGGCAACGTCAGCATCGACTGCATCAGTTCACCACTCATTATTGCATACTCTATTGTGCCGCGATTAGGGCGTTGATGGTCTGGACAAAGCTAGCCTCGACCATTGGTTTTCGCTTTTGGGCTTCAGTCTTTGAAATACCGGGTAATTCGAAACCATCGCGCCGCATGGCAGATAGATAGTTCATCAGAAAGTTAAAGATAAACTCATCATTTTGTGAGAATGCAAATCCTCTCAAATCGTCAAAGGTGATGCCATCTTCTTCCGAGTATGTTTGTCCTGTTTGGTCTTTGTAAGCCGCTCCAAACCACCTAGAAAACGGGCTATCTTCGCTTACTAACTCGCGGCAAGCATCGCGTTCATAGTCTTCGTGATGGCCAAGTTTTTCGATCAGCTCATTGAAGTGTGTACATGTCGCTTCTAGAATATCTGCCCAATTTTCGTTCTGGAGGATTCTCATAACATCAGCGTTAGGTGTCATTGTGCCTTTTCCTTTCATTGCTGTCGAACGGTGACGTTTTCATGAAGTATAAGTATCCGCTGGGAATAGTTCTCCATGTTTATTCCCAGTTGATTTTATCCTTTTTCGTAGTTTGTGTCCATTAGAAATATTTTCGCTTTTTTATCTCTCATGGCTAGATTGTTCTGCGGCAACTTTCTCAAAGTCAACTGCGTGAAGATGAGCACAAACGCGGAAAGGTTTGGGTGTTCAGTTGTAACATGTTGTCGATCATGTTTAGGAAAAATTGATTGGGCTGTCAGATCTAGAATTTGTAGATGTTTTGACGCGGCGGAACCCAGCTGAGTGTCTGGAGGCGGCAAGCAAATTTGTAGTCGGCTATGAAGTCTTTGAGATTTTTTCATTGCTGATCTTGGTTGTTGTGGTGGCAGTTCTTCACGATGGCGTCCGTAATAGTTTGGTGTCTCCGCTACTATGCGAACTGGATGCCGTTAGTCGTACGAACGCCTTCTCCCAACGGGAGGGATCTCCATCAAATAGTAGGCCATCAATTTTGTGTTACATTGGCCTAATGTTAAAAAAGGAAAGTAAGTCATTACCTTATAGGTAGAATACGGTGATGCAGGCCGCTGGACTCGATCTGCCAACGGCGAAGGTGGCTGTGTTGCTGGGCTTGATCGCAAGGCGACGCTGAATCGCTATTTTCGGCTGCCCCGGAGCCTTCACGTCCCGTGAGGCGACGCAAAATACCTGTACTCGTGTGGATCCACATCGCCTTTACATATTGCGATACCATCTGGCGTGGGAGCCTAACCAATCAGTTCGCAACGAAAACCAACAGGGCCAACCCTTTTCTGCGTTGCGCTCGCACTTTGGCTGATCTTGCACCTGCCTGTCTTTCATGAGCGACCGCGCTTGGGTCTTGGCGGCCTGAGCTTTGGCATGATCAAATTCCTCTCTTTTGATCAACACGAAGAGGCGCGCCGCAGGGCGACACTCACGCTCAGTGGCCGCGAGAGCATTTTCTTCCAGCTCGAGAACGCTTGGCGGAACACGCGGGTGGGGCAGGTACTACGCCGTTGGCGTTTGCATGAGATGCCGCAGCTTTTAAACATGCTCATGGGGGATAAATCGTTGGTCGATCTTAG
>NZ_JAGYJN010000061.1 GCF_018402035.1 Roseicyclus sp.
TTGTCCTCGGCCGGGTTATGGCTGGCCGAGATCATCACCCCCACATCGGCGCGCATCGAGGGCGTGAGCAGCCCCACAGCGGGCGTCGGCACAGGCCCCAACAAGAGCACATTCATCCCCGTGGAGGTGAAACCGGCCGTCAAAGCATTCTCGAGCATATAGCCCGACAGCCTTGTATCCTTGCCGATCACCACCCGATGTGCGCGGCTGCCATCGCGGCGGAAATACCGCCCTGCCGCAGCCCCCAAGCGCAGCGCCATCTCGGCGGTCATGGGGTAGCTATTGGCGCGCCCGCGCACGCCATCTGTCCCAAACAGCTTTCTTGTCATCTTTTCCGCTCTTCCTGCCCCGGTGCGCCCGGTGCGGCCAAAGCCTGCCACAGCGCCAATGCTTGTTGATGCAACGCGATATCATGCACGCGCAACATCTGTATGCCCTGTTGCACGGCCCATAGGCCAATCGCCGCCGATCCCGGCCCACGTTTTGCGGCCTCGGCCTCGCCCGAGATTGTGCCGATCATGCCTTTGCGCGACACGCCCAGCAAGATCGCACAGCCCAAACCGTGAAACAGGCTGAGCCGCGCAAGCAGCGCCATGTTCTGCGCCAAGGTCTTGCCGAACCCGATGCCCGGATCGATCATGATACGCGCGCGCGGCACACCTGCGGCCTCGGCCTGTGCCACGGTCGCGGCGAGCGCGTCATAGACATCAAGCAACACATCGCCATAGGCATCGGGTGCCATGGCCTGCATCGTCGCGGGCGTGCCGATGGAATGCATCACGATCAAGGGCGCGCACTGCGCGGCGGCCACCTCGGCCAAGCCCGGATCATGGCGCAGCCCCGAGACATCGTTGATCACATTGCCCCCCGCCGCCAACCCCGCCACAGCCACCGCCGATTTACGGGTATCAAGGCTGATCGGTGCAGATATCCCAGCGGCGCGCAGCCCCGCGATCACGGGCGCGATCCGGTCGATTTCCGCGGCGATGGCCAATTCAGCGGCACCCGGACGGGTCGATTCCCCGCCGATATCGATCAGATCTGCCCCCTCGGCCAGCATCCGCTGTGCCGCCGCAATCGCCGCATCATGGCCGCCATGCTGCCCCCCATCCGAAAAGCTGTCAGGGGTCACATTGAGAATTCCCATGATCCGCGGCCGGTCGCATGTCAGCCCCGCAATGGCGTGGCGCGGCGCAAGAAACGGGGCCAATGCATCTTGTGAAAGATCATGGGCCGCGACAATTTCGGGCGGGGCATCGCGGCTCAGCCGCTCAAGATGGGTAAAGCGCACCCAGCCACCCGCCAGCGGCAAGCCCGCGCCTGCATGGGCGGGGTCGGTCAGGGGAATGGGGCGAAGATAGTTTTGGCGCATGGCAGGCGCGTAGCGCCGACGCCCCGCCCTTGGCAAGCCCTGCACGCCTGATGATGCCCAAGTTGACGGCGCATATTGACCGCAATGTCACTTTGCGCCCTTGTGGGCGGCATGGACAACAAAACCCTCTTTCGCAGCACAAGGTTGAATGGGCGCGCCGCCACGCAAGATGATGCGGGGCTTTACGCGGCGCTTTTCGATCACGCCACCGCAGCGGCGCGGCTCGCAGAAGATCTGGCCGATTGGGAGCGTGATCAGCTTGCCCCATGGGTCCTGTTTCATGCTGAACACGCCGTGGGTATCGCGGGCTTTCGGCGCGCGGCGGGGGGCGAGGCGCTGGAACTGCGCTTCGATTTCCTGTCTGAGGCAGCCGGACAGGGATTAGCCAGCGAATTCGTGCAAGCCGCCTTGGACCATGCCACGCTTGTGCCGGGGCAAGATCGCTTCTTCGCCATCGTGGGGGATGATAACCCCGCCTC
>NZ_JAGYJN010000062.1 GCF_018402035.1 Roseicyclus sp.
CCACCCCCGTCAGCTACGTCGAAGTTCCCCGTTACTGTGTAGGTCGATCCCGTCCAGGACGAAAGATCGACTTCTATGAAATATCTGTCCGGGTGTTGCCACGCTGCTGGCACACCCGTGAAAAAGTTGCCGTTTTCGTTGAAGCCGGACACAACCCGCTCACTGAACGTACCTGACATTCCCATGACTTTTTACTCCCCGGACAACTGATAGCTTTCCAACAACTTCGCCCCGAAGCGGCCATGCCCGCGGCGTCGTATTTCGACGACCCGAACACGATCATTCTGCGGCTTGAATCGGTTGTAGCGCAGGCGGTCCATCCCGCCCGGCGCCGTGTCGCGCAGCCAGCGCAGCACGGACAGGCCGCTGCCCTGGCCGAAGGGCGCAAGGAATTCCATGATCCAGAGATTGCGCCCCGACGCCCATTCCTCGGGCGCGAGCAATTGCCCGGCGCGCATCCGGGCCTCGACTTCGTCCGAAAGTAACGCCCAGGTCAGGCCCGCCCGCGGCACACCATCCTGATCATTCACGATCCAGTAGAAATTGCGCTCGACCGGTGGCCTGAGCTGGGCCCGCATCACGTCGACGCTGACGCGCCGGTGATGGGGGCTATTCATGTAGAGATAAGTAAAGGCGCCATAGGCGCCCAGCGTCCGGTCGGGGGACGGACGGGACGCTGTGTCAGACGTTTCACGCATTGCGACACCCGAATCCCGGCATTGCCGCATGCTCGCGCGAAACGCCGCAAAATCATCATAAACCCACAACATACGACCGCGGTAGGACAGAGTCTGTCAACCAAAAATTCATGTTTCGCGGGCAGCGGATGGCGACCGCACGTTGCGCGCCGCCCGCTTCCCCGATCAAGCTGCCAGCACGATCCCCAGCCTTGCGCGCAGCGCGGGCGGTAACTGTCGCGCACTGGTCACGCGGGGGGCGGGGTGTTCGGGGATCATCCGGCCCTCGCCGTAAAACGCGATGTAGTCGGCGTAGTTGTCGAAGCCCTGCCGCCCGGCATAGTCGATATAGGTCTCGGTCGGCGTGCCTTCGGCGAGGATGATGTCATGGGCATCCGTCTCGACATGGTAAACGGTGAAGCTGTCGCCCAGTTCCGCGAGCCGCACGCAGTCGATGGTGGTGCCATTCACCAGCGCACCCGCGTTGATCAGCAGCCCGTCGATCATCAGCGCATGATCGGCTGTCAGCACCAGATCGCGTGCCGGCACGCCCGAACCCAGCGCCCCCGCCCGCACCCGCACCAGCTGAAGTCGTTCCGCCATGTGAAAGCGGGTCGCAATAATTTGGCGGAAATTGAACCGCACCGGCACGAACCGCCCTTCAAGCGTGGCAACAAGCGATCCGGGGGAGAGGGTTTCGACGGGCGTCATGCCATCCGGTGTGAGGATCGCGGTCCCCATCGCGAAACAGTGGAAGGTTATGGTGACGGTATCCCGAACGTCATCTTCCGGCGCAGCGGGATCGTTGTTGTTCACTTCGAATGTATCGCTGAAGTGGAACGGTGTGATGAGCACCGAATTCAGGACGTCTAGATTATAGGTAACGCTGAATTCACCGTTGCCCAAATCCATAAAGGTGCCCAATGACGGGGCCCCAGGGGGAGAAATAGCCCCGACGAGTGAACCCGAAATATTGATGGTGATCTGGGAGTCGTCA
>NZ_JAGYJN010000063.1 GCF_018402035.1 Roseicyclus sp.
CTCTGCCCGCTGCACTAAAAGATACCGCTGCCGGGACAGAGCACGGCGCTTACGCGGTCTGATCAGCCGAGGTTCCGCAGCCTGCGCGACTGCAGGAGCCACTCAGGGCGAAAAACGCTTGTCCGGTGGGTCGATTACGGCGATCTTCACGTCAGACGGCACGCAACTTGGGGAATGTCGGTTCGGCACCGATCCCGGCTCGCAGGTGATCGCCAAGCTGCTAGGCATCCACCGCGAGGTGCGTGTCAGCGACGCGCGCCTAATCGCGGCGCCTGACAAGGTCCACCTCTTCTCCAAGGGCGTGTCGCTGCGCTATCGCTGGGGGCTGGTCTTTCCGGCAGGGCCGCTATGTCCCAGTCCAAAGCCCTGCGACGGATTGTGCCACCATGAAACCCGCCCTTGTCCTGACCGCAGCGCTCTGGCCCGCCCTGGCCGGGGCCGAGACGCTAAAATGCGGCCCGTTCGACGTGACCTTTTCCGACACCGCATGCGGCATCACCTATGTCGACGGCGTGCTCAAGGCGGCCGGCGATGCGCGCGTGTGCGAGATCTCGAACCCGCAACTGCGCATCCTGACCGTGGCCGCGGACCTGAGCTTTGTCTACGAGGACACTGACGACGACCGCGTGACCCGGGGCACCTGTGTCTCGCGCTGACTCAGCCGCGCACGACCCGTCCGCCCGCGCGCGCCCAGTGCGCCAAGCCGCCGATATTGTGCACCTCGTGGCCCATGCGCTGCGGCAGGCCCTTGGCCATGGCGGATCTTGTTTGGGGTTGATTTAAGTTTGTTCAAATCATTTGGGTGATTTTTTGTTTTTTGGAATAACGCTGCTTTCGGACTCCGTTCATTTTCAACAATCAAGCGAACGAGTTGACCGCTGATGTCGTTGACCACGATCTCTGTGCTGTACTGATCTTGGCCGGATTGATCCTGCCATTTTCTCGTTTGCAGCCGGCCTTCGACGTAAATTTCGCTTCCCTTTTTTGATAACTTTGAGCGTAAAGCCACGGGTTCTGATCAAAGATGCTGACAGTGTGCCGTTCAGTTCGCTCCCGTTTTTCGCCTGAGCCTTGATCTGTCCATTGCTCGCTGGTGGCGACGTGCAGGTTGGGAACTTTTGGGCCGCTCGTCATGTCTCGAACATCTGGGTCCGCGCCCAGGTTGCCGATGATGATCACCTTAGTCACGCTGACAGCAATAGCCTATACTCCTTCGTTGAAGCTCGCCACCGATCATTTGGTTGAGGTCAGGAGGCGATGCTTGCCGAAGCAACGGAAGGAATTGCGGGAGGTGAATTCATAACGCTTGCACCACCTGCTCTCTCCACGGTTCCCCCACCAGGAAGCACAAATCATAGAGGCTCAACGAGGACACTTCTCGCCCGCAGGTCAGTCGCTTCAACACCTCCGGTGCCGGATGGGCCAACCGCAGATGACGGCTCATATAGCTTCCCCTTCGCCGCTCCCGGCCAGGAGCTGTGAATGGGTTGGATACAGCGCTCAACACCATGAGGCATGACCACTTCGTCTAGCAGGCTGATCCTTCCTCACTTGATTGCTTTGCACAGTTGACGGCGACCCAGTTTGTAGGGCTGCGAAGGATAGGGAAGAGCGGATAGGATATCTGAGAGACCCATAATTGGGTAAAAGAATAATGTTATATCATAACAT
>NZ_JAGYJN010000064.1 GCF_018402035.1 Roseicyclus sp.
AGGTCCCATATGGTACCTAATATTGGGCAAAAATACAGGCGCTAACGCCATCTTCGTCAAAATACTTCAATATGGGTCAGCAATACTGCCTTTTCATTTCTTTACCCCCGCACTAGAACCAAGTTTGCGCTTGGATGGGAGGACGGCAATGGCTGGCCAAAAGATGTTGAAATTCACCACCGTTCACCGGGACATGCCCGAAAAACGGCCACCTGATTTGCGTAAGCAGGATTTCAACGAAATCTATGCCGAATATGCGCGTGACAAGGCTGCTGAACAGGCCAGCCGCTGTTCGCAATGCGGCGTGCCCTATTGCCAGACCCATTGCCCGCTGCACAACAATATTCCCGACTGGCTGCGCCTGACCGCCGAAGGCCGGTTGCAGGAAGCCTATGAGATTTCGCAGGCTACCAACACCTTTCCCGAGATTTGTGGCCGTATTTGTCCGCAGGACCGTCTGTGCGAAGGCAATTGCGTGATCGAACAATCCGGCCATGGCACGGTCACGATCGGGTCGGTAGAAAAATACATCACCGATATGGCGTTCGAAAACGGCTGGGTGCAGCCGATCCGCCCCTATGCCGAACGCGCCGAAAGCGTGGGCATCATCGGTGCTGGCCCCGGTGGTTTGGCCGCGGCGGATATGCTGCGCCGTCAGGGCGTGCAGGTCACGGTCTATGACCGTTATGACCGTGGCGGCGGGTTGATGACCTATGGCATCCCCGGCTTCAAACTGGAAAAAGACATCGTGATGCAGCGCATGGCGCAGCTCGAGGATGGCGGCGTGCAATTCGTGCTGAATTGCAACGTGGGCGAGGATTTGTCCTTTGACGCCATCCGCGGCAAGCATGATGCCGTGCTGATCGCCACCGGCGTATACAAGACCCGTGATCTGCCCGATTCCAGCGCTGAAGGAATCGTGAACGCCCTTGATTACCTGACGGCCAGCAACCGCAAATCCTTTGGCGATGAGGTGCCGGAATACGACAGCGGCGCGCTGAATGCTGCAGGCAAGCGTGTCGTCGTCATTGGCGGTGGCGACACGGCGATGGATTGTGTGCGCACCGCAATCCGGCAGGGAGCCGAAAGCGTCAAATGCCTGTATCGCCGTGACCGTGCCAACATGCCCGGATCGCAACGCGAAGTCGCCAATGCCGAAGAAGAAGGCGTCGAATTCGTCTGGCTGTCCGCGCCGCTTGGGTTTGAAGGCGATGCCGTATCCGGCGTCAAGGTGCAGAAAATGCGCCTTGGCGCGCCCGATGCGACGGGCCGCCAGATGCCAGAGGTCATCGCCGGTGCCGATTACATCGAAGAGGCCGATCTGGTCGTCAAGGCGCTGGGCTTTGAGCCAGAGGATGTTCCCACCCTTTGGGGCGTGCCGGAACTGGCCGTGACCCGCTGGGGCACGATCAAGGCGGATTTCACCACCGGCAAGACATCTCTGGACGGTGTCTATGCCGCCGGCGATATCGTGCGCGGCGCGTCGCTGGTCGTCTGGGCGATCCGTGACGGGCGCGATGCGGCAACCGCGATCCTTGATTATCTGGGACAATCCGCATCGGTCGCGGCAGAATGATGAACAAGCTGCTTCTGACCCTGATCGCGCTGACGGTCGCGGCGCCGGTCGCGGCGCAGCAAAGCTTTGCGCCGCCGCAGGGCT
>NZ_JAGYJN010000065.1 GCF_018402035.1 Roseicyclus sp.
CAATTACACGGGCGCGGTAGAAGATATGAGCGCCAATGCGGGCCGTGCGGTCCATGGTCCGCGACCAGTAGGGCGACACCAGGGTCGAATGGTAATGCGTGGCCCCTCCGGTCAACTGGCGTTCAAAGCCATCCAGCGCCACCCGCGCTACCCGTCCCGCGATCGCGATCGCCCGGCTGTCATTCAGGGTGACCGGCTGGCCATCGCAGGCATAGCTAAACTGGCAGGCATTGGTTTGGTGCGCATTCTGGTTCACCACCGCGCAGACCGTTTCGGGATATCGCTGGGAATCGACGCGGTTTAGTATGACCTCTGCCACGGCGAACTGGCCAACGACATCCTCGCCACGAGCCTCATGATAGATCGCCTCGCGCAGGCATAGCCAGTCCGCATCGGTTTCCGGCGGGTTGGGTAGGGAAAGAAGCCATTCGAGGTTGAAATATTCATGGGAATCAGCATCTGCTCCGGGATTGCTCCGGCCTGGATCGGCGAAGTTCGCTCGCGCCAGCAGCTGTTCGATACGCTCAGGCTGGGCCTCGTTGTGCAGGGTGGTGGGCAGCGGCGGTGGGGCAGGGGCTGAGGGGCGGCGCGGCGCCGGTTCCATCCGGGACGATATCGCCTCGGGCAGCAGCAGGGCCGGCGACATGGCGGTATCGGGCGGGCTGACCGCCTCGGCTGACAGGACGACCAGCACCGTCGCGCAGCCGAAACGCAACCCGGCCTGGCGAAGAATCCGTTGAGCAAAAGACCGGCTGGAACCGAAGCTTTTCCTGCGATAGTCGAGCATTTCAGCTGACATTCCTCAAGTGGCCTGCTTTCTGGCACCAAAGTCGCCTCGTTCTTGCCGCTGAACAAGTGTTTTCGCCCCGAGCGGCGCCTTCGGTCGCGCAGGCCAATGAAACGTTGCTGGCTCCTGTTGTCGGTGACTTCAAATCGTTACTGCGGGGGCTGGCGCTACGCCAAAGCTGCCAAGCTGACCTCTCGCCCAATGGCAAGTTCGACTATATCCTGCGGTATCACCCTGCCCCAGGAACGCCCATGCCCAAGCTCAGCAGCCAAACCGTGACCATGCTGGACGGCGGCGCTGGAGTTCTACTGCCGCGGAGTTGGATGCTGCGTTTGCCAGAAGTGCATTTGCACTTTTCAATGGTCTGCGGTCCAGCACAGATCATGTTATGGGTCCGTTCAAGGCAGAGAGGGCATCATGGCATCATCAATTGCATCTCGGGTTGAGGCGAGCTTTCGCAAGCAGGGCCTCATGGACACTCTTGGCGCGCGCATCACGCGGATTGAGCCGGGATGTGTTGAGATCACCGCACCTCTGACGCCTGCGACGCAGCAACAGCAGGGCTTCGCGCATGCTGGGCTGACATTCGCAATTGGTGACAGCGCGGCAGGATATTCAGCCCTGAGCGTGATGCCGGCGGAAACAGAGGTTCTGACTTCTGAGATGTCGATACACCTTCTTGCTCCGGGGGCGGGTGAGGAATTGATCGCGCGTGGTCGGGTGATCCGTGCGGGGCGCCGGTTGGTGGTCGCGGGAGCTGATGTCTTCGTCAGGCACAAAGGCGAAGAAACCCTGATCGCCACCCTTATCGGTACAATGGTGCCAGTACCTGTGTAAGGCCTCAGA
>NZ_JAGYJN010000066.1 GCF_018402035.1 Roseicyclus sp.
CCGGCGGTCTTGGCATGGAATTCGGGTGGGCGCTTGGCGATCCACGCAAGAAAGGCCGCAAGCCGTGGATGGGCGCGCAGGGCGTCGACGGTGTTGTAGCTGCGCGCCAATTCTGCCTCGGACAGGGTGGCGTGGATCTCGTTATGGCAGATCTGGTGCAAAAGCACGACAGGCCCGCCCTTGCCGCCGCGCAATTTCGGCGTCAGGTGGTGGAGGCTTTGCTTGGCATCTTTTGGGATCGGGCGGTCGCAAAGCGGGCAAATGGGCGGTTCGGTCATAGGCTGCTAGAATGGCGCGGGCGCGCTTTTGGACAAGGGGCAAGGCGGCATGGCTGAAGCAGTCGATGCGCTGGTGATCGGATCTGGGCCAGCGGGCGTGATGGCGGCAGAGGCCCTTGGCCGCGCCGGGCGGTCGGTGGTCATCGCCGAGGCCAAGCCATCGGTCGGGCGGAAGTTCTTGATGGCCGGTAAATCCGGGCTGAACGTGACCAAGGATGAGCCGCTGGCGGCTTGCATCGCGGCCTATGGCGAGGCGGCCGATTGGCTTGCCCCCATGCTGGCCGAGATGGGGCCAGATGCGGTGAAGGCATGGGCCGAAGATCTGGGACAACCCGTGTTCACGGGCAGTTCTGGCCGTGTTTTTCCGACTGTGATGAAGGCCAGCCCGCTTCTCCGCGCCTGGGTCAGGCGCGTCGGCGCGTCGGTCAGGACGGGCTGGCGTTGGGTGGGAAATGATGGGGCAGAGTGGCGCTTTGCAACGGATCAAGGCGCGGCGCGGCTTGCGCCACGGGTCGTCGTCTTGGCCTTGGGTGGTGCGAGTTGGGCGCGGCTGGGTGCTGATGGGGCATGGGCTGGGCATCTGGCGGCGATGGGGGTGGAAATCGCCCCATTTCAGCCCGCCAATATGGGGTTCTGCGTCGATTGGTCGGCGCATATGGCGGCGCATTTTGGTAAGCCGTTGAAGGGGTTAGCCTTTGGCCTTGGGGCGGGATGGGTCAGGGGGGAATGCGTGATCTCGGCGCGGGGGATCGAGGGTGGGGGGATCTATGCGGTGAGCGCGTCGGTGCGTGATGGCGCTCCGCTGATTGTTGATCTGCTGCCTGATCTGACGCTGGCGGAGGTCGCGGCACGGCTTGCACATCGCCCGGCCAAGCGGACGCTTGCGCAACATCTGGAAAAGGCGCTGAAGCTTGACCCGGTCAAGCGCGCGCTGTTGCAGGAATTTGGCCGCCCCTTGCCCGAGGGGCTGGATTTAGCGCGGATGATCAAGGGGTTGACGATCCGCCATCATGGGCCGCGTCCGATGGATGAGGCGATCTCGACCGCCGGTGGGGTCAGGCGCGCGGCAGTGGATGACGGGCTTATGTTGCGCGCTGTGCCCGGTGTTTTCGTTGCAGGCGAGATGCTGGATTGGGAGGCGCCGACGGGGGGCTATCTGATCACGGGGTGCTTGGCGACAGGGCTTTGGGCCGGGCGGCATGCGGCGGATTGGGGGCGGTGAGAGGCGCGTGAAGGCGGCGACACATGCCGTACACAGCCCGTACAGACCGCGTACATATGGCGGCATCTGTGATACCCGTCGCTTGTGGCGACGAGTCTTTGTTGA
>NZ_JAGYJN010000067.1 GCF_018402035.1 Roseicyclus sp.
AAACCGCGCCCGCCTGTGCATAGGCACGGTAGAGATAGGCAAACCGCAGATCATAACAGATCGACAGGCCAAATGGCCCCCATGGGGTCTGCGCCAGAACGGCCTTCAAACCCGGCGCAAAGCGCTTGGATTCGCCGATGGGCGCTTGCCCCTCAAGCGTGACGTCGAAAAGGTGGATCTTGTCGTATGCGGCCACGATCCCGCCTGTCGCATCGATCAGGGTGGCGTGGTTCAAGAACCGCCCATCGGGGCCTAGAACCGGGGTCGATCCGGTATGGACCCACAGCCCATGCTTGGCCGCCAGTTCGCGGCAAGCGGCGATGAAAGGGTCGGCATTGGCTGTCACCACTTGCAAGCGCGCGGTCTCGGGGTTGCGGTTCATCAGACCCGCCACCTCGGGCAGAGCCAAGAGTTGCGCACCACCTGCCGCAGCCTCGGCGGCCAGCGCCGTGACAGTTGCAATATTGGCCTCATGCGTGTCCGCCGAACACATCTGGGCCAGTGCGACGCGCAGGGTTTGGGGCGCGGTCATGGGCGGCTCAAGGTCCGGGAAACCGCGTCTTTCCAGCCTGCGTAGCGCGCGCTGCGGATGGCATCATCCATCTGCGGCGCAAAGCGGCGATCAAGCGCCCAAGTCGCGGCAAAGCCAGCCTGATCGGGGTAAATGCCCGCGCGCATTCCCGCCAGCCACGCCGCCCCCAGCGCGGTGGTTTCCAACACGCGGGGCCGGTCAACAGGCGCGCCAAGAATGTCCGAGAGAAATTGCATTGTCCAATCCGACGCGCTCATGCCCCCATCGACGCGCAGCGTGGCCGCCCCCAATTCCTTGCCCGTCTCGGCCCGCCAATCGGCGGCCATCGCTTCCCACAGGTCGCGGGTCTGGTAGCCCACACTTTCAAGGGCGGCACGGGCAAATTCAGCGGGGCCGGAATTGCGCGCCAGCCCAAAGATCGCGCCGCGACACGCGGGGTCCCAATAGGGCGCGCCAAGCCCGGTAAAGGCGGGAACAAGGTAAAGCTCTTGGCCCGGATCGGCAGCTTCGGCCAAGGTTTGGGTCTGGGGGGCGCTCTCGATGATTTTCAACCCGTCACGCAGCCATTGCACCACCGCGCCCGCGATAAAGATCGACCCCTCGAGCGCATAGCTGGGCCGACCATCCAATTGATAGGCAATCGTGCCCAGCATCCGGTTTTGTGAGCGCACCAGCGTGTCGCCGGTATTGAGCAGCGCAAAACAGCCTGTACCATAGGTCGATTTCATCATGCCGGGCTGGAAACAGGCCTGTCCGATGGTGGCGGCCTGTTGATCGCCCGCGACGCCCATGATCGGGATCGCGCCACTCAAATGCGCGGGATCGGTCATGCCAAAATCGGCGGCGCAATCGCGCACCTCGGGCAAAAGCGCCATGGGAATATCAAAGAGCGCGCAAATCTCAGTATCCCAACGCCCTTGCCGGATATTATACAAGAGTGTGCGCGAGGCATTGGTTGCATCGGTCGCATGCACAGCACCGCCTGTCAGCTTCCAGATCAGCCAACTATCGATGGTGCCAAAAGCCAGCTCGCCAGCCTCA
>NZ_JAGYJN010000068.1 GCF_018402035.1 Roseicyclus sp.
GCAGGCCGATCTGGCGCGTGGACAAACGGGGCTCGACAAGCCTGTGACCTGTTCTTCGGCGCAACTGGCCAAGCTGGCGGAAATGCGGCCTGCCGATCTGGGTGCCGTGACGCGGGTGCTGGGCGAACGTCGTGCAGAGCGCTTTGGCGATGCTTTTCTCGAAGTGCTGCGCGACGCGGGCTAGCGGTTGACACTCCGCCCCTTGGCGACGGGATCGGGCTTGACTGCCGCGGCAAGTGTTTGGCGTAAAGACCGTTTGGGCAGATCCGTTTCAAGATCGGGCAGGCCTTCGCGCGACAATAGAACGGCGATGGGGCGCAATTCCGCGACATGGCTGCACACGATCATCGCGGCGACCATGATCGGCACGGATAAAAACATCCCCGCGATGCCCCAGACTGACCCCCAAAAGGCCAGCGCCACGATGATGCCAAAGGTCGATAGCCGCAACGCGCGGCCCATCAGCCAAGGGTCGATGATGTTGCCGTTGAGAAACTGGATCGCCCCCACCGCCAGAAAAAAAGCCAGTGTCGGGCCAGGTTCACCTAACTGCACATAGGTCACAAGTGTGGCCAGAACCGTGGCGACGATCGAGCCGACATTGGGGATGTAATTCAGCACAAAGGTCAAAATGCCGATCGCCACCGCCAACTCAAGCCCGAAGACCAGCGCCACACCATAGACCATGAGCCCGGTCACGGCGCTGACTAAAGTTTTCACCAACAAATAGTAGTTCACCCGATGCATGATCGTGCCGATGATGCGCTGGGCTTGTGCGGCGCGCTTGGCATTGCCGCCAAGAAGGCTCGTCAGCTTGACGTCGAACCATATCCTTTCAGCGAATAAGAAACTCACGAACAAGATGACCAGCACCGTACCCTGCATCAGTCCGCCGGCTTGCCCCGCCATCGCGCGCATATAGCCCGACACATCGACGCTGCGGATGGCATTGGCGATTGCGGTCTCAACCTCGGGGCCCATCCACGCGAAAAGGTCGGCAACCGCCGCGGGTGCCCGTTCGGTATAGGTCAACGTCGTCGCCAGAACCGTGTTGATCTGCGACAGGATCAGCGAACTCAGCATGAACAGCCCGGTCGAGATCAGCAAAACCGCCACGAGGCTTGCCAGCCAGTTCGGAACGCCGAGCGGCCCTACCTTCAGTCGTGCGATATAGCCGATGGCGTCGCTGGTGAGGCTGAAAACGATGATCGCCACCGCAAGCGAGGTCAGAAGGAACCGCGCTTCGACCAGCAAAAAAAGAATGATCCCACTGGCAAGGATGACCAGCGCGGCGGTTTGCACCCGATTGCGGCTTTGGGTCCGCGTTGGTGCTTTCTCTGGTGTAGGTGTGTGGCTCACGGCTGTATCATCGGCTCCCTGAAACGATAGTGGAACGGCAAGCGCACAATCTCAAGCGATGTTATCGCCCCGCTGTGCCTTGCCCGTTGACGCCCATGGCGCTAGGTCCGAACTACGCGCCACTCTCTAAAGGATTGCCTATGCTCATCGTGATTTCCCCGGCCAAACGCCTCGACTGGGCCGCCCGCGCGGTCGCGATGACA
>NZ_JAGYJN010000069.1 GCF_018402035.1 Roseicyclus sp.
GACCTGACCACCGTGCGCATCCATGGCGAAGGCGAGGTCGACGACGACATCCGTGCCTATGGCATGAACAAAGAGACAGGCGGTATCGCCCGCCAGTTCGTCCTCGGCGTCGTGCAGACCGCCGAGGGCCTGCCGCTCATGCACACCGTGCATCCGGGCAACGTGGCCGAGACCAAGACCTTGCAGGCTATGCTGGCCACCGTCCTGGAACGCTTCCCGATCGAGCGTATCATCCTGGTGGCAGACCGCGGGCTTCTGAGCCTCGACAACATCGACGCCCTGACATCGCTGGCCGAGCAGGGTGGGCGCATGCTGGAGTTCATCCTGGCGGTCCCCGCACGCCGTTACGGTGATCTGGTCGAGACCTTCAGGCGCATGGCCTTCGACGAGGCCGGGCTGGCCGAGGATCGGTTTGCCGGTCACCGCCTGATCGTCGCCCACGACCCCTTCCGGGCGGCCGAACAGGGCGACCGACGGCGCGCCCGCATCACCGAGCTCGACGCCATGGCCGAGAAGATGGTCGGCAAGCTCGACGCCCAGGATGCCGGACAGACTGCCAAGGGACGCCGCGCCTCCGACCGCGGTGCCTACAGCCGCTTTATCCGTGCCGTCGCGGAAGCCGAGCTCTCCCGCTTCCTCAAGGCCGATCTGAATGCAGATCGGTTCAGCTGGCGCGTCGATGAAGACGCCATCGCCCAGGCCGAGCTCTTCGACGGCAAGCTTACGCTGATCACCAACGCGCCGGATCTGAGCCCAGCCGAGGCTGTTGCGCGCTACAAGGGCCTGGCGGACATCGAGCGCGGCTTTCGCGTCCTGAAATCCGACATCGAGATCGCACCGGTTCACCACCGCCTGCCCGATCGTATCCGTGCCCATGCCATGATCTGCTTCCTCGCTCTCGTCCTCTACCGCGTCATGCGCATGCGGCTGAAGGCCAAAGGTCACAGCGCAAGCCCAAAGACCGCTCTCGATCTGCTCCAGCGCATTCAACGCCACACAACCAATATTGGCGAGCGAACCCTGGAGGGCCTCTCAACAATTACGCCGGAACAATTGGAGCTCTTCGACACCCTCGACCTGCCAAAACCTGCCTGATCCTCGCTCGGTAGTCACACAATGGCGAATACCGACATAACAATATCAATTACTTAGTCGTTTTGCTGTCGAACTTGGGTGGCCTGCCTAATGAAGGGAAGGTCGCATGGTTCTGCCTACTGAACAAGTGTTTTTCGCCCTATACAGCGCCACCCCTTCTCTCGATGAAGTCGGCCAGCTTCTCATCACACAGGGCGCTCAGCGACTCTCTCTGGGCCTCTGAGAGACCATCCCCTACAAGCCTGTAGCCTAAGATGGTCTTGCCCGACCTGATCGGCTCAACAACGCCGTTCTTGGTTAGTACATCGCCAACCATCCGCTTTGTGCGCAGCCCGTTGTATTCAATCTGAGGTAGGTCATAACTGAGCAGAGCCTTGGCAATGTCTTCAAGGCTTGCTATGCCGTTGCCCTCCAGGAGGGCCGCTGAGTGGCAATATGGAGTTTTTAGCGCAAGATCTGC
>NZ_JAGYJN010000007.1 GCF_018402035.1 Roseicyclus sp.
ATGGCGCCAGAGAATTTCCACCACTTTTGAGACACAACCATCGTTCGCTTCTAGAATACTCGTCACGAATTCGCGCGCTGCTGGTTTGAGGTTGGTCATGCGATCAAGAAACATCATTGATCCAGAGATATCGAGAACGAGCGAGACCTCAACCTTTGGAATGCGCTCTTCAGCGGCACCGCTCGCAAAAGACGTCAACACCCTTTGGCCAAAAAGCTTCATGAAAAGCGTTTGAACATCGACCTCGGCCTCGACGGCGACGCGGCGGAAATTGATGTTGCGCTCGACATCAACACTCAAGCGATAATTCTCAAAGCCCGCGGTTTCAAAGTAGTTGCGCACAACCCCTTCGGCATCGCGCTGCTGGTTGAGCGAGGCGGCCGCCAGAACCGCGCGATCCAGTGTAGATTGCAGCTGCGACCGCTGCGCCTCGAAGCGCATCAAATCGACGGCAATACCGCCCACCCCGACCATCAAGACAAAAACCGCCATTGCGAACACGGTAATGGTGCCATCTTCGCGTCGCATGAACCGTTGGGCAATGCCATGCGTAGCCCTTAGGGCTGCTTTCGGGACGAGGCGTTCTGCTTCGCATGGGCGCAAGGTCTTTCTCCTCTCAACGCTGGCCCCGGCAAGAGGTGAACGGGGCCATGCGCCTCGATGCCCGGCGAGCGGGGCAAAAATATGTCCCAATCGGGCCATTACATGACAATTTGACGACCCCCTCACTCAAGGGTTGAGTTGCAGGGCGGCCTATGGCTTGCTGGCCGCAGCGGTGCCGCACCCATGGGCCGGGTGCCGCGTGCAGGGGGATTTTGTGATGCAGACGCAAGCAGGCGAGCCGAGTTTTCGCCAATCGGTCGATTTGATGTTCAACCGCGCCGCCGCGCTGATGGATTTGCCGCCGGGGCTGGCCGAAAAGATCCGGGTCTGCAACGCGACCTATATCGTGCGCTTCGGTGTGCGGCTTAGGGGCGAAATCCGCACCTTTACCGGCTATCGCTCGGTCCATTCCGAACATATGGAACCCGTCAAGGGCGGCATCCGCTACGCGCTGGCCGTCAACCAAGACGAGGTGGAGGCGCTGGCCGCGCTGATGACCTATAAATGCGCGCTGGTTGAGGCACCTTTTGGCGGCTCGAAGGGGGGGCTTTGCATCGATCCCCGCGAATACAGCGAAGAAGAACTGGAAAAGATCACCCGCCGCTTTGCCTATGAGTTGATCAAGCGCGACCTGATCAACCCCGCCCAGAACGTGCCAGCCCCCGATATGGGCACCGGCCCGCGTGAAATGGCGATTATCGCCGATCAATATGCGCGCATGCACACCACCGATATCAACGCGCGCGCCTGTGTCACCGGCAAACCCATTCACGCGGGCGGCATCCAAGGCCGGGTCGAGGCGACGGGGCGGGGCGTGCAATACGCGCTTCGCGAGTTCTTCCGCTATCCCGAGGATGCGGCCAAAGCGGGCCTTTCGGGCACGCTCGAGGGCAAGCGCGTGGTGGTGCAGGGCTTGGGCAATGTGGGCTATCACGCGGCCCTGTTTCTCAGCACCGAGGATGGCTGCAAGATCACCCATGTGATCGAACATGATGGCGCGGTGGTGAATGAGAACGGCCTTGATATCGCGGCGCTGCGCGACTGGATCGTGGCCCATGGCGGGGTCAAGGATTGCCCGCTAGGCACCTATCACGCCGAGGGCGCGCGCCTGCTCGAGGCGGAATGCGACATCCTCATCCCCGCCGCGATGGAGGGGGTGATCAACCTCCACAATGCCGCCGCGATCAAGGCGCCCCTGATCATCGAGGCGGCCAATGGCCCGGTGACCGCAGGCGCCGATGAGATCTTGCGCAATAAGGGCACGGTGATCATCCCCGACCTCTACGCCAATGCGGGCGGTGTCACGGTCAGCTATTTCGAATGGGTCAAGAACCTGTCCCATATCCGCTTTGGCCGGATGCAGCGCCGCCAAGAGGAATCGCGCCACCAGCTTTTGGTCGATGAGCTTGAGCGCATCAGCCGCGACAGCTCGATCAACTGGACACTTTCGCCGGGCTTCAAAGAGAAATACCTGCGCGGCGCGGGTGAGCTGGAACTGGTCCGCTCAGGGCTCGACGACACGATGCGCGCGGCCTACCAATCCATGCGGCAGGTCTGGTGGGAACGCGACGGTGTCCACGATCTGCGCACCGCGGGCTTCCTCGTCTCCATCGGCCGCGTGGCCAAGGCGTATCAGGCCAAGGGGATCTAGACCTCAGCTTGGCCGCTTGGGCATCTCGCCGTTCATCTCGGCCACGATGATCTTGATCAGGTCGGCCACAGGCTTGGCTTGGCTGGGGGCCGTGGCCCCACCGACCGCGACGCGCCGACCCGCCCGCCACCATAGCGCTGGCGCATAGACGCGCCCGCGTGTGGTTGGGGCCTTGAGCCGCACCAAGAACCCGCCCGCTGGCTTGAACGCAAAGATTGAGCGGTCGACGCTCTCGACCTCGTCCAAGGCGAAAAGCACGCGCCCGCCCACTTCGCGCAGTTCGGTGCGCGTCAATTCCACCGCGACCGCCGTCGCCACCCAGACCCGCCACGATAGGTAAAGCGACCCAAGCCCAAGGATCACCAGAAAGGCCAGCCAGCCGAAATCCGCAGGTGGCGTTGCGGCGGCAATATAGACCAGCATAAAGCCCAACATGCCCACCACGCCGGTCGTGAACACGCGGCGCACCGGATGCGGGTCGATGGTGGCCAGCACCTCGTTGGGGTCGGGGGTTTTGCGTTTGGGCATTGTGTCTCGCCTATTGCTTGCGCGCCCCATACCCCGTCGCGGATGATTTGGCGAGACTTGCGCATCATTGCACAGTCACAGTGTGCGCATCCCCCTTTGCCGCGTGGCCCGCGACCGCTACATCACAGGCCAAGACACAAAGGAGTGCTACGACCATGTCGATCCGCCCCATTCTGGAAACCCGCCGCGCCAAACCCACGATGGAGGGGGCAGGCGTCCATCTGCACCGCGCCTTCGGGTTCCAAGACCCGACCGAGTTGGACCCGTTTTTGCTGTTCGACGATTTCCGCAATGATGACCCGATGTTTTATCGCGACGGCTTCCCCTGGCACCCACATCGCGGGATCGAGACGATCACCTATGTGCTGGCGGGCACGGTCGAGCATGCCGACAGCCTTGGCAATCGCGGCCGCCTTGGGCCGGGGTCGGTGCAATGGATGACCGCCGGATCGGGCATCTTGCATCAGGAAATGCCCTTGGGCAACGCGCGCGGCCAGATGCATGGCTTCCAGCTTTGGGGCAACCTGCCCGGTAGCCAGAAAATGACCGCGCCGCGCTACCAAGATATCCAAGGGGCCGAAATCCCCGAGCTGACCGATGATGACGGCACCCATGTGCGGGTCATTACAGGCGAATTCTGGGGCAAGCGCGGCCCGGTCGATGGCATTGCCGCCGATCCGCAATACCTCGATATCTCCATGCCTGCGGGGGTGAAGAAAACCTTTCGGATCGACACCTACCGCCGTGCCTTTGCTTATATCTTCGAGGGTCAGGCAGCCTTTGCCGATGCGTCACGGCCGCAAGGTGTGCTGCTCGAAAAAGAGGTGATGGGCCAAGAGCTGAATATCCGCGACATGTCGGGGGACCGCACCTTGGTGCGCTTTGGCACGGGCGACGAGGTGACGGTGCAAGCTGGCCCCAATGGCGTGCGCTTCCTGCTGATCTCGGGCGCCCCGATCGAGGAACCCGTCGCATGGCACGGCCCCATCGTGATGAACACCCAAGAAGAATTGCAGCAAGCCATGCGCGACCTGCGCAACGGCACCTTCATCAAGCCCGCGCATTGAGAACGGACCCGGCCCCGCCACGGCGGGGCTGGCTTTTGCCACGCGCTTTCGCCTAGTCTTGGTGCATGCTCCAGACCGTGACCATGGGTGCCGATCACACCCGCCCGCCCATCTTGATCGCGCATGGCCTGTTCGGCTCGGCGCGCAACTGGGGCGTGATCGCGCGCCGCCTGTCCGAAGATCGCCGTGTTCTGACGGTCGATATGCGCAACCATGGCGACAGCCCTTGGGCCGACAGCCATACCTACCCCGATTTGGCAGAGGATCTGGCCGAGGTGATTGCCGCCCATGGTGGGCAGGCCGATGTGTTGGGCCATTCGATGGGCGGCAAGGCGGCAATGGCGCTCGCTTTAACGCACCCCACCCTTGTGCGACGTCTCATCGTGGCCGATATCGCGCCTGTCGCATATGGGCACACCCAAATGCATCTGATCGACGCGATGCGCGCGGTCGATTTATCGGTGATCGAGACACGCCGCGACGCCGATCTGCAACTTGCCCAATCGGTCTCAACCGATGGGGTGCGCGCCTTTTTGCTGCAATCGCTGGATGTAAAGGGGCGGTGCTGGCGGTTGAACCTTGATGCCTTGGAACGCTTCATGCCCGCGATCTTGGGCTGGCCTAGGCTTGGCGACACATTTCCCGGCCCGACCCTGTTCTTGTCTGGGGCGCTGTCCGATTATGTGCAGCCCGAACATCGCCCCACGATCAAATCGCTGTTTCCCAACGCGCGCTTTGCCAAGATCCCCGGCGCGGGACATTGGCTCCATGCCGACCGCCCGCGCGAATTCGAAGCGACAATCGCGGCCTATTTCAACGCTTAATCCTGCGCCCGCATCATTCGTTTGAGGATACCCGTCTTCCAAACAAGTTGATGCAAGACGACCGCGCCGATATGGGCCAGCACAAGCAGCATCAGAAGCGTTTTCAGAACCTCATGCGCCTCACCTGCGGCCTCCATCTGGCCGCCCCATGCCAAGGCACCGGTCACGGGCAATGCGATGAGCAGCCCGTAAAGCGCCAGATGCGCGGCATGGCCTGCCTTGCGGAACACTTCGGGCTCGCCCTCGGGTGCGGGCGGGGTGCCGCGATCATTGCGCAAGATCAGCCGCCAACAGGCCAAAAGCAAGATCAGCGCGCCGCCAATGATATGGCCGATCACCGGGGCGGACATGGCATAGACGCCTGTGTCTTTTGCGACATCATAGGCATCCGCGATCCCCTCATGCAGCACGAATTGCAGCACGACCAAGAGCGCGACCACCCAATGCAAGATGATCTGTTGGCGGCTATATCCCTGCGGCTGTGGCTGTGGCATGGCGATCTCGCTTTGATTGATACGCTTGCGAGCCTACCACGCCGGTGCGTCGGTTTCGAGATTAAAGGGCACATACCACATGTTGCGGCTTTGCAAGGATCCTGCCCCGATATGGCGCATAGGCCGAGATATGGTTGCGCAACGCAGGGTCGGCCCCTAAACGCAACATCACAGGTGCGTACGACGCGGTCGCATTGCAGGGGCGGGGTTGGCTTTGGGCCGGCTCCGCCTTTCATATTTCTGCGATGCAGCATGGTGCAATAGATGAAGACGTCAGGTGCTTAGACGCGGTCTTCGCATTGCCTGACGCCTTCTTTCGGACCAACACCCCGAGGGGTGTTTTGCCCTATGATAACCGACCGATCTTGCGACCAATCGATCCCGGTACCCGTGGTCGCAAGACCCCGTCTACCTTCCCGATCTAGCGGTCCAAGACCGCCCGACCGGGCCACCGTATTGCCCATCCCCAAAGGGCTGGCCAATCCAGCGCGCCACCTGTCCTTCCCGTCCGGTAGCAGACCCAAGTCCTTGATCCAAAGATCATTTACCCCGATCTACCCCAGTCCGTCCGGCATTCCAGCATCGCCTGCAAAGCACGAGTCCTTGCTGCGTTTCGCCTTTGGCCTCCGGGCCTGTCGCGCCCCGCTTCGGTTGCCCTTGGCGGTGATCAAATGGTCTCAAACACCCCCTCATCGCGCAAGCATGAAGCAGTGCAGCATAAAAATTTCCTGTGGAGGGAATGGTGGAATTCCGGTGAGTGTAGGGCGATTTCGGGCCTTTGATCAGCGGTTTGCCGGGTGCTGCTTGATGTAACGATTTCATGACGTTTTTCTGCGTCTGCAAAGGGGTTTTTGCCGCGAAAATCCCCGGATGCCGCCCGCACTGACCGCGAATCCCCCCCTTTTGCGCCGCATCAACCCGTCCGCACCGCGCCCGTGCAAGGCTGGCGGACACGCAACCAAGGGGGGAGCAGATGATCTCGCTCGAGGATATGGAGGATATGTGCTGCCTGACGCGGGCCGAGATCGCGCAGGTGGCCGCCCATGAACACATCACCGAAGAAGCCGCCGTAGCCGAGATCGAGCGGCTGATGCACCAGCATGGTGGGCCGCAGGCACTCAACCAGATGCTATGCGAAGATATCCGCGCGGCGCTGCATGCCGATGATGTGGCCGAGGCGCGACGGCTCTTCGCGCTCCTGCGCGGGTTTCTGGCGGAGCATCCCGAGGCTGTGCGGGGGGCGGGTGAGGGGTAGGGTGGGTGAAACCCACGCGCATGCGCGGGTCATGGGGGTGGTGTGGGGTGGAACCTCAATTTGCACCAGCTATTGTTCACTAATGATTTACGTTGAGTGAGTATGCTGCCACCTTGTCAATCTTGTATGTCACCCTGATCTATGTAATTCTGATAGGCAATCTGGAGGCGCGTGAAAAGTTGGAGCTGGAAAAGAGGGCTTAGAACTGGGTTTGCGGATGGTTTCGCATCTCCATTCGTTTTGTTTTTGGGCCGGCGCCATCGTTATGCATATCGTCACTACGATGGCTTAGCGATTGCTTGGCAAGAAGTTGGTAATGATCTTCATGCAGCCATGACGGCTGAGGGTGTACTAGTTGACGAAGCCAATAAGCGCCAAAAGTCAGATCAGTTACCCACTGAGCAAGGCCAAACTGACGATTTGGCGATCGAAATTGACCGCATGATTGGGAGTAACGTCCCGCAAAAGCAACGTGAGGTCATCGTAGAGCGGTTGACCCGTTTGATGATCAGCGAAAGTTTTCTGGCCCCTTGCCGCACCCACGGCACTTACGCGGCTATGAAGAGACCAGCCCAGGTGCCGCGGAACGCATCATTGCCATGGCAGAAAGTCGCCAAAAGCACCACGAAGATATGGATCGGCGGGTTTTGAATGCCGAAAAATCTGATCGGGATTTAGGCATGTGGCTAGGTGCCGGGGCCTTCACGTTACTTGTGGTTAGTGCGCTCATCAGCGCATTGATATTGGAAAGCGAAATAGTTCAGGGCTATTCCTGGGGGCTGCCGCTCTTGGTGCTGTTGGGTTGTTTGTGAAGGGCAGGACCAATGGAAATTGAAACGCGTCGAGAATTTATCGCCAACTCGTGAGGCATCCATATCGCTTGGGGTGGGGTTGCACTCCAAGCATTTGCGCCGTTGACCGCAGGGAACGGTGTGTTTTACCCATCCTACGGGATGGGGGTGGGCTCGGTGCACCCTTTGATGGGGGTCAGGTTTGGTGGGTTTCACCCACCCTACGAATCCATCTTCAACGCATTGATAAACGCCGACTGCGGGATTTCCACCTTCCCGAACTGGCGCATCTTCTTCTTTCCCGCTTTCTGCTTGTCCAAGAGCTTGCGCTTGCGGGTGGCATCCCCGCCGTAGCACTTGGCGGTCACATCCTTGCGCATGGCCGACAGCGTTTCGCGCGCGATGACGCGGCCGCCGATGGCGGCTTGGATCGGGATCTTGAACATATGGCGCGGGATCAGCTCTTTGAGCTTTTCGACCAGCTGGCGGCCACGCCCCTCGGCCCGGTCGCGGTGCACCATCATGGAAAGCGCATCGACAGGCTCGTCATTCACAAGGATCGACATCTTGACCAGATAATCCTCGCGGTAGCCGATCATCTGGTAGTCGAAACTCGCATAGCCCTTGGTCACCGATTTCAGCCGGTCATAGAAATCGAACACCACCTCGTTCAGCGGCAAATCATAGACCACCATCGCGCGGCTTCCGGCATAGGTTAGGTCAAGCTGTTCGCCGCGCCGATCTTGGCAAAGCTTCAGCACATCGCCCAGGTATTCGTCGGGCACCAAGATCGTGGCCTTGATGCGCGGCTCTTCGATATGATCGACAAAGGTCAGGTCGGGCATATCGGCGGGGTTGTGCAGCTCCACCATCGTGCCGTCGCGCATATGGACATGGTAGATCACGCTGGGTGCCGTAGTGATCAGGTCGATGTCATATTCGCGTTCCAGCCGGTCGCGGATCACCTCAAGATGCAACAGCCCCAAAAAGCCGCAGCGGAAACCAAAGCCAAGGGCGGCTGATGTCTCCATCTCCGAGGTGAAAGAGGCGTCGTTCAGCGCCAGCTTTTCGATCGCGTCGCGCAGATCCTCGAACTCATTGGTATCGACAGGGAAGAGGCCGCAAAACACCACCGGCACCGAGGGTTTGAAGCCCGGAAGCGGTGTTTCGCATTGACGCTTTTCATGGGTGACGGTGTCGCCCACGCGGGTGTCGCGCACCAGCTTGATCTGGGCCGTCAGAAAGCCGATCTCGCCCGGCCCAAGCTCGGCGATATCTTGCATCGCGGGTTTGAAGACGCCGAGGCGGTCGATCTGATAGCTGCCGCCCGTGCGCATCATGCGGATGCGGTCGCCCTTTTTCACAATGCCGTCGATGACACGGATCAGCACGACCACGCCCAGATAGGGGTCATAGTAGCTATCGACCAGCATCGCCTTAAGGGGTGCGTCGCGATCACCCTTCGGCGCGGGAAGGCGGGTGACAATCGCCTCCAGCACATCGGGGATGCCAAGGCCGGTCTTGGCCGATATTTCCACGGCGTTCGAGGCGTCGATGCCGATCACATCCTCGATCTGTTCCTTGACGCGGGCAGGCTCGGCCGCGGGCAGGTCGATCTTGTTGAGCACCGGCACGATCTCGTGATCGGCATCGATGGCCTGATAAACATTGGCCAGCGTTTGCGCCTCGACCCCTTGGGAGGCGTCGACCACCAAAAGTGAGCCTTCGACCGCCTGCATCGAGCGGCTGACCTCATAGGCGAAATCGACATGGCCGGGGGTGTCGATCAGGTTCAAGATATAGGTATGCCCGTCGCGCGCGGGGTATTCGATGCGCACGGTATTGGCCTTGATGGTGATGCCGCGCTCGCGCTCGATATCCATACTGTCAAGGATTTGCGCCTGCATATCACGCTCGGCCACGGTGCCGGTCAGCTGGATCAGCCGATCGGCAAGCGTGGATTTGCCGTGGTCGATATGGGCGACGATAGAGAAATTGCGGATGCGCGAAAGCTCGGTCATGGACGGCCTGCAAGGGAACTGGTTGCAGGGGAGATAGCTTAACCCACGCGGTGGGGAAAGGGGCTGTGCGCGATTGGGAAATGCGCCGCAGCAGGCATGATCGCGCCCCGATCCTTGGCCATCACGGCCAAAGCCCCGCGACCCTTGCCCGACAGGCATGGATCGCGGGGAAATATAGGCTCAGCCGCCGTTTCCATGGCCGCTGTGATCCATCTGGCCATGCTGCATGCCGCCCGCGCTATGGCCGGGCATGCGTTCCAGATCGACGGGCACCTCGATGGTGATCGGATCGGAGTTCTTGAACTCCAGCGTCAAGGTAAAGCTATCGCCATGTTCCAGCGTGCGGGTCAGCCCCAACAACATCACATGCAGCCCGCCGCGTTCCAGCATTACGGTCTCATCGGCGGCCATGGGAATGCCGCCCTCGACCTCGACCATGCGCATCACGCCCTCGGCGTTCATGATATGGGTGTGCAACTCCACCCGCGCGGCAACATCGGAACTGGCGCCGGTCAGTACCTCGGGGAAATCATTGTGGTTATAGATGGTCATGAAGACCGCGCCGGATTGGGCCATCGCGCTGGCGACGCGGGCATAGGCGTCTTCGATCACGACATGGGCGCTGGCAAAGCCGGGCAAAAGGGCCAAGAGCCCCGCGAAAAGGGTAGTTTTGGTGGACATGGGTGTGTCTCCGTCCGAAAGGGATTGGATCGTGTCAGGTTGGGGGGATCAGCCCGCCAAGGGCGGTGCCCTTGCCTGACCACCGGGCGCGGCACGCGCGGGCGACCAATGGGTCGTGACGGAAAGATAGACCAAGCCTGACCACGCAAGCTTGCGCGCCGGCCCATGCAGCGCGGGTGGCAGATCGCTCGCCACGCTCAGACAATCAAGGCACGCGCTCCAATCCAAGGTGACAGGCGCGCCTGCGGCATCAAACAGCGGCAGGCCGTCATGGGCAAAAACGATGGGGGCGGGTGCGGTGATGGTGCAAAGCTGCCCATCGGCGGCCATCGCACCGCGCGCCATGCCCGCACCGATCCCGGTGGCGATCATCGCCAAGCCGACAAGCGAGAACAAAATGGCGCGAAGCTGCTGCATCAGCGTGATGTGGCCCGTCGCGCGCCCCGGGGGAACGCGACAAAATGTCAAACGCCCCGCAGGCCAAGCCGCGAGGCGTTCATCTCTCATCCGATCAAAAGCGTTCAGGCCTGTGCGGCCTTGGCTTTATCGATCTCTTTTTTGATCTTCAGCGCCTTGTCCGAAAGCTCCACATCCTTGGCCTTGGCCATGAATGCGTCCAGACCACCGCGGTGATCGACAGTGCGCAAAGCAGCGTTCGAGATGCGCAGCTTGAAGCTACGATCAAGAATCTCTGAGCCCAGCGTCACCTCGGAGAGGTTCGGCAAGAAACGGCGCCGGGTCTTGTTGTTGGCGTGGCTGACATTGTTGCCAACCATCGGGCCTTTGCCGGTCAGTTCGCAGACACGCGACATGGCATTATTCCTCGAATCTCGGATACGTCAAAGGGCGTAGGCCGTGGCCTCGCCCGGAAATCTTGCGGGGGGATACGGGGCGTGCCCGGCGGTGTCAAGCCGGGAATCGGCCCCTTTGCTTGTTCCGCGCCGCCACAGCGGGCAAGATGGGCGCAAATCGCGCATGAAACGGGCCATGATGCAAGAAACTGCGCTTTACCCACCGATCAAGGCCTATCTCGAAGCTGCAGGCTATACCGTTAAGGCCGAGATCGGGCCTGCCGATGTCATGGCGCTGCGCGGTGACGAGGCGCCGGTGCTGGTCGAGCTGAAAACCGGCTTTTCGCTGACCCTGTTTCATCAGGCCATCGCCCGCCAAGCGATCAGCGACATGGTCTATCTGGCCGTGCCGATGGGCCAAGGGCGGCGGTTCCAAAAAGCCTTGGCCGAAAATCTGGCGCTGGCCCGGCGTTTGGGGCTGGGGGTGATGACCGTGCGGCTCTCGACCGGGCTTGTCGTGGTGCATTGCGACCCCGGCCCTTACGCGCCGCGCAAATCGCCGCGCAAGCGCCAAGCCTTGATGTCAGAGTTTGCCCGGCGGCGGGGCGATCCGAACCTTGGCGGGATGCAAGGCGCGCGCATGACCGCCTATCGCCAAGATGCGCTGGCCTGCGCGCGGCATCTGGCCGTGGCGGGGGCCATGCGCGGTGCGGCGGTCAAGGCTGCAACCGGCGTTGAACAGGCCACCCGGATGATGCGCGATAATCATTACGGCTGGTTTCTCGCCCTTGGCGCGGGGGTCTATGATGTGACCGAAACGGGCCGTGCCGCCCTTGGCCCCACCCCTGAGTGAGGCATCAAAGCCCCACATGCTGTGGTCGTGAAATGCCATCTACCCAACCCCTGTAGGCTGGCCTATAGTGGCTGTGGATAACAGGGGCATCAGACCCCAAGGATGAGGCAGGGGCAGGCCGGTCGGGCCGCCCGAGGGATGAAAAGGGGGACGCCGATGCGCTGCCCATTTTGCGGTAATGTCGATACCCAAGTGAAAGATTCGCGCCCCGCCGAGGATCATGTCGCGATCCGGCGGCGGCGGTTTTGCCCGGCCTGTGGTGGCCGTTTCACCACCTATGAGCGGGTGCAGTTGCGCGATCTGGTCGTGGTGAAATCCTCGGGCCGCCGCGAAGATTTCGACCGCGACAAGCTGGAGCGCTCGGTCCGCATCTCGATGCAAAAACGCCCCATCGAGCCGGAGCGGATCGACCAGATGGTCTCGGGCATCGTGCGGCGTCTCGAAAGCTTGGGCGAGACTGATATCTCGTCGAAACAGATCGGCGAGATCGTGATGGAGCGTTTGGCCGCCATCGACACCGTCGCCTATGTGCGCTTTGCCAGCGTCTATAAAAATTTCCAGGCGACTGATGATTTCGAGGATTTCCTCGCGGAACTGGCCCCGCCAAGCCCCAAGACTGACGGCTAAGCGATGAGCATGGGCGAAGACGACCGCTGGATGCGGTTGGCACTCGCCTTGGGCGCGCGGGGTCTGGGCCGGGTCTGGCCTAACCCTGCCGTCGGCTGTGTGATCGTCAAGGCGGGCCGCGTTTTGGGGCGCGGCTGGACCCAAGATGGCGGCCGCCCCCATGCGGAAACCATGGCCTTGGCCCAAGCGGGCGCGCAGGCGCGCGGGGCCACCGCCTATGTCAGCCTTGAACCCTGTTCCCACCACGGCAAAACCCCGCCTTGCGCCGATGCGCTGACCCGTGCCGGTGTGGCGCGCGTGGTGGTGGCTTTGGGCGATCCCGATCCGCGCGTCTCGGGGCGCGGTCTGGCGGCGCTCCGCGATGCTGGCATCCAAGTGACCGAAGGGGTCTGCACGCAAGAGGCGCAGCGCGCCCATCGCGGTTTTCTCACCCGTGTCGGCCAAGGTCGCCCGATGCTGACGCTGAAACTCGCCACCTCCGCCGATGGGCGGATCGCCACCGCCTCGGGCGAAAGCCAATGGATTACGGGGCCGCGCGCGCGCGCATGGGTGCATGGGATGCGCGCCTGCCATGACGCGGTGCTGGTGGGCGCGGGCACCGCGCGCGCCGATGACCCCAGCCTGACGGTGCGCGGGCTTGGCATCACCCATCAACCCGTCCGCATCGTGCTGTCGCGCCGTCTTGATCTGCCATTGGACAGCGCCCTGATGCGCAGCGCGCGCGATATTCCGGTTTGGCTTTGCCACGGCCCCGATGCGCCCGCGGCGGCGAAAACGGCGTGGGAAGCGGCAGGCGCAAGGCTGATCGCGGTCACAACGGGCCTTGGTGGCCAGCTTGATCTGGGCGCAGTGATGACCGCGCTTGGGGCGGCTGGGCTGACGCGCGTCTTTTGCGAGGGCGGCGGGATGCTGGCCGCCGGTCTTTTGGGCGCCGATCTGGTCGATGATCTGGCCCTGATCACGGCGGGCATGGTTTTGGGTGCCGAAGGCACGCCCGCCATCGGTGCCATGGGCATCGCCGCACTGGCCGAGGCACCGCGCTTTGCCTTGACCGAGACCCGCGCGCTGGGCGGCGATGTCCTTAGCCTTTGGTCGCGCGGCTGATCGGGCTTGCACCCCGGCCCCTCACGCGACAAACAAGACGCCAACGGATTTTGGGGGGGCAGATCATGCATTGGGCCAGAGGCATCACGCCAGCGGGTGAAACGATCACCGGCGTCATCATCAAGGACACGCTCGAGCCGCGCGCAGCACTCGGCGCGGACAAGGTCATCGGCGCGCCCATCCCGCTTGCCGATCTGACACGCTTGCCCCCCGTCGTGCCGGGCAAATTCATCGGGCTTTGGAACAATTTCAAAGCCGCCGCCGAGAAAAACGGGAATGAGCACCCCACCCATCCGCTCTACTTCCTCAAACCCGATAGCGCGCTGTCGGGGCCGGGGGCCACGGTCACGATCCCGGCATCCGCTGGCCGCGTGGTGTTCGAGGGCGAATTGGGCATCGTCATCGGCAAGACCTGCAAAGAGGTGACGCCCGAGGCCGCCCAAGACGCCATCTTGGGCTACACCTGCGTCAATGATTTCACTTCACTGGGCGTGCTTTTTGCCGACCCTTCCTTCCCGCAATGGACACGGTCCAAGGGCTTTGACGGCTTCGGCGTCATCGGCCCGGTGATCGCCACGGGGCTCGATTGGCGCGATCTGACCGTGCAGGTTTTGGTCAATGAGCGTGAGCGGCAATCCTACCCGGCCCATGACATGATCCTGTCGCCGCCCGAGATCGTGAGCTTGCTCTCCCACGACATGACCCTGAACCCCGGCGACGTCATCGCCTGCGGCACCTCGCTGGGGGCCGCCCCTGTGAAGGCGGGGATGGAGGTGGTCGTGGTGATCGAGGGGATTGGCGAGTTGTCGGTGGTGATGGGGTAGGGGGGCGAGGTGCTTGGCGGGGGGGCGTTGTGAAGGGCGGAGAGCGGACGTTGGCTGCGTCCGCGACGAATGGCACAAATGGCAGCAAGTGGGCTTTGCAAGGTTGCGTCGAATAACTGCGTTCACGCTCGTTTGCTGAAAGATGACCGATGCCAGAGTTTTGTAGCTTTCTTGTCTTTAGACCCGACGAAATCGAGTTGATCCACTCGATTTGCGCTGCAGCGAACTGGTCAACCCGGGATATTCCTGACCCATCTATGCGATATACCTTTTTCGAAAGAGACATGACAAAACTATCCCAATTCAGTACATTAAAGGATATTGGCATCCACCGCGAAGGGCAAGAAGGTGGAAGGTTGCTGCAGCTGGGTTCAAACAAAACTGAAGCTGACAACATTATTCAACTGGTCTGCGCGGCAAATGTCATTCTTGAAGGGTTCCCGTTTGTTGAGAACCCGCCCAGTTGCGGGTTCGAGCTTTCTGACGATGAAGCAGATCGGCAGGTAACGTTTGAGAACGTTTTTCGAAGCGATGGGTTCTTTCAATGGTTTACCTATCGTCATACGCTACCAGTCGCCGTTGCCATCGCCGCTGAAGCTTGGCGGGACAAGAAGCTAGTCTATGCCATTCACAAGTTGGCAACCAGCTACGAGACCGAGTGCGTAACGCCGTGGTCAATGCATCCTCGTTACGGGCAGGCGTTTGAAAAACACACCGACAGTTTTGCCTCGCACGTGGGAACGTCTGTAGCGATAAACCTTGCATATTCGGCCATCGAAGAACTTGATCTCGGCGTGAAGGCGAGCGGTGAGATGCCGAGATCGATTGGAAAAGGAACCTTCGTCTGGAACCCGGACGTCTTGAACCCATTCAAGGCACGTTTGCGAAAGGCTGGGATTGATCCAGAAAGAACGATTGATTGGGTAACCCGTGGTGAAAAATCCGAAGTACCCGTATATGAAATGTTCAATCAGCTTTCGGAGTATTCGAATGGGGTTGATGTTAGAGATCGTAAGGTTTCTTTGCCGGACGCGATCAATTTTAGTGAGTTCTTGCGTAGCAAAATGACAGCCCACGCATTTTCATCAGAGACCAATCGTCTCGGACCTTACGAGGTCTACAATGTTCAGCAAGTCGCTAGATTCCTGATTTTGTCGAAATGTAACCTATGGAACACTTGGACCGAGGAACTGAGAACGCGATACCATTAGGATCTTTGGAAAAAGCTGAAAAGCCAGAATCTGTCAGACGCGACGATGGGGTGCCCGCAATGGGGGTGTAGACCGGTCATTCGCTTTGCATCAACAACGGCAGGGCAGGGCCGACATCTGCCGCTCGCACCACGCAGCTTGAATGCTGGGTTTGCCCTCCCACCCTTCCCTACCCCCCACTCAGCGGCATAATACGATCAGCCCGAAAGCCATCGGCCAACCGCGTCAACGTGATGGCGCGCACCACCCCGCCGGTGGCGAGGGGCTCGCCTTCGGCAAAGGCGCGGGCGGCGGCTTTGGCGTCATCGGCCCGGTGATCGCCACGGGGCTTGATTGGCGCGATCTGACCGTGCAGGTTTTGGTCAATGAGCGTGAGCGGCAATCCTACCCGGCCCATGACATGATCCTGTCGCCGCCCGAGATCGTGAGCTTGCTCTCCCACGACATGACACTGAACCCCGGCGACGTCATCGCCTGCGGCACCTCGCTGGGGGCCGCCCCCGTCAAACCGGGGATGGGGGTGGTCGTGGTGATCGAGGGGATTGGGGAATTGTCGGTGGTGATGGGGTAGGGGGGCAATCACGCCGCAACGCCCCTTCGGCCCATGCGCTGCGCAGGTGCCTTGGGTCTTGCACGCTTGGGTAACATTTGGGCGTCGTGCGCCCATTCGTCAGTGTTCAGGGTGCCTTGGCTGCGCATGGTTTCGAGAATCCCGATCATGTCGGGTTGCTGGTTCAGGATTTCCAGCAGCCCCATCGCCGCATCACTGGGGAAGAGTGTTCCGGCCTCGTATTTCTGGAACGCGCGCTTGCCCCCACCGATCAGCAGGCCAGCCTTTTCTTGCGTCAGCCTCAGCTTCTTCCGGATCTGTTTGACATGGTCGGGATAGGCCGCGCGCAACGCCTTGTAGGCCGCGTTCGCCTGCTTGAGGTCTGCGCCTGTGTGTAAGCTGTCGCTGTCGTCATCGGGATACCAGCCCTGCACTTCGACCTCGCGTTTCAGCGGCCCGAAAGACACGATCTCCTTACGCGTTTGGCGCGTGAGCTGTTTCCCGGTCTCGGGGTGAACGCGCGTCTGGGTCATCTGTCGCTCTCCTTGAAAGAGGTGAGGGCTATGTCAACGATTGTCGCGCCTGCGAACTTGATGAAGATGTTTCTCTTGTCCCAAGGCATGACGTAGGTGTCGTGCCAGACCCCCTGCTGTGCCGGGGAATGGGCGGGTTTGGAGTGAACGAAGTCTTCGGGCATAAGATCTTGAACGGCTTCGACAACATCCTCCAACGCATAGCCCATTTTGAAAGCAGAGCGCTTGGCAGAGCCCGTTATCACAAGATTATCGGTCGTGTCGAAGGTCTCCTGTATCTTCTTCAAGTCATGGGTGGGGCGTTTTTTTGATTCTCAGGTCACGCACGAATATACACCATATTGGTCACTTTTCAACAAGGCCCGACGCAGAAGCTAGTTTGTGGCAAGGGCGTCTCGCACTCCCCCCCTCACCGCCAAACCCAAGCCCAGCCTGCGAACCACCCCTGCAGCTTGGCCAATGCGCGCAGCGTCGGGCGGCCGCGCAGCCCCGTGCCATCGGCCAGCCGGTCGAGTGCCACTTCGGGCGGGCAGGGCAGACCGGTCAGCGGGTCGTGGTAGCGCGGATAGGTGATCAGGGCTGCATGGGCCAGCGCGGCGAGGCTGGGCCGCGCGCGGCGATGGGCGGGCATCGGCCCCAGATCGCGGGTCAGCCCCCAGCCTGCGTAAAAGGGCGCACCAAGGCAAGTGACCGGCACGCCGCGCAAGAGCGCCTCGAACCCCAGCCCCGAGGTCATCGTGACCACCCCATCGACCTGTGCAAGCAGCATCGCGGGATCGCCCCCCGCCAGCACGTGATCGGCGCTGGCCACCAGCACATCTTCTGCTACCGCGCCTTGGCGCAGCCCCGCCACCACATCGGGATGAGGTTTGTAAAGGATCACCGCCTCGGGGAACAGCGCGCGGGCGCGGGCCAATAGCCCCGCATTCGTGCGCACCTCGCCTGCGCCAAGGATGATCGAGGCGTCATCCTCCACCTGCCCTGGCACAAGGATCAAGGGCCGCTCACCTGCCAGCGGCAGGTCGGGGGCGGCACCGCCGGGGTTGTATTTCGTCACCCCCAAGGCCACCAGCCGCGCGATCAGATCCTCGGCGCGCAGCAGGTGCTTCGGCTCCATCTTCGCGGCCTCTGCGATCAGGCGATCAAGACGGCTTTCGCGGCTGGGATCATAGTAAATCCCCAGATCATCGCGCACCAGCGAGAGCGGCGGCACGAGGTCCGCCCCCAACCCGCGTGAGCGCAAAAAGCCGTCCTCCACCCGGTGAAGCGGACGCTTCGCGACGTCGCAGGCCGCGCGCAGCGCGGGCGTTGCGCGGCTGGTCCAGACCATGACGGGCCGCCCATCCGCCGCCGCCTTGGCGGGATCATCAGTAAAGCGCATCGGCCCGAAGAATTGCGTCAAATGGCGGCGCTTCCATGCGCGCATGCCGACCGCGACATGCCCCCCCCGATCCTCGCGCCATGCGCGGGCCTGCGCCTCGAGCGTGCCCAGAACATCCTCGATCCGGCCTAGACGGTCGCGGTAGGGGTCATACCATCTGGGGTAGAGGATCAGCGCGGCGGCGGCGAGTTGCGCGCGCGTCAGCCGGCGATTTCGGCGCGCGGGCGTTGGGCGGCGATCATCACTCAGCCCCCATCCGGCATAGAAGGGCACACCGAACAGCACCGGGCGATGACCCGCCAAGATCGCCTCGAACCCCATAAGCGAGGTGACGCAATAGACCGCGCGCGCCCCTTCAAAAAGGCGTTGCGGCGAAATTGGCCGATCCTCAAGCGTCACACCGGGGGGCAGGTTGGCGGTATCGAAATGGCCCGCGCGGTGGCCCGCCCGCGTCTCGGGATGGGTCTTGATCACGATGGGCGCGCCGGGGTGATCCTCCTGCGCATGGGCAAGCATCTCGGCGAAACTATGCGTATTCGCGCCGCCCATCCGGATGGCGGCGTCGCCGCGCGTCTGGTCGATCAGCAGCACATAGCCCGGCGGGGGCGGCGCAAGATCGGGGTCGGTCGCGGCATATTTCGTCAGATGAGCGGCGGCGATCCGCGCCATTGCGCCGCGCGCCCGATCAAGAAGCACTGTGTCATCCAGCGGATGGGTCGCCAAAAGCACCTCGAGATCCGAGGGGGCGCTTGCGTCGAAATAAATCCCGCGCCGGTCGATGATCAGCCCCAAGGGGGGATCACCCGCGCGCCCGGGGTGAAGCGAGCGTAAAAACGCATCCTCCACCCGGACCAGATGCGCGCCGCTGGCCCGCGCCACGCCCTCGCCGCGCCTTGCATAGGGCGAATGGCCCCAGACCAGCACATCATCATCCGGCCCCGGCTTGCCCAAGCGCAGATCATAGCCCGCAAGCTGCAAGATCCGGCGCAGCCGCGCCTGCCTTAGGAACCCCGCGTTAAAATAGAAACCCCGCCTGCGTGGCGCGCCGTTCGCGGTCTCGCCCGGCGCGCCCATACCGGGCTTATGGAATCGCGTTGCCGACCGTTCCGGCAGCACCCAATGTGCCGGTCAGCGCGCTGATGGCGTTGTTCCACTGGGTGATCGGTGCGGCGGTGACATAGACCGTATCCTCGTCGCGGATCACGAAATCGCGCGCCTCGAACATGCCGGTGGGGGCGGTCAGATCCAGCACATAGATCATGCGCTGCGCCCCGATCAGATCGTCGCGGCCCAACACGGCGCGGGCAATCGGCTCGGCCTCGTTGCGCAAGACGAAAACACCTGTTGGGTCGGCCAGATTGGCGTTCAACCCGCCGACGGACGCAATCGCTTCAATGGCCGAGATGACTTGGCTCTCAAACGGCACGATGGTCTGGCTGCCGGTGGCCCCCAATGCGGTGAACGAGCGCCCATCCTCTTCGACCAAGATCCGGTCGCCACCGCGCAGCGCGATATCAAGCGTGGGGTCGCGGAACAAATCTTGAAACCAGATCGTGCCGCGATGATTGCCACGCATCAGCGTGACTTGCGCGATCTCGGGGTCAACGGCGATACCGCCCGCTGCCGCCAGCATGGCCGAAAGCGTGCGCGTCGGCCGCTCGATCGGATAGACGCCCTGACCACCCACGCTGCCCGTGACGGTCACGGTCGACCCGTCGCCAGCGGTGCGGTTCACGATCACCTGCGGGTCGGGGGTTTGTTCATCAAGATTGCGGGTGATGATGCCGCGCAATGCCTCGGGCGTATTGCCAGCGGCACGGATGCGCCCGGCATAGGGGATAAAGATAAAGCCCGAACTATCCACCTGCACCTCGTTGATCGCGGCGGCGGCGGCCCCTTGGCCTGCCAAAAGCCCGTCGGTCACATTCTCATAGACGATCAGCTGGATTTGGTCGCCGGGGCGGATCACATCGGTATCAGACAGGGCCGCGTTCAGCATTTCGGGCGGAAAGCCCAAAGCAGGCACGACCGCCGTGGCGGTGGTGACGCGCTGGTTGACCTCGACCACGAAAGCATCGCCGTCGCGCTGGACCGATCCTGCGAAGATCTCGTTCTTCGTTGGGCCCGAACGGGGCAATAGACTACAGGCCGCGACCGCGCCCGAAATGACGCAAAGCGCGGCGATGCGCGCGATGCGGGATGCCATCGATGTCACAGGGTGGCTCCTCTTGCCTGAACTGCCTCGGATTATCTTTTTTCCTGACATTAGCGATTTTGAGCCGATGGCGCTAGATATCTTTACGTCACCAGTCGCAAGTGTTGCCGTGGTGCCGGTCTGCCCGCGCGCAGGGCGGCATAGGGGTCGTCGGGCGAGAGCATCATATCAACCACTTGGCGCAAAAGTTGTCGCCGTCCGCGTGCGGAATAAAAGCTCCCGCTGATCTGCGAGGTCTCCAACAGGAAATGCCGGTAATCGCGGTAGGCGCGGCTGTCGGGGCGGGTGGGGTTTTGGAAAAACGCATCCAGCGGTTGGGTCGAGACAAACTCCGGCTTGAGATAGACCGCCTGTCCAAAGGCCTTGAGCGGCAGCCCGCGCCACAGCGCTTGTTGGGCCGCCGTAGAATTGACCGTCACCGCCGAGCGCGCGTCGTTCAAAAGCCGCGCCAGCTTGCCGCCGCGCACATAATGCACCCGCGCGCTCACACCATGCTCTGTGGCGATCTTTTGGATGATGCGCCTATGCGGGGTGCGCCCATCCTCGAGCGGATGGGCTTTGAGCACGAGATGATGATGCGCGGGCGCACCGGCGGCAAAGCCTTCGATCAGCAGCGCCAAGAAATCTTGCATTGCGCCAAAAGGGCCATGATCGCGAAAGCTCGCGTCATGTTCGAGTTGTAATAGCGCCAAATGATAGGGAAAGCCGCCGGTCTTGATGCGCCATGTCGCTTGCACGCGGTCCAGCCAATGCACGGGCATCAGCGCCAAGCGGCGCAGGTAAAGCCGGAACTCCTGCGCCACGCCCAAGCTGCGATGGGGGCGGAAATGGGCATAGCTGCGGTTCCAGACCAGCACGAAAAAATGGTAAAGCGCGCCATAAAACACATGCTGGCGCATATCACCCCAGCGTGCGGGCGCATCGGGCAGCTCAAGATCGAGACCGGCCAGCGCTTGGCGCATCTCCTCCACGCTCAGCGACATGATCGGCGAATTGCCATTGGCCCCGCCGCGCTCATACGTCACCCAATAGGGGCGCAGATACCCCTCTTCGAAAACATGCACGGTGATGCCGCGCGCGCGCGCCGCCATGATTGCCGCAGCATGGATGGGCCGTGTATCGCCGTAAACCACCAGATCGGTGATCCCTTTCTCATCAAGCAGTTCCGCCGCGCGCGCGGGCCATTGATCGGCGGGGGCGCGAAAGGCGATGAAGCTTGCCGCATCAGGCCAGAACACCGCATCGCCCGTGTTGAACCCCACCCGCCAAATGCGCGCGCCCGCCGCATGCAGCATGCGCCCAAGCTGGCCGAAAAACGGGCCATGTGGACCTTGTAGGAATAAAAAGACACGATTGGCGTGGCTGGGGGCCATAGGTCGTATTTCCGGTTATCGAAAGTGTGGATCTGCGATTTCGATTGTCAAAGCAACAGTTGTCGTCAGGCTTGCGGCAGAAATCAGCCTGAAATGTGGCGGTGCTGCCTCTTGATGCGGGGGGGCTTGCATGCTTTGTGGATGCGTGTCGCAACAGGAGGGCAGGGGCCATGTTCACAGGGATCGTGACCGATCAAGGCGAGGTCAGGGCGATGCATATGGCGGGCGATCTGAAGGCGCGCATTGCCACGGGCTATGACACGGGCGGTATCGATATCGGTGCCTCGATTGCCTGCGACGGTGTTTGCCTGACGGTAACAGCCCTTGGCCCTGATTGGTTCGAGGTCGATATCTCGGGCGAGACCGTGTCCAAGACCGCGATCAGCGATTGGGTGCTGGGGCGCAAGCTGAACCTTGAACGCGCACTCAGGCTTGGCGATGAGTTGGGCGGCCATATCGTGTCGGGCCATGTCGATGGGGTGGCCGATGTGGTGGGGATGCATGATGAGGGTGCCTCGACCCGGATCACCTTTCGCGCGCCCGAAGCGCTGGCGCGATTCATCGCGCCCAAGGGCTCGGTCGCGCTCAACGGCACATCGCTGACGGTGAACGAAGTGAACGGGGTGGAATTCGGGGTGAATTTGATCCCCCATACCAAGGCTGTGACCAATTGGGGCACCACGGCTGTGGGCGACCGGATCAACCTCGAGATCGACACGCTGGCGCGCTACGTGGCGCGGTTGCAAGACTGGGCTTAAGCGCCTCCACGGGCCTTGCAGGCCCTTGTCGGCGCGCGGCTCTTGGCCTCCGGCGGGGATATTTTTGAAACGAAGAAGGGGCGGGCATCATGGGTGAGCGGCCGGGAGCGGCGCAGATCGGTCATAATGGTGGCCCAACGCTGGAGGCGGGATTTGGGTTTCGCAAACTCGCTTGGACCAAGGCGCGCCGCGCTCTTTTGCCAAGCCTGCCCTTGGAGGTAGTGCGCCTGCGCGTGACGCGCGCCAAGCGTCTGGGCCTGCCCTATCAGACCTATGCCACGATCCGCGCCACCTCGGGCCATGATATCGTGGCCTTTCTGTTCTCGGGCAATGCGCTTGATCTGCGACCAGGGCAGGCCGTGCTGGCGCCCGGCGTGGCGGCGCATCTGCATGCGCTAGACGGGCAGGCTGAGCGGATTGGCGCCATCTATGCGCCCACCGATCCCGCAATCCTTGATGCCGCCCATCCGGGGCTGTTCGAGGCGACAGGCCGCGCGCCGGGTTTCACCGCCACATGGCGCGAAACGCGCGACGGGTTGCGCGCGCTTTTGGCCACGCGCGGGGTGCCGCGTGACGGGGTGGTGCTGGTGGCCGCCACCAGCATCGAGCGGGGCTGGACCTCTGCCGCAGGTCTTGCCGGAACCATCGACCGCGCGACATTCTTTGCCACACCGCCCGTGGCCTAGTCATCGCCTGATGGATGGTCTATCTGGCGGCCAAGAGACCGGCGAGGGGATGGCCATGACACAAGTTTTCGAACAACCGGGTCCGGTCGAGCGCGATTGGGCCGATGCAATCTCGCCCATCGAAGAGATCCTCGACGAGGCCCGCAATGGCCATATGTTCATCCTTGTCGATCACGAGGATCGCGAGAACGAGGGCGATCTGGTGATCCCCGCGCAATGGGCCACGCCCGATGCGATCAATTTCATGGCGACCCATGGGCGCGGTCTGATCTGTTTGTCGATGACATCGGCGCGCATCGATCAGCTGGGCCTGCCCTTGATGTCGACCTATAATTCCTCGCGCCACGAGACGGCCTTTACGCTGTCGATCGAGGCGCGCGAGGGGGTGACGACGGGTATTTCGGCGGCTGACCGGGCGCGCACTGTCCAAGTGGCGATCGATGCGGGCAAGGGTGCGGCCGATATCGCCACACCGGGCCATGTCTTTCCGCTACGCGCGCGCGATGGCGGGGTTCTGGTCCGCGCGGGCCATACGGAGGCGGCTGTCGATATCTCGCGCTTGGCGGGCCTCAACCCTTCGGGCGTGATCTGCGAGATCATGAACGAGGATGGCACCATGGCGCGCCTGCCCGATCTGGTGGCTTTCGCGCAGCGCCACAACCTCAAGATCGGCACGATCAGCGATCTGATCTCGTATCGCCGCCGCCACGACAATCTGGTCAAGCAGCGCGAAGAGCGTGTGATCACCAGCGAGTTCGGTGGCGACTGGACTATGCGCATCTATACCGACGAGACCCAAGGCGCCGAGCATATCGTGCTGATCAAGGGCGATATTACTGGGCCTGATCCGGTTCTTGTGCGGATGCATGCGATGGACCCGCTTTTGGATGTGGTGGGCACTGGCCCCAAGGGCCGGGCGGGCGAGTTCGGCGATGCGATGCGCCTGATCGCCGAGGAAGGGCGCGGCGTTCTCGTCTTGCTGCGCGATCTGACCATGAAGCTGGTGGTGGAGGATGAAGTCAGCCCCCAGACGCTTCGCCAATATGGGCTTGGCGCACAAATCCTCTCGTCGTTGGGGATCAGCGATATGATTTTGCTCACCAATTCCCCCAAACCCAAGGTGGTGGGGCTAGAGGCTTACGGGCTGACCATCACCGGCACGCGCAACATCTCGGAGCTTGGATAATGGCCGGACATTCCGACAATGACATGGGCCTGCCCCAATTCGACAAGCCGGTGAAGATCGCCATCGTGATCGCGCCATATTACACCGCCATCGCCACAGCCCAGATCGCGGCGGCCAGCGCTGTGCTTGCGCGCGCGGGGGCCACCCATGAGGTGATCGAGGTGCCGGGCAGCCTTGAGATCGCGACCGCTATCGGCATCGCGCATCGCTTGGGCGAGTTCGACGGCTATGTTGCGCTGGGCTGTGTGATCCGGGGGGCCACCAGCCATTACGATGTCGTGGTCAATGAAAGCAGCCGCGCGCTGACCATGCTGGGGTTGCAAGGTGTCTGCATCGGCAACGGCATCATCACGGTCGAAAACCGCGCACAGGCCGAGGAACGCGCCGATGCGGGCCGGCTCAACACGGCGGGGGGCGCGGCGCAAGCGGCCCTTCACCTGATCGCGTTGACGCGGCGGCTTGGGCGGCCTAAGGGCGGCATCGGCTTCATGCCCCGCTCTGAAAGCAACGCCACATCATGACCGACGACGAGATCCAAGCGCCGCAGCCCAAGACGATCAGCCGCGAGGACCGCCGCCAGATGCGCGCGGCCGCCCGGCTTTACGCGGTGCAAGCCTTGTTCCAGATGGAAGCATCGGGTCAAACCGTGCAAGCCGTCCGGCAGGAGTTCGAAACCCATCGCTTCGGTGCCATCTATGATGGCGAGGAAATGGCCGAGGGCGACCCCGACCTGTTTCGCAAAACGCTTGAGGATGCGGTCAATTATCAAGCCAAGATCGACCAAATGACCGACCGCGCGCTCGTGGCCAAATGGCCCATCGCGCGGATCGACCCGACTTTGCGCGCGCTCTTTCGTGCCGCAGGCGCGGAGCTGGTCGAGGGGTCAGCCCCACCCAAGGTGGTGATCAGCGAATATGTCGATGTGGCGCACGCCTTTTTCCCCGATGGCAAAGAGCCGAAATTCGTCAATGCCGTGCTGGACTTTATGGCGCGCGAAGCGCGGCCAGATGCTTTTTGATGTGAATTCGCCGCGCTGCTGGTGCCGGACCCTTGCCGCATAGCGAAGCTTGACCCATCTGCTCACAAATGTGTGTGCCAAAGTTCGCGCGCGATCGAAGGGATCATTGATCGATGAATGCCGTGATGATGGTGGCTGGGCTGGCGATGTTGCTGGTCGGCGGCGAGGGGTTAGTGCGCGGCGCGGTGGCCTTTGCCACGCGGATGCGCCTGCCCATGGCGGTTGTTGGCGCGGTGGTCTTGGGCTTTGGCACCTCCATGCCCGAGATGCTGACCTCGCTCTCGGCGGCATTGGCCGGTGCGCCGGGGATCGCCATCGGCAATGTGCTGGGCTCCAACATCGCCAATATCGCGCTGATCTTGGGGGTGGCCGCCATGATCGCGGCGATCCCCGCCGACACGGCCGGGTTTGAAGATCGGCTTTGGCTGATCGTGGCGACCGTGATGGGCATCGCCGTAATCTTGATCGGGGCCAATATTGGCCGGATCGAAGGGGCGATCTTGCTCGGCGCTCTGGCCATCTACCTGTGGCGCGCGCTCAGCCGCGACGCGGCCAACGAGCCGGTGCCAGAGATCCCCGATATGGGGCTGGGCGTGATGGCCGCCTATCTTTTGGCCGGGCTTGGCACGCTGATCGCGGGTGCGTGGTTGTTGGTCGCGGGGGCCACGGGCATCGCGCGCGGGCTTGGCGTCAGCGAAACCATGATCGGCCTGACCATCGTGGCCATCGGCACTTCGCTGCCTGAACTTGCCACCAGCGTGATCGCCGCACGGCGCGGCGAGGCGGGGCTGGCGCTGGGCAATATCCTTGGCTCGAACGTGTTCAACATCTTGGCGATCTTGGGCCTGACGGCGGTGATCGTGCCGATCCCGGTGCCAAGCGATCTGTCCTTGGTCGATCTGGCGCTGGTGGCTGGCACGGCGGCGCTTTTGCTGGTGGCGCTGGCCACGGGCCGGATCGGGCGCGGCATGGGGTTTTTGTTCTTGGCGGTTTATGCGGGCTATACCGGCTGGCTGGTGCTCAACGCTGCCTGAATTTTGGGCAATTGACCGCTGCCTGCGCGCCGCAATGCCGCGCCCCCTTGTGTCTGCAAAAGCCATAGCTACCTTTGAGCCAACAGATGCAACGCCGGGGGGTGCGCCGTGCCTGATCATATTGCCTTTATCTTGCGTCACGGCCTGATCGGCTTTGCCTTGGCACTGATCTTTGTCGCGATGCTCTTGGCCTTTGATGTGGCGGGGCTTTGGCATCTTGTCACCCATACCGCCGATGGGCCGATTGCCGTGATCATGCTGGTGGTGTTTTTCACCATCACCTTTGGCGCGGTGCAGATCGGCTATCAGATCATGATGCTGGGCGAAGATGACGATGATGATGATGACCAAGGCGGCCTGCGCCAGCCGATCCCGATCCGGCTCAGCGATACCGACCGCCGCTAGGCATTGTCCCCAAAACACAAACGCCGCCCCCAAGGGGGCGGCGTTTTGATGTGGCGGGGACCGCAGCAACCGTGGAGGCGTGAATTCCCGAGGACCTGTATGTACAGGTGGGCGCCAGGTAACCGGACCAGGATCCAGACAGAGCCAGCCCCCTCGGAAATGCTTAAGGCCACCGGAATTTTGCCACAGGCACGTGAAGAGCAGACCCGCCACCCTTCACATAGGCGCGCGCGGATGCGCTGGCAAGTGGCGCGCCGCCCTTGTCATTGTTCGCGCAATGTTCCAGCTTGCACCCATGTCCGCCCCCGATCCCCATGCCGCACCCCTTGCCCCCGGCCAGCTCTTGGCGCGCGGTGTCTGTCGCCATCTGCGCGGCCATGACTTTGTCACGCTGGCAGAATTCACCCCCGAACGCGGTAAGCGGCTCGATGTCATGGCGCTTGGCCCCAAGGGAGAGCTTTGGGTGATCGAATGTAAATCAAGCCGCGCCGATTTCACCTCGGACAGCAAATGGGGCGGCTATCTGGAATGGGGGGATCGCTATTTCTGGGCGGTGGATGCGGATTTCCCGACCGATCTTTTGCCCGAGGGCACGGGGCTGATCATCGCCGATGCCTATGATGCCGCGATCATCCGCATGGGGCCTGAGGTCAAACTTGCGTCGGCCCGGCGGCGCGCTGTGATCCATCGCTTTGCCCGCCACGCGGCCCTGCGCCTGCAGGGTTTGCGCGATCCGGGTGCAGGCTTCGACGCGTTTTAGCGCTTTTGCTTGGCCATATTGCGCGCAAGCGCTGCGGCGGCGCGCAGCTCCTCGGCGATTTCTTCGGCCTCTTCGGGTTCGAAATCCAACGGCAGGTCAACACCCTCACCCTCGACATAGATGCGCACCATGCCAAGCGTCGTTGGCCCGATCTGCAAATTCGCCGCGATCTCGCTTTCCTTGTTGATGCCCATCGCCGTTCCCTCCAAGCTTGACGCCGGGGTAGCGACAGACAGCGGCCAGTGCAAGCGATCAGCAGGCCAAGACCCCTTGCAATCGCGCCGACCCTTGGCTATCCCACCCCTCGTGCCGGCGTAGCTCAGTTGGTTAGAGCGCCTGATTGTGGATCAGGAGGTCCCCCGTTCAAGCCGGGGCGCTGGTACCAATACTTTCAATAACATACAAGAATTTGGTCGGCTGGGCACTTGCTGCTGGGTTCCAAGTGGGTTCCAAAAACCGTCGGCTAAGGTTTGCCTTGCAGGGCTCGTTCAATCGACTCTTCTCTCAGTAGGGCACTACTATTGGAATCAGCCATGTCCAGAGGGGTTACTTGCCCCTCTCGTTATCCAAGTCAGATCGTTCACGCAGGGGGCACCCCCCTAATTTAGCCCCCCTGCGCGTCAGAAACGCCCTTGTTTGATAGGTCCGCAAAAAATTCGTTGGGTAATTTCGTTTGTCAGCTGCGGCAGAGATCAAAGTTTTGGGCACCAAGCGCCTTGCCCAGTGACCACGACGCGGCGCAACCAGATCGAGATCATGGCGGGTCGGTTGAAGAACCGGCGGCGCATTGCCACCCGCTATGACAGAAACCCAAATATTTTCCTGTCCGATACAGCCCCCGCAGCGGTCAGTGTGCTCTAGTTTTAAGGATCAATCCCCTCCAAGCCGCGACTAAGGGAACTCTCAGAGATCGCCCCATTTGCCTAAAAAGTCGCGCGGAGCGGAAAGAAGTGATGGTTTCGTGCCGCGACAGTGCGGTTCCCAGATTGGAGAGGTGAAAAACGGGCGGCACCATTGTGACGCCTGCTTGCGATGCTCACAGAACCTTTACCGTCAGATTGCCCACACCTGCGACATGGCCTTCCATCATATCTCCGCGCACGATGGGTCCTACACCTGCAGGCGTGCCCGTCATGATCGCATCGCCTTCGACCAGTTCAAAGTAGCGCGACAGGATCGAGATCATTTCCGGCACCTTCCAGAGCATCTGGTTCAGATCGCCCTCCTGCCGGATCTCGCCATTCACCTTGAGCCAGATCGCGCCCTGATCGGGGTGGCCGATCTTGGATGCGGGCACAAGCGGCGTGCAAGGGGCGGATTGGTCGAAGGATTTGCCGACTTCCCAGGGGCGGCCGAGCTTCTTGGCCTCGCCCTGCAGATCGCGCCGCGTCATGTCGAGGCCGACGCCATAGCCATAGACATGCTCGAGCGCCTTTTCGACGAGGATGTTCCGCCCGCCCTTGTGGAGCGCCACGACCAGTTCGATCTCGTGATGCACATCGCTGGTTTCGGTCGGGTAGGGGAAATCGCCAAAGACGATGTTGTCGGGGCTTTTCTTGAAGAAAAACGGCGGTTCCTTGTCCGGGTCGTGGCCCATCTCGACGGCATGGGCGGCGTAGTTGCGGCCGATGCAATAGACGCGGCGCACGGGAAAGGTGTTGTCCGAGCCTTCGATCGAAAAACGCGTGACCGCGGCGGGGGCGAAAAGGTCTTTGGGGGTCGTTGTCATTCCACTCTTCCTTGGAGTTTTGGTCGTTTGGAGGCCTGATGCCCTGCCTTTGCAGACAGGGCAACAGCCTTCAGCTGTCGGTCAAGGTGCTGGATTTGTGCCAGAACACGAAACGGCGCTGGGTCCAGACCACGGCCATGAAGATCACGAGCCCGATGATGCTGAGATAGATGATCAGCGCAAACACCCGCGCGGTATCGAGATTGGAGGCGGGCGCATCGGGCAGAACCATGGTGTCGCCCTGTCCGATCACGGCGTTCGAGACCTTGTGAAAGGCGTTGATCGGCGGCGGTTCGGGCAGGGTGCCGTCTTCCATGTAGTTGGTTGCCATGCACACGATGTTGCGCGGACGCGGTAGCGGCGCGCGGATGCGGATTGAGGTCAGCGGCACGCCAGCGGCGGTTTTCACATGCGCCTCAATCCGGGCGCGGTAGCTGTCGAACTGCGCGATCAGCGCTGCCATCAGATCTTCGCGCATTAGATGCGGTAGGTCGGTCAGCAGGGCCGTCACATTGACGCCCTCATCGCCCCGCAGCACGAAAACTTCGTGGTCATTGCCGTAAAACAGCCGCATGCATTTCCCCCCCTTGCCGACCGAAGCCATGATTCTATCTTGCTTTTTTCATAGAATTGTCGATTATTTTGTAAACGGCAAACTATTTTCGAAAAATTTGCTGTGAGCCTCGACTTGTCGAGGCTTTGCCTCCGAAACCGCCGCTTGGCGAGCTAAGGAAACGTGTAGGAATAAGGGGCTTTTCCGCTGTATTCATGCGGACTTGCCTGATCGGGGCGGATGGCTTAGGTGCGAGCCGTTCTGCCGATTAGGGCATGGCGGTCATCGGGATCAGGATATGTCTGACAAGGCACAATCGCTTGGAATTTCGGTCTTTCACGAGATCAAGCGCGATATCTTGATGGCCATTCTGCCGCCTTGCCAGAAGCTCGGGCTGAAGATGCTATCGGATCGTTATAACTGCGGCAACTCGCCGATCCGTGAAGCGCTCAATCAATTAACGGTCGAAGGCTGGGTACAGCGTATTGATAAGCGAGGTTTTTTTGTAGCCGATGCCTCGGCAGCCGATTTTGACGACATCTTGCGAAACCGCTGTCTGCTCGAAGGTGAGGCACTGCGCCGATCAATTGAACTTGGTGATCAGCAGTGGGAAGAACAAGTTCTCGTGGCTCATTTTCGTATGAACGCTTTGGACCGCGACGCCGATGATCAGCCCGGCAGCGCCGTCTCGGCCTGGGAAGTGGCCCATCGCAATTTTCATCAGGCGTTAATCTCGGCTTGCGGGTCGCGTATCCTGCTCGAAAACTGTGCTCGGCTCTATGAATTGAACATCCGTTACCGCGTCTTGGCGCGGCGTAGGTCACGTATCGTGCGTAACGTCGTTAATGAGCATGACGCTATAAAAGATCTCGCGCTCATGCGGGATTCAGCTGGTGCAGTCGATATGCTAGTAAAACACTACGTCGCGACCGGTGAGTTCCTATTTCCTACCGCCCCCCCCTCCGATAAGGCAGGTTAACGGTAGTGATAAGGCATCCATAGGTTTGTCGCCTGGCATAGGAACATTCATTCCATTCGATCGTGACACGGTCTTTAGATGCGCAGCGCCGCTATTTGCCTTTACCTTGACCACGCCGACTGAGACGCGCCTATTGTTCTAGACGCTTGCTTTGTTCAGTTTTTGCTGTCTGAATTCGAAGTCAAAAGGCGCTGGATCGACAACACCTTCATCGACCGCTTTTGCGGGCTCTGGCGTAAGAGTGCGCCTACCTGCACGCTTGGGAGACCCAACCGCAGGCAAAGGTAGATGTCGGCCGCTGGATCGCTTTTACACTCATCAGCGGCATCAAACCGCCCATGTCGGACAGCCGCCTGCATTGGTCCAGTTGGGTGCATTCGAAACCGACCAGGTGAAGGCATTATCAGAAGATGATCACACTCCTGAACGGGCCAGAACGGCCCAACATAATTCGATCCAGCCCCGGCTGAGCCTGCATAGTTGTCCTGCCGGACAGCAGCTCTCGTATCCCGCGAAAGCCAAGGTTCATTCTAAGAGAAGCTTAAATCAATTAGAAAGCTGTCCGACAGTTGGGGAGCGGCTCAACCTATTTGTAAACAGCCGCCGGCGTTTCGAAGAAAGATTGCAAGATGTGATACACCGTCATGTAGTTCTTTTGCTGGATCGAGGCGTGTGAAATCCCCTGCATCACCGAAAACTGCTTGTCAGGGTGGGGCAACGCCTTGAAGAAGGCCAACAGATCATCGATCCCCGCGATGCCGTCATATTCCCCGCGCATTACCAGCGTAGGCATGGTCAGGCGGCTGGGGTCGGTCACTGGAAGATTGGCGCACATATCTAGGTAAGTGCCGGTCGGAACGCTGTCATCCAGCGCCACAATGGCCTCGGCAAAGGCTTCAATCACCTTGTCCTCAGCGCAGCCGGGATGGTCGCGATTGAAAATCGACCAGACGAAATCGCGGTCGATAGGGCGGCGTTCGCCTGTTTGCCAGCGCGCAAGGTTTTGGGCGCGCTGTGCCAATGTCGGGCTTCCCTCGCCTGTCCAAACCATCGCATCAAGAGCCAACCGCGCCACCCGCTCGGGCTTGCGCTCGGCGAAATTCGCGGCCCTGAGCGCGCCTGAAGAAATCCCGTAAACCAGGAAGGCGCTCACGCCTGTTTCCGCCATGATGTAATCGGTGGCAGCAATCAGGTCATCGCCGCCGGCCGCGATATTGGCGGTCACGGAGGGGTCTTTGTCAGAGCGGCCATACCCCTCCATGTCGACACACCAAGTGTCGTAGCCTTGGGAAACGAACCAATCCATCGCCGAGGAATAGGGCCGCCCCGGCACCTGAAGATCAAAGGTTGGCGTCGAAGCCATGGATGATCCATGCACGAACAGCACCGTTCCCTTGGGCGTCCCCACTGGCACCTTTTTCTGCCACAGGAACAGGGTGACATCGCCCTTTTTTGTCCAGTGCTCGGTTCCGGAATAGCTCTTTTCGGGCATAACGGGGGTAACCATGGTCATCCTTTCGTATGGGCGGGCCGTTACAGGCCCATTTTTGCAAGTTGGAATTCGGGGTAACGCAGGCCCGCCGCCACTCCGGGGGAAAAGGCGGCGGACAGGCGGGCGATATCGGACGCGGTCAGATACACAGCGCGCGCTGCAAGGTTTTCTTCAAGCCAACGGCGGCGTTTCGTGCCGGGGATCGGTACAAGCCCATCCCATTGCGCCAAAAGCCATGCCAGCGCCACCTGCCCATTGCTGACGCCATGGGCCGCTGCGATTTCGGCAAGCGGTTCCAACAGCGCCAGATTCTGTTCGAAATTCCCTGCTTGAAAGCGCGGATGGGCGTGGCGGCGGTCGGTCGGGATCAGATCGTCGCGGCTCGCGAAGGCGCCGGTCAGAAACCCGCGCCCCAAGGGGCTATAAGGCACCAGCCCAACCCCCAACTCCCTGAGAAGCGGCAAGATCGCCGCCTCAGCATCACGGGTCCAGAGCGAATATTCCATCTGCACTGCAGACAGCGGGTGGGTATCATGGGCACGCCGGATGGTGTCCGGCCCCGCTTCGCACAGGCCGATGAAACGGATCTTACCTGCCTCGACCAGCCGCGCCATGGCGCCGACCGTATCTTCGATCGCCACATCAGGGTCGATCCGGTGGACATAGTAAAGATCGATCACATCAACGCCCAAGCGCCTGAGACTGGCCTCACAGGCTTGCGGTATGTAATCGGGATGACCGTTGGTGCCGCCGCGTTCGCCGTTCGGGCCGCGGATGTTGCCGAATTTGGATGCGATCACCAGACCATCGCGCATGCCCAGGATTGCACCTGCGATCAGCTCTTCGTTGCGGCCCGCGCCATAGGCGTCGGACGTGTCAAAAAGCGTCACGCCCATCTCGATGGCACGCTGGATAGTGGCCACCGATTCCACATCATCGGGCAGGCCATAATCCGACGTCATGCCCGAGCAGCCCAGCCCAAGCGTCGAAACCTGCAAGCCCTGCGACCCCAGCGCGCGATAGTCCATCGCCGCCACTGTCACAAGTTCACGCGCTTCATCTGGCCCGCCGGATAGCGGGTGCCCGCCCCAGCCCCTTCGCGGAAAATCCGATCCAGCGTGGCAAGTGTAGAAACCGAGGGAATGATGTCGAGCGCGGCGGTGTTTTCCTCCAGCCAGCGACGGCGTCGGGTGCCGGGGATGGGCAGGATGTCATCGCCTTGGGCCAAAAGCCACGCCAGCGCCAGTTGGGCCGGGGTGCATCCTTCGTGATGGGCGAGTGCTCTGAGTTCTTCCACCAGCGCTACATTGTGCGCAAGGTTTTCCGGCTCAAAGCGGGGATGGTCGCGGCGGCGGTCATCCTCGGCCATGTCCGCAAGCGTGCCGATGGTGCCAGTCAATAGACCACGCCCCAGCGGCGCATAGGCAACAAAACCGATCCCAAGCGCGCGGCAAGTGGGCAGGTGTTCGGCCTCAACCCCACGATACCAAAGCGAGTATTCGGTCTGAAGCGCGGTGATCGGATGGGTCGCATGGGCGCGTCGCAACGTCTGGGCCGATGCCTCCGACAGCCCCAGATGCAAGATTTTGCCCTCAGCCTTGAGGTCGGCCATAGCACCGATCGTGTCTTCGATGGGCACCGTTGGGTCGATACGATGAATGTAATACAAATCGATCCGGTCCGTACCGAAGCGCTTGAGACTGGCTTCGCAGGCTTCGCGCACATATTCGGGCCGCCCGTTCACATCGCGGCGACCATCGGGATAGCGAATGTTGCCGAATTTTGTAGCCAGAACAGCCCCATCGCGCCGCCCGGCAAGCGCCCGGCCCACCAGCATCTCGTTCTTGCCGTCGTTATAGGCATCGGCGGTGTCGATCATTGTAACACCCAGATCAAGGGCGCGGTGGATCGTTGCCACAGCCTCATCGGGATCGGGTGCGCCATAGATCGGGGTCATGCTCATGCAACCCAAGCCGACCGCAGACACCTCGAGAGAACCAATTTTACGCAATTTCATGGGACATACCTTTGGTGTTCTGAAAAATATGGGACATATCAAGACCTAGACCGGCCGGCACAATCGTAGCCGCCAGCACAGCGTCGCCTGTTTGTCGGTAATGATCGATCAGCGCTTGCGCCGCGCCTTGGGGGGATCGCTCCAATGCCAGATCGCACAGCTTTTTATGCTCGGCCTCGACCGACCGGGCCGAGCCCTGAACCGTACGGGCGAAAAAGCGATAGCGGTTGTTCAAGTCGTGCAATCTTTCGCAGGTTTCCAGCAATATCCGCGAAGGGCAGGCCGACAAAAGCGCCATATGAAAGCGTTTATGCGCTGCTTCCCAATCGGGATTAGGCTGCCGCAATCCATCTTTGCCCTGTGTGTCGCGCTTAAGGTTGCTGAGCCGAAAATGTGCGATCAGCACGCGCTCTTCCCATTCGGCATCACCCAAGGCGATGGATTGCCTCAGCGCCTCGCTTTCCATGAAGCCACGGTTGAACAAGATATCTGCGAAATCATGCGCTGAGATTCCCGCTACGAAAAATCCGCGCCGATCGATACGCTCGACCAGCCCTTCCGAGGCCAGCCGCGTCAGCGCCTCGCGCACAGGAGAGGCGCCACAGGCGTATAGTCCGCTCAACAGTTTGAGCGAGAGCTTTTCACCGGGTTTTAGCCGCGCGGTCAGAATGTCGCTACGAATGGTTTCCACGAGGGAAATACCAATAGATTGCGTTGCGCTGGCCATGAGGCTCCTTTGATTAGGGAAACCGGCGACACAGGGTCGCCGGTTTGCTGTTATGCCTATGTCAGCTGGCGCGTAGGCGATCCGCATAGCGGCGCGCCAGTTCGATCGTATCCGCGACGATCTTCTGGCAGACCACCTCGTCGCCGTATTCCACCCCTTCGAATGGATAATTCGCGGCTGCGAAATTGGCACGCAACTCGGTGTTGTCAAAGCTCGCCCGGATCGAATTGACCAAACGTTCCCGCACTTCGGGCATGGTTTCCCAAACCTCTGTGTGCATGGCGAAACCATTGGCCAGTTCCAGCTCGGGAATGGTTGTGCCGAACACATCGTTGATCAGCGGCGCATTCCCCATTTGGGCGTTGAACGCCTCGACCGAGCGGAATGTTCCCAATACGCGCACCTGATCGCCGAGGCTGATGGCAACACCGGCCGTCAATACCGCCGCATCGGTTTCACCGGTGATAACCGCCATGGAAGTTGGATTGCCACCGCCATAGGGGATCATATTGAAATCAGCGCCCATGGCATCGGCCAACGACAGCATCCCGATGGTACCTGGATGCGGCAGGCGGCTGGTGGCGATGTTCACTGTGCGCTTTTTGCCTTCATCGACGAGTTGCTCGATCGACTGGATCGGGCTGTTGGCCCCGACGTAACATACGATGGGCGTGCCGCCGGTCTTGGCAAAGTGGATGATATCACCGGGCAGATCATAATTGGTGTTTTGCGTCGCAAAGGTGATGATCTCGGGGTGCATGTTGGAATAGAGCAGGTTGTAGCCGTCCTTATCGCGGCGCTGGGCATAGAGCTCGTATCCCACCTGACCACCAGCGCCGGGATGGAATTCATATTCGAACTCCACGCCCAGATCGGTGCGCATCACATTGGTAAAAGCGCGCGCCGTGGTTTCCGCGCCGCCACCTTGACCCGTGGCGATCACGATATTGATGTTTCGTGTCGGATAGGCTCCCTGCGCCCGCAGGATCGCAGGGGCAAACAAGCTGGCTGCCCCAATCGTCGCCCCGGTTCCCAGAATACTACGCCTGCTGAATGTCTTGAGTGTCTTGGCCATGATGTCCTCCCTAATTGGATTTGGCCTTGCGCCATTCCGTCCGAAGCTGATCAGCCCGGCCGGAATTCCAGAATGTCGAGCCCTTCCAGCCGGTCGATCAGATAGACCAGCCCCCGGTCATCGACGTAAACGTCATTGCTTTGTGGGGTCGCGTGCCCGCTTGTGGGTGTGGGGATGAAGTGACCCACCTCGGTCGGGTCTTTGGGATTTGACAGGTCGACCGCCCGCAGCCCCCCAGCAAACCACGCGCAAAACAGCGTGTTGTCGTAAAAGGTCTCGGCGTATTGATGCAGCCCGAACCGCCCCCCTGCCGCGGCAAAGGGGGTATCCAACTCGCCCACATGAAAGGTCGCGGCATAGCGGATGTCGGAAAGATCGGTGACATCAAACACCCATAGATGGGCCGGAAGCTGACCTTGTTTATGGGCGTGTTCTTCATCGGCGGCCACAGCGTAGCGGCGCCCGCCTATCGGGGACAGCAGCGGCTTGATCGTGTGGGTCGGATGCTTGCTCGGCGGGTGGTAGTCAAAGGATGCGATCGTTTTCATCGCTGTGATGTCGGTGGCATCCACCACACGAAACCCCGCATGCCAGCACGAGGCCCACAGCTCATTGCCGACGCGTTGGGTGTGGTGCAGCCGCTGTTGATAGCCTTTCCAGGTAGGGCGAGCGCCGTCGAAATTCTCTTGCTCGGGCATCCACCAGCGTCCTACCTCGACCGGCTTGGTTGGATCGGCGTAATCATAGACGACAAGAATATTGCCGACAAACCCGGGCATCTCGGTCGACATATAAAGATAGCGTTCATCAATATCGAAGCGGTGAACGCCGAAGCCATGGGTCTTTTGATGGCACAGCAAGCGCGGATTGGTGCGATCCTTGATGTCGTAGATGCGAAACCCGCCATCATGATAGCCGCGTTTGGCGCTTTCGCGCAGCGTCGGAATATCGGCCAAGGTCACACCCAGAAATGCCGCCAATTCGGCATCGCTGGGATCGCGCCCCTCGCGGGCTTGCATATGGGCCGTATGTTCAAGCAGCCCTTCACCTTTGCGGTGGAAGTGGCGCTTATTTTGTTCATGGTTGACGATCATTAGATCGCCGCAAACCCGCACCTTGTGGCTGTGGGACCAAGGATCATCCATCGCCACATGGGCCACGACCTTGGGCATACGCGGATCCCTGATGTCGATGATGCTGGTGCCGTTGGGGGCATCCATGTGGCCGACGTAAGCATAGCCGCCCTCGACCCGCACCTGACCGCCGCCAGGAATGTTGAGCCGGGCAAGGCTTGTAAAATTCTTCGCCAAAGTCGCGCCCATATCAGACCGCCTCCTTTTGTTTCTTTCTTGCCTGCCAGCTTTTGTAGACCGGCAAGAGAAGCGTGATGATGAGGAACAGCCACAGGATGTTGCCTAGGTTCGAACTGAACAAAATGCCCACATCCCCGCGCGAAATGCGCAACGCGCGCATCAGATATTGCTCCATCAGCGGCCCAAGGATGATGCCGATCAAGATCGCGGTAACGTGGTAGCCGGTCTTGCGCGCCAAATAGCCCAAAAGACCAAAGGCAACCGCCAGCCCCATGTCGAACATATAGGCGCGCGGCACAAAGGCTCCCAAAAGCGTGAAGGCCAAGATCATTGGCACAAGGAAGAAAGCCGGAACAGTCGTGACCCGCGACATGTATTGCGCCATTGGAAACATCAACGGGATCATCAAGAGGTAGGTGATGAAGGCCGCGGTGAAAATGCCATAGGCCAATTCGGGACTGTCGATAAACAGCCGCGGGCCCAGCGTGACGCCATGGTACTGCAACACGACCATCATGATTGCCGCGGTTGATCCGCCAGGCACACCGATCGCCATCAGCGGAACGAGCGTGCCCGAAGTCACACCATTATTGGCAGCTTCGGGGGCCGCGACCCCCTCGGGGACACCCGTGCCGAACAACTCGGGCGTTTTTGAGAATGTGCGCGCTTGCTGATACGCGACGAAAGCTGCGATCGAGGCTCCGGCACCCGGAATGATTCCGATAATCACCCCAATAAGCGCAGTCCATGTCATCAAGAACCAGCTTCGCAACGCCTCTTTCACTAGCACCCAGACGTCATAAAGTTTCGAGCTGACGACGACATCCATGTATTCGTCCTTCAGCACTCGCCCGCGCTCGATCAGAACGAAAACTTCCGAAATTGCAAAAAGCCCGATCAGCGCGGGCACGAGCGGCACGCCGCTATACAGCTCCAACATGCCAAAGGTTGCGCGCGGCTCTGAATAAATGAAGTCGGTTCCTATGGCACCGATCAACAGCCCAAGCATACCCGCCAAAAGACCCTTGATCATGTCTGCAGCAGCGATCACCGCGATCAGCGTCAGTCCAAAGAGGATGATCACCACCATCTCGACCGAGTGCAGGTAATTTCCGACCTGCGAGAGCACCGGCAACAGCGCCAACACGAACATGGTACCGATCAGCCCGCCAAAGATCGAGGCCACGAAACAATAGACCAGCGCGCGCTGTGCCTGACCCTTTTGCGCCATCGGATAACCGTCGAGCGTGGTGGCCGCCGCCCCGCCCGTTCCGGGGATATTGACCAAGATAGCGGGAATGCCATTGCCAAGCTGCGAGGCCGAATACAGCGCCATCATGAAGATCAGCGCCACCTCGACATCCACCGACAAGGTCAGCGGCAGCAAGATGATGATGGTGTTGGCCGCGCTGAAACCAGGGATCGCGCCGACCAGATTGCCCAGCAAAATGGCCGGGATCATCACCCACCAATATGTCAGCGAGTAGGAGAAAAGACCCAGGATTGTGGAAAATTGTTCCATGTCAGAGGAAAAAGCCCTTGAGGGTCTGGTCGATGATGTTCGTCGGGAAACGAACCTTCACCAGAACGATGAAGACAAGAAAGGCGACGATGGTCATGCCAAGAGCGGTAAAAGCGGCAGCCTTGATCCGCTCTACTCCGCCGATGACGATCACGGCAGAAAACACAAAGGCGAAAATCGTGACGACAAAGCCCAAGACCGGCATCAACACGATAAAACCAACGGTGAGTGCCAGCACGCTCCAACGGCGTGCCTCCGACACCGGGTCGCTGAAAAACCCCTCGATCCCCCAGGATTTCTGACCCGACCAGATTTCCCGACCGAACCGGATGAACAGAATGAAGCTTAGGATCGCAATCGCGGCAGCGACGTAGATGCCGACGACCTTGGCCTGAAACGGCAATTCCCACACCGTCGACAGATAATAGATGCCGAATGCGATCGACCCGACCGGGATGATCAACTCTGGCAAGAGACCCGGACGCTTTTCCATCTGTTTACCTTATCCTTGCTACTGCGCGGCCGACCCGTTCGACCTCGACCACGATCTCGTCGCCCGGCTTCATCCAGACCGGCGGCGTGCGGGCATAGCCCACCCCCGAGGGTGTGCCTGTTGCAATTACATCGCCTGCGCGCAGCGTCATGAATTCGCTGATCAACGCGATCGCTCTAGCGACGGGGAAAATCATGATGTCGGTATTTGCATCCTGCATCACTTCACCATTCAGGATCGCGCGCACGCCAAGTCCGGTCGCACCGGGCGCAAGCTCATCGGCAGTCACAATCTGTTCTCCGAAGATTCCGGTGCCGTCAAAATTCTTGCCCGGCGTCCACTGACCGCCCTTTTGCTGAAAATCACGGACAGAAATGTCATTGAAAACGCCATAACCAAACACGTGATCCAAAGCGTCGGCCTCGGCGATCTTTCGGCCGCCCCGGCCGATCACCACCAAAAGCTCGGCCTCATAATCCAGCTTGTCGCTGATCCCCAACGTGTCGACTTCAGAGCCGCTCGGCGCCAGCGAGGTGTCGATGCGAAAGAAAAACGCAGGATAGCTCGGCGGCTCCCGCCCACCCTCGCGGGCATGTTCGGCATAGTTCAAGCCGATACATATGACGCGGGCATCAGCCACGATTGGAAGCGCGGGCTCAATCGCTCCCGCGACAATGGCACCGCCAGTGATCCGGCCAGTAGCCACATCTTCGGCAAACTGTGCAAAATCGCTGCTATTTGCTGGAAACGGCCCGACATCGCGCACCCCATCCTGATCGCGCAGCGCCAGGCGGGTGCCATTATTCTGTCGATACGCAACCAGTCTCATTATTTTCCCCGATAATTTTGATTCTAAGGTCAAATAGTCGACAAAAATACGAAATGGTCAAATTATTTCGATAAATTGAGTGATTTTATTTATTTATCGTCATGTTCTGGATGCGCAAAGAAGCAGGCCCCACGCGACGCAGTGCCTGATTCAATCTCATTACCGGAGCGCGGCTGCGCCCGAGCGCTTAGCCGATCGTGTTTTCCAACACCCCCAGCCCAGTGATTCTGACACGCATCTGATCGCCCTTCTCAAGATAGCGCGGCGGCTTGAAGCCAATACCAACCCCAACAGGCGTGCCCGTCGCAATGATATCACCGGGTAACAGCGTCATGGTGCGTGACATGGTTTCGATCAGCGTGGGTATATCAAAGATCAGATCCGACAGGCGTGCGCGTTGGCGTTCTTCGCCGTTTATCTCGGTCACCAACTCAAGCGCAGTGACATCAGAGACCTCATCAGCGGTCAGGATCCACGGGCCCATCGGGCAAAAGCTGTCGATCCCTTTACCTATGACCCATTGGTTATGCTGTTTTTGCAGCTCACGCGACGTCACATCATTGATGATCACATAGCCAAAGACGTGGTCCATCGCATCGGCTTTGCTGACGCCGAAACAGCGGGTGCCGATGATCACACCCAGTTCACCCTCATAATCGACCGATGCGGTGGGATCGAGAGAGCCACGCACCACATCTCCCGGCCCGCAAACGCTGGTCGTGGCCTTGGTGAAGACAACTGGATGCGACGGCACCTCTTCTTTGGCCGAAGAATCGAAGCCGCTGGAATAAAACTCAGCGGCATGGGCGTAGTAATTCTTGCCAATACAGAACACATCTCTCCGCGGTTCGGGGATCGGTGCCAACAAGCGCACATCCGCCAACGGCAGGCGACGACCGCCCTTGGAAACCCAGTCCGCGCGCGCATCCGCGCCGCCCTCGATCAACCCCAGAACGGCACCAAGCGCGCCCGCCCCTTCGGCGCAGATCACTGCCTCTTGCCCATCAATGAACCCTGCGGCGGGGCCCGTGGCAGTTTCAAAGCTGATGATTCTCATAATCGACATTTCCTTACTTTATCGATAAAGTAGAAAAACAAATAAATAATGGACTGTCAAACCCGAACCAGAGACCGGCCAAGAGGAGAGCAAGGTGATCAAGGCCCAGTTTGACCCCATCACTGCCGAGACCTTGGCGCAAACCGCCTATCTCCGGCTCCGGCGCGATATCATCACCGGCGCACGCCCACCGGGTGAACGTTTGCGGATTGCCAAGCTCAAGACGATCTATGCCATCGGTCCCACCCCCTTACGCGAAGCGTTACAAAAGCTGGCGCAAGACGGGCTGGTGGTGGCCCATGACAATCGCGGCTTCGCGGTGGCCGATCTGGACCCGGTGGAGTTTGCCGATCTCAACACTGCGCGAACGGCAATTGAAACCGAAGCGATCCGCCTTTCGCTGGCCTACGGCGATGATGGCTGGGAGGCGCGCGTGGTCGCGGCCAGCTATATCATGCAAAAAGAGGACGCTGTCTTGGCGCGCGCGGCGGGAACGGTTGCCGACACATGGGAAAGGGCGAACGCCGATTTCCATACCGCAATCGTGTCGGCTTGCGGCTCCACATGGATGTTACGGCTCCGGGCGCAGTTGCATGATCTGTGCGAACGCTATCGCCGCGCCTCGGTCTATCAAGGGTTAGGCAGTCGCGATCTGGGTGCCGAGCACGCCGCCATCGCGGCGGCAGCACTGGCCCGCGACACAGAACAGGCCACGGCCTTGACCGTACAGCATTTCGCTCGGACCGAAACCGCGCTGGCTGCGCGGGGCCACCAAATCCCTCAATCCGCCGAACAGGACAAACAAGATGCCCAAGATCACTCTCGCCACCTGGGATCATGACCGCGTCATGCCGATCCATGACGGGACGCTGCGTTTGCCGGGCTATGAAATCGACCCGGTGATCCTACCCACCACCAAGCTATTTCCTATCGCCGCCCAAGAAGCGCGGTTCGACGTGACCGAGATGTCGCTGTCGACCTATATCCTACAGCTGTCCCAGGGAACCACGCCCTATACCGCTCTGCCCGTCTTTCTATCGCGCGCATTTCGGCATAACGGATTTTTCGCGCGCAGCGGATCCGGTATTCACAGCCCTGCGGATCTGAATGGCCGCGTGGTCGGCGTGCCGGAATACCAGATGACCGCGGGACTTTGGATGCGGGGCATCTTGCAAGATGAATACGGTGTCGATCTGGCCAGCATCCGGTGGCGGACCGGCGCTCTAGACGAAGGGGTGCGCCACGAGCGGCTGGCGCTTTCCCTGCCTGAAGGAATGGAAGTGCTCCCCATCGCCGAGGGGGAAACCTTGCAGGATTTGCTGCTCGATGGGCGGATCGACGCGGTTCTGGCCCCCAAGCCGCCCATGGCCTTTCTGAAGGGCGATCCCCGCATCCGGCGTCTGATACCCGACCCCGAAACGGCCGAGGCTGATTATTTCCGCCGCACTGGATTTTTCCCAATCATGCATATTGTGGCAGTGCGCGCGAGCCTATTGAAAGACGACCCTGGGCTGGCGATGTCACTGTTTGAAATATTCTGCGAAGCCAAACGCATTGCCATGGAGCGGCTAGAAAATATCTGGCTTGGGTCGGCCAACCGGCTGACTTTGCCGTGGCTTGGCGCCGGGCTCGAGCGCACTCGGCTTGTGATGGGTGCCGATTACTGGCGCTACGGCTATCAAACTAACCACAACGAGCTAGAAACCATCTGCCGCTACTCCACCGAGCAACATCTTGCTGCGCGTCCTGTCTGCGCGCAGGAATTGTTTCACCCCACGGTGCTGTGGACCTGACAGGATCATACCTTTCAGCCTGTCCGCCGTCGGCCAATTTGGCACGAGCGACGTGATCTTGGCGTAGGGGGCGTTTGCTCGTTTAGCGCGTGTTGCGTTTGATCAGTTAGCTATATTGCGTGCAACAGGTGAGGCATCCATGTTGGTGTATCGGGAACGGCAATCCCTAAGCCCGTCGTGAGCCGTGGCGGCAGTGAAAAAACGACACCTGCTGCCCGCATTTCGAAGGTGTTACAGACGAGCGTCACGCCTGAGGTGTCCTCGCTTACCCTGCGCACTGGGTGATCTAAGTGCAGACTATCTCCCAACATTTCGGCTCAAGCATAGGTCACGCGCGCCATCCCACCTTTGATGCGCAACGCACCTCCCATGGTGGCAAAGTCGAGGTCACGACGAACTGTGCCATCTGTATCTACGAAGACAAGACGCCCAGACGCGTATTGCGGAATGCTGCGCAGACCGAGATGCTTAGCAAGTGCCAGCATGCGGTGGTTGTGCGGCCATATTGGCTTGCGCGCGCTGTGTCGTACTTTGCCCCAAGCGATGTCTTTCTGATCATCGCCGTTTTTTGAGGCTTGGTTGGTTGGTTTGCGATTGGACGTTTCCTTGAGCCTCCTTGCACCGCGAAAACTGCGGCGAGAGCAACTCAGACCGAAGTCGAAGGCGTTCGAACTGCACCCGCCGCTTGACGCGCATGTCTCGCTGGCCGCGACGACACCTTAGGCGTGTAATGACCCAGTGAAAATCTGCTCATGCTATAGAGAGGAAAATAGCGATGAGTATGACGATGGACGACAGCATCAAGCGGTGGACAGCGAAGCGGAAGACGGCGCTGGTCATCGAGATCATCCAAGGCAAGACGACGGTGGCGGAAGCCAGTCGTTCCTTCGATCTGTCACCCTCTGAGATTGAGGGCTGGATCGAGGATGCCAAGCGCGGGATGGAGAACTCCTTGCGCGCCAACCCGCTCGATATCCGGGAACAGTACGAGAAGCAGCTCAAGGATCTGCAAGAGGCCTATGGCGAGGCGATGCTGGAGCTTCGTGCGCGAAAAAATGTATGGTCCGCCCCGCTATTGCAAGGTTTTCGTGGGTGACGCACCGGCTTGCGTAAATGTATCCGGCCTCTGATCAGTCAGCCGCTTTTGGCGACAAGGCCTTGATGAGATCCGCCCCTCGGGTTCCAGATTAGTGGAACGGGATCATGTCCCGCTTTTTTGCGCGTGGCTTACCCGTGGTCGATCAACCGTTTGGTCATCACGTCCCCTGCAATGGGTTTTGCGGTGAAGGTTCAGCTCACACAGCTGCCCCTTTTGACCGCAGATAGACGGTGCCGGGTTGTGTGAGGATTGCCCAAACAATCCTCGTCAGTTTGTTGGCCAAAGCAACAACGGCTTTGTTGCGGTGTGTTCGGGCTTCCAAAGCATTTAACCAGCGCCCCAAGGCATGGCTTTCCCGGTTTAGATGCAAAAAACAGGATCGCGCCCCGTGGATGATCAGACGGCGCACGTATCCATTTCCGCGTTTACTGATCCCAAGAAGGATTTGCTTTCCCCCGGTCGAATGTTCTGCTGGCACCAGCCCTAGCCATGCCGCCATGTCTCTGGCTTTGCGGAATTGCTTCCCGTCACCAGCCGCCGCCACAAGTGCTGTTGCGCCCAAGGGGCCAATGCCCGGTACAGTCAACAACCTGCAGATCGTCTCATCCTCTTTGGCTATTGCCTCGATCTTTGTACTCAAGGCTTTAACCCTCTTCTCGATGTAGGTGAGGTCGTCTAACAGATCGCTCAGCAGCCCCCGCATATTTTGGGTCAGATCGTTTTCCTGATTGTCGAGATGCCGCCGAATGTCGGCATGAAAGCCACCGGCTCCTATCCGCATTGCCAGCCCGTATTCGATGCAAAAGGCCCGCGCCTGATTCATCAATCCGGTTCGCTGTCCGACAAGCCGGTCTCGGATCCGGTGAAGCGCTTGCAGATCAACCTGCTCTGGCGTGCGTACTTCGACAAACCTCATAGTCGGCCTGGTGACGGCTTCAGCAATGGCCGCCGCATCAACCGTGTCGGTCTTGTTTGACTTGACATAAGGCTTGACAAATCTTGCCGGGATGATCCGGGCATCATGCCCCATATCAATCAGCCTTCGTGCCAACCATTGTGAACCCGGACAGGCTTCCATGCCAATCAAGGTTCTAGGCGCCAAGTCGAAGAACGATTGGAGCGTCTCACGCGCGAACTTTGTACGCTGGATGACTGCGCCCTCGCGATCGACGGCGACAACGTGAAACACCTTTTTGCCGATGTCGATACCATAGGCAAAGGTTTCTGGTAGGGGTTTGGTTCGCATCCTTTGTCTCCTTTTGTTTGGCGATGCAGCAAGAGCATACGTTAGGGTGCGGGGCGGACCATCCCATTAGTTTCAGGCCCTCATGGTGAGGCCATGAGCCGCCACCGGTCCGAGGCCATGGCCGAACGGAGGACGGGAATTGATCCGGACGCTTCATGAGGGCCTGCTGGCGGAGGGGGGATCTCAGTGCCGCTGGCCGCTGTGCGCTTGTCTGCGTGCCGCGGCGGACGATTTACTACATAAGCCAACGAAGGTCGCGCCGAAGGTCGATCCCTGGCTTTGCCGACCCGACTGCCGATGATCGAGGCAGAGCCGTCCTTTGGGTATAGGACGGTGGCGTGGCTCGGCCTAATAAAAACACGGTTCAGAGGATCTTCCATCAAGGGCTGGCAGGTTCGCAAACGACCTATCGGTATGCGTCCTCGGATCGAGGCGCTGCCTTCCGTCGCCACGACCCCGGAACGAGCGCTGGTCGACTGATCTGTGCCGCGTTTTGCAGGGCGAGATGGCTTGACAACGCTTGCACTGGTGATCAACTGCCATACCCGCGAGCTTCTGGGCTGGCACTCCTCCTCCCGATCTGGAAAATACGACAGTGCCGCCGGCACCTTTTGGAGCACGCCTGATTGCCCGATTTGGCACGCTCGGCAGGGTCCCGCAGGAGTTCCTTCTGAGGTCTGACAACGGCCTGGTCTTCACGAGTAGAAAATACACGGCCTTGGTGAAAAGCTACGGTCTGAGGCAAGAGTTCATCACGCCCCACTGCCCGCAGCAAAACGGCATGGTCGAGTGTGTGATCCGACCCCGAAAGAATGCGTCCATCGCCAGCGCTTCGACAGCATCCAGCACGCCAGACGTGCCATCGGTGACTGGATCAGTTTCTACAACCACAAACGCCCTCACTATGCGATTGCCACGAAAATACCCGCTCAGGCATATGCATTAGCGTCCTGAAATGCGCAGATTCCGCTGAGCCATTACACCGCCGCCAGCCCTCAGCCGTTCGCCTGATCAAGTTCCAAGGACCAAGGACCTCGGACCACGGTCCTCGAACCTTGGCCCTGAGGCCATCGGATTATGGACCGAGGATCTTGCGCCTTGGGGCCCAATCTGTCAAATTTGCGCCCCGCCCATTTGAGCGTTCAGGGAAGAGCATGTGGCGAACTACTATATGCAAGATGTATGCAGTTCTGGAATGATACGTTAGATCTACAATAAGCTTAAACTAACGAATTTTCATTGATTGAACTGCGCCAGAAAAACGATCCTTGTAAATAAAAAATAGATCATTGCCGGCTTCCTGTACGGCATAATCACTGTAACCATATGAGATGTCTATTCTTGATTTTTCACCATCGCTCATTACTACAATGATCCCAAATGGCTTTACTGATGTTGGTGAGCTTATTACAATAAATACGATGGTTCCGTGGTTATTTGTCTCAAGAATAGCAGAGTAAAAATCTGCGGAATAATCAATGCTGGGGGATTTTCCATAATTATAAGGCCCGTGCGACTCGGTAAGGTAAAAAATAAAGTCCTCTACTACTAGGTTTGCAACAGACTGTAGTGTTTCTTGATAGTATTCTTCGGGTAGGCCGCGTTCAAAGTTTATTGATGTGCAACGTTGTGCTCCCTCAGAAGCAGAGCAAAGTTCGTTTGTTACATCTGCTTGAGCGGTGTGGGTAATGGCTAACCAGAAAAGCAGGATCCACCAAAACTTTGAGAGCTTCATTGGCAATAAATTTCTAAATTTGCGAGACTTGGAGGCAGGTGGCTCCAACGTGGTAGCGTTGTGCACCGCGTTGGTACGTTCGGTTGCATCGGTGCGATGGGTTGAAAAACTGGCGGTGGCCGCGCGCAACGTTCCCCAGTCAACATATAGAGTTGTTGATCAGCCATTCTTTCACCAACAGATCCTTGGGGTGAAATACTGCAAGCCGCTCGCAGTTGAATGACGCGGTTCTGTAAATCTTGTTGAGCGTTGGTTGTGCTGCTACTTGGGGTAGACGGCCTACTGACTTGTCTAACTGCAGGTGTCTCTCGAAAAGCAGTCAAAAATAAGCGATCGATATCTCGGTGTGTGCTGCTAGCCCTTAAAAAACTTGACTCTGTGCGCTGCCCCCATAGCCCATCGATCGCACCATTATATTGATAATTGTTTGCGAGCCATTTTTGGATGCGTTCTCTGTCTGATGCTGACAGCTGAAAAAAAGTACTTTTTGCTTCATTTATCCACTCAGCTTGGCTCGTGCGATTTGCTTGCGGGGTATTGATGGCAAGTGCCTCTCCACTAGGCCTACCAAAAGCGGTCTGAGCGTCGTTCTTAAGCGATGTAAATGTGGTAGTGGTTTCCGTCATTATATTTTGTGCCCATGCCAAGATGGGCTCATGAAGAGATGGTTTTTGATATATGAGAAAACCTACAACAGCAAAAGAAACGATGAATGCAATTGTTTTGGGGGATCGGAACGCGTTTCGGTTTTGGCGTGCAGAGGGTGTAGCAGGAGCTTCTTGATACAACTGCCGCGCTGGTTGAGAAGGGTGTTCGCTTTTGGGTGATCGCAAAGGAGGTTCAATCCTCTGGGCCATCTCGCACCTGCCTTCTGTTTCGCAGCAAACGACCGCACCATGCTAGGTGGCCACACCGTTGCCCATATTTTCTCAACTTCCAACTTAGTCGTAAGTTCTCTTGGTGTAGCCGACGGGTCAAGTGTTTGTGCTTGAGATGATGCTTTCTACGATCCTTGACCCTCTGTGCTGATGAGGCCCCTGGTATTGGATTGCGGACCGCGGTTCTTGCAACTCGGCCCTCGACTGTCACCGCAAATGACGTTATATTATAACAGTCATATTGGGGCAGACATGCGGTTCACAAAAGGCAACGAAATCGGCGCTGCAACTCGCTTCGGTCCGGATTGGTCGGGCCAACGCTGTGGCGCGAGGACCAAGGCTGGGGTGCCTTGCCAGCGTCCTGCTGTGAAGCGGACGGGGCGCTGCACGCGGCATGGAGGCAAGTCGACCGGAGCTCGGACCGAGGCGGGACTTGCGCGGATCGCGGCGGCGCAGCTCAAGCACGGGCGGTTGACGCGTGCGGCTAGGGAAGCTGCTAAACGCCGTGCTCAGATTGGGCGTGCGATCAGGAAGGAGCTGCGGAGCATTGAGCAGGCTCTAATTGCTGAAGGGTTGTTGCCCAAAGCGTGGCGCGATCAGTTCGATTAGCGCGTAAGAAGTGACGAAAGTGACGAAAAAAGTTAACAAATTGGAGGGGGGAGACGATGACCCCCCCCTCCAGTATCAAACTTTGGCCGGAAAATTCATCACTTTGGTCAGCAGGTTCCTCTGAAACACCATTTCGCCCTTGCTGCGGCGGACGATGTCCCAGCTGTGATCGCTCACAACGCGCTCCCGCAGGCGTTGCGTAAACCGGCTCTGCCCCGGGATGTGCTGGATGCCGAGGTTGCCCATATCCTCGCGGAAACGTACGTACAAATCGCGGACAAGGACGCCCGCCGTGTGGACGTGCCGCTCTAGCCCCCCATCCTCGAACCATTCTGCTACTGGATCAACATCCTTGAACCACTGCACGGTAGCGGCTTCGCATTTTGATGGGATGGTGAAGCCCCCCCGCGCGACCACATCGGCAGCCGCTTGAAGAGCCAGCGATACGAGCACATCCCCCTCTTGCTCGACGATTTTGGCGGCTAAATCGGGGATCCGCTCAGCTTCTGGGATCGACCGATTAAACGGAACGACGACGATCCGCCTGACAATGCCGTTGTCCACGCCGCCTGAGAAGCTGGGCAAATGGTTGGCCGAGAAAACGTGCAGCGCCCTCGGCGTGAAAGTAAACGGCACTTTGTAGATCGCCTTCGCCTGTACCGGATCGCCGGTCACCGTCGCCTTGAAGCGGTCGGTTGCGATCGCCTTCGCACTCGATATTTCGTCGCTGAGGTTGACTTGGCAGCCCGCGAGCGTCGCCAAAAACTGCGGCTCCCCCAGATCGGCCGGCGCGATGCAAGCGACTACGTTTCTTGGAAGAAGTTGGCGCATCGTAGCTTGAATAGTCGATTTTCCGTTTGCGGCGCTCGGTCCGTGAAAAACAAACGCCTTGGGGTTGGAGAGGCCGGTATTTATCCCAGAAATCGCGGCTCCCATTATCTCCAAAATGAGCCGGTGACTTTCGACGTCGTCCTTGCCGAAACTGCCGAATAACAGTGTCTGCAGGAGGCCGTCTGGCACTTCGCAGACGTCGGGGAGCCATTCTTGCGCGATCAAAAACCGCTGCCGATGCTCAGCAGAATGAGGCTCGAGGCCGATCTTGCCGCACGCGGAGATTTTGACGAAGCCATTGCGCAGATTGACACCCCGTTCACTGGCTTCGAAGAAGTTGGGACTGTCTGCCATGGCGGCCATCTCCCGAATTACCCCGTCTATGAAGCTTCTCGAAATCCGCAAGATGCTGTTTTTTCCGTAGTGCGTCCCGTCAAGTTTGTGGGCCCTCTTACGAAGCGCGCTCTCCGGGATTTCTTCCCAGTGTGTCGAGCTGTAGCCCCAAAACGTTCCCTCGCTGTGGACAAGAGGGGCTGAGGTTTCCGCGCCGATTTCGTTGCACAAGAGGGTGGCGATCTCAATTTGTGTCCCCAGCCGTAGGCCGTTGTTGCGCCGTGTCGGGACGTACCCATTGGCCTTGGCCATGGCGAATATAGCCCCAATCCCGATGCGGTTCGGGGCAAAGCTGTTCCAAGCTGCGATCACGTCGGCGTCATCGATGTAGTTGTGGGGTTTGCGGCCGGTCAGGTCACCTCTCGAAAATTCGAGGTATAGCGCGAGCAGGTTGGGGTCAGTGCTTTTCATTGCATGGCCGATTTTGATCCAATTTTCTCTAGGTTCGGGGTCGATATGCGCCAGAGCTTCCCGTAGCGCCTCAAGGTCAGCCTTGCCGTCAGTGTCAAAATCGCTGTCTGTTTGCTCGACAGCAGGTTTTTCGGTTGTCGGAAATGCTTCCTGAAGCTCGGCATATGTGTACGAAAGGTCGTCATGCGCGCTCTCGATCTGGGTCATGAAGGGCTCGCTTCGGAGGCCTCTTTGCACTTTCTGGTGAAAGAATCCGGGCAAGCGCATAACGCGTGGAAGGTCGCAACATGCGTGATCGCCATCGAACGCATCGGCGATCGCATGTTGCGTTGGCGTGAACGCTTCAAGGGGCATATCCGAGCAGAGAAAATAAACGTGCCACCGCCCCTTTGAGCTTTCGACAACTATGGTCGGCTCGAGTTGGTGATTGAGCACGGGTTCCAATGGTGCGCCGTCTAGATCAACAAAACAGGCCCGCACTTTCAGAACGTTGCTGGCCTTGCGTCCTTTGAAATCGGTTTGATTGATGACAACGAATATCCCCGCCCCTTGTTCGTTGTAATGAACCAGAGTGTCGAAGTGTGTATCCAAGGCCCCATGGATAAACTTTGATAAGTGCCCGCGTTTGCGGTCCTTATCGTCGTCTATGATTTGGAAAACGAACATCCCTCCGGGATCGAGCATATCAAGAAAGCGTTGTGCTTCGGCTTTCGACGGTTTCAGCGGCATGCTCATGGCTGCCCCTCCGCGATGCGTTCGCCACGGAGCCATCTATCGATATCGCCCCGATCGTAAATTGGCACTTGCCCTGAATTGGGCAGCGGTTCGGGAAAGCCGCGCTCTGCGGTCCAGCGCAAAATTGTAGTTTTCGAAATTCCAAGCTCGCGCAGCAGCTCGCGCCGCCCGACGAAACGGGTGATGGTCGACATGCGTCGGCCTCCTTTTTTAAAGTTAAAGGGGGGGCCGCTTTTGCGAGGGTAGGGCGGCTGACCATCTGCATGCAGTTATGGGCGCATGTCCCCCGGGCGCAGCACACCTCGCGTGCCGCTATTTCAGCATAGTGCAAAATAGTGCGCTATGCAATCTAGAGTATAAATTAAGTACGTGATTGTATGCTACTTATTGGAATTCACCAAGTCCTCAACAAATTGCCCCCAAGCCGTCAGCGCGGCTTCTCGATCCGCCAAATGCTCGCCCCTTTGGTAAATCGCGGCTACGCCACGCACTGTGCCTGAGACGTGGTTCAAGATGCGATCAACTACGACCGGAGTAATCCTCATGTCGTCCGCCATAAACGTTGCTGCCGTCCGCCTTAGGTCATGGAGGCGCCAATCAGAGACATGGCTGCGGGCGTCGAGAGCAACCTTGGCCTTTGAAAAGCCGCTTACGGCTGACCGCCCGGTTGTGGTGAACACGAGATCAACGCCGTCCCGCCTAGGGATTTTGGAAAGCAGGGCGCAGGCCTGCGGGCTTAGGTGTACGATATGTGCTTTCGAGTTTTTTGCTCGTTCTTTGCCAATTATCCACCGTGCGCGGTCGAGGTCGAGCTCAGACCATTTCATGCCCGCAACCTCGTCGCGCCTCTGGGCGGTCAGAATAAGCAGCTGCACAATGCCGCCGAACGGAAAGCCCATTTGTTCAGCTGCCTGCCATACGGCAAGCAGCTCGTCCCTCGATAGAACACGATCCCTCGACACCTCCACGGTTGGTCGTGGTAGAGTGGCTGCTGGTGACACTGTGAGGAGATCGCGTTCGGTGGCAAAGTTGAAAAATCGGACGACGAACGCCCGGACCCTATTTGCTTGGGTAAGCTTTCCTTGATCCGCCACTCGGTCAATCACGCGCATGAGATCTGCCTTTGTGATCTGATCGAGTTGGTGCCGCCCTAGGAAAGGCAGGACGTGAAGTCGTATAGCTTGTTCGACCTGCCAAAAGCTTTTTCTGGCCCGCTGCTCGCGTGCGTACCACTCCACTAACGCAGCCTCAAAGGTCATCGATGCCTTCTTGCGGTCAAAAGTACCCTCATGGATTTCGGATAGCGCAACCCGAGCCGCCTCGCGCGCTTTGCTCAAACCCATGGCAGGATATCCGCCGAGCGTGACCCGCTTTCGTCTGCCGCCCTCACGGGTGAGCAACACCCACGACAAAGCGCCGCTCGTCGCTACGCGTACACCAAATCCGGGCTGGGAGGCGTCATAGACATCGTATCGCTTATCTTTCGGCTTGAGCGAACGGATGAGCGCGTCAGTTAGCCGGACCGTTGACAGCTTAGGCATTTTTGGGTTCCATATGGGTGCCAAAATTGATGCGCTGGTACGCAATGGCATGGTACGCAATGGCACGGAATATTCAATATAATATGATATATATAAGGAAAAATGCAGCACTATGGTTCAGCGCGAAACTATCTAGCAGATAATTGTGGATCAGGAGGTCCCCCGTTCAAGCCGGGGCGCTGGTACCACCCCTCACTCCCCGATGCGGAATTCCTGCACCAAGGTGCGGGTTTCGCTGTCATAAACGCGGATCACCCCATCATCGCCGACGATCACGCTTTGCCCGTCGATCACGCTGATGCCCACCGCCCCGACCCCTGCGGGCAGGGTGAAATCGCCCGGTGCCACCAACACAGGCACAGAAGTTGCGTTCAGCCGGATGACAAGCAGCGCCACGATGGTTAAGACGCCGATGATCATCACCGCGGTCAGCACCGTCACCAACCCCTTCAACCACCGAAGGGAGGCGGGCAAAGCATCGGGCAATTCCGCGTCAGGGGGCGTTTTCATGGGCAGGGCCACTCGCATCGTTACGGTCCTGATCGGCCCGGACCCGGCCGGCCGCCTTGATAAGGCACTGGGCGACGCCGTGCCAGAGCACGAGGCGCTGAGCCGTTCGCGGTTGGCCCGCTTGATCGCTGATGGGGCCGTGGCGGTCAATGGCGCCTGCGTCACCGATCTGCGCGCCAAGCTGGCCGAGGGGGACCGCGTCGACATCACGATCGACGAGGCCACCGAAGTCGCCACCGCGCCCGAGGCCATTGCGCTCAGCGTCGTTTATGAAGACGATGACCTGATCGTGATCGATAAACCCGCGGGCATGGTCGTGCATCCCGCACCCGGCACACCCGATGGCACCTTGGTCAATGCGCTGTTGCATCACTTCGGCGGCAATCTCTCGGGGATTGGCGGCGAAAAACGCCCCGGCATCGTGCATCGCATCGACAAGGATACGTCGGGCCTTTTGGTCGTCGCCAAATCCGACCGCGCCCATCATGGGCTGGCCGCGCAATTTGCCGATCATTCCATCGAACGCGAATATATCGCGCTTTGCCATGGCGCACCCGATCCGGGCGATCCGCGCTTGAACGGGGTGCGCGGCGTGAATTTCGAGCTGGGCGGTATCCTCAAGATCACCACCCAATTGGCCCGCCACAAAACCGACCGCCAGCGTCAGGCGGTGTTGTTCCAAGGTGGCCGCCATGCCGTCACCCGCGTCAAGCTCGAGGAAAACTTTGGCCCCGTTGCGCGCGTCACCTGCCGGTTAGAGACAGGGCGCACCCATCAAATTCGTGTGCATATGACCCATGTGGGCCACGCGCTGATTGGCGATCCGGTCTATGGCGGGCGTAGGCGCGTATCGGAAAAACTGTTCGGCGCAGCTCTGGCCGAACGCATCAACGCCTTTCCGCGCCAAGCGCTGCATGCCGCAAAGCTTGGCTTTCGCCACCCGGTCAGTGATGACGATCTGCTGTTTTCCGCCGATCTGCCCGAAGATATGGCCGCGTTAGTGGATGACTTGCGCGCGGTCACAGCCTGATCTGTGCAAATGTGCAATGATTTATCACGACATTGCGACTTGCTGTTCATCTACGTGAAGGTCATGATCTGAACGCTTCGGTTCACTTCCACCTCTTGACAGAAAGTTAACCGATTTTACTTAATCCCCGGTGCAACCTGATAGGGGGGCTTGATCGATGACCAGTTACACCAATTTGCCGGCACCTTCGCCGGAACAGGGTCTCAACCGCTATCTTCAAGAAATCCGGCGTTTCCCGATGCTGGAACCCGAAGAGGAATATATGCTGGCCAAGCGCTGGGTCGAAGATCAAGACCGCGCTGCCGCCCATAAGCTTGTCACCTCGCATCTGCGCTTGGCCGCGAAAATCGCCATGGGCTATCGCGGCTACGGCCTGCCGCAGGCCGAAGTCATCTCCGAGGCGAATGTCGGCCTGATGCAGGCGGTCAAGAAATTCGACCCCGAAAAGGGCTTTCGCCTTGCCACCTACGCGATGTGGTGGATTCGCGCCGCGATCCAAGAATACGTCCTGCGCTCTTGGTCGATGGTCAAACTCGGCACCACCAGCGCGCAGAAAAAGCTGTTTTTCAACCTGCGCAAGGCCAAGGCCCGCATCGGCGCGTTGGAAGAGGGTGATCTGCGCCCTGAAAACGTCGCCCGCATCGCCCATGATCTCGGCGTGACCGAGACTGAGGTGATCTCGATGAACCGGCGTCTGTCGGGGGGCGATGCCTCGCTCAACGCGACCATCGGCTCCGAGGATGATGGCGCGACGCAATGGCAAGATTGGCTCGAAGATACCGATGCCGATCAAGCGGGCGATTACGCCGAGCGTGAGGAATACGAAAGCCGCATGGCGCTGATGACGCAGGCGATGGGCGTGCTCAACGAGCGCGAGCGCGAGATTTTGACCCAACGCCGCCTGCGCGACGACCCCGTCACGCTCGAGGATCTCTCCGCTGTCTATAGCGTCAGCCGCGAGCGTATTCGCCAGATCGAAGTGCGCGCTTTCGAAAAGCTGCAAACCCGCATGCGCGAACTGGCCCGCGAGCAAGGCATGCTGGCCACCGCCTGAAGAAGCCAAGCAAGACCGCGCGGCGCGGGGGCAAACCCTCGCGCCGCTATGCATTCGCGCCTTGCACCGCGCCCCTGATGGCCGCTACCAAAAGCCAAAGATGCAGGGGGAAAGCGCGCATGACCGATCACATTCGTTGGGGCATTTTGGGCGCTGCGGGCTTTGCGCGCAAGACCATGGCCCCCGCCATCAACGCGGCGCAAAGATCGCGCCTTGTGGCACTCGCCACCCGCGACCCGGCCCGTGCCGCCCCCTTTGCCGCCATCGCGCCGGGTCTGCGCGTGCATGACAGCTATGACGCGCTTTTGGCCGATCCGGGGATCGACGCGGTCTATATCCCGCTGCCCAATGCGCTGCATGTCGATTGGTCGATCCGCGCGGCCCATGCGGGCAAGGCGGTCTTGTGCGAAAAACCCATCGCCCTGCATGCGGATGATTTCGACCGCCTGATCGCCGCGCGCGAGGCCACCGGCCACCTGATCGCGGAAGGATGGATGCCCGCCCATCACCCGCAATGGCAAACCGTGCGTGACCTGATCGCCCAAGGCGCGCTTGGCCAGCTTCACAGCGTCACCGGCGCCTTTACCTATGGGCTTGCCGATCCCGGCAATATCCGGCTTTCCGCCGATCTGGCCGGCGGCGCGTTGCGCGATGTGGGCGTCTATCCCATCGGGGCCTTCCGCTTTGCCACCGGGCGAGAGCCCCAGATCCTCTGGGCCGATGCGATCCGCGAGAACGGCGTCGATACCTCCGCTTGGGTGCAGGCGCGCGCGGGCGATATCCGCTTCTCCTTCCATGTCTCGATGCGCACCACCCGCTATCAATCCATGGTCTTCGAAGGCAGCCATGGGCGGCTGAGCGTCATGGCCCCCTTCAACCCCGGCCAATACGGCCAAGCCGACCTTCACCTCGCCATCGAGGGCGCGCCGCTGCGCATCATCTCCTTCCCCGATGCGCGACAATACGCTCTACAGGTCGAAGCGGTCGCCGCGACCCTTCTCGACGGGGCCGCTTTCCCCTATCCTCTCGAAGTCGCGCGCGGCACACAGGCCGCAATCGACGCCGTATTTGCAAAGTTGGATGAGAAAGGTGTCGCGTATGGACCGCAATGACGACGACAAGATCGAGGGCCGCCTGAACGGCGAACAGCCCGATGCCCCCAAGGACGGGATGGGCCTGCGCCTGCTGTATCTGGTGCTGATCTGGATCATGCTCAGCCTCAGCCAAACGGTGCTGGCGCTGATCACCGTGGTGCAATTCATCATCATGCTGGTCAACACCGGCGAGCGGAACAAGCGCCTTGCCGATTTCGGCACCGATCTGGGCATCTGGATGGCCAAGGCCGCGCGCTACCAATCCGCGGCCTCCGAGGTCAAGCCCTGGCCCTGGACCGATCTGGATTGACGCGCGCATATCGCGGCCCATCTCAAGGCGTCACCACATCGCGCCACAGGAGCAAGCCAGATGTCCGACGATACCCCGATCATCGCCCAGAAATCCCCCTTTCCGGTCGAGGTCACCGCCGGAAAGACCTATTTCTGGTGCAGCTGTGGCCGGTCGCAAAATCAGCCCTTCTGCGATGGCTCGCACAAAGGCACCCCGTTCCAGCCGCAAAAATGGACCGCCGAGAAAGATGGCCGCGCGTTTTTCTGCGGCTGCAAGGCCAGCGCGAACAAGCCGCTCTGCGACGGCGCGCACACCAAGCTCTAGGGTGGCGCGATGGGGGGCTTCAGCCCTCCATCGCCTCCAACTCGTCGATGAAGCCCTCGATCATCGACAGCCCTTTGTCCCAGAACGCCGGGTCTGAGGCATCGAGGCCAAAGGGTGCCAGCAATTCCTTGTGGTGCTTCGATCCGCCCGCCTTGAGCATCTCGAAATACTTCTCCTCGAACCCCGGCGCGCCCTCGGCATAGACGGCGTAAAGCGCATTCACCAAGCCGTCGCCAAAGGCATAGGCATAGACGTAAAAGGGCGAATGCACGAAATGCGGGATATAGGCCCAGAAGCGGTCATAGCCTTCCATGAAGTCGAACACCGGCCCTAGGCTTTCGGCCTGCACGCTCATCCACAGCGCGCCGATGTCGTCGGGCGTCAACTCGCCTTCACCCCGCGCGGCATGAAGCTTGCACTCGAAATCGTAAAACGCGATCTGGCGCACCACCGTGTTGATCATATCCTCGACCTTACCGGCGAGTAGCACCTTGCGCGTGGCCTGATCTGATGCCTCGGCCAACATGGTGCGGAAGGTCAGCATCTCGCCAAACACACTCGCCGTCTCGGCCAAGGTGAGCGGCGTGGCCGAGAGCAACTCACCTTGCTCGGCGGCCAGCCGCTGATGCACACCGTGACCCAACTCATGGGCCAAGGTCATCACATCGCGCGGTTTGCCAAGATAGTTCAGCATCACGTAAGGATGCACATCGCTGACGGTGGGATGGGCAAAGGCACCGGGCGCCTTGCCCTCCTTCACACCCGCATCAATCCAGCCTTGGGTGAAGAACGGCTCGGCCAGCCGGGCCAGATCGGGGTGGAACCCCGCATAGGCGCGGCTCACCAGATCGCGCGCCTCTTCCCAGCCGAAAATGCGGTTCTCCTGCATCGGCAGCGGCGCGTTGCGATCCCAGACCTGCAACCGCTCTAACCCCAGCCACCGCGCTTTGAGCGCGTAATAGCGGTGCGACAGCCTTGGGTATGCCGCCACCACCGCATTGCGCAGCGCCTCGACCACCTCGGGCTCGACATGGTTCGACAAATGCCGCCCCATCTGCGGGGAGGGCAGCTTGCGCCAGCGATCGGAAATCTCTTTCTCCTTGGCCAGCGTATTGTGCACCCGCGCAAACAGCGGGAGTTTCTCACCAAACCCCTCGGCCAGCGCACGCGCGCCCGCCTCGCGCCGCGCGCGGTCGGGATCGGTCATCAGGTTCAGCGTCGCCTCGATGCCCAGCTGCTCGCCTGCAACATCGAAATGCATCCCCGCGATGGTCTCATCAAAAAGCTTGTTCCACGCACTCGCCCCCACGACCGATTGATCATGCAGAAAGGTCTCCAACTCGTCGGATAGCTGGTAGGGGGCCATCGCGCGCATCCGGTCAAACACGGGGCGGTAACGCGCCAAATCCGCATCAGCGCCAAAAACCGCAGCATAGCGCGCCTCGGGGATGCGGTTGAACTCAAGGCTGAAAAACACCAGCGCCGTCGTGCAAGCGGTGATCTCGTCTTGCATATCCGACATGAACTTGGCCCGCACTGGGTCGGTGGTGTGCTGGTAATAGCGCAACCCCGCATAGGACATGATCCGCCCCGCCACCCGGTCGATCGCCTCGTAGCGGCGCACACAGGCCAGCATCGCCGCCGCGTCGAGCGCCGCCAACTGCCCCGCATAGGCAGCGGCGAAATCGGCACATTCCGCCGCGAGCCAAGCCAGATCGCGGGTCAACTCGGGTGCATCAGGCGCGGTATAAAGATCGGAAAGATCCCATTCAGGCAGTCGCCCAAGCGGCACGCCGCCTGCATCGGTGGCGGCATCGCGGGCAATTGGGGCGGCAAAGGACAGGGCCATATCAAACCTCATGAAATCCATCTTTCCCCTGATATGCCCTTGCGCGCCCAAGGTCTCAACCCACAGCGGGTCCAATCCTTCTCTGTTTCATAAATATCCCGGGGGGAGGCGGCCCAAAGGGACGCCGTCGGGGGGCAGCGCCCCCCGCCAGAAAGCGCAAGGGGCAGCGCCCCCCGCCAGAAAGCGCGCCATCGGCTCAGGTAGGGCGGCCTGCGATCTCTTCCCATGCGCGGTTGATCGCGATCAGCCGCCGCTCGGCCAGCCGCATCGCTTCTTCCGGCACGCCGCGTGCCATCATCCGGTCGGGATGGGCCGCGCGCACGGCCGCACGCCATGCCGCGCGGATCTGATCAAGGCCCATCTCGGGGCTTACCCCCAAGACCGTATAGGGGTCGGGTGCCGCATCAGCGACATAGGCCGCGCGGATGCGGCGAAACACAGGCTCAGACAGCCCGAAAATCTCGGCCACCCGCGCCAAGAACGCATCCTCGGCCGGGTGATAGCTGCCATCCGCAGTGGCGATATGAAACAACCCGCCCATCAGATCGCTCAAGACCCCCTCGCGCGCGCGCCCGGCAAACATCCGCGCGATGCGCCCGGCATATTCCTCGAACCCCGCCACATCCTCGCGCGCAAGGTTAAAGACCCTTGCCGCCGCGCGCTCCTCGGTGGGGGGAATGTGAAACACCTGACGAAAGGCCGCCACCTCGTCGCGGGTGACCCGGCCATCGGCCTTGGCCATCTTGGCCGACAGCGCGATCACCGCGATGGTAAAGGCGACCGAGCGCTCGGGCGGGGTGCGCAGCCGGTCGAACACAACCGAGAGCCCCTCACCTTTGGCAAGGGCCGAGAGCGCGTCTTGAATGCGAGACCATAGCGACATGGCGACCGTCTTAGCCCAAAACACGCGCCCCTGTCAGCGCAAAGCGCAACCGCTCACAGCATTTTCTGCATCAAGACCAGATCGTGCCAGCGCCCGAATTTCCATCCCACCTCCGGCAGGCGCGCAATCTCGCGGTAGCCCAAGGCGGCGTGGAACGCCGCCCCGCCCGCATTCTCGCCTGCCACCCCTGCGATGATCGAATGGATCGCTGCTGCGCGCGCATGGGCCTCGGCCGCCGCCATCAAGGCGCGGCCCAGCCCCGCCCCGCGCGCGCCTTGGGCCACATGGATCGAATGCTCGACCGTATGGGCATAGCCCGGCCCTGACCGGAACTGGCCATAGATCACGAACCCCACGACCACCCCCGCCGCCTCAGCCACGAAACAGGGTTGCGCGATAATCTGCTCCGCCAACGCGCGCGGGTCTTTTTCGGCGGTGGTAAAGGTTTGCGTCGTCTCGCGGATCACATGGTTCCAGATCGCGGCGATCCCGCCTGCATCCTCACGCCGGGCGGGTCGGATCACAAAACCACCTCGCCATTGGGCGTGGCGATGCGCGCCTCCATCCTCGGGGTAGGGGCCTCATGCACCGTGATCCGGGCATCCGCGACAAGCGGCGCCAGCGCCGCGCGGAGCGCGCTCGCCTGCGGCGAATAAAGCGTCAACCCCACCAACCGCGCGCCCAGATCGGTCAGGCGGGGTGCCGGGTGCGCCGTGCCTTGCCACTGGATCAACGCGGGAAACAGCCCGTCAAAGGGCAAGATCCCATCCTCGGGCACGCCCATGCGCCAGCGCAGATCGGCGCGCGCTAAATCCCAAGGCCGCCCCGTGCCGCGCGGTGCTTGCGCCAAAGCCGCCTCCAGATCATCGCAGCGGCAGATCCAAGTGGTCGCGCGCGGCGCGCCGGTGAAACGGTCCAGATCGAACCAGCGCGGCTGCGCCGGGGCCGCGCCCTCGGGGTCAATCGCGATGACTTCAAGGTAATCCGGGCCCAGCGACATCAGCCGGTTATGCGTGCCCATATGCGGATGCTGCCCACCGGGCTGGAGGGGCAAGCCCAGCTTTGCCTCCACCGCCTGTGCGCCCGCCGCCAGATCGGTTGCCGCCACCGCGATATGATCAAGAACCAGCATCCCCGTCGCCTCTTGCCTGCATTGCGTCGCCCAGCGCCTTGCGCCTTTGTGCAAAACCCTTTCTTGTCGCGCCCATGTCCGAGGTCAAGACCGCGCTGCGCCAAACCGCCTATACCGCCCGCAAGCGGGCCTTTGATCTGCGCGCAGAAACAGGCGCGGTTGCGGCGGCCACCGCCCATCTTCTGGCCGAGATCGGCCCGGCCCAAGGCCGCGTGATCGCGGGCTACCTGCCCATCAGGACCGAAATTGATCCGCGCCCCGCCATGGCCGCCCTCCATCAGGCGGGCGCGCAGATCGGCGTGCCGGTGATCGCGGGGCCGGGCTTGCCGCTCGATTTCCGCCTCTGGACACCAGACGCCGCCCTGATCCCCGGCCCCTTCGGCGCGATGATCCCGCAAAGCGGCGACTGGGTCATCCCCGACACGCTGATCGTGCCCTTGGTGGGGTTCGATGCCGCCTGCAACCGTTTGGGCTATGGCGGCGGGTTTTATGACCGCACGCTGGCGCGCCTTGCCGCCGCAAACCCCGTGCGCGCCTTGGGCTTTGCCTTCGCAGCACAAGAACTGCCGCCGCTACCACTCGAGCCCACCGATATCCCCCTTGATGCCATCGTGACCGAGGCAGGCGTGATCCGCCGCTAGAACCTGTTTTCCCGCTTGCCCCGCAGCGCGCCCGCGCCTAAGCCATCGCACATGCGTATCCTCTTTCTTGGCGATGTGATGGGGCGGGCCGGGCGCGCCGCGATCACCGAACGCCTGCCCAAACTTCGCACGGACTGGCGCCTCGATTTCGTCGTGGTCAATGGCGAGAATGCGACCGCTGGCGCGGGGCTTTCAGCGGGTCATGCCAAGGAATTGCTCGATGCCGGTGCCGATTGCCTGACCTTGGGCGATCACGCCTTCGATCAGCGCGACATGCTGCAATTCATCACGCAAGAGCCGCGCATCTTACGCCCGCTCAATTTCGCCAAGGATGCGCCGGGTGCGGGTGCGCGCGTCTTTCAGGCGCGTGGCGGTAAACAGGTCTTGGTGGCCCAAGCCTTGGGTCAGGTTTTCATGAAGCGCCCCTTCGATGATCCCTTCTCGGCGCTCGATGCGGTGCTGAAGAAATTCCCGCGTGGCGGCAATGTGCAGGCCGCGCTGATCGACATCCATGCCGAGGCGACATCCGAGAAAATGGCCATCGGTCATTTCTGCGACGGGCGCGCCAGCATGGTCGTGGGCACCCATACCCATGTGCCGACGGGTGACGCGATGATCCTGCCCGGCGGCACCGCCTATCAATCCGATGCGGGCATGTGCGGCGACTACAATTCCGTGATCGGCATGGACAAGGCCGAACCGATGCGCCGCTTCATCACCGGTATGTCGCGCGAACGCTTCACCCCCGCATCGGGCGAGGCGACGCTGTCTGGGCTGATGATCGAAACCGATGACCGCAGCGGCGTGGCCACCGCCCTGCACCCCATCAGGCTGGGTGGCCGACTGTTGCACGCAGGCCCGCCCGATGCGCCGTGATTGGCTTTTATACATCGCGATCTTGATCTTTTGCGGCGCGGCTTGGGGCATCACCCAACCCTTGGCCAAGATCGCCGTGACCGCAGGTTATCGCCATTTCGGCATCATCTTTTGGCAATTCGCCATCGGCGCGGCGCTTTTGGGTGCGCTCAATGCCGCGCGTGGCGGCACCTTGCCGCGCCGCCCGGCGCAATGGGTGTTTTGCACGATCATCGCGCTGATCGGCACGCTTTTGCCCAATGCGGCAAGCTATACGGCGGCCTTTCACCTGCCCTCGGGGATCATGTCGATTGTCTTGTCGCTAATCCCGATGCTGGCCTTTCCCGTAGCGCTGGCCTTGGGGCTTGATCGCTTTTCGGCGCTGCGTTTCGTGGGCTTGGGTCTGGGGCTTGCCGCGATCATCTTGATCGCCGCACCGCAGGGGGGGCTGCCTGATCGCGCCATGGTTTGGTGGCTGCCCTTGGCGCTGGTGGCACCCCTGTTTTACGCGGTCGAGGGGAATTTCGTCGCCCGCTACGGCACCGAGGGGCTAGATGCGGTGCAGGTCTTGCTTGGTGCCTCGCTGGTGGGAATGGTCTTGGCCGCGCCGCTTGCGATGATGACGGGCCAGTTCATCATCCCCACAGCACCGCTTGGCTTGCCCGAATTTGCGATCATCGGCTCATCGCTGGCCCATGCCATTTCCTATACGCTTTATGTCTGGCTCGTCACCCGCGCCGGATCGGTCTTTGCGGCGCAAGTCTCTTATCTCGTGACGGGTTTTGGCATTTTCTGGGCCAAGCTGATCTTGGCCGAGACCTATTCCCCTTGGGTCTGGGCTGCCGTTGTCTTGATGCTGGCCGGGCTTGCGCTGGTGCAGCCGCGCAAACCGCCCGAGGTGGTCGCCTTGCCATAAGATGCATCGCGCGCCCGCTTGTGCTGCGCTGCCGCATCGCTAGAGTTGGTCGCGTAGGCGTTGCGCAAAGGGACCAGTATGATCGACCTCTCCCTCTCCGAGACCGGCCAAGGCTTGGCGGCCATCGCGATCATGCTGACCATGTTCGCGCTGTTCTTGCGCGAACGCTGGCCGACCGAGGTGGTGGCCATCGGCGGTGTCGCGGCGTTGTTGATCTTTGGCCTTTTGCCCTTTGATCGCGCGACCGCTGTCTTGTCGAACCCTGCGCCATGGACAATCGCCGCCATGTTCATCGTCATGGGCGCGCTGGTGCGCACAGGCTCGCTTGACCGGCTGACCAAATTCGCCGAGGCCAAGGCCGTCTCTCACCCGGCGGTGGCGGTGGCCACGCTCTTGGCTTTCGTGGCGCTGGCCTCGGCCTTCATGAACAACACACCCATCGTGGTGATCATGCTGCCCATCTTCGTGCAGATCTCCCGCATCCTTGGCACCGCCCCCTCCAAGCTGTTGATCCCGCTGAGTTACGCCGCGATCATGGGCGGCACGCTGACCCTGATCGGCACCTCCACCAACCTGCTGGTCGACGGCGTGGCGCGCGCCGAGGGGTTGGCCCCCTTCACCATTTTCGAGATCACCCCCATCGGCCTTGTCGTCGTGGCATGGGGGCTCATCTACCTGCTGGTCTTTGGCCGCCACCTCCTGCCCGAGCGCAGTTCGATGGCCGCCCTTTTGGGTGGCCCACGGGCCAAGCCCAAATTCTTCACCGAAGTGGCCGTGCCCGAAGGCTCGGCACTCATTGGCCAGAATGTGAACGAAGTCGATCTTTTCGCCCGTGACGGTGTGCGGCTTGTCGATGTGCTGCGCGGCGATGCCTCGCTCAGGCGCGATATGTCGGGGGTCGTGCTGCAGCCCGGTGACCGGATCGTTCTGCGCACCGACATGGCCGAGGTTTTGGGGCTGCAAGCTTCCAAGGAACTGCGCACCGTCGACAAGCTCAGCTCCGTCTCCACTACCACGGTCGAGGTGCTGATCACGCCCGGCGCGCGCATGGTGGGCCGCAGCTTGGGCAGCCTGCGCCTGCGCCGCCGCTACGGCGTCTATCCTTTGGCCGTGCATCGCCGAAACCAAAATATCGGCATCCAAATCGACGAATTGGTCGTGCGCGTGGGCGACACGCTGCTCATCGAAGGCGCGCCCGAGGATATCCAGCGTTTCGCCGCCGATATGGACCTTGTCGATGTCTCCAAACCCTCCGAGCGCGCCTATCGCCGGGGCAAGGCCCCCATCGCCATCGCGGCCATGGCGGGGATCGTGATCCTTGCGGCCTTCAACATCGCCCCAATCCTTGCGCTGGCCGTGGTCGCGGTGGCGGTTGTGCTGCTGACCGGCTGCATCGACGCGGAGGAGGCGTTCTCTTTTGTCGAAGGGCGGCTTTTGGCGCTGATCTTTGCCATGCTGGCCGTGGGTGCTGCACTCGATCACACAGGCGGGATCGAACTGATCGTCGGTCGCATCGCGCCCGCCTTGGTCGATCTGCCACCATGGGTGCTGGTCTGGGCGGTCTATTACATGACCACGATCCTGACCGAGATTGTCTCGAACAACGCCATCGCGGTCATCATGGCCCCCATCGCCATCGCGCTTGGCCAAACCATGGGCGTCGATCCGCGCCCGCTGGTCGTGGCGGTGATGATCGCGGCCTCGGCCTGTTTTGCCACCCCCATCGGCTATCAGACCAATATGCTGGTCTATGGGCCGGGGGGGTATCGCTTCACCGATTTCATGCGCATCGGTATTCCCCTCAACCTCAGCCTTGGCGTGGTGGTCTGTCTCACCATCCCGCTGATCTGGCCGCTGTAACGCACGGGAAATCTCGAGATTTCCCACGCGGAAAACCCTCGGTTTTCCGCCGCCCTTGCCCTTGATCGTGATCAAGGCTGGCCTGCCATGCGCGCCCTATCCTTTGATCAACCGGCGATGCCGACGGCACCATCCGGCGCAGCTCTCGGCAAGCCATCACCGCAAAGGATATCGCGTCATGTGGGATATGGTTCTCGACCGGATGCTGGACCGCTTCATCGTCACGGGCCAGCTTACGCTGACAGGTCCGGGCGGCATCACGCGCCGCTATGGGCCGGGGCAGGGGCCGCAGGCGCATATCACCCTGACCGATCCCGCCTTGCCGCGCCGCTTGGTCTTCTCGCCTGAGCTTGCGCTGGGCGAGGGGTATATGGACGGCACCCTCACAATCGCGGGCGATGATCTGGACGGGTTTTTCACCCTGCTCATCCAAAATGCCGCCCATCCGCCCGTGGGGCTGCGCGCGCTTGACCTCCGCCTGCGCAGATGGCGTCGCTGGCTCGATCAGGCCAATCCGGCCCACAGGTCACGCGCGAATGTCGCCCATCACTATGACCTCTCGGGCACGCTTTACGATCTCTTCCTTGATGCCGACCGCCAATATTCCTGCGCCTATTTCCGCGATCCCGGCATGACGCTGGAACAGGCGCAAGCGGCCAAGAAACATCATATCGCGGCGAAACTCTGTCTTTCGCCGGGGATGGAGGTGTTCGAGATCGGCTGCGGCTGGGGCGGCATGGCGCTGACATTGGCGCAAGACTACGGGGTCAAGGTCTTGGGGGTCACGCTCTCGGTCGAACAACACAAGATCGCCACCGAACGCGCCGCGCGTGCGGGCCTATCTGACCGCGTCCGCTTTGCGCTTGCCGATTACCGCGCCATCCGGGGGCAATTTGACCGGATCGTCTCCATCGGCATGTTCGAACATGTGGGCGCGCCGCACTACACCGAATATTTCAACCAGATCCGCGACCGCCTCAAACCCGATGGTATCGCGCTGATCCACACCATTGGCCGCGCCTCCCCGCCCGGTGCCACCAGCCCTTGGATCACCAAATATATTTTTCCCGGCGGCTATGTGCCGGCCCTGTCGGAAATGGCTGCGGCGGTCGAGGCCGCAAAGCTTTACCCCACCGATCTCGAGGTGTGGCGGTTGCATTACGCCGATACGCTGCGCCATTGGCACGACCGCTTTACCGCGAACGCGGACAGCGCCCGCGCGCTTTATGACGACCGCTTTTGCCGCATGTGGCGTTTCTACCTCAAGGCCAGCGAACACAGCTTTCGCCATAACCGCCAATGCGTGTACCAGTTCCAACTGGCCCGCCACCAAGATGCGGTGCCGCTGACGCGCGATTATCTCTATCCCGCCAAAGCCCCTGAGGCACTGCGCGCCGCCGAGTAGGGTGCTGCCTTCAGGCGCAGCTTGCGCCCACCCCCGCATTCGCACCTTGCGCCCCGGCTGTCCCTGTCTATAACACCGCCAATTTGCGCATCGTCTGCCGGGGGATCCCATGCCGAAAAGAACCGATATCCGCTCGATCATGATCATCGGCGCGGGGCCAATCGTCATCGGTCAGGCCTGCGAGTTCGACTATTCCGGCGCGCAAGCCTGCAAGGCACTGCGCGAAGAGGGCTACAGGGTCATCTTGGTGAACTCCAACCCCGCCACGATCATGACCGATCCGGGGCTGGCCGATGCCACCTATATCGAACCCATCACCCCCGAAGTCGTCGCGCGCATCATCGAGAAAGAGCGCCCCGATGCGCTTTTGCCCACGATGGGCGGACAGACCGGCCTCAATACCTCGCTCGCGCTTGAGGAAATGGGCGTCTTGGCGAAATTCGGGGTCGAGATGATCGGCGCCAAGCGCCACGCCATCGAAATGGCCGAGGATCGCAAACTCTTCCGCGAGGCGATGGACCGCATCGGGCTGGAAAACCCCAAGGCCACGATCATCACCGCGCCCAAGCTGCCCAATGGCAAATTCGACATCAAGGCGGGGCTGCAACACGCCATCGACGCCATCGAATATGTGGGCCTGCCCGCGATCATCCGCCCTGCCTTTACCCTTGGCGGCACCGGCGGCGGCGTGGCCTATAACCGCGAGGAGTATGAATTCTACTGCCGCACGGGGATGGAAGCCTCGCCTGTCGCCCAAATCCTCGTCGATGAAAGCCTCTTGGGCTGGAAAGAATTCGAGATGGAGGTGGTCCGCGACAAAGCCGACAACGCCATCATCGTGTGTTCTATCGAAAACGTCGATCCGATGGGCGTGCACACAGGCGACAGCATTACCGTCGCCCCCGCGCTGACGCTGACCGACAAGGAATACCAGATCATGCGCAACGGCTCCATCGCCGTGCTGCGCGAGATCGGGGTGGAAACCGGCGGATCGAACGTGCAATGGGCCGTGAACCCCGCCGATGGCCGCATGGTCGTGATCGAGATGAACCCCCGCGTCTCACGCTCCTCGGCGCTGGCCTCCAAGGCCACGGGCTTCCCGATTGCCAAGATCGCCGCGAAACTTGCCGTGGGCTACACGCTTGATGAGCTCGACAACGACATCACCAAGGTCACGCCCGCTTCCTTCGAGCCGACCATCGATTATGTCGTCACCAAGATCCCGCGCTTTGCCTTCGAGAAATTCCCCGGTTCTGAACCCACGCTGACCACCGCGATGAAATCCGTGGGCGAGGCGATGGCCATCGGCCGCACCTTCCACGAATCGATGCAAAAGGCGCTGGCCTCGTTGGAAACTGGGCTGACCGGCTTTGACGAGATCGACATTCCCGGCGCGCCGCAAGAGGCGGCAATCATCAAAGCGCTATCCAAGCAAACCCCCGACCGCATCCGCATCATCGCCCAAGCCATGCGCCACGGCCTGTCCGACGAGGCGATCCACACCGTCACGAAATTCGACCCGTGGTTCCTCGCCCGCATCCGCGAGATCATCGAGGCCGAGGCCGCCGTCCGCCGCGACGGCCTGCCCGTGACCGAAGAGGGGCTGCGCCACCTCAAGATGATGGGCTTCACCGATGCCCGCCTTGCCAAGCTCACGGGCCGCGATGAAAGCAACATCCGCCGCGCGCGCCTCAACCTTGGCGTCACCGCCCAGTTCAAACGTATCGATACCTGCGCCGCCGAGTTCGAGGCGCAGACCCCCTATATGTATTCCACCTATGAACACCCCACCATGGGCGAGCCGGAATGCGAAGCCCGCCCCTCGGACCGCAAGAAAGTGGTCATCTTGGGCGGCGGCCCCAACCGCATCGGTCAGGGGATCGAGTTCGATTATTGCTGCGTCCACGCCTGCTACGCGCTCAGCGATGTGGGCTATGAAACCATCATGATCAATTGCAACCCCGAGACGGTCAGCACCGATTACGACACCTCCGACCGCCTCTATTTCGAGCCGCTGACCTTTGAGCATGTGATGGAGATCATGCGGGTCGAACAGTCCCGCGGCACGCTCCACGGCGTGATCGTCCAGTTCGGCGGCCAGACGCCGCTGAAACTCGCCAACGCGCTGCATGACGCGGGCATCCCCATCCTCGGCACCACGCCCGACGCCATCGACCTGGCTGAAGACCGCGAGCGCTTCCAGCAACTCGTCCAGCGTCTGGGCCTGAAACAGCCCGAAAACGCCATCGCCACCACCGACGCCCAAGCCAAGGCCGCCGCCGAGAAACTGGGCTACCCGCTGGTGATCCGCCCCTCCTATGTCTTGGGTGGCCGCGCGATGGAAATCGTGCGCGACACCGCCCAGCTTGACCGCTACATCCGCGAGGCCGTGGTGGTTTCCGGCGATAGCCCCGTGCTGCTCGACCGTTACCTGTCAGGCGCCACCGAAGTCGATGTCGACGCGCTCTGCGACGGCACCGATGTGCATGTCGCGGGCATCATGCAGCATATCGAAGAGGCGGGCGTTCATTCCGGCGACAGCGCCTGTTCGCTGCCCCCCCATACGCTCAGCGACGAGATCCAGACCCGCATCATCGCACAGACCAAGGCGCTGGCCCATGCGCTTAACGTCGTGGGCCTGATGAATGTCCAATTCGCGGTCAAGGGCGATGATATCTACCTGATCGAGGTGAACCCCCGCGCGTCTCGCACCGTCCCCTTCGTGGCCAAAGCCACCGACAGCGCCATCGCCTCCATCGCTGCACGCCTCATGGCGGGCGAGAAACTTTCGGCCTTCCCGCAGGCTGCACCGCACAAACCCGTCGATGATCAAACCGTCATCCCGATGGGCGATCCGATGACACTCGCCTCCTACCGCACGCCGTGGTTCTCGGTGAAAGAGGCCGTGCTACCCTTCGGCCGCTTCCCCGGTGTCGATACGCTCCTCGGCCCCGAGATGCGCTCGACCGGCGAAGTCATGGGCTGGGACCGCACCTTCCCCCGCGCCTTCCTCAAGGCCCAGCTTGGGGCTGGCACCGTCCTGCCCGATGCAGGCACGGTCTTTGTCTCGATCAAGGATGACGACAAAGGCCCGGTTCTGGTCGAGACTGCCCAGATCCTCATCGCCCTTGGCTTCGACCTGCTAGCCACCAGTGGCACGGCGGCCTTCCTCAAGACGCATGCCATCCCATCGGCCGTGGTGAACAAAGCCTATGAGGGCGGCCGCTCCATCGTCGACATCATCAAGGATGGCGGCGTGCAACTGGTGCTCAACACCACCGAAGGCGCGCAAGCGGTCGAAGACTCACGCTCCATGCGCGCGGTCACACTGGCCGACAAGATCCCCTATTTCACCACGCTCGCCGCCAGCCACGCCGCCGCACAAGCCATGCGCGCCAGCCGCGAAGGGGAGTTGGGGGTCAGGTCGTTGCAGGGGTAGGGTGGGTGCAACCCACCACGCGCGCAGCCCCGTAGGGTGGGTGAAACCCACCACTTACCGTAGGCCGGGCTTCAGCCCGGCACCCCCGGCCGCGCCTCCAGAAACCGCACCGCCCGCTCCGCGTCAGCGCCTTCCGCGCGCTTGGCGAAGAAGTCCGCCGCGCCCATGGTGCCGACCTTTTCGGCCAGCGCCAGCGCGATGAACTGGTTGAGCGACACGCCGTCCTTCTCGGCAAAGTCCTCTGCCGCCGTTTTCAACGACTGCGGTAGTCTGACAGTGATCCTTGCCATCCTTGAAAACTCCAAATTCTATCGTCTACTCGTAACCCCACCAGTCTAACTTGGGCTCCTCATTCCCCCAAGAGTTTCCTCACCCCCGCCGCTTCTCCATATCCCCCCAATCTGGCATCGGTTGGCTCGCCTGCCAGTTCTCCCGAAACGGCTCGATCGTCTCTTCCCCGCGCAACAGCCCCGCAAGCTTGGCATGCATGAAGGCGCGCAGCACATCGTTCATGCGCGGCTGATAGCCCGGCCCCATCGAGCGGAACCAGCGCACCACATCTTGATCCACCCGGATCGTCAGCCGTTCCTTCGCGCTGTCGCGTCGCGTGGCGATCTCGTGCCAGTCTTGCGGGATGCGTTGATCCAGCCAGATGCGCTGGTGCATGTCCCATTCAAAGCGTCGGAGCGCCTCGACCATATAGTAGTGGTGCTCCCGCTGGCGCCTGCCGAGCGGTTTCTCTGTGTTGGTCATCTGCCCCCCGTTTCATGCGAACGGGGGCAGTTTCCGATGAATTGGTTAAAATCGTCTCTATGCTGCGTGTAGCTACAAGATCACGACAGGAACCCTACGCGTTCACGCCCCCATGTGCGGCGCGTAAATCTCCACCACCCGCGCCACCACGGCCGCAAGCGACAGCTCCTCGCTTTCGCCCGTGCGGCGGCAGGTCAGCTCGACCGTGTCGCCCGCCAACCCGCGCGGGCCGACCGTGATCCGCCAGGGCAGGCCGATCAGATCCATCGTTGCAAATTTTGCCCCGGCACGTTCCGTGCGGTCGTCGTAAAGCGGCTCCAAGCCGTTGGAAACGAAGGCTTTATAAAGATCGTTACAGGCCGCGTCGCAGCTTGCATCCCCTTGCTTGAGGTTCACGATCCCCACATGGAAAGGGGTCACACCCTCGGGCCAGATGATGCCATTGTCATCATGCGACGCCTCGATGATCGCGCCCACCAGACGGCTCACGCCGATCCCGTGGCTGCCCATATGCACCGGCACGCGGCCCCCCTGACCATCATCGACCAGCGCGCCCATCGCTTCGGAGTATTTCGTCCCGAAATAAAAGATCTGCCCCACCTCGATCCCGCGCGCAACGCGTTGACGTTCCACGGGAATTTGCGCGAAAACAGCGGCGTCATGGGTCTCGTCGGTGCGCGCGTAACGGGATGTAAACTCTTCTAGGACAGACTGGCACTGCGCCCGATCATCATAGTCGATCGCCCGATCCCCAAAGCGCAGATCGGTGATCTCGCTGTCGTAAAACACCTCGCTCTCGCCCGTTTCGGCGAGCACCAAAAACTCATGCGTATCATCGCCGCCAATCGGCCCGCTATCAGCGCGCATCGGGATCGCCTGAAGCCCCATCCGCTCATAGGTCCGCAGGTAGCTGACCAGATGGCGGTTATAGGCGTGCAGCGCATCTTCTTTCGTCAAATCAAAGTTATAGCCGTCTTTCATGTAGAATTCGCGGCCCCGCATCACGCCAAAACGCGGGCGGATCTCGTCGCGGAATTTCCACTGGATCTGATACATCGTCAGCGGCAAATCCTTGTAGCTGGTCACATGCGCGCGGAAGATGTCGGTGATCAATTCCTCGGCGGTGGGGGTGAACAGCATGTCGCGCTCATGCCGGTCGGTGATGCGCAGCATCTCGGCACCGTAGGCGTCATAGCGCCCGCTTTCGCGCCACAGATCGGCGGATTGGATCGTGGGCATCAGCATCGGCAGATGGCCTGCCTTCGCCTGTTCTTGGTGAACGATATCCTCGATCTTTTTCAAGACCTTGTAGCCCAAGGGCAGCCAAGAATAGATACCTGCGCTGGCCTGCTTGATCAGCCCCGCACGCAGCATCAGCCGATGGCTGACGATTTGTGCCTCGGACGGGGTTTCCTTGAGCACGGGCAGGAAATAACGGCTAAGGCGCATGGGCGTGATCTTTCTGGCGAATGTTGACGGGCGAGGCATACGCCAAAGAAAATCGCCTCACAAGCGCGCTGGTCCGTGTCAGCGCGTCTTGGCGATGATGGGTGCGACCTCCATCGCGGCGGCCAATGCGTTGAAGCGGGCCAAGGCCACTTCGCCAAACAGATCGCGGGCGGCATCCGTGTGCAGTTCCAAGATCAATTCGCGCCGCTTGGGCCGAAAGCTCATCGCGCCATGATCGGCCAAGTTAGCCACCGCGAACATCGCCCCAAAGCGCATGGCCCGGCCAAGGATCTCGGCCTCGCGCACCTGGTCTTCGGGCAAAAGTGCTAGCAATTCGGCGTTAAACCCTGTGCCTACGCGGCTGGATTTGTACCGATGCAAAAGCGCAAGGCCCAGATAGACGCGCTCTGCATGGGTCATGCCGCCCAGATTTGCGCGGGTGGCGTTGTCGAAACACACCTCGGCCCGGTAATCGGGATGGGCACGCCAACTGACGTCATGCAGCAAACAGGCCGCGCGGATCAGGCGCTTTTTGTCATGCTTGGCGCGTGGGAAAAGCGGCTCGACGAAATGATAGAGCTTGCGACCAAAACCGGGCATGCGCGACAGCTGCGCCTCGGAATGGCGGGCCGCTTCGATCAGCGGGTCGCGCGCCTTGAGCGCCTCGGACATCTGTTCGTAAAGCAGCCCCTCGCGCAGCCCGTAGGAGGAGACCGCAATCTCGCGCGGTTGTAGCTTTCTGACCAGTGCGCGCAGCACTTCGGCCGCCATCGGCACAAGGCGCATCCGCTCGGCGCTGGTGCCTGTGCGGGCGCGCAATTCGTTGATGTCGGTTTCTGCGATATATTTCAGCGTCTCAAGGATGCCGCGCGGTGTCATGCGGTATTCATGCAGCACTTTCAGTGGATAGCCGCGCCGCTCCATATCGATGCGCGCGATCGCCCGCCATGAGCCGCCGACCAAAAACAGCCGTTCGGTGCCTACTGGAAAGCCCGTGGCAAGGGTCGCGACCTCGGCCTTGATATGGGCGCGCAGCGCTTTTTTATCGACCTTCATGCCCAAAAGCTTGAGCGGCCCAAGATCCGAGGTAGCGCGGTGGCCAACCTTGCCCGAGCCCTTTAACTCGGCCAATTCCATCGACGAGCCGCCGATATCGCAAATCAACCCAGCCGCGCCCGGCCATCCCAAAAGTACGCCTTGGGCGGAAAGCCGCGCCTCCTCGGCGCCATCGATGACACGAATCGCAAGCCCTGTTTCCGCCCTGACCTGTTCGCGAAAGGCCAAGCCATCTTGCGCATCGCGCACTGCCGCTGTCGCCACCGCCAATAGCGGTGAGACCTCGGCAGCCTCGGCCAGACGCGCAAAGCGGCGCAGTGCGGCCAGCGCGCGTTCCTTCCCCTCGGGGTTGAGGCGGCCGGTCTCAGAAAACCCCATTCCAAGCCCGCAAAGGATCTTTTCATTGAAGAAATACGCAGGGCTGCGCGCGGCACCGTCGAAGATCACCATCCGCACCGAGTTCGACCCGATATCGATCACGCCGACGCGCGCCAGTGATTGCGCCTCGGGGCCATCGAAAAGCGGCACACCAAAGGGCCCCCATTCGGGGTGAATTTCGGCCTCTTCTGCGCGCATTTGCCGTCCGCTCATGGGTACGAGTGATGCAACGGACGGGGGTCGCCCGTCAATTGCAGGGGTGTCGCGGGTCAGTCGTGACTATGCGTCAACTCTGGCACATCCTTGGCCCCCGCCGAACCCCGCCCGGAAAGCGAGGGGTTCTCCATGAAAAAGCGGTGGCAAGAGAATGGGTTGGCTGTCTCAGACAGGTTGGGGCGGACAAAGCTGCCATCGGGCTGCAACACCCAAGATTGCGCCACATCGGCCAGATTGGCGGCCATGATCTGGCTGACGATCTGGGCCTTGACCGTAGGGTTACGGCATTCGACCAGCGTTTCGACCCGGCGGCTCAGGTTGCGGCCCATCCAGTCGGCGGACGAGATATAGACCCGCGCCTTTTTCGAAGGTAGCCCATGGCCATCGCCGAAACACATGATCCGGGAATGTTCCAAGAACCGCCCGACGATGGATTTGACGCGGATATTCTCGCTCAAGCCTTTCACACCGGGGCGCAGCCCACAGATGCCACGGATCACCAGATCGATCTTTACCCCCGCACCGGAGGCGGCATAAAGCGCGTCGATCACATCAGGTTCGATCAAGCTGTTGAGCTTGACCCAGATCATCGCAGGCCGCCCGGCCTTGGCATGTTCGATCTCGGTCGCGATGCTGTCGAGGATCGTGGATTTCAGGCTCAGGGGCGCGATGCGCAGGTTCTCTAGACCCTCGGGCTCGGCGTAGCCACCGACATAGTTGAACACTTTGGTCGCGTCGCGCCCGAGCGCGTCGTCACAGGTAAACAGTGATAGATCGGTATAGATGCGCGCTGTGATCGGGTGGTAATTGCCGGTGCCGAAATGGGTATAGGTCACCAGCCGATCACCTTCGCGGCGGACCACGGTGCTGATCTTGGCATGGGTTTTGTAGTTGATGAATCCATAGATCACATGCGCGCCTGCGCGTTCAAGCTTGCGCGATTGGCGGATATTCGCGGCCTCATCAAAACGAGCCTTGAGTTCGACCAGCGCAGTCACGGATTTGCCGTTCTCAGCCGCCTCGCACAGCGCATCGACGATGGGGGATTCGTAGGAGGTGCGGTAAAGCGTTTGCTTGATGGCCACGACATTGGGGTCGCGCGCAGCTTGGCTCAAGAAGCGGATCACCATGTCGAAGGTTTCATACGGGTGGTGAAGCAGCATGTCCTTTTGCCGGATCGCGGCAAACATGTCGCCGTCATGATCTTGCACGCGTTCCGGCACACGGGGACTGAAGCTGGGCCATAGCAGGTCGGGGCGGCTGTCGATCACCAATTCCTTGAGGCGCACAAGGCCGATCATACCGCGCACCTCAACCACCTCTTCGGGGCTGACATGCAGTTGATCAATGATCTCGGCCTTCAGGTCTTCGGGCGCGCCTGCACTGATCTGGAGGCGCACCACCTCGCCGCGGCGGCGGCGCTTAAGGGCGGTTTCAAACTCGCGCACCAGATCTTCGGCCTCTTCCTCAAGTTCCAGATCGCTGTCGCGCAGAACGCGGAAAAGGCATGAGCCGCTAAGCGTATAGCCGGGGAACAGCGCGCCGATATGCAGGCGCAACAGCTCTTCAAGCGGCAAGAAACGCGCTTTGCCCTCGGCGGCAGGCAAGGAGATGAAGCGATCAATCTGGCCGGGAATGGGCAACAAGGCCTGCAATTGCCGACCATCGCGGTCGCGCGTCAATTGCAACGCAAGCGCGATGCCTTCGTTGGGGATGAAGGGAAAGGGATGCGCCGGGTCGATGGCCAAGGGCGACAGAACCGGAAAGACGCGGCCCATGAAAATCTCGGCCAAGGCTGATTTGTCCTGCGCGGTAAGCTTGCTGGCCGTCACCACGCTGAGGCCCTCGGCCTCCATCTCGGATTTGAGCGCGTTCCACGCGGCTTGCTGATGCTGCATCAAGCGGCGCGCATCGGCATTGATCAGTTTCAGCTGCATCGCAGGCGTGCGCCCGTCCGCCGCAGGGGTCAGATTGCCCTCTTGCGCCAGACCGCGCAGGCCCGCCACGCGCACGGTGTAGAACTCGTCAAGATTGCCCGCCGAGATCGAGGCAAACCGCACGCGTTCAAGCAGCGGCACACGCGGGTTCATCGCCTCTTCCAGCACGCGCCAATTGAACGCCAGCCATGACAGCTCGCGATTGAAAAAACGTTGCGGGCCGGTGATCTGCGCCTCTGGAAGGGCGACCGGCTCAGGCAGGGGGGCGGAGAGGAAATCGGCAAAGCTCATAGCTGTGGCCTAATTGTGGTTCGTGACAATTGCATGACGCAGTGCGCTATTTTGCGTTGCCTTTCGCGCGGCGTCGAGGGGGGCGAATTACCCCTCATCACGCGCCAAGATCGCACGCACATGTTTCAGCCCCGGCCTTTGCTTGTCGGCTAGCGCTTCGGCATCGAGGCGGGCGATGAAGTCGCGCGCTTGCGCCAAAGATCGCTCGATGCGCGGCAAGATGTAGCCCAACAGCGCGGGCGTTAGCGCCATTTGGCGATCGGCGGCAAGCTTGACCAGCACCGCCGCGATGAGTTGGTCATCGGGGGCCGCAAGGGTCAACTGGCCCGCCTGCTGCATTCGGCTGTCGAGATCGGGCAAGCTTAACCCCCAGCGCGCGGGCGCGCTTCGGGCCGTGACCAGCAAGGCGACATTGCGATGTGCGCAGGCATTGTGGAGGTGAAACAGCGCCTCTTGCGCCGCATGCGCGCCCGCGATTTGGTCGGCATCCTCGATCGCGATGGCTTGCGTCTCGGCCAGATCGGTGGGGTTGAATGCCCCGATATCGCGCGCCGCGATCAGCCGCGCGCCCGATTGGTCGCAAAACACATGCGTCAGATGGGTTTTGCCTGACCCCGCCGGACCCACCAAAACCATCTTGGACAAGGGCCAATCGCGCCATGCCTCAACCCCTGCGACGGCCGCAGCATTGGCATCGGAGACGAAGAAATCGCTACGCCCCATCGCCGCGCGAAAGGGAAGGTCCAAGACCAATTGGCGGGCCATCACGGCGACCCGGTGTCATCTTTGGGACCGTTGGAATACCCGCGATAAAGCAATCCCGCCCGGTATTGATTGATCGCAAAGCGCACCAAAACCCCGATGGCCGCCGCAATGGGCACCGCGACAAGCAGGCCAACGAAGCCGAAAACCGTGCCAAATGCCGATAACGCAAAGATCAACCATACGGGGTGAAGGCCAACCGAACTTCCGACCAGCTTGGGCGTCAAGATATTGCCCTCGACCATCTGGCCCAGCTGAAAGATCACGACCACGGCCAAGATCGACCACCACTCGCCCCAGAACTGAAACAGCGCCAGCCCCACCGACAAGACGCCGCCGACCAAAGCGCCGACATAAGGGATAAAGGTCAAAAGACCCGCAATCAGCCCCACCACGAGCCCAAACTGCAGCCCGACGATCATCAAGGCCACTGCGTAAAAGGTGCCAAGGATCAGGCAAACCGTGCCTTGGCCACGAATGAAACTTGCCAATGTGCGGTCGATCTGTCCGGCCAAATCGCGGATTGTGTCGGCATGGTCGCGCGGCAGCAGCGCGTCGATGTTTGCCACTAACCTGTCCCAATCAAGCAGCATGTAGAAGGCGACCACAGGCACAACGACCAAGAACACCAGCACATTGACCACACCCGCCGCTGAGCTGAGCACTTGCTGCAACAACTCACCCCCGCGCGATTGGATCGTCTCACCCACGGCGATCAGCGATTGGCGCAGGGGCGAGCCCTCGTCCATCACATGCGGAAACCGTTCGGTAAGCCATGCGCGTAGCTGATTGAACAGCTCAGGGGCCGATTGGATCAAGTCATTGGTCTGTTGGATCAAAAGCGGGATGATCACCAGAAGTGACAAGATCACCACGCCCAGCAAGAAGACGAAGATGACGACGGTCGCCAAGACACGGCTCAGCCCCATTTTTTCCAGACGGTCCGCAACGGGGTCGAGGAAATAGGCGATGGCACTGCCCATGATGAAGGGCAAGATTACATCGCCCAAGGCCCAAAGCAGCACCAAAAACACCGCCGATGCGATGCCCCAATAGGTCAATTGCTTGCGAACGGGCAGGGCCATGACGCCTCCTTTGTTGCGGCATGAGAGCATGTCGCGTGCTAGCGCATTCACCGCAATACGCTTTAGATGCGATGACGGCGGTCGCAGGGCAAGGGGGCGCAGGCGATGCGCACACGGGCGTGGCGGAAAACGCGTGTTTTCCGGTGGGAAAACTCCAGTTTTCCCACGCGAAAAACTGGCGTTTCTCGTGCCCCCTCAGGCTGCGCGTGTCGCGCGGATCAGCGCCAAGATATCGCGCGCGGCATCGGGAATATTCGTGCCCGGCCCGAAAATCGCTTTGACGCCCGCTTCCTTAAGGAATGCGTAATCTTGCTGTGGGATCACGCCCCCGCAGATCACGATCACTTCACCTGCGCCGGCCGCCTCGAGGGCGGCGATCAACTTGGGCGCCAGCGTCTTGTGACCGGCGGCTTGCGAGCTGATGCCCACCACATGGACATCATTGTCGATGGCGTCTTGCGCCGCTTCCTCGGGCGTTTGGAACAAGGGGCCGACATCGACGTCGAAACCGATATCGGCGAAGGCCGTGGCGATCACCTTGGCGCCCCGATCATGCCCGTCTTGGCCCATTTTGACCACCAGCATCCTTGGGCGGCGGCCTTCCTCCTCGGCGAAGGCTTCGACATCGGCCTGGATCGCGGCAAAGCCCATATCGCCCTCATAGGCCGCGCCATAGACACCGGCCAGCGTCTTGACCTCGGCCCGGTGGCGGCCGAACACTTTTTCCATCGCCATGCTGATCTCTCCTACGCTTGCCCGCGCCCGCGCAGCATCGACTGCCGCTTCAAGCAGATTGCCACCTTGGACCGCGCGGCGTTCAACCTCGGCCAAAGCCGCATCGCAGGCGACTTGATCGCGGGTGGCGCGGATGCGAGCCAGCCGCACAACTTGCGCCTCGCGCACGGCGTCATTGTCGATTTCCAGAATGTCGATCGGGTCTTCAGTCTCCTTGCGGTACTTGTTGACGCCAACGATCACATCCTCGCCCCGGTCGATCATCGCCTGCCGCTTGGCGGCCGATTCCTCGATGCGCAGCTTGGGCATGCCGGTGGCGACCGCCTTGGTCATGCCGCCCATCTCCTCGACCTCTTGCATCAGCGCCCATGCTTGTTCGATCAGCTCACCCGTCAGGCTTTCGATGTAGTAAGAGCCTGCCAGCGGATCGACGACCTTTGTCACCCCGGTTTCTTCTTGCAAGATCAATTGGGTATTGCGCGCGATGCGGGCCGAGAATTCGGTGGGCAGCGCGATGGCTTCATCCAGCGCATTGGTGTGAAGGCTTTGGGTGCCGCCCAGAACCGCGCTCATCGCCTCATAGGCGGTGCGGATGACGTTGTTGTAGGGGTCTTGTTCTTGCAAGGACACGCCCGATGTCTGGCAATGGGTGCGCAGCATCTTGGAGCGTTCATCCTTGGCGCCGAATTCCGTCATCACCCGGTGCCACAGCGTGCGCGCGGCCCGCAGCTTGGCAATTTCCATGAAGAAATTCATACCAATGGCGAAAAAGAACGAGAGCCGCCCCGCGAATTTGTCCACATCCATGCCCGCGGCCATCGCGGCGCGCACATATTCGCGCCCATCGGCCAGCGTATAGGCCAATTCCTGCACCAAATTCGCTCCCGCCTCTTGCATATGGTAGCCAGAGATCGAGATCGAATTGAACTTCGGCATATGGTCCGAGGTATAGGCGATGATATCCGAGATGATCCGCATCGAGGGTTCGGGCGGGTAGATATAGGTGTTGCGGACCATGAACTCCTTAAGGATGTCGTTCTGGATCGTGCCGGACAATTTGGCCCGGTCGTGGCCCTGTTCCTCGCCCGTCACGATGAAATTGGCGAGGATGGGGATCACTGCGCCGTTCATCGTCATCGAGACGCTGACCTGATCAAGCGGGATACCGTCGAACAGGATTTTCATATCCTCGACGCTGTCAATCGCCACGCCCGCTTTGCCGACATCGCCGATGACGCGGGGATGGTCGCTGTCATAGCCCCGGTGGGTGGCCAGATCGAAGGCGACGGAAACGCCCTGTTGGCCCGCCGCCAGCGCCTTGCGGTAAAAGGCATTGCTCGCCTCGGCGGTTGAGAAACCGGCATATTGGCGAATGGTCCATGGCCGACCTGCATACATCGTGGCCTTCACCCCGCGGGTGAAGGGGGCAAACCCCGGCATGGTGTTCAGGTGATCCAAACCTTCGGTATCGGCAGCAGTGTAAAGCGGTTTGACCGCGATCCCCTCGAGCGTGTCCCATGTCAGGCTGTCGGGGCTGCGCCCTGCCAGTTCCTTTTCAGCCAGCTTGCGCCAGGCATCCATTGTCTTGGTCATCGGGTCGTCCTCTTCCTTGTCCTGTCAGGCGTCGGGTCTTTGCCCCCGCTCGATCAATATATGTCGCAAGCCCCCCGGCACCGGCGGCCAGCCATGCAAGGTCTTCTTGATACTGCGCGCGCAAGATTGCGCGTTGATGGGTGTTGAAGGGCATGAAACGCCCCGCCCGCTGGGGCAGCGCCGCAGCACCATCCAATCCAGCGTCGCGGCATGTGGCGATCAGTTGGGCCGCCGTTGGTGTCGCGTTGCACCATGCATCTTGCCCGCGCATCCCAACGCGCGTGCCGCTGAGCTGCGTGATCAAGTGATCTGGCCTGCCTGCCATCGCCTCATGGGTCCAGACACGGATGGCGATACCGGGCATGGCTTGGGCCAGATCGGCGATCACATGCCGCCAGCGGCGCGGCTGGGTGATCAGCCGCGCGCAGAGCGCAGCATCGGGGAGCGCACCGCCATGGCGCATGCGCCACCCAATGACCGAGGTCCAAAAGGCATCATAGCACCGGATCGACAGGCCAAGCGTGACCCCGTAGCCATCGAAAGCTTCCGCAAAACGGGCAACACGCGCCCCGGCCCCGTCGTAAAGCCGGGTCTGGCTCAGCAATCGGCGCATCGTGCCAAGCATATTCTCTTCACTGACAAAAAGCAGCGCTGTGCCAAGCTCAGCCGCTTGGCGGGCCTGTAGGCTGATGCGCGCATGGGCGCGGCCTGTTTTGCGCGGAAAGAACGCATCATCGCTGCCATATAGCCCATCGAAAAGCCCCGCGCGCAGCCGTTTTGGCCCCCAATAGCCAAATCCTGCGCCTTGTAGGCCCACATGGCTTTGGCCGAGCATGTGCTGCAACGTCGTGGTGGCCGTGCGATGCGCGCCAAGGTGAAGCAAAATCTCCATGCCGCAATCTCCAACCACGCTGCGATGTGCTTTAGCGTGATCATGCGGGCAGATCCGTGAAGATCGGGTGAAGCGCGCACCTGCGACCCTTCGGTCATTGGCCGGAAATCTCTTCGCATTTGTGCAAGTGCTGCCTATATCCAACCGGAACGGAGGACACATGCGACCAAGTCTTTTTACGCTGATCGCGGCCCTGCTGCTTGCCTTGCCCGGCGCCGCCCAGGCCGAGACCAAGACAGAAACGCCCTCAGAGCTGGGGGATGTCGTCGATCCGATGGCACCGCGCGCGGCGCGCGATGTCACGCTGGAGGAGTTTCTTTGGGTCTCGCGGCCCTTGGTCATATTCGCCGATTCCCCCGCTGATCCGCGCGTGCGCGAACAGTTGCAGATGTTGGCTGACCGCCCCGATGTATTGGCTGAGCGCGATGTGGTCATCATCGTTGACACCGACCCCTCGGAAGAAACGGCGCTGCGTCTGGCATTACGCCCGCGCGGCTTTTCGTTGGTGATCGTGCAAAAAGACGGCCGCGTCGGCCTGCGCCGCCCCAGCCCCCGTGATGTGCGCGAGATCGTGCGCGGCATCGACAATTTCGCGCTGCGCCAAGAAGAGGTGCGGATCGGGCAGTGATGCCCGACCCCCTCGTCGATATGTGGCGCAGGGTTTGTCACGGCCTTATGCGAACTCGATGATGATTTGATCCACGGCAAGGCTATCGCCGGGCGCGCAGGTGATGGCCCCGACGACCCCGCGCCGCTCGGCGCGCAGGATATTCTCCATCTTCATCGCCTCGATGGTGCAAAGCGCTTGGCCCTCCTGCACCTCTTGACCGACCTCGACATCGATCTTCACGATCAGACCCGGCATCGGGCAAAGCAGGAATTTCGACGTATCAGGTGGGAGTTTCTCGGGCATAAGCCGGGCAAGCTCGGCCTGACGCGGGGTGCGTACATGCACCTTGAGATCGGCACCGCGCGTGCGGATGCGGAAGCCGCCGGGGATTTTGCCAACCTTCAGCACCAAGGGCGCGCCATCCACCATCAGCCGCGCCAGCTGATCCCCCGGCGTCCAATCCGAGGTGACGCGCATGGCTTGACCATCGGCAAAGCTGACCGTTGCGCCGTCATGATCGGCCGCAATGGTGACGGGGAAGTCTTGCCCTTGCAGCGTCACAACCCAATCATGGCCCACGCGGCGCTCGTGATTGTCCATGCGCCCCGACACGCGTGTGCGCCGAATTTCGGCCACGCGGTGCATGGCAGCCGCCGCCGCGGCGACGCGCTGGGCGGCGTCATCGGCCAAACGCGCACCGGTGAAGCCTTCGGGGTATTCCTCGGCGATGAAGGCGGTGGTGATATTGCCGCTGACAAAGCGGTCATGCTCCATCACGGCAGAGAGGAAGGGCAGGTTATGACCGATCCCCTCAACTTCGAAGCCATCAAGTGCCACGCGCATCGCTTTGATCGCGCCCAAACGGTCAGGCGCCCATGTGCAAAGCTTGGCGATCATCGGATCGTAGAACATCGAGATCTCGCCGCCCTCGAACACGCCCGTGTCGTTGCGCACGGCGGTCTCGCCCGTCGGCGCATCGCCTTGCCACTTGCCGGTCTTGTTCAGTGGGCCTGCCTGCACCTCGGCGGGTGGGCGATAGCGCGTCAGCCGCCCGATTGAGGGCAGAAAGTTGCGATAGGGGTCTTCGGCGTAAAGGCGGCTTTCCATCGCCCAGCCGGTCAGCTTGATGTCGTCTTGTGTGAAGGGCAGCTTTTCACCGGCGGCCACGCGGATCATCTGTTCGACCAGATCGATACCGGTGATCAATTCGGTGACGGGGTGTTCCACCTGAAGCCGGGTGTTCATCTCAAGGAAGTAGAAATTGCGGTCGCCGTCCACGATGAATTCCACCGTTCCCGCGCTGGTATAGCCCACCGCACGCGCCAGCGCGCAGGCTTGTTCGCCCATCGCGCGGCGTGTTTCGGCATCAAGGAACGGCGAAGGCGCCTCTTCGATGACCTTTTGGTTGCGGCGCTGGATCGAACATTCCCGCTCGCCCAGATAAAGCGTGTTGCCATGGCTATCGGCCAATACCTGAATTTCGATATGGCGCGGCTGGGTCACGAATTTCTCGATAAAGATCCGATCATCCCCGAAGCTCGATTTCGCCTCGTTCTTTGAGGCCTGAAAGCCCTCGCGCGTCTCGGTGTCGTTCCATGCGATGCGCATGCCCTTGCCACCGCCGCCCGCGCTGGCCTTGATCATCACCGGATAGCCGATCTCGTTGGAGATCTTTACCGCCTCCTCCGCATCCGCGATCAGGCCCATGTAGCCCGGCACGGTCGAAACACCTGCTTCGGCTGCGATCTTTTTCGAGGTGATCTTGTCGCCCATCGCCTCGATCGCACCGGTCGGTGGGCCGACGAACGCCACGCCCAGCTTATCCAGCGCCTCGGCGAATTTCATGTTCTCGGACAAAAACCCATAGCCCGGATGGACAGCTTCGGCGCCGCTTTGCTTGATCGCCGCTATGATCTTGTCGATCACGATATAGCTTTCGGATGCGGGGGCAGGGCCGATATGGATCGCCTCATCGGCCATCTTCACATGCAGTGCGTTGCGGTCGGCATCCGAATAGACGGCGACCGTGGCGATCCCCATCTTGCGGGCGGTCTTGATGACGCGGCAGGCGATCTCGCCCCGATTGGCGATCAAAAGCTTCTTGAACATGGGCAGGCGTCCCTTGCTAGCGGGGCTGGGCCCCCGTTCTGGTGGTCAACAAAAAGGGCCACCGGGCGCGTGACGCACCGGAGGCCCTGAATTTTTGACAGATGGATCAGGCCGCTGATGCGACCCGCGCGATCTGATTTAGCGGCAGATGCCGATATCGTCGCAAAGCGCGCCACCGGCTGCACCAATGACGATGCCTGTGGCGATATTGCCATCAAGTGCTGCTGCGCCGACCCCGCCCGCCGCACCGCCGATGGCCGCGCGTTCAAGATCGGATGTAACGCAGCCCGCCAAGACGAAAGCGGTCGCGACAAGCGTGGTGAGAAGGGGGGCCTTGGTTTTTGCGCACATTTTGTGTCTGCTCCTTTCGTTAAGCCTCGTGACACGAAAGATAACCAGAATTTCGTCACCCCGATAGGGAAAGCTGTCGAAGGCCGTAAAGTTTGTGAAAAAAGCGGTCGGCCAAAGAGAGTGGCCGACCGTGTCGAGGGGGAAGGGGTAATCGTCACATCGCCATCGCCGGTCGCGGCCTTGCGCGCCAACGCTGACAACGAAACCCTGACACATCCCAAGGCATTGGGTGAGGGCATTCTTTTTGCTGCCGCCTCATGCGCGCCAAACCGCCCAGCGATGATGTCCCCCGGCAAGATCATGCCTATACCGTCTTCCAATAGCCGCTGCCGTCGAAGGCCTCGGGGAATGCGGCGCGCGCGCGTTTCTCGTCGATCACCAAGAGCGCCTCGTAGCTTGCCGGGTCAAAGGGGTCTTCGGCAGGCAAGACTTCACGCTCGAACAACCAGTTCAGCCGCCCCGCATCAAGATTGCCGCGCTCAAAGGGTTGATCGCCAAAGCACAGCCAAAGTGCTTCCATAAAGGCCAAATCGGCGCGGCGATCAGCGGGGCGTCGGTCAGGGTAGCGTTCGCGCCGCATGAGCGGGGTGGCCCCGTCCTTGTGCGCGCGTCTGATCGTGAATTGATAATCCGTGCCGGGAAGCCGACCGGGAAAGCCGCGATGCTTGATCATGCTGCACCCCCAAATGTCGGGGTGGCGGCAAAGTGCCGGGCGGAGTGTTGGCCCCGCCCGGAGATTGTTGCTTCAACGATACTTGGTCGACACCGGATCGTGGCTGATCGGTGCGGGTTCGATGAAAATGATTTCTTCTTGCTCGGGTGCGGGGGCTGCACAGGCGGCGACACCGGCCACCAGCCCCAACGCGAGAAGCGCCTGAATGAAACGCGACATCTTACTCTCCTACATTTTTGGGTGGTGACCGGACGCAAAGGCCCGGCCACGACCAGAGGTACGTCTACCCGGAGGTAAACTGCACCAAAGATACCGCTTACGCGCTTTTCTCCACAGGGTTTTCCACAAAGCGATTCATTCTGTGACCGGCTTGCATCATTCCAGTCGTTACCCGAAGGTCGCGCCGCAAGATTTTGTGCGCTCATCAAAATAGCTCCCAGATGCAGGCGTCGCCGGCGAGGCGATAGGTTTCATAGAAACGGTTGATCTCGGGCGTGGGGGTGCCACGCGGCGTGGGGGCGGCCATCATTTCGATCACGATTTGATCCGCCGTTGCATTGGCCGCTTTCGCAATAGGTCTGCCCCAATGCTCACAGGCCCAATCCATATCGGTCTTGAGCGCTGCATCATCGACCCCGCTGGCCCCAATCATCGGTGCGACAAGGCGGATGACGATCTGGCTTTCGCCTGACCACGGGTTTTGCTCGTCCAGCCATTCATGCAAGATCACCGCCTGACCCGATGGCGCGCTGATCTGATCGCGCGGCCAAGCCTCGGCCAAGGCCGCAATGGGTGGCAAGGCCACAAGCCCCGCGATCTGGGCGGCGCGCATCATGATGTCGGCTGATCCGGGCGGCGTGCGATGCAATCGATCTCGACCAAGGCATCAACAGCCAAGGCCGTCACCCCCACCGTCGTGCGCGCCGGGCGCCTGTCGGGCGGAAAGAAGCCTTGGTAGGTTTCGTTAAAGGTCGCGTAGTCGC
>NZ_JAGYJN010000070.1 GCF_018402035.1 Roseicyclus sp.
TATATCCGCCAACTCGCCTTCGATGGTGATGCAATGCGCGTTCCAGACGTCGATGGATCAATCGACGCCTTCGATCCAAATGGCCGCTTCGGCACGGGACGCTTTCGCCGTTTCGATAGGAACCGCGACATCGCACTTACAGATGTTGGTGCGACCTACATGGCCTATTTCACCAGCGGATGGTCGATCGGCGGCCGCGTGGAGCAGGACTTTTTTTGGAATACCAATCCCGGCGACTATGCCGGCGGCAGGCTATACACCGCCAACTTGGGATACAGTTCGGGCGGCCTCTCTGTCAGCGGCAGTCGATCATTTAATGACGACTTCTTTCCCATCGCAGACCGAGCATCGGCAGGCTACAACTGGGAAAACGCGAGCATCAACGCATCTTACACAAGGATTGGTATCGATCCCGTCTTGAGCACGACGTCGAAAACGAACCTCCTTTCCGCGAGTGCACGTATCGACGTCAATGATGCCCTCACACTGCGCTCGGGCGTGACGCGAGACACCGAGGCCACCGATGCAAGCTTTGCATCACTGGGCATCGCCTTCGACAATGGATCGGACTGGCGTTCCGGCATTGCCGCAAACTACAGCCTTGATGACAATGAGTACGACAGTCAGGATCTCACGATCGGCCACGAGATGGGCTGGGGCGGCGATCTCAATTTCTTCTACAACTTCGACCGCGAAGAACGGCGCGTTGTCGGCATCGACCTCGACTACATGAGCGAGTGTATCCTTGTTGAGAGCCAAATCCTCCGCCGCCGCTCGGTCATCGACAACGCCCAAAGCGCGATTGAGCTATCAGTCTCCGTCGAGTTTGGAAGCTTTGAAGGACGCGGTGGAAGATCCTGCCGCCAATGATCTGCGGCAGGAATGGCTTAGGTAACAGCCAACACGCGCCGCCCGCCGACGCCCCTCTCAGCCAAAAGGAGGCGTCCAACATCATGGCGCGTGATCTCGCCCCTGTTGACAAGGAAGACGCGCCCTTTTGACAACGCTATGGCCTGCCTCACCGATGGCAAGTCGCTGTCTGGCGATGGCGGAAGCATGATGACAACGCCGTCATCTTTGCTGAGCTTTGCCATGACTTCATCCATCTGACTTGGCTCGCAGCGATATGTCGGAATACCGGTTCCGTTGTCGATGACTGACACGCCGCCACCAACTTCACCCGCCGTTGCGCCAGAATTAGCGCGCGCACCCATGTCAATGATCGACACGGGTATGCCCGAGCGTGCGAACTCAGATGCCAGACCATTGGCCGAACGCAAAATAACCTCATCGGCAGCAAAGCCTGTCATGACGATAGCGCCGCCATCAAATTCCCCAAAGGAGACCCTGACATCTTGCCAAAATATGCGCCCAGCGCCCGCAACGATATCTTTGCGCCGCCCCAACACAGCGTCACCACCGCCAAAGGCACCAGCCACCGCGCCAACACTATGGAGCTTGCCGCGCCGCATAGAGAATACAATGGCGGCACCAAACCCAAGGAACACGCCCAAAACGCCGCCCAACGCCACAATAAGCGATCTCTTCGGCGC
>NZ_JAGYJN010000071.1 GCF_018402035.1 Roseicyclus sp.
AGATGGGCAGGTGCAGGGTATCCATCGCATGGGCGAGCGGAATATCGGCCCAATCCGTCATCGGCTGGCCCATGTTCACGGATGTCAGCCCATCGCCTGCATCGACCGCCTGCAAAATCCCCCGCTCGGTGCGCAGGCGCAGCGCAGCGATCCCGCGCCGGTCCATCTCGTGGCGGGCAATGCAGCGCGTGGCGTTGCCGCAAGCCGCCGAGAGCGAGCCATCAGCATTCCAAAAGGTCAGCCTGAGATCGGCCTCGGCATCCTCTTCGATCACCGCCAACTGGTCGAAGCCCACACCGCGGTGACGGTCAGCCAGCGTGCGCGCAAGTGCCGCCGTCACGGGCATCGCCGTGACGCGCGCATCGATCACCACGAAATCATTGCCAAGCCCATGCATCTTGAGAAAGGGCAGGCCGGAGAGGGGCGTGTTATCCATCATCCGCGCCATATACGCCGGGTGCGCAAACATGGAAATCCCCCGCCCCGGTTTTTGGCTTGACGAGTCTTCGGCCCGTCCGTAGGTAGGCGCCCCTGAGTGGGCCCGTAGCTCAGTTGGTAGAGCAGTTGACTTTTAATCAATTGGTCACAGGTTCGAATCCTGTCGGGCTCACCAGTTTTCCCATATTTTTCAAGGCCTTATGATGCACGACCTTGCTGGTTTGTGCATAACGAAAAGTTATAAACAGTTATAAACTTGGATCACTGTGAATCGGCGAAGGATCGACCCAAGAACTGGGAGGTCACGTAGATGCGGCGCTCCCCAAAAAGTCCCTTTTTCAGTTCTGGATCGATTGAACTGTAGCCGTACATAGCACCAGCGATCTGTCCTGTGATGGCGCCTGTGGTATCAGCGTCATCGCCCAGGTTCACAGCAAGCAGAACTGCGTTCTCGAACGAATTCGTGTTTTCGATGCACCAAAGGGCGGCTCGCAGGCTGTCGAGCACATATCCACCTGATGGGATGAGAGCATCATCAACTCCTGCTAGGGGTGCTGCGACTGCTGACATTAACGTATCACTCCAGCCGAGCGCTAAGCTGTCTTCTTTGGCCGACCCGTAAGCCGCTCCACGTAAAATCTTGTAGATCAGTGCAGCCGTAAACCTACAGCACTCTTCAGCTATGGGGGAAGCATGGGTTGTGTGAGACTGCTCAACGGCAAAATCTATCGCTGTTTCGAGATGATGTGATGCAAAACACACTGCAGGTGAGAGGCGCATGAGCGAACCGTTACCGTCATTTTTCGCCCCGAAAGGTTCAGCCATTAAGCGCCCCGTGCGCCGATAGTCGCCCAGGGCTCGAAGGGTGTTTTGCCCTATTCCTACTGTGACGCCTGTGCTTGTATTGTCACCATGCTCAGCCCAGTTGCAAAAACGCTGAAGTAGATCGGCAGGGTCGAAGCCGCCATTTGCAATAAGGCTATCTGCCAAACAAAGTGCCATTGCTGTGTCATCAGTCCATGCTCCGGCTGGAAGGTTGAACCGACCTCC
>NZ_JAGYJN010000072.1 GCF_018402035.1 Roseicyclus sp.
CAATACGCCTATGGCAGCGGACGTGATGATTTGAGGCTGACCTACAGCATCCATGTCGAACGCGCTTATCGGGGAATGATGAAGCTCGGATACATCGAGCAGACAAGAGACGGATATCATGATCGTCAGGGGCGTAAGGATGGCTCTTCGACCAGCAGGCTCACCCGCTATTGCGCCAACGACAAGCTGGTGGATCTGTTCACGGCTGAAGAACAGGCCGTTTTGCCCGTCATTGTCCCACCCAAGGACGTAACGCTGTTGCGCATATCGCAGAAAGAAGATGATGACGGTGTGACCCGGCGTGTGAGCTATCCTGTTCTTGAGACAGCCGAGACCCAACTGATGCGGTCCAACCTGCAGGCGATTAACCGTGTTCTGCAGCGTAACTGGTACGACCTTGAGATCGATGATGATGAGCTTGAACGCCTGCAGGTAAGGCTCTCAGAGGATCTCAAGGATCCCCGACAAATCGATATGAGCCGACGCAGCCTATATCGAGTATTCAACGACCCAGACCTTCAGACAGGTGGGCGGTTTTTTGGCGGTTGGTGGCAGAACGTTCCGAGGGAATATCGGCCCTATCTCTTGGTGAACGGTAAACAGATGGTTGAGTACGACTACTCCAACCAGCATCCATCGATCCTCTATGCCCAAGCAGGCCCAGAACGCCCTACTGACTGCTACCGCGATGTAATCAAGATCAAGGATCTGCCCTACGGCAAGCTACCCGAAGGCAAGACGGCTGAAGATCTGCGTGACATGATCAAGGCATCCTTCAACGCGATGCTGAATGCGAAAAAGCCACTGAGAAACTCACCTCGAGATGTTCGACCGAAAGCCTTTGGCCTGAAATGGCGGGATGTGTCGGAAGCGATTATGGCGTTCCATGCGCCAATAGCCCAACACTTCTACACGGGCGTTGGCCTTCACCTACAGCGCATTGACAGCGACATTGCCGAGAAGGTGATGCTGGCCTTCATTGGGATGGATGCGCCGATCCTGCCGCTGCATGACAGCTTCTTGGTACACAACGGCTATGAGGGTGAACTGCCCACAGTGATGAATGCGGCGTCGGTTGACGTCATTGGCATCCCTCTTAATGCGGCTCCTAAAAAGAAGGTCACCAACGGCGATGCATCTGCAGAAAAAATCCTGATGCCTGTGAATGCCCCCACAGATATCGAAGACGATGCAGATTGGGACATCTCGCAGATCCTAGATGCGCGACAGGGCTGGGAAAAGCGATTGGATCAGTTCTTCCAGATGCGCCACCGGAGCATGTAATTTTACAAGCGCTTTAGAGCGCTGCAGGCTACCCGAGTGCTGAAGTCAACGGGCCGTCCAGCGCAGGGACTGTGGCCCACCAATACGTCACATCGTTATAGGTTGCGCAGGACTCGGGATCGAAAAACTCATCAGTCTCGGGGTCATATGAGGCCACCCGAGGGTAT
>NZ_JAGYJN010000073.1 GCF_018402035.1 Roseicyclus sp.
TACAGAGCTTTTCAGGATACAGCCATACTACCTCACGGGATGTGAGATCTAGGCTTGTACCGCTTATTCGCCATTCATCATCTCAACGCCCTAAACATCTTGATGAAACCATTCAGCTGGGGATACCCAACAAATAAAAGATCACAAATATACGATAAAAAATGCAGTTTCTACTTCAAGTTGAAGAATACTATCGACTTGCAGCCTATAATTGTCAAACGCACCGCTCAAGCGCATCGCTAAGGCATACACTTGCCACCGAACGGATAACGATTTCCGCTTTAACGCCTCACTATACATAAATTCATATAAGAAAATTACTATATAAATCAAATATTTATCTTCACAATCGGCTATCGCAAGTTCGTATTATGACAAACACATAACACTATTGGCAGTAATTTGGACCACACCTACACTAATTCAAACTTGATCTTGTTAGATGCAAGTCTATCTCTCTGCCGCACCCCCCTTTAAGCGATCGCACCGAAGAGGCATCTGATGAATATTGAAAGTCAGACAAAAAAGGCAATGTTCCACGAGCGGGAACATGAAAATACGTACACGAATAGTGCAAAAAACCGAATGGTTGACTACTTAGATGAATATTTAGGGCTTTTAGAAGCCAATACACAAATTAACAATTATGAGAATTTTTTGTATGGTAAGACGATAAGAATTGATAAAATGAAGTACCGCCTCGCAGACATATGCGAGATTACGATGTGCGACCAAGTCCCGCCAACACATTTCAAAATACAGATGAACATTCCAGGCGCGCAAACAATTCTTGAAGAGTTGCTTGAGGAAGCAGATCTGCAAAACTTCAAACTCAAGGACATGACGTACCACATTACACTGAGCATGCCAAGTGACGAGACGCTCGATGAACTATCCGAGAAGGTCAGCGCGGTATGCGCGAAACAAATTCGGATGATCACAAAAGTAAAGTCAGAAACGATGCAACGTGTTCAAAAAGCGGTACAAAATGAGTTTATCACAACGGTAGAGGCGGTACAGGCCAAGCGTCAGGTAGAGAAACTCCATAAGGAGTTAGTTTTTTATTTTAAATTTCTTGCGTGTAATGGTCGTATGAAACTGCTTAGTAATAACTTTCAATTCGATGATGAATTTACGAAAAAAGATTATACGCGCGCTACAAGAATGATTAATGATGGTGAGATTTCGATGGAGGAAGAAGAATGAAATTTATCCGCAATGCAGAGTTTTCTGACTACGACGTCATCTATTAAATGCGCGCCATTATCGTCACGAACGGCGCCAGAGTAGACGCCATACGACATCGTTTTCAAGTCGTGACCGAGTAACCGCGCTGCTTGGTTCTCTGGCACTTCAGCAGTCTCAGGCTGGGACTGACGGCATGGCTAGAAACGCATCGCCCACCACAGCCCCTGAGAGTGCCACTGACGGCCAAGTTTAAGCATCC
>NZ_JAGYJN010000074.1 GCF_018402035.1 Roseicyclus sp.
TCGCTTGATGGCCGCATGCAGATTGGACACGTTTTTCACGATGATCTCGCAATATGATGACTAAATATGCGCTAGCCTGCCCGCAGCTCGTCTAAAAATCCAGCCCACCAATCGGCCAGCCTTACGCGCTCGTCCCAATGTTCTCCGCGGGCATAGGCGCGGCGTACGGTGTTGCCTTCGACATGCGCCAGTGCCCGTTCGATGGCATCGGGGTTCCAAAGCCCACTTTCGTTAGCCAGTGTTGAGAAACTGGCCCGAAACCCGTGGGCGGTCATCTCTTCGCTTGAATACCCGATCCGGCGCAGAGCGGCGTTCAGGGTGTTTTCGCTCATCGGGCGTTGCCAGGATCGTACGCTGGGAAAGAGATAAGTGCCGCTGCCGGTTAGGAGGTGCAACTCGGCCAGCAAACTTATCGCTTGATCTGGCAGAGGCACGCGTTGAGGGCGCCGCATCTTCATGCGCGCAGTTGGGATCGTCCAGATCCGCGCGTCCGTGTCGAATTCGTCCCATGTCGCAAGGCGCAGTTCGCCAGGACGTTGCACCAGCAACGCTAATAGCTGAAGCCCGATCCGCGTTATGACCTGACCGTGAAACGAATCAATAGCGCGCATCAGCCCGCCCAGTACGACGGGGTCGAGGATGGCCGCGCGCGGCGTGACTGTTGGTACGATCAGCGCGTCGCGAAGCGCATAGGTCGGATCTGTCTCAGCCACACCATTGGCAACTGCATAGCGAAACACGGCGCCGATCTTTGATCGCAGGCGGCGCGCGCTCTCGTAATTGCCCTTTGCCTCGACCCGGCGCAGGCAATCGAGGATCATTGGCGGCGTGACATCGGTGATCGGCTTATTGCCGAATGCGTCGTTTGCCATGCCTAGTAACCATTCCGTCTTGTTCATCGTCGCTTGCGCTTTGCCTTCGCGGCGGGCCTTGTTGATGAAAGCCTCGGCCTGTGAGGCGAAGGTGATGCTCCGCCTGTCGCGCTCCGTGCGCTTACGCTGCTGTTTGACCTCACCGGGGTCGCGCCCTTCGGCGAGCAAGCTGCGCGCCTCATCCCTCAACTGGCGGGCGCGGGCGAGGCTAACGGCAGGATAGGCGCCGAACGAAAGGCGTTTCTCACGCCCCATAACTCGATATTTCATATGCCAAAGCCGCGAACCATTTGGCGTGACGGTCATATACAGTCCGTCAAAGTCGCCAACCTTGTAGGGCTTATCTCGCGGCTTAAGGCTCCGAATCTTCGTATCCGACATTGGCATTCTGGGGACACCCTATTTTATAGTCTACACGATGCCCCCAAAAATGCCCCCAAAGTGGGGGCATTTCCTCGTACATGCCCGGACAACATGGGACAACGGGATCTCGCAATCACCTTATAAACAAAGGGATTTTGGATGTCATCGGATGATTTCAAATGAATGATTGGTGCCGATGGAGGGA
>NZ_JAGYJN010000075.1 GCF_018402035.1 Roseicyclus sp.
GCGCGGCGCAGCGCATAGGGGTCTTTCGACCCCGTGGGCTTTTCGTCAATCGCCCAGAAGCCCGTCAGCGTGTCGATCTTGTCGGCCAGCGCCACGGCCAGCGAGACAGGCGCGGTTGGCACCGCGTCCCCCTGCCCCATCGGTTTCCAATGGTCGCGGCACGCGTCGGCCACGGCTGCATCGCGGCCAGCCGCCAGCGCATAGTAGCGGCCCATCACACCTTGCAGTTCGGGAAACTCACCCACCATACCCGAGCGCAGATCGGCCTTGGCGATCAGGGCCGCCGCTTCGGCCTCGGCCGCATCCGCGCCAACGCGGGGCGCGATCTCGCGCGCCAAGGCGGCGATGCGGGCGATCCGCTCGGCCTGCGAGCCAAGTTTCGCATGGAAGGTGACATTGGCCAGACCATCCAGCCAATCGCCCATCCCGGCGCGCGCCACGCGCAGATCGTTTTCCCAAAAGAATTTCGCATCCGACAGGCGCGCCGACAGCACCTTTTGATTTCCCGCCAGAATCGTCGCGCCGTGATCGGCGGTCTCGATATTGGCGACGGTCACGAAACGCTCGATCCGCCCCGTCTTGGGGTTGCGGACAGAAAAGAACTTCTGATGCTCGCGCATCGAGGTTTGCAGCACCTCGGCCGGCAGGTCGAGAAAACGATCCTCGATGGTGCCCATCAGCACCACGGGCCATTCGACCAGCCCCGACACCTCGGCCAAAAGACCCGGATCATCGACCAGTTCCAGCCCGGCGGCAAAGGCCATCTGTTCGGCATCATGGCGGATCTGCGCCGCGCGGTCGGCCGCCGACAAGACGACATGGGCGCGCTTTAGCTTGGCCGCGTAATCGGCAAAATGAGCCACGGGAAAGCGCGCGGGCGCCATAAAGCGATGCCCCTCGGTCGTGTTGCCCGACGCGATCCCATCGACATCGAAAGGCACGACATCGGTTCCCGCCTCATCCGAGAGGATGCACAAGATCGATTGCAGCGGGCGCACCCAGCGCAGGCTTCCCGCGCCCCAGCGCATGGATTTGGGCCATGGGAAATCGCGGATCACGGCTGGCACGACATCGGCGATGATCTCGGCGGCGGGGCGGCCCGCGCGTGCGATCACGGCGAAAAACACATCGCCCTTTTTATCCGCGCGCGCCTCAAGCTGGTCGCGGCTTATCCCTGCGCCGCGCAAGAACCCCTCGATCGCGGCCTCGGGCGCATCGGTGCGCGGCCCGCGCCGTTCTTCGCGGGTGGTGGGGGAATGGGCGGTCAAACCCTCAAGCGTCAGCACCAAACGGCGCGGCGTGGCAAAGCTGCCCGCGCTGGCATAGGTCAGCCCAGCTTCGACCAGCCCCTCGGTCACCAATCGCCGCAGGTCATCAGCGGCGCGCGCCTGCATCCGGGCGGGGATTTCCTCGGAGAA
>NZ_JAGYJN010000076.1 GCF_018402035.1 Roseicyclus sp.
CTTTGCCCATCTGGTGCTGATCCTTGGCGTCGCACTGGTGATTTTTCCGGTCTATGTGGCTGTGATCGCCTCGACCCACCCACCGGGGACCTTTGTGCGCGGGGTGATGCCGTTGTTGCCGGGGCCGAACGCGCTGGAGAATTACCGCACGGTAATTTTTGAGGGCCGCTCTCAGGCAGGCACGCCGCCCATCGGGGGGATGCTGTGGAACAGTTTTGTTATGGCGATGGCGATCACGGTGGGCAAATTGTCGATTTCGATCCTGTCGGCGTTTGCCATCGTCTATTTCCGGTTTCCGTTCCGGATGTTTTTCTTCTGGGTGATCTTCCTGACCCTGATGCTGCCGGTCGAAGTGCGGATCGTGCCGACCTTTCAGGTCGTCGCGGATCTGGGGATGTTGAACAGTTTCGCGGGCCTGTCGATCCCCTTGATCGCGTCGGCCACGGCGACCTTCCTATTCCGGCAGTTTTTTATGACCGTGCCAGAGGAATTGATGGAAGCCGCCCGCGTGGACGGCGCGGGGCCGATGAAGTTTTTCAAGGATATACTGCTGCCCCTGTCGATCACCAATATCGCGGCGCTGTTTGTGATAATGTTCATCTATGGCTGGAACCAGTATCTCTGGCCGCTGCTGATCACGACAGACCCAGAGTATTACACCATCGTCATGGGCATCCAACGAATGGTGACCGGCGGCGATGCCGAACCCCTGTGGCATCTGGTGATGGCGACCGTGACGCTGGCGGCGCTACCGCCAATCCTTGTGATTTTGTTCATGCAAAGGCTGTTTGTCAAAGGCCTGACAGAGACGGAGAAATAAAAGATGGCGACGATTGTGATGGACGGCTTGCACAAGGTCTATGCAGGCGGCGTCAAGGCGGTGACAGGCATCAGTCTTGATATCGCCGATGGCGAAATGATCGTGCTAGTTGGGCCTTCGGGCTGTGGCAAATCCACCTTGCTGCGGATGGTGGCAGGGTTGGAAACGATCTCGGACGGGACGCTGCATATCGGTGACCGGGTGGTGAACAATCTTGAACCCGCCGAACGCGATATCGCGATGGTGTTCCAGAATTACGCGCTTTATCCGCATATGACGGTGTTCAATAATTTGGCCTACGGGTTGCGCAACCGCAAACTGCCCAAGGACGAGATCGACCGCCGCGTGCGCGAAGCCGCCGATATGCTGGAAATCGCGCCTTATCTGGACCGCAAGCCGCGTAACCTGTCGGGCGGTCAGCGCCAGCGAGTCGCCATGGGCCGCGCGCTGGTGCGTGAACCTGCGGCGTTTTTGTTCGATGAACCCTTGTCCAACCTTGATGCCAAACTGCGCGTGCAGATGCGTGTCGAAATCCGCCAGTTGCAAAAGCGTCTGAAAACCACATC
>NZ_JAGYJN010000077.1 GCF_018402035.1 Roseicyclus sp.
CCGAAGATCTGGGTGCCGAACGAGGTGCCTTCGGTGTAGAAGGGAACCGCCAGCGTGCCCCAGAACCCTGCGACCAGGTGCACCGGGATGGCGCCGACCACGTCGTCGATCTTGAGCTTGTCGAGCATCGGCACGGTCAGCACCACGATGATACCACCCACGGCACCGATCCAGAGCGCGCCGAACAGCGACGGGTCAAGCGGGCCCGCGGTGATCGACACGAGGCCAGCCAGCGCCCCGTTCAGCACCATGGTCAGGTCGACCTTGCCATACATCACCTGCGTCAGGATCAGGGCGGCGATGGCACCGGCTGCGGCAGCCATGTTGGTGTTGGCAAAGATGCGCGACACGTCGGCCACGTCACCCACGGTACCCATCGCAAGCTGCGAGCCACCGTTGAAGCCGAACCAACCCAGCCACAGGATGAACGTGCCCAGCGTGGCAAGCGCAAGGTTGGAACCCGGCATCGGATTGACCTTGCCATCCTTGCCGAACTTGCCGATCCGCGGCCCGAGGATGAGCGCACCGGCAAGGGCTGCGAAACCGCCTGCGGCATGCACCAGCGTGGAGCCTGCAAAGTCAGAGAAGCCAGCGTTGGACAACCAGCCGCCGCCCCACTGCCAGGACGCTTCGATCGGGTAGATGAAGCCGGTCAGAACGACGACAAAGGCGAGGAAGGGCCACAGCTTGATGCGTTCGGCCAAGGTGCCCGACACGATCGACGCGGTTGTGGCGCAGAACATCAGCTGAAAGAAGAAGTCGGACCCGACCGAGGCGTAATCCAGCGCGGTATCGGCGGGCGACACGCCAACCGGCTCCAACGAGGTGATGGAGAAGAACGGCCCGAGCCAGCCTTCGATCAGCCAGCCATCGCCGGGATACATGATGTTGAAGCCGACCAGCCAATACATGACCGATGCGATGGAAAACAGCGCGATGTTCTTGGTCAGCTGCATCGCCACGTTCTTGGACCGCACGAGGCCAGCCTCGAGCATGGCGAAACCTGCGGCCATCCAGAACACCAGGAAGCCGCCGATCAGGAACAGCAGCGTGGTGAGGATGTAGGAGGTGTGTTCAGCCGGGGTTCCGGCCACAACCTCTTCGGCATCCTGGGCAAGGCCCAGGCCGGGCAGCAGGGCGGCAGTCGCCACGGCAGCCAGAGGAAACAGATACTTGGTGTTCATCTCGAAAATGTCCTTTTCGTCGAAAGGGCGCGCGGGTCAGACCGCGTCGTCGTTGGTCTCGCCAGTGCGGACGCGCACGGCGCTTTCCACATCGAGAACGAAGATCTTGCCGTCACCGATCTTGTCGGTCTTGGCCGTGGTCTGGATGGTTTCCACGACCTGGTCGGCCATGCCGTCCGAGACAACGATCTCGAGCTTC
>NZ_JAGYJN010000078.1 GCF_018402035.1 Roseicyclus sp.
GGAAGGCGAGGCCACGAACCGCGCCATCATGATCGCGGACATGGCGGGGGTGCCTTTGTATGTCGTGCATGTGTCGTCCGAAGACGCGCATGAGGCGATCCGGCGCGCGCGGTCCTTGGGCAAGCGGGTCTGGGGCGAGCCGCTGATCCAGCACCTGACGCTGGATGAAAGTGAATATTTCCATCCCGATTGGGATCATGCCGCGCGCCGCGTGATGTCGCCCCCGTTCCGCAACAAGAAACATCAAGACAGCCTCTGGGCCGGGTTGATGTCCGGGTCGCTCTCGGTCGTGGCGACGGATCATTGCGCCTTTACCACCGAGCAAAAGCGCTATGGCGTGGGCGATTTCTCGAAAATCCCCAATGGCACCGGCGGGCTGGAAGACCGGATGCCGATGCTTTGGACGCATGGGGTGGCCACGGGGCGGCTCACGCCCAATGAATTTGTCGCCATCACCTCGACCAACATCGCCAAGGTGTTGAACTGCTACCCGAAAAAGGGCGCGATCCTGGTGGGGGCCGATGCCGATATCGTGGTTCTGGACCCGGCCAAGGAAAAGACCATCACCGCCAGCGCCCAGCAATCGGCGATCGATTACAACGTGTTCGAGGGCCACAAGGTCAAGGGCCTGCCGCGCTTCACGCTGACGCGGGGGCATGTGGCGGTTCATGATGGTGAGATCCGCACGCAAGAGGGCCATGGCCAATTCGTCAAGCGCCCCGGCAACGGGACGGTGAACCGCGCCTTGTCCACATGGAAAGACTTGACCGCCCCGCGCCCGGTATCGCGCACGGGCATCCCGGCAACGGGGGTATGATGGCCGATCCCGCCACCGCCCCGCAGGTGATGACCGCCGAGAAAACACCCGTGATCGAGGCCCGAAACCTCGATCTGACCTTTCAGACCAACGATGGCGCGGTGCAGGCGCTGTCGGATGTCACCTTGACCATCGACAAGGGCGAGTTTGTCAGCTTCATCGGCCCCTCGGGCTGTGGCAAGACCACCTTTCTGCGCGTCATCGCGGCGCTGGAACATCCCACGGGCGGCACCATCACCGTCAACGGCATGACCCCCGACCAGGCGCGACAGGCGCGCGCCTATGGCTATGTGTTCCAGGCCGCGGGGCTTTACCCTTGGCGGACCATCGAGAAGAACATCGCCCTGCCGCTGGAGATCATGGGCTTTGACCGCGCCGAGCAGGAAAAGCGCGTGAAGTCCGTGCTGCAACTGGTCGATCTGGAAGGGTTCGGCAAGAAATTCCCGTGGCAATTGTCGGGTGGCATGCAGCAGCGGGCCAGCATCGCGCGCGCGCTGGCCTTTGATGCCGATATCC
>NZ_JAGYJN010000079.1 GCF_018402035.1 Roseicyclus sp.
CCTTTGCGGCCACGGAAGCAGAAGATTTCGCCTCCATGCGGGTCACGGCCAAGACCTTGCTGCACCGACAACGCCAAGGTGTTCATCCCACGCCGCATGTCAGTCACGCCACCTGCAATCCAAACCTGCGTACCTGCTGGAAATGCTATCACGACGGATCCAATACTTGCACAAGGCGCGCCAACGCAGTCGGGTCGATTGAGGCGGCAATGGAAAGGCGCCGGCCACTTATCAGCGTGACCTCCACCCTGTCACCCGCACCCGCAACAGCCTCTGCTTCCGGCGTCGGAGCCTCAGAGTGTTGAGCGACCTTCACGGGCATGAATGTCACGCGGGCTGAGGACCCGCCCATAAGGACACCCCTGCGATACTGGCGGCGCCAGCGCACCAAAAGGGTGCGGCCAATATCATGACGTCGGGCAGTCTCGGCCACACTTCCGCGCGGGCCAAAACTTTCTTCTACAATGCGAACCTTCTCGGCTTCCGTCCAGCGCCGACGGCGGCCGGTATCGGTGACAGATAGGATCTCGACTTCGGGTCTGTATCTATGCTCGGACATAGCGTCGGATTTAAACGAGAATCCTCAGCCCAAAAAGACGGCCCCCGCCGGATGAATACCTTTCATCCGACCAAGCGCACGGTCATCCCGGCGCAGTTCGACACGATTGTCGCTTTGAGCTGCCTTTTAGAATTTGTGTTCATGACCAAAAACCCATGCTTGTCGGATAGGTGAATAGCGGTTAGTCGGTTCGGGAAGTTGCATTTCTAGGGAAATAGTTCGCCATGTCTGATCAGCAGTTTGACGATGAAATCGACTTGGGGGAGCTGCTGCTCACGATTTTGGGTGAGTGGCGCCTTGTGGCCTCTGTCTTCATCGGGGCGGTGCTGTTTTCAGCCGTCTACGCATTTGCAATCGCGCCCACGCAGTACCGTGCAGAGGCTTCCTTGCGGGGCATCGCACAGGCCTATTGTCCTCCTTCGACTGAGTGCCCAGTCACGCTGGACGAGGCTCTTGCCGGTGCAGTAGCACTTGTGTCCACCCCTCAGGGGTTTGCGTCACTTGACGCGGCGTTGAACCTTTCGGCGGATGACGATTTTGCGCACGAAGGCGATTTCGCAGCGGAAGAAGCCAGACGCAATTTCCTTGAAGCTGTTAACGTTCAAGCCGATAGCACAACCGCATTGATATCAGTAACGCACTCGCATGACCTTCGCGCGGTCGATCTCGCGAATGCCATCGCAGAATTTGTGGCGTCAGAGGTCGCGTTAAGCGC
>NZ_JAGYJN010000008.1 GCF_018402035.1 Roseicyclus sp.
CTCGTCGCGCAGGCGCGGGCGCACGGGGGCTTTTAGCCCCGCCTTGCCCAAGGCTTCGGACAGGCGCACGGCGCGGTCGGATTTTGACCCGTCAGGCTCGCCCAAGCTGAACCGGTTACCTTCGATATGCTTGACGACGCCCGGCTCGATCACTTCGGCGGCGGGATAAACCACGCAGCCCAAGACGCGGTCCGGGCCAAAGCCGTTCCATTGCGCATCGCCCGGATCGACCGAGGCGAGCCTTGTGCCTTCAAGCGGGCCGCCATCCTTGTGGAAATACCACCATGGCACACCGTTGACGCCCGAGACGATGGTTGTTTCCGGCCCGATCAGCGGCGCCATCTTGCCCACGATGGGGGGCACGGAATGCGCCTTGAGCGTCACGATGACGTAATCTTGATGCCCAAGTGCTGCCGGATCATCGGAGGCGTTGACCTTGTAGGTCTTGCGCTCACCCTCTTCGATGAGCGTCAGGCCATTGGCCTGCATGGCTGCCAGATGCGGGCCACGGGCGACAAGGCTGACCTCGGCCCCGGCTTCGGCCAGTTTTGCACCCATGTAGCCGCCGATGGCGCCCGCGCCGAAAATACAGATCTTCATGCTTGTTCCACCAATCCCAGTTTCTCGGCCAGCCCGATGCGCTGGAGCTTTCCGGTCGCACCTTTCGGGATTTCGGCCAAGATCACCACCTTGCGCGGCACTTTGAAGGCGGCCAGCCGTTCGCCTGCAAAGGCGCGGATATCGGCCTCGGTCGCCTCCATGCCTTCGCGCAGCACGACGGCGGCACCTACCTCTTCGCCGAGCTTGGCATGGGGGATGGCGAAGGTCACGACTTGTGCCACCGCAGGATGGGCTGACAGAACGCCATCGACCTCAAGCGGCGAGATCTTTTCGCCGCCACGGTTGATAATCTCCTTCAGCCGCCCGGTGAGCGAGAGATACCCCTCATCATCGAACTGGCCCTGATCGCCGGTGCGGAACCAGCGGCGGCCATCGGCCTCGAAAAAGTTCTTGGCATTCGCCTCGGGGTTGCCCTCGTAGCCCGGCGTCACATTGGGGCCGGAGATGACGATCTCGCCCACACCTTCGACAAGGCGGTTTTCGATCTCATGGGCGATGCGGACCAAGGGGCCAGCCTCGACGCCGACCGATCCGGGCTTTTGCGCGCGCGGCGGCAGGGGGTTGGAGGCCATTTGGTGGGCGGCTTCGGTCATGCCGTAGCCCTCGATCACCGGGGCGCCAAAGGTTGCGGCGAGTTGCTCCATCACCGGGCCGGGCAGCGAGGCCGAAGAGGAGCGCAAGAAGCGCAGCGGAACATTCTTGATCGTCTCGGCATTGCGCGAGGCGCGCGCGAGGATCGTTTGATGCATGGTCGGCACGGCGGTGTACCATGTGGGGCGCGCCTCCTCCATCCAGCTGAAGAACTTCATCGCGTCAAAGCCGGGCGCGCACCAGACCGACCCGCCAGCGGCAAGGCTGGAGGAGACGGCCGCGATCAGCCCGTGGATATGGAACAAGGGCATCACGTTGAGGCAGCGATCCGCGGGTGTCAGCGCCAGCGAGGCACCGATATGGCGGGCCGAGGCCGCGACGTTCGATTGCAACAGCGGCACGATCTTGGGACGCGAGGTGGTGCCGGAGGTGTGCAAGATCAGCGCGACGTCATCGGCATTGGGGGCGGCGGTGTCGGCTTGGCCTGCGCTGCCTTCAGCCGTGAGGGTAAAGCTGCCGGCGGGCAGACTTACGTCAAAGGACAGGCGGATCACCGTCAGGCCTTGCGCGATGGCGGCGGCATGGGCGGCACCTGTCTCGCCCTCGGCCAAGATGATGGCCTTGGCCTTGAGGTCATCGAGGTAAAAGGCGAATTCTTCTTGCTTATAGGCGGGGTTGAGCGGGCAGGTGGTGGCCACGCCCGCGACAGTCACGAAAGCCACGGCCATTTCGGGGCCATTGGGCAGCACGATGGCCACGCGGTCGCCGCGCCCGATGCCCGCGCCATGCAGCGCATCTGCGACATGGGCGGCTTGGTCGGCCAAGCCTGCATAGCTGAGCCAATCGCGGCCCGGTGCGCCGATTGCTTGCGCGCGTTGATCTTGCGCGCTGATCAGCGCGGCGAGTGTGTCTGTCATGGGTGTCCCTCCTTTGGTCGCCATCGCTTGCCCGACGACAGGGGCAATTTAGTGTTTTGTCAGCCCTTGGCCAGACTGGATATGCACATGGTGCTCTGAGCCGGATGCTGGCGCATTGTCAATTGCTGACAAAATATGCATCACTGCGCGCAACACCCTTATGGCGGAGCCCATGGTCATGCATCTTTCCCGATTTCCCCGCGTCTTTCTTGCCCATTTGCCAACGCCGTTGGAGCGGATGGACCGCCTGAGCGCGGCTTTGGGCGGGCCAGAGATTTGGATCAAGCGCGATGATTGCACCGGCATGTCATCGGGGGGCAACAAGACGCGCAAGCTGGAATTCCTGATGGCCGAGGCGATGGCCGAGGGTGCTGATATGGTCATGACGCAAGGGGCCACGCAATCCAACCATGCCCGCCAGACCGCCGCATTCGCCGCAAAACTCGGCATGGGCTGCCACGTTCTTTTAGAAGATCGGACAGGCTACCAAGACCCCGATTATACCGAGAATGGCAATGTGCTGCTCGATCATCTGCATGGGTCCACGACCGAGGTGCATCCGGGCGGCACTGACATGCCCGCCGCGATGGAACGGGCAGCCGAGGCTGCGCGCGCCAAGGGGCGCAAGGTTTATACCATCCCCGGTGGCGGGTCGAACCCGACGGGCGCGCTGGGCTATGTGAATTGCGCGTTGGAGTTGTTGGGTCAGGTCAATGAGCGCGGGCTGGTGGTCGATCATCTGGTCACGGCGACGGGATCGTCCGGCACGCAAGCCGGGCTGGTGGCGGGGATGTGCGCGCTGAATGCGGGCATCCCGGTGCTTGGCATCGGCACCCGCGCGCCCAAGGAAAAGCAAGAACAGATGGTCTTTGATCTGGCCTGCCGCACGGCGGAAAAGCTGGGTTGCGCAGGGGTGGTCAAGCGCGAAGATGTGGTGGCCAATACCGATTACGTCGGCGCGGGCTATGGCCTGCCGCGTGAGGATACGCTGGAGGCGATCCGCATGTTTGCCGAATTGGAGGGGATTTTGCTTGATCCCGTCTATTCCGGCAAAGGGGCGGCGGGGCTGATCGATTTGTGCCGCAAAGGGCATTTCAAGCAAGGCGAGCGGGTGGTGTTTTTGCACACCGGCGGCTCGGTCGGGCTATTTGCCTATAAGGGCGCATTGGCGCGCGGATGAGGACGGTCGGCATCCTTGGCGGCATGGGGCCAGAGGCGACGGTTCTTTTGATGCAAAAGATCATCGCGGCGGTGCCCGCGCGCGATGATGGCGATCATGTGCCGTTGATCGTGGATCAAAACCCCCAAGTGCCCAGCCGCATCGCGCGGTTGATCGAAGGCACGGGCGCGGACCCCGCGCCGGTGCTGGTGGCGATGGCAAAGCGGCTGGAGGGGGCGGGGGCCATGGCGCTCGCCATGCCGTGCAACACCGCGCATCATTATGCCGATGAGATCCGGGCGGCGGTCAGTGTTCCGTTTCTCGACATGGTTGCGGCCTCGGCGCGCGCGGCGTTGGCTGTGGCAGGGCTTGGCGGCAAGGTCGGGCTTTTGGCCTCGCCCGCCGTGGCGAAGGTGGGGCTTTTCGACCGTGCGCTGGGGGCGCTGGGGTTGGAGGTGATCCACCCTGATGATGGGGCGGCGATGCTGGCCGCGATCCGGTCTATCAAGGCGGAAGGCCCGAATGACGCCGCGCGCGGGGCGCTTTTGGCCGCATCTGGGGCGCTTTTGGCAAAGGGTGCTGAGGTGCAACTGATCGCCTGCACCGAGTTCTCGCTCATCCCCGAAGCGGTCGCGCCGGGGGTGCAGGCCATCGACACGCTGGATGTGCTGGTGGGCGAGATCGTGGGGTTCGCACGCGCCTCAGCCTAAGCGGGCCGCATCATACATCGCCTCGGCCGATTGGCGCACCACCTCGGCCAGATCGTGCAACTCGGCGGCCAGCGCGCTGGTGCTGCGCCAGATCATGCCGACGGTGCGGGCTGGGCGCGTGGTCTCGAACCGTTGCACGGCGACGCTCGCCCCACGGGTTTCAACCCCGACTGCCATTTCGGGGATGAGCGTCACGCCCAAGCCTGCGCCCACCATCTGCACCAGCGTGGAGAGCGACGAGCCATCAAGCCCCGCGTGCCGTGCGCCGGTTCTCAGGCCGCAAACCTCGAGCGCTTGATCGCGGAAACAATGCCCCTCCTCCAAGAGCAAAAGCTGCATATCGGGCAGGGCGGCGGGGGCGGGGACGGGGCGACCTGCTTCGGCCTCGGGGCGGACGAGCACGAAGCCCTCGGAGAAGAGCGCTACTTCGGTCAGGCCGGGTTCCGACACGGGAAGGGCGACCAGCGCGGTATCAAGCCGCCCATCGCGCAGCTCGGCGATCAGCCGCTCGGTCTGGGTTTCGCGCAGCTGGAGATCGACGCCGGGGTAGCGCGCGCCCAGATCGCGGATGAGCCGCGGCAGCAGGTAGGGCGCGATAGTGGGAATGACCCCCAGCCGCAGCCGCCCGCCCGGTCCATCGCGCCGGGTGCGGGCCACATCCTCCAACTCGCCCACGGCGCGCAAGATGTCGCGCGCGCGCGCCGCGATCTCCTCGCCCAGACCCGTTAGCCGCACTTGCCGCGCGCCGCGCTCGAACAGCTTGGCGCCCAAGCCATCCTCGAGCGCCTTGATCTGCATCGATAATGCGGGCTGGGTGACGGAACAGGCCTCGGCCGCCTGTCCGAAATGGCGGAACCGGGCCAGCGCATCCACAAAGCGTAATTGGCGGAGGGTGATGTTTGTCATAAGATGAACTTATCATGACAATCAGGAAATACAACTTATCCTGATCGCTTTTCTTTGTTAAGCGCAATGCAGGACAGGGGAATCGCCCATAGGCTTTCCCCAAGGCAACGCGATGCCAAGCAGCTTTGCAGCGAATATGGAGAAAGACGATGATGGACGGAGATGACAAGTCGGCGGGCAAATGCCCGGTGATGCATGGCTCGATGACCACCCAATCAACGGGTGTGGCCGAGTGGTGGCCCAAGACGCTGAACCTCGACATTCTGCACCAGCATGACGCCAAGTCGAACCCGCTTGCGGATTTCGACTATCGCGAGGCGGTCAAGTCGCTCGATTTCGACGCGGTCAAGGCCGATGTCACCGCGCTGATGACCGACAGCCAAGATTGGTGGCCGGCTGACTGGGGCCATTACGGCGGTCTGATGATCCGTTTGGCGTGGCACTCGGCGGGGTCTTACCGCGTGCAAGATGGGCGCGGTGGTGGCGGTGCAGGCAATATCCGCTTTGCGCCGCTGAATTCCTGGCCTGACAATGGCAACCTCGACAAGGCCCGCCGCCTGCTGTGGCCCGTGAAGAAGAAGTACGGCAACAAGCTGAGCTGGGCCGATCTGATCTTGCTTGCGGGCAATGTCGCCTATGAGTCGATGGGGCTGAAAACCTTTGGCTTCTCGTTCGGTCGCGAAGATATCTGGGCGCCCGAAAAGGATGTCTATTGGGGGTCGGAGCAGGAATTCCTCGGCGATGCGGCGCAGCGCTACGAGGACATCATGAAGCCCGACACGCTGGCCAACCCCTTGGCCGCTGTCCATATGGGCCTGATCTACGTCAATCCCGAAGGCGTGAATGGCCAGCCCGACCCGCTCAACACCGCCGAGCAGGTGCGCGTCACCTTTGCCCGGATGGCGATGAATGACGAAGAAACCGCGGCGCTGACCTGTGGCGGCCACACGGTCGGCAAGGCGCATGGCAATGGCGATGCGGCAGCGCTGGGTGCGGAACCCGAAGCGGCGGGGATCGAGAACCAAGGCTTTGGCTGGATCAACCCCAACCTCGGCGGCAAGGCGACCAATGCGGTCACAAGCGGTATCGAGGGGGCTTGGACGACCCATCCGACCAAGTGGGACATGGGCTATTTCAAGCTACTCTTCGGCTATGAGTGGGAACTGACCAAATCGCCCGCAGGCGCATGGCAGTACCGCCCCATCGACATCCGCGAAGAAGACATGCCGGTCGATCCCACCGATCCGACCAAGCGCGTCATGCCGATGATGACGGATGCCGACATGGCGATGAAGATCGACCCGGCCTATAACGCGATCTGCCAGAAATTCATGGCCGATCCGGCTTATTTCGACGATTGCTTTGCGCGCGCATGGTTCAAGCTGACCCATCGCGATCTGGGACCGCGCACGCGCTATATCGGGCCAGAAGCCCCTGCCGAAGATCTGATCTGGCAAGATCCGGTCCCCGCAGGCAAGACCGGCTATGATGTGGCCAAGCTGAAAGCGGCGATTGCCGCCTCGGGCCTGTCGGTGGCCGATATGGTCGCCACCGCATGGGACAGCGCGCGCACCTTCCGCCAGTCGGATTTGCGCGGCGGTGCCAATGGCGCGCGTATCCGCTTGGCCCCGCAAAAGGATTGGGCGGGCAATGAGCCCGCGCGTCTGGCGCGTGTGCTGGCGGTGTTGGAGCCCTTGGCCGCGGCCCATGGTGCCTCGGTCGCTGATACCATCGTTTTGGCGGGCAATGTCGGTGTCGAACAGGCGGCTAAGGCGGCCGGTGTCAGCGTCACCGTGCCGTTCAAGGCCGGTCGTGGCGATGCAACGGCCGAGATGACGGATGCCGAAAGCTTTGCGGTTCTCGAACCGCTGGCCGATGGTTTCCGCAACTTCCTCAAGGCTGACTACGCCGTCGGTGCCGAAGAGCTGATGCTGGATCGCGCGCAGCTTCTGGGCCTGACCGGGCCGGAGATGACGGTTCTGGTGGGCGGCATGCGGGCGATGGGCACCAACCATGGTGGCACGGCGCATGGTGTCTTCACCGACCGAGCGGGCGCACTGACCACGGATTTCTTCGTCAATCTGACGGATATGTCCTATTCTTGGGTGCCGACGGGGGCCAACAGCTACAATATCGTCGCGCGCAAGGGCGGTCAGACCAAGTGGACGGCAACCCGCGTCGATCTGGTGTTCGGCTCGAACTCCATCCTGCGCGCCTATGCCGAGGTCTATGCCCAAGACGATGCGGGCGAGAAGTTCGTACACGACTTCGTTGCCGCATGGGCCAAGGTCATGCATAACGACATGTTCTGATCGGATCAGCGATCAGCCAAGGATGCGGCCCGGGGGATGACCCCGGGCCGTTTTCTTTTGGCCTAGGCGAGGATTGCGAGCTTTGCCGCCTGCCTTGTCATCAGCGTTTCAATCTCGGCCAGCGTTCCTGCTGACAGCGCGGGGCCGGGGCGGCGGACTGTGGCATGGGCAATCGCGCCGCGACGGGCGAGGATATGTTTGCGGATCGACAGGCCCAGACCCGGCTGGCTTTCGTAGCGGATGAGCGGCAGATAGGCGTCGAAAAGATCGCGCGCCCGCCCTTCATCGCCTTTTTTCACCAAGCGCACCACATCGGCCATCATCTCGGGGTAGGCAAAGCCCGTCATCGCGCCATCGGCACCGCGCAAGACTTCCTCGAGCAAGAATTGCCCGCCATTGCCGCACAGGATCGAGACACGGCGCGCGCCGCCTGCCTCTTGCGCGCGCAGGGTGGTGATCTTGTCGAGGCCCGGCCAATCCTCATGCTTGAGCATGACGGCGGTGGGGCAGCTGTCGAAAATCGTGCGGATCACTTTGGCCGACATCTGCACGCCGGTGACCAGCGGGAAATCTTGGATCACCCAAGGTGTTTGGCCCAAGACATCGGCGACCATCTGGAAATAGCCGATGATCTGGTCATCAGTGCGCAGATGGCCGGGGGGGGCGACCATGACGCCAGCGGCCCCCTTGTCCATGGCGCTATCGGCCAGCGCCTTGATCGCGGCAAGGCCGGGGGCCGAGACGCCGACGATGATCGGCACGGATGCCCGCGCGGTGACACGCGCGATGACCACATCGCTTTCCTCGGCCGAGAGCTTGCCCGCCTCGCCCATGATGCCAAGGATGGTCAGGCCGGTCGCGCCCTTTTCCTCGTAGAAATCGACCATGCGGTCGATGCTTTGCAGGTCGAGCGTGCCATCGGGCAGAAAAGGGGTGGCGGCGATGGTAAAGACACCGGCGGCGGTTTCATCGAGAAGTTTGGCCATATCAGGCTCCGGGTTTATGGGTCTGTGACAAGGCGATCCGGCCCAGCGCCATGGCGACGGCGGCTTGGCAGGGGTCGATCACCGGGATCTGTAGCAGTTGTTCCAGAGCAGAGCGATAGCGCGCCATGCCCGCGCAGCCAAGGATTAGCACCTCGGCCCCGTCTTGGTCACGCAGTGCGCGGCCCGTATCGATCAGGCGGTTTTGCGTGATGGCGGGATCGGCGAGTTCCGCCACCCCCAGACCAAGCGCGCGGTCGCCCGCCAAACGATCCAGCACCCCCATCGCGCCCAAGCTGCGCAGATGGCGCGGGATAGAGGCAGGCAAGATCGCGATGATGCCAAAGCGCTGGCCAAGGGTCAGCGCGGTCGCAACGGCGGCCTCTTGTATGCCCAAGACGGGTTTGGCGGTGCGAGAGCGCAGCGCATGCACACCGGGATCGCCGAAACAGGCGATGACAAAGCCCGCAGCCTCGGGTTCCAGCGACGCGGCCAGCCGCAGCATCGGCGTGATGGTTTCATCGGCCTGCGCTTGGGTCTCAATACCCGGCGGCCCCTCGGCCAAGGTGAGGCAGGAGATCGGTGCGCCCATGCCTTGCAAGGGTGCGATGGCTGTAGCGATCCCGTCGGTGACGGTCTGGCTGGAATTGGGGTTGATGACGAAAAGCGTGCCTGTCATGCGCCCACCCGCGTGGTTTGCTGGATCTCGATCTGATACCCCTCGGGGTCGCGAAAGACGAAGGCGCGAATGCCGAGATTGTCATTTTGGAACATTTTTGAGAGCGCATCCACCCCAATCTCGCCTAAATAGTCATACCAAGCTTGCACATCCGCAACCCGGATGCAGAGTTGGACGCATTTCTCGGGCTGCCAGTTGTTCATCCCCTTGGCCTCATCAACCAGCCCCACATGCGCGCCCGGTGCGATGCGCAAGATCTTGGCCAGATCGCCCTGATCGATGGCCAAGGGCAGGCCCAGCACATCGCGGTAAAAAGCGAAGGCGCGCGGCAGGTCGCGGTAATAAAGAAAGGTGATCGCCAGCTCATGCGGCGCATCGGGGCGAGGGGTCATTGCGCTTGTCCTGTGAGATCGCGGGGTGTTGTGCCAATGGCGGGGCGGTCGATCCAGCGGCCAGCACCCGGTTGGCCAAGGTATTCGCCATCGCGCATGACCGCTTGGCCGCGCAGGAATACGGCCGTGGGAAAGCCAGTGACGGTCGTGCCCTCCCACGGGTTGTAGCCCACATTGTCGTGCAGGTCGTTGGCACCATAGGTGCGGCTTTGTGCCGGATCCCACAGCACCAGATCAGCGTCATATCCGGGCGCGATCCGGCCTTTGCCGCGCAGGCCGTAAAGCGAAGCGGGCGCTTCACAGTTGAGGCGCGCAAAGCTTGCCAGCCCCAGATGGCCACGGTTGACCATTGCATCGAACATCAAGGGCAAGCGCGGCTCGAGCCCCGGCATGCCATTGGCGATGGCGGGAAAGGGCGCATCAAAGCCATTGGCGAATTTCCCCGTTGCGTCAAAGCGATAGGGCGCGTGATCAGAGGAGACGATTTGAATATGCCCCGCCGCGATCCCGGCCCAAAGGGCGGTTTGGTCGGTGCGGGTGCGTTGCGGGGGCGAGCACATCCATTTCGCCCCTTCCATGCCGGGGCGGTCCAGCACATCTTCGGTTTGGAACAGGTAATGGGGGCAGGTTTCGGCCCAGATGGGCGCACCGCGCGCGCGGGCATTGGCGATCTCGGCGACCGCCTCGGCGGTCGAGACATGGAAGATCATCACGGGCGCGCGGGCAATTTCGGCCAGATGGCACATGCGCGCCACCGCCTCGATTTCCGCCGCGCGGGGGCGGGAGGCGGCGTGGTCAATGGGCCTTGTCCGCCCCTCGGCCAAAAGCTGCGCGCGGGCATCGGCAATGATCGCGTCATTCTCGGCATGGATGCAGGTCAGCGCACCGGCCGGACCCGCGATGCGCAGCACCTTGAGGATGGCCGCGTCGGATAAGCCGATATTGTAGGTCGTGAACAGCTTGATCGAGCGATGACCGGCGGCAATCAGCGCGCGCAGATCATCCGCGAAATCCGCCACATCGGGATCGCTGATCAAGATGTGAAAGGCGTGATCGATGGCCGCCCCGCGCGCGGCGCGTGCCGCGTAATCGGCCATGGCGTCGCGCAAGCGCTGGCCCTTGGCCTGTGCGGCGAAAGAGATGGTGCTGGTGGTTCCCCCCATCGCGGCAGATCTGGTGGCGGTCTCGAATGTGTCGGCATTCATCAGCCCCATGCCCGACATCTGTTCGATATGGCAATGCGGATCCACGCCGCCGGGGGTGATGATCAGGCCCGTGGCGTTTATTTCCTGCGCGCCGGTCAGCCCATGGCCCAAGGCCGCGATCCGCCCATCGGTGATGGCGATATCGGCTGGCACGACTGCGCCGCCCGTAACGACGCGCCCGCCGGTGATGAGTGTTTCAAAGCGCATGACGCCCCCCTGACGGGGGCAGCATGGGGGTGGCGTGGCGGCTTGTCCAGACCGGCGCTTACGCGCCGATCAGTCCGCGCATTTCGGCCAGTTTCTCGGCCACCCGTTCGGGCTTGCCGCGCGCCTCGATGTTCAGGCGGAGGAGCGGCTCGGTGTTGGAGGCGCGCAGGTTGAAGCGCCAGTCAGCGAAGGAGAGGCTGAGCCCGTCGGCCTCATCGCGGGCCAAGGCCAAGGGTGCATAGCGCGCCTCGATCGCTTGGATCACGGCGGCTTGGTCATCCACGCGGAAATTCACCTCGCCCGAGGAGGGGTAGGCGGCGCGTAGGTTGGTGAGCAAATCCTTGAGGCTTTGGCCACGGCGGCTGATCAACTCGATCATCAGCAGCATCGGGATCATGCCGCTGTCGCAGGCCATGAAATCGCGGAAATAGTGATGCGCGCTCATCTCGCCGCCATAGACGGCACCGGTGTCGCGCATCACCTGTTTGATGAAGGAATGGCCGCATTTGGATTGGATGGCTTGGCCACCCAAAGCGGTGACGCGGTCTTGCGTGGCCCAGACAACACGCGGGTCATGCACGATCTTTTGGCCCGGTTCCTTGGCCAAAAACGCCTCGGCCAGAAGGGCTACGACATATTCGCCGGGGACGAACCCGCCCTCGTGATCGAAGAAAAAGCAGCGGTCGAAATCGCCATCCCATGCCACGCCCATATCGGCGCCATGTGCCACCACCGGCCCTGCGGTCAGCGGTTGGTTCTCATCGAGCAGCGGGTTGGGGATGCCAGCGGGAAAGCTGCCATCGGGGGCGTGGTGGATGCGGATGATCTCGAGCGGTGCGCCGGTGGCGTCCAGCGCTGTGGCCAGCGCGTCAAAGCTGGGGCCAGCCGCGCCATGACCTGCATTGACCAAGAGCTTCATCGGCTTGAGCGCGGCAAGATCGACGAATTCCATCAGCTTGGCGACATAAGCCGCACGGGTGGCGCTGGCATCCATGATCTGGCCGCCGGGACGGGCGGGGGCGAAATCACCGCTTTCGGCCAGCGATTTGATCGCGGCCATGCCATCGGCTTGGCCAATCGGGGCCGAGCCGCGCTTGACCATCTTCATGCCGTTGTAATCCATCGGATTATGGCTGGCCGTCACGCAGATACCGCCGCAGGCGTCGAGATGGGTGGTGGCGAAATAGGTCTCCTCCGTGCCGGAGAGGCCAAGATCGAGGACCGTGACACCGGCATCGCTCAGCCCTTGCGCCACGGCATTGGCCAGCGTGACGGAGGAGGGGCGCACATCGCGGCCCAGCACCACGCGGGTGGCCCCCATCACCTCGCCGAAGGCGCGGCCGATGCGATAGGCGATATCGCTGTTTAATTCGGTCTCGAGGCGGCCACGAATATCATAGGCCTTGAAGCAAGTGAGCGGCGCAATACGCGACATGGAAACACCCTGACATGACATGTTGTGCGCGCTTTAGCCCATCATGAGCCTTTGCGCAAAGCGGCAAGCGTATCGCGGCGCTTTTGGCGTGATTGCCTGTGGCGCGGGAGGTGGCCTCCGGCGGGAGTATTTAAGAAGCAAAGATGGTGCGAAATTCGGCGAGGGGTGGTGTTTTCGCGGGCGTGGCGGGCTAGCTTGGCGCGCATGTTGATCGTGAGCGACACCACCATTGCCAATCGCCGTGTTCTGGAAACCCGCGCGCTGCCCAAGAAGTTCTTTGGGCGGGTGCAGCTTGTGCCCAAGGCGGCGGGGGTTGGCCTCTGGCTGCGACTGCTCGTGGAGATGCAGCTTTTGCGCTATCTCGCGGCCTTGTTGCCCTTTGTTGCCATTCCGCTTTTGTCGCGCGATTTGGCGCTGCCGGTGACGCAGGCGCCGCTCGCGATGTTGGTCGTGATTGCCTTGGTCGAAATGAAGGTGCTGCGCCTGTCAAAAGCGGGGCGCGCGCGCGCGGTGGCTGAGGATGAGGCGGCGCGCAGGCTTGATACCTTGGCCTTTCGTGCGCGTGCGGCGCTGCGCCTGATCGCGGCGCGCCAAGGGATCGCGGAGGGGGAGTTGCGCTTGGTGATCGAGCAATCGGAATTGGCGCGGATCGCGCCCTTGACGCTGGTTTCGGTGCAATGCGCCCAGCCTGCGCCGCGGCTTTTGTCGCTGGATGCGGGGGATCGCGCGGCATTGGCGGGGCTTTTCGATGCCGCGCTGAGCGAGCGGGATCTTTTGGCGGTCAATCACCGCGAGGATCGCTATATCCGCGATATTGCGCAAGAGGCGCGCGCGGTCTCGGCCCATGCGCGGCTGGCGGCCGCCTTGGACAAGCGGAGGGCAGGGGCATGAGCGTGAATGCGACGCGGATTTCGGCAGGCGAGGCCTTGGCCGTGCTGACGGCAGGATGGGAGGCGCAAAAGGCCGGGGGGCTTGTGGCAAGCTGGATGCTGCATGGCCGGCCCGGTGTGGGCAAGACCGAGGTGGTGCAAAGCTTGGCTGACCGGGTCGGGGCCAAGCTGTTCGATCTGCGCCTGACCACGATCGAGCCGCAGGATTTGCGCGGGCTGCCCTATTTCGATCATCAGGCGGCAAAAACCATCTGGTACCGGCCCGAGGATCTGCCCGATACCGATGCGCCCGCGATCTTGTTTCTCGATGAGTTGACCGCTGCCTCGCCCGCGTTGCAGCCCACGGTTTACGGGCTGTTGCAAGAGCGCCGGGTGGGGCGGCACCGCTTGCCCGCCTCGGTCATGATCGTGGCGGCGGGCAACCAGGTTGAGGATGGGGCCATTGCCTATGAGATGGGCACGGCGCTAAGCGATCGGTTGATCCATATGATCGTACAGGCAAACCCTGAGGATTGGCTGACGCATTATGCTGTGGCTGCGGGGATTCACCCAAGCGTTGCGGCCTTCATTCGCACGCGGCCCGATCTGCTCGAGACGACGGAGGCCACGCTGCGACGGGGGCAGATGATCGCCTGCACGCCGCGCAGCTGGACGCGCGTGAGCCGCATCATGGAGGCCGTGCCTGACCGCGCGCGGCGGGCTGTGATGATCGCGGGCACGGTGGGGGATGCTGCGGCGGCAGAGTTTGCGCTATTGGCCGATGAGATTGCGGCCACGGTGCAGATCGGCGCGATGATGGCGGCCCCGCGCCGCGAGCGCGCCATGATGTATCCGCGCACGCTGCATGGGCTCAGCGCGCTGGTTTATGGGCTGGTCGGTGCGGTGCAGCGCGATAATCTGGGCGTGGCCATCGAGATATTGGCCGATTTGCGCGGTCTGTCTGGGCCGGGCTTTGGTGGCCTGCCGGTGGGTGAGTTGGCAACCTTCGGGTTCGAGATGCTGATCGGACGGGCGCTGGAGCGGGGTTGGGAAGAGGGTTTTGCCCAGAGCCCCGATTACGCCGCCTATGCCGCCGCGCGGCAGGCCGCCGGGCTACCGTGAGCGGCCATAGTCAGCGCGCCGCCCGCGCGCTTGCGCATTTGGTCGAGGTCGATCCGGCGCTGGCAGCTCTCGCGCTGTGGTGCCGCCACCGCGATGGGGAGGGGGCCACGCGGACGGATGGCGACACGATCAGCTATGGCCCCGGTTTCGACACGCTGGGCCTGCCCGAACAGGTGGGGCTGGTGGCCCATCACGTGCTGCATGTGGCGCTGCGCCATTCCGACCGGCAGGCGGGGTTGGCCGAGCGGCTGGGCGAAGGCTTTGATCCATCGCTTTATGGTTTGGCGGCGGATGGGATCATCAATGAGGTGCTGATCTTGGCGGGGCATGCGGTGCTGCGTCCGGCGGTCATGCTGACCGAATTGCTGGCTGAGGCAGGCATGCCCGCGCCATCGGCGGTGGCAGCACTCGAGCGCTGGGATGCTGACCGTCTGGCCATGGCGTTGCATGCCGATGCCAAACGCGCCGAGCGCCTGCGCGAATGGGGTGCCACGCGCGGTTTCGCGGTCGATCTGGGTTTGGGCGCGCCCGATGAGGCAGGCGAGACGCAAAAGGCCGCTGATTGGCGCAACCAGATCTTGCGCGCGCTGGAGGCTGGGCGGCGCGCAGGCAGCGGTATTGGGCGGCTGGGCGCGATCTTGGCCGATCTGGCCCCGCCATCCGTGCCATGGGAGTTGGTCTTGCGCGGGCTTTTGGCGCGCGCCTTGACCGAGCGGCCCCATCTGAGTTGGCGGCGACCCGCGCGCGCTTGGCTGGCCCAGATGGCCGAGGCTGAACGCCGAGGCGGGCCGGTGCCGGTCTATCAGCCGGGGCGCGCACGGATGGATGCGCGGCCAAGGTTGGTGGTTGGGCTTGATACATCCTCGTCCATCGATGCGCAGGCGATGGCGCTTTTCGCGGCTGAGGCCGAAGGGATCGCACGGCGCACGGGCGCCGAGGTGCATCTGATGGGCTTTGACGAGACGGTGTTTTTGACGCGCCGCCTTGATCCGGCGGGGTGGCAGGGGTTGCAGGATCTGGCCCTGCGCCGGGGCGGGGGCACGGATTACGCCGATCTGTTCGATAAGGCGGGCAGGCTTGCGCCCGCGATGCTGGTGGTGCTGAGCGATCTTGATGCGCAACTGCCGCAAAAGCCGGGGTTTCCGGTGCTCTGGGCGGTGCCGCGCAAGGTGGCGGAACCGCCCTATGGCCGGGTGCTGGTGATTGGGGAGGGGTAGGCTATTCGGCCGCTTTGCGCGCGTGGCTTTCGCGCTGGGCGCTTTGCCAATCAGGGGCGATCCACGGGTCGAGGTTCGCAGGTGCCAAGGGCGCGCGGCCAAGGATGTGATCGGCGGCTTTCTCGCCCACCATGATCGATGGCGCGTTGAGATTGCCATTGGGGATTTGCGGGAAGATCGAACTGTCGGCCAGCCGCAGCCCTTTCACACCGATCACGCGGGTCTGGGCATCAACGACCGCCATCGGATCATCCGCGCGCCCCATCCGGGCGGTGCCGCAGGGGTGATAGGCGCTTTCGGCATGTTCGCGGATCACGGCATCGAGCGCCGCATCGCTTTGTGCATCTGCGCCCGGCTGAATTTCGTGATCCACGTAACCAGCCATCGGCTCTGTCGCGAAAATCTCGCGCGTGAGGCGGATGGCGGTGCGGAATTCATCCCAATCATCGGGATGGGACATGTAGTTGAACTGAATGCGCGGCGCGTCCTTGGGATCGGCTGAGCGTAAGGTAACCGCGCCCCGGCTTTTCGAGCGCATGGGGCCGACATGGGCCTGAAACCCGTGGCCGTTTGCGGCGGTTTTGCCGTCATAGCGCACGGCGATGGGCAGGAAGTGATACTGAATATCGGGGTAGGCGATCCCCGCGCGCGACCGGATAAAGCCGCAGGCCTCGAAATTATTGGACGCACCCAAGCCCTTGCGCGTCAAAAGCCATTGCGCGCCCACCAGCGCCTTGCCCCAGAGCGACCAATAGGGCGCAAGGCTGACGGGTTTGGTGGCGGCGAATTGAACGTAAATTTCCAGATGATCTTGCAGGTTTGCGCCCACGCCCGCGCGGTCGGCGATGACGGTAATGCCATGCTCTGCCAGATGCTTGGCTGGGCCAATGCCGCTGAGCATCAAGATCTTGGGCGAATTGATGGACCCCGCCGACAGCACCACCTCGGCGCGTGCGGTGATGATCTGGCCACCTACCAGCCGCACACCTGTGGCGCGGCCATCGGTGATCTCGACCTTCTCGACCAGACCGCGTGCCATGGTGCAGTTGCCGGTCTTTAGCGCAGGCCGCAGATAAGCCTTGGCCGCTGACCAGCGTTCACCTTGCCATACGGTCATCTCGAAGGCGCCAAAACCCTCTTGCCGTGCGCCGTTGTAATCATCGGTCGCGCCATAGCCCGCATTGGCACCGGCTTGGATGAAGGCATCGAACAGCGGGTTCTTGCGCGGGCCGCGCGTGATATGCAGCGGGCCGTCAAAGCCGCGAAAGGCCGGATCGCCCGCATCGCCATGCCAAGTTTCCGCACGTTTGAAATAGGGCAGCACATCCGCATAGGCCCAGCCATCGGCCCCCATCTCGGCCCATGTGTCGAAATCATGCGCATGCCCCCGCACATAGATCATGCCGTTGATCGAGGATGACCCGCCCAAAACCTTGCCGCGCGGGCAGGCCATGACACGCCCGCCCATATGCGGCTCGGGCTCGGTCACATAGCCCCAGTCATAGCGCGCCATGTTCATCGGGTAGGAAAGCGCGGCGGGCATGTTGATGAAAGGCCCCCAATCCGACCCGCCATGTTCGACCACGATCACGGATTTGCCCGCTTGGGCCAGCCGATAGGCGATGGCACAGCCCGCGCTGCCTGCGCCGACGACGACGTAATCAGCTTCCATCAATAGGCGGCCTCCACCGGGGTCATGCCGACATAGACGGTCTTGAGTTGGGAATAGGCTTCCAGCGCCGCGCGGGAGTTCTCGCGCCCGACGCCCGAGCCTTTGACGCCGCCAAAGGGAACTTCGACAGGGGTGAGGTTATATTGGTTGATCCAGACAGATCCGGCGTCGATCGCATGCACGACCCGGTGGCCGCGTGTCAGGTCTTGGGTAAACACCGCGCCCGACAGGCCCAGATCGGTGGCATTGGCGCGCGTGATGACCTCGGCCTCGGTGTCGAAATCAAGCACCGACATGACGGGGCCAAAAATCTCTTCGCGCGCGATGGTCATCGCGTCGGTGACATCGGCAAAGACCGTGGGCGCGATATAGCAGCCGGGGCGGTTCAGGCGGGCACCGCCCGCGACCAGACGCGCGCCTTCGGCCTTGCCTTTTTCGATGTAGGCACAGGTGATGGAAAGCTGTTCTTCGCTGACCATCGGGCCGAAAGTCGTGGCCGCGTCGCGCGGGTCGCCGATCACGGCATTGGCCAGACGGGCGGTGAGACGGTCGAGAAACGCCTGTTTGATGCCCCTTTGCACGAAAACCCGTGTGCCGTTGGAGCAGACTTGGCCCGTGGCAAAGAAATTGGCGTTGATCGCCGCCGAAACTGCACTTTCCAGATCGGCATCGTCAAAGATGATGAGGGGTGACTTGCCGCCCAATTCCATCGTCACATGCTTCATCTGCGCCGCCGCCCCGGCATAGACTTTTTTGCCCGTCTCGGCCGACCCGGTGAGCGAGACCTTGGCCACGCGGGCATCCTCGACCAGTGCGCGGCCCACGGTTCCCGCCCCTTGGATCACGTTGAAAACACCGGGCGGTGCGCCCGCTTCGATCAGGATTTCGGCCAGTTTCAGCGCGCAAAGCGGCGTTTGTTCGCTGGGTTTGAAGACCATCGTGTTGCCACAGATCAGCGCGGGTGCCGCTTTCCATGCCGCGACTTGGGTGGGATAGTTCCACGCGCCAAGGCCCACGCAAACGCCCAAAGGGATGCGCATCGTATAGGCCCAATCCGCCCCCAAAGGCACATGCTCGCCCGTAAGTGTGCCCGCAAGCCCGCCGAAATATTCCAGCGCATCGGCGGCTGATGTGGCATCGGCCACCAGCGTTTCGGAAATGGGCTTGCCGGTGTCCAGCGTCTCAAGCTCCGACAGCGCTTGGTTGCGGGCGCGGATGATATCGGCCGCGCGGCGCAGGATGCGGCCACGCTCAACAGGCTTAAGCGCGGCCCATGGTCCTTGGGCGGCTTTCGCGGCGGCCAGCGCCGCTTCGATCACGTGCGTCGTGGCCTCGTGCACCTCGGCGATGGTCTCGCCCGTGCCGGGAAAGATCACCTGCATGGCCGTTCCCTTGGTATCTTCCAGATAGGTGCCGTTTACGAAATGGCTGGCTTGCGGTTGGGCTTGCATCATTCCCCCCTCTCTTTGGTTTTGGGGCTATTCGCCCCTTGGATACCGTTGATTTTCCTCAAGGACATTGAGGTCCATATGGTTGCGCATGAACCGCTCTGAGGCAGCGCGGAGCGGTTGGAAATCCCACGGGTAATAGGCCCCGTTGCGCAGGCTTTCATAGACCACCCAGCGGCGCGCTTGGCTTTCGCGCACGGCGGCGTCAAAACCTTCGAGATCCCAGCGGGTCGCAGCGAGCAGGCGGAAATGCTCGAGCGTTTTGGCATATGCCCCGTCATCGGCAAGGTTGGTCATTTCCTGCGGGTCGGCGTCGAGATCAAAGAGTTGCTCGGGATCGGCGGCGCAGTTGGTGTATTTCCACCGCCCTTGGCGCAAGCCCACCAGCGGCGTGATGCTGGCCTCGGCTGCGTATTCCATTGCCACGGGGCTTGTCCGGGGGCGACCATGGGCCAGCGGCACGAGGCTTTCGCCATCGGTCCATGGCATGACCTCGGCCATGGATACGCCCGCCAAATCGCACAGCGTGGGGCAAAGATCGATGGTCGAGACCGGATCAAGGATCAGCCCCGGCGCGATACCGGGGGCCGCGATCATCAGGGGCACGCGGGCCGATCCCTCGTAGAAGTTCATCTTGAACCACAAGCCCCGCTCGCCCAGCATATCGCCATGGTCCGAGACAAAGACCACGATCGCCGCTTGCCGCGTGCGCTCTAGCACATCGAGGATGCTGCCGATCTTGTCGTCGAGATACGAGATATTGGCGAAATAGGCGCGGCGCGAGCGGGCGATGTCATCCGCGGTGATGTCGAAATTGCGCCAGTCATTGGCATCGAAAATGCGCTGTGCGTGGGGGTCGTGTTCGGCATAGGGAAGGGCCGCAACCTCGGGCTGGAGATGGGCGCAATCGGCGTAAAGATCCCAGTATTTGCGCCGGGCGACGTAAGGGTCGTGGGGATGGGTAAAGCTGACGGTTAGGCACCATGGCCGCGCGTCGCCGCCGCGCGCGAGGTCATAGAGCTTTTGCTCGGCGGCAAAGGCCACCTCGTCATCATATTCCATCTGGTTGGTGATCTCGGCCACGCCTGCGCCGGTGACGCTGCCCATATTGTGATACCACCAATCGATCCGCTCACCCGGTTTGCGGTAATCGGGCGTCCAGCCGAAATCGGCGGGGTAGATGTCGGTGGTTAGGCGCTGTTCAAAGCCGTGCAACTGATCCGGGCCGACGAAATGCATCTTGCCCGAGAGGCATGTTTGATAGCCCGCACGGCGCAGATGGTGGGCATAGGTTGGAATTGAGGAGGCAAACTCCGCCGCGTTGTCATAGACCCCCGTGCGCGAGGGCAATTGCCCCGACATGAAGCTGGCGCGCGCAGGCGCGCAAAGCGGGCTTGCCGTATAGCTCTTGGCAAAGCGCACCGACCGCGCGGCCAGCCGCTTGAGATGGGGCGCATGCAGCCAATCGGCCGGGCCATCGGGAAAAAGCGTCCCGTTCAACTGGTCGACCATCACGATCAAGATATTGGGATGCGTCATGCGCGATGTCCTGTGGCAAGGGCAAGATACCCCTCAAGCGTCGCGATGGCATCGGCCGCGTCTGGTGGGCCTGCCTCGGTCAAGGCGAGGCGGATATAGACGCCATCGATCAGCGCCGCCGTGGTGCGCGCGACGCCTGTTGGGTCGGCGCAAAGCGGGCGCAGCGCATGGGTGAGGTTCGACACCAGCCTGTGTTGATACACACGCAAAAGCCGTGCGGCCTGTGGTTGGGTCTGGGCCAGAACGTAGAAGTTGAGCCATGCCGCCACCACCTCGGGCTGGAAATTCCGGCCCCCGAAACTGGCCTGCATCAGCGCCGAAAGCCGCGCGCGCGGTGTGCGGGCAAGGGCCAATGCGCGCCGCGCCTCGGCCCCGAATTCCGAGAGAATCGCCCGCATCGCGGCAAGGAAAAGCTCATCTTTCGAGCCAAAATAATGATGCGCCAGCGCCGAGGAGACCCCCGCCGCACTTGCAATCTGGCCCATCGTGACGTCGAGTGAGCCTTTCCGCCCGATCTCACCGATCGTGGCGTTGACAAGGGCGTCTTTACGCAGTGCCATCACACCTAGCCGCGGCATCGGATACTCCTTAGGGTTGCGCTGTCGCAGAAGATCGGATTTTAATTGACTGGTCAATCAACAAACGACCGCAACAGGGAGAACCGTAAATGAGCTTGATCACCCGTACCGCTTGTAGCGTGCTTGCATTGGGCCTGACCACCGGGGCGGCCTTGGCCGGTGGGCATAACGATTGTGACACCGTGCGTTTTTCCGATGTCGGCTGGACCGATATCACCGCGACCACGGCGGCGACCTCTGTCGTACTGGAGGCCTTGGGCTATGAGACCGAGACGCTCGTTTTGTCGGTGCCTGTCACCTATACCTCGCTTGCCTCGGGCGACATCGACATCTTCCTGGGCAATTGGATGCCGACGATGGAGGCCGATATCGCGCCTTACCGCGATGCAGGCACCGTCGATACCGTGCGCGCCAATCTGGAAGGGGCGAAATACACGCTGGCCACCAATGCGCATGGTGCCGCGATGGGGATCGCTGATTTCGCCGATATCGCGGGTGCTGCCGATGCGCTGGAAAGCCAGATCTACGGGATCGAGCCCGGCAATGATGGCAACCGCCTGATCATGGACATGATCGCGGCTGATGCTTTCGGGCTTGCTGGGGCGGAATTCGATGTGGTCGAAAGCTCGGAACAAGGCATGCTGGCCCAAGTTGCGCGCGCGGTCGATCGTGGAGAACCGATCGTCTTCCTCGCTTGGGAGCCGCATCCGATGAATGCCAATTTCGATCTGACCTATCTGACAGGCGGTGATGATTGGTTCGGCCCCGATCTGGGCGGTGCTACGGTCTTTACCAACACGCGTGCGGGCTACGCGGCGGCTTGCCCCAATGTTGGCGCGCTGTTGAACAATCTGGTTTTCACGCTTGCGATGGAAAACGAGATCATGGGCGCGATCTTGAACGATGGGGCCGATCCGATCGATGCGGCCACGGCTTGGATGTCGGCCAATCCCGATCTCGTCATGGGCTGGCTTGATGGTGTGACCACCGTCGATGGTGGCGATGCGCGCGCGGCGATGACCACCGCATTGGGCCTGTGATCGTCTGATCGCGGCGAAAAGGCGGTGCGCATGATGGTGCGCACCGCACCCACGCCTGTCAAAGGACATGCCCGATGCTGCGATGGCTGACCGAGTGCGATCAGGGCTGGCCCGAGGGTATGGGCCCGCTTGGCGCCTTGTCGGAATGTAAGATCCGCATCGGTGACGCGGCCGAAGCGGGGTTTGATTGGCTTCAGGTCAATCTGGCCGGGCTTTTTGACGCGCTGGCGCTGGCGCTTGAGGTGATGATCGAGGTGATCCTCGCGCTGTTGCAAGAACCGCCCAACACCGGCTGGCTTTATGATCTGCGCCGGTCTGAGATCGACTACCTTTACCCGCCCGAATGGCACCCGATCTTGATAACCGTGATCTTTGTCGTGCTGGCCTATCGGCTGCATCGTGGTTGGCGGGTGCCGATGCTTTTGGCCGCTGGCCTATTGTTCATCATCAACCAAGGTTACTGGGATGAGACGACCGAAAGCCTGACACTGGTCACGGCGGCTTGCGTCGTCTGCATGGGATTGGGCGTGCCCATCGGGATCGCGGCGGCGCATCGGCCAAGGCTTTATGCCGCGATGCGGCCCGTGCTGGATTTGATGCAAACGCTACCGACCTTTGTCTATCTGATCCCGGCCATCGTGTTTTTCGGCATCGGCATGGTGCCGGGGCTGATCGCGACCGTGATCTTTGTGTTGCCCGCGCCGATCCGGCTGACGCATTTGGGGATATCCTCAACCCCGACCGCATTGCTGGAGGCCGCTGATGCCTTTGGGGCTACGCCGCGCCAAAAGCTGTGGAAGGTCGAGTTGCCCTATGCCACGCCACAGATCATGGCCGGGCTGAACCAGACGATCATGCTATCGCTGTCGATGGTGGTCATCGCGGCGCTTGTGGGGGCAAATGGGCTGGGCGTGCCGGTGGTGCGCGCGCTCAATCAGGTGAACACCGGTTTGGGCTTTGAGGCGGGGCTGATCATCGTGGTGGTGGCGATCTTGCTCGACCGTCTATTGCGGGTGAGCCGCAGATGAGCGTTGCTGTCCGCTTTCACAATGTCTGCATCATGTTCGGCGACAATCCCGCGCCCGCGCTGGTGCGCGCAGATGCGGGGGAAACACGGGCCGAGATCCAAGCGGCGACGGGGCATGTCTTGGGCGTGCATGATTGCACGCTGAGCGTGGAGGCGGGGGAAATCCTTGTCCTGATGGGCCTGTCGGGGTCGGGCAAATCGACATTGCTGCGCGCGGTCAACGCGCTCAACCCCGTGGCGCGCGGCCATGTCGAGGTGCGCTTGGGCGATGCGATGGTGAATGTGACCGAGGCGCGGGGGGCAAATTTGCGCCATCTGCGCCAGACCGCGGTGGCCATGGTCTTTCAACAATTCGGCCTTTTGCCTTGGCGCAGCGTGGCCGAGAATGTGGGGCTAGGGCTGGAATTGGCGGGGGTCGATGGCAGCGCGCGCCGTGAGCGGGTTGAGCGCCAGCTGGAACTGGTGGGCCTGTCAGACCGCGCCGATGCGTTGGTGGGTGAGCTTTCGGGCGGCATGCAGCAGCGCGTGGGGCTGGCGCGCGCCTTTGCGACCGAGGCGCCGATCTTGCTGATGGATGAACCGTTCTCGGCGCTTGACCCGCTGATCCGGACGAAGCTGCAAGATGAATTGCTTGACCTGCAGCGCGATCTGAAGCGCACGATCATCTTTGTCAGCCATGATCTAGACGAGGCGTTCAAGATCGGCAACCGCATCGCGATCATGGAAGGGGGGCGCATCATTCAATGCGGCACCCCGCGCGAGATTTTCTCGCAGCCTGCCACGGCTTATGTTGCGGAATTTGTTGCGAATATGAACCCGCTCGGCGTCTTGACCGCGCGCGATGTGATGGGGCAGGGCGCGGGTGGCGTGGTGTCTATCTCCCCTGAGACACCTCTGCGCGCAATCTTGGCGCGCTTTGCCAAAGACCCCGCCCCCTTGGCGGTAGAGGAGGCGGGCGTTGTGATTGGCACGGTCACGCCCGAAAGCGTGACCGCAAGGCTGGGTGCCTGAGGCGCTGAATTTTCGTACGAAAATTCAAATGCCCGATTATTCGTACGAATAATCGGGTTTCAGAAAAACGCCTGAAGCCCGGTTTGGGCGCGACCAAGGATCAGCGCATGCACATCATGCGTGCCCTCATAGGTATTCACCGTCTCAAGGTTCTGAGCGTGGCGCATGACATGATATTCCGCCATGATCCCGTTGCCGCCATGCATATCGCGCGCGGCCCGCGCGATATCGAGCGCCTTGCCGCAATTGTTGCGCTTGATTAGCGAAATCACCTCGGGCGCGCAGCTCCCATCCTCAAGCATGCGGCCAGCACGCAGTGCGGCTTGAAGCCCCAGCGCGATCTCGGTCTGCATATCGGCGAGCTTTTTCTGAAAGAGCTGTGTCTGCGCCAAGGGGCGGTCAAATTGCACCCGGTCCAACCCATATTGCCGCGCGCGGTGCCAGCAATCCTCGGCCGCACCCATGACACCCCAAGCGATGCCATAGCGCGCCCGGTTGAGGCAGCCAAACGGCCCTTTGAGGCCCTCAACCCCGGGCAGCAGTGCATCCTCTGGCACCGCCACATCCTTCATCACGATCTCACCCGTGACCGATGCACGAAGCGAGAGCTTGCCGCCGATCTTGGGGGCGCTGAGTCCCGCCATGCCTTTCTCAAGGATAAAGCCACGGATTTTGCCGCCATGTGCCTCGGATTTGGCCCAAACGACGAAAACATCGGCGATGGGGCTGTTGGAAATCCACATCTTGGCCCCGTTCAGCACATAGCCGTCGGCGGTTTTGCGGGCCACGGTCTTCATGCCTGCCGGGTCCGATCCGGCATCGGGTTCGGTCAGCCCGAAACAGCCGATCAGCTTGCCCGCCGCCAGACCGGGCAGGTATTTTTGCCGCTGCGCTTCCGAGCCATAGGCATGGATGGGATACATCACGAGGCTTGATTGCACGCTCATCATCGAGCGATAGCCGCTATCGACGCGCTCAACCTCGCGCGCGACAAGCCCGTATGCCACATAGCCCGCCCCCAGCCCGCCGTATGCCTCGGGGATGGTGACGCCCAAAAGCCCCATCTCACCCATCTCGGCAAAGATCTCGGGCGCGACACGTTCGTTCAAGTACGCGTCACTGACACGCGGCATCAGCTTGTCTTGCGCATAGGCCCGCGCGCTCTCGGCGATCATACGCTCTTCTTCGCTGAGCTGTGCGGCGAGGTGGAACGGATCGGCCCAGTCGAACGGTGCGAGCGAGGGGCCGTTATAGCGGGTCTGTCCGTCGGGCATGGCGCGGTCTCCTTTGGGCTGGCACCGATTCATATCATTTGCAGCGATTGTGCAAGGCTTTGGCAATGGGGTGACGCTGGTTCGGCGGATGTTAGGAGTTTTGGGCTCATGGAGGAGATTATGAAAATGCAACTAATGACGTCGATCCACTCGCATGTGATAGCAAAGGTTTAATATTTTTAGACATATTCACGACTTATCCACAGATGCGGGCGCGATGTCGCGGATCAGTGTCGGGATATGGTCCTTGAAGCGGAAGAAGCCGGCGCTGGCATGGGGCCATGCGGCTTGGTCATAGGGGCGGATGCGTCGGATCAGGGCAATCCCGACCTCTGCCAGCATCGCATCCAAGACGCCGACGGCGTGGGCTGCCGGGCCGGTGGGCGCATAAGCCGTCACGATCTGGGTCAGCCCAAGATCCAAGGCCCAGGCCGTGATTGCGGCCGGATCATCGCTGAGCGGGCCGGGCGCGCCCATGCGACCCGACCAGCGCGCGCGGGCATCGGTCATCGCTTCCTGCGTAAAGGCCACGACAGGCTGTGCCACGGGCAAGGGCGAGCGGCCTGCAACCGAGATCAGCGCCGCATGGCCAAGGATCGGGCCAGGGTGATCGTCGAAAAGAAACCCCGGCGAGAGGTCTTCTTCGGTCAACAAGATACCCGTGGGCAGATCGGGATTGGGGCGCGCGTCGGCTGGCAAAGGGCGGCGCGGCGGGTGTGGCGGGCCAGAAAGCGGGGCGGCATCGCTGACCAGACCTTTGGGGGCAAAGCGCCCCTCGGTATAGCGCGCGATATTGTTGGGCCGCGCAAGGTAATGCTTGCCCGGTGTTTGCAAACCCGCGACCCAGCGCCATGACAGCGTGTTGGACGCCGGATCGCCGTCGAGCAGATGGCGCATAAACAGATCGGCCCCCGCCTCCCACGGCAGGCGCAAGGTGAAGATCCAGATCGAGGCCATCCACATCCGCGCGTGATTGTGCAAATACCCTGTCGCGACCAATTCGCGCATCCATGCATCAAAGCAATCGATCCCCGTCTGCCCTGCGGTGGCTGCAGCCAAGCGGTCATCATGACGACCATCGGCCAAGACACGCGCAAGCCCGGTGCGATAATCCGCCCAGACCTGCGGCCGCATTTCGAGCCAGCCTTTCCAATAGGTCCGCCAGACGACCTCTTGGATGAATTTCTCGGCTGCCATGGCGGAATGGCGGCCCAAAACGGCGGCAAGCACCTCGGGCTCGGTGATCAGCCGATGGCGCAGATAGGGCGACAGGCCCGAGACATGCGGATGGTTTTGCGCGGCCAGATCGAAATTGCGCCGTGCGGCATAGTCGCGCCCTGCGACGGGAACAAAGCGGCGCAACCGTTCCAGCGCATGGGTGCGCGTGGCCGGGATGGGGGTGTTTTCAGCTGTTTTGGTCATTGCGGGCAAGCTAGGCGGGCGTCAGGTCATGTCCATCGAATTCGCCCCGTGCCCTTGCAGCCCCCCCAACCCACCACTAAGACTGAGGGGTAACAGCCATTCGCATTCGGGGCAGGCCGCTATGATTGATCCTATTGACCATTACATGAACAACCTTGTGCCGATGGTGGTCGAACAGACCAGCCGGGGCGAGCGGGCCTATGATATCTTCTCGCGGCTTTTGAAAGAGCGGATCATCTTTCTGTCCGGCCCGGTGCATGACGGCATGGCAAGCTTGATCGTCGCACAGCTTTTGCACCTTGAGGCCGAGAATCCGTCCAAGGAAATCTCGATGTATATCAACTCGCCCGGTGGCGTGGTGACCTCGGGTCTGTCGATCTACGACACGATGCAATACATCAAGCCCAAGGTCTCGACCTTGGTTGTTGGTCAAGCGGCCTCCATGGGCTCGCTTTTGCTGACGGCTGGCGAAAAGGGCATGCGCTTTTCGCTGCCCAATAGCCGGATCATGGTTCACCAGCCCTCGGGCGGGTATCAGGGGCAGGCGACCGATATCATGATCCACGCCAAAGAGACCCAAAAGCTCAAGGATCGGCTGAACCAGATCTATGTCAAGCACACCGGCCAAAGTTTTGAGGCTGTGGTCGAAGGGCTTGAGCGCGACAATTTCATGGATGCCGAACAGGCCAAGGCTTGGGGCTTAATCGACGAAATCGTGGAAACCCGCGTTCCCGCCGGTGGCGAAACCAAGTGATTGGTCCGCTTTCCCCACTGAAATTTGCGGGGATTTTGACATTGTGGTGCCCGGTCGCCTGTTCTAGGCTTTCGGGGACAGTGTGTGCGCGCCGCTGCGCGGGCACATTGGCAATATGGTCCGACAGACCGGTTGAGGTGTAGAGCATGGCGAATTCATCCAGTAGCGACACGAAGAACACGCTTTATTGTTCGTTCTGCGGCAAAAGCCAGCATGAGGTGCGCAAGCTGATCGCCGGGCCGACGGTGTTTATCTGCGATGAATGCGTCGAGCTTTGCATGGATATCATCCGCGAAGAGACCAAGACTTCGGGGCTGAAATCGGCGGGCGGCGTGCCCACCCCGCTTGAGATTTGCGATGTGCTTGATGATTACGTCATCGGTCAGCGCCACGCTAAGCGCGTGCTGTCCGTGGCGGTGCATAACCACTACAAGCGTCTGAACAATGCGGGCAAATCCGATATCGAGCTGTCGAAATCGAATATCTTGCTGATCGGCCCCACGGGCTGTGGCAAGACGCTGTTGGCCCAGACCTTGGCGCGTATCTTGGATGTGCCTTTCACCATGGCCGACGCCACCACGCTGACCGAAGCGGGCTATGTGGGCGAGGATGTCGAGAACATCATCCTTAAGCTGTTGCAGGCCAGCGAATACAATGTCGAACGGGCGCAGCGCGGCATCGTCTATATCGACGAGGTCGATAAGATCACGCGCAAATCCGACAACCCCTCGATCACCCGCGATGTCTCGGGCGAGGGGGTGCAGCAGGCACTTTTGAAGATCATGGAGGGCACGGTCGCCTCCGTGCCGCCGCAAGGTGGGCGCAAGCATCCGCAGCAAGAGTTTTTGCAGGTCGATACGACCAATATCTTGTTCATCTGCGGCGGGGCTTTCGCGGGCCTCGACAAGATCATCGCGCAGCGCGGCAAGGGCAGCGCGATGGGCTTTGGTGCCGATGTGCGCGATCCTGAATCCAAATCGGTGGGCGAGTATTTCAAAGAGCTTGAACCCGAGGATCTGTTGAAATTTGGCCTGATCCCAGAATTCGTTGGCCGTCTGCCTGTGTTGGCCACGCTCGAGGATTTGGACGAGGCCGCACTTGTCACCATCCTGACCGAGCCGAAGAATGCGCTGGTCAAGCAATACCAGCGCCTGTTCGAGCTTGAGGATGTGAAGCTGAAGTTCACCGATGACGCGCTGACGGCCATCGCCAAACGCGCCATCATGCGCAAGACCGGCGCGCGGGGTTTGCGTTCGATCATGGAAGATATCTTGCTCAACACCATGTTCGACCTGCCCAGCACCGAAGGCGTGGAAGAGGTGGTGGTCAATGTGGAGGCCGTAACCTCGGAGGCGCAGCCCTTGTTGATCTATTCCGAGCAGCGGAAAAAGGGCGAACCCGCCAGCGCGGGGTGACGGGCCATCGGTCACCGCATCGTTGCGGTGATTATCTGAGCCACAAATTCTCGCGCTTCAGCGTATTGCGGATGACTTGTTCGCGCTTGGGCAGGTTTTCGCGGTCAAACAGCGCGCGGGCTTTGGCGCCCTTGCCCTGATAGATCATCCGCTTGATCGGCTCATGGGCCTTGAGCACTTTTTTGATGCGGTTGGGGGTGGTGATCTCTTCCAACAGGTCGACGACCGCTTGATCCTCGCGCGCATAGGCCAAGGGAAGGACGCGGTAGTGGCAGCTATGGCTGCCATCCAGCCATCCCGGTGCCAGAGCATCGCGCCCACCGCCGAAGGACTGGATCACCAAGGGCAGTGCCACCTGATCAAGCCATGGGTCAAGCGATTGGCACACAAGCTCTGCCGGGGGGGTGTCGCGGATCGCCAGCGCGTATTCGGTAAAGCGCGTGCCAAAGGCCGCCGGGTCGCGATAGTAGAAAAACCCTGCGTTGAAATAGAGATAGTGTCGCCAATATTCGGCGGGCCAGCGCGGATCGAGCGAGGCTTTGAAATCAAGGCCGAACTTGTCGTAGAGCGATTGCCATGTCGCCGTGTAGCCGGGGCCATAAAGCTCAAGCTGTGGCCATGTCCCCTCGACCCTGAGGCTGGCTGTGGGGCGGTCGAAATCAAAGGGCACATCCGACAGATCGCCGGTGATCAGCGTGTCGGTGTCAAAAAAGACAAAAGGTTGATCGGCGGGCAGTGAAGCGAGCGCTTCGATCTTGTTGCCATAGGGGTAGCTTTCGCCGAAATGTCGGTTCTCAAAGGGCAGGATCGTGGCGCCGAAGTCTTCGGTCAAAAGGCTGCGCGCCTCTGTGTCGGTGATGCGCGGATCGCGCGACCAGCGCGCGCCCGGCTGTGGCTCCGCGACAAAGAATTGCCCCTTGAAGTTGCGGTTAAAGCGCCGAAAGCTGGCGGCAAAAAGCACGGCCTCATAGGTCAGCCGCCCGGCTTGCGCCACGATCATGACGTTGAAATCTTTTTGCTTTTTGCCTGATTTGGCTTTGTGTTTTTGCATTGCTCTACGCCCCCCAGTCACCCTTGCCCGTCGCTTTGGGCAATCAGGTGCCGCGCATCCGCCAGACCGTCACCATGGTCCGCCAAAAGATCCACAGATCAAGCGATAGGCTGGCGTTGCGGATATAGTCGATATCGGCAATCGTCTTGCGCCGGGTCGCTTCGATCCCTTGCGCATAGCCAAGCTGGATCTGGGCCAGCCCGCTGATGCCCGGTCGCACGCTGTAGCGATGGCGGTAATCGGGGATGGCGTGGATGTAGTGATGGGCATGGGCGAAATAATCGGGGCGCGGGCCGATCAAGCTCATCTCGCCGAGATAGACGTTCAAGACTTGCGGCAATTCATCAAAGCGCGTCAGCCGCAAGAAGCGGCCCAAGGGCGTAATGCGGTGCATCTCAAGCGGGTCGTCAGGCCCCCGCCGCACGGTCGGGTTGCCAACCATCGTGCGGAATTTCAATGCGCGAAACGGTTTGCAATCACGCCCCATGCGCTTTTGGCGGAAAAACAGCGGGCCGGGATTATAGATCGGGTTCAACACCAAGAGCCAGATCAACACAAAGAGCATCGCAGGCAGCAAGAAGATGGTACAAAATCCAAGGTCCAAGGCGCGCTTGCTGGCCCGATAGAACAGCGACGGCTTTTCCCCTTGGTTCCAAGCGGGGACGGCCTCTGTTTGGATCGACCCAAAATCGGGAATGAGTGTCACAGGTCGCGTCCCCAGAAAAGTGCGCGCGAAAGATCGCACCTATTCTCTTTAGCTAGTGCAAAGTTACGCAATCGACAACACGCAAGCAGGTGAATTTACCCATGCCGGCAAAGATTGCCCGCCTTATCGGTCAGCGGTGGTTAAGGTTGCATAAAAATACAACCCTAAGGGGCAAAACCCGCGGTTTTGCGGCGCGTTGGCTTGCATGATTCGATGGGGGGAATGGTGGGCGACCCTGGAATCGAACCAGGCATGGGTCTCCCCGGCGGAGTTACAGTCCGCTGCCGCACCTTGCAGCACGTCGCCCGACGCGAGGGCTGGATAATCACGGGGGCAGGGGCCGTCAACCGCGAAATCGCGTGGGCGCTGCCCCTTGGCATTCGGCCTTGGCGCGCGTAACCCGTGATGCAAGGAACAAGGGCGCTGGAAATGACGAAAAAACCCACTTGGGTCATCGACAAAGAAAAGGCCAAGCGCGCCTCGGCGGCGGAAACCGTGTGGCTTTTCGGCCTGCATGCAGTGCGCGATGCGCTGCTCAACCCTGCACGCACGCGTCTGCGCCTGATCGTCACGCGCAATGCCGCCGACAAGCTGGCCGATGCCATCGCGCAGGCGGGCATGGAGCCCGAGATTGCCGATCCGCGCAAATTCACCGCGCCGCTTGATCCCGGCTCGGTCCATCAAGGGGCCGCACTCGAGGTGCGCGCGCTCGATTGGGGCAGCTTGGAGGATGTAGCGATGGCGCCGGGTGCGGGCCTGCCACGGCTGGTGCTGCTCGACCGGGTCAGCGATCCGCATAATGTGGGTGCGATTCTGCGCTCGGCCGAGGTGTTCGGCGCGCGCGCGGTGATCGCCCCCGCCCGGCACGCCGCACCCGAGACAGGTGCGCTGGCCAAGACCGCCTCGGGCGCGCTGGAGCGTCAGCCCTATCTGCGGGTGCCGAATTTGGGCAATGCAATCGAGGCGCTGAAAAACATGGGCTTTGTCTGTGTGGGGCTTGATGGTGCAGCCGAGGTCGATCTGGGTGTGATCGCGGCAGAGCTGTCGGATCGTCCAGTGGCCTTGGTCCTTGGTGCCGAGGGGCCGGGCCTGCGCGAGCGGACGCGCGAGCTGTGCGATTATCTGGTGCGTATTCCTGCAGCTGGTGATTTTGGCTCGCTCAATGTCTCGAATGCGGCGGCGGTATCGCTCTATGCGATCACACAAGCCTAAAGGACCGCCAAGCGGATGCAGACCAAGATCGCCACCTGTTCCTATTGCGGGCGTCGCCAAGCGCTGCAACTGACAGCGCGCGGTGGGCATGAATTGGCTTGCGGTGCCTGTGGCGCGCCGCTGCACGAGATGAAGTGGCTCAAGCCACCCATGCCCGCGCAACCCAAAAAGCGCAGTGCACAGCGCCCGGCCCCGCATGGGTCGGTGCAGCCCGCCCCGCATGATGAGGCGCGCATGCGCAGGCCGATCAAACGGCGCAAATCATTTTGGAAGAAAGCCTTTGAAGAGGTGTTCGAGGTGATCGAGGACATCTTTGACTGATCCGCGCCTGTGCCGCCCATCCGCCTGTCCGGGATCACATTTTTGTTTTCGCTCTACAAAATCCGCGCAGGCACCACATCTGTCGGTTGCAGGCGGTTTGGAACATCGTCTGCGCAACACTGTCCCTCGTTCCATCACCTGCGCCCGCGTCATTTCGGCTGCGGGCGCTTTTTTGTTCTGGTAAAAGGGGGCATGACACAAGATCCCTCAGATAATCTGCTGCGCGATATCTTGCGCAAGTCCCGCGTTTTCGCGCTTGTCGGCGTGTCGCCCAACCCCGTGCGGCCCAGCCATTTCGTGGGCCGCTACCTTGGGCTCAAGGGCTACAAGGTCGTGCCGGTCAACCCCGGCCATGCCGGTGAGCGGCTTTGGGGCCAAGAGGTGCACGCAAGCCTGTCGGATATTCCCGAACCCGTCGATGTGGTCGATATCTTTCGCCGCTCCGACGCCGTGCCGGGGATCGTGGATGAGGTGCTGGCGATGGACCCTTTGCCCAAGGTCATCTGGATGCAGATCGGCGTGACCCACCCGGAGGCTGCGGCACGGGCGGAAGCGGCGGGCCTGACCGTGATCCAAGATCGCTGCCCTAAGATCGAATATCAGCGGCTTTTCGGCGAGCTGCGCATGGGCGGCTTCAACACCGGGATCATTTCCTCGAAGCTGTGAGGGGGGCGGAAAACCCGGGTTTTCCGCGTGGGAAATCTCGAGATTTCCCAAAAGGAAAACTGTGGTTTTCCCGGGCGAAAAACTTAAGCTTTTCGCCCGCCTTAGCCGCGGCTCGCTTTTTCCGCGATCCCTGATTGGCCCTCGCGGCGATCAAGCTCTGCCAAGACATCGTCAAGCGTGATATCGCGCGCGGTCAGCATCACCAAGAGGTGGTAGAGCACATCGGCCGCCTCAGAGGTCAGGCGCGCGCGGTCGCCGCGCACAGCCTCCACAATGGCCTCAACGGCTTCTTCACCGAATTTCTCGGCGCATTTCTCGGGGCCCTTGGCCAAAAGCTTGGCGGTCCAAGAGCTTTCGGGATCGGCGCCTTTGCGCGCGGCGATGGTGGCGGCAAGGCGGGTGAGTGTATTCTCGCTCATGTCAACCTCACGGGGATGCCGGCGGCATGCATATGGGCCTTGGCCTCGGCAATCGAATAGGTGCCGAAGTGAAAAATAGAGGCCGCGAGCACAGCGCTTGCGCCGCCTTCGGTCACGCCTTCGACGAGGTGGTCAAGCGTGCCAACGCCGCCCGAGGCGATCACGGGCACGGATACAGCATCGGCCACTGCACGGGTCAGCGGCAGGTTAAAGCCCGATTTCGTCCCGTCGCGGTCCATCGAGGTCAGAAGGATCTCGCCCGCCCCTTTGGCCGCGACCAGACGCGCGAATGCCACCGCGTCGATGCCCGTGGCTTTGCGCCCGCCATGGGTGAAGATCTCCCATTTTCCCGGCGCGACGGTCTTGGCATCGATCGCCACAACGATGCATTGGCTGCCGAATTTGTCGGCGGCGCGCGCCACCACATCGGGGTCGGCCACAGCGGCTGAGTTGAAGCTGACCTTGTCGGCACCCGCAAGCAGGAGGTTGCGCACATCATCGACCGTGCGCACGCCGCCGCCGATGGTCAGCGGCATAAAGCATTGCTCGGCCGTGCGGGTGGCCAGATCATACATTGTGCCGCGGTTTTCATGCGTGGCCTGGATGTCGAGGAAACACAGCTCATCCGCGCCTGCCGCATCATAGGCGCGCGCCTGTTCCACCGGGTCGCCCGCATCGACCAGATCGACGAAGTTCACGCCCTTGACCACGCGGCCATCGGCGACATCGAGACAGGGGATGATGCGGGTCTTGAGCATGGGGGTCTCATACGCCAATGGCGGTGGCAGGGGAAGCGGTAGGAGCGAGGGGCCAGCCCCTCGCGCTCCCCGGGATATTTGTGAAACAGAGAAGCTAGGACGCGAGAGCCGACAGCGCTTGGCCGAGATCGAGCGCCCCGTCATAAAGCGCGCGGCCCGAGATCGCGCCCGCGATGACGCCCGTGTCACGCAGCGCGATTAGATCGGCGAGCGAGGAGACGCCGCCCGAGGCGATCACGGGGATGGATGTGGCGCGCGCCAGATCGGCCGTGGCCTGCACATTCGGCCCGCCCATCGCGCCGTCGCGGTCGATATCGGTGTAGATGATGGCGGCAACGCCGGCATCTTCGAACTGGCGGGCAAGGTCGGTGACCATGACATCGGTTTCCTCGGCCCAGCCCTTGGTCGCCACGCGGCCCTTGCGCGCGTCGATGCCCACGGCGATCTGGCCGGGGAATGCAGCGGCGGCTTGGCGCACGAGATCGGGGTTCTCCACCGCGACCGTGCCAAGGATGACGCGGGCGATGCCACGGGTCAGCCACATCTCGATCGTGGCGAGATCGCGGATACCACCGCCAAGCTGGGCGGGCACATCTGTGGCAGCCAAGATCGCCTCGACGGCTGCGCCATTCACGGGCTGGCCCGCAAAGGCACCGTTCAAATCAACCAGATGCAGCCATGCACAGCCCGCCTCTTGAAAGCTGCGCGCTTGGGCGGCGGGATCGGTGTTGAACACGGTCGCCTGATCCATTTCGCCGCGCACAAGGCGGACGGCCTGACCATCCTTGAGGTCGATGGCGGGGTAGAGGATCATGGCGCTTGTTCCTTTCGCGGTCATTTAGGGCGCTTTTGTCAAAGGGGCGCGGGATCGGCAAGTCCGGCATTTGGCGCAACGTCATGCTGGACAGAATCCCCCGTCGCGCGGCTAGATCGATGCACAATTTTTGGGAGGAAATGGTATGCGGTTATTTTTGAGCAGCGCCGCGGCGCTGATGGTGATGGCAACTGCTGCCATGGCCGATCCCCTGATCGGCGATTGGCGGACGGCTGCTGATGACAACGGCAATAGCGGGATCATCCGGATCACGCAGTGTGGCACCTCGCTTTGCGGCACGCTGGTGCAATCCTTCGACAGCGCGGGCAATCCGATGCAGTCCGAGAATACTGGCCGCCAGTTGATCTGGGATACCAACCCAACCGGCGAGGCCGGGCAGTATCGCGGCATGCTGCATTCGCCCGATCGCGGCCGCGATTATCGCTCGCGGCTGGCCTTGTCGGGCGATGCCTTGAGCGTGTCGGGCTGTGTCATGGGGGGTGCGATCTGCCGCGAGGGCGGCACCTGGCAGCGTAACTGACCAAAAGCGCCGGGGCTTAGGGCCGCCAATTCAGGAAATTGGCGATCAACCTCAGCCCCGCGCGCTGGCTTTTCTCAGGGTGAAACTGGGTTCCCACCACATTGGCGCGGCCAATGATGGCGGTGACCGGCCCGCCGTAATCGACATGCGCCAAAAGATCGGCAGGGTCATCCACGCGCATGGCATAGGAATGGACGAAATAGGCGTGATCGCCGGTCTCAATCCCCGCAAGCACCGGATGGGGCTGGTCGATCACCAGATCGTTCCAACCCATATGCGGCACCTTCAGCGCCGGGTCAGCTGGGGCGATGCGCGTCACCTCGCCCTGCACCCAGTCAAACCCCGCCACATCCGCGTATTCGCGGCCCCAAGTCGCCAGCATTTGCATGCCAACGCAGATGCCAAGAAACGGCACACCGCGCGCCTCGACCGCCTCGCGGATCGCCGCCTCCAGCCCATCGATCGCCTGTAGCCCCCGGCGGCAGGCAGGAAAGGCCCCATCACCGGGCAGCACGATACGGGTCGCCCGCGCGACTGTGTCTGGGTCGGATGTCACCACCACCGGGCCATGCCCGCCCTCGGCCGCCATGCGTTGAAAGGCTTTCTCGGCCGAGTGCAGGTTGCCTGAATCGTAATCGATCAAGACCGTGGTCATGCGCTCACAACGTTCCCTTGGTGGAGGGGATGGCATCGCCGCTGCGCGGATCGGCTTCCAGTGCCTCGCGCAGCGCACGCGCCACGGCCTTGAACGCTGCCTCGGCAATGTGGTGGCTGTTGATGCCTGCAAGCTTGCTGACATGCAGCGTGATGCCGCCATGGGTCGAGAGCGCTTGGAAAAACTCGCGCACCAGTTCCGTGTCGAAACCGCCGATCTTGGGCGTGGGGAATGCGACATCCCACACCAGATAGGGCCGCCCCGACAGGTCGAGCGCCGCGCGCAGCAGCGCGTCATCCATCGCAAGGTGAAAGCTGCCATAGCGGCGGATGCCGCGCTTGTCGCCCATGGCTTTTGACAGCGCTTGACCCAGTGCAATGCCCACATCCTCGACCGTGTGGTGGTCGTCGATATGTAGATCGCCGGTGGCGCTGATGGTGATGTCGATCAGCGCGTGGCGCGCCAACTGGTCGAGCATATGGTCGAAAAAGCCCACGCCGGTTGTGATGTCACGACGGCCCGTACCATCGAGATCGACCGACACGGTGATATCGGTTTCATTGGTCTTGCGGGTGATCTGGGCGGTGCGCATCGGCCTGCTCCCTCTGGGGTCTTGGGGCGGGTATAGACGCGTGTTGGCGCAGGTGAAAGACCCGGCTAAAGGCCCAAGAGACGGAAATAGGCATCTGTGACATCTGCCCACCGGTAGCGGCGTGCCGCGATGGCGTGTAATTTGTCGGCCATCGCTGCCCCAAATGCGGTCTCGTCGAAGGCATAAAGGCAGGCGCGCAGCCCCTCTGCGCTATTGAAGAACGTGGCCTGCCCCTCGGTCGTGGCGCGGTTATAGCTGCAATCCCATGCCGCGATGGGCAGGCGCGCGCCCATCATGGTGACAAGCGCGGGGTTCGTGCCGCCTGCGGCATGGCCATGGATATAGCACATTGCCCCAGCCCGGATTGCAGCAAGCTTTGCGGGGTCATATTCGGCCGCGCACAGATGCAGTTTGGGATGGGCACGGTAGCGTGCGGCCAGCGCTTGGCCATGGCGCGTATCGGCCCAATTGGACAGGACCACCAGCGGCGGCAAGCTTGGATCGCTTGCGAAAAGCGCAAGGATGAGGGCGAGATTATTCTCTGGCTCGGCGCGCGCCATGGCCAGCGCATAGCGCGGGGGCAAGGCAAGATCGGCGATGGCGATGGGCGGCTGGGGGGCGGTATCCTCAAAGCCATAGGGGATTTCGACAGGATCACGCCCATAGCGGTCGCGGATATGGCGCGCGATCTCGGGGTTGTCGGCGACAAGGTGATGCGACCAGCGCGCAGCCGCCACCTCGGAGCGTTGCAGCACCCTGCGCGCCACGCCGCCCCATTTCGCGCGCTGCCATTCCAGCCCGTCGATATTGGTGACGATCCGCATGGGAAAAGCCGCGCGTAACGCGGGCAGGGCAAGCGCGCCCGAGACGCCCAGCAAAAGCGCCGCTTGATGCCCACTGCGCGCGGCTTGCAACAGCGAGAGCGCGTCATAGGGGATGGATTGCGCCCCATTGGCCCTGAGCGGCAAGTAGCGCAGCGCGGCACCGAGATAGGTTGCAGGATGGGGCTGCGCGGTCTGAGGCGCGCTGCACCACACGGTCAGACGGTGTGCCTTACCCGCTTTTGCGGCGGCGCGTACCAATTCCTCGGCCAAGGTTTCAAAGCCGCCATAGCGCGCGGGCACGCCCACGGTGCCGATGATCGCGATCTTACCGCTCTGCCCCATCAGCGGTGCGATCCGGGCGGGGGTGCGAATTGACGGGGGGGTGGCTGTCGTCTCATAGACCCGGCGCTTTTCATCTATCGGGTAAACATATGCGCGAAAGATGTTCGGGATCAATGCACCGTCTGTGCGCAGCGCCACCGCCAAACGAAAAGACCCGGGTCTTGCGACCCGGGCCTTTGCGACTGGAGCGGGTGATGAGATTCGAACTCACGACCCTTACCTTGGCAAGGTAATGCTCTACCCCTGAGCTACACCCGCTCTGTGGAGGCGGGTATTAGTGGCAACTGCCCGACGGTGCAAGGGGGAAATTGCGGGTCGGGGGTGGGTTTTCTGCGGGCATGATCGGCGGCTTTGACGCATAGCGAAACGCGATGCGCCATGGCCCGTAGGGTGGGGTTTTGTCCCACTCTCCCCTTAGCGACCACTTGCGATGGCTGCCGCCAATTCTCCCCTTGCGGCACGATCATCGACCGGCAAAAGCCTTATGCCGTTCTCGCCCCGCGCGGTTGCGAATATCTGGAATTGGGCAAAGAGGTTCGTGTCCCCCTCGGATGATTGGATTTCCAGTGATCTTGCGTCCGAAATGCGGAAACGAACAGGCCCCCTTGCGGTGATGACACTTGAGGTGAATGTGCCGCCTGCATCCAATTCGCGGTCCACATTCACGCGCAGGGATTGCCCTGTCGTCACTTGGCTGACAATCACGAGGAAAACGCCCTCGGGCAGCCGTAAGTTGCCGTTGCGCTCAAGACCAAGCTCTGCGTACCAAAACGCGGGTTCCGCGCGCACCGTCTCGTAAAAGGCACTTCGTGGCCCGTCCAAATTGGTGAAACGCATGTTGCGCAGCGCGATCTGCGAGCGGTTGGCCACTTCGCTTTCCAACTCCCCGCGCAGCCTGTCGGGCAGATCAACGCCGCCGATCAACTTGGCGCTTCCGGTGAAGGTGGCGGTTTCTTGTTCGCGCAAGCTAGAGCTGGCCACGCCAAAGCGTGCCGGGTCGATGCGCCCGATGGGACGCGTTGTCCCCTCTTGCCGGTTCCAAAGCATGACTTGGCCCAATTGCAAATTGGCCTGATCAATCACACCACGCGACGTCAGCGCCGTGCCAAGCTGCATATTCGCGACACATCCGCCGAGCACAAGAAACAGGGCGCAAACCAATCCGATCCGAAACATTTACTCACCTCACCGCTGACAAACACCCGCTCACGGTGGCGTGATTGCCAGGTTGAGTCAATGTTACGTTACGGCAACATGCCCTGCCCATGGGTATGTCTTTGACGCATCACTCCAATTCGATCAGCAAATCCTTCGCGTCGATCTGGCCGCCGGGGGTGACATGGACCGCACGGACCACTGCATCGCGCTCGGCGTGCAGGCCGGTTTCCATCTTCATTGCCTCGATGGTCAGCATCAGGTCGCCCATCTTGAGCTTTTGGCCCGGCTGGACCGCGACGGAGGCGACAACGCCGGGCATTGGTGCACCGATATGGTTGGGATTGCCGATCTCGGCCTTTGGGCGCTTGATCACGGTCGCGCCCAGCTTGCGGTTGGGCACGCGGATGGTGCGGGGCTGGCCGTTCAACTCGAAGAACACCTTAACCTCGCCCTCGGCGGTGGTTTCGCCCACGGCTTGCAGCTGGATGTTCAGCGTGACGCCGGGGTCAATCTCGGCCTCGATCTCTTCGCCGGGTTCCATCCCGTAAAAGAAGGTCCGCGTGGGCAGCGTGCGCACCGGGCCGTAATCCTTGTGGCGCATCGCGTAGTCGGAAAACACCTTCGGATACATCAGATAGCCCATCAGGTCTTCGCCATCGATCTCTTCGTCGAGCTTGGCAGCAACCTCGGCGCGGGTTTTTTCCAGATCGATGGGGGCGACATGCAGGCCGGGGCGATCCAAGATCGGGGTCTCGTCCTTGAGAACCTTTTTCAGGATACCGGGCGGAAAGCCGCCCGGCGGCTGGCCCAGATTGCCGCGCATCATGTCGATCACGCTGTCGGGGAAAGCGACCTCCTTGGCAGGGTCTTCGACATCGGCGCGCGTCAGCCCTTGGGAGACCATCATCAGCGCCATGTCGCCCACCACCTTGGAGGAGGGCGTGACCTTGACGATATCGCCGAACATGCGGTTCACATCGGCATACATCTGCGCGACCTCGTGCCAGCGATCTTCCAACCCCATGGAACGCGCCTGCGCCTTAAGGTTGGTGAACTGGCCGCCCGGCATTTCGTGCAGATACACCTCCGAGGCGGGGGCCTGCATGCCGCTCTCGAAGGCTGCGTAATGGGCGCGCACGGCCTCCCAATAATCGCTGATCTCGCGGATGGCGCGGATATCAAGGCCCGTGTCGCGGTCGGTGAATTGCAGCGATTCCACGATGGTGCCAAGCGTCGCTTGGCTGGTGTTGCCCGAGAGCGCATCCATCGCGCAATCGACGGCATCAACCCCCGCCGCCGCTGCCGTCAAGATCGTGCCGCAGGCCACGCCCGCCGTGTCATGGGTGTGGAAATGGATGGGCAGATCAACCGCATCTTTCAGCGCGGGGATCAGCACGGCGGCGGATGCGGGCTTCAAAAGCCCCGCCATATCCTTTAGCCCCAGCACATGGGCGCCTGCGGCCTCCAGCTCCTTGGCCATTTTGACGTAGTATTTCAGGTCATACTTGGCCCGGTCGGGATCAAGGATATTGCCGGTGTAGCAGATCGTGCCTTCGCAGATTTTGCCGGTGTCGAGAACCGCATCCATCGACACACGCATATTCTCGACCCAGTTCAGGCTGTCGAAGACGCGGAAGATGTCGACGCCGCTTTCCGCCGCCTGCCGTACGAAAGCTTGGACCACGTTGTCGGGATAGATCGTGTAGCCCACGCCATTGGCACCGCGCAAAAGCATCTGGGTCATGATGTTGGGCATTGCCGCCCGAATATCGCGCAATCGTTGCCACGGGCATTCCTGCAAGAAGCGGTAGGCGACATCGAATGTCGCGCCCCCCCAACATTCCACGCTGAACAACTCGGGCAGCTTGGCGGCATAGGCGGGGGCCACGCGGATCATGTCGATTGAACGCATCCGGGTTGCCAAAAGCGACTGATGCCCGTCGCGCATCGTGCTGTCAGTGATCAAAAGCCGCTTTTGATCCTTCATCCATTTGGCCACGGCCAACGGCCCTTGTTCGTCGAGCAATTGCCGTGTCCCTGCGGGGTAGCTGTCGCTGCGCGCGGCGGGGGCTTTGGGTGGCTTCACATCGGCGCGCGGGCGGGGGCGGCCCTCGGTCTCGGGGTGGCCGTTGACCGTGATATCGGCGATGTAGGTTAGAATGCGGGTTGCGCGGTCGCGGCGCGGCTTGAAATCGAACAGCGCGGGCGTCGTGTCGATGAACTTGGTCGTGTATTGGTAATTCAAGAAGGTCGGATGCTTGAGCAGGTTGATCACGAAATCGATATTCGTGCTGACGCCCCGGATGCGAAACTCGCGCAGCGCGCGATCCATCCGCGCAATCGCGGCCTCGGGCGTGGGTGCCCAAGCGGTGACTTTCTCAAGCAGGCTGTCGTAATAGCGCGTGATAACAGCGCCTGAATAGGCCGTGCCGCCGTCAAGGCGGATGCCCATCCCCGTGGCACCCCGATAGGCGGTGATGCGGCCGTAATCGGGGATGAAATTATTGGCCGGATCTTCGGTCGTCACCCGGCACTGGATCGCGTGACCGTCAAGCTTGACGTCATATTGGCTGGCCACGCCTGTCGCCTCGACCAGTGATTTGCCCTCGGCGATCAGGATTTGCGCGCGCACGATGTCGATGCCTGTCACCTCTTCGGTGACGGTATGTTCGACCTGCACGCGCGGGTTCACTTCGATGAAGTAGAATTTGCCGCTGTCCATATCCATCAAGAATTCGACGGTGCCCGCGCATTCGTAGTTCACATGCGCGCAGATCTTCTTGCCAAGCAGACAGATCTCGTCGCGCTGGCTTTGCGACAGATAGGGGGCGGGGGCGCGTTCCACGACCTTTTGGTTGCGGCGCTGGACCGAGCAATCACGCTCATAGAGGTGATAGATATTGCCCATGCTATCGCCAAGGATCTGCACCTCGACATGGCGGGCGCGCAGGATCATCTTTTCCAGATACCCTTCGCCATTGCCAAAGGCGGCCTCGGCCTCGCGGCGGCCCTCGCGGACCTTTTCTTCCAATTCGGCCGGGCCCATGATCGGGCGCATCCCGCGCCCACCACCACCCCATGAGGCCTTGAGCATCAGGGGATAGCCCACCGCCTCGGCCTCGGCACGGATTGCGTCCATGTCATCGCCCAGCACCTCGGTCGCGGGGATGACGGGCACACCGGCCGCCATCGCCACGCGCCGCGCGCTCGCCTTGTCGCCAAGCGCGCGCATCGTGTCGGCCTTGGGGCCGATGAAGGTGATCCCGTTGGCCACACAGGCATCGACGAAATCCGGGTTCTCCGACAAAAGCCCATAGCCCGGATGGATCGCATCCGCCCCCGATAGCTTGGCCACGCGGATGATCTCAGGGATCGAGAGATAGGCCGCCACGGGGCCAAGCCCCTCGCCGATCTTATAGGCCTCATCTGCCTTGAAGCGGTGCAAGCTCAGCTTGTCTTCTTCGGCATAGATGGCGACAGTCCGTTTTCCCAATTCATTGGCCGCGCGCATGACGCGAATGGCGATCTCGCCACGGTTGGCGATGAGGATTTTCTTGAATTCGGACATAACAACAGCTCTCCATCTCGCAGATGCAGAATGTGTAAGCCGTGTGACGCCGTTGGGCAACGGCTTTACGTTGGCATGTGCCAATGATTGCAGGTGCAATTGTATGGATCACGCGTGCTGCGTTGCGGCAATATCGTTTGCGAAGTGCGATATGACAGTAATCCGCCCCGCCACGGCGGCGCGCAATTAACCCGGTGTTGCCAAGCGCCCGGCCAAATCACTCAGGCGCGCCACGCCCATCTGGGCCATGTTGCTTGCCATATCCTTGACCAGCATATCATGCAGATGCGCAGGCCCCGCCGCGCCCAACGCCCCAAGGGCATAATGCCAAGCGCGCCCCATCATCACGAAATGCGCCCCCAGCGCCAGCGCGCGCAGGATATCAAGCCCACCCTCGATCCCGCTGTCAAAGATCAGGGGCAAGCGCGTCGCCCCCCGCACCATGCGCAAGGCATCAAGGCTGGCGGGTGCGCCATCGAATTGCCGGCCCGCATGGTTCGACACCCAGATCGCATCGACGCCCATGGTTTCGGCCTTTGTGGCCACCTCGGCCTCCATCACGCCTTTCAGGATCAGATGCCCCTGCCATGCTTCGCGCAGCGCCTGCACATATTCCCAATCAGGGGCCGCGCGCAGCAAATAGCCCACATGCGCGGTCGAGGGCAGGGGGCCGGTTTTCTTTTGATCGGCGTAGCTGTCCATCAGGCGCATCCGGGGCATGCCCGTGGCCTGTATGCCCAAGCCCCAAGCCGGGCAGCGCGCCACCTGTGCCAAAAGGCGCGGGGTCAGCCGTGGCGGCTGTACCAGCCCACCGCGCGTTTGGCGTTCCCGGCGCGAGGCGGCAGGCACATCGACAGTCAGCACAAGCGTGTGAAACCCCGCCCCCTTGGCGCGCGCCAGCATATCGTCGCGGATCTTGGTGTCGCGCGGCGGATACATCTGGAACCAGCCTTGATCGCCGATATGAGCGGCCACCTCTTCAGGGGTGCGGGTGGCGACCGTTGATAGGCCATAGGGAATTCCCGCTTGCGCCGCATGGCGGGCCAGCATCCGCTCGGCATCGGGCCAAATCAGCCCCGACATGCCCAAGGGTGCAATCCCGAATGGGGCCGGGTAATCGCGGCCCAAAAAGCGCGTGCTCAGATCGGTTTTGATCTCGCCCCTGAGTGCGGCGGGATGAAACAGCACCGCATCCAGTGCGGCGCGATTGCGCCGGGTGATCGCCTCGCTGCCTGTCGCGCTATCGAGATATTCCCACACGAAATGCGGGATGCGCGCGCGGGCGCGGGATTTCAGATCGGACAAGGCGGGGTAGCGTGCATGTAAATCCATAGCGCGGACAAAATCCCGCGATCCGCGCTTTGTCCAGTGCCGTTCGCGATCTGCGCGCGGGCTCTTTCGCGCGTCATCTCTGCGCAAATAGGCAGAAGCGATGCAAGAAAGGGTTAAAATCAGAACATTATGCGAACAAAGCTTTCAAGCGGCGCGGAACCGCACTATTCTGGCACGCATGAGCAGTTTCGATGATTCAGATGCCTTCGCGGCGGCGGCCTCCCTTTCGCTATCGGCGCGCGCGATGGCCGCGCGGCCCATGCCTTATCTTGACGGGTTGAACCCCGCCCAACGCCAAGCTGTCGAGGCGTTGGAGGGGCCGGTCTTGATGCTGGCAGGCGCAGGCACCGGCAAGACCCGCGCGCTGACCGCGCGGATCGCGCATCTGTTGACCACAGGCACGGCGCGCCCGAACGAGATCTTGGCCGTCACCTTCACCAACAAGGCCGCGCGCGAGATGAAACTGCGGGTGGCCAGCCTGTTGGGCCAGCCAGTCGAGGGGATGCCGTGGCTGGGCACCTTTCACGCGATCTGTGTGAAACTTCTGCGCCGCCATGCGGAGTTGGTGGGGCTGAAATCTAATTTCACCATTCTCGACACCGATGATCAGCTGCGGCTCATCAAACAGTTGATTGTGGCCAGCGAGATCGATGAGAAACGCTGGCCTGCGCGGCAAATGGCAGGGATCATCGATGGTTGGAAGAACCGCGCGCTGACACCCGATAAGCTGCCTGCCGCCGAGGCGGGGGCTTTCGACCGCAAGGGGCCCGCGCTTTACGCGCAATACCAAACCCGGCTGCGCGAACTGAACGCCGTCGATTTCGGTGATCTGTTGTTGCACATGATCACGATCTTTCAGGCCCATCCCGACCTGCTTGGCCAATACCAGCGCTGGTTTCGCTACATCTTGGTCGACGAATACCAAGACACTAATATCGCACAGTATTTATGGCTGCGCCTCTTGGCGGGGGGGCATTCCAATATCTGCGTCGTGGGCGATGATGATCAGTCGATCTATGGCTGGCGCGGGGCCGAGGTGGGCAATATCCTTCGGTTTGAAAAGGATTTTCCGGGCGCTGTGGTGATCCGGCTGGAGGAAAACTATCGCTCGACCGCGCATATTCTGGAAGCGGCCAATGGCGTGATCGCGCATAACCGCGAACGCTTGGGCAAAACCCTGCGCAGCGTGGGCGGCGATGGCCACAAGGTCCGGCTGATCGGCCATTGGGATGGCGAGGAAGAGGCGCGCTGGATCGGTGAAGAGCTTGAAGCGCTGTCGCGCGGCACGCGCGGCATTGACCCCATCGGGCTTGATGGCATGGCGATCCTCGTGCGCGCCTCGCATCAGATGCGGGCGTTCGAGGATCGGTTTTTGACCATCGGCCTGCCTTACCGCGTCATCGGCGGCCCGCGCTTTTACGAGCGGATGGAGATCCGCGATGCCATGGCCTATTTCCGTGTCGTGGTCAGCCCCGATGACGATCTGGCCTTTGAGCGGATCGTGAACACACCCAAACGCGGCTTGGGCGACAAGGCGCAATCGGCGATCCAGAAACTCGCCCGCAGCAACGGGATCAGCTTGCTTGAGGGCGCGCGGCTGGCCGTCGAGAGCGGCGCAATCGGTGGCAAAGGGGCCAAGGAACTCAAAACCTTGATCGATGCCGTCGCGCGCTGGCGCAAGCTGATGCTGGGCGGCCTGCAGCCCATCGGTCTGGGTGGCGCCGATGATGACCTTTTGGTCGAGGAGGATCACCCCACCCCCAAGATCGGCCATATCGCGCTGGCCGAGATGATCCTCGACGAGTCGGGCTACACGGCCATGTGGCAAAACGACAAGACGCCCGAGGCACCGGGGCGGCTTGAAAACCTCAAGGAATTGGTCAAAGCGTTGGAATTGTTTGAAAACCTTCAAGGGTTTCTCGAACATGTCAGCCTGATCATGGACAATGCCCAAGATGATGAAGAACAAAAAGTCACCCTCATGACGCTGCATGCGGCCAAAGGGTTGGAGTTTCCCGCCGTGTTCCTGCCGGGCTGGGAGGATGGGTTGTTCCCCTCGCAACGCGCGATGGATGAGACGGGGCTTAAGGGTCTCGAGGAAGAGCGGCGTCTGGCCTATGTCGGCATCACGCGGGCTGAAGCGGTCTGTACCATCAGCTTTGCGGGCAACCGCCGCGTTTATGGTCAATGGCAAAGCCAAATGCCCTCGCGCTTCATCGACGAGCTGCCGCAAACCCATGTCGAGGTGCTGACGCCGCCCGGCCTACATGGGCATGGCGGCATGGCGGCCAGCGCCAGCCCTGTTGCCGCGGCGATGGGTGGTGCGACCCTGCATGAAGCGGCAGCGCGGGCCGATGTCTATAATTCACCGGGCTGGAAGCGGTTGCAGACCAACACCGCCCGCCCCGGCCTGCGCCAACCGACCGAGGCGCGGCATATGACCATCGATGCCGAAGCGATCAGCGCCTTTGCCATCGGCGACCGGGTGTTTCACCAGAAATTCGGCTATGGCGCTGTGGTGTCGGTCGAGGGTGACAAGCTGGGCGTCGATTTTGACAAGGCCGGGGCCAAGCATGTGGTTGCGGGGTATCTTGTCGCCGCCAACCGCGCCGATGATGTGCCGTTCTAAGCTTCAAAGCCCCAGCATTGGATAGAGCGAGGCGACCAGCAATAGCGCCATGGTGATGTTGAAGGCGCGCAATCGTCCCGGCCCGTCCAGCCAGCGGCGCAGCTGTGTGCCCATCGCGGCCCACACCGTCACCGATGGCAGGTTGATGACCGCAAACACCATAGCCACCGCAAGCGCGCCCCAATAGCCGCTTTGTTCAGGCGCAAAATTCGTCTGTGCATAGATCGCCATATACCATGCCTTGGGATTGACCCATTGAAAGGCTGCCGCTTGCACAAAGCTAAAGGGGCGGCCCGTGGCATCGCGCGCACCGGGTGCGGCGGCATTGGCGATTTTCCATGCCAGCCACAACAGATAGGCGGCGCTCGCGATCATCAACGCGGTTTTCAGCCATGGGATCGCCGTAAAAAGCTGCAACAGCCCAAGCCCCACCAGCGCCACCATCAGCGCATGCCCGCCCGAAATGCCCAGCATATGCGGCACCGTACGCCGGAGGCCGAAATTCGCGCCCGAGGCCAAGAGCATGATATTATTCGGTCCCGGCGTGATCGACGAGGCAAAGGCGAAAAGGATCAAGGCAAGGATCAGATCAAGTGTCATCGCGCAGCGCCATCATATCGGGGGTGCGGCAGCTATGACGGGCATTTCCCAAAAAGAAAAGGCGGTGACGCCTGAGGGAGGTCAGGTGTCACCGCCTACGTTCAGCGCCAAGGGAGGAGAAGGCGCCGATCTTGCGTGCAAGGCGCAGGGCGCGCTTGCGGAATAAGGCGGCGGCGGGGCCTAGGGAGGAGGAGGCCCCACCGCCGGACGTCACGGTTCCCCAAGGGAGGAGGAGAGGAACCGATCAGCATGGCCCGTTGCCGGGCCGGGTCGTGCTGGGCCCATCCTAGGGAGGAGGGGGATGGACCCGCTAGCCAAGCAATCCCAAGGGAGGAAGGGATGCCGAGCCATTCTTTTGTGCCGCCGCAAGGCCGCACATTATTTCTGCCGCGCGTTAGCCGCGCTTGCCGTAGGCCGCTTCGAGCGCGATGCTGCGCAGCATCGAAGCGTTGAGGCCAAGATCGGCCAGCTCGCGCGTCGAGAGCGCTTGCAATTCTGTCAGCGTCTCACGATAGACGCGGTGGGCCCGCCATGCGGCGACGATGTCTTTGCCGATTTCGGTCAGGCGCGCGCCGAGGCCCATGCCGTTGGAGATCGTGCGGTTGCTCGTTACATATGCCATTTTCATCACTTTCTTGCTTGGGCGGGCGAGCGCCGAATTGCGCTTTGGCTCGTCTCAGATTTGTTCGTTTCATCCCCGCCTTGTCATTGAAGATAGCCATATGCTGCATTTGCACAATGCACGATGCCTCAATGCTGCTTTGCAGCAAATGCATAGCTGGAGATGACGTTGCGGAAGCCCCCCCTTGACATCACGGCCTTGGCTGGTGGCGCGTTTCGCGATGCGCAGTTCCGTCTTTTCTTCATCGGGATCTTCTTTGCGGTGCAGGCGATCTGGGTGCAGCGTGTCACGCTTGGCTGGCTGGCATGGGAGCGGACGGGCTCTGCCGCGTTCGTGGGGCTTGTCGCGGGTTTAAGCCTTGCGCCCGCCTTGGTTTTGGGCCCGCTTTTCGGGGTAATGACCGACCGGGTCGACATCCGCCGCGCATCGTTTTCGACCAATGCGCTGATGGCCTTGGTCTTGGCGCTTTTGGCAATCAGCCTGCCCTATACGGGGTCTTTCGCGCTGGCCTTAGCGGCTTTTGCCATCGGTTTGATCTCGGCTGCGCATCATCCGGTGCGCATGTCCTTGGGGCCGCGCCTCGTGCCAGTGTCCGAGGTGCGCCATGTCGTCAGCGTGGCGGCCCTGAATTTCAACCTTGCCCGGCTGGTGGCCCCGGTGATCGCGGGGGCGGTGATTGCCAATCTGGGGGCAGGGGTGGCGTTGTGGGTATCTGTCCTTTGCTATGTGCCGATGCTGATCGTGTTGCCGCGTTTGCGCCCGCGCGCGCTGCCGCCACGCCCGCGCGCGTCGGTGTTCGCTGATCTGCGTGAAGGGTTGGTGTATGCCGTGCGCGCGCCTGTCGTGCGGCTGGCGCTGGCCATTACCTTGATCTTTTCAACCATCGTGCGCGGCGCGCTCGAGGTGTTGCCGGTTCTGGCCGATGGTGCCTATGGGCGCGGGGCTGCGGGTTTGGGTGTGTTGACGGCTGCTGCCGGTGCGGGGGCGGTATCCTCGGCCATGCTCAAGGCGTCGGGCATCGGGGCCTCGGGGGCAAGCATCCCGCCTGTGGTCTTGTGGGCTGCGGCCTTGGGGCAGGGGGCGGTGATCGCCATGGGGTTGTCGCCGGGTTGGTACCCGGCGATCTTGGCCACGGCGGTGGCGGGATTTTGCGCCACATGGGTCGGTGTGTCGATGCAATCGGCGATCCAGACCGACCTGCCCGATGAATATCGCGGTCGCGTGATGAGCTTATGGGTGGTGGCCGGTTTCGGTGCCGTGGCGCTGGGCGCCTTCGGGATCGGCGGCTTGGGCGAGGTGCTTGGGATCGGCACGGCGCTGGTCTTGGCCGGGGCCGGCGGCATCATCGTCTTGGGCGCGCTCATTCTGGGGGTGCAAGCCCGGCGCTGAGCGATTATGTCATGGCGCAAGAGCGATCCCGCAACAGGACAGGCGCATCATGACACAGACCCGCGAAACTATTCTTGAGGCGTTGCGCAGCCTGACCTTGCCCGATGGCGGCGACCCGGTCAGCCGCGATATGGTACGCGCGCTCAAGGTCGAGGGTGGCCGCGTGAGCTTCGTGCTCGAGGCCGAAAGCCCCGACATGGCGCGCAAGATGGAACCTGTGCGGCTGGCCTGCGAGGGGTTGGTGCGCAAGCTGGCCGGTGTCGAACAGGTCAGCGTGGCTTTGACCGCCCATGGTCCGGCACCCAAGGCACCGCCTGCATCTGCGCCGCCAAACCTCAAGATCGGGGGCCATCCCACGCCGCAGGCCGGGCCGATGAACCCAACCGGCGTCAAGCGCATCATCGCGGTCGGCTCGGGCAAGGGTGGGGTGGGCAAATCCACCGTCGCCTCGAACCTCGCCGTGGCTTTGGCGCGCGCGGGCAAACGGGTAGGCTTGCTCGATGCCGATATCTATGGCCCCAGTCAGCCGCGCATGATGGGGGTGAACAAGCGCCCCGCCTCGCCTGATGGGAAAACGATCATCCCGCTGCATGGGCATGGCGTCACGCTGATGTCGATTGGCTTTATGCTGCCCGAGGAAAAAGCCGTGGTGTGGCGCGGTCCGATGCTGATGGGCGCGCTTCAGCAAATGCTGACGCAGGTCGAATGGGGCGATCTCGATGTGTTGATCGTCGATCTGCCGCCCGGCACCGGCGATGTGGCGATGACCTTGTGCCAGCGTTCTGATGTGAGCGGGGCAATCGTGGTCTCGACCCCGCAGGATGTGGCACTTTTGGATGCGCGCAAGGCCCTCAATATGTTCGAGTTGCTCAAGACGCCGATCTTGGGCTTGATCGAGAATATGGGCGTCTATCATTGCCCCAATTGCGGGCATGAGGCGCATATCTTTGGCCAAGGTGGCGTGAAGGCCGAGGCGGAAAAGCTCGGCCTGCCGTTCTTGGGATCGCTTCCCATCGACCTCGATACGCGTCTGGCGGGCGATGCGGGCACGCCGATTGCCGCGGGCGACGGCCCAATGGCGCAGGCCTATGGTGCGCTGGCCGCGCGTCTGATCGCGGGCGGCTTGGTCTGATCTCATCCCCGCCGAGGGGGTGATTCGCACCATATTCAGGTGAAATCACCACAGATTAGCGTTTTCGCGGCCGTGCTGGACGAAATCTGGGATCTGCTCCCATTTTCACCCAGCGCTGTCTTTAATCTATATCTTGGGGTTGTAGGCCGCGAGGCTACAACAGCTGCCCTTGATTGGGGTGTCGTGGCTTGCCCATGCGGCGTGTTTTGGCCGACTGTCCCATGAAATGGGAATAATTCCCAAAAAAAGGGTTTACATGGGCGTCCGTGCCATGGCATTTAATCACCACTGGCAGACGAGTAAAAAAACGGGCCGCAAAGGCCTGAACCAAAAACAAAAAACGGCAGGTTCATACAGGCATCTCTCACGCCAGAAAAAGAGATCCGGCGCGCAAGCGAGCAGACATCCCCCCAGGTGGCCTGCGCAGTCGGACACCCAGAGATGGGACGAGAGCGGCGGATTGAGCAGTGGCAGCTTGCTCAATCCGCCGTTTCCATTCCCGGCGGTCGGTTTGCGACCGAAACGTGGCAGCAAAAGGGCAAAGTCCCGTGGAACGTGAGTTCACCGGCGTCAGCCGGAACAAGATGGATGGAAAAGGCCGGGTCTCGATCCCGGTCAAGTTTCGTCGTGTCTTGCAGAACTGCGATACCGAATATGCACCCGGCGGCGTGTTGCGAATGCATGTCACCTTTGGCGATCCCACCAAGAAATTTATCGAATGCTGGTCGGCCGACGCCTATGGGCGGCTTTTGTCGCGCATCAGCCGGATGAAATCGGGCTCGGCCGAGGCCCGCATCATGGCCTATTACTACAAAACCATGTCCGAGACGCTCACGCTTGATGAGACGGGCCGGATCGTTTTGTCACAGGAATTGCGCGAAAAGATCGCGCTTGATGACGAAGCAGCCTTTGAGGGGCATGGCGAGAAATTCCATATTCTCAGCCCGGCCCAGGCCGATGCACAGGCCGCGACCTTTGCGGCACTTCTGGCCGAGCTTGGGCGCGATGATGCGCATTTCGATGCGCTCTCGCTTTTGCCGGATGAACCAGCACCGATGGATGCGGAATGACCTCTGCCAGCGCGACACCACCGCGCCGCGCGCCGCATATTCCCGTTTTGTTGCGCGCCCTTCTCGATACGGTGGCCCCGGTGCAGGGCGTTTGGCTTGATGGCACCTTTGGCGCGGGCGGCTATAGCCGTGGCCTTCTGGGCGCCGGTGCCGCGCAGGTGATCGGTGTTGACCGCGACCCGCTGGCCTTTGATCTGGCCGCAGCTTGGGCCGATGAATATGGCGACCGCTTGCATCTGGTGCAGGGCACGTTTTCCGATCTCGACCAATTGGCAGGGCAGCCGCTTGACGGTGTCGCGCTCGATCTGGGTGTCTCCTCGATGCAGCTTGATCGCCCCGAGCGTGGCTTTTCCTTCATGAATGACGGCCCGCTTGATATGCGGATGGGGCAGGCGGGTGTGTCTGCTGCCGATATCGTCAACCAAGCGCCCGAGGCGTTGATTGCCGATATTCTCTATCATTACGGTGAAGAACATGCCGCGCGCCGCATTGCGCGCACGATCATTGCCGAACGCGCCAAGGCGCCGATCACATCAACGCTGCAACTGGCCCGGCTGATCGAAGGGTGCTTGCCGCGCAAGAAACCCGGTCAAAGCCACCCCGCCACGCGCAGTTTTCAGGCCATCCGTATCGCGGTGAATGACGAGCTGCGCCAGCTTGTCGATGGGCTAGAGGCGGCGGAACGCGCGCTGAGACCCGGCGGCAAGCTGGCCGTCGTCACCTTTCACTCGCTCGAGGATCGCGTGGTCAAACGCTTCTTGGCCGAACGCGCCAGCACCGGAGGCGGCGGGTCACGCCATGCCCCCGAGGCGCAAGAGCAAACCCCCGGTTTCGTGTTGACGCCGAAAAAGGCCATCGCGCCCGATGAGGTCGAATTGGCCGATAATCCGCGTGCGCGCTCGGCGCGCCTGCGGGTTGCGACGCGCACCGATGCGCCCGCCCGCCCTGTTGATCGCGCGCGCCTTGGCCTTCCCCTTTTGCCGGAGGTGTTGTGATGCGTGGGTTTCTCACCTTGTGTGGCATGCTTACGGTCATCGCCTTGGGCTATTGGGCCTATCATCAGGCGATCTTGACCCAACAGGCCGAACGCCGGGTCGAGCGTTTGCAGGCCCAGATTGGCGCCGAGCGCGAGCGCATGGCGATCTTGACTGCTGAATGGGCCTATCTTAACCGTCCTGACCGTCTGCGTGAGCTTGGCTTTATCAATTTCGAGCGGCTTGGCCTTTTGCCCATGTCGCCCGATCAATTCGGCCGCGCGACGCAAATCCCCTATCCGCTGCCGGTGATCGAGGATAGCGAGCCCGAGATCATTTTGGATAGCGCCTCCATCGGCGAGGAGCAGATCCCATGACGCAGCGCACGCCATTGCGCCCCTTGGCGCGGATCCTTGACGCCCGCCAGCGCGGGGAAAACCCCGCCTTGATCGAGCGCGAAAACCTGCGCCAGCGCCACGAGGCGGCGCGCGACCGTCTGCGCCAGCGCACCGAGGGGCGAATGCTTTTGGTGGCGGTGGTGTTTCTGTTGGCCTTCGGCTCGGTCGGCGCGCGGATGGCGGCGCTTGCCACCTCCGAGGCGTCAGAGCCTGCGGTGGCCCAGATCACCAGCACGATCCACACCACCCGCGCTGATATCGTCGACCGCGAGGGCCGCGTTCTGGCCACGAATTTCGCCACCAATGCGCTTTACGCCCATCCTCATGAGATCGTTGATGCGCGCGCCGCCGCCGATGGTTTGGCGCAAATTTTTCCTGAATTAGACGCCGACGCGCTGCATGCGCGGCTTGATTCTGATCGTCGTTTCCTGTGGCTGCGTCGCTATCTCAGCCCCGAGCAAGAACAACAGGTGCATGATCTGGGCGAGCCGGGGCTGCTTTTCGGCCCGCGCGAGATGCGGCTTTATCCCAATGGCCGATTGGCGGCGCATATCCTTGGCGGGGCGGGCTTTGGCCAAGAGGCGGTCGATGCCGCCGAGGTGATCGGCGTGGCCGGGATCGAGGCGGTGTTCGACGAAACCCTGCGCGATCCGGGCCGCAGCGCGCCCTTGCAGCTTTCTATCGACCTTTCCGTGCAAGCGGGCCTTGAAGAAGTGCTGGCCGGCGGCATGATGCTGATGAATGCGCGCGGGGCGGCCGCGGTGCTGATGGATGCCAATTCAGGCGAGATCATCGCCATGGCAAGCCTGCCCGATTTCGACCCCAACGCCCGGCCTGCACCTGCGCTATCGGGCGATCCGGCCGATAGCCCCTTGTTTAACCGCGCGGTGCAGGGCGTCTATGAACTTGGCAGCGTGCTCAAGGCCTTCCCGATCGCGCAGGCGATTGAGATGGGGCAGATCACCCCCGACGACATGATCGATACCCGCGGGCCGATGCGGGTGGGGCGCTTTCGGATCAGCGATTATCGCAGCAAGGGCCCGTTGCAATCGGTTAGCGACGTGTTCATCCACTCCTCCAACATCGGCACGGCGCGCATCGCGCAGGCCATCGGCGGCGAGGCACAGCGCGAATTCCTCTCGGCGCTGGGCCTGCTTGAACCCGCGTCAATCGAGATCATCGAGGCGCGCAATGCCCGCCCCCTGATCCCTGCGCGCTGGGGCGAATTGGCGACGATGACGATTTCCTATGGCCATGGGCTGTCGACCTCGCTGGTGCATCTGGCGGGCGCCTATGCGACCATGGTCAATGGCGGCACAAAGGTGGTGCCGACGCTGTTGCGCCAAGACCGCCCGCAGATCGGCGCGCGGATCATTTCCGAGGCGACCAGTGCGCAGTTGCGCGCGATGATGCGTGCCACCGTGCTGGAAGGCACCGCGACCTTTGCCGAGGTCGAGGGGTATGCCGTGGGTGGCAAGACCGGCACCGCCGATCTGCCGCGCCCCACGGGGGGCTATTACGAGGATCGCAATATCAACACCTTCGCCGCCGCCTTTCCGATGCATGCGCCACGCTATGTGCTGATCACCATGTTGCAAGAACCCGTCGAGACATCGGGGCCAGAGCCACGCCGCACTGCGGGCTGGACCGTGGTTCCCGTGGCCGCCGAGATCATTCGCCGCAGCGCGCCGATCTTGGGCCTGCGACCCGAGATTGAACCGGGCCCCATGGATGCGCTATCGAGCAGTTCACGGTGAATGCGGATGGGGTGGGGCAATGGCCGCTTTGACACGGCAGCTTTCAGAGCTTGGCCTGACGCCACGCGCGGGTGGCGATGTGGCTGTCACAGGGCTGGCGATTGACAGCCGCAAGGTCGCCGCTGGTGCCTTGTTCGCGGCACTTCCCGGCACGCAAACCCATGGCGCTGCATTTATCGAGACAGCATTGCAACATGGCGCTGCCGCGATCCTGACTGATCGCGAAGGGGCGGCACTTGCCGCCGATGGCTTGGCCAAAACCCCCGCGACAGTTGTGGTCGTCGAAGATGCGCGCGCGGCCCTCGCCCATGCGGCGGCCCTGTGGTTTGCGGCCCAGCCTGACTGTGTCGTGGCGGTTACCGGCACCAACGGCAAGACCAGCGTCGCCAGCTTTGCACGCCAGATCTGGGCGCTGTTGGGCCATGAGGCGGTCAATATCGGCACCACCGGGGTCGAGGGGGCCTATGCCGCGCCGGGGCTGCATACCACGCCCGATCCCCTGACGCTCCAGCGCGTATTGGCCGAAATGGCAGGTGCCGGTGTCAGCCATGTGGCGATGGAGGCCTCGTCGCACGGGCTTGATCAGCGCCGGATGGAGGCGGTGCGGCTCGCGGCTGCCGGTTTCACCAATCTGACGCAAGACCATCTCGATTATCACGGCGACATGGAAACCTATTTCCAAGCCAAGCTGCGCCTTTTCTCGGAATTGCTGCCCGAAGACGGGATCGCGGTCATCAATCTTGACGACAGCTATGGCGCGCGCGTTGCCGCCGCCTGCAAAGCCCGCGAGATTGAGGTGATCGGTGTCGCCCAATATGCAGAAGATGCCGCGCTCAAGATCACCGGGCGGCGCTTGGATGAGACAGGTCAGGATGTGCTGTTTCGCTGGCAGGGCGAGCCGGTGCAGGCGCGTCTGCCCCTGATCGGGGCTTTTCAGGCGATGAATGTGCTGACAGCGGCGGGGCTTGTCATCGCGGCGGGTGAAGCGCCCGCGGCAGTTTTCGCGGTCTTGCCGCGCCTTACCGGTGTGCGCGGGCGGATGCAGATGGCGGGCCGCCGGGCCAATGGCGCGCCGGTTTTCGTCGATTACGCCCATACGCCCGATGCGCTGGAAACCGCGCTCAGGGCGTTGCGCCCGCATGTCATGGGCCGTTTGATCGTGGTCTTTGGTGCAGGCGGCGACCGTGACCGTGGCAAGCGCCCCTTGATGGGCAAGGCCGCCGCCGATCATGCCGATGTTGTCTTTGTGACAGATGACAACCCAAGATCCGAGGAACCATCGGCTATTCGTGCCGCAATTCTGCAAGCCTGCCCGCAGGCGCGCGAGGTGGGCGACCGCGCCGAGGCGATCTTGCGCGGGGTTGATGCGCTTGCACCGGGCGATGCGCTGTTGATCGCGGGCAAGGGCCATGAAAGCGGGCAGATCGTGGGCGATGTGGTCTATCCTTTCGATGATGTCGAGCAAGCAAGCCTTGCCATCGCCGCCTTGGAGGGCCGTATATGAGCGCGCTTTGGACAAGTGCTGAGGCCGCCGCCGCCACCGGCGGGCAGGTCGTGGGCGATTGGGCGGTCACGGGCCTGTCGATCGACAGCCGGACCATCGCGCCGGGTGAAATGTTCGTGGCGCTTTCGGCCGCGCGCGATGGGCATGATTTCGTGGCCGATGCTTTGGCGCGTGGGGCGGCCGCTGCAATGGTGGCCCATGTGCCTGAGGGCGTCGATCCGGCCAAGCTGTTGATCGTGGGCGATGTGATGGATGGCCTGCGCGCCTTGGGCGCGGCGGGGCGCGCGCGCACCCGTGCGAAAGTTATCGCCGTCACCGGATCGGTCGGCAAAACCACGGTCAAAGAAATGCTGCGCGCGGCCCTTGCCCCGCAGGGTCGGACCCATGCCGCCGAGGCGAGTTTCAACAACCATTGGGGCGTGCCGATTACGCTGGCGCGCATGCCTGCTGACACCGATTTCGCGGTGATCGAGATCGGCATGAACCATCCCGGCGAGATTGCGCCGCTGTCCCATCTTGCCCGGCCTGATATCGCCATCGTTACCACCGTCGCCCCCGCCCATCTGGAAGCTTTCGGCGTAATCGAGGGGATCGCGCATGAAAAAGCCGCGATTTATGATGGGCTTGTCCCCGGCGGCATCGCGCTTGCCCATGCCGATATCGACACCGCCCAGATCCTTTTCGACAAGGCGCATGCCGTGGGCGCGCGCTTGGTGCGTTTTGGTGCGCGTGACGGGGTCGAGGCGCGGATGATCTCGGCCCAAGTCGCCGATAGTGCCACGGTGATCAAGGCCGATATCCTTGACACCGCGCGGGTGTTCAAGATCGGCGCGCCGGGGCGGCATTACGCGATGAATGCGCTGATTGCACTGACGGCGGCGGAACTGGCCGGGGCCGATGCGACCCAAGCTGCGATCACCTTGGCAGGTTGGACACCCTATCAAGGGCGCGGCACGCGTGAACGCCTGACGCTAGGCGGGCGCGAGGATTTGGTCGTTGAAATGATCGATGACGCGTTCAACGCCAATCCCGCCTCCATCGCTGCCGCGCTTGAGATGTTGGCCGCAGCCGAGCCCGAGGGGCGCGGGCGGCGGATCGCGGTTCTGGGCGACATGCTGGAGCTTGGGCCGACCGGTCCAGCGCTGCATGCCGCCATCGCCGATCACCCCGCCATGGCGCGCATCGCGCTGGTGCATACGGTGGGGCCGTTGATGGCGCATCTGCATGCGGCCTTGCCCGGTGCGATCCGTGGCCATCACAGCGACAGCGCCGAAGAGATGGCCGCGCATTTGCCCCAAGGGCTGAAGGCGGGGGATATCGTGCTGCTCAAGGGCTCAAAGGGGATCAGGGTCTCTCGCGTAGTTGACGCGCTGCGCAAACTCGGGCAAGCGGCAGTGGGCAACAAACAGGGACACCGCTAGATGTTGTATTGGCTGACCGCGTTCTCCGATGGCGGGGATGTCTTCAACCTGTTTCGCTACATCACCTTTCGTGCAGGCGGGGCATTCTTTACAGCACTGGTCTTTGGCTTTGTCTTTGGCCAGCCCTTGATCAATGCGCTGAGGCGGAAATATTCCGGCGGCCAGCCGATCCGCGCCGATGGCCCGGCCCACCATATCTCCAAGGCGGGAACGCCGACCATGGGGGGGTTGTTGATCCTTGCCGCGCTGACATTGTCCACGCTGATGTGGGCGCGGCTTGATAACCCCTATGTCTGGATCGTGCTTTTGACCACGGTCGCCTTTGGCCTGATCGGCTTTGCCGATGACTGGGCCAAGGTCAGCCGCAACACCAGCGCGGGCCTCTCGGGGCGGGTGCGGCTCTTGATTGGCTTCGTGATCGCCGCGATGGCTGCAACGGCTTGCGTCTATATCCACCCCGCACCGCTGGCGGCCCAACTGGCAGTGCCGGTGTTCAAGGATGTGCTGATCAACATGGGCTGGCTGTTTTTGCCTTTTGCGATGCTGGTGATCGTGGGGTCGGCCAATGCCGTGAACCTGACCGATGGGTTGGACGGTTTGGCGATCATGCCAGTGATGATCGCGGCAGGCACGTTGGGCGTGATCGCCTATGCCGTGGGGCGGGTGGATTTCACCGAATATCTCGATGTGCATTACGTTCCCGGCACGGGTGAGTTGCTGATCTTCACCGCCGGGCTGATCGGCGGCGGCCTTGGGTTTTTGTGGTATAATGCGCCGCCCGCCGCTGTGTTCATGGGCGATACCGGATCGCTCGCGCTGGGCGGCGCGCTGGGGGCCATCGCTGTTGCCACCAAGCACGAGATCGTGCTGGCCATCGTCGGTGGCCTTTTCGTGGCCGAAGCCGTCAGCGTGATCGTGCAGGTTCTTTACTTCAAGGCGACCGGCAAGCGCGTCTTCCTGATGGCGCCGATCCACCACCATTTCGAGAAAAAAGGCTGGGCCGAGCCGCAGGTGGTGATCCGGTTCTGGATCATCTCGCTGATCTTGGCGCTGATCGGTCTGGCGACGTTGAAGCTGCGCTGATGCAGCGCTTGGGGGGCAGGCCATGATACCGGTTCAAGGCGTCGAGGGGCAGCGGGTCGCGGTGCTGGGGCTTGGCCGGTCGGGTCTGGCCACCGCGCGGGCCTTGCGCGCAGGCGGGGCCGAAGCGTTGTGCTGGGACGATGGCGCGCCCGCCCGCGCGGTGGCCGAGGCCGAGGGTTTCACCATCTGGGATCCGATGGCCCCTGACGCCTTTGTCGGTGTGGCCGCACTGATTACCTCGCCCGGCATTCCGCATCTCTACCCCGCCCCGCACCGCGCGATTGCTGCTGCCCGCATGGCGGGTGTGCCGGTCGATAATGATGTGGGGCTGTTTTTCCGCTCGCTCGGCATGGGCGCGTGGGATGATATGGAGGAGCCGCCCAAGGTTGTGGCAATCACCGGGTCAAACGGGAAATCCACGACATCGGCCTTGATCGCCCATATCCTCAAGGTTGCGGGGCGGCCCGTGCAACTGGCTGGCAATATCGGGCGCGGTGTGCTGGATATCGACCCGCCCGAGGATGGCGGCGTGGTGGTGTTGGAGCTGAGCTCCTACCAGATTGAGCTTGCCCGCGCGCTGACGCCCGATGTGGCGGTGTTCATCAATCTTTCACCCGATCATCTGGACCGTCACGGCGGCATGGGTGGCTATTTCGCGGCCAAACGGCGGCTTTTTTCCGAGGGTGGGCCGGATCGCGCCGTGATCGGCGTGGACGAGATCGAGGGGCAGTATATCGCCAACCAACTGGCCGAAGGGCCGGGCGATGCCCGCGTCATCCGTGTCTCGCAGGCCAAACTTTCGGGGCCGGGATGGGATCTGGTGGCGCGCAAGGGCTGGCTGTCGGAGATGCGCAAGGGCCGCCAAGTCGCCTCCATCGACCTGCGCGGCGTCCCCGGCCTTCCCGGTGCGCATAACCACCAAAACGCCGCCTGCGCCTATGGCGCCTGCCGCGCGTTGGGCCTATCGCCCAAGGAGATCGAGACCGCCTTTCACAGCTTTGAAGGGCTGCCCCATCGCAGCCAACGGGTGGCCGAAATCGGTGGCGTGTCCTTCGTCAACGACAGCAAGGCCACGAATGTGGATGCCGCCGTCAAAGCGCTGGCCGCTTTTTCGCGCATCCGCTGGATCTGTGGCGGGCTGGAGAAAGAGGGGGGGATGGCGGCGCTGGCCCCTGCGGCAGGCGAAGTGATCAAAGCCTATGTCATCGGGCGCGAGGCCGCCGCTTTCGCCCTGCATCTGGGCGATGTCCCGCATGAGGTCTGCGGCGACATGGCGACCGCCGTGGCCCGCGCAGCCGCCGAGGCCACGCCGGGCGACACGGTGCTCTTGGCCCCTGCGGCGGCGAGTTTCGACCAATACGACAGCTTCGAGCATCGTGGGCGCGATTTCATGGAGCAGGTGGGCAGGCTGCAACCATAATCTTGATGCTGATATCGCGGGCAAGAGCCAAGCTAGGACTAGCCCCCGCGGGTATTTCGGAGTAGTGTCACCACCAGACCCGGCAAACGGGCGATCCTGAGGCAGACAAGAACAAGACGGGCGGGCAGTCCCCATGACGGAAATCGCGCATGGCACGGTGATCGTGCAATCTGGCGAAGCTGTTCTTCCACGTTGGTGGCGGACAGTCGACCGGGTCACGATCTTTTGCATCTTTTCCCTTTTCGGCATCGGCATCTTGCTGGGCTTTGCGGCCTCCACCCCCTTGGCCGAGCGCAACGGGCTTGATCCTTTCTATTATGTCACGCGGCAGGCGGCATTTGGTGGTTTGGCGCTGATGGTGATGCTGGTTGTGTCCATGCTGAACCCGGTGATGATCCGCCGGCTTGGCGTGATCGGCTTTTTCGGCGCGGTCTTCGCACTGGCCATGCTGCCCGCCTTTGGCACAGATTTCGGCCAAGGGGCGGTGCGCTGGTTCTCGCTTGGCTTTGCCTCGGTGCAACCGGCCGAGTTTCTCAAGCCGGTGTTCGTGATCTTCACCGCATGGATGATCGCGGCCAGCCAAGAGATTGGCGGCCCGCCGGGCAAGAGCGTTTCGCTCTTCACCATGATCGTGATCGTGGGCTTTTTGGTCATGCAGCCCGATTTCGGCCAAGGCGCGCTGATCGTCTTTGCATGGTCGGTGATCTATTTCGTCTCGGGCGCGCCGATGCTGGTCTTGTTCAGCGTCATGGCATTGGTGGCGGCAGGCGGGGTTTATGCCTATGCCAATTCCGAGCATGTGGCGCGCCGTATCGACGGTTTCCTGTCGACCGAGATCGACCCCACCACCCAGATCGGCTATGCCACCGACGCGATCCGCAATGGCGGGTTGTTTGGCGCAGGTCTGGGCGAGGGGACGGTCCGCTGGACGCTACCGGATGCGCATACCGATTTCATCATCGCGGTCGCCGCCGAGGAATATGGCGTGGTCATGGTCTATCTGATCATCGCGCTGTTCGTCACCATCGCGCTACGCTCCTATTTCCGCCTGATGCGCGAGCGCGACACCTTTATCCGCTTGGCGGGCACGGGGCTGGTCAGTCTTTTGGCGCTACAGGCTTTTATCAATCTGGGCGTGGCGGTGCGTATTCTGCCCGCCAAGGGGATGACGCTGCCTTTCGTCAGCTATGGCGGATCGTCGCTGATCGCGATGGGGATCGCGGTGGGTATGCTGCTCGCCTTTACCCGGTCGCGGCCGCAGGGCGAGATCGGCGATTACCTTTTGTCACGCCAGCGGTGAGCCGATGACACCGACCAGCGCACATTTGATCATCGCGGCCGGCGGCACGGGCGGGCATATGTTCCCGGCCCAAGCGCTGGCCGAGGTGATGCTGCGCCGGGGCTGGAAGGTGACATTATCCACCGATGCGCGCGGTGCGCGCTACACTGATGGGTGCTCGCATGCCGTGGCTGTGCGCGAGGTGGCCTCGGCCACATTCGCGCGTGGGGGCGTCTTTGGCAAACTGCTGGCACCTTTGCGCATTGCGGGCGGCATCTTGGCCGCGACGCTGCGCATGTGGCGCGAAAAGCCCGATGTGGTCGTTGGCTTTGGCGGCTATCCCACGATCCCTGCGCTGGCTGCGGCATGGATCACGCGCACGCCTTGCATGATCCATGAGCAAAACGGTGTCTTGGGCCGGGTCAATCGCCTGTTTGCGCGGCGCGTCGATATTGTGGCGTGCGGGACATGGCCCACCACGCTTCCCCAAGGGCTAGAGGGGGTGCATACTGGCAACCCGGTGCGCGCCGCCGTGTTAGAGCGCGCAGGCGCGCCCTATCTGCCGCCGGGCGATTGGCCGATGAGCCTTTTGGTCATCGGCGGCAGCCAAGGCGCGCGCATCTTGTCCGATATGGTGCCTGCGGCCATCGCCCGCCTGCCCGAGGGGTTGCGCGCGCATCTCAGGGTCGCACAGCAAGCCCGTGCCGAAGACCTGCAACGCGTGATCGAAGCCTATGGCGCAATCGGTGTGCGCGGAGAAATCGATACCTTCTTTCGCGATATCCCCCGCCGCCTGTCCGAGGCGCAGCTGGTGATCAGCCGCGCGGGTGCCTCATCTGTGGCCGATATCTCGGTCATTGGGCGGCCCGCGATCTTGATCCCCTATGCGCAAGCCACCGCCGATCATCAAAGCGCCAATGCCAGCGGTCTTGTTGCAGCCGGTGGCGCGGTGGTGATATCGGAACAATCGCTTTCGCCCGACAGTTTGGCGCAGGCGATACACTCCATTCTTACCGAACCGGCCAAGGCCGATCAGATGGCGCAAGCGGCTTTGTCGCTGGGCCTGCCCGATGCGGCCCAAAGGCTTGCGGCACTGGTCGAGGAACTGGCCCAGAAAGGCGCTGCATGACACCTGCGATTACGAAACTGCCGACCAAGCTCGGGGCGATCCATTTCGTGGGTATCGGTGGCATCGGTATGTCGGGGATCGCCGAGGTGCTTTTGAACCATGGCTATCAGGTGCAAGGCTCGGATCTCAAAGCCTCCAAGATCACCGAACGGCTCGAGGGTTTGGGCGCGCGCGTCTTTATCGGGCAAAAAGCCGAGAACCTTGAGGCCGCCGAGGTGGTGGTGATCTCGTCAGCCATTAAGCCCGGCAATCCCGAGCTTGATGCCGCGCGGCTGCGGGGTCTGCCCGTTGTGCGCCGGGCTGAAATGCTGGCCGAGTTGATGCGCCTGCGCTCGAACATTGCGATTGCGGGCACACATGGCAAGACGACAACCACCACCATGGTGGCCACGCTTTTGGATGCGGGCGGCGTTGATCCGACGGTGATCAATGGCGGCGTGATCCATGCCTATGGCTCGAACGCGCGGGTGGGCCAAGGCGACTGGATGGTGGTCGAGGCTGACGAGTCCGATGGCACCTTCAACCGCCTGCCTGCGACTATCGCCATCGTCACAAATATCGACCCCGAGCATATGGAGCATTGGGGCACGATCGAGAACTTGCGCAAAGGCTTTCTCGATTTCGTCTCGAACATCCCCTTTTACGGGCTGGCCGTGTGCTGCACTGATCATCCGGAGGTGCAAGCGCTGGTGGGCCGCATCACGGATCGCCGTGTCGTGACCTTTGGCTTTAACGCACAGGCCGATGTGCGCGCGGTCAATCTGAGCTATAAATCGGGCATCGCGCATTTCGACATCGCGCTACAGGCCGAGGGGCAGGTGATCGAGGGTTGCACCCTACCGATGCCGGGCGATCACAATGTCTCTAATGCTTTGGCGGCCGTGGCCGTGGCCCGCCATCTGGGCATGAAGGCCGATGAAATTCGCGGTGCATTGGCGGGTTTCAAGGGCGTGAACCGCCGCTTCACCAAGGTGGGCGAGGTGGGCGGCATCACCATCATCGACGATTACGGCCATCACCCGGTCGAGATCGCCGCCGTGCTGAAAGCCGCGCGTCAAGCCAGCGAGGGCCGCGTGATCGCGGTGCATCAACCCCATCGCTATACCCGCCTGTCCAGCCTGTTCGAGGATTTCTGCACCTGCTTCAACGAGGCCGATGTGGTTGGCATCGCCGAGATTTATGCGGCGGGCGAAGATCCAATCCCCGGTGCGGGGCGCGACGATCTGGTGGCGGGGCTGATCCGTCATGGCCACCGCCATGCCCGCGCTGTTGTGTCCGAGGATGATCTGGAGCGGCTGGTGCGCGAACAGGCGCGGCCGGGCGATATGGTCGTCTGTTTGGGCGCTGGCACCATCTCGGCTTGGGCGCAGGGCTTGGCCGCGCGGCTCAAAGATCTCGATGCACGCGGCTAGGGGGCAGATGTTGCGCGGGCTGCGCCTTGCTGGACAGCGCGCCAGCGCAGCGCGAGCAACCCGGCAATGACCGCGATCCAAGATATCCCCCTGCGTGGGCGCGCGACGCCTAACCGGCCCTTGGCCGATTTGACATGGTTGCGCGTGGGTGGTCCCGCCGATTGGTTGATCCAGCCCGCCGATGCGGATGATCTGGCGATGTTTCTGGCGGCACTTGCCCCCGATGTGCCGGTCTTTCCCATGGGGGTCGGCTCGAACCTGATCGTGCGTGATGGCGGGATTGCGGGGGTGGTGATCCGGCTTGGGCGCGGCTTCAACGCGATCATGATCGATGGCGATCTGGTGACAGCCGGGGCGGCGGCGCTTGATGCGCATGTCGCAATCAAGGCGGCCGAGGCGGGGCGCGATCTGACCTTCCTGCGCACAATCCCCGGCTCTGTCGGTGGCGCGCTCAGGATGAATGCGGGTTGTTACGGGCGCTATGTGGCCGATCATTTCGTTTCAGCCCGTGTGATTCACCGCGATGGGCGCGCGGAAACACTGGGGCAGGGCGATATCGGTTTTGCCTATCGCCAGACCGATCTGCCCCCCGATAGCATCGTGACCGAGGTCACCTTTCATGCCCCTGCCGGTGATCCCGAAGCGCTTGCTTCACTGATGGCCGACCAGATCGCCAAGCGCGACGCGACCCAACCCACCAAGGACCGCAGCGCCGGATCGACCTTTCGCAACCCGGCCGGGTTTTCCTCGACGGGGCGGGCCGATGACACCCATGAGCTCAAGGCGTGGAAGGTGATTGATCAAGCAGGCATGCGCGGTGCCACACGCGGCGGTGCGCAGATGTCGGTGATGCATTCCAACTTTCTCATCAATGCCGGTGACGCCACCGCTGAAGATCTTGAATCTTTGGGCGAAGAGGTCCGAAAAAGGGTTTTCGAGACGCAGGGAATAGCGCTAGAATGGGAAATCATGCGCGTCGGGCGAAACCGGCGCGATTGATCCGGGCAAGCCCGGCAAAATAACAAGGGGCAAAGCCCCGATAACAGACTGACCGGGCAATAGAATCCGGCGGATTGAGGCAATGGTGGCGGGTTCGAGCAGAACAACCCCCCTGATTGCGGTGCTGATGGGTGGCCCCTCGTCCGAGCGCGAGGTGTCTTTATCCACGGGCCGTGGCTGCGCGGATGCGCTCAGGGGCGAAGGTTACGGGGTGGTCGAGATCGACTGTGGCCCCGATTTGGCCATGCGCCTGTCCGATCTGAAACCCGATGTCTGTTTCAACGCGCTGCATGGCCGCTGGGGTGAGGATGGCGCGGTGCAGGGCATGCTGGAATGGCTGCGCATCCCCTACACACATTCCGGTGTTCTGGCCTCGGCGCTTGCGATGGACAAGGCGCGCACCAAGGATGTCTACCGCGCCCATGGCCTGCCTGTGGCCGAAAGCGTGATCGTGACCAAGGCGCAAGCGATGGCCGCCCATGTGCTGGCCCCGCCCTATGTGATCAAACCCAATAACGAAGGCTCATCGGTTGGTGTCTATCTGGTGGCCGAAGGGGCGAATACGCCGCCGCAGCTATCCGCGGCGATGCCTGACCATGTGATGGTCGAGGCCTATCTGGCCGGGCGCGAGTTGACCTGTTCGGTGATGGGCGATGGCCCCGGCCAGCCCGGACCGCTGACCGTGACCGATATCATTACCGATGGCTGGTATGATTACGACGCGAAATACAAGCCCGGCGGGTCGCGCCATGTGGTGCCTGCCGATCTGCCCAAGCCCATTTTTGACGCCTGCATGGAAATGTCGCTGACCGCCCATCGCGCCTTGGGCTGTCGCGGTGTCAGCCGCACCGATTTCCGCTGGGACGCGGCGCGCGGGTTGGATGGGCTGTTTTTGCTGGAAACCAATACACAGCCGGGCATGACGCCCACCTCGCTCACGCCGGAACAAGCGGCGGTTTGCGGTTATGATTTCGGCGCGCTTTGCCGCTGGTTGGTGGAGGATGCCTCATGCGACCGCTGATCGCCGAACGCGCGCCACGCCGCGTGGCGGCACCGCCACCACCCATCGCCGATCATCCCCGCGATCCCGCACCCTCGATCTGGTCGTACCGCATCGAGCGTTTGTGGCTGACACCGGCGTTTCGCCGCGTGGTGCGCCTTGGGCTGCCAAGTTTCGTAGTCGTGTTCGGGCTGGGCCTTTATTTCGCCAATGACCAAAGCCGCACGGAATTTGTCGCGCATCTGCAAGAGCTGCGCCAAAGCATTGAAGGTCGCCCAGAGTTTCGGGTGAATGTGATGGCGATCTCTGGTGCAAGCGAGGCTGTGGAGAACGATATCCGCGCCTATCTTGGCCTGTCCTTTCCGATGTCATCCTTCGATTTGGACCTGACAGCCATGCGCAGCCGGATCGAGGCCTTGCCCGCCGTCGCACAGGCCGATCTGCGCCTTCAGGCGGGTGGCTATCTCGCGGTCAATGTGCGCGAGCGCGTGCCGGCCGTGGTTTGGCAAACCCGCGAGGGTGCCGTTTTGATCGATGCCGAGGGGCATTTCGTCGCCGATCTGGCCGCGCGGACATTGGACAGCCCGCTGCCGCTGATCGGTGGGGATGGCGCGGATCTTGTGGTGGGTGAGGCGCTGGCGCTTTACGCCGCGGCCGCACCTTTGGGCGACCGCCTGCTTGGATTGGTGCGCATCGGCGAGCGGCGCTGGGATGTCGTGCTGAAAGACGAACGCAGGATCTTGCTGCCCGAGGCGGGTGCCGTGCAAGCGCTTGACCGCGCGCTGGGCCTGCATGATGCCACTGATATTTTGAACCGTGATGTGCTGCGTCTTGATCTGCGCGACGCGGATCGGTTGAGCGTGACCCTGACCCCCGCCGCGATGGAGGAACTGCGCCAAGAGCGCATCCGCGCGCGGACGAACCCCACCGGAGAGCAAAGCGGATGAACACGCTATACCATGCGCAACGCGCCATGCGGGCAAAACGGCAAGACGCGCTCAAGCGCGGTGTCGTGGCCGTGCTCGATATCGGAAGCCACAAGGTCTCGTGTCTTGTGCTGAAATTCGATGCCGCCGAGACTGTCTCGCCCGCCGAAGGGATCGGCGCAATGGCCGGCCAAGCCAGCGTGCGGATCATCGGTGCGGCCACGACCCGGTCGCGCGGCATGCGCTTTGGCGAGATTGAAAGCCTGCAAGAGACCGAACGCGCCATCCGCACAGCCGTGCAAGCGGCGCAGAAAATGGCGCAGATCCGCGTTGACCATGTCATCGTCTCTTTCGCCGGTGGCCGTCCGCGCAGCTACGGGCTTGAGGGTGAGGTTGATATCGGCGGCGGCACGGTCGAGAACACCGATGTGGCCCGCGTTTTGGCCGCCTGCGATCTGCCTGATCTTGGGGCAGGGCGCGAAGTGCTGCATGCCCAGCCGGTGAATTTCGCGCTTGATCATCGCAGCGGCCTGACCGATCCGCGCGGCCATGTGGGCAACCGGCTATCGGTTGATTTGCATCTTTTGTCGATTGAGGCGGCGGCAATCGAAACCTTGCTGCACTGCGTTAAGCGTTGCGATCTGGAATTGGCGGGTCTGGCCTCGGCACCCTATGCGGCGGGGATCTCCAGCCTTGTGGAAGACGAGCAAGAGTTGGGTGCCGCCTGTATCGATCTGGGCGGCGGGACTGCCAGCCTGTCGATCTTTATCAAGAAACACATGATCTATGCCGATACGGTGCGGATGGGCGGCGATCATGTCACCAGCGATATCAGCCATGGGCTGCAAATCCCGATGGCCGATGCAGAACGCATCAAATGCCGCTTTGGCGGTGTGATTGCCACCGGGCTTGATGATCGCGAAGTGATCGAGTTGACCGGCGAGACCGGCGATTGGCACCATGACAGGCGCACCGCCACCCGCGCCGAGTTGATCGGCGTGATGCGCCCGCGTGTCGAAGAAATCTTGGAAGAGGTGCGCGTGCGGCTTGATGCGGCGGGGTTTGATCATCTGCCCAGCCAGCGCATCGTGTTGACCGGTGGGGCCAGCCAGATCCCCGGTCTGGACGGGCTGGCCAGCCGCATCTTGGGCAATCAAGTGCGCCTTGGTCGCCCATTGCGCGTGCAGGGCTTGCCGCAATCGGCGGCGGGGCCTGCATTCTCCTCGCTTGTGGGATTGGCGCTCTTTGCGGCCTATCCGCAAGACGAGTGGTGGGACTTTGAGACCCCCGCCGAACGGCTCCCTGCGCGCAGCCTCAAGCGGGCGGCCAAATGGTTGCGCGAGAATTGGTAACCCCCGTATCTGGTGGGCGACAGCTAGACCAAGGGAATTCGGCGGATTTTTGCCCCATATTTCGCTTAAACCTTGGAATTTTCGCGTGACGGCCTGCCTGAAAACGGGTAACGTGGTGAGAAATCAGAGGCAAAACGGCAGCACGACGTAAAGATCGGCGCCACATCGAACATTGATCGCAAAAGATCACATACAGGCGGACGGACCCATGACACTCAATCTTATGTTGCCCAAGAGCCAGCCGGACATGAAACCCCGGATCACCGTGTTTGGCGTGGGTGGGGCCGGGGGCAATGCGGTCAACAACATGATCGACCAAAGCCTTGATGGCTGCGAATTCGTGGTCGCTAACACCGATGCACAGGCCTTGGCGCAGTCGCGGGCCAATGCCCGCATCCAGATGGGCGCGCGCGTGACCGAAGGGTTGGGCGCAGGTGCGCGCCCCGCTGTCGGCGCCTCGGCTGCGGAAGAGTCGATTGAAGAAATCGTGGATCATCTGGCCGGTGTCCACATGGCCTTTATCACCGCGGGCATGGGTGGCGGTACCGGCACCGGTGCGGCCCCGATCATCGCGCAGGCCGCGCGCGAATTGGGCGTTTTGACCGTCGGCGTGGTGACCAAGCCCTTTCAGTTCGAAGGTGCCAAGCGCATGCGCCAAGCCGATGAGGGCATCGAGGCGCTGCAAAAGGTCGTCGATACGCTGATCATCATTCCCAACCAGAACTTGTTCCGTCTGGCCAATGAAAAGACCACCTTCACCGAAGCCTTCGCCATGGCCGATGATGTGCTTTATCAGGGTGTGAAGGGCGTGACCGACCTGATGGTTCGTCCCGGTCTGATCAACCTCGATTTCGCCGATGTTCGCGCCGTGATGAACGAGATGGGCAAGGCGATGATGGGCACGGGCGAAGCCGATGGCGAGAACCGCGCCCTGCAAGCCGCCGAAAAGGCCATCGCTAACCCGCTCTTGGATGAGATCAGCCTCAAGGGCGCGCGCGGTGTCTTGATCAACATCACCGGCGGCTATGATCTGACGCTGTTCGAGCTTGACGAGGCGGCCAACCGGATCCGCGAAGAGGTTGACCCCGAGGCCAATATCATCGTGGGCTCGACCCTCGACACCGCGATGGAAGGTCGGATGCGCGTCAGCGTCGTGGCCACAGGCATTGATGTGTCTGAAGCCGCCAAAGCCCAGGAAGAGGCGCGCGTTTACGCCGCCGCTGCGGTTGCGGCACGCCCGGCGGTCGCGCCCGCGCCCGCACCCGAACACGTGGTTGAGCCCGTCCGCGCCGCTTTTGCGCGCCATGATCATGCCGAGCCGTCGCTGTTCAACAGCCTTGGCATGGAGAGTTATGACGACGAAGATCTGGGCGCGGTCGATGACATCCCGGCCCCCGTCTATGAGGCGCAGCCGCAAGTTCAGCAGCCGATGGCAGCCACAGCGCGCGCCCCGGCTTATGATCAGCCAGCCCATGACACAGTGGCCAGCCAGCCGCAGTTTGCGAGCAACGCGCGACCCGAAGTGCTCGCCCGTCTGCGCGACGCGATCCAAAAAGATGTGGCGCGTCCCGCCGCCCCTGCCCAGCCGCAACCGCAGCCCGAGGCGCATAAGGCACGGCTCAGCTTGGGCTCCTTGATCAACCGTATGACGGGCCATGCCGAAGAGGCGCATGGCATGATCGAGCGGCGTCAGCCTGCGATGACGGGCACCATCCCGCCGCGCCCGGTTCAGCAGTCTATCCAGCGCGCAATCCCCGATGAGGGAATCGTCGATCCCGAACAAGAACGGATCGACATCCCCGCTTTCTTGCGTCGTCAGGCGAATTAAACTACTCACTTTCCGAGATGAAGGGCCAGCATTGCGCTGGCCCTTTTCCGTTTCTGGCCAAAGGTTTGAGTTTCCGCAGCCTTGGCATCGGCAAAGATTTGCCGATGCCCCCCTGCATTGTTGCAAGCCGTCATAAAGGTTGAATTGTTCCTTTCCCCCGGGGCCGTTATCGACCTTAAATGCAGTTAAAGGTCTGGTAATGCCGGGACTGCGGCGCATCACATGAGGCGATCCAACGCTGGCATGTCGATGGGCAAGGGGGACACGGAGTTGGTCATGCAGGCGACGCTCAAGCAAACGGTCCGGTTATCCGGTGTGGGGCTTCACACCGGTCGTCGGGTCAATGTGACGGTAGAGCCGCAAGCGGCCCATATGGGGCTATGGTTTGCGCGTGCCGATCTGCCCAATTCCGCCATGATACCCGCCCGCTATGACGCCGTTCCGATGAGCCGCCTTTGCACCAAGCTGCGCGGCGACGACGGTGCAGAGGTATCGACCATCGAACATATCATGGCCGCCTTGGCAGGCTGTGGCATTCATAACGCCTTGGTCGCAGTCGATGGGCCGGAATTGCCCATTCTCGACGGCTCTGCCGCGCCTTTTGTCCGCGCTTTTCTGGCGGCGGGTATCCAGCAACAAGATGCACCAATCCACGCGATCAAGATTCTGCGCGAGGTCAAAGTCACCGATGGCGATAGCATTGCGACGCTGTCACCCGCGTCGGGGCTTGAGATGGATTTCACCATCGATTTCGCCGATGCCGCGATTGGCCGTCAACGCCGCGTCGCCAATCTGGCCAATGGGCGTTTCGTGCGCGAGTTTTGCGATAGCCGCACCTTCTGCCGCAAATCCGATGTCGATGCGATGCATGCGGCGGGTCTTGCGCTGGGGGGCAGCTATGACAATGCCGTCGTCGTCGATGGCGACACCGTGCTGACGCCGGGCGGCCTTCGCCATGCAGATGAGGCGGTGCGCCACAAAATGCTCGATGCTTTGGGTGATCTCGCCTTGGCGGGCGCCCCGATCTTGGGCCGCTACACCGGCGTGCGCGCGGGCCATATGCTGACCAACCAGCTTTTGCGCGCGCTCTTTGCCAGCCATGGCGCATGGCGCGTGGTCGAGTGCACGCCGCAACAGGCCGCAAGCCTGCCCGGCATTGGTGTCACAGGGGCCGATCTGGCCCATGTGGCGTGATCAAAAAGCCCGGATCATCACCGTGCATGTCATGGTGAACTCTTGCGTTTTGCACCCAAAAAATATGTGTTAGGACCACGGTACGGCGGGTGCTGCGACAGTGCCCGAAGCGATTAAGACGAGGTTTTCAAGCATGCAACGGAGCGGTCAGGGCGCGATCCGGAAATGGAGCCTCGGGGCAAGCCTATGTCTGGTCACGGCGCTTGCCGGCTGTGGTGACAATGCCCTTTTTGCCGAAGGTGGTTTTTTCGCCGGTCGCAGCGCGCCTGTTCCGCTTGAGCAGCTTGATGCAGCGACGATCTTTCAGCGTGGCGAGGCCGCCCTTGCCGCCGAAGAACCCGAGGATGCCGCCGCCCTTTTCATCGAGGTTGAGCGCCTGCATCCCTATTCGGAATGGGCCAGCCGTGGCTTGATCATGGCCGCATTCTCTTATCACGCGGCCAAGGATTACGAGAATGCCCGTATCGCTGCGCAGCGGTTCCTCGATTTTTATCCCGGCGAGGAAGATGCGGCTTATGCGCAGTTCCTCTTGGCGCTGAGCTATTATGACCAGATCGACCAAGTGGGCCGCGACCAAGGTATCACCTTCCAAGCGTTGCAGGCGCTTCGCGAAGTGATCGAGCGCTATCCCGACAGCGAATATGCCCAAGACGCGATCTTGCGCTTCGATCTGGCCTTTGACCATCTGGCCGGCAAAGAGATGGAGATTGGGCGCTATTACCTGCGCCAGCAGCATTACGCCGCCGCCATCAACCGTTTCCGCGTCGTGGTCGAGCAGTTCCAGACCACCAGCCACACGCCAGAGGCGCTGATGCGTCTGGTCGAGGCATATCTTGCCTTGGGCCTGACCGATGAGGCGCAGACCGCTGGTGCGATCTTGGGGTATAATTACCAATCCTCGCCCTTCTATGACGATGCGTTTCGTCAGTTGACCGGGCAGGATTTGGCCCCCGATGCCGCAGGCGAAGGCTGGCTGCGCGATATCTGGCGCCAGACGGTGCGCGGGGATTGGCTCTGAATTCTGCATTGCTGCCCGTCATGGGCTGCTGGGGATAGGGACGCGCGGGGCCTGATGCTGCTTCACCTCGATATTCGCGACATGTTGATCATCGACCGGCTGGAGCTTGCCTTTCAGCCGGGTTTGAACGTGTTGACCGGTGAGACGGGCGCGGGCAAATCCATCTTGCTTGATGCGCTGGGCTTTGCCTTGGGGTGGCGTGGGCGCGCCGATCTGGTGCGCGCGGGTGCAGCCCAAGGTGAGGTGGTGGCCGAGTTTGCCCTTGGTGCGGGCCATCCCGCCCTTGCGCTGCTCGAGGCCGCGGGTCTGCCCGCAGAGCCGAGCTTGATCTTGCGCCGGATCAATATGCCCGATGGGCGCAAAATGGCGTGGATCAATGATCGGCGTGCCAGTGGCGATGTGCTGCGCGCGCTCTCCGATACGCTGGTCGAGCTGCATGGGCAGCAAGATGATCGCGGCCTGCTTGACCCGCGTCAGCACCGCGCGATGCTGGACGATTTCGGCGGGCATGCGGCGATGCTTGCTTCACTGCGTGCAAGCTGGTCGGCCCATCGTGCGGCACAAAAGGCGCTGATCACGGCCGAGGCCGATCTTGCCCGGATGCAGGCCGAAGAGGATTTCCTCCGCCATGCGGTGGCCGAGTTGGATCAGCTTGACCCGCAACCCGGCGAGGAGGCGGCACTTGATACCAGCCGCCGCTTGATGCAGGCGGCGTCGAAAATGCGTGAAGATCTGGCGCGCGCGGATGCGGCCCTTGGCCTGCAAGGGGCCGAGGGGGCGATGGGCGATGCGCGGCGCTGGCTTGACGGGCTGGCGGACCGGGCCGAGGGTGGGCTTGACGATGCGCTGGCTGCGCTTGAGCGCGCGATGGTGGAGCTTGGTACGGCGCAAGACGCGCTTGCCCGCTTTACCGAGGCGCTCGATCTTGACCCGCATGCGCTGGAGCGGACCGAGGATCGGCTGTTTGCCTTGCGCGGATTGGCGCGTAAACATGGGGTTGGCCCTGATGATCTGGCCGCCCTGGCCGGTGATCTGCGCGGCAGGCTTGCCGCCCTTGATGGGGGCACGGGCCAGATCGCCAGCCTTGCCGCGACCGAGCGCGCGGCGGCCAAAGCCTATGACGCCTTGGCAGAGACGTTGACGCAGGCACGGCGCGCAGCGGCGCTTAGGCTTGACGCGGCCATGGCGGGCGAGCTTGCGCCGCTGAAGATGGAACGCGCGGTTTTCACCACTGAGATCACTATTGCCCCCGCAGGCCCGGATGGGGTGGATCAAGTGACATTCGTGGCCGCGACCAACCCCGGCGCGCCCGCAGGTGCGCTGAACAAGATCGCGTCAGGCGGGGAATTGTCCCGCTTTCTCTTGGCGTTGAAGGTCTGTCTGACCGCGCAGACACGCGGCATCACGATGATCTTTGACGAGATCGACCGTGGCGTGGGTGGGGCGACCGCCGATGCGGTGGGCCGGCGCTTGAAAGCCTTGGCTGAAGGGGCGCAGGTCTTGGTCGTCACCCATTCCCCGCAGGTGGCAGCGCTTGGCGCGCATCATTGGCAGGTCGCCAAACGTGTCGAGGCGGGGATGACGCTTAGCCATGTCAGCGCGCTTGATCCCGCGCAGCGCATCGATGAGGTCGCGCGCATGCTGGCCGGCGATCGCATCACCGAGGCCGCGCGCGATGCTGCGCGTGCCTTGATCGCCGCGGCGCAAGGCTAAAGGCGATTTTTGTATAAGAAGCGGGCTTTGCCCCCGCCGCGAGAGGCGGCGATCTTTCAGTCGAGGGGGCTCTGCCCCCGCCGCCAAAGGCGGCGAGCTTTGAGTCGAGGGGCTCTGCCCCGCCGCGCCCTTTGGGCGCGCCTCCCCCGGAGTATTTTTGAAGCAAAGATGGCGGGGCGATTTTCCACCTTGGTGATCACGAAAGTTTTCATCAGCGCCACCAATGCATGGCGATCGTGAACACTCTCACCTTTTCTCAAACCCATCCGTGGCTTACAGCTTGGTTAACCCGTCGCTTGCCGCATGCGGAGCGGTTGCGAGAGCGGGGATTGGGATGGGTCCGCGCAAGGGGATGGACGTGGCCGAAACCGTGCTCGGCCTGTTGCGGGAATGGCTTTCATCTGCCTTGGCGGCAAGCCAGCGCGGCTGGCGTGTGCTGCGTGAGAAGGGGCCAACCCAACTTCAGTTTTGGCTGATTGCTTTGCTGATCGGGATTGCCGCGGGTTTTGCGGCGCTTTTGTTCCGCAAGGGGATTAGCTGGCTGCAAGAAACCCTTTATGGCGTTGATGATGTGCGCTTGATGCACAGCTTTGCCGAAAGCCTGCCTTGGTACATGATCTTGCTGATCCCGGTGGCGGGCGGCTTGGTCGTGGGTGTGATCTTGCATATTTTCACCCCCGATGGGCGCGCGCGTTCGGTGGCCGATGTGATCGAGGGTGCGGCACTGGCCGATGGGCGGGTCGAGCAAAAGGCAGGCATCGCCTCGGCCTTTGCCTCGCTCATCACGCTGGGCTCGGGCGGCTCGTCGGGGCGCGAGGGGCCGGTGGTGCATCTGGCTGCCGTGATCTCGAGCAAGGTATCGGATTGGATCAGGGCCGATGGGATCACTGGGCGCGATTTGATGGGCTGTGCGGTGGCGGCTGCTGTCAGCGCCTCGTTCAATGCGCCCATCGCGGGCGCGCTCTTCGCGCTTGAGGTGGTCTTGCGCCATTTCGCGGTGCATGCTTTTGCCCCCATCGTGATCGCCTCCGTGGCGGGCACGGTGATCAACCGCCTCGAATTCGGGGGGGTCACGGAATATAGCCTGACCACCGATAGCGCGCTGCAATTCTATGCTGAATTGCCGGCCTTTTTGATCCTTGGGCTTTTGTGCGGTCTGGTCGCTGTGGCGCTGATGCGCGCGGTGTTTTGGGCCGAGGATCTTGGCAATCTGGCCCAACGGCTGACGGGCATGCCGCGTTGGCTGAGGCCCGCTTTTGCGGGGCTCATGTTGGGGGGGCTTGCCATTCCCTTTCCCCATATCATCGGCGTGGGTTACGAGACGACATCGGCCGCGCTGACCGGATCGCTTTTGCTGCATGAGGCGATCGTGTTCACCATTCTCAAGGTTTTGGCAGTGGCCATCACCTTGGGTGGACGCATGGGGGGCGGTATTTTCTCGCCCTCGCTGATGATCGGTGCCATGGCGGGGCTGGCCTTTGGCATCGTCGCGACCGCGATCTTTCCAAACCAATCAGGCGAAGGCACGCTATATGCGCTTGCAGGCATGGGTGCAGTCGCGGCGGCGGTTCTGGGGGCGCCGATCTCGACCACCTTGATCGTGTTCGAACTTACCGGTGATTGGCAGACAGGGCTTGCTGTGATGGTCGCGGTCTCGATCTCGACAGCGCTGGCCTCGCGGCTTGTGGATCGATCCTTTTTCCTGACACAGCTTGAGCGGCGCAATATTCATCTGGCCGCCGGTCCCCAAGCCTATCTTTTGGCGATGTTCCGCGTGGGCCTTGTGATGCGCCCGATGGATCATGAAAATGCCGCCCCGCATGAGCAGCTTTTGACCTTGATCGAGCAAGGCATCTATACCGACACCAATGCCACGCTTGAGCGTGCTTTGCCGATCTTCGAGCGGACGGGGCTTGATTTCGTGCCTGTCGTCCAGCTTGCGCCGGGCGATGGCCCGCCCGCGCTGGAAGGTGCCTTGTTCCATGTCGATGCGCTGAAGGCATATAACAGCGCGCTGGCCGCCACGGCGGCCGAAGAACACAGCTGATCAGAGCCGCTCGACCGTCACCCGGTCGGTGTAAAAGGCGATATGGCCCGCGATCACGGCTGCGGCGGTGATCGGTGTCTCATAGCTCCATGCCGCGTCGGGCATATCACCTGATGGGACACAGACGGTGTAATAGCTGGCCACGCCCTTGTGTGGGCAGGTCGTGGCGCTGGCGGTTTTTTCCAAGAACGCCATGCCGATATCCTCGCGCGGGAAATAGATGACGGGGGGGTAATCGCCCTCGGTCAATTCCAGCGCGCGGTCGCTTTCGCCCAAGATCGCCCCGCCTGCGCGCACCACCCATTTGCCGGGGGCATTTCGGATCGTGATGTTCTCGGCCATATGCGTTCCTTTCGTCGATGCCGTCTTAATGTAGCTCATAGGTCCGGATGCCAAGGGCATGTGACAGGGAGATGTCAAATCGGCGCGCATGCCCGCGACAGCCATTCCCGCGTTGGGGCGTCAAGTGCTGGGCCGATCTTGTCCACAACGCCCGCGTGATAGGCATTGAGCCAGTCGCGCTCCCACGGGGCGAGCATTTCGGCCACGACCAGCCGCCGGTCGATGGGCGCCCAAGTGAGTGTCTCGAAACATAGCATCTCGCGCGGGTCGCCGCCGGGCAGGGCGGGGGCCGGTGTCACCACGATCAGGTTCTCGATCCGGATGCCAAAGGCCCCCTCGCGGTAATAGCCCGGCTCATTGGACAAGATCATCCCCGGCTCAAGCGCGATGGTCGAGACGCGGCTGATGCGTTGCGGCCCCTCATGCACGCCCAGATAGACACCGACCCCATGGCCCGTGCCATGATCGAAATCGCGCCCTGCCGCCCAAAGCGGCGCGCGCGCCAAAGCATCGAGATGCGCGCCCGCGACCCCTTTGGGAAAGCGTGCGCGATGAATGGCAATCATGCCTTGCAGCACTTGGGTAAAGGCCACGCGCGCCACATCGGGTGCGGTGTCGCCCACGGCCAAGGTGCGGGTGATGTCGGTCGTGCCATCCACATACTGCCCGCCACTGTCGATCAAGAAGAGCGATCCGGGCGTGACGGGGGCGTTGCTGGCCTCGGTCACGCGGTAATGCACGATGGCGCCATTGGCGCCTGCGCCCGCGATGGTGTCAAAGCTGATATCCTTGAGTGCGCCTGTGTCGCGGCGGAACCCCTCGAGTGCGCGGACGCAATCGATCTCGGTCAGCTGACCCTTGGGGGCCTCTTGGTCGAACCAGCACAAGAAGTGTGCCATGGCCGCGCCATCACGCAGATGCGCGGCTGTGGTGGCCGCAATCTCGGCGGGGTGTTTGCGCGCCTTGGGCAAAAGGCATGGATCGGCCGCCTCGGTGATCACGGCATCGCTTGCGGCGAGAATGGCCTTGGCCCCTTGCGGGGCAGAGGCGGGATCGATCCGAAAGCGGCCCTGTGCGGCTTCGAGCATCGGCGCAAGCGCTGCGGGCGGATGAGCCGTGACCGCTTGCGGGAGTATGACGGAGGCGAGCTTTTCTGCCGCGACGAACAGATCAAGCCGCCCATCGCGCCGCATGATCCCCATGGCTTGCAAAAGCGGCGTATGGCTGACATCGCCACCGCGTAGGTTCAACAGCCAGCACAGGCTGTCAGGCTGGGTGATCAGTGCCGCATCATCGCCTGCTTTGTCGAGAATTTCGGCAATCTGGCCCAATTTCTCTTCGGCCGTGCGCCCGGCATACTCCAGTGGCCAAGCTGTGGCTGGGGCCACCGGCGGGTCGGGGCGGTCGGCCCAGATCGTGTCGATCAGGTTGCCAACCGGCTGCAACACGATCTGGTGCGGTGAAAGCGCCTTGTCCAACCGCGCGATTTCGGCCGCGCTCTGCAGCCATGGATCATAGCCCAGCACACCGCCTTGCGGCATGGCGTCGATCAGCCAATCCTCCAGCGCTGTTTCGGGCCAATCCACGGGCTGGAACACCGCCATATCCGACTGCACTCTGATCTGCACCCGGTAGCGCCCATCGACGAAAACCCCGGCGCGGTCGGCCAAGATCGCGGCAAAGCCCGCCGATCCGGTAAAGCCCGTCAGCCATGCCAAGCGCTCATCGCATGGGGCGACATATTCACCTTGGAAACGGTCAGCGCGCGGCACCAAGAAAGCGTCGACCCCGGCCGTGCGCATCGCGCCGCGCAATGCGGCCAGACGCGGTGCGCCATCTTCGGGTCGTGTCTTTGCCTTGAAACTCTGAAACACGCGCCACCCCCTTCATCTTTCCAAAAATACGCAAGCCCGCCTGTGCCACCCCGCATGGTGTCAGCAGCGATGGCCACGGAAAACGCGCGTTTTCCGCACCCCGGCCTGCCGCGTTAGCTGGCGCGGCGCATGCCCATCACGCGGGCGCGTGCGCGCGGGTCGCTGTCGAAAAGCCCGGCCAATTGTTCGGTGATGGCACCGGCCAATTGCTCGGCATCGGTGATCGTGACCGCGCGCTGGTAGTAGCGCGTGACATCATGGCCGATCCCGATGGCCAAAAGCTCGACGCCGCGGCGGCGCTCAACCATCGCGATGACATCGCGCAGGTGCTTTTCAAGATAATTGGCTGGGTTCACGCTGAGTGTGCTGTCATCGACCGGGGCACCATCCGAGATCACCATCAAGATCTTGCGTGCCTCCATGCGCGCGAGCATGCGCCGATGCGCCCATTCCAGCGCCTCGCCGTCGATATTCTCTTTCAACAGGCCCTCTTTCATCATCAGGCCCAGATTGTCGCGCACCCGCCGCCAGGGCGCATCGGCGGATTTATAGACGATATGGCGCAGATCATTGAGGCGACCGGGTTGGCCGGGCCGTCCTTGCGCCAGCCATTCCTCGCGCGCCTTGCCGCCCTTCCACGCCTTGGTGGTAAAGCCCAAGATCTCGACCTTGACCCCGCAACGCTCGAGCGTGCGCGCCAGCACATCGGCGCAGATCGCCGCAATCGAGATGGGCCGCCCGCGCATCGAGCCGGAATTGTCGAGGAGCAGCGTGACGACCGTATCGCGAAACTCGGTATCTTTCTCGACCTTGAACGAAAGCGGCGTTGTCGGGTTGGCGACGACACGGGCCAAGCGCCCGGCATCAAGGATCCCTTCCTCGCGGTCGAATTCCCATGAGCGGTTCTGCTGCGCCTGAAGGCGGCGTTGCAGCTTGTTGGCCAAACGGCTGACCGCACCTTTGAGTGGCTCAAGCTGCTGGTCGAGATAGGCGCGCAGGCGCTCCAACTCCTGTGCCTCGGCCAGATCTTCGGCGGCGATTTCCTCGTCATGGGCGGTGGAAAACACCTTGTAGCCGGGATCGGCGTCGGAATGGGGCGGTGGCGGTGGCGGCTCTTTCGGGGCCTCGCCATCGGGGCTTTCTTGCTCGTCGGCCTCGTCCATATCGCCTTGGTCGTCCATCTCGACTTGGGCTTGGCTTTGGTCTTGCTGCTGGTCTTGGCTGCGCTCGGGGTTGGCCTCGGCCTCTTCCTCTTGGCTGTCATCCTCGCCGGTGCTGTCAGGCTGGTCCTGCTCATCACTTTCGGCGCTCTCCTCGTCGGATTGATCATCCATCTCGTCGGGGTCGTCGCCTAACTGATCACCATAGCCCAGATCGTCGATGACCCGGCGCGCAAAGCGGGCGAATGCGGCTTGATCGCTCAAGACATCGCCCAAATTCTCTAGCGTCCCGCCCGAGCGATCCTCGATGAAACCGCGCCAAAGCTCCATCACATTGGCGGCCTCGGCGGGCAGGGGGCGGCCCGTGGCCAGATGCCGGATCAGATAGCCCGCAGCGGTGGCCAGCGGGGCATCGGCGGCATTGCGGATTTCGCCATAGCCCTTGCGCCGCGCCTCATTGGCGATCTTGGCGTCGATATTGCCCGCCGTTCCGGGCATGGCACGCGCGCCGACCGCCTCGCAGCGTGCGGTTTCCATCGCCTCCATCAGATCGCGCGCCATTGGCCCGGGGGGCGTGTAGCGCGCGGCGGTGGAGAGATCGTGATAGCGGTGGCGCAGCGCCAGCGCATCGGCGGTGCCGCGCGCCAATAACACCTCGTCGCGGGTCATGCGGCGGCTGACCTGCGGAAGGCGCATGTTATCGCCCGCGATGCCCGGCGGATCGACGCTATAGGTGACCGCGAGATCGGGATCATTGGCCAAGACGCGTGTCGCTTCGGCCAAGGCCTTTTTGAACGGGTCGGCCGGGTTATCTGTCGGGTGCTTTGCCATGGGCGGGAATGTGGCGCGAAGAGGGGGTAAGGGCAAGGGGCCTCACGCGCCTTTCGCTGTCAGTCGACAAACCAATCAGCCGCCGCATTGCCGCCGCAGATCAGCACGCAGACCCGCTCGCCCGGTGCGGGCACATAGGCCCCCGATGTGAGTGCGGCCAGCGCAACCGCGGCACCGGGTTCCCCGATCAGCCGCGTCCCTTCCCATAGTCGCTTGGCCGCGTCGAAAACCGCCTGATCTGGCAAGACGATCGCCTGATCCACATGGTCGCGCGCCACCGCGTAGGACATCACCCCCAAGCGCGGCCCACCAAGCGAGCTTGCCGCGATGCCCGTCGCCTGCACGTTGATCTCTGGGCCGTCGCGCAAAGAGCGCGCCAGCGTATTCGTGCCCTCAGTCTCGACCGAGATGACGCGGACGCGGTCGCGAAACCATGCAGCTACCCCTGCAATCAGCCCGCCACCGCCGGTGGACACAAAGATCGTGTCGATGCCGCCCATTTGCGCCTCGATCTCGGCGGCCACGGTGCCTTGGCCCGCCAAGGTCGGGAAGGTGTCGTAAGGGTGGACCGACAGCGCGCCGGTCGCCGCAGCATGGGCGGCATAGGCCGCCATGCAATCCGCGACCGCGCCATCGGTCAAGATCACCTCGCCCCCAAAGTCGCGCATCCGGCGCAGTTTCTCTTCCTTGGCGATGGCCTTGGGTACGAAGATGACCGAAGGGGAACCAAGCTGCGTGGCGGCATAAGCCACCGCCGCGCCATGATTGCCGCCCGAGGCCGCGACGACACCCGCAGGCGGCACGCCCTTAGACAGCATGGTATTGAAGGCACCGCGCACCTTGAAGCTTCCCGTCACTTGCGTGTGTTCAAGCTTGAAGGTCACGGGGCAGGGTAGGCCAAGCGCCGCACCCTCGACCTGCAAGATGGGGGTCATGCGCACCCGGCCTTTGATCAGGGCGGCAGCGGCGGTAATGTCTTGGGGCGTGGGGTATGTCATGGGGCGACGATGAACCGCGCGGGGCGCGCGGTCAACGGGGCCTTAGCCAAGATGCGCGCACCAATCGGGGCGGCGTCCGCGCTGATAGGGGAGTGCCAGCCCCTCTGCGATCAGCGTCTCACCCACATCGCGGCCATTGATTGCGATGGTGATCAAGCGGCGCTCATAGCGGTCCCAGCCGCCCAGCTCCACGGAAAAGCCCGCAGGCGTATCCAAAAGCGCGCGCAGCCGCCGTGTGGCGGCTTGGCCGAGCAACGCCTCGCGATTGCAGCGGGGGCGGTACGTTTCTGGCGTATCAAAGCCCATGAGGCGCGCGCGAAACTGGCCCGCGCCAAGACAATCTAGAATGACCGTATCGCCATCGACCACGCGCGCCACGGCGCAAGGCGTCGACGCCGCCTCGGCCTCGTCCATGCCAAAGGCGACGAGGCCAAGGCCAAGGAGCAGCCCGAGGCGAAGAAAGAATGAAAAACCACGCATGCCATCTGCATGGCGTCATGCCACAGGGCTGTCGAGGGAAAAATTAACCTTTGGTTAACCTTTTAGCCACCAGCGGCTCAGGACATCGACATGGAGGCAGCACTTTCTGGCAATTCCTCGTCAAAGCAACGCTGGTAGAATTCCGCCACTGTCTGGCGCTCTAGCTCGTCGCATTTGTTGAGGAAAGACAGCCGGAAGGCATAGCCCACATCGCGGAAAATCTCGGCGTTTTGCGCCCAAGTGATCACGGTGCGCGGGCTCATCACGGTGGAGAGTTCCCCGTTCATGAAGGCCGTGCGCGTCAGATCAGCGACAGTCACCATCTGGCCGATCGTGCGGCGGCCCTTTTCGGTGTTGTAATGGGGCGATTTGGCCAAGACGATGGCGGATTCCGCGTCATGGCTGAGGTAGTTCAGCGTCGCCACCAGCGACCAACGGTCCATCTGGGCTTGGTTGATCTGCTGCACGCCGTGATAAAGGCCGGTCGTGTCGCCCAGACCCACGGTGTTCGCCGTGGCAAACAGGCGGAAATATTTGTGCGGCGTGATGATCTCGTTTTGATCCAAGAGCGTCAGCTTGCCATCATGTTCCAGCACGCGCTGGATCACGAACATCACATCGGCGCGGCCCGCGTCATATTCGTCGAAAACGATGGCGACAGGATTGCGCAGCGCCCAAGGCAAGATGCCCTCGTGGAATTCGGTCACCTGCATGCCATCGCGCAGCTTGATCGCATCCTTGCCGATCAAGTCGATGCGCGAGATATGGCTGTCGAGGTTGACCCGCACGCAAGGCCAGTTGAGCCGTGCGGCCACCTGTTCGACATGGGTCGATTTGCCCGTGCCGTGATAGCCTTGGATCATGACCCGGCGGTTGTGCGAAAAGCCCGCAAGGATCGCCAAAGTCGTGTCGGGGTCAAATTTATAGGTCGAATCGATCTCGGGCACACGGTCGGTGCGCTCGGCGAATGCCTTGATTTTCATATCGGTGTCGATGCCGAACACCTCACGGACCGAAAGCTCCTCGGTGGGTTTCGCGTCCATGCTCAAGCTGCCGTCTGCCATGGTGTCCTCGATCTTGTCCGGGGGAATGTCACGCCCGTGGCATGCAACATATCGCGCGGGCCTGCAAGGGAAAGGCTTTCTTCACTTCCGCCGAGATCACGCAATAAATGTCAGTTCCAGCACGATACCGTCACCGTCATCTCGGCCCCCAGACGGGCCAAAAGCTCGCGGTTAAGGGTGGTGTTGCGGGTGGAGGCGCGCGTGGTGATGCCCGCGGCCCGCAGCGCGTCGCCAAGCTGGTCGGCCCGCAGGGCCAAGGTCACATTCTCAGGCAAGGCACGCCCGCCCGCCATGCCGGGAAGCACCATGCCCAAAACCGTGCCCGCGCTGTCGAAGACCGGGCCGCCCGCCTCGCTCTCGGCGGTGGCAACATCAAGGCGCTGCACCGTCTGTTCGCCATTGATGCCTTGCAGATCGGCCAAGGTGCCAAACCCCATCGATGCCCCGCCCAAAGCCCCGTCAAAAGGAAATCCCGCAACCGCGATATCGGATCTGACTTGGCCCGGCGCGGTCGCCAACTCGGCATAGGCCATGGGTGCCAAGCGTTGCAGCGGCCGCAACACGGCAAGGCCCAGTGCCTCGTCACGCAGGGCGATTTCGGCGGGATAGGCCTCATCGATCAAGATGCGCGCGCATTGGCCCGCCACCGCCTCGGTTGTGGTCATGACCAGCCCGTTTGCGTCGATGTAAAAGCCCGAGCGCACCAGTTCCGGCGCGCGCACGCTCAAGCCCGCGACAAGATCAATGGCTTGGTCATCCGCGGGTGGCACAGCACCGGGGTCTAGGGTGCCATCGATCGGCTGAAAGCTGTTTTGCATCATCGGCAGAATGCGCGCGATTCGTGCGTCTTGTTCTGGCGGCCAAACGATGGTGAAGCCCTTGACCGCGCCGCCGACAAGGCGCGCCTCGGTATGGCTGCGCAGGGTGTCGGATTGCCCGGTCAGCAAGAAACGGTCGCCTTGGCGCGCACGCTCGCCCGTCAGCGGCACGACCTCAAGCGTCTGCATGATCTCGTATAGACCAAATAGCGTGTTACGATCACCCGCTTGGCTGATCAGCATCACCTGCACACTGCTGTCATTTGCAGCATCGAATTGCGCGAAGGGGAAATTGTATTGCGCAAAGCGAACCATCGCCAAGGGCAGCGAAATCTCGATCCCGGCGCGCGCGTCGCGCACCGTTTCCATGCCAAGGGCGGCTAATTCACCCGCATAGGCCGACAAGAGTGCCTCGCGTTGCGCCGTGGTCAGAACCCCTGTTGGCTCAAATCCATTGTCTTGCTGCCATGCCGACATGGCGCGGCGGGTGCCGGCGCCAAAGTCACCATCAATGCGGGCGTTGTAGAACCCGAACCATTGCAGCGCGATTTGCAGCGCGTCGCGCGCGGGGCGGTCAAGCTGCGCCTCGCTGCGGCGGGCCTCTTGCAGGGTTTCTTCGGGTATGGGCGCGGGTTCAGGGAGCGGGGCTATTTCGGCTTCGGTTACTGCGATGACTTCGGCTGGTGCAACAAGCTCGGCTTGGGGTGCGGGGTTGGCCGCGACAGGTGCAGGGACAGCAAGTGCCGCCCCCGCAATGGGAAAGACTTGTGCTGCATAGATGCTACCATCCACGACAAAGCTGTCACGCGGCACCAGCCCCCGCGCCAAGACATCGCGCAGCACGGCGGGCGCATCGGCAGCGGCATAGGGGCCAAGGGCGATGGCATAAAGCCCGGTTCTAGCGCGAAAGGCGTTCACATCGGGCAAGACCTGCGCATAGGCGCGCGCGCGCGCTTCGGTTGTGGTCAATGTCGCGTTGCTTTCGATCTGCACAAAGACCTGATCTTGCGCCTGCGCGGCCAGCGGCCATGACAAGACCAGCGCAAGCATTGCGGCGACGAGCAAGCCGAAAACACCGCCACCTGTCGCTGCACGCGTCTTTTTCACCATCATCTCACCCCAATCCCGCACCAGCACATAGCGCAAGGCCCTGTTTCGGGCCGCTTTCGCATCGGGCTATGGATGCACCAGAAGCGCGCGGAGTTGCAAGTCAGCCGCGCGGCGCGCGCGTTGACCACAGGCCAGCGTGACACTAGAGAGGCACTGCCACACCCCTCAGAACCAGAAAGCGCGCCCCATGCCCGATACCCCGCGGAGTTTTCAGGAAATCATTCTCAGGTTGCAGGCCTATTGGGCCGCGCAGGGCTGCGCGATCATGCAACCCTATGATATGGAGGTGGGCGCAGGTACTTTTCACCCGGCCACCACGCTGCGCTCACTTGGCACACGGCCTTGGGCCGCGGCCTATGTGCAACCGTCGCGCCGGCCCACCGATGGGCGCTATGGTGAAAACCCCAATCGCTTGCAGCATTACTACCAGTATCAAGTGCTGATCAAACCCAGCCCCCCGAACCTGCAAGCGCTCTACTTGGGCAGCTTGGAGGCCATCGGCATCGATATGGCGCTGCATGATATCCGTTTTGTCGAGGATGATTGGGAAAGCCCGACCCTGGGCGCTTGGGGTCTGGGATGGGAGGTGTGGTGCGACGGCATGGAAGTGTCGCAATTCACCTATTTTCAACAAGTGGGCGGCCATGATTGCCACCCCGTCTCGGGCGAGTTGACCTATGGGCTCGAGCGTTTGGCGATGTATGTGCTGGGCGTCGATCACGTGATGGATATGCCCTTCAACGACCCCGCCGCCCCCATTGCGCTGCGTTATGGCGATGTGTTCCGCCAGACCGAAGAGGAATATTCGCGCCATAATTTCGACGCGGCCAATACCGAGACATTGCTACGCCATTTCGAAGATGCCGAGGCCGAATGCGCGCGCCTTCTCGATCAGCCCGCGATTGACCCCAAGACCGGCAAGCGCATCATCATGGCGCACCCGGCCTATGACCAATGCATCAAGGCCAGCCATCTGTTCAACCTGCTCGACGCACGTGGCGTGATCTCGGTCACCGAACGCCAAGCCTATATCGGGCGCGTCCGCGCACTCGCCAAACGCTGCGCCGATGCCTTTGTGCA
>NZ_JAGYJN010000080.1 GCF_018402035.1 Roseicyclus sp.
TCTGGTGGGGCAGGGTGCCTAGCACAGCACGGGGCGGGATGTGGCTGGCATAAAGCGCGCTATACCGCCGATGCAGTGCCAGCCCGCGGGAAGGGCGGCGCGCGCTAAGCGAATACCAAGGGGCAGGGGGCGCATCCGAAGCTCCGGCTGGGGACGGGCCGAGGATGCGCGGGTTGGGCGGGGGGTGCCGGCCGAGAGAGACAATGCAGATGATAAGGTCTGATCGTCGGCTAAATTAGCCTAAGGCTCGTTAAACCTCACTAAACCAATTTTCGTCAATTTCAATCACTTCAATTGTCTTTGTTTTCACGCCAAGCCCGTGCTCCTTGAGTAGCTCGCATAGGCGTTCGCCATCAATGAGGTCGATAGCGATTGCGCCATCCCTAGTTGCTTCATCAGAAGCTTGCGCAGTAAAAGTTCCGGTCGTGATAAAAAGACCTTTATCGGCACGACCTTGAAGAGCGCCACGAAAATCTCGGATTTCTTTGGAGCCCACGCTTCCTTTCCATTTTTTACACTGAAAATAAATTTGAAATGAAACTAAGTTGACACGCAAAACCCCAACACCATCAATTCCCCCATCACCGGATTTTCCCCGCACCTCAACCTTAGTAAACCCCGCTACCCTTAGAAGGCGTTGAGAAAGGCGTTCGAAACCTGCCGCGTTCATTCGGCCTACGACTTCAAGAAGGTTTTCAGACCAATCTCTCGCGGTGACATCTCCATCACCGTTGACCTCGAGATTAAGGCTTTGTTGTTCAATAAATTGAACTTTCTCTACCTGGGTTAGTTGCGGACCGGCGTTCTTTTGGCTTTTCCTTTTTTGCCTCGCTCGTTCTCGTTCCTCTTGGTTAACTCTTTCGTAGATTTCTTTCGTTGCATCTATGGAACCAATGGAGAAGCCGACTGACGTTAGCGTCCATACTGCACGGCTTTTGTTTTCTATAGCGCCGCCACGCTTGAGGTAGGTTCGCGCCCAAGCTAGATAATAATTAACTCGATTTCGCGGATCATCACCCGACATAGGTAGGGATTGCTCATCCTCGGTAACGCCCTCCAACTCTATAACTTTTTCGTCCAGTTCTCGTATGTGTGCGGAACCGCCAATAGCCCGTAAGGCTTCAATAATCCTTAGCATCATACCGGGTAGGTTTGGTAATGAAGCTTGATCGACAAAGAACAGTCTATCGTTACTCATAATCGTTACTCCCACTCAAACATCCACATCCTCAACAAACCGCGCGTTCTCCTGAATATACTGGAACCGCAA
>NZ_JAGYJN010000081.1 GCF_018402035.1 Roseicyclus sp.
TGCGAAAGCGCGATGGCGGGCAGACCTTGCAACGCTGCCTCCATCGCGCCGCCGATGGTGCCGGAATAAAGCACATTTTCGGCAGCGTTATTGCCCCGGTTGACACCCGAGAGCACCAGATCGGGGGGATTTCCCGCCAGCACATCGTAAAGCCCCGCCAGCACGCAATCGGCAGGTGAGCCTTCGGCGGCGAAGCGTTTTGGCCCAAGCTCGGCGATCATCGTGGGATGGACATAGGAAATGCAATGCCCAACGCCTGATTGCTCGAAGGCGGGTGCGACGGTCCAGACCTCACCCTTTGGGCCCGCGATCTCGGCGGCGATGGCCTCTAACACCTTTAGCCCGGGGGCGTTGATCCCATCGTCATTTGTCAGCAAAATGCGCATGAACGCTCCGATCCGAGGCTGTCTATGTTGGGTCTAACGGTTGCGAATTGCCACGGCAAGCGCGCGGGTGCGACGGTAGCGTGGGGGCGCTGCCCCCGTCCCGTGCCGGGACTCCCCCGGGATATTTCTGAAACGAAGAAGCGCTCAGCCCTTGATCTGGCGTAGGGCAAGCGCCAGCAGGGCCAATGCGCCCAGACCTGCGGCGATGCCGAAGGGCCCAAACCCGTTCGCGACAACGACGCCCACCAGCGCCCAAGCCACCGCGATGGGGTAGGTGGCGACACGCAGGCGCAGGCTGAGTGTCACCGCAAGGCCGAGCGCCACCAAGAGCATGATCCAGCTCAGCGCCACTTCGCCGCCCCATCCATAGCCCATCGCCACCGTGCCGAAGGCCACGCAAGCAGCCGCCGTCAGCCAGCCCGCGTAAAGCCCAACTGGCAAGGCGAACCATGCGCGATCACGGGCAGGGGCGTGCCATAGGGCGGCGAGGGCGCCTAAGAGCATGGCCCAGATCAAGATCGTGGCCATGACCGGCGCGCTGAGCGCGACCGCGATCCAGCCCGCGCCGATGGCGAGGCTGGCAAAAAGCGGCCAGCGCGCGCGGTCCCAATCAGGGGCAGTGTCGCGGCGGATGAGGCCGAAGCCTGCCGAAGCCAATAGCCACAGGTAGATCACGCCCCAGATCGAAAAGGCGTAACCGGCCGGTTGGATCGGCGGTTTGTCGACCGCGAGGGGCATTTGCGCTGGGTCAAAGCCAGTGAAAGGCTGGGCCAGAAAGGGCGAGAGCACGAAGGCGATGCAGGCGACAAGCACCAGCACCGCCTTGAGCTTGGCGCTGTCTTTCGGGTCGTTGGGGTTTTCCA
>NZ_JAGYJN010000082.1 GCF_018402035.1 Roseicyclus sp.
CACGTGAGCCTTGCCTTTCTTCCTTTCACAAGACGATCTTTGACAAGTATCGGGACATGGCTTCAAGCGGATAGCCAGAACCATAGCCTTGACCCACTGAGCTGTGAGACCATCCACCTATTTGATCCACCATTTCCGTAGGACACTCTACTGCCCTTAGCCGATCACGCATGGAGTGACGGAAACTGTGAATGGTGCATCCATCTGACACGTATCCCTTCAACCACTTGTTCAAAGCTGCGCTGGCTGAGTTGGCCTGAACCTGACCTGACTTGGCGTATCTTGGGAATGCAGGGCCAGTAAGGCTTGGCATCGTCTCATATAGCCTCTCGGCAGCCCATAGAGACGCCCCAACTAGCGGAACCATTCTCTCACTGCCTGAAGTCTTCAGGGATCTTAGAGCGTTAGGTTGAACAACAAGGTGGGGATAGACTTCCTGAAGCTTGATGTCTGACAGCATAAGCCCTGCTGCCTCTGACAAACGCAACCCAGTGTCACTGATCAAAGCAATGAGCCAACGACAGTCATCATTTCGGCTACGACACAAAGCTTGGATCTTCTTAAGTTCCAAATCAGGAATGGGCAGCCGTCTAGCAACCCCTGCCTTACGGTCATGGTACATGCCGTGAAATGGATTTTTGAGATCAAGGGCCAACTCAGAGCAAGCGAAATTAAAGACAGAGTTAATGGAGTTAAGGACCCTAGTTACGCTTGAACCAACCAGGCCACGCTCGATCAAGAAATCACGGAAGCTGAGGGCATCAGCACGTGTGTACTGATGCAGATCCTTCAAACCCACGGCATCAACAAGATAGCCACAGGCTCTTTGAGCAGCGGCATGGAAGGTCTTTCCTTTGCCGACGCCCTTGCGCTCCAAGTATACGGATAAAGCTTCTGTGAGTGACACAGAGGCAGACGGGGTGGAGGCAATACTCGCTGGACCTGCATGTGTCTGCCTTTGCTTCAACAAATGCTTTCCAGGCAGATTTGCATGAGCAAGACGAATTTGCGCCCAGTAAGCATCCAACTGTGAGGCCATCATGGATGCACGTGAACGAGCAACAGAGACGTGCTGGGTATTCAGAGCCTGGACTATGCGAGGATAGCAATAATGCTCCACGAGATCGGCTGGGACTCTTCGAGAAAAGTAAAAGTAACCACCACGGTTAAAGGTAAAGGGGACTCTTTTGGTCTGCATATTGGTCAACACTCAGGCAAGGCTCACGTG
>NZ_JAGYJN010000083.1 GCF_018402035.1 Roseicyclus sp.
GCGCACCCGCGCGTCATCCTCCGCCCGCTCCGCCTCGGGCTTGCCACGCTTGAGATGGGTGATCGCCATGTTGTTCCTGCCCCTTGATGATCCGGTGTGGCGCGCGCGCCGAAATGAAATTCCCGGCTGATAAAGCACATCGTCTTTGCCACGGCCAGACCGCGCAACGCGGCGAATATCGGACAGCTTGGCGTTTCGGTCTTGGCAAGGGGAGGGCCGCGGCGCATCTTCACCGCCGCAGCGGGTAACGCCCGGAGGCAAGTTTGCAGGGAGAGCGCAAAATGGGTGACATCGCCCATCTCGGCCATGTCGAGATGTACACGGATCGTTTCGAGGAAAGCCTTGATTTCTTCACCCGGATCTTCGGGCTGAAAGCGTCGCTGGTCGATGGCAACAGCGCATGGTTGCGCGCTTGGGATGATTACGAGTTTCACTCGCTCAAGCTGACGCGCCACCACACCACTGGTGTGGGACATATCGGCTATCGTGCCGAAAGCGCGCATGCGTTGGAGCGTCGCGTCGCCGCGATTACCGCAGCGGGCTATAAGACACATGGCTGGGTCGATGATGACCCCGGCCATGGGCGCGCCTTTCGCTTCGAAGACCCCTTTGGCCATATCTTCGAGATTTACTACGACACCCGCCGCGCCGAACCGGGCGAGGGCGACCGCCCAGCGCTGAAAAACATGGCGTCGAAATTCACCGCCCAAGGGGCAAGCCCCCGCAGGATCGATCACCTGAACCTGCTGGCGACCGATGTGGCCGAATTCCGCCGCTTCATGGAGACCTGTCTGGGCAGCCGCGTGACCGAGATGATCCAGCTTGATAATGGGCGCGTGGGCGGCTGCTGGTTCACGGTCAACAACAAGACCTATGATCTGGCCTGCACCGAAGAACATGGCCGGGGCGATGGGCGGCTGCACCATGTCACCTATGCCACTGATCAGCGCGAGGATATCCTGCGCGCCGCCGACATCTTTCTGGAAAACGGCGTGCATATCGAAACCGGCCCGCACAAGCATGCGATCCAAGGCACCTTCTTCCTTTATGTCTGGGAGCCTGCGGGCAACCGTGTTGAACTGGCCAATGCCGGTGCGCGGCTGATCCTTGCGCCTGATCATGCACCCGTTGTCTGGACCGAGACAGAACGCAAAAAGGGTCAAGCTTGGGGTCTAAAAACCATCGAGACCTTCCACACCCATGGCACGCC
>NZ_JAGYJN010000084.1 GCF_018402035.1 Roseicyclus sp.
GTATGCATCCGGCGTGAACCGCGGTTAGGCGGCCTTGACACTGGCCTGTTTTGCCGCGTTCCAGTTCCAAGGAAGCAATTCTGGCAGGCGTGACGCTGGCATATCAGAGATGCGGGCGATGACGTCGGCAAGCCAAGCTTGCGGGTCAATATCGTTCAGTTTTGCTGTGCCAATCAAGGAATACATGAAGGCGGCGCGCTGACCGCCGCGCTCAGAGCCAACAAATAACCATGCCTTTCTGCCCAATGCCACCCCGCGCAGGGACCGTTCTGCTGCGTTGTTTGTCAGGCAAACGTGGCCGTCCTCCAGAAAGAGCTTGAAGGCAGGCCAATGCCCTGGCGACAGCAGGTAATCGATCGCCTTTGCCACCTTTGCGTGTTTTGAAAGGAGCGCGCGTTCGCACAGCAACCATCTCTCCAGATCTTCAACCAATGGACCTGACAGTTGTTGTCGGACCTCAAGACGCGCTTCGGGGGTATGGCCTTTAATCGTGCGCTCGATGTCAAACAGCGCATCGATCCGCCGGACCGCTTCAAAGGCGATCGGCGAGATTTCCTTGGGCGATTTCCCCTTGCGGATATTGCTTTCAATATCCGCAAGCTCGAAGAATTTGCGCCGCGCGTGCGCCCAACAGAGCGCAGAGCTTACAGGCCCGAGCTGGCGCTTGAGGTCGTAAAGCTGGTTATAGCCGGTATAGGCATCCGCCTGAAGAATGCCTTGCCACCCTGCCAGATGCGCCGTTGGATGCTCGCCACTGCGATCCCGGGAGAAGTAGAAGACCACTGCCGGTGGCGCATTGCCACTCCAAGGCCGATCATCGCGCACATATGTCCAGAGGCGGGCTGTTTTGGTGCCGCCTCGTGCCAAGAGCGGCACGGTGGTATCATCACCGTGCAGACGAAGGGCTGTGCGCACATGTGCCTCGATCAATGCATGAAGGGGTTTCAGCAGCTCAGCGACAGCCCCCACTTGATCGGCCAGAGTTGACAGGCTCAGATCAACACCCTCGCGCGCATAGCGCTCAGACTGACGGTTCAGCGGCTGGTGCTGACCATATTTCTCATAGATGATCATTGCCAGCAGGCTGGGCCCTGCCCATCCGCGAGGGATAGGGTGGAACGGTGCCGGTGGCTGGCTGATTTTCTCACAGTCCCTGCAAGTGAACTTCTCACGGACG
>NZ_JAGYJN010000085.1 GCF_018402035.1 Roseicyclus sp.
AAGCGGCACAAGCCCGAGGAAATAGTTCAGAAGCTACGGCAGGTTGACGTGCTTGTCGGGCAAGGAGTGCAGCGCGTGGATGCGATCCGCGAAGTGCGCATAACCGAACAAACCTATTACCGCTGGCGCAAGCAGTATGGCGGTATGGGAACCGACCAACTGAAGGAACTCAAACGTCTCCAGAAGGAGAATGAGCGACTACGCAAAGCCGTATCGGATCTGACGCTGGACAAGCTCATTCTGAAGGAGGCTGCCCGGGGAAACTTCTGAGCCCCGTCCGCCGGCGCGCCTGCATTGATCTGATCCGAAGTCAGATGAAGGTATCGGAACGCCGGGTCTGCCGGGCACTGGGGCAGCATCGATCAACGCAAAGGTATCAGCCGCACGGCAGGGCAGATGAAGACCGGCTTGTAGCGGACATGATTGAATTGGCTAGGCAGTACGGCAGCTACGGCTATCGTCGCGTTGCGGCGTTGTTGAGAGACGCGGGCTGGCAGGTCAGTGATGGCCGTGTCGAGCGGCTGTGGAAACGGGAGGGGCTGAAAGTGCCGCCAAAACAACCGAAGAAGTCGAGGCTCTGGCTAAACGACGGGTCATGTATCCGGCTTCGGCCTGAGCATCGCAACCATGTCTGGAGCTATGACTTTGTCCATTGCCGTACCGATGATGGCAAGGCGTTCCGCACATTGAACATCCTCGATGAGTTCAGCCGGGAATGCCTGACAATCCGGGTGAAGCGCAGGCTGAACTCGACGGACGTCATCGACGCCCTGACTGATCTGTTCATCTTACGCGGACCGCCGGCATTTGTGCGAAGCGACAATGGCCCTGAGTTCGTTGCGAAGGATGTCAGGGGCTGGATCGAGGCAGTAGGCGCGCGAACAGCGTTTATCGAGCCGGGCAGCCCTTGGGAGAACGGTTATGTCGAGAGCTTCAACGCCCGGTTCAGAGATGAACTGCTGAACAGGGAGGTCTTCTACTCCCTGAGAGAAGCACAGATCGTCATCGAAAACTGGCGCAAACACTACAATACAAAACGCCCCCACAGCGCCTTGGGATACCGGCCTCCAGCACCGGAAACCATCGTGCCAATAGACCAGCGGCCAATTATGCACTAACAATCAAACCGGACCAGTCAGAGCAGGCTAGGC
>NZ_JAGYJN010000086.1 GCF_018402035.1 Roseicyclus sp.
AATGGGATGGTCCGCCCCGCACACCGATGGCAGTATTGCTTCATCGCAAATTAAAAGGAGAGAAAGGATGCGAACCAAACCATTGCCCGAAGCCTACGCCTATGGGATCGACATTGGCAAAAAGGTATTCCACGTTGTTGCCGTCAATCGCGAGGGCGCTGTGATTCAGCGTGCCAAGTTCGCGCGTGAGGCGTTGCACTCGTTTTTCGATCTGGCGCCCAAAGTATTGATCGGCATGGAGGCCTGTCCGGGTTCGCAGTGGCTGGCGCGAAAGCTCATCCAGATGGGGCATGATGCCCGGATCATCCCAGCACGGTTCGTAAAACCCTATGTGAAGTCGAACAAAAACGATACGGTTGATGCTGCTGCGATTGCCGAGGCCGTGACCAGGCCAACTATGCGATTTGTCGAAGTGCGAACGCCAGAGCAAGTTGACCTGCAAGCGCTTCACCGCATCCGGGATCGGCTCGTGGGTCAACGCACCGGGTTGATGAACCAAGCGCGGGCCTTCTGCATCGAATATGGGCTGGCCATGCGTGTTGGGGCCGGTGGCTTTCATACCGATATTCAACGGCACCTTGCCAATCTTGAGAATGACTTGACACAAAATATGCGAGCCCTGCTGAACGACCTTCTCGATGATCTTGCCTACATCGAGAACCGGGTCAAAGCCTTGAGCGCCAAGATCGAGGCGATCGCGAAAGAGGATGAGACGATCAGCAGGCTGCTGACCATTCCCGGCATCGGTGCATTGGGTGCAACAGCCCTGGTGGCCGCGGCAGGAGATGGCCGTCAATTCCGCAAGGCACGGGACATGGCAGCATGGCTTGGGCTTGTTCCAGCGGAGCATTCGACGGGAGGAAAGCAGACCCTTCTCGGGATCAGTAAGCGCGGAAACAGATATGTGCGCCGTCTGATCATCCATGGCGCGCGATCCTGCTTCTTGCACCTGAACCGCGAAAGCCATGCCTTGGGACGGTGGCTGAACGCATTGGAAGCCCGAACTCATCGCAACAAAGCCGTTGTTGCCTTGGCCAACAAACTGACACGGATCGTTTGGGCCATACTCACGCAACCCGGCACCGTCTATCTGCGGTCCAAAGGGGCAGCTTCCTGAGCTGAC
>NZ_JAGYJN010000087.1 GCF_018402035.1 Roseicyclus sp.
ATGGCCGCCGCCGTCAGGATCAGCGTCCGCGACCAGCTGACCTGCGCCCTGATCCGGAAGAAGGTCAACAGGAAGATCGCCAGCGCGATGATGAACCCGAAGAGAGCCGTCAGTGCCAGGAGGCCGAAGAACCAGCCCAGCGTGCCCCACAGCGAATACGGTGCGTTGCCATCGTCACCGCCGGTTTCCATATCGATGAACACATCGTCCGTCTCGGGTCGCAGGATCATCCGTGCCATCAGCGCCAGACAGCCTAGAAGGGTCACAATCCCGATGGTGAGCGGAAACACTTTGTCGCCAAAGCGGCTGACACCCGCTGCATCGATCGTGGAAATAGCGACATAAAGTGTGATCGCGCCCAGGAACAGCATCGGCGCACGCTTGGTGCCGGTGTGGGTGACGATATTTTCACGGATATTCTTGGATTGGCGAATACCAATGACGATGGAAAGCACCGACAGGACCAGCAGCGTCACTGAGATCGGCGAAACAAGGTAATCGATCCCCGATTCAAGGCTGCTGCGGAAGCGGGCAGCACCGACCTGGGTCGCCATGTTTACGAATTGCTCGGCCTGTGTCGACAGGACGAAACCTATCAGGAAGGCCGGACGCGAATAGTCGAAACGCCGCAGCAAGATGCCGATGACGCCGACAAAGACGAGCGCAACCAGATCGCCAAGGGACATGCGGGACTGGAAAGCCGCGAAAGCGATCATCATGAACAGAAACGGCGCAAGCAGCGTGAAGCGTATCGTCGTCAGTCGGGCGATTTGGCCGGACAGGAGCACACAAAGCCCGGCGCCGACGACATTGGCCAAGGCAAGGGACCAGACAATCGTATAGGTGATGTCGAGGTCTTGCCGGATCATGGCCGGTCCTGGCGACATACCCAGAAGCGCAAGCCCGCCCAAAAACACCGCCATTGAGCCCGATCCAGGAATCCCGAAAATCAGGGTGGGGACAAGCCCGCCACCCTCTTTTGCGTTGTTGGAGCTTTCGGGCGCGATTACGCCACGAATATCGCCTTGGCCAAATTGGTCGCGATCCTTGGAGCTTTGCACCGCA
>NZ_JAGYJN010000088.1 GCF_018402035.1 Roseicyclus sp.
CGGCAAGACAATCGACACATTGCTCAGAACACAATACTATCCGGATGTATTGGTGACTCGACCACTCCAAACTGTAGGATTTTGAAAGACAAAAATGCGGATAAGTCTCGGGGATATCCTAAACAAACTTATGAATCGGCCGTTGCCGTACTTGAAGTTCATAGCTGAAATACGAAATGTTGCGACAAGTGTAATATCAAATGTCGAGAAGAAAAAGCCATTTTACACTGTATTGTTTCCAGATGTCGACCTTCCGGGCTTGGTCACAAGCGACTTAGAAAAGGCAATTGAAGGAAAATTTCACCAGTCAAGTCGAGCAAATCAGGGACGCAAGCTCCTTTCAATTGCATTCGAAATCAAAGCGGAAGCATGTGCACTAAAATTCTTTTCCTATGATTGCGATGATAACATGTTAATCGCATATATAGCGACCCTCACTGAGCATGGTGATAGTTTCTTTATGCCGTTGGCAAAATTGCACATAGATCGAAAAATTTCCCAGCAAAAGTTGTGCGAAACTTCCCGAGCGCACTTTAAGGTAAAGTATTTTTACGAGATACTTAAGTTTGAGATTTTAACCTTAACTATTGGTGAGGCCTCTGGAGTCTTTCCAAAAGAAGATGACGTAAGACGATTTGAATACATGATAAATCAACATGTGAAAAAATTGGGGGTTGAAGCCTTTTTGTTATTTGCAACATCTCAAGAAGGGATATCTGAATTGGCAGGAAAGTATAATTTTTCAGAGACAAAAGTTAGAAAGGATATTATCGAAATGTTTATAAATGGGATTGCGAACAATCAAGAGACACTGATTGACGAAGCATGCTATAATTTTCCAAAAGCTCTAATGGCGAATTACTCATTAGTTAAAGGCTTAACAGAAAGACCCTAGCGTGGAAAATACACAATGCCAAGAACCAGAAATATCAAATTATGAGGAGATGCAATATTTTCATGGCGATCATGTGTATTTTTATGATATAAAATGACTCCTTCTAGACCACAAATGACTGACCACCAAAGGGCACTGCTGTATGAAATTGTCAGCGGCAAAAAA
>NZ_JAGYJN010000089.1 GCF_018402035.1 Roseicyclus sp.
TGATCGTCGAAAGACCGTTGAGGGTCCGCTCGCCAATATTTGTCGTATGGCGCTGGATGCGCTCGAGCAGATCGAGGGCGGTGCGCGGACTGGCGCTACAGCCTTTCGCCTTCAGCCGCATGCGCATGACACGGTAGAGGACGAGGGCCAGGAAGCAGATCATGGCGTGCGCGCGGATGCGGTCGGGCAGACGGTGGTGAACCGGCGCGATCTCAATGTCGGATTTCAGAACGCGGAAGCCGCGCTCGATGTCTGCGAGGCCCTTGTAGCGCGCGACGGCCTCAGCGGCGGTGAGGTCGGGAGCATTTGTGATCAGCGCGAGCTTGCCGTCGAAGAGCTCGGCCTCGGCTATGGCGTCGTCATCGACGCTCCAGCTGAACCGATCCGCATTGAGATCAGCCTTGATGAACCGGGTGAGTTCGGCGTCCGCGACGGCGCGGGTGAAGCGGCTGTAGGCCCCGCGGTCGGAGGCGCGGCGTCCCTTGGCGGTCTTTCCGGCATCTTGGGCATCGAGCTTGCCAACCATCTTCTCGGCCATGTCCTCCAACTCAGCAATGCGGGCGCGCCGCCGCTCGCCCTGTTCAGCGGCACGAGAGGGGTCATAGGCGACGATTGTAGCGCGACACCTCAGAATGTTCGTATGGCGACATCCAGGTTTACGAGGTGTCTCCTTGGCCTGATTGATTTCCCGGCAGTGGTTGCTGGGGAAGGACGATGGGTCATCTTCGAGATGAGGAACGAACGGCGATGTCGGTTTTGCTTGAACAAGGCCATTCCCAGAGTGCGGATTTCGGAAATACCGGACAGTGATTTCACTAAGTCCCGGACAGTCGTTTCGGTAAGTCCCGGACAGATAGTCGGCGGCTGTTCATTGCGTCGCTGTCATTAATCTGCGGTGATGGTTTCGGAGTTTTCGGCCTGGGTCAATGCTTTCAGTTTGCTGTTGTCAAGCGACACCTACTTTTACGACCTAAGACGACATCCAGTTTTACGAGGTGTCGCGCAACGGAGC
>NZ_JAGYJN010000009.1 GCF_018402035.1 Roseicyclus sp.
GGTCCATCAGATGCGCGCCCAATACGATCCGGTCGATCAACCCAAAGGCCAGCGCGTCATCGGCGGAAAATTTCTGCCCACCCAAGAGCAACAGCTTGGCCCGCGCCGGTCCCATCAACGCCACAAGCCGCCCGGGGTCGGAGGGTTGCGGCAAAAAGCCAAGCTTCGCCACGGGATAAAAAAACCGCGCCTGCGGCACCGCGATGCGGATGTCACAAGCCAGCGCCATGCCAAAAGCACCGCCCGCCAATGTGCCGTTGAGGGCGGCGATGGTCAAACAAGGCAAGGCCGCAATCGCACCCGAGACCTGTTCCCACAAGGGCGATGTCGCCAGACCCGCGCGCGCCGCATCCAGATCGGCACCGGCCGAGAAAACCTTGTCGCCCGCCCCGGTGATGATCAGCGCGCGCAGATGCGGATCGACCGAGGCTTCGAGCAGCAGATCGACCAGTTGCTCCAGCATCGCAGCGCTCAACGCATTGGCCTTTTCAGGACGGTTCAGCGTCAGCGTCCAAAGCCCGTCATCGCGCGCGCAATCGATCATGGGCCGACACCCACGGCTGCGCGGATATCTGGATCGCGCAGCGAGATGTCGTTGCCCAACCACGGGTCTGCATCAGCCCCGCACATCCAGATCAAGGCCTTTGCGGGCCATTCGGGCGGGATATGCACTGACCAATCCAGCTGGCTGATCGCGTTCACACCCGATTGCTTGATCTCGCGCTGCATGTCGGTGGCAACGGTACCGGGTGACAGGCCCAGCGCACGAATACCGCGCGCGCCATATTCGGTATTGAGGCAAGCGGTGAACATCTTGGCCCCCGCCTTGGAGGCGCAATAAGCGCTCCACCCCTCAACCGGGTTGACGGCAGCGCCCGAGCTGACGGTGATGATCGTACCGCCACCGCGCTGCAACATCAGCGGAAGGGCCGCGTGCGCGCCGTGAAACACACCCTTAAGATTGATGTCGATGGCTTGGCTCCAGACCTCGGGGTCGGCAGCTGCAACATCGGCGATGGGGTCGATCACGCCTGCATTGCTGATCAACACATCAAGGCCGCCAAAGGTAGCAGCGCCAGCCGCAAGGGCGGCCTCCACCTCCCAATAGCGGGTCACATCGCAAGGCACGGCCAGCGCGCGTGCGCCAATCTCGCCCGCAAGCGTGGCAATCGCATCGCGGTCGCGCGCCAAAAGCACGACATTGGCACCTTGCGCGGCAAAGGCGCGCGCAGCGGCCGCACCGATCCCACGGCTTGCACCGGTGATCACAACGGTTTTTGCGCTCATATCGGGCATGGGCTTCCCTTTCTTGTGTGGTGTCTGCGCGACTGGGATGCTAGCGCCACTGATCCGGCGCGACCAGACCAAAGCGTCGCGAACGTCGGATCGGGACTTGACCGCAGCACGGCCTAGGGCCGACAGTTTGGGTTGACGCGCTGCCCACACTCTCTTTCTCGGATGGATGCCATGACCTTTGCAAAACCGCTCATCGTGACATTCTCGGCACTGGCGCTGAGCTGGGCGCAGCCCTTGTTCGCCCTGACCGCATCAGAGCTTTGGGCCGAATGGCAAAGCCAAGCCGCAGCCATGGGCCAGACTGTTACCGTGCAAGAGCAGATCACCGGTGACGGCAGCCTGACGCTCAACGGCTATGCCATGCGCTACGCCGATGGAGAGGTGACCACCATCGCGCGGCTCGATCAGCTGGTGTTCACCGAAACCGGTGATGGCCGTGTCACGATCACCATGTCCGACACCCATAATCTGACCGTCAGCTTTCGCCCGGATAATATCGGGCCGCCGGTTGATCTAAACTTTGCCCTCATCGCGCCAGATCTGCGCGTGATCGCCAGCGGCACGGCGGCAGCACGCGCCTATGACTTTACCGCCCCAAGCTTGATGCTCGAGGATCGCCCGATCACCGGCGGCAGCGGCCCGCTTCCGGTCATCGATGTCATGGTCGCGCTGGCCGATCTGACCGCGCGTTACGAGATTGATGGCACCAATCCCGCCGATCTGCGCTATGCCAGCAATGCGGCGATCAGCGGCATGTCAGGTGCAATCCAGATCAGCCCACCGCCCGGCGAAGATGGGCATTTGAAGGTGAGTTTTGCTTTGGGTGCCAGCACCAGCGCCGGCACAGGCCAGCTTGGCAACATCGCCAACCTCGCAGCCAAGCCCGGTGCCTTGCCCAAGGATTTCGCCGCCAGCAGTGCCTTGGCCTATGACAGCGCGCGGCTCGAGATGACCTTTTCGCATCCGCGCGATGCCTTTACCCTGTTGACCTCTAACCAAGGGGGGCGACTGTCCACCGATGTCTCGCGCGATCAGATCGACTTTGCCCTGAGTGCAATGGCGGCATCCACTTATCTGGCCTCGCGCGAATTGCCGGTGCCTGTGGCCTTTACGGTCGGCGGGGCCGAGCTTGCCTTTCGTCTGCCGTTGGCACCCCGCGATCAGGCCCAAGATTTCGCATTGCGGCTGGCCTATCGCGAACTGGCACCCAGCCCCGAGGTTTGGGCGCTTGCCGATCCGGCAGGGGCCATTCCGCGCGATCCGATCACCGCGATTGTTGACCTCGGCGGCACGGCGCGCATCTTGCGCGATCTGCTTGCAGTCGATCCCACAGCGATGGGCGATATCCCCGCCGAGCTTGTCGATCTGCGCATCAACGAATTGCGCATCACTGCTGCAGGTGCGGAATTGACCGGCAGCGGGCGTGCCGATTTCCCGCCCGGTCCGATCCCCATGCCCGTGGGGGCAGTGGATTTGCAACTGCGCGGGCTAAACGCGCTTTTCGACCGGCTACAGGCGGCGGGTCTGGTACCGATTGAGCAATTGGCCATGGCGCGCGGGCTGCTGGGTGCGTTTGCCCGCCCCGGTGCCACACCCGACACGCTAGAGACGCGGCTGGAATTCACCCAAGGCGGTGGGATCACCGCCAATGGTGTGCCCTTGCGCTGAAGCGCGCGCCCCAAGGCCCAGACCGATGGGGCGGCTGGGATGGCTTGCGCCGGGCGGGTGCGGGCACTAGGTCGATGTGAACCCCAAGCGCCAAGGTGCCATGCCCATGTCAACATCCCTCGCCGATCTGACCGAAGCGTTGCTTCACCACGCGCGCCGCGCAGGCGCGGATGGCGCGGATGCAATCGCTGTCGATGGCACCTCGCTATCCATCAGCGTGCGCGGCGGCGCCTTGGAACAGGCCGAGCGCTCCGAAGGGGTTGAGATCGGGCTACGCGTCATCGTCGGGCAGCGGCAAGCCTGTGTCTCCGCCTCGGACATCCGCGACGAAACCTTGCGCGAAATGGCCAGCCGTGCGGTCACTATGGCGCGTCTTGCCCCCGATGATCCGACCGTGGGGCTGGCTGATCGCGAGCAACTCTCCACCCTGCGCAATGGTGACGCGCTGGATATGTGCGACCCCGGCCCCGATCCCGACCCCGCGCAGCTTGAGCGTATCGCGCAAGAGGCCGAGGCCGCGGCGCTTGCCGTAAAGGGCGTCAGCCAAGTGCAGGCCGCCAATGCGGGCTTTTCGCGCAGCCAAGTGCATATGGCCGCCAGCAACGGCTTTGCAGGCGGCTATGCGCGATCCGATCATGGGCTGTCTTGCGTCGCGATCAGCGGCGAGGGTTTGGGGATGGAGCGGGATTATTTCGGCGATGGGCGCAACCATGCCGCCGATCTTTTGTCCGCCGAAGAGATCGGGCGCATCGCCGGTGAACGCAGCGTGGCGCGTATGGGCGCGCGCAAACCGAAAACCGGCGCATATCCGGTTATCTTTGACGAGCGCATCTCATCGGGGCTGATCGGGCATCTTTTGGCCGCGACCAATGGCACCGCGATCACGCGCGGCGCATCTTGGGCGCGCGATCTCATGGGCGCACAGGTCTTGCCAAGCGATTTGTCGATCATCGAAGACCCGCATCGCCCCCGCGCCTCGGCCTCGCGGCCCTTTGATGGCGAAGGCTTGCCAACCCGGCGGCGCATCATCGTGGCCGATGGCATCTTGATGGAATGGACATTGGATCTGGCCACGGGGCGCAAGCTGGGCCTGCCATCCACGGGGAGCGCCAGCCGCGGCACCTCGTCCCCGCCGTCACCTGCCGTGGGCAACGTCGCCCTGACGCAAGGCGCGCAAAGCCGCGCGGCGCTCTTGCGCGAGATGGGAACGGGTTTGTTGATCACCTCGATGATCGGCTCGTCGATCAACGCGACAACAGGCGATTATTCGCGGGGTGCCTCGGGGTTTTGGGTCGAGAACGGCGAGATCACCTATCCCGTCAATGAATGCACCGTCGCGGGCAATCTACGCGATATGCTTTTGACGATCCGCCCGGCCAATGACGCGCGCCCGCACCTCAGCCGCGTCGTGCCCTCGCTTTTGGTCGAGGGGCTGACGCTTGCCGGGGCCTGAGGCGCGCGAAGATTTGCTTTTGCTGATCGAGGCGGCGCGCGGCGCAGGCCGGATCGCGGCGCGCTATTTCCGCGACGACCCCGAAACATGGGACAAGCCCGATGATGCCGGCCCCGTGACCGAGGCCGATCTGGCCGTGAACGACATGCTGCATGACCGGCTGATGGATGCCCGCCCCGATTATGGCTGGCTGTCCGAGGAAACGCCCGACAATCACGCCCGGCTGGGGGCGGCCCGTGTCTTCGTCATCGACCCGATTGACGGCACCCGCGCCTTTATCGAAGGAAGCTCGGCCTTTTCGCATTCTCTGGCCGTGGTCGAGGATGGGGTGGTGATCGCGGCGGTGGTCTATCTGCCGATCCGTGGCAAGCTTTACGCGGCATCTTTGGGGGGTGGCGCGACACTCAACGACAGGCCGATCCGCGCCTCGGATGCGCGCCATTTCCACGAGGCAGAGGTCTTGGCCACCAAGCATACGCTTGGACCCGCCCATTGGCCCCATGGCGTGCCAGAGGTCACACGCGCCTATCGCCCCTCGCTTGCATATCGCATGGCGCTGGTGGGTGAAGGGCGCTTTGACGCGATGCTGACATTCCGCGCGACATGGGAATGGGATATCGCCGCCGGGACGCTGATCATCACCGAAGCGGGCGGTATGGCCACTGACATGGCAGGGCAAGGTTTGCGCTTCAACAGCGCCAGCCCAAAGGTCGACGGTGTGCTGGCCGGTGCGCCGGTGTTGCACGCAGCCTTTCTACAGGCGCGCGGCAACGCCGCTTGACCCGCGCGGGCCAATCCCTAGGGTGCGCCGCAGCTTTGCCGGTCGCCCAAACATGAATGGCTGACATATCTTATGGAACGCTCACTTGCCCTTGCTCTCTATCTCGCCTGGTCAAAGCGCGGCGCTTTGGGCTTTGCCGAAGGCAAGCTGACCCAGCGCGCGAGTGCCGGTAAGGAAGACCCCGCACGGCTGGATGAGCGGCGCGGGATCGCCAGCCGCCCCCGCCCCCAAGGGCCGTTGATCTGGTTTCACGCCGCAAGCGTGGGCGAATCAATCGCCCTGCTGGAGTTGATCCGCCTGTTGTTGGAAGAGCGGCCCGAGCTTTCCATCCTTGTGACCACGGGTACCGTCACCTCGGCCGCCGTGATGGCCGACCGCCTGCCCGAAGGGGCGATGCACCAATATGTGCCGCTCGATGCGCGCGCCTTTGTGGCGCGTTTCCTTGATCACTGGCGACCCGACCTCGCGGTCTGGACCGAAAGCGAGCTATGGCCCGCCTTGATCTGCGAAACCCATGCGCGGGGCATTGCGATGCTTTTGCTCAATGCGCGCATGTCCAAGGCCAGCCACGACCGCTGGCGGTTCTTGCGCGGCATGGCGCGCAGCCTTTTGGCCCGGTTCCAGCTTGCGATGGTCCAAGATGACCTGAGCGCCATCTACCTGCGCCGCCTTGGTATGCCGATGGACCGCTTGATGGTGACAGGCACCCTTAAGGAAGGGGCCGCTGCCTTGCCGGTCGATAACCGGTTACTTGATGCCATGCGCGCCGTGATCGGCAACCGCCCGGTCTGGGTCGCGGCCTCGACCCATCCGGGCGAGGAACGCAAAGTGCTTGATGCCCATCGCATCGCGATGCGCACCAATCCGCGGCTTTTGCTGATCCTCGTGCCGCGCCACCCTGCGCGCGGCGATGAGATTGCGGTGATGCTCGACGATGACGCTTGGGCCTATACACGGCGCAGCACGGGCGAAAACCCCGAGGCCGAGGCCCCCGTTTACCTCGCCGATACAATGGGCGAGTTGGGCCTATGGTATCGCTTGGCCAGCGTCAGCTTTGTCGGCGGCTCATGGGAGCCGATTGGCGGGCATAACCCGTTCGAGCCTGCCGCCCTTGGATCGGCCATATTGCATGGCCCCTATGTCAGCAATTTCGTCGATATCTACCAACGCCTGAGCGATGCACGCGCGGCAAGGCTTGTCGCCTCACCGCAGGCCTTGGCCGAGGCGGTTGATGAATTGCTTGCCCCTGACCGCGCCGCGATCATGGCCCATGCCGCGTGGGAGGTTGTCTCTGCCGGGGCGGATGTGACGGATCGGGCCAAGGCGATCTTGCTCAAGGCTTTGGACGGGGCGCTCGGCTGATGCGCGCGCCGATGTTTTGGCACGCCTCACCGGGGCTATGGGCGAGGCTATTCTCACCGCTTGGCGCGCTTTATGCGGGCGCGACGCGGCGGCGGCTGGCGCGCGGCCCGCGCGCGCGGCTGGATGTGCCGGTGATCTGCATTGGCAATCTGAATGCGGGCGGCACGGGCAAGACACCGACGGTCATCGCGCTGGCTGCGCGTTTGGCCGCGCGCGGGGTCGCGGTGCATGCGGTCACGCGCGGTCATGGCGGCACATTGCAAGGGCCGGTCCGTGTCGTGGAACGCCAGCACATCGCGGCCGAAACCGGCGATGAGGCACTGCTGTTGGCGGCCTTTATGCCGACATGGGTGGCCAAGGACCGCGCGGCAGGCGCACGCGCCGCAATCGCCGCTGGGGCGCAGGCGATCTTGCTTGATGACGGGTTTCAAAACCCCGCGCTCGCCCATGATTTGGCCATCGTCGTGGTGGATGCGCATATCGGTTTTGGTAATGGCTTGGTTATTCCTGCCGGGCCGTTGCGCGAACCCATCGCCACCGGCTTAGCGCGCGCCGATCTGATTTTGTCGATTGGCGATGCGCAGGCGCAAGCGCGTTTCGCCCAGACATGGGGGCCGGTTCTGACCCTGCCGCATGTCACGGGCGCGCTGGCGGCGCTGCCAACCGGCCTGCCGCTTGCCGGGGTGCCCGTGTTGGCCTTTGCAGGGATCGGCCACCCCGAGAAATTCTTTCGCACACTGCGCGCGATGGGCGCGGATTTACGCGCCACCCATGCGTTGCGCGATCACCAACCGCTGAGCGATGCCTTGATGAGCCGCATGCTGCGCGAGGCCAAGGCGCTGGGCGCACAGGTGGTGACGACCGAGAAAGACGCCGTCCGCCTTGCGCCCGCACTGCGCGCGCAGGTCATGACCTTGCCCGTGCGGCTCGAGATCGCGGATTGGGAGGCGTTGGATGCCGCGCTCGCGCGGGTCTTGACGGCGCGCCCTGCACAGCCGTGAGGGCAAGAAAAAGGGGCGGCCCAAGGGCCACCCCATCCAAAGTCGCGTTGTGCCTTATTGCGCGGCAACAAGCGCTTCGTCGATCAGCACCGCCATTTCGGCATAGCTCATGTTGGAATGCAAACGCCCCGCGATCACAAAGGCAGGCGTGCCCGAGATATCATGCTCGGCCATATGCGCCTCGTAGCGAGTGATCAGCGCTTGGGCCATCGCCCCATCGGTCAGGCAAGCGTCGAGCTGTTCATTGCTCAAGCCCGCCGTACGCCCGATCCGGCGCAGATTCTCGGCCACCTCGGCGGGTGCGCCCTGCGTCCATTCGGCTTGACGACCATAGATCAGATCGACGACGCCGAAATACCGCTCTGGCCCCGCACAGCGCGCGACCATCCCGGCCCAAAGGCCGAAACGGTCAAAATAGACCTCGCGGTAGACATAGCGCAGGCGGCCTTGATCGATGTAATCGGCCTTGAGCAAGGGCAGCGTGTTCTCGTGGAATGTGCGGCAATGCGGGCAGGTAAACGAGGCGTATTCGATCATCTCGACCGGCGCATCCGGATCGCCCATGACCATCTCGATCACCTGCGGCGCATCGGCGGCGGCGGCATCGCTTGTCTGCGCATTGGCTGGTTGCGGCAATAGCGACAGGGCCGGGGTGGTTTGCGGGCGCAAAGCCGCATAGCCGCCTGCAACCAAGACACCGGCGCCTGCGCCCAAAAGAATGGTTCTGCGATCCATGTTCTGCTCTTCTCCTCAACGATCTCTGGGGGTTAGCACATTGCGCGCAAGACGCGCGAGGGCTTGTTTCAATCCATCATCCGCCACCTGATCCACGGTCGCCATTGCGCGCGACAAGGTCGCGGGGTCAGGCGGCAGGGGCGCTTTGGGTGGCTGGGCGCGAAAGGCCACCTGACCATCGGCAAAGCCCGTTGGCGCGGTCTGGGTGATATGGACATGGGCAATGGCGCGGTAGCCATAGGTGGCATTGACCCGTTCAAGGATACGTTCCTTTTGCATCTCGAGAACCGGGGCATGGCCGCCTGTCGTCAGCAAGATCAAGGTGCCACCAAAGCCGCGGCTCCAGCTGATGCGCACGGGCCGCGCGATGGCGGCAATCTCTGTGCCGACGATCTCTTGCCAATGGGTCAAAAGCTTGGCCTCGCCAAAGCCACGCTGGGCTGCGGGTGCCTTGAGCGTGCTGCTAAGCAATGCACCCGCCGTCTCGAAGCCGCGCTTGCGGCGCGCGGGCGGATCAGTTGGCGATATTTTGGGCTTGCGCGGCATGGGTTGCTTTCGTGTTGTCGCGGTCAATCTATGCCTTAATGCGATGCTAACCAATAACAGCCTGCGGGGGAGCAGATAAACCTTGCGTGACGGGTTTTCCGATAGCGATGCCAGCGCGGCCCTGTTGCCGTGGTATGATGCCCATGCGCGCGATCTGCCATGGCGGATTGCGCCTATGGCACTGGCGGGCGGTGCGCGGCCCGACCCCTACCGCGTTTGGCTGTCCGAGGTGATGCTGCAACAAACCACCGTGGCCGCCGTGCGCGGTTATTTCCACGAATTCACAACACGTTGGCCCGATGTAAGTGCTTTGGCCGCGGCCGAGGATGCAACGGTCATGGGCGCTTGGGCGGGGCTTGGCTATTATGCGCGGGCGCGCAACCTGTTGAAATGCGCCCGTGTCGTGGCCCAAGATCATGGCGGACGCTTTCCCAACGATGAGGCGGGGCTTTTGACCCTGCCCGGCATTGGCCCCTACACGGCCGCCGCCATCGCGGCGATTGCCTTTGACCGCCCGGCGGCGGTGATGGATGGCAATGTCGAGCGCGTGCTGGCGCGGCTTTTTGCGGTGCAAACACCGCTGCCAGTCGCGAAAACAGAGCTGAAAGCGCTGGCAGAGCGGCTGACCCCCGCCAAGCGGCCCGGCTGTTACGCGCAGGCGGTGATGGATCTGGGTGCCACGATCTGCACACCGCGCAACCCCGCCTGCGGTATCTGCCCCTTGCGCGCGATGTGCCGGGCCAGCGCCATGGGCATCGCTGCCGAACTGCCGCGCAAAATGCCCAAGAAACGGGTTCCGACACGGCTTGGCATCGCTTATCTTGTGCGGCGCGCCGATGGCGCGATGCTGCTTGAGACACGGCCCGAGACGGGGCTTTTGGGCGGCATGCTTGGCTGGCCCGGCAGCGATTGGGCCGAAACACCCCCGCTTGAGGTGCCGCCTATCGCCGCCGATTGGCACGATCCGGGGCTTGAGGTGCGCCATACCTTCACCCATTTCCACCTGCGGCTAGCGCTGCGGCTGGGGTCTGTCGGCCAAGATGCGACACCTGATCGCGGCGAATTTCACCCGCGCGCCATATTTCGGCCCGCAAACCTGCCTACAGTGATGCGCAAGGCGTGGGATCTGGCCCAAGGGGCATGGCCAGAGGATTGACCAAAAGCCCCCCACGCGCAAAGCATCGCCAAAGGGTGAAAGGAAAGACCGGCCATGATCCCCGCAGCACATGTCGCAAAATTTGCCCGCGCCCTGCCCTATTGGATGTCGCTGGCGCTGTTTCCGCTGATTGCCTTTGTCGCCGGGCAAGGGGGCTGGTGGCTTATCGCGATGCCGCTGATGACATGGTGGCTGTTTAGCCTGCTTGATCTGGCCATTGGCCTCGATCTGGACAATGCCGACCCCACCACGCCCGAGGCTGATCTGTTTTGGTATCGGTTGGTGACGCTGGTGTGGTTCCCCCTCCAGCTTGTGACGATTTTCGCGTTGATCCATTTCGCCACGCACAGCGATACGCTGTCCACCGCCGAGGCCTTTGGCCTGTTTTTCGGGGTTGGCGTGCTTTCGGGCACCATTGGGATCAATTATTCCCATGAACTCATGCACCAATCAAACCGGTTGGAACGCTGGTTGGCCGATCTGCTGTTGGCAAGCGTGCTGTATTCACATTTCCGCTCTGAACATCTGTTGGTCCATCACCGCTATGTCGGCACGACCCGCGACCCGGTGACCGCGCGCTACAACGAGGGGTTCTTTCGCTTTTTCCCCCGCGTGCTGCGCGACAGCTTGATCAGCGCATTTCACGCGGAAAAGGCGATGCTGGCGCGGCGCGGCAAGGCATGGGCAGACCCGGCAAACCCGTTTTGGCGCTACTGGCTGTTACAGGGGCTTTTCCTGATCTTGGCCTTTGCATTGGGCGGTTGGGTGGGGGTGGCGCTGTTCATCTTCCAAGCCGCCATCGCCGTGTGGCAGTTGGAATTGACCAATTACATCGAGCATTACGGGCTGACGCGCAAACATCTGGGCGAGGGCAAATATGAGCATGTCTTGCCACGCCATTCGTGGAATGCGGCGCACAAGGCGTCGAACTGGCTGTTGATCAATTTGCAGCGCCACTCCGACCATCATTACAAGCCAGACCGCCGCTTTCCGCTGTTGCAGAATTATGCCGAGGATGCCGCCCCACAGCTGCCATTCGGCTATCCGGTGATGACCATGGCCGCGATGATCCCGCCCTTGTGGCGGCGCGTCATGAACCCGCGCGTCAAGGCGTGGCGCCGCCAATTCTACCCCGAGATTTCGGATTGGACGCCCTATAACAAGGGTGCGCTGCCCGCCCCGCGCTAGCTTGCGATGGCGTCAAGCGCGCCCAGCCTGTGACGAAAGCGTCATGGGGGAAATGCCAAGGCTGGCCAGCCCCCCTTGCCATTTGGTGTCGTGATCGGTGGCAAAGACCAGATCGGGCGGGGCATCAGCGGTCAGCCAGCTATTCTCGCCGATCTCATCCTCAAGCTGGCCGGGGCCCCATCCGGCGTAGCCCAGCGCCATGAAGGCCCGCAAAGGGCCACGACCCGCCGCCATGTCACGCAAGATATCCGTCGATGCGCTCAGCGCGAAATCGGCATTGATCGCATGATGTTCTGCATCATCGGACCGATATTCGGTGCTGTGCAGCACAAAGCCACGGCGCATATCGACGGGTCCGCCGTAGCAGACCGTCAGATCGGGGGTATTTGCCTGTCGTGCAATCCCCAATTGCCCAAGAATATTGGAAAAGCCGATATCGGACATCGGCTTGTTCAAGATCAGGCCCATCGCCCCTTCGGCGGAATGGCTGCATAGCAACACGACACCGCCATGAAAGCGTGGATCGGCCAGATCGGGCATCGCGATCAACAGCTTTCCGGTCAGATCAGCAAAGGAGGCGGTGGTGTTCGTCATGGCACAAAGGATGGGGCTTTGCCCTGCCATGATCAAGCGATACGCGCGACAAGATCGCCACAGACACGCGCGCGTCGCCAAAACGTGACTTTCCATTTCAGCGCCAAGTTTCTAGCTCCCATGGGATGAAGATTGCAGCACAAAGATATCTCGCCCTTGTGATCGCGCTTGGCCTGTTTTGGGGCGCAGGCGCGGCACGGGCCGAGTTTCAGGGGCAATCCGTGGCCGATGTGGTCACGGTGTCGTTTTTGCCCGGTTGGCGACTGGCCGATGGCAACCATATGGCCGCGATCCGGATCGATCTTGCACCGGGGTGGAAGACTTATTGGCGCGCACCGGGCGAAGGTGGGGTGCCAACGCTGATCCATCTCGACGAAAATGGCGCGGTCCGCGATGTGCTTATCCATTGGCCAAGGCCCGATGTTTTCGTGATCAACGGCATGCGCTCGATTGGCTATAAGGACAGTGTGATTTTACCCTTGGAGTTCATCCTTGGCGCAGCGGGCGAGGTCGCGATTGCAGGGCGTGTTGATATGGGCGTCTGCCTTGATGTCTGCATCCCCGTCACGCTGGATTTGACCGGCCGCTTACCTATGGTCACGCAACGCAGTGCGGCGATTGTCGCAGCGCTGGCTGACCGGCCCCTGACCGCCGCAGAGGCCGGTGCCGGCACGGCGCGCTGCCAACTCACCCCGATCTCGGATGGGCTGCGGGTCAGCGTCTCTATCGCGTTGCCGATGACGGGCGATCTGGAAACCGTGGTGATCGAGCATCGCGATCCGGGCATGTGGGTGTCGGAAACCATGACGCGGCGCGATGGCATGACCATTTCGGCCACCGCCGATATCGTGCCGCCCCATCACGGGGCCTTTGCACTGAACAGGCGCGATCTACGCTTTAGCGTGATCGGCGCGCAGATGGCGGTCGAGCTTGAGGGCTGCCAAGGTTAGCGCTTAGGCAGAGCGTGCCTTGGCGCGCTGCATCAGCATGATGGCCCCCGCCCAAGCCAATACGCACAGCAGCGCCGCACCCGCGACAAAGACACCAAAGGCCGCCCATGTGCCATCGGCCAACCCGGCCAATGGGCCCACCATGCCACCGCCCCAAATCGCGCCGCCCAAGGTCGCGGCGAACAGGGCCAGCAGGGCCAGCGCCAATCCGCCGATGCCCAGCGCCACACCGCGTTGACGGCGCATGGCGCCCAAGGCGCGACGCAGCGCGGTGAATTGCTTACCGATGTCTTGCTGCATCGCCATGATCGCGGGCACGACCAAAAGCACGATCAACATCCCGAAACCCAAACCATAGACCAGCGTGATCACCGTGGGCTTAAGGAATTGCGCATCCGAGGAAGTCTCGTAAAGAAGCGGCGCAAGACCCAGAACCGTGGTGAGCGTGGTCAACAGCACCGGGCGCAAACGGTCGCAGGTACCATCGATGATCGCGGGGATCAGCCCACGCTCTTCGGCATATTCATCGACGGTTGTTACCAAAACGATGGAGTCGTTGATGATAATCCCCGTCATCCCGATCAGGCCAACGACCGTGAACAGCGATAAGGGCACATCCCAAAGCGCATGACCCCAGATCGCACCGACAAGGCCAAAGGGAATGATCGCCATCACCACCATGGGGCGGGTCCAGCTTGCGAAAATCCACGCCAGCACAAGGTAGATCCCAAGCAGGCACAAGATAAAGCCAGTCATCGCATCGCCAAGGAATTCTTGTTCTTGCTCGGCAAGCCCTGCCAGACGCGTCGCCACGCCATAGCGCTCTTCGATCTGCGGGATCAGCACATCGCGCAACTCGGTCATGATCTCTTCGGCGCGCACCGGGTCATCTTCGGACAAATCGCCCGTGACGGAAATCAGCCGCACGCCATTCTCGCGCTGGATGGTGGAAAAGCCCTGCCGCGCGGTGACGGTCACGATATCGGCCAGCGGCACATATTGCCCCGAGGCCGACCGCAACAGCGTGCGGTCAAGGAAATCGGCGGTCAGCTCGTCCTTGGGCATTTCCACGCGGATGGTGGCGGTGCGCGGCCCATCGGGGAAACTGGCCGCCTCGATCCCGCCCAACCGGTCGCGCAAAACCCGGCCCAATGTCCCGATCTCAAAGCCAAGCGCCGCCCCTTGCGGCGTTAATTCAAGGCTCAATTCCTCGCGGTCATAGGCCATGCTGTCTTCCAGCCCCGAAACCTCGGCAAAGCGGGCAAGCTGGGTTTGCAGGCTGATCGCCGCGTCTTTCAATGTTTGGGTATCGGCGCCGAAAATCTGCACATCGATGGAATCACCACCGGGGCCGCCACGGAACCCACGGAAACTGACGGTTTCGGTCAGCGGAAGCTGGCGCACCTCATCTTGTAGCTCGGAAACAAAGGCGAAGGAGGAATAGGGGCGCAGATCGGCATCGATCAACTCAATCGCGATAGAGCCCAACAGATCGGCATCCTTGTTCTCGACACCCGACAGCCCGCCACCTGTGTTGCCACCGATCTCGGCCACGACATAGACCAGCGGATTGGTGCCATGCTCGGCCTCATAGCGGGCGGCGACGGCTTCGGTCGCGCGCTGCATTTCGCGCATCATGGCAAGGCTGTCATTGCGGTCGGCCGCATCGAGCATGGCGAAATTGCCGGTCACGGACGACAATTCCGGCGCGTTGAAAAAGCGCCAGACGACATCGCCGCGCAAAAAGCTGGCCGCTTGCGTCGCCAACAAAAAGATCATCGCCGCCAAGACCGGGTAGCGCGCCACAACGACAAAGCGCATCACTGGGCGAAAGGCCGTCTGCTTGACCCAATCAAAGCCGCGATTGACCACCCGCGAAGGCAGATCATACCAATGCGTCTTGGCCGAATGGGCCAGCGCGTGGGCCATGTGATTGGGCAAGATCAAGAAGCATTCCACAAGGCTCGCGATCAAGACCACGATGACGGTAAAGGGGATATCGGCGATCAAGCTGCCAAAACGCCCACCAATCGCGGTCAGCGCGGCAAAGGCCAGCACGGTGGTCACAGTGGCCGAGAACACCGGGGCGGCCATGCGGCGGGCGGCGGTTTCGGCGGCGGTGACAGGATCTTCGCCCAAGTTTCGGGCGCGGTAATCGGCATGCTCACCCACGACGATGGCGTCATCGACGACGATCCCCAGCGTGATGATCAGCGCGAATAGCGAGATCATGTTGATCGTCAGCCCCGCCGCCCACATCAACGCAATCGCCGCCAGCAGCGCCACAGGAATACCCGCCGCCACCCAAAATGCCGTGCGCGCATTGAGAAACAGGAACAACAGGCCCACGACCAGTGCCAAACCCAAAAGGGCGTTATCGAGCAAGATATTGATCCGGCCCGTGATCGCCTCGGCGCGGGTGCGGATCAGGTCGATGGTGGTGCCGCTGGGCAGCGTCGCCTCCATCTCGGTGGCGACTTGTTCAACAAGCGCCTGAATGGCGATGGCATCGCCATCTTCCGAGCGGTCCACACGAATGGTTATGGCGGGGTTCTCGCCCACGAAATAGGCGCGCTCGCGGTCCACGCCTTCGGTGCGGACGGTGGCGACATCGCCCACGCGTAGCGTCGACCCATCGGCATTGGTGCGCAACGACAGTGCCGCAATCTCGGCGGCGCTGCGCTGGGCGGCACCTGTGCGGATACGCGCATTGGCACTATCGACATCCCCCGCAGGTGCCGTCGTGGCGGCCGCGGCGATGACGCTGGCGATGTCGGACATGGCGATATCGTGGCGGATCAACGCGGCAGGCGAAACCTCGACCACGGTTTGCGGTGCGGCAACACCGCGAATGGTGGTGCGCGTCACACCGACAGCGAATAGCCGGGCGGCGAACTCATCGGCGAAACGGCCAAGCTGGGCGGGTTCCACCGGGCCTGTGATCACCACATCGGTGACATTGTCCCACCACGACCCGCGCCTGACCGAGGGGTCATCGGCATCTTCGGGCAAATCAGAGACAGCATCGAGTGCGGCCTGCACCTCATCGGCGGCGCGTCCCATATCCCAGCCGGGCTCAAATTCCACCCCGATCGAGGCGCGCCCTTCGCGGCTGGAGGCATCGGTCGCAACCACACCCGGCACCAGCAAAAGCGCAGGCTCAAGAATGGCGACAATGCCCTCGTCCACATCCTCGGCACCGGCACCTGACCAGCCGATGACAATATTGATCTCGTCCGAGATGACATCGGGAAAGAACTGCGCACGCATCTGCGGGATAGCCGCCAGACCTGCGACCACCAGCAGCATAAGCAAAAGGTTTGCGGCTGTGCGGTGTCGGGTAAAGTAGCTCAAGATACCGGCGCCGCCGGGGGGAAGGCTGCGCATCGGTCTAACTTCCCATCCGGCTTTCGATGCGCGCGACCATCTGCGCTGGCACCTCGTCTTGCGACAATTGGTTGAGCATATTGGCCTTCACATCGGCTGGGATATAGCCGTTGGCCTCGACAAAGGCGATCAGCCGTGCCCGGCGCTCGGGGTCAAGCGCGATGGTCTGCGGTGCCTCGGGCGGGGCTTCACCGCTCTCGGCCTCGCGGATCGGGTTGATGCGGATACCGTCGCCCAAAACCGGGGTGCGGGCCAAAACCACCTCGCGCCCATCCAGACCCGGCGCGCGCACAAGCACATCATCGCCTTGGCGGCGCAACAGCGTCACGGCCACGGATTGCAGCCGATCTTCATCGCCCAGCACAAGGATACGCCCATCCGAGCCATAGGCCGTCGCCGGAAGCCGCGCGACACCGTCAAGCGGCGGCTCTTCCAGTTCGACGCGCACGAAATCGCCCACGCGCAAACCACGCGGCACATCGATACTGGCAAACAAAAGCCGCCCCGATTGCCCCGCTTCGACCGCACCGCTTTCGCGGGTCAACTTCGCAGTCGAGGCCAGATCCATACCGAAAACATCCAAGATCACCCGCACATTGGCATCGGGCAATGTCGCGCCATCGCGCAAAAGCTGCGCGTATTGGGCGGTCGAAATGCGAAAGGCGACCTCAAGCGCGTCTGGGTCGATCAGGCGCGCGATCTGTTCGTTGCGGTTGACCAAGCGCCCCTCGACCAGCGTGACGCCGGACAAAACGCCATCGAACTCGGCGCGTAGCACTGTATCAGCGCGCGCGCGTTCGGCATCGGCCAAGGCGATGGCGCGACGCTCAAGCGCTGTTTCGGCCTGTGCCAGCCGGGCCTCGGCCTGCGCCAGCGCTTGGCGACGCGACAAGACCGCTTGCGCGGCGTTTGCGGCGGCAAGCTCGGCGGTTTCGACGGAGGCCGCACTTCCGACACCACGCGACAGCAGATCATTCTGCCGGTCCAAGGCACGATCGCGCAGTTCGGCCTGACGGCGCGCGGCGGCGACATCTTCACCCGCAAGACCCACAGCGCGGGCCGCATCGGCCAGTTCAGCCTCAGCATCGCGCAGATTAGTGCGCGCACTGGCCAAGGCGCTGTCGGCCTGCGTCGGGTCGATGCGCATCAAGACCTCGCCTGCCGCGACCGCGCCACCCTCCTCAAAACTGGGGGAAAGCGCGATCACTGTCCCCTCGGCGGGGGCGCGCAATTCGAGCGTGCGGCGCGAGCGGATTTCGCCAAAAGCGGTCAAGATCGGCGTTTGCGCCCCGATCACGATAGGCGCGACCTCAGCCGAGAAAACCCGCTCACGCGCGGGCATGCTGCCGCCACCGCCCGACATGCGATCTTGGATGGCACTGAAAATCGTCTGACCCGCCATGGCCAATAGGCCAAGCGTCACAGCAAATAGGAAAAGCCCGGTCAGGGCACGGCGGAAAAAGCGCATAATTGGCTGCCTTTAGGGGTCGCTTGGTCTAAGATAGGCACGAAAACCGAATGGGCAAAAACATCGATGCAGCGGTTACACGATGCATCCGCCTATTTCCGTCGCAGATGCTCATCAAGCCGTGGCAGGATCTCGACGAAATTGCAGGGGCGATGGCGATAATCAAGCTGGAACGCTAAGATTTCGTCCCACGCATCGCGGCAGGCACCGCTTGAGCCGGGCAGCGCAAAAAGATAGGTGCCACCCGCGACACCACCTGTGGCGCGCGATTGCACGGCCGATGTGCCGATCTTTTGCATCGAGATCATGGTGAACACCGTGGCAAAAGCCTCGATCTCTTTTTCATAGACGTCGCGATGCGCCTCGACCGTGACATCGCGCCCGGTCAGCCCGGTGCCGCCCGTGGTCAAGATCACATCGATCCCCGGATCGGCCACCCAAGCGCGCAATTGATCTGCGATGGCGGCGCGTTCATCGCGCAGCATGTGGCGCGCGGCCAGAATATGACCCGCCGTGGTCAGCCGTTCGACCAAGAGATCGCCGGATTTGTCCTCGGCCATGCTCCGGGTATCGGACACCGCCAGAACGGCGATGCGGACGGGATGGAAAGGGCGGGTTTCGTCGATACGGCTCATATCTTGGTCCTTAACCGGGCCTTGAGCGACAAGAGATCCGCCCAGGCGGCCGCTTTTTCCTGGGGGCGGCGCAACAGATAGGCAGGGTGCAGCATGGGGATCGCGGGGCGATCATCCAGCGTGACCCATTCACCGCGCAAGCGCGTAATGCCGGTTTGATCGATCAGCGCCTCGCAGGCGGCATTGCCCATCAAGACCACCAGATCGGGCGCGGCCAAGGCGATGTGGCGGCGCATGAAGGGGGCCATCATCGCCAATTCCTCGGCCTCGGGCTTGCGGTTTTGCGGCGGACGCCATGGCACGACATTGGCGATATAGACCGCCCTTGCCGGATCGGTCGCGGCGCGGTCAAGGCCGATGGCCGCCAGCATCCGGTCAAGCAACTGGCCCGATTGGCCGACAAATGGCTTGCCCTGCTGTTCTTCGTCGCGGCCCGGTGCCTCGCCCACGATCATCACGCGCGCGCCGACCAGACCATCGGCAAAGACCAGCCGCGTCGCGGTTTCGCGCAAGGGGCAATGGGCGAACCCCTCCATCGCGGCGCGCAGCGAAGGCAGGTCTTGCGCGGCGCTAGCAGCAGCTTGGGCCAAAGCGACCGCATCGACAGAGGGCACAAGCGGCGCGTCAGCGACAGGCGGCGCGGCAACAGGCCCACGCGCAATGGGCGCCATGGCGGCGGGAACAGGGACGGTTGCTTGATCGGCCAAGGCGAAGCGGTCAACGGGCATGTCGCCCAAGGCCTCATCCGCGCCTAGCTCTATCTGCCAGTCGAGCATCGCAAGCGCGTCATGAAAGCTTAGATCATCCATAGGCCGAGGTTATGCCGCCCTGCGTCGCGATGGAAGAGCCGAACAGCTTGCCGCCCTGCCCCACCCACACCTATAAGCGGGCAACGCGACATGCACCGAGGCAGAGCGATGACATTCAACCAGACCCATCTCTTGGGGATCGAAGAGCTTCACCCGGTGGAGATCACGACACTTCTGGATCGCGCCAATGCCTATGCCGAAGCCGAGCGTGGCAGCCGCGAGCATGGCCAGCCGCTGAAGGGGCTGACGCAGATCAACATGTTCTTCGAGGCCTCGACCCGGACGCAGGCAAGTTTCGAGATCGCGGGCAAGCGGCTGGGTGCCGATGTCATGAACATGGCCATGTCGGCGAGTTCCCTGAAGAAAGGCGAAACGCTGATCGACACGGCGTTGACGCTGAACGCCATGCATCCCGATCTGCTCGTCGTTCGCCACCCCCATTCGGGGGCGGTCAAACTTCTCGCCGACAAGGTGAATTGTGCGGTGCTGAACGCGGGCGATGGGCGGCATGAACACCCGACCCAAGCGCTACTCGATGCGCTGACGATCCGGCGCGCCAAGGGGCGGCTGCACCGTCTGGTGATCGCCATTTGCGGTGATATCGCGCATAGCCGCGTCGCGCGCTCGAATATCCACCTGCTTGGCAAGATGGAAAACCGGGTGCGCCTGATCGGTCCGCCCACGCTGATCCCGCCCGGTGCCGCCGATTGGGGGGTCGAGGTTTATGGCGACATGGCCGAGGGGCTGAAAGACGCCGATGTGGTGATGATGCTCAGGCTTCAGAAAGAACGGATGGATGGTGCCTTCATCCCGTCGGAGCGGGAGTATTTCCACCGCTTCGGGCTGAATGCCGAAAAGCTCAGCTTTGCCAAGCCTGACGCCATCGTCATGCACCCCGGCCCGATGAACCGCGGGGTCGAGATCGATGGCAATATCGCCGACGACATCAACCGCTCGGTCATTCAAGAACAGGTCGAGATGGGCGTGGCCGTGCGCATGGCCGCGATGGAACTGCTGGCCGGAAACCTGCGCGCGCGGCGGGCGGCATGAGCGAGCGGCTTCATGTCTTTGCGGTGAACGCCGAGACGGGCCTGCGCCACACCCATTTGACCCGTGCGCAGGGCGAAGCGCCCGCTTTGCCGCCGCTGGCTGATTGGCTGGGAACTGCGGTTGATACCGATGAGATCGAGTTGTTCCCGATCCGCGATCTGGGCGACATGATGCTGTCGGATTACATCACCATGGCCTTTGCGCCCAAGGCGCTGGAAGGCGATGATGCACGGCGGATGAATGCGCTGTTGGGTCATGTGCTTTTGGTGCCAGAGCGCGCGCTGGGGGGAAAGCCCACGCCGGGTGCGGCGCTGACGTTGATTGCAAGCCTGCCCTTGGCAGGGGCCGATCACAAGGCGACGCTGCCCAAGGCGGCGATGGATCTGCGCGCCGATCAGCCCAGCGCCCCGCACCCTGCGACCAGCCGCATAGGCGGGCTGCCTTGGCTGATCTTGGGTCTTGCGCTGGTGGCGCTGATCCTTTTGTGGGTGTCGTGATGGGGATGGCGGCAAGATTGCGCCCACGCGGCGGTGCATGGGGGCAACGGCTTGGTGGGATGGACAGCATAAGATGACCAATGCACTTCTGAGAAATGCGCGCCTGATCGACCCCGAGGCGGGGAGTGTCACCCTCGGCTGGCTCAGGATCGAAGGGGGGCAGATCGCCGAGATTGGCCAAGGTCCGCGCGCAGGCGGGATCGATTGCCAAGGAGCCTGCCTTGCGCCGGGGATCATCGATATCGGCGTCAAGGTGGGCGAACCCGGCGAGCGGCACAAGGAAAGTTTCCGCACCGCAGGCCGCGCCGCGGCGGCGGGCGGTGTGACCACGATGGTGACCCGACCCGACACAGCCACCCCCATCGACACCCCCGAGGTGCTGGAATTCGTCACCCGCCGCGCGCAAGAAGATGCCGCCGTCAAAGTGCGCCCCATGGCCGCGCTGACCAAAGCCCGCGAAGGGCGCGAGATGACCGAGATCGGCTTTTTGATCGATGCCGGTGCCGTGGCCTTTTGCGATGGCGACGCGGTCTGCCCCACGCGGGTTCTGTCGCGCTGCATGACCTATGCGCGGTCGCTGGATGCGCTGATCTTGGGCCATCCGCAAGATCCGGGGCTAAGCCATGGCGGGGCGGTGACATCGGGAAAATTCGCCTCGCTGCGCGGGCTTCCGGCGGTCTCGCCCATGGCCGAGCGGATGGGGCTTGAGCGCGATCTGGCCTTGGTCGAGATGACGGGCGTGCGCTACCATGCCGACCAGATCACCACCGCTGCCGCCCTGCCCGCGCTCGCGCGTGCCAAGGCGGCGGGTCTGGATGTGACGGCGGGTGTGTCGATCCATCACCTGACGCTCAACGCCTTTGACGTTGGCGACTATCGCACCTTCTTTAAGGTCAAGCCGCCGCTCCGCGACGAGGATGACCGGGTGGCAATGGTGGCGGCGGTACGCGATGGGCTGATCGACATCATCTGTTCGATGCACACACCGCAAGATGAAGAAAGCAAGCGCCTTCCGTTCGAGGCGGCGGCCTCGGGCGCGGTCGGGCTTGAAACACTGCTGCCCGCAGCGCTGAGGCTTTACCATGCCGAGGCGCTCAGCCTGCCGGAATTGTTCCGCGCGCTCGCGCTCAACCCCGCGCGCCGCTTTGGGCTGGCCGGGGGGCGGCTTTGCCCCGGCGCGCCCGCTGATCTGGTGATGTTCGATCCCGACATCCCCTATGTGCTGGATCGTTTCGCCTTGCAGTCGAAATCGAAAAACACCCCCTTCGACGGTCAACGCATGCAGGGCCGCGTGCTGCGCACATGGGTCGATGGTGCGGTGGTCTATGACCGCGCGCAAGGTGCAATTGCATGATCCCTATGTTCGAGACATCTTTCGCGCTTTTGGGGCTGGCGGCGGGTTTGGCCTATCTGCTGGGATCGGTCCCATTCGGTATCGTGATGGCACGGCTTTTCGGGTTGGGCGATCTGCGCCAGATCGGGTCGGGCAATATCGGGGCCACCAATGTGCTGCGCACGGGCAACAAATTGGCGGCCTTTCTGACCTTGGTGCTGGATGCGGCCAAGGGGGGTATCGCGGTGCTGGTTGCGCGCCACTTCTTGGGCGAAGATGCCGCGCAGGTCGCGGCTTTCACGGCGTTCTTGGGTCATTGCTACCCGGTGTTTCTTGGGTTTCACGGTGGCAAGGGGGTTGCGACTTTCTTGGGCACATTGCTGGCCTTGGCATGGCCCTTGGGCCTTGCGGCCTGTGCGACATGGGCCGCCGTGGCCGCGATCTGGCGCATCTCATCGCTTGCCGCATTGGCCGCCGCCGCGCTGTCGCCTGTCTGGGCGCTGTTGCTTGGGCTGCCGCAGATCGTGGTGCTGGCCATCGGGTTGGCCGCGCTGATCGCGCTGCGCCATCAGGCCAATATCGCCCGGCTCATCGCTGGCACCGAACCGCGCATTGGAAAGAAAAGCTAAATCAATACCGATAGGCGCTGTAGATCTTGGTCAGATCGCCCGCCCAATCGCCGTGGTAATGATCAAGCAATTCATCGGCAGGCACGCGGCCTGTCTCGGTGCTTTCTTTCAGCGCGTTCAGGAAATGCGTCTCATCAGTGATCAGACCGCCCGCACCGGGGCAGGCGCGCGCTTTCAGCCCGGCCTCCGAGATTGCGACAACCTCGCGCGCCAGATCATGCATGGAGATCTTGCCCACCACGGCCTGTAGCCCATCGACCGAGGCCGCGACGCGCAGCGCATCGCGCGTTTCGGCATCCCAGCCCTTGACCAGATCCCACGCGGCATCGAGGGCGGATTGATCATACATCAGCCCCACCCAGAACGCAGGCAGCGCGCATAGCCGCCGCCATGGGCCACCATCGGCACCGCGCATCTCGATGTATTTCTTGACGCGCGCTTCGGGAAACACCGTGGTCAGGTGATCGGCCCAATCGCTCAGCGTCGGCATCTCGCCGGGCAGCGCGGGCAGTTGCCCCTTAAGGAAATCGCGGAACGACTGGCCCAGCGCATTGATATATTTGCCGTCGCGGTAGACGAAATACATCGGCACATCGAGGACATATTGCACCCAAGCCTCAAAGCCGAACCCATCCTCGAACACGAAGGGCAGCATGCCGGTGCGCGCGGGATCAAGATCGCGCCAGACGCGCGCGCGCCATGATTTGTGGCCATTAGGCTTGCCGTCAAGGAAGGGCGAATTGGCGAAAAGGGCCGTGGCAACAGGCTGCAGCGCCAGCGCCACGCGCATTTTCTGCACCATATCGGCCTCAGAGCCGAAATCGAGGTTCACCTGCACCGTGCAGGTGCGGCGCATCATGGTGGTGCCCATGGTGCCGACGGTTTGCATATAGCCATCCATCAGCTTGTAGCGCCCCTTGGGCATCAAGGGCATATCTTCGTGCCGCCAGATGGGGGCCGCCCCCAAACCGATGAATTCCACGCCCAGCTTATCGGCCACCTCGCGCACTTCGCGCAGATGCTCGTTCACCTCGTCGCAGGTCTGGTGGATCGTCTCAAGCGGTGCGCCCGAAAGCTCCAACTGGCCGCCGGGCTCAAGGCTGACATTGGCACCATCCTTGGTCAGCCCGATGATGTTGCCGCCCTCGAACACGGGGGTCCAGCCAAACTTGGCCTGCAACCCCTCGAGCACTGCCTTGATCGAGCGTGCGCCCTCATAAGGCAAAGGCGCCAGCGTATCGCGGCAATAGCCGAATTTCTCGTGTTCGGTGCCGATCCGCAAATCATCCTTGGGCTTGCATCCCGATGCGAGATATTCGGCCAATTGGTCATGATGTTCGATCGGGCCGCCGCCGGACTGGGGGATGGACATCGGTTCTTGCTTCCACGTTCGGGGCTCTGGTTACGGCGAGAGGTGGCCCGATGGGGCTACTGTGTCAAGGCCGGAACGTCCGCCCGCCACCATAGCCGCGTTTCGCCCAAGGCCGATCCGTTGCGCGCCACCAAGAGGCGTTGGCCGCCAAGACCCGGCAGGGTCGTGAAGGCATCAAACAGCGCATCGGCCCCTTTGGCATCCACTGGCACCTCAAGCACCTGCCCCGCCTCATGCAGCACCCAAACCGCTGCGCCCGCATGATCGCGCCTGAGTGTCAGCGCGGTCAATTCGGCAAGCGAGACCGCCCCACCCGTGACAGGCCCCATGTACAATATACGCCCCTCGACCACCTGCACGATCCCCGGCCCATCGCCTGCGGTGACAAAACGCGCCCGCCGCACCGCCGGGATCAGCGCAAGCCCGGCGAATGCGGCCAGCACATAGCCAAATCCCTGCACCACCGGGCCGGGTCGCGCCGCGATCCACAGCCCAAGGGCCAGCACGCCACAGGCGGCGATCACCTCGGACCAGCGGCGCAAAAGAAGCGCCACCTCGGGGCGGAGAAATCCGCTCACCGCCAATCCCCCAAGCGTGTCTGAAACAGCGTCAAGGCAGCCACGGCGGCGGTATCGGCGCGCAGAATGCGGGGGCCAAGGGCGATCGGCGTGACAAAGGGCAAGGCGCGCAAGCGCTCGCGCTCGGCTGTCGAAAAACCGCCCTCTGGGCCGATCAGGATAGCCCAGCCGCCGCCGGAGGCATCCGGCGCGACAAGCTCCGGAAGGAGCGTGGAGCGGCCCATAGCGGTTTCATCGGCAAAGATCAGGCTCCGCCCTGAGGGCCAGTCCGACAAGACCCGATCAAGACGCTGCAAATCGCTGACCTCTGGCACAAAGGTACCGCCGCATTGCTCGGCGGCCTCAACGGCATGGGCTTGTAGCCTGTCTTGACGGATGCGTTCGGCATTGGTGAAATCGGTCTGCACCGGCATGATGCGCGCGGCCCCCATCTCGGTCGCCTTCTCGACGATGAAATCGGTGCGTGCTTTCTTGATCGGCGCAAACAACAGCCACAGGTCAGGTGGCAGCATCAAGGGTGCCGTTTGGCTTTCGCAAACAAGGCTGCCGCCGCGCTTGCCTGCCTCGGCGACAAGGGCGCGCCATTCGCCGTCGCGGCCATTGAAAAGCGCCACCTCGGCCCCTTGGCCCAGCCGCATGACGTTGAACAGGTAATTGGCCTGCTCCCGCGACAGGTCGACCGTTTGCCCCGCCTGCAAAGCGTGGTCTACATAGAGGCGTATCTTGGGACGGTTCGACATGGGGCAAAGAATATGAGCGAGGCCCGCGAAAGGCCAGAGGGCCAAGTTGCCGACGCCGTGCGCGGCAATTGGGTGGACCGTTTGGCCCCGCCCGCCACGCGCCCCTATCTGCGCCTTAGCCGCGCTGATCGGCCGATCGGGACATGGCTGTTGCTCTTGCCCTGCTGGTGGGCGCTGTTCTTGGCGGCGGCGTCCGAGGGAACCGGGATTGGCGCGGGCGAGCTGTGGCTTTTCGCAGGCGCGGCCATGGGCGCATTCTTGATGCGCGGTGCGGGCTGCACATGGAACGACATCACCGACCGCGATATCGATGCGGCGGTGGCGCGCACAAGGTCACGGCCCATTCCATCGGGGCAGGTCAGCGTGAAACAAGCACTGGCCTGGCTGGTGGCCCAAGCGCTGGTTGCCTTTGCGATCTTGTTGACCTTCAACCTGCCCGCGATTGTCTTGGGCATCGCCTCGCTTGCGACGGTGGTGATCTATCCTTTCGCCAAGCGCTTCACATGGTGGCCACAGGTGTTTCTGGGCCTGGCCTTTAACTGGGGCGCTTTGCTTCTTTGGACCGCGCAGACGGGGCAACTGGGCTGGCCTGCCGTCTTGCTTTATCTGGGCGGGATTAGCTGGACCCTGTTTTACGACACGATCTATGCCCATCAAGACCGCGAGGATGATGCGCTGATCGGGGTGAAATCGACCGCGCGGCTGTTTGCACAGAATACGCTTGCTTGGCTGCGCGTCTTTCTCATCGCGACGGTGTGCTTGCTGGGTCTGGCGGTGCTCATCGCCTTGGCCGATGCGTCGATCCTTGCGCTTGTTTTGGCTGTGGCGGGGGTCTGGGGCATGGGCTGGCACATGCTGTGGCAATTGCAACAGTTGGATATCGATGATCCCGCGACCTGCCTCAGGCTGTTTCGCGCCAACCGCGATACAGGGCTCATCCCTGCGCTGTTTTTCGCCGTCGCGGCCTTGCTTTGATTGAACCCGGCCCCGCGAGGCTGTAGGCCGCTTAAATATCACCGCGCGAAAGTTGCCAAAGCATCCCATGATCCGGTCCCCCCTGCTTCTTCGCATCTGCGCCTTTGGCCTTGGGCTGGGCTTGTGCATCGTGACGGCTGGCCTGCTCGCCTTGTGGATGGAGCGGCGCTCGGTCGATGCGGTCAGCACGGCATTGACCGATACCGGCATCACATGGGCCAGTGTCAGCGCTGATGGGCTGCAACTGTTCTTGGATGGCACCGCACCGAACGAAGCGGCGGCATTTCGCGCCAGCCAGCGCGCCGCCACACAGGTTGATGCCGACCGCATTATCAACCGAATCGAGATCGCCCGGCGCGATGACCTGCGGCCACCGCGCTTTTCGCTCGATATCCTGCGCGCCAGCGACGGGATCCAAGTGATCGGCCTTGTTCCGGCTGCAACCGGTGTCGATGCGATCAACACGACGATCACCGAACTTGCCCAAGATGGGTCAGTCGACAATCTGATCGAGACCGCTGATTTCGCTGTGCCACCCGCATGGGAGGCAGCGCTGAGCTATGGGCTGGAGGCGCTGCGCCGCCTGCCGCGATCCAAGATCACCATCTATGCCGACCGGGTCGAGGTGCAGGCCATCGCCGAAAGCATCGCGCAACAGGGCGAATTCATGCGCATGCTTGGTCAGAACCAGCCCGACGGCGTCACCGTCTATCTCGATATCTCGGCACCACGCCCGGTGTTCACGCCCTTTCAGTTGCGGTTTTCGATCACCGAGGAGGGTCAGGCGCGGCTTGAGACCTGCGTTGCCGATAGCGAGGTCGCGCAACGCCGCATCCAAGCTGCTGCCGTGGCAGCAGGCGCACAGGCCACGCCCTTTTGTCAGGTCGGGCTTGGCGCACCATCAGCGCAGTGGGGTGATGCCGTCGTGGCCGCAATCGCCGCTTTGGCCGATTTGGGCCGCGGCACGGTCGCCCTTTCCGATACCGATGTGACCTTGATCGCAGCCGCAGGCACCAGCCAAGATGATTTTGATAAAGTCTTGGGTGAACTGGACAACGCCCTGCCAGCGCTGTTTTCGCTGCAAGGGGCCTTGAGCCAAGACAGCACCAACGCTGCAAACCCCGAAGGCCCAGCGCGGCTCATCGCAACGCTGGATGATGAAGGCCAGATGCGGCTGCGCGGGCGCGTGCCCGACGGCCCGGTCGGGCGTTCGGTCGCGACCTATGCACGCGCGCTTTTCGGGGCGGAACGCGCCGATATCGCCATGCGCGAGGTCGGCGACCTACCCACAGGCTGGGCGGTGCGCGCGATGATCGGGCTGGAGGCGCTGTCACGGCTGAACGAAGGCACGATGACGCTTGAGCCGGAGATGCTGATCCTGCGCGGGCGCACCGGCGATGCGGCGATGGAATCAGAGCTGTCTCGCTCCTTGGCTGATGCTTTGGGGCAAGGCGCGGCGTTTGAGCTGCGGGTCAGCTATCTTGAGGCGCTTGATCCGATGGCCGCGCTGCCCAGCCCCGAGGAATGTGTCGCACGGATTGACGCGATCCAAGCCGATGCAAAAATCACCTTTGATCCCGGCTCGGTCGAGATCAACGAGAGTGCTGCGGCAATCCTTGATCAGATCGCAACGGTGCTGCCCGATTGCCGCCATGTCAGGATGGAAATTGCAGGCCATACCGATAGCCAAGGCCGCGAGGAGATGAACCTCAACCTCAGCCAATCGCGCGCCGATGCGGTGCTCAATGGGCTCTTGGCACGCAATGTGCTGGTCTCGAATCTTGTTTCGCAGGGCTATGGTGAAAGCCAACCGATTGCGCCCAACGACACCGAGGAAGGGCGCGAGCAAAATCGGCGCATCACCTTCAGGTTGTTGAGCGAGGCCAGCGATGACGCCGCACTTGCAGATGCGCAGGTCGATGATCCGCGAAGCGCGCCCATCGGCAACCCCCGACCGCGACCTGATCGCACGCCAGATGCGGCCGCGCCGCCCCCCGAGCAGGAGTGAGCAAAGTTGAACCGTCTTGAATTCGTCATCGCCATCGCGGCCATCTTGTTTGTCGCCTTTATCCTTGGATGGGTGGCGCACATGTTGTTGTCGCGGTTCAGCCGCGTGTCGCGCGCTGATCTCAACGAGATGGACGCCATGGCCAAGGCGCTGCATGATGCGGAAGAAACCCGCGATCAAGCCATCGCCTATCTGCAGCAGCGCGAAGCGGAACTGACGGGCCAGTTAAGCCAGACCGAGGCAGAATTGCGCGCGACGATGGACGGGCTGCGCGAGGCTCGCCAAGAGACCGAGGAGTTGCGGCTTTATATCGAGCGCAGCAATCAGGGGCAGGATTGACCGGCAGCGCCGAGCAGCAAGGCTTGGTATGGGGGCTCTGCCCCCGCCCGTTCCGGGCCCCCCCGGGATATTTTTGAAACGAAGAAGACCTTAGGATTGAGTTGCATGGTCAGGTATCGACCATGAAGCCAAGGCGTCTTCGTCTTCGGCGCGCGCAGCGACCCATGCGGCACCCGCTGTGGTAATCTCTTTCTTCCAAAAGGGCGCGCGCGATTTCAGGTAATCCATCAAGAAGGCCGCCCCCGCGAAAGCATCGGCGCGGTGGCGCGCAGCGGTTGCGACCATCATGATGGGGTCGCTGGGCGCAAGTGGGCCGTAGCGGTGCAAGATCATCGCATCGATGAGCTGGAAACGGTCAAGCGCCTCGGCCCGGATCGCGGCAAGGGCCGTTTCGGTCATGCCGGGATAATGTTCGATTTCCATCGCCTGCAGATCGCCCGTGGCCAGATCGCGGGTGATGCCCGAAAAGCTGACGATCGCACCGGCACCGGGCACCGTTTCAGCAAAGGCGTTGAGCTCGGCCCCCATGTCGAAGGGGGCGGATTGCACGCGAATGGGGGGGGGCGCCATGCTCAGCCCCCGGTCATCGGCGGGAAGAACGCGACCTCGCGCGCGCCGGCAAGCGGGGCGTCCATCTCGACCAATGCATGGTCGATGGCCGCGCGGATCGCGCCCGGATCGGAAAAGGCCAGCGCATAACCCTCGTCGCGCGCGGCGAGTTCGGCGATCAAATCGGCGATGGTCGCAGCCTCGGTCTCGACCGTCTCGGCGTTCGTGCCAACGCGTTCGCGCAGCCAAGCGAAATAGCGGATTTCGAGTGTCATCAGCGCTCCGTCAGATAGGGCATCGCCTTGCGGAAGTAATCAAGCCCGGTGAGCAATGTCAGGGCGGCGGCGGACCACAACAGGACCAGACCGCCGTAAGATGAGAGCATCAGGCCGCTGAATTTCCAGTTCAGCCCGACATCATCGCGGATCGCACCGTTCAAGATGCCCGAGACAATCTCGGCATTCATGCCCAAGGTCTGCATCACGAAGTAATGATCGAACAGGCCCCAAGCAAACAGCATGGTAATGGCCACCATCTGAACCATCGTTTTCCACTTGGCCAAGGGCGTGACCTTGAGCGTGCCAGCCTGATGGCCCAGAAATTCGCGCAGGCCAGAGACGAACACCTCGCGCAGCAAGATCGCCACGACCGGGATCAAGGTCCAAGCGGTGATGCCATGGATGCCAAGGATCACGGCAAGCGCGATGACGACCACGGCCTTGTCCGCGATCGGGTCGAGCATGGCGCCAAAACGGCTGATTTGGTTCCATGCGCGCGCAAGGTAGCCATCGACATAATCGGTGAGCGAGGCGAGCAAAAAGATCGTCATGGCCGCCCAATCCGCGAAGGGGCGGGGCAAGATCAAGAAGACCAGCGCCACCATGGGGGCCGCGATCATGCGGGCGACGGTCAAGATATTTGGCAAGGTCCAGCGCATAAGGGATGGGTAGCGCGAATGTAGCCCCGGCGGAAGGGGGGCGTTAGCCGCGCTCGTGGAAATGATCGTAGATCTTTTGCGCCAAAGCCTCGTTCACGCCGTCCACGGCCCGCAGATCGGCAAGATCAGCCCGCGCCACCGCCTTGGCCGAGCCGAAATGGGCCAAAAGCGCCCGTTTGCGCGCCGCACCGACCCCTGTGATATCGTCAAGCGGCGTGGCGCTGACAGCCTTGGCCCGCTTGGCGCGATGCGCGCCGATGGCGAAGCGATGCGCCTCGTCACGCAGGCGTTGGATGAAATAAAGCACCGGATCATTGCGCTGAAGCGCGGTTGGGCGGTGGCCGGGGCGATGGAATTCCTCTTTGCCCTGATCGCGGTCGATCCCCTTGGCCACGCCGATGAAGGGGATATCGTCGATACCGAGATCATCCATGATCTGTTTGACCGCCGAGACCTGTCCGGCCCCGCCATCGATGAGCAACAGATCGGGCCAAGACGCGCTTTCGCGGTCGGGATCTTCCTTGAGAAGGCGCTGAAAGCGACGGGTCAGCACCTCTTTCATCATGCCAAAATCATCGCCGGGCGTCAGATCGGTGCCGCGAATGTTGAACTTGCGGTATTGCGATTTGAGAAAGCCATCGGGGCCTGCGACGATCATCGCACCCACGGCATCGGTGCCTTGGATATGGGAGTTGTCGTAAACCTCTACCCGCTGCGGCGGTGCCTCCAGCGTGAAGGCATCGGCCAACCCTTCCAGCAGCTTGGTTTGCGCCTGCCCCTCGGCCATGCGGCGGGCAAGGCTTTCGCGGGCGTTGCGCAGCGCGCCATCGATCAGCTCGGCCTTTTCGCCGCGTTGGGGGACCAAAATCTCGACCTTGCGACCCAGCTTTTGGCTGAGCGCGTCGATCATCAGATCGGCATTGTCGATCATATGGCTGAGGATCAGCTGTGGCGGCGGGTCTTTTTGATCGTAGAATTGGCCCAAGAACGCCTCGAGCACCTCGGGCGGTTCGATATCGGGGCCGATGCGCGGATAGTAATCCTTGTTGCCCCAATTTTGATTGGCGCGGATGAAGAACACCTGCACACAGGCCTGCCCCCCCTCCATATGGAGCGCGATGACATCGGCCTCGCGCACGCCGCGCGGGTTGATGCCTTGGGCCGATTGCACATTGGTCAGCGCGCGGATGCGGTCACGTAGCGCGGCGGCGCGCTCAAACTCCATCGCCTCGGCGGCTTGCGTCATCTGGGTGGCCAATTGCACCTGCAATTCGGTCGAGTCGCCCTTGAGAAAGCGCATCGCATCATTGACCGAAGCCGCGTAATCGGCCGCACTGATCTGGCCCGTGCAAGGGGCCGAGCAGCGCTTGATCTGGTAGAGCAGGCAAGGACGGGTGCGGCTTTCAAAGGTCGCGTCGGTGCAATTGCGCAAAAGAAACACACGCTGAAGCTGGTTCAGCGTGCGGTTGACCGCACCCGCGCTGGCGAAGGGGCCGAAATAATCGCCTTTGGCCGTTTTGGCACCGCGATGTTTCATGATCTGCGGAAAGGCATGGTCGCGGGTGACAAGGATATTGGGAAAGGATTTATCATCGCGCAACAGCACGTTGTAACGCGGCTTGAGCTGTTTGATGAGGTTTTGTTCCAAAAGCAGCGCCTCGGTCTCGGTGCGCGTGGTCAAAAACATCATCGTGGCGGTTTCACGGATCATCCGCGCAATGCGCGGGGAATGGCCCATGGGCTTGGCGTAGTTCGCGACACGTTTTTTCAGCGCGCGCGCCTTGCCGACGTAAAGCACCCGGCTTTGGGTATCGAGCATGCGGTAAACACCCGGCGAATTGTCGAGCGTGCGCAGATAGGCGTGGATCACCTCATGGCCGGTCGCGGGGGTGGTGTCAGGTGGCTGTGTCATGGTGACGAGAGCTTTCGCGATTCCCGTGATGGCTGCAACGGAACCGAGGGGGGATCAAGGGCTGAGCTGTCCACTCAAGCTGTGGATAAGACTGCGGAGAAAACCAGAGCGAGCGGAAATTTTCCTTGGTTTTGCATAGGTTCTACGATTTGCCTAAAATTTAGGCTTATCCGTAAGATGCTGTTTTTAAGTGATTTATTTTTTCATATTGTGCGAGATTAACGCGCTGTTACGCAAGTTTAACAAAAGCTTCACATAAACGATCGCGGTGGAAAACTACCTATCCGTATCGAAAGGTGATGCTATTCCACTCCGATGACGTCTGGGGTTTCCCATCCGAGATGTTGGCCGCCATCGACACAGATCAATTGGCCCGTCACGGCACGTGCATCAAGCAAATAGCGCAGCGCATCACAGATGCCTTTTTCGTCGGCACCACGGTTGAGGATGGTGGCGGCACGCTGACGGGCGAAATGCGCGGCACTTTGTCTTGCGCCCTGTAGGGTCGGGCCGGGACCGATGGCATTGACGCGGACACGCGGGGCCAAAGCTTGGGCAGCGGTGCGCGTCAATGCCCAAAGGCCCATCTTGGCGATGGTGTAGGACATGAATTCCGGCGTCAGCTTATGCACGCGCTGGTCGATCATATTGACGACGAGCCCCTGCGCCAGCGGCTCACCATTCTCATCCGCGATGGGAGCGGGGATTTGCGCGGCCAAGGCCTGCGTCAGCACGAAGGGCGCGCGCAGGTTGGATTCAAGATGCCGGTCCCAACTGGCCCGCGTGGCGCTGGCCAGATTATCATACTCGAAAATCGAAGCATTGTTGATCAGCACGGTAATCGGCGCGCCGAAAGCCTGTGCCGCGCGCGGCAAAAGGGTCTGCATGTCATCTTCGACGGTAAGATCGGCTTGCAGCGTCACGGCACGCACACCGAAGCCGCGCACCTCCTTGGCCGTATCCTCGGCCGCGTCGGCGCTGCCGGCATAATGGATCGCGACATCATGGCCGGCGCGCGCCAGTTCCAACGCCATTGCCCGGCCAAGCCGCAGCGCTGCACCTGTTACCAATGCGGTCATCTGATCTGCCTCATGCGAAAATGCTTACCAGATAGGCAAGATAGAGCGCGGTGAACACAGCGCCAACCGCCCGGCCCATCGGCCAGCGCAAGAACACGAACGGGGCCAGTGCCAGCGTCGCGGCAAGCATAACCCAAAGGTCGAACCGCAAGATCACTGGGTCGACCGGAATCGGCCCCACCAGTGCTGCCACACCGATGATGCCCATCAGGTTGAACATGTTCGAGCCGATAACATTGCCGATGGCCACATCGGCATGGCGGCGCAGCGCGGCCATGACGGTCGTGGCCAGTTCCGGCAATGTCGTACCGATCGCCACGAAGCTGAGGCCGATGACGGTTTCGCTGATCCCCACATCACGCGCGATGGCGACCGCGCCATCGACGAAGAGGTCCGCACCAAAGGGCAGGCCGATCAGGCCCAAGAGCAGGAAAAGCACGATCTGCCAGATCGGCATATCGGGGTCGGCCACTTCCAAGCTGTCTTGGTCATCCTGCGCGGCCAGCGCATCGGCCGTGGCGCGGCGATGGGCCTGCGCGCTGCGCGCCGCATCCACCAAGATCAGGCCCAACCCCGCCAAAAGGATCAGCCCATGCCACCAAACATAGGGGCCAGCCAAGCCCAAGCCGATGAACATGAGCGTGCCGATGAACATGAAAACATAGCTGCGCCGTGTATCGCTCCCGACGCCTAGGCCAAAGATCAGCGCAGGCAGGCCAAGGATCAGCAAGATATTGGCCGTGTTCGCGCCCACGACATTGCCCAAGGCCAGACCCGGCACACCATCAAGCACTGCCTTGATCGAAATCAGCAATTCCGGCGCAGAGGTACCAAAGGCCACCACCGTCACGCTGACGATCAGCGCAGGAATGCCAAGGCGCAGGCTGAGATTGACCGCCCCTTTGACCAGCGCATCGCCCGCAAGCAGCAAAATGATCAGGCCAAGGCCGGCATAAAGGACATCTAAAGGCAAATGATTAACCTAGGTCGTTACGACAATGGCGGCAGGGGCCACCGCGCAGATTGTAGCGCCCGCAATCAGGGCAAAGCCGCGGCTTGGGCAGATGCGCCTTGCCCCCGCCCTTGCGCCCGATCCCCGGAAGGCGGAGGCGGCCAAACATGGCCAGCACCACCATGAAGATCAAAAACAGGCTGACGATCTTGAGCATCACGTTAGACCGAACCGCGCCCAATGGCTGCGGTCTTCGACCCCGGCCAAGACTCCCGCACCAAGGCTAGCACCGAACCGCTGGAACAGGCCACGTTTCGGCCCATAGTGGCGCAAGCGCACCTTGTCGCCGTAAAGCGCGGTAAGCTTGGGCATCATATGGGCGACACCATCGGCAAGGCCCAGTTCGACAGCGCGCGCACCCGCCCAGAAACGGCCTGTGAACAGCTCTTCCGCGGCATTGAGGCGGTCGCCGCGGCGCGCCTTGACATGGGCGATGAAACTCTCGTGGATCTGGTCTTGGATCGCGCGCAGACGGGCCACATCCTCGGGGTTTTCGGGTTTGAACGGGTCGAGCAGGGATTTGTCGCGCCCGGCGGTGTGCAAGCGCCGCTCGACCCCGATGCGCGCGATGGCATCGCTGAAGCCGAAACCGGCCGAGATGACGCCGATGGAGCCAAGGATCGAGCTTGCATCGACCCAGATGTCATCGGCCGCGCAAGCCAGCCAATAGCCACCCGATGCAGCGACATCTTCGACAAAGGCGTGAACGGGGATCTTTTTCTCATCGGCGAGGCGGCGGATGCGTGCAGCGATCAGCGAGGATTGCGCCGGGCTCCCACCGGGGGAATTCAGCACCAAGGCCACAGCGGCGGGTTTGCCCTTGGTGAATGCCCGCTCAATCGCGGGGGCAAGTGCCTGATCGCTTAACCCACCGCCACGGGCAGAGGCCACGATCACGCCCGAAAGGCGGATCACCGACACGGTCGGGGCTTGGGTGATAAACGGGATGAAACGTTTCATATGATGCGATGTAGAGTGCCCTTTGCATTGGAACAAGGCGGCAGCGGTGGAATGATGGTGATGTGGTTTGCATGCATCGGGCAATGTCTTGGGCGGCTTGGTCGCATGGGGGGCGCTGCCCCCCGGCCTTCGGCCTCCCCCCGGAGTATTTGTGAAGCAAAGATGGGCTGGGCGCGTCAGCGCAAATCTGCGCGCAAGCGGTCGCGGAGGGTGGTCTTGAGCACCTTGCCATAATTGTTGCGCGGCAGATCGGCGATCTGGATATAGGCCTTGGGGCGTTTGAACCGGGCAAGTTCGGTCAACAGATGCGCATCGAGTATCGCGGGATCGGGTGCCGCGCCGGGGGCAGGCACGATAAAGGCCACCACCTCTTCGCCCCATTCGGGCGAGGGGCGACCCACGACCGCCACGGCGTGGATTGACGGGTGGGTCAGCAACACCTCTTCGATCTCGCGCGGATAGATATTGGTGCCGCCCGAGATGATCACATCCTTGGAGCGGTCGACCAAGGTCAGGTAGCCGTCGTCATCAACATGGCCCAGATCGCCGGTTTTCAGCCAGCCATCATGCAAGGTGGCGGCGCTGGCGTCGGGGTTGTTCCAATAGCCGGGCATGACGGGGGTGCCGCGCACCATGATCTCGCCGGTTTGGCCGGGGGGAAGGGGTTGGCCCGTCTCATCGACGATGGCAAGCGTCACAGCACTTTGGGCGCGCCCGACCGAGGCGAGGCGCTGTTGCCAGCGCGCGTGGCTGCGATCGGCGATATCGGCGCGCGACAGGGCGGTGATCGCCATGGGGCATTCACCTTGACCATAAATCTGGACAAAGCGGGGGCCGAACCAATTGACCGCCTCTTCGATATCGGCGCGATACATCGGGCCGCCACCATAGACGATGGTCTTGATCCCCTGCCCGCGCGCGCCGCGCACCTTGGCCGCATCGGTCAGGCGGCGCAGCATGGTGGGTGCCATGAACATGGATGTGGGGCCATGCGCAGCCGAGAGGGCGAGGATTTCATCGGGGTCGAACCCGCCCGAGCGCGGCACGATATGGCGCGCGCCGATGCGCACATGGATGGCGGCGTAAAGCCCCGCGCCATGGCTCATCGGGGCGGCGTAAAGCGCGGCGTCGTCTTGGCTGACCGGATCGACATCGACCGGGTAGCACAGCGAAGCGGCGGCAAGCATGCCATGGGTGATCTGCACCCCCTTGGGTCGCCCCGTGGTGCCGGAGGTGTAGAAAAGCCATGCCAGATCATCGAGCTTGCGCGCCACGATGGGGGCAGGTGGGCCGCTGGTCATCGTGGTGAAATCGGGCCCATCGAGCGCTGTGACCGGCAACGCGGTATCATCGGCCAGATCGGGGAGATGCGCCTTGCTGGCAAAGACATGGCGCGCGCCACTATCTTGCAGGATAAAGGCGACCTCTTTTGGATGAAGCTTGGCATTGATCGGCACGATGGCGGCACCCGCAATCCAGACGCCGAACATCGCGACAAGGTAATCGGGCGTATTGGCCGAACACAGCGCGACCCGGTCGCCCTTGGCCAGCCCGCGATCGATCAAGGCGGTTGCAAGGGCGGCGGCGCGCGCGTGAAACAACGCGTAGTCAGCCAACAGATCGTCGCCATGCATCAAGGCGGGGCGCGCACCCGCGACACGGGCGGTCCGTTCTAGCCAATGGGCGATATTCATCCAAACCTCTTGCGTCGGCCCCCGCTGCCATCTTCCGCGTCTGGCGTGCGCAGGCAAGGGCCGCTAGGATCAAACTGGACCATGCAGGAGAGAAGCCTTGCCGCATGATATCGTCATCTTGGGCGTTTTCGTCGCCGATGCCGCCTTTCGCTGCGATCGCTTGCCCGTCTTGGGCGAGACCAAGATCGCCACGGGCTTTACACTCGGGCCGGGCGGCAAAGGGTCGAACCAAGCGGTGGCCGCAGCAAAGGCAGGCGGCGATGTGGGGTTCATATCGCGCATCGGCAAGGACCCATTCGGACAAATGGGATTGCAGGTTTGGGCGGCGGCAGGTGTTCACCCCTTGGTCACGCAAGACCCCGATCATCCGACAGGTGCGGCCGGGATTTTCATCGAAGAGGGCAGCGGGCGAAATGCGATCTTGATCAGCCCGGGCGCGGCCGGTGCCATCACCTTGGCCGATCTTGCCCCCCATGCGGCGATCATCGGGGGGGCCAAGGTGGCGATGACACAGTTGGAACAGCCTGTCGAAGTGGCCCATGCGTTTTGCCGCATGGCACGGGCCGGTGGGGCGATCACGATCCTGAACCCCGCACCGGCGGCGGCGCTGCCTGCCGATCTGCTGGGGCTATGCGATTTCGTGACCCCCAATGAGACCGAGGCAGAAGCGCTGACTGGAATTGCCGTGACCGATACCGAAAGCGCCACGGCGGCGGCAAAGGCGCTTTTGGCACAAGGCGTGCGGCAGGGCGCGATCATCACGCTCGGGGCCAATGGCGCGCTGTTCTGCGATCAGACGGGTGTGCGCCATGTGCCACCCATTCATGCGGGGCCAGTGCGCGACACGACCGGGGCGGGCGATGCCTTCAACGGCGGATTTGCCTGCGCCTTGGCGCAGGGGTTGGAACTGAACGCCGCCCTCGATTTCGCGACCGCTGTTGCGGCGATTTCGGTGACGCGGATGGGCACGGCGGCCGCGATGCCCAGCCGCGCCGAGGTGCTGGCGCTTTTGCAGCGCTAGGCGCAGATCACCCACCATCACGGCGCAGCAGCGATCAGATCAGATGGCAAGGTCAGCCACGAAAATTCCCGCATGGCCACCGGCGCAGGCGGCAACCAACATAGCACCTGCGCGGATATGGTCGGGATGGGCCTCATAGGCCAGATGGGCCGCGCGGTCGGTAAAACTGACGCTAAAGCCATAGGTGAAGCGGGCCGATTTCCCCTCGAAATCAAGGTTGGGACCATGGGCAAAGCCCGTGGCACCGGCGAGCTGGTCGCAGACGGTGGCAAGGATCGGCATGGCGGCCTTGATCTGATCCAAGCCTTGCGCGTTTGCGGGTTCCATCAAGACGATATGATGCAGCATCACCTTACCCTTCGATCAAAATGGCCCGAAAATCATTCACATTGGTCAGCGTCGGCCCCGGCACCACCTGTCGGTCGATCGCTCCGAAAAAGCGATGCGCATCATTGCGCGCCAAGGCGTCTTGGGGGTTAACGCCTGCGGATCTCGCCAGTGCCAGCGTGTCGGGGCCGATCACGGCACCCGCGACCTCGGCCGCGCCATCAACGCCGTCGGTATCGCAGGCAATCGCATGGATGCCCGCCGCACCATTCAGCGCCAATGCAAGGGCGAGCGCATATTCAGCATTCGGCCCGCCGATGCCGTCGCCACGGCGCGTCACGGTCAACTCTCCCCCCGACAAGATGACGCGCGGCCCCTTGGCGGCCAGTGCCAGCTTGGCGTGTTGTCCCGCGACATCGCGCGCCTCACCCTCGATCGCATCGCCAAGGATATCGACAGCAAAGCCATGCGCGCGGGCCAGTGCGGCGGCAGCCTCTAGCGATTGGGCGGGCGCAGCATAGATTACATTCTCGACACGCGACAGGCGCGGATCATCGGGGCGCAGCGGGTCACCCCCCGCCGCAAGATAAGCCTTGATCGCAGCGGGCGGTGTCACGCCCCAACGCGCCAGGGCCGACAGCGCGCGTGCCGCACTGCCATCATGGCCGACCGTCGGGCCAGAGGCGATATCGCCCGGATCATCACCCGGCACATCCGAGATCATCAGCGCCAGCATCCGCGCCGGATATGCGGCCGCGGCCAGCCGCCCACCCTTGACCGCCGAGATTTCCTTGCGGATGCCGTTGATCTCGCCAATCGGCGCACCCGAGGCCAAAAGCGCCCCGGTCAAAGCCTGTTTTTCATCCAGCGAAATACCAGCCGCAGGTGCGCAAAGCAGAGCCGAGCCACCGCCCGAGATCAGCGCAAGAATGAAGTCATCCGCGCCGCACCCGCCCACCAGATCAAGCATGCGCCGCGTCGCGGTGACACCGGCTTGATCGGGCACGGGATGCGATGCCTCGACAATCTCGATCCCCTGACAGGGGCGGCCATAGCCATAGCGCGTGATCACCAAACCTTCGCAGGGGCCCCAAGCTGCCTCGACCGCTTCGGCCATGCGCGCGCTGGCCTTGCCCGCACCGATCACCAGCACCCGGCCCGGTGGTTTGGGCGGCAAGGCTTTGGCCAAGCTTTGCATCGGGTCGGCAACGGCCACGGCGCGATCAAAGAGCGCGCGCAACAACAGATCGGGGTTCATGTCTCATTCCCAAGGCTAGAGGCACGCGCGACCAAGCGCACGGCGCTGGGTAGTTCAGGCGCGGGGCGATCTTGGTCGACCATCCATGCCAAAAGCCGCGCGGCGGTGTCTTGGGCGAATTGCGCGATGTCACATGAAACCGAGGAAAGCGGCGGCCAGCTTTGCGCGGCCTCTTCGATATCGTCGAAACCCACGACGCGGAACCCCTGCCCCACGGGTCGCCCTGCCCGGGCAAAACCCGCCATCAGGCCCAGCGCGACAAGGTCGTTGAAACAGATCGCGGCATCGACCTGCGGATGCTCGGCGATCAGTTGATCGGCGGCTTGCAGACCGAAACCGCGCGTGGATTTTCCATGTAGCGCCACCTCGGCGAGGCCTGCCTCGCGCAGCACCTCGCGCCAGCCTGATTTCCGCTCGCGCGTGATGGCCCGACCGGGCAGACCACCGACAAAGGCGATGTTGCGCGCGCCTTGATCGATCAAGTGGCGCGTGGCCGCGACACTGCCCGCCGCATAATCGAAACTGGCAAAGGGGAAAAGTTCGGTCCGCTCGTCAGCCTTGCGCAACACCTGACACACCGGCAAGCCGCTGCGCGCCAATTGATCGAAGGTCTCGCTGCCCTCGCCATAAACCGGCGAGATGACCAAGGCGGCCACCCCATGTTCGATCATCGAGGCCACAAGCTTTGCCTGAAGCGCGGGGTCTTCGTCGGCGTTTGCGATCACCGTGGCATAGCCATGCGAGGCCAGCGTCATTTGCAATGTGGTGGCAAATTCGGTGAAGAACGGGTTGCGCAGATCATTGATCACCAACCCCACCAGCCCAACCGAGGCCGAACGCAGATTGGCCGCCGCGCGGTTATAAACATAGCCGATCTCGGCCATGGCCGTTTGCACGGCCGCACGCGTGCCGGGCTTGACCTGTGGCGAGCCCTGCAACACGAGCGAGACGGTGGATTTCGACACGCCCGCTTGGGCTGCGACATCCAAAATGGTCGGGCGGCGTTTCATGCCCCCTTGTTAGCCGTCGATGCCATGCAACGCCAGAAGGCTGCGCATCCGTTCCTCAGCCAAATCGGGCCGGACCAGAAGGCGGGCCTGATCGGCAAGGCGATAGACCTGCCCATAATGGGCAATCTCGCGCGAGGATTGCAGCCCGCCGGGCATGATGAAATGGCTTTGCATGCCGTTGAGCCAGCTGAGAAAAGCGATGCCTGCCTTGTAGTAGCGCGTAGGCGGTTTGAAAATCTCGCGGCTGAGTGGAACGGTCGGGGCCAAAAGCGCATGATAAGTGACAAGATCGCCCATCGCCAATGCCTCAAGCGCTTGCGATGCGGCAGGCGCGATGGCGGCGAAAATGCCCAAAAGCGCATGCGAGTGATGCAGCCCGTCACCGGCGATCAGCGCGGCATAGTTGAAATCATCCCCGGTATAAAGCCGGACACCGGGGGGGAGCTGGGCACGAAACGCCTCTTCATGGGCTTGGTCAAGCAGGCTGATCTTGATGCCATCAATCTTGGCCGAATGACGACGGATCAAATCAAGCACCACCTGATTGGCGCTTGCGATATCGCTGGCACCCCAATAGCCGGTCAGCGCCGGATCGAACATATCGCCCAGCCAATGCAGGATTACAGGCTGCGCAGATTCTTCTATAAGAATCTCATAGACGCGGGCATAATCCTCGGGTCCGGCCTTGATCGCGGGGAGCGCGCGGGTCGCCATCAAGATGATTTGGCCCCCCGCCGCCTCGATGGCTTCCATCTGGGTGCGGTAGGCGGCGATGATCGCATCTGTGGTGGTCAGCGCATCAAGCGCAAGGTGATCGGTGCCAGCGCCGCAAGCGACACGCGGACGCATCGGATGGGCGCGGGCATCGACCATCGTGCGTTGGATCAACTCCAACGCCGTGCGCCAATCGACGCCCATGCCGCGCTGTGCGGTATCCATCGCCTCGGCCAGCCCCAAACCTTGATCCCAAAGCGCATGGCGAAAGGCCAGCGTCGCCGCCCAATCCACGGCGGGGCGGCTATCCCATGGGTTGCGCGCGGCCAAAGGGTCGCTGATCACATGGGCGGCGGCAAAGGCGGTGCGGGTCAGGCGCACACGCGGCGCGCGCGCCACTAGCGGATCGCCGGTCAGGCGATAGGGCGCAAGCGTTCCGTCATTGTTTGGCAGCAGCATCTTCAGCCCCTCGCATCCGCGCGGATCATATCGGCGGCTTTCTCGCCGATCATGATGGCCGCGGCATTGGTGTTGGAGGAAATCACCACTGGCATGATGGCATTATCCACCACGCGCAGCCCCGCGATCCCGTTCACGCGTAGGCGTGGATCAACCACCGCGCCCGGATCAACGCCCATCCGACAGGTGCCAGCGCAGTGATGCGAGGTCTTGGAATGGGCGCAGATGAAATTGAAATAATCCTGATCCGTCTTGACGTCAGGCCCCGGCAAACGCTCGGCCAGCACATATTTCGCCAAGGGGGCTTGCGCCATGATCGCTTGCGTCAATTTCAGGCCACGGATCGACATTTCGCGGTCGCGCGGATCTTGCAAATAATTGGGGTCGATCAAGGGCGCTTGGGTCGGATCGCTTGACGCCAGCTTGACGGTACCGCGCGAACGCGGGCGCAAGTAGCAGGAGTTCAGCGTCACACCCCCTTGCGGCATGGCGGCAACCCCCTTCTCGATCCCGGTGCCAAGGCCCAGATGAAACTGGATATCGGGGGAACGCGCATCAGGGTCAGCATACCAAAAGCCACCCGTTTCAAACAGCGATGAGGCGACCGGCCCCTTGCGGGTAAACAGGTATTGCAGCCCGGCCAAGGCCGCCATGTGCGGTTTGGCGTAGCGGTCATAGCTATAGGGGCCGCTGAGTTCGCTAATGCAGTAAAGGTCAAGATGGTCTTGTAGGTTCTCGCCCACCTGCGGTTGATCGAGCACCACGGGGATGCCAAGTTCTTGTAGAAGATTTGCAGGGCCGATACCCGACAATTGCAAAAGCCGGGGCGACCCAATCGCACCCGAAGACAAGATCACCTCGGTCGTGGCGGTCAGGCATGTGCCATCCATCAGCTCGACACCCGTGGCGCGGCCAGCCGCAACCATGATCCGGCGGACCTGCGCGCCGGTCTTTACGGTCAGGTTGGCGCGCGCCAAGTTCGGCGCGAGATAGGCCATCGCCGCCGAGGAGCGGCGCGCATGGCGCTGGGTCAGCTGGTAATAGGCGACGCCATCTTGCTGTTCGCCATTCACATCGTGATTGCGCGGAATTCCAAGCGCGGCAGCAGCCTCGAAATAGGCCTCGCAGATCGGGAGGGGGGCTGCGGGTTGCGACACGCCCAAGGGGCCGCCCTTGCCGTGATAGCGGTTGTCGTAAGTGTCGTTATCCTCGGCCTTGCGGAAATAGGGCAGAACATCCTCATACCCCCAACCGTCGCAGCCCATCTGACACCATTCATCGTAATCTTGCGCATTGCCACGCGTGTAGATTTGCGCATTCAGGCTTGATCCGCCACCGATCACCTTGGCTTGGGTATAGTTGAAAACCCTGCCCTGCATGTGGCGCTGCGGCACGGTTTGCCAACCCCATGATCCCAGCCCCTTGGTCATTTTCGCAAATCCCGCGGGCAGGTGGTAAAGTGGATTGCGATCGCCCCCGCCCGCCTCAAGCAAGCAGACATTGACGGCCGGGTCTTCCGACAGGCGCGCGGCCAAAACGCAGCCGGCGCTGCCACCGCCGATGATCAGATAGTCGAAACCTTGGGCCATGATCCCCTCAGAGCCGGTGAATGGATAGCCCGCCATCGACGGGAATGACGGCACCCGTGGCAAAGGCGAAATCGCCCCGCACGAGCGGCAGAATTGTTTGCGCGATATCGGCGGGCTGGCCCCAGCGGCGTGCGGGCACCAAGCCATCGGCGATGCGACTGTCATAGCGGTCGGCGACGGGGGCGGTCATCGGTGTGGCGATGATACCGGGACGGATATCGAAAACGCCGATCCCCTCGGGCGCAAGCCGGGCGGCAAAGGCCTGTGCCATCATCGCAGCCCCGGCTTTGGAGATGCAGTACTCCGCCCGGTCGGGCGAGACCATCGCCGCACTGACCGAGGTGATGAAGATGATCGACCGGTAGGGTTCGGGTGGTTGTTCCAGCATCCCAAGCGCCACCGCCTGCGCCAGAAAGAACCCGCCGCGCAGGTTCACATCCATGCAACGGTCGAAACTCTCTACCGTCACCTCGAGAAGGTCGCCGCGCTGCATCGCAGGCACGCCGGCATTGGATACAAGCGTCGTCACCGGCCCCACCGCTGCAACAAGCGCCGCGACCGACGAGAGATCGCTCAGATCATGCTGAAAATAGCGTGCGCCGGGGCAACTGGCCAAAGCCGCCTGTACCGCTTCGGCATCGGGCGGCAATTCAGCGGCAAGCGCCACATCCCAGCCTGCGCCATGAAGGGTCTGTGCGATGCCAAGGCCGATGCCTTGTTGCCCGCCCGTGATCAACACCTTGCCTGTCATGCCGCCTCCGATGCGATACGGTCCGCTTGCCTGAGCGCCAGCGCCGCAATGGTCAGCGACGGGTTCACCGCCGCCGAGGTCGGTAAAAGCGATGCGTCACAGATCCATAGGTTAGCGTGATCATGGCATCGCCCATAGGGGTCTGTCACGCTGGTTGCCGGGTCTTTGCCCAAGCGTGCCGTCCCGCATTGATGCGAGGGCGTGCGCCGATCAAAGGCTTTCGACAAGATCAGCGGAAAGCCCGCGCGGCGCAGCGTTGATGACAGCTTGGCCACCAAGGCTTGATGCGCCGCCAAGTTCGAGCGCCGCCAATCCAATACGATGTCATCGCCGCGCAGGGTGACGCGACTTTCCGGGTTGGGGAGGTCTTCGGACATAACGTAGAAATCGATGGCGTGATGGGCGATGAGCCGCGCCAATGGCGCCAGCAGCCCCGTTTGCGCCGCAAGGATCGGGGCCGAGACGCGGCCCAAAAGCTGGATATTGCCCAAGGGTTCGCCCCCCGGCCCACCGGTCAAATACCAATCATTGATCTGAAGCGTCTTTTGATAGACCGAACGGTTGCGCCGCGTCGAAAGCGCCAGAAGCGCCGAGGCGTTGTGGTTCATGAAATTGCGCCCCAATTGATCAGAGCGATTGCCAAGCCCATGCGGATGATCCGCATTCGCCGACCGTAAAAGAAGTGCCGCGGTCATCACCGCACCCGCCGCCAGCACGATACGCGGCGCGCTGAAGCGGCCCATGCTGGTTTGCAACGCGCTGATACGCGCGCCCTCACACTCCAGCCTGTGCACGGTCACGCCGGTTTGCAGCCGGACATTGGGAAAGCACAACGCTTGGGCCAAGGCCGCCGTCTCGGCATCAAGCTTGCCGCCCGTCGTGTCGGGGAAAGCGTCCCAAGGTGTCGCCGCACGCGCCAGCCAATGGTCAAGATCAACGGCCAAGGGCAAGGGCGCTGGATGCAGCCCGACCGCCCGCAGCCGCCGCGCCAGATCGGCGATGGCGGGCTCATGCGGGATGGGCGGGAAAGGATAGGGTGCAGCATGCGGCGGCTCTGTCGGGTCATGGCCCAGCGCGCCGCGCAGTTGGTAAAGGGCCTCGGCCTTGTCATACCATGGCGCAAGCGTGCCATAATCAAATGGCCAGCCTTGGGTGGTGCCGCCCATGTGGCGGATCGGGGCAAAGTCGCTTTCGCGGTAGCGCATCATCACCGCGCCATAAAATTTCGAATTACCGCCGACATAGGCGTAATTGCCGGGGTTGAAGCGCACACCCTCGGGCGTCAGCCATGTCTCTTGCGGACGGAAATGCCCCTTGCCAAAGATCGCCACCGGATCGCGCGCCTCGGGGCTGTCGGCAAGCCGTTTGCCGCGCTCAAGGATCAAGATCCGCAACCCCGAGGCCGCCAAGCCCGCAGCCAGCGTCGCACCCCCCATGCCAGACCCGACGATGATGATATCGGCGTCGTCCATCCCGATCCTCCCGCGCGCGATTCATATATTTTGGATCGTTCCAATTCCAGTATAAAAACATGCCCGCAAGCATATCGCTGCGGGCATATCAGGGTCAGGCGATACGCTGCTCTGTCTTGGGGTCGAACAAGACCGCCTTGTCCATATTGATCGCGAAATCAAAGTTACGCCCGGGCTGCACATCGGCATCCGCACGCATCCGCGCGATGCAATCCTTGCCCGACATCGTCATGGTGACAAATGTATCGGCCCCCGCAGGTTCGGTCACGGTCACGCGATTGGTCAAGGGCTGGATATTGCGCGCATTACGGTCAGCCCCTTCGGGGTCGGTGATCGCCTCGGGGCGGATGCCCAACAGCACTTGCGCATCCTTATAGGCGGCGTAAGCCGGCGGCGGATTTTCGATCCGCAAGGCATGCTCTTGCGCGTCCGCAGCGGTGATCAGCGCATGCAGCGCGCCATCGCATTCGATCAAACGGGTGGGCAGCACATTCATCGCGGGGCTACCCATAAAGGTCGCCACGAAAAGATTGGCGGGGCTGTCATAGATTTCCTTAGGCGTCCCAAGCTGCTGGACATAGCCATCGAACATCACCGCGATGCGCGTGGATAGCGTCATCGCCTCGATCTGGTCATGGGTCACATAGACGATGGTGGTGCCAAGGCGCTGGTGCAGCTTCTTGATCTCGATGCGCATGTCGACGCGCAGCTTGGCATCGAGGTTCGAAAGCGGCTCGTCAAACAAGAAGACATCGGGGTTGCGCACCAGCGCGCGGCCCATGGCGACGCGCTGGCGTTGGCCACCCGAAAGCTGGCCGGGCTTGCGGTCCAGCAGATGCTCGATCTGCAAAAGCTGCGCGACCTGTTTCATCGCGCGCTCACGCTCGTCCTTGGGGGTGCCATGCATCTCAAGGCCAAAGGTGATATTCTTGCCCACGGTCATATTGGGGTAGAGCGCGTAAGACTGGAACACCATCGCGATATTGCGGCGCGAGGGATGCACACCGTTCATCACGCGATCCTTGATCCGGATCTCGCCCGAGGAAATCCCTTCAAGCCCTGCGATCATGTTCAACAGCGTGGACTTGCCACAGCCCGAGGGGCCGACCAGCACGAGGAATTCGCCCTCTTGCACCGCGATGTCGACCTTATGCAGCACTTCGACCGCGCCATAGGATTTGGTGACGTTATCGATGTCGAGGAAACCCATCTCTCAGATCCTTTTCAGAAGTCGCGCTGCCGATCTTTCGTACGAAAGATCGTGGACCCGAATTTTCGTACGAAAATTCGGCGTCATCCCTTCACACTCCCAGCCATGAGGCCGCGCACGAAATAGCGTCCCGCAACGATATAGACGAGAAGCGTCGGGGCGGCCGCCATGATGGCACCCGCGAAATGCACATTGTATTCGCGCACACCCGTGGAGGAGTTCACGAGGTTGTTGAGCGCCACCGTCATCGGTGCTGAACCGCCCGATGCAAAGGAAGCCCCAAAGAGAAAGTCGTTCCAGATATTGGTGAATTGCCAGATGAAACTGACCGCGATGATCGGGCCGGAACTGGGCAGCATGATGCGCCAGAAAATCTGGAAAAACCCCGCCCCGTCGATCTGGGCCGCCCGCACCAATTCGGTGGGAAAGGCCGCGTAATAGTTGCGGAAATATAGCGTGGTAAAGCCAATGCCGTAGACGAAATGCACTAAGATCAGCCCCGGTGTCGTCCCCGCTATATCCAAAAGCCCCAAAATGCGCGCCATGGGGATCAGGACGATCTGGAACGGGATAAAGCACGAAAACAGCAACAGCCCGAAGATGATGGTCGAGCCGCGGAATTGCCATTTGGTCAGCACATAGCCGTTGAGCGCGCCCACGACAGTGGACAGCACCACGGCGGGAACGGCCATGACCAGCGAATTGATGAAATAAGGGCGTAGGCCCGTCGGCTCCACCCCGATTTGGGCGGTGGACCATGCCGACAGCCATGGCGCAATCGTCCATTCCTGCGGCAGGGCGATCATGTTGCCGCCGGTGATCTCCGACAAGGGTTTCAGCGAGTTCACCAGCATGATCCCGAAGGGCAGCAGGTAGAACAGCGCAAACAAGAGCAAGAACAAATAGATGAAGGCCCGCGTGATGCGCGAGGTGCGAATGGCGGTATCGGCGGAGGCGACAGCCATCACTTCTTCTCCTTCAACTCAGCGTAAAGATAGGGAACCATGATCGCGGCAATCGTCATCAGCATGATCACCGCCGAGGCCGCACCGATGCCCATTTGGTTGCGCGTGAAGGTGTAGGAATACATGAAGGTCGCAGGCAGCGCCGTGGCATTGCCGGGGCCACCCCCCGTCAGCGCGATGACCAGATCATAGGATTTGATCGCGAGATGGCTCAGGATGACGAAGGCCGACAAGAATGCAGGGCGCAGTTGCGGCAAGATGATCCGGCGATACAGGTTCCAGTTCGAGGCGCCATCGATCTGGGCGGCCTTCAAGATCTCGTTGTCGATGCCCCGCAGCCCCGCCAGAAACATCGCCATGACAAAGCCCGAAGATTGCCAGACCGCGGCGATGACAACGGTATAGATCGCCATTTCGCGGTCTTTGATCCAATTGAAGGTGAAACTTTCCCAGCCCCACAGGTGCATGGTGTTTTCCAGCCCGATGGCGGGATCGAGAAACCATTTCCACGCCGTGCCGGTGACGATGAAGCTTAGCGCCATCGGGTAGAGAAAGATTGGGCGCAGCACCCCTTCGCCCCGGATTTTCTGATCGAGGAGAATGGCAAGGCTGAGCCCGATCAGGGTCGAGATGCCGATGTAAAGCGTGGCGAAAACCGCAAGATTGCTGATCGCCGTGTTCCATTCGCGGATGCGGAAAAGGCGGTCGTAATTGTCCCAGCCGACCCAGCCGAACGAGGGCAACATGCGGCTGTCAGTAAAGCTGAGGTAGATCGTGAAGGCGATAAAGCCGTAGACGAACACCAGCATGATCGCGAGCGAGGGTGCCAAGACCAGCTTGGGCAGCCATGTCTGAAGCCGCGTGCGCAGGTCAACGCCCGTATCGGTCGATGCGGCCATTGGCCCCCCCCTTTGTCTTGAAGATGCTGCTTTGGTCCGGTTGGACCTGAAAAAAGACCGGCCCCGCGCGTGTCGGGGCCGGTCATCTGCGCAAGGACTACTGCGCGATCTCGACTGCAGTGACGAGTTCGGCGGCAGCGGTGGCCGCGTCATACTCACCGTTGAAATGCGCGGTGATGACGTCATACATCGCGTTTTGCACCGACGGCGGGTTGGCATGGCCATGTGCCATCGAGCCGAACAGACCGCCATTGGCGCCCGCTTCGGCAAGCTGTGCCATGCCCATCTGGCCGCACATGTCGAACTGGTCCGAGGGGATATCGGTCCGCGCGGGCACCGAACCCTTGACGAGGTTGAACGCCACTTGGAATTCCGGGCTCAACACGGCGGATGCCATGGCAAGCTGGGCCTGCTGGGCAGACGCGTCGGACACGTTGAACATCGCGAACTGGTCAGAGTTGAAGGTCACGGTGCCTTCGGTGCCGGGCACGCGGAAGCAAGTGAACTCGTTGCCGGCGGTCATGCCCGCGTTCACGAATTCGCCCTTGGCCCAGTCACCCATGATCTGGAACAGCGCATCGCCATTGATGACCATCGCGGTGGCAAGGTTCCAGTCGCGGCCCGAGAAGTTGTCATCGACAAAGCCGCGCAGCGTTGCCATGCGGTTGAAGGCCTCGACCATCGTGTCCGAACCCAGCGCGGCGGGGTCGAGATCGACCATCGCGGCCTGATAGAAGTCGGGGCCACCGGCACCCATCACCATCGAGTCGAACATGGTCGCTTCCTGCCATGCCTGACCACCATGAGCGAGCGCGGTCTTACCGGCGGCCTTGGCGGCTTCCATCGCGGCGACGAACTCTTCCCAGCTGGTGGGCTGCGACAAGCCAAGCTCTGCCATTATTGCAGTGTTGGCCCAAACCCAGTTGGTCGAGTGGACGTTGACCGGTGCGGCAACCCAGCTGCCATCATAGGTCGAAAAGCGCTGAAGTGCGGCCGGCACAACAGCGGCCCAGCCTTGCTCGGCGGCAAGGGCGTCGAGATTAGCAAGCGCGCCCTCAGCCGCCCAATCCTGGATCGAGAAGCCAAGCATCTGCACGGCGGTCGGCGCATCGCCTGCGGTGACGCGGGCGCGCAGAACGGTCATGGCGTCAGAGCCGCCACCACCGGCCACGGGCATGTCGAGCCAGCTCACGCCGCCAGCGGCCAGCGTGTCGCGCAACGTGCCAACGGCAGCAGCTTCACCGCCAGAGGTCCACCAATGCAGCACTTCTACCTCTTGGGCCGCGACCGCAGTGGTCGACAGTGCCAAAACGGCAGCGGTCATATGTAGTTCTTTCAGCATGGTCATGTCTCGGTTCCTCCCTGATTGACCATCGCCCTTATCGAGCTTGAGATAATTGAAACGTTATAAATTGGGGTCGCGTCAACCCCAAATTGCAAGTTTCAATGTCACCGCATTTCGCATAAGCAGCAATAAACAGAAGATTCTTCTGCGATGCAGAAAAATATTCGTTGCAGATTCGACTATTGAAACGTTTGAAAACTTGGTCACTATGCCACTCACCACAACCCAAGGACGAAATTTAGCGATGGGCGAGGATATCCAAGGCGAGAAGCCGACCTTGCGCACCTTGTCGCAAGAAACGGGCTTTGCCGTCGCGACCGTGTCGCGTGCCTTGGCCGGCGATCCGCGAATCGCCGCAACCACCCGCGAGACGGTGACCGCTGCGGCCAATCGGCTGGGCTATGTGCCAGATCGCGCCGCGCGCCGCCTGCGCACGGGTCGCACGCAGGTCATCAGCCTTTTGCTCAATACCCAGCATGAATTTCTGGGCTTCACCCATGAATTCCTGTCCGGCATCACCGAGGTGCTGGCCGGCACCGGCTATTCCGTCACCGTGGTGCCCGATAGCCCCGGCGAAGACCGGCTGGCCCCCGTGCGCACGATTCTGCGCAACAATCTGGCCGACGGGATCTTGTTCACCCGGACAGAGGCTTTTGATCCGCGCGTGCGCCTGTTGATGGAGGCGGATTTCCCCTTTGTCAGCCACGGGCGCACCGAATTCACCACGCCCCATCCTTGGGTCGATTACGATAATGAGGCTTTTGCGCGCCAAGCAGTCCAGCATCTCGTCGCCAAGGGGCGACGCCGGATCAGCCTTGTTCTGCCCGGCGATCAGTTCACCTTTACCCAGCATTTGCGCTACGGCTTTTTATCGGCGGTGCGCACGGCGGGCATCGATCATGAGATTGTCCCCGGTGTGACGCTCGACAGCCCCCCGCCCGCGATTGCAGCCGCGCTGATGCAACGCCGCCATGCCCCCAACCCGCCCGATGGCTATGTCTGCGTGGGCGAGGTCACGGCGCTTTTGGCGCTGGCCGCGCTAACCGACACGGGCGCGGTGCAAGGGGTGGATGCCGATATCGTGGCCAAGCGCGCCTCGCCGATCTTCGACAATGTCCGTCCGCGTATCGACACCGTCTTCGAGGATCTGCGCGCCACGGGCCGCGCCATGGCCGAGATGCTGCTCAGGCGGATGAATGGCGAACCGCAAGAGCGGCTGAACCGACTGTTCATGCCTGAAACGGATGTCTGAGCACTTATCACTGTCATACGACCCACGCCGCAGATTGCGACCAATCACCAGACCTTGGGCGCAAAGCCCCGCCGCTTTTGGATAATCCGACCAGAACCCGGTTTGCCAATCCGCACAATCGAAATAACGGCAGCGCGTTGCACTGCTTAGCTTGCGGGGAATATGGGTTTGCGTTTCTCGGCAAAGGCCGCAACGCCTTCGGCCCTATCGGCGCTGGCACCGATCATGCCGCCGCCCAGCGCCTCGATCATGGCGGCGCGGTCTTCGCCAACGCCGGCGTGGATCTGGTATTTTGCCACCTCGACCGCGCGCGGAGAGGCATGGGCGAGGCGGGCCGCGATGCTTTCGGCCATGGCCAACGGGTCGTCAGCAACCTCGGCCACAAAGCCCAAGCCGTGGGCGCGGGCAGCATCCAAACGCCGCCCAAACAGCGCCATTTCTTTCAACACCGGTTCCGGGATCAGCCGGGCCAATCGCTGTGTGCCCGACCAGCCCGGCACGATACCCACCTGCGCCTCGGGCAGTGCAAGCGTCGCACTTGGGGCCATCACCCGGATGTCGCAAGCGGCGGCAAGTTCCAACCCACCGCCAAAGGCCGGGGCGTGGATCACCGCAATGGTGGGTTTCGACAACCGCGCCAAGCGGTCAAAGATGCGATGCCCCTCGCGCACCCAATGACGCGCGAAATCGAAGGGGGAAAGCCCCGCCCAAGCCTTGATATCAGCGCCCGCGCAAAAGGCGCGATCCCCTTCGGAGCGCACGATCACACCCAATACGCCGCCCGCGCGCTCCAGTGTGGTGCAATGCGCCTCGAGCGCTGCCAGCATTTCGGGGGTAAAGGCATTCAGCTTGGCGGGGTTGTCCAGCACGATCTGCGCGATTGGCCCGTCGATCTGCAGATGAACGGCACTCATGGCGCCCATCCCATCGGCTGATCGCGCAAAAGTGACAAGGGCATCGCAGTTGCGTTTTCCGCCACCCGCACCCGCCCGTCGCTGGCCGCCACGATGTCGCGCGCGGGGTCCATCCCCGGCATGATTTCGACCGCGACAAGCCCCTGTGCCGTCAAGCGGATCACGCAGCGTTCGGTCACGTAGATGACGTCTTGCCCCTGCGCGACCGCACGCGCGCCCGAGAACGTCACATGTTCAACCTGATCCACCATCTTGGCGAATTTGCCGGGCTTGGTGACGCGCAGGCCGGTGTCAGACAGATCCAGATCGGCCCCGGCCTCGAAAAACCCAGAGAACACGATCTTTTTCGCATGCGATGTGATGTCGACGAAACCGCCACAGCCTGCTGTCAGATAAGGCTTCTTGCCCAGTTTCGAGACATTGACATTGCCCTGCACATCCACCTCGAGAAACGACAGGAATGTCTGGTCGAACCCACCACCTTGGAAATAGCTGAACTGGTTGGGCGAAGGGACAAAGGCATCGGCGTTGGAGGCACAGCCAAAGGCAAAGCCGGTCAGCGGCATGCCACCCACGGCACCTTGTTCAATGGCCCATGTCACGGCCTGCGCATACCCTTCTTCCAGCAAAATGCGCGGCACCATAGCAGAGATGCCAAAGCCAAGGTTCGCGGTCTGCCCGCGCTTCAACTCCATCGCGGCGCGGCGCGCGATGACTTTTTCCACGCCATGTTCACCAAAGCTGAAACTGTCCCATGGGCGCATGATCTCGCCCGAGATGGCGGGGTCATACTGCGTTTCGGTCGTCTGTTTCTGGTCGGGGGCCAGAACGATCAGATCGACCAGATGGCCCGGCACATGCACATCATGAGGGCGCAAAGACCCGGCGGCGGTCATGCGCTTGACCTGCGCGATCACCAGCCCGCCATGGTTACGCACGGCAATCGCCTGATCAAGGCCGCCAAGATAGGCGCCTTCGTGTTCATAGGTCAGGTTGCCACGCTCATCGGCGGTGGTGGCGCGAATGATGGCGATTTGCGGCACGATGTTGGGGAAATGCAGCCATGTCTGCCCGCCAAATTCCTGTCGCCGCACAATCGGCGCGGCAGCACCGCGCGCGTTCATCGCGCAGCCCTCGCGCAACGGATCGACGAAGGTCTCAAGCCCCACCTTGGTCAACACACCGGGGCGGCGCGCTGCCACATCGCGGTGCATGTCGAACATGATACCCGAGGGCACGTTATAAGCGGCGATGCGATCCTCGACGATCATGCGCCAGATCTCGGGCATGGGCAGGTTGGATGGCCCCGACGGATAGCTGCCCGCGATCACACGCGACAAAAGCCCGTCTTGCGCGATATGCTCGACGCCCTTGACCCCATACATGTCGCCCGCTGCGATCGGGTGCAGGGTGGTAAGGCCCCTCGGATGCCCCTCGGCGCGAAAGCGGTCGCCCAACGCTTTCAGCACCGCATCAGGACAGCCCAGCGCCGATGAAGACGACACCGTGACAACCGCCCCATCGGGAATGCGCGCGACAGCCTCGGCGGCGGTGACAAGTTTGCCCATGATCACACCCCGCCGTAATCGACCGCGGTGCGCTCGCCGGTCTTGGCAGCCTGCGCCACGGCGGCGGCAACGGCCAAGGATTTGATCCCGTCGATCCCATCGGCCGATGGCCGCCCCTCCCCCCGCATCGCGGCGTGGAAATGATCCATCGCGCGGACGTAAAGATTGTGATCGGAAAAGCTGATCGTTTCCTCGCCCGCCTCTGTGCGCAGTGTGATCTGACCCACGGGGCGCTGCGTCATCACGTTGCGCGCGATGATCGACCCCTTGGTGCCATGCAGTTCAAGCCCCGTTTGGGCATAGGCATGGGTAAAGCTTTCATGCGCCATGACCATCGCGCCCGATGGCATGGACCAGACCGACATGCAGCTATCCTCGACCCCTTGGCCAAGGCCCGATGCGGCGTCGATGGCCACGACATCCACCGGGTCTTCACCCAAGTGAAAGCGCACGGTGTCGGCGTCATGGACGACAATATCGGGGATCACCCCGCCACCCGCGCTGGGATTATCAAGCCGCCAGCCATGCAAGAAAGGCGGCAGGTACACCGCGTGAAACACCCGCACGGACAGCACCTGGCCGATGCGCCCGGCCGCGACCGCGTCTCGGATCGCCAGATGCGATCCTGCGTTGCGCAGATGGTGGTTGGTGCCAAAGACAACGCCCGCCGCATCGGCGGCGCGCACCATGGTGACGGCGTCGGCGACAGTCATGGCAAGGGGCTTTTCGCACAGCACATGCTTGCCTGCGGCGATGGCAGCCATGGCTTGGGCGAAGTGCTTTTCATTGGTGGTCGAGATATAGACAGCATCCAGATCATCGGCGGCCAGCATCGCATCCAGATCGTAATGACCCTGCGTGATGCCATGCTCGGCGGCGTAAGCTTTGGCGCGATCCGCGTCTGAACTCAGAACCGAACGGATATCGCCACCGGCCGCGCGAATGGCCCCGATCATGTGATTTGCCGCGATATTGCTCGCGCCGATCAATCCCCACCGCATGGTTCGCTCTCCCCCTTAGTGACCCGCGCACGAATCATGGGCCGCAGTATCCGGCCCTGTTGACAGAATTATTGGATCGTTCCAATTTCCTTGTCAACAAAACAAACAGGCCCGCGAGCATATGGAAAATAGATATATTTCAATGTATTGATGAAAATCTGACCAACACGTCTCGCGTGCTGATCAGATTTGATTGCGCGTCGATCAATGATCGCTTGGCGCGGGC